>NZ_LMIO01000002.1 GCF_001428745.1 Leifsonia sp. Root227 | reverse complement strand
TCGTTGCCGAGCGACCAGATCACGATGCTGGGGTGGTTCTTGTCCCGCTCGACGGTGCGCTGGATGCGGTCGAGGTATGCAGCGCGCCAGCGCGGGTCGTCGCTCGGGTTGCCCTCCCAGCCGAGCTTGTCGAAGCCGTGGGTCTCCAGGTCGCACTCGTCGATGACCCAGAAGCCCAGTTCGTCGGCGAGGTCGAGGAGGCGGGGATGGGGCGGGTAGTGGCTGGTGCGGATGGCGTTGACGTTGAACCGCTTCATCCTGGCCAGGTCGGCGCGGGCGTGCTCCTCGTCGAAGACGCGGCCGCGCACCGGGTGCGTTTCGTGCCGGTTCATGCCGTGGAAGACGACGCGGCGGCCGTTCACGAGGAACCGGTCGCCGACGATCTCCACCGTGCGGAAGCCCGCCCGCAGTGCGATGGTCTCGGCGGCGTTCGAGACGGTCRCGTCGTAGAGCCGCGGGGTCTCCGCCGACCACGGCTCCACCGCATCCACGGGAAGGGGCACGACCTCGGCGGCGCTCTGCCAGCTCTGCTCGATCCCTAGCTCGGGGATGCGCAGGGTCACCGGATACGCCGACGGGTCAGCGGTCAGCTCCACCTCGACCGTCCCGGCGCCGTCGCGGTAGCCGGTGCGCAGCCAGACGTCGTCGATGCCGCCGGTGGGGCGGGCGAGGAGGGTGACGCTGCGGAAGATGCCGGGCAGCCACCACTGGTCCTGGTCCTCCAGATACGACGCGGCCGACCACTGGTGCACCCGCACCACGACCAGGTTCTCGCCGGGATGCACGAGACCGGTGACGTCGAACTCCTGCGCCAGCCGCGACCCGGTGCCGACGCCGACCTCTGCCCCGTTGACCCACACCTTGTACATCGACTCGACCCCGTCGAACCGCAGCAGCACCCGTCCGGCGTCGGCGAACGTGGCTGGCAGGGTGAAGCGGCGGCGGTGGTCGCCGGTGGGGTTCTCGTCGGGGACGTGCGGCGGGTCGATCGGGAACGGGTACTGCACGTTGGTGTAGATCGGCCTGCCGTATGCGCCGTCGCCGTGCAGCACCCAGTGCGACGGCACCGGCAAGCTGTCCCAGCCGGAGTCGTCGAAGTCGGTCGCTGCGATGTCCTCGGAGACGGCGGCGGTGGGGGAGAGCCGGAACGCCCAGTCGCCGTCGAGGCAGAGCGCGGGGGCGTCGGTGCGCAGCCAGGACCGCGGCGCGCTNCCAAGCTCCCTGCCCCGCTTCGAGTCGAAGTCGGTCGCTGCGATGTCCTCGGAGACGGCGGCGGTGGGGGAGAGCCGGAACGCCCAGTCGCCGTCGAGGCAGAGCGCGGGGGCGTCGGTGCGCAGCCAGGACCGCGGCGCGCTACGCGCACCCCGGCCTGGCGCGGTGTCGGACAGATACGGGTCGGACAGGACGTGGGGCGTCAGCACTACTTCACGGCTCCTTCGGTGAGACCGCCGCGCCAGAACCGCTGCAGCACGATCATGGCGATGGCGAGGGGGATGATCGACAGCAGCACGCCGCCGGTGGTCAGCTCGTAGAACTCCGGCAGCCGGTCGGTCTGACTGCGCCAGTTGTTGAGCCCGAGCGTGATCGGGTACAGCGTGTTGTCGGACAGCATCACGAGCGGCAGGAAGTAGTTGTTCCAGATGCCGACGAGCTGGAACAGGAACACCGTCACCAGCGCGGGCACCATGATCCGCAGTCCCACCGTGTGGAAGATCCTCAGCTCGCCTGCCCCGTCGATCCTGGCGGCCTCGATCAGGGCGGTGTCGACCGTCGCATCCGCGTAGATCCGGCAGAGGAACAGCCCGAACGGTGACACCAGCGACGGCAGCAGCACCGACCAGTAGGTGTTCGCGAGCCCGAGCTGGCTGAACAGCAGGAACAGCGGCAGCGCCGTCGCGGTGCCGGGCACGAGCACGCCGCCGAGCACCAGCCCGAAGATGAATCCACGGCCGCGGAATGCGTACTTCGACAGCGCGTACCCGCCTGCGGCGGCGAAGTAGGTCGCGAGGATCGCACCGACTCCGGCGTACAGCACCGAGTTGGCGAACCAGCGCACGAAGATGCCGCCGTCGTAGGTCAGCACCTCGCCGAGGTTGTGCCAGAGCGCGAAGGTCGGCGCGAACCAGAAGCCGTTGGTCGAGAACAGATCCTGCGTGGTCTTCGTGGCGGCGACGATCACCCAGTAGACCGGCACCAGGAAGTAGACGGCGACGACGACCAGGATGCCGGTGACCAGGATGCGCATCCCCGGCCTGCGCCCTGCCGAGCGGTCAGGACCGGTGCCTCGCGCCTTCTGTGCCGTGACCGAGGAGGTGCCTGGCGCTGCGACGCTGCCTGTCGGGGTGTCTGTTGCGGTCATTTCGCTCTCCTGTTCGACAGACGCAGGAACGCGAACGACAGCAGGAACGCGACCAGGGCGATGAGCACAGCCTGCGCGGCTGCGACGTTGTAGTCGTTGTACGCGAACGCGGTCGTGTACGCGCTGAGGTTGGGCGTGTACTCGCTGTCGATCGCGGGGGAGACCGTCTGCAGCACCTGCGGCTCGGCGAAGAGCTGCAGGGTGCCGATGATCGAGAACACGGTGGTGAGCATCAGCGCCGGTTTGATCAGCGGCAACTGGATGCTCGTCGCCACCCGCCACGGGCTCGCGCCGTCGACCTTCGCCGCCTCGTACACCTCGGTCGGGATCGACTTGAGCTGGGCGATGATGATCATCATGTTGTAGCCGGTGTACGTCCAGGTGACGATGTTCGCGATCGACCACAGCACCGTGTTCGGCCCGAGGAAGTCGACCTGCAGGCCGAACGCGCTCGCGAGGTCGATCAGCGGGCTGAGCCCTGGGACGTAGAGGAACGACCACAGGATGGTCGCCACGACACCGGGGATGCCGTACGGCAGGAAGTACACGGCCCTGAACATCCCCGGCCAGCGCGCGGACGCCGACTCGAGCAGCAGCGCGAGCACCGTGCACAGCGCGATCATCAGCGTGACCTGCACCACGCCGAACAGCAGCATCCTGCCGATGGACGCGATGAAGTTCGGGTTCGAGAGCGCCTGGGCGTAGTTGGCGAACCAGGCGAACTCGCTCGTCACACCCTTCTCGCCGAACACGCCCTGCCTGGTGACCTTGGTGAAGCTGCTGCCCACCGCCACGATGATCGGGAGGATGAACGTGAGCAGGAAGAGGGCGAGGAACGGCCCGAGCAGCACCCACGGCGCCCAGGAACGTCGCACGCCCCTCACGAGGTCACCTTCTCGATGCTGAGTCCCTTGTCGCGGAACGCGGTGACGATGTTCTTCTCGCTCTGCGCGATCGCATCCACGAGGGTGAGGCCGGAGGACTTCTTGCGGAACCCGTCGGCGAGGATGTTGAACGACTGCTGCGTCAGCGGCCACCACGACCAGTCCTGATTCTGCTGGCGCGATGCGGGGAGGAAGATCTCCTCGTTGTAGTTCTGGCCGCCGAAGAACTTCGACGGCTTCTGCCGGGAGGTGCCGATGAAGTCGGCGGAGGGCGACCAGCCGATGCCGCTGTTCTCGATCATTGCGTCGATGCCCTCGTGACTGGTGGTCATCCAGACCGCGAACTCCAGCGCCTCCTTCGGGTGCTTGCTGTTGGCGAGCACCGCAGCCGTGGAGCCGCCGAGGTAGCTGGAGCCGTATCCGGTCGTGCCGTCGGAGCCCCAGCGGGCCATCGGAGCGACCCGCCACTTGCCTTCGCCTCCCGAGACACCCTCGAGCAGCGCGTCCCCCCAGCTCGCGCTGGTGAGACCGGCGATCTTGTTCGACGCAGCAGCGGCGAACCACGGCGTCGTGTACGCGCCGTACGCGGTCTGGATCACGCCGTCGTCGATCGCCTTGTCGAAGAACCGGGCGGCGGTGAGCGTCGCGTCGTCGGTCATGTTCACGGTCCAGCGGTCGCCGTCGACCGCGAACCAGGATGCGCCCGCCTGCCCTGCGACCGCGGCGAACCAGGACGGATCGGCGTAGTTGAAGGTGTCGATCCAGGAACCGGCCGTGCGCAGTTCGGCGCCGGTGCTCATCCACTCGTCCCAGGTGGTGGGGGCGGAGGCGCCGACCTTCTCGAACAGGTCCGGCCGGTGGTAGAACGCCATCGGGCCGGAGTCCTGCGGGATGGCGTACACGCCGTCGACGTAGCTGACCTGCTTCCAGAGCGTGGGGTCGTAGCGGTCGGCGTAGTCGTTCGCGCCGTAGCGGGCCAGGTCGACCAGGCCGTTCACGAGCATGAACTCCGGCACGGAGCGCAGCTCGACCTGGGCGAGGTCCGGGCCGCCGCCCGCCGCGAGGGCCGAGTACAGCTTCTGGTATCCGCCGCTGTTGCCGCCGGGGATCCAGACGGCCTCGACCTGCACATTCGGATGCGTGGCGTTCCACACATCCGCGACCTTCTGCAGGTCTTTCAGCCAGGCCCAGTACGTGAGGGTGATCTTCTCGCCGCTCGCGGCCGGCTGGATGAGCGGCCTGCTGTTGACGGAGGTGGTGCCGGGGGTGCTGCACCCGGCGAGCAGCGCGGTGACCCCCGCCGCTGCTCCCAGGCCGAGGAGACTTCGTCGTGTGAGTTGCGCCATGTCCTTCACTTCGTCGTGAGTGGGAATACGAGTACTGCGACCCTATACAAAACTAGCGCGGGTGACCTAATTTGGTTGTGTGGACACCGAGATCGCCGGTCCCCGCCGCCGCGGACCGTACGCAAAGAGCGCAGCCCGTCGCCGTCAGATCGTCGAAGAGGCGTACCGCGTGTTCGCCACGCGCGGGTATCACGGCAGCTCGCTGCGCGAGATCGCGGCTGCGGCCGGCATCAGCCTGTCCAACCTGCAGCACTACTTCATCGGCAAGGAGGACGTGCTGCTCGCCGTCCTCGAACTCCGCGACGAACTCGGCGCCGGCGTGGACGCCCCGGAGGACGACGAGCCGTTCGAGCGCCACATCGTGGCACAGGCGGCGGCCAACGAGCGCATCCCCGGGGTCATCGCGCTCTACAGCGTGCTCTCCGCCGAGGCCGTGACGGACGACCACCCAGGACGCGAATACTTCCTCGGGCGCTACGACACGCTCCGCTCCGAGTACGAGGCGGAGTTCGCCGCGCTCCGCGACCAGGGCCGCCTGCGCGTCGGCGTCGACCCGGCGCTCGCGGCCGCGACCGTGATCGCGCTCTGGGAGGGCATTCAGCTCCAGTGGCTGTACACGCCCGACCGGATCGACGCGGCCGCCACCCTCCGCGCATACCTGGACCTGGTGCTCCTCGCGCCCCAGACCGCGTGAGCCAGCGCGCGTAACAAAAGCCGGTGACCGCATCCGACGTGGATGCGGTCACCGGCTTTTCACGCTGTGAGCGGTTAGAGCACGCCCTTCACTGGCGGGTGCTGGAACGTGTCTCCGAACACCCGCTCCGACGCTCCGACGCGGTCGAGGTACGGCGTGATGCCGCCCATCTGGAACGGGAAGCCCGCGCCGAGGATCATGCACAGGTCGATGTCCTCCGGCGCCGCCACGACGTGGTCGTCCACGAGCATCCGGTGGATCTCGTCGGCGAGGCCGTCCTCGAGGCCGCGGAGGATCTGCTCCTTGGTCCACGGGTTCTTGCCGCCGGAGACGATCTTCGCCGCCTGCTTGTCGATGCCCTTGACCCTGCCCTTGGAGTCCTTCTCCAGCAGCGTCCCGTGCTCGGCCAGCTTGTGCAGGTTCTCGCTGCGGTAGAACCGGTCGGGGAACGCGGCGTGGTGCGTGTCCAGGACGTGCGCACCGACCTTCAGCCCGACCAGGTCGAGCAGCGCGGACGGCGGCATCGGCAGGCCGAGCGGCGCGAACGCGTCGTCGACCGTCTCGAACGGGGTGCCGTCGTCGACGGCGTGCATCGCCTCGCCGAGCACCTTCGCCAGCACGCGGTTGACCACGAAGCCGGGGGTGTCCGCGGTGATGACCGCGTTCTTCTTGAGCGTCGCCGCCGTGACCATCGCCGTCGACAGAGTCGCCTCGTCGGTGTTCGGCGTGTTCACCACCTCGATCAGCGGCATGACGGCGACCGGGGTGAAGAAGTGGAAGCCGACCAGGCGCTCCGGGTGCTTCAGCTTCGCCCCGATCTGCTCGACCGACAGCGACGAGGTGTTCGTGGCGAGCACGGCGTCGTCCGAGATGTACTGCTCGATCTCGGCGAACACGTCCTGCTTGACCGACAGCTCCTCGAACACGGCCTCGATCACCCAGTCCGCGTCGGCGAAGAGGGACTTGTCGGTCGTGCCGGTGACCAGCGCGCGCAGCCGGTTGCCTTCGTCCGGCGAGATGCGGCCCTTCTCCTGCAGCTTGCCGATCTCGTCGTGGATGTACGCGACACCCTTGTCGACGTGCGCCTGGTCGAGGTCGGTGATGACCACGGGCACCCGCAGACGGCGCACGAACAGCAGAGCGAACTGGCTGGCCATGTAGCCTGCGCCGATCACGCCGACCTTGGTGACCTTCTTGGCGAGCTTCTTGTCCGGCGCGCCTGCCGGGCGCTTGGCCCGCTTCTGCACCAGGTTGAAGGCGTAGATGCTGGCCTGGAACTGGTCGCCGGAGATGAGCTCGGCGAGCACGTCGTCCTCGCGCTCGAAGCCCTCCTCCTTGGTACCGGACTTGGCCGCCTTGAGCAGGTCGAGTGCGGCGTACGGCGACTTCGGCACGGTGCCGATGCGGCTCTCCAGCATCTTGCGGGCGATGCCGATGGCCGCATCCCACTTGACCATGCGCTCGACCTTGCCGGGCACGTTCGGCCGCTTCACGGTGAGCTCGCCGGTGAGGACCCTGTCGGCCCAGCGCAGCGAGTCCTCGAGGAAGTTGGCGGAGTCGAAGATCGCGTCCGCGATGCCGAGGTCGAAGACGTCCTGCGGCTTGAGCATCCTGTTCTGCTTGAGCGGGTTCTCGACGATCACCTTGAGGGCGTTCTCGATGCCGATCAGGTTCGGCAGGATGTACGCGCCGCCCCAGCCGGGGATGAGGCCGAGGAACACCTCTGGGAGGGCGAAGGCCGCGGCAGAGCGGTCGATGGTGCGGTAGTCGGCGTTCAGGCCGATCTCCACACCGCCGCCGAGCGCGAGACCGTTGGTGAACACGAACGACGGGACGCCGAAGGCGGCTTGCTTGCCGAGCACGTAGTGACCGAGCTGGGGGAGCAGTTTCGCGACCTCGACGCTCGGGATGTCCCCCACGCGGCTGAGGTCGGCGCCTGCGGCGAGGATGAACGGCTTGCCCGTGACGGCGACCGCGTCGATCTCGCCGCGGCCAGCGCGCTCCGTCAGCTCGTCGAAGGTCTTCCCGAGCTCCAGGAGGGTGGCGGGGCCCATCGTGTTCGGTCGCGTGTGGTCGCGGCCGTTGTCGAGGGTCACCAGAGCGAGCGTCTTGCCGCTCGGCAGCGGGATGTCCTTGACGAACGAGTGGGTCACGACCTCGTCTGAGGTGAGGTCGACGAGCGGGGAGAAGTCGATCTTGCTGTAGTCGGTCACGTGTTAAGCCTTCCGCGCGCGCTTGTTGTAGTGGGGGTTCTCCCAGATGACGGACCCGCCCTGGCCGAGTCCGACGCACATCGCGGTGAGGCCGTAGCGGACCTCCGGGTGCTCCTCGAACTGGCGGGCGAGCTGGATCATGAGGCGCACGCCGCTGGCGGCGAGCGGGTGGCCGACGGCGATGGCGCCGCCCCACTGGTTGACGCGGGGGTCCTCGTCGTCGATGCCGAAGTGGTCGAGCAGCGAGAGCACCTGGATGGCGAACGCTTCGTTCAGCTCGAACAGGCCGATGTCGTCGATGCTGAGCCCCGCCTTGCGGAGCGCCTTCTCCGTCGACGGCACAGGGCCGATGCCCATGATCTCCGGCTCGACGCCCGCGAAGGCGAAGCTGACCATGCGCATCTTCGGCTGCAGGCCGAACTCCTTCACCGCGTCGCCGGACGCGAGCAGGCTCGCTGTGGCGCCGTCGGTGAGCGGCGACGAGTTCCCGGCGGAGACCCGGCCGTGCGGACGGAACGGGGTGCGCAGGGTGGCGAGCGACTCCATGTTCGTCTCCGGCCGCATCCCCTCGTCCTGGGTGGCGAGGCCCCAGCCGCTCTCGGAGCGGATGGCGACGGGCACCAGGTCGGGCTGCAGCTTGCCCGCAGCGTACGCCGCCGCGGTCTTCTGCTGGCTGCGCATCGCGAAGCGGTCGGAGCGCTCCTTGGTGAGGGCGGGGAACCTGTCGTGGATGCGCTCGGCGGTCATGCCCATGTTGAGGGCGTCCTCGCCGACCAGGCGCTCGGAGAGGAAACGCGGGTTCGGGTCTGCGCCGAAGCCCATCGGGTGGCGTCCCATGTGCTCGACGCCGCCGGCGATGGCCAGGTCGTACGCGCCGAACGCGATCCCGGAGCCGAGGGTGGTGACGCTGGTCATCGCGCCGGCGCACATCCGATCGATGGCGAAGCCTGGCACGGACTTCGGCAGACCGGCGAGCAGAGCGGCGGTGCGGCCGAGGGTGAGGCCCTGGTCGCCCTGCTGCGTCGTGGCGGCGATGGCCACGTCGTCGATCCTGTCTTTGGGCACGTTCGGGTTGCGCTCCAGCAGCTCGATCATGGCCTTGACCACCAGATCGTCCGCTCGCGTGTTCCAGTACTGCCCTTTTTCGCCGGCTCGCCCGAACGGAGTGCGAACTCCGTCGACGAAGACGACATCAGCTCTATCGGCCACAATGCCTCCCAAATCAGGTCGAATTCGATCCTAGGGATGCGGCGGAACGGGGAAGAATCGTTTGATTCTTTCTACGAATCCGCTTCGGCGGTCTCCGGGCCGTTTTGGTTGGCTTCCACAAACGCCTGGGCGATCGACTGTGAGGTTGCCTCAATCTGCCAGGGCCGGGCACCCCATTCGGCGAGGGCGGCGGCGATGGATGCGGCGTCGATCTCGGCGGGCGGGGCCCACGCGACGCGGCGCAGCGTCTCCGGCGTGAGCAGGTTCTCGATCGGGATCGACAGCTCCTCGGAGAGCGCGGTGACGGCGGCGCGGGCCGCCTTGAGCCTGGCGTCCGCCTCCGGGTTCCTGTCCGCCCACGCGCGGGGCGGAGGAAGGGTGTCTCCGTTTCCGCGCATCACGGGGAGGTCCTCCGTGGTGCGTCCGGCCTCGATGGCCTCCCACCAGCGGTCGAGCTCCGTCCTGCTCGCTCTGCCGTTGAACTCGCGGAGCGCCGCGAGACCGCGCTTGGTCTCCGGCATGGCCTTCGCCGCGGCGGTGAGCGACGCATCCGGGACCAGGCGGCCCGGCGCGATGTCCGTGGTGCGGGCGAGCTCGTCGCGGCTCAGCCAGAGCTCGCGGGCGACGGCGAGATTGCGGATGCCCCTGATCGAGTGGATGCCGGACAGGCGGCGCCACGGCTCGCTGCGGACCACCTTGAGGTCACGGGCGAGCTCGTCGGCGAACTCCTGCTGGGCGATCCCCGTCTTGCCCTGCTCCTCCAGCAGTGCAGCGATGGCGTCTCTGAGGTCGGGCAGCAGCTCGACGTCGAGGGCCGCGTACACGAGCCAGGGTTCCGGCAGCGGCCTGGTGGACCAGTCGGCGGCCGAGTGCTCCTTGGCCAGGTGAATGCCGAGCAGCTCCTCCACCACGGTGCCGAGGCCGACCCTCGGCATCCCGAGCAGCCGGGCGGCGAGCTCGGTGTCGAAGACGTGCTTCGGGTCGAGCCCGACCTCGCGCAGGCAGGTGAGGTCCTGGGTGGCTGCGTGCAGCACCCACTCCTCGTCTGCGATGGCGGCGTTCAGTTCGTCGAAGCGCCCGATCGGCGGAGGGTCGAACAGGAACGTGCCCGACCCGCGCCGGAACACCTGGATGAGGTACGCCCGCTGAGAGTACCGGAAGCCGCTCGCGCGCTCGGCGTCCACGGCCACCGGGCCGTTCCCCGCCGCGATCGCCTCGACGGCCTCCAGGTACTCGTCTCTGGTCGCGATGACGTGATGGTCAGCCACGCGGCTCCCGTCTCGTCAGCAGGCTGACGCCCTCTCCGGTCGGTGGCAGCCCTGCGAGCATGCACAGCAACTCGCCCCAGCCCTCGACGTGCGCGGTGATGTCGCTCTCCAGCGGGCTCCAGGACGCGCGCAGCTCGATCTGCGAACCGTCGCCCTGAGCGGCGAGCTCGCCGAACCCGGTGGAGATGATCTTGGTGGCGGTGCCGCTGGCCGCCGTGTACTTCGCGTGCCGCGCATCCAGTGCATCCACCAGCCACGACCAGGCGACGTCGGCCAGGAACGGGTCGAGACCGATGTCGGTCTCCAAGGGCGCCTGCGCAAAGCAGACGATGCGGAACGGGCCGCCCCACGCCTCTGGCTCGTCCTCGTCGTAGAGCAGGATGAACCGGCCGGTGCCCAGGTCGGAGTCGCTTCCGTGCCGTGTCGGACGCACGTCGGCCGCCAGCGCGACGGAGTGCGGCGCGAGCTGGCCCGGCGCGGGGATCTCGGTGACCACGAGTTCCGGGCGGGACTTCGCGTGGCGGATCGTCTCCAACGCCGCGGCGAACTCCGGGGGAGTGCGTGGGGTCGAGGGTGTTGTCGGCACGTTAGGAACACTATGGTCCATTCGGGGCATGTGACGGTACGGCACGCCGCCTGAGGAAGTCCTGAACACCGCGCGATGGCATCGGGGTTACGCTGGCGGCATGGCGCGTTCGACGTTCGCGAAATCCGTCCGCACGGCCGTCGTCGCGGCCGGTGTCCTCGGCCTGGCGGCCGGTGCAGGTGCTGTGCTGATCATGGCGAGGGTGGCTCGCACGGTCGTCACGCCGGTGCGCAAACGCCCGCAGAACCAGAGCATCAGGGCCGTCGACCCGGATGCGGGAACGGTGACGCTGCGCGAGACGCCGGACTCCTCTGTGCCAGGCCGTTACGGCCTCTGGTTCTCCGAGGACGCCGGCTACGCGAAGATCGGTGGCGTCATCTCCCGTGAGGACGGCTCTGTCACGCGCACGCTGGAGTCCGTCGCGTTCGGCGACCTCCGCCCTGGGCGCGGGCGGATCAGCGGCTACTACTACCTCGAACCCTCCGAGCTGGACTACCGTGTGGAGAGCGTGACCGTGGAGACGGAGCTCGGCGAAGCGCCCGGCTGGCTGTTCCCCCCGGAGCCGGGCGAGGACACAGGGCACTGGGTGATCCAGGTGCACGGCTGGGGTGCCACCAGGCAGGAGGGGCTGCGCGCCGTCCGCACCTTCCACGAGCAGGGGTACACCGTGCTGCTCGCCTCGTACCGCAACGACGGGGATGCGCCGAACAGCGCCGACCGCCGCTACGGCCTCGGCGGCACGGAGTGGCACGACATCGACGCAGCGCTGCGGTACGCCGCAGACCATGGCGCCAGCTCGATCGTCCTGATGGGCTGGTCGATGGGCGGCGCCGTCGTGCTGCAGACCGTCACCAGGTCGACCGCCACCGACCTGCTCCGCGGCCTCATCCTGGAATCCCCGGTGATCGACTGGATCGACACGCTCGAATACCAAGCGCGGATGCTCCGCCTCCCCGACCCGATCACCCAGGGCGCCCTGCGCCTGATCGAGTCGACCTGGGGAGGCCCGATCACCGGCCAGGCAGCGCCGATCGACCTCACCAGCATGAACTTCGTCGCCCGCGCAGCCGACCTCAGCCTGCCCACCCTCATCCTGCACAGCGACGACGACGGGTTCGTGCCGTCGACCGCATCCCGTGCTCTGGCGGAGGCCCGCAGCGACATCGTCACGCTGGTGCCGTTCGCGACAGCGCTGCACACCAAGCTCTGGAACTACGACGAGGAACGCTGGAAGACCTCGATCGCCGACTGGCTCGCCGAGCACATCCACGCCGACGCAGGCGCGGACATCAACGCAGCCGCGCCGGACGCGCCCGCCGTCGAAGCGGCGAGCTAGGCCGCCAGCTTCTCCCGCACCTGCCGCTTGGTGCGGCCGAGCAGCGCCGTCATGCCCCGGATGCGCAGGGGAGAGACCGCCTGCGTGAGCCCCAGC
The DNA here is from genome assembly GCF_001428745.1 of Leifsonia sp. Root227. GTDB lineage: Bacteria > Actinomycetota > Actinomycetes > Actinomycetales > Microbacteriaceae > Leifsonia. The sequence goes on along the minus strand of NZ_LMIO01000002.1, from coordinate 1,059,525 downwards.
GTCTGCGGGTAGTCATCGGGGACGGCCAGCACCTCCTCGGCCGTGAGGCCGGCGAGACCATGCGCCAGGATCGACGCGAACCCGCGCGTGGTCGGCGACTCCTGCGGAGCGGTCGCATAGAGGTGCACGATGTTCCCGTCGTCCACCTCCACGAAAATGAAGACGGGCGACTGGCACTCCACGACCCGCTCGAACAGATCGGGATGGTCGCGGTAGCGCTCCGGCAGCTCGGGCAGCTCTTCCGAGAACTCCAGCAGAAGCTGGAGCCTGTCTGGCTGCTCGAGCGCCAGGAAGTCGTCGCGGATCTCCGCGAGAGCGGGTGCCAGGGCCGCAGGATCAGTCATACGACAAGGCTACTTCGCCTGAACGGCTCCCGGCTCGCTGCCCGTGACGATCGGTACGCGCACAGCGGAACCCCACTCGGTCCACGAGCCGTCGTAGTTGCGTACGTTCTCGAAACCGAGCAGGTGCGTGAGCACGAACCAGGTGTGGCTCGACCGCTCGCCGATGCGGCAGTACGCGATCACATCGTCGCCCTCCTTCAGCCCAGCATCGCCGAGGTAGATGGACTCGAGCTCCGCGCGGCGCTTGAACGTCGCATCCGGTGCGGCAGCCCTCGCCCACGGCACGGACGCAGCGGACGGGATGTGCCCTGCGCGCAGAGCGCCCTCGGTCGGGTAGCCGGGGATCTCGGTGCGCTCGCCGCTGTACTCCTCGGGAGAGCGGACGTCGATGAGCGCCCCCTTCCCCGAATCGACGAGTGCGAGGTGGGCGAGCACATCGTCCTTGAACGCGCGGATGACGGTGTCGTCCCGCTCGACGATCGGATACTCGACCGGCGTGACGACCGGCTTGTCCTTGGTGAGCTCTCGGCCCTCGGCGATCCACTTGTCGCGCCCGCCGTCGAGCAGACGCACATCCTCGTGGCCGAACAGTGTGAACACCCAGAGCGCGTACGCCGCCCACCAGTTGTTCTTGTCCCCGTAGATGACCACGGTGGTGTCGCGGGCGATGCCTTTGGAGCCGAGCAGCTCGGCGAAGCGCTCGCCGTCGACGTAGTCGCGCTGCACGGGGTCGTTGAGGTCGGTGTGCCAGTCGATCTTCACGGCGCCGGGGATGTGACCCGTCTCGTAGAGCAGGACGTCCTCGTCGGACTCCACCACGACCAGTCCTGGCTGCCCCAGGTGCTCGGCGAGCCATTCCGTGCTCACCAGCCGCTCGGGATGCGCGTACTCGGCGAAAGCGGGGGACCGGTCGACCTCGATGGACATGGTTGCATTACCTCCAGAGAGCGCCTCGTGAGCGCAAGGGGAACAATCGGCTGCGTCGGTTTAGGCTGGACACCCCGACACTGTGCGAACTTACGTTCCAGGCTATCTGCGCGTAAACCGGTGCGGTAAGACTTCGACACAAAGGTGCAGCTTCCATGACGATCGACCAGACCGGCGCTCTCGTGCGCCTCGCCGACCGTGCCCCGCAGATCACCGGGGCGGAGATCGCGTCGTCGCTGGTCCCACCGTCGCAGTTCCACAACGCCACCTTCGAGTCGTACCGGCCGGACCACGACTACCCGTCGCAGGCGGAGGCCGTGAGCATCCTGCGCACCTTCGCGAAATCGTGGGAGCCGCAGCGCCCCGCCGGGCTGTTCAGCCGCAACCGTAAGAAGGCGGAGACGAAGCCCGGTGTGTACCTCGACGGCGGATTCGGCGTCGGCAAGACGCACCTCCTCGCATCCCTGTGGCACGAGGCGCCGGGACCCAAGTACTTCGGCACCTTCATCGAGTACACGGCACTGGTGGGAGCCCTCGGCTACGCGGGCGCGGTCAACCTGCTCCGCGGCTCCGCGCTGATCTGCATCGACGAGTTCGAGCTCGACGACCCCGGCGACACGATGATGATGACCAGGATGCTCGGCGAGCTCGTCGCCTCGGGCACCAGGATCGCCGCCACCAGCAACACCCCGCCGAACGCGCTCGGGGAGGGCCGGTTCGCCGCGAGCGACTTCCTTCGCGAGATCCAGTCGCTGTCCGCCAACTTCGAGACCATCCGCATCGACGGGCTCGACTACCGCCGCCGCGACACGGAAGGCCGGGCCGTCACCGTCGAGCGCGACGAGTACGACAGGATCACCGGAGCGCTCAGCTCGCGCGGCGAGACCGTCACCAGCGACGACTTCGACGCGCTCATCGCGCACCTCGCCACGGTGCACCCGTCGCGATACATCAAGCTGCTCGACGGCGTGGATGTCATCGGGCTCACGGATGTGCGCATCCTGCACGACCAGATGGCCGCGCTGCGCCTGGTCGCTTTCATCGACCGCGTCTACGACGCTGAGATCCCGATCGTGCAGACCGGCACCCCGCTCAACGAGGTCTTCGACGAGGAGATGCTGGGCGGCGGCTACCGCAAGAAGTACCTCCGCTCCGTCTCGCGCATGATCGCGCTGACCACCGGAGAGCTTCCCCCGCACGACTGACACCGCACGACCGACCGCGCGCGCCTGACAGCGCTCGACGGATTCGTGGCGGCGCGAAACACGATGTTTACACCCGTGGTGGATGCGTAACAGACGCGAAACACGAGTATCCCTCCACGGAAACCTCCCGTGATGAAACTGGGCACACCCCGAAACGCTCACCGATCAGCCAGACCGGGGCCCGTGTGCATTCATGAGAGAGGTAGACCAACGTATGTTGCTACACACAGCAGCGGACTACGCACCCGCAGGGACCGTCAACTCCCTGTGGCTGCTCGTCGCCGCAGCACTTGTTCTGCTGATGACCCCCGGCGTCGCCTTCTTCTACGGAGGAATGGTCCGCGCCAAGAGCGTGATCAGCATGATGATGATGAGCTTCGGCGCGATGGCGATCGTGGGCGTCCTGTGGGTGTTCTACGGGTACGGCCTCGCGTTCGGCAAGCCGATCATCCCGCACTTCCTCGGCGCTCCTGACTGGTTCCTGTCCAGCCTGATGGGCAAGGACGGCATGACCCCCGACCTCGGCGGTCTCGCCTTCGCCGGGTTCCAGGCCACCTTCGCCATCATCACGGTCGCTCTGATCTCCGGTGCGATCGCCGACCGCGCCAAATTCGGCGCATGGATGGTGTTCGCGGGCATCTGGGTCACGGTCGTGTACTTCCCGGTCGCGTACTGGGTGTTCAACCTGGCCGATGGCTGGGCGCCCGCTGTCCTGCACGTCAACGACTTCGCCGGTGGCACAGCGGTCCACATCAACGCCGGTGCAGCAGGCCTGGCACTCGCCCTGGTGCTCGGCAAGCGCGTCGGCTTCCAGAAGGGCATGTCGAAGCCGCACAACGTGCCGCTCACGCTCCTGGGCGCCGCTCTCCTGTGGTTCGGCTGGTTCGGCTTCAACGCCGGTTCGGAAGCCGCAGTGGACGGCGTGGCAGCGTTGGCCTGGATCAACACCCTCGCCGCTCCGGCCGCCGCGACCATCGGCTGGCTGATCGTCGAGAAGCTGAAGGACGGCAAGCCGACCTCCATCGGTGCGGCCTCCGGCGCTGTCACCGGTCTGGTCGCGATCACCCCGGCCTGTAACATCCTGACGCCCGGCTTCGCGATCCTCCTCGGCCTGGTCGCCGGTGCTGTCTGCGCCATTGCCATCGACCTGAAGTTCAAGCTCGGCTTCGACGACTCGCTCGACGTGGTCGGCATCCACCTCATCGGCGGTCTCATCGGAACGCTCTGGATCGGCGTCTTCGGCTTCACCCACATCGACGGCGACGCGACCAAGGGCTTCTCCAGCCTCCTCTACGGCGGCAGCTTCCTGCAGCTGGGGGCGCAGGCGGTCGGTGCGTTCGGTGTGATGATCTACTCCTTCGTCCTCGCCTGGATCATCGGCACGGTCATCCAGCGGACGATGGGCTTCCGGATCAAGAACGAGGACGAGCTCGCCGGCGTCGACACGGTGGTGCACGGCGAAGAGGGCTACGCCCTCGAGACGGTCTGATCGGTTCGGCAGTTCCACAGCACGCGAGCGGGGCGTCGCCTTCGGGCGGCGCCCCGCTCCGCGCGTGCGCCGCAGGGTGCTGTGCGGCCCAGTAGGGTGTTGCTGCCCGGTTCGCGCGACGAGGAGGACGGATGACGCCTGCCACGAGCGCGCAGGTCGACGCCCTCCTGCTGCTGGTGAGCGCCACCTTCGTCATGGCGGTCGTCCCTGGCCTCGCGTTCTTCTACGGAGGGATGACGGGAGCGAAGGGTGCGTCTCAAGCGTTCAGAGCTGCGCTCGTCGGATCCGCGATCGTCGTGCTGCTCGCCGTGCTGGGCGGCTACGGGATGCTCGCAGGCTCGCCGCTGATCGCCCACCTGGTCGGGCGGCCGGACTGGGGCCTCGCCGACGTGTTCACTCCGGGGAAGGGGACCGCATCCACGCTGTACCCGTTGGCGAGGGCCGGATACCTGATCGCGGTGTGCGCGGTGGCGGTGACCATCCTCGGCACGGCCATCGCCTCCCGCGTGACGCTGCGCGCGTGGGCCGTGTTCTCCGCGCTCTGGTCGGTGCTCGTGCTCTTCCCGGCCGGATACGCGGTGTTCGCGCTCGGGGACGGCTGGGCGGTGGCTGGCATGCACGTCATCGACTTCGGCGGAGCCATCCCGATCAGCCTCGCGGCGGGCAGCGGAGCAGCCGGGGTCATCCTCGCCTGCGGCCACCGCGACCATCCCGTCGCGGGCGAACGGCGCCTCCCGCTCGTCGCGGCGGGGGGAGCGCTCGTCTGGGTCGGCTGGTTCGGCCTCACGGTCGGATCGGAGGGTGCACTCGACGCGTTCGCCCCGCTGATCGCGCTGAACACGCTGATGGCGTCCGCGGGCGGCGCGCTCATGTGGATCATCGTCGACAGGGTGCTGCTGCGGCGGCCGACCGTGACGAGCGCCCTGTGCGGCGCCGTGGCCGGCCTGGTGGCGATCACCCCCGCATCCGGTGTGCTGACCATCGGCTGGTCGCTGCTGCTCGGCGCGCTGGCCGCGATCGCCTGCGCGAGCATGGTCGACCTGGCGGCCAGGGCGCGTTTCGGCGTGCCGATGACCATCTGCGTCATCCACATCGTGGCGAGCCTGGTCGGCCTGCTCTACATCGGCCTGTTCGCCAACGGCGACGGGATGGTCGACAGCGGCAACTTCGACCTGTTCGTCGCACAGGCGGTCGCCGGGCTCGGCGTGGCGGCGTACTCGTTCGTGGTCTCGCTGCTGATCGCGATCGCGCTCCGGTACACGCTCGGGCTGACCAGGCTCCGGTATCGTGCGGACGGTGGCTTTCCCGATGAACCTCGTGCGCGCGATCGCGAACGCGCTGCTGCCGGCGAAGAAGACGCCGGCCACAACGTCGACCAGGACGCCGGCTACGACCCGGACAGCGGCGGCTCCGCGGCCGACGACGCAGAAGCGCTCGGCGGCTCCGCAGCGGACAGCAGGGGATGAGCCTGGCCGTTCCGGCCCGTCTGCGACCGTCGAGGTCGACCCGCGCGCGATCAGCCGCGTGACGATGGCGTACGCGCCGAGCACGGACGGCGACGCGGACCCTGGCGAGATCGTCTGGACCTGGGTGCCGTACGAAGAGCGCGACGGCCGAGGCAAGGACCGGCCGGTGCTGGTGGTCGCCAGCGAACGCTCCGGGACCGTTCTGGCCGTCCAGCTCACCAGCCAGGCGCATCCCGGCCGCACGGAGTACGTGCCGATCGGCACGGGGGACTGGGATGCACAGCGCAGGCCGAGCTACGTGAACACCGATCGCGTCTTCCGGCTGCACCAGGCGGGGATGCGGCGCGAGGCCACGGCCCTCGACCGTCGCCGCTACGGCGCGGTGCGAGACGCGCTCGTCGCGCGCTACGGGTGGCGCTGAGTCGCTCCACCGCCCGGAGACCGCCGTGCGGATAGCGGCTCAGTACTCCTGCAGGACTTCCACGGTTCCGCCGAATGCGAGGTTCGGGCTGCGCCTCGCCACCTCGAGCGCGGCCTCCATCGAATCGAACTCGACCATCGACGCTCCTCGCACCTGGCCGTCACTCTCCGTGACCCCATCCGAGGTCACGAGCTTCCCGTGCGCCGTCCGGATGCCGTAGTCCTCGTGGAGCGCGACGTTCCAGGCCCGCCACGCCTCTCGATTCTCTGCGAGCCGCGACGGCGGGATGGGGTCGGGTCCCGCCCGGTAGATGAAGATGAACGATGCCATCCCTGCATGATGACACGGTGGCGGGAACGCAAAAACCCCCGGCGGACCGGGGGCGTTCGGTGGGCGATACCGGACTCGAACCGATGACCTCTTCCGTGTGAAGGAAGCGCGCTACCAACTGCGCCAATCGCCCTGGGTTTCGCGGCCGTGAACCGGCTGCGAGACTCGATACTAGCCGACGAACGGGGCCGAGCGCACATCGGCAGCGCGACACACCCGGCTGCGTCACCCGGTTTGGTTTTCCGCGTCGGCATCGGCTAAAGTCATTCAAGTGCCGCAGAGATGCGGAACGAAATGCGGATGTAGCGCAGTTGGTAGCGCATCACCTTGCCAAGGTGAGGGTCGCGAGTTCGAATCTCGTCATCCGCTCGAGTCAGCCCGATCGAAAGGTCGGGCTTCTCACAACGGTGGTGAACCCAAACGGTGGATTGGCCGAGAGGCGAGGCAGCGGCCTGCAAAGCCGTATACACGGGTTCGAATCCCGTATCCACCTCCAACCTGGAGTCATTCAGGCTTGGGCGATTGGCGCAGCGGTAGCGCGCTTCCCTGACACGGAAGAGGTCACTGGTTCGATCCCAGTATCGCCCACCACGCAGAACCCCCGGAGATCCGGGGGTTTTTTCGTTGTGCCGGGACAGGAGATCTCCGGCGAGCAAAGTGTCGAATACGGACGGGTTCGTTCGACGTCAATGTGTCACTCACACCATTGACAGGAGCACAATGCGTTTCGAAATCATCATCTACAACAACTCCGAGTTCGCCGCAGCCGCCCAAGGCGACCATCCTGACCCGGCTGTCGCAGCGGAATGGGCGCGTGTCCACCAGCAGATGCTGGCCGAGCTGAAGGAATCCGACGAGTACCTGGATTCGAACGAATACAGCCAACGGACTGCAGCGATCGTGCGCGCAGACCGTCGCGCTCCGCACCACGTCCGGTTGACGGACGGCCCATTCAGCGAGTCGAAGGAGTGGGTCGGCGGCTTCTACACCGTCGATTGCGAGAGCCTGGAGAGAGCGGTGGAGATCGCCGGGCGCTTTGTCGAGGCGCGGTATTCACAGGTCGAGGTGCGCAAGCTGGTGCATCCGATCTACTGAGCGCGTCACGAGCCTCGGATGCTGTCTGCGCAGCTCATCCACGAACCTGTCGGAGAACTCCGGATCGACCTACCATCGAACCGATTGCTAACGACGACGGGTGAGGAAGTCACATCATGAGCACGGTGAACAGCGACCTCGCGGTCACGGCGGACGGCTACGCGACGGGGCTGAATCAGACGGAGGAGAAACCGTTCGGCGACCTCGACGAGAACTGGCTGCACGGCTGGATGTTCCAGGACGACGGCGAGAACCAGTCGGAGGTCGCGGCGATCTCCGACGCCGGCGCCTTCATCATGGGCCGCAATATGTTCGGTCCGATTCGAGGGGGATGGGATCGTGAGTGGCGTGGCTGGTGGGGGCCGAATCCGCCGTTCCACGGCCCGGTGTTCGTGCTCACCCACCACGCTCACGAGCCCATCGAGATGGAGGGCGGGACGACGTTCCACTTCGTCACCGACGGCATCCACTCGGCCATGGAGGCGGCGCGCGCTGTGGCGGGCGCCAGGGACATCGAGGTCATCGGAGGCCCGAGCACGGTCAACGCCTACCTGACCGCAGGGCTCATCGACGAGTTGCGACTCCATGTGACTCCGTACATCGCCGGCGCTGGGGTGCGTGTGTTCGACGGCGTGCCTCCCCAGCAGCTGGAGCTGACGTCGCTGCGACAGGCGTCTCGTGTGACGCCCCTGACCTACCGGCCGCTCGGCCCTCAGGTGGGTGCGACACCGGCCGGCTGAGGACGAACGATTCCCGTGGGGAACCCACGTCGAGGCCGAACCGTGCTGTCGGCGTGGATAGGCTTGGTGGGTGCAACAGAGTTTGTGGGAGCTCCCCGCGTCGGAGCTGCTGTCGAGGACGGCATCGTCCGAACCGACGCCGGGTGGCGGCTCGATCGCTGCCATGACGGGGGCGCTCGGGGTCGGCCTCGTGCAGATGGCTGTCGCGGTGACGGCCGACCCGGAGCTGGAGTCTCTGAGTGAGCGACTCGGTGCTCTGCAGGAGCGTATCGTCCCCGGCGCGGATGCGGACGTGACGGACTTCGAGCGCCTCATGTCCGCCTATCGCCTGCCTCGCTCGGACGACGCAGATCGTGAGCAGCGCCGAGGAGTGATCGAGGCGGCGACCGTCGCAGCGACGGAGCGTCCGCTCTCGCTTGTCGCGGCCCTCATCGACGCACTCGACGCCTCGCGCGAGGCTGAATCCGCGGTGAAGCCAGGAATCGTGAGCGACGTGATCGCGGGCCGCGACGTCATCGGCGGCGCCGCATGGGCCGCCATCCGTACCGTCGATGTCAACCTCGCCCAGCTCGACCGCATGCACTCCCACCGCGCACCGGCTCTGCTGGCGACGCGCACGGAGCTCGCCCATCGTCTACAGGAGGCCTCATGACCGCAACCGTGCTCGATCCGTCCCCCGTGGCTGCGTCCTTCCGGGACGAGGTCCGTGAGGACGTGGAACGGCTCCGTGCTGAAGGTCGCACGCTCCGCGTCGTCGGTCTCCTCGGCCAGGACGACGGCCCGGCCGCAACGTATGCGCGCTTCGCACGTCGGGGTTTCGACGATGTCGGCATCGAATTCGACCTCCGCCACGTCACGCCGGACGAGGCCGAGGCGGCCGTCGCGGCCGCGAACGTCGACGCGGACGTGGACGGCATCTTCCTCTACTACCCGCTCGCCGGCCGCGACGACCGATGGCTCCGCGAACTGGTCGATCCCCGCAAAGACATCGAGGGGATGCACTCCTTCTGGAGCCGCCTTCTCTACGAGAACGAGCGGTTCGTCGACTCCGGCCGCACTCTGCGGGCGATCCTGCCGTGCACGCCCCTGGCCATTCTGAAGCTGTTGAACCGTGCCGGGATGCGCGGCACCAGCGGGAACGCCCCGCTCGAGGGCGTCACGGCGTGCGTGATCAACCGCAGCGAGGTGGTCGGACGCCCGCTCGCGGCCATGCTGGCCAATGACGGCGCGCGCGTCCACTCGCTCGACATCTCGGGAGCCGTGACCTACGAGCCTGCCATCGGCCGGCACACCCACGAGGTGCGGTCGTCGGGAATCGACCGTGCGGCAGCGCTGGCCGACGCCGACGTCGTCATCTCGGCCGTGCCATCCCGTGACTTCGAACTCATCCGAGGCGACGAGATCCGTGCGGGCGCGATCTGCGTCGACGTCGCGGAGTTCACCAACTTCGCTGAGTCGGCCAAGGAGCGTGCGGGCGTCTTCGTCCCACGCGTCGGGCCTCTCACGGTCGCGATGGCGGCGCGGAACCTGATCCGGCTGGCTCACATCACGCAGAAATGACGCGAACGCCGCGACGTTCCGCGTGAGCGGATCGTCCAGCGAGGATGCATCCTCCTACGGCTTCGCGCCATTGTGGAACGATCCGTGCAGCGTCGTGTCCGCGAACGCGGTCCCGTCGATGACGCTGCGCACTGCCGCCAGCGTGGTTTCGTCAGCGGGATCGACCGTCACCGTGAGCGACCCGTATTCCACCCGCATCGTGTAGGGGATCGACGCCTCCACGGAGGTCACCCCGGAAGTCGAGGCGATGCGCTGCAGGCCGTCGGCCACCCCGGTGGACGTCTCCAGCGGGATCGACTGGTCGAACGTCCGGTTGTAGTGGACGACGCTGGCAACGTGTCCGGGGCCGGCGGGCACCGTCATGGACAGGCTGACACCCGTCCAGGCGAGGTGCTTCGCCATCGTCGACGGCACGGCCCCTGCCTGCTGCGGCGTCGCCTCCGGCGACACGGTCACAGTGACGTCCGTCGAGAAGTGGTTCTCCACGAGCTGGCAGTAGGAGCGTTCGGGGTCGGGGTATGTGCTCTGAGCGTTGGACCTACTCTCGCCGACAGTGTCCACTGCGGGCAACGCGCGCACGGCGGCGAGCGCTTTCCGGATCTGCGTGGCGACGTTCGGGTCCAGGGTCGGAGCGGGAGCCGGAGACGGGTCGGGGTCCGCGCCCGGAGGAAGGCACGTTCGCGGTGAGGGTGTCGCATCCCCGGTCGTGCTGCCCGCCGCCAGATCGTGCAGGGCACTGCACCCGGAGAGCAGCGCCCCTGTCAGCAGGAGCGCGACCGCGGCGGCTCCACGTCGATGCATGTGTTCGACGCTACCTCCCGTGGGTGCCAGGAGGCATCCTCCTGGGGGATGAGGGGGGGCGTCGGTGCTGGCCATTCCGCACGGAAGCTGCCCGGGGGTAGAGTTCCCGGCGTGACGGACAACACACAAGGGCAGGCGGAGACGCCGATCGCATATACAGCACTCACCACGGGCACGGCGGTTCTGGATGCCGACGGCGCCGAGATCGGCACCGTCGAGCACGTGCTCCAGGACAGCACGATCGACCTCTTCGACGGCATCGCCGTCACGACGGCCAACGGGCTGCGATTCGTCGACGCGGGCGTCGTCGGCCGGATCACCACGGCCGCCGTGCACACGACGCTGACGGCCGCGCAGGCGGAAGCGCTCCCCGAACCGGAGGGCACGGAGGTGTTCGATGCCGACCCCGAAGAGTTCGGCGGCAACGGACTCAGCGCGTGGTTCGGCCGGATGTTCATGCGCGAGCACTGGATGCGCCGCAACGACTGACCGCGCCGGCTCACGCTCACGAGATGCCAGAAACTGCGTCGATCCTTCCTGATCTCGACACGGTTTCTGGCATCTCGTCGTTTCCGGGGGCGCAGCCTGTGGAGGGGGCTGTGCGCACCTCCGTCGCGCGCGAAGGCGCCCTTCCCGCGCGCACTAAGGTTGAAGGGTTCCGATTAACACGATCCCAAGGAGTGGAAAAGGTGGCTGACGGCTTCGAGCTCTTCACCGACCGTTCCGTTGTCGCGATGCGCGTCAACGGCGAACTGAAAGATCTCGCAACGCAGGTCACGACCACGGACACCGTCGAATCGGTGACCATCGACTCTCCGGACGGGCTGAACATTCTCCGGCACTCGACAGCGCACGTGCTCGCGCAGGCCGTCCAGGCGATCAACCCTGAGGCCAAGCTCGGCATCGGGCCGCCCATCACCGACGGGTTCTACTACGACTTCGACGTCGCAGAGTCCTTCACCCCGGAGGATCTGAAGGCGCTCGACAAAGAGATGTCACGCATCGTGCGTGCGGGCCAGCGCTTCGTGCGCAGGGTCGTCACCGACGACGAGGCGCGTGCAGAGCTCGCGAACGAGCCGTACAAGCTGGAGCTCATCGGGCTCAAGGGCGGCGTCGTGCACGGCGACACCACCGCATTCGACGAGAGCGAGTCCGTCGAGGTCGGCGGCTCGGAGCTCACGATCTACGACAACGTCGATCCGAAGACGGGGGAGACGGTCTGGAAGGACCTCTGCCGCGGCCCGCACCTGCCGAACACGAGGATGATCGGCAACGGCTGGTCGCTCACCCGCGTCGCCGCCGCGTACTGGCGCGGCAACGAGAGGAACAAGCAGCTGCAGCGCGTCTACGGAACGGCCTGGCCGACCAAGGACGAGCTGCGCGCGTACCAGACCCGCATGGAGGAGGCCGCCAAGCGCGATCACCGCAAGCTGGGCTCTGAGCTCGACCTGTTCAGCTTCCCGGAGGAGATCGGCTCCGGTCTCGCGGTGTTCCACCCCAAGGGCGGGATCATCCGGAACGAGATCGAGAACTACATGCGCGAGCGCCTCATCGCGAACGACTACGAGCTCGTCAACACCCCGCACATCACCAAGGGCCGCCTCTACGAGATCAGCCAGCACCTCAACTGGTACAAAGACGGCATGTTCCCGGCCATGCACCTGGACGAAGAGGTGGATGCGGAGGGTCACGTCACCCGCCAGGGCCAGGACTACTACCTGAAGCCCATGAACTGCCCGATGCACAACCTGATCTACCGGGCGCGCGGACGCAGCTACCGGGAGCTCCCGTTGCGGCTGGCGGAGTTCGGCACGGTGTATCGCTACGAGAAGAGCGGAACGCTCTCCGGCCTGACCCGTGTGCGCGGCCTGACTCAGGACGACGCCCACATCTACGTCACCGATGAGCAGATCAAGGACGAGGTCGCGCGCCAGCTCGAGTTCGTGCTGGAGACGCTGCGCGGCTACGGCCTCACCGACTTCTACCTGGAGCTGTCCACCAAGGACCCCGACAAGTACGTGGGTTCGGACCAGAGCTGGGAGCAGGCGACGGAGACGCTGCGACAGGTCGCCGTCGAATCCGGTCTGGAGCTCGTCGCCGACCCGGGAGGGGCCGCGTTCTACGGCCCGAAGATCTCGGTGCAGGCACGGGATGCGATCGGTCGCACCTGGCAGCTCTCCACGGTGCAGCTCGACTTCAACCAGCCGGAGCTGTTCGAGCTGGAGTACACCGCGGCGGACGGCACCCGCAAGCAGCCCGCGATGATCCACCGCGCTCTGCTCGGGTCGATCGAGCGGTTCTTCGCGATCCTGCTGGAGCACTACGCCGGGGCGTTCCCCGTGTGGCTGTCTCCTGTGCAGGTCGTCGGCATCCCGGTCGCTGACCAGTTCGGCCCGTTCCTGGACGACGTCGTCTCGCGTCTCAAGGCGCGCGGCGTGCGCGCAGAGGTCGACCACTCGGACGACCGGATGCAGAAGAAGATTCGCACCCACACCAAGGCCAAGGTGCCGTTCCAGCTCATCGTCGGCGAGGAGGACGCGTCGGCCGGCACGGTCAGCTTCCGCTTCCGCGACGGCACACAGCGCAACGGGGTCACCGTGGACGAGGCGATCGACCGCATCGTGTCCGCGATCGAGAAGCACGAGCAGGTCGACACCGCATGGCTCGACTGAGCCTCGACGACTACGCCGAGAGCGCCGACCGCGCCGGAAGCGCCGACCGCGCGACCGGGGCGGCCGGTGCAACCGGCGCCGAGGAGGGCGGGGTCCGCATCGACGACCCCGGCTATCTCGTCGGCGTGCCGGACGAGTTCCAGCGCCTGTGGACGCCGCACCGGATGGTCTACATCCAGCACGGTCAGCAGCCGGGCGAAGACGACTGCCCGTTCTGCGTCGCGCCGAGCATGAGCGACGAGGATGCGCTGATCGTCGCGCGCGGGAAGCACGCGTACGCGCTGCTCAACCTGTTCCCGTACAACAGTGGACACCTGCTGGTCTGCCCGTACCGCCACATCGCCCAGTACGACGAGGCGACGCCGGAAGAGGTCGCCGAGATCGGCAGCCTCACCCAGACGGCGATGCGGGTTATCCGCGAGGTGTCGAAGAACGACGGCTTCAACCTCGGGATGAACCAGGGCGCCATCGCCGGAGCGGGGATCGCGGCGCACCTGCACCAGCACATCGTGCCGCGCTGGGCTCAGGATGCGAACTTCCTGCCGATCATCGCCAAGACGAAGGCGCTCCCGCAGCTCCTCGGCGAGGTGCGCGCGGCCATCGCCGACGCGTGGCCGAAGGACGACGCCTGACCGGACCGCTGCGAAGCCCCGCTACGCACAGCGCCCGCACCGGAGACGATGCGGGCGCTGCCGCGTTCAGCGGAGGTAGCGCGTTCAGCGCACCTGGCGAACGGCGAACTGTTCGCGCGGGTTCGCGTAGAACTCCTGCGACTCCACGAGCTGCAGCTCGCGCTCGCCCGACTCCAGGGTGCGGGCCAGCAGGTCGTACACGCTCGACACGGTCTTACGCAGGGCGGACTCCGCGCTGCGGTCGCGGAGGTAGTGCGCGGTGAACAGTGCGGCGGTCACGTCGCCTGACCCGTTCGCCTTCATCGGCAGTCGCGGGGTCTGCACGATCCACGCGCCTGTGCCGTCGACGGCGAGCATCTCGATGGTCTCCTCCGGTCGGTCTGGACGCTCCACGCTGGTCACGAGCACGGTGTCTGGGCCCATGCCGCGCGCCGCATCCACCGACTCGAGCGTGGATTCGAGGGTGTCGGGGGAGGTGCCGGTGAGGTAGCCGAGCTCGAACTGGTTCGGTGTGATGATGTCGGCGACCGGTACGACGCGGTCGCGCAGCAGGTCGGGGATGGCCGGGGCCACGAAGCATCCGGACGTCGCGTTCCCCATCACAGGGTCGCAGGCGTAGACCGCATCCGGGTTGGCGGCCTTGACCCTGGCGACAGCGTCGATGATCACGTCGCCGATGCCCTCGCCGCCCTGGTAGCCGGACAGCACGGCGTCGATCTGCCCGAGCACGCCGCGCTCCTCGATGCCGGTGATGACCTCGCGCACGTCCTCCGGAGCGATCAGCGGTCCGCGCCAGGCGCCGTATCCGGTGTGGTTCGAGAAGTTCACCGTGTAGACGGGGAGCACCTCGACCCCGATGCGCTGGAGCGGGAAGACGGCTGCGGAGTTGCCGACGTGGCCGTACGCCACCGCGGACTGGATGGAGAGGATCTTCATCCCTCGATCCTCTCAGATCGCAGAACCTGCTCGCGCCGAGCGACGTCGACTCACGTGATGCTGTTCACTCCGCCTGTGAAGTCGAGATCCGTGGTGATGCGATTGAGACCGATCTCGACCTTCTCGGCGACCAGTCCGGCGAGCACGGTGTTGCTGATGTCTGCGCCGGCCAGGTCGAGCTGCAATTCGAGGGTGCTGGCTTCCGTTGCGACCCAGCGGGTGGAACGAGTGACGGCGTTGTCTCCATGAACGATCAGCGGGAGCAGCGCGTTCAGAAGCTGGACCGCGGCCTGGTGCACGAGTTCGTCGATGTAGCTCTGGGCGTTATGAGCAATGTCGTGGTCGCCGCTCGCGATCCCTTCGATCACGTCCGCGAGGCTGAGGTGCGTCCGGGCAGTGCGGTTCGATCCGTCGTTGCTCATGGGGCTACTTCGCGTTCGCGCTGGACTGACGGTAGACGGATGCCCATTGTTCGTCTTGTGCGGTGGCGTTGTGGATGGCGGTGTTGATTCCGTCGAAGAGTTTCTGGACAGTGTCGAGGTGGTCGTCGATGCGCCGGTTGACGGTGTCGACGGCGTCTTCGTCGATGTTGTCGTGCACGCGAAGGCGGTGCGTGGTGACGCAGTTCTCGATGTCGGCTTCGGTGATGTAAGGCAGGTCTAGGGCGGCGCGTTTGGCGTTGTCGAGGTCGTGTTGCATCTGCGGGATCAGGCCACTGTTGAGCTGTTTGAGCTGTGTCAGGTGCTCGGCCGATTTCAGGATCGTGGAGGCGAGCGCGGCCGAGGCGATGGTGTCGACGGCGACCAGGATCGCGGACACGGAGCTCCCGACCGACGCGCCGACGACCGGGTCGTGGAGCACAGTCAGGAGCTGGGAGAGGGCGGCGGCGGGGACGGGGCGGACGCTGGCGGGGAACCCGCTGAGCAGGTTCTCGGTGATCTCGTAGGTGGATCGGCCGTCGCCGGTGGTGGTGATCGCGCCGTCTGCGTCGAACGGGAACCCCGTTTCGAGGTTGTGGTAGGAGAGGGGGTCTTTCCCTGGCTCGCCTGTGACGTAGATGGCGGCGCCTGTCCCGTTGCCGTGGAAGTTGGCGATCGGGTCCCATTCGTTCACGAAGTTGCGCCACGTCGTGGTGCCGGCGTCGAGCTGGTCGCGTCGCCATTGCTGGGCGCGCGGGGTCATCGCGTTCCATGGGTCGGGTGCGTTGAACGTCGTCGACGTCCACTCGAGTTCGCCCGCGACGTAGAGGGCGAGGTAGCCGCCCAGGGAATGGCCGACGGTTGAGAACGTCACGTCGGGGTTCTCCCTCAGCACGTCCGCTCGCACCTTCTCGGCGTAGGCGAGAGCCTGACCGGCCTGCGTCGCGCTGGCGGTCTCCCGCCCGAGCACGATCTGCGCATCAGCGCTGATGTCGGCATGGTGGCCTGGATTCGTCCCCGCGAACGACACGTGCACCTGCGAATAATCCGGCAGGCCGTCCACCAGCGGCGCCACCGCCATGCCTTGAAAACCCGTCACCGGATCGCTGGCGGGGTCGGAGATCACCACATACCGCGGATTCTCCTGGGGAAATTGTGTTCCTTTTGCTTCGGGAGGGTCCTGCCACAGCGGGTCGACTCGATACGCCATTCTTGCGATGTCCGCGAAGTCGCTGTCGCTCGTCATGGCAGCATCTCAGAGGTGCCGTCACTGTAGGTCACGGCCACGAGGCCCGGCGTCACATCCTCGGCGATCGTGGGCAAACCGTCCCCGCTTGAGAGCGAGGTCCCGAGGATGCCGTTGTAGTCGCGTCCTCCGACGGAGATGACAGCCCGAGCCGCCCAGTCGCCCGCGCCGCCTACGCTGCCCGCGCTCGTGAATGTGATCGACTCCAACTCGGGATTGGGGTAGTTCTCCACGAGTTTCACCGCGACTTTCCGCTGGTTCGCCAAATTCGCCTGCATCTGTTCTTCCTTGTCTGCCCCGGACACCGAGCAGCCGCTCACCCCGGCACTGATGCCGCCGATGATCGCCGTCATGGCGATCAACCTTGTGAAGCCGAATGTTGCATGCTCTGTCACCGGCAAAACATTACTGGTTAACAACAAACATTACAACGGCGTAAGGTGGTCGCTGGAGCGCAGGTGACGGGATGTTCGGTGGTCCCAGGAGTCACGCTCTCTGGCTGGAACGCGAATCCGCCGCGTCGGCCAGGTCGTCGATCAGCCGTGCGGTCTCATCCTCCGTGAGGTCGTGCACCGTCAGCCGCAGGTGGTGCGACGGCGCTGCACGCTCGGTCAGCAGGAACTCGTCGCCTGTGCGGGCGAGCCAGCCGCGCCGCATCAGTCGCTCGGCCACTACCTTCGCCTCGATCGGCGACTCCACCCAGACATTGAGGCCGTCTGCCGCGGAGGCATGCAGCCCGTGCTCCCTGAGTCGCGCAGCGAAAGCCGCGTTGCGCTCGGCGTAGTGGCGGCCTGCGTCGGCGATCTCGCCCAGTACTGTCTCGTCGGTGAGCTGGGAGAGCACGAGGCGTTGCAGCAGGTGGCTCACCCACGTCGTGCCTGGGCTGAGCCGGAGGGCGAGACGGTCGGCGGTCTCCTGATCCGTCGCCGCGATGGCGAGGCACATGTCGGGTCCGAGGAACTTCGACACCGAGCGCACCAGCGCGAAGCGGCGGTGTTCGGGGCCGATGAGGGTCTCGTACGGGAGCTGGGAGAGCATCGAGAAGTGGTCGTCCTCGATGACCAGCACGTATGGATGAGCGGTCAGCAGGGCGCGCAGTGCTGCGGCTCTGCGAGGCGTGAGGGTCGAGCCTGTCGGGTTCTGGGCGCGCGGCGTGCAGATGATCGCGCGGACGCCGGCGTCGAGCGCCGCCTGCAGTCCGGCGACGGTCATTCCTTCCTCGTCGACCGGCACGGGGACGGCGCGATAGCCGCCGAGCCGCACCGTGTGGATGCTCGCCAGGAAGCACGGGTCTTCGAGCGCGACGGCGTCGTCGCGGAGGAGCGCCTGTGCGAGCAGGCGCTCGACGGCATCGACGGCGCCGCTGGTGACGGTGATGCGCAGGTCGACGCCTGGGAGGTCCGTGCCAGCCCAGGAGATGGCCAGGCTTTCGAGCGCGGGGTCGATCACCGGCTCGCCGTAGAGCACGGGCCGGCCTGCAGCGCGCGCCAGCGCCCTGCTCGGGTCGGGGATGCGCCTGGGATCGGGGTTGCCCGTGCCGATGTCGCGAAGGACGGTGTCTGCCGCATAGCCCTCCTGCGCGACGGCCTCGTGGCCGGCGACCACCGTTCCCGCCCTTCCGCGGGCGACGACCACGCCCGCCTGCGCGAGCAGCCGGTACGCGGCGACTGCCGTGTTGCGGTTGACGCCCAGCAGAGCGGCGAGTTCGCGGACGGGCGGGAGCGCATCGCCCGTCCGCAGTTCGCCGCGCTCGTGCAGGGTGCGCACGCTGTCTGCGATCTCTGCGGCGGTCGTCCCTGTGATGATCTGATCCATGTCGCTCCCGAGTTTAGCGAGCGTCAGGCCGAGTGCTATCGTTTGGCATAGGTCAAAGATTACTTAGTTCCAGACGAGAGGACCACGATGGCTGACACGGAACAGAACGCCGCCACCGGATCGAACAGGGTCAAGCGGGGCCTGGCAGAAATGCTGAAGGGCGGCGTCATCATGGACGTCGTCACGCCCGAGCAGGCGCGCATCGCCGAGGATGCGGGAGCCGTCGCCGTCATGGCGCTGGAGCGCGTCCCCGCCGACATCCGCGCGCAGGGCGGCGTCGCCAGGATGAGCGACCCCGACCTGATCGAGGCCATCATCGCCGAGGTCTCCATCCCTGTCATGGCGAAGGCCCGCATCGGTCACTTCGTCGAGGCGCAGGTGCTGCAGGCGCTCGACGTCGACTACATCGACGAGTCGGAGGTGCTGTCGCCGGCGGACTACGTCAACCACATCGACAAGTGGGGCTTCACCGTCCCCTTCGTCTGCGGAGCGACCAACCTGGGTGAGGCGCTGCGCCGCATCAACGAGGGCGCTGCGATGATTCGCTCGAAGGGCGAGGCGGGAACAGGCGACGTCTCCGAGGCGACCAAGCACATCCGCAAGATCAAGTCCGAGATCGCAGCGCTCAGCGCGATGAGCAAGGACGAGCTGTACGTCGCGGCCAAGGAGCTGCAGGCGCCGTACGACCTCGTTGTCGAGATCGCCGAGACCGGCACACTGCCGGTCGTCCTGTTCACCGCTGGTGGCGTTGCCACCCCCGCGGACGCCGCGATGATGATGCAGCTCGGTGCGGACGGCGTGTTCGTCGGCTCCGGCATCTTCAAGTCCGGCAACCCGGAGCAGCGCGCCGCCGCGATCGTCAAGGCCACCACGTTCTACGACGACCCCGCTGTGATCGCCGAGGTCTCCCGTGGACTCGGCGAGGCCATGGTCGGCATCAACGTCTCCGACCTCGCAGCTCCGCACCGCCTCGCCGAGCGTGGCTGGTAGCACGCCGGTCGGCGTCCTGGCCCTGCAGGGAGACTTCCGCGAGCACATCGCGGTCCTGCGCGGACTGGGCGCCGACGCCGTGCCCGTCCGTCGGCCCTCCGAACTGGCGGAAGTCGGCGGTCTGGTGATCCCCGGCGGGGAGTCGAGCGTGATGGACAAGCTGTCCCGCACCTTCGGCCTCGCTGAGCCGCTGAAGCAGGCGATCGCCGACGGCCTGCCGGTCTACGGCACCTGCGCCGGCCTCATCATGCTGGCCGACAGGGTGCTCGACGGCATCCGCGGTCAGCAGAGCCTCGGCGGACTCGACGTCTCCGTGCGCCGCAACGCGTTCGGCTCGCAGCTCGACTCGTTCGAGACAGACCTCGACGTTCCCGCCGTCGGAGGGGAGCCGATGCACGCCGTGTTCATCCGTGCGCCCATCGTGGAGAGCGTCGGATCACGGGCGACGCCGCTCGCGCAGCTCGCGGACGGGCGGGTCGTTGCCGTCGAACAGGGCAACCTGATCGGCACGTCGTTCCACCCGGAGATCACGGGGGACAGCCGATTCCACGAGTACTTCCTTGGCAAGGTGCGCGCGGCCTGAGCGTGTGCACGTCCTACAATGGTCAGGATCTTTAGACGTAACTGAGGGAGCACCAGTGTCCGGGCATTCCAAGTGGGCAACGACCAAGCACAAGAAGGCGGTCATCGACCAGCGCCGCGCCAAGTCGTTCGCCAAGCTGATCAAGAACATCGAGGTCGCGGCCAAGATGGGCGGCGCCGACCTCTCCGGCAACCCGACGCTGGTCGACGCCATCCAGAAGGCGAAGAAGACTTCGGTCCCGAACGACAACATCGACCGCGCCGTCAAGCGCGGCGCAGGACTCACCGGCGAGTCCATCGACTACGCGACGATCATGTACGAGGGCTACGGCCCCAACGGCATCGCCCTCCTCATCGAGTGCCTGACCGACAACAAGAACCGCGCTGCCGCCGAGGTGCGCACGGCGATGACCCGCAACGGCGGCACCATGGCCGACCCAGGCAGCGTCGCATACAACTTCCACCGGAAGGGCGTCATCGTCGTCCCGCACGCCGATGGCCTCACCGAGGATGACGTTCTCACGGCCGTGCTCGACGCCGGTGCGGAAGACGTCACCGACCGCGGAGAGTCGTTCGAGGTGCAGACAGAGGCGACCGACATGGTCGCCGCCCGCACGGCGCTCCAGGAGGCCGGCATCGACTACGACTCGGCCGACGTCGAGTTCGTGGCGAGCCTCAACATCGAGGCGGACGCCGAGACGGCGCGCAAGGTGTTCCGGTTGATCGACGCTCTCGAGGACTCGGACGATGTACAGAACGTCTACACCAACCTCGACCTCACTCCCGAGGTCCAGGCCGAGCTCGGCGAAGACGAGTAGCGCCAGGCCATGTCGGTGCGCGTACTCGGCATCGACCCCGGCCTGACGCGCTGTGGCGTCGGGATCGTGGATGTACGGCCGGACCGCACCGCGACCCTCGTCGAGGTCGTCGTCATCCGGACGCCCGCGACCATGCCGCTCGAACAGCGGCTGCTCGCCGTCGGCGACGGAATCGAACGTCTCCTGGATGCGCACCAGCCGTCCGCGGTCGCGATCGAGCGGGTCTTCGCGCAGCAGAACCTGCACACCGTGATGGGCGTCGCCCAGGTGAGCGGCGTCGCGCTGCACGCAGCGGCCAAGCGCGGCCTGGCCGTCGCGTTGCACACGCCGTCCGAGGTGAAGGCCGCCGTCACGGGCTACGGCTCGGCCGACAAGCGGCAGGTGCAGACGATGGTCGCGCGCATCCTGGGCCTGGCGGAGGTGCCGAAGCCGGCAGACGCCGCTGACGCGCTCGCCATCGCGATCTGCCACGCCTGGCGCGGGGCTCCCGCCACCCCCGCGACAGCCGGGGATGCTGGGACAGGCTCGCTCACTCCCGCGCAGGCCGCGTGGCGCGCCGCCGAGCGCTCCAGCCGCACGTCGGTTGTGCGCCCTAGGCTGGCCAAGTGATTTCCTCCCTCCGCGGCACGGTACTCCAGGCGGCAGGCGGTTCAGCCGTGATCGAGGTCGGCGGTGTCGGGTTCTCCGTGCAGCTGACCGCCGACCACGTGCTGTCCCTGCGTGTCGGCGACGAAGCGTTCGTCTACACCTCTCTCATCGTCCGCGAGGACGCCCTGCAGCTCTTCGGCTTCTCCGACGTGGAGCAGCTCCAGGTGTTCGAGCTGCTCACCGGCGTCTCCGGGGTCGGCCCCAAGTCCGCCATCGGCGTGCTGTCGGTGCTCTCGCCGGATCAGATCGCCGAGGCGGTCTCCGCCGACGACGACGCGCCGTTCCGCAAGGTCTCCGGCATCGGCCCGAAGACGGCCAAGCTCATCGTGGTGCAGCTCGCAGGCAAGCTCGCCGTGACGCACAGGGCGCCGGCGGCCGTCCGGAAGCCGGGCGCTCCGTCCTCCATCGGCGACAGCGTGCTCGTGGCCCTCGTCGGGCTGGGCTGGCCGGAGAAGGTCGCAGCCGAGGCTGTCGCCGAGGTCGTCGCCGACACGGACGAGAAGCTGCGTGACAGCGTCCAGACGCTGCTGCGGCTCACGCTCGCGCGGCTCGGCCCCGCCGCCCATACAGGAGCGGCGCAGAGCGGGTCGGCGCAGAGCGGGCGGGTCGGCTCATGAGCGACGAGGATCTGACCGCCCCCGAGCTGGAGTCGGAGTCCGAGCTTGCCTTCGAGGGCGCCCTGCGTCCACGCTCGCTCGCCGAGTTCGTCGGCCAGGCGAAGGTGCGCGGGCAGCTCCAACTGCTGCTGACGGCCGCCAAGATGCAGGATCGCACGGCGGACCACATCCTGCTGGCCGGTCCTCCCGGGCTCGGCAAGACCACGCTCGCGATGATCGTCGCCCACGAGAGCGAGCGACCACTGCGCCTGTCGAGCGGTCCGGCCATCCAGCACGCCGGCGACCTCGCCGCTCTCCTGTCGTCGCTGACGCCGGGGGAGGTGCTCTTCATCGACGAGATCCACAGGATGGCGCGGTCGGCAGAGGAGATGCTGTACCTCGCGATGGAGGACTTCCGCATCGACATCATGGTCGGCAAAGGAGCGGGCGCCACGTCCATCCCGCTCGACCTCGCGCCGTTCACGCTGGTGGGCGCCACGACACGGTCCGGCCTCCTGCCCAATCCGCTGCGCGACCGCTTCGGCTTCACGGCGCATCTGGAGTTCTACGATGAGGCTGAGCTCACCCAGGTGCTCACCCGCGCTGCCGTCATGCTCGACTTCGCGGTCGACAAGGAGGCACTCGCCGAGATCGCGGGACGCTGCAGGGGCACTCCCCGTATCGCCAACCGACTGCTGCGCCGGGTGCGGGACTACGCGCTCGTGCACGGCCGCGAGGCCGACGTCGAGTCCGTGCGGGCCGCACTCGACCTCTACGACGTGGATGCGCTGGGACTCGACCGGCTAGACCGCGCTGTGCTGCGCGCCATCCTCGAGCGTTTCGACGGCGGGCCGGTCGGACTGAACACGCTGGCCGTGTCCGTCGGCGAGGAGGCGGAGACCATCGAGTCGGTCGTCGAACCCTTCCTGGTCCGCATCGGACTGCTCTCCCGTACCCCCAGAGGGCGGGTCGCGACCCCCGCAGCGTGGCGCCACTTCGGACTCTCCAGCCCGCAGCTAGGAGTCTCACAGCAACCATCACTGATAGATGACATATAATTCAATCTGGCCTCTCGGCCATTCCCACAAACCCCACCGGAAGGTTTGGCAGATTTCATGCCCATTGACCCGTTAACCATTGTGATGGTCGTCATCCTGGCGGCCCTCATCTTCTTCATGTTCCGCAACAGCCGCAAGCGCCAGAAGGAGCAGGCTGAGACGCGCTCGAAGATGGTCCCTGGCGCGGAGGTCATGACGAACTTCGGCCTGTACGGCACGCTGCTCTCCGTCAACGAAGACGACAACACGGCTCTCGTGGAGACCAGCCCTGGCACCATCCTGAAGGTGCACCGCCAGGTGCTCGCCCGCGTCGTCGAGCCGACGGTCGCAGAGCCGATCTCCGCCGAGATCTCCTCGACCGAGCCGCAGATCAACGAAGACCACGCCATCCCTCTGTCCGAGCCCGAGTTCGGTGAGCGCGTCGACGACGCCTCGAAGAAGCCAGGCTCGAAGAGCGACGACTGATCCGTTAATCCCTTTGTGCGACGGCGCCGTGCCGGCGTCGTCGCGCGCGTAGAAAGCTGAGTTCCTAGGTGGCAAAGTCGACCCCGGTCAAAAAAGCCTGGCGTTCGTTGAGTTGGCTTGGCGCCATCGTGGTGGTGCTCCTCGGAGTGCTCACGGCCGGCGTCATCTGGGGAAATGCCACCTGGCTGCCCAAGCTCGCCCTCGACCTGGAGGGCGGCACGCAGATCATCCTCGCGCCGCAGGTCGAGAACGGTCAGACCGTTCAACAGCAGCAGCTCGACCAGGCTGTCTCGATCATCCGTCAGCGCATCGACGCCTCCGGCGTCTCCGAGGCGCAGATCTCCACCGAGGGATCGCGGAACATCGTGGTCTCGCTGCCCGGCACGCCTGACCAGGCGACGCTCGACCGCGTCAAGGCCAGCGCACGCCTCGACTTCCGCGCGGTGCTCGCCACGAGCGGCCCGACCAACGAGGTCGTCGGAGCGGACGGCAAGTCCACGCCGGCGCCGAGCCCCGCGCCCGGCCTGCAGTCGACGCCGTCCACCAAGCCGACCAACGGCAGCGACCTCGCGTGGGTGACCCCCGAACTGCAGGCGCAGTTCGACGCGTTCTCGTGTACCACCGCCAACCTGGAGAACGTCAACCAGGCGCCGACGGATAAGCCGCTGATCACTTGTGACGACGCCAAGACGGTCAAGTACCTCCTCGGCCCCGTCGAGGTCAAAGGTCAGGACATCAAGGACGCGAACAGCGGCCTCGCCCAGAGCTCGAGCGGTGTCAGCAACGGCCAGTGGGCCGTCAACATCATCTTCAACGATGCGGGCACCAAGTCGTTCGCGGATGTGACCACCCGCCTCAACGGCCTCACCGGCGCGCAGAACCAGTTCGCCATCGTCCTCGACGGCAAGGTCATCTCCGCACCGACCACGAACGCGGTCATCACGGACGGCCGCCCGCAGATCACGGGCAACTTCACCGAGGCCACCGCGAAGACGCTGGCCGACCAGCTCAAGTTCGGCGCCCTGCCGTTCAGCTTCAAGGTGCAGAGCCAGGACACGATCTCGGCCACCCTCGGATCGACCCAGCTGATGAGCGGTCTGATCGCCGGAGCGATCGGCCTCCTGCTCGTCGCCATCTACACGTTCTTCCAGTACCGCCTGCTCGGCTTCGTCACGATCATCTCGCTGGTCGTCGCCGCCGTGCTCACGCTGTTGACCATCTCGCTGCTGTCGTGGCACTACGACTACCGACTGTCGTTGGCAGGTGTGGCGGGTCTGATCGTCGCCATCGGATTCACAGCCGACTCGTTCATCGTCTACTTCGAACGAATACGCGACGAGCTGCGGGACGGCAGAGGCTTGGAGTCCGCCGTCGAGGCTGGCTGGACGCGCGCACGCCGCACCATCTATGCGTCGAAGGCCACCAACCTGCTGGCCGCCATCGTTCTTTACGTGCTCGCTGCTGCGAACGTTCGCGGCTTCGCGTTCACGCTCGGCCTCACGACCGTCATCGACGTGATCGTCGTGCTGCTGTTCACGCACCCGACACTGCAGCTGCTTGCCCGCACGAAGTTCTTCAGCACGGGTCACAAGGCCTCCGGCCTCGACCCGCAGGCGCTGGGGGCCGTTTACCGCGGTGCGGCCCAGTTCCGCAAGCCGACGGTCACCGTGAGCGCAGGCAAGGCCGCGTCCAGCGGCAAGGAGGCGGCTCGCCGCCAGACGATCGCAGAGCGCAAGGCCGCCGAGCTGGCAGGCGCTTCGGCTTCGTCATCGTCATCGACGTCCTCTGATCGCTCGACCGAGGGGAAGGACTCCTGATGGCCAGCCGTCTCACCAAGTTCGGAAACGACCTCTACACAGGCGCCCGCTCGTTCGACTTCGTCGGAAAGCGCAAGATCTGGTACTCGATCGCGGCCGTGATGGTCGTCATCGCCATCCTGATCCCCGTGGTCAAGGGCGGCTTCAACTTCAGCATCGAGTTCCGCGGCGGTTCGCAGTTCACGGTGACGAACGTCACGGACACCGACCAGGCGAAAGCTCAGGATGCGCTGACCAGCGTCGTCCCGAATGCCGTCGCCCACGTCAGCTCCGTCGGCAGCGACGCGGTGCGGGTGCAGACCGACCAGCTCTCCGAGGCGCAGACCAAGCAGGTCGCCGACGCTCTCGCGAAGGCGTACGACGTTCCGGTCACCGAGGTCGCCTCCACGTTCATCGGCCCGTCGTGGGGCGCTGACGTGACGCAACAGTCCATCCAGGGCCTTGTGGTGTTCCTGCTGCTCGCGTTCATCGCGATGGCGCTGTACTTCCGCACCTGGAAGATGTCGGCGTCCGCGATCATCTCGCTGTTCCACGACCTCATCATCACGGCGGGCATCTACGCGCTCGTCGGGTTCGAGATCTCGCCTGCGACGATGATCGGCTTCCTGACCATCCTCGGCTACTCGCTCTACGACACCGTCGTGGTGTTCGACAAGGTGCGAGAGAACACCAAGGAGGAGATGGAGCTCACCAGGCGCACGTTCGCCGAGTCGGTCAACCTCGCGGTCAACCAGACCCTCGTGCGCTCCATCAACACGGCCGTGGTCGCTGTGCTCCCTGTTGCGTCTATCCTCTTCATCGGTGCCTTCTGGCTCGGTGCGGACACGCTGCGCGACATCTCGCTCGCGCTGCTGATCGGCATCATCGTCGGCACGTACTCGACGATCTTCCTGGCAGCGCCGATGTACTCGCAGTTCCGCGAGGGCGAGGCGGCCGTGCGCAAGCACGACCAGAAGGTGCTCGCCATCCGTCCCAAGGCTGCGAAGCAGCCCGAAGCCGTGCCGGTCGCGGCGGAATAGCGGGGGAGCGTGAGCGGTTCTTATCTGTCGGAAGACGAGGTGAGCGCCGCGCGCGCGCACGAGCTCGTCGAGTCGGGTTCGGCCTGGCTGCTCGACGTCCGTGAGGCGCACGAGTGGGAGGCCGGGCACGCGCCCGCTGCTCACCACATCCCGCTGTACGAGATCGAGTCGCGCCAGCACGAACTGCCGGAGGATCAGCAGATCCTCGTGGTCTGCCTCTCAGGGGGTCGCTCGCGACTCGTGACGGACGCGTTGAACCGTGCCGACTATCCGACGGCCAACGTCGCCGGCGGGATGTTCGCCTGGCAGGCGAGCGGAGCGCCCGTCGTGCGCGACGACGGCTCGCCGGGGGCGGTCGCCTGACCGCCGGAATCGGCCCTGTGTCAGAGCAGGGCGCGATGACGGCGATAATGGACGACAGGAGGCGTGCACATGGTTGATACTTCGACACCACAGGCCGCTTCGCTGCGCCGACTCGTTCCGCGCATCTTCTCCCGCGCGCAGCCGGCCGGAGCCGTCGACACCCTGATCCGCACGGTGCGTCTGCACCACCCGAAGGCGGATCTCTCGCTGATCGAGCGCGCATACGCGGTCGCCGAGCGCGCCCACTCCGGCCAGAAGCGCCGGTCGGGGGAGCCGTACATCACGCATCCCGTGGCCGTCGCGCAGATTCTCGCCGACCTCGGCATCGGTGCGAAGACCATCGCCGCCGCGCTCCTGCACGACACGGTGGAGGACACCGAGTACACCCTCGACGAGCTGCGCGACGCCTTCGGCGATGAGATCGCCATGCTGGTGGACGGCGTCACCAAGCTCGACAAGGTCAAGTACGGAGACAGCGCCCAGGCGGAGACCGTGCGCAAGATGATCGTCGCGATGTCGAAGGACATCCGCGTGCTCATCATCAAGCTCGCCGACCGACTGCACAACGCGCGCACCTGGGGCTTCGTGCCGGCGGCCTCCGCCACGCGCAAGGCCACGGAGACGCTGGAGATCTACGCACCGCTCGCGCACCGCCTCGGCATCCAGACGATCAAATGGGAGCTCGAGGATCTGTCGTTCGCCGTGCTCTACCCCAAGCTGTACGCAGAGATCGAGAGCCTGGTGCGCCAGCGCACCCCGGAGCGCGAGCGCCTGGTGCAGCAGGTCATCGACGCGATCAACGACGACCTCAAGTCAGCGAAGATCCGCGGCAAGGTGGTCGGAAGGCCGAAGCAGTACTACTCGATCTACCAGAAGATGGTCGTGCGCGGCCGCGAATTCGACGAAATCTACGATCTCGTCGGCATCCGCATCCTGGTCAACTCCGTGCGCGACTGCTACGCCGTGCTTGGCCAGATCCACGCCAGGTGGACCCCGATGCCCGGACGGTTCAAGGACTACATCGCCACCCCCAAGTTCAATCTCTACCAGTCGCTGCACACCACGGTGGTCGGGCCGGAGGGGCGCCCCGTCGAGATCCAGATCCGCACGGAGGAGATGCACCAGCGCGCCGAGCTGGGTGTCGCAGCGCACTGGAAGTACAAGGAGCAGACCACAGGGAAGAGCGCCGGCGGTCCGGCGCGTTCCGACACCGACCTGGCCTGGCTGGCGCACATCTCGGACTGGCAGGCGGAGACCGCGGACCCGAGCGAGTTCCTCGACTCCCTGCGCTTCGAGATCGGGGCCAAGGAGGTCTACGTCTTCACGCCGAAGGGCCGGGTGATCGGCCTTCCCGCAGGCGCGACGCCCGTGGACTTCGCGTACGCCGTGCACACCGAGGTCGGCCACCGCACCATGGGCGCGAAGGTCAACGGACGCCTGGTGCCGCTGGAGAGCACCCTGACGACCGGTGACGTGGTCGAGGTCTTCACCTCGAAGAACCCCGACTCCGGCCCCAGCCAGGACTGGCTGAACTTCGTCAAGAGCCCGAGGGCGCGCAACAAGATCCGCCAGTGGTTCACCAAGGAGCGCCGCGACGAGGCGATCGAGCAGGGCAAGGACGCGATCGCGCGCGCGATGCGCAAGCAGAACCTGCCACTGCAGAAGCTGATGTCGCAGGACTCGCTGAGCGAAGTGGCGTCGCTGCTCAAATACGACGACGTCTCCGCGCTCTACGCGGCCGTCGGCGAGGGACACGTCTCCACCCAGTCGGTGATCGAGAAGATCGTCGCCTCGGTGCAGACGGAGGCGGAGTCCGACGCCGGCGACATCGACCTGCCCGTCAAGGGTCGTTCGCGGAAGCTCCGCGACAGTGATTCCGGCGTGCTCGTGCGTGGCGCGCCCGACATCCTGGTCAAGCTCGCGAAGTGCTGCACGCCGGTGCCGGGCGACCCCATCGTCGGGTTCATCACCAGGGGAGCCGGAGTCTCCGTGCACCAGTCGAACTGCCACAACGTGCAGTCGCTGATGCAGGAGCCGGACCGCATGATCGACGTGGAGTGGGCGCCGAGCTCGAAGAGCGTGTTCCTCGTTCAGATCCAGGTGGAGGCGCTCGACCGGTCCGGCCTGCTCTCCGATGTGACGCGCGTGCTGTCCGAGCATCATGTGAACATCCTTTCTGCCACCGTGACGACGTCGAGCAACCGCCTGGCACTCAGCAGGTTCGTTTTCGAGATGGGCGACACCACCCACCTCGACCGCGTGCTGAACGCTGTGCGGCGCATCGACGCCGTGTACGACGTGTATCGGGTCAGCGCCGGCTGAGTCAGCGGCTGCTGCGCGTTGGGCCGGGAAACGGACGGAGTACGCTGCGCGCTCTGGCACTGAGCTGGTCGGCCCTCGCCAGGTAGCGTCTGGCGTTCGTGCGGGACGATCCGCGCATCCTGGACTTGATGGACGACACCGGTACGCCCGCGCGATCGAGCAGGTAGAGCACCTGAGCGGCCGCGTCGGGGGAGAAACGCCCGTCGACGCAGAGCAGGTCGAGCGCTGTTCGGGCTGGTGAGGTCACTCTGGCCTCGTCGATCAGCTGAACGTCACCGCGGGAGAGCGTGGTCTGCCTGCCGTCGAACTCCGGCGGGATGCGGCCGCCGCGGCTGCGCGCGTCGACGCACACCTGGGGGCGGTGCGACGGGGCCGCACGCGCGCCGTGGATCCACGCGGCCGTTCCCCGGTCGGCGATCACGTGCGAGGGCGCTGACGAGGCGAAGGCGGCAGCGCGGAGAGCCGCGGAGTCCGGGGTGTCCAGTGTGGCGAACGAGTCGCCGACGCGATAGAGCTGGCCGTCCAGGCACAGCGCCATGAGCTCGGCGAGGGGGAGGACATCGGGCCGGAAGAGGCGGGGGAGGAGTGCTGTCATGCATCCACCTTGCGGCGGGCTGCAGCGGGAAAGAACAGGGCCGCCGGATCTGTGGAGATCCGGCGGCCTGTGGAGAACCTGCTACGTCGATGGCAGCACGCGTGTCACTGCAGCGCGTCGAGCCAGATCTTGCGCGCGTCGAGAGCTTCCTGGGCCTCTTTGACCTTGCGGGCGTCTCCGCTCGCCTTGGCATCGTCGAGCTCCTGCTCCAGCTTGGCGATGGCCGCGTTGAGCTGGCTGGCCAGACCCTCCGTGCGAGCCTTCTTCTCCGGGTTGTTGCGCTCCCAGTGCTCCTCGTCCAGCTTGCGGACGGCTGCTTCGACCTTGCGAAGGCGGTCTTCGATCGGCCGCACCTGCTCGCGCGGGACCCGCCCGATCTCGTCCCAGCGCTGCTGGATGGAGAGCAGCGTGTTGCGGGCTGACTCGCGGTTGGTGGCCTTCAGCAGCGGCTCCGCCTCCTCGAGAAGGGCGAGTTTGAGCTCGAGGTTGGCCTCGTACTCGACGTTGTCGCGCGCATCCACCTCCGCCTTGGCTGAGTAGATCGCGTCGCCCGCCGCCTTGAAGCGCGCCCACAGGGCGTCGTCGTTGCGCTTGCCTGCGCGACCGGCCAGCTTCCACTGGTCCAGCAACTGCCGGTACTCCGGCACGCCGTCCGCACCGCGCGGGATGAGGGCCTCTGCCTGTTCGATCAGCGCGGTCTTGCGGGTGCGCACGTCACGGTGCTGGTTGTCCAGGTCTGCGAAGAACGCCTTGCGGTTGTGCTCGATGGTGGACCGTGCGGCGCGGAAACGCTTCCACAACTCGTTGGCCTCGTTCTTGGGGATGCGCGGGCCGTCGTGCTGGTGGCTCTGCCAGCGGGCGAACAGCGCGTCGAGTGCCGCGGTGGTCTGCTTCCACTGGGTGCGCGCAGGGTCTTCGGCCGCGAGGGCCTCTGCCTCCTCGACGATGGCCGTGCGCTCCGCGACGGCCTGCTCGACGGCGGCCTTCGCCTCGGCGCTCTGCTGCTCGGTGAGCTCTTCGACGGTGCCCCCGAGCGCATCCAGCCGAGTGGCGAGCGACGCGAGATCTCCCACAGCGTTCGCTCCGTCGAGGGTGTTGCGCAGAGTGGCGACTGCCTTGGCGATGTCGGAGGCAGGTGCTCCCCGGCGCGCGCGCTGCTCGAGCAGCGTCACCTGACCGGCGAGATCGGTGAACTTGCGCTCGAAGTACGCGAGCGCCTCTTCCGGAGTTCCGTCAGGGTATTGGCCGACGGCCCTCTCGCCGTCGCCTTCGCGGACGAAGACGGTGCCGGTCTCATCGACACGACCCCACGGTTGCTGATCAGTTGTAGCCAAGAGCCTCACCTTGCTGATGTACGGTGCGGGCGCAGAACGCCCCACGGTTGCGAATTAGCCTATTGCACGAGCGCGCGGCGTGCAGCCGTCAGCGCGACCTCGTGCGTCACTTGACGGTGAAGGTGTCGATCTTCGTCGCGACAGCAGGCTTGCCGTCCGTGCCACCGCCGGAGACGCCCTTGTCCGCAACCTCGGAGATCAGCTTGTCGAGGCCGCTGGTGACCTTTCCGATGACGGTGTATCCGCCGGCCGAGTCTGCGCCGATCGTCGTGTCCTTGTAGACGATGAAGAACTGGCTGCCTTGGCTGCTCGCGTTGTTGCTCTGCCTGGCCATCGCGATCGTGCCGGCCGGGTAGACGTTGTCCTTCGGTGCGTTCTCGATCGGGCCGTATGAGTATCCAGGTCCGCCGCTGCCGTCGCCGGCAGGGTCGCCGCACTGCAGCACGTAGAAGCCGCCGTTGGTGAGCCTGTGGCAGGTGAGGCCGTCGTAGAAGCCCTTCTGCGTGAGCGCGATCGTGGACGAGACGGCCTGCGGAGCCTTCGCGCCGTCGAGGTCGACGCCGAGCGCGATGTCGTTGATCGTCAGCGTGCCCGTCCAGGTGCGGTCCTCTGCGAGGGTCTTGGGCGGAAGCGTGAGAGCAGCGGACGACGCGGACGGCGACGGCGATGGAGACCCCGAGGCCGTCGGCGTCCCCGGCTTCGCGAAGAAGAGGAGCTGCGTGCCGATGGCGAGTACCACGACGATCAGCACGGCCACGCCGGCGATCCAGTTGTCCCTGACGCGCCGCTTCGTCTTCTTCTCGTGCACGGTCTGACGCGCCTGGTACGCGCGGAGTCGTTCCCGCGCCTGCCTGGCTTCGCGATCGTTCTGCTTGTTAGGTGCCACGTGTGTCCTCCGGAGCGCGCCGTCGTGCAAAATCCCGACCCGTCGCGCAACGCCCGAGGATCAGGATGAACCCTATTGGACCCGCCTATGAGCGGCAAAGTCGTGACTCTCAGGTTCGGGTGCTGGACGGGGCGCATCCGCAGGCCGTGTTGGCGGCGCGAGTGTCAGTGGGAGCGACTAGCCTTGTCAGGTGGTCGACGTGCAACCTGGGCTCCGTACGGGAGCGACGCCTCTCGCTGTGCGGATGAGGCCGAAGTCGCTCGACGAAGTCGCCGGCCAGAAGCATCTGCTCCGGCCTGGCTCGCCGCTGGTGAGCCTCGCGTCGGACAAGAGCGGGGAGACCGGGTCGGTCTCCGTCATCCTCTGGGGTCCCCCTGGAACGGGCAAGACCACGCTGGCCCAGGCCATCGCGCACTCCTCGGGTCGACGGTTCGTGGAACTGTCCGCGGTCACCGCCGGAGTCAAGGACGTGCGGCTGGTGATGGATGAGGCGCTCTCCACGCGCGACCTGTACGGGGTGTCCACCGTCCTCTTCCTCGACGAGATCCACCGCTTCACCAAGGCGCAGCAGGACGCCCTGCTGCCCGGGGTGGAGAACGGCTGGGTGATCCTCGTCGCCGCCACCACGGAGAACCCGTCGTTCTCCGTCATCTCTCCGCTGCTGTCCAGGTCGCTGCTGCTCACCTTGGAGACGCTCAGTGACGACGACCTCGGCACAGTGGTCGACAGGGCCGTCGCAGACGACAGAGGGCTCGCCGGCCAGTACACGCTCGACCAGGAGGCCAGAGCGGCGATCGTCCGGCTGGCATCGGGGGATGCGCGACGAGCGCTCACCGCGCTCGAAGCCGCATCGGTGAGCGCGGCGTCGTCCACACGGGCGACGTCGAAGAAGAAGCCCGTCATCACGGCCGAGCTCGTGGCGCAGGCGGTCGACAGGGCGCTGCTGCGCTACGACCGCAACGGCGACGAGCACTACGACGTGATCAGCGCGTTCATCAAGTCGGTGCGCGGCTCCGACGTGGATGCGTCGCTGCACTACCTCGCCCGCATGATCGAAGCGGGGGAGGACCCTCGCTTCATCGCGCGGCGCATCATCATCCTCGCCTCGGAGGACATCGGCCTCGCCGACCCTCAGGCGCTCGTCGTCGCGGTGGCCGCCGCGGACGCCGTGCAGCTCATCGGGATGCCGGAGGGGCGCATCCCGTTGGCACAGGCCGTGGTGCACCTGGCGACGGCTCCGAAGTCCAACGCCGCGTACATGGCACTGGATGCGGCGATCGCCGATGTGCGCGCCGGTCGCATCGGGCGCGTGCCCAAGCATCTGCGCGATGCGCACTACCCTGGCGCCAAACGGCTCGGCCACGGAAAGGGGTACCAGTATCCGCACGACGACGCGCTCGGCGTGCTGCAGCAGCAGTATCTGCCGGACGAACTCAGGGACGCGACGTACTACACACCGACCGAACACGGAAACGAGCGCGACGTCTCCGCTCGCCTCGCGAAGCTGCGCCGGATCGTGCGCGGACGCTGACTGCGCGATCTGCTAGACTTCTCTGGCCTAGAAGCGTGTTCGCGTGCGGCTGCGTCGAGCAACGTCTTCGAAGGGACAGGCCCTGTAGCCGGGCCTCCCCGGCACATCCCTCTACTTTTGCAGGACGAACATGTGTGCCTGCGTTCATTGTTAGAGAGACAACCGAAAGGACATCGTGTCTACCAAGTCACGTACCCGTAGCAAGACCCGCCTCTCGCGGTCGCTGGGCATCGCCCTGACCCCGAAGGCGGCGAAGTACCTTGAGAAGCGCCCGTACGCCCCCGGCGAGCACGGCCGCACCAAGCGCAAGGCCGACTCGGACTACGCCGTTCGTCTTCGCGAGAAGCAGCGTCTGCGCGCCCAGTACGGCATCCGCGAGAAGCAGCTGCGCATCGCGTTCGAAGAAGCTCGTCGCACCCAGGGCCTGACCGGTGAGAACCTGGTCGAGCTCCTCGAGATGCGTCTCGACGCTCTCGTGCTCCGCGCAGGCTTCGCCCGCACGACCGCGCAGGCTCGTCAGTTCGTGGTTCACCGCCACATCCTCGTCGACGGCCAGATCGTCGACCGTCCCTCGTTCCGCGTGAAGCCGGGTCAGCTGATCCACGTCAAGGCTCGCTCGGAGGGCACGGAGCAGTTCCAGGTCGCGGCCGCCGGCGGACACGTCGACGTCCTGCCGAAGACCCCTGGCTACCTCGAGGTCGAACTCGACAAGCTGCAGGCGCGCCTCGTGCGTCGCCCGAAGCGTGCCGAGGTTCCGGTGACGTGTGAAGTCCAGCTCGTCGTCGAGTACTACGCGGCTCGCTAAGCACAGCGCTCAGAACGGAAGGGGTCGTGGCATCAGCCACGGCCCCTTCCGTCGTTTTCGCCCAGGTAGCCCATCGCGCCCTCCACGGGGTTTACGCTTGTGCTGTATGCCGTTGACGGAATGGAAGGTGGCCTCGTGTCAGGTGGCGATATCGCAGGACTGATCGCGGCGGGCGTCTTCGCGGTGCTGGTCGGATTCATCGCGGTCCCTCTGCTGAAGTTCGGGCGCGTGCTCGACCAGACCAGGGATGCGATCAAAGAGGCGAGCGACGGCATCACGCCGATCCTCGACGAGACGGCCACGACCATCCACGAGACCAACAAGCAGCTGGCGCGCGTGGACGTCATCACCAGGAACGTCGCGGACGTGACGGGCAACGTCTCCGCCCTCGTGTCGCTGTTCGCCGCGACGGTGGGCGGCCCGCTCATCAAGCTCGCGGGCTTCAGCGCGGCGGTCCGTGCCGCCTTCGGCTGGACGCGGGGCTCTCGACGTTCCCGCACGACCACCGACTAAACTGACCGAGGCGCGCGGGAGACCGGCGGCAGCTCGTCGGCGCCCGCGTCGTATCCATCGAGGGAGAATCAGGACATGAAGAGTTTTCTGTGGCTCGTCGTCGGCGTCGCGATCGGGTTCGTCGTCGCGCACAAGGTGAACGAGACCCCGCAGGGGCGTCAGTTCTTCAGCAGCATCGACAAGAAGGCGCGCGACTTCGGCGAGGCCGTCTCGGATGGCTACCGCCAGCGCGAGGCGGAGATCCGCTCCGCCATCGACGGCGACTGATCCCTCTCTCACCGACTTACCGCTCTCTACCGCTCGGAAACCATGCAGACTGCTGAAATCCACCGCCGCTGGCTCGACTTCTTCGCCACGCGCGGTCACACCGTCGTCCCGTCCGCCTCCCTCGTCAGCGACGACCCGTCGCTGCTGTTCACGGTGGCCGGAATGGTCCCGTTCGTGCCGTATCTCACCGGCCTCGTTCCCGCGCCGTTCCCGCGCGCCACGAGCGTGCAGAAATGCATCAGGACGCTGGACATCGAGGAGGTCGGCAAGACCCCTCGCCACGGAACGTTCTTCCAGATGTGCGGCAACTTCTCCTTCGGCGACTATTTCAAGGAGCAGGCGATCACGTTCGCCTGGGAGCTCCTGACGACG
The DNA here is from genome assembly GCF_001428745.1 of Leifsonia sp. Root227. GTDB lineage: Bacteria > Actinomycetota > Actinomycetes > Actinomycetales > Microbacteriaceae > Leifsonia. Next base: position 1,024,446 of record NZ_LMIO01000002.1, on the reverse strand, counting down.
CCGGAGTCCGACGGCGGTCTCGGCTTCGACCCGAAGGACCTGTGGGTCACCGTGTACGAGGAGGACGACGAGGCGCGGGAGATCTGGAAGCGCGTCGCGCAGCTCCCGGATGAGCGCATCCAGGGTCTCGGCAGGGACACCAACTACTGGTCGACCGGTCAGCCTGGTCCTGCTGGGCCGTGCTCGGAGATCTTCTTCGACCGCGGACCCGCGTACGGCATCGACGGCGGTCCGGCCACCGACGACGACCGCTACGTGGAGATCTGGAACCTCGTCTTCATGCAGTACCTGCGGGGAGAGGGCACGGGCAAGGCCGACTTCGAGATCCTCGGCGACCTGCCTAAGAAGAACATCGACACCGGCATGGGGCTCGAGCGCGTCGCGTTCCTCAAGCAGGGCGTCGAGAACATGTACGAGATCGACCAGGTGCGCCCTGTGCTCGACCGTGCCGCCGAGCTTGCAGGCAAGGAGTACGGCGCTGTCCACGACGACGACGTCCGCCTGCGCGTGATCGCCGACCACGTCCGCAGCGCGCTCATGCTGATGTCGGACGGCGTGACGCCGTCGAACGAGGGCCGCGGATACATCCTGCGCCGCCTGCTGCGCCGAACGGTGCGCGCGATGCGCCTGCTCGGCGTGGAGAGGGCGACCTTCCCCGAACTGTTCCCCGTGTCGCGGGACGCGATGAAGGCCGCATACCCGGAAGTGGATGCGGACTTCGCGCGCATCGCGCAGCTCGCATACGCGGAGGAGGAGACGTTCCTCCGCACCCTGGTCGCCGGCACGAGCATCCTGGACACCGCTGTGGCGAACACGCAGCGTGCAGGGAAGGACCAGCTCGCGGGAGACACGGCGTTCCTGCTGCACGACACGTACGGGTTCCCGATCGACCTCACGCTGGAGATGGCGGAGGAGGCGGGCCTCAGCGTCGACCGCAAGGCGTTCGACAGCCTGATGGCCGACCAGCGCTCCCGCGCGAAGGCGGATGCGAAGGCGAAGAAGACGGCGCTGGCCGACCTGTCCGTCTACAGCGCGTTCCGGTCGCAGGGCGAGACGGTCTTCACCGGGTACACCGAGCTGGAGACCGAGTCGAGCATCCTGGGCCTGATCGTCGATGGCGCGTCGGTGAACAAGGCGACCGAGGGGCAGATCGCGGAGGTCATCCTCGGGGCGACGGCGCTCTACGCCGAGTCGGGTGGACAGGACGCCGACGCCGGGTTGATCGTCGGCCCCGGCTACGAGCTCGAGGTGCTCGACGTCCAGAAGCCGGTGAAGGGGCTGATCAGTCACAAGGTCTTCGTGCGCAGCGGTGAAGCGGGCGTCGGCTCGCCCGCGACCTCGCTGGTCGACAAGGACTACCGCCGCGGAGCGCGCCAGGCGCACTCCGGCACGCACATCATCCACGCGGCTCTGCGTCAGGTGCTCGGCTCCAACGCCCACCAGTCCGGCTCGTTCAACAAGGCGGGCTACCTTCGCCTCGACTTCTCCTGGAATCAGGCGCTGTCGCCGGAGACCCGCACCGAGATCGAGGAGATCTCGAACAATGCGATCCGCGACAACCTGCAGGTGACGACGCGCGAGCTGCCGCTGGCCGAGGCCAAGGCGCTCGGCGCGATGGCGCTGTTCGGCGAGAAGTATGGCGAGACGGTGCGCGTCGTCGACATCGGCGGCCCGTGGTCGCGCGAGCTGTGCGCGGGAACGCACGTGGCATCGAGCGCCGAGATCGGCATGATCAACCTGGTGAGCGAGTCGTCCGTCGGATCGACGAACCGCCGCGTCGAGTCGCTCGTCGGCCTCGAGGCGTTCCGCGACCTCGCGGTCGAGCGCACGATCGTGTCCCAGCTCTCCGGGTCGCTCAAGACCCCGCGCGAGCAGCTTCCGGAGAAGATCGCGGACCTGCTCAACAACCTGAAGGCGGCGGAGAAGCGCATCGCCGCGTTCGAGGCTCGCGCTGTGCTCGACAAGGTGCCTGCGCTGCTGGAATCCGCGTCCCGTCACGGATCGGTGACGGTCGTCGCGAGCGACGCCGGCACGCTGAACTCGGCGGACGACCTGCGCCTGCTGGCGACCACCGTTCGCGAACGTCTCGGCTCCGACCCTGCCGTCGTCGCCCTCGCGGCGCGTGCGGGCGACAAGCCGGTCGTGATCGTCGCCACCAACCAGGGCGCGCGGGATGCCGGCGTCAACGCCGGGGCACTGGCGAAGACCGCGTCCGGTGTCCTCGGCGGAGGCGGGGGCGGCAAGCCGGACCTCGCACAGGGTGGAGGCACGAACGTCGACGCCATCCCGGCAGCGCTCAGCGCGGTGACGTCGGCGATCGGCGGCTAGGGCGCCGTGCGCTCAGGAGTCCGCCTCGGCATCGACGTCGGAAAGGTCAGGATCGGCGTGAGCCGGTCCGACCTGCACGGGATGCTCGCGACACCGGTGGAGACGGTGCAACGCTCCAAAGATGCTGCGGATCGGCGTAGGATCGCCGAGATTGTGACGGAACTCGGAGTTTTCGAGATTATCGTCGGTTTGCCTTTGGCGCTCTCGGGCGGCCACACCGCATCCACGGCTGACGCTGTCGGATTCGCTGAGGCGCTCGTCGCGGAGGTGGGTGTGCCGGTTCGGCTGGTGGACGAACGACTGTCGACCGTCTCGGCGCATTCGGCCCTCCGGGCGTCGGGAAAGAACTCGAAAAGCGCGCGTCCGGTGGTGGATCAGGTGGCCGCCACGATAATTTTGCAGCACGCCCTCGACGCGGAGCGCGCAACAGACCGTCCGCCGGGCACACCCGTTGAACCGAACATTGGACCCTAGTTTGTCGCAGAACCCTCACACCCCGGGGCACGGCGAAACCAGCCAGCCGGACGGCCAGCCCGCTCCGCCGTCATTCCCCTCGGTGAACAGGCAGCCCCTCACCAGGCGCGAGGCCAAGGCCAGGGAGGCCGCGGCCGCCGCCGCTTCCGGTGGAGACACGGCGCAGACTGGCGCGCCTGGGAGCCAGGCAACGCCGCCGCCGCTCGACTTCGACAGCGTGATCACCGGTCCCATCGCCTCGCAGCGGTCGCAGCAGGGCGAGAGCGTGGATGCGTTCGCGGACATCAGCGAGGACGTCAGCGGGGGCGGGCGCGAGCGAGAGACGGTCGGCGCACGACGATCGAACTTCATCGCTGCCCGTGGCCCAGCGGCCGAAAGCGCGCAAGAGGCCGTGACGAGCGACCCGTTCGCGACGTTCGAGGAATTGACAGCACAGCAGGACCACGCGCCGGAGGCCGAGCACGCCCCCGATGCGCAGAAGGAGTCGCCGCTGGTCTGGCGACAGCAGCACTACCTGTCCCACTCCGAGCCGCCCAAGAAGAAGCGCAGCCTCAAGGGCCTGTGGGTGACGCTCATCATCGTCGCGATCTTCGGCGGGCTGATCGGCGGCGCGTACGCCGTGTTCCAGCCGCAGGTCGCGAAACTCGTCCAGGCGATCACGCCGGTCGACAACGACTACTCGGGCAACGGCACAGGGCAGGTGCTGTTCTCGATCCAGTCGGGCGACAGCGGCTCGGACATCGCGAACAACCTCGCCAAGAAGGGCGTGACGAAGAGTTACGAGGCGTTCTACACGCTGCTGCTCAGGCAGAAGCCGGAGGTGAACTTCCAGCCAGGCCTGTTCAAGCTCGCCAAGCAGATGAGCGCCCAGGCGGCGCTGATCGCTCTGCAGGACCCGGCGTCGAAGATGGAGAACACGGCAGTGATCCCCGAGGGGACGGCGGAGAAGGACATCCTGCCGATCGTGGCGGACGCGACCAAGCTTCCGCTGGCCGACCTGCAGGCAGCCGCAGCGAACCCGGCTGAATACGGTGTGCCGGCCGAGGCGAAGACGCTCGAAGGCTTCCTGTTCCCCGCGACGTACACGTTCACCCCTGGAATCACGGCGCACGACGCGATCAAGACGATGGTCGATCGCAGCTTCCAGGCGCTCGACGAAGCCGGGGTCGCCCCGGCCGATCGTTGGAAGACAGTGGTGCTCGCATCCATCGTCCAGCGCGAGGCGGGACTGGCGCCGGACTATCCGAAGGTGTCCAGGGTGTTCCTGAACCGGCTCGCTCAGGGCTGGGACCTGCAGTCGGACGCGACGGTCGCATACGGAACGGGAAACACGCACACGGTCACCACGACCGACGCGGAGCGCGCGGACGCGGGCAACCCCTACAACACGTACGTGCATTCCGGGCTGCCGGTCGGACCGATCTCGAACCCGGGCGACCTCGCCATCAACGCGGCGATCCACCCGGCGGACGGCCCGTGGATGTTCTTCGTGACATGGAATCTGAAGACAGGCGAGACCATCTTCTCGACGACCGTCGAGGAGCACGACGCCGCGGTGGAGAAGTGGCAACAGTGGATGAGGGACAACCCCGGCTATGAGTGATGCACGCGGCGTGAACGAGCCAGACGGAGCCGCGGAGGAGGACGGAGTCTCCGAGGCGGAGGCCGAAGCCTCGATCGCGGCGATCGTGGAGGCGGAGCGGGAAGCGGAAGCCGAAGAAGCCGCGGTGGCTGCCGCTGAGCTGGAGGAGCCGGCCGGCGAGGTTGCCGCGCCGGTCGAGCCGACCGCGCCGAAGGCCGCGCCGACCAGGTCGAAGGCCAGCAAGCCGAAGGCAGCCAAGCCCGTCGCCCGCAAGCTCGCTGTCCTCGGTTCGCCCATCGAACACTCGAAATCGCCCGCTCTGCATCGCGCGGCGTACGACAGTCTCGGTCTCACCTGGGAGTATGAGGCCGTCGACGTGACGTCCGAGACACTGGCCGACTTCATCGACGGTCGCGGTCCTGAGTGGCGAGGGCTGTCGCTCACCATGCCGCTCAAGCAGTCCGTGATCCCGCTGCTCGGCGAGATCGACAGGGTCGCCGAGCAGACCGGAGGCGCCAACACGGTGCTTCTCGACGACGACGGCGTCCTTCGCGGGTTCAACACCGACGTGCCTGGCTTCGTCCGGGCGCTCTCCGCCGCCGGGCTGGAGAGCGCGCACTTCGTTCACATCCTGGGCGGAGGAGCGACGGCAGCCTCCGCGCTGGTCGCCGCCGCCGAGCTCGGGGCGGAGAAGGTCGACATCTACGTTCGCTCGCTGGAGAAGAGCGTGTGGCTGGAGCCGCTCGCCCACCAGCTCGGACTGATGGTTCGCATCCGGCCGCTGAGCCAGGCCGACCGGTCGCTCGACGTGCCCGACCTGGTCATCAGCACGCTGCCCGGCGGGGTGACGACGGATGCGCTCTACACCGATTCGACACGGCGCAGGGCGGTCCTCTTCGACGTTTCGTACGACCCGTGGCCGAGCGTGCTCGGTCGGTCGTGGAACACCGTCGGAGGGCATGTGGTGTCCGGGCTGGCGTTGCTGGCGCATCAGGCGCTCCTGCAGGTGCGCATCTTCGTCTCCGGCGACCCGCTGCAGCCGTTGGACGGCGAGGACGCCGTGCTCGCCGCGATGCTGGACGCGGTGGGGATCGACGCGAGCGGCGCGCCGCTCGAGGACTGACGCTCCCGCCGATCCCTCCACAGGCCGTGGGCTCCGGGAGTTGTCCACGGAGGAGTCACGCGGCCAGGAGGCCCCTGCGCGCTGTGCCAGAATCGAACCATGCTTCGTTGGCTCACGGCCGGGGAATCCCACGGCCCCGAACTCACTGCCCTCCTGGAAGGGCTCCCCGCTGGGGTGCCCGTCTCCCTCGACGCCATCCGCGCTGATCTCGCGCGGCGCAAACTCGGTTATGGGCGTGGTGCGCGCATGAAGTTCGAGCAGGACGCGCTCGACATCTCCGGCGGCGTCCGGCACGGGTTCAGCCTCGGCAGCCCTATCGCGCTGCGCATCGGGAACACCGAGTGGCCCAAGTGGGTCGACGTGATGAGCGCGGAGCCGGTGGACGAGGAGAAGCTCGCAGGAGGTCGAGGTGCGCCGCTCACCCGTCCGCGGCCGGGCCACGCCGACCTGGTCGGAATGCAGAAGTACGGGTTCGACGAGGCCCGTCCCGTCCTCGAGCGCGCGAGCGCCAGGGAGACCGCCGCCCGCGTCGCCCTCGGGGCCATCGCCCGCTCGTTCCTGAACGAGCTCGGCATCACGCTCGTCAGCCACACTCTTTCCATCGGGCCGGTGCGGGTGCCGGAGGGCTCCGCGCTTCCGCTGCCGAGCGACGTCGCCGCGCTCGACGCAGACCCCCTGCGCTGCTTCGACGCGGCCACGAGCGCGCTCATGGTGCAGGAGGTGGACGCCGCGCACAAGGACGGCGACACGCTCGGCGGCGTCGTCGAGGTGCTCGCATACGGGCTTCCGCCGGGTCTCGGCTCGCACGTGCACTGGGACCGCAGGCTGGATGCACAGCTCGCCGCAGCCCTGATGGGCATCCAGGCGATCAAGGGCGTCGAGGTCGGCGACGGCTTCCTGACGACGACGCGCCGCGGCTCAGAGGCGCACGACGAACTGGTGGCGGAGGACGGCGAGATCGTCCGCACGAGCGACAAGGCAGGAGGAACCGAGGGCGGCATGAGCACCGGAACGGTGCTGCGCGTCCGCGCGGGCATGAAGCCGATCGCGACCGTTCCGCACGCCCTGCGCACGATCGACATCGCCACCAGCGAGGCCGCGGCAGCGCACCACCAGCGCTCGGACGTCTGCGCCGTGCCGGCGGCCGGAGTGGTCGCCGAGGCGATGGTCGCCCTCGTGCTCGCCAACGCTGTCGTGGAGAAGTTCGGAGGAGACTCGGTCACCGAGACGGCGCGCAACCTGCGCGGCTACCTCGACGCCATCCCGCAGAACCTCGCGACGGAGCGCCTTTCGGCGCCGTACGCCTGAGCACGCGCTCGTGACCATCGTCCTGATCGGCCCGCCGGCGGCGGGCAAGACCCGGCTCGGCAAGCGGCTCGCTGCGCGTCTCAAAGTGCCGTTCGTCGACACGGACTCGCGCATCGTCGCCGCGCACGGACCGATTCCCGCGATCTTCGCCGAACACGGGGAACCGCACTTCCGGGCCATCGAGCGTGAGATCGTCGCCGCCGCCCTCGGCGAGCCAGGGGTCGTCTCGCTCGGTGGCGGGGCTGTGATCGACAGGGACACCCAGGCAGACCTCGCCGACGCACTGGTCGTGCTACTCACGGTCAGCCCGGAGGCGATCGCCTCCCGGATCGGCAGCGGCAAGCGGCCCTTGGTGACGGACGTCGAATCCTGGAAACGTCTCGTCGCTGCCCGCTCAGACATCTACACAGCACTAGCCGACTACACGGCAGACACATCGAACAGGCCGATCGACACCATCGTGGAAGAGATCGCGGCCTGGGTCGAGGAAGGACAGCGATGACAGCCAACGAGGCAGAGCCCAACGAGACGGAGCCCTACGAGACGGAGCCTACGGGGGCCGAGGAGACCGGGAACGACGCTGCCGGAGGCCGGCCCACCGAGATCATCGTCCCGGGCGAAGATCAGTACCCGGTGGTGATCGGCCGCGGGCTGCGCACCGAACTGGCGTCGTACCTCGGCAGCGGCGTGTCCAAGGTGCTGATCGTCCACCCGCCGACGCTCGGGGCGGCTGCGGCGGACCTGCGCGAGTCTCTCGTCGGGCGCTACGAGGTGCTGCTGGCCGAGGTGCCGGATGCGGAGGCGGCCAAGCGGGTCGAGGTCGCCGCATTCTGCTGGCAGGTGATGGGACAGGCCGACTTCACCAGGTCGGACGCGGTCATCGGCTTCGGCGGGGGCGCCGTGACCGACCTCGCCGGATTCGTCGCCGCCACCTGGCTGCGCGGCGTCCGGCTCGTGCAGGTGCCGACCACGCTGCTCGGGATGGTCGACGCGGCCGTCGGGGGAAAGACCGGCATCAACACGGCTGAAGGCAAGAACCTGGTCGGAGCTTTCTACGCGCCTGCCGCGGTGATCTGCGACCTCGACACGCTCACCTCGCTCGCCCGCAACGAGATTCTGGCCGGGTTCGGCGAGGTGGTGAAGTACGGCTTCATCGCTGAACCCGAGATCCTCGACATCATCGAGCGCGACGTCGACAGGGCGACCGATCCGCTGACGCCGGAGTTCCGCCGTCTCGTGGAGCTCTCCATCGGCATCAAGGCACGGGTCGTGGGGGAGGACTTCACCGAGCAGGGTCTGCGCGAGATCCTCAACTACGGCCACACGCTCGGGCACGCGATCGAGCACGCGGAGCGCTACCAGTGGCGGCACGGTGCCGCCGTCGCGGTCGGCATGATGTTCGCAGCGGAGCTCGCACGGCTGAGCGGTCGCCTGAGCGACGAGGTCGTTGACAGGCACCGCCGCATCCTGGAGTCGCTGACGCTGCCCGTCAGCTACCCGCTCGGCCGCTGGCAGACGCTCCTCGCGTCCATGCAGCGCGACAAGAAGGCGCGCGGGAGCCTGCTGCGCTTCATCGTGCTCGACGACATCGCCAGGCCGACCGTCCTCGCCGGCCCCGACCAGAGCCTCCTCTTCGCGGCATACCAAGAGATCGGGTCGTGACCGTGGCAGCGGAGCCGCCCGTCCAGAAGAGCGTGGCCCAGAAGCTGCAGGTGAAGCAGGGCGACACCGTTCGGATCTCGGGTGACGCGGGGGAGGAGCGCCGGCTGGTCGGGGCGCTTCCGGACGGAGCCGCCGAGACAGACGAGAGCGGCACCCCCTCCGTCGCCGTCACGTTCGTGCACGACCGCGGCGAGCTGCTGGCGCGGTTCGCGGCCGACCTTCCGTCGCTCGGCGGCGCGCGAGCGGTCTGGTACCTGTACGAGAAGGGCGGGCGCTCGGAGGTCAACCGTGACACGATCATGCGGGAGGCCGGCGCGTTCGGGTGGCGTGCGATCAGCAACGTCGCCGTCGACGACACGTGGTCGGCCGCGCGGGTGCGTCCGCTCGCCGATGGCGAAGCGCCGGTAGGCTGACTCGACATGAGCAGCGTTCTCGTCCTCAACGGCCCGAACCTCGGTCGTCTCGGCACCCGCGAACCCGACGTCTACGGCGCAGGGACGCTCGACGACCTGCGCACCGTCTTGCAGTCCGACGCGCCGGAGACCACGATCGACCTGCGGCAGACGGACGAGGAGTCACAGCTCCTGCACTGGCTGTACGAGGCGGCAGACTCCGGAGCGCCCGTCATCCTGAATGCCGGCGCCTGGACCCACTACTCGTACGCGCTCCGGGATGCGGTCTCCCTCGTCACCAAGGCGGGCGGCACCGTCATCGAGGTGCACCTGTCCAACCCGCACGCGCGCGAGGAGTTCCGGCACACCAGTGTGATCTCGGCCGTCGCCAGCGGGGTGATCGCCGGGTTCGGGTTCGACTCATACCGCCTGGCTCTCGCTCATATTCGCCGAAACGCCGCCTGACAACTAGAATCTCTTGAGGCTGCCGCCGCGTCCATCGTGCGTGGCCGGCCACCGTGGACCGCTCCGGCGCGCTTCCACCCGGATCTTCTCCCATAATCGAACGGAACTCACGCATGGCAACAACCGCTGACATCAAGAACGGCATCGTCCTGAACATGGACGGCCAGCTCTGGACCGTGATCGAGTTCCAGCACGTCAAGCCGGGCAAGGGCGGCGCGTTCGTCCGCACCAAGCTGAAGAACGTCACCAGCGGCAAGACCGTCGACCGCACCTTCAACGCCGGGTCGAAGATCGAGACCTCCAACGTCGACCGTCGCGACTACCAGTACCTGTACCAGGACGGCGAGAGCTTCGTCTTCATGGACACCAGCGACTACGACCAGCTCACCGTCTCCGGCGTCGTCGTCGGTGACGCAGCCAACTTCATGCTCGAGAACCAGAACGTCACCATCGCACTGCACGAGGGCGAGCCGCTTTACGTCGAGCTCCCCGCCTCCGTCGTGCTGGAGATCACGTACACCGAGCCCGGCCTGCAGGGCGACCGTTCCACCGGCGGCACCAAGCCGGCGACCGTCGAGACCGGCTACCAGATCCAGGTTCCGCTGTTCCTGGAGACCGGCACCAAGGTCAAGGTCGACACGCGTACCGGCGACTACCTCGGCCGCGTCAACGACTAGATGAGCGCCAGGACCAAAGCCCGCAAGCGTGCTCTGGACGTGCTCTACGGAGCGGACGTCCGGCAGATCGCGCTGAACCAGGCACTCGCCACCGAGGCGGAGCGCGCAGCCAGCGAGCCGCAGCGCGAAGCCTCCTGGCTGTACGCCCGCGAGATCCTCGACGGGATCATCGACAACCAGGACGAGATCGACGAGCAGATCGAGACTTACGCGCAGGGCTGGACCCTCGCGCGGATGCCGATCGTCGACCGCGCCATCCTCCGCATCGGCGTCTGGGAGCTGCTCTTCAACGAGCAGGTGCCGGACGGCGTCGCCATCTCGGAGGCCGTCGAGGCGGCGACCGTGCTGTCGACCGACGACTCTGCCGGATTCATCAACGGTCTGCTCGCGAAGATCGCGCAGAACAAGCCCAAGTAGTCCACGCAGGCCACGCAACAACCGAGGGAACACCACCACATGCGCAGCACCCCCGCCGTTCTACGACCAGGCACCGAGCTTCCAGGCACAGGCCGACCAGCGCCGGAGACGTCGGGGCCAGAGACATCGGGGACGGAGCGGTCGGGGGTGCGACGCCACGGGATGCGCGCACTCGGCGCTGCGGTGATCGCGCTCGCCCTCGTGGCCGGGACGGCGGCGTGCTCGCTCGTCGGCGGCAACTCCCCGGTTCCTGTCGCCACCGCGACGGCGCCGACCGGCACGGACGGCGCCGTCAACTTCGACGGCGGATACATCCAGACGGGGACGGGATCGAAGCACGTCGACATCTGGTTCGACCCGATGTGCCCGATCTGCGGCGAGTTCGAGAAGGCCAACGGGGAGACCTTGGCGAAGGCGGTCTCCGACGGCACGATCACGCTGCGGCTGCACCCGCTGACCTTCCTCGACCGCGCCTCCAACGGCACCGGATACTCGACGCGCGCCTCCGCGGCGCTCACCTGCGTCGCGGTGAAGGAGCCGAATGGCGCGCTGGACTACTACACGGCGCTGTTCGCGAACCAGCCGGAGGAGAACTCCAACGGTCTGACCAACGAGGAGCTGGCGAAGCTCGCGACCGACAACGGGCTGACCGACATCACGGACTGCCTCGGCAGGAGCGGCCCGTACCAGGCGTGGGCGCAGGCGAACACCGCGCACTCGCAGACCGGACCGATCGTGGTCGACGACAAGAAGGTGCTCGACACGATCCAGGGCACCCCGACCGTGCTCGTGAACGGGACGCAGTTCGCAGGCAAAGTCACGGACGCCGCCGCGTTCACGTCGTTCCTGGCCAAGCACTGAGCAGCGCGCGCCGCGGCGCATCCCGCGCTGCTGCTATGCTCGTTCGCGGTAGACATCCTTTAACAGCCGTCCAGTGAGGCGGGGAAGGAGGTCGGCATGACAGTGCGAACAGTGCTGCAACACGCTGACATCACCCGGGCGTTGACTCGGATCTCCCACGAGATCCTGGAGTCCAACCGGGGTACGAACGATCTCATCATTCTGGGCATCCCCACCCGAGGCGTCGTCCTCGCGCAGAGGATCGCGGAGAACATCCAGCGGATCGAGCCGCAGGCCGTCGCCTCGACGGCCGAGCTCGTCGGCGCGCTCGACGTGACGATGTATCGCGACGATCTCTCCCGGAACCCGACGCGCACGCCGGCGCCGACGTCGCTGCCGGGCAGCATCGACGGCAAGACCGTCGTGCTGGTCGACGACGTGCTGTACTCGGGGCGCACGATCCGGGCGGCCTTGGATGCGCTGAGCGACCTGGGCAGGCCGCGTGCTGTGCGGCTGGCCGTGCTGGTCGACCGCGGCCACCGCGAGCTCCCGATCCGGGCGGACTTCGTCGGCAAGAACCTTCCGTCGGCCGCGTCGGAACGCATCAACGTGCTGCTGACGGAGATCGACGGAGACGAGGCCGTGACCATCGAGGACGGTCTGGCCGACACCGACACCGACGCAGGCACCGACACCGACACCGACACTTCAGCCGCCCCCGCCGAGCACGGATCGGAGGCAGGCGCATGAGGCACCTCCTCTCCACCCGCACGCTCGGGCGCGACGAGGCCATCCGCATCCTGGACGTTGCCGAGGACATGGCAGACGTGCAGGAGCGCGAGGTCAAGAAGCTGCCCACCCTGCGCGGCAAGACCGTCGTGAACCTCTTCTTCGAGGATTCGACCCGCACCCGCATCTCGTTCGAGGCGGCGGCCAAGCGGCTCTCCGCCGACGTGATCAATTTCAGCGCGAAGGGATCGAGCGTCTCGAAGGGCGAGAGCCTGAAAGACACGGCCCAGACGCTCGCCGCGATGGGCGCCGACGCCGTCGTGGTGCGGCACAGTGCATCCGGTGCGCCGCAGACCCTGGCGACCAGCGGGTGGATCGACGCCGGCATCGTCAACGCGGGCGACGGGATGCACGAGCACCCGACCCAGGCGCTGCTCGACGCGTTCACCATGCGGCGCAGGCTGCACGGTGCAGCATCCCGTGGCCGCGACCTCGACGGTGTGACGGTGACGATCGTCGGCGACATCCTGCACTCGAGGGTCGCGCGCTCGAACGTCTGGCTGCTGAAGACGCTGGGCGCAGACGTGACGCTCATCGCGCCGCCGACGCTGCTGCCGGTGGATGCGTCCAGCTGGCCGGCGCGGATCGGCTACGACCTCGACGCCGCCATCGACGCGAACCCCGACGTGGTCATGATGCTGCGCATCCAGGCCGAACGGATGAATGCTGCGTTCTTCCCGAACACCAGGGAGTACGCGCGCCGCTGGGGGCTGGACGACGAACGACTGGCCAGGCTCGGCACCGGTAGCATTGTCATGCACCCCGGTCCGATGAATCGGGGTCTGGAGATTTCGGCGGCGGCGGCGGATTCGCCCCGCTCGACGGTCAGGGAACAGGTGGCCAACGGGGTTTCCGTGCGAATGGCCGCTCTGTACCTCCTGCTGTCCGGTGGAGATCGGGAGGACGTAGCTTGAACGAGAAGTATCTGATCGAGGGCGCGACGCTCGCCGATGGGTCGCGCACCGACCTGCTGGTCGACGGCGGCAGGATCGCGGAGGTCGGCAGCGGCCTGTCCTCCGCCGGCGCGACGGCCGTCGACGCCGACGGGCTGATCGCCCTTCCCGGCCTCGTCGACCTGCACACGCACCTGCGGGAGCCGGGCTACGAGCAGAGCGAGACCGTGCTGACCGGCACCCGCGCCGCGGCGGCGGGCGGGTTCACCTCGGTGTTCGCGATGGCGAACACCTCGCCGGTGGCCGACACGGCCGGAGTGGTCGAGCAGGTGCTCAGCCTCGGCGACGCCGCCGGCTACGCGACGGTCCGCCCGATCGGCGCCGTCACCGTCGGCCTCGAAGGCGAGCGGCTCGCCGAGCTCGGCGCGATGGCCGACTCCCGCGCACGGGTGCGGGTGTTCTCGGACGACGGCAAGTGCGTCTCCGACCCGCTGCTGATGCGCAGGGCGCTCGAATACGTCAAGGCGTTCGACGGCGTCATCGCCCAGCACGCGCAAGAGCCGCGGCTGACCATCGGCGCGCAGATGAACGAGGGCGCGCTGTCCGGCGAGCTCGGCCTCGCCGGCTGGCCTGCGGTGGCGGAGGAGTCGATCATCGCCAGGGACGTGCTCCTCGCCGAGCATGTCGGCTCCCGCCTGCACGTCTGCCACGTCTCCACCGCCGGTTCTGTCGACGTGATCCGCTGGGCGAAGGCGCGCGGCATCGACGTGACCGCAGAGGTCACGCCGCACCACCTGATCCTCACCGAGGAGCTGGCCACCGGCTACGACGCGCGGTTCAAGGTGAACCCGCCGCTGCGCCGCGCGGAGGACGTCGAGGCGCTTCGCGCAGGCCTCGCCGACGGGACCATCGACATCGTCGCCACCGACCACGCCCCGCATCCGGTCGAGGCGAAAGACTGCGAGTGGGATGCAGCGGCGTTCGGCATGGTCGGCCTCGAATCGGCGCTCTCCGTGGTGCACGCCTCCGTCGTCCAGAACGGGATGCTCGACTGGGCGGACGTCGCCCGCGTGCTCTCGCAGACGCCGGCGCGCATCGGACGGCTGGCCGGTCACGGCGGGCCGATCGAGGCGGGAGCCCCGGCGGAGTTCACCCTCTACGACCCGACCGCATCCCGTTCGTTCTCGACCGGCGACCTCGCCGGGAAGGGCGTCAACTCGCCGTATCTGTCGATGACGCTGCCCGGCCGCGTCGTCGCGACCTTCCACCACGGATACCCGACCGTCCTCGACGGCGTCGTGGCAGCCGTGGACGAGGTCGCCGCTCGAGCCAGAGCATTCGCCGGAAAGCACGAGGAGGCACTGCGTGGATAAGCTCGTCCCCACCCTGGTCGTCGCGGCCGTCCTGGTCGTCGCGCTCCTGCTGATCGTCTGGGGCTGGCGACGACGCGTGCGACGCGACCGACCGGCGGGCGGCGGCTATGCGGCCCGAACGGATGCGCGGGGCGAAGCTCCGGCGCAGCCGATCGCGACCGCTGAGAGCTTCTACGTCGCCACCACCAAGGGTGGAGAGCACCTGGAGCGCCTGGCGCTCCCCGGCCTCTCCTTCCGCGGCAAGGCGACGGTGAGCGTCGCAGCGGACGGCGTGACCATCGCCGTCACCGGCGAGCAGCCCGTCTACATCCCGGTGTCCGCGATCAGCGGCCTCGGGGCGGCGACCACCGCCATCGACCGCGTCGTCGAGAAGGACGGCCTGCTCCGGCTGTCCTGGACCACCAGCGGTGGCGCGGCGGCCGACAGCTTCTTCCGGGTCGTCGACCCTGCCGACCGGGCGCCGATCGTCGGCGCGGTCGAATCCATTCTCCCCGCCGGGTCTCAGGCGGGAACCAGCACGGAAAGTGAGGTGTGACGTGGCGCAGCAGAACCCAGCCGTCCTCGTCCTCGAAGACGGAACCCGCTATGTCGGCCGCGCGTACGGTGCTGTCGGCCGCACCTTCGGCGAGGCGGTGTTCTCCACCGGCATGACCGGATATCAGGAGACGCTGACCGACCCGAGCTACGCGGGGCAGATCGTCCTGATGACGGCCCCGCACATCGGCAACACGGGCACGAACGACGAGGACATGGAGTCCCGTCAGATCTGGGTCGCCGGGTATGTGGTGCGCGAGCCAAGCCGCATCGTGTCGAACTTCCGCGCCCAGCGCAGCCTCGACGACGATCTGGTCGCCCAGGGCGTCGTCGGCATCAGCGGGATCGACACCCGCGCGGTGACCAGGCACATCCGGTCGGCCGGCGCGATGCGCTCCGGCATCTTCTCCGGTGAGGACTTCGACCTCACCGACGGCGAGCAGCTCGAACTCGTGCGCTCCACGGCGAAGATGGCGGGCACGAACCTGTCGGCAGAGGTCTCGACGCCGGAGCCGTTCACGGTGCCGGCGGTGGGGGAGAGGGTCGGCTCCGTCGCCGTCCTCGACCTCGGCGTCAAGAAATCGACGCTCGAGAACCTCGCAGCCCGCGGCCTCGACGTGCACGTGCTGCCGCAGATGGTCTCGGCACGGGATGTGCTCGAGCTGCAGCCGTCCGCTCTGTTCTTCTCGAACGGCCCAGGCGACCCGCAGGCGTCCGGCAAGCACGTCGCGCTGCTGCAGGAGGTACTGAGGGCAGGCATCCCGTACTTCGGCATCTGCTTCGGCAACCAGCTCCTCGGCCGCGCCCTCGGCCTCGGCACATACAAGCTGCCGTTCGGGCACCGCGGCATCAACCAGCCGGTGCTCGACAAGCGCACGGGCAGGGTCGAGATAACCGCGCAGAACCACGGTTTCGCCGTGGATGCGCCCATCGAGGGCATCTTCGACTCCCCGGCCGGATTCGGCAAGGTGGAGGTCAGCCACTTCAGCCTCAACGACAACGTGGTGGAGGGGCTGAACTGCCTCGACCTGAACGCGTTCAGCGTGCAGTACCACCCGGAGGCGGCCGCAGGGCCCCACGACGCCAACTACCTCTTCGACCGCTTCCTCGACATGATCATTGCTCGGGAGAACGGCGCAACCGCACCGCAGGGAGAGTCCGAGTAATGCCCAAGCGTTCCGACATCAATTCCGTCCTGGTCATCGGCTCCGGCCCGATCGTCATCGGGCAGGCCTGCGAGTTCGACTACTCGGGCACCCAGGCGTGCCGGGTGCTCCGCGAGGAGGGCGTGCGCGTCATCCTGGTGAACTCGAACCCGGCCACGATCATGACCGACCCGGACTTCGCAGACGCCACGTACGTCGAGCCGATCACCTGGGAGGTCATCGAGACCATCATCGCCAAGGAGAAGCCGGATGCGATCCTGCCGACCCTGGGCGGCCAGACCGCTCTCAACGCGGCCATCCAGCTGCACGAGCACGGCATCCTGGAGAAGTACAACGTCGAGCTGATCGGCGCCAAGTTCGAGGCGATCCAGAAGGGCGAGGACCGCCAGATCTTCAAGGACCTCGTCATCGAGGCGGGCGCAGAGGTGGCCCGCTCGCACATCGCACACACGGTCGAGGAGGCCGTCGCGTTCGCCGAGGACCTCGGCTACCCGCTCGTCGTCCGTCCGTCGTTCACGATGGGCGGTCTCGGCTCGGGCTTCGCATACACCGAGCAAGAGCTGCGCCGCATCGTCGGCGACGGCATCCACCAGAGCCCGACCAGCGAGGTGCTCCTGGAGGAGTCCATCCTCGGCTGGAAGGAGTACGAGCTCGAGCTGATGCGCGACACCGCGGACAACACGGTGGTCGTCTGCTCGATCGAGAACGTGGACCCTGTCGGCGTGCACACCGGAGACTCGATCACGGTCGCCCCTGCTCTCACCCTGACCGACCGCGAATACCAGAAGCTGCGCGACATCGGCATCGACATCATCCGCGCCGTCGGCGTCGACACCGGTGGATGCAACATCCAGTTCGCGGTGGACCCGGCGGACGGCCGCATCATCGTCATCGAGATGAACCCGCGCGTCTCCCGCTCGTCTGCTCTCGCGTCGAAGGCGACCGGCTTCCCGATCGCGAAGATCGCCGCAAAGCTCGCCATCGGCTACCGCCTGGACGAGATCCCGAACGACATCACCAAGGTCACCCCCGCGAGCTTCGAGCCGACGCTCGACTACGTGGTCGTGAAGGTGCCGCGGTTCGCGTTCGAGAAGTTCCCCGCCGCCGACCCGACGCTGACCACCACCATGAAGTCGGTCGGAGAGGCGATGGCCATCGGCCGCAGCTTCACGAGCGCGCTGCAGAAGGCGCTCCGCTCGCTGGAGAAGCGCGGATCGTCGTTCCACTGGGGGCCGGAGAACCGCACGGTGGAGGAGCTGCTCACGAGCATCCAGACGCCGACGGACGGCCGCATCGTGGACGTGCAGCAGGCGCTCCGCCTCGGCGCGACGCCGGAGCAGGTCTTCGATGCCACCAAGATCGACCCATGGTTCGTCGACCAGATCGTTCTCATCAACGAGGTGGCCGAGCAGATCCGCACCGCGGAGACCCTGGACACCGACACGCTGCGGGATGCGAAGGACCACGGCTTCTCCGACGCGCAGATCGGTCAGCTCCGCGGCTTCGGCGAGGCGGACGTGCGCGAGATCCGCCACATCCTGGGGGTGCGTCCCGTCTACAAGACGGTCGACACCTGCGCCGGCGAGTTCCCCGCGCTCACGCCGTACCACTACTCCAGCTACGACCTGGAGACCGAGGTGGAGCCGAGCGACCGACGCAAGGTCGTCATCCTGGGCTCGGGCCCGAACCGCATCGGTCAGGGCGTCGAGTTCGACTACTCCTGCGTGCACGCATCGTTCGCGCTGAGCGACGCCGGGTTCGAGACCATCATGATCAACTGCAACCCGGAGACGGTCTCGACCGACTACGACACCAGCGACAGGCTCTACTTCGAGCCGCTGACGCTGGAGGACGTGCTGGAGGTCATCCACGCGGAGAGCCAGACCGGCGAGCTGGTCGGCGTCGTCGTGCAGCTCGGCGGCCAGACAGCACTCGGGCTCGCGAAGGGCCTCGAGGCCGCCGGCGTCCCGATCCTCGGCACGACGCCGGAGGCGATCGACCTGGCGGAGGAGCGCGGCCTGTTCGCCGAGATCCTGGAGAACGCCGGCCTCCTCGCCCCGCGCAACGGCACAGCGTTCGACTTCCCCGGCGCTGTGCAGGTGGCCGAGCAGATCGGCTACCCGGTGCTCGTGCGCCCGAGCTACGTGCTCGGCGGCCGCGGCATGGAGATCGTCTACGACAGCCCGTCGCTCGCCGACTACTTCGAGCGCGTCGCCGGTCAGGGCATCGTCGGCCCTGCGCATCCGCTGCTGGTCGACCGCTTCCTCGACGACGCGATCGAGATCGACGTCGACGCGCTGTACGACGGAGAGAACCTGTACATCGGCGGCGTGATGGAGCACATCGAGGAGGCGGGCATCCACTCGGGCGACTCGAGCTGCACCCTGCCTCCGATCACGCTCGGCCGCCGTGAGATCGATCGCGTGCGCGACGCGACGCTGAAGATCGCGGAGGGCATCGGCGTGCGCGGCCTGCTGAACGTGCAGTTCGCGATCGGCGCCGGCGTGCTCTACGTGCTGGAGGCGAACCCGCGGGCGTCCCGCACCGTGCCGTTCGTGTCGAAGGCGCTCGGCATCCCGCTCGCCAAGGCGGCATCGCGCATCATGGTGGGCGACACGGTCGCCGGGCTGATCGCCGAGGGCCTGCTTCCCGCGCAGGACGGGTCGGTCATCCCGATGGACTCGCCTGTCGCCGTCAAGGAGGCCGTGCTTCCGTTCAAGCGCTTCCGCACCAAGGAGGGCAACGTCGTCGACTCCGTCCTCGGCCCGGAGATGCGCTCCACCGGCGAGGTCATGGGCATCGACAAGGACTTCCCGCGTGCGTTCGCCAAGAGCCAGTCGGCCGCGTACGGCGGGATGCCGCTCGGCGGAACCGCCTTCGTCTCGGTCTCCGACCGCGACAAGCGCTCGATCGTGCTCCCGGTGCTGCGGCTGCGCGAGCTCGGCTTCGAGATCCTCGCGACGGAGGGAACGGCCGAGGTGCTCAACCGCAACGGCATCGCCGCGCGCGTCGTCCGCAAGTTCAGCGAGACCGAGAACGTGGATGCGCCGTCCATCGTCGACCTGATCAACCGCAACGAGGTGGACGTGGTCATCAACACTCCGAGCGGCCGGTCTGCTCGCGCGGACGGCTACGAGATCCGCGCGGCGGCGGTGGCGGGGGACAAGCCCCTGTTCACCACCATCGCGGAGCTCAGCGCCGCCGTCGCGTCCGTGGACGCGATCCGCGAGGGATTCGACGTGAAGTCGCTGCAGCAGTACGCGGTGGAGAGGGCAGCCCGCGCGTGAGCTTCGGTGACCGGCTCGCCGGAGTCTTCGCGGAACGCGGACGCCTGTGCGTCGGCATCGACCCGCACGCGCACCTGCTGGAGAGCTGGGGCCTTCCCGCCTCGGCCTCCGGCGTGCGCGCCTTCGGTCTCGCCGTGGTCGAGGCGGCGACGGGGCGCGCCGGCATCGTGAAGCCGCAGGTGGCGTTCTTCGAGCGATACGGCTCCGCGGGATACGCCGCCCTCGAAGAGGTGATCGGGGCGGCGCGCGCCGCGGGGCTGCTCGTGATCGCCGACGCGAAGCGCGGAGACATCGGCACCAGCGTCACGGCGTACGCCGAGGCGTGGCTCACGCCAGGCGCGCCGCTGGAGGCGGACGCGATGACCATCGCGGCGTTCCAGGGCGTCGGCTCGATCGACGACCCGATGCGACTCGCGGAGGCGAACGGCAAGGGCCTGTTCGTGCTCGCCGCCACCTCGAATCCTGAGGCCGCCGCCATCCAGAAGGCGATCGTGCAGGACGGGCCGCGTGCGGGGAGCACCGTCGCGCGTGCGATCATCGAAGACGTGCAATCGTTCAATCAGGCGCAGCCGCCCAGCGCATTCGGATCGGTCGGGCTCGTGCTCGGCGCGACCCTCGACCTTCCGGCCTTCGGCATCGACATCGCGGCAGCGCCCGGCGTCAACGCCACGCCCGTGCTCGCTCCCGGCTTCGGTCACCAGGGCGCGAAGGTGCAGGACGCCGCCCGGCTGTTCGGCTCGTTCGCCGGTGGTGTGATCGTCAGCGAGTCACGGGGGCTG
Source organism: Leifsonia sp. Root227 (assembly GCF_001428745.1). Lineage (GTDB taxonomy): Bacteria > Actinomycetota > Actinomycetes > Actinomycetales > Microbacteriaceae > Leifsonia. The sequence goes on along the minus strand of NZ_LMIO01000002.1, from coordinate 1,004,357 downwards.
CTCGGCGCAGGTCCGGCGGGGCTCGCCGACGCCATCGCACGCCGCACGGACGAGGTGCGGGAGAACCATGGCTGAGCCCGGCACGTCGGAGCACGGCACAGCATCCCTTCGCCCAGCGCCTCCGGAAGTGGACCGCGCGGCAGCCTCGCAGGCCGCCGTCGCCGCTCGTCGCGCGCGTGCGGCCGTCAAGGCCGCCATCGCCCGTCAGGAGCTCTCGCCGCTCACCGTGCTCGACCGCGCAACAGCCGAGCCGGACGGGGTCGAGGGCCGGCTGCGGGTCACAGAGTTCCTGCTCAGCGTTCCCGCGATCGGCACCACCAAGATGCAGGATGCGTTGCGCACCCTGGCCATCTCTCCCGCCAAGCGTCTCGGCGGCCTCGGCAGGCACCAGCGCCTGCGGCTGCGCGACTACCTGATCGACAGGGAGGCGAAGGCCGGTCGCCTGAAAAGCCACCTCGTCGTGCTCGCCGGGCCGACAGCGGTCGGCAAGGGGACGGTGTCCACCTACATCCGCGAGAACTACCCGGACGTGCTGCTCTCGGTCTCTGCGACCACGCGCGCTCCGCGCCCAGGCGAGGTCGACGGCGTCAACTACTACTTCGTCGACGACGCGGAGTTCGACCGCATGATCGCGGAGGGCGAACTGCTCGAGTACGCCACCGTGCACAACGCGTATCGCTACGGCACGCCGCGCAAGCCGATCGAGCGTGCGCTCGAGGAGGGCAAGAGCGTCCTGCTCGAGATCGACCTGCAGGGCGCGCGCAGCGTTCGCGCCGCGATGCCGGAGGCCCGCCTGATCTTCCTGCTCCCTCCCACCTGGGAGGAGCTGGTCCGCAGGCTCATCGGCCGCGGCACGGAGGAGCCGGCGGAGCAGCAGCGCAGACTCGAGACGGCGAAGGTCGAATTGGCCGCTCAGGACGAGTTCGACCACCGCGTCGTGAACACCGACGTGGCCGATGCGGCGCGCGAGGTCGTAGACTTGATGAAGATCCGCGCGGCGCCGTCGCGCCCGTAGACCGTTTTCGTCGCGTCCTTTCGACGCCGTCGCCGCCTGCGACCACCACTGATCGACAACCTGCAAGGAGCACTACACGCATGGCACTCAGCAACAAGGGCATCATCGACCCGCCCATCGACGACGTTCTCGCCAAGGTCGAGTCCAAGTACGCTCTGGTCATCTTCGCCTCCAAGCGCGCCCGCCAGATCAACGACTACTACGCCGACCTGCACGAGGGCAGCCTGTTCGACAACGTCGGACCGCTCGTCGACTCGTCGGTCGACGACAAGCCGCTGTCCGTCGCACTGCACGAGATCAACGAGGACAAGCTCACCATCAAGCCGATCGTCGAGTAACGACAGCGTCAGCGCCCGGCCCGGCCCATCGCGGCCGGGTCGCTGAAGGGGAGGGTGCCGTGAGCGCACGATTGACCATCGTCGTCGGAGTCACCGGCGGCATCGCCGCGTACAAGGCCGTCGGCGTCATCCGTTCTCTGGTGCTCGAAGGGCACTCGGTGCACGTGGTCGCCACCGAGGCAGCCCTGCGCTTCGTCGGGCGCCCGACGCTGGAGGCGATCAGCCGCAATCCGGTCGCGACCGACCTCTATGAGGGCGTCGCCGAGGTGCGGCACGTGGCCATCGGCCAGTCAGCCGACCTCATCGTCATCGCCCCGGCGACGGCGAACACCATCGCCAAGCTCGCGGCCGGTCTCGCCGACGACCTGCTCGGCAACACCGTGCTCGCGAGCACGGCGCCTCTCGTCATCGCCCCGGCGATGCACACCGAGATGTGGCGCAACCAGGCGACCGTCGCGAACATCGCCACGCTGCGCTCGCGCGGCGTCACGGTCGTGGGCCCGGCGAGCGGACAGCTCACCGGCAAGGACTCCGGTCCCGGCCGGATGGAGGAGCCGGCCGTGATCGTGCGGGAGGCGCTGGCCGCTGTCGGCGCGCATCCCGAGCGTGCGGCAGCAGCGGATGCGCCAGCAGAGCCTGCGCAGGATGCTCCGGCTCCCGCAGCATCCGCCGCATCCGGTGTTGCAGGCGCATCCGGCGCCGACATCGTGGTCCTCTCCGAGCGCCGCAGGGCCAACGAGGCCGCCAGGCGCCCGCGTGGCGGAGACGACCTGGCGGGCAAGCGCGTCGTCGTCACCGCGGGAGGCACCAGGGAGCCGCTCGATCCCGTGCGCTTCCTCGGCAACAGGTCGAGCGGCCGCCAGGGCGTCGCCATCGCGAGCGCTGCGCAGGCGCGCGGCGCGCAGGTGGTGCTGATCGCGGCCCACCTCGAGGTGGAGCCGCCGGAGGGCGTCGAGCTGATCGAGGTCCAGACCGCCCTCGAACTGCAGGAGGCCGTAACGGAGGCGGCCCGTGCAGCTGACGTCATCGTGATGACCGCCGCCGTCGCCGACTACCGTCCTGCCGAGGTGCGCGACTCCAAGATCAAGAAGTCGGCCGAGGGTGACACCCTCACGCTCGAACTGGTCGCCAACCCCGACATCCTCGCCGGTCTGTCGTCCGCCAAGCGCGACGGGCAGGTCGTCGTCGGCTTCGCAGCGGAGACCGAGCCGGACCCGTCCGCCCTGATCGAGCTCGGCCGAGGCAAGCTCGCGTCGAAGGGCAGCGACTTCCTGGTGATCAACCAGGTGGGCTGGTCACAGGGTTTCGCAACGGACAGCAATGAAGTCGTGGTCCTCCGACGGGGCGGCGATATAGTGATGGAGGCCTCGGGGAGCAAGCTGTCGGTGGCCGATCGTATTCTCGACGTCATCGCCTGACGAGTCTCGGACACCGTCCGAGCAGCCACTATCCGACTAGGGAGAACAATGGCAGATCTGCGCCTCTTCACGTCCGAATCGGTCACGGAAGGCCACCCGGACAAGATCTGTGACCAGATCTCCGACAGCATCCTGGATGCGCTCCTGACCGTCGACCCGCACAGCCGCGTCGCCGTCGAGACCCTCGTGACCACCGGCCTCGTGCACGTGGCAGGTGAGGTGACCACGAAGGGCTACGTCGAGATCCCCGCCCTCGTGCGCGCCAAGCTGGTCGAGATCGGCTACGACTCGTCCGACGTGAGCTTCGACGGAACACAGTGCGGAGTGTCCGTGTCGATCGGCGCGCAGTCTCCCGACATCGCCCAGGGCGTCGACGACGCGCTGGAGACCCGCGCGGAGCAGAGCAGCGACGACCTCGACCGTCAGGGCGCAGGCGACCAGGGCATCATGTTCGGCTACGCGACCACCGAGACGCCGCAGTACATGCCGTTGCCGATCTGGCTCGCCCACCGGCTCTCCGAGCGTCTGGCCGCCGTGCGCAAGGACGGCACGCTCGACTACCTCCGCCCGGACGGCAAGACGCAGGTGACCATCGGCTACGAGGGCATCGTCCCGAAGTCGGTGCAGACCGTCGTGCTCTCCACCCAGCACGCGCCGAGCGTGACGAACGAGCGGCTGCAGGCCGAGGTGATCGAGGAGATCATCGCCCCCGTGCTGCACGAGGCAGGGCTCGAGTCCGCTCACGTGCGCACCCTCATCAACCCGACCGGCCGGTTCGAGATCGGCGGCCCGAAGGGCGACGCCGGGCTCACCGGGCGCAAGATCATCGTGGACACCTACGGGGGAGCCAGTCGTCACGGCGGCGGTGCGTTCTCCGGCAAGGACCCGTCGAAGGTGGACCGCTCGGCTGCGTACGCGATGCGCTGGGTGGCGAAGAACGCCGTGGCCGCCGGGTTCGCCGACCGCCTCGAGGTGCAGATCGCGTACGCGATCGGCAAGGCGGCGCCCGTCGGCCTGTACGTCGAGACGTTCGGCACGGGCAGGGTGCCGGAGGAGCGCATCATCGAGGCCATCCGCGAGGTCTTCGACCTGCGCCCCGCCGCGATCATCCGCGACCTGGACCTGCTGCGCCCGATCTACGCGCAGACCGCGACGTACGGCCACTTCGGCCGTGAGCTCCCCGACTTCACCTGGGAGCGTCTGGACCGCGTCGACGACCTGCGGTCGGCCGCAGGACTCTGACGGTGGCGGCGGCCGGCCGGGTCGCCCGCATCGTGATCGACTCGGCGCTTCCCCAGCTCGATCACCTGTTCGACTACGGGGTGCCGGACACGCTCGACGCCGACGTGCATCCCGGGGTGCGGGTCAAGGTGCCCCTGCGTACCGGCGCCAGGATGGTGTCCGGGTATGTGGTCGAGGTGCTTCCGCGCGAGCAGATCGACTTCGAGGGCGAGTTGACGCCGATCGACCAGGTGGTCTCGACGGCGCGGGTGCTGACCCCCGCGGTGTGGGCGCTGGCGCGCAAGCTCGCCGACCGGAGCGCTGGGACGGCCAACGACATCCTGCGGTTCGCTGTTCCCCCGCGTTCCGTGCGGGTGGAGAAGGCGTGGCTGACCGCCCAGGAGGCCGCCCAGGAGGCCGGCCGGGAGGCGCACGCGTCCGCGTCGGCGCGCCCGTCCGTCGCGCCGATCGGCGGCTACGGCGACGGCCTGCTCGAATCGGCGATCGCCGCAGGGGAGCGGGTGGCACTGCGCACCACGCCCGGCGTGGTGCGCACGCCGGAGGGCGAGTGGGTCGGCCAGTGGGCCGTGACGCTCGCCGGGGCGGCCGTTGCCTGCTGGGCTTCGGGAAGGACGGCCATCATCGCCGTGCCGGACTATCGCGACCTCGATCAGCTCGCCGCGACCCTGGTCGCGCTCGCTCCGGCCGACGCTGTCGTGCGCGTCGACGGCAGGCAGACCGACTCCGAGCGCTACAAGGCGTTCCTCGGGGCGCTGTCCGGTCCGCGCATCGTGATCGGCAGCCAGTCGGCGGTGTACGCCCCGGCCGACGATCTCGGGCTGCTGATCGTCTGGAACGACGGAGACCCGCTGCACGCGGCCAGGCAGGCCCCGTACATCCACACCAGGGATGCGGCGCTGGTGCGGCAGGAACAGCAGGGAGGGGCGCTCGTGCTGGCCGGGCGCATCCGGAGCGTCGAGGCGCAACGGCTGGTCGAGCTCGGCTGGCTGCGGGCCGTCGACCCGGAGCGTGCTGTCTGGCCGAAGGTCATCCTGAGCGCCAACCAGACTGCGGAGGAGCCTGTCGCGCGGGCGGCGCGCATCCCGTCCGTGGCGTGGAGGACGGCGCGTGCCGCGCTGGAGGGCGACGAGAAGACCGCGGCGGGTCCCGTCCTCATCCAGGTGGCGCGACCGGGGTACGCGCCTCAGATCGCCTGCGCGAAGTGCGGTCAGGCCGCGCGCTGCAACCGCTGCACGGGACCGCTCGGCCAGCGGAGGGCCGGCAGCGTCCCGTCCTGCGGCTGGTGCGGTGCTCTCGCGACCAACTGGCACTGCGACCACTGCGAGCACGACAGATTCCGACTGGTCACGCTGGGCTCCGGCCGAACGGCGGAGGAGCTTGGCCGCGCGTTCCCCGGCGTGCGGGTGATCGTGGCGGACGGCGAGCATCCCGTGCAGTCCGTCCCCGACGCGCGCGCCATCGTCGTGGCGACGCGCGGCGCGGAACCCGTCGCTGCGGGCGGCTACCGTGCCGTGCTGCTGCTCGACGGCGAGCGGATGCTCGCCAGGGAGACGCTCGGCGTCGCGGAGGACTGCCTGCGCTGGTGGACCAACGCGGCAGGGCTCGCCGCCCCCGGAGCCCCGACCGTGCTCGTCGGCGTCTCCGGCGGTCTCGCCCGGGACTTCGCAACAGGCCGCGTCGCCGAGTTCGCGCACGCGGAGCTTGCCGACCGCCGCGCCCTGCACTTCCCTCCCGCCGTGCGCCTCGCCTCGATCGCCGGAGCGCCGGACGTGGTGGACGCCGCCGTCGCGGCCGTCGACCCTGCGCTGCTGATCGACGTGCTCGGCCCGGCGACCGTCGACGACGCGACGGTGCGCGCGATCCTTCGCTTCGAGTACGCGAAGGGGCAGGACGTCGCGACCGCCGTGCGCGGCGCCATCGTGCGGAACGCGAGCAAGCGGCGCAAGGCGCCGGCGGGGAAGACCGGGTTCCGCCCTGCGCCGACGCTGCGCGTGCAGTTCGACGATCCCGACATCATCTGACCAGCTCTGCATCCGCGGTGGAGGGCGCCGTTCGACCAGGGAACGCCGGAACTCGGGCCGGTAGGATCGACGGTGGTCGCGGAGCGCGCGACCGCCGAAGTCGACCGAAAGAACCTGTCATGCAGCGAGTGCCGTCCACGCCCCCAAGCCGGGAGATCGCCGGATGAGGCTGGTGTTCGCCGGCACGCCCGTGGTCGCCGTTCCCGCGCTGAGGCTCCTGGCGGAGCGGCACGAGGTCGTGGCCGTGCTCACCAGGCGCGACGCCGAGCTGGGGCGCAAGCGCGTGCTCACCCCGTCGCCCGTCGCGGCTGCCGCAGAGGAGCTGGGCATCGAGACGATCAAGGCGAACAGGCTCGACGAGTCCGTCACAGATCGCATCCGCGCTCTGGCACCGGAGCTGGGCGTGATCGTCGCGTACGGCGGCCTGGTGCGCGAGCCGCTGCTGTCGACGCCACGGCTCGGCTGGGTCAACCTGCACTTCTCCCTGCTGCCGGCGTGGCGGGGTGCCGCGCCCGTGCAGCACGCCGTGATCGCGGGCGACGAGGTCACCGGCGCCGCGGTGTTCCAGCTCGTGCCAGAGCTCGACGCCGGCGCGGTGTTCTCGGAGCTGACCAGGCCGATCGGCGCGGACGAGACGGCCGGCGACGTGCTGGACGCACTCTCGCAGTCCGGCGCAGAGCTGCTGGCAGGCACCGTGGATGCGCTGGCCTCCGGTACGGCCGTCGCCGTCGAGCAGACCGGCGACGTCACCCTCGCCCCGAAGCTGTCGCTCGCGGACGCCCACCTCGACTTCGGCAAGCCCGCCGACGCCGTGTACGCCCGGCTGCGCGGGGTGACCCCTGAGCCTGGCGCGTTCGCCATGCTCGGCGACGACCGGTTCAAGCTCATCGCCGCGCGCCAGGCGGCGAATGCCGACCCCCTTCCGGCAGGTGCCGTCGCGCTTCAGGGCAAGCGCGTCGTGGTGGGGACGGGAACGCATCCACTGGAACTGCTGACCGTGCAGCCGGCAGGCAAGAAGGCGATGGCCGCCGCCGACTGGTGGCGCGGCCTCCCCACGGGAAGCGAGCTGGTGCTGCGATGAACGACAGGAACAGGAACCAGGGTGGCCACGTGCAGCCGGCGCGCCGGGTCGCATACGACGTGATCGCCGCGGTGCGCGATTCGGACGCGTACGCCAACCTGCTGCTGCCTACCAGGATCGCCCGCGCTGGGCTCAACCAGGGGGATGCCGGCCTCGCCACCGAGCTGACATACGGCACGCTCCGGATGCAGGGCTACTACGACCTCGTGATCGCCAGGGCCGCCGGCCGCCCCGTCGACCGCATCGACCCGCCGATCCTGGACGTGCTGCGCCTCGGTGCGCACCAGCTGCTCTCGACCAGGGTTGCGCCGCACGCGGCCGTCAACGAGTCCGTGGCGCTCGCGCGCTCTGTCGGCTCCCGCTCCGCGACCGGCTTCACGAACGGTGTCCTGCGTGAGATCGGGCGGCACAGCCCGGAGGAGTGGCGACAGCGCATCCTTGCGGACGCGAAGGGCGCTGACCAGGAGCTGTCGGCGCTGACATCGCATCCCGTCTGGATCGTGCGCGCCTTCCGCCGTGCGCTGGAGGCGGAGGGCAGGGAGGCGGAGCTCACCGACCTGCTGAACGCGGACAACGCAGCCCCCCGCGTCAACCTCGTCGCCCTTCCCGGGCTGGCCGAGCTGCCCGACGATGCGACAGCCGACCGGTTCTCTCCCGTGGGCTTCACCGCGGGCGGCGGGGACCCGCAGGCTCGCGTCGAGGGCGCGGACGGCAGGCTGCGCGTGCAGGACGAGGGCTCGCAGCTCGCAGCGCTCGCCCTCAGCAGGGCGCGCCCGATCGTGCAGGGCGAGCGGTGGCTCGACCTCTGCGCCGGGCCGGGAGGAAAGGCGGCGCTGCTGGCCGCAGAAGCCCGACTCGGGGGCGCGACGCTGACCGCGAACGAGGTCGTCCCCGCCCGCGCCGAGCTCGTGCGCCGGGCGCTGGCCGCCGTGCCGGAGCCCGTGGAGGTGTGGGAGCTGGACGGTACGACCATCGGAGAGACGCACCCGGAGCGCTTCGACCGCATCCTGCTGGATGCGCCGTGCACCGGCCTCGGCGCGCTGCGCCGCCGCCCTGAGGCGCGCTGGCGAAAGACGCCGCGCGACGTCGCAGAACTGACGGGCCTCCAGGCGAGACTGCTCGACGCGGCCATCGCGGCGCTGAAGCCGGGCGGGCTGATCGCATACGTGACCTGCTCGCCGCACATCGCGGAGACGAGGGGGATCGTCAGTGCGGCGCTTGATGCGCACGACGACATCGCTGCCGTCGACACGCCCGCCGTGCTCCAGGCGCTCGCGTCCGAACGGCTCGACCTCGCCGGCGACGGCCTGGCGGTGCAGCTCTGGCCGCACCGGCACGGCACGGACGCGATGTTCGTCGCTCTGCTCGAGAAGCGCTGACCGGCGTGACGGTCGGCGGCGTGCCGGCTTTGTAGGCTGGAGGCATGCCACCCCGGATCAACCCCAGCATTCTCGCCGCCGACTTCGTCAACCTGGAGCGTGACCTCGGCCGCATCGCGACGGCCGACCTCGTGCACGTGGACGTGATGGACAACCACTTCGTGCCGAACCTGACGTTCGGGCCGCAGATGGTGGGGCGCATCCAGGATGTGTCGGCCATCCCGCTCGACGTGCACCTGATGATCGACGATCCCGACCGGTGGGCGCCGGGATACGCCGAGCTCGGCGCGTACTCCGTGACCTTCCACGCGGAGGCGGCGGCCGATCCGGTGCGGCTCGCCAGGCGGCTCCGCGCGATCGGCGCCCGCGCCGGCATCGCGCTGAAGCCAGGCACGCCGGTCGACGACTACCTCGGCCTGCTCCCGGAGTTCGACCAGGTGCTCGTGATGACCGTGGAGCCAGGCTTCGGCGGCCAGTCGTTCATGGCGGAGACGATGCCGAAGCTCGCGCGGCTGCGCTCCGCCGTCGACGCGACGGGCGCCGACGTGTGGCTGCAGGTCGACGGCGGCATCACCGAGGAGACGATCGTGATCGCGGCCGAGAACGGCGCAGACACGTTCGTGGCGGGCTCCAGCGTGTTCCGTGCGGAGAACACCGAGCGGCAGATCGCGCTGCTCCGCGACACGGCGGCGCAGCACATCCACGTCAGCCGCTGACGAGGTCACGAAGAGAACGACACGGCCAGGCTGCCGGTGCTGACCGCCAGGTTCGGGCGACGCGGACCGCGTCGAGCGCATCCGGGGCGCGCTTGCGGCTGCCGCCGATCGACTGCTCGACATCCAGCGGACCGTCTCCGTCACATCCCCGATGTCCGGCGGCGCGTTCGCGAGCTAGTAGCCTGTAATCGTGAAAACCTTCGACGACCTCTTCGCCGAGCTCAGCGAGAAGGCTGCGACCCGCCCGGAGGGTTCCGGCACGGTCCGTGAGCTGGATGCTGGCGTGCACGCCATCGGAAAGAAGATCGTGGAGGAGGCGGCCGAGGTCTGGATGGCCGCCGAGTACCAGTCGGACGAGGAGACCGCCGAGGAGATCTCGCAGCTGCTCTACCACCTCCAGGTGCTGCTCATCGCGAAGGGTCTCAGCCCGGCCGACGTGTACCGACATCTGTGACCGGCACCCCCGCGTCCTGATCGTCCCCTCGTACACGAAAGACCACCCATGCTGAAGATCGCCGTTCCCAACAAAGGCTCCCTCTCCGAGACCGCGGCGCAGATGCTGCACGAGGCCGGCTACGTCGGCCGCCGCGACCCCAAAGAGCTGATCGTCACCGACGCCCGCAACGACGTCGAGTTCTTCTACCTGCGGCCGCGCGACATCGCGACCTACGTCGGCTCCGGCGCGCTCGACGTCGGCATCACCGGGCGCGACCTGCTGCTCGACTCCGGTTCGACCGCCGGCGAGATCGCCGCGCTCGACTTCGCCGCATCCACGTTCCGGTTCGCCGGGCCGACCGGTTCGTTCTCCGAGCTGGCCGACCTCGACGGCAAGCGCGTCGCCACCAGCTACCCCGGTCTGGTCGGGGCGTTCCTGGCGGAGAACGGTATCGCATCCACCACCCTGATCAAGCTCGACGGCGCGGTGGAGTCCGCTGTGCGGCTCGGTGTCGCAGACGCGGTGGCCGACGTGGTCGAGACCGGCACCACGCTGCGCAAGCAGGGCCTGGAGATCTTCGGACCCGTCATCCTGGAGTCCGAGGCGGTGCTCATCTCGTCCGCGTCGCCCGCTGCCGGCGTCGACACGCTCCTGCGCCGCCTGCAGGGCGTGATGGTCGCGCGCCAGTACGTGCTGATCGACTACAACCTGCCTGCCGTCCTGCTCGACAGGGCTGTGGCGCTCACCCCCGGCGTCGAGTCGCCGACCGTCTCCCCGCTCGGCGAGCCGGACTGGCTGGCGGTGCGCGTCATGATCAAGCGCGACCAGACCAATCACATCATGGATGCGCTGTACGAGCTGGGCGCGCGCGCCATCCTCGTCACGTCGATCCACGCTGCGCGGATCTGATGTCCGTCGCGGTCAGGGTCATCCCGTGTCTGGACGTGGCAGACGGCCGCGTCGTCAAGGGCGTCAACTTCCAGAACCTGCGTGACGCAGGCGATCCCGTCGCGCTCGCCCGCCGCTACTACGAGCAGGGGGCGGACGAGCTCACCTTCCTCGACGTCACGGCGACGGTCGACAACCGGGCGACCACCTACGACGTGGTGCGCGCGACGGCCGAGCAGGTCTTCATCCCGCTGACGGTGGGCGGCGGCGTGCGCAGCGCAGAGGATGTGGCGAAGCTGCTGGCGAGCGGCGCGGACAAGATCGGAGTCAACTCCGCGGCCATCGCCCGGCCGGAGCTGGTCTCCGAGATCGCCGACCGGTTCGGCGCGCAGGTGCTCGTGCTCTCGCTCGACGTCAAGCGGTCGGCGGCCACCGCATCCGGTTTCGTCGTCACGACCCACGGAGGACGCACGGAGACGGACCTCGACGCCCTGGAGTGGGCTGAGCGGGCGATCGGGCTGGGCGCGGGCGAACTGCTGGTCAACTCGATCGACGCGGACGGCACCAAGGAAGGGTTCGACACCGAGCTCATCCGGCTGATGCGCGGCATCAGCAGCGTGCCCGTGATCGCGTCTGGCGGGGCGGGGAAAGTGACCGACTTCGTCCCCGCCGTGGAGGCAGGGGCGGACGCCGTGCTCGCCGCGAGCGTTTTCCACTCCGGCGAGATGACGATCGGCGATGTGAAGGACGAGCTCGTCCGCGCCGGACTGGAGATCAGAGCATGAGCGAACAGAGCACGAGCAGAGTGGATCCCGCCATCATCGAGCGCGTCGCCTTCAACGGCGACGGCCTTGTGCCGGCGATCATCCAGCAGTGGGACACCAAAGAGGTCCTGATGATGGGCTGGATGGACGCCGAAGCACTCGGCCGCACCCTCACGGAGGGCCGCGTCACGTTCTGGTCCCGCTCCCGGCAGGAGTACTGGCGCAAAGGCGACACGTCCGGCCACGCGCAATACGTCAAGGGCGCTGCTCTCGACTGCGACGGCGACACCCTGCTGGTGACCGTCGAGCAGATCGGCGCAGCCTGCCACACTGGAACCCGCACCTGCTTCGACGCCGACCAGCTCTCACCCGTCGTCGGTCACGTCGAAGCGAGTCAAACGGAGGATTCGTGATCGACACCGTCACCAGCTCCACCACCCGCGACGGCTTCGCAGAGCTGCTCGCCGACCACCGCGTCGTGCCCGTCGTCCGCGAGCTGTTCGCGGACGGGGAGACGCCGGTCGGCATCTACCGCAAGCTCGCCGCTGGCCGTCCTGGCACCTTCCTGCTCGAATCGGCCGAGCAGGGCGGCATCTGGTCCCGCTTCTCGTTCGTCGGCGTCTCGTCGTTCGGCGTGCTCACCCAGCAGGGGGATGCTGTCCGCTGGCTCGACTACGGCATCCCTGCCGAGCGCGCCATCGGGTCCTCGGCCGACCTGCCGCCACTGGAAGCTCTCGCCGCCCTGTACGCGCGGTGGCAGACCCCGCGCATCCCCGGCCTGCCCCCGCTGACCGGCGGCCTGGTCGGCTTCATCGGCTGGGAGGCGATCCGGCAGATCGAGCGGCTGCCGCACCAGCCGCCCGCCGACTACGACATCCCCGGTCAGGCACTCGCGTTCTGCTCCGACCTCGTCGCCATCGACCACCGCTACGGCACCGTGCAGCTCATCGCGACGGTGCTGAACGACGGCATCGACGAGGCCGACACGATGTGGGACGCGGCGCAGCGCAGGCTCGATGCGATGCAGGAGGGCCTCGCCCAGCCGTCGGAGGCGTGGCTGGCGCAGGTCGACCTCGGCACGCCGGCGCACCCGGTGTCCCGCACGGCGAAGGACGACTTCCTCGCGGCCGTCGAGACCGCCAAGACCCGCATCGTCGACGGCGACATCTTCCAGGTCGTCATCTCGCAGCGCTTCGAGCTGGAGTGCGAAGCCGCTCCGCTCGACGTGTACCGGGTGCTGCGCTCGCTGAACCCGAGCCCGTACATGTACCTGCTCGCGCTGGAGCGGCCGGACGGAGGGGAGTACTCCATCGTCGGCTCGTCTCCCGAGGCGCTGTTCAAAGTGCAGAACGGGCGCGCGTTCACGCATCCGATCGCAGGCTCCCGCCCGAGAGGCGCGTCGCCGGAGGAGGATCTGGAGCTGGAGACATCGCTGCTCACGGACGACAAGGAGCGCGCGGAGCACCTGATGCTCGTCGACCTGGCGCGCAACGACCTGCTCAAGGTGTGCGCCGCCGGTTCCGTCGAGGTGACGGAGTTCATGCGCGTCGAGCGGTTCAGCCACATCATGCACATCGTGTCGTCCGTCGAGGGCGACGTGCTGCCAGGGAGGACGGCAGTGGATGTGTTCCGCGCCACATTCCCTGCCGGCACGCTCTCCGGCGCACCGAAGCCGAGGGCGCTCGAGATCATCGACGAGCTGGAGCCCGCGCAGCGCGGCGTCTACGGCGGGGTGATCGGCTACTTCGGGTTCTCCGGGGACGCCGACCTCGCCATCGCGATCCGCACGGCGACCATCATGGACGGCGTCGCACGCGTGCAGGCCGGCGGCGGCCTCGTCGCCGATTCCGTGCCGCAGAGCGAGTTCGAGGAGTCGCAGAACAAGGCGGCCGCTCCGCTGCGCGCGGTCGCCGTCGCCAACGCGATGAGGCGGGTGACCGGTGAGCGAGCAGACTGACGCTACGGCCGTGCGCCGCGTCTCCCGCAGGGCCAAGTACCTGACGCTGCTCGCCGTCGTGGTCGGCAGCCTGCTCGCCCTGCTCGCGTCGACGCAGACCTGGTTCACGGTGCACCTGACCGACGTCGCGGACCACACGGCGACGCTGGCGGTCGCAGGGTCGGCCGCTGCGCCTGCGCTCACGGCGCTGTCGCTCGCCGGCCTCGCGCTCACGGCGGCGCTCGCCATCGCAGGACCGGTGTTCCGCATCGTCCTCGCGCTGCTCGGGCTGCTGCTCGGCGCCTCCGTCCTCATCTCCTCGATCAGCGCACTGGCCGACGCGCTACGCGCATCGTCGGCGACCATCACCACGGCGACCGGCGTCGCTGGGACGTCGTCGATCGCGCGGCTGGTCGACTCCGTCAGCACCGAGCTCTGGCCGGGCGCCGCGGTGGCGGGGGGCGTGGTACTGGTGCTCGCGAGCGCAGCCGTCGTGCTGACCAACCGGCTCTGGCCGGGCTCCTCGCGCAAGTATCAGACGCGCTTCGAAGACCAGGAGGGCACGGCGCTGCTCCTCGACGGCGAGGCGGACGGCGAACCGTCCTCCGAGGTGTCGGACGACGCGGAGGCTCGCGCCGTCGCCGACGGCGAGAGCACACCGGGCACAGGGGTCGTCGACAAGGACACCGCCATCGACAGCTGGGACGACCTCACCCGCGGCGAAGACCCCACGCGCTGATCCGCCGCTCTGCCCCGCAGCGCTGACCCGCCGCCCGGAGTGGCGAGCGAGCGCGCCCCACTCGCTAGACTTGAACCCGTATTCCCCCGATCCACCGTGCGCGTCGCCTCTCGCGACGCGCACCTCACGAAGCAGGAGTCCCATGAGCACCGAGTCAGTCGAACCAGGCCACGGTCACTCGCCGGCGGCGTGGACGGCCGTCATCATCATGCTGGTCGCCTTCACCGTCGGTGCCGTCGCGTTCTACTTCGACGCCCCGATCGTCGTCTGGGCGGCAGCGGGACTCGCCATCATCGGGCTCATCGTCGGATGGGCGATGAAGAAGGCCGGTTACGGCGTCGGCGGCACCAAGTACCAGCCGAAGGGCCACTGACGCGTGCTCGACGACCTCGTCGCCGGCGCCCGCGAAGACGCTGAGCGGCGCCGGGCAGAGCGCCCGCTCGCGGTGGTCGAGGCCGCCGCAGCCGATCGCGCTCCCGCCCTGGATGCCCTGAGTCACCTCGCCCCTGCCGAGCGCGTCAAGATCATCGCGGAGGTGAAGCGCGCGAGCCCGTCCCGCGGGTCGCTCGCCGAGATCGCCGACCCGGCCGCCCTCGCGGTCTCGTACGAGACCGGCGGAGCGAGCGCGATCAGCGTCCTCACCGAGGAGCGCAGGTTCCGCGGGTCGCTCGCCGATCTGGAGGCCGTTCGCGACGCCGTGTCGCTCCCTGTGCTGCGCAAGGAGTTCGTCTCCGACCCGTACCAGGTGTTCGAAGCCCGGGCGGCGGGAGCCGACCTCGTGCTCCTCATCGTCGCCGCCCTCGACCAGCGCAAGCTCGTCGAACTGCACGAGCTCATCACGTCGCTCGGCATGACATCGCTCGTCGAGGCGCACACCGCGGACGAGCTGAGCCGCGCGCTCGACACGGGCGCCGGGCTCGTCGGCGTGAACGCCCGCAACCTCTCCACATTCGAACTGGACAGAGACCTGTTCGGCCGCCTGGCCGACAGCATCCCGTCCGGTGTCATCCGCGTCGCGGAGTCCGCCGTGAAGTCGGCAGACGACGTCGCGCACTATCGGGCGGCAGGGGCGGACGTCGTCCTCGTCGGCGAGGCACTCGTCACGAGCGACCCCGTCGCGACGCTCGAAGAATTCCTGGTGGCCTGATGTCCCTGCGTTCCGAGACCGGTCCGTACTTCGGCGACTTCGGGGGACGTTTCGTCCCCGAGTCGCTCGTCGCAGCCCTCGACGAGCTGTCCGCTGCGTGGGAGGAGGCGAAGGCCGACCCCGCGTACCACGCGGAGCTGGACGAGCTGAACCGCACGTATACCGGGCGTCCGTCGATCATCACCGAGGTGCCGCGCTTCGCGGCGCACGCAGGCGGTGCCCGCATCATCCTCAAGCGCGAGGACCTCAACCACACGGGCTCGCACAAGATCAACAACGTGCTCGGCCAGGCGATCCTCACCAAGCGCATCGGCAAGACGCGCGTGATCGCCGAGACCGGTGCAGGCCAGCACGGCGTCGCCACCGCGACCGCCGCAGCCCTGTTCGGCCTCGAGTGCACCATCTACATGGGCGAGGTCGACACAGAGCGCCAGGCGCTCAACGTCGCCAGGATGCGCCTGCTTGGTGCCGAGGTCGTCGCCGTCAAGACCGGATCGCGCACTCTCAAGGACGCGATCAACGACGCCATGCGCGACTGGGTCACCAACGTGGAGAACACCAACTACATCTTCGGCACGGTCGCAGGACCGCACCCGTTCCCCGCGATGGTCCGCGACCTCCAGAAGATCATCGGCGAGGAAGCGCGCCAGCAGGTCATCGACCTCACCGGCTCGCTCCCGGATGCCGTGGTCGCCTGCGTCGGAGGCGGCTCGAACGCCATGGGCATCTTCCACGCCTTCCTCGACGACGAAGACGTGCGCCTGATCGGCTACGAGGCGGGAGGCGAAGGAGCGGAGACCCCGCGCCACGCCGCCACCATCACCAAGGGACGCCCCGGCGTCCTGCACGGCGCCCGCAGCATGCTGCTGCAGGACGAGGACGGCCAGACCATCGAGTCGCACTCGATCTCCGCCGGGCTCGACTACCCTGGCGTCGGCCCGGAGCACGCGTGGCTCGCATCCATCGGCCGGGCGGAGTACCTGCCCATCTCGGACGCCGAGGCGATGGACGCGCTACGCCTCCTCAGCCGCACGGAGGGCATCATCCCCGCCATCGAATCCTCACACGCTCTGGCCGGTGCTCTGAAGCTCGGTCAGGAGCTCGGGAAGGACGCCACGATCCTGGTCAACCTCAGCGGTCGCGGAGACAAGGACATGGAGACCGCCGGACGGTACTTCGACCTGATCGACCACGACGCGGTGCAGTCGTGAGCGGCGCCGTGAAGCGCGCGGAGAGTCGCGTCGAGAGCGTCATCGCCCAGCGAAAGGCCGAGGCGTCCGGCGCCCTGGTCGGCTACCTGCCTGCCGGGTTCCCCGACCTGAAGACCAGCGTCGACGCCGCCGTCGCGCTCGCGCAGAACGGCGTCGACGTGATCGAGCTCGGGCTGCCGTACTCCGATCCCGTCATGGACGGCACGGTCATCCAGGCGGCCACCCAGCAGGCGCTCTCCAACGGCTTCCGCCTGCGCGACGGCTTCACCGCCGTGCGCGAGATCACCGCCCAGGTGAACATCCCCATCCTGGTGATGACCTACTGGAACCCCGTGCTGCAGTACGGCGTCGACCGCTTCGCCGACGACCTGCTCGCCGCAGGGGGAGCCGGCCTCATCACGCCGGACCTCATCCCCGACGAGGGCGCATCCTGGCTCGCGGCGTCGGAGCGCACCGGGCTCGACCGCGTGTTCCTCGCCGCTCCGTCCTCCACGGACGAGCGCCTGCGGCAGGCAGTGGATGCGAGCCGCGGCTTCGTATACGCCGTCTCGACCATGGGCATCACCGGGGCACGTTCGGACGTCGACTCCGCCGCCCGCTCACTGGTCGCCAGGCTGCGTGACGCCGGGGCGACGAGCACGTGCGTCGGCATCGGCATCTCCACCGCGGCGCAGGTCGCGGAGGTGCTCGGATACGCGGACGGCGCGATCGTCGGATCGGCGCTCGTGAAGGCGCTGGCCGACGACGGCGTCGAGGGTGTCGGCCGTCTCGCCGCTTCCCTCTCCGCAGGCACCGCCGCCTAGGCGCGGCAGCCTCTCCAAACCGAATTAGACTATGGTGGCCGCGCGTGGTCTTCGCGCGGTCTGATCAACACGAAAGGTGAGTCATCGGGTGTTTGCGACGATGAGCAGCTGGTACGCGAGCATCCCCAGCCCTGGGCCGGAATGGCAGCAGATCCCGATCGACATCTTCGGGCTGCACTGGCGCATCCAGACGTACGCGATCTGCATCCTGATCGGTATCGTCGTCGCCGCCATGTGGACCTCCAGGCGACTCTCGAAGCGCGGGGGAGAGCCGGGCGTCGTGCTCGACATCATCCTCTGGGCGGTGCCGCTCGGCATCATCGGAGCCCGCGTCTACCACGTGGTGACCCACCCGGCGGACTACTTCTACCCGGGAGCGGACCTCCTCAAGACGCTCTACATCTGGGAGGGCGGAAACGCCATCTTCGGCGCGCTGATCGGCGGAGCCGTCGGTGCGTACATCGGCTGCCGCTGGTCCGGCATCCGGTTCTGGTCGTTCGCCGACGCCCTCGCTCCCGCCCTGCTGCTCGCCCAGGCGCTCGGTCGTCTCGGCAACTACTTCAACCAGGAGCTGTTCGGCCTGCCGACCAACCTGCCGTGGGGTCTGCAGATCGACTCCGGCAACAAGGCCATCCCCGTCGGCCTGCCGGACGGCACGCTGTTCCAGCCGCTGTTCCTCTACGAGATCATCTGGAACGTCATCGGCATCGTCGTGATCATCCTGCTCGAGCGCAAGTTCCAGCTGCGCTGGGGCAAGGCCTTCGCGGTCTACCTGATCTGGTACGGCCTGGGCCGTTCCTACCTCGAGTCGATCCGCATCGACCCGAGCGAGTTCAGCTTCCTGGGCATCCCGACCAACGTGTGGGCGGCGTTCGCGGCCGTCGTGCTCGGTGTCGTCCTGTTCATCGTGCAGTCCCGTCGCCACCCTGGACTCGAGCCGAGCGTGTACCGCCCTGGTCGTGAATGGGTCAGGCCGGATGCTGAGGTAGACTCTGACGACACCTACTCGGATGACGAGGTTTCCGGCGATGACGCCGAGGAGCCCACCGAGAAGGACGCAGCCAAGGCCACAAGCTCACTCGGCGCGTAATCCCCTCTCGAGGTCATCCCCGAGCACCTCACCTCACCGTCTCCCAGAGCAGCACCAAGCCTCTCGTGAGCGGCGGAACCCCCTTCCCCTCAGTCCAGGGCCGATGGCGTCCCCCCGCACCACCGAATATGTGAGGACGGTCGTTGATGGCGCTTATGCCCTCCCGCTCCCGTTTCAGCACCACCCCCGTGAAGCAGGGTCTTTACGACCCCGCTCATGAGAAGGACGCCTGCGGGCTCGCGATGGTCGCGACGCTCCGCGGAACGGCCGGCCACGACATCATCGACGCGGCGCTCGACGCGCTGCGCAACCTGGAGCACCGCGGTGCTGTCGGCTCCGACGCCGGCACGGGCGACGGCGCAGGCATCATCACGCAGGTGCCTGACGCTTTCCTGCGCGCCGTCGCCGGTTTCGAGCTGCCCGCGGCCGGCCGCTACGCGGTCGGCAACGTGTTCCTCTCCACGGAGGACGGGGAGCGGGCAGCGGCGAAGGCCGCGATCGAGGCGATCGCTGCTGAGCAGGAGCTCACCGTCCTCGGCTGGCGCGAGGTGCCGGTCGCAGCGGACGAGATCGGAACACTGGCGCGCGGCGCCATGCCGTTCATCGAGCAGCTCTACGTGTCCAGCACGCGCACGGGCGACGACGGCGAGCAGGTCGGCGGCATCCTCCTCGATCGGCAGACTTTCTTCCTCCGCAAGCGCGCGGAGCGCGAGCTCGACATCTACTTCTCCTCGCTGTCCAGTCGCACCCTCGTCTACAAGGGCATGGTCACGACGCTCCAGCTGGAGCCGTTCTACCCCGATCTCTCCGACCAGCGCTTCGCCTCCAAGCTGGCGCTCGTCCACTCGCGGTACTCGACGAACACCTTCCCGTCCTGGCCGCTCGCCCAGCCGTTCCGGATGATCGCGCACAACGGCGAGATCAACACCGTGCAGGGCAACCGCAACTGGATGCGCGCGCGCCAGTCCCAGCTGGAGAGCGAGCTGCTTGGCGACCTGTCGCCCGTGCTGCCGATCGTCACACCGGGCGCGAGCGACTCCGCCTCGTTCGACGAGGTCGTGGAGCTGCTGTCGCTGTCCGGCAGGTCGCTGCCGCACGCCGTCATGATGATGGTGCCGGAAGCGTGGGAGAACCAGACGGAGATCGAGAAGTCCCGTCGCGACTTCTACGAGTACAACTCGATGCTGATGGAGCCGTGGGACGGCCCGGCCGCGATCGTCTTCACCGACGGCTCTCTCGTCGGCGCGACGCTCGACCGCAACGGGCTCCGCCCCGGCCGGTACGTGGTGACCAACGACGGCCTCGTCGTGCTCGCCAGCGAGATCGGCGTGCTCGACATCGAGCCGAGCCGCGTCGTGCGCAAGGGGCGTCTCCGCCCAGGCAAGATGTTCCTGGTCGACACCGTCGCAGGCCGCCTGATCGAGGACGACGAGATCAAGGCCGACCTCGCGGCGGGCGCCCCGTACGGCGAGTGGCTGGACGAGGGCCGCATCAACCTCAAAGACCTCCCGGAGCGTGAGCACATCGTGCACACCCCCGCGTCGATCACGCGCCGCCAGCGCACCTTCGGCTACACGGAGGAGGAGGTGCGCATCCTGCTCAAGCCGATGGCCACCACCGGCGCCGAGCCGCTCGGCGCGATGGGCTCCGACACGCCCGTCGCCGTGCTCTCCGACCGACCTCGGCTGCTGTTCGACTACTTCACGCAGCAGTTCGCGCAGGTGACCAACCCGCCGCTCGACTCGATCCGCGAGGAGGTCGTCACCTCCCTGAAGCTCGGCCTCGGTCCGGAGCGCAACCTGCTCTCCGCCGGGCCGGAACACGCCAAGCAGGTCGTGCTCGACTTCCCGGTGATCGACAACGACGAGCTCGCGAAGATCCAGCACATCGACCCGCGTCCAGGCAGCCGCCTCACCACGACGGTCAAGGGCCTCTACCGGTTCGACGCGGGGACGGACGCGCTCGCGCGCCGGCTTGCCGAGATGTGCGACGAGGTGGACGAGGCCATCGCGGCCGGCGCCCAGTTCATCGTGCTGAGCGACCGCGACTCCACGAAAGACCTCGCGCCCATCCCGTCGCTGCTGATGCTCGCCGCGGTCCACCACCACCTGATTCGTGCGGAGAACCGCATGAAGGTCGGCTTGATCGTCGAGGCTGGCGACGTGCGCGAGGTGCACCACATCGCGCTCCTGATCGGCTACGGCGCGTCCGCGATCAACCCGTACCTGGCGATGGAGACCTGCGAGGAGCTCGTCCGCAGCGGCGCCATCACTGGCATCACGCCGGAGAAGGCCGTCAAGAACGTGATCAAGGCGCTCGGCAAGGGCGTGCTCAAGATCATGTCGAAGATGGGCATCTCCACTGTCTCGTCATACGCGGGCGCTCAAGCGTTCGAGGCTGTCGGCCTCAGCCAGGAGTTCGTCGACCACTACTTCACCGGCACCACCAGCAAGCTCGGCGGCGTTGGCATCGAGGTCATCGCGGCCGAGAACCTGTCCAGGCACGAGAGCGCGTACCCGGCGGAGAGCGCCATTGTCGCGCACGAGCGCCTGGCGACCGGCGGCGAGTACCAGTGGCGTCGCGACGGCGCCCCGCACCTGTTCAACCCGGAGACGGTGTTCCGGCTGCAGCACTCCACCCGCACCAGGCGGTACGACGTGTTCCGCGAGTACACGAAGCTGGTCGACGACCAGGCGGAGAGCCTCATGACGCTGCGCGGGATGTTCACCCTCCGCACCGGTGTCCGCCCCGCCGTGCCTCTGGACGAGGTCGAGTCCGTCGAGTCGATCGTCAAGCGGTTCTCGACAGGGGCGATGAGCTACGGCTCGATCTCCAGGGAAGCCCACGAGACCCTCGCCATCGCGATGAACCGTCTCGGCGGCAAGTCGAACACCGGTGAGGGGGGAGAAGACCTCGACCGTCTGCTCGACCCTGAGCGTCGCAGTGCGATCAAGCAGGTCGCCTCCGGCCGGTTCGGCGTGACGAGTATGTACCTGACGCACGCCGACGACATCCAGATCAAGCTGGCGCAGGGCGCGAAGCCCGGCGAGGGCGGTCAGCTCCCGCCGACCAAGGTCTACCCGTGGGTGGCCCGCACCAGGCACGCGACAGCGGGCGTCGGCCTCATCTCTCCGCCGCCGCACCACGACATCTACTCGATCGAAGACCTCAAGCAGCTCATCTTCGATCTGAAGCGCGCCAACCCGGATGCGCGAGTTCACGTCAAGCTCGTCTCCGAGTCCGGCATCGGCGCGGTGGCGGCGGGCGTGGCCAAGGCTCTCGCCGACGTCGTCCTGGTCTCCGGCCACGACGGAGGAACGGGTGCATCGCCGGTCAACTCGCTCAAGCACGCAGGTACTCCGTGGGAGCTCGGCCTCGCCGAGACCCAGCAGACCCTGATGCTTAACGGGATGCGCGACCGCGTCGTCGTCCAGGTCGACGGCCAGCTCAAGACCGGCCGCGACGTCATCGTCGGCGCCCTGCTCGGAGCGGAGGAGTTCGGTTTCGCCACGGCGCCGCTCGTCGTCTCCGGCTGCATCATGATGCGCGTCTGCCACCTGGACACCTGCCCGGTCGGCGTCGCGACGCAGAACCCCGAGCTGCGCTCCCGGTTCTCCGGCAAGCCGGAGTTCGTGGTGAACTTCTTCGAGTTCATCGCGCAGGAGGTGCGCGAGTACCTCGCCGAGCTCGGTTTCCGCACGCTCGACGAGGCGATCGGCCACAATGAGCTGCTCGGCGTCGACGGTGCGATCGACCACTGGAAGGCGTCGGGGCTCGACCTCTCCCCGATCCTCACCGGCCCGGAGTTCCCGGCAGACGCCCCGCGCAAGAACGCGAAGGCGCAGGACCACGAGCTCGACAAGCACTTCGACAACCACCTGATCGCGGAGAGCGCAGACGTGCTCGCCCGCGGCGGTCACATCGAGCTGAACCTGCCCATCCGGAACACGGAGCGCGCGGTCGGCACGATGCTCGGCCACGAGGTCACAGTGCGGCACGGCGAGAACGGCCTGCCGACCGGCTCCATCGAGATCACGCTCACGGGATCGGCAGGGCAGTCGCTCGGCGCGTTCCTGCCGAGCGGCATCACGCTGCGGCTCGAGGGCGACTCGAACGACTACGTCGGCAAGGGTCTCTCCGGCGGCCAGATCGTCGTGCGCCCGCCGCGCGGCAGCGTGTTCCCCGCGGAGGAGAACGTGATCGCCGGCAACGTGATCGGCTACGGCGCGACCCAGGGCAGCATGTTCATCCGCGGCATCGTCGGTGAGCGCTTCCTGGTCCGCAACTCGGGGGCCACAGCGGTCGTCGAGGGTGTCGGCGACCACGCGCTGGAGTACATGACAGGCGGGCTCGCCGTCATCCTCGGCAGCACGGGCCGAAACCTCGGGGCGGGGATGTCCGGAGGCACTGCGTACGTGTACGAGCTGCAGAAGGACCTCGTCAACCGCGACTCGCTCGCGAGCGGCGAGCTGGAGCTGCTTCCGCTCGGCAGCGCCGACGTGGAGATCGTCCGCGACCTCCTGGAACGGCACGTCGCTGAGACGGAGTCCGCTCTGGCAGCCCGGCTGCTCGAGAACTTCGACGACACGGTCGCGAAGTTCGTCAAGGTACTGCCGCGTGATTACGCCGCCGTGCTGCAGATGCGTCAAGACGCCGTCGACGAGGGACTCGACCCGGACGGCGACATCGTGTGGAACAGGATTCTGGAGGTGACAGGTGGCTGACCCCAAGGGCTTCCTCAAGGTTACGGAGCGCGAGCTCCCCAAGCGCCGGCCCGTCTCGGTGCGACTGATGGACTGGAAAGAGGTCTACGAAGCAGGCGACTCCGCCCAGCTCCGCAGGCAGGCGGGCCGCTGCATGGACTGCGGAGTGCCGTTCTGCCACCAGGGCTGCCCGCTCGGGAACCTCATCCCGGAGTGGAACGACCTGATGTACCGCGGCGAGGGCCGTCAGGCCATCGAGCGCCTGCACGCCACGAACAACTTCCCGGAGTTCACCGGCCGCCTGTGCCCTGCGCCCTGCGAGTCGTCGTGCGTGCTCGGCATCAACCAGCCGGCGGTCACGATCAAGCAGGTCGAGGTGTCGATCATCGACCAGGCCTGGCAGAACGGCTGGGTGCAGCCGCACCCGCCGGAGCGGCTCACCGGAAAGACGGTCGCCGTGGTCGGCTCCGGCCCTGCCGGTCTCGCCGCTGCCCAGCAGCTCACCCGCGCCGGTCACACCGTTGCCGTCTACGAGCGCGACGACCGCATCGGCGGCCTGCTGCGCTACGGCATCCCGGACTTCAAGATGGAGAAGAAGCACCTCGAGGCGCGTCTCAACCAGATGATGGCGGAGGGCACCCGGTTCCGCGCCGGCGTCAACATCGGCGTCGACATCACCTGGGACGACCTCCGCGCCCGGTACGACTCCGTCGTGGTGGCGACGGGGGCGATGGTCCCTCGCGACCTCCCCATCCCCGGGCGCGACCTGAGCGGCGTGCACTTCGCGATGGAGTACCTCGTCCAGCAGAACAAGACGGGCGCGGGCGACCAGGTCGCCGACCAGATCTCGGCGGAGGGCAAGCACGTCGTCGTCCTCGGCGGTGGAGACACCGGAGCCGACTGCATCGGAACGGCGCACCGCCAGGGCGCAGCCAGCGTGACCAACCTCGCCATCGGAACGCAGCCGCCGTCGGAGCGTCCGAGCCACCAGCCGTGGCCGATGACGCCGACGCTGTTCGAGGTCTCCTCGGCGCACGAGGAGGGCGGCAAGCGCGAGTTCCTCGCATCCACCGTCGAGTTCCTCTCCAACGAGTACGGAGAGGTCCGCGCCATCCGCGTCGCAGAGACCGAGTACCTCGATGGACGCCGCGTGCCCAAGGCGGGCACCGAGCGCGAGATCCCGGCCGACCTGGTCCTCCTCGCCCTCGGCTTCACCGGCCCTGAGCAGGCCGACCTGGATGCGCAGCTCGCGCTGCCGTTCGACGACCGCGGCAACGTGGCGCGCGACAGCGGCTACCAGACCAGCCAGCCGGGCGTGTTCGTGGCGGGCGATGCCGGCCGCGGCCAGTCGCTCATCGTGTGGGCGATCGCGGAAGGCCGTGCAGCGGCAGCCGCCGTTGACCGGTATCTTGAAGGGGAGACGCATCTGCCGTCCCCCGTCCGACCCACCGACAGGGGAATCCTCGTCTGAGCTGAACGGACACCCCGGCACCCCGCGGGCGTCATCACCGAATCGAGCGCCGTCAGGGGCGCAGAATCACGGAGCAAGTAAAAGTATGAGAAGGGCGAAAATCGTCGCGACCCTCGGGCCTGCGACATCGAGCTATGACAACATCCGCGCGATCATCGACGCGGGTGTTGACGTGGCCAGGATGAACCTGAGCCACGGAAGCTACGACGTCCACGAGGGCGTTTACGCCAACGTGCGCAAGGCAGCGGACGACGCAGGCAAGCCGGTCGCCGTGCTGGTCGACCTGCAGGGCCCGAAGATCCGCCTCGGCAAGTTCGAGGCAGGTCCATACGACCTCGCCGAAGGCGACATCTTCAAGATCACCACCGAGGACATCATCGGCACCAAGGAGATCTCCTCGACCACGTTCAAGGGGCTTCCCCAGGACGTCAAGCCGGGCGACTTCCTCCTGATCGACGACGGCAAGGTCCGCGTCCAGGTGCTCGAGACCGACGGCACCGTCGTGACTACCAAGGTCATCGTGGCGGGCCCGGTGTCCAACAACAAGGGCATCAACCTGCCCGGCGTCGCCGTCAACGTGCCTGCGCTGTCCGAGAAGGACGAGGCTGACCTCCGCTGGGGCCTCAAGCTCGGCGCAGACCTCATCGCGCTGTCGTTCGTGCGCAACGCCGCCGACATCGATCGCGTGCACGAGATCATGGCGGAGGAGGGACGCAAGCTCCCCGTCGTCGCCAAGATCGAGAAGCCGCAGGCCGTCGACAACCTCGAGAGCATCATCGAGGCGTTCGACGCGATCATGGTCGCCCGTGGCGACCTGGGCGTCGAGCTCCCGCTCGAGGCCGTGCCGATCGTGCAGAAGCGCGCCGTCGAGCTCGCCCGCCGCGCGGCGAAGCCGGTCATCGTCGCGACCCAGATGCTCGAGTCGATGATCTCCAGCCCCGTCCCGACCCGCGCGGAGACCTCCGACGTCGCCAACGCCGTCCTCGACGGCGCTGACGCGGTCATGCTCAGCGGCGAGACCAGCGTCGGCGAGTACCCGGTCATCACCGTTCAGACCATGGCGCGCATCGTGGAGTCGACGGAGGAGCACGGTCTCGACCGCATCCAGCCGCTCGGCACCCGCCCGCGCACCCAGAGCGGCGCGATCACCCTCGCCGCCGTGGAGGTCGCCGACTTCGTCGAGGCGAAGTACCTCTGCGTCTTCACCGAGTCCGGCGAGTCCGCTCGTCGCATGTCGCGTCTGCGCAACAAGATCCCGATCCTGGCGTTCACGCCGGAGGAGTCGGTGCGCCGTCGCATGTCTCTCAACTGGGGCGTCGAGTCGTTCGTCGTCTCGCGGGTCACCCACACCGACCAGATGGTCGCCCAGGTGGACGAGGCGCTCAAGTCGACCGGCCGCGCGGAGAACGGTGACAAGGTCATCATCATCTCCGGTTCCCCTCCCGGAATCCCCGGAACCACCAACGACATCCGCGTCCACAGGGTCGGAGACGTCCTCTAAGACGACCGGATGTGCGAACGGCCCCCGCTCTGTGCGGGGGCCGTTCGTCGTATCCGCTCGCTGTCTCCGTTCGTTGTCGCCGGGATGCGGCGGGCGGTTCCCACGGAGTTCGCAGCATCCAGGAGGGTTCGCGGCCCCGCCACAGGCGTAGTCTCGAAGTCATGAAACGCCGTTGGGTTCGCTGGCTCCCCGCTGCCGTTGTGCCCGTCGCGATCGCGGCGGGCGTGATCGTCGCGCCGCTCGCGGCCGGCGCGGCAGACCTTCCGTCGAAGACGCCAGACGATGTGCTGCGGCTCGTCGCGTCGAGCGACGTGAAGGCGTTCTCCGGCACGGTCGAGCAGAGTTCCGACCTCGGTCTGCCGTCGATCCCGTCGACAGGACCAGGCGCCGGGTCCGGTTCGGGCTCAGGCGACGCCGCGAGCGTCATCGAACTGCTGACCGGCGACCACACGGCGAAGGTCTACGTCGACGGGCCGTCCAAGCAGCGCCTGCAGGTGCTCGACCAGCTCGCCGAGCGCGACGTGATCCGCAACGGCTCCGACGTCTGGCTCTACACCTCGACCGGTACGAAGGTCACGCACGTGACGCTGCCGGACCGGTCGCTCGTGAAGTCCCCGGACAATGTGAAGACCCCGGACAACAAGCAGCCCGACCCGGATGCGACCACCGGTGCCGCCACCACGCCATCCCAGCTCGCGCAGCGGTTCCTGACCGCTGTCGACCCCAGCACCTCGGTCACGCTCGGCGACCCGGTGAAGGTCGCGGGACGCGACGCATACGACCTGGTCCTCACTCCGAAGACCGACGCGACCCTCGTCGGGTCCGTGTCGATCGCCGTCGACGGCACCACGGGCATCCCGCTGCGGGTGCAGGTGGATGCGCGCGGCCAGAGCACTCCGGCCTTCGAGGTCGGTTTCAGCGAGTTCAGCACGGCGACGCCGTCCGCGAGCGTGTTCGCGTTCACCCCGCCGAAGGGCGCGACGGTCACCGAGCAGTCGCCGTCCGGGCTCGGCGAGAAGAAGGCACAGGCTGGGACGCACCAGAAGCCGACCGTCACCGGCAGCGGCTGGGACGCCATCGTGAGTGTGCCTGCCGGCTCGGTGCCGGCCGACCTCACCTCCTCTCCGCTGTTCGGGCAGCTCACCACCGCCGTCGACGGCGGCCGCGCCTTCAGCACCTCGCTGGTGTCGGTGCTGGTGACCGACGACGGGCGCGTCTTCGCCGGAGCCGTCCCGGTGTCCGCCCTGCAGGCCGCCGCTCGGTGACGGACGCAGCCGCCGCCATCACGACGAGCGGCCTCACCAAACGCTTCGGCTCCCGTGCCGTGGTCGACGGCATCGACCTGAGCGTGCCGCGCGGGTCGGTGTTCGGCTTCCTCGGGCCGAACGGGTCTGGGAAGACCACGACCATCCGGATGCTCCTTGGGCTCGTCTCCGCGTCGGCGGGGGAGATCCGCCTGTTCGGGCAGCCGATGCCCGACCGGGGAGCCACCGTGCTCCCGCGCGTCGGTGCGCTCGTCGAGGGCCCGGCGTTCGCACCGTACCTGTCCGGCTTCGCGAACCTCGTCCGCCGCGACTCCGCCGACCGCTACGCGCCGTCCGCGACCCGCCGCGAGCGGGTCGCTGTCGCGCTGGAGCGGGTGGGCCTCACCCACGCGGCAGGCAAGAACGTGCGCGCGTACTCGCTCGGCATGAAGCAGCGTCTCGGGATCGCGGGCGCTCTGCTCACCGACCGTGACCTGCTCGTGCTCGACGAACCGACGAACGGCCTCGACCCGCAGGGCACGCGGGAGGTGCGCTCTCTGGTCCGTTCGCTGGCCGACGAGGGCAGGACGGTGTTCGTGTCCAGCCACCTGCTGGCGGAGATCGAGCAGGTCTGCACGCACGCCGCGATCATGCGGACGGGGCGGCTCGTGGCGCAGGGCTCGCTCGACGCGCTTCGCGGAGCGACAGGGCCGAGGGTCCGCGTCGAGACACCGGATGCGCGGGAGGCGGCGACCGTCCTCACCCACCTCGGCATCGCCCCTGCGACAGCGACGGACGGGGTGCTGGATGCGCCCCTGCCCGAACCGGCGCCGGCCGCGGAGACCATCGTGGCGGCCCTCGTCGCCGCCGGAGTCCGGGTGCGTGGCTTCGGGGTGCACGGGTCGACGCTGGAGGAGCGGTTCGTGGAGCTCACCGGGGAGGGCTTCGATGTCGAGCAGTGAGACGGAGGCGGACGGGGTGGCCGCGCCGGCGCATCCCGTGCCGACGGCGAAGCTGCCGCACCCATCGGCTGGGTGGTCGCTGCTCTGGTCGGAGCTGGCCGTGCTGTTCCGCCGCTGGCGCACCTGGGCGATGCTTGCAGCGCTGGCGGCCATCCCCATCCTGATCGCCGTCGCCGTGCGCATCACCGGAGGGTCACGCGCCGGGCGCGGTCCGGCGTTCCTCGACCAGATCACAGCCAACGGGCTGTTCGTCGGCTTCACGGCGCTCGTGGTGTGCGTGCCGCTGTTCCTGCCGCTCACCGTCGGGGTGGTGGCCGGGGACACCATCGCGGGCGAGGCGAGCCACGGCACGCTGCGCTACCTGGTGATCGCTCCAGCGGGGCGGCTGCGGTTGCTGGCGGTCAAGTACGCAGGCTCCGCCGCGTTCTGCATCGCGGGCACGGCCGTGGTGATCGCCGCTGGGTCGGCGATCGGCGCGATCCTGTTCCCCGTCGGTCCGGTGACGCTGCTCTCCGGCAGCCAGGTGGGAGCCTGGGACGCGTTCCTGCGGCTGCTGCTGATCGGCGCGTACGTCGTCGTCTCGCTGCTCGGGTTGTGCGCGATCGGCCTGTTCTTCTCGACGCTCACCGACGTGCCTGTCGGCGCGATGGCGGCGACGATCGTGCTCTCGGTGGTCTCGCAGGTGCTCGACCAGCTCCCGCAGTTGGACGGCCTGCACCCCTGGCTGTTCAGCCACTACTGGTTCGGGTTCGCCGACTTCCTGCGCGACCCGGTGTCGTGGGACTCGTTCGGCAGCAACGCGCTGCTGCAGCTCGGCTACGTGGCGGTGTTCGGGGCGCTGGCGATCGGACGCTTCACCACGAAGGACATCCTGTCCTGAGCACGGCCGGCCGGCCCGGCTAGGGGATCGCCTCGGCGGTCGACTCCAGGTCGGACTTCTGCTGGTCGCGCTGCGTGGCGATCGTGACGCCCGCGGCGAAGCACACCACCGCGATGCCGAGCAGCTGAACGCCGCTGAACCGCTCGTGCAGCACCAGCACGCCGAACAGGGTCGCGATCGCCGGCCCGAGGCTGGTGATGATCGCGTACAGCCGCGGGGTGATCCTGCGCAGGATGAACGTGTCGAGGCTGTACGGGATGGCGGACGACAGCACGCCGGCGGCGACGAGCATCCCGATCACCGGCCAGTTCAGACGGCTGTAGTCGACGACGACGAGCGCGATCGGGAGCAGGATGATCGTGGCGACGACGCTCGCGACGCTCAGTCCTTCGAGTCCGGGCAGGCGGGTGGCGACCCGGCGCGTGAGCAGGATGTACGCCGCCCAGCTGGCCGCCGCCGCGAGCGCGAGCAGCACGCCGATCGGGTCGATGGCGCCCTCTGTGCCGGTGAGCAGCACGACGCCGCCGGCGGCGAACAGGGCGCAGATCACATCCACGACCCTGCGGGAGCCTGCGAGGGCGAGAGCGAACGGGCCGAGGAACTCGATGGTCGCCGCGATGCCGAGCCCGAGCCGGCCGACCGCCTCGTAGAAGCTGAGGTTCATCGTGGCTAGCACGACGCCGAGCGCGATGGCCGGCCAAAGCCTGCGCCAGGTGAGTTCAGCGCGCTTCGGCCGGTAGAACGGCAGCACGGCGATGGCGGTGATGATCTGTCGCACCGCCACGACGACCACCGATCCGACGATCGGGATGAGCAGCCCGGCGACCGACGAGCCGAAGTTGATGCTGACCTCGGTGGCGACCTGGGTTCCTGCGCCGATCAGGCGGTCGCGTTTCGAGCTCACCAGACGAGCTTATGGGGTCAGGAGCCCACGAGAAGTCGCATGACGGCTCGCGTGGCCGATGGCCGTCGCACCACCTCGAAGCCGCGAGAGGCGAAGAGGGAGACGGTGCCGTGGTAGCGCTCGGCCGCGCTGAGCGACGGGCGAACACCCGGGTCGACCGGGTACCCCTCCACGACCTCGGCGCCGCGTTCGGCGGCATGGTCGACGGCACCCGCGAGCAGCGCGCGGGCGATGCCGCGGTTGCGGTGGTCGATGCGCACCACGAAGCAGGTGACCGCCCACGGGTCCTCGGGGTCACCGGGCTGCCGCTTGGTGATCGGCGAGCGCCGGAGCGCCGGGTACGCGCTGAACGGCTCGACCGCCGCCCAGCCGACGGGCTCGCCGCCGAGCCGCGCGATCACCCCGGGAGACCCGCCCTCGACGCTCGTGTGCAGCAGCTCGGCCTTGCGCTCCCGCGGCAGCTCGTGGAACTGCGCCCCCGTCACCTTGAACCACTGGCACCAGCATCCGGAGGCGTCCCCGCGCTCCCCGAACACCGTGCGAAGCTCGTCCCACGTTTCCGTGCCGACCGACTCGACGCTGATGGTCTGCTCTGCCATGCCCGCCAGGTTATCGCGCGTGCAGCGCCCCGGCGAGGATCGTCGGGTGCTCGACGTGGCCGAAGTGCCCTGTCGCCGGCACGACGACGGCGCGGAAATCCGGGATGATCGCCGCCAGCCTGGCATCGTCGTCGCGCGCGACGAAGACGTCCCTGTCCCCGTGCAGCGCGAACACCGGGCAGTGGATGCGCGCCCAGCGCTCTGCAGCAGGGTACGTGGCCGCGCACTGCATCGCCCGCAGGAGCGCGCCAGGCCGGAGGTCGTGCGCGAGCTCGTGCACCGCCTGCCGGTCGACAACCGTGAACAGCGGGGCAGCGAGCACGGTGAGCAGTCCGGCCCGGTCGATGGCGCGCACGAAACGGGCGGCGAGGGGGCCGAGTGCCGTGAGCATCCTGATCCCGGCCGTCAGGAGCATCAGCGGCGCGTAGTGCAGCAGCCGCCCCAGCGGACCGAGCCGGTCGCCCCGTCCGCCGAAGGTCGTGGCGGAGACCAGCACGACGGACTCCGTCGCCACCGGCTCGCGCACGGCGAGCTCCAGGGCGATGAAACCGCCGAGCGAGTGCCCGACCAGGCGCCACCTGGTGTAGCCGAGGGCGCGGGCGACCTCGGCGACCGCATCCGCGATGCTGCCGGCGTCGAGCCTGGTCAGGTCGGCGACGGGGGAGTCGCCCCAGCCAGGCAGATCGGGTACGACGAGGTCGGCGACCGATCCACCGGACTCCGCCGCTGCGATGGCCGCCCGCCAGGTGGTCCAGGAGCCGGCAGCGCCGTGCAGCAGGATCGTGGCGGTGTGCGACTCCCGCGGGGTGCGCCGCACGGTGACGGCGCCGATCTCGGTGGCGACGGTGGTGGTTTCCATGCCTGTTGTTCGGAGCGGAGCCAACGTAGGATGCCGAACGAGGGGAAGGAATCCTGTGACATCATCGACCGCCACGCTCACTCCCGAGACTCTCGACCGATTGGATGCGTGGTGGCGAGCCGCCAACTACCTCTCGGTCGGGCAGATCTACCTGCTGGACAACCCGCTGCTGCGGGAGCCGCTCTCGCGCGACCACATCAAACCGCGGCTTCTCGGCCACTGGGGAACGACGCCAGGCCTGAACTTCATCTACGCGCACCTCAACCGGGTGATCCAGGAGCGCGCCCTGGACACGATCTTCGTCGCAGGCCCCGGCCACGGCGGCCCGGGCGTCGTCGCCAGCGCGTACCTCGACGGGACCTACAGCGAGACGTACAGCGCCATCGACCAGAGCGTCGACGGGCTGCGCAGGCTGTTCAGGCAGTTCTCCTTCCCCGGCGGCATCCCGAGCCACGCCGCCCCGGAGACGCCTGGGTCGATCCACGAGGGCGGGGAGCTCGGCTACGCGCTCTCGCACGCCTACGGGGCCGCCTTCGACAACCCTGACCTCCTGGTCGCCGCCGTGGTCGGCGACGGCGAGGCTGAGACAGGGCCGCTTGCAACGGCCTGGCACTCGAACAAGTTCCTCGACCCCGTGCACGACGGCGTCGTGCTGCCGATCCTGCACCTCAACGGGTACAAGATCGCCAACCCGACCGTGCTCGCGCGCATCCCGGAGAGCGAGCTGTTCGAGCTCATGCGCGGCTACGGATACACCCCGTACCTCGTCTCCGGCGGGTTCGACGGAGAGGACCCGCGCCTGGTTCACGAGCGGATGGCGGAGACGCTCGACACGATCCTCGATCAGATCGCCGGGATCAAGAAGGCGGCGGCCGTCGGCGAGCTGACCGAGCGTCCGGCCTGGCCGATGCTCATCCTCCGCACCCCGAAGGGCTGGACCTGCCCGAAGGAGATCGACGGCCACCCCGCCGAGAACAACTGGCGCTCGCACCAGGTGCCGCTCGCGGACGCCAGGGACACGGAGGCGCACACGCGCCTGCTGGAGAGCTGGATGGCGTCGTACCGGCCGGAGGAGCTGTTCGACGAGTCGGGGGCTCCCGTGGAGCTGGTGACAGCGCTCGCGCCGCAGGGCGACAGGAGGATGAGCGCCAACCCTGTCGCCAACGGCGGCCTGCTGCGCCGCGACCTGCGGCTGCCCGACTTCCGCGAATACGCGGTGGATGTTCCGTCGCCCGGCGAGACCGTCGCCGAGGCCACGAAGGTGCTCGGCGAGTGGTTCCGGGATGTGATGGCGGCCAATCCCCGCGACTTCCGCCTGTTCGGGCCGGACGAGACCGCATCCAACCGGTTGCAGGCGGTCTACGACGTGACCGGGAAGCAGTGGAACGCCGAGTACTGGCCGATCGACTCCGACAACCACCTCGTGCGCTCCGGCCGTGTGATGGAGATGCTGAGCGAGCACCAGTGCCAGGGCTGGCTGGAGGGCTATCTGCTCACCGGTCGGCACGGCGTCATCAACTCGTACGAGGCGTTCATCCACATCGTGGACTCGATGTTCAACCAGCACGCCAAGTGGTTGAAGTCCTCCAGGCAGATCGCCTGGCGGCGGCCGGTGGCCTCGCTGAACTACCTGCTCAGCTCGCACGTCTGGCGACAGGACCACAACGGAGCGTCGCACCAGGACCCCGGCTTCATCGACCACGTCGTCAACAAGAAGGCCGACGTGGTGCGGGTGTACCTGCCGTTCGACGCGAACACGCTGCTGTCGACGTACGACCACTGCTTGCGCTCCGTCGACTACGTGAACGTGGTGGTGGCAGGGAAGCAGCCTGCTCCGAACTGGCTGACCATGGAGGAGGCCATCGCGCACTGCACGCGCGGCATCGGCATCTTCGACTGGGCGGGAACCGAGGAGGCGGGGGACGAACCGGACGTGGTCCTCGGCTGCGCGGGCGACATCCCGACCCTGGAGGTGCTGGCCGCTGCCTCGATCCTGCGGGACCGCATCCCGTCGCTGAAGGTGCGCGTTGTCAACGTGGTCGACCTGATGCGGCTGCAGAGCGAGGGGGAGCACCCGCACGGGCTGAACGACCGCGAGTACGACGCCCTGTTCACCACGGACAAGCCGGTGATCTTCGCCTACCACGGCTACCCGTGGCTGATCCACCGCCTGACCTACCGGAGGGCCGGCCACGACAACCTGCACGTGCGCGGCTACAAGGAGGAGGGCACCACCACGACGCCCTTCGACATGGTGATGCTGAACGATCTGGACCGCTACCACCTGGTGATCGACGTGCTCGACCGGGTCCCAGGGCTGGCGGCGAAGAACGGCGCGCTGCGGCAGGAGATGCAGGATGCGCGGATCGCCGCACGCGAGTACACCCGCGAGCACGGAGAAGACATCCCCGAGGTCGCGGAGTGGGCCTGGGCCGGCGGCACGAAGACCACGAGATTCGACACGACGGGCGGGGACAACGACTGACGCGGGCGACGATGCGCCGCCTCTCCGAAGCGCCGCCGCTCCGAAGCGCCGCCGCTCCGAACGACTAGAGCGGCGGCATGGCCGTCGGGTCGACAACGGTGAGCTCGGCGATCTTGGCCGTGCGGCCATCGCCGGAGGAACGCCCGGTGAGTCGTCTGCCGACCCACGGCAGCACGTAGCGGCGGTAGTAGTCAGCGGTGCGCCGCGAGGTGGCGCTGGCCGGACCGGCGGCGACCTCCTCGACGCCCCACTCGGCCGGCACGGGAACGCCGAACGCGGTGAGCACGTTGCTGGCGACGCGCGCGTGGCCGAGCGGATTGAGGTGCAGGCGGTCCTGCGACCAGTAGCGGATGTCCCAGAGGCGCTCGTCCGCCCAGTTGTCCACGTAGGTGACGTCGTCGAGGGGGAGGTGCACGCGAACGGCGGCGTCCAGCTCGTTGCCTCTGCGGCGCATCAGCGAGCCCATCGGCAGGTGCAGCGACGGGTTGGCTCCGCTCAGCAGGAGGAGGTGGATGCCGGCGTCGGTGACCGTGCGTGCCGCATCCACCAGCTGCTGCGCGACGGCCTCGATCGACACCCGCGGGCGCATGATGTCGTTGCCTCCGCCGTTCAAGCTGATCAGCTCCGGCCGCTGGTCGACGGCAGGGGGGAGCTGTTCGGCGATCAGCGGGCCGAGCTTGCGGCCGCGGATGGCGAGGTTGGCGTAACGGACGCTGCCGGCGTCGCCGTTCGCCGTGGCGGCCTGCGCGAGGCCGAGCGCGACGAAGTCCGCCCAGCCGCGGGTGCGGCCGTCCGGAAGCTCGTCTCCGACGCCCTCTGTGAAACTGTCGCCGATGGCGATGTAGCTCGTGAACACATCGCTACGTTACCCGCCTGCGCGTAGCATGGGCGCCAGCCGACACAAGGAGCGCGCATGTCACGGGTCACCCCTTTCCTCTGGTTCAACGATCAGGCAGAGCAGGCGGCGGAGTTCTACGTCTCCGTCATCCCGAACTCCCGGATGCTGGAGGTGAGCCGGTTCGCACCGGACGCGCCAGGGCAGGCGGCCGGGGTGTCCCGGGTGCGGTTCTTGCTCGACGGCGTCGAGGTGATGGCGCTCAACGGAGGGCCGATGTTCCCGTTCACCGAGGCGTTCTCGTTCTCGGTGTCCGTCGACGACCAGGCCGAGGTCGACCGGCTGTGGGATGCGCTCACCGGCGACGGCGGCGAGCCCGGCCAGTGCGGATGGCTCAAGGACAGGTGGGGGCTGAGCTGGCAGATCGTCCCCTCGGCGCTGGATGCGCTGATCGGCGACCCAGACCCTGAGCGTGCCAACCGCGCCATCCAGGCGATGCTGAGCATGGGCAAGCTGGACATCGCGGCGCTGCGTGCCGCCGCCGACGGCTGACTCCGTGGGTCCGGCGCTGGTCGGCAGCTCCGGCGTTGGGTCACCTTCTCCGGCGCCGGGTCAGCGTGCGATCAGCGTCTGCCAGGCGAGCAGGTGCTCCGCGGTGACGCCGCGATACCCGGCGGTGGCCGAGAGCTGCTGCCGCACGAGCGCCGTCTGCGTCTCCAGGGCGACGGCCGTGTCGTCGCCGAAGGTGTACTGCGGGCCTCCGGCGACAGCCGGGGTGTCGGTCTCGACGCCGATCGTGAACGGCACCGAATGCGCCGCGGCGGCGACGGCGGCCGGTTGCGCGAGCGCGACGATCCCGTCGTCGCCGGCCGCGTGGTCGGAGAAGGCGACGATCGCCACCGTGTCGACGTGGCCGAGCAGGCTGTCGAACGCCGTCGAGCTCCCGTAGGTTTTCGCCGCGAGCCACCATGGCAGGTCGGCGCCGATCGGCGTGCCGTCCGCGACGGAGGACGCCGCATCGAACATCGCGTTCAGCTGCGGGACGATGACGCCGAGGTCCGGCTCGCCTCCGCCGGACGCCCACGGCTCGACATCGAACTGGACCGCATCGAAGTCGGCGGTGGCGAGGGCGTCGTGCGTCCACTGCGCTGCGAGCTGCGGCTGCTTCGCCCACTCCGGGTCGCCGCCGAGAGCGGAGACCGTGGTGACCCCCGCCGCGTGCAGCGCGTCGACCGCCTGCGGCAGCCAGGTCGCGAACGCGCCCTCCTGTGGCGCCCAGGGCACGGAGAGGTAGACGCTGGTCAGGTGGTGCTCGCCGGCGAAGGCGGCCAGCGCATCCGGCTGGAACTGCTGCTGGCCGAGGCCGCGCGCATCCGTCGCGGGGTCGATGGGGTTGCCCCACGCCCACACGCTCGTGATCGCGGACGGCGACGACCCCTCTGACACGTTGGAGACCGCGTTCGCGGCGGTCGGGGTCAGCACGGCGACGGCGAGAATCGCGAACCCTGCACCGGCGATGACCGACCTGGCACCTGAGAAACGCACGCACACCCCTTTCAGCGTCGCCGAATGACGATTGCGCTGCCATTTCGGGTGTGCAGCACGTCCATTGTCGCAGGCCGACCGGGGGACGTTAACCCTCAGTCCGGGGTACATCTGATCCGGTGGATGCTGACTGGGCCGATGGAGCACCGGGGATGACGACGCTCGCGAACATCCGGAGGGTACGGCCGTCGCCCGGGCCGTTCGCCGCCCTCGTCTCGTAGACCGTGCCCAGGTCCTGGGCCAGCTGGGCGAACTCGGCGTCGGTGAGCCAGAGGCCGTTCATGCTGTATCCGGCTCCGTCGGCCACGAGGTCGGGGGAGCCGGCGGCGAGGTACTGATCGAACGTGTTGAGCAGAGCGGCGACGAACGCGCGGAACATGGCCGCGTGCTGCTCGACGGTCAGTGTGGCGAGCTCGGCGGGGCTGACGCGCGCCGCATCCACCCGCAGCGCGAGGGTGCGCTCGACGCCGCCGCGCACCCGCCGTTCTGCGACCACGTCGAGCACCCCTGCCGTGGTCAGCAGCGAGACGTGGCGGTAGAGGGAGGCGGTCGGCACGTCGGAGAGCTCGTCGGCGAGCTGGGCGGTGGTGAGTGCGCGGTCGCCGAGGAACGCCTGCACGATGCGGAGGCGCACCGGATGCAGGAGGAGTTCCGAGCTGTTCATCCCCGTAGTCTATGGCGCGCATTCTCGCGCGTGATAATGTTCTCATCGACGAGAACAATGTAACGAGAACAATGCGACAAGGGGATGCACGATGAAGCCGAACGTGGACCTCGCCTCCCTGCCGCCCGCTGTCCTCGTGATCCTGGGCGCGGTGCTGCTCGCCGAAGTGGTTCTGGACGTCGTCGCCCTCGTCTCTCTGGTGCGTCGGCCTAAGGAGCGCGTGGCGTTCGGCAACAAGTGGGTGTGGGTCGCGATCATCGTGCTGGTGAACCTGATCGGCCCCATCCTGTACTTCGCCGTCGGGCGGCTCCGCGGCGTGCCAGCGGAGGAGCCTGCCGCTGCACCACCTGGGCGCGTGACGATGGCGGAGGTCGCAGACGCGCTCTACGGAGAACGCGATCGGGAGGACGCATGAGCACGGCCCTGGAAACCGTCGCCCTGACCAAGACCTTCGGCGGCAGGCACGCGCTCGCGCTCGACGCGGTGGACCTCTGCGTCGACGATGGTTCCGTCTTCGGCTTCCTCGGCCCCAACGGTGCGGGGAAGACCACGGCGCTGCGCATCATCACCGGCTTGGCGAAGCCGACCAGCGGCACCGTGCGCGTGCTCGGCCAGGACATCGCCAGCGCGGGCAACGCCGTGCGTGGGCAGCTCGGATTCCTGCCGGACGTGCCTGCGTTCTACGACTGGATGACGGCGCCCGAGTTCATGGAGTTCGTCGGCGGTCTGTTCGGGCTGGACCATCGCATCCTGAGGCAGCGCACCGCGATGCTGCTGGACACGGCAGGGCTCGGGGGAGTGACGACCAGGATCGGCGGGTACTCGCGCGGGATGAAGCAGCGGCTCGGGATCGCGCAGGCCCTCATCAACGCCCCGCGCCTGCTCCTGCTGGACGAGCCGACCAGCGCTCTCGACCCGATCGGCCGCAAGGATGTGCTCGACATGCTGGATGCGCTCCGCGGGCGCGCGACGATCTTTTTCTCCTCGCACATCCTGAGCGATGTCGAGCGGGTCTGCGACACCGTCGCGA
Organism: Leifsonia sp. Root227; assembly: GCF_001428745.1. GTDB lineage: Bacteria > Actinomycetota > Actinomycetes > Actinomycetales > Microbacteriaceae > Leifsonia. Next base: position 966,451 of record NZ_LMIO01000002.1, on the reverse strand, counting down.
TCCTGAACCGCGGGCGCGTGCTGACGCAATCGTCGATGCAGGACCTCCGGTCGCGGCACGGCCGTCACCGCATCGTGCTCGAGGTCACAGAGACGGCGGACGCGGATGCGCTGGCGACGCTCATCGCGGAACGGTCGTGGGCGACCACGGTCTCGCGCGACGGCCAGGGCGTCATCGACGTGCTGGTGTCGGATGCGGCCGCCGCGCAGCACGAGCTGCCATCGCTGGTCGCCTCCCGCAACGCGGGGCTGATCCGGCTGGAGGCGGGCGAGCTCACCCTCGAGGACGTCTTCGTCGAGCTGGTCGGGGAGGCGATCTGATGCGCTCCGCCCTGGTGTTCGCGCGCAAAGAGACGTTCGAGATCCTGCGCACCTGGCGGGTGTTCGTGCTGCCGGCGATCCTGCTGCTGTTCGCGGTGACGGGGCCGCTCATCGCGAAGTACACGCCAGAGCTGCTGTCGGCGGTGGCGGGCGACCAGTTCTCCTCGCTCCGTCTGCCGACGCCGACGGCCGGCGACGCGTACGCGCAGTGGATCAAGAACCTCGGCCAGATCGGCATCTTCGCGCTGATCATCATCTACGGCGGCATCGTCTCCGGCGAGCGGCGCAGCGGAACGGCGGTGCTGGTGCTGACGAAACCGGTGTCGCGGGTTGCGTTCGTGGTGGTCAAGGCGGTCGTGAACATCCTGTACCTGACGCTGCTGCTGGCGGCGGGAACGCTGGTGACCTGGGGCGTGACGGCGCTCGTGTTCGGCGACGCGCCTGGTGGCCCGCTCTGGTCGTCCGCTCTGGTCTGGCTCGTCCTCGCGGTGTTCTACCTGGCACTGATGACCCTGTTCTCCGTGCTCATCCCGTCGGCCGCCGGGGCGGCAGGACTGGGGCTCGGACTGTTCGTCGTGATCTCGGTCGCTGCGGTGTGGCGGCCGGTGGCCGACTGGTCGCCGGGCGGCCTGCTCGGCCGCGCATCCACCCTGGCGGTGGGGACGGCGACCGACCAGGTGCTGTGGCCGGTGCTGGTGTCGCTCGCGGTGGCGGCGGCGGCGGTGGCGGCAGCGGCCGCGGTGTTCAGGAGGCAGGAGCTCTGAGCCTCGGCTAGAGCACCTTCCGCACGACCTGGCTCCCGCTCGTCACCACGGTGTTCGCCGCTACGTCCTTCGCGATCACCGCTCCCGCCCCGATCACCGAGCCGCGCCCGATGGTGACCCCCGGCGCGACCGTCACGTTCGCACCGATCCAGACGTCCTCCTCGACCACGATGGGCGCGGTCGTGATGCCGTCGTGCCGTGCATCGGGGGCGACCGGATGTCCGGCCGTGCTCAGCGTCACGCCGGGGCCGATCATCGTGCGGTCGCCGATGGTGATGCCACCGATGTCGTAGAATGAGCAGTTCTGGTTGACGAACACGTTCGCTCCGAAGCTGATCGCCAGGCCGTGGTCGCAGTAGAACGGCGGGTAGATCGTCACGTCGGACGGCAGCGGCCTGCCGAGGATCGCGCTCAGCAGCGCCGTGCGTCCCTCGGCGTCGGAGTACGGCAGCGCGTTCAGCCGCGAGGTCAGGTCGAGCACCGTCTGCACGCGCTCGACGACGGCGCGCGACTCCGGAGTGCGTCGCGGGATGAGGTGCATCCTGTCCGTCACGCCGGGAACCGCCCAGCACAGCAGGTCATCGCCAGCCCGCTGCCGGTGCGACGTCCTTCACCAGCGATTCCAGGATGCGCGCATTGAAGTCCACCCCGAGCTGGTTCGGCACCGTCACCAGCACCGTGTCCGCCGCCTGCACAGCCTCGTCCGCAGCAAGCTCTGCGGCGATCACGTCCGGTTCGCCGACGAAGCTCCTGCCGAAGCGGGCGAGGCCGCCGTCGAGGTGGCCGACCTGGTCCTGCGACTCCGCCACGGCGCGGGCGCCGAAGTAGCGGCGGGTCTCGTCGTCGATGATCGGGATGATGCTGCGGCTCACCGAGACGCGCGGCTCGCGCTCGTGGCCGGCATCCCGCCAGGTGTCGCGGAACATCCGGATCTGCTCGGCCTGGAGCTGGTCGAACGGCACGCCGGTGTCCTCGGTGAGCAGGGTGGAGCTCATCAGGTTCATGCCCTGCTCCGCCGTCCAGACCGCCGTCGCCCTGCTGCCCGCTCCCCACCAGATGCGCTCGTCGAGGCCGGGGGAGCGCGGCTCGATCGGGAGCGGCTGCGAAACGCCCGTCATCTGCGGGTTCGACATCGCGACACCCGCCCCGGAGATCGCCGCGCGGAACACCTCGGTGTGGCGACGCGCCATGTCCGCGTCCGTCTCGTCGTCTGCCGGCACGTAGCCGAACGACTCGTAGCCGCGCACCGCCGTCTCCGGTGATCCTCTGCTCACCCCGAGCTGCAGCCTGCCGCCGCTGATCAGGTCGGCGGCCGCCGCGTCCTCCGCCATGTACAGCGGATTCTCGTAGCGCATGTCGATCACGCCGGTGCCGATCTCGATGCGCTTCGTCCGCGCGCCGATCGCCGCCAGCAGCGGAAACGGCGAGGCGAGCTGCCTGGCGAAGTGGTGCACGCGCACGAACGCGCCGTCAGCGCCGACCTCCTCCGCGGCCACGGCGAGGTCGATGGTCTGCAGCAGGGCGTCGGCGGCCGTGCGGGAGACGGAGCCCGGGATGGGCTGCCAGTGGCCGAAGGAGAGGAATCCGATGCGTTTCACAGTGGTCTCAATGATGCCGCCGCTCCGGCTATTCCGCCACCGGGTCTATTCCGCCGTGTGCGCGCCGGCGTATCGTCGCAGGGTGGTCGATTGGTTGTGCGCTGCGTGCGCTGTGGAGTTTCCGGCGGGGGATGCGCATCCCGCGTCGTGCCCGATCTGCGAGGACGAACGGCAGTACGTCCCGCCTTCCGGGCAGGAGTGGACGTCGCTGCAGGCGTTGCAGCGGGCAGGCGAACGCGTCACCATCGCCGAGCTGGAGCCCGACCTCTTCGCGCTGCGCTCCCAGCCGAAGGTGGGCATCGGCCAGCAGAGCATCCTGCTGCGCACCCCGGATGGCAATCTGCTCTGGGACCCCACCGGCTACGTCGACGAGGCCGCCGCCGCCGCGGTGCAGGACCTCGGCGGCGTCGCGGTCATCGCCACCAGCCACCCGCACATGTTCGGCGCGCAGACCTCCTGGTCCCGGATGCTCGGCGACCCGCCCGTGCTGGTCAACGCGGCAGACAGGGGCTGGGTGCAGCGGGACGAGCCGTGCATCCGGGACTGGACGGGAGACGAGGAGGTGCTGCCGGGTGTGACGCTGCGGACGATCGGCGGGCACTTCCCAGGGAGCGCGATCGTGCACTGGGATCGCGGGGTGGTGCTCTCCGGAGACACCGTGTTCCCCGGGCCGTCGCAGCGCTGGGTGACCTTCATGCGCAGCTACCCGAACGACCTGCCGCTGTCGGCCGCCGTCGTGCGGCGGACGGCGGACCGCGTCTGCGAGCTCCCGTTCGACCGGCTGTACGGCAACCTCGGCAACGTGGTGCCCGTGGATGCGCGGGACGCGGTGCTGCGCTCGGCAGAGCGCTACATCGGCTGGGTGAGCGGGGCGTACGACGACCTCACCTGAGATAGGGCGCCAGCTCGAACTCCAGCGCCGGCTTCGGCTTCGCGCCGACGATCGTCTTCACCACCTCGCCGTTCTGGAACACCTTCATCACCGGCAGCGCCATCGCCCGGTAGGTGGCGGAGGACTGCGGGTTCTCGTCCGCGTTGATCTTCACGATGCTGATGCGGTCGGCGTGCTCGGTGGCGAGCTGTTCGAGGATCGGGCCGAGAGCGCGGCAGGGGCCGCACCACTCCGCCCAGAACTCGACGATGGTTGTTCCGGATGCGGCGAGCACCGCGTCAGGGAATGTGGCGTCTGTGACGGCGTTGAGTGTTGTCATGCGGCGAGGCTAGACCGTGACCTCTGGGTCAGGGTCAAGCTGTGCGAGCATGGAATTCGGAGGCGCGCATGGAGACACTGACCCAGGAGCAGATCCGGGAGTCGTTCGTCAACTGTTCGAGGAGCGAGGCGGCGGAGTTGCCGCTGCCGCCCGGGATGCACGAAGTGGACTGGTCGAGACGCGAGTACCTCGGCTGGCGCGACCCGCGCATCCCGCAGCGCGGCTACGTGGTCGTCCCGACGGAGAACGGGCCGGTCGGCATCGTGCTGCGGGCGTCTGACGCGTCGATGCGGTCGCACGCGCCGTCGATGTGCGGCTGGTGCCAGGACGTGCACGTGACCCGCGACGTGTATCTCTACGTGGCACGCAGGGCCGGTCAGGCCGGCCGCAACGGCGACACGGTCGGCACGATGCTCTGCGGAAGTTTCGAATGCAGCGAGAACGTGCGCAGGACGCCGCCTCCCGCGTACGTCGGGTTCGACGCGGAATCCGTGGTCGCCGACAGGATCGCCGGGCTCGCCGAGCGTGCACGTCGCTTCGCCGCCACCGTGGTCGGCGCCCGCATCTAGCGCCATACGACCGCATCCAGCGCCATACTGAGCAGATGAGCGACGGAACGAAGGCAGACCCGTGGGTGCTGAAGACGGCGCCGGGGTCGAGCGAGTACAGCATGTGGCGCGACGAGGACGCCGACCCACCCGCGCTGGTCTGCCAGGTCGGCTCCACCAGCCTGCGGTATCACCTGAGCGCGATCGACGACCTCGCCGCGTGGCTGCGCGAGCAGGGCGACTGGGTGCCGCTCGGCGCCGCGGACGAGCAGAAGGACGCCGCCGAGGGATCGGTCGAAGCGTGGGGACGCTCGGAGGCCAACCCCGTCGGCGGCTGGTACGGACTCCGCACGGGCTACCGTGGACGGTTCGGAATGTACCTCCCGCCGCTCCTGGAAGCCCTCGGCCTGGCCGAACTCACGCACGACGCCCGCAACAATCGCGTGCGCGCGCTGTGAGTCCGGCCGGCCAGGCTACTTGACCACGTAGCCGTTCAGCTGCGCTGCCACGGCAGCGCTCACGGCGGCCGTGCCGCCCAGGATGACGATCTTCTTCGGCTTGAGACGACTCAGCTCAGCGGTGATCGACTGCGGGATGGCCGTGGACTGGGTGAGCAGCACCGGAGCGTTCGCGATCCCGGCCACCGGCGCGCCGGAGAGCGCATCCGGGAAGTTGGTGCCGACAGCGACGTACGCTGCTGCGACCCCTGGCGAGAAGTTCGCCTGCGACACCTTGGCGCTGGTGATGTATCGGTCGTCGCCGGAGAGGCGGGTGACGGAGCCGGACGTGTACGACGAGAGCCGCGACATGACGGAGGCGTTGATCGCGTCCGTTCCGCCGAGCACGACGATCCGGCCAGGGCGCAGTCGCTGCAGTTCGGCGGAGACGCTGGGCGGGATGCTCACGCTCGTCACCAGCAGCAAAGGTCCGCTGTGCGCGGTTCCGGCGGCGACGGATGCGCCGGTCAGGGCGTCAGGGAAGTTCATCCCTGTCGCAATGTACGCGACGGACGGGTTCGCTCCGAACGCGCTCTTCGAGACTGCGACGCTTGTCTCGAACCGATCGGAGCCGGCCAGCCGGGTGACGCCGCCAGAGGTGTAAGCGCTGAGCGTTGCCACCGTGGCGTCCGAGACCGCCGACGGACCGCCGAGCACCACGATGCGGGCCGGTCTCAGGCGTTTCAGCTCTGTCGCGATCACGTCGGGAACACCGTACGGCTGGACGAGCAGCACCGGTCCCTTCTGCTTACCGGCCGCTGGGCCGCCGGCAAGCGCATCCGCATAGTTGTAGCCGGACGCGACGTACGCGACGGGCACGCCGGGGGAGAAGGTGGAGGAGAGCGCGGCACTGGTGCCGAACGCGTCCGATCCGGCGAGCCGGTTTCCGAGGGCGAACGCCTGCAGGTCGTTCATCGACCCGTTGAAGACGTCCTGGTCGCCGGGGAACGGGCCGACGCCGTTCGCGAACTGCCAGATCGTGTATGCGCCCCACCCAGGCGGAAGCGGAGGGGTGCTGATGTTGGAGTAGTTGGCGACGAAGAGCGGGTACGCGCCGAACGCTGCACTTCCGCCGGTGCAGAGGTTCCACCAGTTGGTGTTGGTGTAGATCGCAGGGGCGATGCCGGTCATCGAGGTGACCGTGTTCACGAAGTCGGCGACCCAGGCGACCATCTGCGGTGCGCTGAGGCCCCAGCAGGTGTTGCTGCCGCCGTACGGGTTGAACTCGATGTCGAGCAGAGGTGGAAGCGTGCGGCCGTCGGCGGACCAGCCGCCGCCGTTCTGGACGAAGTAGCGGGCCTGCGCGGCTCCAGAGGAGGTGTTCGGCGTTGCGAAGTGGTACGCGCCGCGGATGATGCCGACGTTGTATGCGCCGCTGTACTGGCTGGAGAACTGGCTGCTCTTGTAGTCGAGCGACTCCGTGGCCTTGATGTACGCGAAGCGACCGCCGTCCGCCCAGACCTGGTTCCAGTTGATGTTGGTCTGCCATCCGCTGACGTCGAGACCGCGGACGCCGGGCGGGAAGGTGGTGGCCGCTGAGCTGAACGTGCGGGCCGCTGACTGGCTCGCCGCGTTGTTGCCGATGGCGGCGTCCGCCGCGGCCCCGCTGAGCGAGAAGGTCGAGCCCATCGTGTGGTTGCCGGTCTGGTTCATCTCGGCGAGCGTCGGGTCGGCGCCGACGGATGCGTCCGGTGCCGCTGCGGTGGGGGCGGGCGCTGCGGGGGCGCTCGCATCCGGTGCGGGGGTCGGGGCAGGGGTCGTCGACGGTGTCGGCGTCGCGGACGGGTCGGCGGTCGGAGTCGCGCTCGGCGACGCATCCGGTGCCTCAGTCGATGTGGAGGTGGGTGTCGGAGTCGACGTCGGCTCTGGCGCCGCCGTGGCGGGGAGCTGTGCTCCAGCCACGACGAGACCGACCGCCGTCACGAGTGTGAAGGTCGTGGCGAGGCCGACCTTGAGCCTGGAACGCATGGTTGTTTCTCCCCTGACCGCCTGTCGGTGCGGTCCAAGGCAGACTAATTCAGTATCGGCCGGGGCACACCCCACACGCGCTGACTGGCCCACATTGGGGGACAGGAATCGGCGGGGATTCTGGTTGTGCCGGTGGTGGGACTCGAACCCACACGCCCTCTCGGACAAAGCATTTTGAGTGCTCCGCGTCTGCCATTCCGCCACACCGGCGCACAACAACACCTGAACAATACCGTAGGCTTTTGTCCGTGACTGACCAGGAAGCAACTCCCACCGCACCACGGCGCGTCGTCGTCGCCGAAGACGAATCCCTCATCCGGCTCGACATCGTCGAGATCCTCCGTGACAACGGATTCGAGGTCGTCGGCGAGGCCGGAGACGGCGAGACCGCCGTCGCGCTCGCCACCGAGCTGCGCCCCGACCTGGTGATCATGGACGTCAAGATGCCCCAGCTCGACGGCATCTCCGCGGCAGAGCGCCTCTCCAAGGGGCACATCGCCCCTGTCGTGCTCCTCACCGCGTTCAGCCAGAAGGAGCTCGTCGAGCGGGCGACGGAGGCGGGAGCACTCGCGTACGTCGTCAAGCCGTTCACGCCGAACGACCTCCTCCCCGCCATCGAGATCGCCCTCGCCCGCTACGCCCAGATCATCGCCCTCGAAGCCGAGGTGTCCGACATGGTCGAGCGCTTCGAGACCCGCAAGCTCGTCGACAGGGCCAAGGGTCTGCTCAACGAGAAGATGGGCCTCACCGAGCCTGAGGCGTTCCGCTGGATCCAGAAGGCGTCGATGGATCGCCGTCTCACGATGCACGATGTCGCCCAGGCGATCATCGAACAGCTCGCGCCCAAGAAGTAGCAGCACCCCAGACGAAGCAGAAGCGCGGCCGGGAGGAATCCCGGCCGCGCTTCGTGCATCCCGTGGCTGCGCCTCAGCGATCCTTGATCAGGTTCGTGATCCTGATGGTCGAGCAGCGGCGGCCCTGATCGTCTGTGACGGCGATCTCGTGCGTCGTCAGCGTGCGCCCCAGGTGGATGGGGGTGCACACGCCGGTGACATAGCCGCTCGTCGCAGAGCGGGTGTGCGTCGCGTTGATCTCGATTCCGACAGCGAGCCGGTCGGCGCCGGCGTGCAGGTTGGCGGACATCGACCCGAGCGACTCGCCGAGCACTACGTACGCACCGCCATGGAGGAGGTCGGCCGGCTGCTGGTTGCCCTCGACGGGCATCCTGGCCACGGCCCGTTCGATGGTGAATTCGAGCATCTCGATCCCCATCTTCTCGGCCAGTTTGCCGAGTCCTCTCTGGTTCACGTATGCGAGCGCGTCCTCGGTCATCGGCGGCCTTTCTCACCTTCGTCGGTCGGGGAGTCTGGGTGTCACAGGTGCCTTGTAGGCTGTCCTGGTGTCAGACTCCGAAAAGCCTACCCTCCTGATCATCGACGGCCATTCGCTGGCATTCCGGGCCTTCTACGCGCTCCCGGTGGACAGCTTCGTCAACCGCGACGGCCAGCACACGAACGCCATCCACGGCTTCATCGCGATGCTCATCAACCTGCTGTCCCAGCAGCGTCCGACGCACATCGCCGTCGCGTTCGACATCTCGAGGTACTCGTTCCGCACGCGAGAGTACCCGGAGTACAAGGGCACCCGCGGGGAGACCCCGTCGGAGTTCGTCGGACAGATCCCGCTGCTCGAAGAGGCACTGCACGCGATGAACATCACCACCATCGCCAAGGAGGACTTCGAGGCGGACGACATCCTGGCCACGCTGTCCGCCAAGGGTGCGGCGGAGGGCTACCGCGTGCTCATCGTCTCCGGCGACCGCGACACCATCCAGCTCGTCAACGACGACGTCACGCTGCTCTATCCGAACGTGCGCGGAGTCTCGGAGCTCAAGATCTACGATCCGGCGGCCGTCCGCGAGCGCTACGGCATCGAGCCGCACCAGTATCCGGAGATCGCCGCCCTCGTCGGCGAGACCAGCGACAACCTGATCGGCATCGACAAGGTCGGCGAGAAGACCGCCGTCAAGTGGGTGCAGCAGTACGGCACCGTCGAGAACCTCCTCGCCCACGCCGATGAGATCAAGGGCGTCGTCGGTCAGAACCTGCGCGACCAGCAGGAGAACGCGCTGCGCAACCGCCGCCTCAACAAGCTCCTCACCGATGTCGAGCTCCCCGTCGGCCCTGCGGACCTGGAGCGTCGCCCGCTCAACGAGAACGCCGTGCGCGACATCTTCGCCAAGCTGCAGTTCAAGACGCTGCTCGACCGGCTGCTCAAGACCGCGGCGGAGGAGGGGCAGCTCGACGGCTCGTCCGGTTTCAGTGCCGCCGTCGAGACCGGCGCGATCGAGATCCCTCCCGTGCGAACGATGGTCGACGAGGAGTTGGCGAACTGGCTGGCCAAGGCGTCGGCGGACGACACGGCGGTCGGCGTGCAGGTGGAGCTCGGTCCAGGCGGCATCACCGGGTTCGGGCTCGCGGCGGACGACGACACGGTCTACGTGCCGTGGGCGGCAGGACGCAAGGACTACCAGGCGCTCGAGGAGTGGTTCGCCGGCAGCGCGCCCAAATACTTCTTCCGTGCCAAGCCCCAGTTCAAGGCGATGAGCCGTGCCGGCCTGATCGTCGACGGTCTGGCCTTCGACACCAGCATTGCCTCCTGGCTCGTGCGTCCTGGCGCCGCGGCGCAGTCGCTCGCCGAACAGGTCTACGAGGTGCTGGGGGAGACGCTGCCGGTGTCGGACCCCAACCAGCTCGTGGCACTCACGGATGCGGTCAGCCCTGCCACGGAGGCCTGGTACATGCGCCGTGTGGCCGAGGCGCAGATGATCGCCCTCGACGATGGCACCCGCGCCGTGCTCGACGACATCGAGCTGCCGTTGGTGGCCGTGCTAGCCGAGATGGAACTGAACGGCGTCAGCATCGACAGCGAGGTGCTCGCGCGCCTGCGCGGCGAGCTCACCGACAAGGCCAACGATTACGCCGCCAGGGCGTACGCCGAAATCGGGCACGAGGTCAACCTCGGCTCGCCCAAGCAGCTGCAGCAAGTGCTGTTCGAGGAGCTGCAGATGCCGAAGACCCGGTCCACCAAGACCGGCTTCTCCACCGACGCCGCGTCGCTCGCCGACCTGCAGGAGAAGAACCCGCACCCGTTCCTCGGCCTGCTGCTGCAGCACAGGGATGCGACGAAGCTCAAGCAGATCGTCGAGACGCTGGAGCGCGCCGTGGAGCCGGACGGGCGCATACACACGACATACGACCAGACCGGCACCAGCACGGGCCGCATCTCGTCCAACGACCCGAACCTGCAGAACATCCCGGTGCGCACGGAGGAGGGGCGCGAGATCCGCTCGGCGATCCGCAGCGGCGAGGAGTTCGAGACCCTGCTCACCGCCGACTACTCGCAGATCGAGATGCGCATCATGGCGCACCTGTCGGAGGATCCGGGGCTGATCGAGGCGTTCAACGCGGGGGAGGACCTGCACCGCTTCGTCGGCGCCCGCATCTTCGGCGTGACGCCGGAGGAGGTCACCTCCTCGATGCGCTCGAAGGTCAAGGCGATGTCGTACGGCCTCGCGTACGGGCTCAGCGCGTTCGGGCTGTCGAAGCAGCTCCGCATCGAGACGGCGGAGGCCCGCCAGCTCATGAGCGACTACTTCGAGCGCTTCGGCAACGTCCGCGACTACCTGCGCAACGTGGTCGAGCAGGCGCGCGTCGACGGATACACCGAGACCATCTTCGGTCGCCGCCGCCCGTTCGCCGACCTCACCAGCACCAACCGCGTCCTCCGCGACAACGCGGAGCGCGCAGCGCTGAACGCGCCCATCCAGGGTTCGGCGGCCGACATCATGAAGATCGCCATGCTCGGGATCGCCGGCGACATCATCGACCAGAAGCTCACCTCCCGGATGCTCCTCCAGGTGCACGACGAACTGATCTTCGAGGTCGCGTCCGGCGAGTGGGACGCGCTCGAGGCCATCGTCCGCGACAGGATGACGCACGCCGTCGACCTCCGCGTCCCGCTCGATGTGCAGGTCGGGCGTGGCCCCAACTGGGACGCAGCGGCCCACTAGCCACCGCTCGCCCCGGTTCGGGCATGGTGCGGAGGCGAGCCGCCGCAATAGGGTCGAGGTATGACAGAAGAAAACCGCACGCCCACTCCGGTCGACACGATCGCCGAGGAGTGGGTGGACACCCAACTCGAGCTGTACCCGGAGTTCCACGTCTGGCTCGGCCGTCCAGGCCGGGAGGGCGAGTACGCCGACTACTCCCCAGCAGGGGCAGAGGAGGCCGTCGGCAAGGTCAGAGAGACCCTGGCCAAGATCCAGGCGGCGGAGCCGGTCGACGACATCGACCGCGTCACCAAGATGGACCTCACGCGCGACCTGCAGCTCACCGTCGAGAAGCACGAGGCCGGTTTCAACCAGCGCGACCTCAACGTGATCGCCTCTCCCGCCCAGGAGCTGCGCGACATCTTCGACCTGGTCCCGACCGACACGGAGGAGGACTGGGCCAATGTCGCCAAGCGCCTGCACAACCTCCCGGCAGCGATGGACGGCTACATCGAGACGCTGCGCAGCGGCATCGCGAGTGGCAACGTACCCGCCATCAGGCAGGTGCGCGAGGTGCTCGCGCAGGCGAACAAGCAGGTCGCGGACACCGGCTTCTTCTACGAGTTCACCGCGGGGGCCAAGGCGGGCGACGCAGAGCTTCCCGCTTCGCTCTCGTCCGACCTCGCGGCCGGCGCGCAGGAGTCGGCCGCTGCGTACGCCAAGCTCGCCGGATTCCTCAAGGACGAGCTCGCTCAGCACGCGCCGGAGAAGGATGCGGTCGGCCGCGAGCTCTACGCGCTCGCCTCCCGCAGCTTCCTCGGCGCCACCGTCGACCTCGACGAGACGTACGAGTGGGGCATCGAGGAACTCGCTCGTATGGTGGCCGAGCAGGAGTCGATCGCGCGCGAGATCAAGCCGGGCGCGTCGGTGGCCGAGGCCATCGAGTTCCTCGACGGCGACGCCAGCCGCAAGCTGCACGGCACAGACGCCCTGCAACGCTGGATGCAGGAGACCAGCGACCGGGCCATCGAAGAGCTCGGCAAGTCGCACTTCGACATCCCCACCGAGATCCGCCGTCTCGAGTGCATGATCGCCCCCACCCAGGAGGGCGGCATCTACTACACCGGCCCGAGCGACGACTTCGCCCGCGCGGGGCGGATGTGGTGGAGCGTGCCGGAAGGCGTCACCGAGTTCGACACCTGGCGCGAGCTGACCACGGTGTATCACGAGGGCGTCCCCGGACACCACCTGCAGATCGCGCAGGCCACGTACAACAAGGCGCAGCTCAACTCTTGGCGCCGCATCGCGGGCACCTCCGGCCACGCGGAGGGCTGGGCGCTCTATGCGGAGCGCCTGATGGAGCAGCTCGGCTACCTCGACGACCCGGCCGACAGGCTCGGGATGCTCGACGGCCAGCGGATGCGCGCAGCGCGCGTCGTCCTCGACATCGGCGTGCACCTCGAGAAGCAGTTGCCGGACGGCTCCGGCCCGTGGACCGGCGAGTACGCCTTCCAGTTCCTCGGCGAGAACGTCAACATGAACGACGGCTTCGTCCGGTTCGAGGTCAACCGCTACCTCGGCTGGCCAGGGCAGGCGCCGTCGTACAAGATCGGCCAGCGCATCTGGGAGCAGTTGCGCGACGAGTACGCCCGCCGCGAGGGCGCGTCGTTCGACATCAAGGCGTTCCACAAGAAGGCGCTCGACATTGGCGGTGTCGGGCTCGACACCCTGAAGTCGGCGCTGCTCGACTGAGCATCGCGTGACGACGTCGCCGTACCGGGTGGCGCTCGGTGACGCCTTCGAGGGGTTGCACCCGCGGCTGAAGGCGTACTTCGACGCCATCCCGGAGGGCGGCCACGGCTTCGGCCGGGGCGTGTTCGACGCTGTCGGCACGCCCCGGCGCTGGCTCTGGCCAGCGCTGTGGCTGCTGGCGCGCGCGCACGTCGTGTTCCCGGTCTGGGAGCACGGCGTGCCGTTCACGGTCTCCAACCTGCCGGATACGACGGCGGCCGGTGCTCCGTCGGTCAGGGCTGTCCGGGTTTTCCGGTTCGTCGCAGGGCGCCGGGCGATGGTCGACGAGATCGCCGTCGACGGGCACACGATCGTGGACACCCTCGGCCGTCCAGCCCGGGTGACCGCACGATTCGACGCGGCCGTGGTCGACGGCGGGCTGGTGCTCACGTCGACGGCCGTGGCGTTCCTGGTGGGGAGGGCGCGCATCCCGTTGCCAAGACCGATCGCGCCGCGCGTCGTGCTTTCCGAGCGGTACGACGACGACGTGGATGCGCAGCGCGTCTCGATCACTCTCGACCTGCCGGTCGTCGGTAGGCTCTACGAGTACGCGGGAACGTTCCGCTACGGGATCGAACAGGGGGAGCGGACCGCGTGAGCAGCCGCATCGTCATCGCCGGGGCATCCGGTTTCATCGGGCAGTACCTGACAGACGCGTTCCGCGCATCCGGCGACGTCGTGCAGACCATCGGGCGCCGTGGCGCAGACGCGGTCTGGGGGGATGCGGACGGCATCCGCACGCTGGTCGACGGCGCCGACGTCGTGATCAACCTCGCCGGCAAGAGCGTCAACTGCCGCTACTCCGACGCGAACCGTGCGGAGATCTTCCGCTCCAGACTCGACACAACGCGGGCGATCGGCGCGGCCATCGCCGCGAGCGAGAACCCGCCGCCGCTCTGGATCAACTCATCGACCGCCACCATCTACCGCCACGCGGAGGACCGGCCGATGACCGAGCGCGGCGGCGAGCTGGGCACGGGCTTCTCCGTGAACGTCGCCACCTCGTGGGAGCGTGCCTTCTTCGAGCTGGAGCTGCCGCACACCCGCAGGGTCGCCCTGCGCATGGCCATCGTGCTCGGCGACGGCAGCGCGCTGCTCCCGCTGATCAGGCTCGCGCAATTCGGGCTCGGCGGCCCGCAGCGCGACGGCCGCTGGTTCGCCACCGCCGCGCGCAGGAACGCGGGGACGTTCCACGAATTCCGTGCGCGGGCAGGACGCCAGCGGTTCAGCTGGGTGCACATCGCGGACGTGCTCGGCGTCATCGAGTTCGTGCGCGCGCATCCGGAACTCGACGGCGTCGTCAACGTCTCGTCCCCGAATCCGACGGACAACCGCACTTTCATGGCCACGCTGCGTCGCGTGCTGCGCGTCCCGTTCGGCCTTCCCGCGTACCGGTGGATGCTCGAAGCCGGCTCGATCGCGATCCGCACGGAGACAGAACTGGTGCTGAAAAGCCGCTGGGTCGTGCCGGAGAGGCTGGTCGAAGCCGGCTACGAGTTCGCCGAGCCCGACCTCGAGAAGGCGCTCAGCGATATCGTCGCAGAACGCGGGTTGCCCACCGCGTCCCAACACAGCTAAGCTGGACTGTCACCTTTGTGACACCTCTATCCGCCTGCCGTTCGCGGAACCAAACAGAAGCACCACTGCGACCGGCCTGAATTATGTCCATAACGGAGCACTCACTACATGACAACCGCAACGACCGACAAGGCACCCAAGCAGGTCGCCATCAACGACATCGGATCTGCTGAAGACTTTCTTGCCGCGGTCGAAAAGACGCTGAAGTTCTTCAACGACGGAGACCTCATCGAAGGTACCGTCGTCAAGATCGACCGCGACGAGGTCCTCCTCGACGTCGGTTACAAGACCGAGGGTGTCATCCCCTCCCGCGAACTCTCCATCAAGCACGACGTCGACCCCACCGAGGTCGTCGAGGTCGGCGACACGGTCGAGGCCCTCGTTCTCCAGAAGGAGGACAAGGAAGGCCGTCTCATCCTGTCCAAGAAGCGTGCGCAGTACGAGCGCGCGTGGGGCGATGTCGAGAAGATCAAGGAAGCCGACGGCGTCGTCACCGGCACCGTGATCGAGGTCGTCAAGGGTGGCCTCATCGTCGACATCGGCCTCCGTGGCTTCCTCCCGGCGTCGCTCATCGAGCTCCGCCGTGTGCGCGACCTCACGCCGTACCTCGGCCAGGAGATCGAGGCGAAGATCCTCGAGCTCGACAAGAACCGCAACAACGTGGTCCTGTCGCGCCGTGCCCTGCTCGAGCAGACCCAGTCCGAGAGCCGCACCACGTTCCTGAACAACCTGCACAAGGGTCAGGTCCGCAAGGGTGTCGTTTCGTCGATCGTCAACTTCGGTGCGTTCGTCGACCTCGGCGGCGTCGACGGTCTCGTCCACGTCTCCGAGCTCTCCTGGAAGCACATCGAGCACGCCTCCGAGGTCGTCGAGGTCGGTCAGGAAGTCACTGTCGAGATCCTCGAGGTGGACCTGGACCGCGAGCGCGTCTCGCTGTCGCTCAAGGCCACCCAGGAGGACCCGTGGCAGGTCTTCGCCCGCACCCACGCGATCGGTCAGGTCGCACCGGGCAAGGTCACCAAGCTGGTTCCGTTCGGTGCGTTCGTGCGCGTCGCAGACGGCATCGAGGGCCTCGTGCACATCTCGGAGCTGTCCGGCAAGCACGTCGAGCTCGCCGAGCAGGTCGTTTCGGTCGGCGACGAGGTCTTCGTCAAGGTCATCGACATCGACCTCGAGCGTCGTCGCATCTCCCTCTCGCTGAAGCAGGCGAACGAGGGCGTCGACCCCGAGGGCACCGAGTTCGACCCGGCGCTCTACGGCATGCTCACGGAGTACGACGACCAGGGCAACTACAAGTACCCTGAGGGCTTCGACCCCGAGACGAACGAGTGGAAGGAAGGCTTCGAGGCCCAGCGCGAGAAGTGGGAGCAGGACTACGCTGCTGCCCAGGCTCGCTGGGAGGCTCACAAGAAGCAGGTCGCGAAGGGTCTCGAAGAGGCCGCTGCCGAGGGCACGACGTCCACCGGCGGTTCGACCTTCACCTCCGAGTCCACCACGGGCGGAACGCTGGCCGACGACGAGTCGCTCGCCGCTCTGCGCGAGAAGCTCAGCTCGAACTCCTAAGCGGTTCATCTGGAACGGCCGGTCCCTTCGGGGTCGGCCGTTCCGGCGTTAACCGGTGGATGCACGCCGCTAGCATGGACGGGTGCACCTGATCGGACTCACCGGCGGCATCGCCTCCGGAAAATCGACCATCGCCCGCCGTCTCGCCGAGCACGGAGCCGTCGTCGTCGACGCCGACCGCATCGCCCGCGAGGTCGTCGAACCAGGCACGCCCGCGCTCGCGCAGATCGCCGAGACGTTCGGGCCAGACGTGATCGCCGCAGACGGCTCGCTCAACCGGCCGGCGCTCGGCGCCATCGTCTTCGCCGACGAGGATGCGCGGCTGAAGCTCAACGCGATCACCCACCCCGCCGTGCTGGCCACGTCCACCGAGCGCTTCCGGGCAGCGGGGGAGGCGGACCCCGACGCCGTCGTGGTGTACGACGTCCCTCTGCTGGTCGAGTCGGCCAACGAGTACCCGTTCGACCTGGTGGTGGTCGCGCACGCGTCTGCCGCCACGCGCATCCGGAGACTGATGGAACTGCGCGGGACGGACGAGGAGGAGGCGCGGCGCAGAGTCGGCTCGCAGGCGACGGACGAGGAGCGCCTGGCGGTCGCCGACGTCGTGATCGACACCGACGGCACCCTGGAGCAGACGATCGCGCAGACCGACGCGCTGTGGGACAGGCTGCGCGCCTGAGCGTGGTGCCAGGCGTTCCGCTCAGAGCGCACACCGGCAGGAATGTCGGTGGTCCTTCCTAGACTGGTCACATGCAACCCACGCGCGCCGTCCGTCCGTTCGAGGTCGTCAGCGAGTACCAGCCGAGCGGTGACCAGCCCCAGGCCATCGCCGAGCTCGCCGGCCGTATCAACGCCGGTGAGACCGATGTCGTCCTCCTCGGCGCGACAGGAACCGGAAAGTCCGCCACCACCGCGTGGCTGATCGAGCAGGTGCAGCGCCCGACGCTCGTGCTCGCGCACAACAAGACGCTCGCGGCGCAGCTCGCCAACGAGTTCCGCGAGCTCATGCCCAACAACGCCGTCGAGTACTTCGTCTCCTACTACGACTACTACCAGCCCGAGGCGTACGTCCCGCAGACGGACACCTTCATCGAGAAGGACTCCTCGATCAACTCCGAGGTCGAGCGGCTCCGGCACTCCACCACCAACTCGCTGCTCAGCCGTCGCGACGTCGTCGTGGTGTCGACCGTCTCGTGCATCTACGGCCTCGGTGCGGCGGAGGAGTACCTGGAGGCGATGGTCGCGCTGCAGGTGGGCGAGAACGTCGGACGCGACAAGCTCATCCGGCGCTTCGTCGGAATGCAGTACGAGCGCAACGACGTCGACTTCTCCCGTGGCAAGTTCCGCGTGCGCGGCGACACAATCGAGATCATCCCGGTCTACGAGGAGCACGCCGTCCGCATCGAGCTCTTCGGCGACGAGATCGAGGCGATCTACACGCTGCACCCGCTCACCGGCGACATCATCTCCAAAGTGGATGCGGTCTCGATCTTCCCAGCCACCCACTACGCCGCCAGCCCTGCCACCATGCAGCGCGCCATCGGCACCATCCAGACCGAGCTGCACGACCGGCTGGTCGAGCTGGAGCGCGAGGGCAAGCTTCTCGAAGCGCAGCGACTCCGGATGCGCACGCAGTTCGACATCGAGATGATGGAGCAGATCGGCTTCTGCTCCGGCATCGAGAACTACTCGCGCCACATCGACGGCCGTCAGCCTGGCGAAGCCCCGAACTGCCTGCTCGACTACTTCCCGGACGACTTCCTCGTGGTGATCGACGAGTCGCACGTCACCGTGCCGCAGATCGGCGCGATGTACGAGGGAGACTCGTCCCGCAAGCGCACGCTGGTCGAGCACGGGTTCCGCTTGCCGAGCGCGCTAGACAACCGCCCGCTCAAGTGGAACGAGTTCAAGGACCGCGTCGGTCAGACCGTGTACCTGTCCGCCACGCCCGGCCGGTACGAGATGGGCATCGCAGACGGGGTGGTCGAGCAGATCATCCGTCCGACCGGCCTGGTCGACCCCGAGATCGTCGTCAAGCCGACCAAGGGCCAGATCGACGACCTGCTCGAGGAGATCCGCCTGCGCGTCGAGCGCGACGAGCGCGTGCTCGTCACCACGCTCACCAAGAAGATGGCGGAGGAGCTCACCGACTTCCTCGCGGAGGCCGGCGTCAAGGTCCGCTACCTGCACTCCGACGTCGACACGCTCCGTCGTGTCGAACTCCTGACCGAGCTGCGCGCCGGCGTCTACGACGTGCTGGTCGGCATCAACCTGCTGCGCGAGGGGCTCGACCTTCCCGAGGTGTCGCTCGTCGCGATCCTGGACGCGGACAAGGAGGGCTTCCTGCGCTCCTCGACGTCGCTCATCCAGACCATCGGGCGCGCGGCCCGCAACGTGTCCGGCGAGGTGCACATGTACGCGGACGTCCTCACCGACTCGATGAAGAACGCCATCGAGGAGACCACCAGGCGCCGCGAGAAGCAGGTCGAGTACAACAGGGTCAACGGCATCGACCCCCAGCCGCTGCGCAAGCGCATCGCGGACATCACCGACGTCCTCGCCCGCGAGGGCGCTGACACGGCGGCGATGCTCGCCGGACGCGAGGCCAAGAAGAAGAGCCCGACGCCCAACCTCCGCAAGGGCGGCATCGCGGCGCAGGGCGCGAACGAGCTCGAAGCGCTCATCGCCGACCTCAACGATCAGATGCTCGCTGCCGCCGGCGAACTCAAGTTCGAGCTCGCCGCCCGCCTCCGCGACGAACTCGGCGACCTGAAGCGCGATCTTCGCCAGATGGAGAAGGCCGGTCACCTGGGCTGAGCCGTGCGGTATACGGTGGCAGGGTGAGCGCGACGACGACGGCGGGGCGATGAAGCGTCATCGCATGCTGTTCGCCTGCTCGGCGCTCGCCCTCGTCGCCGTGATCGCGCTGGCGGTGCAGGGCGCTCCGGTCTTCTCCGGGATGCGGTGGGTCCCGCCGGCCGCCACCCAACAGCCGCTGCCGCAGAACCTCACAGGCCAGACGGACTCCGCCAGCCCTGCGCCGCACGAGCTGCACCAGGCGGGCCGGTTCGACATCTCCTGGTTCGTCGTCGCGGCCGCCGTCCTGGTGCTGGTCGTCGTCGCCGCGCTGATCTGGCGCGCGGTGCGCCGCCGCCTCCAGCTCCCGGAACGCGATGTGCTCCCCATCCTGCCTGATGCGCTCGGCGACGCCGTCCCCGAGCAGGAACCGACGCCGGAGCCGGTGCAGGTCCGCCGCGGCCTCGACCTCGCCCACGACAGGCTGAGGGAGCGTCGCGAACCCCGCGACGCCATCGAGCGCGCCTGGCTCGGCCTGGAGGAGGCGGCGACCGACTCCGGGATGCGCAGACTCCCCGCCGAGACCCCCGGCGAGTTCACGGCGCGCGTCGTCGTCCGCGCGGCCACCGACCGCGCCGCGGCCGACAGCCTGCTCGCGCTCTACCTCCGCGCGCGTTTCAGCGATGCGCCTGTCACCGCCGCCGACGTCTATCGCGCGCGCGAGGCGGTGGACGCGCTCCGCGAGTCCTGGACGGCGGAACCGCGTTCCGCGGCGGCCGACAGCGGGGGAGCGGGACGGTGAGCGGGCAGACGCCGGGCGTCTCGCACCCCGCACCGGACGCCGCACTCCTCCAGGAGACAGCCCCGAGCCGCAGGCTCTTGTTCGCCGTCGGTCTCCGCTGGCGGATCGCCGGATGCGTCCTGCTCGCCGTCGTGGTCGGTTTCCTCGCCTGGTTCTTCGGACTCGACGTCGAGCACGCGGCCGGCCTCGCGGCTGTCCTCCTGGCCGTGGCCGTCTGCATGACGCTGCTCGGCGACCAGGCGTTCGTCGGCTGGGCGCCCGACCCCGTGCTCCCGCGCGACGGCGCCAGACGCGACGTATCGCAGCTCGGCTGGGCGCTCCACACCAAAGGCGGAGGCGTCGCGCCGGAGGCGGTCCGCCGCCTACGGTCCGTGACCGCCCAGACACTCGACCTCCACGGCCTCGACCTGGATGCGCCGGCAGACGCCACCGAGATCGCACGCATCCTCGGAAAGGACACGGTACGTCTCCTGCGTCGCGGCAGCGCCGAGTCCCCGAAGGCCGCAACCTACGAGGCGATCATCGACCGCCTCGCCCACCTCGCATACGCCCCGGTCGGGCCCCTCGACGCGACCGCGGCAGCCGGCCCCGACCCATCCCCAGGGCCGCCATCCACCGCCCCCGCCGCATCCACCGTTCCCACCCCGCCCCAGGAGCCGCACCCATGACCACCGACAGCCCAACCTCCCCGGCCACCGCGCAGCAGGGCGCCGCACTCCCCGTCGCCGAGATCGCGCGCCTGAGCTCCGAGGTGCTCGACAGAGTGGGCAGCGTGGTCGTTGGGATGCGGTCGGCCCTCGAGCTGGCGCTCGCCACCATCCTCGCGGGAGGGCACGTCCTGTTCGAGGACGTCCCAGGACTCGGCAAGACGCTCGCCGCCCGCAGCATCGCGGCGGCCATCGGACTCGACTTCCGTCGTCTGCAGTGCACCCCCGACCTGCTTCCGGCGGACATCACCGGCTCCTTCGTGTTCGCCCCGTCGACGGCGGAGTTCGTGTTCCGCCCTGGCCCCATCTTCACCGGGCTGTTCCTCGCCGACGAGATCAACCGAACGTCACCGAAGACCCAATCGGCGCTGCTCGAGGCGATGGCGGAGGGTCAGGTGACGGTCGAGGGCCAGAGCTTCCCTCTCCCGCAGCCGTTCCACGTCGTCGCCACCTCCAACCCCATCGAGTTCGAGGGCACGTACGCGCTGCCGGAGGCGCAGCTCGACCGCTTCATGACCCGCCTGAGCGTCGGCTACCCGGATGCCGACGGCGAGAGCCGCGTCCTCCTCGCCCGCGTGAGCAGGCGCAGGGAGATCGCGACCGTCGAGCCGGTCATCGACGGCGCGACGCTCCGCGCCATGCAGGACGGCGTCGAGCTGGTCGACGTCGACCAGGACATCGCCGCATACTGCGTCGCCATCGCAGCCGCCACCCGCCGCCACCGCTCCGTGGAGGTGGGAGCGTCGCCGCGCGGTTCCCAGGGCCTCCTGCTCGTCGCCCGCGCCCGGGCCGTGATGGCGGGACGCGACTTCGTCATCCCCGACGACGTGAAGGCCGTCGCGATCCCCGTCCTCGCCCACCGCCTCTCGCTCACCGTTCAAGCGTGGACGAGCGGAGTTCAGGCCTCCCAGGTCGTGGCCGAGGTGGTCAACTCGGTCCCAGGCCCTCCGTCGATCGGCGCCGCGCGCGACGCGGCCGACGTCGAGCGGGATGCGGTCCCCTCCGCAGCGCCGGATGCGGGGCGCCAGGGGTGAGCGACCCCTCGGCGAGCGGACGAGGCGCCCCGGCGGCCGCAGACCAGCAGTCGGGCGGCGCCGTGCAGACGGCAGCCCCCACCCGCACCACGTCCACCCGCTGGAATCTCAGCCCGGCCGTCGTTGCGGCCCTGCTCGTCGCGCTGCTCTGCCTCGGCGCCGGCTTCGTCGCCGGGCGGGTCGAACTGGCGATGGTCGGCGTTCCGCTGCTGATCGCCGCCGCGTTCGGCTGGGATCGACGCCCAGGCGAACGCATCCAGCTGTCCTTCTCCGTGCACGCCGATGCCGCCGCATCCACCGCCCCAGCCCAGGGTGCCACCGCCCCAGCCCAGGGTGCCAGTGTCCTCGCTGCGGGCTCCGTCACCACCCCCGCGACGGTCGACGCGCTCGGCGTGCGCATCGCCCTCCCGAACCGTGCGCCGCTCGACGCCGTCGTCACCGAGCGCACCGCCGCCGACATCGCCACGCACATCGTCGTCGGCCATTCCGGTCCCCAGCGGCTGCTGCAGCTCGGCGCCAGAGCGATCGGCGCCGATGCAGCGTTCGTCGGCGACACCGCGGACGGTCCGTCGCTCGACAGAGTGGTTCGCCCGCGCATCGTCCAGATCAGGAGCCTTCCGCTGCCCGCCCACCTGATCGGCCTGACCGGTCCCCATCCATCCGCTCGGCCTGGCGACGGCGGCGAGTTCCGCGACGTCGACCGGTTCCAGCCGGGGGACAGGCTGCGCCGCATCGACTGGAAGGCGACGGCCAGGCGCGCGCAGAACGCTGGCGAACTCTTCGTCCGCCGGACGATGGCGACCTCGGATGCGTCCGTGCAGTTCGTCATCGACAGCAGGGACGATCTCACCGCGAGGGTTGCGGACTGGGCCGCGCTGCATCCCCTGCCCGGCGTGTCGTCGCAGGATCTGGCGAGGGAAGCCGTGGGGTCGCTCGCCGGGGCGTATGTCGCGGCAGGGGACATGGTCGGCTTCGACGACCTCGCCGACCCGGCCCGCGCCGTCCCGCCCCGCGCCGGCGCGCGCCACCTGCACAGGGTGCGCCGCGCCGTCGAGCTCACCGCGCCGAGGGGCGCCGCCACTGAGCGCGTCCGCGCCCCGGTCCTCGCGCCAGGCGCGCTGGTCTACGTGATGTCGACGTTCCTCGACGAGCAGCCGCTGCGTCTCGCGCTCGTCTGGCGGGCGGCCGGGCATCGGGTGATCGCGGTCGACGTGCTCCCCGCCAGGCTCACGCGCGACCTGCCTGCGAGGGAGCGGCTTGCGCTGCGGGTCGTCGAGCTGGAACGTGCCCTGCGCTTCCGGCGGCTGGCAGCGGCGGGCATCGACGTGCTGGTCTGGCAGGATGCCGACGCATCCGGCCTGCCGACGGGAGCGCGGGATGCGCGCCTGCGCGAGCTGAGCAGACCGAGGAGGGCCAGATGAGCGACACGGCCACCCCGCAGCCGGAGCTCGGCCTCACGGTGCCTGGCTGGAGCGTGCGCGCCCTGTTCGGCGTCATCGCCGTCGCCCTGTGCGTCACAGTCGCGGACTCCGGCTTCTGGGTGGCCGTGTCGCTCGCGCTGACCGCGGCGGCCGTCGCGGTTCCCCGCTGGCTGACTGCCTGGTTCCTGATCGGAGCGCTCGCGTTCACCGTGCTGCTGCATCCCCAGTCGCTCGAGGAGTGGCGCGTGTACGCGCTGATCGCCGGCGCGCACGCCCTGCACATCGCGGCGACGTGGATGCTCGTGGTGCCGCCGTTCGCCCGCCTGCAGCCCGCCGTCCTGCTGCCGTCGCTGCGCCGGTTCGTTCTCATCCAAGTGCCTGTGCAGGCGGCCACGGCCGGGCTGCTCGCGCTCACCGGCGCAGCGCACGGGTCCGCGGTGATCTGGCCGGCCGTGCTCGCCGGGGTGGCCGTCGCTGCCCTCGTCCTCGTCGCCGCGCCCGTGCTGCTCCGCCGCCCGCACCCGTGATCGGCCGCCTGCACCGCTGAACCAGGAGCCCCCGCCGTGCAATGTCGGTGGTCCGGCATAGACTCGGCGGCGTGCGGTGACAGGTCTGTCGATGAGCCGGTACAATCGAACATATCTTCGATCTGCGCTGGGCGAACACGGCCGGCGAGCGGCGAAGAGTAGCGGAGAATTGATCGAGTGACTGAAATTGATCGGGTGGTTATGGGCAAGGTGACCGGTTCACACCTCAGCGTGCGTGGAGCGCGTGTGCACAACCTGCACAACGTCGACCTCGAGATTCCGAGGGATTCGCTCGTCGTCTTCACCGGGCTGTCCGGCTCCGGCAAGTCGTCGCTCGCCTTCGACACGATCTTCGCCGAGGGACAGCGCCGCTACGTCGAATCGCTGTCTGCGTATGCGCGCCAGTTCCTCGGGCAGGTGGACCGGCCGGACGTCGACTTCATCGAGGGTCTGAGCCCAGCCGTCTCCATCGACCAGAAGTCCACCAACCGCAACCCGCGGTCCACGGTCGGCACGATCACCGAGATCTACGACTACATGCGTCTGCTCTGGGCGCGCATCGGCGTGCCGCACTGCCCTGTCTGCGGAGAACCCATCCAGCGCCAGACCGTTCAGCAGATCGCCGACCAGCTCATGGAGCTCGAGACCGGCAGGCGCTACCAGGTGCTGAGCCCGGTCGTGTCGCAGAAGAAGGGCGAGTTCGTCGATCTCTTCAAAGAGCTCGCGGCCAGCGGATACTCCCGAGCGCTCGTCGACGGAGAGCCGGTACAGCTCAGCGATCCGCCGACGCTCAAGAAGCAGTACAAGCACGACATCTCCGTGGTCGTCGACCGTCTGGTCGCCGGTCCGGACATCCTGAGCAGACTGACCGACTCGCTGGAGACGGCCCTGCGCCTCACGGACGGTCTCGTCCAGGTCAACTTCGTCGACGAAGAAGGCCCTGATGCCTGGCGCACGTTCAGCGAGAAGCTGTCCTGCCCCAACAACCACCCCATCCAGCTCACCGAGATCGAGCCGCGTACGTTCTCGTTCAACGCACCGTTCGGCGCCTGCCCTGAGTGCTCCGGCCTCGGCACCCGCATGGCCGTGGACGAGGACCTGCTGCTGGGCGACGAGGACGTCAGCATCGCCGAGGGCGTCATCATCCCGTGGACCACCCAGGGCAAGGGGCTGTTCCAGTACTACGAGAAGCTGCTCGACGGCCTCGCCCGCGACCTGAAGTTCTCGCTGAAGACTCCGTGGAAGAAGCTCTCGGAAGAGGTGCGCAACGCGGTCATGCGCGGCGACAACTTCGAGGTCAAGGTCAAGTGGAAGAACCGGTACGGCCGTGAGATGAGCTACACCTCGGGCTTCGAGGGAGTCGTCCCGTACATCGAGCGCCAGTACCTGCAGGCCGAGACGGACACGCAGCGCGCCCGCTGGGCGGAGTACCTGCGCGAGGTCCCGTGCTCCGTGTGCGGGGGCAAGCGCCTCAAGCCGGAGGTCCTCGCCGTCCTCGTGCACGGTGCGAGCATCGCGGATGCGTCGGAGCTCAGCCTCAGCGACGCCAGGCTCTTCATGGACAAGCTCCACCTCACCGAGCGCGAGGAGAAGATCGCCGCGCAGGTGCTGCGCGAGATCAAGCTCCGTCTCGACTTCCTCATCCAGGTCGGGCTCAACTACCTCGACCTGTCGCGCGCTGCCGCAACCCTCTCCGGTGGAGAGGCCCAGCGCATCCGGCTGGCCACGCAGATCGGCTCCGGCCTCACGGGCGTGCTGTACGTGCTCGACGAGCCGAGCATCGGGTTGCACCAGCGCGACAACCGTCGCCTGATCGACACCCTCGTCGCCCTGCGCGACCTCGGAAACACGCTCATCGTGGTCGAACACGACGAAGACACCATCCGCACAGCGGACTGGGTGGTCGACATCGGACCGGGCGCCGGCGTCAACGGCGGACACGTCGTGCACTCCGGCTCGTACGACGAGCTGCTGCAGAACAGGGAATCGCTCACCGGCGACTACCTCTCCGGCCGCAAGGAGATCGAGATCCCGGCGAAGCGCCGCAAGATCGACAAGAAGCGCATGATCTCCGTGGTCGGCGCTGAGGCCAACAACCTGAAGAAGGTCACGGTCGACTTCCCGCTTGGCACGTTCGTGGCCGTCACCGGCGTGAGCGGCTCCGGCAAGTCGTCGCTCGTCAACGACATCCTCTACCGGGTGCTCGCCAACAAGCTCAACGGTGCTCGCAAGCTGCCAGGCAAGCACAAGGCGGTCACCGGTCTGGAGAACCTCGACAAGGTCGTCCACGTCGACCAGGCGCCGATCGGCCGCACGCCTCGGTCCAACCCGGCGACGTACACCGGCGTCTTCGACCGCATCCGCACGCTGTTCTCCGAGACGATGGAAGCGAAGTCGCGCGGTTATCTGCCCGGCCGGTTCAGCTTCAACGTCAAGGGCGGGCGCTGCGAGGCGTGCTCAGGCGACGGCACGATCAAGATCGAGATGAACTTCCTGCCTGACGTCTACGTCGCGTGCGAGGTCTGCGGGGGAGCGCGCTACAACCGCGACACCCTGGCCGTGCACTACAAGGGCAAGAACATCGCGGAAGTGCTCGACATGCCGATCAGCGAGGCGGCGGAGTTCTTCCGGCCGATCTCGGCGATCCACCGCTTCCTGCAGACGCTGGTGGACGTCGGTCTCGGCTACGTGCGGCTCGGCCAGAGCGCCACGACGCTGTCCGGAGGCGAGGCGCAGCGCGTCAAGCTCGCCACCGAACTGCAGCGCCGCTCCAACGGCCGCAGCGTCTACGTGCTCGACGAGCCGACCACCGGGCTGCACTTCGAAGACGTGCGCAAGCTGCTGCTGGTGCTCAACGGGCTCCTCGACAAGGGAAACACCGTCATCGTCATCGAGCACAACCTCGACGTGATCAAGTCGGCCGACTGGATCATCGACATGGGCCCGGAGGGCGGAGCCGGCGGTGGCGAGGTCATCGCGACCGGTACGCCGGAGCGCGTCGCGGAGACCCCGGGAAGCCACACCGGGTACTTCCTCAAGGAGATCCTGCAGGGCGAGAGCGCCCGGGGCGCCGCGTAGGGCACGCGGTGGCAGACACCGTCAGCTACCGGCCCAAGGCCGGGGAGATCCCGACCCAGCCGGGCGTGTACCGGTTCCGCGACGCCAACCGGCGCGTGCTCTACGTCGGCAAGGCGAAGAACCTCCGCGCGAGGCTGAGCAACTACTTTCAGCCGCTCCGCAGCCTGCACGAGCGCACCAGGCGCATGGTGACCACCGCCGCCTCCGTGGAGTGGACGGTCGTCGCGTCCGAGTTCGAGGCCCTGCAGCTCGAATACACCTGGATCAAGGAGTTCAACCCGCCGTTCAACGTCCAGTTCCGGGACGACAAGTCGTACCCGTACCTGGCCGTGACGCTGGGGGACCGCATCCCGAGGGTGATGGTGACGCGCAACCGCGGGGTGAAGGATGCGCGGTACTTCGGCCCGTACACGAAGGTGTGGGCGATCAGGGACACGGTGGACCTGATGCTCAAGGCGTTCCCGATGCGGAGTTGCTCCGACGGCGTCTACCGCCGGGCGGAGCTGACGGGACGACCCTGCCTGCTCGGCGACATCGGCAAATGCGCCGCGCCCTGCGTCGGCAGGATCAGCCCCGAGGATCACCGAGGGCTCGCCGAGGACTTCGTCTCCTTCATGGCGGGCAACGACACCAAGGCCATCCGGCAGCTCACCGAGCGCATGAAGGCGGCGGCGAGCATCCAGGACTACGAGGCGGCGGCCAGGCATCGCGACGCCATCCAGGCGCTGGAGGCCGCGATGGGCAAGAGCGCCGTCGTGCTTCCCGACAACGTGGATGCCGACGTGTTCGGCATCGCGCACGACGAGCTGGCGGCCGCCGTGCAGCAGTTCATCGTGCGCGGGGGCCGCATCCGCGGTGTGCGGAGCTGGGTGGTCGACAAGGAACTCGACGTCGAACTCGGCGACCTCGTCGAGACGGTCGTGCAGAACGCCTACGAGGGCGCGGATGCGCCGCCGCGCGAGATCCTGGTGCCGGAGCTCCCGGACGACGCCGTCGAACTCGAGCAGTGGCTGACGGCGCGCAGGCAGGAGATCGGCGACCCTGCTGCGTCGCGCGGACGGCTCTCCGGCCGCGTCGAGCTGCGTGTCGCACAGCGTGGCGACAAGGCGGCGCTCGCCCAGACGGTCGAGATGAACGCGAAGAACGCCCTCGTGCTCTACAAGACCAGGCGCAGCTCGGACTTCGTCGCGCGGTCCAAGGCGCTCAACGACATCCAGGATGCGCTCGGCATGGCCGACGCCCCGCTCCGGATGGAGTGCTACGACGTCTCGCACCTCAGCGGCACGAACATCGTCGCGTCGATGGTCGTGTTCGAGGACGGCCTGCCGCGCAAAGACCAGTACCGGCGGTTCAGCATCCCGGAGTCCACGGACGACACCGAGTCGATCTACCAGGTCATCACGCGCAGGCTGGCCTACCTCAAGAACCCGGAAGCGGAGTTCGCCGACGCCGACGAGCAGCAGGCGGAGCCGCCGGTGGATGCCGCCGACTCCGCCAACGACGGAGACGACCCGTCGATCGACATCGACGCAGAGCTCGCCGAGGCGGCGGAGAAACGGCGCAAGAAGTTCGCGTACCCGCCCAACCTGCTCATCGTCGACGGCGGGCAGCCGCAGGTCGCGGCGGCCAGGCGGGCGCTCGAGGAGTCCGGTGTTCAGGGCATCCAGCTGGTCGGCATCGCCAAGCGTCTCGAGGAGATCTGGCTGCCGGACTCCGACTTCCCCGTCATCCTCCCGCGCAACAGCGACGCCCTCTTCCTCATCCAGCGCATCCGCGACGAGGCGCACAGGTTCGCCATCACCTACCAGCGCGCGAAGCGCAAGCGCGACATCGGTTCCGTGCTCGGCGAGATCCCCGGACTCGGGCCGTCGAGGGTCAAGGAGCTGCTGAAGCACTTCGGGTCGGTCGCGCAGCTCAGGAAGGCGACGCCGGACGAGATTGCGCATGTGCGCGGAGTGGGTCCGACCCTGGCGGCGGCCATCCATGAACGACTCGCCAGTCGCTAGTCTTGGGGGACACCTTTCGAGCGGAGGACAAGGCTGATGAGCACCGACACCGAGCAGCAGGAAGTGCTGATCGTGACCGGGATGTCGGGAGCGGGGAGGTCCACGGTCGCGAACGCACTCGAAGACCTCGACTGGTACGTGGTCGACAACCTTCCTCCCCAGATGCTTCGCCCCCTGATCGAGCTCGCGAATCGCGCAGAGTCCGGGCTTCCGCGCATCGCCGCCGTGGTGGATGTGCGGGGCCGGAACTTCTTCGTCGACCTGCGCGACCTCATCCAGAGCCTGCGCGAGGGCACCAAGGTGCGCGTGCTGTTCCTGGAGGCGACGGACGCCGTGCTGGTGCGCCGGTTCGAGCAGGTGCGCAGGCCGCACCCGCTGCAGGGCGACGGCACGATCCTCGACGGCATCACCGCGGAGCGCACCAGGCTGCGGGAGATCCGCGAGGCGAGCGACATCATCGTCGACACCTCGGATCTGAACATCCACCAGCTCGCCACCAACATCACGGAGACGTTCGCGGCGGAGAACACCGCAGGCGTCCAGGTCACGCTGATGAGCTTCGGCTTCAAATACGGCCTCCCCGCGGACGCCGACCTGGTGACGGACGCCCGCTTCCTGCCCAATCCGTTCTGGAACCCGGAGCTGCGCCCGTTCACCGGCCTCGACGCCGTGGTGCGCGACTTCGTCCTGGAGCAGCGGGGAGCGCAGGAGTTCATCGACGCATACGTGTCCGCACTGCGCCCGATCCTGGACGGCTACCAGCGCGAGAACAAAAGGCACGCCACGATCGCGGTAGGCTGCACCGGGGGAAAACACCGGTCCGTGGCGATTGCGGAAGAGCTCGCCGCCCGGTTGAAAGAGATCCCAGGGCTCGCGGTGAACACAAAACACCGCGACCTCGGCCGTGAATGAAGCCGGCCACACCCTCCACGGCCCCACGACAGGCCGTTCGACAGAAAAGGAACACGATTGGCTCTCACCGCCGACGTCAAAGACGAACTCACGAAGGTCGAGGTCAGTAAGACCACCGTCCGGGCAGCCGAACTCGCGACCATCCTGCGGTTCTCCGGTGGGCTGCACTTGATCAGCGGCCGCATCGCCGTCGAGAGCGAGCTGGACACGCCAGAGCTGGCCCGCAGGGTCAGGAAAGACCTGGCAGAGCTCTACGGCGTTCGCAGCGAGGTCTCCGTGATCTCTGCCTCCGGCCTCCGCCGCACCAGCCAGTACCTGGTCCGCGTGCTCGACGGCGGGGAGACGCTCGCCCGTCAGACCGGCCTGCTGGATGCGCGCCGCCGGCCGATCCGCGGCCTCCCGAACCGCCTCACCACTGGTTCCCGCGACGAGCTCGCCGCCGTCTGGCGCGGTGCGTTCCTCGCCCACGGCTCGCTCACCGACCCCGGCCGTTCCGCCGCCCTGGAGATCACCTGCCCCGGCAACGAGTCGGCGATGGCCCTCGTCGGCGCCGCAGGCCGCCTCGGCGTGGCCGCGAAGGCGCGCGAGGTGCGCGGAGTGCACCGCGTCGTGATCCGCGACGGCGACGCCATCAGCGCGATGCTCGTCCACATGGGCGCTGCCAAGACCGTCGAGAACTGGGAGCAGCTGCGCCAGCGCCGCGAGGTGCGCGCGACGGCGAACCGTCTCGTGAACTTCGATGACGCCAACCTGCGCCGCTCCGCCCAGGCCGCTGTCGCCGCCTGCGCCCGCGTCGAGCGCGCGATGGAGATCCTGGGCGACGACGTTCCTGACCACCTGCGCTACGCCGGTGAGCTTCGCCTGAACTTCCGCGACTCGAGCCTCGACGAGCTCGGCCACCACGCCGACCCGCCGATGACGAAGGACGCTGTCGCCGGCCGCATCCGCCGGCTGCTCGCCATGGCGGACAAGAAGGCCGTCGACCTCGGCATCCCCGGCACGGAGGCCAACCTGCCGTCGGACCTCGACGAGGTATAGCCCCTCACCCTGGGGAAGCAACCGGTGGCCAAGACCGTTGCGCTCAGTAGACTGGAAACGTCGCTCGAAGCCCGGCGCGAACCGATCGCGCCGGGAACCACATGAGGAGATGAGTAATGGCTGACTACACGCTCGCAGACCTTCCATACGATTACTCGGCGCTTGAGCCGAACATCAGTGGTCGGATCATGGAGCTGCACCACGACAAGCACCACAAGGCGTATGTCGACGGTGCGAACACCGCCATCGCCAAGCTGGCAGAGGCGCGCGACGCCGATGACCTCGGCAACGTCAACAAGCTCCAGAAAGACCTCGCGTTCAACCTCGCGGGTCACGTCAACCACACGGTGTTCTGGAACAACCTGTCGCCGGACGGCGGCGACAAGCCCACCGGCGAGCTCGCGGCCGCGATCGACGAGTTCTTCGGATCGTTCGACAAGTTCCGTGCGCACTTCACCGCATCCGCCCTCGGCATCCAGGGCTCGGGCTGGTCGATCCTGGCCTGGGACTCGCTCGGGCAGAAGCTCATCATCGAGCAGCTCTACGACCACCAGGGCAACCTCGCGGCGGCCACGGTTCCGCTGCTCCTCCTCGACATGTGGGAGCACGCGTTCTACCTGGACTACGTGAATGTGAAGGCGGATTACGTCAAGGCATTCTGGAACATCACCAACTGGGGCGACGTTCAGGAGCGCTTCACCAGGGCGCGCGAGAAGACCTCCGGCCTGCTGCTACTGTCATAGCGGGAACGGTGTCCCGGATGGTTCGCCGCCCGGGACACCGCCGTCCGCCCCATACCCACAACACCGCGCCGTCGGGCGCCCATCAAGTAACTGGAGACATCTGTGTCCGTAAAGATCGGAATCAACGGGTTCGGTCGCATTGGTCGTAACTTCTTCCGTGCCGCTCTGGCCAAGGGCAGCGACCTCGAGATCGTCGCCGTCAACGACCTGACCGACAACAAGGCGCTCGCGCACCTGCTCAAGTACGACTCGATCACCGGTCGTCTGGATGCGACGGTCGAGCTCGACGGCGACAACATCATCGTCAACGGCAAGGCCATCAAGGTCCTCGAAGAGCGCGACCCCGCCAACCTCCCGTGGGGCGAGCTGGGCGTCGACATCGTCATCGAGTCCACCGGCCGCTTCACCAAGTCGGAGGATGCGCGCAAGCACATCGCCGGCGGCGCCAAGAAGGTCATCGTCTCCGCTCCCGCCACCGGCGACGACGTGGCCACGATCGTCCTCGGCGTCAACGAGGAGACATACGACAGCGCCGTGAGCGACATCCTGTCGAACGCCTCCTGCACCACCAACTGCCTCGCACCGCTCGCGAAGGTCCTGCTCGACAACTTCGGCATCGAGCGCGGTCTCATGACCACGGTCCACGCATACACGGCGGACCAGAACCTGCAGGACGGCCCGCACAGCGACCTCCGTCGCGCCCGTGCAGCCGCCGCCAACATCATCCCGACCTCCACCGGAGCCGCCAAGGCTCTCGGCCTGGTCATCCCCGAGCTCGTCGGCAAGCTGGACGGCTACGCGCTCCGCGTCCCGGTCATCACCGGCTCGATCACCGACCTCACGGTCGAGGTCGCCAACCCGGTCACGGTCGAGCAGGTCAACGCGGCGTACAAGGCTGCTGCCGAAGGCCCGCTCAAGGGCATCCTCAAGTACACCGAGGACCCGATCGTCTCCACCGACATCGTCAGCGACCCGCACTCGTCGATCTTCGACGCCGGCCTGACCAAGGTCATCGGCGGCACGCAGGTCAAGGTCGCGTCCTGGTACGACAACGAGTGGGGTTACTCCAACCGTCTCGTCGACCTGACCGAGTACGTGGCCGAGCGCCTCTAACGACAGGGAACCGACGTGACGCTCCGCACACTTGATTCACTCGGTTCGCTCGCCGGCAAGGTGGTCATCGTCCGCTGTGATCTGAACGTCCCTCTGAAGGACGGCCAGATCACGGACGATGGCCGCGTGCGAGCGTCGATTCCCACCCTGAACGCCCTGATCAATCAGGGCGCGAAGGTGGTCGTCATCTCCCACCTGGGACGCCCGGAGGGCGCCCCGGACGCGAAGTACAGCCTGGCGCCGGTTGCCCAGCGGCTCTCGGAGCTGCTGGGCAAGCCGGTGACCTTCGCCAAGGACACCGTCGGCTCCGGCGCCCAGGACGCGGTCGCCGGGCTGCAGGACGGCGACGTCGCGCTGCTGGAGAACCTCCGCTTCAACCCCGGCGAAACCAGCAAGGACGAGGCCGAGCGCGAGGCATTCGCCGCGAAGCTCGCCGCGTTCGGCGACGCCTTCGTCTCCGACGGCTTCGGCGTCGTGCACCGCAAGCAGGCAAGCGTCTACGAGCTGGCGAAGGCCATCCCGAGCGCTGCCGGACAGCTGATCGCCACCGAACTGGATGTGCTCGACCGCCTCACGGAGAACCCCGAGCGGCCGTACGTCGTCGTCCTCGGCGGCTCGAAGGTGTCCGACAAGCTCGGCGTCATCGGCCACCTGCTTCCGCGGGTCGACTCGCTGCTCATCGGCGGCGGGATGCTCTTCACCTTCCTCGCGGCACTCGGCCACCCCGTCGGCTCCAGCCTGCTGGAGGCCGACCAGATCGACACCGTCAAGGGCTACCTCGCGAAGGCGAAGGAGCTGGGCGTCGAGATCGTGCTCCCGCGCGACGTCGTGGTGGCGTCGAAGTTCGGTGCCGATGCGGAGCACGTCGTGCGTCCCGTCGACGGCATCG
Source organism: Leifsonia sp. Root227 (assembly GCF_001428745.1). Lineage (GTDB taxonomy): Bacteria > Actinomycetota > Actinomycetes > Actinomycetales > Microbacteriaceae > Leifsonia. The sequence goes on along the minus strand of NZ_LMIO01000002.1, from coordinate 933,496 downwards.
AGAACACCGACTGGGGCTCCGCAGGACTCGGGCTCGACATCGGCCCGGAGACGGGCACGCTGTTCGGCGAGTACATCCGCGGTGCACGCACCGTGTTCTGGAACGGCCCGATGGGCGTGTTCGAACTCGCACCGTTCGCCGCAGGCACCAAGGCTGTCGCGCAGGCGCTCACCGAGATCGACGGCCTCGGGGTCGTCGGCGGGGGCGACTCCGCCGCCGCCGTGCGCGCTCTCGGTTTCTCAGACGACCAGTTCGGTCACATTTCTACGGGTGGCGGTGCGAGCCTCGAGTTCCTCGAGGGCAAGCACCTGCCGGGACTGGAGGTCCTCGGATGGCAGCAGTGAGCTCATCGGTGCGGCGCACGCCGCTCATCGCAGGCAACTGGAAGATGAACCTCGATCACCTGCAGGCGATCGCGTTCGTCCAGAAGCTCGCGTGGAGCCTCAAGGACGCGAACCACGACTTCGCCAGTGTCGAGGTCGCGGTGTTCCCGCCGTTCACCGACCTGCGCAGCGTGCAGACCCTGGTGTCGGCCGACAAGCTCCCGCTCGCCTTCGGCGGGCAGGACGTCTCGGAGCACGAGTCCGGCGCGTACACGGGTGAGATCTCCGCGACCTTCCTCGCGCAGCTCGAGTGCCGCTATGTGATCATCGGTCACTCGGAGCGGCGCACGCTGCACGGAGAGACGGACGAGCAGGTCGCCGGCAAGGTCGCTGCGGCGCTGTCGCACAACCTGTCGCCGATCATCTGCGTCGGCGAGACGGCGGAGGACCTCGAGGTCCACGGCGCGAGCGCCGTGCCCGTCGCCCAGCTGCGCGCCGCTCTGGCGAACGTCTCCTCTGCCGCCGACCTGGTGGTGGCGTACGAGCCCGTCTGGGCGATCGGCTCCGGCCAGGCCGCGACGCCCGAGCAGGCCGAGCAGGTCTGTGCCGCATTGCGCGCCGTGCTGGTCGAGGTGCTCGGCGAGGACGTCGCTGCGAAGACACGCATCCTCTACGGCGGCTCGGTGAAGTCCGGCAACATCGCGAGTTTCATGCGCGAGCCGAACGTCGACGGAGCCCTCGTCGGAGGCGCGAGCCTCGATGTCGCCGAGTTCGCGAGCATCGTGCGATACCAGAAGCACGTCGGACTCTGACCCCACCGGTTATACTGGTCGTTGGTCTTCCCGGGCGCTGAGTCCGGGTGCTTTGCGAAAGGTACGTCGTGCAAATTCTCCAGGTCGTCCTGCAGGTCCTGCTGGGTATCACCAGCCTCCTGCTGACGCTGCTCATCCTCCTGCACAAGGGGCGCGGTGGTGGTCTCTCCGACATGTTCGGCGGAGGCGTCACCTCCAACCTCGGCGCATCCGGTGTCGCCGAGCGCAACCTGAACCGCATCACCGTGGTTCTCGGGCTCGTCTGGATCATCTGCATCGTCGTGCTCGGACTCATCACCAAGTTCGATTCCGGCGCGTAGGCGCCCTAGTTCACCACGAGGAGCAGCATGGCATCCGGAGGAAGTGCAATTCGGGGTTCGCGCGTCGGCGCGGGCCCGATGGGGGAGCAGGATCGTGGATTCCACGCTGAGCGCATCACCATCTCTTACTGGGACGCCCTCGGGAATGAGACGGTCCGCCACTTCGCGGCCAACCTCCCCGAGGAAGAGATCCCCGATGTGATCGACTCGCCGTCGTCGGGCCTGCCCGCCGGCCGCGACAAGGAGAACCCGCCGTCGGTCACCAAGCTCGAGCCGTACAAGACGCACCTGGCCTATGTGAAGGAACGTCGCACGGAGGAGGAAGCCGAGCAGCTCCTCGAGGACGCGCTCAACCAGCTCCGTGCTCGTCGCGGCAAGCTGAGCCCCACCAACTAGCGCAGTACAGCACAAAGCCCCCGCCAGTCTCAGACTGGTGGGGGCTTCGTCGTTGGCGCGCGCGGCGTCAGCTCAGTAGCTGGGCGCGATCAGGTTCTCCGGCACGTCGACGGCCGCATCCTTGTCGACGAAGAACACCGTGCGCTTGCGGCCCTTGGCCCCGGCGACCGGGACCTCGGTGTAGCTGGCGCCCGCGAGGGCGAGACCGAGGGCGCTGGCCTTGTCGCTTCCGGCGAGCACCAGCCAGATGCGGTCGGACGCGTTGAGCACCGGACGCGTCAGACTGAGGCGGGCCGGCGGCGGCTTGGGGGAGTCGCGCTCGGCGATCACCGTGGCCTCGGTCTCCCGGATACCGGCACGGTCCGGGAACAGCGACGCGATGTGGCCGTCCGGCCCGACACCGAGGAAGGTGATGTCGAACCGGGGAGCGCGGGCGCCCTCGGGCGCGAACGCCTCCAGCTCGGCGGCGTACACCGCGGCGGCCTCGTCGATGTCGGGGATCTCATCCGACGCGGGGAACGCGTGGATGTTCTCCGGCGGCACAGCGATGTGGTCGAGCAGCGCCTCGCGGGCCTGGGTCTCGTTCCTGTCTTCGCTGGCCTTCTCGACGAATCGCTCGTCGCCCCACCAGAAGTGGACCTTCGACCAGTCGACGCTGTCACGGGCGGGGGACTCGTTGATCGCCTCCAGCACGGCGATGCCGACGGAGCCTCCGGTCAGCGCGATGTTCGCCTCGTCGAGTTCGTCGAGGATGTCGACGGTCTTGGTGAGGAATCGAGCTGCAACCGATCCGGTGAGCGCCTGCTTGTCGGGGTGGACGAGCACCCGTCGTTCGTTGGTCATGCTTTCGCGCCCGCTCCCTTGTCGGCGGTCTCGAGCTGGTCGAGGCCTTTGGTGATCACCTCACCGTACAGATCATCAGGGTCCAGCCTACGCAATTCCTCGGCGAGGCAGTCGCGGAGGCTGCGCCGCGGAAGCGAGAGGTCGTGCGTCGGCTGGTTCGGCTGCGACAGCCTTGCCACGTTCGGGATCTCGCGTTCGAGTTCGATGACGCCGGATGCGCGCTCCATGCGGACACCGTGGATGCCGCTGGAACCGGTCGCACGCGAGGTCAGGTCGTACTGCACGGGCACCTGCAGCTGCAGGGCAAGCCAGGACGCGAGCAGCATGGTCGACGGGGAGTCCGCCGCCCCTGCGACCTCGACGGCGGTGATCGGCTCGTACGGCGGCTGGTCGAGCACGGCGGCGAGCTGCGCGCGCCACAGGGTGAGCCTGGTCCAGGCGAAGTCCGTGTCGCCGGGGGCGTACGTCTTCGCCAGGTGACGAAGTGCCTCCTGCGGGTCCGGCTGCGCGGATGCGTCCGTGATGCGGCGGGTAGCGATGCGGCCGAGCGGCGACTTCGAGACGACGGACGGAGCGATCCCCGGCCACCAGACGACGACGGGCGCGTCGGGGAGCAGGAGCCCGGTGACCAGGCCCTCCTCGTCGCTCGCGGTCTCTCCGTACGCGCGGAGCACGATGACCTCGCTGGCCCCGGCGTCGCCGCCGACGCGGATCTGCGCATCGAGCCGGCCATCGCCGTTGGAGGTGCGCTCCTCTTCGGTGGAGACGACGATCACGCGCATCGGGTGCTCGCGAGAGGCGTCGTTGGCGGCCTCGATGGCCTCCTCCTCCTGGCCGAGGTGGGTCGCGATCACCAGGGTGAGGACGCGGCCGAGGGCGACGGCGCCACCCTCCTCGCGGATCTTGACGAGCGCCTTCGAGATGTTGCTCGTCGTGGTGTCGGGCAGATCGACGATCATGGACGCCTCCAAACGCGGCCGTCGCGGGCGAGAAGCTCGTCCGCGGAGCTCGGGCCCCAGGTGCCGGGACGGTACTGCTCCGGCTGGCCCTGGGTCGCCCAGAATTCTTCGATCGGGTCGAGGATCTTCCAGGAGAGCTCGACCTCCTCATGACGGGGGAAGAGCGGCGGGTCGCCGAGCAGCACATCCAGGATGAGCCGCTCGTACGCCTCGGGGCTCGCCTCGGTGAAGGCGTGGCCGTAGCCGAAGTCCATCGACACGTCGCGCACCTGCATCCCGGCGCCGGGCACCTTGGAGCCGAAGCGGATGGTGACACCCTCGTCCGGCTGCACGCGGATGACGAGTGCGTTCTGGCCGAGGGCAGAGGTCTGGCTCTCCGCGAACAGCTGCTGCGGGGCACGCTTGAAGACCACGGCGATCTCCGTCACGCGGCGACCGAGACGCTTGCCTGCGCGCAGGTAGAACGGCACGCCGGCCCAGCGGCGGGTGCCGATGTCGAGCTTGATGGCCGCGTACGTCTCCGTGGTGGACTCGGGGTTCATCCCGTCCTCCTGGAGGAAGCCGACGACCTTCTCGCCGCCCTGCCACCCGCTGGAGTACTGACCGCGTGCGGTGGAGGTGTTCAGGTCCTTCGGCAAACGCACCGCCTTGAGCACCTTCTCCTTCTCAGCGCGGAGGTCGGCCGCGTCGAAGGAGATGGGCTCCTCCATCGCGGTCAGCGCCAGCAGCTGCAGCAGGTGGTTCTGGATGACGTCGCGAGCGGCACCGATCCCGTCGTAGTAGCCTGCACGGCCCCCGACGCCGATGTCCTCCGCCATCGTGATCTGCACGTGGTCGACGTAGTTCGCGTTCCAGATCGGCTCGTACAACTCGTTGGCGAAGCGCAGAGCAAGGATGTTCTGCACCGTCTCCTTGCCGAGGTAGTGGTCGATGCGGAAGACGGAGTCGGCGGGGAACACCGACTCGACGACCTTGTTCAGCTCGCGCGCTGTCTTCAGGTCGCTGCCGAACGGCTTCTCGATGACGACGCGGCGCCAGCCCGTCTCGGACTGGTCGGCGAGCCCCGACCGGCGAAGCTGCTCGGTGACGAGCGGGAACGCCTTGGGCGGGATCGACAGGTAGAACGCGTGGTTGCCCATCGTTCCGCGTTCCTTGTCGAGTTCTTCGACCGTCTCTTTGAGACGCTCGAAGGCCGCGTCGTCATCGAACTCGCCTGGCACGAACCGGATGCCCTGGGCCAGCTGCTTCCAGACATCGTCTTCGAACGGCGTGCGAGCGTACTGCTTCACCGCGTCGTAGACGACCTTCTCGAAGTCCTGGTCCTCCCAGTCACGCCGGGCGAACCCGACGAGGGAGAAGCCGGGAGGAAGCAGGCCTCGGTTGGCGAGGTCGTAGACAGCGGGCATCAGCTTCTTGCGCGACAGATCGCCTGTCACGCCGAAGATGATGAGGCTGCTCGGGCCGGCGATGCGATTCAGTCGGCGATCGGAGGGCAACCGCAGGGGATTGAACTCCGGGGTGATTTCCACCGGGGACATTGAGCTCCTAGGTCAGGAAGGTTTCGCTGTTAGTTGACGGCCTCGAACAGCGAGACGATGCTCGCCTCGGGGTTCGTCAGGTTCAGGGTGAGGACGGGACGGCCGTGCTCACCGAGCACGCTCGCGTCGCCTGCCGCCTGCGCCTGGATGAGCTGGCCGAAGGTGAACGGACGGTCGGGGATCTCCAGGTCCTCCGGCGCTGCCGCAGTGATCTGGAGGAACACGCCGACGGCGGGGCCGCCCTTGTGGAACTGACCTGTCGAGTGCAGGAAGCGCGGTCCCCAGCCGAACGTCACTGGGCGCTTGGACTTGGCGGCGAGGAGGTCGCGCATCCCGGCGAGCTGCGGGTATGCGAGACGGTCGACGTACGCCTGGATGGAGACGTAGCCGTCCGGTCCGAGCTGGGCGAGGAGGGCATCCACCGCGGCGTCGAGCGTTGCCGCGCCGCCCAGGAAGTCTCCCGTGGTGCGCACCTCGACGCCGTTCGCGACGAACGCGGGAGTCGCGGGCTCCGGACGGTTGTCGAGCAGCGAGCGAGCGGCGACCTTCGCGGCCTCCACGTCCGGCTGGTCGAACGGGTTGATCCCGAGCAGGCGGCCGGCGACGGCCGTGGCGTACTCCCACACAATGAGCTGTGCGCCGAGGCTGCCGGAGACGAGGATCTCGCCGTCGTGGCGGTTGGCGGGGAACAGGTGGTGAGCCTCCGCGTTGTCGACGAGACGCACGATCTGCAGGTCGGGGAGGTTCTCGCCCACCTCGGGGGAGAGCGGGTCCAGGACGACGGGGAGGAGGCCGGTGCCTTCCTTGCCGGTCGACTCGGCGATCAGCTGCTCCGCCCAGTCGGCGAAGCCGACGATGTGCGTTCCGTCCGCGATGATGCCGAGCTTGTCCTTGAGCGGGCTGGTGCCCGCGATGGCGGCGCCGAGCACGAGTCCGGGGTTCTCGTCGTTGTCGACGGCGAGCTCGATCAGCGTCGCCTCCGCCTCGTCGAGCAGCTCGCCGATGTTCACCCCGGCGAGCCCGGACGGCACGAGGCCGAACGCGGTCAGCGCCGAGTAGCGTCCGCCCACGTTGGGGTCGGCGTTGAACACGCGGTATCCCGCCTCGCGGGCCGACGCGTCGAGCGGCGAACCGGGGTCGGTGACGACCACGATGCGCTCTGCTGGGTCGATGCCGGCGTCGCGGAACCACTTCTCGTAGATGCGGCGCTGGCTGTCGGTCTCGAGCGTCGAACCCGACTTGCTCGAGATGACGACCGCGGTCTCCGCGAGACGGTCGCGCAGGGCGGAGAGCACCTGGCCAGGGTCGGTGGAGTCGAGCACGGTCAGCTCGGCCTCCGCCGTCTTGGTGATGACCTCCGGAGCGAGCGACGATCCGCCCATGCCGCCGAGCACGATGTGGTCGACGCCCTTGGCGTGCAGTTCCTCGCGCAGAGCCGTGATCTCGTCGACGAGCGGACGGGAGATCGCGACGGCCTCGGTCCAGCCGAGGCGCTTGGACGCCTCAGCCTCGGCCGCAGGACCCCAGAGGGCGGGGTCCTGGGCGGTGATCCCGGAGGCGACGCGGTCGGCGACCAGCTGCGGAACGACGGCCTTGACGGCCGCGGCGGTGGAGCCGGTGACGTGGATGCGGAACGTCACTTCGCCGCCTCCAGCGCTGCGGTCACGGTGTCCAGCAGTTCGTTCCAGGACACGATGAACTTCTCGACGCCCTCCTTCTCGAGGAGTTCGGTGACGTCGTCGTACGAGATGCCGAGCGCGGCGAGCTTGTCGAGGACCGACTGTGCGTCCGCGTAGTTGCCCGTGACGGTGTCGCCGGTGATGACGCCGTGGTCGAAGGTCGCGTCGAGCGTCTTCTCCGGCATCGTGTTGACGGTGTTCGGCGCGACGAGCTCGGTCACGTAGAGCGTGTCAGGCAGGCTCGGGTCCTTGACGCCGGTGGACGCCCAGAGTGGGCGCTGCTCGTTGGCGCCGGCGGCGACGAGTTCCTTGGCACGGTCGGTGGCGAACGCCTCCTCGTACACCTGGTATGCGAGGCGCGCGTTCGCAACGCCTGCCTTGCTCTTGAGCGCGAGCGCCTCGTCGGTGCCGATGGCGGTCAGACGCTTGTCGATCTCGGTGTCGACGCGCGACACGAAGAACGAGGCGACCGACTGGATGCCGGACAGGTCGATTCCGGCGGCCTTGGCCTTCTCCAGTCCGGCGAGGTACGCCTCGATGACGCCGCGGTAGCGCTCCAGGCTGAAGATCAGGGTGACGTTGACGCTGATGCCGGCGCCGATCACCTCGGTGATCGCCGCGAGGCCCTCGACCGTCGCGGGGATCTTGATGAGCACGTTGGGCTTGTCGACCTTGGCCGCGAGCTTCTTGGCCTGCTCGATGGTGCCTGCTGCGTCGTGCGCGAGGCCGGGCTCGACCTCGATCGAGACGCGGCCGTCCGTGCCCTCCGTCTGCTCATAGAGCTCGTGGAAGATGTCGCTCGCCGCTGCCACGTCGTCCGTGGTGATCTCGAAGACCGCGTCGGTGACGTTCGTTCCTGCTGCGGCGAGGGCGCGCACCTGCGCGTCGTACGCCTCTCCGTTGGAGAGCGCCGTGGCGAAGATCGTCGGGTTCGTGGTCACGCCGACCACGTTCTTCTCCGCGATGAGCTTCTGCAGACCGCCGGTGGCGATGCGCTCACGCGACAGGTCGTCGAGCCAGATGCTGACGCCGGCTGCGGAGAGCTGTGCGGTGGGGGTGGAGTCTGTCATTTTTCTTCTATCTCCTCTTGTCTCGCGCTCAGAGCGACGCGAGCGATTCCTTGGCTGCGGCGACGGCGTGCTCGGTGGTCATGCCGAACTCGCGGAACAGGGTCTTGTAGTCGGCCGACGCACCGAAGTGCTCGATCGACACGCTGCGGCCGTGGTCGCCGACGTACTTCCTCCAGCTCAGCGCCAGACCGGCCTCGATCGAGACGCGGGCCTTGACGGCGGAGGGGAGCACGGCTTCCTTGTACTCGTCGCTCTGCTCTTCGAACCATTCGAGGCTCGGTGCGGAGACGACGCGGGCGTTGATGCCTTCGCCCTTGAGGACCTCGCGGGCCTCAACAGCGATCTGGAGCTCGGAGCCCGTGGCGATCAGCAGGATGTCCGGCGTGCCGTTCGGCGCCTCTGCGAGCACGTACGCGCCCTTCGAGACGTTCGCAGCAGACGCGAAGGTGTCACCCGTCGCCTCGCCGTCCCCACGCTCGAACACCGGGATGTTCTGGCGGGTGAGTGCGATACCGGCCGGGCCGTTGCGACGCTCCAGGATGGTCTTCCAGGCGTACGCGACCTCGTTCGCGTCGCCGGGGCGGACGACGTCGAGCTGCGGGATGGCGCGGAGGGTCGAGAGCTGCTCGATCGGCTGGTGCGTCGGGCCGTCCTCGCCGAGCGCGACGGAGTCGTGCGTCCAGACGAAGATCGACGGCGCCTTCATCAGCGCGGCCAGGCGAACGGCGGGGCGCATGTAGTCGCTGAAGATCAGGAACGTGCCGCCGAACGGACGCGTCGGTCCGTGCAGGACGATGCCGTTCAGGATCGCGGCCATGGCGTGCTCGCGGATGCCGAAGTGCAGCACGCGGCCGTACGGGTTGCCCGTCCACTCGTGCGTCGAGTGCTCGGACGGCACGAACGACGCTGCGCCCTCGATGGTGGTGTTGTTCGACTCTGCCAGGTCGGCCGAGCCGCCCCACAGCTCGGGGATGACGGCGCCGAGGGCGTTGAGCACCTTGCCGCTCGCCGCGCGGGTGGAGACGTCCTTGCCTGCCTCGAAGACGGGGAGTGCCTCTTCGATGCCCTCCGGCAGCTCGCCGGTGAGGAGGCGGTCGAGGAGCTGCTTGCGCTCCGGGTTGGCCGCTGCCCAGGCGTCGAAGCCCTTCTGCCATTCCGCGCGCTGCTCTGCGCCGCGCTCGACGGCCTTGCGGGTGTGCTCGATGACCTCGGGGGCGACGTCGAAGTTCTTGTCGGGGTCGAAGCCGAGGACCTCCTTGACGGCGCGCAGCTCGTCTGCGCCGAGAGCGGAGCCGTGGATCTTGCCCGTGTTCTGCTTCTTCGGGGCCGGCCAGCCGATGATCGTCTTCAGGATGATCAGCGACGGCTTGTCCGTGACGCCCTTGGCGGCCTCGATGGCGGCGTGCAGCTCCTGCACGTCCTCCTCGTAGACGCCCGTCTTCTTCCAGTCGACGACCTGGACGTGCCAGTGGTACGCCTCATAGCGTGCCTTCACGTCCTCGGTGAACGCGATGTTGGTGTCGTCCTCGATGGAGATCTGGTTGCTGTCGTAGATCGCGATGAGGTTGCCGAGATGCTGGTGGCCGGCGAGCGAGGACGCCTCGCTGCTCACACCCTCCTGCAGGTCGCCGTCGCCGGCGATCACGTAGACGAAGTGGTCGAACGGGCTGGTGCCCGGCTCGGCGTCCGGATCGAACAGACCGCGCTCGAAGCGGCTGGCGTATGCGAAGCCCACCGACGAGGAGATGCCCTGGCCGAGCGGGCCAGTGGTGATCTCGACGCCATCCGTGTGGCCGTACTCCGGGTGACCGGGCGTGAGCGAGCCCCACGTGCGGAGCTTCTCCAGGTCGTCGAGCTCCAGGCCGTATCCGCCGAAGTAGAGCTGGATGTACTGCGTCAGCGAGCTGTGGCCCGCCGAGAGGATGAAGCGGTCCCTGCCGAGCCAGTGCTGGTCGTGCGGATCGCGGCGCATCACCTTCTGGAAGAGGAGGTAGGCGGCTGGTGCGAGACTCATGGCGGTTCCGGGATGCCCGTTGCCCACCTTCTCGACTGCGTCCGCCGCGAGGACGCGAGCGGTGTCTACTGCCTTGTTGTCAATGGGATCCCATTGCAGAGCTGCCACGTGAAAACTGACCCTTCGTAGAAAATGGTGAGGGCCGTCATGGTCCCGCACCGGTTGAGGTAGTGCGCGCCGTGGACGTCATCGGCGCCGGATTCGCATCCGTTCGACTCCTACAAAAGGACACGGGGATCTGCGGGTTCCGGCTGGCGAGCATCTCCAAGTATAGGTAACACACACGAAACGTGGGGTGTTCCCTCGGCCGGTTGTGGATAAGCCGTGAGCGGAGTAGGCGGGGGAGGGCCGGGCGGCGGTATCGTAGAATCGCTTGGGGAATCGGTCTGATCGTTAGAGGAGCAATGGACGTCGCTGTAGAGAGCCGTGTCGAATCGGGCCGAATCGGCTTCAGCCGCAAGGTCAAGGCCTACTTCTCTCTGACGAAGCCGCGTGTCGTCGAGTTGCTTCTCGTTACGACCGTGCCGACGATGATCCTCGCGGCCAACGGCATCCCGAACCTGTGGCTGGTGCTCGCCACCGTGATCGGCGGATACATGTCCGCCGGCTCGGCAGGCGCGTTCAACTGCTACATCGATCGCGACATCGACCGCGTGATGAAGCGCACCAAGAACCGCCCGCTGGTCACCGGCGAGCTGACCGACCGCGAGGCGCTGGTCTTCGCGTACGCCCTCGGCGTCGCATCCGTGCTCGTGCTCGGCTTCTTCACCAACTGGCTCGCGGCAGGGCTCTCCCTCGTCGCGATCCTGCTCTACGTGGTCTTCTACACGCTGATCCTGAAGCGCCGCACCCCGCAGAACATCGTCTGGGGCGGCATCGCCGGATGCATGCCCGTGCTGATCGGCTGGGCGGCCGTCACCGGTTCGCTCGCCTGGCCGGCGTTCATCCTGTTCGGCGTCATCTTCCTCTGGACGCCCCCGCACTACTGGCCGCTGTCGATGAAGTACCGCGACGACTACAAGGAGGCAGGGGTTCCGATGCTCGCGGTCGTCCGCGGTCGCGCCGTCGTCGGCCTGCAGGTCATCCTGTACGCGTGGGCGATGGTCGCCTGCTCGCTGCTGCTCATCCCCGTCGCCCACATGGGGCTCGTCTACACCACGATCTCCGTGGTCGTCGGCGGCTGGTTCCTGTACGAGTCGCACCGCCTCTACAACCTGGCGATCCGCCACGCCGCGGTGTCGCCGATGCGCGTGTTCCACGGTTCCATCGCCTACCTGACGCTGATCTTCCTCGCCGTCGCGATCGACCCGCTGCTGCCGTTCTGACCATGACCGTGCTGCGCACAGAACGCCTGGTTCTGGATGCGCCGCGCGAGTCGGACATCGACGCCGTGTATGCGGCGTGCCAAGACCAGGTGATCCAGCAGTGGATCCCGTTGGCCTCTCCGTACACGCACGAGAACGCCGAGTTCTTCGTCCGCAGCTACGTGCCCCACGGCGCGGCGAGCGGGCGGTTCACGGTCTGGGCGTACCGCATCGGCGACGGCGGGCTGCTCGGTGTGATCGAGGTGCGCAAGGACGAGGCGGCCGGGTCCGCATCCGTCGGCTGCTGGCAGGTTCCGGATGCGCGGGGACACGGCTACATGCGCGAGGCGCTCTCCCGCGTGGTCGCGCACGCGCTCGACCCGGAGGGCATGGGGTTCTCCCGGTTGCGCTGGGAGTACCTGGTCGGCAACGAGCGGAGCAAACGGCTCGCGATGGACGTCGGCTTCGTCTTCGACCAGGCGAGCGCGCACACTGTCGACTTTCGTGGTGAGTCGCGGGGTGCGGTCGTCGGCGTCCTGGCCGGCCCAGCGGCCCCTGCGCCAGCACGGTCCGCTAGCTGACCCGGTCTCGAGGGTCGTCAGTCCGCGTCGAGTCGTTCTGCGAGAAAGCGCTCGCGCTGCTCGTCCTGCCCCCTGAGCATCGCGTCGTACTCGTCTTCCAGCTCGCCGATCCTGCGGCCCGTGTACGCGACATTCTCGCTGGCGGTATCCGTGACGCGACGGAGTTCCGCGCGGAAGCCAGGGTCGTCGACCACGCCCTTGTGAGCGCCCAGACCGTAGAGCTCCTCTGCGACCTGGTTGATTCGGGAGCGGTAGTGGCCGATGTACTGTTCGGCCGAATCTATTCGCATTCGTGCGGCACTGCGCTCCTGGTCGTGGGCGTCCTCCAGCTCCGAGAGCGATCGGTAGGTCACCATGCGATGCTGTTCACCCCCTGGGCGTAGTCGCTCTCAGACCTCAGTTCGCCGAGCCCGCGCTCCACGGTGTCTGCCACGGCGCCGGCGAGGACCGAATTGCCGAGATCAGCGCTGCCGATGGTGACTCCGATGCCCGTGCTCGCTGAAGCAACGACGGCGGACTCGCTGATCTTCACGGCGGCGTTGTTCGCGTGGACGATCGGCGGCATCAGGGCGTTCAGAAGCTGAACCGCTGCACCGTGGACCTGGGCTTCGATCCAGTCCTGGACGTCGTGGACGCCGGTCCGCATCTCACGGTCGATTCCGTCGAAGAGTTCCTGCACGAATTCTGCGGGATCCATGATGAGACTTCTCCTATCTGCCGAGTCCGAAAGTGACAGCCCACTGCGCATCCTGCTCCAGTGTGTGACGCACGGACTGGGCGATACCCTCACTGAGCTGGCCCACCCGTTCGATGTGGCGTTCGACCCGGGCACTGACGGCCCACACGGCGTCCTCATCGACGTTCTGGTGTACATGCAAGCGGTGCATCTCGATGCAGTGCTCGATGTCGTAGGCGGTGATCGTGGGCAGAACGGCGGCTGAGTTCTTAGCCTCCAGCAGGCCCTCCTCCATCCGGGGGATGATGCGGCCATTGGCCTGCTTGATCTCGGTAAGCGCGGTCGCGGTATTGCCGATGCTCGCCGCGAGGCTCAGCGCGGCGACCGAGTTGACTGCCACCATCGCCCCGGACGCGTTCGAGGCCAGCGACTTCATCGATGCCGGGTTCCTGGCGATGCCGGCGACCGCCAGCAGGGCGGGGGACAGGGCTGCGGACGCCCCGGGAAGGAGAGAATCGACGACGTTGGCGAGAATGTCGTCAAGGCGATGGCCTTTCGTCCCGGCGGCTGTGACCGACCCATCCGGCTCGAACGAGAAGGCGCCGCCCTTTCCGATGTTGTGATAATCCAACGCCGAGCGGCCACGCTCATCGGTCACGAAGTCGGCAGCGCCGGTCCGGTTGACGTACAGATTGCCGATGGGGTCCCACTCGTTCACGTAGTTGTGCAGCCGCAACCTGCCCGTCTTCTGATCGGCCTCCAGTCGCGTCTTCGCCTCGGAGGACAACCACTCCCACGGGTCTGGCCCGTTGAAGGTCGTCGCGCTCCAGTTGTTCTCCGCGGCCACCAGCAACGCGAGGAACCCACCGAGCGAATGCCCCGCAGCCTCGATAGACGAGTCGGGATGCGCCTTCTTCACCCGGTCTGCGAATCGCCGAGCATCCGCCACCTGACTCAGCGGGCCCTGCGTGCCCCCGACGACCGTCTCGACATCCTCCAACAGGTCAGCTCGGTGCTCCGGATTGGTGCCCGCGTACGACACGACGATCTGCGACAGGTCCGGCACGCCATCCACGACGGGCACGACAGCCATCGCCTGGAAGCCGTTCGCAGGGTGATCCTCGGTGTCGATCACTCGATAGGCCTGCGTGTGGTCACCGCTACCGGCATCGAACTCTTCGCCCACCGCCAGCGGAGGGTCGCGTTTCAGGCGGTCGACGTCGTATACCTCGCTTGCAAGATGCATGAATTGCTCGGCGGTCGTCACTCGAACACCTCCGACGTTCCGTCGCTGTAGACCACCGTCAGCGGGAGGTTCGGGGCAGGTGGCAGCGGTTCGGGAGGCCTGCCGGTGCCGCCCACGAACGCTGGACCTGTGTCCGGCCCGATGATCACGAAGTAGTCGTCGCCCGCGACTGTTGCGATCGCATTCGCTCGCCATGGCGCGCCGAGCCCCCCGCGGCTCCCATCTTGGGTGAACTTGATCTTTTCGACGTTCGGTTGGTACTCGTCGCGGAAGTAGAGCGCGGACGCTCGCTGCTGTTCCAACACAGGAGGGTCCGGTGTCATGAGGCGATCTCGTAGCAACGAGCACGCAGTCAGGCCAACGATCAGAGTGACGCCTAGCAGCGCCGAGCCCACCGCTCGTCGTGTTCTTCGCCTGTCTCCGCGCTTGCGCGACGTCGATCGGTGCACGTGAGTCCGCGACGAAGTGCTCGCGACTCGACCGCTGGAATGATGCATCGACATATTAGACGTGACCATACCAGAGCGAACGCTCCCGATCCGCCCCGAGCGGGCCCGACCGAGGGGCCGGGCGCAGCGCAGGGGAGAAATCGCCGAGCCGCGCATGCGGCGCTCGGCGTCGTGACTCAGCCGTCAGGCGACGGCAGCCCCGCGCTCCATTGACGCCGCGTCCGCCTGGCCGGCGGCGACCGGCGCCTTCAGTGACAGCACGACGGCGGTCATGGCTGCGGCGAGCATGGCAGCGAGCATCATGTGGATGCCGACCAGGATGCCGGGTAGCCCTGTGTTCGCCTGGATCAGGCCGACCGCGATCTGCAGGACCTCGACCGCGAGCAGGTACATCGTGTAGCGGTGCACGCGCGTGCCGCGGATGCGGAGGGACGCCACGACCAGCACGAGCGTCAGAGCGAACGTCACATAGGCGGGGATGGCGTGCACGTGCTGCAGGATCTCCGGGTTGAGATCGTTCCTGGGCGCGTTCGCGTCTCCGGCGTGCGGTCCCGAGCCCGTGGTCAGGATGCCCACGATGATCGTCACGGCGACGACGAAGCTGGTGATGTGCGCGACGACGGCGAACCACGCCGGCACGCCGCGCATCCGGGGCCCAGGGGTCGTGTAGAGGCGGAACAGGAACGTGGTGCAGAGCGCGACGAGCGCGATCGAGACCACGAAGTGCAGGCCGACGACGTACGGGTTCAGCTCGGTGAGCACGCTCAGGCCGCCGATGACCGCCTGGGCGGGGATGCCGAGTCCGGCGAGCAGGGTGAGCCAGAAGAGGTCCTTGCGCTCCTTGCGGAGGCGAAGAATGGCGACGAACGCCACGATCGCCACGATCCCGAGCAGAACGCCCAGCAGCCGGTTGCCGAACTCGATGACGCCGTGGATGCCCATCTCCGGCGTGTTCACCAGCGAATCGGCCGTGCACTTGGGCCAGGTGGGGCAGCCGAGACCGCTCGACGTGAGGCGGACGAGGCCGCCTGTGCCGACCAGAACGATCTGCCCGACGAGGTAGATCCACGCGATGACCTTCAGGCGAATGTCCACGCGGTCGGGCAGCCAGGCGATGATGCGCTTCATTCTGGGTCTGTTTTCCTTGCTTCTTGGTCGGATACTCGGGCAACGCGCAGGCGCGTCTCTACTATTACCGGTCCGCACCTGTAGAATTGGTGGGTTCGAGAAACGCGCCCGATGCGCGTGCCTGCAGCTTCTTGCAGCCGGGGCGACGAAGCCCGAGTCTCCGAACAGTTTAGGTACGCACACCAGCCACCCGCACAATCACGACGCTTGTGCAGGTCGTGTATTCGACCTGTCCGAGGGAATGAGCCGGAATGATAGCCGGTTACGAGTGGAAGGAAACGAGGTAGATATGTCAGACATCCTGATCGACCGCCCCGAACTCGAGAGCCTTGGGCAATACGAGTTCGGCTGGGCGGACTCCGACACGGCGGGGCAGTCCGCGCGTCGAGGGATCTCGCCTGAGGTGGTGACCGATATCTCCGCGCTCAAGAACGAGCCGGACTGGATGCGCGAGCGTCGCCTCAAGGCGCTGCAGCTCTTCGAGCGCAAGCCGATGCCCACCTGGGGCGCCGATCTCTCCGAGATCGACTTCGACAACATCAAGTACTTCGTGCGGTCCACGGAGAAGCAGGCCCAGACCTGGGAAGACCTGCCGGAGGACATCCGCAACACGTACGAGAAGCTCGGCATCCCCGAGGCGGAGCGTCAGCGCCTCGTCGCCGGCGTGGCTGCTCAGTACGAGTCGGAGGTCGTCTACCACCAGATCCGCGAGGACCTGGAGCAGCAGGGCGTCATCTTCCTCGACACCGACACCGCGCTCAAGCAGTACCCCGAGATCTTCCAGGAGTACTTCGGAACGGTGATCCCGGCAGGCGACAACAAGTTCGCCGCGCTGAACACAGCCGTGTGGTCCGGCGGCTCGTTCGTCTACGTCCCGAAGGGCGTGCACGTCGAGATCCCGCTGCAGGCATACTTCCGCATCAACACGGAGAACATGGGGCAGTTCGAGCGCACGCTGATCATCGCGGACGAGGACAGCTACGTGCACTACATCGAGGGCTGCACGGCTCCGATCTACAAGTCCGACTCTCTGCACTCCGCCGTGGTCGAGATCATCGTCAAGAAGAACGCCCGCGTGCGCTACACGACCATCCAGAACTGGTCGAACAACGTGTACAACCTCGTCACCAAGCGCGCGACGGCGGCCGAGGGCGCGACCATGGAGTGGATCGACGGCAACATCGGCTCCAAGGTCACGATGAAGTACCCGTCGATCTACCTGATGGGGGAGCACGCCAAGGGCGAGACCCTGTCCGTCGCGTTCGCCGGCCCGGGCCAGCACCAGGACGCCGGCGCGAAGATGATCCACATGGCGCCGTACACGCAGTCGTCGATCGTCTCCAAGTCGATCGCGCGCGGCGGTGGCCGCGCAGGCTACCGCGGTGAAGTGCGCGTGGATGCGAACGCGCACCACGCGGCCAACACGGTGCGCTGCGACGCTCTCCTGGTCGACTCGATCTCCCGCTCCGACACATACCCGGCGATCGACATCCGTGTCGACGACGTGCAGCTCGGGCACGAGGCGACCGTGTCGCGCGTGAGCGAGGAGCAGCTGTTCTACCTGATGTCCCGCGGTCTCCCTGAGGACGAAGCCATGGCGATGATCGTGCGCGGCTTCATCGAACCGATCGCCAGGGAGCTCCCGATGGAATACGCACTCGAACTCAACAAGCTCATCGAGATGGGCATGGAAGGCTCTGTCGGCTAAATGACCACCGCCACCCCGAAGACCATCGAAACCGCGGGAACGGCAGCGCCGAAGCACATGCGCAGCGCTGTGCCCGTTCAGACCCGCTCCGACCGTTTCAAGTCCACCGTCGTCTCCGAGTTCCCGGATGTCACCGGCCGCGAGGCCGTCTGGAAGTACACGCCGGTCGCCCGCCTCGCCGAGCTCATCTCCGGCGAGCTGGACGGCGCGCCGTACATGTTCGACGCGACCGTCGCATCCGGTGTCAGCACCGAATGGGTCGGCCGTGACGACGCGCGTATCGGCAGTGCGGGCACGCCGGAGGACCGGGCGTCCGCGAACGCCTGGACCGCCTTCCAGCAGGCTCTCGTCATCTCCGTCACCGGGGACGACGACAAGGAGTTCACCCTCACCCGCTCCGCGCTCGGCAGCGGTCCCCGTGCGGCGCACACCGTCGTCGTGGCCGCGCCGAACAGCCGTGCGACGCTCATCCTGCAGAACAGCGGGGCGGCGCACCTCACTGAGAACGTCGAGTTCGTCCTCGGCGACGGCGCGCACCTCACGGTCGTGACCGTGCAGGAGTGGGACGACGACGCGCTCCACGTCGCGACCCACTTCGCCAGCATCGGCAAGGACGCGCTTCTCAAGCACGTCGCAGTGACGCTCGGCGGCGGGGTCGTCCGGCTCAACCCGTCCGCGCACCTCGCGGGCGAGCGCGCGGACGCCGAGCTCTACGGCGCGTACTTCGCCGACGCAGGCCAGCACCTCGAGCAGCAGGTGTACGTCTTCCACGACGCCCCGGCCACCCGCAGTCGCGTCACATACAAGGGCGCACTGCAGGGCGTCGGAGCGCGCACGGTGTGGATCGGCGACGTGCTGATCGGCCCGAAGGCCGTCGGCACGGACACCTACGAGCAGAACCGCAACCTGGTGCTCACGGACGGCGCCCGCGCCGACTCCGTGCCCAACCTGGAGATCGAGACAGGCGACATCGTCGGGGCAGGCCACGCGAGCGCGACAGGCCGATTCGACGACGAGCAGCTCTTCTACCTGCAGTCCCGCGGGATCACGGAGGACGAGGCGCGCCGCCTGGTCGTCCGCGGCTTCCTCGCGGAGATCGTGCAGCAGATCGGCTCGCCTGCACTGCAGGAGCGCCTGCACGCGGCCATCGAGGCCGAGCTCGAGTCCGTCGTCACGGTGGGGAGCTGATGGGCACGCGCGTCTGCTCCGCCGACGAGCTGGTGGTCGACCAGGCCACCCGCGTCGTCGTCGAAGGCACCCCCATCGCCGTCGTCAAAGACTCGGCAGGAGCGATCCACGCCATCGGCGACACCTGCACGCACGGCGAGATCTCGCTGTCCGAGGGTTTCGTCGAGGGCGAGACGCTCGAGTGCTGGGCGCACGGCTCGCAATTCTCCCTCCTCACCGGAAAGCCCATGAACCTACCGGCGTACGAGCCGGTCCCCGTCTACCAGGTCGAGCTCATCGACGGTGACGTCTACATCGACCCGAACGCAACGAAAGAGATTTAGTCCATGTCAGTCCTTGAGATCCGCGACCTGCACGTCACCGTCGAGACGGAGCAGGGCGTCAAGCCCATCCTGAACGGCGTCGACCTGACCATCCGCGAGGGCGAGATCCACGCGATCATGGGCCCGAACGGCTCTGGCAAGTCCACCCTCGCGTACACGATCGCCGGGCACCCGAAGTACACCGTCACCGGTGGCACCATCACGCTCGACGGCGAGGACGTCCTCGCGATGACCGTGGACGAGCGCGCCCGCGCCGGCCTGTTCCTCGCCATGCAGTACCCGGTGGAGATCCCCGGGGTGACCAACACCAACTTCCTGCGCACCGCGAAGACCGCCATCGACGGCGAGGCGCCCTCGATCCGCTCCTGGGTCAAGGATGTCCGCGAGTCGATGGGAAAGCTCCGCATGGACTCGTCCTTCGCAGAGCGCAACGTCAACGAGGGCTTCTCCGGTGGAGAGAAGAAGCGCAACGAGATCCTCCAGCTCGAGCTCCTGAAGCCGAAGTTCGCGGTGCTCGACGAGACCGACTCCGGCCTCGACGTCGATGCGCTGAAGGTCGTCTCCGAGGGCGTCAACCGTGCCAAGGAGAACACCGGACTCGGCATCCTCCTCATCACGCACTACACGCGCATCCTGCGCTACATCAAGCCGGACTTCGTGCACGTCTTCGTCGCCGGCCGCGTGGCGGAGCAGGGCGGCCCAGAGCTGGCCGACCGGCTCGAGGAAGAGGGCTACGACCGCTTCGTGGACGCTCCGGAGCCGGCCAAGGCCGACGCCGCTGAGCTGACAGAGGCGTAGGCTTCCGGTATGCCCGCCACGCTGAGCCCCGCGCTCTTCGACCAGGTCGAAGAGGCGCTGAAGAACGTCATGGACCCCGAACTCGGGATCAACGTCGTCGACCTCGGCCTCATCTACGACCTGGCCTGGGACGACGAGAACAACGCCCTCATCATCTCGATGACGCTGACGAGCGCCGGCTGCCCACTCACCGATGTGCTCGAAGAGCAGACGGCTGAGAGCCTGGACGGCATCGTCGAGGCGTTCCGCATCAACTGGGTGTGGATGCCGCCGTGGGGTCCGGAGCGGATCACCGACGACGGGCGCGACATGATGCGCGCGCTCGGCTTCGCCATCTAGACACACACTGTGCGAGTGGTCCCGGACCGCCGCGAGCCCCGGCTCGTGCGCGGTCCGGGACCACTGGCGTGAACACGACACTTTACGAACGAATGGATTGACTGTGCTTGCCGTGCAAGACCTCGAGCTCCGAGTCGGAGCCCGGTTGCTCATGGAGAACGTGAGCTTCCGTGTCGCGCCCGGCGACAAGATCGGTCTCGTCGGCCGAAACGGAGCAGGGAAGACCACCCTCACCAAGGTGCTGGCCGGCGACCTGCTGCCCAACGGCGGCAAGGTGGACCGCACGGAGGAGCTCGGCTATCTGCCGCAGGACCCGCGCTCCGGCAACCTGGAAGACCTGGCTCGCACCCGCATCCTGGATGCTCGTGGCCTCGGCTCGATCGTCCTCGGCATGCAGCAGGCGACCGTCGACATGGCGAGCACGGACGAGAAGGTCTCCGCCGCCGCCATGAAGAAGTACGGCACGTTGGAGGAGCGCTTCCACATGCTGGGCGGCTACGCGGCCGAGGCGGAGGCCGCATCCATCGCGAGCAACCTCAACCTGCCCGATCGCATCCTCGACCAGCCGCTGAAGACCCTCTCCGGTGGTCAGCGCCGCCGCATCGAGCTCGCGCGCATCCTGTTCTCCGACGCGCGCACGATGATCCTCGACGAGCCCACCAACCACCTCGACGCCGACTCGGTGATCTGGCTGCGGGAGTTCCTCAAGAACTACACCGGCGGCTTCATCGTGATCTCGCACGACGTGGAGCTGGTCGGGGAGACCGTCAACCGCGTCTTCTATCTGGATGCGAACCGCCAGGTCATCGACATCTACAACATGGGCTGGAAGCACTACCAGCGCCAGCGCGCCGCCGACGAGGAGCGCCGCAAGAAGGAGCGCGCCAACGCCGAGAAGAAGGCGGGCGTGCTGCAGTTGCAGGCGGCCAAGTTCGGTGCGAAGGCGAGCAAGGCGGCCGCGGCCCACCAGATGGTGGCCCGCGCGGAGAAGCTGCTGGCCGGCCTCGAGGACGTGCGCGCCGTCGACCGCGTCGCCAAGCTGCGTTTCCCGACCCCAGCGCCCTGCGGCCGCACGCCGCTGCAGGCGAGCGACCTGTCCAAGAGCTACGGCTCGCTGGAGATCTTCACCGCCGTCGACCTCGCGATCGACCGCGGCTCCAAGGTGGTCGTGCTCGGCCTCAACGGTGCGGGCAAGACCACGCTGCTCCGGATGCTCGCCGGGGTCGACAAGCCGGACACCGGCCAGGTGGAGCCCGGCCACGGCCTCCGCATCGGCTACTACGCGCAGGAGCACGAGACGATCGACGTCGAGCGCTCCGTGCTGCAGAACATGATGTCGGCGTCACCGAACCTGGCAGAGACCGAGGCGCGCCGCGTGCTCGGCTCGTTCCTGTTCACCGGCGACGACTCGCACAAGCCTGCCGGGGTCCTCTCCGGCGGCGAGAAGACGCGTCTCGCCCTGGCGATGATCGTGGTCTCCGGCGCCAACGTGCTGCTGCTCGACGAGCCGACCAACAACCTGGACCCCGCGAGCCGCGAGGAGATCCTGGATGCGCTGGCGCACTACGAGGGTGCCGTCGTCCTGGTCAGCCACGACGAGGGCGCAGTCGAGGCTCTGAACCCGGAGCGCGTCCTCATCCTGCCCGACGGCGTCGAGGACCACTGGAACAAGGACTACCTGGAACTGATCTCGCTGGCCTAGCGGCCGCGTGCGCTCTGCGTGCTGAGTGCGGGTTCTCCCGCGCTCAGCGCGCGGCGTCGATCAGCTCGTCCTCCACGTCGGAGTCCGTGCGCTTCAGCGCGCGCTTCCGCTGCCGCTCCGCGGCCTTGGCCTGCTCTTCGGGGGTGTGCTCGTTGCGCTTGCGGTACTCCGTGAGCAGCGCGTAGCCGAGGCCGAAGAACCCGATCAGGGCGAAGATGATCCACTGGATCATGTACGACCAGTGGAGGCCCTCATCCTGGGTGGGAGGGTCGGTCACGGTGGGCGTCGGCGTGGAGGCCGGAGACGGCTTCTGCGAGTCGAGCAGGCCGTACGCGCCGGTGTACACGTCGTCCGTGTCGAGCTTCGACTTCACAACGGAGAGCTGGATGGTGCCGACCTGACGGCCGATCGCCGTGCGGCCCGGAATGGACGGCTCGCTGGCTTTGAGGCGCGCGACGACGGTGACCGTTCCGGACGGTGCGGCGGGAACGTGGTCTGGCGCATCCGTGGTGTTGCCCGTCGGCACCCACCCGCGGTCGACGATGAACAGCGCGCCGTCCGCCGTGCGCAGCGGGGTGAGCACTTCGAAGCCTGGGCTGCCGTTGAACGGCCGGTTGCGCACCAGGAGTTCCTGGTCCTTCTCGTAGGTGCCGGTGACCTGAACGCGCGTCCATTCCTGGCCGGGCTGGTACGCGGTGAGGTCGGAGAGCTCGTCGGTGAGCGGGACGGGCTTCGAGTAGAAGTTGTCCGAGATGAGCGCGTTCGCGGCCGCGGCCTCTTTGCTGCGGGCGAGCTGCCACGCGGACAGGCAGCCGCAGGCGATCGCGAAGGCGACGGCGAACGCCAGGTAGCCGAGCCAGCGCCGGGAGAACGCGAAGCGCCAGCTGCCGTTGTCCCTGCCCGCCTCTGTGGCGGTGTCCCTGCCGGCGCCGCTGCCGCTCACGCCGTCGTCCTCTCGGACACGGGATGTACGCTCAGCGGGAAGTCGCGGGCGCCCAAGAACTCTCTCAGGAAGTCGACGTGCTCGTCGCAGGCGAGCCAGACTTTCACGCGGTCCTCCGTGTGGATCTTCGGGTTGCGCCACTCGATGCGCCAGGACGCCTGCTCGCGACAGTTCGCTCGCGAGCAGGTCAGTGGTTCCGGTTCACCGAAGCCGATCACTCGTCCGTGTCCTTCGTGTCGTCGCGGGGTCCCGCCGGTGGCGGAGGGGTCATGGGAAGGATATTCCCCGGACGCTGAACTTCCGCTCGACGAGGGTCGGTGGAGACGTTAGCGACGACGACGGCGAAGTACGGGAGGAAGATGGCGCCGATGAGGGGGATGATCGCCCACCAGCCCGGCACGAACAGGATCGCGAAGATGCAGAGCACACGGATTCCCATGGCGACCGAATACTTGATCATCCGGTGTCGTCGCTCTTCGTCGGGTGAGAGCGGAAGATTCGTGATCGACTGGTGTGGCTGCTTCATGTGCGTTGGTCCAAGACTACGTCCATAAACTGGTGATCGTTTCTATTGAGAGGAAAATGCATGACTACCCAGCGCACCGTGCTCGTCACAGGAGGAAACCGCGGAATCGGCTACGCCATCGCGGAGGAGTTCCTGGCCCAGGGCCACAGGGTCGCCGTCACGGCGCGCTCGGGCGAGGGCCCTGACGGTGCGCTCACCGTGCGCGCCGACGTCACAGACGCCGCGGCGGTGGACGCGGCGTTCACGGAGATCGAGGAGAAGCTCGGCCCTGTCGAGGTGGTCGTCGCCAACGCGGGGATCACCCGCGACACCCTCCTGATGCGCATGACGGACGAGGACTTCGACACGGTGGTCGACACGAACCTCGGCGGCTCGTTCCGTGTCGTGAAGCGCGCATCCAAGGGGATGCTCAAGGCCAGGTTCGGCCGCATCGTGTTCATCTCCAGCGTTGTCGGCCTCTACGGCAGCGCCGGCCAGGTCAACTACGCAGCCTCCAAGGCCGGGCTGGTCGGCATGGCACGCTCGATCACCCGCGAGCTCGGAGCGCGAGGGATCACTGCGAACGTGGTGTCTCCCGGCTTCATCGAGACCGACATGACGGCCGCCCTGCCGGAGACCCAGCAGGCCGAGTACAAGCGCAACATCCCCGCTGCGCGCTTCGCAACGGCGAACGAGGTCGCGAAGGTCGTGGCGTGGGTCGCCGGCGATGACGCCGGCTACATCTCCGGCGCCGTCATCCCCGTCGACGGCGGCCTCGGCATGGGGCACTGAGCCCGCCGCGGTCAGCCGCGCAGCCCCAGCAGGGGAAGCACCTGGGAGAGGTCCTGGCGGTCGATCACCACGTCGGCTTCGGCGCGCACCTTCGGCTTCGCGTTGAACGCGATCGCCAGGCCGGCGACCGCCATCATCCGCAGGTCGTTCGCGCCGTCGCCGATCGCGACCGTCCGGGCCAGCGGGATGTCCGCCTGATCCGCCCAGGCGCGGAGTGCGGCGGCCTTGGCCTCCGCATCCACGACCCCGCCTGTCACGGCTCCGGTGAGGACGCCGTCGACGACCTCGAGCCGGTTGGCGCGCCAGTGGTCGAGGCCGAGGCGTTCGCCGAGCGGGTCGAGGGTTTCGTGGAAGCCGCCGGAGACGACGCCGACGACGCCGCCCGCGGCGTGTACGCCCGCGATCAGCTCTGGCACGCCATCGGTGACCGTGATGCGCTCTCCGACGCGTGAGAACACGGACGAGGGGAGTCCGGCGAGGGTCTTCACCCGCTCGCGCAGGCTCTGCTCGAAGTCGAGCTCTCCGCGCATCGCGCGCTCGGTGACCTCCGCAACCTCCTGGCGAGCGCCTGCCTCCTCTGCCAGCAGCTCGATCACCTCGTCGTGGATGAGGGTCGAGTCGGCGTCGAGGACGACAAGGAAGCGCGGGGCGCTGCGTGGTGCGGTGGAACGGGATGCTGTTCGGTGGTCACTGCCGGTCATGGAACGACGTGCACTCCCTTGCCGACCACGGTGAGACCGGAGTCGGTGACGGTGAAGCCTCGTGCGCGGTCGCGCTCCGGGTCGACGCCGATGGATGCGCCCTCCGCGACCACCACGTCCTTGTCCAGGATCGCGCGGCCGACGAACGCGTTGGCGCCGATCACCGCGCGCTCGAACACGACGGAGTCGACCACCTTGGCGCCGGAGTCCACCTTCGCCCACGGTCCGAGGACGCTGCGCTCCAGGTGTGCGCCGGAGATCACGGAGCCGAGCGACACGATCGAGTCGATGGTCGTGCCGAGCGCTCCGCGGCCGTCACGGACGATCTTCGCCGGGGGAGAGTTCAGCACCTGGCTGAAGATCGGCCACTCGCGGTTGTACAGGTTGAACACCGGAAGGGCGGAGATGAGGTCCTGGTGGGCTTCGAAGAACGAGTCGATCGTTCCCACATCCCGCCAGTAGTACCGGTCGCGGTCGGTCGAGCCCGGCACGTCGTTGCGGTTGAAGTCGTAAACAGCGGCCTCGTCGCGCGACACGAAGTCCGGAATGATGTCGCCGCCCATGTCGTGGTTGGAGTCAGGGCGGTCGCCGTCGCGCACGACGGCGTCGATCAGGGCGTCGGCGTCGAAGACGTAGTTGCCCATGGATGCGAGCACCTCGTCCGGCGAGTCAGGCAGCCCGATCGGGTCACTCGGCTTTTCTCTGAACGCGCTGATGCGGTCTGCCCGTTCCGGGTCGACCTCGATCACGCCGAACTGGTCGGCGAGACCGATCGGCTGCCGGATCGCCGCCACGGTCGCCGGTGCGCCGGAGGCGATGTGGGCCTCGATCATCTGGCCGAAGTCCATCCGGTATACGTGGTCTGCTCCGACGACGACCACGATGTCGGGCTTCTCGTCGCGCAGCAGGTTGAGGCTCTGCAGGATGGCGTCGGCCGATCCACTGAACCAGCGCTTGCCCAGGCGCTGTTGCGCAGGCACGGACGCGATGTACGAGTTGAGCATGCCGTCGAGGCGCCAGGTCTGCGAGACGTGACGGTCGAGGCTGTGCGACTTGTACTGCGTCAGCACGACGATCTGGCGCAACTGCGAATTGATGAGGTTCGAGAGCGCGAAGTCGATGAGGCGGTACTGTCCGCCGAACGGAACGGCCGGCTTCGCGCGGTCGGCCGTCAACGGCATCAACCGCTTCCCTTCGCCACCCGCGAGAACAATGCCGAAGATCTTCTTGCCTGCCATGCCACCACAGTAGAGGCAACATGCGACCTGTACTAGCGTTCACGACATGCGCGTTGATCTTCTGACCCGGGAATACCCGCCGGACATCTATGGCGGAGCCGGTGTCCACGTGACCGAGCTGGTGCGCGCGCTGCGCGCGGACACCGAGGTGCAGGTGCGCTGTTTCGGCGAGCCGCGCGACGAGGCGGACGTGCACGCATACCGCGTGCCGCATGAACTCGCTGGAGCGAATGCCGCGATCAGTACACTCGGGGTCGACCTGCAGATGGCGCAGGACTGCGGGGGAGCCGACCTGGTGCACTCGCACACCTGGTACGCGAACGGCGCCGGCCACGTCGCGAAACTGCTGCACGGCATCCCGCACGTCGTCACCGCGCACAGCCTGGAGCCGCTGCGCCCGTGGAAGGCCGAGCAGCTCGGCGGCGGATACCGCGTGTCGAGCTGGGCGGAGAAGACGGCGTTCGAGGGCGCGGACCGCGTCATCGCGGTGAGCGAGGGGATGCGTCGCGACATCCTCGCCGCGTACCCCGCCCTCGACCCGGAGAAGGTGACCGTGATCTACAACGGCATCGACCTGGAGCGCTGGCGCCCGCTCGACGACCAGGAGCGCGCGCGGGCGCTCGGCATCGACCCCGACCGACCTGCCGTGATCTTCGTCGGCAGGATCACCAGGCAGAAGGGTCTGCCGTACCTGCTGCGCGCTGCCAGGCTCCTGCCGCAAGAGGTCCAGGTCATCCTCTGCGCAGGGGCTCCGGACACGCCGGAGATCATGGCGGAGGTGACGCGTGGCGTCGAGCAGCTCCAGGAGGAGCGCGACGGCGTGGTGTGGATCGACAGGCTGCTGTCACAGGAGGAGCTGCGGGTGGCGCTGACCGCATCCACTGTCTTCGTCTGCCCGTCCATCTACGAGCCGCTCGGGATCGTGAACCTGGAGGCGATGGCCTGCGGGCTGCCCGTCGTCGGCACGGCGACAGGAGGCATCCCCGAGGTGATCGTGGACGGCGTCACCGGCAGGCTCGTGCCCATCGCCCAGGCGACGGACGGCACAGGAACGCCGACCGATCCGGATGCGTTCGTCGCCGACCTGGCCGCCGCGCTGACCGAGGTGGTCGGCGACGGGGAGCGTGCTGCGCTGATGGGCAGCGCCGGCCGGTTGCGGGCGGAGACGGCGTTCAGCTGGGAGTCGATCGCGGAGCAGACTCGGGAGCTGTACCGGTCCGTCACAGCCTGACGCCGCCGCTAGGCTAGAGGGTATGTCCAGCGTTCTCCAGCTTCACGATGTGTCCGTTGTCCGCGACGGGAATACGGTTCTCGACTCGGTGAACTGGACGGTGGAGCCAGACGAACGCTGGGTGGTCCTCGGACCGAACGGCGCAGGCAAGACCACGCTCCTGCAGATCGCCGCCGCTGCGCTGCACCCCACCTCCGGTGAGGCGGAAGTGCTCGGCGAGCCCATCGGCCACAGCGACCTGTCCGAGCTGCGCCCGCGGCTCGGCTTTGCGTCGAGCGCCCTCGCCAGGCGCATCCCGCGCAACGAGACAGTGCTCGACGTCGTGATGACGGCGGCGTACGCGGTCACGGGCCGGTGGAACGAGGAGTACGAGGAGATCGACGAGCGTCGCGCCCGCCGCGTGCTCGGCGAGTGGAACCTCGACCACCTGGCCGAGCGCTCCTTCGGCAGCCTGAGCGACGGCGAGCAGAAGCGCGTCCAGATCGCCCGCTCGGTGATGACGGACCCGGAGATCCTGCTGCTCGACGAGCCGGCGGCGAGCCTCGACCTCGGCGGCCGTGAGGAGCTGTTGCAGCTGCTCGGCGGATACGCCAGCGACGCCGACTCGCCCGCCATCGTCATGGTGACGCATCACGTCGAGGAGATCCCCCTCGGCTTCAACAGGGCCCTGCTGCTCGCGAACGGCGCTGTCGCCGCCCAGGGCACCCTCGACGAGGTCATCACCGCGGAGCGCCTCAGCGAGACGTTCGGTGTGGATGTCGACCTCACCGAGCAGGACGGTCGCTACGCCGTCCGGGCGCGTCGCGGCACCGCGGACTGAACATCTGCTAAACTCGATAGCTGGCCCACCAGCCGACATACTTTCCGCCCTGTGCTTCCACGCACGGGCACGACCGACAAATCACTACGCAACAAGGAAGTCCTGATGAAGACTGACATCCACCCCGACTACGCTCCGGTGGTTTTCCGCGACCTGGCCTCGGGTGCGACGTTCCTCACGCGCTCGACCGTGACGAGCGAGAAGACGATCGAGTGGGAAGACGGCACCGTCTACCCGGTGATCGACGTTGAGATCTCCTCGGAGTCGCACCCGTTCTACACGGGCAAGCAGCGCATCATGGACTCGGCCGGTCGCGTCGAGAAGTTCAACTCGCGTTACAAGAACTTCGGCAAGTAAGACTGCCAACGATAAAGGCCCCGACCGTTCTGGTCGGGGCCTTCGTCGTTGGCGCCGCATCCGGGCGGCGCCAACGCGGATCAGTACGTGTACGTGGACGGGTTCGCGGCGATGATCGCGACGATCGCGATCGTGAAGATGATGCCGATCACGATCTCGGCGAAGCCGATGATGACGGCGGCGATGGCGAGGCCGCGGCCCTGCTCGCCGGTCTTCTTGATCTGGGAGAGGGCGACGAAGCCCAGGATGATGCCGACGATGTTCACGAAGAACGCCAGGATGAAGGCCACAATGGCCATGGTGTTGTAGCCGCGAGCTGCAGGGGCGCCCTGGTACGGCTGCTGGTACTGCGGCTGCTGCTGGGGCGGAAGGGGCTGTGGGTTGAGGTCTGAATCGCTCATACCCGTTATGTTACCGGTCAGCAGATTCTAAGCCAACCGACAGAAATACACACTTATGCATGGATCTCAGCGCAGCGGCCAGTCGCCGGACGTCGTGAAGTGCGGGTCGCGCACGCGGCGCATGTACTCCTGGAAGTCGGCGGCCTGCTCGCGGCACCAGTCCACCTGCATCCTGTGCAGCTCCGCCGCCTCGAAGGCGAGGGCTTCGGTGTGCACCCTGGCGAGCGCCTGCGCCACCCGGCCGGCCGCGATGGCGTCCGCGCCCGCATCGTGCGCGTCCGTGAGGTCGACGCCGTAGTAGGTCGCCGTGACCTCGAGCGTGCGCTTGCCTCTGCGGTACTTGTCCACGGCCTTGTCGATGACGAGAGGGTCGACGATGGGGCCGGGGGAGACGAGCGGGGCGACGCTGTGGCGACGCGCTTCGCGGTCGAGCAGCGTGAAGTCGTACGGCGCGTTGTATGCCACGACCGGGATGCCGCGGCTGAACAGGTCTCGAAGCGCCTCCACGATCTGCGCGGTGGCTGCTGAGGCGTGCATCCCGTTGCTGCGCGCGTGTTCGGTGGTGATGCCGTGCACCGCTGTGGCCCCGGCGGGAATCTCGACGCCGGGGTCGACGAGCCAGTCCTGTCGCTGCACGATCGTGCCGGTCTGGTCGAGAAGGCCGACATGCGCCGTGACGATGCGCGCCGACTCCACGTCGATGCCGGTGGTCTCCAGATCGAAGACGCCCAATTCCTGATGCCACTCACTCATGGAATCAGCGTATGAGCGACCACTGTCAGCCCGGGGACCGACACGGCGAACCACGGATGCGCCCGGCCGGCTCCCAGCCGGGCGAGCGCGTCAGTTGTGCCGAGGCTCGATGTGCAGCCAGTAGAAGTTCTGCGTCCCCAGGGTCAGCGTGAAGCGGCCGTCCTCGGCGACGGTCGGGAACTCCGCACCGCCGAACAGGTCGTAGAGGGTCGCGCCGGCGAACTCAGGCGCCTCCAGCGAGACGGAGACCGGGTTGTGCGCGAACGAGAACACGCACAGCACGTCTTCCGGCTGGTCGCCGAAGTGCGTGCCGCTGCCCTCGTAGGAGCGCACGAACGCGAGCACCGACTCGTGGTTGGTCTGCAGCACACGGATCGTGCCGAGGCCGAACACCGGATGCGCCTTGCGCACGTGGATGACGTTGCGGATCCAGTGCAGCAGCGAGCGCGACTGGGCGAGCTGCGCCTCCACGTTGACCTGGTTGTAGTGGTAGACCAGGGACTGGACCACGGGCAGGAACAGCTTGCCGGGGTCGGCGGTGGAGAACCCGGCGTTGCGGTCGGGCGTCCACTGCATGGGCGTACGCGAGCTGTCGCGGTCGGGGAGCCAGATGTTGTCGCCCATCCCGATCTCGTCGCCGTAGTAGAGGAACGGGCTGCCCGGTAGGGAGAACAGGAGCGCGTGCGCGAGTTCGAGCTCCGCACGTGAGTTGTCGAGCAGCGGCGCGAGGCGGCGGCGGATGCCGATGTTGGCGCGCATCCGTGGGTCGTATGCGTACCAGCCGTACATCGCCTGACGGTACTCCTCGCTCACCATCTCGAGCGTGAGCTCGTCGTGGTTGCGCAGGAACACGCCCCAGGCGGAGCCGTCAGGAACGTCCAGGGTCTCGGACAGCACTCGCACGAGCTCGGCGGACTGCTGTGAGCGCAGCGCGTAGAAGATGCGCGGCATGACGGGGAAGTCGAAGGCCATGTGGCACTCCGGCTCGTCCTCCGTGCCGAAGAATGCGGCGACCTCGCGCGGCCACTGGTTCGCCTCGGCGACCATCATGCGGCCGGGGTACTCGCGGTCGACCATCTCGCGGAGCTTCTTGATGAACTCGTGCGTCTTCGGCTCGCCCTCACCGTTGCCCTCGTCGGACTCGTAGAGGTATGGGATCGCATCCAGCCGGAAGCCGTCGACGCCGAGGTCGAGCCAGAACCGCACGATCTCGAACATCGCATCGTGCACGGCCGGGTTCTCGAAGTTGAGGTCGGGCTGGTGCGAGAAGAAGCGGTGGAAGTAGTACTGGCGGCGCGCCTCGTCGAAGGCCCAGTTGGAGTCCTCCGTGTCGACGAAGATGATGCGGATGTCCGGCCACTTTTCGTCGGTGTCGTTCCAGACGTAGAAGTCGCCGTACGGCCCCTCCGGGTCGGAGCGGGACTGCTGGAACCACTCGTGCTGGTCGGACGTGTGGTTCATCGGCAGGTCGATGATGATGCGCATGTTGCGCTCGTGCGCCTTGGTCACGAGGTCGCGGAACTCGTCGATCGTGCCGAACTCCGGCAGGATCGCGCGGAAGTCGGACACGTCGTATCCGCCGTCGCGCAACGGGGACTGGAAGAACGGAGGGAGCCAGAGCGCGTCGATCCCGAGCCACTGCAGGTAGTCGAGCTTGGAGGTGAGCCCGGCGAGGTCGCCGGAGCCGTCGCCGTTGCTGTCGACGAACGATCGCACCATCACTTCGTAGAAGACGGACCGGCGATACCACTGCGGATCCAGGGTGAGCCCGGGCAGCGTGATGGGCGCAGTGAAACTCACGGTTCTCCTTCCGGCGCGAAGCCGATGCAAGCGATTACAACCAGTCGAGTCTAGGTGCACGCGCTGGTGCTCTGTCCAGTCCTGGCAGCACATTGCCGGATGCGGTGATCCGCGCTGCCTAGACTGGTCTGCGATGACCGCTTCCTCGCCATACGCAGCTTCACCGTACGCCGACGCGCTCGGCCGTCTCCCGGTGCGCACAGCAGACGTGCCCGTCCTCGGTGGCACCACCCGCTACTGGGACTACGGCGACCCCGCCGCGCAGACGACGCTCGTGCTCGTGCACGGGTTCCGCGGCGACCATCACGGCCTCGAGCCTGTCGTCGCACAGCTCGGCGGGGTGAGGATGATCTCGCCCGATCTTCCCGGCTTCGGCGCATCCACTCCATTGACGGAGGCGAAGCACGACATCGACGGCTACGCGCGCTGGCTCAGGGCGTTCGTGCGCGAGCTCGGCATCGACGGCAGGTTCGTGCTGCTCGGTCACTCCTTCGGGTCGATCGTGGTCTCGGCGGCTCTGGCCGATGCGACGGCTCCGGATGCGCTGCACCCGAACGACGTGGTGCTGGTGAACCCGATCGGGCAGCCGGCGCTGGAGGGACCGCGCGGCATCATGACGCGGCTTGCGATCTTCTACTACTGGCTGGCTGCAGCGCTTCCGCGAACGCTCGGCTTCGGTCTGCTGCGCAACCGTGCGATCGTGCGCGTGATGAGCGTGACGATGGCGAAGACCAAGGACAAGGCGCTCCGGCGCTGGATCCACGACCAGCACGACCGCTACTTCAGCGCGTTCAGCGACCGCGAGGTGGTGCTCGACGCCTTCCGCGCCTCCGTGTCGCACGACGTCAGCGAGTACGCGGCGCGCATCCAGGAGCGCACCTTGCTGGTGGCTGCTCAGAAGGACGACATCACGCCGCTGTCGGCGCAGTACCGCCTGCAGACCCTGTTCCCTGATGCGCGCCTCGTCGTGATCCCGGACGTCGGCCACCTGATCCACTACGAGACGCCGACCGAAGCGGCGCGAGCGATCGAGGACTTCCTGGCATGAGGATCGTCTTCGACTGCCGCTACACCAGGATCGGCCGCCACGACGGGATCAGCCGGTACACGGCGGGCCTCGTCGCCGCGCTGGCGAAACGCCACGCCGTCACCATGCTCATCAGCGACCACCGTCAGCTCGAGATGCTGCCGCATCTGCCGTGGGAGCTGATCGGCTCGCCGACCAGCGCCGGCGAGCCGTGGGTGGCCAGGCAGGTCAACAGGCTCAAGCCGGACGTGGTGTTCACACCGATGCAGACCATGGGCGGCTGGGGTCGCCGGTACCGGCTCGTGCTCACCGTGCACGACCTCATCTACTACCGCAATCGCACCCCACCGCGCGACCTGCCTGCCCCCATCCGGTTGCTGTGGCGGCTCTACCACCTGGCCTGGTGGCCGCAGCGGATGCTGCTCAACCGGTCGGATGCGGTGGTGACCGTGTCGCAGACCACCAAGCAGCTCATCGCCGAGCACAGGCTCACCCGCCGTCCGGTGCACGTCGTGCCGAACGCGGCAGACATGCCGGAGCTCGATCCGGTACGGATGGGCAGGACGAGCCCGGAGTCGAAGTCGCTCGTCTACATGGGCTCGTTCATGCCGTACAAGAACGTCGAGACGCTGGCGCGCGCCGCCGCCCTGCTTCCCGACTACGAACTGCACCTGATGAGCAGGGTGTCCGACGCAGAGCGGGAGCGCCTGACGGCCGTTGCGCCGGATGCGCGGATCGTGTTCCACAACGGGGCGAGCGACGAGGAGTACGCGGAGACGATCGCCGCGGCCACGGCCCTGGTGACGGCGTCGCACGACGAAGGCTTCGGCATCCCCCTGGTGGAGTCGATGACGCTCGGCACGCCCGTGGTGGTCAGCGACATCCCGATCTTCCGCGAGATCGGGGGAGAGGCCGCCCTGTTCTTCGCGCCGAACTCCGCAGAGGAGGCGGCCGCGCGCATCCGGCACCTGGAGGAGGACGGCGTGTGGGCGGCGCGCTCGGAGGCGTCGAAGCGCGAGGCGGCCCGGTTCACCTGGGATGCGTCGGCTGAACATCTTCTCACGGTGCTGACCGCTGCCGCGGCGAGGGCGAAACGGAAGCTGGATTGATGTCATAATCGCGAGGCGTGCACAGGTGCACTTTTCGAGTGGGGGGAGAATTCGATGCTGGGTAAACGGTGGATCAGGACGGCCGCGTCCGTCGGAATCGCGGCGGCGACCGCGATCGCAGGGACAATGCTCGGGGCGATGCCGGCCCACGCCGCCCAGTCGATGTATCGGATCGTCAACACGCTGCCAGCTGCGCCGGGCACCGATCCGTGGGCGACAGTCCCGACGATGGCCATCGACCCGGCGACGAACACGATGTTCGCCCTGGTGTCGAGCAGCACCGCCAGTAGCCTGACGGTGCTCGACCTCGCCGCTGGCTCGGTGAGCAAGACGCTTCCGCTTCCGCACATCCCGAACGGCGTCGACATCGACGCAGGGCGCGGCCTTGTGTACGTCACGATTGCGGACACCACCGCCGGCACGGCTTCACTGGCCGTGTTCTCGACGACGTCGAAGACCCAGGTGGCGACCATCCCGCTCGGCAGCGTGAACCTCGTGGGCAGCAGCGGCAACAGTGGGATGGCCGTCGACACAGCGACGGGCTCGGTTTACCTCGTCGGTACACGATCCGTCGGCGGGACGCCGACGCCGTCCATCCTGGTGCTGACGGCGGCGCAGATCGCCTCCGCCGTCGGCGGCACAGGCGTGACACCGACGGCCGTGCCGCTGCCGTCGACGACGCAGGGCCCGTCCGCTGTCACTGTCGATGCGGCAGCGGGCATCGTGTACGCCGTGACGATGTCGCCGACCGCCTCCACGCTGTACGCGTTCAGCACGGCGACGAACGCGCTGACGAAGACGGTTCCGCT
Source organism: Leifsonia sp. Root227 (assembly GCF_001428745.1). Classification (GTDB taxonomy): domain Bacteria; phylum Actinomycetota; class Actinomycetes; order Actinomycetales; family Microbacteriaceae; genus Leifsonia. Next base: position 899,614 of record NZ_LMIO01000002.1, on the reverse strand, counting down.
GACCGGAGTCGCGGACGTGGCGACGGTCGACCCTGCGACGGGCACCGTGTACGTCTCTCGCCGCACGGCGCCGTCGGCGACCACGTACGAGCTGGCTCTCGTGCCGCGCGGCGCATCCGCCGTATCGTCGACCATCGAGCTTCCCGCGCAGGCGGAATCGCTCGAGGTCGATCCGACCGCAGGCACGCTCTACGCCGCCGTCTCCCAGCCGTTCGAGGGCGGGACGATCAACGAGGTGTTCGCGATCGACACCGCCTCGAAGGAGGTCGTCGCCGGTCTGCCCGTCACGACCCCGGCCGACGTCGCGGTGAACCCGGCCACGGGCACGGCCTATGTCTCGGGTGCACGCTCCGGGGACACCCTGATCTCCGTCCTCCGGAAGCTCACCACCGACCGGGTGGCGGGCAGCGACCGCTTCGCGACGTCTGTTGCCGTCTCGAAGAAGGCGTTCCCCGGCACGGCCCCGGTGGTCTACGTGGCGTCCGGGCTGAACTACCCGGATGCCCTCGCCGCCGGTCCCGCCGCCACGAAGCGAGGCGGACCGCTCCTGCTCACGCCGCCGACCGGCCTCACAGCGGATGTCGCCGCTGAGGTCTCCCGCCTCAAGCCGACGACGATCGTGGTCGCCGGAGGCCCGGCCTCCGTGTCGGATCACGTTCTCAGCCAGCTGCGAACGGCCGCGCCGTCGGCGACGGTGAACCGGGCAGCGGGAGACGACAGGTTCGCCACGTCGCGCTCGGTGGCGAAGGGCGCGTTCTCCACGGCGAACACGGTCTACCTCGCCTCCGGCGCGAACTTCCCCGACGCACTCTCGGCGGGTGGGGCAGCCGGATCGAAGGGCGCGCCGGTGCTCCTCGTCGATGGGGCGGCGAGCTCCGTCGACTCCGCCACGGCGGCGCTGCTGAAATCCCTCGGCACGAAGAAGGTCGAGTTGGTCGGAGGGTCGGCTGTCATGTCGTCAGGCGTGGAGTTGTCTCTGACCAAGAGCGGCTACACGGTCGACCGCCTCGCCGGACAGGATCGGTACGCCACCGCGGAAGCGGTCAATGTGAGCACGTATCCCACCGCATCCACCGCTGTCATCGCCACCGGATTCGGCTATGCCGATGCGCTCGCGGCGAGCAGCTGGGCGGGAAAGACGTCGTCGCCGCTGTACCTCGCGCCGGGGAGCTGCGTGCCGAGCGGCGTGCTGGCCGATATGGGACGACTCGGTGTCCGGACCGTCACCCTGGTCGGCGGTCCGACCGTGTTGAACGCCGGGGTCGAATTCCTCACGCCGTGCGATGGGCTGTAGTCCGCGCGTCTGACTGAGAACACGGGGAGTCAGAGAACAGAGGGGTCAGAGCACGGACGCGGTGAACAGGTCCCGGTCTTCCGGGTGCAGGTTGAAGCGGTCGAGGGTAAGAGTTCCGTCTTCGTAGACGAACTCGTGCACGGAGCCGTTCGGGATGACCTCACCCGGGCCGGGAAGCGCGTGGCCTGTGACGTGGCGCACCAGCGATCCGATCACGCCGCCGTGACTGACGACGATGACGGACTCTCCTGGGTGCTGCTCGCCCAGCGCAAGCAGGGCGGGCAGCGCGCGCTCCACGACCTCGTCGCGCGACTCGCGGCCTGGCACCGGCGTTCCCTCCGGCCAGCGGGCCAGGATCTCGGCTCCGGTGAGGCCCTCCGCGTCTCCGTAGCGGCGCTCGGCGACCTCGGGGAGGGGGAGGGGCGCATCCAGACCGGTGTGCGACGCGATGATGCTCGCCGTCTCGGTCGCTCGGCTCAGCGGGCTGGCGTAGATGGCGTCGTAGCGTCCTCCGGCGAGCGCGCGGCCCGTGGCATCGGCCTGTTCGCGGCCTGTGCTGTTCAGCGGGATGTCGCTCGACCCCTGGATGCGTTTGGCGAGGTTCCAGTCGGTCTGACCGTGGCGAACGAGGGAGATTCTGGTCACACGCGTCCTTTCATCGCGGACGCGGAGGCCGCCTGGAGCTAGGTGAGTCTGGCGGCGAGTTCGACGAGTGTCTCCGTCGTCCCTGCGTTCAGCTTAATGGTCGCGCGGCCGTCGCCCTTCGTCTCGCCCCTGTTCACGATCACGATGGGGAGCTTGCGGCGCCTGGCCTCCTCCAGCAACCGGATGCCCGAGTTGACCGCCAGGGACGACCCTGCGATCAGCAGCGCGTCCGAGCTGCGGACCAGTGCGCTCGCCTCGCGGTACTTCTCCGCGGGGATGAACTCGCCGAAGAACACCACGTCCGGCTTGAGGTGGCCGCCGCAGACGGTGCAGTCCGGAACCTGGAACGCATCCACATCGGTGACGATCGCGTCGCCGTCCGGGGCGATCTCGACCGCGCCGTCCGCATCCAGCCACGGGTTGGCCTGCTCGATGCGGGCCGCGATGGCCTCGCGGGCGAAGATCTGGCCGCAGACCAGGCAGAGCACCCTGTCCATCGCGCCGTGCAGATCGACGACCTTGCGGGAACCGGCCTGCTTGTGCAGGCCGTCGACGTTCTGCGTGACGACGCCGTTGGCAGCGCCGCCGAGTTCGAGCGCTGCGATGGCGCGGTGCCCGTCGTTCGGGGCGGCGGCGGCGAACCGGCGGTAACCGAGATGGCTGCCTGCCCAGTAGCGCTTGCGGTACGTGTCGTCGGCGAGGAACTGCTGGAACGTCATCGGCGTGCGCTTCGGCGCGCCCTCGCCTCGGTAGTCGGGGATGCCGGAGTCGGTCGAGACGCCTGCGCCGGTGAGCAGGGCGAACCGGCGTCCTGCCAGCAGCTCAACCGTCCTGTCGAGGTCGCGCGCCAGCTCGGCAGGGAGCTCCGTCGTCACTGTTGCCACGTGCGCCTCCTGTCGATGCTTCTTGCAGTCTAAACACGCGAGTTTTCCGGAATGTTTCCGACGACTGGCAATCTGTAAGCTGCACCGCGATCCTCCGGTGCATGACGAGAGGCTTCCGCCGTGCGCATCCATCGCATCACCGACCTGACTGCAGACGGGCTCGCAGACTATTCGCGGCTCACCGACGTCGCCTTGCGGCGCGTCAGCGAGCCGGAGGGCGGGCTGTACATCGCGGAGTCGTCGAAGGTCATCACGCGCGCGCTGGCTGCCGGACACCGGCCGCGTTCCGTGCTGCTGCAGGAGCAGTGGCTGGCCGACCTGGAGCCGCTGCTCGCCGACTACCCCGACGTGCCCGTGTTCGTGGGGGAGAGCGGCGTGCTGGAGGAGCTCACCGGCTACCACCTGCACCGTGGAGCCCTCGCGGCGATGCACAGGCCAGAGCTGCCGCAGCCCGCGTCGCTGCTGCGGGATGCGCGGCGCGTGGTGGTGCTGGAGGACATCGTCGACCACACCAACGTCGGGGCGATCTTCCGCTCGGTCGCCGGGCTCGGCGCAGACGCGGTCCTGGTGAGCCCGCGTTGCGCAGACCCGCTGTACCGCAGGAGCGTGCGGGTGAGCATGGGCACGGTGCTGCAGGTGCCGTGGACGCGCATCCCTGAGTGGGACGAGGCGGCGCCGATCCTGCACGACGCCGGGTTCGAGATCGCCGCGCTGGCGCTGGCGGACGACGCGATGGAGCTCGGCGCGTACGCCGCAGCCGCTCCGGAACGGGTGGCGCTGGTGCTCGGGTCGGAGGGCGACGGACTGAGCCGCAGGGCGCTGGCGGCCGCCGACACGGTGGTGACCATCCCGATGCTGCACGGAGTGGACTCGCTGAACGTCGCGTCGGCGAGTGCGGTGGCGCTCTGGGCACTGATGCGGTGACCGTTGCGCGCTCGGCTCGCTCGGCGCTCTCCGCGCTTATGGCGCGTTCTCAGGGGACGCCTCGGTAGCCCCGCATAGAATTCTCGGGTGCAAGACCAGTCCCGCCGAGTGTCCCCCCAGGTGTACCGCCGTCGCCGGATCGTCGTCTTCAGCCTCGTCGGGGTCGTCCTCGCGAGCCTGATGTACCTGTCCGGGTCGCTGTTCGGTCCCGTGCCGGCCACAGCGGCGGTCGTGCAGCACGAGAAGAGCATCGTGCAGCCCGCTGCGCAGCTCGCCTGGCCTGGCTGGGGTGCGAGCGCCATCTCCGCTCCGGATGTGGACGGTGCGACCGAATACCACGGCAGCGACAAGAGCCTGCCGATCGCCAGCGTGACGAAGACGATCACCGCGCTGGTCGTGCTCGACAAGAAGCCCATCACCGGAGGATCGGACGGGCCGACGATCGACTTCACCCAGAAGGACGTCGACATCTGGAACGAGGTCATCAGCGAGGGCGGATCGTGGGCGCCCGTCGTCGCAGGAACGTCGATGACCGAGAAGCAGGCGCTCACCGCGATGCTGCTCCCGTCCGCGAACAACTACGCCATCTCGCTCGCCAACTGGGCGTACGGCTCCTCCGACGCGTTCGTGAAGGCCGCGAATACCTGGCTCGACAGCAAGAAGTTCACCGAGACGCACCTCACCAGCCCGGACGGACTCGACCCTGGCAGCGTCAGCACCACCAAGGATCTGATCGGCATCGGCAAGCTCGTGCTCGCCGACCCCGTGCTGTCCGCGATCGTCTCGCAGAAGTCGGCGACTCTTCCGGGCGCAGGGGCGCAGGACAACACGAACACCCTGCTCGGCTTCGAGGGCATCGACGGCATCAAGACGGGCAACACGGACGAGGCGGGCAACTGCCTGCTGTTCTCCGCGGAGATCGGCGTCGGCAGCAACAAGGTGCGCGTGGTCGGCGCCGTGCTCGGCGCGCCGACTCACGACGACCTGTGGGCAGCCGTCAAGGCGCTGCTGGTGAGCATGAAGGGCGGCTTCCACCAGGTGGATGCGTCCAGCGTCGGCCAGTCGTACGGCACGTACTCGACCCCCTGGGGAGCGCGATCCGCCCTCGTCTCCACCTCGACGAAGAGCTTCGTCGTGTGGTCGGACACGCCCATCCAGGTCGACCTGCAGACGCGCACCATCCAGTCGGGACGCAAGGGGGACGTGGTCGGTCAGGTCACCTTCACCCTGAACGGCAAGACCCAGACCGCCGAGCTCGCGCTGGCCCGCGACGTGCCGGACCCCGGCTTCGGCTGGCGCCTCGCCCACCCCGGCGGCCTCGGCGCCTGACCGACGCCTCGCCCAGCCTCGATTGCTTGGGGAGGCGGGTCAGAGCTCGGGGAGGCGGAAGGGGCCCGCGTCCGGGCGCTTGGGGAGGACGTGGTCGCCGGAGGACTGGTGGCGGACGCGCCGGAGCACCCACGGGACGAGGTACTCGCGCGCCCAGGACAGGTCCTCCGCGCGCGCCTGGCGCCAGGTGCGCTCCGGCAGCGGCTCGGGCTGCAGCGGCTGCAGGTCGTTCTCGACGTTGAGGGCGGCGAGCACCATGCGCGCGACCGTGTGGTGGCCGAGCGGCGCCAGGTGCAGGCGGTCCGGCGCCCACATCCGCTGGTCCTGTATCTCGGTGAGCGCCCACTGGTCGGCCACGATGCAGTCGTACTTGGCGGCGACGGCGCGCACGTTCTCGTTGTAGATCGCCACCTTGCCGCGGATACCGCGGAACACGGGGGAGAAGCCGACGTCGACGCCGGTGAAGACGACGATGGTCGCCCCGTCGACGCTCAGCCGTGAGACCGCGTCGTCGAACAGGGCGGCGATGGCGTCCGGGTCGGTGCCGGGGCGGATGACGTCGTTGCCGCCCGCGGAGATGGTGACGAGGTCGGGCCGCAGCGCGACAGCCGGCTCGACCTGCTCATCCAGGATCTGCTTGATCAGCTTGCCGCGCACAGCGAGGTTGGCGTACGCGAAGTCGTCGGTCTGCTGGCTGAGCACCTCGGCGACCCGATCGGCCCAGCCGCGGTGACCGCCGGGGCTGCCGGGCTCTGGATCGCCGATGCCTTCCGTGAACGAGTCGCCGAGTGCGACATAGCGGGACCACGGATGCTGAGCGACTGCCATACCTTCATTCTGCACCCAGCCATTCTGCCCTCCCGCCGAGCGTCGCTCTCGAACGCGCCGCCACCGGTGATGCGGCACGCCCGGGGGTGGGGGACGCGTGGGCGAGTGTCGGCGGGAGCCGGTAGATTTGATCCAAGTGGAACAGCCGACAGAACCCGATACCTCGCTTCGCCCTGGTGCGCACGCCGGAACGTTCGCCGCTGAACACCTGTCGCCCTCCTTCCCGGAGAGAGCGGCCTGGGGTACAGCAGGCAAACTGCGTGCCTGGCAGGCCGAGGCGCTCGACGCATACTTCGAGCATGAGCCGCGCGACTTCCTCGCCGCCGCGACGCCCGGCGCGGGAAAGACGACGTTCGCGCTGCGACTCGCCACCGAGCTGCTCGCACGGCGAGTTGTCGAGCGCATCACCGTCGTCGCCCCGACCGAGCACCTGAAGCGGCAGTGGGCCGAAGCGGCAGAACGCGTCGGACTGCACCTCGACCCGGAGTTCAAGAACTCGGACGGCCGATACGCCCGCCACTTCAAGGGCGTGGCTGTCACATACGCGCAGGTCGCGATGCGCCCGAGCCTGCACAAAGACATCACGGAGAACTACCGCACGCTCGTGATCCTCGACGAGGTGCACCACGGCGGCGACGCTCTGAGCTGGGGCGACGGCATCCGCGAGGCGTTCGAGCGTGCCACCCGGCGCCTCTCGCTCACCGGGACGCCGTTCCGCTCCGATACCGCTCCCATCCCGTTCGTGACGTACCTGCCGGACAAGGCGGGCATCCGCACGTCGCTCACCGACTACAACTACGGCTACGGCCGCGCCCTCGCAGACGGCGTCGTGCGACCGGTGATCTTCCTGGTCTACGCCGGGCACATGCGCTGGCGCACCAAAACAGGCGACGAGATGGAGGCGCGGCTCGGCGAGGGCAACACCAAAGACATCACGTCGCAGGCCTGGCGCACGGCGCTCGATCCGCGCGGCGAATGGATCCCCGCGGTCCTGAACGCCGCTGACCGCCGCCTCACCGAGGTGCGCAACGCCATCCCGGATGCGGGCGGCCTGGTCATCGCGACCGACCACTACGCCGCCCGCGCGTACGCCGACCTGCTGCAGCAGATCTCCGGCGAGCCGGTCACAGTGGTGCTCTCCGACGAGAAGGAGGCGAGCGACAGGATCGCCGAGTTCGCAGCGGGCACCTCCCGCTGGATGGTCGCGGTGCGCATGGTGTCGGAGGGGGTGGACGTTCCCCGGCTGGCGGTCGGGGTGTACGCGACCAGCGCATCCACGCCGCTGTTCTTCGCGCAGGCGATCGGACGTTTCGTGCGTGCGAGGCGACGCGGGGAGACGGCGTCGGTGTTCCTGCCGAACGTACCGACGCTGATGGCTCTCGCCAACGCGCTCGAACTGGAGCGCGACCACGCCCTCGACCGGCCGACGGACGAGAACGCCGAAGGCGACTTCTTCAACCCGGAAGACGCCATGATGGCGGAAGCGAACCGGCAGGAGCGCGCATCAGAGGGGTTGATGGACGAGTTCTCGTTCGAGGCGCTCGGCTCAGAGGCGAACTTCGACAGGGTCCTATACGACGGCCAGGAGTTCGGCAGCTTCGCGGTGCCCGGCAGCGACGAGGAGCACGACTTCATCGGGCTGCCCGGCATCCTGGAACCGGAGCAGGTGCACGAGCTGCTGACGCAGCGGCAGCAGCGGCAGGCGCGTCGCACCAGCTCCCGTCCGCCGGCGGCGGACGGGCATCCGCCCGCGCCGCTGTACCGCAACCTCAAGGAGCAGCGCAGCCTGCTGAACAGCCTGGTCGGGCTGTACTCGAAGAACACGGGGGAGCCGCACGGCCTCATCCACGCCGAGCTGCGCCGCGCGTGCGGCGGCCCCGCGGTCGCGCAGGCGTCGGTGACGCAGCTCCAGTCCCGAATCGACTACCTGCGCCGCCGCCTCGGCCGCGGCTGACACGGGCGCTTGCGGCTGCACGAGTCGTGCGGAACGTGCGGTCGCGGGCGCGGTGACCGCACGCTTCGCACGAGCGGACGGCGCCGCGCGCGATCCGGTGCTGCACGAGTCGTGCGGAACGTGCGGTCGCGGGCGCGGTGACCGCACGCTTCGCACGAGCGGACGGCGCCGGACCGTGCGCGGCGCATCCTGAAACGCGGACGGGCGGCCGCGCAGCGCGCGACCGCCCGTGCGGCGAAGCACGCGGCTAGATGACGCCCATCGCGATCATCGCGTCGGCGACGCGGGTGAAGCCGGCGATGTTGGCGCCGAGCACATAGTCGCCGGGGGCGCCGTACTCGTCGGCGGTCTCCGCGCAGCGGTCGTGGATGCCGACCATGATCTCGGCGAGGCGGCCTTCCGCGTACTCGAAGCTCCACGCATCCCTGGAGGCGTTCTGCTGCATCTCGAGGGCAGAGGTCGCCACGCCGCCCGCGTTCGCCGCCTTGCCGGGCGCGAACAGCACGCCGGCGGCCGTCAGCACACGCACCGCCTCCGGCGTGCACGGCATGTTCGCGCCCTCGACCACGGCAGCGACGCCGTTGTCGGCGAGGATCTTCGCCGCGTCGCCGCCGAGCTCGTTCTGCGTGGCGCACGGGATCGCGACGTCGATCGTCGTCTCCGCCGCCAGCGCCCAGATGTCGCCGCCTGCGCGGTACGCGGATGCGCTGCCGCGCGCATCCGCGTAGTCGCTGAGGCGTCCACGGCGCTGCTCCTTGATCTCGCGCAGGAGGTCGAGGTCGAGTCCGTCGCGGTCGTAGACGACGCCGGTCGAGTCTGAGCACGCGACGACGGTGCCGCCGAGCTGCTGCACCTTCTGGATGGCGTAGATGGCGACGTTCCCCGAGCCGGAGACGAGCACGCGCGCGCCGTCGAACGAGCGACCGCGGGTGGACAGCATCCGGTCGGCGAACACGACGGCGCCGAACCCGGTGGCCTCCGTGCGCACGAGCGAGCCGCCCCAGCCGATGCCCTTGCCGGTGAGGACGCCGGACTCGTAGCGGTTGGTGATCCGCTTGTACTGGCCGAACAGGTAGCCGATCTCCCGGCCGCCGACGCCGATGTCACCGGCGGGGACATCCGTGTACTCGCCCAGGTGGCGGTACAGCTCGGTCATGAAGGACTGGCAGAACCGCATCACCTCGGCGTCCGACTTGCCCTTGGGGTCGAAATCGCTTCCGCCTTTGCCTCCGCCGATCGGGAGTCCGGTGAGTGCGTTCTTGAAGATCTGCTCGAAGCCGAGGAACTTCACCGTGCCGAGCGTGACGGTCGGGTGGAACCGCAGGCCGCCCTTGAACGGCCCGAGCGCCGAGTTGAATTCGACGCGGAAGCCGCGGTTGATCTGCACACGGCCGCTGTCGTCCGTCCACGGCACCCGGAAGATGATCTGGCGTTCCGGCTCGCACAGCCGCTCGAGGACGGCGGCCTCGGCGTAGCGCGGGTTCCTGGCGATCACGGGGCCGAGGGAGTCGAAGACCTCCCTCGCTGCCTGGTGGAATTCTGGCTCTCCGGCGTTCCGCTTGAGGACGTCGTCGAGGAGGGTGGTGAGGTCAGTAGTCACTCGCGGCCTTTCGATGGTGCACAAGATTTCTGAGTCTACTCTCAGACACCTGACGCTCTCCGCCGCGTGACGACGGCTGGATGCGCGCCTGGATGTGCGGATGCCCACCCGGTGGATGCGCGGGTGAGGTGAGCCTGCGCATGCTGGCAGGGCGGCCCTCGACTTCCTAGGCTGAGCCCATGAGCGAGCAACAGGTCGACGGACAGCACGCGGGCGAGCCGCACAGGGAAGGGCTCGCCCAGCGCCTCAACTGGCTGAGAGCCGGGGTGCTCGGCGCCAATGACGGGATCGTATCCGTGGCCGCGGTGGTGGTCGGTGTCGCTGGGGCGACGGGCGACATCGCGCCGATCCTCACGGCGGGGATCGCAGCGCTCGTCGGCGGGGCGATCTCGATGGCGCTCGGCGAGTACGTCTCTGTCAGCAGCCAGCGAGACAGCGAGCACGCGCTCATCGCCAAGGAACGCAGGGAGCTCGCCGAGATGCCGGAGCAGGAACTCGCCGAGCTGGCCGGGTTGTACGAGGCGAAGGGCCTGAAGCCGGAGACGGCCAGGCAGGTCGCTCTCGAACTCACCGAGCACGACGTGCTCGCTGCCCATCTGTCCGCCGAGCTCGGGATCGACCAGGACGACGTGGTCAGTCCGTGGCACGCGGCCCTCGCGTCGGCGGTGGCGTTCACGATCGGCGGGTTGCTGCCGCTGCTGACGATCCTGCTGCTGCCCGCAGCCATCCGCATCCCCATCACGTTCGTGGTGGTGCTGGTGGCGTTGGCGATCACGGGATACGTCGCTGCGTACATCGGTGGCAGCCCGCGCGGGAAGGCGACGGTGCGCGTGGTGGTCGGGGGAGCGCTGGCCCTGATCGTGACGTTCGCGATCGGCGCGCTGCTCGGCACATCGGGCGTGGTGTGATGGGCATGACGGAAGAGGCGCACCGATGACCAGGGCGATGAAGGGGCGGCGGCGATGAGCAGCGAGACCGTGTTGACCGGCGTGACAGGGCTGAGGGACAAGCGCGACATCGTCGCCAACTGGCTGCCCCGCTACACGGGTACGGCCGTGGAGGATTTCGGCGAGCACATCCTGCTCACCAACTTCGGCGACTACGTGCAGCGGTTCGCCGAGTGGTACGGCACTGAGGTGCGCGGCGCGGACCGGCCGATGCCGAACGCGACGGCGGACGGGATCACGATCATCAACTTCGGGATGGGCAGCCCCAACGCCGCGACGGTGATGGACCTGCTCAGCGCGGTGACGCCGAAGGCAGCCCTCTTCCTCGGCAAGTGCGGCGGCGTGAAGCGCAAGAACCAGCTCGGCGACCTCGTGCTCCCGATCGCGGCGATCCGCGGCGAGGGCACGTCGAACGACTACCTGCCGCCCGAGGTACCAGCCCTCCCGGCGTTCCAGTTGCAGCGCGGTGTGTCCACGACGATCCGCGACTTCGGCCACGACTACTGGACGGGCACGGTGTACACGACCAACCGCCGCGTCTGGGAGCACGATGAGACGTTCAAGGCCAGGCTGCGGGAGACGCGCGTGATGGCGGTGGACATGGAGACGGCGACGATCTTCGCCGCAGGCTTCGCCAACCGCATCCCGTGCGGTGCGCTGCTGCTGGTGTCCGACCAGCCGATGATCCCCGAGGGCGTGAAGACGGCGGACAGCGATCGCAGCGTGACGGGCCAGTTCGTGGAGCGGCACATCCGGATCGGTGTGGAGGCGCTGCGGCTGGTGCGGCGCAACGGCCGCAGCGTGCGGCACCTGCGGTTCGAGGACGAGTAGGCCACCCGTCACCGGAAGTCGCGCGACATCGTGCGCATCCCGGCGTCCAGCGGTTCGAGGCGGTCGGCGATCACGTTGACCACGCCCTCCTCGCTGCGTTCGAGCATCCCGCGGATCACCATGGCGGGAGCTTCGCGGGCAACGCGGCGGTAGCGGTTCCAGACGCCGACAGGGCAGATCACGTTGATGAGGCCGGTCTCGTCCTCCAGGTTGAGGAACGTGACGCCCGCCGCCGTCGCGGGGCGCTGCCTGTGCGTGACGACGCCGCCGACCTCGATGCGGCGGCCGGACTCCGCCGTCGCCAGGGCGTCGGCCGCGTACACCCCGCGGGCGCGCAACTGCGGGCGGAGGTAGCCGATGGGGTGGTCGTCGGTGGAGATGCCGGTGGCCCACAGGTCGCTCGCGAGCTGTTCCGCCGGGCTCAGCATCGGCAGCAGAGGGGGCTGCACGCTGATCGACGTTCCCGCCAGGTACTCCGGCTTCTCCTGTGCCGCGTTACCGGCCTCCCAGATCGCCTGGCGGCGGCTCAGCCCGAAGCTCTCGAACGCACCGGCCGCGGCGAGCGCCTCCAGTTGCGCCACGTTCAGCCCAACCCTCCTGGACAGGTCGCCCAGGCTCAGGTATCGGCCACCGGATGCGCGTTCGGCGACGATGCGCTCCGCCAGCTTCTCGCCGATGGTCGTCACCCCGGCGAGTCCCAGCCGCACCACGTGGCCGGCGTCTCTGCGGTGCAGCGTGTGGTCGAGCGGGACGCTGCGATCGAACGATGCGATCTCCGGCTGGTCGTGCGCGAGGCACGGGTCGGTTCCGGTCGGCCCTGCCGCTGCCGCATCCATCGGCTCGAGCACGGGGAACACCTGCGAGCGCTCGATGTCCGGCCGCTCCACCACCACACCGTGCCTGCGGGCGTCCGCGGTGAGCGTGCGCGGCGAGTAGAAGCCCATCGGCTGCGCCCGCAGCAGGGCGGCGAGGAACGCACCTGGATAGTGCAGCTTGAGCCACGAGCTCACGTAGACGAGCAGCGCGAAACTGATCGCGTGGCTCTCCGCGAAGCCGAAGTTCGCGAACGCCTCGATCTTGGCGTAGATGGCGTCCGCGTCGTCGCCGACGATGCCGTTGCCGGCCATCCCCGCGTACAGCTTGTCGCGCAGCGAGCCGATCTTCTCCTGCCCGCGCTTGGAGCCCATCGCCCTGCGCAGCAGGTCGGCGTCCTCCGCCGTGCAGTCGCCGACCGCCACGGCCATCTGCATCAGCTGCTCCTGGAACAGCGGCACCCCCATCGTGCGTTCCAGCACGGGCTCCAGCGCAGGATGCAGGTAGGTCACCTCCTCCTGGCCGAGCTTCCTGCGGATGTACGGGTGCACGGCGCCGCCCTGGATGGGGCCTGGCCGGATGAGCGCGATCTCGATCACCAGGTCGTAGAACGTGCGCGGCTGCAGACGGGGCAGTGTGCCGATCTGCGCGCGGCTCTCCACCTGGAACACCCCGATCGAGTCGGCGACGCAGAGCATGTCGTACACGCCCTGCTCCTCTTTTGGGATGCTGTCGAGCGTCCACTGCTCACCGAGCGACTCCGCGATGGTCTTCATGGCGTAGTCGATGGCGCTCAGCATCCCGAGCCCCAGCAGGTCGAACTTGACCAGGCCCATCCAGGCGCAGTCGTCCTTGTCCCACTGCAGCACGGTGCGGTTCTCCATGCGGGCGTGCTCGATCGGGCAGACCTCGCCGACGGGGCGGTCGGTGAGCACCATGCCGCCGGAGTGGATGCCCAGGTGTCTCGGGAACTTCAGCACCTGCGTCGCCAGGTCGACCACCGCATCCGGGATGTCGTGGTCGGCCGTCGGCTGGATGGAGCCCCAGGAGTCGATCTGCTTCGACCAGCCGTCCTGCTGGCCGGTGGAGTACCCGAGCGCCTTCGCCATGTCGCGCACGGCGTTCTTCGGCCGGTAGGTGATGACGTTCGCCACCTGGGCGGCGTTGTGCCTGCCGTACTTCCGGTAGACGTACTGGATGACCTCCTCGCGCCGGTCGGAGTCGAAGTCGACGTCGATGTCCGGCTCCTCCTCCCGCATGCTCGACAGGAACCGCTCGAACGGCAGGGCGTACTTGATCGAGTCGACCGCGGTGATCCCGAGCAGGTAGCAGACGGCGGAGTTCGCGGCGGACCCCCTGCCCTGGCAGAGGATGCCCTGGCTGCGGGCGTACCGCACGATGTCGTAGACGATGAGGAAGTAGCCGGGGAAGTCCTTCGCCTCGATCACGTCCAGCTCGCGGGCGATGCGCTCCCGTTTGGCCTGGTTGCTCGCGAGATCGGGATAGCGCTCCTCCGCGCCGCACCAGGTGAGCTCGCGCAGCCAGCTCATCGGCGTGTGCCCGTCCGGCACCTCCTGCTTCGGCAGTTTGGGGCGGGCGCTGCGCAGCCGGAACTCGAGGTCGTCCGCGACCTCGACGGTGCGCTCCACCGCGCCGGGATACCGGGCGAACCTGGCCGCCATCTCCCTGCCGCTGCGCAGGTGGGCGGCATCGGAGGCCGGCAGCCAGCCGTCCATCTCGTCGAGGCTTCTGCGGGCGCGCACCGCGGAGAGCGCTGACGCGAGCGGGTACTGGGCGGGCGATGCGTAGTGCACGTTGTTGGTGGCGACCACGGGCATCCCGAGCCTGGCGGCGATGCGGGCGAGCGCGTCGTTGTCCGTGGTGTCGTGGGGGTTGCCGTGGTCGATCAGCTCGACCAGGACGTTGTCGCGGCCGAACAGCTCGCCGAGCCGGGCGACCTCCCGCTCCGCCGCCCGCTCGCCGTCGGAGGCGAGGGCGAGCCGCACGTCGCCCTTGCGGCAGCCGGTGAGCACCATCCACTCTCCGGATGCGCGTGCCGCCAGTCCATCGATGTCGTAGACCGGCCGTCCCTTCTCCTCACCGGCGAGCTGGCCGTCCGTGATGGCGGCGGCGAGCCGGTGGTAGCCATCCTGCCGCCTGGCGAGCACGACGAGATGACTGCCCTCCGGGTCGGCTTCGCCGTTCTGCGGACGACTCAGCTCCAGCGACAGCTCTGCGCCGAACACGGTCTTGACGCGCTCGTACGCCTCGGCGGCCTCGGCCAGGTGCACGACGCCGTACAGGCCGTCGTGGTCGGTGACGGCGAGGCCGTGCAGGCGCAGCCTGGTGGCCTCCTCCAGTAGTTCCTCCGGCGAGCTGGCGCCGTCGAGGAAGCTGAAATTGGTGTGCGCGTGCAGCTCCGCGTACGGGACGTGGCCGCCGTCCTGCTCCTCCGCCGCCTCCTGGATCGGGGCGGGGACGTACGCGGGGCGCTTGCGCGACGACGGCCGCTCGTCGGCCTGCTCGCTGGTGCGCCTGCCGGAGAGCCGCCGCTCGAACTCCGACCACGGGATGGGCGGGTTGTTCCAGCCCATCAGTCGTATCTCGCTTCCGCCAGCCAGGCGCCGTCCGCCAGCACCAGCAGCCAGGCGTTGCCGTCGGCGTCGACCACCTGGAACCGGTGCGCGGTGCGCGCGGCCGCCGCATCCCACCAGCGCTCCCGCACCGGCCACGGGCCTGCCCAGGAGTCGATGGGGCGCGCATCCCGTGCGGCACCGGTCGACGAGTACAGGGCGATCGGCGCCGTCACCACCCCGCGTCCCGTCACCCCGACAGGCTCGCCGTCGCCGCCCAGCACGGCCACAGCGCGCGGAGACTCGAACACCGTCGACGGTGCGGGCGCAGGCAGGCTGCCAGGCCACGGCTGGTCTGCGCGCGCCACCCCCACCGCCCTGTCGCCCCACGGCACGAGCACCTGCCGTTCGGCCAGTCCCCGTCCTCCGCCGATGGTGGCCGTGAGCACGGCGTCGTGCCCCAGGATGCTCTGCACCCGCGACAGCCCGTGATGGATGCGCTCGTCGGCCCCGCCGCCCCACAGCCCCTCCTCGTGGTGCCCGATGTCGTCCACCGCCTCCGGCTCCACCAGCACGCGCGCGATCGGCGAGCCCAGCCCGCTCTCGATGCTGCCTGAGCCCTGCAACTGCCAGCGCACCCTGTCCACCACGTCCGCCGCGGAGAACAGGCGAGGGTGCAGCCAGGTCCGCTCGCTCACCCGGCCGGACTCGTCCGTCACCTCGATCCGCAGCGCCGTGCACACCAGCCCTGCCTTGGTCAGCCCGCCGATGAACGTCTCCGCCGTGCCGCGGAACGCGAACGTCACCTGATCCACCCTGTCCAGCGCCGGCTCGAACTCGATCGCCCTCTCCAACTGCTTCGGCGGCGTGCGCGGCACCACCGCCGTGCTGTCGAGGCCGCTCGCGATGGTGTGGCACCAGGCGCCGCGCTCCCCGAACCGCTCCCGCACATCCGTCGCCCCGAGGGCGGCCAGGTGGCCGAGGGTGTGGATGCCGAGCCTCCTGAACAGCGGCGTCAGCTCGTCCTGCCCGAGCTGCGCGATCGGCAACGGCGAGAGGAAGGCGGGGGAGTCGCCGGCCGGGATCACCCTGATCCGCTCCGCCCCGGTCGTGCGGGCGGCCTGCTCTGCGGCGAACGGCCCGTCGGCGATGCCGACCCGCGCATCCGGGATGCCCAGCCCCTCCAGGCAGCGCAGCAGCTCGGCGGCCGCCTGCTCCTCTCCGCCGTAGTAGCGGGCTGGACCGCGGGCGCGCAGCACGCAGGTGCCTGGACGTACCGGCTGGACGCCGGGGGTGATCTCCTCGATCGCCGCGAGCACAGGGTCGAAGGCACGCGCATCCAGCACGGGGTCGTACGGCAGCACCTGCAGCTGGGTGCACCTGGACTGGGCCTCCCGGATGCGCAGTCCCCGCTTCACGCCATCGGCGCGGGCGGAGGAGGAGCAGGCGAACACGAGGTTGCGGTCGACGAGCGCCAGCGGGGTGTCCGCAGGCAGGTCGCCGGCGTGCAGAGCGGCGGTCACCGGCCAGTCCGGGCACCACAGCACGATCGCGCGGGTGACGGCCGGCATGTCAGCTCACCGCCTCCAGGCGGGTGGTGCCCGCTGCTGCGCGGAAGCTCTCGTCGAGTCCGGGGAGCCAGAGCTCAGCGCGGCGGCGCTGGCCGGTGCCGCCGCGCGGAGCGGATTCGACGGTCACCCTGCGCGACGACAGGTAGCCCGTTCCTCCGCCGAGCCCGTCCCAGCCGCTGCGGGAGACCGTGAGCGTCGCCTCGACCTGCGGCCAGTCGCCCACCACGATCAGGGTGGCCTCGCGCTGCCGCAGCCGGGCGGAGAGCCTGGCGATGTCGCCGTCGCGGGCGCGGCTGGTGGGGGAGACGACGACCACGCTCAGCACATCCACCACCGCTGCCGTGACGGTCAGCCACTGGTCGCCTGGGTGCGGGACGAGCACCAGCCGGTCGAGGTCGACTCCGAACCGGCCTGCCGCCTCTGCGCCGAAGTCGGGCATCCCGACCACCCCGCACCAGGCTCCTGCGGCGCTGGGGCCGGCCAGCATGGCCATGACGAGCGTCGTCGACCCGCGGACCGCGTACGCAGCTCCCGCCTTCAGCGCACCGCCAGGCAGCAGAGGGGCGAGTGCCGGATGCGTCTCCAGCCGCCTGCTCTCCAGGGTGGTGGCCTGCATCTGCCGGATGCGCGACTGCAGCTCGTGCACCTGCGCCCGGTCGACGACCGGTTCGGCGATGGCGGCTGCTGAGGATTGCATACCAACATTTTCGAACATATGTTCGACGATGGCAAATGCATTTTCGCGCACATCGGCGTGTCATCGGCGTGTCAGCCGCAGCAGCGGCAGGGTGTCGTGCAGCCGTCCGGAAAACGAAAAACGGGGCCGCGCCGAAGCGCGACCCCGTTGGAAGCTCAGGTCAGAGCGGGCGGATGTTCTCCGCCTGCAGGCCCTTGGGGCCCTGCGTCACCTCGAACTCGACCTTCTGGTTCTCCTCGAGCGAGCGGTAGCCGCTCGAAGCGATTGCAGAGTAGTGAGCGAACACGTCAGCGCCGCCGTCGTCGGGAGCGATGAAGCCGAAGCCCTTTTCCGCGTTGAACCATTTGACCGTACCAGTAGCCATATCTCCTCCAGGAGCGATATTCCTCGACCCCGACTGTCGGGGCCTCGTCGCGTGTTCTCCTGCTCCTGTAAAGCTGGCAACGCTCCGGGTTTGGGACGCACCTATCCAACACATGCAAAACACACGACTGGGGTTAGCCTAGCCGCCAACCCGCGAAAAACACACCAGTGACGCCGAATCAACCTCACGGTTCGGTGACGAAGTCGATCAGCTGCTCGACTCTGCCGAGCAGCTCCGGCTCCAGATCGGCGAACGATCGCACCGTTCCGAGGATGCGCTTCCAGGCGCGTGCGGTGTCTGCCTGCGTCTCGTGGGGGAGTCCGAGCGCGGCGCAGATCCCCTTCTTCCACTCGATCGAGCGCGGGATGCTCGGCCATGCCTCGAGCCCGACCCTCGCCGGTTTCACGGCCTGCCAGATGTCGATGTACGGGTGCCCGACCACCAGGACGTGCGCTCCGTACGGTCCGCGCTTGACCGCGTCGGCGATCCTGCTCTCCTTGGAGCCAGGCACGAGGTGGTCGACCAGAACGCCGATGCGGCGGGAGCGATCCGGCGCGAACTCGCGGACGATCGCATCCAGATCGTCGACGCCCTCCAGGTATTCGACCACGACGCCTTCGACCCGCAGATCGTCGCCCCAGACCTTCTCGACCAGCTCGGCGTCGTGCCGTCCCTCGACGAAGATGCGGCTGGCGCGAGCGATCCTGGCTTTCTGATCGTCGACCGCGAACGAACCGGACGCCGTCCTCGCCCGTCCGCCTCCGTCTTTCTTGGCGTGCACCAGCGTGACGGGCTCTCCGTCGATCAGAAACGATCCGGTGATCGGGAAGACGCGTTTCTTGCCGAAGTAGTCCTCCAGCTCGACGAACTGGCCCTCGAGACGGGTGACGGCGCCGCAGAAGCCGCTCGCCGCATCCTCGACCACCAGGTCGCGCACGGCTTCGACCTGGGGGACGGTCTTGCGTCCTGCGTTCTTCCAGTCGCTCGCCAGCACATCGGTTCCATAGCGGTCGTCGTTCACCCGGTGAGACTAAGCGGTGAGGGGGCGGTGGGAGGGGAGGCACGCCATCAGTCGAAGATCCTCACCAGGTGCCAGCTGCGGCTGGCGTCGTCGTGGCGCACGTCGAACACGTGCGCGCATCCCGTCTCGTCCGTGGCCTGGAAGCGCCAGCCGCCGATCTCCCTGGGCAGGCTGCCGACGCCGTAGCGGTGCTCGCCGAACGGACGCCACCAGGCGCACACCTCAGCCCAGACCGTCGGCGTGTCGGTGACGCGGTACCTGGTCGCCCGCCACACCAGCCTGGTCGGGATGCCATCGTCCGTCGTCCAGACCGCGACGGCCTCGCCGATGTCGGTCATCTCTCTCACCTCCTTGCTCGAACGTATGTTCGATTAACGAGTGTAAGACCATCGACCGACGAACGCACCTGCGCCATACTGGCTGCATGACCGACCTGACCGACCCTTCCGGCGCATCCCTTCGGCTCAGCAACGACGAGCGCGAACGCGCCGTCTCCGCGATCCAGGCGCACGCTGCGCAGGGGCGACTGAGCGAGGCAGAGGTGCAGTCGCGCGTGCAGTCTGCGCGGGCGGCTGTGACCCGCGGCGACCTCGCCCCGCTGTTCGCGGACCTGCCGGGTGGTGTGGACCTGGACGGCCCTGGAGCGGGCGCAGGCGCAGGCGCGGGCGGGGGAGCAGGGGCGGCTTATGCGGCGCCGGCCGCCGCTGCCCAGCCAGCGCGCGACCCGTACGCGACGCCATCCGAGCCGTACTCCCGGCCGGCCAACCGCCGCTGGGGGCTCGCCATCGTGTCGGTGGCGCCGTTCGTCGCCCTCATCCTCTTCTTCGTGACCAGTACGGTGTGGGGCTATGCGTACAGCTGGCTCTGGTTCCTGCTCGTCCCGATCACCGGCGCCATCGTCTACGGCGCGGACGGCGGTCGCGACCGGGATCGCCGCTGACGCAAGCCGGCCCGGCCCTGACCGGCGCTAGCCGATGGTGGCGCCGAACAGCAGGCCGAGCAGGTAGGTCGCTGCGGCCGCCCCGTAGCCGATCGCGAGCTGCCGCAGCGCCCGCTTGAGCGGCGAAGCGCCGGACAGCAGCCCGACGATCGCGCCCGTCCCGAGCAGGACGATGCCGACCAGCACGGAGGCGACGATCACGGCCGTCGTCCCCTGCAGCCCGAACAGGTACGGCAGGATCGGGATGAGCGCGCCGGAGGCGAAGAAGCAGAAGCTCGACACCGCGGCGTTCCAGCCCTTGCCGACCGCTTCGTGCTCGTCGACCACCTCGCCGACCACCGGGATGGGGGCCGTCTCCACCGCGTGCGCGTGGAGGCGAGCCAGCACCGTGTCTGCGTGCGCCTTCGCCTCGTCGGGGGCCATCCCGCGCGCCCGGTAGACCAGGGTGAGCTCGTTGGCGTCGACATCGAGGTTCGGGAGCGCTGAACTGGTCTCCGGGTTGGGGCTGGATGCCTGCAGCAATTCGCGCTGCGAGCGCACGGACACGTACTCGCCTGCGCCCATCGACAGCGCCCCTGCGAGCAGGCCGGAGATGCCGGTCAGCAGCACAACGTGGTTCGCGACGCCGCTCGCGCTGATGCCGAGCACGAGCGCGAGGTTGCTGACGAGTCCGTCGTTCGCCCCGAACACCGCTGCGCGGAAGGTGCCGGACAGCCGCTGCCTGCCTCGCGCCGCGAGTGCGCGGACGACCTCCTCGTGGATCTGCTCGTCCGCTGCCATCTGGGGCGTCGCATCCGCGTCGTCGCTGTAGGGGGAGCGCGCCTCTGCGCGCTGCGCGAGCGCGAGGACGAACACGGAGCCGAAGCGCCTGGCGAGGAAGCCGAGCACGCGGGTGCGGATGTCACCGCGCAGCGGGCGGCCGACGTCGTCGCCGAGGAGGGTGAGCCAGTGCTGCTCGTGCCGGCCTTCCGCGTCGGCGAGGGCGAGCAGGATCTCGCGCTCCTCGCCCGTGCGGCGGCCTGCGAGGTCGCGGTAGACGGCGGCCTCAGCGCGCTCGTCCGCGAGGTAGCGGCGCCAGCGCCGGATGTCGGCCTGGCTCGGCTCGCGCGGCGGGGAGGCGGGGGAAGAGGCAGTCGTCATAACGATTCGACAGTCTATGTGACGGGCTGTCCGGAGGCGCCGGTGGTGCTGGCTGTGCCGGTGGTGGCGGCTGCGCCGCTCGCGCCGGCGAACCGCTCGCCCCACACCCTGGCCAGCTCCGCGACCTCCGCCGGAGCGAGGATCTCGAACCGTGCATCCACCGCTGCCAGCCCGAACAGCGCCCACTCCGCGCTGTCCGCCGCCATCCGGATGCGCGTGGTCGCCGCATCCACCGCCTCGGTCGTCGCCCACCGGCCGATCCTGCTTTCGACCAGCTCGACGGGCGCGTGCACGATCGCTTCGATGGCGAGCGTCTCCGCCGAGGCGCCCAGCGACGCGGTGACGAAGGCAGCAGCGTCCTCCGCCGGGAGCTCGCGCGGGCGGAACCGCTGGCCGGTCGGATGCGGTTCTGCGAGCCGGTCGAGCCGGAAGCTGCGCCAGTCGAACCGGCCGAGGTCGTATGCGACCAGGTACCAGCGGCGCTCGACCGACACCAGCCGGTGCGGTTCGACGCTGCGCTCGGTGCGCTCGCCGTCCCGCGCGGTGTACACGAAGCCGATACGTTCCTCGTCGCGGCAGGCCTGCGCGATCACGGTGAGCACTTCGGCATCGACCGTCGGGCCCTGGCGGATGGCGCCGGCGACGGTGGCGGAGCGGAGCGCATCCACGCGGCGGCGCAGCCTCGACGGCATGACCTGGACGACCTTGGCGAGGGCGCGCACCGAGGCGTCCTCGATTCCTGCGATGCCGGACTGCGCGGCCGTGCGGAGGCCGACGGCGAGGGCGACTGCCTCCTCGTCGTCGACGACGAGCGGCGGGAGCGAGGCGCCTGCGGCGAGCTGGTACCCGCCGTCGACCCCGCGGCTCGCATCCACCGGGTAGCCGAGCTCGCGCAGCCTGTCCACGTCGCGGCGCAGCGTGCGCACGGACACCTCGAGTCGCTCTGCGAGTTCCGGCCCCGGCCAGTAGCGGTGTGTCTGCAGGAGCGCAAGCAGTTGCAGCGTCCGCGATCCCGTCGTGCTCATGCCCCCATCCTCCTCCGATTCCGGCCACTTCCCGTCCCCAATCCCGCCCCCTGATCGTCGAGCCGGGACGTGTGCACGCCCGATCCCGGCGTGTCGCGTGCATGACTCCCGGCTCGATGATCAGGGGGCGGGGGAGAGGAGAAGGGGAGCGGCGCCGGGGCGGGAGAGGGTGAGGATGGCCTCCGCGACGTGCGGGTCGGCCTCGAGGGCGCCGCCGATCGCCACGAGGTCGGCGGCGACGTCGGACTCGCGGTCGTTGCCGACCAGATCGACCGCCGCCACCACGTAGATCCGCTCCGGGCCGACGAACTCCAGGTGCAGGTACGTGACCGTCTCGACCTCCGGATGCGCGAGCAGAGCGGACAGCACCGCCTGCGTCACGCGCTCCGGCGCCTGCTCGCCGAGGAGGAATCGCCTGTTCCTGTCGATCAGCACCAGCGCTACCACCGCCAGCAGCACGCCGACCAGGATCGAGCCGATCGCGTCGTACACCGCGTTGCCGGTCAGCTCGTGCAGCAGCAGGCCGAGGAAGGCGATCACCAGGCCGATCAGGGCAGCGGAGTCCTCGAAGAAGACCGCGCGCAGCGTCGGGTTCGACGTATTGAACACGTGCGCCAGCGTTCCGGTGCCTCGCTCGTCCGCACCGCGCCTGGCCTGCCGGTACGACTGGATGAACGAGAAACCCTCGAAGACGAACGAGACGGCGAGCACGAGGTAGGCGATCCCGTAGTCGGCGCCCTTCTCCTCGTTTCCCAGTTCGGACACGCCGTGCGTGATCGACACCACCGCGCCAGCGGTGAACAGCCCCACCGCCGCGAACAGCGACCACACGTACGCTTCGCGCCCGTACCCGCCGGGATGCGCGGCGTCGCGCGGGCGCACAGAGGAGCGTTCGGCCTGCAGCAGGAAGATCTCGTTGCCCGCATCCGCCCAGGAGTGCGCGGCTTCTGCCACCATCGACGCCGACCCGGTGAGCACCGCAGCGATGGTCTTCGCCACGGCGACGACCACATTCGCGCCGAACGCGATGACGACGGTGAGGAGGCTCGACGATTTCGGGGTGTCAGGCATAGCCGCAACAGTAAACCGCCCCGAGGAATCGCGGAGCCGCAAACGACGAAACCCCGGTCTTTCGACCGGGGTTTCATTCTGTGTCCGAGGGGGGACTTGAACCCCCACGCCCTATACGGGCACTAGCACCTCAAGCTAGCGCGTCTGCCATTTCCGCCACCCGGACAGGTGTTTCATTCCAGCGACCGAACCGGCCGCCGAAGAAAGACATTAGCACGAAAACACCTGCGGCTTTGACTCGGCCGAGCATCCCGGGCGTGGCGCGTTCGCTGCGTTGGCACCGTCCCGTCTCGCCGGTAGCGTTGAGCGCATGACGGATGCCTTGAGCGACGAGCAGCTGGACGAAACGGCGGTCATCGCCCGCGATCTGATCCGCTTCGACACCACCAACTTCGGTGAGGGGAAGTCGAACGGAGAGGCCGACGCGGCGGAGTATGTCGAGGCGCGCCTGCGGGCGATGGGCCTCGAACCACGGATGTTCGACTCCGACCCCGGCCGCACCAGCGTCGTCGCTCGCGTTCCCGGCCGGAACGCCGCCAAGCCGGCACTCGTCGTACACGGCCATCTGGACGTCGTCCCAGCCGACCCGCGCAACTGGACCGTCGACCCCTTCGGCGGCGTCATCAAGGACGGCCTGCTCTGGGGTCGCGGCGCCGTCGACATGAAGAACATGGATGCGATGATCCTCACCGCGGTCGGCGACCTGCTGGCGGCGGGGGAGCAGCCGGAGCGCGACCTCGTCGTGGCGTTCTTCGCCGATGAGGAGGACGGCGGCCGTCGCGGCTCGCACTTCCTGGTCGACAACCACCCCGAGCTGTTCGCCGGCGCCGCCGAGGCGATCAGCGAGGTCGGCGGATACTCGATCGACCTCGACGGCCAGCGCGCATACCTGATGCAGACGGGCGAGAAGTCGCTCGTCTGGATCAAGCTGATAGCCCGCGGCCGCGCTGCACACGGCTCCCGGCTGGTGCGGGAGAACGCGATCACCAGACTCGCCGAGGCTGTCGTGGCGATCGGCCGCCGCGAGTGGCCGATCCAGCTCACCGACACCACCACGCAGCTCCTCGCGGAGGTCTCGCGCATCCTGGACATCGATCCGGAGCAGGTCGGTCCTGACGAGGTCGTGCTGCGCACGGGGACGGCGGCCGGCTTCATCCTGGCCACGCTGCGCACCACCACCAACCCGACGCTTCTGGACGCCGGGTACAAGCACAACGTCATTCCGGATACCGCGGAAGCGCTCATCGACATCCGCACGCTGCCCGGCGAGGAGGACGCCGTGCTCGCGCAGGTGCAGGAGATCGTCGGCAACGACATCGAGATCAGGATCATGCACCGCGACGTCGGCCTGGAGGCGGCGTTCGGCGGCCCGCTGATCGACGCTATCGTCTCCACCATCGGCGAGCACGACCCTGGCGCGCCCGTGCTGCCCTATCTGCTCTCCGGCGGCACGGACAACAAGGCGCTCAGCAAGCTCGGCATCACCGGCTACGGCTTCGCGCCGCTCCAGCTTCCGAAGGAGCTGGACTTCCCCGGGATGTTCCACGGCGTCGACGAGCGCGTTCCGCTCGACGCGCTAGTGTTTGGCAGGTCCGTCCTGCGCGACCTCCTCCGCAGCTACTGACCTTCGCGGCCTCCGCCGCAGCCAGCCGTTCAGCATCACTTCCGAAAGCACCGCATGGAATTCATCAACGCCCTCATCCTGGGTCTCGTCCAGGGGCTCACCGAGTTCCTCCCGATCTCGTCGAGCGCGCACATCCGCATCGTCGGGGAGCTGCTCGGCACGGGAGGCGACCCCGGGGCTCGGTTCACCGCGATCATCCAGCTCGGCACAGAGGCCGCCGTGCTGCTGTACTTCTGGAAGGACATCGTCCGGATCGTCGGGCAGTGGTTCCGTTCGCTGTTCGGCAAGGTTCCCCGCAACGATCCGGATGCGCGGATGGGCTGGCTGGTCATCATCGGCAGCGTGCCGATCGTCGTCCTCGGCTTGTTCTTCCAGGACGCGATCGAGACCACCTTCCGCTCGCTCTGGATCGTCGCGGCGACGCTGATCGTGTTCGGCATCCTGCTCGGCGTGGCCGACTACGTCGGCAGCAAGACCAGGAGGCTCAAGGAGCTCACCTGGGGCCACGGCATCATCTTCGGCCTGGCCCAGGCGCTCGCGCTCATCCCCGGCGTCTCGCGTTCCGGCGGCACCATCACGGCCGGACTGTTCATGGGCTACCAGCGCAGGGCAGCGGCGCGGTACTCGTTCCTGCTCGCGCTCCCCGCCGTGTTCGGCAGCGGCTTCTACCAGCTGTACAAGTCGATCAAGGAGCCGTGCACGCAGGCTCTCGCCGCGGCCAACACTTGCACCGTCGAGGTCTTCGGCCCGCTGGAGACCGCGGCGGCGACCGTCGTCGCGTTCGTGGTCGGGCTCGTCGTGATCGCCTTCTTCATGGGCTACATCTCGCGCCGCAGCTTCCTGCCGTTCGTGATCTACCGCATCGCCCTCGGAGCGCTCCTCATCGTCCTGCTCTCCACCGGGGTGCTCGCCGCCTAAAGAATCGAGTCCGAACTTGTTCAGCCGACACGCCGGGCGTGGAGCTGAACAAATCCGGACTCGATGGTGTGGGTGAGGGAGCCGGCAGGGTCAGGAGCGCCAGGGCTCGTCAGGAGCGCCAGGGCTCGTCGGGGCGGCCGCCGGCCTGGCCGTCTCTGCCGTCTCCGCGGCGGCGGAGGTAGCGCTCGAACTCCTGCGCGATCGCCTCGCCGCTCGCCTCGGGGGAGTCGACGGTGTCGCGCGCCTGCTCGAGCTGCTCGATGTACGCGGCCATCTCGTCGTCGTCTGCGGCGAGCGCGTCGATCCCCGCCTCCCAGGCGGCGGCCTCGTCGACCAGTGTCCCGCGCGGAATGGTCACATCCACCAGCTCTTCCAGCTTGTCGATGAGCGCGAGCATCGCCTTCGGGCTCGGAGCGTTGTGCACGTAGTGCGGGACGGACGCCCAGATAGTGACGGTCGGGATACCGACGCCCTCCGCGCCCTCCGCGATGGCGCTCAGGATGCCGACGGGGCCCTCGTAGGTGGAGCGCTCGATCGACAGCTCGGCGCGCACAGCCGCGTTCTCGCTCGACGCGAAGATGGAGATCGGCCTGGTGTGCGGAACGTCTGCGAGCATCGCGCCGAGGAAGACGATCACGCCGATGTCGGCGGCGAGTGCCGCATCCAGGATCTCGGCCGTGAAGCTCTTCCAGCTGCGGGACGGCTCCGTGCCGAGCAGCAGGTAGATGTTGCCGACGTTGTCGCCACTGACCCGCACAGCGTCTCCGGCGAGGTCGCCCGCCAGATCCTCCGCTGCAGCGCCGGGGTTCGCAGGGCCGTACATCACCGCGGACGGCCAGATGAGGTGGCGGTGCCCGTCGTCGTCCGCGACCACCGGCCGGTTGAACTGGAAGTCGAAGTACAGCTCGGGGTCGACCTCGGAGACGGGCACGACGTCGAGAACGTCCTTGAGGGTCTTGACGGCGCCGCTCGCTGCCTCGCCTGCGTCGTTCCAGCCCTCGAAGGCGACGACCAGGATGCGGCCGCCGAGGAAGTCGTTTCCGTCAGTCACAGTGGATGTACCTCTGTCCTCTCCAGACGACCGTGCGGACGCCATCCATCCAGGATAGGCCCGCCGGTCACCGTTAGACTTGTGGCCCGTGACCTCACTGACTCCTCCGAGCCCGCCGGCCGCCGTTTTCTGGGACATGGACGGCACCCTCGTCGACACCGAACCGTACTGGATGGCCTCCGAAGTGGAGCTCGTCTCCTCCTTCGGCGGCGTCTGGACCCACGAGGACGGCCTCCAGCTCGTCGGCCTCGGGCTCTGGAACTCCGCAGAGATCCTCCGTGCGCACGGCGTCGACCTCAGCGCGGACGAGATCGTGCAGTGGCTCACGAACCGGGTGCAGCAGAAGCTCGACACGGACGGCGTTCCGTGGCGGCCAGGGGCGCGCGAGCTGCTCGCCGACCTGCGTGAGCGCGGTATCCCGACCGCCTTGGTCACCATGTCGGTGCGCAGGATGGCGGAGCAGATCGTCGCGAAGATCCCGTTCGATGCGTTCGACGTGATCGTCAGCGGCGACGAGGTGACGGAGGCCAAGCCGCATCCGGAGCCGTACCTTCGCGCTGCGGAACTGCTGGGCGTCGACCCTGTGGATGCTGTCGCCATCGAGGACTCGCTGGTCGGCCTCGCCTCCGCGGTCGCCTCCGGAGCGGCCACCATCGGCGTTCCGCACATCGTCGCGCTCCCGGAGAGCGCAGAGCACACGCTGTGGGAGTCTCTCTCCGGCAAGACAGCGGACGACATCGCCGCTGTCGCAGCGAAGGGAGCGCTCCTGTGAGCGACCAGCAGGCTGGCCAGCAGCCGTACACTCCGCAGCCGCAGAACAGCGGCCCGTTCCGCGCAGGCGACCGCGTGCAGCTCACC
The DNA here is from genome assembly GCF_001428745.1 of Leifsonia sp. Root227. GTDB lineage: Bacteria > Actinomycetota > Actinomycetes > Actinomycetales > Microbacteriaceae > Leifsonia. Next base: position 872,712 of record NZ_LMIO01000002.1, on the reverse strand, counting down.
GGCCCGAAGGGCAAGCTGAACACCATCACGCTCGAGCCGGGCAAGGTGTTTCACACCCATCGCGGCATCCTGGAGCACGACGCGATCATCGGCCTGCCAGACGGGTCCGTCGTGTCGAACAACGTGGGCGTCGAGCACCTGGCGCTCCGCCCGCTGCTCAGCGACTTCGTGATGTCGATGCCGCGCGGCGCCGCGATCATCTACCCGAAGGACGCGGCGCAGATCCTGTCGCTCGCCGACATCTTCCCCGGAGCGAACGTGGTCGAGGCCGGCGTCGGCTCCGGAGCGCTCTCGCTCTGGCTGCTGCGCGCCATCGGTCCGAGAGGCACGCTGCGCTCGTTCGAGCGCAGGGACGAGTTCGCCGACGTGGCGCGAGCGAACGCAGCGACCTTCCTCGGTCACGACCCGGAGAACTGGACCGTCACGGTCGGCGACCTGCAGGATGCGCTCCCCGAGGCCGTCGAGGAGCAGAGCGTCGACCGCGTCGTGCTCGACATGCTCGCGCCGTGGGAGTGCCTCGACGAGGTCACGGCCGCGCTCAAGCCCGGCGGCGTGCTGCTCTGCTACATCGCCACGGTGACGCAGCTCTCGCGGGTCGCGGAAGCGATCCGCGCCTCCGGCGACTACACCCACCCGCAGTCGAGCGAGACGATGGTCCGCGGCTGGCACGTCGAGGGTCTCGCCGTTCGTCCAGACCACCGGATGATCGGTCACACCGGATTCCTCATCACCGCCCGCCGCCTTGCGCCGGGTTCCGTGCTGCCCGAACTGAAGCGCCGGCCGTCGAAGAGCGACTACAGCGACGACGACGTCGAGGCCTGGACGCCAGGCGCGCTCGGCGAGCGGCAGTCCAGCCCGAAGAGCCTGCGCAAGCGGGTGCGGGCGGCGGCAGCGAGCGCCGAGCTGTCGAAGGCGCGGACCGCCGAGGCCGCAGCGGCGGACGACGCGGCGCACGAGGACGACCCCACCATCAACTAGCATGGGGAGCCGGAGACCTCCGTGTCATCCGACAACCCCACCGATCGCACCGAAAGAGGACTCGTGCGCAGAGCTACCGCACTCGTCGTAGCAGCAGGACTGCTGGCCGTCACGCTGACGGGATGCTCGTCAGACCCGAACGCGAACTGCGACACCGCGCTGAAGTCGGGCACAGCATCGAACCTCATCACGGCGACGGGGGCGGTCGGTTCGAAGCCGAAGATCAGCTTCCCGACGCCGATCGACACCACGACCTCGCAGGCGACGACGCTCGTCACCGGCAAGGGCGACAAGGTCCAGAAGGGCCAGATGGTCGAGATCCAGTACACGCTGCTGGACGGCGAGTCCGGTTCGACGATCGGGCAGAGCTCTTTCGCGAAGAGCCAGCCGACCCTCATCCCGGTCGGGAAGAGCGGCGTCCCTGGCATCGACAAGGGCCTGCAGTGCGCCACCGTCGGCTCCCGCGTGGCGATCGCCATCGCGCCGAAGGACAGCGGGCAGGACGGCACCACCAGCTCGGGCGTCGCCGTCATCGACGTCGTCGGCTCCTTCCTGCCGAGGGCGAACGGCGCTGTGCGTCCGTCCGTCTCCGGCTTCCCGACCGTCGTGCTCGCCCCGACCGGGCAGTCCGGCATCACCATCCCGTCCGGTGGGGCCCCGACGAAGGTCCGCAGTGAGACGCTCAAGGCGGGCGACGGGGCAACGGTCAAGAGCGACAGCTCTGTCGTGCTGCACTACACGATGGTCGGCTGGGAGAACAAGAACCTCGTCTACAGCACCTGGAACTCCGGCGCGCCGGACCTCGTGCTGATGAAGACCGGCCAGAGCAACGCCAACCAGGTGCTGCCGCAGGCGATGCTCAAGGAGCTGGTCGGCGCGAAGGTCGGTTCGCAGCTCGTGATCGAGATGCCGGCGGACTCCAGCGTTCCCGCCGGAGCGTGGGTCGTCGACGTTCTCGGGGTCCTGTAGCCGATTAGGATGGACGGGTGCCTCCGTCCTCGTCCTCGCCTTCCCGTGTGCCGGTCGAAGAGCGCCTGTTCAGCCTGGTGCTCGCGCTGCTCGCGACTGAGACGGGCCTGACCAAGAACGAGATCCTGTCCACGGTCCAGGGCTATCGTCAGCGCTACGTCGGTCATGGAGACAACAGCAGTCTCGAGCGGCAGTTCGAGCGCGACAAAGACGATATCCGCGAACTCGGCGTGCCGCTGGAGACGGTCGAGTCTCCCGGCGATTCCGGCAACAATCAGCTCCTGCGCTATCGCATTCCCAAAGGGGCATACGACCTTCCTGCCGACGTGGTGTTCTCCCCGGAGGAGATCACGCTGCTCGGTCTGGCCGCCACGGTCTGGAAGGAGGGATCGCTCTCCGGCGAGTCCCGCAGGGCCCTGATGAAGCTGCGCTCGCTCGGCGTCGAGGCCAATGACCCGATCGTCGGTTACGCGCCGCGGCTGCGCGCGCGAGAGAGCGCGTTCGAGCCGCTGAACCAGGCGCTCGAACGCAACGCCATCGTTCAGTTCCCCTACCTCAAGCCGGGGGAGAGCGCGTCCAGGATCAGGACGGTCGCGCCGCTCGCCATCGTGCAGCACCAGGGCCGCTGGCACCTGCAGGGCATCGACCAGGACGCGCACGGCTCTCGCACGTTCCTGCTGTCGCGGATGGTCGGCCCCGTCAAGGTCACGGCGCGCACTTTCGTGCCGGACGGCTCCGACTTCGCGGCCAAAGCCCTCGCCGACCTCGAACGGATCTGGGCGGACAACGTGGCGACCATCGAGGTGACGGCCGGCACGGACGCGGCGACGCGTCTCGGCAAGCGCTACGGAGACGCGGTGCCTGTCGCAGGCGACGGAGAGTCGTTCCGGCTCACGGTCAACTACTCCGACATCAACATCGTCGCCGACCAGCTGGCGAGCTTCGGTCCCGAGGTGCTCGTGCTGGCGCCCGAGGTGCTGCGCCAGGCTGTCCGCGACCGCCTGGTGGCCACGGCGGCCGCCCACGAGGGGAGCGATCGTGGCTGAGCGCCGCAAGCAGCCGATGCAGGCGCAGGACAAGCTCGCCTTCCTCCTGGCGCTCGTGCCGTACCTGATGGACAGGGACAGGGTGAGCGTCGCAGAGGCGGCGGAGCACTTCGGCGTCGACGCGTCCCAGCTGCGGGATGCGGTGCGACTGATCGCCGTCTCCGGCGTCCCCGGCGAGACCAACCAGTACCAGCCGGGCGACCTGTTCGACATCGCCTGGGACGACTTCGAGGACAACGATCAGATCGTTCTCACCCACCAGGTCGCCATCGACGACTCGCCGCGCTTCTCGGCCAGGGAGGCGGCCGCGCTCATCGCGGGACTGCAGTACCTGTCGGCGCTCCCGGAGAACGCCGATCGCGACGTGATCGGCTCCCTGATGGCGAAGCTCGCGCGCGGCGCGTCTGCCGCGCCGAGCCAGGTCGCGGTCGCCGGCTCAGCGACCGACGCCACCCTCGCCACGATCAGGGATGCGGTGGCGAGCGGCACGCAGCTCGACTTCGACTACCTCAACTCGCGCGGTGAGCGGGAACGGCGCCGCGTCGACCCGCTGCGCATCGAGTCGATCGACCAGGACTGGTATCTGCGCGGCTGGGATCACCTGCGCACCGCCATCCGCACCTTCCGCCTCGACCGCATCGACGACCTCCGCGCGACGGACGAGCCGATCACCTACCGCCCGGGTGACGTCACCCTGCCGGAGACGCTGTTCGAGGGAACACCGGACGATCTGCTGGTGACCATCGAGGTGTCCGCGTCCGCCGTTCCGCTGGTCGAGGACTACATCCCGGACGGGGCGCCCAGGCAGGAGCACGACGGTGTCGTGCGCACGAGCGTGCGCGTGGCCCACTTCCACGGGCTGAAGCGGCTGGTCGCCGGCCTGTCCGGCGTCCTCACCGTCCTCGACCCTCCCGAGGCCCGCGCGGTCGTCGCGGCCTGGGCCACCGCCGGAGCGGATCGCTACCGGGCGGATGGCAACCGGTAGGTAGGCTGGGGTCATGCCGTGGTGGTCGTGGGTGGTGATCTGGGTCGTGCTGGTGCTCGGCCTGCTCGGGATGCTCGCGTTCTTCGCCGTCCACCTGTTCCGCAAGCTCATGGCCGCCGGCAGGGAGGCGTCTGCGCTGATCGAGAAGACCGAGGTGCTGAGCCGCCGCGTCGACGACCTGAACGAGGCCGTCTTCCACCCCGCGGTGCTCGCCGATGTCTCCGTGTTACGCGACGAACGCGAGCAGGCGAGGGCGGACAAGGCGGTTGCGAGGCAACTTCGCAGGGATGCGAGGGTGAGACGCGGTAAACTACTGGTCAATGCCGATCCACGTCGGTACACATACTTGATCAAAAGGGATTGACTCATGCTCGGCGGCCTGACCGGATGGCACCTGCTCATCATCCTCGCAGTGATCCTGCTGCTCTTCGGCGCGCCGAAGCTTCCTGCCCTCGCCAAGAGCATCGGCCAGTCGATGCGCATCTTCAAGGGCGAGGTCAACGAGATGAAGAAGGACGGCGACAAGCCGGACGCTTCGTCGCAGACGCCGGCTGACGGCGGCACCACCGCCTCGCCTGAGACGCACACGAAACCGTAGTCGGTGGCCTCCACCAAGCGAGGCAAGAACCGCGAAGGACGGATGACGCTCGCCGAGCATTTCGTCGAGCTTCGCAAACGCCTCTACCGCTCTGCCATCGCGCTGCTCGTCGGCGCCGTCGCCGGCTGGTTCCTGTCCGGCTACCTGCTGGATGCGATGCGTGTCCCGATCACGCAGATCGCCACCCAGCAGGGCCGCGTCGCGACGCTGAACTACGACAGCATCACCGGCGCGTTCGACCTGAAGATGCAGATCGCGATCACGATCGGCGTGATCATCTCCAGCCCGGTCTGGCTCTACCAGATCTGGTCGTTCTTCGTCCCCGCTCTGAGCCGCAAAGAGCTCAAGTACGGACTTGGCTTCTTCTTCACCGCCGTGCCGCTGTTCCTCATCGGCGCATACGTCGGCTGGCTGCTCGTCCCGCACATCGTCTCGTTGCTCACGAGCTTCGCGCCGTCGGACGACTCCGCGATCATCTCCGCGAAGACGTACTTCGACTTCATCCTGAAGCTGTCGCTGGCGGTCGGGGTTGCGTTCGTGCTCCCGGTGTTCCTGGTGCTCCTGAACTTCGTCGGGGTGCTGAGCGCATCCTCGATCATCAAGTCGTGGCGCTGGGCGATCATTCTGATCGCCCTGTTCACGGCCATCGCCACTCCCGCGGCGGATGTGCTCTCGATGTTCCTGCTCGCCGTTCCCATGGTGGTGCTGTATCTGGCGGCCTGGGGCGTTGCGTGGCTGCACGATCGGCGGGCGGCCAAGGTCGCGTCACGCCTGGAGGCGGAACTGGCCGCATAGCGGGGATGCGCGGCATAGGCTTGCGCGTGTGACCGATCAGCTGTCCCCGGCCGAACGCTATGCGGCGTCGCGCACGCGCACGCGTCAACCGCTCGTCGAAGCATTCCGCGAACGGCTCAGGTTCGACCTCGACCCGTTCCAGCGCGAGGCGTGCGCGAGCCTGGAGGCTGGCAGAAGCGTGCTCGTGGCCGCCCCGACCGGAGCAGGCAAGACCATCGTGGCCGAGTTCGCGGTGTTCCTGGCGATGCGCGAGGCGAACGCGAAGGTCTTCTACACCGCGCCGATGAAGGCGCTCAGCAACCAGAAGTTCCAGGAGCTGGTCGAGGAGTACGGTCCGGAGTCCGTCGGCCTGCTGACCGGAGACACCAACATCAACTCGCACGCCCGCATCGTCGTGATGACGACCGAGGTGCTGCGCAACATGCTCTACGCGGACTCCGACCTGCTCGCCGACCTCGCATACGTGGTGATGGACGAGGTGCACTACCTCGCCGACCGGTTCCGCGGCGCCGTGTGGGAGGAGGTCATCATCCACCTGCCCCAGGCGGTGCGGATGGTCTCGCTGAGCGCCACGGTGTCGAACGCGGAGGAGTTCGGCGACTGGCTGCAGGCGGTGCGCGGCGACACGGACGTGATCGTGTCTGAGGAACGTCCCGTTCCCCTGGAGCAGCACATCCTGATGCGGTCGAAGCTGATCGACCTGTTCGACTCGTCCGGCCTCGCCGCGACCAACCGGGTGAACCCGGAGCTGGTGCAGATGGCGCGCTACGGCGGACGTGTGCTGAGCAGCAGGCAGATGCGCGACGTCGGCCGCTACCACTCCCGCGGCGGCCGCCCTGACACCTACCGGATGGACAGGGCCGACCTGGTCAAGCTGCTCGGCGAGCACAACCTGCTCCCTGCCATCTTCTTCATCTTCAGCCGCAACGGATGCGATCAGGCCGTGCGCCAGACCCTCCGCTCCGGCGTGAAGCTCACAGAGGCGCACGAGCGCGACGAGATCCGGGCGATCGTCGAGGAGCGCTGCAGGACCCTGCTGGACGAGGATCTGGCCGTTCTCGGCTACTGGGAGTGGCTGGAGGGGCTGGAGCGCGGCGTCGCAGCGCACCACGCCGGGATGCTTCCCGCATTCAAGGAGGTCGTGGAGGAGCTGTTCCGGCGCAAGCTGGTCAAGGTCGTGTTCGCCACGGAGACCCTCGCGCTCGGCATCAACATGCCGGCCCGAACGGTGGTCTTGGAGAAGCTGGAGAAGTTCAACGGCGAGGCGCGCGTGCCGATCACGCCGGGGGAGTACACCCAGCTCACCGGCCGCGCCGGCCGCCGCGGCATCGATGTGGAGGGGCACTCGGTCATCCAGTGGCAGGACGGCCTCGACCCGCAGGCCGTCGCTTCGCTCGCCTCCCGGCGCAGCTACCCGCTCAACTCCAGCTTCCGGCCGACGTACAACATGGCCGTCAACCTCATCGACCAGTTCGGACGCGAGCGCACCAGGGAGATCCTGGAGTCGTCCTTCGCGCAGTTCCAGGCCGACCGCGCCGTGGTCGACCTGGCGCGCAAGGTGCGCCAGCAGGAGGAGTCGCTCGCCGGCTACGAGAAGGCGATGACGTGCCATCTGGGCGACTTCCGCGAGTACTCCGGCATCCGGCGCGAGCTGAGCGACCTGGAGCGCAAGGGCGCGTCGATGGAGCACGCCTCCCGCGCCGACCGCGACAAGCGGCAGCGCAGGCTCACCGCGCTGCGCAAGCGGATGAAGGAGCACCCCTGTCACCGCTGCCCTGACAGGGAGAAGCACGCGCGCTGGGCGGAGCGCTGGTGGAAGCTGAAGCGCGAGACGGACGCGCTGAGCGCGCAGATCCGGTCGAGGACCGGAGCAGTGGCCAAGGTGTTCGACCGCGTCTCCGACGTGCTCCTGGAGCTCGGCTACCTGACCCGCGAGGACGACGTCACAGCCCTCACCGTGCACGGCCGGACCCTGAAGCGCATCTACGGCGAACGCGACCTGCTCGTGGCCGAGTGCCTGCGCAGGAACATCTGGAACCAGCTGGATGCGCCGAGCCTCGCCGCGATGGCGTGCGCGCTGGTGTTCGAGCCGCGCCGCGACGAAGGGCTCGCGCACGAGCGCTCCCTCCCGCGCGGTGCGTTCCGGCCCGCGCTGGACAAGACCATCGACATCTGGAGCCGTCTCGACGACCTGGAGAGGGAGAACCGGCTGGCGGGCAGCGAGCCGCCGTCGACCAGTCTCGCGATGGCGATGCACGCCTGGGCGAAGGGCACCAGCTTGAACACAGTGCTGCAGGAGGCGGACATGGCAGCCGGCGACTTCGTGCGCTGGACGAAGCAGACCATCGACCTGCTCGATCAGCTCTCTCTCGTGGCCCAGGGGCCGGTCGGGCGCACTGCACGGCAGGCACTCGACTCGATCAGGCGCGGCATCGTTGCTTACTCATCCGTCGCCTAGCATTTCTGCGGCGAACGCCGAACGGCGTCCTCTAAGCTCTCCACTCGTGACCCCCACCCCGCGCGCCGTGCTGCCCCTCTGGCTCGCACTCCTCCTCGCGGCGGGGGCTGGGCCCGTGCTGGATGCGGGATTCCCAGACCGCAGCTGGTGGCCGCTCACCTTCGTCGGCATCGCGATGGTGCTGCTCGCGGTGCGCGGACGACGCGCCGGGTCCGCCTTCCTGGTCGCCTGGCTGGCTGGAGAGTCGTTCTTCCTGTTCCACGTGGCCTGGACGGCGCTGTACCTTGGGCCGCTGCCGTGGGTGGCGCTGTCCACCCTGGAGGCGATCTTCTACGGCCTGGGCGGGATGCTCATCGCTCTCGCGTATCGCTGGGTGCCGCGCGCCTGGCCGACCAGACTCGGCCGCCTCGGGCTGCTGCCGGTGATCGTCGGCGGCCTGTGGACGCTGCGCGAGTACGTGTCCGGCAACTGGCCGTACGGCGGGTTCTCCTGGGGAAGGGTCGCCGAGTCGCAGTCGGAGAGCCCGTTCGCGCCGCTGGCGGCGTGGCTGGGCATCTCCGGGCTGAGCTTCGTGATGGTGTGGCTGGTCGCGCTGCTGATCCAGGTGTGCGTGGAGGTGGACCTGCGCGGCGCGTGGCGTGCATCCATCGCGGTGGGCGCGATCGCCGTCGTGCTCGTCGTTCCTGCCTGGCCGGCGACGACGCACGGAACGACCAGGATCGCTGCCGTGCAGGGCAACGGCCCTGCCGGCTACTTCGACAACGCGCCACCGGATGCGGTGCTCAACTCGCAGATCGCCGAGACGGAGAAGATCGAGGACGAGAAGGCCGACATGGTCGTCTGGCCGGAGGGAGCTGCCCAGCCGGACCCGACGCGCGATCCGCAGACGGCGGCCATCCTGGATGCGCTCAGCAAGCGGATGGACGCCCCGTTCATCGTCGGCACGATCACCGCCCGCGACGACAAGTTCTTCAACACCTCGCTGCTCTGGAAGAGCGGTCAGGGCGCGGTCGACTACTACGACAAGAAGCATCCGGTGCCGTTCGGCGAGTACGTGCCGGACCGGGCGTTCTGGCGGCCGTTCGCGCCCGACCTGATCGACCTGATCGGCCGCGACTACACGCCGGGCACCAGGGACAACGTGTTCGACGTGAACGGCATGCGCGCCGGCATCTCGATCTGCTTCGACATCGTCGACGACCAGCTGCTCACCGACATGATGCAGGGCGGCGCACAGGTCATCCTCGCCCAGACGAACAACGCCGACTTCGGGCAGACGGACGAGAACGAGCAGCAGCTCGCCATCGCCAGGTTGCGGGCGATCGAGTCCGGCCGCTCACTGGTGAACATCTCCACGGTCGGGAGCAGCCAGATCATCGGCCCGAGCGGGCGCACGATCGCGGAGATCCCGCCGTTCAAGCCGGGCCACATGGTCGCGGACGTGCCGCTCGGCACGACCACCACGCCCGCGACGCTGCTCAGCCGGGGCATCGAGTTCCTCGTCGCCGGGCTCGGCCTCTTCGGCCTCCTCGTCGCCTTCGGAGCGCAGAGAAAAGGCCGCCCTCACCGGTGAGGTGAGAACGGCCTGGCGTGACGTGGCGGTCAGGCGCCGATCTTGTGCTCGCCGGTGCCGCGGCGAGAGCGCAGGTAGGTGAGCCGCTCCTCCAGGAGCTCCTCGAGCTCGTCGCGGGTGCGACGTTCGAGCAGCATGTCCCAGTGGCTGCGGGGCACCTTCACGTCCGAGCGGTCGACCTCGACGGGGGTGTCGCCGACCAGCAGGGTGGCCTCGTGGCCGCAGTGCTTGCACTCCCAGGTCTGGGGTGCATCGGCCTCGGCGGAGAAGACCATGTCGGTCTCCTTACCGCATTCGGGGCAAAGGTAAATGTAACGGGAACGCGGGGAGTACACGACGCCTTCTTCGCTCTGTAAGCTCTGGGCGCCAAGCCTCATTCCGCGCAAACTGCGATCTGCCATTGTGTGGTTCTCCTCTGTGCGCGCGTACTGCACAGTTATAAACCCACAAGCTGGGGGTTCTCTTTCCGTCGAGGACGTACTCTCAGGGCCCTCTCAGGTCAGATTCGTGCGTCGACCAGCGCTTTCAGTGCATCGCAGCGGTCCGTGACCAGCCCGTCGACTCCGAGATCCAGTAGGCGTGTCATGTCCGCCGGATCGTTCACCGTCCAGACGTGCACCTCCACCCCGGCGGCGTGCAGGATGCGCACGGTGCGCCGCGAAACGAGTCGCACGCCACTCTGCCGCTCTGGGACCTGCACGGCCACGAGACCGCGGAGCGCGCGGCGCACGGCGGAGACGGAACCGGCCTTCGCCGCCGCGATGGCGGGGAGGAACCGGCTGACAGAGGCGGAGCTGGCGACGCCGGGGAGCGCATCCACAGCTGCCCTCCTGCGCTTCTCGTCGAAGCTCGTGATGAGCACGCGATCGGTCGCACTGGCCTTGAGGATCGCAGCCGCCGCCGGGGCAGCGGACGCCGTGTCCTTGATGTCGATGTTGAACCGTGCCTGAGGGAAGGCGTCGAGCGCCTCCGTGAGCGAGCAGAACGTCTGGCCGTCGCCCAGCTGGATGCGCCGCAGCTCGGCGATCGTCAGCTGATCGACGCGCACGGAACGCCCTGCTACCCGCGTCAGATCCGGGTCGTGGCTGATCACGGCGACGCCGTCCGCGCTCGCGTGCACATCCGTCTCGAGGTGCGTCGCTCCGGCGTTCAGCGCGCGCAGGAACGCAAGGAGGGTGTTCTCCGGGGCCTCGATGGCGAGGCCCCGGTGGGCGATGATCCGGGGGAGAGGACCGCTCAGGTACGTCACGCCGGTGGAGTCTGCTCTCCGGGCGGCTCCTCTGCGGTCGGAGCGCTGGCGTCCGGCACGTCGGGAATGTCCACCTCGGGGATGTCCACCTCGGGGATCCCGGCGTCGGGGATGCCGACGCCCGGTGCGCCCGGCGCTGCCTGGGCTGCGGCGGCGGCTGCCGCCTCCAGCGCAGCGGCGACCTCGGCATGTGCGTCCTCGGCGGCCGCTGCAGCTTCGGCCTGGGCGGCCTCCGCTGCTTCGGCGACGGCAGGATCGGGGATCGCAGGGGAGCCGGGCACGCCGGGGATCCCCTTGTCTCCGAACGCCTTCCCGATGCCCTGCAGCGCCTGCGTGAGCTCGCTCGGGATGATCCACAGCTTGTTCGCCGGACCCTCCGCCAGCTTCGGCAGCGTCTGCAGGTACTGGTACGCCAGCAGCATGTTGTCCGGGTTCCCCTGATGGATGGCGCCGAAGACCGTCGTGATCGCCTTCGCCTCGCCCTCCGCTCGGAGCACCGCGGCCTTCGCGTCACCCTCGGCCTTGAGGATGGCGGCCTGCCGCATTCCCTCCGCGTTGAGGATCTCGGACTGCTTCGTGCCCTCTGCGGTGAGGATGACCGCTCGGCGGTCACGCTCTGCGCGCATCTGCTTCTCCATCGAGTCCTGGATGGAGAGGGGCGGGTCGATCGCCTTCAGCTCGACGCGCGACACTCGGATGCCCCACTTGCCGGTGGCTTCGTCGAGCACGATGCGGAGCTGGCCGTTGATGTTGTCTCGGCTGGTGAGCGCCTCTTCGAGGTTGAGGCCGCCGACCACGTTACGGAGCGTCGTGGTGGTGAGCTGCTCGACCGCGCCGAGGTAGTTGGCGATCTCGTAGGTGGCGGCCCGCGCATCCGTCACCTGGAAGTAGACGACCGTGTCGATCGACACGACCAGGTTGTCCTCGGTGATGACCGGCTGCGGCGGAAACGACACCACCTGCTCCCGCATGTCGAGGAGCGGCCGCACCTTGTCGACGAACGGCACCACCACGTTGAGTCCTGGGTTCAGGGTCTTGTGGTACTTGCCCAGGCGCTCCACCACACCGGCGCGTGCCTGCGGGATGATGCGGATCGCCCGGAACAGGGTGACCAGGACGAAGACCACGATGATGACGATGATGACCGTCACCACGATTCCCACGACCAATTGGCTGGCGTCTGTCACGACGCGCTCCTTTCTGTGAAGTCGTCAGCGCCCGCCGAGACAGGGGCGGGCGCCACGACGGCGGTCGCCCCCTCGATCGAGACGACGACGACGTGCTCGCCGGGGACCAGCTGCGGCGGTCCTGACGTGAGGCCGGTCGCGAGGCGCGCCGTCCAGGTCTCCCCGACCGCCAGCTTGACCTGACCGGTCGTGCGCGAGACGGTGTCGACGACGGTGCCGGACATGCCGATCAGCGCATCCACATTGCTCTTCGCCGGATCGCCGCCGCGTTTGAGCGCGTGCAGGAGAGGAGGCCGGATGAAGAAGATGAGGATGACGGAGAGCGCGGCGGCGATGAGGAGCTGCAGCCACCACGGCGCGCCGACCAGGCCGGAGACGAGACCGCCGACGCTTCCGACGGCGATCATCAGGAAGACGAAGTCGAGCGTCAGCATCTCGATGATGATGAACACGAGGATGAGGACGAGCCAGACGATCCAGGCGAAGGATGCGATGTCCACGGCGACTCCCTTCACTGTCGTACTCCGACCGTAGCAGGTGGCGAACCGGCGGCGCGGAACCCACTTGGTAGTCTCAGGGACGAGAAACCCATCTTTCTAGGAGTCTTCGTGTCCAACCCTCTCGCAGCTGGTTCCCTCGCAGGGAAGCGCGCGCTCATCACCGGTTCGTCTCGCGGAATCGGTGCAGACACTGCCCAGTACCTCGCCGCCGCCGGTGCCAGTGTCGTCATCAACTTCCGCAACAAGGAGGCCCGCGCCGTCAAGCTCGCGGACAGCATCAGGGAGGCGGGAGGCACGGCGATCACGGTCGGCGCCGACCTCACCGATCCCGCGTCCGTCGCCGGGATGTTCGACACCGTCCGCTCCGAGTGGGGCGGCCTCGACATCCTGGTGCTGAACGCCTCAGGCGGCATGGAGTCCGGCATGGCGGAGGACTACGCGATGCAGCTGAACCGCGACGCGCAGGTCAACACGCTGACCGCCGCGCTTCCGCTGCTCGACGCCGGGTCGCGCGTCGTGTTCGTGACGAGCCACCAGGCACACTTCATCAACACCACGCCTACGATGCCGGAGTACGAGGCCGTCGCCATCAGCAAGCGCGCCGGAGAGGACGCCCTGCGCGCGCTCATCCCGGCGCTGACCGAGAAGGGCGTCGAGTTCGTCGTCGTTTCCGGCGACATGATCGAGGGCACCATCACGGCGACCCTGCTCAACCGGCTGAACCCCGGCGCGATCGACGCGCGCAAGGAGGCGGCAGGCAAGCTCTACAACGTGAGCGAGTTCGCTGCCGAGATCGCGCAGGCGGTGGTCGACCCCATCCCGGCCGATCACACGCGCCTGGTCGGCGACGTCTCCGACTTCGTGCCGGTCGCCGAATGAAGGCCGCCGACCTCGGGCTGCTGACGGGCGTCTCGACGCCCACCGTGCATCCGGGCGGAACGCGCGCCGTTGTGTCGGTCACGCATCCGTCGCTGGAGGCCGACGCGACGGTCGGTCAGCTCTGGACCGTGCCGCTCACCGGGCACGCAGCTCCCAAGCGGTTCACCCGCGGCTTCCGCGACACCGCTCCGCGGTTCTCGCCGGACGGACGGCTGATCGCGTTCCTGCGTTCCGCTCCGAAGGCCGCCCCGCAGCTCTACGTGGTGGATGCGGCGGGAGGAGAGCCAGTGCAGGTCACGGACAGGAAGCTCGGCGTGTCCGAGTTCGCCTGGGCTCCGGATGCGCGCTCGCTGGCGTTCGTCAGCCGCGAGCCGGAGCAGGGTCGCTACGGCACCGTGGACGGGCTGGAGGCGAACGCCGAGCCGCCTCGCCACATCCACACTCTGAAATATCAGGCAAACGGCCTCGGGTACACGAACGACCGTCGCGCACACGTGTTCAGCGTCCCTGTGCCGGACGTGTGGGGCGAGCCGGTGCCGAAGGCGGCGCCGGAAACCGACGGGACCACCGCATCCACCCCGCTAATCGAGGAGCCCCGGCAGGTGACGACGGGGGACTGGGACGACGGCTCCATCGCGTTCTCGCCGGACGGCGCGACGATCGCGTTCGTCTCCGCCCGCCACGAGAGCCGCGACGACGACCTGCGCTCCAGCGTGTTCCTGCTCGCTGCTGACGGATCGGGCGACCCGCGCGACGTCACGTCGGAGCACGGCAGCTTCTCCATCGTCGACCTGGCGTACGGCCTGAACGGCGTGCTCTACTTCTCTGCGCAGGACGTGGGGGAGAGCGGCAGGGACTTCGTCGGCCGCAACACCGCGCTCTACGCCATCGACCAGCAGGGCGATGCGCCGAGGCGCCTCACCGACCCGGAGACGGTCGACCTCACCGAGAGTGCCATCGTGGCATACCAGGACGACTCCGTACTGGTGACCGACCGCAGCAGGGGAGCGCTCGTGCTCACGGCCGTGACGTCGAGCGGTGAGCTGCGCCGCCTGACCGATCCGGCGACCGTGGTCGGGGGAGTCGCCGTGGCCGGAGACGTGGTCGTGGCGTCGGTGGCGGACGCGGAGACGGCTGGCGAGGTCGCCATCGTCGGGGACGCAGGCGGGGACGGAGCACTGCGTAAGCTCACCGACTTCTCGGCTGAGCTGCGTTCGGCAGGCGTGCTCCCGATCCGGGAGCTGACCGTGACGGCGCGGGACGGCTATCCCGTGCACGGCTGGGTGGTCGCGCCGGAGGGGGATGGACCGCATCCCGTGCTGCTGAACATCCACGGAGGGCCGTTCGCGGCGTACACCGGCAGCCTGTTCGACGAGGCTCAGGTGTACGCGGCCGCCGGCTACGCGGTCGTGATGTGCAACCCGCGCGGCTCGGCCGGGTACGGCCAGGAGCACGGGCGCGTGATCCGCCAGGCGATGGGCACCGTGGACCTGACCGATGTGCTCGACTTCCTCGACGGGGCGCTCGCGGAGAACGCGAGCTTCGACGCCTCCAGGGTCGGCATCATGGGCGGGTCGTACGGCGGCTACCTCACGGCGTGGACCATTGCGCACGAGCACCGTTTCGCGGCAGCCATCGTGGAGCGCGGTTTCCTCGATCCGGAGGGGTTCGTCGGCACGAGCGACATCGGCAGCTTCTTCGGCGACGAGTACGTCGGCACCGATCCGGAGCTGATGCGGTCGCAGAGCCCGCAGGCGGTGGTCGGCGACGTCCGCACCCCGACGCTGGTGCTGCACTCGGCCAACGACCTGCGCTGCCCGCTCGGCCAGGCGGAGCGCTACTACGCTGCGCTCAAGCGCAACGGGGTGGATGCGGAGCTGCTCATCTTCCCAGGAGAGGACCACGAGCTGAGCCGCGGAGGGCGTCCTCGCCACCGCGCCCAGCGCTTCGACGCGATCCTCGACTGGTGGGCGCGGCACCTGCCGAGCGCGCAGAATCGCGGCTGAGCCGACCGGTACGGAGCCGTCCGTTACGGAACGGAACGACGAAGGGCCCCGCTCGCGCGGGGCCCTTCGCTGTGGGTGAACCGATCAGGCGGCGGCGGGCGCCGACGTGGCCGCGAGCACGTCCTTGCCGAACGTGAAGGCGCGGACGATGCCGATTATGCCGAGCACGATCAGCGCGATCGCGGCGAAGATCAACAGGAACAGAGCTGACGACGCCGGGAGGAACAGCACAACGATGCCGGCCAGGATGCTGATGACGCCGAAGGTGATCGCCCAGCCGGACGACGCGGCCCGGCCTGCCTCCGCGATGGACATGATGCCCTCGATGATCCACGCGACGCCGACGAACGCGATGGCGAGGATCACGAGCGTCGCGGCGGCGACGGTCACGTTCTTGAGGGCGATGATGCCGGCGAAGACGAGCAGTGCGCCGAACACGATGTGCATCGCACGGATGCCGCCGGTGATCCCCTTGCTGAAGATGCCGATGGCCAGCCGCATGACGCCGGCGACGATGAAGTAGATCCCGAGGAAGAACGCGACCACCGCGAGCGTCTTCACCGGCCAGAACAGCAGAACAACGCCGAGGATGACCGCTACAGCGCCGCTGATGCCGAGGGCGGCGCGCACGCCGTTGATGGCGCCGCGGGTGAGGTCCGCAGCGTTGAGGGCGAACTCCTGGAACGGAGCTGAGGTGGAGCCTGGTGTCGACATGATGATCCCCTTGATCCTTCGGTGCCGCGTCATGCTGCGGCTCTGCTGCTGACCCTATCGCTCCGGCGGCGGCGCCCAGGGGCGTATGACGGCGTTTCTGTGCCGCAGCCGCCGCGGCGAACGGGGGATCGACGGAACGCGGGCGGTGCGGCCAGCCCGAACGATCGACGTTCCGGCGCCGATCACGGGTCGACTGCGGTGAGCGACGCGACGATCCGGGCGAGCCCCCATCGCCAGGCGCGCTCGACGTCGCCGCCGAGGCCGAACATCCCGCCGAGCTCCATGGTGATGAACCCGTTCGCCCACGCCGTGACGAGACGCGCACCCTCCAGGGCGTGTTCCGGCCCGGTGAGGCCAGCCACGGCGTCGAGCAGCGGGGCTGCGCTGCGCGCCACGGCCGTCGGCTCCGGCCGCGGTGTGCCGTGGGCGGCGAAGACGAGGCCGAAGCCCACGGGATGCTCGTGCGCGAACAGGCGAAGAGCATCCGCCTGCGCCATGAGCCGTCGGGTGGGATGCGGCTCGTCGCCCGTCGCGGCGATGCGATCGGTCAGGTCGTCGAGGGTGGCCGCGACGACGAGCGCCAGCAGCTCGCGCCGATCGCGAACCCGTTTGTACAGGGATGGGGCGCGCACTCCGACGCGCTGGGCGACCGCCTGCATGGTGAGACCGTCCAGACCGCTGCGCTCGATGAGTTCACGCCCCGCGGCCACGATCGCAGCGAGCGAGGTCTTCTCGGGGGTCGGCATGCTTGCATCTCCTCTCCATAGCTAACTAGCATAGCCATCATGGAACTCGCACCCGGTCTTCGCCGTATCGGCAACGACATCATCGCCGTCCATCTCATCGTGACTGACGAGGGAATGACCCTCGTCGACACGGGGCTTCCCGGCCACTACAACGACCTGAAGAAGGAGCTCGCCGCCCTGGGGCGTCCGCTGTCCGACATCAAGGGCATCGTCCTGACGCACGGGGACAGCGACCACACCGGCTTCGCCGAGCGCCTGCGTGAGGAGCTCGGCATCCCGGTCTATGTCGGTGCGGGCGATGCGGCGCGGGCGATGGGGGAGAAGCCTCCTTCGCCGCCGAAGGATCGCCGCAGGCTCGGCCCGGTGCTCGGCTTCTTCGCGTACGCGATTCGCAAGGGCGGTGTGCGTATGCCCGCTGTCAAGGAGGTCGTGCCGGTCTCGGACGGCGAGGTTCTCGAGCTGCCGGGCGCGCCGGTCATCATCGCGATGCCCGGTCATTCGCCCGGGAGCGTCGCGATCCACGTTCCTGCGGTGCGGGCGGTGTTCGTGGGTGACGAGCTCACGACACGGAGCGTGCTGACCGGCGAGGCGGGACCGCAGCCTGCGCCGTTCACCGACGACCAGGCGGAATCGTCCGTCTCGCTCGAGAAGCTCGCCACCCTCGACGTCGACTTCGTGATCCCCGGCCACGGACCAGCGTGGACGAAAGGCGCACCGGCATTGGTCACGGCGTATCGAGAGGCCGAGAAGCGAGGCTAGGCGGACCAGGTCGACGGAAAGCACTCCGGTCGACTGGCCGAACCGGCGCTTGAAAGCCTCGCGTCTTACAGCTGATAATGCACATTATGTCAGAACGCGTTTTGTGTGGCGTCCTCTCGATTCGCCCCGCCGCAGGAGCGAGCGTCACGTCACCGGTCCCCTGAACAGTGCGCATCGCCTAGTCTGATGGCAGTCTCGGAACCTGACCGCGACGATTGGTTGCAGAGCGAGGAGAAACACGATGGGCGTCGCATTCCCGGCGGACACCGTCTCGATTACAACCGCGAACGGTGACATCGTCATCCTGCGCATCTGTGATCTGTGCGGTGCCGCCGTCGTCGAAGCCGAGGGAACCGATCTCGCGTTCCACAAGCGCTGGCACCGGGCCACCGGCTCCGGCAACTGGGTCGACCCAGCGACCCGCCGCCTCCACGGTCCAGGGAACCCGCGCTTCTCGAGTGGGACGGCTGACTGAAGGCTACGCGCCCGCCACCGCATCCAGCTCGTACGGCAGCCGGTCGACGATCTCGCTCGCGAGGAACCCCAGCGGCGCAATGGTGCGAGCGAGCGACTCCCCCGCCGCCGAGTGCAGGAAGGTCCCCCACACCGCCGCCTGGATCGGCGTAGAGCCGCGCGCGGAGAGACCCGCGATGGCGCCGGCCAGCGCATCCCCGCTCCCGGACGTGCCGAGACCCGGCCCGCCCTCGGCGATGAGATAGACGCCGCCGTCCTGATCGGCGACGACGCCGTGGCAGGTCACCACAGCGCGGTAGCGTTGGGCGATCGCCGCGATGTCTGCGCGATCGTCGCGCAGCGGCCGACCGAGCAGCACCGCAGCCTCCTCCTTGTTCGGGGTGAGGATGCGCCGTCCTCCGCCGTGGCGCGGCGTCCCGGCGAGGGCGCCGAGGGCGTACGCGTCGAGCACGATCGTGGCGTCCCGCCCGACGGAACCATCCAGGCGCCGCAGCATGATCTTCGTCTCCCGGATGTCGTCCAGGCCGGGGCCGAGCAGCACCGCGTCCGCCGAGCCCAGATCTGAGGCGGCAGAGTCGATCGACCGGCCAAGGACGCTACCGCTGCCCCTGCCGCGCCCACCGCGCTCCCGCAGCGGCACGACCCCGCACTCCGGAAAGGCGACGGCCGCTGCAGTGGCAGAGAACTCCCCGATCGCCAGCGTGAGCCGTCCGGCGCCGACGCGGAGGGCCGCTGTCCCTGCCAGCAGCGCAGCGCCGGGCGACCTGGCCGCTCCCCCGACCACCACGAGCTCACCGCGTGACCGTTTCGACTCGCCGGGCTCAGGAAGAGGCCAGCCGCGCAGCAGGCTGGCATCGACTTCGACGGGCGCAGGGTTACTCGGTGACACGGGCTGCTCCTGGATGCTCTGTGGTCGGGAGACCAGCCGCCTCCAGATGGGCGTCGTCCGAGAATGACTCAACCTGCCAGCCAGCTCCATCCGCGACGAGCGTGGTCACCGTGGCATTGCCGACCACTCTGTCGATGAGGAAGTCGTTCAGCTGCGCCTCCGTCCAGCCGAGGAGGATATAGAGGAACAGGCTGACCACCGCATCGTGGGTGAACAGCAGCACGGTGCGACCATCGGAGGCAGCGAGCTCCGACACGAAGGATCGCAGGCGAAGCGCCACGTCCGTCCATGCCTCCCCTCCCGGTGGCCGGTAGTAGAACTTGCCGAGCCACCTTCGGCGGGCTGCCTCATCGGGCAGCCGAGCATCCACACCGCGAGCGGTGAGTGCATCCAGGATGCCCAGTTCGCGGTCCCGGAGGCGCTCGTCGGTGAGGAACGGGCGGTCACCCAGCGCCAGGTGGGCCGTGCTCACCGCACGCAGATACGGCGAGCTCCACACCCGCGCACCATACCCGTCAACGCCGAGTTCGGCGTCGAGGCGTGGTCGCAATGCCGCGGCCTGCTGCTCGCCGAGTGCGGAGAGCGGCACGTCGGCGTCACGCGCTGTGACGTCGATCACCTCCGCTCCGGCAGCCTCGGCAGCAGTCGCGGCCACGTTGGCTATGCTCTCGCCGTGGCGGACGAGGATGATCTTCGCGGCGGTCATGGCCCGGAGTGTACGCCGCGTGTCGACGGCTGTCCGTCGCCCGGGTCACTCACCGGCCAGCGCGCTCCCGGTGAGCTCGTGGCGGGAGAACGTGTACACGATGCAGTAGTACGTGCGGTCGCCCGTCGCCCACGTCGCATCCGTGTCCGGGTAGCGCAGGTCCAGCTGGACGTCTTCGCCCCAGATGGCGACCCAGTGCCAGTTCAGGAACGGCTCGCAGAGGTCGCTGATCTGGGAGTCGAGTGCGGCCGTGCCAGGGAACGCCGACCCGGCGGGCTGCGGCAGCTCGCCTTTCGTCAGGAGCTGTGCGATGTGCTGCTGGGAGCAGTCGATCACCGGGTAGCCGTCCGCCCACTTCGAGTCGTAGGTCTGAAGGCAGTCGCCGCGGCTGATGGATGCGACGGGTACGGCAGGGACGGTGGCGACATGTGTCGTAGTGGGACGCGGCGGCAGGCCGAGCGGAGTCGGCGCCGAGCCCGGATCGAACGTGTGCGGTGCGAGAGCCGCGGGTGTTGGTGACGTAGCCGCTCGTGCGCCGCTGCCCGGGATGCCCGTCGCGACGACCCCGACCACCAGGAGCACGACACCGATGCCGGCGGTGATCGCGACGAGCAGAAGCCAGCCGCGACGCGACAGGCCGGCGGGGATGGTCTCTTCAGGCCCTCCGGAGCTGTCACGCGATCGGCGGACTGGCACGCGCTACCTCCCTCTCCCCCGTTCAGAGCTCAATGATCGGGCCACGATCGCGCTGCGCGGCCTGGACCGACCGCAACAGTAACACCGGCCGCTGCGTCTCCGAACGCCAGCGACCTCGCGGCAGCGCCGCCCAGGGGCAGCAGCCGCGCATCACTGCCCCCGCTCCAGCTCCGCCCGCAATCGCCGTGCCACCTCGAGAGCCGCGGACAGCTCCTCCGGCTCCGCAAACCGAGCCGTCCGTTCTGCCCACTCCGTCCGCAGGGGGCGGATGCGTTCGAGGGTCGCCCTCCCCTGATCCGTCAGCTCGACGAGGGGCGCCCTGGCATCGGAAGGATCCTGGATGCGCGCCACCAGGCCGGCTCGCTCCAGGGCGGCGACGCCCTCGGCGGCGGACTGCCTGCGCATCCCCCGTCGACGGGCGATCCCTGCGACGCTCACTGGTCCGTGAGCGACGGCGCCGAGGGTGAGCCAGCGCGCAGCGGTCAGCCCTTCCCCCGCCACGATGTCGTCGCCCGCCCTGGTGAGCGCGTCGGCGAGCCGGAAGACCTCGTCGACGAGTTCGGTCAGGTGCGCACCCTCGACGTTCACGGTCGCTCGACCAGGCAGACGATGTGGCCGTCCCTGTCGCGCACGACGGACATGCGCTCGCCCCACGGCTGGACGGCAGGTGCATCCACCACCGCTCCCCCGGCGCCGACCCAGTCTGCGACGACCGCGTCGAGGCCGGTCACGGCGAAGGTCAACGCCACCGCAGCATCCGATGACTCTGTCGGGCGCTCGTGCACCATGAGCTCGGTGCCGTCCGCGGTGCGCAGCCACGCGAATCCGTCGCTCCGGCGTTCGACGCAGAGCCCGAGCACCCCGCCGTACAGGGCGACGGCGGCGGCCAGCGACGCGGCCGAGAGGACGATGCGATGAAGGGTCGGACCAGAAGTCACAGGAGCAGAGGTCATAGTGGCATGATCGTCGATTGACAGGCGCCTGTCAATATTCTCTTCACAACGCGTCGAGCTCGTCGCGCCGACGCCGGAGGTACGCGAGTTCGGCTGTGTTGTCCGCGCGTGCGATCGCCGCGTCGTATGCGTCGCGCGCCTCGGCGGTGCGCCCTCGTCTCCGCAACGCGTCCGCGCGGGCGGCGTGAAACGGGTGGTAGGCAGACAGCTCGGGCTCGAGCGTGTCGATGATCGCCAGGCCGGCGTCGAGGCCGTCGCGCTCCCCCACCGCTATCGCCCGGTTGAGGCGGACGATCGGCGACGGGTCGAGACCCACCAGCTGGTCGTAGAGGGCCACCACCTGCGCCCAGTCCGGTGCGTCGCCGTCGGTGTGCACGGCGTTGATCGCGGCGAGAAGCTGGTAGCGACCGGGTGCGACGCCGGTGGCGAGGCGTTCGCGCACCAGCGCGTGGCCCTCGGCGATCAACGTCTCGTCCCACTGGCCCCTGTCCTGCTCCGGCAGAGAGACCAGCGCACCGGCCGACGACAACCGCGCCGAGCGCCGAGCCTCGGTCAGCAGCATCAGCCCGAGCATCCCTGTCGTCTCGCCGTCGTCGGGGAGCAGTGCGTGCAGTAGCCGGGTGAGACGGATCGCCTCGCCGGTGAGGTCGCCGCGCACCGGCGCCGACTCCGAGCCGGACGCGAGGTAGCCCTCGTTGAAGATCAGGAACAGCACGGTGAGCACGCCGGAGACGCGACGGGGCAGGTCGGCGGCGGTCGGCACCCGGAACGGGATGCCCGCAGCCGCGATCTTGGCCTTGGCGCGGGTGATACGGGCGCCCATCGTGGTGTCCTGCACCAGGAAGGCGCTGGCGATCTCCGGCACGCTCAGTCCGCCGACCATCCGGAGCGTCAGGGCCACCCGCGCCTCCATCGCGAGCGCCGGGTGGCAGCAGATGAAGAGCAGCCGCAGCCGGTCGTCGTCGATGGCGCCGAGCTGCTCATGCTCCGATTCCATGTCGTACACGAGCAGCGCCTCTCTGTGCCGCGCATCCCTGGTGCTCTCCCGCCGGATGCGGTCGATCGCCTTGCGGGTCGCGGTCGTGGTGAGCCACGCGCCCGGGTTGGGCGGAACGCCATCTCGCGGCCAGCGTTCCGCAGCGGTTGCGTAAGCGTCCGCGGCCGCGTCTTCAGCCGTATCGAGGCTCCCGAACCGCTTGGCGAGCGTCGCCACCACCCGCGCCCACTCGTCGCGGTGGGCGCGGGTCAGCGCATCCTGGATATCCGTCACGCCTGCCGATCACTCCTGGAGCAGCGGTCGCACTTCGAGACGGCGGTTGCAGGCTTTCGAGCCCTCTGCCATCAGCTCCAGGGCGACGTCGAGGTCGGGCGCCTCGATGATCCAGAGACCGGCCGCCCACTCCTTCGCCTCGACGAACGGGCCATCGGTGAAGACCGGCTCGTCGCCTCTGCCGTCCACGACGGTCGATACCGTTGGATCCGCGAGCCCCGCGGCGAACACCCAGTGCCCGCCCGCGCGGAGCTTGTCGTTGAACACGTCGATCGCTGCGCCCTCCTCGGCCGTTCCCGAGTTGCTGCGTCCGTCGATCACATTCACCAGGTACTGCATGATCAGGTCCTCTCCCCTACATCGGCGATCCTGCGCCTACTCGGCGATCCTGCGCTTCGGGCCGACACCCTCCGGAACCTCGCCATGCTGGTGCAGGTGCGGGGCGTACACGAGCTTAAGCGTGCGCCCGTCGAGCACGGTCGACTCGACGAGGTCCAGATCGAACTCCGGGCCCCCGTGGAACAGGGCGGCGCGTCCTGCGTCGCCGGAGATCACCGGGAACATCATCAGCTCGACCCTGTCGACGAGCCCTGCTGCGAGAAGGGCTCGGTTCAGTTCGACGCTGCCGTGCGACCGCATCGGGACGTCGGTGGTGCGCTTCAGCCGCTCGATCGCAGTCACCGCGTCCTCGGCGAGCACCGTCGAGTTCTCCCAACCGAGCGGCTCTTCGAGGGTGTGCGAGAAGACGATCTTCGGCAGCCGGTTGAGGCTGCCGTAGTACGGTTCGTCGAAGATCGTCACGAACTTCCGGAACTGGCGGAACGTGGTCGCACCGAAGACGAGCACCTGCTCCCGCTCGAAGGTGGCAACGCGGTCCGCGATCAGCTCCGGCCCTTCTTTGCCCCAGTATCCCGGCCAGCCGTCTGTCATGCCGAAGCCGTCGACCGTGCAGAAGAAGTCGACCGTCAGTGTGGTGCTCATCGTGATGCTTCCTTTCGTCCGTGGCAGCCCCGGCCGGGGTGCCCTCTCACTCCTGCAACGAACGCCGCGCGATCCTTTCGACAGCGCGCGGAAGAAATTCAGATAATCGTCGCGCTTAGACTGACAGCTATGGATGTGGAAGGCGAGACCACCGTGACCGGCTCCACCCCCATCGTCCTGTTCGTCTGCGTCCACAACGCCGGTCGCTCCCAGATGGCCGCAGGCTATCTGCGGGCGCTCGCCGGAGGGCGCGTCGACGTGCTCTCCGCCGGCTCGGAGCCGAAAGATCAGCTCAACCCCGTCGCGGTGCAGGTGATGGCGGAGGACGGCATCGACATCGCGGGCCAGCAGCCCAAGGTGCTCACGACCGAAGCGGTCCAGGAGTCCGACGTCGTCATCACGATGGGATGCGGCGACACCTGCCCGATCTTCCCGGGCAAGCGCTACGAGGACTGGGACCTCACCGATCCTGCCGGGCGCCCGGCAGAAGAGGTCCGTCCCATCCGCGACGAGATCAAGCGGCGCGTGCAGGCCCTGCTCGCAGAGCTGGTACCGGCCGCATCCTGAGCGTCACGCCGTACGGCGGGCACTCTCCCTGCGCTGGTCGACCAGAAGCTCGGCCGCCGCGCTCGCCTGTTCGGCGCCGTCGATCGTGATCGCGATATCGACGCCGCGCCGCCGCGTGATCACCAGCCCCTCGCTCCGCCTGGTGACGTATGCGATGCCTCTGGTCGAGATGCGGTATCCCCACCCGCCCCAGCGCAGTGGGCTGATCTGCTCCGCGCTCACCCGCTCGACATCGTCCAGCCGCACCCGGATCAGGGGAACCAGGAAGACCGTGGAGACCAGACGGATGCCGCGGGCGTCGACGGAGAGGCGCACGCGCGCCAGGAGAAGCAGCGTGCATCCCACCAGGAGCAGGATGACCGCGGGGGCGATCAGCCCGGGCGTCGCGGTCGCGATGGAGACCACAAGGCAGCAGACACCGCCTGCCACGAGGGCGATGGCTGGAGCGCCGAACCACACGCTGCCGGTCGTTCCGGACCAGACGAGCCTGTCACCGGAGCGGAGCGGCGGGGTCGGTCGCGCCTGGGCATCATCGTCCTCGTCGAGCGGCGCGGGGTCGGCCGATGGAAGCACGATGGCCACCAGTGCCCCCAGCGCGGCGACGGGGATCAGGAGAAGGAGGCGGACGCCGAGTACGGCCTCCTCCGGCGTCGCCGCCGCCGCCGTTGCCTCAGCTGGCGCCGTCCACGCGAGCGCGGAGAGACCAGCGAGAGCGACGACGATGCCCGCCCAGAGTCGAGCGGGAGCTGAGGTGCGCGAGGAGACGACGAGCGCCACCGCGCCGACGGTGAGACCGGCGACGATCGCGGCGAACATCCAGAACGACAGCCAGGGGTCAGCGAAACCGTCCGGCGTCGCGGACCCCGACCAGTGCGACGCCATCCGCTGCCCCAGTCTCGGCCCGACCGTCACGGCCGTGACGATCAACCAGCCGAGCGGGATCAGGCTCAGCAGCAGAGCGATGATCCGTCGGTAGACTCCTCGTCCTCTCACGCGATCCCCCTGATGATGACCGAGAGCTCGTTCGAGCTGATGCCTGCTCGAGCCGCCTCGGAGACGAGGGATGCTGCCGCCTCGATCAGCGAGCGCACCGACGCCGTATCTCCGGCGACGACCACGGCTCCGCGGCCGCGTCGCAGGTCGATCACCCCCGCCTCCCGCAGGTCGTCGTACGCGCGCAGCACCGTGTGCATGTTCACCCCGAGCGACCCGGCCAGCTCCCGAGCGGACGGCAATCGCTCCCCCACCCGGATCTCGCCTCTGGCCACCCCGAGCCGCACCTGGGCCACGATCTGCTCGGCGAACGACGCAGCGGACTCGGCTTCCAGACGAATCAACATGTTCGTATTCTATACAAACAAGTGGCATCGTTGGCGGCGCCTCAGCATTTGTCTCCTGCCCCCAGTCTTAGTAGTCTCCTCAGCGCGTGCCGCAGGGGAATCCGGTGCGCGTACACGACCGGGGGACGATAGTGAGACACACACCACGCTGGATGCTGGCCGCCGCGCTGTCTGCGGCGATCGTCGCGATACCGACGGCCGCTCAGGCCGATGGCTCGAACTGGTGGTACGACTACTACAGCGTCGCCGACGCCCACGCCGCAGGCTGGACGGGCAAGGGCGTCACCGTCGCCGTGATCGACGGCGGCATCAACCCGGAGCTGCCGGTGTTCGATGGGGCGGATCTCACCGTCGATCCCGCGGGGATCTGCGAGGCTGCGGACGGCACTCCGCTCCCCGCCTCCAGCACGGACATGGCCGTTTCG
Source organism: Leifsonia sp. Root227 (assembly GCF_001428745.1). Lineage (GTDB taxonomy): Bacteria > Actinomycetota > Actinomycetes > Actinomycetales > Microbacteriaceae > Leifsonia. Next base: position 846,969 of record NZ_LMIO01000002.1, on the reverse strand, counting down.
TTTCACGGGTCCAACGTCACCGCCGTGATCGTCGGGTCTGGCAAGGGTGCATCCGCCATCCGTGGCATCGCGCCGGACGCCGACCTCCGGTTCTACGGGATGGGCAACGCGTCGGGGTCACCGTGTCTCGGTGAGAAGTCGTTCGGCGACGCGATCGACAAGGCCGTGGCGGATGGCGCGAAGATCATCACGACCTCGGTGGGATGGTCCGGAGCGACGAACCGGGCGATCCAGTCGGTGACGAACGCGCTCGCCCACGGCGTGATCGTGCTGGCCGCAGCGCCCAACAGTCAGCTCGACACCGGGCCGTATCCAGGGAAGCTCAACGGGGTGGTCCTGGGAAGCGCATACGGCAGAACGGGCGACATCGAGAGCGATGAGCACGCCAAGGACGAGAAGGCGATCACCCCGGAGGCGACCGTCGTCGCACCCGGCGACGATCTCCTCCTCATCGGCGACAGGACGACCGGCGACTGGAACGCCTCCGTGGACGGTTCGGGAACGTCGATCGCTACGCCGATCGTGGCGGGCATCCTCGCGGATGTGTGGCAGAAGTATCCGAAAGCCACCTCCAACCAGATCATCCAGTCGATGATCCACAACACGACCGCGACGGACCATCCGCTGCTGCGCGACACCGAGATGGGATACGGCTACGGCCCTATCTCCCTGGGACACCTGCTGCGTGTCGACCCCAGGCAGTACCCGGATGTGAACCCGCTGATGGACAAGAAGCTGGGCATCCCGACCGCCAAAGAGCTCGCCGCGACGAAGGCGGACATCGCCGCTGGGCGGGAGCCGCGCGCCAGGAAGCCGTCGTCGTTCGACGGCTACGCCGCCCTCGACGCGCACGCCGCGCCCTCTCCCCTGCTGTGGTGGGTGGCCGGCGGTGTCGGGGCGCTGCTGCTGATCGCCGCCGCGGCCGTGGTGGTGGTCATCGTGACGGTGCGCAGGCGCCGTCGCCAGACCGACGGCGTCGATGGGACGGGTGGCACGGCATGATCCGGCCGCCGACCAGCGGGATCGCGCTCCCTGACACCCGCGGCGCGGTGGCCCAGAGCTGGTTCGTCGGGTACTGCGTCGCGGGCGGGCTGTTCGTCGTGGCCGCAGCGACGACTCTCGTGCTGTACCCCATCACGCTGACCTCGCGTGCGTTCACCGCGATCTTTCTGAGCATGGCCGCCACCCTGCTGTTCGCTGTCGCCAGCCTCGTCTGCCTGGCGATCTGGCAGAGCCACCTGTCCGCGACGCGCACCGAACTGGCGGACGCGCTGCTCAGGGCCGGTTACCACGGCGTGGACGCGAAGCGGCTGCTGGGGCGGGCGGCCGCCCGCGCAGCTGTGCCCGCATCCGCCGCATCCCCTCCGGCAGGCGTCGGCGTGACACTGCGGCTGCGCCGCGAACGCGACGACCAGGGGCGGCGCTGGCTCCTCGTGGATGCGGCGCCGGAGGCCGGCCAAGCGGACTGACCCGTTCGACACATGTTGTCCGGCGATGCTTGCGCATCCCGTGCCGGACCGTGGATGCTGTCCACGACGAGAGGATGCACGAGTGCCACACACAGAACCAGCAGCAGACCCATCGCGTCGCACGCTGCTCGTCGGCGGAACGGGCATCGTCCTGGGCTCGGTGATCCCGCTGATCACGCAGGCGCTCTTCCTCGTGCAGCTCCCCGGCACCTCCTGGCTCTACGTGTTCGAAGACACGCCCCTGCCCGGCACCCTGTCCGCCGTGATCCTGATCGCCGCGCTCGTCGTCCTGGCGGTGGGCATCGGCGGCGAGCCGGGCATCGCGGGTCCGTCCGTCGCAGGCAGGGCTGCGCTGATCGTGTTCGGTGTCGCGAGCATCGCCACGTCCGGGTACTCGACCATGGCGGCGATGACGCCGGAGGCTGGGCCCGTCCTCGCGATGCTGGTCGCCGTGGTGAACCTGTCGCTCACGGCACTGTGGGTGGCGTCGCTGATCGTCGCCGCCGTCTTCGTCGCCCGCGCCGGCGTCGTGCACGGCGTCGCGCGCTGGGGGCTGCTCGTACTGGCCGCGATGACCGTGCTGGACCTGCTGGCCTCGCGCATCCCGTCGGACGTCGCTATCGGGGTCTGGATCTGGGGTTTCGTGGCACTCAGGGCTGTGCAGCTCCTGATCGGCGTGCTGTACGTCGTGCAGGCGCTGACAGCGGCGCCAGCTCGCGAGGCGCCGGTCGCGACCGGATACGCGCGCTAGCCTGGACGGAGCATCGAGCGAAGGAGCGGCATGACGGACCCGGGGAGGCGCGACGTCTTCCGGATTCGCGGGTTCCCCGCATACTGGGCGTCGTACACCGTCTCCGGCTTCGGCAGCTACGTCACCGTTCTCGCGCTGCAGGTGCTCGTCCTGGCGCAGCTTCACGGCACGGCGGTGGACGTCGGCCTGCTGAACGCCGCCCGCTGGCTCCCCTACCTGCTGTTCGGTCTCGTCGTCGGAGCGCTGGTCGACCGTCGACGGCGGCGACCGCTGCTGATCGGCAGCGACCTGGGCAGGGCTGCCGTGCTGCTCGCGATCCCGGCGCTGTTCATCGCCGATGCACTGAACATCCCTGTGCTGCTCGTCATCGTGGCCGTCGTCGGCGTGCTCTCGCTGATCGGGGATGCGGCGGCGCAGTCGCTCGTCCCGCGCATCGTGCCTCGCTCGGCGCTCGTGGCAGCGCACGCGCGCACGGACCAGAGCGACGCCGTCGCGCAGACCTCTGGTCCGGTGGTCGCCGGCGCCATCGTCTCCATCGTCGGCGCCGCGTTCGCGCTCGTGGTCGATGCCGCCTCGTATCTGTTCTCCGCCATCGCGATCTGGCGCGTCAACGTCGACGAGGCGCGCGCACCGGTCGCTCAACGCGTCGGCCTGCGGAGGGAGATCGCCGACGGGCTCCGCTGGGTGTACCGCCACCGGATGCTCGCGCCGATGGCGATCGGATCGCACGCCTGGTTCTTCTTCAACAGCATCCTCGGCACGGTGTTCACGTCGTTCGCGCTCCTCGGGCTGCACCTGTCCGCGTTCCAGCTCGGCGTCGCACTCGCGGGAGCCGGTGTCGCCGCGCTGCTCGGAAGCTCGGTGTCGCTCCGCGTCGGGCGTCGATGGGGCGCTGGTGTCGCGGTGATCGCCAGCAACCTGATCATGGTCGTCGGCTGGACCGTGATCGCACTCGCCCCCGGCACGCTCACCACGTGGGCCGTGGTCGTCGTCCTCGCCGTCGGACAAGGCTTCTACGGCCTCGGACTCGGTCTCAGCAACGCGAACGAGATGGGCTACCGCCAGGCCGTCACTCCGGATGCGCTGCAGGGCCGCACGAACACCACGATGCGGTCGGCGAACCGCGCGATGATCGTGGTCGGCGCACCGCTCGGCGGCCTGCTCGCCACCTGGCTCGGCTACCGCCCTGCACTGTGGGTCGGCGTTGCCGGGTTCCTCGTCGCGACGGCATTCCTCGCGCTGTCGCCGTTCCGCACCGCGCGTCATGAAGCGGACGAAGCGGCGGCCTGACGGCGCGCTGGTTGTATCCTTGCTGCGATCGCCGACCAGGAAGAGGACCACCGATGACCGCCCCCTCCCACTGGATCGAACACCGCCGCGGAGACGGAGAGCTGCTCGGCTGGATGGAGCAGGACGGCGACGGTTTCGTCGCCATCGACCTGCTCGGCCGACGCGTCACCGAGGTGGTCGACTGGCTGGACGCCGAGGAGCACCTGGATGCCCTGGGCATCGGCTACCTCGCCGACCGCTTCGAGCTGCGGCTGGACGACGGCCGCTGGCTGCTCGTGCGCATCACCGAGGTGTCGACGGAGGCGATCCGTGTCAAGAAGGACGACTGGGGCGACATGGGCGCCACGCTGATCGAGTACACGGTCCCGTTCCCGCTGCCGGACGGGCTGCGTCCCCTTGCCGCGCACCGGGCTGTGTCGTTCCCCGACGGGTACATCACGGACGGCTCCGCCACGGACGGCGAGGTGAAGCCGACCTGAGATCGAGCCTGCCGGCCACGCGCTGTCCCCTCTCGGCGCTGGCCGGTCGCCCTTGCGTCCTGTGACGTTCCCGCCTACCGTTCGATGCGACCACCGCGATCACCACGACAGGATCACCATGCCGACAGACCCAGCCGACGACCTCACCGCCGACGAGAAGCGCGAGGACCAGTTGACAACGGCCCCGAAGTCAACGGAGGCCGACGCGAAGCCGCGCATCACGGTGGAGGAGACGGAGCCTGGGGTGGCCCGCATCGACATCAGGGACGACGCGAACGCGCGTCCGGGGAAGCCAGACTCGGAACGGGGCTGACGCGCTGCTGGCCTGGCCGGTCTCGCGACAGGCGTAGGCTCGAAAGCCCGTCAGAAAGGCCTCCAGCATGACCATCAGCACCCTCGACCAGAAGACCGCCCTGATCGTCGTCGACCTGCAGAACGCGATCCGCGCATACCCTGTCGCGCATCCCACTGCCGAGGTCTTCGCGAACGCGGGTGCGCTCGCCGACGCCTTCCGCGCCCACGGTCTTCCCGTCGTGCTGGTCAACGTCGCCGGCGGCGCGCCAGGCCGCACCGAGACGCAGCGCCGCGCGACAGGCGAGCGTCCGGCCGACGCGATGGAGTTCGTCGCCGAGCTGCACAGGGCCGAGAGCGACCACGTCGTCACCAAGAACACCTGGGGCGCGTTCACCGGCACCGACCTGGATGCGTACCTGAAGGCCGAGGGCGTCACCCAGGTCGTGGTCGCCGGCATCGCGACGAGCGCCGGTGTCGAGTCGACCGCGCGCCACGCGCACGAGAACGGCTACAACGTCGCCCTCGCCACCGACGCGATGTCCGATGGCAAGGCCGAGGTCCACGACTTCGTGGTGAGCAACGTCTTCCCGCGCATCGGAGAGTCCGGCACGACGGCCGAGATCATCGCCCTGCTGGCGGCCACCCGCGTGTGACCGGCGCCGTGCGCTGACCGCGGCCCGCTGTTGCGCTGCGCAAGGGGCTTGCCGATCGGCCGTTTCGGTGTTGCATGGCCCGCATGACAGACGCACGCGACGACCAGAGCGAACCCGGCTTCGACCAGACCAACGGCCTGGTCGACGGACTCGACGGAGACGACGACGGGGCCATCGAGCAGACGCCCGAGTCGAACATCATCGGCGACGTGATCGCCGACCTCGACCCCGACCGCCGAACGGACGACGGCGCAGAACGCGACGACGCAGACGGCGACGGCACGGACGGCCAGACCTCGTACAGCGAAGAAGGCAAGCCCTAGCCCATCCTGGTCGGCGGAGATGACGAGCAGCCCGGACACGGGCCGAACGCAGAGCACCTGGACCAGACTCGGCCGGGTGCCGTGGTGGCCAATGCTCGCGTTCGCCTCGCCCGTGCTGCCGACGTTCGTGTTCCTCGACTGGCTCGTGACCGCGCTGCTTCTTCCCGACGACGGATCCCTGCTGGTGCGCAGCCTCATGGCCATCGCGATCGCCGCTGCGGTCGTCGCCCTGATCGTGATCTCGATCCGCCTGTGGGCGCCCGTGACCTGGGTCGACATTGCGGGCGGCCGCATCAGGAGCGGCCGCCACGTCGCCGCATTCCACGACATCGTGGAATGCCGGCTGCTGGTCAGCGCATCCCTCGGGCGCCGCACGCTGAGCCTGATGCTCGGCGACGGACACGGGATGCGGGCGGGCGTCCTCCTGCGCGACGCCAGGGATCGCCCTCTGACCGCGAAGGACGCCTCAGCACTCGGGGCCGCGGTGCTCGGATCGAACATCGCCATGCCGGTCTCCCGCGAGGACCCGAAGGGCAGGTTCGCCCGCTACAACTTCCCCGATCACGTGACGAAAGAGGAGGCAGCGCAGCTCGTGGCCGCCCCGCCGTCGTTCGGTGACCCGCTCCCGATTCCGCCACGCGTTTGACGGGCTCACCCGCGACGCGCTGCCCGCATCCACCCGTGCCCCCGGCGCTCACTTCCCCGATGCGCCTGCCAGCCCAGGCTCGTACCGCGTGTAGCCCTCCCGCAATTTGATCGCCGTCGGTGACAGCCGCTCCACGTCCTCCCAGCGCACCAGGAACGCCCCGCGGTGCCGCCAGCGCAGGAATCGCGCGATCAGCCACGGCGACCGCTCGTCGTTGCGCTCGTAGCCGAGGAAGGACGACCCGGAGTGGCCGCTGACGACGAAGCCGTCGAGCCGCGCATCCGCAAGCAGCTGCCCCGGGGCGCCGTCCACCACGAACCGTGCGTCGATCACGCGGCCTAGTCGCTCCCCGTCCGCGGAGAACACCGGCGTCTGCAGCAGGTCACTCAGGATCATGGCGGCCTCCAGGGATTCGGGCGACGATGTGGTCGCGAACCCAGCGCTCCACCCAGGTCGCGTCGAGCTGCTCCCCCGGCACACCGAGCGACACCACCACGTCCACTTTCGCCACGTCCGACCAGGGGATGCGGTGCAGCCGCGACCGCGGAGGCCGCCCGCCGAACATCCTGGTCCACAGGGCGGACCCGCTCACCAGGGCCGTGATCACTGGGGCAGGCGTGCCCGGTTCGATCGGCTGGTCGTACGGAACGTCGGTCAGCTCCAAGTCGTCGACGGCGACCACCGGCACGTCGTCCCTGTCGAGGATCTGCCTGTCGAGCAGGTGCAGCTCCGCGTCGATCACCTGCCCGGCGTAGGCCGGCGGTGGCCCGAGTTCGTCTGTCATGCGCCCATTCCCGTCACGATCATCAAGGGGATGGCGGCGATGGATGCGACCAGGATGATGCCGAGGTAGAGCATCGCGAACGCATTGGTCACCTTTCCGTTCACCATCGTCCCCATGTACTGCTTGTCGTTGGCGACCACAAGGATCGGCAGGTACGTCAGTGGAAGGGCGATGGCCGAGAACACAACCGAGAATTCGGTGACCGCCACCGGATCCACCCCTGTCGCCAACACGCCGATGCCGATCAGCAGCGCAACGATCATCGTGATGTGGAACCGCGCCGCCTGCGCCGGCCTGCGAAACTTGCCCCACGACCAGCCGAAGAACTGCGCCAGCGTGTACCCGCTGGAGAGCGTCGTCTCCAAAGCCGCGCCGAATGTTGCGGCGACCATGCCGACGATCACGAACGCGAGGGCGAGCTTGCCTCCCGCCTCCGCCACCGGCAGCGCCACCTGGGCGAGCGAGGTCACGTCGATCCCGCGCGGCAGCAGCACGATGGTGGCGCACGCGGCGATGGCGAGCGACAGCACCCCGCCGAGCGGGAAACCGACCAGCACGTTGATGCGCGACTGGGCGATGTCCTTCTTCTTCCATTTCTCCTCGACGGCGCCGCTGGAGAAGAAGAACACCTCGTACGGGGTCATCGCCGCACCGAACAGGGCGATCGCGTAGTACCAGTACGTCGCGCCGTGCTCACTGGCAGGGACGTGCGGGACGATGGCCTGCCCGGCCAACACGGCCCAGTTCGGGTGCAGGAGGAACACCGCGACCGCGAACACGATGAGGGTCAGCCCGAGCAGCCCCGTCACGTTCTCCAGGAGCGAGAACTTCGCCCGCCACACCACGAGCCAGACCGCGAACGCCGCCACCGGGATCCACAGGGTCGGCTCGATGCTGCTGGCCAGCTGCAGCGACAGCGCGATGCCGCCGACCTCGGCCGTCAGCGTCAGCAGGTTGATCAAGAACGACGCGGTGAGGTTGGCCAGACCGGTCCGGGGTCCGAGACGTTCCCGGATGATCTCGAATGTGGCTCGCCCGCTCACAGCGGCGACTCGCCCGGACATCTGCGCGAACAGGCAGATGCCGACGACTCCGACGACCACCACCCACGCCAGCGACATGCCGAACCGGGAGCCGACGACGGCGTTGGTCACGAGATCCCCGATGTCGAGGAAGCCCCCGATGGCGGTGAGCACTCCGAGCATCACCCCGAGCAGCCGCTTCACTTCGCCTTCTCCGCCCGCTCGAGCCGGTCGGCGAGTCGTGTGAGCGCCGTCGCGGCGGTGCGGACGGCGGGGACGGCGGACCCGGCGTCGTCGGCCACGGCTCGTTGAGCGGCGAGCACCGCATCCGTCGCCGCACGGATCGCTCGGAGGGCGCTCTTCTGCTGCGCCGTCTCGGCGGCACTGGACGGCGCGACCTCCGCGGCCGATTGCTCGGCAGCCCCGAGCTCCGTGAGCGAGTCCCCCAACGCTGTCTGCGTTGTGGTCAGGAAGCTTCGGTCATCCCGCTGCTGCGTGAGGGCCAGTTGCGCCGATTCTGCGGCCGAGCGGGCGTCCGTGGTGGCCTGCCGCAGCGACGACGTGGCGCTCGCACAGCCCGTGAAAGCGGCGATCACGATCGCGGCGGCCACGATGCATGCGGTCACGTTCCTGCTCTTCACGCCCCGCACAGTATCCCCCTGCGGGTTCCCTGGGTAGGGGCTGAGTGTCACGCGTCGTGCCGCGGGTCACCGAACAGCGGGTCCAGGAACTCCCCCAGCGCGACAGCCAGCGCCTCTGGCCGCTCCTCCGCCATGTGGTGCCCGGAGTCGATCGGGCCGCCGCTGACGTCGTCCGCCCAGTCGCGCCAGATCGCGAGCGGGTCGCCGAACAGCTCCTCCAGGTCGTCGCGGCCCGACCAGAGCACCAGCAGCGGCTGCTCGATCCGCCGGCCGGCGCGGCGGTCCTCCTTCTCGTGCGCCACGTCGACAGTGAGCCCGGCCCTGTAGTCCTCCAGCATCGCCAGCACCACGCTGCTGGTGCGCATCGCGCGCCGCCACTCGTCGTGGTTCTCCTGCCCCATCCGCTGGGGATCGCCGTGGTACCAGGCGTCCGGATCGGCCAGGATCACCCGCTCAGGGATGCCCGGCTGGGCGAAGAAGAACCAGTGCCACCACGCCGTGGCGAACTCCGGGGTGATGCGCTCCAGGTGCTCCACGATCGGGATGCAGTCGAGTAGCGCCAACCTGGGCACCCGTTCCGGATGGTCGAGGGCGAGCCGGAACGCCACATAGCTGCCCCTGTCGTGCCCGACCAGCGCGAATCTGTCGCGGCCGAGAGCATCCATCGTCGCCAGGATGCGCTCCGCCGTCGCCCGCTTGGAGTGGCGGGCGTGATCCGGCTGCGGGGCGGGGGCTGTGGATGCACCGTAGCCCGGCAGATCGGGGACCACCACCGTGAACCCCCGCTCGAGCAGAGAAGGGGCCACGCTGTGCCAGGTCGACCCCGTGCGCGGGTGCCCGTGCAGGAGGACGACGGCCGGGCCGTCACCGGCGTGCCGAACGTGGACGACGCTGTCCCCGACGTCGATGTCGTCGGTCTGGAACCCGGCGAACATCCCGGTCAGAGCTGATCGTCGTCGAGCGGCTCCGCAGCGATGTCGTCTGTGCCTGCGCCGTCGTCCGGCGCGCCAGGCGCGGCGTCGTGCCCTGGCTCGACGACGCCGTCCGCGTCGTACGGCTCGCGGCCGTCGAGCAGTTTGCCTTCCTCCGTCTCCGGGTCCGTGTCGTCCTGCGCGGTGTCAGGCGCCTCCGCAGAGGCGGTCTCGTGTGCTCTCTCTACTGCGTCGCTCATCGTCGTGCTCCTGTTCCTGTGTCCCGCTGGCGGTCGATGCCGCCCAGCAGGTCCTTCAGCGCCTTCTCGATGGTCGGGTGGTCGTACTGCCCCGCTCTGCTTTCGCCGGAGATCACCGCGCAGCGGTGCAATTTCCGGAAGTCGCCGTACGGGAACGAGTACCGCCCCTTGGTGCCCTCCGTCTTCGACGTGTCCTCACCGAGATGCCACTTCGCGAACTCGGCCATGCCGTGCTTGTCGATGAACGCGTTCTCGTCGTCCGCAGACGGCGCGTGCTCGCTCCAGTCGTCGCGCTCGTCCGCGACCACGTCGCCGCTGTGCAGCAGGCCGCGCGCGTGCGCGAGGGCATCCTTGTTGAGCTGAACGGTCACTAGCTCCCCTCTCTCTTCCGGCCGCTGTGCCGGCCGTTCTGTTCGTGTCGGGCGCGGGATGCGGTCACCGGCGTCGAGGACGGCGGCCGTGCGGTCTCGCACGGCCGCCGCCACACCGGGCTTGCGGTCTCTTCGTCCGCCCCTGTCGGATCGACCCGCCATCCGGTTCGCCGCTCACCGTGGCCCTCCGCGGCTCGCTCGTCAATCCCCTGGCGCTTCCGACCTTTGCGCGTCGTCTGCCGCTGCGTCCTGCACTCCGGCCGATGCGTTCGCGGCGTCCCACCACTCCAGAACGCGCGTGGCGTGGAAAGTCAGCCACGGCGACGGCTCCCCCGGCGGCACATCGACCTCGAACCAGACCCGTCCAGGGTGGCGGTACTCCTGCAGCCACCTGCCGTCCGCCGTTCGGGATGCCCGGATCAACTCCACCGCCTCTGCCAACCGTGGATCGGGGGCAGCGTCGTCGTGCAGCGCCGCCGCCCTCGCGTAGTCGGCGGCGTTCAGCACGCTGTACTGCCAGCGGAACGGGTAGCCGAATCGCGTCGCCCACGGCGCAACCACCTCGCCCGTCGACCGGCGATGCAGGAGGTGGCGCTCCAGCAGATACTCCTCGCCTGCATGCCTCGCCGCCCGCAGCGCGTCGCTGCCACCGGTCGCGCCCTCGAAGAAGAGCAGCCCTTTCAGGCTGTTGAGCGTGGAGTGGAACGACGATCTGGTCGACCCATCCACCCATTCGCAGTTCCACCCTCCGTCCGCCATTCTGTGCTCGACGAACCACTGCGCGAGCCCGGACACGTCCGCGCCGAGCCACGCGCCGTTCGCGAGGGTGAAGCCGTTGATGCAGCAGTCGACCTCGCCGCCCCAGTACGGCAGATCCTCGTACTCCCACCGGCTGTTGGCGGCGAGCTTCTCCGCGGTGCCCGCAAGGACGGCGGCGTCGACGCCCCACTCGCGCAGAGCGTTGAGACTCCAGGTGGTGGCGGTGTACGGCTGGCCGCCGTCGTCGCGCGGGTCCGGATGGTCGAACTCCATGTCGCCAGGGAAGTACGCCCCGCCCGCCCACTGCCCGTCCGCATCCTGTTCTGCCAGCAGTCGGGCGCCGAAACCCTCCGTGGCGACGCGTGCCCTGGTGACGGCCCACACCTCAGGGGGCGCGCCGAGCAGGTCGCGCTCGACCTGCCAGCGCAGCGCGGGATCGGAGTCGAGCAGCCAATCGAGAACGGCGGTGTCTGTCATGCGACGCAAACTACACCTGGGCTCATGCGACGCAAGCGAAGCCGCCTGGCGTCCCGGTCGGCAGCGCGCGGCTCACTCCTCCTCGTCGAGGTCCTCGTCGTCGTCGAAGCCGAGGTCGGCGTCCTCCCCGTCGTCGAGCGCGACGTCGACGTCGACGCCGTCATCGTCGTCTTGGTCGAGGTCATCGTCCTCCTCGTCGAGGTCCTCATCGCCTTCGGCGTTCGCGACCTCCTCGATCCAGTCGACGTCCTCATCGGTCAGGTAGCTGCCGGGAGGAACGTCGTCCGCCTCGTCCTCCGCTCCGACGATCTCGACCGAGCCTCCCGCCTCCACGATCGACGCGACGATGCCGTCCGGGATCGCATCACCGTTGTTCGCGATGAGCCACTGCTGCTCGAAGCCCGACAGATCGCTCCACCACTCCTCGATACCCATGCCCGCAGTCTGCCACCGTCGCCCAGGATGCGCCGCCCCCAGTTTCCGGAGCACGCTGGGTGCACCCCGCACGCCGTCCTCGCGGGCCGCTCAGCCCGGAGTACTGCGGACCAGCCGCGCTACTGCGGACCTGCCCCGAGCATCCGCTCCACCAGTATGCGCACGTGCCGTTGCTCCGGCGCTCCGAGCGTCGAGGTGTACGGCGCCAGCTCCCTCCTGAGCTGCGCCGTGAGCTGCGCACCGAGTTCCTGCCCGCGCGCCGTGAGCCGCACCTCCACCGCCCTGCGGTCGCTGACGGACGGCGTCCGCTCGACCAGCCCGCGCTTCTCCGCGCGGTCCACCAGGCCGGACAGCGTGGACTTCTCGAGCCCGAGATAGTCGGCGATCGCCGTGATCCTCAGCTGGCGGTCGCGCAGGATGCCGAGCACCCGCAGCTGGGTCAGCGACAGGTCGTTCTCCGCGGCGATCCTGCTGAGAACGCCCATCGCCCGGTAGGAGAACTGCACCAGAGCGTCGATCAGGGCGTCATCGTCCGCCTCGCGGTGCGCATCGTCGGCCATGAGCAGACCCTCCTTGACATAGTTGGCGTTACGAACTAATAATACTTCGTGTTACCAACCATATCGTGGAGGTCCCCGTGAAGGCTGCAGTCGTCTCGTCGTTCGATTCCGCCCCGGCGTTCGCCGAGGTGCCCGCCCCGCGCGCATCCGGCGATGACGCGCTGGTGGTCGACGTCCTCGCTGCAGGGCTCCACCCTCGGGTGCGCTCCCAGGCGGACGGCAGCCACTACACCAGCACGGACGAGCTCCCACTGATCCCCGGCATCGACGGCGTCGGGAGAGACGCCTCCGGCGCGCTCCGGTACTTCATCCTCCCGGACACCACGCTCGGCTCGATGGCGCAGCAGACCGTGATCGACCGCCGCCGCAGCATCCTGTTGCCGGACGACGCAGACCCGATCCTGGTGGCCGCCGCGATGAACCCCGCGATGTCGTCGTGGCTGGCTCTCCGCAGCCGGATTCGGTTGGAACGCGGGCAGGGCGTCTTGATCCTCGGCGCCACGGGCAGCGCAGGAAGCCTGGCGGTGCAGGTGGCCGGACTCCTCGGCGCCGACGCGATCGTGGCCGCCGGACGCGACGACGCGAAACTCTCCGCCGTTGCGCCCCTCGGCGCGACAGCCACCGTCTCCATCGCCGGTGACCCTGCCGCGATCGCGGACGCCGTCGGGCAGGCGGCGGCCGACGTGGACGTGGTGCTCGACTACCTCTGGGGCGAGCCGGCCGCAGCAGCCATCACCGGCCTCGTCACCGCCCGCGGGGACAGCTCGCGCCCCCTCACGTGGATCGAGATCGGCTCCGTCGCCGGCCGCACGGCCCCCATCCCGTCCGCGGCTCTCCGCGCCGCCGACCTCCGCATCGTCGGCAGCGGACAGGGCTCTGTCCCGACGCGCGACATCCTGGACGCACTGCCTGCGCTGGCCGACACCATCGCCTCCGGCGCGTTCCAGCTGGATGCGGTCGCCGTCCCCCTCGCCGACGTCGCCACCGCCTGGGCGGACACGTCCACCACCAGCCGCATCGCGCTCACACCCTGACCGGGCAGCCACGCGCAGGCAGACCGCAGCTCACCCTCCGGCGATCCCCGCGCCATCCCGCAGCTGGTACACCCAGGCATTCACACGGATCGGGTGCCCTTTCGGGTATTCGAATCCTTCCTCTCCCGCGCAGACGAAGCCGACCGCCCTGCAGAGCGCGTTCGACGCCGCGTTGTCGACGCGTGGAAACGCCAGGACGGCCCGGCGGTCCCCGTGCGTCGCTGCGTCGCCCAGGCACGCCGCCAGTGCCAGGGATGCGATCCCTCGCCCCTGATAGCCGGTCGCGATACCCCAGCCGGCTTCGTACACAGGCTCGCCGTGCCAGACGGTCTCCCAGTACCCCACCGAACCGACGGGTTCCGCCGCATCGTCCACCCGGATCGTGAACATCCGCGCCTCGCCGTTCTGCCAGTAGCGCAGGTAGCGTTTGTGCCGGTCGAGCACCTTTTCCTCTGGCTCTGGGCCGCCGAGGAAGGCCGTCATCTCTGCCGTGTTCGCCCGGCGCAGGACGGGGAGGTCGTCCTCAGACCAGCGATGGATGCTCACCCCGCCGCGCGACGCGATCCGCTCCCCAGGCCGCGTCGCCGTGTCGACGTTCACCCGAGCCTGACGTCGGCCGCCGCGACCACCTCGGCCGTGCGGCCGGGCGCGCGATGGTTGCCCCAGTACAGGTTCGTGTGGGCGACGACGAGATCCGGCGTCGGCGCTCCCCACTCACTGAGGTCTTCCGTGGTGTGCGCGTCGCCGATAAGGGACACGTCGTAGCCGCGGGTCAGCCCGCCGTGGATGGTCGACCGGATGCACTCGTCGGTCTGCGAGCCCGTCACCACGATCCGTCCGACGCCGGCCGAGGCGAGCACCTCTTCCAGCGCGGTCTCCTCGAAGGCGTCCGCATAGTGCTTCGGCACCAGTGCCTCGTCGTCGGCTCGGCTCAACTCCGGGACGTACTGCCAGGCGTCGCTGCCGTACTCGATGTTGTCGTCCGAGTGCTGGATCCAGACCACAGGCACTCCTTCGTTCCTCGCCCTGTCGACGAGCGAACGGATCGTGCCGACCACCTCGTCTCGGCGGTACGCGCCGTCGATGACGCCGTTCTGCACGTCGATCACCAGCAGCGCAGACGCATCGCGCCCCTCCAGCGTTGACATGTGTTCCCCTTCTCCTGCTGTTCTGTCCTGCATCTTGCCCTGCGTTTTGCCCTGCTTGACGACGGAGACCGCTCCCCGACACCCGCCGTCACCCCAATGTCGGCGTGCGCCGGGACTCGTGCCCGATCGGCACCACGAGCACCGACCGCAGCTGCGCCCGCGTGAGCTGCACAGCCACCGACCCGGACAGCCACTCCTCCACCGCGTGGCCGAAACCGGCCTGGTGCGTCCCCACCACGACAATGGCCGCATCCTGCTCGTCCGCGAGCCTGGCGAGCGCCTTCGCCGGGTCGCCGGCCAGCATCCGCAGCACCCAGCCGCCACGCAACGCGCGCGCACCGCCCGCGACCGCGTCGGACACGGACGACGCGCCCGACGACGCGTCCGCCAGCGCCGCCGTGATCGCGGCGGCGAGGTCGACCGCCAGCCGCTCGTCCTCCGGGGCGACAGCCTCCGGATGCAGCGATGCCTCCCGGCGCAGGTCGGCGCGCTCCCACTCGGTGAGATAGCTGTCCGGCGTCACGTACGCGCACACCATCGGCCTGTCGAGCAGCGCCGCCAATGCGGCGGCCTCCTGGACGACGGCGACCGGCTGGCCGGGATACACCCCCACCACCACGGGACCGGAGGCCGACGACAGGCTCATGCTCGATTCAGCCCTGCGGGGGCGCTCCGGCGATGTTCACCAGCCAGGAGACGCCGAACTTGTCCACGGCCATCCCGAAGCTGTCACCCCACGGCGCCTTCGACAGCGGCTCGACCACCGTGCCGCCCTCGATCAGCTTGGCGAAGTATCCGGACAGCTCCTCCTCGTCGTCGCCGCTCAGCGAGACCGAGATGTTCGAGCCTTCGGCCAGGTCCATGTGCTTCGGCACGTCGGCCACCATCAGCGTGAAGCCGGACGGCGTCGTCAGCTGCGAGTGCATGATGAGGTCTTTCTCCTCCGGGTCTGTGCTGACCTGGAACTCGGCGAAGGTGCTCCGCTGCACGTCCCCTCCGAAGACCGACTGATAGAAGTCCATCGCCTCGCGCGCCGAGGTGCGGAAGTTGAGGTAGGGGTTGAGTGTCGAAGCCATCGGCCTCTCCTTAATGTCGGTTCCCCCGGCCGTTCGTCGGGCCGGTACGGGTTCAGCGTAGCGATGGCCACCGACCTTGCACGAGTGCAGAGTTTCCGCGGAATTACGTGCATTTCCGGGCGTTCTCCGTGCCGCGTCGTCACCGGCGATACGCACCGACGATCAGCTCGCCCCTGATCTCCCCCAGCCGCTCCAGGATGCGGTCCACCAGCACAGCGCTGACCCCACCGGCCGTCAGATCCCACGGCCCGATCGGCTGCAGTTTGCCGCACCGGATGCGCACCACCTCCCAGCCGGCCGCCCGCAGCAGTCTGTCCTTCTTCCTGTCCGTCGCCTCCCTGCGACCCACGTGCTCGAGCCCGTGCCTGCCCGTCGTGTCGTACTCGATCGCGATCCTGAGCTCGGGGATCACGATGTCCGGCCAGACCTCCAGGTGCGAGAAGAACGGCCGGGCGACCCGCACAGCGTTGTTGCCGAGATCGACGTCGAGCCGTTCGGCGATCCGCTGCTTGAGTGCCGGCTCCGCAGCGGACGCCGGAGTCGGCGCCCACCTGCTCACGAACGCGTCCCCGACCGCGACAGCGTCCGCCCCCGCCGCCGCGTGCCGGCAGACAGGGCAGCGGCGGCCGCTCAGGATGCGCTCGATGCTCGCCTCATAGACCGGGTGCCCCCTGTCGCACTGCCAGGAGTGCGTCCGCGCCGTGCCGTTCTCCGCCGACACCGCCACCCGCGATCCCGGCGCTGCCAGCGTCACCAGCTCCTCACGGGTGAGTCGCTCTCCATCGAGCCTGCGGCACAGAAAGCAGCGGTCGTCACCTGGGTCGTGCTCGATCCTGCGGGGGTCGCGTGCGTGGCCGCAGACGTGCATCCCGTCGTCCTGCTGCGGCATCCGGATGCGGCGCGGCGCCGCACCCTCCGCGCAGGCAGGGCACCACGCCGACCTCCGTCGCGTTCCGCCAGGACGCGAGCGCTGTTCCTCCGGGGTCGCGACGAAGCGGTGCCCCGCGTCGCACTCCCAGAGCAGGTAGACCTCGGCGGCGGGCGGCACCTGGCTGAGCACGATGCCGTGGTTGAGGTCGGGGTGGTACTGCCGGATCAGCATGGGGTAGCGCTCCCAGTCCGTGCGATATCGCCCGATCGGGTACGGCGTCTCCTCGCCCTTCGACCACTGGCGGCGCGCCCACCACTGTTCGACGCTCTCCGCCACCACTCCGCTCCGTTCGTCCGTCAGCCGGCGACCGCCGGCCGGCCCCGTCTGCGGTCAGCGTACGCGGCACCACCGTCAGAGCAGATAGGGGATGATCGCTTTTCGCTCCGGCGGATAGTCGTCGAACGTCTCCAGGTACCAGCGGTGGTTCGCCATCGCCCGCGGTGCGAGGTTCGCGATCGTGTACAGCGCGAACGCCAGCCCGGCGAGCGACCAGGTCGCGATCGCCCAGCCGGTCCACTCCACCATCTCGCCCAGGTAGTTCGGGCTGGACACCCAGCGGTATCCGCCACCGCGCGGGATGCTGTACCCGCCGGATCGCGCACCCCGCAGTCTGCGCAGGATGCGGTCGGAACCGAGGTTGAGCGAGAACCCGGCGATGAACACGACCACGCCGATCCAGAACCGAGGGTCGGCGAGCCAGCTGTTCGCGTACTGGCCGTACTGCGAGATCCACCGCGCATTCACCCACGCGTTGAGCAGGTTGAACAGGATCGCCATCCCCACGACGGACACGGGCATCCTGGACCCGGTGCGCATCAGGAACGGGTAGACGAAGGCACGCTGCACGTAGTGGAGCTGCCACAGCGCGAGGAACAGCAGAGGCACCAGCTCGAACCGGTGGTCGCCGAGCAGGTAGAACAGCAGGAAGACGATGGATGCTGGACTCTCCATCACGACCCAGCCGACCCGCGCGGGCACGGTCGGCCCCCATCCGGAGCGGCCGTGCCGTCCGTACGGCGCTACCACGAAGCACAGAGCGACGAAGGTGACCACCGCGAGGGCGATCTCGGCATACACGAACCAGCGATACGGACCGTCGGGCATGCGGGGAGCCTAGCGCGTGCTTTGCGCTATGTGGGTGGGCTCGCATCGAACCGACGATCGCGTCGTGTGGGCCCTGCCGGGATCGAACCGACGACATCCACGGTGTAAACGTGGCGCTCTACCAGCTGAGCTAAAGGCCCTTCAGCCCGTCAGCCTAGCCGACGTGCAGCGGGAGCAGCTCCAGCGCCGCCTTGTACGCCTCGATCGAGCGCGCCTCGCCGGGGGCAGTGATGAACGACGCCCGGATGATGCCGGACTCGTCGATCACGAACGTCGCCCGGTTGGCGAAGCCCTTCTCCTGCAGGAACACGCCGTACTCCTTGGAGATCTCGCCGTGCGGCCAGAAGTCGGCGAGGAGGGTGAAGTCGTATCCCTCCTGCTCCGCCCACGCGCGCAGCGTGTACTTGGAGTCGACGGAGATGCCGATCAGCTCGACAGCGTGGTCCTTGAACAGATTGAGGTTGTCGCGCAGCGCGCACAGCTCGCCCGTGCAGGTGCCGGAAAAGGCGAGCGGGAAGAAGACCAGCGCCACCGCCTTCGTGCCGCGGAAGTCGCTGAGCCTCACCGTCTGGCCGTACTGGTCGACGAGTTCGAAGTCGGGTGCCTGGGTGTCGTTCTCCAGAGCCATGGTGTTTCCTTTCGACGCTCGCGGATCGGAATGCCGCGCACGCACGAGCACACAGCTTAGACCCGCTTGCCGTGGAGTCAAATGGAGCGGTCAACGGGAGCCGCGGAGTGAGGCTAGGCTGGCAGATGGTGCCATCGCCCTTGTTGTGACCCGACAGCGATCAGCTCCGTCTACCATCTATCCGACACAAGAAAGAGGTCGAGGGTGACTGTAAACGACCAGGACCCGTACTCGGTGAATCACATCGATTCGGACCCGGAGGAGACCGCCGAATGGCAGGAATCCCTCGACGCACTGGTTGCGGCCCATGGCCACGAGCGCGCTCGTGAGATCATGCTGAGCCTGCTCAAGCGCTCCAAAGAACTGCAGCTCGGTGTTCCGATGGTTCCGACCACGGACTACATCAACACCATCTCCCCGGAGAACGAGCCGGACTTCCCCGGCGACGAGGAGGTCGAGCGCCGCTACCGCGCCTGGATCCGCTGGAACGCGGCGGTCATGGTGCACCGCGCGCAGCGCCCAGGCATCGCCGTCGGCGGCCACCTCTCGAGCTACGCCTCCAGCGCGACGCTCTACGAGATCGGCTTCAACCACTTCTTCCGCGGTCAGGACCACCCTGGCGGAGGAGACCAGATCTTCTTCCAGGGCCACGCCTCCCCCGGCCCGTACGCCCGCGCCTTCCTCGAGGGCCGCCTGAGCGCCGACCAGCTCGACGGCTTCCGCCAGGAGAAGTCGCACGCGGGCGGCGGCCTGTCGTCGTACCCGCACCCGCGCCTCATGCCGGAGTTCTGGCAGTTCCCGACCGTGTCGATGGGCCTCGGCCCGATCAACGCGATCTACCAGGCGCAGCTCAACAAGTACCTCACCAACCGCGGCATCAAGGATGCGAGCGACCAGCACGTCTGGGCGTTCCTCGGCGACGGCGAGATGGACGAGGTCGAGAGCCGCGGCCAGCTCCAGGTGGCAGCGAACGAGAAGCTCGACAACCTGACCTTCGTGGTCAATGCCAACCTGCAGCGCCTCGACGGCCCTGTGCGCGGCAACGGCAAGATCATCCAGGAGCTCGAGAGCTACTTCCGCGGAGCCGGCTGGAACGTCATCAAGGTGATCTGGGGCCGCGAGTGGGACGACCTGCTCGCCCGCGACTCGGACGGCGCCCTGGTCAACCTGATGAACCAGACCCCGGACGGCGACTACCAGACGTACAAGACGGAGAACGGCGCATACGTGCGCGAGAACTTCTTCGGCCGCGACCCGCGCACCCTGGAACTCGTCAAGGACTACACGGACGACCAGGTCTGGGGCCTCAAGCGCGGCGGCCACGACTACCGCAAGGTGTACGCGGCGTTCAAGGCTGCCACCGAGCACAAGGGCCAGCCCACCGTCATCATCGCGAAGACCATCAAGGGCTACGGCCTCGGTCCGAGCTTCGAGGGCCGCAACGCGACCCACCAGATGAAGAAGATGACGCTCGACAACCTGAAGACGTTCCGCGACGCCATGCGCATCCCGGTGTCGGATGCGCAGCTCGAGGAGAACCCGTACCTTCCGCCGTACTACAACCCCGGCCCAGAGGACGAGGCGATCCAGTACCTGCACGACCGTCGCCGCGCGCTCGGCGGCTACGTGCCGGAGCGGCGCAGCAAGTACACGCAGCTCAACCTCCCCGACGACTCGGCGTACGCCATCTCGAAGAAGGGCTCCGGCACGCAGGAGATCGCCACCACGATGGCGTTCGTGCGTCTGCTGAAAGACCTGCTGCGCGCGAAGGACTTCGGTCACCGCATCGTCCCGATCATCCCGGACGAGGCGCGCACCTTCGGCATGGACGCGTTCTTCCCGAACGCGAAGATCTACAACCCGAACGGCCAGCACTACACCTCGGTCGACCGTGAGCTGCTCCTTGCGTACAAGGAGAGCCCGCAGGGCCAGATCATCCACGTCGGCATCAACGAGGCGGGCGCTCTCGCGGCGTTCACCAACGTCGGAACGTCGTACGCCACCCAGGGCGAGCCCCTCATCCCGGTGTACGTGTTCTACTCGATGTTCGGCTTCCAGCGCACCGGAGACGCGATCTGGGCCGCAGGAGACCAGATGGCCCGCGGCTTCATGATCGGTGCCACCGCCGGCCGAACCACGCTGACCGGCGAGGGTCTGCAGCACGCCGACGGCCACTCGCTCGTCCTCGCGAACACCAACCCGGCCGTCGTCTCGTACGACCCGGCGTACGGCTACGAGATCGGCCACATCGTCCGCAGCGGTCTGGAGCGGATGTACGGCGGCAACCACCCGGACCCGAACGTCATGTACTACCTCACGGTGTACAACGAGCCGATCGTCCACCCTGCAGAGCCGGAGGGCGTCGACGTCGACGGCATCGTGCGCGGCATCCACCGCCTGAGCGTGTCGGACGTGTCCGGCCCGAAGGCGCAGCTGCTCGCATCCGGTGTCTCCGTTCCGTGGGCGCTCGAGGCGCAGCACCTGCTCGCGCAGGACTGGGGCGTGTCGGCCGATGTCTGGTCCGTCACCTCGTGGTCGGAGCTGCGCCGCGACGGCCTCGCGGCGGAGGAGCACAACTTCCTCTACCCGCAGCAGGAGAAGCAGGTGCCGTACGTCACCCGCAAGCTGCAGGATGCGGACGGCCCGTTCGTCGCTGTGACCGACTTCATGCACGCGGTTCCCGACCAGATCCGGCAGTTCGTGCCCGGTGAGTTCGCGACGCTCGGTGCGGACGGCTTCGGCTTCTCCGACACGAGGCCCGCTGCGCGCCGGTTCTTCAAGATCGACGGTCCGTCGATGGTCGTCCGCACCCTCGAGCTGCTTGCCGCTCGCGGGCAGGTCGACCCGAACGCTCCGGCGTGGGCGATCGAGAAGTACCTGCTGCACGACGTGAACGCGGGGACCACCGGCAGCGCCGGCGGCGAGAGCTGACGTCGGCTCCCGTGCCCAACACGCCAGATCCTGCGCAGAAGAAGTCAGCTCCTGTGCCGAAGAAGGCCGCGGAGAGGTCGAAGGCAGACACCCTCCTGTGGCTGCGCAAGATCTCCGGCGAGCTCGCAACGGCCACGCTGAAGCGCCTCGAGGACACCCTGCCGTGGTACCGCGACATGCCTCCTGGCAGGCGGTCGGCGGTGGGCCTCGTGGCGCAGGCGGGCATCTCGTCGTTCATCTCGTGGTTCGACGATCCGCGGTCGACGCCGTGGATCGCGGCCGACGTCTTCGGGGCGGCTCCTCGTGAGCTGCTCCGGAGCGTCAGCCTGCAGCAGACCCTGCAGCTCATCAAGGTGACCGTCGAGGTCGTCGAGGACAGGGTCAAGAACGGCGGAGAAGCGCTCCGCGAGGCGATCCTGCTGTACTCCCGCGAGATCGCGTTCGGAGCGGCGGACGTGTACGCGCGCGCCGCGGAGGCCCGCGGTCTCTGGGACGCACGACTCGAAGCGCTCGTGGTGGACAGCATCCTGACCGGCGAGTACGACGACGAGCTGCCGAGCAGGATCGCGGCGCTGGGCTGGCACGGCCACGGCGAGGTCTCCGTGCTCGTCGGCACGGCGCCCAAGCTCCTCGACGTCGACCAGTTGCGCCGCACGGCGCGGCACATGTCGGCTGACGTGCTGATCGGGGTGCAGGGCAGCAGGCTGGTGCTCGTCATCGGACGGGCCTGGCCGAGCGCATCCACCCCGGACGACGCCATCGGCGCGACCCCTGTCGTCAGCTTCCTGGAGATCGCGACGCAGCTCGAGCCTGGATTCGGCGCCGGCCACCTGGTGCTCGGCCACGAGGTGCCGAGCCTGGTGGATGCGTCGAAGAGCGCCAAAGCAGCGCTGGCCGGATTTGCGGTCGCGCGCGCCTGGCGCAACTGCCCGCGCCCCGTGCACGCGGACGATCTGCTGCCGGAGCGCGCCCTCGCCGGCGACGGGCTGGCGCGCGCGACGCTGATCAACCGGATCTACCGTCCGCTCCAGGCGCACTCGACCGAGCTGCTGACCACGCTCTGGTGCTACCTCGACAACGGCCGGTCGCTGGAGGCGACGGCCCGCGAACTGTTCGTGCACCCGAACACCGTCCGGTACCGACTGAAGCGCGTCTCAGAGGTCATCGGCTGGGATGCGACGGGCGCCAGAGAGGCGCTCATCCTGCAGGCTGCGCTGATCGTCGGCTCCATCAACGAGCCGGACGGCCCACGCCGCCCCTGAGATCCTTGTCACTCCGGAACAAAGGTTTCCGGGATACTTGGTATCCGTTCAACACATCCGCACCGCGGAAGATTGGCAGACTGGAACCCGTGATCGTCATCGTGTGCCCTGGGCAGGGCTCCCAAACCCCTGGCTTCCTCGACCCCTGGCTCACCGAGCCGCGGTTCCGCCACCAGCTCACCGGCATCTCCGACGCCGTCGGCATCGACCTCGTCGCGCACGGCACCGTGAGCGACGCGGACACGATCCGCGACACGGCCGTCGCCCAGCCCCTCATCGTCTCGGCCGGGCTCCTCACGCTCTCCGCCCTGTTCGCGGACGGACGCCGCGACCGCATCGGCGGCATCGCTGGGCACTCGGTCGGCGAGCTGACAGCAGCGGCGGGCGCAGGCGTCCTCAGCGAGACGGACGCCGTCGCGTTCGTGCGCGAGCGTGGGGCCGCCATGGCAGCCGCAGCGGCCGAGACCGCCACCGGAATGAGCGCGGTCATCGGCGCAGACGAGACGGAGCTGCTGGCGAAGCTGGACGAGCTCGGCCTCTCCCCCGCCAACTACAACGGCGGCGGCCAGATCGTCGTCGCGGGGGCAGTGGATGCACTCGCCGCGCTCTCCGAGAACCCGTCGGCCCGCGCCAGGGTCATCCCGCTGCAGGTCGCCGGAGCGTTCCACACCCGCTACATGGCGCCGGCCGTCCCCGCGCTGGAGGCGTTCGCGTCCACGCTGGCGACGAACGACCCGACGCTTCCGCTGTGGACCAACAAGGACGGCTCGCGCGTCGCCTCAGGAGCCGAGTTCCTGAGGCTCCTGGTCGGCCAGGTGTCCTCCCCCGTGCGCTGGGACCTCTGCATGGAGGCGTTCCAGGCCGCCGGGGTCACCGGTATCGTCGAGGTGGCCCCCGCCGGCGCTCTCGTCGGCCTCGCCAAGCGCGGTCTGAAGGGCATCCCGAGCGTCGCGGTCAAGACGCCGGACGACCTGCCCGCCGCGTTCGACCTCATCGACCAGGCCGCCTAGGAGGACGCAGATGACCCACCCGACGCTCCAGCAGGCCCACGGCCCGCAGTACACGCGCATCCTGTCCATCGGTGCGGCACGCGGCGACGTCGTCGTGCCGAACGACGAACTCGTCGGCCCGATCAACTCGTCGGACGAGTGGATCAGGCAGCGCACCGGCATCGTGACGCGGACGAGGGCCAGCCACGACGTGCTCACCGTCGACCTCGCCACCGAGGCCTCGAAGGAGGCGATCGCCGCCTCCGGCGTCGACCCAGCGCTGATCGACCTCGTGATCGTCGCCACCATCAGCAACGCACGGCAGACGCCGTCGCTCTCCGCCGTGCTCGCCGACCGCGTCGGCGCCAACCCTGCCGCCGCGTACGACATGAACGCCGCGTGCGCCGGATACGCGTACGCCGTCGCCCAGGCGGATGCGCTCATCCGCACGGGGGTCGCGCACTACGCGCTCGTCGTCGGCGCCGAGAAGCTGTCCGACGTCGTCGACCCGACCGACCGCACCATCTCGTTCCTCCTCGGCGACGGCGCAGGCGCTGTCGTCATCGGCCCGAGCGAGTTCCCCGGCATCTCCAAGACCATCTGGGGCTCCGACGGCTCGAAGGCGGACGCCGTCGGAATGGACGGCACCCTCGTGGAGTTCCGCGACGGAGAGAAGCCGTGGCCGACGCTCCGCCAGGAGGGCCAGACGGTCTTCCGCTGGGCGGTCTGGGAGATGGCGAAGGTTGCCAAGCAGGCACTGGATGCGGCGGGCGTCACCCCCGACCAGCTCGCGGCGTTCATCCCCCACCAGGCCAACATGCGCATCGTCGACGAGTTCGCCAAGCAGCTGAAACTGCCGGAGACCGTCGCCATCGCGCGTGACATCGAGACGACCGGGAACACCTCGGCGGCCTCCATCCCGTTGGCGACCCACCGGCTGCTGCAGGAGCATCCTGAGCTGTCCGGCGGGCTTGCGCTGCAGATCGGCTTCGGCGCAGGACTCGTGTTCGGCGCACAGGTCGTCGTGCTGCCCTAAACTGTTCAACGGTCAAAACGACACCCCTCAAGGAGAAAACACCATGGCATTGTCCACCGAAGAAGTTCTCGCCGGCCTGGCCGAGCTCATCAACGACGAGACCGGCATCGCGACCGACACTGTCGAGCTGGGCAAGTCGTTCACCGACGACCTGGACATCGACTCCATCTCGATGATGACCATCGTGGTCAACGCCGAGGACAAGTTCGACGTCAAGATCCCGGACGAAGAGGTCAAGAACCTCAAGACCGTCGGCGACGCCGTCGAGTTCATCGTCAAGGCTCAGGCCTAACCCCGCACGAGAAACGTCCCTCGCGGTCGGGACCGGCTCGGCACCCCCGATGTCCGGTCCCCCGCGGTTGGCCGCGCCATGAGCGCGTGCCGTGTTCCATCTACGGAGAGTTGCCGTTATGACCAAGAAGATCGTCGTCACCGGCGTGGGCGCAGCGTCGCCCCTCGGTGGCACAGCTGCTGAGAGCTGGAAGGCGCTGCTCGCCGGCGAGTCCGGCGCCAGCACCATCGAGAAGGAGTGGGTCTCCGAGCTGGAGCTCCCCGTCACGTTCGCCGCTCAGGCGAGGGTCGACGCCGCCTCCGTTCTCCAACGCCACGAGGTCAAGCGCCTCGACCCGTCGAGCCAGTTCGCCCTCATCGCCGGGCGCGAGGCGTACGCCGACGCAGGCTCCCCCGAGGTCGAGCCTGAGCGGCTCGCCGTGGACTGGGCCACCGGCATCGGCGGCGTCTGGACCCTGATCGACGCATGGGACACCCTGCGAGAGCGCGGCCCGCGCCGCGTCATGCCGATGACCGTCCCAATGCTCATGCCGAACGGCCCTGGGGCAGCGATCGGCATGGACCTGCACGCCCGTGCAGGCATCCGCACCGTCGTGTCGGCGTGCGCGTCCTCCACGGAGTCGATCGCGAACGCATACGACCACCTGCAGCAGGGCCTCGCCGACGTCGTCATCGCCGGAGGCTCCGAGGCGGCCATCCACCCCCTGCCGATCGCGTCCTTCGCCGCGATGCAGGCGCTGTCAAAGCGCAACGACGACCCGGCGACCGCGTCCCGACCGTACGACGTCACGCGTGACGGCTTCGTGCTCGGAGAGGGCGCCGCGGCACTCGTGCTCGAGACCGAGGAGCACGCCAAGGCGCGCGGCGCGAAGATCTACGCCGAGCTCGTCGGCGGCTCTGTCACCAGCGACGCGTACCACATCACCGCTCCGGACCCAGAGGGTTCGGCGGCCGCTCGCGCGATGATCGCCGCGGTCGAGGGCGCTGGAGCGTCGCTGTCCGACGTCGCGCACATCAACGCGCACGCCACGAGCACGCCGGTGGGCGACATCGCCGAGTACAACGCGCTGCGTCGCGTGTTCGGCGACCTGCTGGAGGGCATCCCCGTGTCGGCGACCAAGGCATCCACCGGTCACCTCCTGGGCGGCGCCGGCGCGATCGAGGCGTTCTTCACGGTCATGTCGCTGCACGAGCGCGTCGCGCCGCCGACGATCAACCTCACGGAGAAGGACCCGGAGATCCCGCTCGATGTCGTCACCTCGCCGCGCAAGCTCGGCGACGGCGACCTGCTGGCCATCAGCAACTCGTTCGGCTTCGGCGGCCACAACGCCGTCGTCGCGTTCCGCTCGGTCTGATCCGGACCGAGGCTGCACGCACGAAGGCCCCGACCGGTTCACCCCGGTCGGGGCCTTTCGCGTTTCACCGCGTGCGGGCGGCAGCGCATGATGCCTGGGCCGGCCCGCCGCGGGAGTCTGTCGCGGACCCTCTCGGTCAGCCGACCTTGTGCAGCCAGACCACACTGGTCTCGTCGCTGGCGTGCCGGAACGGCTCGAGTTCGTCGTCCCAGGCCTGTCCGAGAGCGAGTCGCAGCTCGCGGTGCAGCTCGCGGGCGTTGGCTCCGGCGATCTCCATGGCGTAGCGGACCCTGTCCTCCGGCACGACCATGTTGCCCGCCGTGTCGGTCTGGGCGAAGAAGATCCCGAGGTCGGGGGTGTGCATCCATCGGCCGCCGTCGCTGCCGAGCCCCGCGTCCTCCGTGACCTCGAAGCGCAGGTGCTCCCAGCCGCGCAGGGCGGAGGCGATGGCCGCGCCCGTGCCCTGGGGGCCTTCCCAGAAGAACTCGGTGCGCTGGGCGCCCTTCAGCACCGGCTGCGACTCCCAGGTGAAGTTCACGGCGCGACCGATAGCGCGTCCCGCCGCCCACTCGATGTGGGGGCAGAGCGCGCCAGGGGAAGAGTGCACGTAGAGCACTCCTCGACTTGCGTGTGCCGCCATGATGTCCTCCGTTCGATTGGATGCGTCTTCCCCAACGACCAATCGGCGGTACTCACCGGCAGAGTGTGAAATTGTGGACCGTAACGGTCTCTTCTGTGAATTATGCCGCAGAAACCCCGCATGTCACAAGATTGCAACGGTTTGGCTGCGGCGTGGCGGCGGAACGGAATAGCATACCGAGTATGTCGGTTCAGAATGGCTTCCTCGCCCTGCTCACCCAGGGCGCAGCATACGGCTCGCAGCTGCAGAGCGAGTTCCTGGCGCGAGCGGCGCACCGCCGCCAGCTCAACGCCGGTCAGGTGTACTCGACGCTCGACCGGATGGTCGACCAGGGCCTCGTGCAGCCAGCGGGCACCACGGACGACGGCCTCCCGCTCTACGCCCTCACGGCCGACGGCGCCGCGGCGGCCGAGGAGTGGCTGACCTCGGGGCCCGTGGATGCGCGCCCGGACTGGGATGAGATGCAGGACCAGGTGCTCATCGCCGCGTCCCTCTCCGGAGCCGACGCGCCCGCGGTGGTCGCCGACTACCGTGCGGCGTTCTCCGAGCGCATCCGCGAGCTCAGCCATGACGCGGACTCGCGCGCCATCCTCGCAGCGAACCGCGCCGCGGAACTGGGAGCGCGCGCCGCCATCGAGTGGCTCGACGAGGTCGCCTCGACGCTCACCGCGCATCCGAACGCGCTGCTGCGCGCGCGCTCCCCCGAGCGCCCCCGCAGAGGCCGCCGCCCCGCCTGACCCGCTGACCCCGTCCCCGTCCCCGTCCCCGAAACAATCGAGTCCGGAGTTGTTCACACGACACGCCGGGGGCGGATAGGAACAACTCCGGACTCGATTGTTTCGGGGACGGGGTGGCGGGACGGGGGTCAGTGGAGGAGCTGGCCGGCCTTGTTGAGGACGTTCTTCTCGCCGGCCTCGATGGGGACCGCGAAGCGGTTCTGCGCTGGCGGCAGCGGGCAGTTGAAGTTGTAGCTGAACGCGCAGGGCGGCAGCACGGCGAGGTTGAAGTCGAGCGTCACGGTGCCGTCCGGGTTCGGAGCCACGAACAGGAACCGGCCGACGGAGTACGTCGACTCCCCGTTGGTGCTGTCCGCGAAGACGAGCTGCAGGGCGCGCCCTGCCTTGAACGCGGCGAGGTTGTATTCGACGCCGTCCTTACTGAACGTGATCTCGCCGGGGATCACCTTCTCGCGGGTGCTTCCGTCGTCCTTCAGGTGCTCGAAGCCGACCGTCTTGCCGCCCTCGATCGGTGAGAACTGCGCCTGGATGATCCACTCCGGGTTGAAGTCGAAGGCGTCGATCGAGCCGAACTCCTGGATCGCCTCCGAGTTGGAGTCCCAGACCCGCAGCGCGTAGTCGCCGTCCTCGCTGGCGATCACGAAGCCGGTCACGGTGTCGCTGAACACGATCTCGCTCGGAGCCGCGTCATCCTTTCCGCGCACGATCGCTTCGCCGTCGACGAGCGTGCCGTCGACCACGATCCCGTCGGCCGCCGTCGCGACGACCTTCAGGCCGGACTGACCCTTCGGAAGCGGGGCCCACAGCCCGGGGATGCCCCACACCGGCTGTGCTTCGGCGTCCGGGTCCCCGGTGATCCACTGGGTGTTCACCAGCGCCAGGTTGCCCTTCGGAGCCGTCACGGCCTGCTCGCGGCGATGGCGGTACCTGGCCAGGATGTCGCGGGGGTCTGCTGGCGCTGTGGCGGTGTCTGTCATGGTCTCCATCCTCGGTCAGATCACCCACCACAACCAACTCCGACACAGCTTCATTCCGTGTCTCGCGGCGCCCGGCTCACTTCGCCTCGGCGTAGCTGTCCACCACGGCGGCCGTCACGGGGAACTCGACGGGGAATCCGCCGAACAGCAGGCGCCCGGCCGCCGCCGCCGAGGCGACCACCGCATCCGCCGCCTGCTGCGCGAGCTGGGCCGGGGCGTGCACGATCACCTCGTCGTGCAGGAAGTACACCAGATGGGGACTCTCCAGCAGTGGTCCGTCCGCGCCGAGCACGGTGAGCCGCTTGCGCAGGTCGGCCATCCAGCACAGCGCCCACTCCGCCGCGCTCGCCTGCACGACGAAGTTGCGCGTGAACCTGCCCCAATCGCGCGCCTGGCTGCGGGCGCGTCGCTCGTCCGCATCCGTCGACTCCGGCGCGGACGCCGCCGCCTGGGTGGCCGCCCAGGAGCCGCCCGGCCGTGGCGAGCTGCGGCCCAGCAGCGACGTGACCACCTCGCCGCGCTCCCCCGCCCGCGCGGCCTCCTCGACGAGCCGGATCGCCTGCGGGAACGCCCTGGTCAGCCGCGGCATCAGCCTGCCGCTCTCCCCCGTCGTCGCGCCGTACATCGCGCCGAGCATCGCTACCTTCGCCTGGGCCCGCTCCTCCACTGCGCCGGACGCGACGATGCCCTCGTACAGGTCTTTCCCCCGCCCGGCCGCCGCCATCGACTGGTCACCGGACAGACCGGTCAGGATGCGCGGCTCCAACTGCGCGGCGTCGGCCACCACCAGCTTCCAGCCAGGATCGGCGACCACCGCTCCCCTCACCTGCTTCGGAAGCTGCAGCGCGCCGCCGCCGCGCGTCGCCCAGCGCCCGGTGACGACGCCGCCGGGCACGTAGTCGGGATGGAACCGGCCGTCGCGCACCCAGGTGTCGAGCCAGGTCCAGCCGTTGGCGGTGAGCAGGCGGGAGAGCTTCTTGTATCGCAGCAGCGGAGGGATGGCCGGGTGGTCGACATCGCGGAGCTCCCACGAGCGTGTCGACGTCACCATGAGGCCGGCCCGTTTGAGCGCGCGCAGCACCTCCGGCGGACTGTCCGGGTTGAGGTCGGGGCTCTCCAGTTCGGTGCGAAGCTCCGCAGCGAGGGCGTCGAGCATGGCCGGCCGTCCAGCGGCCGGCCGGGGACCGAGCAGATCAGTGAGCAGCGCGTCATGCCGTTCTGCGCTGTACGGCAGTCCGGCGAAGCGCATCTCAGCGGCGATCAGCGCCCCGGCGGACTCGGCCGCGAGCAGCAGACGCAGTCGGCCGGGGCTCGTGCTGCCGTCGACCGCTGCGCGCTGCGCAAGGAACTCCTCGAGCGCGGACGGTGCCGCATCCTGCCGGTCGTGCTCGTCGAGATCGAACAGCGCAGTGTGAGCGGCAGGCTGCTCCTCTGCGAAGGCGGGAAGGGCGTCCCACAGCCCGAGCGGAGCCGTCGCGAGCGCTGAGCCGGACGAGAGCGACGACATCCGGAGGATCGTGTGGCTCAGCTGGAGGTCGTCGCAGCGTTCGATGCGCACGCCTGCGGCGAGCAGCGGCGGATACCAGGCACGGGTGTCGCTCCACGCCCAGCGTGGACTCTCCCGCTCTTCGGCACGGACGAACCCGGCCAGCGCGGCGGCCTGGATGGTCTCCTCGCCGACCACCACACCGCCCGCGTCGACCCTGGTCGCCAGAACGCTGCCGGGCGACGGCCGGTCGAGTACGAGGTGCACGCATCCATTCTGCGGCCGGCGTGCGACACTCCGTGACGCGTCTTGCCAGCGACGGGGAAGGTGAGGATACTTCACACAACGACGATGCCGACCCGAAAGGCGATCGACGATGACCGCATACCTGCACGACAGCCAGGGCACCTGGATCGCGTACCGGATCGACGACACAGGACGGTTCCTGTTCAACCCGGACGGAGACTGGATCGGCTGGTTCCCCTGGAACGACGACGACGTGGTGACCCCGGGCGGGCACTACCTCGGCACTGTCGTGGGCGACCGCCTGCTCACCGACACCGGCCACCCCTTCCGCGGAACGCCTGACTACCCCGGCGCACCTCGCTATCCCGGCCAGGTGAGCTACCCCGGCGCTGCGGCGTTCGTCAGCATGCCCGTCGGGTACCAGGACGTCGCAGGCTCGTTGCTCTGGCCACGCATCGCCTCCTGAGGCTTGGGTAGCCCGCAGGCCGCCGTCAGAAGCTCAGACCGCTTTTAGACGCTCAGACCGCGCCATCAGGCGTTCAGTCTGCCAGCCCCACCAGGCGCGCCCGCAGCTCCGGCCACGCGGCTGCGAACCCTGGATGCAGCGGCAACTCCGTCACGCCGCCCACCTCCACCCAGCGCAGCTCGATGCTCTCCGGGTCGGCCACCAGCGCCTCGAACGGCCGAACGGCTTCTGCGACGACGGTCGTGTACGACCAGAACCCGAGGTCGAGGACGCTCGTGAACAGCACGGCCACCGCATACCCTGGCACGGACGCTTCCTCCGCCGCCTCGCGCAGAGCGCCGTCGACAGCGGACTCGCCCTCGTGCCGCGCGCCACCCGGCAGCCCCCAGGTTCCGCCGAAATGACTCCAGTCCGCCCTGTGCTGCAGCAAGATGCCGCGCCGGTTGTCGTGGACGAGCAGACCGGCCGCTCCGAAACGGCCCCAGAACCGCTGACCGTCCGGACCCTCGACCCACGCATCGCCACTGTTCACCCCTCCACGTTAGTCGCCGTGGATTGCGGGCTTGTCACACGGTGTCACGGTTCTAGGGTGATGCCATGACCCTCGAACGCTGGCACCGCATCACCGAATGGCCGCTCACCGGCGCGGCCGCCCTCTTCCTCGTCGCGTACGCCTGGGAGGTCATCGCCGACCTCTCCGGTCCGTCGCTGATCGTCGCCGAGACCGTCATCTGGCTCACCTGGGGCGTGTTCCTCGTCGACTACTTCGTGTGTCTCTGGCTGGCGCCGAATCGCTGGCGCTGGTTCTACACGCACCTGTTCGATCTGGCGATCGTCGTGCTGCCGATGCTGAGACCACTGCGCCTGCTGCGGCTCGTCACGATCCTCTCCGTGCTGCAGCGCACCGCCGGCGCCGCGTTCCGAGGCCGCGTGGTCGTGTACGTGGTCGGTGCGGGCGCCCTGCTGGTGTTCACGGCGGCGCTGGCGGCACTGGATGCGGAACGCCACGCCCCCGGGGCGCACATCAACACGTTCGCGCGCGCGGTCTGGTGGGCGTTCGAGACGATCTCGACGGTCGGCTACGGCGATTTCACGCCGGTCACCGAGGTGGGCCGACTGGTCGCCGTCGGGTTGATGATCGGCGGGATCGCGATGCTGGGCATCGTGACGGCGACCCTCGCATCCTGGATCGTCGAACGCGTCGCGCAGACCGAGATCGACACCAGGGCCGCCACGCGCGGCCAGATCAAAGCCCTGTCTGCGCAGGTCAGCGAGCTGCGCGAACTCCTCGAACGGAAGTCCGCCTGATGCCGGGCGTGCGCAGTGCCGGCATCCTGCTCTACCGTCGGCGGGCGACGGTAGAGGTGTGGATCGCGCACATGGGTGGGCCGTTCTGGGCGAGGAAGGACGAAGGCGCCTGGTCGATTCCGAAGGGCATCGTCGAGGCGACAGACCTCGACGGGGAGCTCGCGGCCGCCCGACGCGAGTTCGAGGAGGAGATCGGATCTCCCGCGCCGGACACGGCGTACGCATCGCTCGGCGACTTCCCGCTCTCCTCCGGCAAGAAGGTCGCGGTGTTCGCGGCCGAGGCGGAGGCGTTCGCGCCGAAGACGGTCACGAGCAACGCGTTCGAGTTGGAGTGGCCGCCGCGCTCGGGGCGCATCCAGTCGTTCCCCGAGATCGACGACGCGCGCTGGACGCCGATCGAGCTCGCGCGCAGCAAGCTCACGAAGGGCCAGCGCCCCATCCTCGACGCGTTGCTCGGGCACCTCGGCGGCGCCGGATCCTAGGCCCGACGTCGGCCGCTCCGGGGTGGCGAAATGGTCAGCGTCCGCTGTATGGTCAGTGCATGCTGACCATTTCTTCCCGCCTCGACGTGATGAACCGCCTCGGACGAGCGATGGCCGACCCCACCCGCTCCCGCATCCTGCTCGCGCTGATCGAGCAGCCTGGTCATCCGGGCGCGCTCGCCACGGAGCTCGGTCTGACCCGCTCGAACGTCTCGAACCATCTCGCCTGCCTGCACGGCTGCGGCATCGTGGTAGCGGTGCCGAGCGGCAGGTCGACCCGCTACGAGATCGCCGACCCGCACCTCACGCGGGCGCTGACGAGCCTGGTGGATGTGGTCCTCGCGGTCGACGACGGCGAGCCGTGCGCCGACGAGCACTGCGACGTGCCACTGTGCTGCGGACCCGGCGCGGCGGTGGACGTCTCCGTGGAAGCGGGCGCGACGGCGTGAGCGCGACCGCCGCATCCACTGGCCGCCCGATCGACCCAGCGCGCACGCGCACGCTGCAGCGCCGCATCCGCTGGGTCGTCGCGGTCACGATCGGCTACAACGTGGTCGAGTCCGTGGTCGCCATCGCGGCGGGGACCGTGGCGTCGAGCGCCGCGCTGATCGGATTCGGGCTCGACTCCGTCGTCGAAGTGCTGTCCGCTGCGGCCGTCGCCTGGCAGTTCTCCGCCGCCGATCCGGAGAGTCGTGAGCGCACGGCGCTGCGCGTGATCGCCGTCTCGTTCTTCGGCCTCGCCGCGTATGTGACCGTCGACAGCGCCCTGTCGCTGCTCGGGATGCGCGAGGCGGCGCACAGCCCCGTCGGTCTGGTTCTCACAGCGGTCAGCCTCCTGGTGATGCCGCTGCTCAGCTGGTTCGAGCGTCGCACAGGGCGAGAGCTCGGCTCGGCCTCCGCAGTCGCCGACTCGAAGCAGACGCTGATCTGCAGCTACCTCTCCGCCGCGGTCTTCCTGGGGCTCGCCCTCAACGCGCTGTTCGGCTGGGCCTGGGCGGATGCGGTGGCCGGCCTCGTGATCGCGGCGTTCGCGGTGCGCGAGGGAGTCGAGGCGTGGAAGGGTGACGCGTGCACGGTGCCGGTGAGCGAGCTGACGGGCGAGAGCTGATCGGCGAGACCTGACCGGCGGGAGCTGACCATCAACCGCCGCGGATCGGCTCCGGCGCGTGCAGGAATGTGAGCACGATCGCCGGGACGAGCACCGTCGCGACCATACCGACGACCGGAGCCACCCATGCTCGCTCCCGCGCACGGCTGAACGCCAGCACGAACGCCGCAATCGCCGCCAGCGGAACGGGGAGCACCGCACCGAGGAGTGCGAGCTGCGGGACCGGCCGCACCCTGGACAGACCGAACAGCCCGTCCCCGCCCACCGCGAGCGACAGCTGCAGCACGCACG
The DNA here is from genome assembly GCF_001428745.1 of Leifsonia sp. Root227. Taxonomy (GTDB): domain Bacteria; phylum Actinomycetota; class Actinomycetes; order Actinomycetales; family Microbacteriaceae; genus Leifsonia. Next base: position 813,318 of record NZ_LMIO01000002.1, on the reverse strand, counting down.
AGGCCACCGCCAGCGCGACGACCACGTGCGCGCACACCAGCAGTGCTGCGACGACGCCCGGATGACGCTGCGCGAAACTCACCGTCCCACCGTATTGACGCGCCGCTCCCCGCGCATCCACCGCCAGGATGAGGTCCCCCACCGGCGAATCCGACTCCTCGACAACCCGTCGAGAGCGCCGCTAGCCTGAGCACACGTATCGCTGGTGACACGGAGGTGGGCTGTGGGGCACGTGGTGGCGACGGGGGCCGGAAGGGCCATGATGGATCGGCGGAACGATCCGACGCACGACTACATCCTGGGGTTGACCGGCACGGAGCGGCCTCGCGTGCTGTTCCTCGGCACGGCGACCGGAGACGATGCCGCGTACATCGTGAGCTTCTACTCCACCTACGATTCCGACCGGTGCGCCCCGCACCACCTGCCGCTGTTCCATCGCGCCGTCGAGGACCTCGCCGGGTTCGTCCGCGGTTTCGACGTGATCCACGTGGGCGGCGGCAACACGGCCAACATGCTCGACGTGTGGCGACGGCAGGGCCTCGACATGATCCTGCGGGAGCTGTGGGACGACCCTGCGTCCAACGTCGTCTTCACCGGTGGCAGCGCTGGCGGCATCTGCTGGTTCGAGGGCGGAACGACCGACAGCTACGGCCCGCCGCTGCGGGTGCTCCCCGAGGGCCTCGGCTTCCTTCACGGCAGCTTCTGCCCGCACTACGACGCCGAGGACCAACGGAAGCCGCTGTTCCACGCCGCGCTGCTCAGCGGAGAGCTCAGCACCGGGTACGCCGTCGGGAACCTCCAGTCGCTGCACTTCGACAGCAGCGGCTTCGTCACCGCCATCAGCCCCGTGGATGCACCGCTCGCCGTGCGCGTCGAAGCGATCGACGGCCAGATCGTCGAGACACCGCTGCCCACCCGCATCCTGACCGGCTCTGCGCCCGTCACCGCTGGACCGTCGTCGTGAACGACAACGTGTGGGTGCTCGTCGCGCAGCTCGTGGTCGTGGTCGCCGCGATCTACATGGGCACCCGCACCAGCGGCATCGGGCTCGGCGTGTGGGGGCTCGTCGGCGTCGCCGTGCTCGTCTTCGGCTTCGGAGAGGCGCCGGGCAGCGCCCCGGTGGATGCGGTCTTCATCGTCATCACGGTCATCACCGCCGCATCGACCATGCAGGCAGCGGGAGGCATCGAGTGGATGGTGTCCGTCGCGGCCAAGGTGATCAGGCGCCGCCCACGCTCCGTGGTGTTCCTCGCGCCGGCCATGTCGTTCCTGTTCACAGTCGGAGCGGGAACCGGCAACATCTTCTACCCGCTGCTCCCGGTGATCTACGACGTGTCGTACCAGCAGAAGATCCGCCCCGAGCGCGCCCTGTCGGTGTCGGCTGTGGCGTCCCAGGTCGGCATCCTCTGCTCCCCGGTGTCGGCGGCGACCGCCTCGATGGTGGTGCTGCTCGCACCGCAGGGCGTCGATCTCGGCGGGCTCCTGCTGATCATGTGGCCCGCATCCATCGCCGGGCTCTTCGTGGCCGCGCTCGTCATGATGCGCCACGGCAAGAACCTGGAGGACGACCCGGTGTTCCAGAAGCGCCTCGCCGACGGTCAGATCCAGCCGCCCACCGAGGACGCCCACGACCAGAAGCTCCCGCGCACGGCCGTGCTGTCCGCGGCCATCTTCCTCGTCGGGGTCGGCGTGATCGTGTTCTTCGGGCTGTTCGAGGGGCTGCGCCCGGTGATCGGGACCAACGACGACGGCAGTCCGCTCCGGCTTAGCGTGACGGTGATCATCGAGGTGACGATGGGCGTCATCGCCGCGCTGATCTTCCTGCTCTGCAAGGTCAAAGCCTCTGACGTGCCGAAGCAGGCCACGTTCCCTGCCGGGATGGTCGGCGCCATCGCGCTGTTCGGGATCGCGTGGCTGGCCAACACGTTCGTCGCGGCGAACCAGAAGCTCATCGTCGATGGGCTCGGCTCTGTGGTGTCCGGCTCGTCGGCCTTCCTCGGCGCCGTGCTGTTCGCCATCGCCCTGTTCGCGGTGGCGATGCTGACCACCAGCCAGTCGAGCGCCACCAACGCCATCGTGCCCATCGGCATCACGATCGGGCTGCCTGCTGCCCTTCTGGTCGGCCTGTGGCCGGCGACGATGGGCATCTACACGCTCCCGGCCAACGGCAGCCAGGTGGCGACGGTGGCGTTCGACCAGACCGGCACCACCAAGATGGGCCGGTTCGTCGTCGACCACTCGTTCCAGCTCCCGAACCTGGTCTACATCGGGGTCGCCATCATCGTCGGAGTCGCGCTGTCGTTCGCGTTCGCCTGACGGCGTTCTCATCGCCCTCGGCGGTCTCATCGCTGTCGGCGGTGCCGTCGTTCTCGACCACCGTCGGCCGCCCTGGATACCATGCAGCATGGCTATCAAGTTCGAGAACGTGGGGATCGCCGTGCGCGACCTCGAAGCGACCATCTCCTTCTTCACCGACCTCGGTCTCACCGTGCTCGGCCGCGACACGGTCAGCGGCGAGTGGGCGGACACCGCTGTCGGCCTCGACGGCAACCACGCCAAGATCGCGATGCTGCAGACCCCGGACGGCAGCGGCCAGCTCGAACTGTTCGAGTATCTCCACCCGGATGCGATCGAGACCGAGCCGACGCTCCCCAACGAGATCGGGATGCACCGCGTCGCCTTCTCGGTCGACGACATCGACGCCGCCCTCGCCATCGCCGCGAAGCACGGCTGCTACCCGCTGCGCGGCGTGGCGACGTATCAGGACGTCTACAAGCTCAGCTACCTCCGCGGGCCGAGCGGGATCATCGTGATGTTCGCGGAGGAGCTCAAGAAAGGCTGACCGCGCGGATGCGGCCTCAGCGCTTCCTGCCGCTGGCGGATGCGCTGAGGCACTGAGCCACGCACCCGGCGTCGGTAGGGCGGACGGGACTTGAACCCGTGACCGGCGGATTATGAGTCCGATGCTCTAACCAGCTGAGCTACCGCCCCGTGTGCCCGTTCAGTCCGTGCTGGGCACTGGTGGGGCCGATTCCGTCACAGGGTCGGCCACCGGCTCACCACGATACAGGCTTTCGAAGGTGCTGATCGTCGTCTGGATGTCGTGCGCGGCGACGATGCGGAGCGACGCGTTCTTGAGCACGTCGAGCTCCTCCTGCGGCAGGGTGAGGACGTGCTCGAGGCGGTCGGCGAGGTGCTGTGCGTTGCCTGGCTCGAAGAGGTAGCCGTTCTCGCCGTCGTGCACGAGGTGCGGGAGCGCCATCGCGTTCGCCGCGACGACCGGCAGCGCGGAGGCCATCGCCTCCATCGTCGCGATCGACTGCAGTTCGGCGATCGACGGCATCCCGAACACGGTTGCGCGGGTGTACGCCTGGCGCAGTTCCTCGTCGGTCACATAGCCGGTGAACGTCACCCGGTCGGCGATGCCGAGCTGTTCGGCGAGGGACTGCAGGTTCTTGAGCTGGTCGCCACCTCCGACGATCTCGAGCTGCGCATCCAGATCGGACGGCAGCAGCGAGACGGCCTTCAGCAGAACGTCGATCTGCTTCTCCCCCGTCACGCGCCCGACGAACAGGATGCGGTTGCCGGTGCGCGGCGTGAAGTCCGGCGTGTAGTTGTGGGCGTCGATGCCGCAGGAGATCGCGTGCACGTTGCGCAGTCCGGTGTACTTCTCCAGGAACTGAGCGGCCTTCGCCGTCGGGGTCGTGACCGCTTCTGCACGACCGAACGTGCGGCGCGCCGCCTTCCAGGCCAGGCCTATCGCGTAGTCCTGGATGAACCGAGGCAGGAGCGTGAACTCCAGCATGTTCTCCGGCATGAAGTGGTTCGTGCCGATGATCCGGATGCCGCGCTTCTGCGCCTCCTGGGAGAGCCCGCGGCCGACGACGATGTGCGACTGGAAGTGCACGACATCCGGCTTCACCTCGTCCAGGATGCGCGCGCTGTTCTGCTTGATCCGCCACGGGATCGCGAACCGCAGCCAGTCGTGCGGGTACCAGCGCCAGCTGTACAGCCGGTGCGCCGTCATCTTCTGGCCCTCGTGCTCCTCGACCCAGGTGCCGTGCTTGCGGCTGGCCGCCGGCGCGACGATGTGGACGTCGTGCCCACGGGAGACGAGCCCTGCTGCGAGCCGCTCGGCGAACCGCGCCGCGCCGTTGACGTCGGGGGCGAACGTGTCGGCCCCGATCACGACGGTCAGCGGCTTCTTGGCCGGAACGGGGGGCTGGGCGGGCGTACTGCTCGGCTGTCCGCTCGTATCGGGCACGTGGTGAATCCCTACGTTAGTGGGCCGGGATGGTGAATCCGGCGACGGTGTTCGCTCGCCGATCGGGGCCCGACCGGCTGATTCAACGGCCTAGTCTAAGCCGGAATCCGTTGTTTTGTCGGCAACCGCTGCAGCGACCGGCGCGGCGGAGGCCGCCTGCGGGTGGTGTTTCGCGAGCTGGAAGACGCCGTAGATGGCGACGGCGCCGGACAGGACGAAGCCGACCATGGCCCACCAGGGCGCCCCTGCGGCCTCGTCGAGGATGACGATGCCGATGGTCACCGCGACCAGAGGGTCGACCACCGTCAGGCCCGCGATCACCAGATCGGGAGGCCCGGACGAGTACGCGTTCTGCACGAAGTACGCGCCCAGGATCGCGGCCGCCAGCAGCGCCACGATGCAGAGCACCAGCAGCCAGTCCCATTCCTGCCGGGAGATGCGGTCGATGACCACCTTGGCGAGAGTCGCGACGAAACCGTAGAGCACACCGGCGCCGATGATGTAGATGATCGCCTTGAACCTGGCGCGCAGGAAGTAGAACAGGGCGCCGAAGGCGAGCAGCACGACGGCGAGGATGATCAGGATCTCCACGAGCGCCTGCGTCGTCACGGGCCGGTCGCGGGCGTACACCGCGGCGATCAGCACGAACGCACCGACACCGCCCACGCAGAGGCTCACCGCGATCACCGACCGGTGGTTGAGCTTCACCCCGCTGACCCTGGCGTTCAGGATGCTCGTGATGACGAGCCCGACGACGCCGAGCGGCTGCACCAGGATGATCGGCGACAGCTTCAGGCTGACGAGCTGGAAGACGATGGCGAGACCGAGCAGCACCGTGCCGATGACCCACGACGGGCGGGCGAGCAGCAGGCCGAGCTGACGGAGGTTGAGGCCGGACTGCGCATCCTGCGTGTTGGCCTCGACCTTGGCGACGCCGTGGTGCTGGAGCTGGGCCCCGATGGAGAGGAAACACGCGCCGATGAGCGCGATCGGGATGCCCAGGAGCTGACTCGGCTCATAGGCCAGGTCGAGCGCATCCATCAGTTCCGTACCCACCCCACGACCCTATCCAGTTTCCCCCCGATATTCTTGCTGAATGGCCGTCCTTCCCATCCGGATCACCGGAGACCCTGTCCTGCACGCACCAGCCGCTCCCGTCACGGAGTTCGACGACGCGCTGCGCACCCTCGTCGACGACATGTTCGAGACGATGGACGCCGCTCCCGGCGTCGGTCTGGCCGGCCCGCAGGTCGGCGTCCCTCTCCGCTTGTTCGTGTTCGGCTGGACGGACGACGACGACGTGCTGCACCGCGGCGTCGCCGTCAACCCGGTGCTGTGGATCAGTCCGACCGGTATCGGCGAGCTCGACGAGGACGCAGAGGCGGAGGGCTGCCTGTCGTTCCCCGGCGAGCGGTTCCCGCTCCGCCGCGCTGAGAGCGTCATCCTGGAGGCCGTCGACCTCGACGGCACGCCGTTCGAGATTCGCGCAGACGGCTGGCTGGCGCGCATCTTCCAGCACGAGTTCGACCACCTGGACGGTGTGCTCTACGTCGACAGGCTGAGCCACCCGTTCGCCAAGGCGGCGAAGAAGGTGCAGAAGAAGAACTCCTGGGGCGTCCCTGGGCTCAGCTGGCTGCCTGGCCGCGACCACCTGGACGACTGAGCCGGCGCGCCGGGCGTCGCGTCGACCGGGCGGTCACCGCCCCAGGTCGACCCCGTGCACTCCGTTGTGGAACTTCAGCGCAGGGAACACCACGGACAGAGAGAACCCGACGCCGGGAACAGTGGATGCGTTCAGCACCCCGCCGAACAGCGCAGCACGTTCGCGCATCCCGGTGAGCCCTGCCCCGTCGTACGTCTCGGTGAGGGCGCGCAGGTCCTCGTCGATCGTGTACTGCGTCGCCTGGTCGACCGCCTCCCCGGCGAGCCCCATCCTGCGCGCAGCAGAGCGGATGCCGTCGTCGTCGACGCTGACCTGCAGTCCGTCGCCCGTCCAGGTGAAGCCGATCGCGACCGCTGTGCCAGGACCGCCGTGCTTGAGTGCGTTCTCCAGGCTGGACTGCAGGATGCGGAACACCGCGAGCTCCGCGCCCTGTCGGAGCTCGAAGCGGTCGCCGGACTCGGTGAACGTGACGTCGAGCCCGGCGTCCCGCATCACCCGGAACAGGTCGCGGGCCGAGTGCAGGCTGGGCTGCGGCATCGCAGCGCTCTCGCCGTCGCGGACGACGGTCTGGATGCGCCGCAGATCGCCGAGCGCATCCCGTGCGGAGGTCTCCAGCGCCGGGACTGCGCGTGCCGCGGCCTCCGGATCGGAGACGGCGGCGTAGCGGACGCCCTCTGCCTGCGACGCCAGGCGGGAGACCGACTGGATGGCCACGTCGCCGAGTTCGCGCACGATGCGGAACCGGCCGGCCTGCTCGGCCAGCTCCAGTTCCCTGTCGATGCGGTCCCGCTCGCTCTCCTCGCGCCGGCCACTCAGCCGCGCGTGCGAACGGCGGGAGCGCAACCACAGCACGAGGAAGACGACGGCGGCGACGAGGAGCGCGGCTCCGGCGATGGCGAGCACGAGCACGAGGCTCCTGGCGTCTGCCGTTGACAGAGCGTTCATGGCCAATCCTTCCGGCCGTGACGGGGGTCTTCGGCCCGGACGATCATATCCGTCCGCGCGCCCCCGCGCTTTTCGTGCCGCCGTCGCCGGTCCGGCCTGCGCTACTGCCCGGCGGGACGGTTGGCGCGGAGCACTTCGAGCCGTGCGCGGTACTCGACCTCGTCGATGTCGCCCTGTGCGAAGCGCTCTGCGAGGGTGGCCTCGGCCGAACGCGAGCCGGCGGCACCTCCCCAGCCTCGGCCGTATCCAGGGCCGTAGCCCGCAGCGGCGGCCCGGCGCCAGCGGCGACCCGCGAACACGAAGATCAGGACGAAGACAGCGATCCAGAACAGCGGGATGAGGAGGAACAGGAAGCCGAACCCTCCCGCCCACGGGCCGACCCAGTGGGCGGCGACGGTGGTCGCGGCGATGGTGCTGAGCATGATGATTCCAATCGTGACTGCGGTCCGCGTCGGATGCGAACCGTCCCCATCAGCCTCGCCGGATGCGGCCTGAAGCGAATCGGCCCGGCGGAGTGAATGTCCGTACTCCCGTGGGACGAACGATGCGCGGCAGTCCTGCTACTGCCACCCCGGCTGCACGAGCCCGCTCTCGTAGGCGAGCACCACCAGGTGCACCCTGTCGCGCGCATCCAGTTTCTGCATGATGCGGGAGACGTGCGTCTTCGCGGTGAGCGGGCTGAGGTAGAGCCGTTCGCCGATCTCGCCGTTGCTCAGCCCCTGGCCGACGAGCGCGAGCACCTCGCGCTCCCGTTCGGTGAGCGCGTCGAGGGCCGTGCTCGGCGGCGCCGGCCGCAGCCCGCCTGCCACGCGTTCGAGGAGCCGTTTGGTGACGCCAGGCGACAGCAGCGCGTCCCCTGCGGCAGCGACGCGCACCGCCCGGATGAGGTCGACCGGCTCGGTGTCCTTCACCAGGAATCCGCTCGCGCCCGCCGTGATCGCCTGGGCGACGTACTCGTCGAGCTCGAAGGTGGTCACGATCACGATGTGCGTGTCTGCCAGCTCGGGGTCGCGGACGATCTCCTCCGTGGCCCACAGCCCGTCGCCGTCCGGCATCCGGATGTCCATGAGCACCACGTCCGGCCGCTGCAGCTTCGCCAGGGCGACGGCGTCTCGGCCGGTCGCGGCCTCGCCGACAACGTCGATGCCGTCCTCGGCCTCCAGCAGTGCCCGGAAGCCGGCGCGCACGAGGTGCTGGTCGTCGGCCAGCAGCACCCGGATCACAGCAGCACCCGGATCACGCGGCGCCCGCCGTCCTGATCGGGATGCGGGCGGTCACGGTGACTCCCCCCGCCTCCTCGGAGACCGCCTCGAACCTGCCACCGAGCAGCTCGGCGCGCTCGCGCATCCCGAGCATCCCGCCGCCGAGGTCGTCGTCGTCCGGCAGGCCGCGACCGTCATCGATGACGGAGACGACGTACTCGCGGTCGTCCTGGCCGAGTGCGATCCAGACGTGCGTCGCCTGCGCGTGCCTGCCGATGTTCGTCAGCGACTCCTGCACGATCCGGTACACCGCGAGCTGGATCGCCGGCGCCGGGACGGTGGTGAGCGTGTTCTCGTACCGCACCTCGAGCCCTGCACGCCGGTAGGTCTCCACCAGCACAGGGATCCGGTCGATGTCCGGCTCCGGCGCCCTGGCGGCCCCGTCGCCCTCCGAGCGCAGGAAGCCGAGCACTCCCCTGACCTCCTCCAGCGCTTGCCCGCTGGTCGCCCTGATGGCCTCCAGGCTCTCCCTGGCCTTGTCCGGCCGAGAGTCGAACAGATGCAGTCCGACACCGGCCTGCACGCTGATCTGAGAGAGCGAGTGCGCGAGCACGTCGTGCAGCTCCCTCGCGATGCGCAGCCGCTCCGCCTCCGCTGCGGACTCCCGCCGCGCGGCGATCGTCCGAGACAGCTCGCGGTAGCGCTCCCGCCGGTTCCGGATCGCCTCGCCGACGCCGACCAGCAGCAGCAGGATGAGCGCGACGATCAGCGGCCGGATGATCGCGGTCGGCTGCACGCTCAGCAGATACGCCGCGAGCGGCCCGAGCACGGCGAGCCCTGCGAGGGTCCACCACGCCCACACCCGCGCCCCGCGCACGACGGCGCTGACCACGGCGAAGGCGAGCGGCACGGCCGCGAACGGCGGACCGGCGCTGACGGCGATGGCGGGCGCGCAGAGAGCCCCGATCACCGCGACGACGACACCGGGATGCTTCCTGGCCGCGAGGAGGACGAAGGACGACGCGAAGGCGACGAGCACGAACGCCAGCGAGAGCGCATCCCGTCTGGCGTCGTGGATGGCGATGACGAGGCCGGGCACCTGGATGAGGGCGGCGACCACGACGGGGAACCAGCGGGCAGCAGGGGGCCGGGGACGGTTGGTCCAGCCGCGTTCGGCGCGCGCGAGCCGTGCTTGCTCATCCGCGCTCCAGGCCATCCGTCCATGCTAACGAGCGGCGCTGAACGCGACGACCGCCGCAGGGAGGTTCACGGCTACTCCCCCGGGAGTACACGGCAGCACGCCGTGTATGCCCGCCGCGACATATGCGCTCCGGTTAACGAGGAAACCCCCGAACTTCCGGGGAAGTTCGGGGGTTCAACGCTCCCCGACTTGGACTCGAACCAAGAACCTGCCGGTTAACAGCCGGCTGCTCTGCCAATTGAGCTATCGAGGAATGCTTGAATCAGCGTAGCTACTCTAGCAAGGAATCCGCGGCCAGCAAAAATCGGCCGGGACGCCCGCGCGCGTCGCTCGCTGACGCATGGTTCGTCAGTAGCCTTCCGACGGATCGACCACCCCGACGAACCGGCCGTCTTCGAGGAACGCGTGCACATTGAGGCGGATGCGCTCGGCCAGCAGCGGCGCCGTCATCTCCGGCGTGTCCGCCTGGTGCGGCGTGATGAGGCAGTTGGGCTCGTCCCAGAGCGGGTGCCCATCCGGCAGCGGCTCTGGGTCGGTCACGTCGATCCCGGCGCCCGCGATCGCGCCGGAGGCGAGGGCGGCCACGAGGGCGTCGCTGTCGACAAGGCCGCCGCGAGCGATGTTGACCAGGTATGCGGTGTCCTTCATCGCCGCGAACTCCGGCGCACCGAACAGGTGGCGTGTGCCTCCGGTGAGAGCGGCGGCGATCACCACGACGTCGGCGTCGGGAAGCACTTCGGCCAGACGGTCGGCCGTCACGGTGCGGCTCGCGCCGGCGACGGGGTCGGTGGAGCGGCGGACGATCGTGATCTCCGTCCCGAACGGTTCGAGCAGCTTCATCAGCTCCAGCGCGATCCCTCCGGCGCCGACGATCACCACCCGCAGCCCATACAGCGAGCGGCCCTCCTGCTCGGCGGCCCAGGAGCGTGCGACGACGCGCTTCGGCAGGACGCGCAGCATTGCCAGCGTGAGGGCGAGGGCATGCTCGGCGACCGGCTGCGCATAGGCGCCCTTCGCACTCGTCCAGATGAGGCCAGGCCTGTCCTCGGCGGCGAGGATGTCGGCGAACGCGTCGACCCCGGCGTACGGCAACTGCACCCAGCCGATCTGCGGATGCGTTTCCAGCGTCTCCGCGAGCCCGCGCGCATCCCGGTAGGTCAGCCAGACCAGGCCACGCGTCGCGTCTGAGAGCTCTGCGACCGCGCCTCCGCCGGCGTGCACGGCGTCGACGAAGGTCTGCTCCTCTGTCGGCATGATGGCGATGGGGCCCGGCTCCGGCCGTTCGTCTGCTGGCAGAGCCTCCGCCTCGACGGCGAGGACGGCTCTGTGCTGCCGCACGGCGGCGGGAGCAGCGGTGTTGTCGGCGGTCATCGGTTCTTCTCCGAACGTCTCGGGCGTCGCTCGGTGCGACGCTGCGGTGGTTTCAGTGCCTTCGCGAGCCCGTCGACGAAGGGATGCTGCGGGTCGGCCAGCACGTCCTCGATCGGCCCGTAGCCGACGACGCGGCCGCCCTGCAGCACGATGGTGTTGTCGCTCGCCCTGCGGAGCACGGACAGATCGTGGCTGACCAGCACGGCAGAGAACCCCTCGTGGTCGCGAAGCTGGGCGAGCAGGTCGATCACAGCGTCCCGCACCGTCGCGTCGATGCCGGCGGTCGGCTCGTCGGCGACGAGCACGGACGGGCCGAGCACCAGCGCGCGGGCGAGCGCGACGCGCTGACGCTGCCCTGAGCTCAACTCGTACGGGTACTTGTTCAGCACGCTGAGCGGCAGGTGCACCGTGTCGAGCATGGTCGCAGCCCGCTCACCGGCGGCGCGCCTGCTGTAGTGCTCGTCGCGCTCGAAGATCGGCAGGGCCACGTTGTCTGAGATGGTCAGCGAGGGTTCGAGGGTGTTCGCCGCATCCTGTGCCAGATAGCCGACGTGAAAAGTGACCTCTGCGACATCGCGCTTCTTCGCCTTGCGCAGCGAGGTGCCGAGCACGGTCGCGTCTCCCCCGCTGATCCGCGGACCGGGCTCGGAGGCGCGCAGCGGAAGGCCGCGGCCGGCCAGGATCGCCGCCAACGTCGACTTGCCTGAACCGGTCTCACCCAGAACGCCGAGCACCTCCCCCGTCTCCACGCGGACGTTGATTCCGCGGAGGGCGACGCAGGAGGCGCTCGGGCCCCGCGCTGGGTATTCGACGGACAGGTCGCTGACGACGATCGCGGGGTTGGAACTCACACAACGACCCTAGGCGCTCTCCGCTCGCAAAGCGCGCAGGGCTTCCCGCCGGTCGGCCTGTTCGATCGGATCCGGCACGGGGAGCGAGGCGAGCAGGCGCTGGGTGTACGCCTGCTGCGGGTTGCCGAGCACCTGCGCGCCCGTCCCCTCCTCGACCAGCTTCCCGCGATGCAGCACCGCGATCCGGTCGGCCAGGATGTCCACGACGGCCAGGTCGTGGCTGATGAACAGCGCGGCGAACCCGAACTCCCTCTGCAATTCGGCGAAGAGCTCGAGCACGCGCGCCTGCACGGAGACGTCGAGAGCAGACGTCGGCTCGTCGGCGATCAGCAGGGTCGGCTCCAGGGCGAGCGCCCTGGCGAGGCTGGCACGCTGGCGCTGACCGCCGCTCAGCTCGTGCGGGAACCGGTCGCCGTAGCTCTTGGGGAGCTGCACGGCTTCCAGCAGGTCGTCCACCCTGCCCCGCGCATCCGCCGGGCTGGACGCGCGCCCGTGCACGACGAGCGGCTCCGCCACGCAGTCCGCGATGGTCAGCAACGGGTTGAAGCTCGACGCCGGGTCCTGGAACACGAACCCGATGTCGCTGCGGACCGGCTTGAACTGCCGCTCCTTCACCCCGTTCATCTCGTGGCCGAGCACCCGCAACGAGCCGCCGGTGACCCGGTTGAGCCCGCCGATGGCGCGGCCGATCGTGGTCTTGCCCGACCCGCTCTCCCCGACCAGGCCGAGCACCTCGCCTGCGCGGATCTCGAAGTCGACGCCGTCCACCGCCACGAAACCAGGGCGACCGAGCCTGCCGGGATACTGGATGCGCAGCCCCTCCGCCTTCACAACGGGAACAGCGTCGTCCCAGTCGGCGCCCCGCGCCGCAGCCCTGTCCTGCGTGGACGAGAGTCCCTGCCCGATCTTCGGAACGGAGGCGAGCAGCCTCTTGGTGTAATCCGCCTGCGGGGAGGCGAACAGCGCGCGGGCGTCCGCCTCCTCGACCAGCTTGCCCTGGTACATCACGGCCACGCGGTCGGCAAGGTCGGCGACGACGCCCATGTTGTGCGTGATGAGCACGATGGCGGCGCCGAACTCGTCGCGGCAGCGTCGAAGCAGGTCGAGGATCTCGGCCTGCACGGTCACATCCAGTGCCGTCGTCGGCTCGTCCGCCACGATCAGACCGGGGTTCAGAACGAGCGCCATTGCGATCACGATGCGCTGCTTCTGGCCGCCGGAGAACTGGTGCGGGTAGTACTTGACCCGCTTCTCCGGCTCCGGGATACCGACCCGTTGCAGGATCTCGACCGCCTGCGCCTGTGCGGCCTTCTTCGAGATCTTGCTGTGGGCGCGCAGGCCCTCCGCGATCTGCCAGCCGACCGGATACACCGGGTTGAGCGCGGTGGACGGCTCCTGGAACACCATGGCCACGTCCGTGCCGCGCACCTCGCGGAGCTGCCGCTTGCTCAGGCTGATGACGTCCGCCTCGCTCTGGCCGTCCTTGCTGCGCAGGATCACGGCGCCGGAGGCCGTGGCGGTCTCCGGCAGCAGGCCGAGGATGGTCTTGGCCGTGACCGTCTTGCCGCTGCCGGACTCGCCGACGATGGCGAGCACCTCGCCAGGGGCGACCCGCAGGGACACATCGTCGACGGCCTTCACAGCGCCGGCGTCGGTGGAGAACGAGACCACCAGGTTGTCGATCTGTACGACGTCGCTCATGGCTTGACCTCGATTCCGTGTTCGTCGAATGATTCCCCGCCCTCGAGGCCGTCGATCCCTCCTGGGCCGGCGTCCAGCGTTCCACCGGGGACGACGGAAGTCTCCGCGACCGTTCCCGCCGCCTGAGCGACGGCACGGCGACCGCGGAGCCTCGGGTCGGCCAGGTCGTTCAGGCTCTCGCCGACGAGGGTGATGCCGAGCACCACCAGCACGATGGCGACGCCGGGGAACACCGCGGTCCACCAGATGCCGCTCGTCACATCCGACAGCGCCTTGTTGAGGTCGTAGCCCCACTCCGCTGCGGCGGTCGGCTCGATGCCGAAGCCGAGGAAGCCGAGTCCCGCGAGCGTCAGGATCGCCTCCGACGAGTTGAGCGTGAAGATCAGCGGCAGGGTGCGGGTCGAATTGCGGAGCACGTGCCGGAACATGATGCGGCTGTTGCTCGCGCCGACCACCTTCGCAGACTCGACGTACGCCTCCGCCTTGATCCGCACCGCCTCGGCGCGGATGACGCGGAAGTACTGCGGGATGAACACCACGGTGATCGAGATCGCCGCGGCCAGGATGCCGCCCCACAGGTTCGACTGGCCGCCGCTGATGACGATGGCCATCACGATCGCCAGCAGCAGCGACGGGAACGCGTAGATCGCGTCGCAGACCACCACGAGGATCCTGTCCAGCCAGCCGCCGAAGTAGCCGGAGACGAGACCGAGGAAGATGCCGACGAAGATCGACAGGATCACCGCGACGATGATCACGGAGATCGCGGTCTGCGCTCCCCAGATCGTGCGCGAGAACACGTCGTAGCCGCCGACGGTCGTTCCCCAGATGTGGGCGCCGCTCGGCGGCTGCTGCGAGCCGAACTGCCCGCTCGCATCGCGCAGCTGGGCGAAGCCGTACGGCGCGATCAGCGGGGCGAAGATCGCGACCAGGATGAAGACGCCGGTGATCACGAGGCCCGCCACGAGCATCCCGCGCTGCAGGCCGACGCTCTGCCGGAGCTGGTGGACGATGGGGAGCCTGTCCAGAATGCTGCGCTTCGCCATCTCAGTACCTCACTCTCGGGTCGATGAGCGCCGCGATGATGTCGACGATGAAGTTGGTGAGCGCCACGACGACGGCAAGCAGGGCGACCATGCCCTGCACGGCGACGAAGTCGCGCGCCTGCAGATAGTGCGCGAGCTGGAAGCCAAGGCCCTTCCACTCGAACGTCGTCTCCGTCAGCACCGCGCCGCCGAGGAGGAGCGCGATCTGCAGGCCGATCACGGTGATGATCGGGATGAGGGCCGGCCGGTATGCGTGCTTGCGCACCAGCCGGAACTCGCTGACGCCGCGCGACCTGGCCGCATCCACGTAGTCGGTGGAGAGCGTGCCGATGACGTTGGTGCGCACCAGCCGCAGGAACACGCCGGCGGTGAGCAGGCCGAGCGCGACGGCGGGCAGGATCGCGTGCGTGAGCACGTCGGCGACCACGGCGGGGTCGCCGGTCTGGAACGCGTCGATCAGGTAGATGCCCGTCTTGTTGGGCAGCAGTTGCATCTCCAGCTCCGAGCTGGTGGATGCGCGCCCGGCGACGGGAAGCCAGTTGAGCCAGATCGAGAACACCAGCTTGAGCAGCAGACCGGCGAAGAACACCGGCGTCGCGTAGCAGAGGATCGCGAACACGCGGAGGGACGCGTCCTGGCCCTTGTCGCGGAAGTACGCGGCCACCATGCCGAGCGGGATGCCGACGATGAAGGCGACGATGAGCGCGTAGAACGCGAGCTCCAGCGTCGCCGCACCATAGGTGAGCAGGATCTGCGTGACCGGCTGGTGGTCGGTGAAACTGGTGCCGAAGTCGCCGCGCAGGATCTGCCCGAGGTAGTCGAAGTACTGCACGATCAGGGGCCGGTCGTACCCGGCCTCATGGATGCGCTGCTGCAGCTGCGCGGGAGGCAGCTTCCCTCCGAGCGCCGCGGTGATCGGGTCGCCGGTTGAGCGCATCAGGAAGAAGACGAGGGTGACGAGGATGAAGATCGTCGGGATGATCAGGAGGGCGCGGACCAGGATGTACCGGCCGAGGCCGCCTCCCGATCGCCGCTGCTTCGTCCTGGTTCGTTCTGGACCGGGCGCTGCTGGCGCGGCCGGGCCGGTGACAGTCGCTGTCATGGAAGCCAATCGTGGGTGGTTCGAGGAGGGGCGGCCCGCGTCGTGCGGACCGCCCCCGGTCGGCTAGTTGGCTAGCCTGCTGATATCAGCCCTTGGAGAGGGCAGCGTAGCGGAACTTGAATGACGGGTCGAGCGTCTTGTCCGCGCCGTTCACCGTCTTTCCGACCACGGCGACCTGAGCGCCCTGCAGCAGCGGCAGGGTGGACAGGTCGGCCCCGACCTTGGCCTGGATCTCCTCGATCAGCTTCGTGCGGGCGGCCGAGTCGGTCTCGCCGAGCTGCTGCTCGATGAGGGACTGGACCTCCGGGTTGTCGTAGTGGTTCGCAAGGAAGTTGTCCTTGATGAAGAACGGCGACAGGTAGTTGTCGGCGTCCGAGTAGTCCGGGAACCAGCCGAGCTGGTATGCCGGGTACACGTCGGCAACGCGGTCCTTCGAGTACTGCACCCACTCGGTCGACTGCAGGTTGACCTTGAACAGGCCACCGGCCTCCAGCTGCTCCTTCACGAGTGCGTACTCGTCGCCGGAGGACGGGCCGTAGTGGTCCGGGTTGTACTGGAGGTTGAGCGCGACGGGCGTGCTGACGCCCGCGGCCTGCAGAGCGGCCTTCGCCTTGTCGAGGCTCGGTCCGCCGTTGCCGTCACCGTAGAGGTCCTTGAGCACGGTGGTCGCGCCGGTCAGGCCCTCGGGGACGAACGAGTAGAGCGGGGTGTACGTGTCCTTGTAGACCTGCTTGGCGATGGTCGCGCGATCGACGAGGTCGGCAGCGGCCTGACGGACGGCGAGCGACTTCTTCGCGTCGGCCTCCGGCGTGGTCGCACCGTACGGCATGGTGTTGAAGTTGAACACGATGTAGCGGATCTCGCCACCCGGGCCCTTCACGACCTTGACGTTCTTGTCGGAGGAGAGGCTGTCGACGTCCGTGGCGGTGAGGCTGCGGAACGCGACGTCGATCGCGCCCTTCTGGATGTCGAGCTTGAGGTTCGACGACTCGGCGTAGTACTTGACGTTCACCTTGTCGGTGGCCGGCTTGCCGAGGAGACCCTGATAGTTCGGGTTGGCCTTGTACGCGATCAGGTTGTTGAAGTCGTAGCTCGTGATGTCGTACTGACCGGCGAACGCGTGACCCTTGACGATGGTCTGGTCCGGCGTCACCTTGTCGGCGGAGAAGACCTGCTCGTCGACGATCGGGCCGGCGGGGCTGGAGAGCACCTGCGCGAAGGTCTGGTCGTTGGCGACCTTCAGCTTGAACACGACCGTGGTCTTGTCGGGAGCCGAGACGCTGTCGAGGTTCGCGAGCAGCGACGCAGGGCCGTTCGGGTCGTTGATCTTCTTCTGACGGTCGAAGGTGAACTTCACATCCGAGGAGGTGAGGTCGTGGCCGTTGGCGAACTTCAGGCCGGGCTTGAGCTTGACCGTGTACTCGTTCGGCGAGGTGAAGTCGGCGCTCGCCGCGATGTCGGGCTTCACGTCCGGGCTGCCGTACGGCGAGTTCAGAAGGAACGGGTAAACCTGGTTCATCACAGCGAACGAACCGTTGTCGTACGAACCGGCCGGGTCGATCGAGGTGATCTTGTCGGTCGTGCCGATGGTCAACGTTCCACCGCTGCCGCCGGAGCTGTTGTTGTTGCTCCCTGAGCAGCCGGCGAGCACCAAGGCCGTCGCCGCGAGTGCGGCGGACACGGCCAGCAGGCGCTTGCCGCTGATGTGTGCGGATCTCATATCCGAGTACCTCTTCCTGGTGTGGGGTCACCGACTCGGCGCGCAGAGATCTGCAGCTGTGCCGAATCGCGTAGGTATGTCCTAACACGAAATGCGCGCGGTAGATGCATCCGAATGCACTTCGTAGCGAGATCTTTACGTTAGTGCAACATAACTGCGCTCATCTGCGCGCAACGCACACGAAAAGTGCTTGAATGCCCTATTCTCCGCGCAACCGCATCCGTTCGGCGTCGATCGACGCCATCGCGACCTGCAACGACCGGCGCAGTTCGGTCTCCTGCTGATCGGTGCGTGCCAGCCGGTTGGTGAGCTCGGCCTTCTCGCGGAGCAGGTCGCGGTCGATCAGGCCGTCCACGATGGACCGGGCGTACCGGGAGACGTCTCCCGCTGCCTGCGGGAGGGCGCCGACGGCGAGGGCGTTGACGGTCGGCCCGTAGCCCTGCGGCACCTCCGCGAGCACCCTGTCGACCCAGCCAGGGTCTGTCATCGTGGTGAGCTGGCTGGCGATCGCGTCTTTGATGACGGCGTGCGTCGGGTTCACGAACGGCACCTGCACGGCGCGCGCCGCCCGCTCCTGCCCGACCTCTGCGGGAAGCTGCAGCAGCACCATCAGCGACTCGCGCTCCGTGCGCTGCGTCGGATCGCGCAGGTCGGCCTGCTGAACGACGGCCGTGGATGCGGTCCCGTCCTGACCCTGCTCGCCCTGCTGGCCGCGCTGGTCGGCTCCCGCACCCTGGCGCTGACCGGCCCGCTGTCCTGCTCCCTGTTCGGAGCGGCGCGCAGCCTGCACCGCGCGCAGCGTGTCCTGCAGGTCGGCGCCGGAGAGCCGGGCGAGCTCGCGGGCGTACCCGTTCTGGGATGCCGGGTCGCGGATGGTCGCGACGATCGGCGCACCGCCGCGCATCGCGGCCGTACGGCCTTCGACGGTGTCGAGATCGTACTTGTCGACCACCTGCCGGATCATGAACTCGAACATCGGCTTCTTGGCGTCGATCATCCTGCGCACGGCGTCGTCCCCCTTCGCGAGCCGCAGGTCGCAGGGGTCGAGGCCGTCCGGTCCGACAGCGACGTAGGTCTGGGCGGAGAAGCGCTGCTCCTCGCCGAACGCGCGGGTGGCAGCCTTCTGGCCCGCCGCATCCGGGTCGAAGGTGAAGATGACGGAGCCTGTGCTGTTGTCGTCGCCCATGATGCGCCGGATGACCTTGATGTGGTCGACGCCGAACGCTGTGCCGCAGGTGGCGACGGCGGTGGTGATGCCGGCGAGGTGGCAGGCCATCACGTCGGTGTATCCCTCGACCACGACCACCTGGTCCAGCTTCGACACGTCCCGCTTGGCGAGGTCGAGCCCGTAGAGCACCTGCGCCTTCTTGTAGACCGGCGTCTCCGGGGTGTTGAGGTATTTGGGGCCTTTGTCGTCGTCGAGCAGGCGGCGCGCGCCGAATCCAATGGTCTGGCCCGTCACGTCCCTGATCGGCCAGATCAGTCGTCCGCGGAACCGGTCGTACACGCCGCGATCGCCCTGCGACACGAGTCCTGCGGTGGTGAGCTCCTCCGTGCTGAAGCCTTTGGCGCGCAGGTGCTTGGTGAGCTCGTCCCAGCTCTTCGGGGCGAAGCCGACGCCGAAGCGGCCTGCTGCGATGGCGTCGAAGCCTCGCTCCCCCAGGAACCGCCGACCGATCTTCGCTTCCGGAGAACCGAGCTTGCTGCGGAAGAACTCTTCCGCAGCGCCGTTGGCGGCGAGGATGCGCGCGCGGTTGCCGTGCTCGGACGGCCCGCCCGTTCCGTCCTCGTAGCGCAGCTGATATCCGATGCGCGCGGCGAGACGTTCGACGGCCTCTGTGAAGGAGACGTGGTCGAGCTTCTGGAGGAACTCGTAGACGTCGCCGCCCTCACCGCAGCCGAAGCAGTGGTAGCGCCCGACGGCGGAGCGCACCGTGAAGCTCGGGCTCTTCTCGTCGTGGAACGGGCAGAGGCCCTTGAGCGACCCGACCCCGGCGGACTTGAGGCTCACGTAGTCGCCGACGATGTCGGCGATGTTGGTGCGGGCTTTGACCTCTTCGATGTCACTCTGTCGAATTCGGCCGGCCATACAACGATTCTACTGAGCCGCGGCGACTCTTCTCGCGCGTCGCGGTATCTCGTGCTCGAGGTGGGTGCCGGAGGTCAGTCGCGCTGCTTCGAGCGCTTCCTGGTGTTCTGCGCGATCTCGATGATCGCGACGAACACTTCGATCCCGACCCGGAGGAGCAGCACGCTCAGCATGGCGCCGACGAGCGTGATGATGACGCCGAACAGGAACACGAAGGCGCCGACGACGGAGTGCGTTCCGATGGCGAGCGTGAGGCTGTAGACGAGCGACAGCAGCGTGCTCAGCCCGATCAGCACCAGCCCGACCACGTAGACGGGCCCAGCGAGCTTCCTGGTGACGTAGTTGGTGAACGTGAAGTCGAACAGCGACGAGAAGAACCGCGTGTCGTCGAGCCGGTCGGCGAAGTCGGAGACGGTGCGCCCGTGCCCGGTGGGCGAGGCGCCTGCACCTGCGCCTGGGCCGGCTGTTGCGTACGCCGCAGTGGGAGCGCCTGGTGCGGGAGGCGGGGGCGGCGTCGCACCGCTCTGGATGCCCTGCTCGCCGACGACGCTCTCCGGAAGGCGAACGGTCTCCGCCGTCGCGGTGGGTTCTGAGGCGACAGGCGCAGGGTCCCCCGCTTGGGCCGCGGAAGCGGCTGGCGTCGCGGGAGCTGCCGGAGTCGGAGGACTGGCGGACGTCGCTGACGCGGCCGACGTCGCTGTAGCGGTCGCCGGCGCGGAGGAGGCAGCAGGAGTAGACGCGGCGGCGGCCTCCGTTGGAGGGGCGGGCACAGCCGGTGTGGCGGCAGTGGCAGGGGTGCCGATCGGGTTCGCCGCGCCGAGCGCGGCGTCCATGATCGACGGAGCCTCCCCGTTCGGAGCTGCGGGGGCCGGCTTGTTCGCCGCGGCACGCTTGGTGCGTGCGGTCGGCGTGGTCTTCGCTTCGGTGGCCGACCCCGCGCTGCCTGCGGCGGGCGTGCGCGTCGCGGGCTTCTTCGCAGCGGCGGCCGCACCAGCGGCCGGAGTCTGAGCAGCGGCTGGCACTTTCGGCGTCGTCGTCCGTGCGGCGGGCGTCTTGGCGGCGGGGGTCTTGGCTGTGGCAGCACCAGCGGCGGGCGTCCTGGCTGTGGCAGCACCAGCGGCGGGCGTCTTCGCAGCAGCACCAGCGGCGGGCGTCTTCGGCGTGGTCGCGCGTGCGGCGCGCACCTTCGGCGCGGACGTTCCCGACGCGGGCGTCTTCCCCGCTCCGCGTGCTGCTGTCCGCTTGACCGGAGTCGCAGCCGGTTCGGCACCTGGCGCACCCGCGGCGGAGTCTGGCGCTGGCGGAGGGGTCGCCGGCTCAGGTGTGGCCGGGGTGGTGGCATCGTCTGGCGTCGGCTGATCGCCGTTCGCCGGGGGTGGTGGGGTGCTCATCTTTTCCTCTCGATGCCGAGAACTCCAGCATTCTGCACTGGCGTCGGCGTTTCAAGCCCGCTGAGTGAACTCATCGGCGCCGCTCAGTGCTGCACCAGCCGTTCGTACCAGCTGAGAGCCGACTGGTCGGTGAGGCTTGCGACCTGGTCGACGATCACGCGCTTGCGCTGCGTGTCGTCCTCCGCGTCCTTCCAGTCCTCCGCGAAGCCGGGGTCGAGCTCTGCCGGGCCGCGAGAGTAGAGCAGGTCGGCCAGGGTCGTGAGGATCTGGCGCTGCTGCGCGTAGATCGGCTGCCGGGTGTTCTTCGACATCACGAACGTCGCCACGATGCCCTTGAGCACCGCGATCTCCGCCTGGATCGGCGCGGGGACCACCACGTCCGCGCCGAACCGGATGAGGTTCGTGCTGCCTGAGGTCTCTTTCGTCGCGTGCACGGCGGCGTGCGCGAACCGGCCGATGAGCTGGCTGGTCAGGTTCTTCAGCCTGGCCTGCGAGCGGCGGCTGCCGTCCCAGCCGTCGAGCCAGATGTCGAGGTTGTCGAGCCTGTCGAACGCCGCGATCAGCTCGTCATGGCTGAACTCGCCGCCGATCCAGTCGTACATCGAGCGCACCAGGTCGTCGTGGTCGACCCTGCTGCCGAGTGCGGCGACGTCGATGTAACCGTTGACCACCGCATCCTCGAAGTCGTGCACCGAGTACGCGATGTCGTCGCTCAGGTCCATCACCTGGGCCTCGATGCAGCGCACGCGATCCGGAGCGCCGGCGCGCATCCACTCGAACACGGCGGTGTCGTCGCGGTAGAAGCCGAACTTGGCGCGACCGCTCGGGTCGGCGACCGACGAGGTGTCCGGCCACGGGTACTTGCAGCTCGCGTCGAGGCTGGCCCTGGTGAGGTTGAGACCGTACGGGCGCCCGTCGCGGCCGAACACCTTCGGCTCCAGCCTGCTGAGCAGCCGCAGGGTCTGCGCGTTGCCCTCGAAGCCGCCGATGTCGTCTGCCCAGGAGTTGAGGGCCCTCTCGCCGTTGTGCCCGAACGGCGGGTGGCCGATGTCGTGCGCGAGACACGCGGTGTCGACGATGTCCGGGTCGAGCCCGAGGCTGTTGGCGAGCTCGCGGCCGACCTGGGCGACCTCGAGCGAGTGCGTCAGCCTGTTCCTGGCGAAGTCGAGCCCGGCCGTCGGGCTGAGCACCTGCGTCTTGGCCGCGAGACGGCGGAGAGCGCTCGAGTGCAGCAGCCGGGCCCTGTCGCGGGCGAAGTCGCTTCGCCTGCTGGAGTGCTGTTCCGGCAGCCAGCGCTCGCGATCGTGCTCGCTGTATCCGGAGCCCGTGACCCCGGAATTCGCGGCAGCGTCGCCGTGCGCATGACCGGAGTCGTGCCCGAGGCCGTGAACGACCGAACTATCCACCACTGTTGTGCACCTCCGCGTCGGCGACCTCTGCCCGCTGGAAACCGTCGAGGTCGCGGCTGGCGAGCCAGCCGTCCGGCAACGCAGGCTTCTTCGGGCTTCCCGCTCGGCCGCGCTGACCCTCCGCTGCCTCTCCCGGGTACTCCTGGTCCCAGTCGAGCGTTGCGAGGAGGTCGTCCAGGTGAGCGAGCGTGTCCACCGTTGCGAGGCTCGCCCGAAGGTCGCCGCCCACCGGATAGCCCTTGAAGTACCAGGCGACGTGCTTGCGGATGTCGCGGCAGCCGCGCTCTTCGCTGTCGAAGAACTCGACCAGCAGCTCGGCGTGCCTGCGGAACGTGGCTGCGACCTGCCCGAGAGACGGGTGCGCCTGCGCCCGCTCGGCCTCAGCGGCGTCGATCTCCCCTGCTCGCGCACGGAACGCCGCGGCCAGGTCGCCGAACAGCCACGGGCGGCCGAGGCAGCCGCGGCCGACGACGACGCCGTCACAGCCCGTCTCCTCGACCATCCGGATGGCGTCCGCTGCCGACCAGATGTCTCCGTTGCCGAGTACCGGCGTGCCGGTGATGGTCTCTTTGAGCTTCGCGATGGCCGACCAGTCCGCGTGCCCGGAGTAGAACTCGGCCGCGGTCCTGGCGTGCAGGGCGATGGATGCGACGCCGGCGCCCTCCGCCGCCTTGGCCGCTTCGAGATAGGTGAGGTGGTCGCTGTCGATGCCCTTGCGCATCTTGACCGTGAGCGGGATGCTGCCCGCCGCATCCACTGCTCCCTCCACGATCTCGCGGAACAGCCCGAGCTTCCACGGCAGCGCGGCTCCCCCGCCCTTGCGGGTGACCTTGGGCACCGGGCAGCCGAAGTTGAGGTCGATGTGGTCGGCGCGATCCTCCGCGACGAGCATGGTGACCGCCTCGCGGACGGTCTTCGGGTCGACCCCGTAGAGCTGGATGGAGCGCGGCGTCTCCGACTCGTGGTGGGTGATGAGCCGCAGGGATTCCGGGGTGCGCTCGACGAGGGCGCGCGAGGTGATCATCTCGCTCACGTAGAGACCGGCGCCGAACTCGCGGCAGAGCCTGCGGAACGCGGTGTTCGTGATCCCGGCCATCGGCGCCAGCACGACGGGCACGTCGAGAGCCAGCGGACCGATGGTCAGCTGTGGCGCGTGGCTTATCGTTGCTGTAGTAGTCATTTCCTCAATTCTCCCAGATAGAGCGGAGCAGCATGACCGAGCGACCAGAAGCTGTGGAGAATCAGGGCGAAGAGACGGCTGTGGACAGCGCCACCGAGCATGCCACGGACCCCGGCCACGCGAACGCCGACAGCGGCAGGGCGCGCGTCGAGGCGGACGCAGCGGCCCGAGGCGTGAGCATCCGCGTGATCGAGCGCCCCGCCGCCCGCAGCCTGGACGAGGCGGCACAGCTGCTCGGCATCGCGCCGTCCGACATCGTCAAGACGCTCGTGGTCAAGCGCAGCGACGACACATTCGTCTTCGCACTCGTGCCAGGCGGACGCAAGATCTCCTGGCCGAAACTCCGCGCCGTGCTCCACGTCAACAAGCTGCAGCTCCCCGATGCATCGATCGCGTTCGAGGCCACAGGGTACGAACGCGGCACCATCACCCCGTTCGGCAGCCGCACGGCCTGGCCGGTCGTCGCCGACGCGTCCATCCCCGGCCGCACGGTGTCGATGGGCGCCGGTGAGCACGGCTACTCCCTGTTCGTTGACGCAGACGAGCTGGTCGCCGCCTACGCGGCGACCGTCGCCGACATCACCGACCCGGAGTAGCGAGAACCTCGGCCCCTGGGATCAGGCACGCGTCGCCTTCGCAGGCGGCAGCGTTCACATCGCCGAGCGCGATCAGCGGGAAGGACGGCGCAGCGAGAGCCGCGGGAGTCTCCGCATCCGCCGCGCTCACGCTGTCACCTCTGCACGCTCGGTCCAGACCTGCTCGAGCACCTGCGCGAACGTGGCGGCGTCCTGCGCGCCCGACACGCCGTAGCGGCCGTCGATCACGAAGAACGGGACGCCCTGGATGCCGTACTCCTGCGCCAGCGACTGGTCTGCGCGCACGTCCGAGAGGAACTCGTTCGACTCCAGCGCGGCGACCGCCGCCGCCCTGTCGAGCCCGACCTCGGCGGCCAGATCGGCAAGATCCTCGATGCGGCCGACGTGCTTGCCCTCGACGAAGTACGCCTTGAACAGGCGCTCCGCGAGCTCCAGCTGCTTGCCGTTCGCCTTCGCGAAGTGCAGGAGCTCGTGCGCCTTGACGGTGTTGGTGTGCTTCAGGGCGTCAAAGTCGTAGTCGAGGCCGACCGAGGACGCGATGCCGGTGACGCGCTCCAGCATGCCATGCACCTGCTCGGGCTGCATGCCCTTGTGCCCGGCCAGGAAGTCGATCTCGCTGCCGTCGAAGTCGACGGGGGTGTCCGGCGAGAGCTCGAACGAGTGGTACTCGACCTCGACGGCGCGGTCGTCGCCGCTCCCGGCGAACAGCCCGCTTCCCGCTTCGAACTTGCGCTTTCCGATGTAGCACCACGGGCAGGCGATGTCGGACCAGATGTCGATTTTGATGGGTTCACTCACACCAGGGGCAACGGATGCGGTCACGCCTTCATTCCCGGCGCATCCACCGCCCCGCCGAAGCGGCGGTTGCGATTGGCGTAGATGTCGATCGCGTTCCATAGGTCGGCGCGGCTGAAGTCCGGCCACAGGGTGTCGAGGAAGACCATCTCTGCGTATGCGCTCTGCCAGAGCATGAAGTTGCTCGTGCGCTGTTCGCCTGAACTGCGGACGAACAGGTCGACGTCCGGCAGGTCGGGCGCGTACAGGTGACGCTGGATGCTCTTCTCGCTCACCGCCGACGGTTTCATCCGGCCCGCCGCCACGTCTTCCGCGATGCTGCGCACCGCATCCGCGATCTCGGTGCGGCCGCCGTAGTTGACGCACATCGTCAGGGTGAGCACGTCGTTTCCCGCCGTGAGTTTCTCGGCGAACTGCAGCTCCTTGATCACCGACGACCAGAGCCGCGGCTTCCTCCCCGCCCAGCGCACCCGGACGCCCCACTCGTTGAGCTGGTCGCGGCGGCGGTGCAGCACATCCCGGTTGAAGCCCATCAGGAAGCGCACTTCGTCGGGCGAGCGCTTCCAGTTCTCGGTGGAGAACGCGTAGACGCTGAGGTGCTTGACCCCGATCTGGATGGCGCCTGCGACCACGTCGAGCAGCGACGCCTCGCCCGCCTTGTGACCCTCGATCCTGGTCAGCCCTCTGCCGTTCGCCCAGCGGCCGTTGCCGTCCATCACGATGGCGACGTGGTCCGGCACGGCGGCGGCCGGGATGGCCGGCGGGTACACGCCCGTCCAGTCGAGCGGGCGGAACTTCACCGCGTCCTTGTGCGTGTATGGCTTGGGGCTCATCCGTTCGCTTTCCGTTCGTGCTGTACATGTTGGAGCGAGCGCAGCCCGCGTTCCAGGTGCCACTGCGTGTACGCGGCGACCACGCCGCTCGCCTTCGACCGCGTGTTGTCGTCCGTGTCGTCCGCCGCCGCCCAGTCGCCGGTGAGCAGGGCGCCGAGCAGCGCGATGGTCTGCGCATCCAGTCGTGGCGCGCCCTGCGGAGCGCAGTCGTCGCAGACCACGCCGCCGAGCTGCACCACGAGATGGTCGTGCGGACCCGCCGTTCCGCAGCGGGAGCAGTCGAGGAAGCTCGGCGCCCACCCGGCGAGCGACAGCGCCCGCAACAGATAGGAGTCGAGGGTGAGGGATGCGCCGTGCTCGCGCTTCGAGAGCGACCGCAGCGCGCCGACCAGCAGGAGGTACTGCTGCAGCGACGCCTCCGCCTCGGTGAGCCTGTCGGCGGTCTCGACCATCGCGTTCGCCGCCGTGTAGCTGGCGTAGTCGTCCGCGATCAGCGCGCCGTACGCGCCCAGCGACTCGGCCTGCGTCACCACATCCAGGCTGCGGCCCTCGTACAACTGCACGTCGGCGACCATGAACGGCTCCAGCCGCGACCCGAACTTGGATGCGGTGCGCCGAACACCCTTCGCGACCGCCCGCACCTTGCCGTGCTGCCGTGTGAGCATGGTGACGATGCGGTCGGCTTCCCCCAGTTTGTGGGTGCGGAGCACGACGGCTTCATCACGGTAGACAGGCACACTCCAGTATCCCGCCTCACGCCGACAGTCCCCTGATGCCGCGCTCTGCGCAGCCGCCGAACTCGCTACCGCGCCGCGCATGGTACAAGTGACCTATGAGCACCACGGCCTTCACGATTCCGCTCTGGGCCGACCTCGTGGCCGTCGGCGTCGGCAGCCTGCAGGGCGCGATGTTCGCCTCTGGCTTCCGCGACCGCAAGCTCGACCTGCTCGGCGTCGCCATCATCGGCGTGGCGACCGGGGTCGGCGGCGGTCTGCTGCGCGACCTGCTGCTGGTCACGCGACCGGTGGCGCTGCTCTCCAACTGGTATCTGCTGACCACGGTCGTCGCCGCACTGCTCGGGATGCTCCTCATCCGGCTGTTCCGCCGGCTCGACCCGATCATCACCTTCCTCGATGCCCTCACGATCGGGCTTTTCGGCGCGATCGGCGCGACCAAGGCGCTCGCGCTCGGCCTTCCGGAGGTGCCTGCGGTGTTCGTCGGTGTGGTGTCCGCTGTCGGCGGATCCATCCTGCGCGACATGCTGCTGAACCTGCCCATCGCGCTGATGCACGTCGGCTCGCTCTACGCCGTGGCGGCTGGCGCCGGCACGGTGGTGCTCGTCGTGCTGGTCGATCTCGGCGTTCCGATCAGCGTGGCCGCTGCCGTCTGCGTGGCCGTCACGCTCATCATCCGGCTGCTGGCGGTGCGGTTCGGCTGGAGCCTGCCAGAGCAGCGCGAGCTCGGGCGCATCTCCCTCCCGCGCTGGCCGCGCATCCCCCTCCGTCGCAGGGCAGAGGCCCGCACGGTGGAGCGCACAGAGACCGGCTCCATCCCCCGCTACAAGCTCGACCGCCCAGACTGACGCGTCTCCGAAGCAATCGAGCCGGGACTTGTGCACGGCTGACGACGGCGTGTCGCGTGCACAAGTCCCGGCTCGCTGGCTGGGGGACGCGGGTCAGGCGGAGACGAGGTCGGCGGGAGCGGCAGAGCCGGTGCCTGCGGTGGCCCGGATGGCGCGGTTGACGGCGGAGACGACGGCCTTGAAGGAGGCGGTGGTCGTGTCAGCGTCGATGCCGACGCCCCAGAGGCGCGTGCCGTCCACATCCACCTCGACGTATGCGGCGGCCAGCGCAGACTCGCTCGCGGACAGCGTGTGCTGCGAGTAGTCGTAGAGGTGCACGTTGATGCCGCGGTCGTTCAGGATGTCGAAGAACGCCGCGATCGGGCCGTTGCCCTCTCCGGACGCCTTGGAGACCGTGTCGCCGTCGCGCAGCGTCACGGTGAGCGCCACGTGGTCGCCTGTCTCGTTGGTGGTGCTGGTGCTGCCCAGCTCGAACCTGCCCCACTTGGCGTCGGCCTCGTCGACCGGCGCCGGCAGGTACTCGTCCTGGAAGATCGCCCAGATGTCGTCGCTGGAGACCTCGCCGCCCTCGGCGTCGGTCTTGGCCTGCACCACCCCGGAGAACTCGATTTGCAGCTTGCGCGGCAGGTCGAGCGCGTGATCGTTCTTCAGCAGGTAGGCCACGCCGCCCTTGCCGGACTGCGAGTTGACACGGATGACCGCCTCGTAGCTGCGGCCCAGGTCTTTCGGGTCGACCGGCAGGTACGGGACCGCCCAGACCAGCTCGTCGACCGTTGTGCCCTGACGCTCCGCGTCGGCGGCCATCGCCTCGAAGCCCTTCTTGATCGCATCCTGGTGGGAGCCGCTGAACGCGGTGAACACCAGGTCACCGCCCCACGGGCTGCGCTCGCCGACCGGCAGCTGGTTGCAGTGCTCGACCGTGCGCTTGACGGAGTCGATGTCGCTGAAGTCGATCTGCGGGTCGATCCCCTGCGTGAACAGGTTGACGCCGAGCGTCACCAGGTCGACGTTGCCGGTGCGTTCTCCGTTGCCGAACAGGCAGCCCTCGATGCGGTCGGCGCCCGCCATGTAGCCCAGCTCGGCGGCGGCGACGGCGGTGCCGCGGTCGTTGTGCGGGTGCAGAGACAGGATGACGTTCTCGCGGTGGTTCAGGTGGCGCGACATCCACTCGATCGAGTCGGCGTAGACGTTCGGCGTCGCCATCTCGACCGTGGCAGGCAGGTTGATGATCACCTTGCGCTCCGGCGTCGGTTCGAAGATGTCGAGCACCTGGTTGCAGATGTCGACCGCGAACTCCAGCTCGGTGCCGGTGTAGCTCTCCGGGGAGTACTCGTAGTAGATCTCGGTGCCGGGGACCGTCGCCTCGAACTGCTTGCAGAGACGCGCACCCTCCAGCGCGATGTCGACGATGCCCTGCTGATCGGTGCGGAAGACCACATCCCGCTGCAGGATGCTCGTGGAGTTGTAGAGGTGCACGATGGCCTGCTTGGCGCCCACCAGCGACTCGTACGTGCACTTGATCAGGTGCTCGCGGGCCTGGGTCAGCACCTGGATGGTGACGTCGTCCGGGATCGCACCCTCCTCGATGAGGCTGCGCACGAAGTCGAAGTCGGTCTGACTCGCAGACGGGAAGCCGACCTCGATCTCCTTGTAGCCCATCCGGACCAGCAGGTCGAACATGATGCGCTTGCGCTCGGGGCTCATCGGGTCGATCAGCGCCTGGTTGCCGTCGCGCAGGTCGACGGCGCACCAGCGCGGGGCGACCGTGATGCGGGCATCCGGCCAGGTGCGATCGGGCAGCTCCACCCGGATCTGCTCATGGAACGGGCGGTATTTGTGGATCGGCATGGCGCTCGGCGCCTGTGTGTTCTTCATGGTCTGTCTTCTCCTCGCGAGGTGTGGTGGAGAGCCAACGACGAACTCCGCGACGAGTGAGGCCCAGAACTAGGACTCGTCGCGGCAGCTAAGGAGGAGCAGACCGTACACAGAAACCAGGGTAGCACGGGGCGTGTGAGCGGTCAGCACCCCGTCCGGTCACCCGCGCCCGCTCGCCAACGCCACCGCCTGCCGCACAGAGAGCTGGGGCAGGTATGCGCGCACCAGCGCGATCCCGATCGCGGGCAGAGCGACAGGGTCCGGGTACGCCATGATCAGCGGATGCAGCTCGGGCTGGAACTTGCGCTTGAACTTGAGCAGCGACCGGAAGCCGTACACCGGCTCGAGCGACACACTGAGGAAGTTCAGGATGCGGTCCATACCGCGCGTCTCCCCGTCGCCTCCTTGCCCTCCCGCACTCGCGGTGTGCGCCAGCGGCGCGGCGGACAGGCTCATGAACTCGACGCCCTCGTCGCGCATCCTGGTGGCTGCCTCGGCGATCAGGAACTCCATCACACCGTTGATGCTCCCCGGCCGCCTGCGCATGAAGTCGAGCGTCCAGCCGATGACGAGGCCGTTGCGGTAGTTGGGCAGCCAGCTCGTCACTCCCTCGATGCGTCCGGACTCGTCGATCGCGAGCATCAGCATCACAGCGGGGTCGCGTAGTTCGTCGAGGCCGCCGAGGGTGAAGCCCATCTCCGGGAGGTCCTTCTCCGCCACCCACTGCTCGGAGATGTCGGAGAGCTGCACGGCGGAGCTGAGCGGGAGCGCCTGGTACGTCGTCCACTCCGCCCTGATGCCTGCACGCTGCGCACGGTTGATCGAGCTGCGGACGTCCTGCCATTTCTTGCCGGTGGTCTCCCACTGCTGCGGGCGGATGACGGTCTCCTCCGCCACCACCATCGTCGACCAGCCCATCTGCTCGAAGAGCGGCTCGAGGCCGGCATCCACGCTGTAGAACACGGGGGTCCAGCCGTTGTCGTCGCAGAACCGGGCGAACCGGTCGATGGAGCGGTCGTGCGGTGGATGCGCACCGAACGGCCCGCCCGTGGTGATCGCGATCCTGCCGACCACCCGGTACGCGATGGCGCGTCCGTCCGTCGGGTCGAACCAGTAGTCGTTGCCCGGCCAGGTGGCCATGAACGAGATCGGGTCTCCCCCTCCGCGCTCCAGGAGCTCGCGCACGCGCGCCGCGTCGCTCGTCCCCTTGCGCCACGATGCCCGTCCGCGCATCACCGGGATCGCCCCGATGATCACGATGAGCCAGAACACCGTGCCGATGTTGCGGTAGACGAAGATCGCGAGCGGCGTGGTCGGCAGGTACTGCACCGGCTCGCGGCGCAGGAAGCTGACAGGCACGAACCGTTCGAGCACATCGTCGATGAGGTCGCTCAGATCGAGCGGCCTGGTGAAGCCGGTGTCCTTCTGCAGGTAGCCGACCAGCACATACAGCGCGGCGAGCACGACGCCGGAGATGACGACGGTGAGCACATAACGGCGCACCGACCGCGCAGGCGGACGCACGGGGAAGTGCTGCCGGAACGCGATCAGCAGGATGGCGATGGCCAGCGGGAGCAGTGCAGACAGCGCCAGGATGGCCGTCACCTCCCAGTAGCGCGCGCCGACGTGCGGGTGCGGGGCGGAGCCGAGCGGCAGGATGCCGAAGTAGAGCGCGGAGAGCACGGCGAGCAGCGCGTTGACCGACACGGCGAGCCACAGCGCGAACCGGTTGCCGCGCAGCAGCCCGTACGCCGCGACGAGCAGTACGAGCAGCGGGAGCACAGAGAGCAGGATCGGCCCGAGGCCGTTGATCCGCTCGATGGTCAGGTCGTGTACGCACTGTCTGGTCACTGCGAACGCCTGGCAGCGTTCGAGCACGGAGCCCTTGTCCGGAACGTCGGAGGTGAACAGCAGGGCGATGGGAGACAGCAGGCCGTAGCGCGCTGTGGTGAGCAGCCCGATCACGGGCCCGATCGCGGTGATCGTCACCGCGGACGCGAGCAGCACCCGGATCTCGTGATGGGAGCTGCGGACCCAACCGCCGAGGCGTGCACCAGGTCGCAGCAGCACGCCGAGGCCGAGACCGGCGAGCACGGCGAGAAGCCGATAGACGTCGGACGGCATCCCGGAGTACAGCACGTACATCACGGCGATCAGCACCGTCAGCACCCGGATGCGCCTACGCCACAGTGCGCCGGCGAACGCGCTGGCGGCCATGATCGTGCCGCCGAGGGCCGTGAAGACGTCGAGCACGACCAGGTTGTGCACGTTCCTCGCCCACATCTCGCCCGTGGTGGAGGCGAGGAGCTGGAGCGCGATGCCGCCGACCGTGCCCACGATCGCGGTGGCGAAGTACGAGACCGCCGTGCGCCAGGTGCCCATGAGCTGCTCGGCGGCACCGACCAGCAGCACGGTCAGGATGAGAGCGACGATCAGCTCGGCCAGGTTGTCGGTGAACAGCACCGAGGTGACCGGCGTCCACCAGTGGCCGTCGACCAGGGGGCCGGGGCCCGTGCCGAGCCAGATGTGCAGCGGTCGCCTCGGCCCGTGGATCGGACCGGTCGCGAGAGCGAGCACCAGGATCAGCGCGGTCATCGCCGCGGTGAACGGGTGCGTCGCGATCAGCGTCCCTGTGCGGCGCGCGACGCGCGCGAGCCAGGCCGTCACGGCGGTCACGAGGTCAGGCCCAGGTGAGCTGCGATCAGCGGGAAGCCGTTCCGCAGGGTGTACCGCACGGTGTTCCAATCGTGTGCCGTGCCGGGCGAGATGAGGAGCCGCGTGCGGATTCCGGCCTGTGTCGCATCGGCGTCGAGTGTTCGGGCGAACGAAGTGTACTTCGCGTCGTTCTGGCCGACGCCGAGGATCAGCATCGAGTTCTCATAGGGAGCGTGCGTGGTCATCAGGTGGGCGGGCTGCGCGTCCTCGAACGCGGTCACCGACCCGCCGAAGCCGGACTGGACAGTGGAAGCGCGGTCCCCCAGCGTCGGGCCGAGCTCGCTCGACGATGCGAGAGCCGACCCGAAGATCGTCGGGTGGCCGGTGAGGAACTGGACGGCGCAGGTGGCGCCCTGCGAATAGCCGAACACGCTCCACGCCGCAGAGTCGCTGCTGACCCGGAAGTGGGCCTTGATCCAGGAGGGAACGTCCTTCAGCAGGTAGGTCGCCGAATTGCCGAACTTCGCAGAGTCGACGCACATCGGGTTGCGTCCTGGGCCACCGAGCTGGTCGGCGGCGACCACGATCGGTGCGACGCCGTGGTGCGTCGCGGCGAACGCATCCATCGTCTGGCCGATCCTGCCGGCCGTGAAGACGTCCGCCGGGGCGCCAGGCTGACCGGAGAAGGCGTAGAGCACGGGAAGCACAGGGGGCTTCGGCGTGAGTGCGGCAGGCGGCAGGTAGACGACCGCCTTCCGCGCCGCGAACCCGGACTCGGTCGCCGGGATGCGCACGGTTCCGATCGCGCCCTTGGCAGGAACGCTCGCCGGGGCCGTCCAGGTGGAGGCGTAGTCGGTGCCGATGTCGGCCACCTCGCCCCGCTCCGAGTGGAAGGAGAGCGCAGGGTACGGCACGACGCCCAGCGCGTCGTTGAGGTCGCGGTACTCGCCGAAGTCGACGTTGATGCCCGCGGCCGCCATCACCATGAAGACCGGGATGCTCAGCACGGCGACGAGCTTCCTCCACCAGCGGGAGCGGAACAGGTTGGCCACGGCCAGCCCGATCCCGGCGAACGCCAGCACCGCCCACATCCTGGTCACCGGGGTGAGCGCGACGCCGAAGACGTCAAGCACGTCGATCAGCAGCCAGGTGGCCAGCCAGCCGATCCCGGCCCCGACCGCGGCAGCGAGGAGTCCGGCCAGCGTGCGCCGGATGGTCGGCCGCACCACCAGGTACAGCGCGAGGACCGCGGCCACGACATCGACAGCCACCAGGAAGGGCGGCTTGTCGATGCGCAGGGTCATGAGCCAGTTCAGGGCGGTTCCTCTCACAATGCGTGCAAAAGCGGTTCGATTATGGGGCACTCAGGCTGCGGAAAGCTGAGGCCGGGCTGACACTCAGCGGACTCCGAGAGAGTCCCGCGGCAGACGGCTGCGTCAGTCGACTGCGAGGGCCGCCACGGGCGCGACCGCCGTCGCCCGCCTGGTCGGCGCGAGGGACGCCAGGAGAGCCAGGATCGCCGCCGCCAGCACGATGATCGCGATGAACGACCACGGGACCACCGGGGCGTGCAGCCCACCGCCGGGGATGCTCCCCAGCAGCGACTGCGCCCCCACCCAGCCGTACGCGGTTCCGAGCACCAGCCCGGTGATCACGGCCGCGATGGTGAGCTGGGCGCTCTCGGCCAGGATCATCCTGCGCACCTGCGACGCGCTGAACCCGAGCGCTCGCAGCAGGCCGAGTTCGCGCCTCCGCTGCAGCACGCTGAGCGAGAGCGAGTTGATCACCCCGACCGCTGCGATGATCGCCGAGAAGCCGACCAGGACGCTGAACACCAGCATGGTGACCGTGAGCACACTTTCAGCTCCCGCGTACAGCTCCGGCTCGTTTTGCGACGCCTCCCGGATCATCTGGAGGTACGACTGGGCGGCGACGACGAACATCGTGATGAGCGTGACGCCGATCACCAGACCGATCGTGGTGCGCGAACTGCGCTCTGGGTTGCGCACCGCGTTCGCTGCGGCGAGCCTGCCAGCGGCCCCGCGGCCAAACAGCATCCCCACCCAGCGGAGCACGGCGGGCATGAAGAACGGGGCGGCCAGCACGATGCCGGTGAACGACAGCACGCCGCCCGGCATCGCGATCAGCACGCCGTAGCCGCTGGCGATCGGGATGCCGGAGCGCGCGAACACTCCCAGCCCGAGGAGCAGCCCGAAGACGAGCAGGCCGAGTCCCACGACCAGCAGCGCCGCGGCGACGACGATGCGCGCTCGCTGGCGGACGGCCGCGGGCGGGCGCTCCTCCGCTGCGCCGAGCGCCTGGACGGGCGTGACGGTCAGGACGCGCCTGCTGCCCACCCAGGAGGCGAGCCAGGTGGTCACGACGACCACGGCCACCGGCGCTAGCAGCGCCGGGGTGATCACGGGGTAGAGCGCATCCGGCAGCACTCCGACGGCGACGAACAGCCGCACAGCGGCGAGCGAGAGCACCGCAGCCGTCACCCCGCCGATAGCGGCACCGATCAGCCCGACCGCGAGCCCCTCGCTCGCGACGGAGCGCCGTTGCGTGCGCGCACTCGATCCGATCAGCCGCAGCAGGGCAATCGTCCTGGTGCGACCTGCGATCACGGTTGCGAACGTGTTGGTGGTGACGATGGCTCCGACGTAGACGGCGATGACGAAGAAGACCCCGGCGACGATCCCGAGGGCGAAGCCGACCGAGGAGTGCACACCGACCTCGCTGGCGGAGATGTACGCGGACAGCACGCCGGTGGTGGACAGCAGCGCGACCCCGAACGCAGCACTGAGGGCGGCGACCAGGATGCTCGCGCGGTGGTCCCTGGCGTTCGCGCGGAACGCGGAGAACGGGCGGCTCACGCGTGCTGCTCCATGCCGAGCATGTACGAGGAGATGTCCTCGGCGGCCGAGCGCGGACGCTCGGCGGCGACGCGGCCGTCGGCGAGGAACACGATGCGGTCTGCATAGCTCGCGGCGATCGGGTCGTGGGTCACCATCGCGATGCTCTGCCCGTACGTGCGACTCGCCTCCGCGAGCAGAGCGAGCACCTCGCGCCCGGTGCGGGAGTCGAGGTTGCCCGTCGGCTCGTCGGCGAAGATCAAGTCGGGCCTGGTGGCGAGCGCCCGCACGATGGCGACGCGCTGCTGCTGCCCGCCCGACAGCTCGTGCGGGCGGTGCGTGAGCCGCGACCGCAGGCCGAGCGAGTCGATCAGGTGGTCGATCCACTCCCCCTGCGTCCTGGTCGGACGACGCCCGTCGAGCTCGAACGGCAGGTGGATGTTCGCGGCGACATCGAGTGTCGGCACCAGGTTGAACGACTGGAACACGAAGCCGACGCGACGGCGCCGCAGGACGGTGAGCTCCGCATCCCCCAGGCTGGTGATCTCGGTATCGCCGAGGAACACCTGGCCACCGGTGACCGTGTCGAGCCCGGCCATGACGTGCATCAGCGTCGACTTGCCAGAACCGCTCGGCCCCATGATCGCGGTGAAGCGCCCTGCCGGGATGCCGAGCGAGACGCCGTCCAGCGCGTTCACCGTGCCTGCGCCCGTGCCGTAGGACTTCGTCGCGTCCACCACGCGCGCCACCAACGGCTCTTCCGGCGGGATGGTCGAGCTGGCTGAGGTGACGGTCTCGCTGGTGATGTTGTCCATACTCCCCACGCTAGGGAGCCGCCCAGGGTGCCGAATCGGGCGGTGGGGCTATCCGCCATCAGCCCTCAGGATGATCTCTGGCCGCTACTCGGCGGAGGTGAGCCCGTGCTCGAACGCGTAGACCACCATCTGCACGCGGTCACGCAGCCCGAGCTTGCTCAGGATGCGACTGATGTGGGTCTTCACCGTCGCCTCGCTCAGGTACTCCGCGGCGGCGATCTCCGAGTTGCTGAGGCCGCGGGCGGCGAGCACGAAGATCTCCTTCTCGCGCGCGGTGAGGCTGCCGAACTCTTCCGGCTCTGGCTTCACCGGCTCGCTGGACGAGAAGAACTGGAACAGTTCGCGCGTCGCCCCTGCCGCGATCACGGCGCTGCCTGCATGCACGGTGCGGATCGCCGCGAGCAGGAACTCCGGCTCGGCATCCTTGAGCACGAACCCGCTGGCACCGCCGCGGATGGCGCGCGCGGCGGCCTCGTCCAGGTCGAAGGTGGTGAGCACCACGATGCGCGGTGCGTTGCGCGCCTCGCGGGCGGCGCTCTCGATGATCGCTGTGGTGGCGGCGATCCCGTCCATCACCGGCATCCTGATGTCCATCAGCACGACGTCCGGCGCCGTCTCGCGGGCGAGCTGCACGCCCTCTGCGCCGTTGGCCGCCTCTCCGACGAACTCCAGGTCCGGCTGGGAGCCGACGAGCATCCTGACGCCTGCGCGGAACAGCGGCTGGTCGTCCACCAGCAGCACCCGGATGCGACTCGTCCCCTCTGGCACGGTCGTCGTACCGCCGTCGCCGCTCAGGCCGTCGCCGCTCACGCCTTCTCCCCCGCCGGCAGGAAGGCGCTCACCAGGAAGTCGCCGCCTGCTGGCCCGGCCGCGAGACTCCCGCCTGCCAGGGACGCGCGCTCGCGCATCCCTGGCAGGCCGTGGCCGATGCGCGGCAGGGCGCCGCTGGACGGGGTGTCGATGGTGACGGTCTTCATGGTGTTCCTCACGGTGATGGCGACGCCTGGTCCACCGTCGCCGGTGCCGCCGTCGCCAGTGGCGACTTCGGCGAGGACGACGGTGGCCGGCTGGCTGGTGTCTCCGTGCCTGAGCGCGTTGGTGAGCGCTTCCTGCACGATGCGGTACGCGGCGATCTGCTGGGCGGAGCCGAGGATCCCGTAGCCGCCGATGCGCTCGACGGTGACGTCGAGCCCTGCGGCGCGCACCTGCTCGACAGTGCGGTCGAGGTCGTCGAGCGACGGCTGCGGGCCCTCCGGCTGGGAGTGGCGCAGCTCGGCGAGCAGCACGCGCACGTCGCCGAGCGCTGACCTGGCGGTGGATGCGATGGTCTTCAGGGCTTCGTCCACCGAGTCGGGGTCCGCGTGCCTGGCGTAGCGGGCGCCGTCCGCCTGCGCGATCACCACGGCGAGCGAGTGGGCCACCACGTCGTGCATGTCGCGGGCGATGCGGGTGCGCTCCTGCTCGACCACCACGTCCTCCACGGCGCGGGCTCTGTCGAACTCGGCGACGACCTGCGCCCTGCGCGACACGCGCGCGTTGCGCCAGGTGCGCATGAGCAGGCCGAGCACCCAGGACAGACCGAGGACCGTGACGCTGACCACGACGAGGAAGACGAACTCCAGCGCCAGCCGGGAGATCGCCCCGGACAGCAGGTCGAGGTAGCTCTGGTTCAGCGCGGCGGTGAGCGAGAGGTACAGCGCGGCGACCACGGCTCCGAGCCCGGCGGAGATGAGCCCCGACCAGCGCACGATGCGGTCGCCGTACGCCGCGGTCGCGTACAGCACGATCAGGATGCCGACGTCGCTGAACTGGATGCTGTGCCCCGTGGTCATCTGCAGCACGGCGGTCAGCCAGGCGATGGCGAGCGCAACGGCGGGCGAGATTCTGCGCACCGCCACCGCGACCGTGAAGCCGATCACGACCACGATCGCGGAGCGCGCTCCCCCGTCGCCGCCGACCCCGAACAGGCCGGCGGAGTCGAGCGGCAGGCAGAACACGGCGAACAGCACGGCACCCGCGATGTCGAAGGTGAGCTGCCGCCCGGTGAGGCGGCGCACCAGCCCCGTCCTGTTCGGGTCGCTGGCGGAGACCGGGGTGCCCCCAGAGGACGCGAGCCAGACGAGCACGGAGTGGTCCGCTGCCCCAGCATCGCCGGCGGCGCCGGTCGCCCGCTGCCTGGCCACCAGGAAGCCGAGTAGCCAGCCGGCGACGAACGTCACGGCCAGCAGCAGGCTCATCAGCAGCAGCCCGACGCCCTGACTGGTGTAGTACCCGCCGATCACCGGCCCGATCAGCGGGAACTTCAGTTCGCCCCGCACCGTGAACAGGTACGCGAGCATCGGTGCGATCAGGATCGCCGAAGCGAAATCGAGCCAGCGCACCACGTTGCCGGCGTGGGCGGCGATGCTGAACACCGCGATCAGCACCGCCACGGTCGAGATCACCCGGAAGGGCATCGGCATGGAGACGGTCTCTGTCGCCTCCGTCAGCACGGCCAGCCAGAGCATCCCGAGCGACAGAGGGGGCAGCACGCGGGAGATGGCGACGGCCGCACTGTAGAAGGTGAGTGCGAGCGCAGACTGGAACTCGAACGGCAGGCCGGTGATCAGCCAGGCGAGAAAGAGGACGACGCCGAGCGCCGGTTCGAGGACCCAGCGATACGGGACGATCCTCTCCACCAGGCTGCTACGGTTCGGCATCCCTCTACGCTACGGTGCGCGCGGGCAGGAAGCCGCGCCCAGCCGCGGATTTCATCCCAGGGATGTACGCAGGGACCGGAACGCCGCCGCTCAGAACCCCAGCCGCCCGAGCTGCTTCGGGTCGCGCTGCCAATCCTTCGCCACCTTCACCCTGATCGACAGGAACACGTGCTTGCCGAGCAGCTCCTCGATCGGCTTGCGCGCCGTCGCCCCGACCTCCCTGATGCGGCTGCCGCCCTTGCCGATCACGATCGCCTTCTGGCTGTCGCGCTCCACGAACAGGTTCGCGTACACCTCGACCAGGTCTTTGTCGTCGCGCTCGATGATGTCGTCGATGGTGACGGCCAGCGAGTGCGGCAGCTCGTCCTCGACGCCCTCGAGCACGGCCTCGCGGATGTACTCGGAGATCCGGTCCTCCAGTCCCTCGTCCGTGACGGCGTCCGACGGGTAGAGCGGGGCGGGCGAGAGCGGCAGCAGGCGCATCAGCTCGGTGGTGAGCGTGTCCAGCTGGATGCGGCTGGTCGCCGACAGCGGAACGATCGCCTCCCACTCGCGCAGCGCCGAGACCGCGAGCAACTGCTCGGCCACGGCCGCCTTGCTCGCCGCATCGATCTTGGTCACGATCGCGACCTTCTTTGCCCGCGGGTACTCGTCCAGCTGCTCGTTGATGAACCGGTCGCCCGGGCCGATCTTCTCGTCGGCGGGCACGCAGAACCCGATCACATCCACGTCGCCGAGCGTCGACTGCACCAGCGAGTTCAGGCGCTCGCCGAGCAGCGTGCGCGGGCGGTGGATGCCGGGGGTGTCGACCAGGATCAGCTGGCCGTTCTTCTGGTGGACGATGCCGCGGATGGCGCGGCGGGTGGTCTGCGGCTTGGAGGAGGTGATCGCCACCTTCTCGCCGACGAGCGCATTGGTCAGGGTGGACTTGCCGACGTTGGGACGGCCGACGAACGACGCGAAGCCTGCATGGAAGTCGTTCACGAGTGGTTCTCCTCTTCCGGCGCCCCTGGCGCCGAGATCAGTGCGGCGTCGCGTTCGACGAGCACGGTGGTGACGTGTTTGCGGCGGCCCTCTGTGCGGTCCACCGTGAAGCGGAGGCCGTGGCTGGAGGCGGTGGAGCCGACATCGGGCAGGCGGCCGAGCGCCTTGGCGACCAGTCCACCGACACTGTCGACGTCGTCGTCCTCGATCTCCGCGTCGAACAGCTCGCCGAGGTCGTCGAGCGGCAGGCGCGTGCTGACCCGGTAGCGGCCGTCGCCGATCTGCTGCACGAGCTCGACTTCGTGGTCGTACTCGTCGGAGATGTCGCCGACCAGTTCCTCGATCAGGTCTTCCAGGGTCACCAGGCCCGCGATGCCGCCGTACTCGTCGACCACCATCGCCAAGTGGTTGGACTCGAGCTGCATCTGCCGCAGCAGAGCGTCGGCCTTCTGCGACTCGGGTACGAACAGCGGAGGGCGGGCTATGTCTCCCATGGTGATCTGGTCGGCGCCGAGCGGGCTCTCGAAGCTCAGCTTCGCCACATCCCGCAGGTAGAGCACGCCGACGACCTCGTCCGGATCGCCGTCGATCACCGGCATCCGGGACACCCCCTTGCTGAAGAACAGGCCCATCGCGGTGCCGAGGCCGGCGGTCTTGTCGACCGTCACCATGTCGGTGCGCGGGATCATCACTTCGCGCACGACCGTCTCGTTGAACTCGAAGATCGAGTGGATGAGCTCGCGGTCGTCCTCTTCGAGCACGTCGAACTCGGTCGCCTCGTCGACGATGCTGAGCAACTGCTCCTCGCTCGCGACCGGCGCTGACCTGGCACGGGACGGGGTCACCCGGTTCCCGAGCGCCACCAGCCCACCGGCGATGGGACCGAGCAGCACCCGGATGAAGCGCACGAGCGGAGCGGTCAGCCGCAGCAGCATCGTGGAGTTGGCACGTCCGACGCTGCGCGGGCTCGCGCCGACCAGCACGAACGACACCGCCGTCATGATGAGGGCGGAGAGCAGCAGGGAGATCCACCACTCCTCGAAGATCTGCTCGAATGCGAGCGTGACGAGCACCGCGGCCGTCGTCTCCGCCGTGATGCGGCTGAAGTTGATCGCGTTGAAGTGCGCGCCGGGATCGGCGGCGATGGCGAGCAGCGACTTCTTCGCGCGCGACGTCTCCGCCAGCTCGGCGATGTCGTTCCTGGACTGCACGGACAGCGCGGAGTCCACAGCGGCCATCAGGCCGCCGAAAGCGACGAGCAGGAACGCGACGATGAAGAACAGCGTTGCGAGCATCCGGTGCCTATCGCTGTCGGTCGTAGCGGGAGAAACCCACCAGGATGTCGCGCTGGATGCCGAACATCTCGCGCTCCTCCGCCGGCTCGGCGTGGTCGAAGCCGAGCAGGTGCAGGATGCCGTGCGTGGTGAGCAGCAGCAGCTCCTCCATCAGGGAGTGTCCAGCCGTCTCCGCCTGGGCCTGGGCGACCTGCGGGCAGAGCACGACATCGCCGAGGAGCCCTGCCGGAGCCGGCTCCTCTTCCGTGCCCGGACGGAGCTCGTCCATCGGGAAGCTGAGGACGTCCGTCGGACCAGGCTCGTCCATCCACTGCACGTGCAGCTGCTCCATCGCCGCCTCGTCCACCAGGACGATGGCGAGCTCGGCGTCCGGATGCACGTGCATGATGTCGAACGCGTACCCGGCGAGGCGCTGCAGGGCCGCTTCGTCCACCGCGATGGCCGACTCGTTGTTGACTTCGATACTCATGGGCCGGGCCTAACGTCGTTTCGGGAAGCGGTCGCGCGGGACGGAGGAACGGCGCTCAGCGCGGTTGGCGAACTCCGCCGCCTGCTCGCGCTCGTAGTGCAGCGCCTGCTTCTGCGCGTCGTACTCGGTGTACGCGTCCACGATGCGGCCGACCAGCGTGTGCCGGACGACGTCGTCGCTGGTGAGCCGCGCGAAGTAGATGTCGTCGATGTCCTTGAGCACACGCGTGACCAGGCGCAGACCGCTCGCCGCGGTCGGCAGGTCGACCTGCGTGATGTCGCCGGTGACGACCATCCGCGAGCCGAAGCCGAGCCTGGTGAGGAACATCTTCATCTGCTCTGGCGTGGTGTTCTGCGCCTCGTCGAGCACGATGAACGAGTCGTTGAGAGTGCGCCCGCGCATGTACGCCAGCGGTGCGACCTCGATCGTGCCCGCTGCGAGCAGCTTGGGCACGATGTCCGGATCCATCATCTCGTTGAGGGCGTCGTAGAGCGGACGCAGGTACGGGTCGATCTTGTCGGTGAGCGTGCCTGGCAGGTAACCGAGCCGCTCCCCCGCTTCCACGGCCGGGCGCGTCAGGATGATCCGGTTGACCTCTTTGCGCTGCAGGGCCTGCACGGCCTTCGCCATCGCGAGGTAGGTCTTTCCCGTACCTGCCGGGCCGATGCCGAAGACGATCGTGTTGTGGTCGATGGCGTCGACGTACTGCTTCTGGCCGAGCGTCTTCGGCCGGATCGCCTTGCCGCGGGCGGTGAGGATCGCCTGGCTCAGCACATCCGACGGACTCAGGCCGAGGCCGGTGTCGAGCATCTTGGCCGAACTC
Organism: Leifsonia sp. Root227; assembly: GCF_001428745.1. Lineage (GTDB taxonomy): Bacteria > Actinomycetota > Actinomycetes > Actinomycetales > Microbacteriaceae > Leifsonia. Next base: position 771,907 of record NZ_LMIO01000002.1, on the reverse strand, counting down.
GTCACCTCGGCAGGGCTGATCTCCTGGCCGTTGCGCACCATCAGCAGCAGTTCCTCGATCAGGCGGCGCGCAGCATCCACCTGTGCCGGGTCACCGGTGAGTGAGATCTCGTTGCCGCGCACATGGACGCTGACCTGCGGGTACTGCCGCTCCAGAGTGGTGAGCAGGCGGTCTTGCGGGCCGAGCAGCCGCACCATCTGCACGCCGTCGACGTGCAGGCGCGCCTCGGACGCGGCCGCCGATTCCGTGGCAGCCGCTGCCGTGGCTTCCGGTTCTCCCGCTGCAGGCGTTGATTCGCTAGTCGGCAAGGCTTCCTTCCTCGAGCTCTCCGCTCAGAACGTGGGCATGAACATGGAACACGGTCTGTCCCGCATTCGCCCCTGTGTTGAAGATCAAACGGAAATCGCCGTCCGCGTGTTCCTCGGCGAGTCGTTTCGCCGTCGCGACCAGCTCGGCGAGCAGCGCCGGGTCGCCCGCGGCGAGCTCCACGACGTCGCGATACTGCTGCGTCTTCGGCACCACCAGCAGGTGCACGGGCGCCTTGGGCGCGATGTCGCGGAACGCGATGATGCGCTCGCCGTCGTAGACGATGTCGGCCGGGATCTCCCGCGCGATGATGCGCGTGAAGATCGAGGGCTGCTCGGTTTCCATGGTTCCCATCTTAAGCGCGCCGTCTACCAGCGACCGCTGGATGCGTTCAGCACCGCCAGAGCTGCCGGCCCGGCGGTCGACGTGCGCAGCACTGTCGCGCCCAGGCGCACGAGCTCTGCCCCTGCGTCGCGGAACGCGTCGAGCTCGGACGGAGCGATGCCGCCCTCCGGGCCGACCACGAGCACGAGGGGGCGGCCATCCAGGGCGGCCTCGCGCACTGCGTCGGTCAGCTTCGCCTCGGCGTCCGGCTCGAGCACCAGCACGCGCGCATCTGCGCACAGCGCGGCGACCTGCGTGGTCGTGGCCAGCTCGCCGACCTCCGGCACCCAGGCGCGGATCGACTGCTTCGCCGCCTCGCGCACGATGGTCGCCCAGCGCTCGCGGCCCTTGGCGACCTTCTGGCCCTCCCACCGGGAGACGGAACGGCTCGCGGCCCACGGGACAACCGCATCCACCCCGAGCTCGGTGGCCGCCTGGATCGCGAGCTCGTCGCGGTCGCCCTTGGCGAGCGCCTGCACGAGCGTGATCGCCGGCGCGTGACGCTCGACGCGCTGCACGTCGGCCACGTCGATGGTGAGTGCGGTGTTCGTCGCCTCGACAACCTCGCCGCTCGCAACCAGACCGCGGCCGTTGCCGATCATCACGGTCTGGCCCGGCCGCGTGCGGTTCACCGTCGCAGCGTGCTTCGCCTCTGACCCCGTGATCGACAGGCGTTCGCCGACCGCGGCGTCGGCCAGGTCTTCGCGCAGGTAGAGGGAGCTCATCGCAAGGTCAGACGTTCAGGAAGCGGTCGCGCAGCTTCGCGAACAGCCCCTGCTGGAACCGCGCGAGCGACGGGTCGTCCTGCTTGTGGGTCGCGGCGAACTGCTTGATCAGCTCGCGCTCCTTGTGGTCGAGCTTGGTCGGGGTGACCACCTGGATACCCACCCGCAGGTCGCCGCGGCCGTTGCCGCGCAGGTGCGTGATGCCGCGGTCCTTCACCGTGATGATGTCCGCGCTCTGGATGCCAGCCTTCAGCTCCAGCTTGATGTCGCCGTCGAGCGCCTTCACCGTTGCGGTCGTACCGAGGATCGCATCCGTCATCGCCACTTCGAGCGTGCAGAGCAGGTCGTCGCCGTCACGGCTGAACACGTCGTGGTGCTTCACCTTGATCTCGAGGTACAGGTCGCCGTTCGGGCCGCCGGCGGGGCCGGCCTCACCGCTGCCCGGCATCTGCAGGCGCAGGCCGGTGTCGACGCCGGCGGGGATGTCGACGGGGACTGTGCGACGGGCGCGCACGCGGCCCTGGCCCTGGCAGGTGACGCACGGGGTGGCGATGACGGTGCCGTAGCCGCGGCAGGTGCCGCACGGCGTCGAGGTCATCACGTTGCCGAGCAGCGAGCGGACCGACCGCTGGATGCTGCCGGTGCCGTGGCAGATGTCGCAGGTGACCGGCGCGGTTCCCGGCTGGCAGCACGAGCCGTTGCAGGTCTCGCAGACGACGGCCGTGTCCACCTCGAGGTCGCGGTGCGTGCCGAAGATGACCTCGTCGAGGTCCACCTCCACGCGCAGCAGGGCGTCCTGGCCGCGCTCGCGACGCGACTTGGGGCCGCGGGACTGGCCGCCACCGCCGAAGAAGGTCTCGAAGATGTCGCCGAAGCCGCCGAAGTTCTGGCCTCCCCCGCCGAATCCGGCCTGCGGCCCGAGGTCGTACTGCTCACGCTGCTGCGGGTCGCTGAGCACGTCGTACGCGTGGGTCACCAGCTTGAAGCGTTCTGACGCCTCGGCGGACGGGTTCACATCCGGGTGCAGCTCACGGGCGAGGCGACGGTACGCCTTCTTGATCTCGTCGGGGGTGGCGTTGCGCTCAACGCCCAAAACTTCGTAGTGGTCGGCCACAGACGGCTTATCCTTCGTGTTCGTTGTCTTATTCGCCGAGCAGGCGGGAGAGGTAGCGGGCCACCGCTCGCACGGCGGCCATGTTGCTCGAATAGTCCATGCGGAGCGGGCCGAGCACGCCGAGACGCGCCAGCTCCGACCCGGATGCGGTGTAGCCGCTCGACAGCACGGAGGTCTCCGCGAGCCCGAACGACGCGTTCTCGCGGCCGATGCTCACCGCCACCCCGTGCTGATCGCCCGCCATCTCACCGAACAGCTTCAGCAGCACCACCTGCTCCTCGATGGCTTCGAGGACGGGGTAGATGCTCCCGGAGAAATCGTGCTCCGTGCGCACCAGGTTCGCGGCGCCCGCCATCACGAGCTTGTCCTGACGGTTGGCAGCGATCTGCTCCATCAGGGCGGAGGCGACGGGAGCGACCAGCGCCTGGGTGCGCTCGGTGAGCGCATGAGGGAGCTGGGCGAGCCTGGCGGCGGCGTCGGCGAGCGGAAGGCCGGCCGCAGCGCCGTTGATGGCGCCCCGGATCTCCGCGACGTCCTCGTCGGACAGCTCCGCCGCGAGTTCGATGGTGCGCTGCTCGACGGCGCCGGTGTCGGTGATCAGAACGCTGAGCAGCCTCCGCGGAGCCAGCGTGACCAGCTCGATGTGCCGGATGCGCGACCGCGACACCGACGGGTACTGCACGAGGGCGACCTGGTTGGTGAGCTGGGAGAGCATCCGGACGGTGCGCGCGAGAACGTCGTCCAGGTCGGCCGACTCACCGAGGAACACCTCGATGGCCTGGCGCTGCGCCTGACTGAGCGGACGCACCTCGGCGAGGTGGTCGACGAACAGGCGGTAGCCCTTGTCCGTCGGCACACGACCGGACGAGGTGTGCGGGGCGGCGATCAGGTCTTCCTCTTCGAGAGCGGCCATGTCGTTGCGGATGGTCGCGGCGGAGACGCCGAAGGAGTGGCGCTCGACGATGCTCTTGGAACCGACCGGCTCCCGCGAGGCGACGTAGTCCTGCACGATGACACGCAGCACTTCGAGGCTCCGCTCAGAAACCATCCGACCCGCCTCCCGAAGACCCTTAGCACTCGCTGAACCTGAGTGCTAATCATAACGCGCTGACACGCCCACGCGACCATTGCCCCACCGCGAGCGGCGGCAGTACGGTATGCGCACAGGTTCGATTCGTACGATCCGCGAACGAAAGGCTCCGACCATGAGTGACCCGAACCAACCGCCGGTCGATCCGGCAGGCGGCGGCGTCCCACCGCAACAGCCGAACGTACCCCCGCAGCAGCCGACAGGCCAGGTGCCGCCGCAGGCGCCGCAGCAGCCGTACGGCGGGCAGGTGCCTCCGCAGCAGCCGTACGGTCAGCAGCCGCCGCAACAGCCGGGCCAGCCATACGGCCAGCAGCCAGGCCAGCCGTACGGTCAGCAGCCCGGCCAGCCGTACGCGGCGCCCGCCGCACCGCTCGACCCCACGCAGGACAAGCAGTGGGCATCGTTCGCCCACCTCGGCGGCATCCTCTGGATCCTGCCGTCGCTGATCATCTTCCTCGTGTTCAAGGACCGCGGGCAGCTGACCAACCAGGAGTCCAAGGAAGCGCTCAACTGGCAGATCACCTGGATCATCGTCTGGGTCGCCTCCCAGATCGTCGGCGCCGTGCTGGCGTTCACCGGCTTCGGCTGGCTGATCTTCGGGCTGCTCATCCCGTGGATCCTCTACGTCGTCAACCTGATCTTCTCGATCCTCGGCTTCGTCAAGGTCAACGGAGGCGGCACATACCGCTACCCGGTGAACTTCCGCTTCATCAAGTAGCCCGTTCCGCTGCGTCGAAGACGCCGAGAGACTCCGTGTCTCTCGGCGTCTTCCCAGTTTCGGCACGTTTGCCCTACTGTTATGGCTGACGATCCCGTCCACGACCCCGTCCGCCCCCAGCGGGCGAAGCCAAGGAGAGAACAATGTCCGCAACGCCCCCGCCGCCGCCCAGCGCACCGTACGGAGGCCAGTCCCAGCAGCTCAGCCCCTCGGATGAGAAGCTCTGGGCGACGCTGGTCCACATCGGTGGCATCATCTTCAACTGGATCCCGGCCCTCGTCGGCTACCTCGTCCTCAAGGACAAGGGACCGTTCGTCCGCGCGCACACCGCGACCGCTCTGAACTTCCAGATCACGATCTTCATTGCGTACATCGTCGGCGGCATCCTGTCGATCGTGTTCGTCGGCGTGATCATCATCGCCGCGGCCGCTGTGTTGAACATCGTCTTCAGCATCATCGCCGCGATCAAGGCCAACCAGGGTCAGTACTACGTGTACCCGGTGGCGATCAAGTTCGTCAGCTAGCACCACGCGCCACGAACGCCCCGCCTCAGGACCTCTGTTCCGAGCCGGGGCGTTCGTCGTTTCGGGGTGCGCGTTCCCGGCTGCTCGGGATGCGGTCAGTCGTCGAGCAGGCGGCGGACGACGGCGTCGGCCAGGAGGCGGCCGGAGAGCGTCAGCTCGATCGTCCCGCGGAGCGCTGCACGCGCATCCACCAGCCCGTCGGCGATGAGCCCGGCGACGGCCGTGCGTCCGTGCTGGTCGAGCTCGGCGGTGGCGATGCCGTCCCTGATGCGCGTGAGCAGCAGCACGCGCTCGACCCGCCTCGTCTCCGCATCCAGGGTCTCGCGGCCGGCAGCGGGCGACTCCCCCGCCTGCACTCGGCCGGCGTATGCGGCAGGATGCTTCACGTTCCACCAGCGGACCCCGCCGACGTGGCTGTGCGCGCCGGGTCCGACGCCCCACCAGTCGTGTCCCTGCCAGTACGCGAGGTTGTGCCGCGACCGGTGGTCGTCGTCGCGCGCCCAGTTGCTGACCTCGTACCAGCCGTATCCGGCGTCGGCGAGGCGCGCATCCGCCAGCTCGTACATGTCGGCCTGCAGGTCCTCGTCCGGTTCCGCGACCTGACCGGACTTGATCTGCCTGGCCAGCTTGGTCCCGGTCTCCACGATCAGCGAGTACGCCGAGAGGTGATCGGGGCGGCAGGCGATCGCGGACCCCAGCGACCGCTCCCAGTCCTCCAGCGACTCGCCGGGCGTGCCGTAGATGAGGTCGAGGCTCACCTGAAGCCCTGCATCCCTGGCCCACTCCACCACCAGCGGCACGCGCTCAGGGTCGTGGGTGCGCTCCAGCGTCGCCAGCACGTGCGGCACGGCGGACTGCATCCCGAACGACACCCGGGTGAACCCGGCGTCGGCGAGGCTGCGCAGGTAGGCGGCGTCGACGGAGTCCGGGTTGGCCTCTGTGGTGACCTCGGCGCCGGATGCGAGCCCCCACGCATCCCGGACGGCGGCGAGCATCCCGGCCAGATCCGAGGCGGGAAGCATCGTCGGCGTTCCTCCACCGAAGAACACGGTGGACGCCTCCCTGGCGGGAAGCCCGCTCTGCTCCAGTGCGCTGGCGGCGAAATCGACCTCCCGCTGGGCGTGGCCGGCGTACTCGGACTGCGAGACGCCGCGCAGTTCGGTCGCGGTGTACGTGTTGAAGTCGCAGTATCCGCAGCGCACCCGGCAGAACGGAACGTGCAGGTACACGCCGAACGCGCGCTCGGCGACGCCGTCGAGTACGGAGGTTGGCAGGAGGCCGTCTGCGGGAGCAGGGTCGCCGAGAGGAAGAGCGCTCGGCACCTCAGGCCGCCCTGGCGGGAAGCAGCGACCGCAGGTACTTCGCGGTGTAATGACGCTGGGCGAGTCGCAGAATCGGCGACACGAGCCGGTAGAACGCGGTCGACGGCCGATAGAACGCGCGCAGCACGAACCACACGGACCCGTCGTCGCGCAGCTCGACCAGGAACGCCTCCTCGCCGGACTCCGGGTGGCCGTGCAGGGTGCCGTACGCGAACCCGGCGCGATGCTGCTCGTCGATGACGTAGACGACACGGACGGGCGCAGACACGTGGACCGGCCAGAACGGGATCTTCAGCACGGCGGTCATGCCGTTGGCGATGTACGGCGACCCGTCGTCCGCGAAGATCGCCTCCGACGGCCGGTGTTCCTGCATCTTCGCCGGGGTGCCGTCCGGGTTGAACACGACGCCCTCGTACTGAACGCCGGTGCCCTCATGCGTCTCGGTGACCTTGATGCCGCTCCCCCGCTGCACCCCCCACGTCATCAGGGCGGTGACCGTGGATGCGAACCGCTCCTCCCCGCTGCCGATCCGCGCCTGACGGATGAACGACTTGTAGCCCTTCGGCGGGTAGTAGAGCAGGTCGGGAGCCTGCGTGCCACCGACCGCACCGTAGGTGACGGGCTGATCGGTGAACGTTGAGCGACGCATTGGTGCTACTTCTCTTCCTCACTCTGTGTGCCCAGTCTCCAACGGGTGGAGCCAGACGACAACTCTACTTGGCGCGCGCCACGCGGGAGGAAATGGGGCGGGTGAGGGCGTGAGGTAATGAGCGCGCGTCGCGCTGCCCGTCATCCCACGAGCTGCCGCGGTGAACAAGCCGAATCGACACGACCAGTACGCAGCGGCGCAGAACGCGTGCGGAGTGCGTGTCGTTCAGTCCGGGCGGGCGAGCGACTTCGCATCCGATGCGCCGCGGCCCGCGCGCACCTTACGTCGCGCGTGTTCCGCATGGATGAACGCGCTCGAGCTCGGCAGCCAGAGCAGCACCGTCGCGGCGATGCTTGCGGCGTCAAGCGCCAAAGTCGGGGAAGGTTCGGTGAGGGACAGTATGGCTGTGAGACCGACGAGAACAGTCAGCAGAATACGCGCCCACACCCGACCGCGGAACACCAACCAGCCGCAGAGCACGGGAAGCTCGGAAATCACCAACGCGACGAGCATCAACCCCACCCCGAGCGCGACGGTCGTCCCCACCATGGCGGGAATCCTGACCTCGAAGACACCCTTCGCCTCCAGGGTGTGCGACGCACGAGCCGCGAAGTCCTGCCAGTCATGGGTCGCAAATGTCACGATGAACTGCACGGCGATGACGAGGCCGACCAGCAGGAGGAGCGCCACAGCGACGCGAAGGGGCGCCGGCGGGGTTTCGCGCTGCCGACGACCGTCGCGGCCCATCAGAGAACCGGACACCGAGCCTACTTCTTGTCCTTCTTCTCCACGTCGCCGGACAGGGCGGCGATGAACGCCTCCTGGGGGACTTCCACGCGGCCGACCATCTTCATGCGCTTCTTGCCCTCCTTCTGCTTCTCGAGGAGCTTGCGCTTGCGGGTGATGTCGCCGCCGTAGCACTTCGCCAGCACGTCCTTGCGCATCGCGCGGATGCTCTCGCGGGCGATGATGCGCGCACCGATGGCCGCCTGGATGGGGACCTCGAACTGCTGACGCGGGATCAGCTCGCGCAGACGGCCGGTCATCAGGACGCCGTACGCGTACGCCTTGTCGCGGTGGACGATCGCGCTGAACGCATCCACCTGCTCGCCCTGGAGGAGGATGTCGACCTTCACCAGGTCGGCCTCCTGCTGGCCGGTGGGTTCGTAGTCGAGGGAGGCGTAGCCGGCGGTGCGGCTCTTGAGCTGGTCGAAGAAGTCGAAGACGATCTCGCCGAGGGGCATCGTGTAGCGGATCTCGACACGGTCCTCGCCGAGGTACTCCATGCCGAGGAGCGAGCCGCGGCGGCTCTGGCAGAGCTCCATGATGACGCCGACGTAGTCCTTCGGCGCGAGGATCGCGGCCTTCACCATCGGCTCCTCGACCTTGGCGATCTTGCCGCCGGGGAACTCGCTCGGGTTGGTGACCGTGATGACCTTCTTGTCCTCGGTGGTCACCTCGTAGATCACGCTGGGCGCCGTGGTGATGAGGTCGAGGCCGAACTCGCGCTCCAGGCGCTCGGTGACGATCTCCAGGTGCAGCAGACCGAGGAAGCCGCAGCGGAAACCGAAGCCGAGGGCGACGGAGGTCTCGGGCTCGTAGACGAGGGCCGCATCCGACAGCTTGAGCTTGTCGAGCGCTTCGCGCAGTTCCGGGTAGTCGCTGCCGTCGATCGGGTACAGGCCGGAGAAGACCATCGGCTTCGGCTCTGTGTATCCAGGGAGCGCATCCGTCGCCGGTTTGGCAGCCGATGTCACGGTGTCGCCGACCTTGGACTGGCGCACGTCCTTCACACCCGTGATCAGGTAGCCGACCTCGCCGACGCCCAGCCCCTTCGACGGTGTGGGCTCCGGGGCGGAGACGCCGATCTCGAGGATCTCGTGCGTCGCCCGTGTCGACATCATCTGGATGCGCTCGCGCGGCGACAGCGTGCCGTCGATCATGCGCACGTAGGTGACGACGCCGCGGTAGCTGTCGTAGACGGAGTCGAAGATCATGGCGCGCGCAGGGGCGTCCTTGACGCCGACGGGCGCGGGGATGAGGTCGACGACCCTGTCGAGCAGCGCGTCGACGCCGATGCCGGTCTTGCCGGAGACGCGCAGGACATCCTCCGGCTTGCCGCCGATGAGACTGGCGAGTTCGGCGGCGTACTTGTCAGGGTCGGCGGCCGGCAGGTCGATCTTGTTCAGCACCGGGATGATCGTGAGGTCGTTCTCGAGCGCGAGATACAGGTTCGCGAGTGTCTGCGCCTCGATGCCCTGAGCGGCATCGACCAGCAGGATCGCGCCCTCGCACGCGGCGAGAGAGCGGGACACCTCGTAGGTGAAGTCCACGTGACCGGGGGTGTCGATCATGTTCAGGGTGAACGCCTGGCCGTCGTCGTCCGCCCAGGGCATCCGGACGGCCTGGCTCTTGATCGTGATGCCGCGCTCACGCTCGATGTCCATTCGGTCCAGGTACTGCGCGCGCATGTCGCGCTCGGCGACGACGCCGGTGATCTGCAGCATCCTGTCGGCCAGGGTGGACTTGCCGTGGTCGATGTGGGCGATGATGCAGAAGTTGCGGATGAACGCCGGATCGGTCGCGGCGGGCTCGAGGGCCTTCAGAGCTCGTGGTGACATTGTGCTGCGATTCTCCCACGGCAACGGGCGCGTCTCCTATTCGAGGCAGCGTCAGCTCCGACGACTCGTCGCGAAACGCCGTGCGGCACTGGGCGCGCACGGCGTTTCGACACGAGTGGCTGGCCGGGGTGGGCCGGGGTGGGCCGGGGTGGGCCGGGCGTCAGGCGAAGCGTTCCGCGCGCTCCACGACGATGCCAGCGCCGTTCTCCCAGCGGTAGACCTCGGCGCCGTCGATGAAGACGCGCTCGGCCCGGGAGTTGACGTCGAGCGGGTCGCCCGACCAGATCACGACGTCGCCGTCGAGGCCGGGGGTGAGCGAGCCGACCCTGTCGTCGAGCTGCAGGAACGCCGCAGGGTTGACCGTCAGCGCCTCCAGAGCCGTCTCGCGCGGCAGGCCCTCCTTCACCGCGAGCGATGCCTGGTGCACGAGGAAGTTGATCGGCACGACGGGGTGATCGGTCGTGATGGCCACGCGGACGCCTGCGGCGGCGATCTTCGCGAGGTTGCCGATCGCGCGGTCCCGCAGCTCCACCTTCGACCGCGAGGTGAACATCGGGCCGAAGATGACCGGGATGTCACGCTCGGCGATCACGTCGGCGATCTTGTGGGCCTCCGTGCCGTGGTTGATCACCAGGCGGTAGCCGAACTCGTCGGCGAGTCGGATCGCGGTGGCGATGTCGTCGTGGCGGTGGGTGTGCTGATCCCAGGCGAGCTCGCCGTCGAGCACGCGCACCAGCGTCTCCTTGCCGAGGTCGCGGGCGAACGGCTTGCCCTCCTTCTGCGCATCGTCGCGCTGGGCACGGTAGTTCTGCGCATCCACGAACGCCTCGCGGATGATCATGGCGACGCCCAGCCGCGTGCTCGGGGTGACGTTCTTTCCGCCGTAGACGCGCTTCGGGTTCTCGCCCAGCGCGGACTTCACACTGACGGCCTCCCGCAGCACCTGCTCGTCGATGGTGCGGCCGCCCCACGACTTGATGGCGACGGTCTGACCGCCGATCGGGTTGCCGGAGCCCGGCTTGACCACGATCGAGGTGACACCGCCGGAGAGGGCGTCCCTGAAGCCCTCGTCGTCGATGTTGATGGCGTCGATGGCGCGGACGGCCGCGGTGTTCGGGGTGGTCATCTCGTTGGTGTCGTCACCCGCAGGGCCGTTCGCCTCCTCGTGGATGCCGACGTGGCCGTGCGACTCGATGAAGCCGGGGAGCACCCACTTACCTGCAGCATCCACGGTCTCGACGCCGTCCGGAACACTGATGTCGGCGCCGACGGCGGCGATCTTCCCGTCCTGGATGAGGACGGTGCCGTTCTCGATCGGGTCACCGGCGACCGGGACGATATATGCGTTGACGATGGCGACAGAAGAGGTTGTGGTCATGGATTCGAGCCTACGCCCGGGGTGACCGGCGGATGCGTGCGGGTGCGTGCGGGTGCGCGGCCGGCGCATGGCGGGAATGGATCGGGTGGATGCGCGATTGTGGTCTGCATGAGCATTCTTCTGACCGGCGCGACCGGCTTCATCGGATCATCCGTCCTCCCCCGCCTCATCGAGGAAGGGCACAGCGTCACCGCGCTGGTCCGCGACGAGGCGAAGGCGGCGCAGGTCGAGGCGGCGGGCGCGACCGCGCTCATCGGCGACGCGACGGACAGCGAACTGGTCGAGCGGGCGGCGCGCGACAGCGACGGCGTCATCCACCTGGCATCGGCGAAGGACGTCGACCCCGGCTTCGTGAAGGCCGTGCTGACCGGCCTCGCCGGCAGCGGCAAGTCGTTCGTGCACACCGGCGGGATCTGGACGTACGGCTCGAACGCCGACATCGTCGAGGACTCCCCCTCCGCACCGCCTGCGCTCACAGCGTGGCGCGGAGCGACCGAGGCGATCGTCCTCGCGGCCGAAGGCGTTCGCACGGCCGTCGTCGTTCCCGCGGTGGTCTACGGACGCGGCACGGGAATCCCGACAGTGATCGTGGATGCGCCGCGCGGCACGGGGGTGTCTCCTGCGATCCGTCTGGTCGGCGACGGCACGCAGCACTGGACGACGGTGCACGTGGACGATCTCGCCGCCCTGTATGTGCTCGCGTTCGAGAACGGCGACGCAGGCGCGGTGTACCTGGGCGCCAGCGGACAGAACCCGACGGTGCGGGAGCTCGGCGAGGCAGCGGCCGCTGCCGCTGGCGTGGTCGGCGGCGTGCAGGAGGAGAGCGCGGAGGACAGCCGTGACCGCCTCGGCGCGGCGTTCGCCGACGCGCTGCTGCTCGATCAGCAGGCCCGCGGGAGCAAGGCGCGCATCGACCTCGGCTGGGAGCCGAACGGCCCGACACTGCTCGAGGAGATCGCGAGCGGTTCGTACGCGCCGCAGGCGGTCGCTGCGGAGTAGTCGCCGACTCGTCGAAGCGGCGCGTGCGGGCGCGCGACTCCGGGGATGCGCCGCCTGCCTGACCAGGCCAGGCGCATCCCCGGTCCGGTTTGGCGCTGAGGCGGCGCACTGGTAAAGTTGTTTGTTGGCTTGCGTGTGGGTTCGTCCGCACGACTGCCGCAAGGCGCCCTCTCTCGCTGAGCGGCTCATCCGAAACTCACTTCTAACGAAAGTAACCACGTGGCAAACATCAAGTCGCAGATCAAGCGCATCGGCACCAACAAGAAGGCGCAGGAGCGCAACAAGGCTGTCAAGAGCGAGGTCAAGACCGCCGTTCGCGCAACCCGCGAGGCCGTCGCAGCAGGCGACAAGGACAAGGCGACTTCGGCGCTGAAGCTCGCAGGCAAGAAGCTCGACAAGGCGGCCAGCAAGGGCGTCATCCACAAGAACCAGGCCGCCAACAAGAAGTCGGCGATCGCCAAGCAGGTCGCAGCTCTCTAAGCAGCACCAGCATCCCGGACCAGATCCGGCAGCGAAGAGCCCCCGTCTCCGGACGGGGGCTTTTCGCGTGTGCGGGAGGTTACGCTCCTCGGCCGCGGGCGCTCACGATGCGGATCATGCGCTCGAGGGCGAAGACGGGGTCGCGGCCGCCGCCCTTGACGTTCGCGTCGGTTTCGGCGAGGACCTCGATGCAGCGTCCGAGCCCGTCTTCCGTCCAGCCTTGGAGGTCGCGCTTGGCGCGGTCCACCTGCCATGGGGCGAGCCCGAACTGTTGCGCCAGCTGGCCGGAGCCGCCGCGGGCGCCGGACAGCTTGGCCATCGTGCGGACCTTGCTGGCGAACGCGGCGACCATCGGAACGGGGTCGGCGCCCGACGCCAAGGCGTGGCGCATCGTCACCAGGGCCTCGCCGTAGCGGCCCGCGATCGCGGCGTCTGCGACGTGGAACGCGTTCGTCTCGACCCTTCCGCCGTAGTACTTGTCGACGGTCGCCTCCGTGACCTCCGCTGCGGTGTCCGAGATGAGCTGCTGGCATGCCGCCGCGAGCTCGGCGAGGTCGTCGGCGAACGCCGAGGTGACCGCTCGCAGCGCGCCCGCTGTGATCTTCTTGCCGGCGCTCCTGAACTCGGCCTGAGCGAAGTCGTACTTGTCAGCGTCCTTCTTGAGCTCTGTGCAGACCACCTCGATGCCGCCGCCTGTTCCAGCGCGGATGGTGTCGAGCAGCTTCTTGCCGCGCACCCCGCCTCCGTGCCTTAGCACGACGACGGTGCCGTCCGCTGTGCCTGTCAGGTAGTCGAGCATGTCGCTCAGGAAGGAGTCGTTGCACTTCTCGACGGCATCGACCCTGATCAGTCGCGGCTCGCCGAACAGGGAGGGGCTCGCGAGAGTGAGCAGCTCCCCCGGCGCGTAGTCGCCAGCGTTGATGTCGCTGATCTCGAGGCTCGGGTCCTCCGCTTTGAGGGTGTCGCGCAGCATCCGGATGGACCGGTCGGCGAGGAACCCCTCCGTGCCGGAGACGAGGACGACGGGCGCCGTCCTGATCTGATTCCAGGCGAGCTGCGGGATGACGGCGCTCGGCGCCCGTCCCTTGCTCGCGCTCGCCCTGCTGCCGCCTCGTGCCGCCACGTTCCTCCTCGGTCCGTTCCAGTGTACGGGCGGCCACCGTCACGGGAGGCCGGTCGGGAGGCGATGGACGCGGTGGCAGAGGTGCCCGCGGCCGCATCGGCGGGCTCCCGCCGCTCTGTCCAGAGTTCGAGGGTGCCTGGCTCGGGACCGGGCGAGACGAGGAGAAGTCCGGAGGTGTCGGTGCGGGCGACAGCCGCGCCTGCTGTGGCGAGCATCCCGAGCGCGGAGGGGGTCGGGTGGCCGTAGCCGTTGTCGCGGCCGACGGACACGAGGGCGAGGGCTGCGTTCAGCCTGGAGTAGAGGCGTTCACTCTGGTCGGCGGAGCCGTGGTGGGCGACCTTGACCACGTCCACCTGATCGACGACCCCCGCGCCAAGCAGGGAACTCTGTGTGTCTTCGCCGAGGTCACCGAGGAAAAGGGAGCGGATGCCTCGACCGTCGACGGCGACGACGATGCTGCCGGGGTTACCGGTCAGCGCCGAGACCCCCTCCAGCGGCACGGGAGGCCAGAGGATGCGCCAGCGGAGCGCGCCGAGCATCCCGCCCATGCCCGCGAAACCCTGGTCGAGTTGCGCGCCGGATCGTCGCAGGCTGTCGATGGCGTGGCGGTCGAGGTCGCGGCCGGGCTCACCCACGATCGCGCGCGCGACCCGGCCGTCGAGAGCGGAGAGGCCGCCGACGTGGTCGACGTCGAAGTGGGTGAGCACGAGGAGGTCGATGCGCGCGATGCCGAGCCTGTCGAGGCAGGCGGCGGCGAGGTCGGGGTGGCGTCCGACGTCGATCATCGCGACCTGGCCAGCGTCGCGGATGAGGAGCGCATCGCCCTGCCCGACATCGCAGGCGGCGATCTGCCACGCGTTCGGCAGCGCGGTCAGCCGGCCGATCGAGCCGCCCCCGAGCATCCCGAGATAGCCGGACGCTCCGAGAGCCAGGGAGGACGCAGCCGCGGTGGCGAGAACCCCGCGGCCGACACGGCTGCGCGTGAGCACCAGCACGGCGACGGCCGCCAGCGCGGCGGCGCACAGCACCACGCCGACGAGGCCGTCCGCCCAGGGCAGAGCGCTTCCAGGGAGCCCGCTCGTGGTCGTGGCGACCTGGGCGATCCAGGCGGATGGCAGCCAGGCAGCCCACACCAATGCGTGCCCGAGACCAGGGATGAACGGTAGGGCGAGGCACGCGAGACAGCCGAACAGGGTGGCGACCGGCGCGGCGGGACCGGCCAGTAGGTTGGCGACCACGCCGTAGAGCGGGAGGGTCGGCGTAAGCATGATCAGCACGGGCTGGCACGCGAGCTGGGCGGCGAGTGGCACGGCGACGGCCAGCGCGAGCCCTCTCGGCAGCCACCGGCTCAGGATGCGCGTGAGCGGTCCAGCCAGGACCACCAGCCCACCGGTGGCGAGCACCGAGAGCGCGAAGCCGTAGTCCCTCGCAAGCCACGGATCATGAACGAGCAGCACGATGACGGCGATGGCGAGGAGCGGCAGGCCACGCGACGGTCTGCCCCGAGCGATGCCGAAGAGGACGACGACGGCCATCGTGGCCGCACGGATCACGCTCGCGCCCGGCGTGACGAGTGCGACGAACGCAGCGAGGGCGAGAAGCGCGACGGCCACCCTGCTGCGCCTGCCGAGGCCGACGCGAGCGCTGACGAAGAAGGCCGCCGCCGTGACGAGAGCGCAGTTGGCGCCGGAGACCGCCGTGAGATGGCTGAGGGAACTCGTCTTCATCGCGTCGTCCAGGACTGACGGGACGGCCCTCTCGTCGCCGATGGCGAGTCCGGGAAGAAGCGCGCCGCCGTCGCCGGGAATGGTCGCGGCGGACGCGGCGAAGCGCTCGCGGACCTGGTCGGTCCAGGCGAGCCACCACGGAGGGTCCTCCAGGCGCATGATCGGGCTGTCGGCGGAGATGGTGAAGCTGGTCTTCTCGCCCGCGGGGTTACGGGTGATGGTGCCGGTAACGCGGAGGAGGGTGCCGAAGGCGGGCGGACGGGCAGATTCTTCGGCCAGGGTCGCGACGATCGTGACGGGGGCGGACGCTGCAATTGCGGTGGGTGATTCGGCCCCAACGCGCGGCGAACCCGCGGCGGTGCCTAGGGCCGCCTCGCTCTCCCCGCCTGCGGCGGTGCCGGGAGCCCCTGTGTGCTCCCGGCCCACGAGGACCGACTCCGTGGTGCCTCGCCAGCGCCAGCGGACGGAGCCGTCGAACCCCGGAGACATCGCCTGCGGCGTGGTCTGAGTGCGCACGGTGGCGGTGACCTGAGTCCCGTTCGAGGCGGCCGTTACGAGCTCGGGAGGGTTCCGTCCAGGGGCCTGAGCTGCGATCGTGCTTGTGACGAGCGCGACGGCGGCGAGGCACACACTGGCGGTGGTCGCCGCGAGCACGGGTGTGGAGCGGGTGCGCTCGGCGCGCCTCGGGGCTCGCCCACCCCCGCCGGGACCGCGTCGCCCACGCCGCCGGAGCAGGAACGCCGCCGTGAGGGCCGCCGCCGCGAGCAGCCACCACACCACGGCCAACGGGCGTGCCAGATCGAGGAGTCCGATGGTCAGCGCGGCCGCGAGCCAGAGCGACACGGCGGGGGCGACGAGGCGAAGATCGGGGGTCATATCGTGACATGGTCTTTCAGGCCGTCGAAGAGTTTCTGGCCGATGCCGGTCACGGCGAGCAGCTCGGTGGCTGCGGTGAACCGGCCGTTGGTGGTGCGCCAGTCCAGGATGCGGGCGGCGAGCGTCGGGCCGATACGAGGGAGGGTTTCGAGGTCGGCCTGGGTCGCGGTGTTGAGGTTCACGGTCGCGGACGGCGCGCGGGCGGCCGCCGCGGCGCCAGCCGTGCCCGCCGCGGCGGGAGGAAGGACCACTTCTCCGACGCGCGGGACGGAGAGCTGTTCACCGTCCGAGACGGGGCGCGCGAGATTCACACCGCTGAGGTCGGCGTCGTCGGCGAGGCCACCCGCAGCGGCGATAGCGTCCATCACCCTGGCACCGGAGGCGAGGGAGACCAGCCCGGGGACGCTCACCGCTCCGAGGACGTGGACGAGCACCTCGTCGCTGCCGCCCGATGACGAAGCGACGGGCGTCGGGGAACGGAGCGACGTCGACTCGGGCGCCACGATGGACGTTGCGCCGCGCTGCCCGAGAGCGGACACCACGATGGAGACGACGAGCGCACCGAGCAGAAGCACCACCGCTGCGCCGATCCCCAATCGCACCCGCCGCGAACGGGGCGGCGCTTCGCTCAGGGCCCCTGGGCCGGGTTCGCTGTAGCCCGTCCAGGCGCTCGCCGCGTCATCCGGCTCCGCGGCACCCACCCCGCCCGCCACGTCCTGCTCCCGTTCTCGCATCCCCCAACGCTAGGAACGCCCGCAGCGCCGGAGTGGCGCATCCGCAAACTCGTGGACAGCGGCGACGGCCGCCCTCCTGTGGAGAGCGGCCGTCGAATGTCGAGGCGAAGACTCGCTAGCCGCGCGGCTTCGTCGCGATGTTCACCAGGCGAGGTGCACGCACGATCACGTTCACGATCTCGCGGTCGCCGACCGAGCGGATGACCGCCTCCGACGCGCGTCCGAGCGCCTCCAGCTCGTCGGTCGAGATCTTCGGCGAGACCTCCAGGCGGTCGCGGACCTTGCCGTCGACCTGGATCACCGCCGTGACGGACTCCTCGATCAGCAGCGTCGGGTCCGGCTTGCGCCACTGCGCCAGCGCGACCGCCGGCTCGTAGCCGAGCAGCGACCACATGTCCTCCGCCGCGTACGGCGCGAACAGGTTGAGGGCCATCGCCGTGACCTCGGCCGCCTCGCGCACCGCAGGGTCGGCCGGCCCCGCACCGCTGTCGATGGTCTTGCGGGTGGCGTTCACCAGTTCCATCAGACGTGCGACGACCACGTTGAACTTGAACGCCTCGACCAGTCCGGGGCCGTCGGCGAGGAAGCGGTGGGTGACGCGGCGCAGGGCCGTGTCGCCGTTCTTCCAGACCGCATCCGGCGTGCTGGTCACGTCGTGCGCCACACGCCAGGCGCGGGCGAGGAACTTGGCGCTCCCTGACGGGGAGACGTCCGCCCAGTCGATGTCGTCCTCCGGCGGCCCGGCGAACGACATGGTGAGGCGCACAGCGTCCACGCCGTGCTCGTCGAGCTGGTCGGACAGCTTCACCAGGTTGCCGCGGGACTTGCTCATCGCGGAGCCGTCCATCAGCACCATGCCCTGGTTCAGCAGGGCCGTGAACGGCTCGGTGAAGCTCAGGTAGCCCTGGTCGAACAGCACCTTCGTGATGAACCGGGAGTACAGCAGGTGCAGGATGGCGTGGGTCACGCCGCCGACGTACTGGTCGACAGGCGCCCACTTCTCGGCCTCTGCCGGGTCGAACGCCTGCGTGTCGTCGCGGGCGGACAGGAAGCGCAGGAAGTACCAGGAGCTGTCGACGAAGGTGTCCATCGTGTCGGTGTCCCGCTTCGCAGGAGCACCGCAGTTCGGGCACGCCACGTTGACCCACTCCGATGCTGCGCCAAGCGGGCTGGTGCCCTTCGGCTGCAGGTCCAGGCCCTCGGCCGGAGGCAGCAGCACGGGCAGGTCCGCCTCGGGAACCGGCACCTCTCCGCAGGTCTCGCAGTGGATGATCGGGATGGGAGTGCCCCAGTAGCGCTGGCGGGAGATCAGCCAGTCGCGCAGCCGGAAGTTCTTGGCAGGCGTGCCGAGCGCGCTCGCCTGCAGCGCCTCCGTGACGCGACGGATCGCGTTAGACTTGCTCAGTCCGTCGAACGGGCCGGAGTTGATCAGGCGACCTTCTCCGGTGAGGGCGACGCCCGTCTCGGATGGGTTCTGCAGCGGCAGGTCGTCCGGCAGGATCGGCTCGCCCGTCTCCGGGTCCGTGTGGATGACGGGGATGGCGCCGGTGACCGGCTGGTTGGTGTCGACCACGACGCGCACGGGCAGGTCGAACGCGCGGGCGAAGTCCAGGTCGCGCTGGTCGTGCGCAGGCACGGCCATGATCGCGCCGTGACCGTAGTCGGCCAGCACGTAGTCGGCTGCCCAGATCGGCAGCTTCTCGCCGGTCAGCGGGTTGATCGCGTGGCGCTCCAGGAACACGCCGGTCTTCTCGCGCTCGGTGCTCAGGCGGTCCATCTCGGTGGTGCCGCGCACCGCATCCAGGTAGTCGTTGAACCGCTTGGCGACCTCTGGGCGTGCATCCTGGACCAGCTCTGCCGCCAGGTCGGAGTCCGGAGCGACGACCATGAAGGTCGCGCCGTACAGCGTGTCAGGGCGCGTGGTGTAGACGGTCACCGGCTCGTCGCGCCCCTCGATCGCGAACTGGACGTCCGCGCCGGTCGAACGGCCGATCCAGTTGCGCTGCATCGACAGCACCTTGGACGGCCAGGCGCCCTCGAGCTGATTCAGGTCGTCCAGCAGGCGGTCCGCGTAGTCGGTGATGCGGAAGTACCACTGGGTGAGCTTCTTCTTGGTGACCAGGTTGTCGCAGCGCTCGCAGCGGCCGCCGACGACCTGCTCGTTGGCCAGCACGGTCTGGTCGAACGGGCACCAGTTGACCTGGGATGCCTTGCGGTACGCCAGGCCCTTTTCGTACAGCTTCAGGAACAGCCACTGGTTCCAGCGGTAGTACGCGGGGTCGCTGGTCTGCAGCACGCGGTCCCAGTCGAAGCTGGGCGCGTAGCGGCGCATGCTGGCCTTCTGCTGCGCGATGTTGTCGTTGGTCCACCCGTTCGGGTCGAGGCCGCGCTTGATCGCCGCGTTCTCCGCCGGCAGGCCGAACGAGTCCCAGCCGATGGGGTGCAGCACGTTGAAGCCCTGCTGACGCCAGTAGCGTGCGATGACGTCGCCGAGCGCGTACGCCTCGGCGTGCCCCATGTGCAGGTCGCCGGACGGGTACGGGAACATGTCGAGCACGTACTTGCGCGGACGGGTGTCCGTCGGGTCGTCCGTGGCGAACGGCTTCAGGTCGTCCCAGACCGGAAGCCACTTGTCCTGGATGGCGGCGAAGTCGTAGTGCGCGCCCTCGGCCGGCGCGTTCGCTGAATCGTGCTCGTGTGCCACGTGACTCTCATTCTTGAAGGTGCTGACCGCGAATCGAGTGGATGCGGTCGGGAAGTCTCCGGGCGGCGTCCGCCCGAACATCCACACTACTAAACGTTGCCGTGCTGCGATCCGTTCCCCTGCTCCTGTGCGCCCGCTGCGAACAGCCCTGCGGCGGCGAACAGCGCCCTCGCTTTGATGCGGACCTCCTCCAGCTCCTCCTCCGGGACGGACAGCGCGGTGATCCCTCCGCCCGCGCCGATGGCGACCCCGCCGTCGCGGTAGACGATGCTCCGGATGACCATGGCGAGGTCGGCGGCGCCGTCGAGCCCGAGGTAGCCGAAGCATCCCGAGTACACGCCGCGCGGCCCGCGTTCGAGCCCGGACAGGATGCGCATGGCGCTGAGCTTCGGCGCACCGGTCATCGACCCGGCAGGGAAGCACGCTTCGATCGCGTCGACGGCGCCGAGCCCGTCGCGCAGGCGGCCCTCGACCGTGCTGACGAGCTGGTGCACCTGAGCGTAGCTCTCGACGGCGAGCAGGTGCCGCACGCCGACGGAGCCGACCTCGCTCACTCGTCCGATGTCGTTGCGCATCAGGTCGACGATCATCACGTTCTCCGCGCGCTCCTTCTCGCTGGCCTCCAGCTCGGCGCGGAGCGCGAGGTCGGCGGAGACCGTCGCGCCGCGCGGGCGCGTTCCCTTGATCGGCTTGCTGCGGATGCTGCCGGAGGCGGTGACGGCGAGGAACTGCTCGGGCGACGAGCTCACCAGCGTTGTGCCTGCGATGCGGAGGAATCCGGCGTGGTGCGCAGGGCTCGCCGCCCGGAGGCGTAAGTGGACGGCGAGCGGGTCGGCGGCGGAGGCGGCGTCTGCACGGTTGGTGAGGCAGAGCTGGTACGCGTCGCCCGCGCAGATGGACTCCTGGCAGGAGCGGATCATCGCGAGGTATGCGTCGTCGTCGTGCCGCCAGGTGGCGGGAGCGGCTACGGGCAGGGGATGCGCGGCAACGTAGGCCGCAGCTGCTCCGTCCGCGGCGTGGAGGCGAGCTGCGGTGGCGGCGAGCCAGGCGTCGGCCGCGTCGGCAGACGAGGGAGCGGATTCGCCATCGAGCACCAGCAGCTCGACCGTCCCTGCGCCGTGGTCGAAGACCACCGCGCGGTCGGCGAACAGCATCGCCGCCGCCGGTCCGTCATCGATCGACACCGGCAATCCGAGCGCCTCTGCCCCTGACTCGTAGCCCAGCCAGCCCACCCAGCCGAGCGCGAACGACGGCTCGGGGGTGCGAGCGGCGATACGCTCGCGCGCTGCGAGGTCGGCGCGCAGGAACGCGAGCATCGTGCCCTGCCTCTGCGTGCTGGTGTCGCCGTCACTCACGCGCACGCTGCCGTCGGCCAGAGACGATGCGGCCACGACCGTGCCGGTGGCGATGATGCTCCTGCCGTCCTCTGCGTCCGGTCCCGCATCCAGCCACACCGCGTCCGGAGCG
The DNA here is from genome assembly GCF_001428745.1 of Leifsonia sp. Root227. Classification (GTDB taxonomy): domain Bacteria; phylum Actinomycetota; class Actinomycetes; order Actinomycetales; family Microbacteriaceae; genus Leifsonia. The sequence goes on along the minus strand of NZ_LMIO01000002.1, from coordinate 750,966 downwards.
CCGGCGAACAGCGCGACGAAGGCGTCGGCAACGTCCGGTCGCCCGTCGAACTGCTGCACACGAAGACGGGTTGGCACTGCATTAGCCTAGGCGAATGGATGCGCGGACCACCCTTTTCGACTGGCGGGACGGCGAACTCGTCGGCGGTGAGCGCGACGGGGCGGCGCCCGGCCAGACCCTTGACGTCGCAGACTCGTTCCTCGTCGCGGACGGCACGGTTCTCGCCCTCGGCCTGCACCGCGAGCGCTTCCTCGACTCGGTGCGCGAGCAGGGTTTCCGCGACCGCACCGCCGCCGAGAGCTTCTGGGACGCGGCCGTGGCAGCCATCCCGCGCTCCGGCTCCTGGTTTCCGCGGTTCGAACTCGCGACGATCCGGGATGCGCACCTCCTGCGATTCCGCCTCCGCACCGCGCCCGCGCTGACCGAATCCGTCGTCCTCGCGACCGCGGACGATGATCCTCGCCGCGTGCCCGACATCAAGGGCCCGGACATCGAGCGGCTCGGCGTTCTCCGCGAGCGGGCGCAGCGGGCCGGAGCGGACGAAGCCGTGATCCTCGACAACGGCCTCATCTCCGACGGCACGACCACCGCGCTGCTCTGGTGGCGCGGCGACACCCTCGCGACTCCCCCGCTGACCTTCGCGAAGGTCGACAGCGTCGCGGCGCGGACGGTGCGCGGGGTGGCTGCGGCGATGCGCATCCCGGTGGACGAAGAGGCTGTGACGCCCGCCGAGCTGGACGGGGCGGTGGTGTGGGCCGTGAACGCCCTGCACGGCATCCGCGCGGTGACGGCCTGGCTGGACGGGCCTCGAGTGGCGCAGGACGCTGCGCGAACGGCGGCGTGGCGGTCGCGACTCGCGGCGTTGGTGCGACCGATCTGACGCTCTGGCCGCGCCGACGCCGACGCCGACGCTCTAGGCCACGACCCTCCCGTCCTCCAGCCGGACGCTCCGGTCGATCAGCTCGTCGGGCACACGCGTGTGCGAGATCACCAGCACGCTCCGGCCGTCCTGCGCGGCCGTCGTGAGGATGTCCCGCACGACGCGGTCTGCCACGGCGCCGTCGACGTTCGCCGTGGGTTCGTCGACCACGAGCACAGGGAAGTCGGCCAGCAGCGCGCGTGCGAGTGCGATCCGCTGGGCCTGCCCTCCCGAGACGAGCGCGCCGCGCTCGCCAACGGCAGCGTCGAGGCCGCCGCGCTCCGCCGTCCAGTCGCCGAGGCCGACGCGCTCCAGGACCGCGAGGAGCTCGTCGTCCGTCGCCGTGTCCTTCGCGAAGAGCAGGTTCTGACGGAGGTCGGCGTCGAACAGGTACGGCTGCTGTTCGCACAGGCCGACGATGCGGCGCACATCGTCCTGTCTGACGGTCGCAGCCTCGATCCCGTCGATGGTGTAGCTGCCGGTGTAGTCGACCAGGCGGGTGAGCACGTGCGCGACCGCCGTCTTGCCAGCACCGGTCGGACCGGTGAGCAGCACGCGCTCTCCCGGTTCGATGCGCACGGCCACATCCGACAGCACCGCACGGGATGCGCCTGGCCAGCGCGCGCTCAGCCCGCGCAGTTCCAGTTCGGGCACCGAACGCACGACGAGTTGCCGAGGCGATGCGGGGTCCACCGGGATCCCGGCGGGCAGCTCATCCGGGGCGGTCGTCGAGATCCGCTCCGCGCTGGCGACCACCTGGCGCCACGCGCCGAGGGCGAGCGGCACCGTTCCGAACACCTCGAAGACGGCGAGCGGCAGCAGCGCGGCGACCGCGAGTCCAGGCCCGTCGAGCTGGCCTGCGTCAAGAGCGGGGATGCCGGCGGCCAGGGCGATCGCGGTGGCCGCCCCTGCCAGCACAGAGACCACAGCGCCGGTCAGCGCGACACCGACCGCCCGGGACCGCACGGCGGCGGTGAGCCGCGCGCTCGCCTCGTCCACCCTCTGCTGCGCAGCGTCGAGCGCGCCGAACGCGGTCAGCACGTCGAGGCTGCGCACCAGGTCGGTGACCGCGTCGCTGAGGTCCGCCCGCAGCGGCGACAGCCGCCGTTCGGCCCGGCCGGACGCCCAGCTGTTCACGAGCGTGCCCGCCACGAACGCGAGCAGGAGGGCGAGGAGGAGCCCGATCGCGGCCCCCGGCAGCAGCAGGAAGGCGCCGACTACGGTGAGCAGCGCGATCAGGCCGGAGGTGACGAGCGGCTGCACCACCCGCAGCGGGTAGTTCTGCAGTTCGTCGACGTCGTTTGCGAGCCGCGACAGCAGGTCGCCGCGGCGGGTGCCGCCCAGACCGTCCGGTGCGAGCGGCACCAGCCGCGTGTAGAGCTCGGTCCGCACCTCGGGTAGCTGCCGGAAGGCTGCATCGTGGCCGGACAGCCGCTCCAGATAGCGGAAGAACGCGCGCCCGAGCGCGAACGCCCGCACCCCGACCACGGCGAGCGAGATGTACATCAGGGCCGGCTGCTCCGCCGCTCGCGCGATCAGCCAGGCCGACGATGCCAGCAGCGCGACGGCACTCCCGCCGCTCAGCACGCCGAACGCGATCGCCGCCCACAGCCGCCGAAGCGGGGGAAGCGCCAGTCGCAGCACGCGACGGGCGCCGGGCGACGCGCGATAGATGCGCGCACTCCCGGCGCCGTCCCCCTGCGCTGCGACGGTCTCCAGCAGCTCACTCGACACGACTGCCCACCTCCATCCTCAGCACCACATCGGCGGCGTCGGCCACCTGTTCCCTGTGGCTCACCACGAGCACGGCGACGCCATCGGCGGCGACCGCCCGCAGCGTGGTGAGCAGCCGCGCCTCCGCCGTCGCGTCGAGGGCCGAGGTCGGCTCGTCGAGCAGCAGCACAGCGGCCCCGGATGCGCGCAACCGGTACAGCGCCCGCGCAACGGCCACCCGCTGCGCCTGCCCACCGGACAGTCCTGCTCCTCCGACGCCCAGCAGCGTCTCCTGCGCGACCTCGTCCGCAGCAGCGAGGCGCAACGCCTCCGCCACCCGCTCCGGCTCCGGATGCGCGTCCCCGAGCGCCACGTTCGACGCCACCGTTCCCGCGATCAGGCCGGGCGTCTGCCCTGCCCAGGCGATGGCGGAGCGGCGACCGTCCGCATCCGCTGCACCTCCTGCTGCGATGGACCCGGCGAACGGCACGAAGCCGAGCACGGCGCCGAGCAGCGACGACTTGCCGCTCCCGCTCGGCGCGGTCAGCACGGCGAACGTCCCGGGCGGGACGGTCGCGGAGAATCCGCGCACGACCTCGCGGTCGTCGTAGGCGATCGTCACGTCGTCGAACGCCAGGCCGCCGTCCAAGGCCGTCGCCGTGGCGTGCGCCGCGACCGCATCCCGCGCCGACCTGTCCTCGTCCAGGATCGCGAACGCCGCCTGCGCCGCCTCGATGCCCTCCGTGGCCGCGTGGAAGCTCGCCCCGACGTTCCGAAGCGGAAGGAACGCCTCCGGAGCGAGCAGCAGCACGAACAGGCCGACGGACAGGTCCAGCTGGCCGTTCAGCAGCCGCAGCCCGATCGCCACCGCGACGAGCGCGACGGACAGGCTCGCGGCGAGCTCCAGCACGAAGCCGGACAGGAACGACATGCGCAGCACCTTCATGGTGTGCACGCGGTAGTCCTCGCTCACCGACCGGATGCGCGCCTCCTGACGGTGCTGACGACCGAACAGCTTGAGGGTCGAGAGACCGTCGACCACGTCGAGGAAGCCGCGCGACAACCGGGAAAGCGCCGACCACTGCCTGGCCTGCGCCGCCTGGGTCGCCCAGCCGACCAGCATCATGAACACCGGGATGAGCGGCAGCGTGACGAGCACGATGATGCCGCTGGTCGGGTCCTGCCAGAAGATCGCGACCACCAGGATGGGCGTGGCGATCGCCGTGGCGATCAGCTGCGGGAGGTAGCTGGTGAAGTAGCCGTCGAGCGCGTCGAGGCCGCGGCCCGTCGTCACGGTGACCTCCGTCGTGCTCCTGGACCGCAGCCACGCCGGGCCGAGCCGCCCGATGGCCGCGACGAGCGCGCTCCGCAGTTGGCCGACCACCGTCGCTCCCCCGCGCGCGGCGACCGACTCCGTGAGCCAGCCGACCCCGCCGCGGACGAGGACGACGAGCACGAGCATCCAGAGCAGCCCGCCGAGCGAGCCGAGCGGCTCCCCCGCGATGGCGCGAACCACCAGCTGCGTCACCAGCCAGGAGAACAGCACGATGCACGCCGTCCGCGCCACGGCGAGCACGCCGCCCGCCACGAGGGTGAGGCGCGCCGCCGCCGCGTAGCGAAGCAGCCGGGGATCGAGGGGACGCACGGGTCAGCCGACCTCGACGAGCACGGGAGGTTCGGCAGGCGGGTCGGCAGGGATGCTCGCCCGCGTCACACGCTTGCGGAAGATCCAGTACGTGAACCCCTGGTAGAGGAGGATCAGCGGCAGGAAGATCGCCGCGACCCAGGTCATCACGGTCAGCGTCGTCTCCGAGCTCGACGCGTTGGCGATCGTCAGGCTGTTCTCCGGGTTCGGCGACGACGGCATCACGTTCGGGAACAGCGCGGCGAACAGCGACACCACGGCAAGCGCAATGGTGACGGCCATGAACGCGAACGACCAGCCCTCCGCCCCGCGCAGGTTGGCGACCCAGGATGCGATGAGCGCGACAGCGGCGAGCACGGCCAGGATCAGGAACACCACCGAGAAGTGCGCGATGGCCGTCCACAGCAGGAACGTCGCCGCGACGACGATCGCCAGGAGCCCGGAGCGCGCAGCGAGCTTCCTGGCGCGCGCCCGGATCTCACCGTCCGTCTTCAGCGAGATGAACACCACGCCGTGCGTGAAGAACAGCAGCAGCGTCGTCACGCCGCCGAGCAGCGCATACGGGTTCAGCAGGTCGAAGAGGGTTCCGGTGTAGTCGTAGTGCGCATCCAGTGCGACGCCCTGCACGATGTTCGCGAAGGCGACGCCCCACAGCAGCGCAGGGAGGAACGAGCCCACGAAGATCATCCCGTCGAACCACTTCTTCCAGCGCGAGTCCGGCCGCTGGTGCCGGTACTCGAACGAGACGCCGCGCACGATCAGCGCCAGCAGGATGAGCAGCAGCGCCAGGTAGAAGCCGCTGAACAGGGTGGCGTACCACTCGGGGAACGCCGCGAACAGGGCGGCGCCGCCGACGATCACCCAGGTCTCGTTGAGATCCCAGACCGGGCCGATGGTGTTGATCATCACGCGGCGGTCGACGTCGTCCTTACTGAGGAACGGGATCGCCATGCCCACCCCGAAGTCGAAGCCATCGAGCACGAAGTAGCCGACAAAGAAGAACGCGACGATGCCGAACCAGAGAATTGCGAGATCCATCAGAGCCTCCTAGTAGACCGTCGTGACAGGGACATGCTTGCCGTCTTCGTCCACGTGCTCGTCTGCAGGCGCTGGCCCCTTCTGGGCCGCGCGCTTCATCAGGGAGAACTCGACGACGGCGAGGGCGCCGTACACGGCGGTGAAGGCGATCAGCGAGATCAGCACCGTGAGGCCGGTGACCCCTGGCGACACGCCGTCCTCCGTCTTCATCAGGCTGAACACGATCCAGGGTTGCCTGCCCATCTCGGTGAAGACCCAGCCGACGATCATCGCGAGCATCGACAGCGGGAACGCCCAGATCGCGGCCTTCCAGACCCACCGGTTCGTCGGCATCCTGCCTTTGCGGGTGAGCCAGAGCCCGACGACGGCGACGAGCACGTGCAGCATCCCGAGCCCGATCATCCAGCGGAACGCCCAGTACGTGACCCAGATGGTCGGCGTGTAGTCGCCCGGGCCGTACAGCTGCACGTACTGCGCCTGCAGGTCGTTGATGCCCTCGACGGTGCCGTTCAGGGTGTGCGTCGACAGGAAAGACAGCAGATACGGGATGCGGATCGAGAACAGTTCGTGCACGCCGTCCGGTGTGCCGAGGGTGAAGATCGAGAACGACGCGTCCGCGCCCGTCGACGTCTTGTACAGCGCCTCGGCGGCCGCCATCTTCATCGGCTGCGTCTCGACCATCGCGAGTCCGAGCTGGTCGCCGCTCAGCACGGTGAGCGCACCGGCGCCGACCATCACCCAGAGACCGAACTTGAGCGCTGGGCGCATCGTGTCGAGGTGCTGGTTGCGAGACAGATGCCACGCCGCGACCGTGATGATGAGGCCGGCCGACACCATGAAGCAGGCGAAGATCGTGTGCGGGAAGGCGGCGAGGGCGACCTTGTTGGTGAGCACGGCGCCGATGTCCGTCAGCTCCGCGCGTCCCTTCGCCTCGTTGAGCTTGTAGCCGACCGGGTTCTGCATGAACGCGTTGGCCGCGATGATGAAGTACGCCGAGAGGATGCTGCCGACCGCGGTGACCCAGATGGTCGCCAGGTGCAGGCCACGCGGGAGCTTGTCCCAGCCGAAGATCCACAGGCCGATGAACGTCGCTTCCAGGAAGAACGCGAGCAGGCCCTCGAGGGCGAGCGGTGCGCCGAACACGTCGCCGACGAAGCGGGAGTAGTTGGACCAGTTCATCCCGAACTGGAACTCCTGCACGATGCCGGTGACGACGCCCATCGCGAAGTTGATCAGGAAGAGCTTGCCGAAGAAGTGGGTGAGCTGCAGGTAGTGCACCTTCCCGGTGCGGTACCAGGCCGTCTGGAAGATCGCCACGGACGTCACCAGGCCGATGGTAAGCGGGACGAACAGGAAGTGATAGATCGTCGTCAGCCCGAACTGCCACCGCGACAGCAGTAGGGGATCCAGAAGTTCGTGCACGGCGTGTTCCACCTTCCCAGTGATTTCTACGCTCTGTAGAACTCAACTTCTACAAAGTGTAGAACATTCTCAGCCACACCGCGGTACGCTTGATCCGTGGCGAATCTCGGAGAACTCGAACGAGCGATCATGGACGCTCTGTGGAACAGCGGAGCCCCGATCTCCGCCAATGAATTACGCGACAAGCTAGCGGCTTCCCGCACCGACGGCAAGACTCCGGCGCTCACCACCGTGCTCACCGTGCTCTCCCGTCTCGAGCAGAAGGGCTTCGCCGAACGCGACAGGGATGCCCGTCCGCACCTCTACTCCGCCGCCGTCTCCCGCGCCGGCCACGTCGCCGACCTGATGCGCGAAGTGCTCGAATCCTCCAGCGACCGCAGCGCCGCGCTCGCATACTTCATCGGCTCCGTCGACGAGTCGGAGGCGGAGACCCTTCGCCGCCTCCTCGACGCGCGCACCCCGTAGCCGGACAGTGACCCCCGTCAACGACGTCGCACTCCTGCTCGGCGTACTCGCCCTCGTGCTGGCGTGGCCGGTTCCACTGCTCCTCGCGCGCGCGAAGTGGCCTGCCTCCGCCCCCGTGCTCGCCCTCGCGCTCTGGCAGTCCATCGCTCTCGCCGGTGGCATCTCGATGATCGGCTCGCTGCTGCTGTTCGGACTGCAGCCGTTCGGCGACGATCTCTGGTCGCGCGTCGGAGGCGCGGCATCCACGGTGTTCGCCGGGCCGCTTCCCTCCGACGCTTCACTGCTCAACACGTTTGCGCTGAGCGCCGCCGTCCTGCTCACCATTCACCTGCTGCTCAACCTGGCGCTCACCTCCGAGCGCAGCAGACGGCAGCGTCACCGGCACCGAGAACTGCTCAGCCTGCTCAGCGAACCGCTGCCGGACACCCCGAGCACCCGCATCATCGACCACCCGGCGCCCGCCGCATACTGCCTGCCGGGGGCGAAGAGCGTCACGGTGCTCTCCGAGGGGATGATCGCCCTGCTCACCCCGGAGCAGCTGGATGCGGTGATCGCCCACGAGCACGCCCACCTGCGCCAGAAGCATCACCTCCTGCTCGACGCTTTCCGCTCCTGGAAGCGTGCGCTCCCCTGGTTCCCGATTGCGACGAGGGCACAGGATGCGGTCGCCCTGCTGATCGAGATGCTCGCGGACGACGCCGCGCGGCAGACCTCCGGCGACCTGGTGCTCGCCGACGCCATCCGCGTCGTCGACGACACCGGAACGGCCGGAGCAGTGCTCGGAGCTCCCAAGGACAGGCGCACCCCTGAGCAGCGCCGGCACGCGATCGCGGCCCGCGAGACGCGGCTCGTCACCGAGCAGCCAACGGTCGGGCCGGCGCTCCGGCTGATCATCGTCGTCATCACGGCGGCCCTGGTGATCGTGCCTCCCGTCCTGGTCCTCACCAGCTGACGCTGCGCGTTCGCTCAGGCGACGCACAGTAGCATTTCCCCATGTCCACTGCGGGGTCGAGTGCCGGATCGAAGTCCGGGCCGAAAAAGGGGTCGTACGCCAAGGGAATCGCCAAGCGCGAAGAGATCCTGACGACAGCGCTCGAGGTGTTCGCTGTGAAGGGCTACCGCGGCGCATCCCTGCGCGAGATCGCGTCGTCGGTCGGCCTCAGCCAGGCCGGTCTGCTGCATCACTTCTCGTCGAAGGAGGAGCTGTTCGCCGAAGTCCTCCGCAAGCGCGACGAGGTGGACGAGCACGCGCATCCCGATGGCGGAACCGTCCGCGGCTTCGACACGCTGGTCGACATCGTGCGGCACAACGCAGACGTCCCGGGGCTCGTGCAGCTCTACGCGACCATCTCGGCGGAGGCGGCGGACGACGACCACCCCGGCCACGACTACTTCGTCCGGCGCTATGCGACGCTGATCGGCGCGATCGAGCAGCACGTGCGCGACGAGCAGGAGGCCGGCCGCATCGACCCGTCGCTCGACCCGCTGCAGGTCGCTCGCATGGCGATCGCAGTGGCCGACGGGATGCAGGTGCAGTGGATGCTCGACGGCACGGCGGACATGGCCGCCACCCTGGAGTACTTCTTCTCGATGATCCGCCGCGGACCTGCCACGTGAACGAGGCCCTGACCTGGATCCTGGACATCGTCCAGAGCGTCGACCCCGTCCTGCGCACGCTGCTCGCCGGCGTCGGGATCCTGCTGGAGACGTCCATCCTGATCGGCCTGATCGTGCCGGGCGACACCATCGTGCTCGTGGCGAGCACCGCCGTCGCCGGACCGTTCGAGTACTTCGCGCTCGTGGTCGTCGTCATCCTCGGCGCCCTCGCCGGGGAGAGCATCGGCTTCGCGCTCGGCCGCTACTTCGGTCCCAAGATCCGGGCGAGCAGGCTCGGCGTGAAGCTCGGTCAGAACAACTGGGACAGAGCCGAGGCGTATCTCGCCAAACGCGGCGGCATCGCCGTGTTCCTGTCACGCTTCCTGCCTGTGCTGCACTCGCTCATCCCGCTCACCGTGGGGATGAGCCCGATGCGTTACCGCACCTTCATGGCCTGGACGGCCCCCGCCTGCGTGATCTGGGCGTTCGCCTACGTGTCCGTCGGCTCTGCCGCCGCTGGCAGCTACCGCGAGCTCTCCCAGGAGCTGCACGGCGCCGGCTACGTGTTCGTGGCGATCATCGCCGCGTTCATCGTGCTCGCGTACATCGTCAAGAAGGTGCTACAGAAGCGCGAGGCCAAACACATGGATGCGGCGGCCCGGGAACCCGAGCCGCCGCATCCTGACGAGGTCTAGACCTCGCCGTCGTTCAGCACTACTTCTTGATGGGGTGCTTCGCCAGCCACTCCTTCGCCAGCGCATCCGGCTGGGTCTTGCTTGCACCCTGGTTCTCGCCGTTCAGGTCGATCAGGTCGGCCGTGGTGAGCTCGGCCGAGACCTTGTTCAGCACGTCCTTGACCGTCGAGCTGGCCTTCTTCGAGTTGATCAGCGGCACGATGTTCTGCGCGGCGATCAGGCTCTTCGGGTCCTCCAGCGTGACGAAGCCGTTGTCCTTGATCGCGGGCGTCGTCGTGTAGATGTCGGCGAGCTGCACGTCACCGTTCTTGAGCGCAGCGACGGTCAGCGGGCCGCCGGAGTCGCTGATCGGCTTGAGCGTGGCGGTCACGCCGTACGCGCTCTTGAGGCCGGGGATGCCGTACGGACGCTCCTGGAACTCCGGGTTGGCGCCGACGGTCAGCGGCTCGGTGACCTTGGAGAGGTCCGACAGGCTCTTGACGCCCCACTTCTCCGAGAACTCCTTGGTGACGTTGTAGGAGTCGGCGTCCTGCGCCTTCGCCTGGTCGAGCACCTCGAAGCCGGACGGCAGCGCCTTGCCGAGCGCCGTGTACACGTCGTCGCTCGAGGTGGCGGTGGCCGACTTGTCGTAGAACTGGAGCAGGTTGCCCGAGTACTCGGGGATGAGGTCGATCGAGCCGTCCTGCAGCGCCTTCAGGTAGACGTCGCGCTGGCCGATGCTGGGCTTCAGGCTGACCTTCACACCGTTGGCCTCGAGGGCCTGCGCGTAGATCTGCATGAGGATCTCCGACTCGCCGAACGCGGCGGAGCCGATGGTGACGCTGTCGGACGACGACGTGGACGTGTTGCCGCCGAGCGCTCCGCCGCCGGACGAGCACGCGCTGAGAGCCAGGAGGGCTCCCGCCGCGAGGACGCCGGCCGCGATGCGGCCTCTCTTCGATGCGAACATGTGATTTCTCTCTTTCGGTGGGTGCTATGTGACTGTGGGAATGGGACGTCGGCTGGGCTCAGAGGCTCGTTCCGAGCGGGTGGTTCGGGACGGATGGGCCCAACGGGCGCCAGGGGTCCTTTGTGCGCACATCCTGGACCTTGCCTGCCGCGACACCGCGCGGGACGACGAGGCGTTGCACGATCGCGAACACGCCGTCCGTGACGAGCGCCAGCGCGATCACGAGGATCGAGCCGCCGAGCATCTCGTCGTACTTCTGCACGGCAAGACCGTCGAACAGGTAGCGGCCGAGGCCGCCGACCGGCAGGATCGCCGCGACCGTCCAGGTGGCGACCACCTGCAGCGCTGCAGAGCGCAGGCCTCCGATGATCAGCGGCAGGGACAGCGGAAGCTCGACCTTGAACAGGATCTGCAGCTCGGTCATCCCCATCGCCCTCGCCGCGTCGATGGTGCGCCTGTCGACCGACTCGAGGCCGGAGTATGCCCCTGCGAGCACGGGAGGGATCGCCAGGATCGTCAGCGCGATCAGCGGAGGAATGATGCTCAGATTCAGCGTGATCAGCGCCAGGTAGACCACCAGGCCGAGGGTCGGGATGGCGCGGAGGGCGCCCGAGATGCCGACGGCCAGTCCACGGAACCGCCCGGTGTGCCCGATCGCGAAGCCGATCGGCAGGGCGATCACGGCGGCCAGGATGAGCGTGAGCAGGGAGTACCAGACGTGCTCCCCCAGCCGCACCGGAATGCCGCCCGGCCCGGCCCAATTGGTGGGATCGAAGACCCAGGCGAACGCCGCGAGGATGTCGGTCATGCGCCGGTCACCGCCTTCAGCGCGGCCCTGCGGGTCACGCGCTTGTTCGTGCCGAGCCTCGTCCACGGCATCAGGAGCCGCCCGAACAGCACGAGGGCGAGGTCGAAGATCAGGGCGATGATGATGATGCCGACGATGCCGGTGACCACCTCTGCGTTGTTGTACTGGTTCAGGCCCTGCACGAACATCGTGCCCAGGTTGCTCACGCCGACCAGGGAGCCGACGCTCACCAGGCTCACCGTGCTCACCGACACCACGCGCAGTCCGGCGAGCAGCACCGGTCCTGCCAGCGGGAGCTCTACCGCCCAGAACCGGCGCCAGGTGCTGAAGCCGATGGCGGTCGCCGACTGCATCACGTCACCTGGAACGCTGGCGAGGGCATCCGCTGTCGTGCGCACCATCAGCGCGAGCGCGTACAGGCTCAGAGCGAAGACCACGTTCTTCGGGTCGAGGATCTGCGTGCCGATCAACGCCGGCATCGCCACGAACAGCGGTAGCGACGGGATGGCGTAAAGGATGCCACCCAGTGTCAGCAGGATGCCGCGGCTCACCCGGTAGCGGTTCGCCACCCAGCCGATCGGCAGCGAGACGATGAAGCCGATCACGATCGGGAAGACGCTCAGCGTGACGTGAGCGACCGTGAGGTCCCAGACCAGGCCGAAGTTCGACCACAGCCAGCTCACGACGCTTCCTCACCCTGCGCCGGAGCACCCACGACCTGTGCGGTCGTGGCCCTTGCTTCTGAGGTGCTGCCTTCTGAAATGCTGCCTTCTGGGGTGAGCACGCCGGCCGTACGGCCGTCGCTGTCGACGAGGACGCTGCCGGTCGAGGTCTGTTCGATGTGCAGCGCGCGCTTGCCGCGGTCGGCCCCGATGAAGGAGGCGACGAACTCGTCGGCCGGGTTGGACAGGATCTCGCTCGGCGTGCCCTTCTGCGCGACGATCCCGCCCTTGCGGAAGATGACCACCTGGGTGCCGAGCCGGAACGCCTCGTCGATGTCGTGCGTCACGAACACCACGGTCTTGTCGAGCTCGCGCTGCAGGTGCAGCAGCTCGTTCTGGAGCTCGTCGCGCACGATCGGGTCGACCGCGCCGAACGGCTCGTCCATCAGCAGGATGTTCGGGTTCACGGCGAGACCGCGTGCGACGCCGACGCGCTGCTGCTGGCCACCGGAGAGCTGGCTGGGGTACTTGTCGGCGAGCGAGCGCTCCAGGCCGACCGTGTCCATCAGTTCGAGGGCGTGCTCCCGCGCGTCCCGCTTCTTCTCTCCGCGGAGCAGGGGCACGGTGGCGATGTTGTCGACGACTTTGCGATGCGGCAGCAGGCCGGAGTTCTGCATGACGTAGCCGATGCTGCGGCGCAGCTGCACCGGCTTGAGCGACATCACGTCTTCTCCGTCGATCTCGACGGTGCCGCTGGTGGGGTCGACCATCCTGTTGATCATCCGCAGGATCGTGGTCTTGCCGCTGCCGGAGGATCCGACGAGCACCGTGATCTCGCGCGACGGGATGACGAGCGAGAAGTCCTCGACAGCGACCGTGCCGTCGGGGAACTGCTTCGTTACCGAGCGGAACTCGATCATTGGTGCGGCTCATTCCTCGAAGTGGGCATCGGATCGACACAGGCCTGTCCTTTCACCCAAACACGATTGGCTCGCTTTGGCAAAGGATTGCGTCGAATTGTGGCGCGGGCGGTCCGGATCACCGAACCCCCTTTCCGTGTCGGTGGCTCTGAATACTCTCTTCGGTATGGAGGACGTATCGGATGGCAACATGCCACCAGCCACCGACATTCCCAGGTTCGGGGGCATCGGGTTCGATGTCGTGGTGCTGTGCTCGACGCACCGCATCCCGCGGAGCTTGCACGCTTCTACGCCGGGATGCTCGGCTGGCAGGTCGTCGAGACCGAGGGGGAAGACGAGTGGGCGGAGACGCGCCCCGCCGTCGGCACGAACGGCATCGCGTTCCAGCGCGAGCCGGACTACCGGGCGCCCACCTGGCCGGACGCGACCGTGCCGCAGCAGTCGCACCTCGATTTCGGGGTCGACGATCTGGAGCAGGCGGAGGCGCACGCCATCGCGCTCGGCGCCCGGAAGACGGGGCTGCCCGATCCGGCGTCTCCAGCGGGCGTGCGCGACAGCTTCCGGGTGTACCGGGATCCCGTCGGGCACCCGTTCTGCCTGGTCAGGCGCCGCGCGTCCTGACCGGCCTCACCAGCCTCAGCGGCTCAGGCGTCGCCGCCGTACCGCTTCTCGAGGTATTCGCGGGCAACGACCCTGGCCTCGGCGATGAAGCGCTCGTCGCCCGCCTGGTCGAGCACGAACGCCCGGTTGATCAGCGAGTCCATCATCTCCACCACCACTTCGAGGTGGAAGGTCAGCTCGTCTCCGGCCGGGAGACCGAACTCGTCGGAGAGGATCTCGGCGAACCGGTGCGCGAAGAAGTCCTCGTCCGCCGTCGGCTCGTCCTCCGGGGCTCCAGCGCGCTCCGCGTCGGTGAACCGGATGATGCGGAAACCGGCCTCCGTGCGGAACATCCCGACGAACGCGTCGATCGCGCACTCCACCGCGATCCACCAGTGCGCGGGCTCCTGCTCCCTGATGCCCTGCACGACGGCTTGGCGGTAGCGGAGGACGGCACGGTCGCGCAGCGCCTGGAGCAGCACGATGCGGTCGGGGAAATACCGGTATACGGTGCCGATGGACGCTCCGGCCCGCTCGGCGACCATAGCGGTGGTGAGCCGGTCGAACCCGATCTCATCCACCACCTCCGCCGCAGCGTCGAGCAGGGCGTCGATGCGCGCTGCGCTCCGCTCCTGGATCGGTTCGGTTCGCACCAGCGGTGCTCCGGATGTGTTCTGACCGGCCACGAGGTCGTTGATGGGCACGAGGGCTACTCCTTCTTTCCTGCAGCTCAACAATACGTCTGTCGGGTCCCCAGCCCCACGGTCCCCACGACCGTGATACTCGGATCATATTCGGGGAAACCTCATTTATGCCGGGGAATTCGCTCCGACTCGCCGCAGGATGCGACCCCAGATCTGGGGGATGCACACACAGGTGCTCAGCGTCCATGCGAAACTAGACAGATATGCCCGCCACCCCTGACAAACGCGGCGCGAGCGTCGAGCCCATCATGCATCGCGCGGCGCGCATCGAGGATGCGTTCCACGAGTTCCGCGCGCGCCGAGCCCGCAAGCGCGGCTACCTGGCGACCGTTCTGCCGTACACCGGCTACGGCGCGCCGACCTGGGCCCGCATCCTGGGCAGGGTCGTGCTCGCCAAGGAGCCGAAGCCGGGCAGCAGGGCGGAGCGGAAACACCGCAAACGCGAGGAGAGCATCCGCGGCTGGCGGTCGTTCACCAGCGTGCCCGTCGCCGATACGCCGGTCACGATCGAGATCGAGGGCGACAGGCACACGGTGATGCCCGACCGCGGCGGCGTGATCGACACGGTCATCCCGGTGCAGCTCACGCCCGGCTGGCACACCGTCCGGATGTTCACGCACGAGTCGACGCGCGTCTTCGAGTCCCCGGTGTTCATCGTCGACCCGAAGGCCACCTTCGGAATCATCTCAGACGTGGACGACACCGTCATGGTGACCGCGCTCCCCCGGCCGCTGCTCGCCGCCTGGAACACGTTCGTCCTCGACGAGCACGCGCGGGTCGCCACGCCAGGGATGGCTGTGCTGCTGGAACGTCTCGCCGCGACCCATCCCGGCACCCCGGTTATCTACCTCTCGACGGGCGCGTGGAACGTCGCGCCGACGCTCACCAGGTTCCTCTCCCGCAACCTCTTCCCCGCCGGCCCGCTGCTGCTGACCGACTGGGGCCCGACGCACGACCGCTGGTTCCGCAGTGGCCGCGACCACAAACGGATCAGCCTGGAGCGCCTCGCCGACGAGTTCCCCGGTCTCAAATGGCTGCTGATCGGCGACGACGGCCAGCACGACGAGACGCTCTACGGAGAGTTCACCGTCGAGCATCCCGAGAGCGTGTCCGCTGTGGCGATCCGGCAGCTCTCGAACAGCGAGGCCGTGCTCGCCGGAGGCCGTTCCAAGGCCTCGAAGCACACCGAGCTGAGCGGGGCGCCGTGGGTGTACGCGCCGGACGGAGCGAGCCTCAGCGAGCAGCTCAACGAGCTCGGGCTGCTGCACTAGCTCCACCCGCCGTTCCCCGGATGTCGGTACCGACCGCGATACTGGACCCATGCCAGCACGCCGCGCCGACCTGCTCCGGATGCGCAGAAGCGCCCAGCTCCTCGACGATCGGTCGGCTCCGACCCCCGTGGCCGTCGTCCAGCGGATGCTGGCGGTGCAGGCGCAGGACTTCGGTGCGGCCTGCTGGGCGCTCGGCGCCCGCAGCGCCGGCAGCACCCGCGACGACGTGCTCGCGGCCCTCGACGACGGCAGCATCGTCCGCTCCTGGCCGATGCGCGGAACCCTCCACTTCGTGCCGTCCGCCGACCTGCGCTGGATGCTCGGGGTCACGACCACGAGGATGATCGCCGGACTCACGCTGCGGCATCGCCAGCTCGAACTGGAGTCCGAAGACTTCACGCGTGCGCGCGACGTCGTCACGGAAGCGCTGTCCGGTGGCCGCAGCATCGGCAGGGCGGAGCTGATGGCGCTGTGGGAGGCCAACGGCATCGCGACGGCCGGGCAGCGCGGATACCACCTGATCTACTTCTTCGCCCAGAACGGCCTGCTGTGCTGGGGGCCGACGCACAAGACGCAGCAGTCGCTCGTGCTGCTGGACGAGTGGGCCCCAGAGCGGCGCGAGCTGGAGCCGGACGAGGCGCTCGGCGAATTCCTGCTGCGCTACCTGAACGGTCACGGGCCGGCGACGCTCAAGGACTTCGTCTGGTGGACCAAGGGCACCGTGGCAGGAGCGAAGACGGCCGTCGCCGTGCTCGGCGACAGGATCAGCACGCTGGAGGTGGACGGCGTGAAGTACCTTGCGACGGCGGAGCAGGCGGACGCGGAGGCCGGCACTCCTGCAGCCAGGAAGGGAGTCGACCTCCTGCCGGCGTTCGACGAGTACCTGCTCGGCTACCAGGATCGCACGCCCGTCATCGACGACGAGCACTTCACCGTGGTCGTGCCGGGCAAGAACGGCGTGTTCGCGCCGATCCTCGTCTCGGCGGGGCGCGTCGTCGGCACCTGGAGACGCGCATCCACGTCGTCGGCGGTGACGGTCGAGCCGCTGCCGTTCGCGCGGCTCACGGCGGCGGAGAAGACGGGGGTGCGCCGGGCAGCGACGGCGTACGGCCGTTTCCTCGGACTGCCCGCTGCGGTGACCGCCGAGGACTGACGCCGGTAGCCTTGGACCGTGGCTCCACGATTTCCCGCCAAGCTCCGCCTTCCTGCCAACATCAGCCTTCCCGCCAACATCAGGACGACGAGCAGGGTTCCCTTCCTGCAGGTGGCGAAGACCGCGGTCGCCATGATCCTCGCCTGGGTGCTGGCGAGCCTGCTGCTGCCTGGCGAGCTTCCGGTGTTCGCGACCATCGCCGCCCTGCTCGTGGTGCAGCCGAGCGTCAATCAGTCCGTCGGCCGGGCGATCGAGCGCAGCATCGGGGTGATCGTCGGCGTGCTCATCGCCTACGGCATCGGTCTCGCCTTCGGCACGAACAGCTGGATCGTGCTCGTCGCCGTCGTCATCTCGATCCTGCTCGCCTGGGCGCTCAAGCTGACGCCGGGAACGGCGAACCAGGTGCCGATCACCGCGATGCTCGTGCTCGCGGTCGGCGCATCCAACCCGGAGTACGCGTTCGCGCGCATCGTGGAGACGATCATCGGCGCCGTCATCGGTGTGATCATCAACATCGCGATCGTGCCTCCCGTGCAACGCGAGCCTGCGCACAAGGCGATCCTCGCTCTCGGCAACGAGCTCGCGGCCACCCTCGACCGGCTGGCGACGGCGATCACCACGCCGCAGACCGCAGCGCAGCTCAACGCGCTGCTCATCGAGGCCAGGCTGCTGCGCCCGATGGAGAAGAAAGCGGACGCGGCGCTGGTCCAGGCTGAGGAGAGCCTGACCCTCAACCCCCGGCAGGGCAGGCACCGCGTCGCCCTCGACCACGACGCCGAGCTGTTCGCCCGGTTCCGTCCGATCATCACCAGAGCGCTCGGCATGACGCGCGCATTCCGCGACCACTACGACGACACGCTCGCCGGAGAGCCGACGCTGCAGGCAATCGCGGAGGAGCTGCGCCGTTCAGCGCACGATCTGCGTCTGCTCGCGCGCGACCCGGATGCGCCGCCCGCCGAGCCGACCACGGATACCGCTGGGCTCCCGGTGCTGACGGCGCCGCTCGTCATCTCGACGCCTGACCCGCGCCACTGGGTGCTGATCGGCTCTCTGATGGAGGACCTGCGCCGCGTGCACGACGAGATCACCGGGGAGGAGAGCGCCTGATCGGGCCTGCTGGCCGTAGCATGGCCGCATGTCCGCCGACAGCAGCTCCCCGTCAGGATCCGCCTCAGGGGTCGACGACACCGACAGCGCGCCGGTGTCGACCAGACGACTCGAAGCGTTCACCGACGGCGTGTTCGCCATCGCGGCGACGCTCCTGGTCCTCGACCTGGACGTCACCAAGCTCGGCGACGTCCACACGAATGCGCAGCTCTGGGCCGCGCTCGGCGATCAGTCGTTCGGCTTCCTCAGCCTCGTCATCAGCTTCCTGCTGCTGGCGACGCTGTGGCGCATCCACGTCTGGCAGTTCGAGTACGTGGTCAGGGTGGATGCGCGCGCGACCCTGCTCAACACACTCCGGCTCCTCGGCGTGGTGCTGATCCCGTTCACCACGAGCCTGATCAGCGAGTACAACGACTTCCTCCCCGCTCGCCTGCTGCTGCCGCTCAACTTCCTGTTCGTGATCGGCATCACCACGGTGCACTGGTTCTACCTGACCTCACCCAAGCGCGATCTGGTGGCCGGCCTCTCCCCTGCCGGCGTCCGCTCGACCAAGGCGGGCACGCTGGTCGCGCTCGGGCTCGCGGCGTTGACCGTCGTGCTCGCGCCGTGGTTCGGGTCGCTGGCGTTCCTGGTGCAGTTCCTCAACCCGGTGTTCGACCGGCTCAGGGCGCCGCGGCCGCCTGGCGTGCGCAAGCGGCACCACTGAGCTGCGCGTCGCGCGGGCGCCGGTCAACGAGAACAGGGACCCCGCTCGCGCGGAGTCCCTGACTGGTGTTCGTGCCGCTTACGCGTTGGCGAGAACCGCCTGCAGCTCGAGCGTGATGGTGACCTGCTCGCCGAGGAGCACGCCGCCGGTTTCGAGGGCCGCGTTGTACGTGAGGCCGAAGTCCTCGCGGTTGATCGTGGTCTTCGCGGTCGCACCGGCCTTGTAGTTGCCGTACGGGTCCTGGCCGAAGCCGCCGAAGTCGAACTCGAAGGTGACCGGCTTGGTCACGCCCTTGATCGTGAGGTCGCCGTCGACGAGGAAGTCGCCGCCCTCGTGGCGGACGCCCGTGGAGACGAAGTCGATGGTCGGGAACTCGTCGGCGAGGAAGAAGTCGCCGGTGCGCAGGTGCGCGTCGCGGTTCTTGTCCTTGGTGTTGACCGACGCGACGTCCGCCTTCGCGGTCACGGTCGACTCGAGCGGGTTCTCTGCGGTGACGAAGGTGGCGTCGAAGTTCTCGAAGACGCCCTTCACCTTGCTGATCATGAGGTGGCGGATGCTGAAGCCGACCTCGGAGTGCGCCGGGTCGATGGTCCAGGTGCCTGCTTTGTAGCCGGGGATGTCGATGGTCATTCGGTGATCTCCTTGAAGTATGGTTCGCGGCGCTCCGCGCGCCGTACAGGTACATGCAAGCGTATGGACAGCGGTCCTATTCCGGAAATCCAAAAAAAAAGTTGACGCGTCACTCTTTTGTGGCCAGCTCGTGGCGCAGTTCCAGCAGTTTCCTGGCATCGGCGTCGATCTGCGCGGCGGGAATCCGGCCGGAGCCGACCGCGCCGACGACCGCGTCGATCAGCGCATCCGGGTCGAGGCCGGCGGCGGCAGGGTCCGCAGGGAGCACGTAGAGCAGCATCGTGTTGCCCGCCGCCAGCGCCTGCACGGCGTTCTCCTCTGGGTTCGCGTACTGCGGCAGCCCGGAGTCCTGCAGCATCCGCATGTCGTCGGTGATCGTCACCCCGTGGAAGCCGAGCGTGTCGCTCAGGATGCGGTGCCACGGCGCGGAGAGCGAGGCGGGCGCAGCATCCACCGCGCTGTAGACGAGGTGGCCGAACATGACCAGCTCCGTGCCCGCCGCTATGCCGGCGCCGAAGGGCGGCGCATCCCTCGCCCGCCACTCGGCGACGCTGACCGCGGTGGTGGGGATGCTCGTGTGCGAGTCCGCCTCCGTCTCCCCGTGGCCGGGGAAGTGCTTGAGCGTGCTGAACACCTGGCCGCGCTCCCCCGTGACCGACGCGGCGACCCTGTCGGCCGCCGCAGCGGGCGTCATGCCGAGGACCCTGTCGTAGATGAACGAGTCCGGGTCGGCCGTCGTGTCCGCGATGGTGCCGAAGTTGACCGTGACACCTGCCTGCTTCAGCAGGGCGGCGCGCTGCGAGAACGCCGCCTGCGTCGCTGCGGGCGGCTGGGCCTTGAGCACGTCGGCGCCCGGCAGGGTGTCCCAGGGAAGCCGGGTGACGTCGCCGCCCTCCTCGTCGATGGCGACGAGCGGAGGGAGCTGCGGGTCGGAGGCGGTCATCGCCGCGTTCTGCGCAGCGAGGGCGGCAGGGCTGCCGAGCACATTGTCGCCCATCAGAATCATCCCGCCGACGCCGTAGCGGTCGACGAAGCCGCGCAGGGCGGCGCCGTCCGTGCCCGGCTGGTGCAGCATCAGCAGGCTGGCGACCTTCTGGCGCAGCGTCATGTTGGCCAGGCGCGCGTTCACGTACGCCGTCGCCGGATCCACCGTCTTCGTCTGTTCCGGCGTGGCAGAGCTATCGGCTGCGCTGTGCTGGGCCGTGCGCGGCGCCCCGGCAGCGCAGCCGGTGACGGCGAGAGCCGACGCGGTCACCAGGGTCAGCGCAAGCGGCGCCCTCCGGATTCCGCGTCGACTCCTCATCCATCGATGGTAACCGCCGCCGCCTCAGCCCTTAACAGCTCCGCCCAGCCCCGCCGACCGCAGGAACAGCCCCTGGAACACCAGGAAGAGCACGATCGGGATCAGCGTGGAGATCGCGAGCGCCGCGAGGTACACATCGAGCTGGATCGCCGCCTGCAGCGTGGGCAGCCGGACGGACAGCGGCTGGATGGCCGGGTCGCGCAGCACCAGCAGCGGCCACAGGTAGTCCTTCCAGGCCGCGATGATCGCGAACACCGACACCACGCCCAGGATGGGCTTCGACATCGGGAGCACGATCGACCAGAACAGCCGGAACGGCCCAGCCCCGTCCGTGCGCGCCGCCTCGAAGACCTCGCGCGGCAGGTTGTCGAAGAACCGCTTGATCAGCACCACGTTGAATGCGCTCGCGCCGGCGGGCAGCCAGACCGCCCAGAACGTGTTGATCAGCGACTGCCCGAGCAGGGGCGGGTTGAGGATGGTGAGGTAGAGCGGCACCAGCAGCACCACCGACGGCACGAACAGCGTGCCGAGGATGAGCCCATAGATCACCTTGCCGTACTTCGGCCGCAGCACGCTCAGCGCGTATCCCGCCGTCGTCGCCACCACGATCTGCATAATCCAGGAGCCGAGCGCGACCCAGATCGTGTTCATGAACTGCACGTCGATGTGCACCGTCGACCAGGCCGTCGACAGGTTGGCCCAGTCGACGCCGTTCGGGAACAGCGCCATCGGTGTGCGGAGCGTGTCCTGCGTCGGCGTGATCGCCGACTTGGCGAGCCACAGCAGCGGCCCGAGGCCGAGCACGATCAGCAGGAGCAGCAGCACCAGGTGGGTGGCGCGCGTCCCCCACCGGATGCCCGGCTTCCGCCAGTCGGACGGCGACAGGATGCCGCGGTCGCCCGACGGCTCGCTCGGCCTGCGCGACCGGCGCTTGCGCTTGCGGCCGCCTGGACCGCCCGGCGCGATGCCGGACTCGTCGAGTTCGTCGGTCATGACGTTCATGACCTCTGGCGTGTAGTCGGTCGAGGTGGTCAATTCTGGCTCCAGGACTTGGTGAGGCGGAAGTACACGAGCGAGAGCACGGCGAGGAACGCGGCGAGCATCAGGCTGAGCGCTGTCGCTGCTCCGTAGTCGCCACCGAGCGAGTTCTGGAACGCGTAGCGGTAGATGAGCAGCAGCACGGTCACCGTCGAGTTGACAGGACCGCCTCCGGTGAACAGGTACGGTTCGAGGAATACCTGCGCCGTGCCGATGATCTGCAGGATGAGCGTGATCAGCAGGATGCTGCGCAACTGCGGCATCGTGACGTGCCAGATCTTCTGCCAGATGTTGGCGCCGTCCACCTCAGCCGCGTCGTACAGCTCCGGCGCGACGCCGGTGATCGCGGCCAGGTAGATGATGATCGTCCCTCCCGCTGCCGCCCAGGTCGCCTCCACGACGAGGGACGGCATGGCCTGGGTCGCCGACTGGATCCACGGCTGCGGCGGGATGCCCACCCAGCCGAGGATCGTGTTGAACACGCCCGTCGGGCTCGCGTCGTAGAAGAACTTCCAGAGCAGCACGGCGACCACGGGAGGCACGACCACCGGAAGGTATGCGAGCGCGCTGTACAGCCCCTTCGCGCGCTTGACCTCGCTCATCAGCACGGCGGCGATGAGCGGGATGGGGTAGCCCAGGATGAGGGCGAGGAACGCGAACCAGGCGGTGTTGCCGATCGCCGTCCAGAACAGCGGGTCGTTCACGACCTGCACGAAGTTGTCCCAGCCGACGAACGTCGGAGCGGTGACGAGGTTGGTGTGCTGGAAGCTCATCACCACGCTGCGGACGATCGGCCACCAGGAGAAGACGCCGAAGATCACGAGCATCGGCAGCAGGAAGACGAGGTTGCTGAGCCCGCCTCCGCGGAGCCAGGTCATCGGGGTGCGTCGCACGACGCGGCGCGAACTCGTTCGCTGGCGGTCGATCGCTGTCATGGGGTGAGTGCTTTCTGTCGTGGTCGGAAACGTGCGGCGCGGCCGGCGGGGCGCACGAGGCGTCCCGCCGGCCGAACCGGTGACTTACTTGTCGGCGTCGACGAGCTTCTGAATGTCGGAGTCGACCTTCGTCAGGAGCTGATCGATGTTCGCGTTCTTGTCCGTCAGCACGGCCTGGACCACCGCATCCAGTGCTCCGTAGAGCTCCTGGGTGTGCTTGTTCGGCTCAGGCACGAGGTTCGCGTCGAAGATCTTGTCGGTGAACGGTGCGACGTTCTCCAACGGGATGTTGACCTCCGGCTTGATCCAGGACATCGTCTGGTCGTACGTCGCCTTGTCGAAGACCGGCAGCGTCGGAACGCCGACCGGCTGGTTCGACTTGGCGAGCACCTTCGCGTCCGCGATGGCCTGGTCCTGGTTGAGCAGCTTCTGCATGTAGTAGAAGTCGATCCACTTGACCGCCGCCGTCTTCTGCGCCTCGTTGGACTTGGGGCTGACCGCCGCGACGTTGCCGCCGACCAGGACGCCCGCATCCTTGTTGCTGGAGTCGATCGGGAGCATCGTCAGCCCGTACGTCTTCGGGTCGACGTTGTTCTGCTGCACCAGCGAGGTGAGCACGTCTGAGCCGGACGGGTACATCGCGATCTGGCCTGCGCCGAACGCCTGGTTGATGCCGCTCCAGTCGAGCAGGAAGTTGCTGCCGACCGAGTTGTCCTCCCAGCGCAGGTCGTGCAGGAACTGCAGCGCCTCCTTGGTGACGGGGTTGTTCGTGGTGACCTTGGTCTTGCCGCCGTCCGTGGTCTCCATCCGGCCGCCACGCGCGTACGTCGTGGTGGTCAGCTCCCAGCCGCCGGTGTTGCCCTGCGTCATCTGCATGTAGCCTGCGACGCCAGGCACCTTCTCCGAGATGGTCTTGGCGTCCTGCCGGACTTCGTCCCACGTCGTCGGGGGCTTGTCAGGGTCGAGACCGGCCTTCTGGAAGATCTCGCGGTTGTACGAGAGCCCCATGGCGTACGGGCCGTACGGGATGCCGTAGATCTTGTCGCCGCTCTTGGCGACGGCGAGCACGTTCTCGTTGAACTTGCCCGCGTACGACAGCGCCTTGACCTCCTTGGTGATGTCGGCGAGCTGACCGGCCTGCAGGAGCGACTGCGAGTCGGTGAACGGGACGTTGAACACGTCGGGCAGCGTGCCGCCGGCGAGCTGGGTCGAGAACGTCGGCCCCGTCCACTGGTACTCCTCCGACTTGATGACGATGTTCGGGTTGGCCTTCTCGAACTCCTTCACGCGGTCGTCGAACGCCTTGAACGCTGCCTTGTCGCTGCCGGGGATGAGACTGGCAACGGTGATGTGCACCTTGCCGTCGCTCGAGTCGCCGCTGCCGGAGCCTGAGCATCCTGCAAGCAGGCCGACCCCGGCGATCGTGATCGCGGCCACGGCCGCGATCGTACGTGGTGACCTCATTGTCGGTTCCTTTCGATGGTGTGGTGAGGTGCGGTGTGCTGTGTCGCGGTGCGTTACGCGACCTCCGGCGGACCGTGCTGTGTTCTAAGCCACGCCGTGGAGTCCGGTGGCAGCAGCCCGCGGTCGAGCGGGTCGCTGCTGAGCAGGATGGCGACGTGATCGGGAAGCTCGATCGCGTCGGAGGAGAGGTTGGTGACGCTCACGAAGGCGTCGCCGCGGGAGAACACGAGGGTGCCGTCTGCGCTGTCGAGCCAGCGCAGCGGTCCGTCGCCGAGGCCGTCCTCTGTGCGGCGCAGCCGCAGAGCCTCGCGGTAGAGCCGGAGCATGGAGTAGGCGTCGGACTGCTGCGCTTCGACAGTCAGCGGCGCCCAGTTCTCCGGCTGCGGCAGCCACGGCTCCGCGGAGGCACCTGCCGGGCTGAACCCGAACGGCGGATGCTCGCCGCTCCACGGCAGCGGAACCCGGCAGCCGTCCCTGCCTGGATCGACGCCGCCGGAGCGGAAGTGCATCGGGTCCTCCAGCCGGTCGGCCGGGATGTCCTCGACCTCCGGCAGGCCGAGCTCGTCGCCCTGGTACAGGTAGAGCGAGCCTGGCAGGGCGGCGGTGAGCAGGGCGGCGGCGCGGGCGCGGCGACGGCCGAGCGCGAGGTCGGTCGGCGTGCCGACGCGCTTCTTCAGGAACGCGAACGACGAGTCGGCTCGGCCGTAGCGGGTGACGGGCCTGGTGACGTCGTGGTTCGACAGCACCCAGGTGCTCGGCGCATCCACCGGGGCGTGCGCCGCGATGGTCTCGTCGATGGATGCGCGGAGCTCGCGCGCCTCCCACGGCCTCGCCAGGAAGTCGAAGTTGAACGCGGTGTGCAGTTCGTCCTTCCGCAGGTACATCGCGAACCGGTCGATCTCCGGCAGCCAGATCTCGCCGACCAGCACGCGGGTGCCCGGGTACGAGTCTGCGATGGCGCGCCAGCCGCGGTAGATCTCGTGCAGCTCGTCCCTGTCCTGGTTGGGGTGCTCCCCCGGCCCAGGATGCTCCGGCACCTCCGGCAGGTTCTCGTCCTTGACCAGGAGTGCGGCCGAGTCGATGCGGACCCCTGCGACACCGCGGTCGAACCAGAACCGCAGGACGGCCTCATGCTCCGCCCGTACGTCGGGGTGGTTCCAGTTGAGGTCGGGCTGCTGCGGGGTGAACAGGTGCAGGTACCACTCGCCGGGCGTGCCGTCCTGGTTGGTCGTGCGGGTCCAGGTCTCGCCGGAGAAGTTGGACACCCAGTCCGTCGGCATCTGGTCGCCGTCGGCTCCGCGGCCAGGGCGGAACCAGAAGCGCTCGCGCTCCGGCGAGCCTGGCCCGGCCGCGAGGGCGGCCTGGAACCAGGGGTGCTGGTCGGAGATGTGGTTGGGGACGACGTCGATGATCGTGCGGATGCCGAGGGCGAGCGCCTCCTGGATGAGCGTCTCCGCCTCGGTCAGGTCGCCGAACGCCGGGTGAATCGTGCGGTAGTCGGACACGTCGTATCCGCCGTCCGCCAGCGGGGACTCGTACCAGGGGGTGAACCAGATCGCATCCACCCCCAGCTCTTTGAGGTAGCCGAGGTGCTGCCGGACGCCGGCGAGGTCGCCGATGCCGTCTCCGTTGCCGTCCGCGAAGCTGCGCAGGTAGATCTGGTAGATCACCGCGCTCCTCCACCAGAGCGGGTCGGCGGTGGACGGCGACAGCGGGGATGCGGTGGGCTGGGCGGTCGACGGAGCGCTGGAGTGCACGGTCAGCACGGGGAGGTCCACGGATGTGCCCTTCGGTCGGGCGACCTCCGGCGGTGCGGTGCGCTCCGATCGAACGGGGCGCGTCCGCGCCACCCTGGTCGGCGGTTCGGTCGTCACGTCGACGTGCCCGAACAGTCGGCTCCGTCGTCGTTGAGCCGAATGTAGCGTTAATGACAGTTCACTGCAAGAAACTGACAGAGAGTAATTCGTTTGCGTACATTTGCGCCGAATTGCATAACAATTACGTGTGCAGCGCTGGTCCCGTCGACCCGCGAACCACCAGTTCCGGCTCGAAGAAGAGCTCGTCGGAGATGGCGGAATCGCTGGAGATCTGGCGCAGCAGCAACTCGATCACCGTGCGCCCCATCGGCTCGATCGGCTGGCGCACGGTCGTCAGCGGAGGCTCCGTGCAGTTCATCAGCGCCGAGTCGTCGTAGCCGACAATGGAGATGTCCGACGGCACGGACAGACCGGCGCGGCGCACCGCCCTGATCGCGCCGAGCGCCATCGGGTCGCTCGCGCAGACGATCGCGGAGACCCCGGCCTTCAGCAGCCGGGCAGCCCCTGCCTGCCCCGCCTCGAGCGAGTACAGCGAGTGCACGACCAGGTCGTCGTCGAACTCGTCGCCCCAGCCAGCGACGATGCGCTTCGCGGCCGCGAGCTTCCGCTGCGACGGCACGTGATCGCGCGGTCCGAGCAGCAGGCCGATCCGCTCGTGCCCGAGCGAGCGCAGGTGGCCGAGCGCCTGGGCGGTGGCCACCGTGTCGTCGCAGGACACCGTCGCGAAGTGCAGGTCGTCGACGGGCGCGTTCACCAGCACCGTCGGCAGATTCAGATCGGTGAGCCTGGCGTAGTGCTCGTGCGACGCATCCTGCTGGGCGTACGCGCCGCCGACGAAGACGACCCCTGACACCTGCTGCTGGAGCAGCAGCTCCACATAGTCGGACTCGGAGATTCCCCCTGCCGTCTGGGTGCAGAGCACCGGGGTGTATCCGTTCTGCGCCAGTGCTCCCCCGATGACCTCCGCGAACGCGGGGAAGATCGGATTCTGCAGCTCTGGCAGCACCAGGCCGACCAATCTGGCGCGCTCTCCGCGCAGCTTGGTCGGGCGTTCGTATCCCAGCACATCCAGTGCGGTGAGCACCGCCTGCCTGGTCGCCTCGGACACGCCGGGTTTCTCGTTGAGGACGCGGCTGACCGTTGCTTCACTGACCCCGACCTTGCGAGCGACCTCGGCGAGACGTTTCGACATGCGCTCAGCATACGCAATTCCTTGCAAGACAGCGCAAGTCTTTTGCAAGACGGCAGATCGGCCTAGCATGGCGCCCATGACACAGCGCGCGAAGCCGGGGACGGCAGGGCCGGCGGCGAGGCCGGCGGTGCGCTCGATGACCGCGCTGCTGCTCGCCAGCCACCCCGGCCCCAGCGTCGTGGTGACCGTCGTCGCCACCGTGCTGGGCGCGAGCCTCGGCTACCCGCCCGGCCGCCTCGCGCCGCTGGCGCTGGCGATCCTGCTCGGCCAGCTCTCCATCGGCTGGTCGAACGACTGGCTCGACGCCGCACGGGATGCGCAGGTCGAGCGGACGGACAAACCGGCGGCGCGCGGGGCGATCCGCGTCACGACGGTGCGCACCTGGGCGTTCGTCGCCCTGGTCGCCGCGATCCTGGTCACCCTGCTGCTCGGGCCACTGGCGACGCTGGCCCACGCCATCGCCATCGCGGGGGGCTGGGCATACAACCTGGGGCTCAAGGCCACCGCGATCTCCTTCCTGCCGTTCGCGATCAGCTTCGGGCTCCTGCCCGCCATCGCCACGCTCGGCCTCGAACCGCCGCGCTTCGCCGCCGCCTGGGTCGTCGCGGCGGGTGCCCTGCTCGGCGTCGCCGCCCACGTCACCAATGTGCTTCCCGACCTCGCGGACGACGACCGCACAGGCATCCGGGGACTGCCTCACCGGATGGGGGCGGTGCCGAGCGGGCTGCTCGCGTTCTCCTGTCTGGCCGCGGCGAGCATCCTGATCGCGTTCGGGCCTGGCTGGCCGCCGCGCATCCCGTTGCTGATCGGGCTGGTGATCGGTATCGGGATCGCCGTCGCCGGCGTCGTGCTGCTCCTGCGCCGCTCGCCGACGCGCCTGCTGATGCAGTTCATCATGGGATGCGCGATCGTCGACGTGCTGATGCTCGCGTTCGCCGGTCAGTCGACGACGGTCTGAACCTTCTCAGCGGCCGGTTCGTGGTTGCGGATGCCGATCGCGGAGACGATGCCGCCCACCAGCATCAGGGCGGCAGCGGTGATCATCGCCCTGTCGAGGCCCGCCCTGTCGAGCGTGCCTCCGACGATCAGGCCGATCATCGCGACCGTCACCAGCCCGGCGATCCTCGACACGGCGTTGTTGACCGCCGAGCCGATGCCCGCCTGCGCAGGGTGGATCGATCCGAGGATCGCGCTGGTCAGCGGCGCCACGGTGATCGACAGGCCGACACCGAACAGGAGAACGGCGGGCAGGAGGTTCGTCCAGAAGTTCACGTCCTCGCCCATCATCAGCAGCCAGAGGAAGCCGCAGGCGGCGATGACAGGGCCGATGGCCATGAACAGCCTCGGCCCGTACTTCCCCGCCAGCCCCCCGAACACCCCGGAGAGCAGCAGCATGCACAGCGTCGACGGGATGAACACGAACCCGGCGGCCGTCGCAGCGAAGCCGGCCACCTGCTGCAGGTAGAGCGTGACGGTGAGCGGAGCGAAGGCGAGCGCGCCGTAGACGAGGGCGGTGGCGATGTTGCCCACCCAGAAGTTGTGCACCCGGAACAGTCCGAGCGGGAGCATCGGCTGCTTCGCCCTGGTCTGCCAGAAGAAGAACGCGGCCAGCGACACCAGGCCGAGGATGAGCGGCAGGAAGACGCGCGGGCTCCCCCAGCCGTACACGCCCTGCTCGATCAGCGCGAAGACCGTTCCGGCCAGACCGACCGACCCGAGGACGGCGCCGAGCACGTCGACGCGGCCGCCCATCCCGTGGTCCTCCTGCTTGAGCCCGAGCATCATGGCGAGGGTGATGCCGATCGGCACCACGTTGATCACGAACACCCAGCGCCAGGAGAGCGTGTCCACGAAGACGCCGCCGAGCACGGGGCCGGCGATCATCGCGACACCTGTCCAGGCGGTCCAGCGGCCGATCGCCTTCGCCTGCGCGGCACCGGAGAAGGTCGAGATGATGATGGCGAGCGAGCTCGGCACCAGCAGGGCACCCGCGACGCCCTGCAGCGCGCGGGCGACGACCAGGAACACACCGGTGGGAGCGAACGCGCAGAGCAGCGAGGTGATCAGGAACCCGATGAGCCCGGCGTACAGTACCCGTTTGCGCCCGAAGACGTCGGACAGCGACCCTGCGATCAGGATGAGCGAGCCGAGCGTCACCAAGTAGCCGTCGACTACCCACTGCTGCAGCGGAAGCCCGCCTCCCAGCTCCTTCGAGATCGCGGGAAGCGCCACGTTGATCACAGCGCCGTCGAGGAAGGCGACGAAGCTCGCCAGGATCGCGATCAGCAGCACCCTGCGCTGCGTCGGCGACATACGCTCGGAAACCATGTTCTCAGTAAACGGGGAGCGCGCCCGGATAGCAACAGCAGCCGGTTCCCAGCGCGCTCCCGCCTCCCACCGGGCGTAGCCTGGAGCGGAGATGTCCGATGAGTCGCGCCCAGTCTCCGCGCGATCGGGGCCGGTGGCGACCCGGATCGCCATCGTCACGCGCCTCGCCTGGCTGCTCGTGCTCGTCCTCACAGCGGTCTTCCACTTCCTCCGCGGCGCCCCAGTGGATGCGTGGATCTTCCTGGGCGGGGCCGTCGTGATCGCGCTCGACGGGCTGGGCTGGCTGCGCATCCCGTTGCGGGCGATGCCGGACAGGGAGACGCTGTCCCGTCGCATCGTGGCGTACACGCTGATCGGCGTGGCGGCGGTCACGTTCGCGTTCGCTCCGCTCTACGGCGGCGTCGACACGGCGATCGTGATCGGCATCGGGGTGCTCCTGCTGCCGGTGGTGTGGGCCGACCGACCGCGCGCATCGGGAGCTGGGGAAGCGGGCGCCACGGATGCGGCCACCACGGGCGTTGGAGCGAAGGCTGCCGTGCGCCGCGCCGCCATCGCATGGTCGGCCGTCATCGTCGCCGGATGCGCATGGGAGATCGCGGTGTTCTTCCTCGGACGCTCCTCCCCCACGGCGGAGAACGACTTCCCCGCCCTCTCCGACCTCGTCGACCCTGCCGTCGCCTGGCCACCCGCCCGCGCGGCGCTCGTGGTGCTCTGGCTGGCGGGCGGCTACGCCTTGATCAGGCGGGGACGACGATGAGGGACGTCACGATCGCCGGCTTCCTGCTCTGCGGCCTCGCGATGGCCGTTCTGGTGCTGCAGTCGCACAGGGACCCGCTGCGGATCGCGCCGTTCTCCACCCTGCTCGACGTGGTGCTGGCCGACCGAGCTGCGCGCTTCACCATCCTGCTGTTCTGGTGGTGGCTCGGCTGGCACTTCCTGGTGGTGCCGCCGATGCCGTGAGCGGCTCCGGCTAGTTGTTGCCCTTCGTGCAGGTCTGCTGCGCTGCCGTCTGGCCGGTGATGCTGCTGGGGAGCTCGATCGGTCCGGTCGTCGCGGGAGCCGTCGACGTGTCGCCGGGAGCCGGCGCCGTCGTTGCGGGTGCCGTCGCGTCCGGAGCCGCCGGCACCGCCGGAGTCGGCGTTCCCGTGCCGGCCTGGTCCTCCGCAGCGCGCCCCGTCGTGCCGGTGAGCTTCACCGGCTGGTCGTTCACCAGCGCGGTGTTGATCGCCTGGGCCGCCGTGTCGTCCACGATCACCCGATTCGAGTCGTCCGGATCGGTCACCGCCGGATACTGCATGAACACCATGTTGTCGAGACCGGTGTCCTTCAGCGCGAGGGCGATCTCGACCAGTGTCGTCGGGTTGGTCAGCGTGTCCGACGGCGTGATGTTCTCCACCGCGGCCTTCGCCAGCCCGTAGAGCTGCACCGGGTTTCCGAGCACGCCGCCGGAGACGACCTTCCTGGCCAGTGCGGACAGGAACACCTGCTGGTTGCTGATTCTGCCGAGGTCGCTGCCGTCGCCGACGCCGTGCCTGCTCCGCAGGAACGACAGCGCGACGTCGCCGACCAGGGTGTTCTCCCCCGCCGGCAGATCGAGCGGTGGGGTGGTGAAGTCGTCGGTGACCGGAGTGGCGAGGCAGACCGTCACTCCACCGATCGCGTTCGACATCGCGCTCACGCCGTTGAAGTTGATGACGGCGGCGAACGGGATGTCGATCCCTGTCAGCTTCTCCACCGTGAGCACGACGCAGGGCAGACCGCCGCGGGACAGGGCCGTGTTGAACATCGCGCTGCTCGAACCGTCGACGGTGCCACCTCCGGTCGGAGCAGGGCAGTCCGGGATCTCGACCATCAGGTCGCGCGGGAAGCTGATCACCATCGCGCTCTTGTGGTCCTGGGCGATGTGCAGCAGCATCGTGACGTCGTTGTTGCCCTCGCCGGTGCTCGCATCCTGTTCGTCGGCCGAGTCGTAGATGCCGCCGAGGTTGCTGCGGCTGTCCGTGCCGGTGAGGAGCAGGTTCACGCCACCCTGGATGGCGCCGACGTTCGGAATGGCCTGTTTGGTGTGACCAGGCAGCGTGGCCAGGACGACGCCCGTCTTGACCGAGCGGGCGACATCCCAGACCGCGTACGCTGCGACGCTTCCGACGCTCACCGCCACGACGGCGACCGCCGCGGCGAGTATCCGCATGACCGTTCCGGCAGCACGACGGCGAGGCAGGCGACCGTGTCGCACGGCGGTCGGCCCCTTGGCGCGCTGGTGCCTGCGCGGCAGGTCGGTCATCGAAGGTCCTTCGGAGGGTGAGGCGAAAGGAGGAATGTCGAAATACTAGCCATAACACCTATCGGTCAGCTTGGAGGCGCACTGCGCGTCCTGAAAGCCCCCTCACGCCCCTCACCGGCGCGGCAGAGGCGAACGGAGCGGGGAGGCGTACGCGAGTTCGACCACGATCGCTTTGTCGTTTCCCGGGTTCGCGGCGTCGAACCACAGCCGCGTCTGCTGACCGTTCTGGATGGGGTCTTCCGCCCTGACCAGCATCGGCCGCTGCACCCAGCGCTGCACGCCCTGCAGATCGGTGAACCCGAAGGTGACCGTGGTGAAGATCCGATCGCTCTCGTGGAACACCGTGTATCCCTTGTCCGTGACCACGGCGGTGACCTGCGTACCGGAGCGCATCGCTGACTCCTCCGCGCTGACGCGCCTCCTGCGCGCGCCGGCGGCGGCGACCCCGAGCAGCAGGCACACCGCGGCCAGCGCGAGCAGACCGTAGCCGATATACCTGACGAACGCCGGGCCGCTCTGCGCGGAGACCACGATCACGCCGACACCTGCACCGAGGAGCACGGTGGCGTTCCCGTACATCATGCCGAGGTCGCCCCGCTTCAGCACGATCGCGGCCCACGCGATGGATGCGGCGATCACCAGCAGCATCCCGACCGGGATCGCGATCAGCACGAGCACAGGAGGCTCATCCGGCTGCTCCTGCATCATGGTGCCGAACCCGCCCCAGCCGTACCCTGCGGCGAGGCCGCCGACCAGCAGAAGCAGCAGCACGACCGTGACCCGGAGGTTCGACGGCCGCCGCTCCGCTCGCTCGCGGCGGGCGATGGTCGGGTCGACGGTGCTCATCCCGTCATTCAATCGGCATCCGGCGATCGAGCACAAGAACCCTCTTGCTCTCCGCGTCGGCGCCATGCAACACTGTCCAACGTGATCCGGTAGCAGTGATTTCCTTCCTCCCCACGACCGTGGGTGAGTCGATCGACCCTGCAAACCGAGGACCCCATGTCATCTTCTGAGCACGTTTCCGAGTTCGTTTCCTCCCCAGAGCACACCAGCACCACCACTCCAGCGTTCACCATCTCCACGGTCACGGTGCCCGATAGCATCGACGCCCCTGACGCCGCCGACTTCATCGGCATGGCCACGGTGCGCAGCATCGTGGAGGCCGAGCTGCGTGGAGACGCCTTCCCCGTCGCCGACCCAGAGGTGGCAGCCGCCGAGCTGCTGCCGAACTGGAAGGACCAGTCGACGAAATCGCTCGGGCTCATCGCCACCGTCGACGGCCGGGTCGTCGGCCGAGGCACCCTGGCCATGCCGGGCGACGCCTCCGAATGCTGGTCGGCCGTGTCCGTCCTGCCCGACTATCGGTCGGCGGGGATCGGCTCAGCACTGTACGAGCGTCTGGAACGGATGGCGCGGGACGCCGGCCGCCGCACCATCCAGAACCAGACCGACTTCCCCGCGGGCCTGGGAGGAGACAGCATCCCGGCGCCCACCGGCTTCGGATCGGTGCCCGCTCGTCTCGCATCCACCCGGTTCCTGCTCCGCTACGGCTTCACCCTGGAGCAGGTCGGCCGGATGAGCGGCCTCACCCTGCCGATGGATGCGGACGTCGCCGCGTCGAGCCTCGACGCAGCGCAGGCAGCGGCGACGGGCTACCGGACGGTGACCTGGGAGGGACCAACGCCCGACGAATGGGTGGACGCCTTCGCGCTGATGCGCACCCGGATGACCACGGACACCCCGAACGCCGGCATGGAGCAGACAGAGGACGTCTGGACCGCCGACCGCATCCGCGCTTTCGACGCCATCTGGGCGGAGAGCCCGATGTCGATGCTGACCACGATCGCCGTCGAGACCGCGACCGGACACCCAGCCGGCTACACAGAGCTCGGCGTCCCTGCCGAGCCGGATCGGCCGGCCGAGCAGATGGACACGCTGGTCCTCGCCGACCACCGCGGCCACCGCCTCGGGATGCTTCTGAAGCTCACCAACCTGCGCGAGCTCAGCGCCCGCTTCCCGGACAGCAGGATCGTCGAGACGATGAACGCCGAGGACAACCGCCCGATGCTCGACGTGAACGAGGCCATCGGCTTCGTTCCGCTCAGCTACGCGGCGCGGTGGAAGAAGCGGATCGGCTGACGACCGAGAACGAGAAGACCCCCGGAGTTCCGTGGAACTCCGGGGGTTTTTGGTGGATCTGAGGGGACTCGAACCCCTGACCCCCTGCATGCCATGCAGGTGCGCTACCAGCTGCGCCACAGACCCAGATGCTGCTCCCGATCTCTCCGAAACAACTCGTTTAGCGTACTACATGATCCAGGTCTGCAAGAAACCAGCGCGACGCTCGGGCGTGCCGCGATTAGTCGAAGAGTTCGCTGAGCCAGTTCTCGCGCTTCTTCTTGTACGGGTACTGCTGCTGGCCGTATCCCTGCTGGCCGTACTGCTGCTGCCCGTAGTGCTGCTGTGGAGCCTGCTGCTGCGCGGGGTGTTGCGGTTGGGCGGGCGGAGCATACGGGGCGGTCTGCTGCGGCTGCTGGGCAGGCTGCGCGCGGTCGATGATCTTGTCGAGCTCTCCGCGGTCGAGCCACACTCCGCGGCACTCGGGGCAGTAGTCGATCTCGATACCACTGCGCTCGCTCATCACGAGGGTGGCGTTGTCTGTCGGGCATCTCATTCCGCCAGTCAATCAACGGTTCATGAGAGAACTCTCACACAGGGCAGGGAGAACCCCGCCAATCCGGTTCGCGGCCGGACGCGACACGGGATTGGCTACTCGGCGCCCTCGTGCACGGGCAGCTCCAGCGGAACCACCGGGCAGTCCTTCCACAGGCGCTCGAGCGCGTAGTACATGCGATCCTCCTCGTGGAAGACGTGCACGACCAGGTCGCCGAAGTCGAGCAGCACCCAGCGGCCCTCTGCCTTGCCTTCGCGGCGCAGCGTCTTGACGCCCGCCTCGTTGAGCTGGTCCTCGATCTCGCCGGCGATCGCGATCACATTGCGCTCCACGCGGCCGCTGACCAGCAGGAACACGTCGGTCAGCGGGAGCGGCCCTGAGACGTCGAGCGCCACCAGGTCCTCTCCGGACTTGGAGTCGGCAGCGCGGGCGGCGAGCTGCAGGATCTGCTTGGCGTGGTCTGTCGCGGTCACGCGCCGACCTCCCCGGTGGGGACGGCAGGCTGGGACGGAGTGGAAAGGATGATCAGAACACCTTCAAGACGTATGCGGAGATGAGCAGGCCGATGACGCCGACGGCGAGCACGCCGGCGGTGACGATGAGCACGACGGGCAGTTTGCCGCCGCGCTTCTTCGGAGGGGCGATGACGCCGCGGGTGGACGTGTGCGAGCTGATGGCCCTGGATGCACGGATGGGCGCGACCTCGGACGTGTTGAACTCGTTCTCGTCTCCCTCGAGCAGACGGTCGAGGTCCGACGAGTCGATGCGGTCGGGGTGGGCGCCGGTCGAGCCGAGGCCGCGTGGCAGGTCGATGGACCCGGTGACCAGGATCTCCCCTGTCGCGGTGAGCGGGCCTGTCGCGTCCGCGGTCGGCAGCACGGGGAGGATGAGGGCGTTGGTCGTGGTCGCAGAGCCGGGCTGGCCGACGTTGCGCGAGATGATCTGGTCGAACGGCTGGTTCTTGTCGTCGCGCTCGGCGGCGGTCGACCAGTGGCCGGTCGGCGGCGTGAACGGCTGACGCTCGAGCGAGCTGTCCGCGTCGTCTTTCTCGGCCGCTACCGGCGCGGCCGCGGTGGGCGGAGCCAGCAGCGATGCGTCGGCGGTGGATGCTGTCACGGCGGGAGCAGGAGCGTCCTGTGGCGCAGCGGGCGCGGTCTCGCCCTTCGCAGCAGCGGGCGCCGCCGCCGACGCGGACCCGAGCGGCGCGAACGGCCAGGCGCTCGGCGAGGACGACTCCACCTCCGGCCCTGCAGACGGACGCGCGGGAGCAGGCTCAGGCGGAGGCGTGAAGGTGACGGGGATCACCGCATCCGGGTGCCCTGCCTGCTGGTTGGCCTCCTGCGCCTGCTGCATGGCGCGCAGCTCGCGGCGCGTCAGCGTGCGCTCCGGAGTCGGGGTCGGCGCGGGCGCGGGGGAAGCGGCAGCCGCGTCCTCCTGCTTCACCACGGCGACCGGCACCGTCACGGGCTCCGGCTGGGACGCATCCGTGGACTGCTTGAACAGGGCGTCGTCGGTCTGCGCAGCGGCGGCGGGCGCAGCGGCGGCGGGAGCGACAGGCGCGGCGGGAAGGTCGAACGCGTTGCCGAACGTCGGCAGGTTCGGCCGGCTCGGCGGCGTGACGCCCGGCTCCTCGAACGCGGATGCGGGGATCGCGGGGGGCTCTGCGCCGTCGGCGGTCTCCGCCGGGTCAGCCGCGTCGCGACCGGACGAGAACGTGTACGGCGTCGTCATGGTCGGGATCTCCCCGGCCGGGGTCGGCTCTGCCGTTCCTGCACGACGGGACGCCTGACCGGCGGCCTGTGCCGCTGAACGCTCGTTCTCACGCGCCTGACGCCGTGTCTGTGGCGGCGGGTCTTGCCACAAAGTCATGCCACACTCCGATACAGATGGTGTTTGGAGATGTATTGAACAACCCCGTCCGGCACCAAGTACCAGACCGGGAATCCCCTGCTCACCCGGGTCCGGCAGTCGGTTGACGAGATCGCCAGGGCCGGAACTTCCAACAAGCTTACGTCCTGCGCTGGCAATCCAGAAATACTCAAGTCATGTCCCGGACGACTCACAGCGACGAAGTGAGCGAGGTCCCAGAGCTCTTGCACATCGCGCCAGCTGAGGATCTGCGCGATGGCGTCCGCCCCGGTGATGAAGAAGAGTTCGGCGTCCGGGCGGGACTCGTGCAGGTCGCGGAGGGTGTCGATCGTGTACGTCGGGCCCTCGCGGTCGATGTCGACGCGGCTCACCGTGAAGCGGGGATTGGAGGCGGTCGCGATCACCGTCATGAGGTAGCGGTGCTCCCCCGGCGTGACCTCGCCCTTCTGCCAGGGGTGCCCGGTGGGGACGAAGATGACCTCATCCAGGTCGAACGACTGGGCGACCTCGCTGGCCGCGACCAGGTGACCGTGGTGGATGGGGTCGAACGTGCCGCCCATCACGCCGATGCGCGTGCGACGCTTCTCCGTCAGCTGCATTCGTCGTGCAGAGGTCAGTGACCCTGGGTGGGGTGTCCGGTGCCGTGGTGGGTGGCGCCGGGCGCGCCGGCGTGCGATGCGGCGCCTGGACCCGCCTTGTGGCTGTGGCGGTTCGCGACGTCGCGGTACGACCAGATGACGAAACCGAGGACGGTGAAGATCACGATCGCGATCGCGCCGTACGCCCATGTCGGCATGGGGAGTTCAACGTGCGTTTCGGCCTCGGCCAGCAGCAGCGTCAGGTGAGTCATCGAGTTTCTTCCTTTCCGAAGGCGCGCGAACGCCTGCGAAACAGTCTAGTGGCGTGTCAGGCCCTGATCTGCCCTGACCCGCGGACGATCCACTTGGTGCTGGTCAGCTCCGGCAGCCCCATCGGCCCGCGCGCGTGCAGTTTCTGGGTGGAGATGCCGACCTCGGCTCCGAAGCCGAACTCGCCTCCGTCGGTGAACCGGGTGGAGGCGTTCACCATGACCACCGCGGAGTCCACCTCGGCGAGGAAGCGGTCGGCGTTGGCCAGGTCGTTCGTGATGATCGACTCGGTGTGCTGGGTCGAGTACCGGCGGATGTGGCCGATCGCCTCGTCGAGATCGTCGACGACCTTCACCGAGATGTCGAGGCTCATGTGCTCCGTCGCCCAGTCCTCCTCCGTCACAGGAACCGCCGCAGAGGAGTATCCGATCGCTCGCTCGTCGGCGTGCACCGTGACACCGGACGCGGTCAGCGCGGCGAGCACGGGCGGGAGCAGCCGGTCGGCGGCCGCGCGGTGGACGAGCAGCGTCTCCACGGCGTTGCACACGCTCGGGCGCTGCACCTTGGCGTTGCGCACGATGTCGACGGCCCAGTCCTCTCTGGCGGACTCGTCGAGCACGATGTGCACCACGCCGGCGCCCGTCTCGATGACCGGGACGGTCGACTCTGTCACGACCGTGCGGATCAGGTCGGCGCTCCCCCGCGGGATCAGCACATCCACGTATCCGCGGGCCTTCATCAACTGGGTGGCGCCGTCGCGGCCGAACTCGTCGATGGTCTGCACAGCGTCGGCGGGGAGGCCGACGGAAGCGAACGCATCCTGGATCACCTCGACCAGCACCCGATTCGTGTTGATCGCGGCGCTCCCTCCGCGCAGCACGGCCGCGTTTCCGCTCTTGAGGGCGAGAGCCGCGATGTCGACCGTGACGTTGGGTCGTGCCTCGTAGATCGCGCCGACGACGCCGAACGGCACCCGCACCTGCGTGATCGACACGCCGTTCGGCAGGTGGCTGCCGCGCACCGCCTCCCCGACAGGGTCGCTGAGGCCGACGACCTCGCGCACAGCCTCAGCCAGCGCATCCAAGCGCGCCTCCGACAGCGTGAGCCGGTCGAGCAGGCCGGTGGTCAGGCCGTTCTCCCTGCCGTTGGCGAGATCGAGCTCATTCGCCTGCAGGATGCGCGGAGCCTGCGACCGCAGACCGGCCGCGACCGCCAGCAGCGCGGCGTTCTTCGCGTCCGTGTTCGCCGTGGCGAGCACGATGGACGCCCGCTTGGCTGCTGCGAGCTTCTCGACCAGCGAGAGGGGTTCGGTGATGGTGTCGACCATGCGTCAAGTTTAGGACGCGGTGACCGCATCCCGTGCCGGAGCGAACCAGGTGCCGACGGCAGCGCCGGCCAGCGCTTCGGAGACGTTGGCCGTAGCGGTCAGGATGACCGCCGTTCCGTTCTCCGCGGCCTGGCGAGCGGCGGACACCTTGGTGAGCGCCCCGCCCGTTCCGACGCCGGACAGGCCGGTCGAGCCGATCTCCACGCCCTCCAGCGCGTCGTCGTACTCGACGATGTCGATGCGCTCAGCTCCCGGTTCCTGCGGGGGCTTGGTGTACAGCGCATCCACGTCGGAGAGCAGCACGAGCAGGTCGGCGTCGACCAGCAGTGCGACCAGCGCCGCGAGCCTGTCGTTGTCTCCGAACCGGATCTCGTGCGTCGCGACCGTGTCGTTCTCGTTGACGATGGGCAGGATGCGCAGGTCGAGCAGCCGCTCCATCGCCCGCTTGGCGTTGATGCGGTGGGTCGGCGTCTCCATGTCGCCTGCGGTCAGGAGCACCTGGCCGGCGACGATGTCGTAGCGGTCGAGGCTGTCCTGGTAGCGGTAGATGAGCACGTTCTGCCCGACCGCCGCCGCCGCCTGCTGGGTCGCCAGGTCGGTGGGGCGCTCCTGCAGCGCCAGATACGGGATGCCCGTGGCGATGGCACCGGACGACACCAGGATCACCTGGGTGCCGCGCCCGTGCGCCTCGGCGAGAGCATCGACCAACGGACCGATCTGCCCGGCGTTCTCCCCGCTGATGGAGGACGAACCCACCTTGACGACGACACGCCGTGCTGTGGGGACCTGGCTGCGGTCGTCGATGGTCATTCCGAATCGGTCTCCCTGTTCTGAGTGCCCTGCGTCTGGCCGCCCTGCGCACTGTCCGCGCTGTCGAGCGCCTCGACGGCGTCCGCGTAGTCGTCATCCTGCCAGAGCCCTGCCTCGCGTTCGCGCAGCAGCTCTGCGCGGGCCTCCGCCTTGGCATCCATCCGGTCGAAGTAGTCCTCGCGGCGCTGGTTGCGGGTGGGGCGGTCGTTGCCGTCGAGGCGCACGTCCGTTCCACGCGGCGAGGTGATGAGCTCCGCGGTGGACGTGAGCGTCGGCTCCCAGTCGAACACGACGCCGTTGTTCCGGCCGATGACCACGGTGGAACCTGCGACGGCTCCCGCTTTGAACAGCCTGTCTTCGACGCCCAGCTTCGCCAGCCGGTCGGCGAGGAAGCCGACGGCCTCGTCGTTCGCGAAGTCGGTCTGCGCCACCCAGCGCTCCGGCTTGGCGCCCAAGATGCGGTACACAGGGCCGTCGGAGCCGCCCTCGACCTTGACGACGAACCCTCCGTCGTCCACGGCCTGCGGCCGGATGACGATGCGCGGACGCTCCGCCTCGGCCGCGGCTTGCGCGACGCGCGCCTCCTCGACCAGCTCTGCCAGGGCGAAGGACAGCTGACGCAGTCCCTCGTGGCTCACGGTCGAGATCTCGAACACGCGGTAGCCGCGAGCCTCGAGGTCGGGCCGGACGAACTCGGCGAGCTCGCGCGCCTCAGGCACGTCGATCTTGTTGAGGGCGATGAGCTGCGGGCGATCCAGCAGCGGCGTCTGCCCCTCGGGGACCGGGTATGCGCCCAGCTCCCCCAGGATGACGTCGAGATCGCTCAGCGGGTCGCGTCCAGGGTCCAGCGTCGCGCAGTCGAGGACGTGCAGCAGCGCGCTGCAGCGCTCGACGTGGCGCAGGAACTCGAGACCGAGGCCCTTGCCCTCGCTCGCGCCCTCGATCAGACCGGGGACGTCGGCGATGGTGAACCGGGTGTCACCGGCCTGCACGACACCCAGGTTCGGGTGCAGGGTGGTGAACGGGTAGTCCGCAATCTTCGGCTTGGCGGCCGACAGCGCGGCGATCAGGCTCGACTTGCCGGCGGACGGGTAGCCGACGAGCGCGATGTCGGCGACCGTCTTGAGCTCCAGGAGGACGTCGCCCTCCCAGCCCGGCGTGCCGAGCAGGGCGAAGCCGGGCGCCTTGCGCTTCGGGTTGGAGAGCGCGGCGTTGCCGAGGCCGCCGATGCCGCCAGGGGCGACGACGTAGCGCATCCCCGGCTCGTTCATGTCGATGAGCTCGGCGCCGGACGGGTCCTTGACCACGGTGCCGACGGGAACAGGGAGCTCGAGCTCCTCGCCCAGGTGGCCGCTGCGGTGGTCGCCCATGCCGAAGCCGCCGTTCTCCGACGAGCGGTGCGGAGCCCGGTGGTAGCCGAGCAGTGTGGTGACCTGCGGGTCGGCGACGAGGACGATGTCGCCGCCGTTCCCGCCGTTGCCGCCGTCCGGACCCGCCAGCGGCTTGAACTTCTCCCGCCGGACGGAGACGCACCCGTTGCCGCCGTTGCCGGCGCGCAGGTGCAACGTCACGTGATCCACGAACGTTGCCATGGGGGTCCCTCGATTCCTGACTTCTCAGTCTGTAAATGGAGAAAGGGCGGGCCGAAGCCCGCCCATCCTCGAATGCTGGTGCGTGGTGCGGGGCTTTACGCCTCGGCGGCCACGATGTTGACGACCTTGCGGCCGCCCTTGTTGCCGAACTCGACCGAGCCGGCTGCGAGGGCGAACAGGGTGTCGTCTCCGCCACGTCCGACGTTCACGCCGGGGTGGAAGTGGGTGCCGCGCTGACGGACGATGATCTCGCCCGCTCCGACGACCTGGCCACCGAAGCGCTTCACGCCGAGGCGCTGTGCGTTCGAGTCACGACCGTTGCGAGTCGAGCTCGCTCCCTTTTTGTGTGCCATCTGCTTCTTCTCCTAAGCCTGAGGTCGATCGGCTACTTGATGCCGGTGATCTTGACGCGCGTGAGGTCCTGACGGTGCCCCTGGCGCTTCTTGTAGCCGGTCTTGTTCTTGAACTTCTGGATCACGATCTTCGGGCCACGGAGGTCGTTGAGGACCTCAGCAGTGACCTTGACCTTCGCCAGCGAACCGGCGTCGGACGTGATCTTGTCGCCGTCGACAAGCAGCACAGCAGCCAGCTCGACGTTGCCGTTCTTATCAGCCTTGATCCGGTCCATCGTCACGATGGTGCCGACCTCGACCTTTTCCTGCCGGCCTCCGGCGCGCACAACTGCGTAAACCACTTTTACGTACCTTTTCTTCGGGGAACAGCTCCCCTCGGCTCGATGAGCCGCGGACCTGGTCCTGTCTCTTTACTCTTCAGGAAGTTACTGGCGAGTCCGTCTCCGTCGCAGTGTGCAACGGACCGGCTCTCAGAAAACCATGATGGTCGAGCGGGATACGCCCGACACACACCAACGGTCAACTTTACCCGACGACCCATCTATCGTCAATTCAACGAGAGGGCTCCGGGACCGATCGGCGCCATCGACGGCGCCGGTTCCTACAATCATTGTATGACGGTCCTGATCGATCCCCCGGCATGGCCCGCCCACGGCATGTTGTGGTCGCACCTGGTCAGCGACGCGAGCCTGGACGAGCTGCACGCCTTCGCGGCCGCCAACGGCATCGCACCGCGCGCTTTCGACCTTGACCACTACGACGTGCCGGACAAGCGCTACGACGAGCTGGTGGCCGCGGGAGCGACGGCGGTGGACGGCAAGGAGCTCGTCATCCGGCTGCGCGCGAGCGGACTACGCGTGAAGGCGCGGGATCGAGTGCGCAAGCACTGACCCCGCGCCTTCAGCGCGGCTGGACAGCCCGGGTTACTCGGACTGCTCCGAACGGGTGATCTCCGGGGCGATGTCTCCGCCGACGATCGCAGCGGTGCTGACCCTGCGGCTGCGGCCACGGCCCTGACCTGGCTGCTTCGGCTGCGGGAGCGCGTCGAGCACAGAGTCGAGCAGGAGCTCGGCCTCCTTGGTGGGCGTGCGACGCGTCACGGGCGCCGCAGCGGGCTCAGGGAGCTCGATGATGGGTACGGGCGCCTCGGCGGCCTCGCGTCGCGCAGCGGGGCGCTCAGCGGCTGCCTGGCGGTCGGGCGCCGCCTCTGCAGCGGGTGCAGCCTGCTCGGCCGGAGCAGATTCGGTGCGCGCCGGCTCGTTACTCGTCGCCTCAGCGGCGGCCTGCTCGGCCTCCGCTGCCTTCGCCCTGTCGCGCTTGCCGTTCTTGCGGCGGGACTTCTTCGGCGCATCCTGCTGCTGCTCCTCGGCCACGTGCTTGCCGTGGGCGGCCTCGGTCGCCGCTGCGTCTGCATCCACATGCTGCTGGTGGTCATCGTGCGGGTGGGCGAGCGTCGACGCTGCGATCTGCGCGAGTGCGTTCTTGGCGTCGTCGGTGATGGCGTGCGTCACACCGGTCGGCGTTCCTCCGTTGCCGTTCGAGCCTCCGTTGCCGTTCGAGGAACCGTTTCCGTTGCCGTTCGACGAGCCGTTGCCCGAGCCGCCGGACTGCTGGTTGCCTCGTCCACGACGGCGCTCGCTCTGCGGCTGCTGCTGCGGCGTCTGACGGTGCTTCACGACGGGGTCGTGGTGCACGATGACGCCGCGGCCAGCGCAGACCTCGCAGGCCTCGCTGAACGTCTCGAGCAGGCCGAGGCCGAGCTTCTTCCTCGTCATCTGGACCAGGCCGAGCGACGTGACCTCTGCCACCTGATGCTTGGTGCGGTCGCGGCTCAGGCACTCGATCAGGCGACGGAGCACGAGGTCGCGGTTCGACTCGAGCACCATGTCGATGAAGTCGACGACGATGATGCCGCCGATGTCGCGCAGGCGCAGCTGGCGGACGATCTCCTCCGCCGCCTCCAGGTTGTTCTTGGTGACCGTCTCTTCGAGGTTTCCGCCAGATCCGACGAACTTGCCGGTGTTGACGTCGACCACGGTCATCGCCTCTGTGCGGTCGATCACCAGCGAGCCGCCGGAAGGCAGCCAGACCTTGCGGTCGAGCGCCTTCTCGATCTGCTCCGTGATGCGGAACTCGTCGAACGCATCCCGGTCACCCGAGTATGCCTCGACGCGGTCGAGCAGGTCGGGAGCCACCTGACGCAGGTAGTTCTCGATGGTGCTCTGCGCATCCTGGCCGGCGATGATCAGCTTCTGGAAGTCCTCGTTGAAGACGTCGCGCACGATCTTGATCAGCAGGTCGGGCTCGCTGTGCAGGAGCGCAGGCGCTCCCACCGTCTCGACCTGCCTGCTGATGTCCGCCCACTGCGCGGTGAGACGCGTGACGTCGAGCGTCAGCTGCTCCTCCGTCGCGCCCTCTGCGGCGGTGCGCACGATCACGCCGGTGTTCTCGGGGAGAACCTCCTTGAGGATCTTCTTGAGGCGCGCGCGCTCGGTGTCCGGCAGCTTGCGGCTGATGCCGTTCATCGAGCCGTTCGGCACATAGACCAAGTAGCGGCCCGGCAGAGAGACCTGGCTGGTCAGTCGGGCGCCCTTGTGGCCGACAGGGTCTTTGGTGACCTGCACGAGCACGCGGTCGCCCGGCTTGAGCGCCAGCTCGATACGGCGGGGCTGGTTGCCCGTCTCCGCTGCGTCCCAGTCGACCTCGCCGGAGTACAGCACGGCGTTGCGACCGCGCCCGATGTCCACGAACGCCGCCTCCATGCTGGGCAGCACATTCTGCACGCGACCGAGGTAGACGTTGCCGATGAGCGACGCCTCCTGCGACTTGGCGACGTAGTGCTCGACGAGCACCTTGTCCTCCAGAACGCCGATCTGGATGCGGCCGCCCTTCTCGCGCACGATCATCTGGCGGTCGACGGACTCCCGCCTGGCGAGGAACTCCGCCTCCGTGATGACAGGACGGCGGCGACCGGCGTCGCGTCCGTCGCGGCGGCGCTGCTTCTTCGCCTCCAGGCGGGTCGAGCCCTTGACCTTCTGCGGCTCGGTGATCAGCTCCGGCTCGCGCGGTGCGCGTACCTTCACGACGGTGTTGGCCGGATCGTTTGAGCCGGACCGGTTCTCCTCGCCCGCGCGGCGGCGCGAACGGCGGCGGACCGTGCTCGGCTCGTCGTCGTACTCGTCGTGCGGGAGCGGAGGCAGCGGGATGATGTCGGGTGCCTGGAACAGCAGCGTGGTCGGCGGGAGGCCGGGCAGAGCCGCGTCGGCGTCCGCTGTTGCCGCGGCGTCGGCGTCCGCGGCGTCCGCTTCCGAACCGTCCGGTTCCGCGCCGGAGACCGCATCCTGTGCGCTCTGCGTCGTCACGGCCGGCTGACCGGCGGGGAACGGACCTGCGCCGATGATGTCGTCGTGGCCGTCGTTGGTGATGTTCTCGTCCATGGGTGTTCTCTCCTGGACGGCAGGCGCGGTCGAGGCGTGCCCGGCCACCGTCGGCGCGGAGGACGCAATGGCCTCACGCGAATCGTTCGCAGGCACGGCGGAGGCGCTCTTCTTGGCGCTCTTCCTGGAACCGAAGAGGCGAGATCGCTTCCTGGGCCCCGCTTCCGATCCGTTGTTCTGCGTGTTGTCAGTATTTTCGTTTTCCACCATCGCTGGTGCACTCCTCGACCGGCGGCGGTCTCCCGCGCACCGGGTACTTTCATGAGGGCAGCGGACGCGTTGCGCCTGCCACCGCTAATCCTTCACGCGTGCGGTCGGCTCGTGGCGCGGTCCGCAGCGATCTCATTTCGTCTTACGTTCGTCGTACGTCGACCACTTCGGCCGACTGTCCTGGGCGTCGCAACGCCCTCAAGCCTTCGCTGGCGTCTCTCCGGCACGCTGCCGGAGAACCAGTTGCAACGATTATCGCATGACCGTACCGGGAACGCGGTTGCCTCCCAGGGCGACACGCGAATGCACATGCCATAATCCGACTGTGTCAGTCACTACAGCCGAGCGCCGCCCGACCGTACTCGCCATCTTTTTGATCGTCGCAGGGGCCATCGGGCTCTGGGCGGCGTTCATGCTCACGATGGACAAGTTCCACCTCCTGGAGAACCCGGATGCGCAGCTGTCGTGCAA
Source organism: Leifsonia sp. Root227 (assembly GCF_001428745.1). Classification (GTDB taxonomy): domain Bacteria; phylum Actinomycetota; class Actinomycetes; order Actinomycetales; family Microbacteriaceae; genus Leifsonia. The sequence continues at coordinate 706,008 of NZ_LMIO01000002.1, read as the reverse complement.
CTTCAGCCTGCTCGTCGGGTGCACCAAGAACCTGAACTCCTGGCAGGGCTCGCTGTTCGGCTTCCCGAACCCGCTACTCGGCCTGATCGGCTGGACGGCGACCATCGCCGTGGGGGTCGGCGTGCTCGCCGGCGCCCGTTTCGCCAAGTGGTTCTGGATGCTCTTCAACCTGGGCGTCATCGGCGCGATGGCGCTCGTGATCTTCCTCATCACTCAGTCCATCACCGTGCTCAACGTGCTCTGCCCCTGGTGCATGGTCACCTGGCTGGTCACCATCCCGACGTTCTGGGCTGTCACGCTCTACAACCTCAAGACGGGCAACATCCCCATCCCGGAAGCCGGGCGTGTCTTCTTCGGCAAGCTCTACACCTGGGTTCCGCTCATCACGGTGATCTCGTACGCCATCGTCGCGATCCTCGCCCAGATCCAGCTCGACTGGATCAACAACGTCTTCGTCTAGCCCCTCCCAAACAAACRAGTCCGGACTTGTTCAGGCGACACACGGCGTGTCGCCTGAACAAGTCCGGACTCGATGGTTTGGGGACTGGGGGTCAGGCGAACCAGAGGGCGAGCTCGCGGGCGGCAGACTCTGGCGAGTCGGAGCCGTGCACGAGGTTCTGCTGCACCTTGAGACCCCAGTCGCGGGCGAAGTCGCCGCGGATGGTGCCGGGGGCCGCCGTGGTGGGGTCCGTGGTGCCGGCGAGGGAGCGGAAACCCTCGATCACGCGGTTGCCTGCGAGGCGGATCGCGACGATGGGGCCGGACTCCATGAACTCGACCAGCGGCTCGTAGAACGGCTTGCCCTCGTGCTCCGCGTAGTGAGCGGCGAGCAGGTCGCGGTCTGCCTGGAGCATCCGGATGTCGACGAGCGAGTAGCCCTTCGCCTCGATCCGGCGCAGGATCTCGCCGGTGAGGTTGCGAGCGACGCCGTCCGGCTTGACGAGCACCAGGGTCTCTTCGACGGGGGTGGTCATGGATTCTCCGTTCCGTTTGCGGCCGCGTTCGCGGCCTTTTTGTTGCGGTCGATGCGGGCGCCGGCGATCATGCAGTACGCCCACATGGCCGTGAAGATGGCGCCGACGATGAAGAAGGCAGGCACGAGGAAACCGGCGGCGACGACCACCAGCTGCACGAACCAGCCGAGCACGATCCCCACCGGGGACTGCAGGGTGCCCATGGCGACGATCATCAGGACGACGACCACCGCTCCCCCGCCGAGGGCGACGGCGGCGGGAAGCGACCCGAGCCCGAACAGCACGAGAGCGCCGAGGAAGACGACGAGCAGTTCGAAGCCGAGCACGATGGAGCCGAGCATCTCGCGGACGGTGCGTTCGCGCCGCGGCCTCCGAGCGGGAGCCGCTGCCTTGTCGGCGGCGGGCCCGTCTGCGCCGTCCTGCTGCGCTCCGCTCACGCCCCTGCCTGCTTCCACTCGCCGGCCTCCGCGATGGCCATCGCGTCGCCGACGAGCACGATCGAGCCGGTGACGACCACGGCGCGCTTCGGTTCCTCCGCCGCCCACTCGCGGGCGGCGTCGAGCGCCTCAGCGAGGTCGCCGTAGACGATGGTCGCCTCGTCGCCGACCTCGTCGAGCACGATCTCGCCCAGTTCGTCGGCCGGCAGCGCGCGGTCGGAGCGCGGCTCCGTCACGTAGAACTGCGTGGCGACGGGGGCGAGGGCGCGCACGATGCCGCGCGCGTCCTTGTCGGCCAGGGACCCGAACACGAAGGTCAGCTCGTCGAAATCGAAGTAACGGCGCATCGCATCTGCGAGGGTTTGCGCGCCCGCCGGGTTGTGGGCCGCATCCACGAGGACGGTCGGGTCGACCCCGATGAGCTGCAGGCGCCCAGGTGACGTCGCCGTGGCGAAGCCCTCCTCCAGCAGGTCTGCTTTCAGCGGCTGGGTGCCACGGCCGAGGAAGGTCTCGACGGCCGCGACGGCGACGGCAGCGTTCTGCGCCTGGTGGTCGCCGTAGAGCGGCAGGAACAGCTCCTCATACGTCGCAGCGCGGCCCCGGATGCTCACCAGCTGACCGCCGACGGCGACCGACGTGGATGCGACGTCGAACGCTCCTGGCTGGGTCGAGATGGTGGACTCCGTGAGCTCCGCCGCGTTCTTCAATTCGGCCAGCGCATCCTGCGTCTGCGCGGCGCTCACCACGTCGGCCGCGGGCTTGATGATGCCCGACTTGGTGCGCGCGATCTCCGCGACGGTGTCGCCGAGCGCCTTGGTGTGGTCGAGCGAGATGGGGGTGAACACCGCCACCTGGCCGTCTCCGACGTTGGTGGAGTCCCACTCGCCGCCCATGCCGACCTCGATCACGGCCACGTCGACGGGCGCGTCGGCGAACGCGGCGTACGCCAGCACCGTCAGCGCTTCGAAGAAGGTGAGCGGCGGATGCCCGCCCTCGGCGAGCTCGCTGTCCACGATCTCGATGTACGGCTGGACGTCCTCCCAGTTGCGCACCAGATCCTCATCGGAGATCGGCTGACCGTCGATCACGATGCGCTCGTTGAAACGCACCAGGTGCGGGCTGGTCAACAGCCCCGTGCGCAGGCCGTACGCCCGCAGGATGCTCTCGATGATGCGGCTGGTCGATGTCTTGCCGTTCGTGCCGGTGATGTGCACGATCGGGTACGCCCGCTGCGGGTCGCCCAGCAGCTCGACTGCGCGCCTGGTCGCATCCAGTCGCCGCTCCGGCGCCCCCTCGCCGATGCGCGCCAGCAGCGCCTGGTAGACGGCGTCCGCCGCGTCGCGGAACTCGTCCGCTGGAATGGGGTCGCTCATCAGACCGTCACCTCCGCCTTGGCCACGCCCACCGTGAATGCGCCCGCGTTCGCGAACTGCCCGGCGGCGAATCTCTTCCTGTACTCGCCTTCGACCTCGGCGACACCGCCGGACGCGATGCCGACTACCGTGGCGAGGGTCTCTGCTCCGATGTCAACGGTTGCGGCGACGCGTTCCACGGCGTTCCCGTCCGCCTGGTCGTCGAAGCTGAGAGAGAGTTCGATCCGGTCGCTCACATCGAGGCCAGCGCTCTTGCGGGTGTCCTGCACAGCGCGGATGATGTCACGCGCCAGTCCCTCCGCCTCCAGCTCCGGCGTCGTCAGCGTGTCCAGCAGCACGAACCCGCCGCCCGGCAGCAGCGCGAGCGCCTGGGTGGACTCGCCGTCCGCCTGCACCGTCTCCAGCACGAGCTCGTACTCGCCGTCGACCAGCTCGAAGCCGCCGGCGGTCACCACCCCGCCGTTCTCCGACCAGTCGCCTGCACGGGCGGCCTGGATGACCTTCTGCACGTCCTTGCCGAGACGCGGTCCTGCCGCGCGGGCGTTGACCGTCAGCCTGCTGGTGATCCCGTAGGTCGCAGCGCTGTCCTCGTGCAGCTCGACCAGCTCCACCGCCTTCACGTTGAGCTCGTCGCGCAGGATGCCATCGAACGGCCGCAGCGCATCCGCGTTCTCGGCGACGATGGTCAGGGACGCGAGCGGGAGGCGCACGCGGAGACCAGCCTGCTTGCGCAGCGACAGCGTGGTCGAGCTGATGCCGCGGATGCGGTCCATCGCATCCACCAGGGCGTCGTCCGCCGGGAACTCGGCGGCGTCCGGCCAGTCGGTCAGGTGCACGCTGCGCCCACCGGTGAGGCCCTGCCAGACGCGCTCCGTGACCAGCGGGAGCAGGGGGGCCGCGACGCGCGCGACGGTCTCCAGCACGGTGTAGAGGGTGTCGAACGCTTCCGTCCCTGCGCCATCGGCGCCCACGCCCTCCCAGAATCGGTCACGCGAACGACGCACGTACCAGTTGGTGAGGATGTCGGCGAAGTCGCGCAGCTTGGCTGCGGCCAGCGTGGAGTCCAGTGCCTCCAGGTCGGCGGTGACGTCCTCGACCAATTCGCGGGTCTTCGCCAGCAGGTAGCGGTCGAGCACGTCCGTCGAGTCTGTGCGGCGCTTCGCCTCGTACCCGGTCGCGTTGGCGTAGAGGGAGAAGAAGTACCACGTGCTCCACAGCGGGAGCAGCACCTGGCGGACGCCCTCGCGGATGCCCTCCTCCGTGACGATCAGGTTGCCGCCGCGCAGCACGGGGCTCGCCATCAGGAACCAGCGCATCGCATCCGAGCCGTCGCGGTCGAAGACCTCGTTGACGTCCGGGTAGTTGCGCAGAGATTTCGACATCTTCTGCCCGTCGCTGCCCAGCACGATGCCGTGGCTGATCACGTTCTTGAACGCCGGCCGGTCGAACAGCGCCGTGGACAGCGTGTGCAGCATGTAGAACCAGCCGCGGGTCTGCCCGATGTACTCGACGATGAAGTCGGCCGGGTTGTGCCCTTCGAACCACTCACGGTTCTCGAACGGATAGTGCACCTGGGCGAACGGCATCGACCCGGAGTCGAACCAGACGTCCAGCACGTCCGGGATGCGGCGCATCGTAGAACGGCCGGTGGGGTCGTCGGGGTTCGGCCGCGTGAGGTCGTCGATGAACGGACGATGCAGGTCGGGCTCACCTGCCGCGTTCGTCGGGATCGTGCCGAAGTCGGCTTCCAGCTCGGCCAGCGAGCCGTAAACGTCGATGCGCGGGTACGCGGGGTCGTCGCTCTTCCAGACCGGGATCGGCGAGCCGAAGTAGCGGTTGCGCGAGATCGACCAGTCGCGGGCGTTGCCGACCCACTTGCCGAACTGGCCGTCCTTGACGTTCTCCGGCACCCAGTTGATCTGCTGGTTGAGCTCGCCCATCCGCCCGCGGAAGTCGGTCACGCGCACGAACCAGCTCGACACCGCCTTGTAGATCAGCGGGTTGCGGCAGCGCCAGCAGTGCGGGTACGAGTGCTCGTAGCTCGCCTGGCGCAGCAGCCGGCCGTTCTCCTTGAGCAGCTTGGTGAGCGGCTTGTTCGCCTCGAACACCTGTAAGCCGGCCACGTCCTCGACCACAGGAAGGAACCGGGCGCCGTCGTCCACCGAGATGATGACCGGGATGCCGGCGGCCTCGCAGACACGCTGGTCGTCCTCGCCGTATGCCGGAGCCTGGTGCACGATGCCCGTGCCGTCCTCGGTGGTGACGTAGTCGTCGACCAGGAGGCGCCACGCGTTCTGCGTGCCGTACTCCTCGGTGTCCGCGTAGTAGTCCCAGAGCCTGTCGTACGTGACGCCCTCGAGCTCGGCCCCACGGATGCGGCGCCTCACGGCGGCCACCGCATCCGCGACGGACTCGTAGCCGAGGTCTTTGGCGTAGTTGCCGACGAGGTCGACCGCGAGCAGGTACTCGCCGCTCAGCACCTCGTCGTCCGGGGTGCCGTGCGCGTCGGCCGCGCCGTTCGGGCCAGCCGGCACGACCGCGTACTCGATGTCGGGCCCGACGACCAGCGCGAGGTTGGTCGGCAGGGTCCACGGCGTCGTCGTCCAGGCGAGCGCCCGCACGCCGGTGAGACCGAGCGACTCCGCCTTCGCGCCGGTCAGCGGGAACGTGACGGTGACCGTCTGGTCCTGACGCATCTTGTAGACGTCGTCGTCCATCCGGAGCTCGTGGTTGGACAGCGGGGTCTGGTCGCGCCAGCAGTACGGCAGCACGCGGTAGCCCTCGTAGGCGAGGCCCTTCTCGTGCAGCTGCTTGAACGCCCAGATCACCGACTCCATGTATGTGACGTCGAGCGTCTTGTAGTCGTTGTCGAAGTCGACCCAGCGCGCCTGCCTGGTGACGTACTCCCGCCACTCGCGGGTGTAGTGCAGCACCGCGTCCTTCGCGGTCTGGTTGAAGGCCGCGATGCCCATCTCCTCGATCTGGCTCTTGTCGGTGAGCCCGAGCTGCCGCTCAGCCTCCAGCTCGGCGGGCAGACCGTGGGTGTCCCAGCCGAACCTGCGCTCGACCTTCTTGCCGCGCATCGTCTGGAAGCGCGGGAAGACGTCCTTGGCGTATCCGGTCAGCAGGTGACCGTAGTGCGGCAGGCCGTTGGCGAATGGCGGGCCGTCGTAGAAGACCCACTCCGGCGCATCCTGCCGGTTGTCGATGGATGCACGGAAGGTGCCGTCCTCTTTCCAGAACGCGAGCACGTCGGTCTCGATGTCCGGGAAGCTCGGGCTCGGGCTGACGCCCGGCTGGGCATCGCGCGCCGCCGATGCGCTCGCCGAAGGTTCTTCCGGGGACTTGGGGTACGGCATCTCACTCCTGGCAGGTCGTTCGTCTGCACGAGGACGCCGGACGTGTGACTCGTCCGCCGCGGTACCACCCCGCTTGCCGCGGCCACTCTCGGTGTGGCTGCAACCGCTCTTTCTTTGGCTGTGACGGGCCAGACCCGTTCGGTTCTACTTGGCGCCCCTCGCGGTGCGCTGTTCTTCCGAAGACTCGCCGGTGATCGCCGGGTCGATGTCTGTACGCACGATTCTAACGGGTTTACGAGCGTTATCGAGGCTGGTCGTCGAGCGCGGACGCGTAGCCGGCGCAGACCGGACCGACCGCCGCCACGATCACCCGCGCGAGCGGGCCCCGTCGCACGCCGCTGCGCGCCCAGACCGCCGCTGCGGCGCCGGCTGCTCCGATCACGGCGGTCGCGATGGCGCGAGGCAGGAGCGCATCCCTTGGCTCGCCGAGGCGGCCGGCGAGAAACGCGCTGAGCTGCCGGACGAGCGTGAGGAACCTCGGGAGGGCGGAGGCTTCGAGCTCGCCGTCCGTGCCCATCAGCTCGTACTGCGTCACGGCGAGCGGCAGCCGCGCAGGGCCGAACTCGTCGGCCAGAGCTGTGATCGCATCCAGAACGGCTGTCATCGGCGGCGCATCGGGATCGGTCTCGGAGAGGAGCTGGTCGAAACCGCGCAGGCTCTCGTCCACCTCCAGCCAGAGCAGGTCGCTCTTGGCTCCGAAGTAGTTGAAGAAGGTGGCCCTGCCGACCCCTGCTCGCCTCGCGATGTCGTCGACGGTCGTGCCGTCGTATGTCTTCTCCAGGAACAGCTCGCCCGCCGCTTCGGCGATCATCAGCCGCGAGGATGCACGGGGCCGCCCCGAACGGGAATGCTCGCTCTGCGTCACGCGTTACCTCCTCACGCCTATTATTGGACCCGGTCCACATATTAACCCGACCACTGCAGCCCGTCAGACAAGGAACCCCGTGACGTCCCCCAACGCGACAGCACCAGACACCATCGTCCGCGGCGAAACAGACCGCCCTGGCATCACCCCCGGCACCGCGCGCCGCGTGACCATCGCCTCGTTCGTCGGCACCTCGCTCGAGTCGTACGACTTCTACCTCTTCGCGTACTTCAGCGCGTTCTTCGTCGGCCCGCTGTTCTTCCAGCCACTCGGCGTGTTCGGCGGCGTGCTCGCCGGGTTCCTCACCATCGCGGCTGGTTTCGTCATCCGGCCCATCGGCGCGATCATCTTCGGCCACCTCGGCGACAGGATCGGTCGTCGCCCGACGCTGCTGATCACCATCCTGATGATGGGCATCGGCACCGGGCTCGTGGGCGTGCTGCCGACTTACGCCACCGCCGGCTGGTTCGGAGCGATCGCGCTCGTCGTGCTGCGCCTCGTGCAGGGTCTCAGCCTCGGTGGAGAGTGGGGTGGCTCGATCCTGCTCGCGACCGAGTACGCCAACCCGAAACGCCGCGGCTTCTACGCCGCGCTCCCCCAGCTCGGCTCGCCGGTCGGCAGCATCCTGAGCGCCGTCGTCTTCATCCTGATGTCGACCATGCTCAGCCAGGCGGACATCGCGGCCTGGGGCTGGCGCATCCCGTTCCTGACGGCCATCCCGCTGCTGCTCGTCTCGCTCTACCTGCGCTGGTCGATCGACGAGACGCCGGTGTTCAAGCAGCTCCTGGAGACCGGGAAGCGCGACCGCTTCCCCGTCCTGCAGGTGTTCCGCAAGGCCCCGAGCGGGTTCGTGATCGCCATCGGCGCTGCGGTTCTCGGCATCGGCTCGTACTCGCTGATGAACACGTACATGGTCGACTACGGCACCGCCGTGCTGAAGTTCAGCTTCTCCGACCTGCTCATCGCCACCACCATCGGCGGCCTGCTGCAGCTCGTCACCATCCCGCTGTTCGGCGTCTGGGCCACCAGGATCGGTTCCGCCCGCGTCGTGGCCATCGGCGCGATCGGCACGCTGATCATCGCGTTCCCGATGTACTTCCTGCTGCAGTACGCGACGTTCCCCATCCTGGTCGGCAGCATGATCATCGGCGGCATCCTGCCGACGCTCTCCTGGGCGGGCCTCGGCGGGCTCATGTCCGACCTGTTCCCGAGCGACGTCCGCTACAGCGGCCTCTCGGTCGCGTACAGTATCGCCGCACTGCTGACCGCGTTCGTCCCCGCGCTCACGCTGATCCTCGGAAACGCGACGGGCAACGCCTGGTGGCACCCCGGCATCGTGCTCGGCATCATGAGCGTGATCACGCTCGTCGCCGCCCTGTTCGCCGCCCGCCGCAGGCCGATCATCGACGAGGTCGTCGCGCCAGAGTGAGCCTCCGGTACCCTGGGAGGACTGCACACTCAGGCACCTCACCATCGACACGGTGCCGCATATAGCGAATCGGAGAACGATGAACGCCGCCAACCCGGTGCCGGAGAAGCCAGCCCTTGAGGGCCTGGAGGCCAAGTGGGGCACCCACTGGCAGACCGCGGGAACCTACCTCTTCCCCCGGGATGCGGCCCTCGCCGCCGACCGCGAGTGCATCTACTCGATCGACACGCCACCGCCCACCGCCAGCGGATCGCTCCACATCGGTCACGTGTTCAGCTACACGCACACCGACGTCGTCGCCCGCTACCACCGGATGCGCGGCCAGCACGTCTTCTACCCGATGGGCTGGGACGACAACGGCCTGCCGACCGAGCGCCGCGTGCAGAACTACTACGGCGTCCGCTGCGACCCGACCCTGCCGTACGACGCCGACTTCGTGCCTCCGTTCGAGGGCGGGGACAACAAGAGCAGCAAGGCGGCAGACCAGAAGCCGATCTCGCGCCGCAACTTCATCGAGCTGTGCGAGCGGCTGACCGTCGAGGACGAGAAGCAGTTCGAGGCGCTCTGGCGCTCGCTCGGCCTCTCGGTCGATTGGAGCCAGACCTACCGCACCATCGGCCAGGAGGCGCTGTTCACCTCCCAGCTCGCCTTCCTGCGCAACATCGAGCGCGGCGAGGCGTACCAGGCGATGGCGCCGACGCTGTGGGACATCACGTTCCGCACCGCCGTCGCCCAGGCAGAGCTGGAGGACCGCGACCAGCCGAGCGCGTACCACCGCGTGTCCTTCCACGGCGCGGACGGGCCGATCTGGATCGAGACCACCAGGCCGGAACTGCTGCCGGCATGCGTCGCACTGGTCGCGCATCCGGATGACGAGCGATACAAGCCGCTGTTCGGCACGACCGTCACCACGCCGGTGTTCGGCGTCGAGGTCCCCGTGCTCGCGCACCACCTCGCGCAGCCGGACAAGGGCTCCGGCATCGCCATGATCTGCACCTTCGGCGACATCACCGACGTCACCTGGTGGCGCGAGCTCGACCTGCCGAACCGCGCGATCATCGGCTTCGACGGCCGCATCGTGTCGGAGGCGCCGCTCGCCATCGAGAGCGAGGCAGGCAAGGCAGCGTACGCCGAGCTGGCAGGCAAGACCGTCTTTTCGGCCAAGCAGGCCGTCGTCGACCTGCTCCGCGCATCCGGCGACCTGGATGGCGACCCCAAGCCCATCCAGCACCCCGTCAAGTTCTTCGAGAAGGGCGACAAGCCGCTCGAGATCGTCTCGACCCGTCAGTGGTACGTGAAGAACGGCGCCCGCGACGAGGTGCTGCGCGCCCGGCTGATCGAGCTCGGCCAGAGCATCGACTGGCATCCCGACTTCATGCGCGTGCGTTACGAGAACTGGGTCGGCGGCCTCACCGGCGACTGGCTCATCTCGCGCCAGCGCTTCTTCGGCGTCCCCATCCCGGTCTGGTACCCGCTCGACGCGGACGGCAACCCGGTGTTCGACGAGCCGATCCTCCCCGCGCACGACCAGCTTCCTGTCGACCCGTCCTCGGATGCGGCCCCCGGCTTCGACGAGGCGCAGCGCAACCAGCCGGGCGGCTTCGTCGGCGAGCACGACGTGATGGACACCTGGATGACGTCCTCGCTCACGCCGCAGCTGGCCGGAGGCTGGAAGCGGGACGACGCGCTCTTCGACGCGGTGTACCCGTTCGACCTGCGCCCGCAGGGTCAGGACATCATCCGCACCTGGCTGTTCTCCACCATGCTGCGCTCCGAGCTGGAGAACCAGGTCGCGCCGTGGGCGCACACTGCGCTCTCCGGCTTCATCGTCGACCCCGACCGCAAGAAGATGTCCAAGTCCAAGGGCAACGTCGTCACCCCCGCCGACATCCTGGAGAAGCACGGGTCGGATGCTGTGCGCTACTGGGCGGCGTCGTCGCGGCTCGGCACGGACGCCGCCTTCGACCCGCAGAACCCGACGCAGATCAAGATCGGCCGCCGTCTGGCCATCAAGATCCTGAACGCGGCGAAGTTCATCCTGGGCTTCGAGGCGACGGGCGCCGACGACATCGCGCTCGTCACCAGCCCGCTCGACCGGAGCATGCTCCAGAACCTGTCGACGGTCGTCTCCGACGCCACCACTGCGCTCGACGGCTATGACCACGCGCGCGCCCTGGAAATCGCGGAGACGTACTTCTGGACGTTCTGCGACGACTATCTCGAGCTGGTCAAGGAGCGCGCATACGGCGAGCCGAGCGCGGAGCAGACCTCTGCGGTCGTCGCCCTCCGCATCGCCCTGTCGGCGTTCCTGCGCCTGTTCGCACCGGTGGTGCCGTTCGCGACGGAGGAGGCCTGGAGCTGGTTCAACGACGGCTCCGTCCACACCGCCGCGTGGCCGGTCGCCTCGGAGGTCGCAGGAGACTGGAGCGCGGACGCCGCCGTCCTCGGCATCGTCGGCCGCGCGCTGACCGCGATCCGCGGTGCCAAGACCACGGCCAAAGCCTCCCAGCGCACGGCCGTCGATTCGGCCGTCATCGCGGGTCCGGAGACCGAGATCGCCGCCATCGAGAGCGCGGCGGGCGACCTGCGTTCGGTGGGCAAGATCGCCGAACTGCGTTTCGCAGCAGCCGATGAACTATCAGTGACCGATATCCTGCTGGCCCAGGCCCCGAGCGAGGAGGAACGATGACCGTGACGGTCCGGAGTGTGGAAGACAACGAGTTCTTCACCTGGCTCGACCTCTATGCGGGGTACGGCGAGTTCTACGAGCAGCCGCTGACGGATGAGAAGGCTCTGCTGGTGTGGAGCTGGATCACCGATGCGGACAACGAGCTGGAGGCGTATTTCGCCGTGAACGACGAGGGCACCCCGATCGGGCTGGCGCACGTGCGCGAGTTCGTCCGGCCCCTCGACGGCAGCCGCGGCCTCTACCTCGACGACCTGTTCGTGGCGAGGGACGCGCGCGGAGACGGCGCGGGAACAGCGCTCCTCGAAGCGCTGCGCGACCGCGCTCGCGAACAGGGCCTGTCCGTCGTTCGGTGGATCACCGCCAAAGACAACGAGACTGCTCGGCGCGTCTACGATCGCGTCGCAGAGAAGACCAAGTGGGTCACGTACGACCTCGTACCGTGAAGCACTCGTGCGCATCCCGGACCCCCGACGGCATCGACCGCTCGGGATGCGCGCGATAAGGTCGAAACACGCACTGAGACACAGCCGTGCGGGGAAGGCGAACGGAGGCACCCATGTCGATTGAGATCCGACCGGTCGCAGACGGCGATTTCTTCGCCTGGCTGGACCTGTACGAGAAGTACGCGGCGTTCTACGAGACCACGCTCACCGATCAGAAGGCTCTTCTGCTCTGGTCCTGGCTGACCGCTCCCGACCACGAGGAGGACGGGCTGGTCGCCGTGGACGACGGCCGCATCGTCGGGCTGGCGCACATGCGCGAGTTCGCCCGCCCGCTGGAGGGCGACCGCGGTCTGTTCCTCGACGACCTGTTCGTGTCGGAGGACCAGCGAGGAAAGGGCATCGGCCGCTCGCTCATCGCGGCGACGCGCGACCGCGCTCAGGAGCGCGGCCTCGGCGTCGTCCAGTGGATCACCGCGCGCGACAACACCGAGGCGCAGCAGGTGTACGACTCCGTCGCGACCCGAACCTCCTGGGTCACATACGAGATCGACCTTCTCGAGAACCAGGCGAGCGCCTGATGCAGCTCGGCACACGCTGGTCGGTGGGAGACGACGCCCCGAGCACCCTCCCCGAGGTGGTCGCGTACGCGATCAGCACGGTCGAGGAGGAGCTCGTGGCGACCGACGTGGCCACCGACGGCTGGAAGTGGACGCTCACCTGGCTGGAGGGCAACCCTGTCGTCGAACTCGACGACGGCACGGTCATCCGGTTCAACCGGCAGGAGGACTCGGCGACGATCACCCAGCCTGTCCAGCAGGAACCAGACGAGTTCGACCTCGAAGGCTGAACCCGCCCGGCTCGGCTGGCGTCGTGCCTGGTCCGTGTCAGCGCGGTCGGCGTGTCAGCGCGGAAGCTGCGGCAGATCGCGCGCGGCGAAGTCGCGCGTGCGCTCGACCGCTGCGAGCTGATCGGCGTAATGCGGAGCCGTGCGGAGCATCGCGCTGCGCACCCCCCACGCGGCGATGGCACTGCCGAACCTGATCGCGGTGCGCTGGGTCCAGGTGGCCTGGTGGATGCTGGGGACGGTGACTGCGAAGGCGGTCATGATCCGGTTCCTTCCGTTGCTGTTTCGGTCGCCGGCACGTGCGTGCCGGCGGAGAGCAGGAGCCGCACCGCGATGAGCGTCAGTGCGACGACGACGATGCCGCCGATGACGAACGGCAGGCGCAGGTCGATGCGGGCGACGAAGCCGCCCAGCACCGTGGCGATCGGGGTGAGACCCCAGCCGATGGTGCGCACGATCCCCATCGCGCGACCGAGCATGTCGTTCGGCACGATCGCCTGACGCAGCGCACCCCACGGCACGTTCCAGACGGCCACGCCGAAGGCGCCGACCGCGTACGAGCTGATGGCGAAGATTACGTTCCCCGTCACGCCGACGCAGAGGACCCCCGCGCCGCTGACGAGCATCGAGCAGAACATCACCCGGCCCCGGCCGAACCGTTCGACCAGGCGGCTGGAGATGAGTGCGCCGACCAGGGCGCCGACGCCGACCGCCGCCGTCACGACGCCGATGAGCGCGGCGGGGACGGAGAAGGTCTGGAGCAGAAGCAGCACGACGCTGCCCTGCGCGAACGCGAGGGCGGAGGCGGTGATCGAGGTGAGGATGATCATCGTCCGCAGGAAGCAGTGGTGCACGAGGAACGAGACGACGGCGCTGAAGGTCGGACGATCCTGAGCGGCCTCGCCGTCGACCGCTGCGCCTTTCCGGTACGCGCTGGCCGCGGCGGCAGGGATCGTGAGCGCCAGCAGACCGGCGATCAGGAACCCGCCTCCGGTGAGCCAGACCGGCAGCACGATGGCGGCCGCGAACAGGAACCCGGCGATCGGGGTCGCGATGAAGTTCTGCACGACGATCTCCGCCGACTGCATCCTGCCGTTCGCCCTGTCGAGCTGATCACGGGTGACCAGGCTCGGGACGACCGTGGTGGTCGCGTTGTCGAAGACCGTCTCCCCCAGCCCGAACAGCAGCACGCAGCCGTAGAGCAGCCAGATCGTCAGGGCGTCGGTGGAGATGAGCACGGCGAGCAGCGCGGCGACCGCGAACCGCAGCGAGTTGGCGACCGCCATCGCGATCCGCCTGTCCACCCGGTCGAGCAGCATTCCGGCCGGGATGCCGAACAGCAGCCAGGGCAGGAAGGTCACGGCGCTGAGCCCGGCGATAAGGGCCGGGTCGCGGGTGAGCGTCGTCGCGATCAGCGGCACCGCCGTGCGGCCGACGCCGTCGGCGAGATTGCTCGCGATGGCCGCCGTCCAGAGCCGGTTGAACCCGGCGCTCATCGGCGTGCGCGCGACCTTCTGCGCCGTCGCGGTGCTCATCGCTCGCTCGCCTCCACGAGCGGGAATGCGTTGAACTGCACCTGGACGCGAAGGCTGCCCTCCGGGCTCTCTCCGCCGCCGCTGGTGTCACTGCCGTCGGCCGCGCGCCACTTCTCGCGCAACCTGGTCTGCATGGCGTAGTACTCGCGGCCGAACTCGGCGAGCTGGTCGATGGTGAGCTGGAGGTGCGAGGTGGAGAGGGTGCTGGCCTGCATCCACTCGCTGCCGTAGACGTCGAGGCCGCGGCGCAGGAACGCGGTGAGGCGGCGTTCGTTGTTCTGCTGCCATTCGCGCGAGATCAGCTCGTTGGCCTCGCGTCCGGCCGGGGTGGCCAGGGTCTCCAACGAGCCGAGGGTGACGCCGCCCGGCGCCATCTTCCACCAGCGTTCGCGGCCGGACCCCTTCTCGGCATCCTCGACGATGATGTTGTGCTTGGCGAGCTGGCGCAGGTGGTAGCTGGTGGAACCGCTGGACTCCCCCAGCCGCTCGGCGAGACCGCTCGCCGTGGCGGGGCCGAAGTCGGAGAGCTCGTTCATGATCTCGACCCGCAGTGGGTGCGCGAGCGCCCGCAGCGCTTCCATGCCCAGGGCGTCGTGCATGGGGTGGGAGATCGCCGGGGGCTTCTCCGTCTGCTGGGCTGCGTTGTCTTCGTCGGTGGCCATGCTCAGAGATTAGCAATGCAAAGACTTCTTTGCAAGCACTTCTTTGCAATCAGTATTTTGCAAGGATTCATTTGCATAGAGTCCTTTGCACGCCGGACGGCGACAGCCCTAGGCTGGATCAATGGCAGACACGAACCCGTTCTTCTCCCCCAGCACCCTCCCGTACCAGTTGCCGCCGTTCGCAGACATCCGCGACGAGCACTACCGGCCCGCCTTCGACAGAGGCTTCGAGGAGCAGCTGGCCGAGGTGGCGGCGATCACCGCATCCACTGCAGAGCCCACCTTCCAGAACACCGTCATCCCGTTGGAGCGGTCTGGCCAGACCCTGCAGCGCGTCGCCGAGGTCTTCTTCAACAAGAGCTCGTCGGACTCCAGCGACTTCACCAACGCGCTCGAGGAGGAGATCGCTCCCCTGCTGGCCGCGCACCAGGACGCTATCCGACTCGACCCGGTGCTCTACGGCCGGATCAAGGCCATCCACGACAGCCTGGATGCGCTGGACCTCGACGCGGAGTCCCGCTACCTGGTCGAGCGCTACTACGACGAGTTCACGCTCGCAGGCGCGGGGCTCAGTGACGAGGACAAGGAGAAGCTGCGCGCGTACAACCAGCAGCTCTCCACGCTCACAACCCGGTTCGAGAAGAACCTGCTCGCAGACACCAACGACCTCGCCGTGGTCTTCGACGATGTCTCCGACCTCGACGGGCTCGGCGACGGCGCGATCTCTGCGGCGGCGGAGGCGGCGAAGGAGCGAGGCCTGGACGGCAAGTACGTCGTCACGCTGGTGCTCCCCACCGGGCATCCGTTCCTCGCCGGGCTGACGAATCGCGACGTGCGCGAGCGCATCATGACCGCATCCCGTTCCCGGGGCATCCGGGGCGGCGAGAACGACAACCGGCAGCTCGTGCTCGACATCACCCGGCTGCGCGCCGAGCGTGCCAGGCTGCTCGGTTTCGAGACGCACGCCGCGTACGTCACGGCCGACCAGACGGCCAAGACGCCGGAGGCCGTCGCCGCCATGCTCGGCCGGCTGGCCCCCGCCGCCGCGCGCAACGCGCTCGCCGAGCAGGCCGCCCTGCAGCAGCAGCTCGGCGACGGCGGAGAGCTTGCCGCCTGGGACTGGGCCTACTACACCGAGAAGGTGCGCCAGGCGACGTACGACATCGACGTCGCGGCCATGCGCCCGTATTTCGAGGCGGAGCGCGTCTTGCGCGACGGCGTCTTCTTCGCGGCGACGAAGCTCTACGGCATCACCTTCGAAGAGCGGCCTGACCTGGTCGCATACCACCCGGAGGCGCGCGTCTTCGAGGTGCGCAACGAGGACGGCTCAGAGCTCGGCCTCTACATCCTCGACCTCTACACGCGCGACTCCAAGCGCGGAGGGGCGTGGATGAACCCGCTGATCTCCCAGTCGGCGCTGCTCGAATACCCGACGATCGTCGTCAACAACCTGAACGTGCCGAAGCCGGCGGCCGGCGAGCCGACCCTGCTCAGCTACGACGAGACGAACACGCTGTTCCACGAGTTCGGCCACGCCCTGCACGGACTGTTCGCGCGCGTCACATACCCGAAGTTCGCCGGCACCAACGTGTACCGCGACTTCGTCGAGTTCCCCAGCCAGGTCAACGAGATGTGGATGCTCTGGCCGGAGATCCTCGAGAACTACGCCGTGCACAACGTCACCGGCGAGCGGATGCCGCAGGAGCTCGTCGACAAGCTGCACGAGTCGGAGGCGTTCAACGAGGGCTTCCAGACCAGCGAGTACCTCGCCGCCGCCATGCTCGACCAGGCCTGGCACGCGATCACCGCCGACGACACGGTCGACGACGTCGCCGCGTTCGAGGCGCAGGCCCTCGCGGCCGCCGGCCTCGCCAACCCGGCCGTGCGGCCACGGTACGCGAGCACGTACTTCGCGCACACCTTCTCTGGCGGCTACGACGCCGGGTACTACTCCTACATCTGGAGCGAGGTGCTGGATGCGGACACGGTCGCCTGGTTCACCGAGAACGGCGGCCTGACCCGCGACAACGGCGACCGCTTCCGTCAGCGTCTGCTCGGCGTCGGCGGCTCGAAGGACCCGCTGGAGGCCTACCGCGACTTCCGCGGCCGTGACTCCGTCATCGAGCCGCTGCTGGAACGGCGCGGTCTCGCCGGCTGAGCGCGCACCATCCGTCCGGACGGAGACCCGGCGCACCACGCCGCCGGCTTCTCCGTTCGGACGGATCTTCGGCGCGACACGGCCGGTTCCTCCGTCCGAACGGACGTTCGGCACGGCGTGTCCGCGACCTCTCCGTACAAACGGAGCCGCCCCCGTGGTGACGGGGGCGACTCTCTACGGTTAGGCGGAGGCGGCTACGCCGACTTCTCCTCGCGCCGCGGGCGGTGCGGGACGATCGTGGGCGCGGCGTTCTCGAGCACTGCCTCTCGGGTGACGACGACGCGTGCGACCTCTGCGCTGGACGGCACCTCGAACATGATCGGCCCGAGGACCTCTTCCATGATCGCGCGCAGTCCGCGGGCGCCGGTCTTGCGGAGCACCGCGAGGTCGGCGATCGCTTCGAGGGCCGGCTGCTCGAAGTCGAGCTGCACCCCGTCGAGTTCGAACATGCGCTGGTACTGCCGTACGAGCGCGTTCTTCGGCACCGTGAGGATCTGCATCAGCGCGTCCTGGTCGAGCGGCGTGACCGTGGTCACGACGGGCAGACGGCCGATGAACTCCGGGATGAGCCCGAACTTGTGCAGGTCTTCCGGCAGCACCTCGCTAAACAGGTTGACGTCGTCGCCCTTCGAGTGCAGCGGGGCGCCGAAGCCGATGCCCTTCTTGCCTGCGCGCTGGGAGATGATGTCTTCCAGTCCGGCGAACGCACCGGCCACGATGAACAGCACGTTCGTGGTGTCGATCTGGATGAACTCCTGATGCGGGTGCTTACGTCCGCCCTGCGGCGGGACGGAAGCCACCGTGCCTTCGAGGATCTTGAGCAGCGCCTGCTGCACGCCCTCGCCTGACACGTCGCGCGTGATCGACGGGTTCTCGGCCTTGCGGGCGATCTTGTCGACCTCGTCGATGTAGATGATGCCGGTCTCAGCCCGCTTGACGTCGTAGTCCGCGGCCTGGATGAGCTTCAGCAGGATGTTCTCGACGTCCTCGCCGACGTAGCCCGCCTCGGTGAGGGCTGTCGCGTCTGCGACGGCGAACGGAACGTTGAGCCGCTTCGCCAGCGTCTGGGCCAGGTACGTCTTGCCGCAGCCCGTCGGGCCGATCAGCAGGATGTTGCTCTTGGCGATCTCGACGTCGTCCATCGCATCCGCCGAGGTGATCGACGCCTTGGCGCGGACGCGCTTGTAGTGGTTGTAGACAGCCACCGCCAGTGCGCGCTTCGCGGCCTCCTGGCCGATGACGTACTCCTCGAGGAACCCGAAGATCTCCTTGGGCTTCGGCAGGTCGAACTCGCCCGCCGCCTCTTCGCCTGCTTCGGCGAGTCGCTCTTCGATGATCTCGTTGCACAGCTCGACGCACTCGTCGCAGATGTACACGCCCGGTCCGGCGATCAGTTGCTGGACCTGCTTCTGGCTCTTGCCACAGAAGGAACACTTGAGCAGATCGGCGCTTTCCCCGATGCGTGCCATCCCTCTCCCCTCCTTCTCAGGGTCTTTCCCGTCGAGCCTAACCTGTGGAAGCGACATTGGCGCGCACCTGGCCGCATTTGGTCACGCGCGCCACGCGCATCCGTTCTGCTTACAGCAGATGGCGGAAATAGCGCCCTGGCGCGTCGAGGAACGACCGCCAGTGCTGCACGATCCCCAGCCTCTCCCAGGTGGTCTTCCTGATGCCCCACTCGCCAACTTCCAGGATGCGCGCCCCCGGCAGCGCGGCGAGGATCGGCGAGTGCGTCGCACACAGCACCTGCGTGCCGCGGTCGACGATCTCGTTCAGGTTCGCCAGCCAGCGCAGCGACGACTCGAACGACAGCGCCGCCTCCGGCTCGTCGAGGCACACCAGCCCTGCGACGTACTGCGGGTGGTTGAGCTTGTTCACCAGCAGGTCGTTGAACGACTCTCCGTGGCTCAGCGAGTGCAGGTGCCTGTCCGGGCTGCCCGGCAGCGCTTCGAGGTAGGAGTAGTAGCCGTGCATGGTCTCCGCGCGCAGGAAGAATCCCCAGCGCGGAGCAGACGGGCTGCGCTCCACCATCAGCCACTCCCCGAGCGGAGACTCGCTCGGGCGCGTGGAGTGCGACCCCTGGTTGCTCCCGCCCTCCGGCGGCAGGCCGTACGCGGTCGCGATGCCCTCCACGATGGTGGACTTGCCGCTGCCGTTCTCCCCCACCAGGAACGTCACGCCCTGCGCGAGTTCGAGCCCCGTGCGGAGCAGCTGCGCGACGGCGGGGATGTTCGCCGGCCACACATCAGGATCGTACGCTGCGTCCGCATACGCCCTGACACGACGAACGGGGCGACCGTCGTCCAGACGATCGCCCCGTTCGTTCATCGCAGCAGGCTCGGGATGCTGTCTTACTTGACCAGCGCCGGGAGCGTCTTGCGGCTCGTCAGCACCTGGTCGATCAGGCCGTACTCCAGGGCCTCGGCCGCCGACAGGATCTTGTCGCGGTCGATGTCCTTGTTGACCTGCTCCTGCGAGCGGTTCGAGTGGCGCGCGAGCGTCTCCTCGAGCCAGGTGCGCATCCGCATGATCTCGTTGGCCTGGATCTCGATGTCGGACGCCTGCCCCTGGCCTGCCTCGCCGACGGCGGGCTGGTGGATGAGGATGCGGGCGTTCGGCAGTGCGAGACGCTTGCCCGGGCTGCCGGCCGCCGTCAGCACGGCGGCTGCGGATGCCGCCTGGCCGAGCACGACCGTCTGGATCTGCGGGCGGATGTACTGCATCGTGTCGTAGATCGCCGTCATCGCGGTGAACGAGCCACCTGGCGAGTTGATGTACATGACGATGTCGCGGTCCGGGTCCTGGCTCTCGAGCACGAGGAGCTGGGCCATGATGTCGTCTGCCGAAGCGTCGTCCACCTGCACGCCGAGGAAGATGATGCGGTCCTCGAACAGCTTGGCGTACGGGTCCTGGCGCTTGTAGCCGTATGCCGTACGCTCTTCGAAGCTCGGGAGGATGTAGCGCGAGCCGGGAGCCTGGACCCCGTTGAACGCTTGACCGCCGAAGTTGGGGATGTTCATGTCGATTCCTATTCCTTCCGAGGTCTTACTTCTCGTCCGCGGTTCCGCCGCCGCCGACGACCTCGGTCGCCGTCTCACGGATGTGGTCGACGAAGCCGTACTCGAGGGCCTCCTGCGCGGTGAACCAGCGGTCGCGGTCACCGTCCGCGTTGATCTGCTCGACGCTCTTGCCCGTCTGGGCCGCCGTGATCTCTGCGAGGCGCTTCTTCATGTCGAGGATGAGCTGCGCCTGAGTCTGGATGTCGCTCGCGGTGCCGCCGAAGCCGCCGTGCGGCTGGTGCAGCAGGACGCGTGCGTTCGGGGTGATGTACCGCTTGCCCTTGGTACCGGCCGTGAGGAGCAGCTGCCCCATCGAGGCGGCCATGCCGATGCCGACCGTGACGATGTCGTTCGGCACGAACTGCATGGTGTCGTAGATGGCCATGCCGGCCGTGATCGACCCGCCTGGCGAGTTGATGTAAAGGTAGATGTCGCGCTGCGCGTCCTCCGCGGCGAGGAGAAGCAGCTTTGCGGCGATCTCGTTCGCGTTCTCATCCCGGACCTCGGACCCGAGCCAGATGATGCGGTCCTTCAGCAGTCGGTCAAAAACACTGGGTTGCATGCCCATGTCGGCCATGTGTCGCTCCATTTCCTTGTCGCTTCGAACATGAATCTATCGGAGCCCGTGACGCATTTCCGGCCTGTTCGCCGTGGGCAGACGAGCGTGGCGCGTTCGGCGGCGCGCCTGCTCCGCGCGGGGCGGTCAGCTCAGGGCGATCAGCTCAGGGCGAGCATCGCGACCCCGCCGAGTACCACGACGGCTCCCGCCATCCGCTGCGCCGGCTTCGGCTCGCGCAGGATCAGCCACCCGGCCAGGCTCACCAGCACCACGCTCAGCTCACGCGCGGGGGCGACGAGCGAGACAGGGGCGAGCTGCACGGCGCTCAGCACCAGGATGTACGACAACGGGGACAGCACCCCCACGATCACCACCTGCCACCGGAACCGCCGCCACACCGCGACGACCTCCGCGCGTCGCCGCACGAGCACGGGAGCGAGCAGCACCACCTCGCCGAGACTGCATCCCACCATGAACGCGACGGGAGAGACGCCGAGGTCGTTGACCGTGAACGCGTCCCACAGCGTGTAGACGGCGATGGTGACGCCGGTGAGCAGGCCGTAGAGGATGCCGGGGCCGAGCATCCGGTGTATCCCGGCTCGCCGCATCCCAGGCTGGTCGGGCCCGCGCATCCCGGGCTGGACTGGCCGTCCCGTACTGAGCCCGATGCCGACGATGCCCGCCACCACCACGGCCGCCCCCGCCAGCGCGAGTGCAGATGGATGCTCGTGGAACAGCACGATCGCGAACACCACGGACAGCAGCGGCCCCGTTCCCCGCGCCATCGGGTACACCACGGAGATGTCGCCGTGCGCGTACCCGCGCTGCAGCACCCACATGTACCCCACGTGGATGACCGCCGACACGCCGGAGCCGAGCAGCATCCAGCGGAGGTCGGCGCCGTTGATCGCGAGGTCGACGCCCGCGATCGGCAGCCACAGCACCGTGGATGCGATGGCGCCGAGCAGGATGAACGGCAGCCCGATGGCGCTCGCCCGTTTGGAGGCGAGATTCCAGGTCGCGTGCGCGAACGCGGCGATCACGACGAGGGACAGGGCGACGGGTGACACGAGGATCCTTTCGTTCGCCGCGATGGCACGGCGAAGGGATCCTCCGGGCTTTTGTCCTGTCAGATGACGGCGACGCTGTGCGCCGCCGTGGTGCCGCTCGGACCAGACCTCCCGCGAACTCTTCCGGGGAACGGAACCCTAGGCACTGTCGAGGTCAACGCTATCGGGTGGTGAGGTCGTGCGCATAGTTCGCGACCGCGCGTCGGTACAACGGGAGGTGCGGCGCGAGGGCACCGACCGCGGTCGCCACGGCAGCGGCGTGCCTGCCGAGGTCGTGCAGAGCGAGCGCGAGGAACGCGCGTGCCGCATCCGCCAGTTCGTGCTCCGGGTGCGCGGTCAGTTCCGCATGCAGCAGCTCCACGCTCTCCCCCGGCCGGCCGAGGTTGCGGAGGGTGCTGGCGAGCTGGATGACCGCCTGCGCCCGCTGCGGGTCTGCGAGGCCCCCGGCGATGGCTGCGCGGTAGAGCGGCTCCGCGTCGGCCTCGCGGCCTGCGTAGTCGCGTGCGCCTGCCGCTTCGAAGAGCGCGGAGGGGTCGTCAGCCGGACGCTCGGAGACGAGTGCGTCGATGCGCGCGACGGTCTCCTCCTCGGAGGTGGCGGCCGCCGCATCCCACACGGCGTCGATCCTCTGCTGCCAGTCGTCCATCGCTCGTCCTCCGTCCGCCGTGGCGTCGTCACGGCCGCGCTCGGTCGCGCGGTCGCGCGGTCGCGGGTACGCGAAAGGCCGGGCGCTGTGCGTGCCCGGCCTTCGCGTGTGGTGCTACTTCTTCTCGGAAGCGGCCTTCTTCTTGGGAGCGGCCTTCTTCTTGGGCTTCTCTTCGGCCGGCGCCTCGTCGGCGGCGGGAGCCTCGTCTGCGGTCTCGTCAGCCGCAGGGGTTTCGCCCTCTGCCTCGTCGTCGTCCGGCGTGATGGTGAACTCGCTGAGGTCGACCTTCTTGCCGTTGGAGTCGACGACCTCGGCGCGGCTGAGGACGATCGTGAGGGCCTTGTTGCGGGCGACCTCTCCGACCATCGACGGGATCTGGCCGTTCTCGCTGAGGATCTTCACGAACTCGTTCGGGTCCATGCCGTACTGGGCGGCACCCTGGATGAGGTACTGGCTCAGCTCGTCCTGGTTGACCTTGACGTCTTCGACGCGGGCGATCTCGTCGAGGAGGATCTGCGTGCGGAAGGTCTTCTCGCTGGACTCGGCGACCTCTGCGCGGTGCACGTCGTCCTCGAGGCGGTTCTCCTGCTCGAGGTGACGGTGCACCTCGTCCTCGACGAGCTGGGTCGGGACGGGGATCTCGACGGAGCCGAGCAGCTGCTCGAGCAGCTGGTCGCGTGCCGCGGTGCCCTGACCGAAGGTCTTCGAGCGCTCGACCTGCTCGCGCACGCTCTCGCGCAGCTCGGCGATCGTGTCGAACTCGCTGGCGATCTGCGCGAAGTCGTCGTCCGCCTCGGGAAGCTCGCGCTCCTTGACGGCGGTGAGCGTCACGGTGATCTGCGCGTTCTCGCCCTCGTGGTCTCCGCCCATGAGCGGAGCCTCGAACGTGGTGGTCTCACCGGCGGTGAGCGTGTCGAGCGCCTCGTCGATGCCCTCGATGAGCTCGCCGGAACCGATCTCGTAGGAGATGCTGTTGGCGGTGTCGACCTCTTCGTCACCGATCACGGCGACGAGGTCGATCTGCGCGAAGTCGCCCTTCTTGGCCGGGCGGTCGACGGTGACGAGCGTGCCGAAGCGGCTGCGCAGGCTGTCGAGCTCCTGGTCGACGTCCGCGTCGGAGATGTCTGCGGCGTCGACCGTGATATTCAGGTCGTTGTACGGCGGCAGCTCGATCTCGGGGCGCACATCCACCTCGATGGTGAGCAGCAGGTCGCCGGAGAAGTCCTTCTCGTTGGGCCACTCGGTGATGTCGGCCTCCGGGCGTCCGAGCGGACGGACGTCGTTCTCGTCGACGGCCTGGCGGTAGAACCCGTCGAGCCCCTCGTTGACGGCGTGCTCCAGGACGGCGGCCTTGCCGACCCGCTGGTCGATGATCGCCGGCGGAACCTTGCCCTTGCGGAAGCCCGGGATGTTGACCTGCTCAGCGATGTGCTCGTAAGCGTGCTTGATAGACGGCTTGAGCTCCTCCGGCGTCACCGAGATGGTGAGCTTGGTGCGAGTGGGGCTCAGCTTTTCGACCGTGGTCTTCACGTTGTTGGCTTCTCCTGATTATTGAAACGATGGTCTCGTCGTACATGACTGGTCGGGGCGACAGGATTCGAACCTGCGACCTCCCGCTCCCAAAGCGGGCGCTCTAGCCAAGCTGAGCTACGCCCCGGGTTACTAACCACAACCCGCCCGGTCCGCTACCCCGACACGAGCAAACCCGTCGGGGGCGAAAGACCACGCACGAGTCTACTGCACGCGCGTACGTCGCCGCGCGCCGCCAACGCGGTCACCCCGTTACGCTGGCGTGGCGGTCGGAACCGGGCCTGAACCTGTACTACGATGTCCTGGTGCCCATCGCGAGATGGGAACGGGGATGTAGCTCAATGGTAGAGCCTCAGTCTTCCAAACTGATTACGCGGGTTCGATTCCCGTCATCCCCTCCAGTTACTCCCGCTAGTTCACGCGAATCTTCTCGGCTCTGAGGGTCGTCCTGCCGGACGGCCTTAGGTCTCGTGCCCACGCCGTGCCCACAAGCGTTTCTCGATAATGGCGAGACTCGGTGAGGCCGTCCTCCGTATCAAATACTGAGGAGGACGACCTGACTACTAAATTCAGCGCCGCTGTGCGGCAGCTCGACAGTGGCAACCGGCAGTACCGGCTGGTGCTCCCGGACAAGAGCCGTGAGTCCAGGACGTTCAAGACGAAGCGTGAGGCCAGCAACGCCTACTGGCAGCGCAAGGCGGAGATCGACTCCGGCCACTACTTCGATGACCGCAAGGGCAACATGCCCTTCCGGGACTTCCTGGAGCTGTATATGGACCACCGCTCCAACGACTGGTCAGCGGGCACCATGCGGAACAACCGGAGCTACGCCAAGAAGCACCTCATCCCGAAGTTCGGCCACTACATGGTCAAGGACATCCGCGTGGACATGGTGGACCACTGATACGCCAAGCTGCCGAAGGGGACCAACAGCCTCAACATCTACCGGCTCATGAGCGGCGCGATGAAGACCGCCGTCCGCTGGCGCTACATCCAGGCCTCTCCGTGCATCGTGGAGAACCCCGGCAGGGGCACCACCAGGAAGCGCCCACGGCATACGGAAGAAGAATTCAAAAAGGTTTTGGCTCACATGGCGGAAGAATTCCAGCCGGTCTTCTGGGTCATCTATACAGCTCACCTCAGGATCTCGGAGGCAGCCGGTCTCAACCGTGGCGACTGGGACCCGTTCACCAAGAGACTCAACATCGAACGGCAGTTCTCTCATGTGACCGGGAAGCTGGAGGACACCAAGACCGGACAGCACGGCAAGATCCGGCTCATGCATGGGGGTGAGGAGGCGCTGGAGCGCTACATCGAGGCGCACCCGGCACTCCCTTCCGATCCAATGTTCTACGGACCCATGGGAGGACGGCTGACCTCTGGCTACATCCGGAAGCTCTGGAACCGCGCGTGCGCTGACGAGGGCATGACTGACTTCCACGTGCACGACAACCGCCGTACGGGCCTCACGACGGTCATGGATGCCACCGGGAACTGGAAGGGCGTGAAGATGCGCGGACGGCACATAACGGACGTGGCAGCCCAGGGCTATCAGGACATCAGCGATGAGCTGGACGTGGCTGTGATGCAGGCGCTGGAGGCCAAGGCCCGCTAGCGGCCCCAGCCCCCCCCTAAAAGAGGGGGTGGCGAGGTTACGAGGGGCAGAACCGACGAGGTGCTAATGTCCACGAAGGTATCCAGAGGGGCGACGTGGGGGCACATTGACGGCATACGGTTTCAGGCTCTTCGTTTTGTCTGCATATGTCGGTAGGAGCCGCAAGCAGCTTCCGTTCGATGACTTGAGCGCGGGTGGAAGAGACTCCACAGCCGCAGATGAGATCGCTCGACACCTTCGAACGCTCCAGGACAAACTGCTTTTCGGGGCTGCTGTCTACCAGAACTCCCCGGATGATCTCGACCTGCCAGAAGATGTGACCAAGAAGTACCCATACGTGCGCGTCAAAACCGTTGCCCGGGACGGTGAGCGCGTGATGGTGCGCGTGGAGTATGGGCGTGAGGGTGACTACGAAGTCCTACTGAGCAGCGACGGCAGTCAGGACATCCAGTTAAAGGGCAAGGCAACCGCCCGCACCTTCCGCATATGGTTCATCGCACCCGAGACAGGCTCGGATGGCTTCGTGGTGTCCGAGACGTTAGGGCGCACGTACGCGGCCCAGGTTCTCGTGCACTGGTTGCGCGTCCTAAACCAGCGGGAGTCGGTGTCCTTCAACGAGGCGGGCGACAGAGAAGAAGACCCGTTCGTGCGTTGGCATTTGGTGGAAGCGTTCGACGGTCACCGAGTTGACGACATCTTGAACGACAGCAAGGACCACTCGATCACTCTGCGCAGGCGTTCAAGCGACTCCGGAGCCAACCGCCACCGTGGCGAACTTAAACTCACTCAGCAAGGAGTACCAGTCAGCCGCGTGGACGATCTGAAGGGGATCATCCGGCAGTGGTGGGAGGACCGCAACGCCAAGTCGCTGGACAAGACCCGGGCGGCTGCGCGGGACTTAGGGACTCTCATCGGAGCGTCGGACGCTACGGATAAGCTGGAGTTCAACGATGGTGAGATCACCTTCCTGGAGAAGAACAAGACCCAGACGATCTCGCCGAACACGATCGAGCGCCTATTCGTATACCCGCTAGGCGAACGGTCACCGTCCGACAAGGAACTGTTGGCGACGGCGCTAGAGACGCTCGGCCCCATTGCCGAGGACCTCAAAATTGAGATAAACACCGACGCATAGATTCGTTGGAGGGCAGGCGGCATGAACAGGTTGAACCCCTTTTTCCTGTTCCGGGGCCACTGGAAGTCGCTCGGGGACTACCGCGCAGGTCGGGTTCGAGGGCAATTCTGGATTCGTGTCATCGTGCTCGTCGTTCCAGTGGCGCTAGGCCTCTGGATCTTCTTCGCACACGGCAAACTGGCTGACCCTTCAGCGATGCTGGCTGCGCTCGGCCTGCTTGCTGGGGCGCTGCTCGCTGCTTTCGCTCAGCTCGCCACGTGGCGGCTCCGCCTGACGGAGAGGGAGGAGGCCCATAAGAACTCCGAGCGCATAGACCGCGATCACCTGGACGAGACGGCGGCGCAGCTCCTGGTCGCGTCGTATAGCTCAGCGACAGCGGCCTTGTTCTTGGTTCTGGGAATGAACTTCAGCGCCGACAAACACGGAGCGATATCAGGCGTATGGGCAGCGCTCGCCGTCGTTGCCGCATCTCACGTAATACTGGTTTTCCTTGTGGCCGTTCCTAGGCTCTACAGCTCGTACGTCACCATCAACGGTGTTCGAGATGAGCTGAGCGGATACTCAAGCTCCCGTCGACACCAGTGACAAGGAACCGCCCTCTAGCGGCTGCCGCGCCGTCGAGAGAGGTCCTGAGCGTCAGACCCCGCCGCCAGGTTCATCGGAGTCGTCTAGCAGAGCATCCAGGGCGTAGAGCAGCACGGTTGCGCTGGGCTTAGGACTGTCGTCCGTGGCAGTACCCGCGATGAGGGCGGCTGTGGTGCTGGCCATCGCAAAGCGGGCCATATCAAGAGGCAGCCCGAAGCCCTCCAGCGTCGCGTTAACCACCATGTACTCGCCCGACCCTTCGTCAGCCAAGTTCAGAAGTACGGCCTCTGTTCCTCCGTGTACGTGGTTGCTGGCGTAGGAGAAGTGCCCTCGCAGCTGGGACAGGTCGGCAAGTTGTTCCAGAGCCGCAAACGTACAGTCGTTGACATTGTCGAAAAGGGGAATCGCCCACCCCCAATCACGCTTCAGCGAGCCTCCGAAGGCCCGAACAGCAGCGTTCTGACGTTCATAGAGTCGAGCAAGTTCCGCATCGTCAAAATGTGAACCTGAACCGGCTTTCACCCAAGTCTGAGCCTTGTCGCACCCCCGAGCGTCCGCGTGGGCCATGTAGCGCGGTCCAAGACTCTCCAGGCCGGGGCGGCGGCCGTACTCCGAGAGGACCCAAGCGGAAACGCTCAGCTCGTGGAGAGTCCGGCAGCGGGCCAGTGCTCCGGCTGGATAGCCGTTCTCCAAGAGGTTGAATACCTCCAGTCCTATCCGGAGCACGCTCGCAGCGATTAGGGCCAGAGCGTCGAAGAGAGGATCTAGCTCGCGTCCGCTGGGGCCGTCCGCGGTAGTTCCTGCACATCTCTTCGCAGATCTCCCGGACCATTGTGGACTCGATCATGTTCTGCACCGTCGGGCTGCTTCTTCTTGTGTCGTGGTTCGTTGCAATCATGTAGCTCAGTGCGCCTTGGGAGTGGACGGACGCACATCCGGAGATCTTCACACTAGGCGTGGTCATCGCGGGAGCTGGTCTGCTTTTCCTGCCCGTCGTGCGTTTCATCTGGTGGGGCTTCGCGATAAGTGAGAAGCCGGGCAGGCACGAGGCTAGTGAGCAGCAAGCACCCGACGACCCACGGCGGTGACCGATGGACGGGTGATGCCGTGCCCACGGCGTGCCCATTCCGTGCCCACAAGGAACTACAGTGAGCACCAGCAAGACGCTCCTCATTTTCGAGAAAATGGCGGAATTCAGCGGAGTTTCCAGGGGTCAGGGCCAGCAGGAATAAGGCTTCCAAACTGATTGCGCGGGTTCGATTCCCGTCATCCCCTCCGTTGAGTGCGCGTGAGCCCTGATTGTTGTCTCTCCACAGCGGTCTCCAAATCCGCATTCGCTACATCGACCCGCATCCGCTACATCGACGAGATGCCAGTAGCTGCGAGACGATGCACGGATTTCCGCCCGGATACTGGCAACTCGTCAGGCATGCGGTTGGCTGGTGACCTTGGCGTGCAGCAGCACGTCCTCCGAGGCGAAGCCCGCGCGCTCGTAGAAGCGCACAGCACCCGGGCTCGAATGCACGGTCACGCGTTCCAGCCCCAGCTCGGATGCGCGTTCCAGGACGGCCAGCACGAGCCGAGCGCCGATCCCCGCGTCGCGAAGCCGCGGGACGACGTACGCGCACTGCAGGTCGCCGGAGGCGCGGTCGAACGCGCGTGCGCTCGGAACGCGGAGGGTGACGGCGAGCCACGCCATCCCGACCACCTCCCGGTCGGCGGTCGTCACCGCGACGAAACAGGTGTGCGTCGAGTCGTGGCCGGCGGCCCAGGCAGCGAATCGCGCTGCGAAGGACTCGCGCGTGTCGTCCGGCTTCCCACCGTTCTCCTCGAGCGAGTCCCAGCGCAGTCCGCCGACCGCGATGAGGTCGGACACTGAGGCTGGCTTGATATCGACGTCGGCGTGCATCCAGCCACTGTACGCACGGCGAAACACGAAGCGGCCGGTCCCCACACCGGGAACCGACCGCTTCGCACGTGCACAGCGCGCGGGGACTACTCCGTCCCGACCGCCTTGTCGGCCGCGTCGCGGGCGCCGTCGATCTGCGACTCGAACTTGCCTCCCGTGACCTTGTTGGCCGCGTCGGCGACGCCGTCGAGGAGCTTGTCGCTGATGTCTTCGGCCTGCTCGCTCTTCAGAGCGTTCTTGACCTGGTCGCTGTCGAGGAACTCTTTCGCCTTGTTGGTGATGTCGTCCAGTCCGGCCATGGGGCACCTTCTTTCATCCGAGGGATCGAAGTGCCTTCATTCTGGTGCCGCCGCTCGCAGACGGCAAGGGTCGTCGCCGCGTCAGCGCTGCAGGAACGCCAGCACCGCTAGCACCCGGCGGTGGTCGTCGCCGGAGTCCTCCAAGGCGAGCTTCTGGAAGATCGAGGTCACGTTCTTCTCCACAGCCCCCACGCCGATCACCAGCCGCTGTGCGATGCCGGCGTTCGTCCTGCCCTCCGCCATCAGCTGCAGCACCTCGCGCTCGCGCGGCGTCAGCGACTCCAGCGGGTTCGTGCGCCGCACCAGCAGTTCGCGCACCACCTGCGGGTCGAGGACGGTGCCACCGTCCGCCACGCGGGTGACCGCATCCCGCAGCTCATCGAGCGAGGCGATGCGGTCTTTCAGCAGGTAGCCTGTGCCACCCTGACCACTCGCGAGGAGTTCCTGCGCGTACGTGCCTTCGACGTACTGGCTGAGCAGCAGCACCCCGATCTCCGGATGCTCCGCCCGCAGCGTGAGCGCGGCGCGCACGCCCTCGTCGCGGAACGTCGGCGGCATCCGCACGTCGAGGACCGCCACGTCCGGGGCGAGCGAGCCGACCGAGGCGAGGAGCGCATCCGCGTCCCCGTAGGCGCCGACGGTCTCGAAGCCGGCCTCGTCGAACAGGCGCACCAGGCCTTCGCGCAGAAGCACGGAGTCGTCGGCGATGACCAGGCGAAGGCTGGTGGGGTCACTCGAAGTCACCCCACCAGCCTAGAGGCGGGGCACAGCCGGTGGATGCGCGCCGCAGCCACCAGGGCACGTCCGCGCACCCTGGCCGAGTCACACCGGGATGCGCGCCCCGATCCGCGTGGGACCGCCCACCGGGCTGTCCACCACGAACTCGCCGCGCAGTCCGCGCACGCGCTCGTCCAGCCCGGCGAGCCCGTGCCCTGCGAGCTTCGACGCTCCCCCTGTGCCGTTGTCCGTCAGCCACACGCTCAGCCACGCCGCCCCTGTCGCCTGATCGACCGTGCGGTCGAGGAACAGCCGCGCCTCCGTTGCGCCGGAGTGCTTCGCGAGATTCGCGGACAGCTCTGCGGCCACGAAGTACACGCTGCGCTCCAGCTCCGGCGAGAACCGCGTGCCCTGCTGCAGCGACGACTCCACCCGCAACGGGATGGGGCTGCGCGCGGCGAGCGAGTCGACGGCGGCGACGAGTCCCCTGTCCTGCAGGATCGGCGGGGCGAAGCCGCGGGACAGTGCTCGCAGCTCCTCGAGGGTGTCGTGGGCCTGCTGGCCGGCCTCCGCGAGGATGGCGCGTGCCGCATCCGGATCGTCGGAGAGTTTGCGCTCCGCTGCGGCGATGTCCATCTGCAACCGGACGAGCCGCTGCTGCGGACCGTCGTGCAGGTCGCGCTCCAGCCGACGCAGCGCCTGGTCCTCCGCCACCACCGCTGCACCACGGGATGCGGACAGGTCGGCCACTTCCCGCTGCAGCGCCTCCGAGCGCCACGCCCCGAGCATCCCGAGCGCGATGACGCCGTGCAGCGAGGTGAGGCCGCGGGTGATGAACGGCAGGGTGACGGCGAAGACGACGCCGACGATCAGTTCGAGGATCGCATCCCCTGCCCGAGGGTCGAAGGTCGAGTGGATGCCGAACACCCAGTCGACGACCACACGCGAGAGGTAGATGTCCCTGCCGTTGTCCGGGGTGAATCGTTCCCAGAACCACGCTGTCAGGCCGCCGAGGGCGACCGAGGTCCAGACGATGGTGAGCGTCCACGAGACGATGCTGACGATCGGGTTGATGATCAGCGTGTGCAGCAGGTACAGCCAGTAGTGGCCGTTGACGAACGGCCCGAACATGGCGCGCCAGAACGGCTGCGGCGTGCCGGGCTCCGACCACTGAGGCTCGGTGATCGGCGGGCGCCCTGCCCAGCGCAGACGCACGATCTCCAGCGTCCCGAACGCACGGACGACGTAGAACGCGGCGATCAGCACGAACAGACCGACGTAGATGACGATGGTGCCGACGCCCGTCCAGAACAGGGTCAGCCCGACGGACATGCCGATGATCGCGATGGGCATGGTCAGCAGCAGGAAGCCGAGCTCGCGGGGCACGCCGCGCCAGAGGCCGCCGTAACCCCGCCGGGTGGCTGTGGATGCGGCGGACGCGTCGGCCGGTCGCGCGCCGGCGGGCTGCGTGTCGCCTGGTCGCACGTCGCCTGGCCGTATATCGGGGGTGCTCACAGCATCCAGAGTGCCAGATGTCGTGGCGGCGCGGACGGGAGGTGTGTCTGTGCTCATGGTGTGGTCTCCTTCGTGTTCCTCCAGCCTCCCGAACCGGCGCCGGCGCTGGTATCGGGCGGCCGCCCGGACCTGTGCGGGGGTTATCCCACCCTTAGTTAGCGGAGGCTCAGCTTCGTTGCGGAATTCCTGTGGACGCGTAGCGTTGTCTTCAGTCAGCAGAAAGGACGCCAACCCATGACGGACATCGCCGCAACCCAGAGTGTTTCGAACCCCGACGTCGCCGCCGGAGTCGCCCAGTTCCTGAGCCCCGTGGTCATCGACCTCACCGCCCTCGTCGTCAACGGCAAGCAGGCCCACTGGCACGTGCGCGGAGCCAACTTCATCGGCGTGCACGAGCTGCTCGACGTCATCGTCGACCACGCCCAGGAGTGGGCCGACCTCGCCGCGGAGCGCATCGTCGCCCTCGGTCTCCCCGTTGACGCCCGCCTCGGCACGGTCGCAGCCAAGACCAGCACGACCGAGCTCACCGCAGGCTTCCGCCAGTCGAACGACACCATCGCCGAGGTCATCGGCCAGATCGACGCTGCCCTCGCCAACGTGAACGCCGCCGTCAAGGAACTCGACGAGCTCGACCAGACCAGCCAGGACATCGCCATCGAGATCGCCCGCGGCCTCGACAAGGACCGCTGGTTCCTGTTCGCGCACATCAGCAAGTAGCGCAGCCTTCCGCGGCACGCCCGCATCGAATGGCCCTGGATCGTCGACGATCCTGGGCCATTCGCCGTCCCGGGGCCGGCGCATGCCCGACGAGATGACAGTGACTGCGCTCAGGGCAGGGATATCGCGCGCAGATACTGGCATCCCGTCGATTAGCGTGCCGTGGCCTGTGGATGCGCGTGTGGGGTGGCGTCCGGCGACGGCACCTCCCTCGCGCAGACGAGCGCTGCTCGGCGGGCGCCGGTTCCTCGACTGCGCGGGCTACGCCCAGCCGAGCGTGTCGTGCGTGAAGCGGCCGGCCAGCAGCGTCGCGGCCACGGGCATCCCACGCAGGTCGGCGGCCAGGCAGGTGAACGGGTCGGCGTCGAGCACCGCGATGTCCGCCGGCTGGCCCGCCTGGATGCTCGACCGGGTGGATGCGCGCAGCGCGGCCTCCCTGGACAGCGCCTGCTCAGGGTGCCACGGCGACCGGCCGTCGCGCGACCGGGTGACGGCGGCCGACAGCGCGATCCACGGATCGAGCGGCGCGACGGGAGCGTCGGAGCCGAAGGCGATGGTTGCGCCGGAGGCGTGCAGTTCCGCAAGAGGGAACGCACGGTCGGTTTGGCCGGCCCAGAGCGCGTCTGCGACGTCGCGGTCGTCCATCGCGTGCTCGGGCTGGACGCTCGCGGTGACGCCGAGCCCGGCGAAGCGCGGCACGTCAACGGCCGAGACCAGCTGTGCGTGCTCGATCCGTCCCCGGCAGCCGACCGTCTCGAACGCGTCGAGCGCCAGCGTGTTCGCGCGGTCGCCGATCGCGTGCACGGTGGGTTCGATGCCGGAGGAGGCTGCGCGCCGCATCCACTCGACGAGTTCGGCGTTCGTGAGATTGGCGACGCCGTGCCCTCCGTCGGGATACGCGCTGACGCACAGTGCGGTGCGCGTGTTGAGGGAGCCGTCGCTGATGATCTTCGCCGGTCCCACCGTGAGCAGGCCGTCCGTGCCGTCGATGACGTCTCCCGTGCGCAGCCCGGCCGCGATGGCGCGCTCCAGGTCGTCGGGGTAGATGCCGAACTCGACCCTGAGCGCCGCAGCCGAACCACCGGATGCGCCGGAGCCGGTGGACACACCGGCGCCGGTGGATGCGCCCCCGGCCATCCTGCGCTGCCACACCTCCAGGTTCCAGCCGTACTCGAGGTCGACGATCCCGACCACGCCACGCGCGGCTGCCGCCGACGCCGCCTCGGCCGCCCACCGGTCGAGGGTGGCGTCGTCGGCAGCGGCGAGCAGGCTGGTGACGGCGAAGCTCGCGTCCTCGCGCAACACAGCTGCGGACGGATCGTCTGCCGTCTCGGGCGCGAACCGTCGCGCGGCCGCCGTGCTCAGCCAGGAGCAGTGCAGGTCGCCGGCGATCAGGACGACAGCGCGGCCGTCCGCTGCCGCATCCAGGAGGGCGCGGGTGGGCTGGTCCGGCCAGAGCGCGTCATGGAACCCGAAGCCGACCAGCGGCTCCGCCGCCGCCCGCTCCCCTGCCCGGCGCGACCCGCCTGCCGGGCTCCGCGGCTGCTCCGCGTCCTCCGCTGCGATGCGCGCACGCACGAGGTCGGCCGCCTCCGCCGCCGATCGTGCCCGCGAGAGGTCGAGCCGCCGTGCGGTCTGCGCCCACTGGGTGAAATGCACGTGCTGGTCCCACAGCCCTGGAACGATCCACCGTCCGTCGAGCTGCACCTGCCGAACGGTCCCCACGGCACCGAAGTCCCGTGCAGCCACGCTCCCGGCATCGCCGACGGCCACGATCGCCCCGTCGCGCAGCAGCACATCGTGCTCGCCGTCCACGCCGGGCAGGCGTGCCCCGCGCAGCAGCACCGCCTCTGCGCTGCTCCCCTGCTGCGTCACCGCGCCGCGCGCATCCGGTCGTGCACCCTGCGCATCTCCGCCGCCAGGTCGCGGCTGGCGTACACGCCGTCGCCTTCGAGTTCGCCGATGATCCTGTCGACCGTCTCTGCCGGCTTGTTCTGGCTGAGCTTGCTCTTCGCGACGATCTTCGTGGGCGTCAGGCGCATCCCGACGGTGCCGGAGGAGATGCGCTGCGCGTACGCCGCGTCCGCGGGTGCGCCGAGCATCCTTCGCGGTTCTGGCATCCTGTCCTCGAAGTGGTCGACCAGCTTGCCGAGCACCTCGAAGTTCTCCTCGTCGCTGAGGATCTCCGGCACGCCGCCCAGGTGCGCTGCCGTGAAGTTCCAGGTGGGCACGGCCGGGTTGGCGTCGTACCAGCCTGGCGAGATGTAGCCGTGCGGCCCCTGCACCACCACGAGGATCTCGTGCTGCCCCAGCTCGTGCACCAGGTCGTCCGGACGGCCGACGTGCGTGACGATCGAGAGCTCGTCGCGCGACTCGTCGACCAGGATCGGGTAGTGCGAGGCGACCAGCCCCTCCGCGATGCTGCTGACGATCGTCGCCCACGGGTTCAGACGGATCAGCCGCTTGATCTCCTCCACGTCGGCGAGGGCGAAGCTGGGGTTCTGTCTCATCGGCTGTCTCCGGTCGGGGTCGGCTTGGTCAGGCTCGGGCGGTGTTCAGCACCAGATCGTCGCCCATACGCGGAGCGCTCAGGCCTGGTCCTTCGGGCACCAGTACAGTTTGCGCCCTCCCAGGAGCTCCATCACGATGTGCGTGCCGCAGATCCGGCACGGCAGGCCCTCGCGCTTGTACACCCAGTGCCTGTCCTCGCGGCTCGCCATCGCCTTGCGGTAGCTCTCGGGGTCGAGGTCGTCCATGGTCATCATCTGGCCGGTCTCGACGCCGATCCGCAGCAGCTTCGCCCAGTCCTGCCAGAGCGCTCGCGCCGTGTCCTCCTGCACCAGCTTGCCCGGCGTGTGCGGGTTGAGGCGGGCGCGGAACAGCAGCTCTGCGCGGTAGACGTTGCCGATGCCTGCGACGACGTTCTGATCCATCAGCAACAGGGCAATCGACGTCTGCTTCTTGCGCACGGCGGCGACGAAGCGGTCTTCCGCCGCCTGGTCGTGCTGCAGGAGCGGGTCGGGTCCGAGTTTGGCGATCACCGCATCCACCTGGGCGGGATCGAGGACCTCGCAGGCCGTCGGTCCGCGGAGGTCGGCGACGGCGGTGTCGCTCAGCAGTCGCACCCGCACCTGACCGATCGGTTCCGGCGGGAACGTGGTGATCTCGTCCTCCACCTTCTCCGACTCCGCCATGCGCAGCCGCGTGCGCCGCGGCGCGCCGATGCTGTGCAGGGAGTTCTCCCCAGCACTGTCCAGAACGGCGCCATCCAGAACGGCGCCATCGAGATCAGCGCCGTCCGCATCCTCCAGCACCGTCCCGCGCTGGTTGGTCTGCCCCATCCGCCCGTTCGCCGCCGCGATGGTCGGGTCGACGCTGATGTCGCCCGCGAAGTCCCACGCGCCGTAGATGCCCAGGTGGATGCGCAGCCAGAGCCCGTTGTCGAACTCCAGGAACATCTGCTTGCCCACCGCGCGGGCGTCGGTCATCACGTGCCCGTCGATGCGGGACGCTCCCTCGGCGAACCGTCCCTGCGGCGACGACACGGCGATGCGGTGCCCGACGAAGTTGGTGGCGAACTGGCGGGCGATGCGGTGGACGGAGTGACCCTCGGGCATCAGTGATCCACGTTCTTGCCTGCGATGTCTCCCGTCGCCTCGAACTCGGCGAGCTGGGCGATGCGCCGGACGTGCCGCTCCTCCAGCGAGAACGGCTCTGCGATGAAGACGTCGATGAAGCGCGTCGCCTCCTCGACCGTGTGCTGCCTGGCCCCGATGGAGATGACGTTGGCGTCGTTGTGCTGCCGGGCGAGCTGCGCCGTGCTCTCGTTCCAGACGAGGGCTGCGCGAGCGCCGATCACCTTGTTGGCCGCGATCTGCTCGCCGTTGCCCGAGCCGCCGAAGACGACGCCGAGCGCCTCGACGCCCGCCTGCTGGTCGGCGACGACGGCCTTGGCAGCGTTGATGCAGAACGCCGGGTAGTCGTCGATCGGGTCGTAGCTCTGCGGGCCGTGGTCGACGACGTCGTGACCGGCCTCCGCGAGGTGGGCCTGAAGGTGGGTGCTGAAGTCCAGACCGGCGTGGTCGGTGGCGATGTGGATGCGCATGCACCCAGTTTAGGGAGAGCCACCGACGCAGCAGCACAGCTGCAGCACACCAGGATCACAGCACCTGACCCTCCGCCGCCGATGCGTCTAGGGTTGTCCATTGGACACAATCCGTCGAATCTTCAAGGAGTCAGCGTTGCCAGGAGAAAACCTCACCCGCGTCGAAGCCCAGGAGCGTGCATCGCTCGTCAGCACCAACTCGTATGAGGTCGTCCTCGACCTGACGACGGGGCCGGAGACGTTCCTCAGCACCACCACCGTGCGCTTCGACGCAGAAGAGGGATCGTCGACGTTCATCGACGCGATCACCCGCACGGTCCACTCTGTGACCCTCAACGGCGTCGAGCTCGACCCCGCGCGGGTCAGCGACGGCGTGCGCATCCAGCTCGACGGCCTCGAGGCCCAGAACGAGCTGACCGTCGTCGCGGACGCGATCTACACCAACACCGGAGAGGGCCTGCACCGCTTCGTCGACCCCGTCGACGGCGAGGTGTACCTCTACAGCCAGTTCGAGGTCCCGGACTCCCGCCGCATGTTCGCCGTGTTCGAGCAGCCCGACCTGAAGGCGGAGTTCACCTTCACCGTCACGGCTCCCGCGCACTGGGCCGTCGTGAGCAACTCCCCCACGCCAGAGCCCACCGACGCCGGCGATGGCAAGAACACCTGGGCGTTCGCGCCCACCAGCCGCATCTCCTCATACATCACCGCGCTCATCGCCGGGCCGTACGAGTCGGTGCACAGCGAGCTCACCAGCCGCGACGGCCGCGTCATCCCGCTCGGCGTCTATGCGCGCAAGTCGCTGGCCGAGTACCTGGATGCGGACTACATCTTCGAGAAGACCCGTCAGGGCTTCGCGTTCTACGAGGAGAAGTTCGACTACGCGTACCCGTTCGAGAAGTACGACCAGCTCTTCGTCCCCGAGTTCAACGCCGGCGCGATGGAGAACGCCGGAGCGATCACCTTCACCGAGACCTACGTGTTCCGCTCGAAGGTCACCGACGCCATCAAGGAGCGTCGCGTCGTCACGATCCTGCACGAGCTCGCGCACATGTGGTTCGGCGACCTGGTGACGATGAAGTGGTGGAACGACCTCTGGCTGAACGAGTCGTTCGCCGAGTACGCATCCACCCTCGCCACCGCGGAGGCCACCGAGTGGCACGAGGCGTGGACGACCTTCGCCGCGATGGAGAAGAGCTGGGCGTACAAGCAGGACCAGCTGCCGTCCACGCACCCGATCGTCGCGACCATCAACGACCTCGAAGACGTGCAGGTCAACTTCGACGGCATCACGTACGCCAAGGGCGCATCCGTACTCAAGCAGCTGGTGGCGTGGGTCGGCCAGGACGACTTCCTCGCCGGCGTCGCCCAGTACTTCAAGAAGCACGCGCACTCCAACACCGAGCTGCGCGACCTGCTCGTTGAGCTGGAGGCCACCAGCGGCCGCGACTTGACCGACTGGTCGGAGAAGTGGCTGGAGACCGCGGGCGTCAACACGCTCCGCCCGGAGATCGAGGTGGATGCGGACGGCACGATCACGTCGTTCGCCGTGCTGCAGACCGCGGCGGCGGACTACCCCACCATCCGCCCGCACCGCCTCGCCATCGGGTTCTACAACCTGGTGGACGGCCGTCTCGTGCGCGACCACCGCATCGAGCTCGACGTCGACGGTGAGCGCACCGACGTCGCAGAGCTCGTCGGCCTCGCCCGCCCCGCACTGGTGCTGCTGAACGACGACGACCTCGCGTACGCGAAGATCCGCCTCGACGAGCAGTCCCTCCAGGTCGCCATCGAGCACCTCTCGTCCATCGAGAACCCGCTCGCCCGCTCGCTCGTCTGGGGTGCAGCTTGGGATGCGACGCGGGACGCGGAGACCCCGGCAGGCGACTACGTCCGCCTCGTCCTCGGCAACATCGCGCCGGAGACGGAGTCCACCACGATCCGCACGACGCTCAGCCAGCTGCTCCTCGCCGCCGGTTCGTACGTCGCGCCGGAGCGCCAGCAGGCGACGGTGGAGGAGGTCGCATCCACCCTGTGGACGCTGGCCCAGCAGGCCGAGACGGGAAGCGACGCGCAGTTCCAGTTCGTCAAGTTCTTCGCCGCAGCAGCCTCGACCGACGAGCAGCTGGCGACCGTCGCAGCACTGCGCGACGGCAGCGTGACGCTGCCCGGCCTCGAGGTCGACACCGACCTGGCCTGGGAGCTGCTGATCGCCCTCGCCGCCGGAGGCAAGGCCGGCACGCAGGAGATCGACGCTGCGCTCGCCGCTGACAACACCGCCAACGGCGCGCAGTTCGCCGCGCAGGCCGCAGCGAGCATCCCGACGCAGGAGGGCAAGCAGGCCGCCTGGGACTCGGTGTTCGCCACGGACACCGCGCCGAACACGATCGTGCGCTACACCGGTCTCGGCTTCCAGCGCGCGGCGGACAAGAGTGTGCTCGCCACGTTCGTGGAGCCGTACTTCGCGTCGCTGCAGGGCGTCTGGGAGTCGCGCAGCTACAAGATCGCCGAGTACCTGGTGGCCGGGATGTACCCGGCGCCGCTCGCGAACGCCGAACTGCGGGACGCGACGAAGGCCTGGCTCGCCGCCAACGCGGAGCCGGCCGCGCTTCGCCGCCTGGTGGTCGAGAACCTGGCCGGCGTCGAGCGCGCGCTCGCGGCCCAGGAGCGCGACGCCCGCTAACGACAGCGCCGACCTCATCCCGTGGTCCCCGACGCCGTGCGCCTCTCTGCGCAGGGCGTCGGGGACCACTCGTGTGTCCGGGCACATCCGCCTCGTACCGGGGTACGACAGGCAGTGGATGCGAGACCGGACCACGCGCCGATGTCGCAAACGGCGCGGGTTCAATAGGGTCGTAGCATGATCCAACTCGAGCGCCTCACAAAGACGTACGGTTCCAAGACCGCCGTCAACGACATCTCGGCGACC
This sequence comes from Leifsonia sp. Root227, assembly GCF_001428745.1. Lineage (GTDB taxonomy): Bacteria > Actinomycetota > Actinomycetes > Actinomycetales > Microbacteriaceae > Leifsonia. The sequence goes on along the minus strand of NZ_LMIO01000002.1, from coordinate 666,853 downwards.
ATCCAACCGGGCAAGGTCACCGGCTTCCTCGGCCCGAACGGCGCGGGCAAGTCCACCACCATGCGCATGATCATGGGACTCGACCGGCCGACGCACGGCACGGCCATCGTCAACGGCAAGCGGTACGTCGACCACAAGTCCCCCCTCACCGAGGTGGGAGCTCTGCTCGACGCGAAGGCCGTGCACACCGGCCGCAGCGCATACAACCACCTGCTTGCGATGGCGGCGACGCACGGCATCCCCAAGCGCCGCGTGCATGAGGTCATCGGCCTCGCCGGACTCGAAGCGGTCGCGGGCAAGCGCGTCGGCGGCTTCTCGCTCGGCATGGGGCAGCGCCTCGGCATCGCGGCGGCCATGCTCGGTGACCCTGCCACTCTCATCCTGGACGAGCCGGTCAACGGCCTCGACCCGGAGGGCGTGCTCTGGGTGCGTCAGTTCGCCAGGCACCTCGCCTCCGAGGGCAGGACGGTGTTCCTGTCGTCCCACCTGATGAGCGAGATGGCGCAGACCGCCGACCACATCATCGTGCTCGGCAGAGGCCGCGTCCTTGCGGACGCTCCCGTTGCCGACATCCTCGCCGGCGCCACCCGCAACGCCGTGCGCGTCCGCACCCCGCAGGCCGAGCAGCTCGCCCGCGCCATCGCGGGAGCCGACGTGACCATCACCGGCATCGAAGCCAGCCTCCTCGAGGTCTCCGGACTCACCAGCGCCCAGGTCGGAGAGGCCGCCGCACAGTTCGGCATCGTCCTCCACGAGCTCACCCCCCTCAACGCCTCCCTGGAGGAGGCCTACCTCGAACTGACGCAGGACGAGGTCGAATACCGCACGGAGGTCTCCCGATGAGCACCGCGACAGCAACCATGCCCGTCAGGCACACTTCGCTCGGGCACCTGAACTTCGCCCGCGTGATCCGCTCGGAGTGGATCAAGCTCCGCTCGCTGCGCTCCACGTTCTGGACGTACGCGATCGTCGTCGTCCTCGGGCTCGGCATGACCTGCCTGGTCGCGTTCTCGATCCCTGACACGATCGCGAAGCAGATCCCCGCCGCCCAGCATTCCGCCTTCGTCGTCAACACCGCGTCGTTCGGCGTGACCTTCGGCCAGCTCGCGGTCGCCGTCCTCGGCGTGCTCGCCATCAGCGGCGAGTACTCCACGGGCATGATCCGCTCCTCGTTCGCCGCAGTGCCGAAACGCCTCCCCGTGCTCGCGGCCAAGGCGATCGTGCTGTTCATCGCCTCGTTCGTCGTCGGCGTCGTGACCGTGGCGGGCTCCTGGGCCATCGCGGCACCCGTGCTCTCCGGCAAGGGCTTCACGGCCGACTTCTGGTCGGCCGACACCCTCTGGGCGATCGTCGGCGCAGGCGCATACCTCGGACTGGTGTCTGTGTTCGCGCTCGGACTCGGCACGATCCTCCGGGCGGGGGCCGGCGGAATCGCCGCTGCGCTCGGCGTCGTCTTCCTGCTGCCGATCATCGTCAACCTGGTGCACTCGCTCACCAACATCGAGTGGATCGGCAAGGCGAGCAACTACCTGATCAGCGCTGCGGGCGCCGGAATGGCCGGGTCGGACAACGGCGGATTCGAGCCGTGGGCGAACGTGCTCATCGTGCTCGGCTGGACCGCGGTGGCGTTCATTGTCGGCGCGATCATCCTGAAGCGCCGCGACGCGTAGCCGCGCAACCTCCACAGGTAACGCCACCACATGACAGACGAACAGCTCACCCCCGGCCGGACGACTCCGGCCGGGGGTGATCTGCAGCTCCCGCGGCCTCCCGGCGTCATCCGGCGCACGATGGCCGCACATCCCGTGGCCGTGGATGCGGTGGTGGCAGGCATCTACCTCGTCCCGACGCTCCTCGCCGGAGTGGTGGGGATGGTCGTCGAGCCGAGCTGGCAGCTCGGCGTGCGCGTCGGGCTCGCCGCCATCGCCGGCGCAGCGCTGTTCCTGCGGAGGCACAATCCCGTCGCCGTCTTCGCGGTCGGCGCCGCCGTGATGGCGATCAGCGTCTTCCTCGGCCACGACGTGGATGTGGTCCCAGCGCTCTTCGCGCTGTACGCCCTCGCGGTCTACCGCTCCGCCCGCGCGGCCTGGATCGCATTCGGAGTACTCTCCGCCGTCGCCATCGCGACGCTCAGCCTGTCGGTGGTCATCGACCACGCCGCCCTGTTCTCCCCGCTGGAGACGGCGGTGGTGCCCTCGGCGTTCACGGTGATCTCGTTCGCGCTGTTCTTCGTGCTGATCGGCAACAACATCGGCAACCGGCGCCGCTACCTTGTGGCGCTCATCGACAGGGCGCAGCAGCTCGCTCGCGAGCGCGACCAGCAGGCGGTCATCGCGGCGACGGCCGAGCGCAACAGGATCGCCAGAGAAATGCACGACATCGTGTCGCACAGCCTCACGGTGATGATCACCCTCGCGGACGGCTCTGCAGGGCTGGCGGCGATCTCGCCCGAGCGCTCTGCGGAGGCGATGCGGATGGTCGCAGAAACGGGGCGAGGGGCGCTCGGCGACATGCGGAGACTCCTCGGCGTGCTGCGTGCGACGGACGGCGACGGCGACGAGCGCGCCCCGCAGCCGGGCGTGAGCGAGCTGAGCGAACTGGTGGAGCGTTTCCGCGCAGCAGGGCTGCCCGTGCGCGTTACGGTCGACGGCGTTCCTCCGACGGACACCGGGCAGCAGCTCACGATCTTCCGTGTCGTCCAGGAGGCGCTGACGAACGCGCTGCGGTACGCAGCACTCGCGACGGTGGTGGAGGTGCGCATCCGGTTCGGGACGGACACCATCGAGATCACGGTCGACGATGACGCGGCCGTGCACGGCGCGACAGGCCAGGGCTCCGGCCGTGGCCTGCTCGGGCTGAGCGAGCGCGTTGCGCTCTACGGCGGCAGACTGGAGGCAGGACCGAAGCAGGGAGGCGGCTGGCGCCTGCTGGCGGTGTTCGACGCGATCCCGCCGGCCGCACGGATGAGCCCGACCACGCCGACCGCCCCGGCCACCCCGGCCACCCCGACCACCCCGACCACCCCGACCGCCCCGACCGAGGAGAACACTCCGTGACCGACGACAACCCGATCCGCGTGCTGCTGGTCGACGACCAGGCGCTCGTGCGCCTCGGCTTCCGCATGGTGCTCGAAGCGGACAGCGGCCTGAACGTCGTCGGAGAGGCGTCGGACGGACTCGAAGCCGTTCGCCTCGCCGTGGAGACCAGACCGGACGTCATCCTGATGGACGTGCGGATGCCCTCCCTCGACGGCATCGAGGCCACCAGGCGCATCGTGGCGGCCAATCCGGAGGCGCGCATCATCATCCTCACCACCTTCGACCTCGACGAGTACGCCTTCGGCGGCCTCCGCGCAGGCGCGAGCGGCTTCCTGCTCAAAGACGCGAGACCGAGCGAGCTGACGGATGCGATCAGGGCCGTCGCCGCCGGAGACGCCGCGGTGTCAGGCAGGGTGACCAGGTCGATGCTGGAACTGTTCGCGGACCGGCTGCCGGCCGCATCCACTGCCCAGAGCGGCGGCGTCGACCCGACAGCGGCGCTGACCCCGCGCGAACGCGAGATCCTGCTCGCCATCGCCGACGGGCTCTCCAACGGGGAGATCGGCACGAAGTTCTTCCTCACCGAGTCGACGGTCAAGACGCACGTCGGCCGGGTGCTGGCCAAGCTGCACCTGCGCGACAGGGTGCACGCGGTGATCTTCGCCTACGACAACGGGCTGGTGGAGCGCTGAACAGGTCCGGGTCCAGGGGGCGCCAAGGCGTGCCTCGGTAGGCTTGCACTCCTATGGTGAAGATGGATTTCTGGACGAACATCGGTACGTGGGCCGTCGCGAGCGGGCTGGTGCTCCTGAACGTGGCGGCGATCATCGTCGGCGCGTTCCTGCTGAGCTGGATCCTTCGGCTGGTGATCCGTCGCGTGGTGCGGCAGATCGTCACGGGCGTCAAGAAGAACCAAAACGTCACGGACACGCAGGCGCTCCCCGCATCCCCCTTGGCCGCCGTGCGCGTCGTGCAGCGCACCAGGACGCTCGGCTCCGTGCTGAGCAACATCGTCAACGTGACCATCGGCATCGTCGCGATCGTCATGGTGATCGGGGTGCTCGCCCCCAACGCGCTCACGTCGTTCGCGCTGCTGTCCGCGGCGATCGGCGCCGGCCTCGGTTTCGGCGCGCAGAACATCGTGAAGGACGTGCTCAACGGGCTGTTCATGGTGATGGAGGACCAGCTCGGCGTCGGCGACGTCGTGGACCTCGGGTCGGCGACCGGAGTCGTGGAGGCGGTCGGCATCCGGATCACTCAGGTGCGCGACGTCAACGGAACGCTCTGGTTCGTGCGCAACGGAGAGATCCTTCGCGTCGGCAACATGTCGCAGGGCTGGTCGCGCGTCATCATCGACCTGGCCGTTCCGTACGACGTGGATGTGGAAGCGGTCGAGGCGAAGATGCTCGAGACGGCGACGGCGCTGGCGACGAGCCCGAAGTGGCGGTCGCGCATCCTGGAGAAGCCGGAGCTGTGGGGCCTGGAGTCGATCTCGGCCGACGCGATGGTGATCCGGATCGTCATCAAGACCCGCACGACGGCGAAGGACGATGTGTCCCGCGAGCTGCGCGTGCGCCTCAAGAACGCGCTGGACGAGATGGACGTGAAGCTGCCGTCGCTCAACGCGATCGTGCTGAGCGGTTTCGACAGCGCGGCGAGCGTCACGGGAGCCCACCCGCCGCGCACCAGACCGACTCCGGTGGTGCCGGAGGCGCCGGTGCTCAAGGGCCGCAAGGCGCGCGCGGCGGCGAAGCGCTCCGGTGTGGCTCCCGCCGATCCGCGCGCGCTGCGGATCGCCGGCGTGAAGACCACGACGGAGCCGAAGGCGGCGGGCGACGCGAAGGCGGCCAAGCCCGCCACCGGCCAGACGCCGAAGTCCACTGGCGCCGCCAAGTCCGGCACCGCGAAGCCGGCAACGGTCGAGACGCCGACGACCCCGCGTGCCACCAAGCCCACCACTGGCCAGACGCCCAAGACACCGGGGGCCGCCAGGCCGCCGGCAGCCGCAGACGACGACGCCCCCAAGACCAAGCCACCGGCGGAGTGACATGACCATCCCCATCCAGCCGACTCCCCCGCGTCCCACGTCGGACCCCGGCGCGGAGACCGCATCCACGTTCTACGAGCAGATCGGCGGGCGCGAGACGTTCCGTCGCCTGGTCGACGCCTTCTACCGAGGCGTCGCCGACGACCCCGTGCTGAAGCCGATGTACCCGGAGGACGACCTCGGCCCTGCCGCTGAACGGCTCACGATGTTCCTGGAGCAGTACTGGGGCGGCCCAGGCACATACAGCGAGCAGCGCGGACACCCCAGACTCCGGATGCGGCACATGCCGTTCAAGGTCAACCCGGATGCGCGCGACCGCTGGCTGCTGCACATGCGCGCGGCCGTCGACGAGCTCGCCCTGCCCCCGCTTGCGGAAGAGACCCTGTGGTCGTATCTGGAGCGCGCCGCACACGCGATGGTGAACACCTTCGAGGACTGAATTCGGTACTCTCGGAACAATCGTGCCGAAGGAGACACAGGATGACCCGAACCCCGTCGCAGCCGGACGCCATCATCGTCGGAGCCGGCCTCGCCGGGCTCGTCGCCGCCGGTGAGCTCCTCGACGCAGGCAAGACCGTCACGATCGTCGAGCAGGAGCCTGCGGCCTCCCTCGGCGGCCAGGCCTGGTGGTCGTTCGGGGGGCTCTTCCTCGTCGATTCGCCTGAGCAGCGCAGGATGGGCGTGCACGACTCGCTCGCCCTCGCCAGGCAGGACTGGTTCGGCAGCGCCGGCTTCGACCGCGACGAGGACCACTGGCCGCGCCGCTGGGCGGAGGCGTACCTGCAGTTCGCCGCGGGAGAGAAGCGGGCCTGGCTGCACGAGAAGGGCGTCCGCTTCTTCCCGATCGTCGGCTGGGCGGAGCGCGGCTCCGGAGGCGCAGGCGGCCACGGAAACTCGGTGCCGCGCTTCCACATCACGTGGGGAACCGGCCCTGGCGTGGTCGCGCCGTTCGCCGCCCGCCTGGCGGACGGTGTGGCGACGGGAGCGGCGACCGTGCTGCACCGCCACAGGGTGGACGAGCTGATCGTCGAGGACGGCAGGGTCACCGGCGTCCGCGGCGCCGTGCTCGCGGAGGACAGCGCGGCGCGGGGCGCAGCAAGCAACCGCGACCAGGTGGGCGACTTCGAACTGCGCGCCGGCGCTGTGATCGTCACCAGTGGCGGCATCGGCGGCAACCACGACCTCGTCCGCGCCGCCTGGCCGGAACGCCTCGGAACGCCTCCGGAGCACATGCTCTCCGGCGTGCCTGCGCACGTCGACGGCCGGATGCTCGGGATCGCGGAGCAGGCCGGCGCCCACCTCATCAACGGCGACAGGATGTGGCACTACACCGAGGGCATCCAGAACTGGGACCCTGTCTGGGCGCAGCACGGCATCCGCATCCTGCCCGGCCCGTCGTCGCTGTGGCTGGACGCGCGCGGCGACCGGCTGCCGGTGCCGCTGTTCCCCGGGTTCGACACTCTCGGGACGCTCGAACACCTCCGCAAGGTCGGCTCGGACTACAGCTGGTTCGTGCTCACCCAGAAGATCATCGAAAAGGAGTTCGCGCTGTCCGGCAGCGAGCAGAACCCCGACCTCACCGGCAAGGATGTGCGGCTGCTGGCCAAGCGCGTCGGCCCTGGCGCGCCCGGCCCTGTGGAGGCGTTCAAGGAGAAGGGCGCCGATTTCGTCGTCGCAGACACCATCGACGAGCTGCTGGCCGGGATGCAGAAGCTCGCCGACGTGCCGCTCGACGTCGACCTGGTGGCCAAGCACATCCGGGAGCGCGACCGCGAGCTCGACAACGACTTCGGCAAAGACCTGCAGCTCGCCGCGATCCGCAGCGCCAGGGAGTACAGGGGCGACAAGCTCATCCGGGTGGCCAGCCCGCACAAGCTCCTCGACCCGAAGGCGGGGCCGCTGATCGCAGTGAAGCTGCACATCCTCACCCGGAAGAGCCTCGGCGGTATTGAGACCGACCTGGATGCGCGGGTCCTCGGCGCGGACGGCTCCCCCATCCCCGGGCTGTACGCGGCGGGAGAGGCGAGCGGCTTCGGAGGCGGCGGAGTGCACGGCTACCGCGCTCTGGAGGGCACGTTCCTCGGCGGCTGCCTGTTCAGCGGCCGTCAGGCCGGGCGCGCGGCGGCGTCCGCTTAGCCACCTCCGTCCACACGGAGGGCGGCGCGCAGGGTCAGGCGCGCAGGCTCCAGGCCTGGCGGCGCACCAGGGTGTGGCCGCGCTTCGTTGTGAGGCGTGTCCACGGTCCTGTCTCGAGGATGCTCACCGGCTCGCCGTCCGCCAGGAAGCCGAGGCTCTCGGCGGCGAACGCCGCACCGGCAGGCACGTACTCCAGCGCGTCGATCGGCCTGCCCCACACCTCGGCCCTCACCCGCTGGACGAGCTGCTCGCCCGTGCCCGTCGGGATCGACTCCGCCACCTCGGCGATGCCGTCCCGCGCCGTGCGCTGCAGCAGCTCGACGGTCGTCTCCCCCACCGGGCGCCAGCCGCCCCGCGGTGGCGAGATGCCTGCCCAGGTCACCGTTGACACCTCGAGCGGCATCCGGATCTCCACCGGGCCGACGCCCGGCGCAGGCTCGATCGCCTCCGAGATACGCGCCAGCCGGTCGAGCAGCGACCGGATCGGAACGACGGCGTCGAAGTCGGCGCCCTGCACGATCGCGAAGGTGCGCAGGCCGAGGACCGTCGGCGTCTGGTCGAGCAGACCGCGCGGATACAGGATCGCCGAATAGACGGCGAGCACCCCCGACCCACCGATCAGGCGCACCGACCCTTCCTCGACTCTGGCCGCCCTGGACAGGTATGTCTGCAGGTCGGCGACGGCAAGGGAATCCACGAGAGAAAATGACTGGCTCATTCTGCTGTCTAAACTACCAAGAGAGAACTCGATGGAGGCACTGTGACCGAGCCCCTGGCATCCCTTTTGACCGCGCTCGATCTGACGGACACCGGAGCGAGGACCAGTGAGGACATTTTCACCGGCCCCTCCCAGTGGATGCCCCTCGGTCGCGTCTTCGGCGGGCAGGTGCTCGCGCAGTCGATCGTGGCCGCATCCAGGACCGTCGCCGACGAGCGCGCCATCCACTCGATGCACGGGTACTTCCTGCGCCCCGGCGACGTGAATCTGCCGATCACGTTCTCTGTCGACCGCATCCACGACGGCCGGTCGTTCTCGACCCGCCGCACCCAGGCGTACCAGAGCGGGCAGCCGATCCTGTCGATGATCGCGTCCTTCCAGGACGAGGACGAGGGGCTCGACCACCAGGTGGAGATGCCGTCCGACATCCCCGACCCCGACACGCTGCCGAACTCGGCGGATTCTCTGGAGGATGTCGAGCATCCTGTTGCCCAGTACTGGGCGAGCAAGCGGCCGTTCGACATCCGCCACATCACGTCTCCGATCTATCTGAAGGTGGAAGGCGAGCACGTCGCCCACCAGGCGGTGTGGTTCCGGTCGATCGGTTCGCTGCCGGACGACCCCGACCTGCACCGTGCCGCCCTGGCGTACGCGAGCGACTACACGATCATGGAGTCCGTGATGCGCAGGCACGGCGTCGCCTGGGCGACGCCAGGGCTCAAGGCCGCCAGCCTCGATCACGCGATGTGGTGGCACCGCCCGGCACGCGTCGACGAGTGGCTGCTGTACGCGCAGGAGTCGCCGAGCGCCAGCGGGGGCCGCGGACTCGCGCTCGGCCGCATCTACAGCCGCGACGGCCGCCTGGTGGCGAGCGTGGCGCAGGAGGCGATGGTGCGGGTGCCGACGCCGTAGGGCGCCTGGACCGTCGTTCGCCAGCTACCCGAACGTGCTCCTCAGCAGCACCGTGCCGTCTGTGGCCGAGCGGATGTCGATGGATGCGATGTCCGCTTTCGCGACGCTAGTCGTGCCTGTCGGCTTCACGGTGCTTCCCGCCTCGGCGTTCCAGGTGGCGACCTGGGTCTGCTTGCCGGAGCGGTCGGTGACGACCATCGCGTACGCCCAGGTCTTGTCCTCGCTGCCGCTCACCTCGGCGTAGCTGCAGCGCGACTCGATCCGTGTGCCCCAGGGCTCCGTCACGAGGGTGAGGTCGGCGGACAGCGCGCTCGGCTCCACCTGCGACATCGCAACGTTCGTCCCGTTCTCCGCTGCGCCGGGCGCGAACACGGCGGGCAGCGCGAACACGGCGACGGCGACGATCGCGGCGGCGACCGCGAAGGAACCGGCCGTCCACCAGCGGGTGCGCGTGCGACGACGGCGTGCGGCGCTCAGCAGCGCCGGAAGCACATCCGGTGCCGACTCCACGGGCGCTGACGGTCGTTGCGCATCCGGGGCCGTGTCGAGCAGCGCGAACGCCTCCTCCGTCGTCACCTGGCGCAGCAGACCGGGCAGGCCGGCGAGCTCCGACACCGAGTCTGTGCAGAGCGGGCAGGTGCGCAAGTGCTCCTCGTACGCGCGCCTGTCGGCCGGCGACAGTGCGCCGAGCACGTATGCGCCGTCCCAGGTGGCGAACTCCTCGTGATTCGTCATCGCTCCGTCACTCCCCTTTCCTGCAGGGCGAGACGAAGCGCTCGCAGACCATAGTGGATGCGCGACTTGACCGTCCCCTCCGGAACGTCCAGCTCGCGCGAGATCTCGGCGATCGAGCGTCCTCCGTAGTATGCGTGCACGATCACGGCCCTGTGCTCGACGGACAGCTCGGCCAGCGCGTCGGACACCAGCCAGGCGTCGAGGACGGCATCGGACTCGCTTGTCGCGGTGTCGTTCGCCCGTTCGGGGAGCACATCGGTGCCGTACTCGTGCAGGTTGTGGGCGCTGCGCTTCTGGTCGATGACCAGGTTGCGCGCCACCGTGAAGAGCCAGGCGCGTGCGGACGACTGCGACTGGTCGAGCACGGACGGCTTCTTCCACGCCCGAAGCAGCGTCTCCTGCACGATGTCGTCGGCCATGGCCCTGTCGCCGGTGAGGTGGACGACGTAACGCCAGACGGCCTGCGCGTGCTGGTCGTGCAGCTCGCGCAGCAACCGCGCATCCTCGTTCGGCATGAACACCTCCACCACAGACACGGGACAGGCTGCGAAAAGGTTCATCGGCGACACTGGCCTCTGAACCGAAACGCACAGCCGAATCGTGCATACCGTAAGAGAAAGCTACGCCGACCGGGAGGAACCCCGCATGAACGACTCGACACCGCTCACCCGCCGCACCATCGTCTCCATCGGCGGCGCCACCGTCGTCGGTGCTGGCGCGCTGCTGCTCACGGCGTGCACCCCGGGCGGCGCAGGCGCCGATCCTGTGGCGTCCGGCTCGGACAGCGAGGTGACGGTCCCGCTCTCCTCGATCCCGGTGGGAGGCGCGGTCTCGGCGAAGATGGGCTCGGCGCCGATCGTCGTCTCCCAGCCGACGGAGGGGAAGGTCGTCGCGTTCAGTGCGGTCTGCACCCACCAGGGATGCACGGTCGCCCCGCAGGGCACGGAGTTCGACTGCCCGTGCCACGGCTCCCGCTTCGACGCCGCCACCGGCGATGTGCTGGGCGGCCCAGCTCAGAAGCCGCTGCCGAAGCTCACCGCCACGCTGTCCGGCACAACGGTGACCGTGACGAAGTAGGGCGGGAGGGACGAGCTACGCGCGCTTGGTGAACTGCACCGGCTCGTCGAGGTACGGCGTCCAGGCCGCCCGCTCGCGCTCGTTGATTCGGCGCGGACGCTGGCTGGCGGCATCCACCAGCACGATCGTGGTCGCCGCCCGCGAGAACAGCGTGTCCGGCTCGGTGCCCACCGGCGACCGGACCTCGTAGCAGACCTCCAGGCTCGCCCCGCCGAGCCGCCCGAGCCAGAGCTGGACGTCGAGCGGCTGCCTCAGGTACGGGATGGGGGCGAGGTACTCGATCTCCTGCCGCGCGATCAGCGTGAGCGTGTCAGCGCCAGGGCGTCCGTCGAGGACGGCGGTCGAGCCCCCGACCGCCTCCTCGGCGTCGTCCGTGATCCAGAACGCCTCGATGCGCGCCTCTTCGAGGAGCCGCAGCATCTCGGCGTTGTTGACGTGCCCGTACGCATCCAGGTCGCTCCACCTGAGCTTGATCGGAACATGCAGTCGCATCGCGGGCAGCCTTTCCTGGGTACTGGTCGAGTCCTGGGCGCTTGTCGAGCCCTGGGCGCTGATCGAACGGGTCAGTCGCGCGTGAGCTTGCGGTACGCGGAACGGTGCGGCTTGGCGGCGTCCGGCCCGAGGCGCTGGATCTTGTTCTCCTCGTACGCCTCGAAGTTGCCCTCGAACCAGTACCAGTTCGCCGGGTCCTCCTCCGTGCCTTCGTAGGCGAGGATGTGCGTGGCGATGCGGTCGAGGAACCACCGGTCGTGCGTGATGACCACGGCACAGCCGGGGAATTCGAGCAGCGCGTTCTCCAGGCTCGACAGGGTTTCGACGTCGAGGTCGTTGGTCGGCTCGTCGAGGAGCAGCAGGTTGCCGCCCTGCTTGAGCGTGAGCGCCAGGTTGAGCCTGTTGCGCTCACCACCGGAGAGCACGCCGGCCTTCTTCTGCTGGTCAGGACCCTTGAAACCGAAGGTGGACACGTACGCACGCGACGGCACCTCGGTCTTGCCGACCTGGATGTAGTCGAGCCCGTCCGACACGACCTCCCAGAGCGTCTTGTTCGGGTCGATGCCGCCACGCGACTGGTCGACGTAGGAGATCTGGACCGTCTCGCCGATCTTCAGGTCGCCGCCGTCGAGCGGTTCGAGACCGACGATCGTCTTGAACAGCGTGGTCTTGCCGACGCCGTTCGGGCCGATGACGCCCACGATGCCGTTGCGCGGGAGCGTGAAGGTGAGCCCGTCGATGAGCTTGCGCTCCCCGAATCCCTTCTCCAGGTTCTTCGCGTCGATGACGACCTGGCCGAGGCGCGGCCCCGGTGGAATCTGGATCTCCTCGAAGTCGAGCTTCCTGGTGCGCTCCGCCTCCGCTGCCATCTCCTCGTAACGGGCGAGACGGGCCTTGGACTTGGCCTGACGGCCCTTGGCGTTGCTGCGCACCCAGTCGAGCTCTTCTGACAGGCGCTTGGCGAGCTTCGCATCCTTCTTTCCTGCGACCTCGAGACGTTCGCGCTTCTTCTCCAGGTAGGTGGAGTAGTTGCCCTCGTACGGGTACAGGTGGCCGCGGTCGACCTCGGCGATCCACTCGGCGACGTGGTCGAGGAAGTACCGGTCGTGCGTGACGGCGAGGACGGCACCGTGGTACTTCGCCAGGTGCTGCTCCAGCCAGAGCACGCTTTCCGCATCCAGGTGGTTGGTCGGCTCGTCGAGGAGCAGGAGGTCCGGCTTCTGCAGGAGCAGCTTGCAGAGCGCGACGCGGCGCTTCTCACCGCCGGAGAGCGTGTTGACCGGCCAGTCGCCCGGCGGGCAGCGGAGCGCATCCATCGCCTGCTCGAGCTGCGAGTCGAGGTCCCAGGCGTCCGCGGCGTCGATCTGCTCCTGCAGGGTGCCCATCTCGGCGAGCAGCGTGTCGAAGTCGGCGTCCGGGTCGGCAAGCAGTGCGGAGATCTCGTTGAACCTGTCGACGCTGGCCTTGATCTCTCCGACGCCCTCCTGGACGTTCTCGAGCACGGTCTTGCTCTCGTCGAGAACGGGTTCCTGCATCAGGATGCCGACACTGTAACCGGGGGTGAGCTTCGCTTCACCGTTGCTCGGGGTGTCGAGTCCCGCCATGATCTTGAGAATGGTCGACTTACCGGCGCCGTTCGGCCCGACGACACCGATCTTCGCACCGGGCAGAAACGCCATCGTGACGTCGTCCAGGATCAGTTTGTCGCCGACCGCTTTGCGGGCGCGCACCATCGAGTAAATGTATTCGGCCATGAGGTCCAGTCTATTCGGAGGATGACGAGGGTGAGGGCAGGGCGCCCGCCGCTACCAGTCGATCGCGCGGGTCTGGCCGATCAGGCAGCCGCCGTTGCCGAGCACCGGGGTGGTCATGCTGCTGTAGCCGCCAGCGTCCGCGCCGTTCTGGCCGATCAGGCAGGTGTCGCCGAGCTTGACCGAGAACTGGATGGAGTTGGCGGCCAGGCCGATCGTGGTGGTGTCGACCGTGAGCTGCATCGCCGACTTGTCGAACCCGGCGGCGACGAGGGCGTCGACGAAGTCACGTCCCTTCGCGGCGGGGTTGGCCGCGAGGGTGGCCTTGTTGATCTTGTCGAAGAATGGCAGGTTCTGTTCCGCCGTGCCACCGGGAACGAGGGCCGGCTCGGCGGCAGGGGGTGCGCTGGAGGTCGGGGTCTGCGACACGGACGGGGCGGCCGTGGTGGGCGCCGGCGTGCCGCCGACGCACCCGGCGAGGGCACCGGCGACGAGCAGGGCGCCCGCCGCAGAGACGAGAAGCCGCCTCTGCGTGCCGACGCGCCGGATGTCGTGAGGACCGGCCGAGTGGGGACTGGTCAGGTGGGGCATCGCTCTCCGTCGCTGGACTGTCGGCCCTGGCGGGCCGCTGCCTGACGGCAGCGCTCAAATCGTTATCTCTCATTCTAGGCAGCCGTGGCTGAGCAAACGTCGACCGTCCGCACGAACGCCGCGCTCCCCCAGCCGAGGTCGTGACCGAGGGCATCCGCTTCGATCTCCGCGCAGACCCCGCAATCGCCCTCCTCCTCGTCCTCCGACCATTCGCGCACTCTCAGACGGCCGGACACCAGGAGCGGATCGCCGCGGCTGACACAGCCTGCGACGTTGGAGGCGAGCTGGCGGTATGTGGTGACCGTGTACCAATTGGAACTCGTGCGGGGTCTGGCACGCGCATCCCCCTGGTCGGCGATGCTCGAGGTGACGAGACGGAAACTCGTGACGGAGAGCCCCTCGTCCGTGACGAGGTGGCGTGGATCGGTCGCGACGACGCCGCTGACCGTGATGATGTCGTTCATGCTGCTCCTGATGGACGAGGGTGGCTCGGTTGGTGGTTCGAGTCTGGGCGGGGAGTGATCCCATTGGCTGGGCCGTCCCGAATCTGTGGAGAAGTCCCGCGCACCTTCGCCTGTGCAGAGCTGTGCAGGAGCAACCCCGGCGTTCTCCTACGATGAAGACATGGTTTATGGAGCAGCGGAGAACCGCTACGAGACGATGACGTACAACCGCAGCGGACGCAGCGGACTGAAACTCCCCGCCCTGTCCCTCGGGCTCTGGCACAACTTCGGCGACGAGCGCGCGATCGAGACGCAGCGCGCGATCGTCAGGCGCGCGTTCGACCTCGGCATCACCCACTTCGACCTCGCCAACAACTACGGTCCGCCAGCCGGTTCGGCCGAGACCAACTTCGGGCGCATCCTGCGCGAAGACCTGGCGCCGTACCGCGACGAGATCGTCATCTCCACCAAGGCCGGGTACTTCATGTGGAACGGCCCGTACGGCGAGTGGGGCTCCCGCAAATCCATGCTGTCGTCGCTCGACCAGAGCCTCGGCCGCCTCGGCCTCGACTACGTGGACATCTTCTACTCCCACCGGCCAGACCCCGAGACCCCGATCGAGGAGACGATGGGGGCCCTCGCCACCGCCGTGAAGCAGGGCAAGGCGCTCTACGCCGGGATCTCCAACTACTCGCCGGAGCAGACCCTCGCTGCGGCAGACGCCCTCGCAGCCCACGGCGTGCCCCTCCTCATCCACCAGCCGCGGTACTCGATGTTCGACAGGCACATCGAGGACGGCCTGTTCCCCGTGCTGGAGCAGGTCGGCGCCGGCAGCATCGTCTTCTCCCCGCTCGCCCAGGGGATGCTCACCGACCGCTACCTGGACGGCACCGTGCCTGCCGGCTCCCGCGCGGCGACCAGCCACTTCCTCTCGGAGAAGCAGCTCAGTCCCGTCTACCTCGAACGCGCCCGCGCGCTCAACGACATCGCCGCCTCCCGCGGCCAGTCGCTCGCGCAGCTCGCCCTGAGCTGGGTGCTGCGGCAGCCGGGCGTCACGAGCGCACTGATCGGCGCATCCAGTGTCGGGCAGCTGGAGCAGAACGTGGCAGCACTCGAAGCGCCCGCCCTCAGTGCGGACGAGATCGAGCGGATCGAACCGTTCGCGGTGCACGGCACGGAACACCTCGAGTAGCAGCGGGCGCTGGATGCGGTCACGGGCTTCGTCACGAGTCCGCGACACCCGGAGCGGCGTGCCGGAGATGAGAGTCCGTCGAGGTTAACATCACGACATGCAGTGGTGGAATGATTTCGTGGCTTGGCTCACTTCGTCCGACGCGCAGCCGGTGGTCTTCAACGCGGCGGTCCTCGCCGTCGCCGTGATCATTGCCGGGCTGCTGGGCGCCTGGATCGCGCGCAGCGCGGTCAAAGGGTTGCTCTCCCGCACCGACCGCCAGCAGAAGGCGTCCGCCATCGCGGCGCTCGTCGACGCTGCGACGGAGGCCTCCGTCTGGAACTCGCTCACCCCGGGCGAGCAGGTGCTCTCCGACCGCGCCGTCGGCCAGGCCGACATCATGGTTCGGCTCCTCCCGATCAAGGGCTCAGGCATCGCCGCGAACTGGGCTGGACACCAGCTCGCCGAGATGAAGCGCGCGTCTGCGACGTTCGGCTACCAGCTCGACCCGGCCATCGCGGAGTTCCGCGACCGCCTCATCGAGTGGCAGAACAAGCCGCGCCGCGCCCGAAAGATCTTCCAGGGCGACCTGGAGCGCTGGCGGTTCGAGAACACCGACACCGACCGCACGCTGATCGCGCAGCAGGACGCGTGGGTCGCCCAGCAGCACCACGAGCAGTTCGTTCCCGCGTCGGCCACCGGCACGGTGGATGCGTCCCCCGCCGCCACGCCCGTCCCGGCATACACGACGGACCCGGCATACAGGACAGACGCCACGGACACGGTCGGCTCCGACACTGCTCCGACGTCGAAGCTCAACCAGCCCGTCTGACCCAGCACCGCGTCTGATCCAGACGAACGAATGGTGCCGGACCGCCGTACGCACACTGTGCACGCGGCAATCCGGCACCATTCGCCGTCGAGCGGTCCTCAGCGCGAGTAGTCGCCTCGCCGGTGCCACCACTCGTCGAACATGCTGGCGGGCACGCGGCGCTTGTGCTCCGTCGCGAGATAGCGCGCCTCGATCGCCGATGCGACCTCGTCCGGAACGTCCTCGCCCTCCAGGAACGCGTCGATGTCGGCGTAGCTGAGCCCGAGGTTGTCCTCGTCGGTCTGGCCGGGGTTGTGGTCGAGGAGGTCCGCGGTGGGGGCCTTGGTGTAGAGGCGGGCCGGCGCATCCAAGTGCTCGAGGAGTGCTCGGCCCTGGCGCTTGCTGAGGCCGGAGAGCGGGAGCACATCCGTGCCGCCGTCGCCGTACTTGGTGAAGAAGCCGGTCACCGCCTCCGCCGCGTGATCGGTGCCGACGACGAGCAGTTTGCGCTGCCCCGCGATGGCGTACTGCGCGACCATCCGTGCGCGCGCCTTGACGTTGCCCTTGTTGAAGTCCGACATGTCGTCGCCGATCGCATCCAGGTATTCGTCCTCGATGCCGTCGACGCCGCGCTGGATGTTGAACGTCACCGTGCGCTGCGGCTTGATGAACGAGAGAGCGAGCTGCGCATCGTCCTCGTCGTGCTGCACGGCGTACGGAAGGCGGACGGCGATGAACTCGGCGTCGACGCCGCGCTCGGCCAGCCGCTCGACCGCGAGCTGGCTCAACCGTCCGGCGAGCGACGAGTCCTGTCCGCCCGAGATGCCGAGGACGAAACCGGACGCACCGGTCGTCGTCAGGTATTCGACGAGGAAGCCGACACGTTTCTCGACCTCGGCCGCTGGGTCGATGGTGGGGCTCACGTTCAGTTCGTCGATGATTCTGGCCTGGAGTTCACGCATGGTCATCACCATATCCCCGGTGCGTTTCGACCGTGTGAACGACCGCCGAAGGTGCGCCGCGAGTAGCATCGGCGCATGGAGCCTGCCGTCGCAAGCATCGTCCTCGTTCCGGTCCTCGCTGTGCTGGCGTCGTTGCTGGCGACGGCGGTCGGAAGGGTCGCGAAGATCCCGCTCGTGGTGTTCGAGATCGTCCTCGGATTGCTCATCGGGCCCGCGGTGCTCGGCTGGGTGCCGAAATCGGATGCGCTGGACTCGTTCGCCAACTTCGGGCTCGCCTTCCTGTTCTTCATGGCGGGGAACGAGATCGACTTCGCGTCGATCAAGGGTCGGCCGCTCAAACGCGCATCCCTCGGCTGGCTGATCTCGCTCGTCGCGGGCGTCGTGCTCGGGATCGTGCTGTCGCCGACTGTGCCTGCCGGCGTCTACGTCGGGATCGCGCTCACCTCGACGGCGCTCGGCACGCTGATGCCGGTGCTGCGGGATGCCGGCGAGCTGCGGACCCCGTTCGGCCGCGCCGTGACCGCGGTCGGCGCTGTCGGCGAGTTCGGGCCGCTGCTGGCGATCTCGCTGTTCCTGAGCGGACGCAAGCCTCTCGCCGCCGCGCTGGTGCTGATCGGCTTCGCCGTGATCGCGGGGGCGGCGGTGTGGTTCGCGTCGCGCGGAGGGCACGAGCGGTTCCACGGCCTGGTGCGGGCGACGCTGCACACCAGCGGTCAGTTCGCCGTGCGCTTCATCGTGATGGTGATCGCCGCGCTGGTGGGGCTGAGCCTCGCCCTCGGGCTCGACATGCTGCTCGGCGCGTTCGCCGCCGGAGTGATCTGCCGCGTGCTGCTCTCCGGGGCGAAGAAGGAGGACGCGAAGCTCGTGGAGGGGAAGCTGGAGGCGGTGGCGTTCGGCGTCGTCGTGCCGGTGTTCTTCATCAACACGGGCATCGGCTTCGACCTGCGGGCGCTCGTGACCGACCCGCACGCGCTGCTCCTGCTGCCGATCTTCCTCCTGCTGATGCTGATCGTGCGCGGCCTGCCCGGCTCGCTCGCCGCGCCGGCAGGGTCGACGTTCGCCGACCGCAGCGCGCTGACCCTGTTCAGCGCCACGGGCCTGCCGATCATCGTCGCCGTGACCAACATCGGTCTCGCGGAGGGCGACCTGCAGAAGGGCACGGCCACCGCCCTCGTCGGGGCGGGGATGCTCTCCGTGCTCGCCTTCCCGATCATCGCGCTCGCGCTCCGCAAGCGCTCCACGGACGGCGGCATCCGCCCCGCCGACCCCGACCGCATCCCCATCGTCGGCTGACCCGCCTTCCGCCTCTCGCAGCAATCGAGCCGGGAGTTGTTCACGCCTCGCGCCGGCGTGTCGCCTGCATAAGTCCGGACTCGATGATCAGGGGTCAGGGGGTCAGGGGGCCAGGGGTCAGGGGATGCGGGTGACGGCGCGGGCGAGGATGGCGGTGGTGAGCGCATCCACGGGCTCGCGGGCGGCGGCGGGGTTGGAGAGGAGCGTGAAGTCGACGTGGCCGAGGTCGGGCAGCGCGAAGCGGTTGGTGACCTTGATGAGGTCGGTCGGGATGAGCGAGCGCGGGAACACCGCGACCCCGATGCCGGCCCGCACCGCGGCGAGCACCCCGTTGACCTCCCGCGTGTTGCAGGTGATCCGCCAGGTGCGGCCAGCCGCCTCCAGCGCGTCGATGGTGATCTGCCGGCTGATGCTCGGCCCCTGATAGGCGATCAGCGGAACCGGCTGCTCCGGTTCGAGCACCGTCTTCTCCTGCCCCATCCAGACCAGCTCGTCCGTCGCGACCACGGTGCCCTCTGTCGTGCCGGGGTTCTGTTTGATGAAGATGAGGTCGAGGTGCCCCGCTTGCAGCCGCCTGTGCAGCGGGCCGGACTGGTCGACGGTGAGCTCCAGGTTGATCTGCGGGTGCTGCTGCCGGAAGTGCCGCAGGATGCGCGGGAGCGTAGTGATCGCCAGGTCGTCCGCCGCTCCGAACCGCAGCCGCCCGCGCATCGCGGAGCCGCTGAAGTAGCGATCGGCCTCGGCGTGGGCGGCGAGGATGGTCCGCGCGAACCCCGCCATCGCATCCCCGTTGTCGGTGAGGCGCACATCCCGGGTGTCGCGGGCGACCAGCTGCCGCTTGGCCGCCGACTCCAGCCTGCGCACGTGCTGGCTCACGGTCGGCTGGCTGATGCCGAGCCTGGCGGCCGCCTTCGTGAAGCTGTGCGTGTCTGCCACGGCGAGGAAGGTGCGGAGGAGCACGGGGTCGAACATCACGCATCCATTCGGTAATCCAATAGGAGTTATAGCTTCAATTCGCAGCAAGAATAGCTCAGATTGCGTAACGTCGAAGGTGCAGAAACCTCATACGAAACTCGATACGCAGGAATACACGTGGCCAACTCCACCGCAGCAGCCCCACCAACCGGCCCTATGCCCGTCCTCAGCACCCGCCCGCCGTGGCGGGAGACGTTCGTCTCGCTGAGAGTCCCCAACTATCGCAAGTTCGCCGCGAGCAACCTGGTCGCCAACACGGCCGTGTGGATGCAACGCATCGCGATGGACTGGCTGGTGCTGCAGCTCTCCGGCAGCGTCGCCGCGGTGGGCGTCACCGTGTTCATGCAGTTCATGCCGATGCTCGTGCTCGGCCTGCACGGCGGAGTGATCGCCGACAGGTACAACAAGCAGAAGATCCTCGTGGTCACCCAGTCCTGTGCCGCCATCCTCGCCGGAGTCCTCGCGACCCTCACCCTCACCGGGGTGACCCAGGTGTGGCACGTCTACCTCATCTCGTTCCTGCTCGGACTCGTCACCGTCGTCGACAACCCGACGCGCCAGGTCTTCGTGAACGAGCTGGTCGGGCCGATGTACCTCCGCAACGCGATCAGCCTCAACTCCTCGATCTTCCAGCTCGGGGGCCTGATCGGTCCCGCGGTCGGCGGCATCCTCATCACCGCCGTCGGCGGCGGCTGGTCGTTCGTCATCAACGCCGTCGCCTGCCTCGCCGTCGTCGGAGCGCTCCTCTCGCTCAACCGCTCCCAGCTCCACCACTCCCCCGCCGTGCCCCGCGCCAAGGGGCAGCTCGCGGAGGGGATCCGGTACGTGCGCCGCAAGCCGGTGATCTTCTGGACGGTCGTCATGGTCGCGATCCTCGCCGTGTTCGCGTTCAACATGCCGGTGTTCCTCGCCGCGTACGCGAACAACGTGTTCGACGTCGGCGCGCAGGGCTACGGGATGTTCAACGCGCTCGTCGCCGCCGGTGCGCTCGTCGGAGCGCTCGCCTCCACGCGTCGCACCAGCGTGCGGCTCAGCATGGTGGTCGGCACGGCGGCCGCCCTCGGCATCGTGCAGGCGCTCGCGGGCTTCGCGCCGTCGGAGATCGCGTTCGGCGTGCTCCTGATCGGGATCGGCGTGGGCAACCTGCTGTTCATCACGGCCGCGAACTCGCTCGTGCAGATGTCGTCGAACGTGCAGATCCGGGGCAGGGTCATCTCGCTCTACATCCTGGTGCTGCTCGGCGGCCAGGCGCTCGGCGGCCCGTTCATGGGGTGGGTCGTGGAAGAGGTCGGTCCGCACACGGCCATGATGATCTCGGGTATCGTCCCCACGATCGCGGCCATCGTGATCGCGCTGCTGATCGCCAGGAGCGCGAGCCTGCGGCTCCGCTTCGGTCTCCGCGGACGCCGCCCGACCATCGCCATCGTGAACAGGGCGGGCAAAAGCGGCGCGACGCTCTGAGCCAGGCAGCTACGGTATCGTGGAAACCACGCCCCCGTAGCTCAGCGGATAGAGCAGGAGCCTTCTAATCTCTTGGTCGCAGGTTCGATTCCTGCCGGGGGCACCGCTGTGCACGTCCCGCCGGGAGCCTCACGGTTCGTCGCGCCTGGTGCGCTCCCGTTCCGCTCACACCGCCTTGGCGGCAGCCACGAGCACCTGCTGCAAGGTCGGCACGCCCTCGGCACGGAAGACCTCATCCCCGGATGGCGTGCTCACGATCACGGTCGGCGTCACCCGGATGCGATCGGCCTCCGCGCTCTCCATGTTGCGGGCGACGTCGAACTCCGTCACCGTCACCTGCGGCACCAGCCTCGCCGCCTCGGCGAGCACCGCACGCGTCTGCATGCACGGTTCGCAGAACGCCGAGGTGTACAGGGTGAGCCGGACGGCCTTCTCGTCGATGACGGGACGGCCAACGGGCGATGTCGAATCCACGATCTCAGTGTACGTCCGGGGAACATCAGGAGACCATCGCGCGCATCCACCGCTGTCGTCGCGTTCCGGCCGGACACGGTCGGCAGAATCTGAAGGGTGAGCCGAACCGCTTTCACCCGGTACGTCGCCCTCGGGGATTCGATCACCGAGGGCCTGTGCGACGCCCCGCCGCCGCAGGGCATTGCGCCCACCAGCGGGTGGATCGGCTGGGCGGACCGCCTCGCCGCCATCCTCGACGGCGACGCTCGCCTCGCCGGCCACCCGTTCGAGTTCGCCAACCTCGCCGTGCGCGGCCGACGCATCGCCGACGTGGTCGACGACCAGGTGCCGGATGCGCTGCGCCTCGGCCCCGACCTCGTCTCCGTGATGGTCGGCGGCAACGACCTGATGAGCCCCGCCGCCGACCCGGATGCGCTCGCCTCCCGGCTCGACAGCGGCATCCGGTCGCTGCGAGCCACGGGCGCGACCGTGCTGCTCGCGAACCTGTTCGACCCGCAGTTCGCGTTCTTCCTCAAGCCGTTCCGCGGACGCGCAGCCGTCTTCAACGCCAACATCTGGAGCATCGCCCGCGACCACCAGGCGATCGTGCTCGACGTCTGGGGCGTCCGCGAGTTCCAGGACAACAGCATGTGGGCGAGCGACCGCGTGCACCTCAGCGCGCGCGGCCACCGCCTGCTCGCCGCGCACGCCGCGCACACGCTCGGCGTGCCGTACGCGGAGATCGCGGCGACCACCGCGACGGAGCAACCGGCGCCTCCGCCGGAGGAGATACCGCTGCGCACCTGGCTGCGCGTGTACGCCATCCCCTGGGCGGCCAGGCGGATGCGGCGCATCTCCGCCGGAGACGGGATGCCGGCCAAACGGCCGGTGCCTCGGCCCGTCGGAGGCCAGCACTAGACTTTCGGCATGGCAAATTCCTCGGATCGTCTGGTCTGGATCGACTGTGAAATGACCGGACTCGACCTCGAGGTCGACGAACTCGTCGAGATCGCGGTGGTCATCACCGATTTCGAACTGAATGTGCTCGACCCCGGCCTCAGCATCGTCATCAAGCCGGACCCGTCCGCGCTCGAACACATGAACGACTTCGTCCGCGACATGCACACCACCTCCGGCCTGCTGGAGGAGATCCCCGGCGGCAAGAGCCTGGCCGAGGCCGAGTACGAGGTGCTGGAGTACGTCCTCAAGTTCGCACCGACCGCGCGCACGGCACCGCTCGCCGGGAACACGATCGGCACCGACCGGATGTTCATCGCCAAGTTCATGCCGCGCCTCGACAACCACCTGCACTACCGCAGCGTCGACGTCTCCTCCATCAAGGAGCTCTCCCGCCGCTGGTACCCACGCATCTACTTCAACGCGCCAGAGAAGCACGGCGGACACCGCGCGCTCGCCGACATTCTCGAATCCATCCGGGAGCTCGATTACTACCGCCGTGCCGCCTTTGTGGGCGAACCTGGACCCACCACGGAGCACGTCCAAAGCGTGTCGGCGGGCGTAGTGGAAAAATGGGCGGCTCAGATGTAATAGAATCGTCGAGTTGCTTTGATCGGGACCGAATTCCGGACGAAGACATGGTGGGTATAGCTCAGTTGGTAGAGCGCCTGGTTGTGGTCCAGGAGGTCGCGGGTTCAAGCCCCGTTACTCACCCCAATAGAAATCAAACACAAACCTCCGCCTCAGCGCGGAGGTTTCGTGTTTACGCCCATCACGACGCAAGAATTGCGGTCGTTTGCGCTCTTGCTGCAAGTTCTCGACTTTTCTCAGACAATTCTCATGTTTCTCTTGTGACGGCGACCGGCCAGGTCGTATCGTCGGGCAGATCCAACGAGAGGACCGTCGACGATGACCAGCACCTCCACCGCATCCCGCACGCCCCGCACGCACCGGATGCGCCCACCACTCACCATGCTCGCCTCCGCAGCAGCCGTCGCGATCGCCGCCTCCCTGGTCGGCTTCACCGCGCCGGCAGCAGCCCAGACCGCACCCGCCGCACCTGCGGCTCCGACCCCCGTCACGCGCGCCGCGCTCTCCCCCGCGCTCAGCGCCGGCCGCGGCGCCGATCTCGGCATCTCCGAGCAGGAGGCGGAGAACGCATCCACCACCGGAACGGTCATCGGCCCCGACCGCGCGGCGTACACGCTCCCCGCGGAGGCGTCCGGCCGTTCCGCCGTGTCGCTCACCCCCGGCCAGTACGTCGAGTTCACCCTCCCCGCCGCGACCAACGCGATCACGGTGCGGTACAGCATCCCCGACTCCCCGACCGGCGGCGGGATCACCGCGCCGCTCGCCGTCACCGTCAACGGCGGCGCGAAGCAGACGATGACGCTCACCTCGCAGTACTCCTGGCTCTACAACCAGTACTCATTCACCAACGACCCGAACGCGGACCTGCTGCATCCGGACTGGTGGATCACCGAGTGCGCCTGCGTCCCGAGCGCCACGACGCCCGCCCCTGTCATCCAGAAGCCGTTCCGGCCGATGCACTTCTACGACGAGCAGCGCCTGCTCCTCGGGCGCACGTACAAGGCGGGCGACCGGATCAGGCTCACCGCGCCGGCAGGCACGCCGGCCGCGACCACCACGATCGACCTGCTGGACTCGCAGCTCGTCGGAGCCCCGCACGTCAGGCTCATCGCCTCGAACGTGCTCGCCTTCGGCGCAGACCCTTTCGGCCGCCGCGACTCCGCCGCCGCGTTCGACAAGGCGATCGCCTTCGCGAAGAAGGCGCACCTGAAGGTGTACGTGCCGCCGGGAACCTACCAGGTGAACAGGCACATCATCGTGGACAACGTCACCATCGAGGGCGCAGGCAGCTGGTACACGATCATCACGGGCCACGAGGTCGCCCTCGCCACGCCCGCGCCGGACGGCTCCACCCACACCGGCGTCGGCTTCTACGGCAAGGATGCGTCGGCCGGCGGCTCGACGAACGTGCACCTGTCCGGGTTCACCGTGCAGGGCGACGTGCGCGAACGCATCGATATCGACCAGGTAAACGCCATCGGCGGCGCGCTCAGCGACTCCACGATCGACGGTCTCTACCTGCACCACACCAAGGTCGGCATCTGGCTCGACGGCCCGATGCACAACCTCAGCATCACGAACTCCGTGATCGCCGACCAGATCGCCGACGGGATCAACTTCCACACCGGCGTGACCGCATCCACGGTGCGCAACAACCTCATCCGCAACACCGGGGACGACGGGCTCGCCATGTGGTCGGAGAAGACGGCGGACACGGGCGACACGTTCGACCACAACACCGTCCAGACCCCGACCCTCGCCAACGGGATCGCGATCTACGGCGGCGCGGACAACACGGTCTCGAACAACCTCGTCGCCGACCCGCTCCGCGAGGGAAGCGCGATCCAGGTCGGCTCGCGCTTCGGGGCAGAGCCGTTCACCGGACACCTCTGGATCACGAACAACACGACGGTGCGCGCCGGCACGTTTGAGCTCAACTGGAACATCGGGCTCGGCGCCATCTGGTTCTACGCGCTCGAACGCAATATCGACGCGGACATCCAGGTGGTCGGGGACAACTTCCTCGACAACACGTACAACGCGATCATGCTGGTCACCGACTTCCCCGTCAAAGACCAGTACTCGATCACGAATGTGCACTTCCGCGACATCCGCGTCGACGGCACGGGAACCTCCGTGCTCAGCGCGCGCAGCGCAGGCAGCGCGTCGTTCCAGAACGTGGATGCGCGAAACGTCGGCGCCGTCGGAGTGAACAACTGCGGGTCGTTCAACTTCACCCCCGCAGGGTCGGAGTTCTCGATCGCGGACCTCGGCGGCAACGACGGCGGCGGCACCACCGGCCCGTGGCTGGCGCCGTGGGAACTGCCGAACACGATCACCTGCGACGACCGGCCTCCGGTGGTCGCGCCCCCGGCGCCGTCGCCCTGGAGCTGACGGAGGGCGAACGGACGACGGCGGCCCTGGATGCGCATCCAGGGCCGCCGTCGCGCGCTCAGTCCGCGGAGCGGTGCAGCAGGAACATCCCGCCGTGCACCGGCAGGTCGCGTCGCTCGTCGTCGGTCTCGACGTAGTCGTCGATCACCGCGACGATGCGGCGGTCCAACTCCGCCACGTCCTCCGGAGACAGGTGCAGGGAGAAGCGCGCGTAGGTCGCGATCGACGATGGGCCGGCCTCCGCGAGCTCCTGCTGGAACGCCTCGACGGGCGCGAAGCCCTCGCTCGTGTCCGACACGTCGAGCGCATCCGACAGCCACCAGCTGCGGCCGGTGGAGCGGTACGGCTTCTCCAGCGCCCCGCTCTCCCCCGTGCGCACCGGCGCCGGCTCGAGGAAACCTGCATCCACCAACTGGCGCACGTGGTAATGCGCGGTGCCTGGGTCGACGCCCAGCCGGTCGGCGAGCTGCTTGTTCGTGAGTTCGTACTGCCCGCAGAGGCGCACCATCCGCACCCGGAGGGGATGCGCGAACGCCTTCGCCTCCTTGGCGGTCGCCGGGCGGCGCTTGGCGTCGACGGGGTGCACGCCGGGTACGGTCTCGCTCTCGCTCATGCCCGCAGTCTATCGCTGAATCCAGCTTTCTCGAATCGATTGAGTTTTCTCAATCGATGTGCGATCGTACATTCATGACCATCCGGCTCGGCGCTCCGTATTGGAAGCTGTGGACTTCGTCCGCCCTCTCCAACCTGGCCGACGGCGTCATGAAGGTCGCCCTCCCGCTCGTCGCGATCCGCTACACGGAGTCACCGGCGCTCATCGCCGGGCTCGGCTTCGCGTTCACCCTGCCCTGGCTGCTCTTCGCGCTCACCGCAGGCGCGCTCGCCGACCGATTCGACCGCCGCCGCCTGATGCTCTGGGCGAACACGGCCCGCGCTGCCCTGCTGTCCGTGCTCGTCGTGGTCGCGATCATCGGGGCGGGGTCCATCTGGATGCTCTACGCCATCGCCCTGTTCGTCGGCGTCGCAGAGACGATCTACGACACCTCCTCGCAGTCGATCCTCCCCCAGCTCGTCAACCGGGATGCGCTCTCCCGCGCCAACGGCCGCCTCTACGCGGCCGAGCTCACCACCAATCAGTTCGTCGGCCCTCCCCTCGGCGGCTTCCTGGTCGCGTCCGGCATCGCCGTGGCGTTCGGTGCGCCCGTCCTGCTCTGGGTGCTCGCCATCGGGATGCTCCTGCTGGTCCGCGGGCGGTTCAGCACCGGCCACACCGGAGCCACGACCATCCGCGCCGACATCGCAGAAGGGCTGCGGTTCCTCTGGAGCAACACGGTCCTGCGCGTCCTGGCGATCATGGTCGGCATGTTCAACCTGGCGTCGAGCGCCACCTTCACCGTCCTGGTGCTCTACGCTGTCGGCCCGAACTCCGCGATGAAGCTCACCGACCCCGGCTACGGCCTCCTGCTCACCGCCTCCGCCCTCGGCAGTGTCCTCGGCTCGTTCGCCGCGGAGGGTGCTGAACGGTGGCTCGGGCGCGCCAAAGCACTCGCGCTCACCATCCTCGGCAGCGTGCTCACGGTCGCCACCCCTGCGTTCACGACGAACCCGGTGATCATCGGCGCCGCGTTCTTCCTCGGCGGAATCACCGTGTCGATCTGGAACGTGATCACCGTCTCGCTGCGGCAGCGCATCACCCCGCACCGCCTGCTCGGCAGGCTCAACAGCGCATACCGCCTCGTCGCCTGGGGAACCATGCCGCTCGGTGCCGCCCTCGGCGGCGTGATCGCGCAGTTCTTCGGACTCCCTGCGGTGTTCCTCACGATGGGCGTCGTGGTCGTCTGCCTGCTGCTCGGGATGCTCTGGGTCACCGACAAGCGCATGGATGCGGCGGACGAGGCGGCCGAGCAAGCGCACCGCGCGGAGGCGGCGGAGGAGGCCGCGTCCGGCCCCGCCGGCCGCTGACCGGCACCTCCGCACACACGACTTTGCCAGGCTCCGTGCCTGAATCGTCCAGACTGAGCGCCTAACGTAGTCGGGTCGACGGCACTGTACGCCGTCGTGTCGCACGCCTGCTGCGCATCCGCCCCCATCGTTTCGGATGCCCGCCTTCGTTTCGTGCGGCACACCCGCGCTGCACGCCGCACGCCATCGGACCTCACGGTCACCGGTGGATCACGCACGTGCACGCGCGGTCGTCAGCCCGCCCAGGGCCGTGACCTCCCGAGATCGCGGCCCGTGCATCCGGCGCCCAGGTGCGCCCGGATGCGGTCGGGGAAGCCCGAACACAGGAACCAGATGCTCTTCACCCTCAAGAAATCCTCGATCTCGCTCACCCACATCGTCACCGGGGTGACCGCCGCTCTCATGACGGCGTCGCTCTTCGCCCCGACGCTCGCCCAGCAGCAGAGCGAGAAGCAGACCCGCGAACTCTCCGAATCGACGGGGATGCACCACGAACAGCTCGGCGTCTACGAGAGCATCGTGCGCAACCGCCTCGAAGACGAGGCGAAGACCACGATCGTCGGCGCCAGCCGCACCGTCGCCGCATACGCAGCCAAAGCGGACCCGACCGCCGCGAAGACCGCCATCGCCGGACTCGACAGCTACCAGAAGCTCGACGACTCGAAGCTGCGCAGCACCATCGACAGCACGAAGGCCGCCTCCGACGCCCTCGCGGCGGCAGCAGCGGAGGCCGACCGTCAGGCCGCAGCGGCCGCGGCGGCAGCACTCGCCAACGCGAACACCCCCGACGGCGCCAAGTCCGTCGCGCGCTCCCAGCTCGCCCAGCACGGCTGGGGCGACGACCAGTTCAGCTGCCTCAGCAACCTGTGGCAGAAGGAATCGGGCTGGAACTACCAGGCGTACAACGCCGGCAGCGGCGCCACGGGCATCCCGCAGGCGCTCCCCGGCAGCAAGATGGCCTCGGCCGGTTCCGACTGGCAGTCCAACGCCGCCACCCAGATCGCCTGGGGGCTCGACTACATCTCCCGCTCGTACGGAACGCCGTGCAGCGCGTGGTCGCACTCCCAGTCCGTCAACTGGTACTGATCGGCAACGAGGAGGGCTCCCGGTAGACTCGCGCGGGTGAACACCCAAGCGATCCAGGGAGCCCACCTCGTCGGCAGCGTCAACCTGCCGGACGCGGAGAGCGTCTTCCGCACCGTCAGCACCCACCTCGGCGACCGGATGCGCCGCATCCCGGATGGCGAGGTCGGCGAACGGTTCTACTGGATCCAGTTCCAGACGAAACGCTTCGACACGATGACGGGGCTCTCCCGCATCCCGGTCGAACCGTTCTACATCCGCGGCGTCTTCGACGGCCGCCCGTTCGTGATAGACGACGGAGTGTCCGCCGACGACCTCGTCTTCCCGAGCCTCGGCTACGCGGACGCCGCTCTGGAGTCGTACGCCACCTTCGACAGGATGCGCGCGGCCGGCGAGATCGCGGAGGGCACCCGTTTCCAGGTGTCCCTTCCCACCCCCGCCGCCATCGTCGGCGCGTTCGTCGTGGCCGAGCACCGCGCCGCGTTCGAGCCGGCATACGAGCGCGCCCTGTTCGGCGAGCTGCAGCGGATCGTGGACGGCATCCCGCACGACAGCCTCGCCATCCAGTGGGACACGGCCGTCGAGTTCGCCCTGCTGGAGTCCGCGAACATCCGGTCGCACCACGCCATCGTCCCGTGGTTCGACGATG
This sequence comes from Leifsonia sp. Root227, assembly GCF_001428745.1. Taxonomy (GTDB): domain Bacteria; phylum Actinomycetota; class Actinomycetes; order Actinomycetales; family Microbacteriaceae; genus Leifsonia. The sequence goes on along the minus strand of NZ_LMIO01000002.1, from coordinate 638,151 downwards.
TGCTCGGCGGCGTTGTCGAGCGTGCCGTGCGACAGGCGGCCGCTGTGCCGTCCGACGTCGAGGTGGGCTACCACCTCTGCTACGGAGACGTGGAGGAGGCGCACTTCGTGCAGCCGACAGACGCAGGCCACCTGGCCGACGTGGTCTCCGGCGTCCTCGCCGCCGCGCCCCGCCCGATCAGCTGGTTCCACCTTCCCGTGCCGATCGAGCGGGACGACGACGCGTTCTTCGCGCCGCTCGCCGCCTTCGACGTTCCTGAGGAGACGGAGCTCTACCTCGGGCTGCTGCACCACGAGGACGGCGTCGAGGGCGCCGAGCGCAGGATCGCCGCTGCGACCGCGGTTCAGCCGCGCTTCGGCGTCGCGACCGAGTGCGGCTTCGGCCGCGGCCCGAGTGAGCGCACCACCGAGCTGCTCGACCTGCACGCCGCGACGACACAGGCCTGGTGACCGTGCCCATCCACCTGGACACCGACGCGTTCGAGGCGCTGGTCACCGACGAACTCGACGAACTGCCGGACGAGATGGTCGACGGGCTCGACAACGTGGTGTTCGTGGTTGAGGACCGGCCAGAGGACGGCTCGCTCGACCTGCTCGGCCTCTACGACGGCGTGGCGCTCACCGAGCGCGACAGCTACGGCTTCGGCGAGATGCCGGACCGCATCATCCTCTACCGCGAGCCACTGCTCTCGATCAGCGAGAGCATCGACGAGCTCCGTGACGAGATCCACGTGACGCTGGTGCACGAGATCGCGCACTTCTACGGCATCGACGACGACCGCCTGCACGAGCTCGGCTGGGCGTAGACCCCGCAGCCGCCCAGCGTCAAGCGTCGAGCGGGATCCGCGGCGCGGCTTAGAGGGACTCTTCCTCTTTCTCGGTCTCGACGGGGTCGCTGTCCGGGGCGTCGAAGGAGTACGAGACGTACTTCTCGCCGCCGACCGTGCGCTCGGCGCCCGCGACGTACCAGAACAGCGACTCGAGGCCCTCGATCGCCGCGACAGCGCCGATCCGCTCGTCGACCTTGCCGCCGATCAGGAGGCGCCGCTCCGTCGTGCCTGCCAGCGGGCCGTCGACGTACTCGACGATGTATTCGGTCTCAGTCTGTTCTGCAGCGGTCATGTACCAACGTTAGCCCTCAGAGCGCGCTGTCGGGCTGTGTCGAGCGGCCAGTCGGTCACGTCGAGCACCAGTGAGGCGTTGTCCCTCGGCCGTTCGCGCTCGACGTAGCGCTCGAAGTCGTGCTGCCACTGATCCCAGTGCGTGGCGAAGGAGAGCCCGTCGCGGGCGAGCGCGCGCTCCTTGCGGAGGGCGTCGTCGGCGTCGAGCCACAGCGCGAGGTCGGCCAGCGCGACATTGGCCATGGCCAGCGTGCCGCATCCCTCGACGATCAGCGGCGCACGCCCGTCGACGGTGTGCCACCCGGCCGGAGCATCGGCCGTCCAGTCCCACTGCCGCCAGCGTCCTGCACCGGATGCACGGAGCGGCCGCAGCAGGTCCCGCCCGACCGCGACGCTTCCAGCATCCAGCCCTCCCCAGCCGGAGTAGAGGTCGTCCATCCGCACCAGTCGCGGCGTCGCGTCTCCCGGCCAGTCGGCGACCAGCACGTCGGCGAGCGAGCTCTTGCCCGCCCCACTCGGACCGTCGATGAGGACGACAGGCGCGGCCTGCCTGGCCGCCGCATCCCGGATCGCCCGCTGCACGGCGTCGCGCAGCCGCAGCTCCCCCTCACGCGCCGAAGACATGCCACGTCCCTGCTGCGATGGCCGCGCCCGCCGCCGTGACGGCCACCGTCGCCGCGACCACGAGCGTCGCCCAGTCCCTGCCCCTGAACACGCTCTGGCGCGCCCACGTGCGCGTGCGGGAGGAGCCGAACCCGCGGGCCTCCATCGCTGTGGCGAGTTTCGTGCCGCGCCGGATGGACAGCACGAACAGGGCGAACGCCTGACCGAGCATCCTGCGCAGCGCACCGCTCTCCGAGATGCCGCGCGCTCTGCGGGCCAGCGTGAGTGCCCTCCAGTCATCGGCGAACAGGCCGACCAGTCGCAGCCCGGCGAGCCCGCCGAGCACGAACCGCGCAGGCAGGCGCAGCACCTGGGCGAGCCCGTCCGCGAGGTCGGTCGGGTCGATCGTGATGAACAGCAGCACAGCGGGCAGACCGATGGCCAGGATGCGGAGGGTGGTGGCGACGGCGAGCTGGATGGAGCCGTCGCTGACCTCCACGAACATCCACTGCACGTAGACGACGCCGCTGGTGCGCCCGTACAGCACCGTCGTGATCCCGGCGAGCGGAGCGGCGATCCAGATCGGCGCTGTGCGCACGACCAGCACCCGCCACGGGATGCGCGAGAAGCACAGCAGCACCAGCTCGATGCCGAGCGCCACGGCGGCCGAGACGATGTCGATCGACAGCAGCAGCACCACTGTCACGATCAGGGCGGCACCGAGCTTGGCGACAGGATTGAGGGCGGCGAGCGGACCCTGCCGCACCGGGGCGATGATGCTCATGCCGCCACCTCCGACGACGCGCCGAGCAGCAAGCGCCCTGCGCCGATGGCGGTGACGAACTCCTCGTCGTGCGTCGCGGCGACGACGGCGTGCCCTTCCGCACGCAGCTCCGCGATCATCTCGACCAGCCCCGCCCAGGTGTTGGCGTCCTGCCCGAAGGTCGGTTCGTCGAGCACGAGCAGCGTCGGCCTGGTGGCCAGCGCCGTCGCGACGGAGAGACGGCGCTTCTGGCCGCCGGAGAGGGTGAACGGGTTCGCGTCGGCGAACGGAGCGAGCGCCAGCCGGTCGAGCAGCTCATCCACCCGAGCGCTGATCGCGTCGTCCCGCTCGTGCATCGCGCGCAACCCGATGGCGAGCTCGTCCCTGACCGTCGAGGCGACGAACTGGTGCTCCGGATTCTGGAACACACTCCCGACGCGCGTGAGCAGATCCCTGGAGCGCCACGCGGACGGCTCTGCTGCGGCGTCGCCCGCGAGAGCCTGCTCGGCGCGGAGGACGCCGCCGAGCGGTGCAAGCAGCCCGCCGAGCGTGAGCGCGAGCGTCGACTTGCCTGCGCCGTTGCGACCGACCAGCGCGAGCGCAGAGCCCTCGTGGATGCGCGCATCCACCCGGTCGGGCAGCGCGGCAGCATCCTGTGCCTGGGAGCGACCGGCCCGCCTGCTCCCCCGCTTCGCGCGGCGGGCGATGGCAGGGCCGCGGCCGAACGCCAGCGCCTCTGCTGTCAGCAGAGGAGCGCCGACGGCCACCTCGCTCGCGACGGGAACCGGCTCGTCCGGGAGCCAGACGCCCGCTCGGCGCAGCTCGTTCGAGGCGTCGGCGAGCACGGCATCCGGGGGTCCGTCCGCGAGGACGCCGCCGTCGGCGGCGAGCACGATCACCCTGTCGACCAGCCCGCGCCAGACGGAGACGCGATGCTCCACCACGATCAACGTCGCCCCCGTGGCCGCGATCACCGACGCGACGGCCTCGCGCACCTCGATCACCCCCTCCGGGTCGAGGTTCGCTGTCGGCTCGTCGAGCAGCAGCAGCCCTGGACGCATCGCCAGCAGCCCAGCGAGCGCCAACCGCTGCTTCTGCCCGCCGGAGAGCTGCCAGGTGGGGTGGTCGAGCGGTACCCGCAACCGGACGGCGTCGAGGGCGTCCAGCACCCGCGGCCAGATCTGCTCGCGGGGCACGGCGAGGTTCTCGCAGGCGAACGCCACATCGTCGCCGACCCGCGCGAGGATCACCTGCGAGTCAGGGTCCTGCAGCAGCAGGCCGCTCGCGCCGCGCGCATCCACCGGGCGTCGGCCGCCGACGGTCAGCGAGCCCGTCGCCTCTCCGTCGTCGTCGCCGCCGAGCACACCGGCCAGTCCGGCGAGCACCGTGCTCTTGCCGGCGCCGGAGGCACCGAGCAGCAGGACGCGCTCGCCCGACTGGATGCTCAGGCTCAGCCCGCGGACGGCCCAGGCGTTCCGCCCGGAGTAGCGCCAGCCCCAGTCGTCGACCCGAACGGCGGCCGGGGCTGACGGTCCGTGCCGACCATCGTCGATGGCGCGTCCGATGATCAGACCCTGCCTGTCGCCTCGCGTCCGGACGCGAACCGGCTGAGCGCGCCTGTCTTGGCGATGGCGCGGACGAGCAGCCAGGACAGCAGTCCGGCGACGACGATGCCCGAGATGGTGGTCGTGATCGTGTATGTGACGACGAAGCCGAGTTTGGAGCCCGGGTACCAGTAGAGGAGGTCGAGGATCGACTCGGCGATGCCGGCGCCAGCCCCGGCCAGCAGCGCGACGGGGAGCCGCCAGTTGGCGTAGAGGAACGCGGCGAAGACGATCTCGACGCCGAGCCCCTGCACCAGCCCGGAGATGAGCGTGGCGAAGCCCCACTGCGTGCCGATCAGGGCGGAGACGGTCGCAGCCACCAGCTCGGTGTACACGGCAGCGCCCGGCTTGCGGACGATGAGCGCGCCGAGGACGCCCGCGAACAGCCACGGGCCGTTCAGGATGCCCTGGAAACCGGGGAGCACGGCGCTCACCGGACCGGAGATGGGGTTGTCGAGCTGACCCCACACCCAGAAGACGACGCCCGCGGCGACGGCGACGACACTGGCGACGACGATGTCGACGACCCGCCAGCGGAGGACGCGAGCCCTGCGATCGGTGGTGGTGCTCGGAGAGATGGTTGCGTGCACTGTTCGTGCCCTTTCATTCGTGGAAAGAGGCACGGGATTCGAGAATGTCTCCCTGCGTTGGCATGATCCAGATCAGGTTCAACGGTCGAAACTTGAGAAGTTTCCTCTCAGCCCGGCTCACCGGACTCCCGTGTTCGCGTTCAGTCTAGTGCGTCTGGCACTCTGCCGACGCTGCTACTTCTTAAGGGCCTTGATGATGCGCGCCCACGCGTGACCCGCCACCCACACGAACGGGATGGCCACGGCGAGCAGCGTGATGATGTTCGGCCGGAAGTGCACGCCGGTCTCGTCGTTGATGTATGCGCCGAACGGGATGCTCACGCCTCCACCACCTGCGCCGCCTGGCGCGTCTGCGTCCTCGCCCTCACCCGCCGATCCGGCGCCGAAGCCGTACTGCACGGCGGCGACGGGCACGATGGTGGTCCCGTCGATCTCCACGGGCTCGCCGTAGACCGACTTGATGCCGTTTGAGCTGATCGTTTCCGCGAGCTTCAGGGAGATGTTCGTCATGCAGCCACCGTACCCTTCCCCTCCCAGCCTCACCAGGGCAGTCCCCAGGCTGCGTCCAGCGTTTGCGGCGGGTTCTCAGGAGTCGACCGTGAATAATCGTCCGAGTGTCGATGATCCGTTCCAGCCGTGGCCCGCGCGGCATCGTCGTCGGCCTGCTCGCCCTGATGACCGGGGCCCTGCTGCTCTGGCACGATCTGCTGCCGAACATCGGGGGCTCCGCGTCGCTCGTCGAGACCTTCCTGCCCTGGCTGGGAGTCTTCATCCTGGTGCTCGGCGTCGCCGCCTTGGTTCGGCTGTCGGTGTTCGGGACGCTCTGCGTCGCCGCGGCCGCCGCCGTCTGGGGCACGCTGTTCCTGCCGGCGTTCCTCCCTGGGATGCACGCGGGCGCGCCGTCGCTCACGGTCGCGAGCGAGAACATCCACGCCCAGAACAGCGCGGCGGGCAGCATCGCCAAAGACCTCGCCGACCGCGCCCCGGACGTGATCGCGCTGCAGGAGCTCGACGCCACGGCGCGCGAGACGGTGTCCGCGGTGCTCGATCCCGGGTATCCGCACAGCGCGATCGTCGGCACCGTCGGACTGTGGAGCAAGTACCCGATCAGTGACGAGCAGCGATTGGACCTCGGCCTCGGCTGGGACAGGGCGGTGCGCGTCGACCTCGACACTCCTGGGACGCCGACGCGGGTGTACGCGGTGCACATCGCGTCGGTGCGTCCAGGGGCGTACCAGTCGAGGGACACGATGCTCGCCCAGCTCGCCGAGACGGTGAAGGCGGATGACTCGGCGAAGCTGATCGTGGTGGGCGACTTCAACACGGCCAGCACGGATCGGAAGTTCCAGCCGCTGCTCTCCACCCTCACCGAGGCGCCGGACAACACGCTCGGCTTCGGGTTCACCTGGCCGGCGGAGTTCCCCGTCGCCCGGCTCGATCACGTGCTCGTCCGCGGCCTCACGAATGTGACGAGCGACGTGCTCGCCGACAACGGCAGCGACCACCGCGGCATTCTCGTCGGCGTGCGCTGAGTCACGCTCAGCGCAGCGGCGTTCGTCCGCTCGGGCGTTCAGTCGCTCCGGCGTCCGGGCGTTCAGTCGCTCCGGCGTTCAGTCGCTCAGCCAGCGAGGGTTGCGCCCGTCGTCGGTCGCCGCCTCCGCGTCGCGCTGCCGCTTCACCAGCGACGCCGGCCCGATCATCCCGCGGCCGAAGCGCGCGCTGACCGCGTCGAGGGTGCGCTCCGTCTCCCGCCACTCGTCGTCAGGGTCCCAGAGGGCGAGGCTGTCCCCTCCCGCTTCGAGCAGCTGCTCCGCCCGCACGCCGATCAGCCGGATGGGCGTGCGACCGAGGTCGAGCCCTTCGTAGATCTGCCACACCTCCTCGAAGATGCGCCGTCCGACATTGGTCGCCTCGCCGAGGGTGCGCGACCGCGTCACCGTGCGGAAGTCGGAGAACCGGAGCTTCAGGGCGACCGTGCGCCCCTCGAGGCCGTTCTTGCGAAGGCGCTCCCCCACCTGGTTGGACAGTCGCAGCAGTTCGCGGCGCAGCCGGTCCTGATCGGAGACGTCCGTCTCGAAGGTCATCTCGTGCCCGACGCTCTTCTCGCGCGTCTCCGTCACGACCGAGCGCGGGTCTCTGCCGTTCGCGAGCTCGTGCAGCTTGCTGCCGGACGCGTCGCCCACCGCCTTCTGCAGCACGGAGAGCGGTGCGTCCGCGAGGTCGGCGACGGTGCGCATCCCGAGTCGTTCGAGCGCCTGCTGGGTGCTCGCGCCGACGCCCCAGAGCGCACCGACGGGGAGAGGCCGAAGGTAGTCGATGATCGCGGACTCCGGGATGACCAGCACCCCGTCCGGCTTGGCTCGACCGGAGGCGAGCTTGGCCATGAACTTGGTCGGCGCTGCCCCCACCGAGCAGGTGAGGCCCGTCTCCTCGAACACGCGCGCTCTCACCAGCTCCGCGATGCGTTTCGGCGAACCGAGTAGCCGCCTGGCTCCCGCGACGTCGAGGAACGCCTCGTCGATGCTCAGCGCCTCGACCAGCGGAGTCACCTCGGAGAAGATCGCCATGACCTTCTCCGAGTACTCCTTGTACTTGTGCATGTGCGGAGGCAGGATGATCGCCTGCGGGCACAGCCGGATGGCCTGCGACATCGGCATCGCCGACCGCACCCCGAACTTGCGGGCCTCGTACGTGGCGCTCGTCACGACGGAGCGAGGGCCTGGCTGACCGACGATGGCGGGTTTGCCGCGCGCATCCGGCCGGTCGAGCAACTCGACGGAGGCGAAGAACGCATCCATGTCGACGTGCAGGATGGTGGCGGACGAGTCGTCGATTGGCTCGGTGGTCACCCGCCTGTCGCTGCCGTCCGCTCGTCCCACTCCACCAGCTTGCCACGCTCCCCTGACAGCGGCGCAGGATCGCCGGTCGGGTAGCGTGAACACTATGGAATTCAGGTACCTCGGCAACAGCGGACTCAAGATCTCCGAGATCATCTACGGCAACTGGCTCACCCACGGCTCCCAGGTGGAGAACGACATCGCGCTGCAGAGCGTGCGCGCAGCACTGGATGCGGGCATCACCACCTTCGACACGGCGGACGCGTACGCCAACACGGCAGCGGAGAAGGTGCTCGGCGACGCCCTGAAGAACGAACGGCGCGCGTCGCTGGAGATCTTCACCAAGGTCTACTGGCCGACAGGCCCCAAGGGTCACAACGACGTCGGCCTCTCCCGCAAGCACATCTTCGAGTCGATCGACGGGTCGCTCCAGCGCCTCGGCACCGACTACGTCGACCTCTACCAGGCACACCGCTACGACTCGGAGACCCCGCTCGAGGAGACCATGCAGGCGTTCGCCGACGTCGTCCGCGCCGGCAAGGCGCTCTACATCGGCGTCTCGGAGTGGAACGCCGAGCAGCTCCGCGCCGGCGCAGCGCTGGCGAAGGAGCTGAACGTCCAGCTCATCTCCAACCAGCCGCAGTACTCCATGCTGTGGCGGGTCATCGAGGGCCAGGTCGTCCCCACCTCCGCCGAGCTCGGCATCTCGCAGATCGTCTGGTCGCCTGTGGCGCAGGGCGTGCTGACCGGCAAGTACCTGCCGGGTGCAGAGGCACCGGAGGGCAGCCGCGCCGCGGACAGCAAGGGCGGGGCGAACGCGATCAAGTCGTTCATGAACGACGACGTGCTCACCGCCGTACAGCGCCTCCACCCGATCGCGGACGAGCTCGGCATCACCATGGCGCAGCTCGCCGTGGCGTGGGTGCTGCAGAACCCGAACGTCGCCGGCGCCATCGTCGGCGCATCCAAGCCGGAGCAGGTCGCGTCCAACGCCGCGGCCGCCGGCATCCGCCTCTCCGGCGACGTGCTCGCCCGCATCGACGAGGCCGTCGGCGACGTCGCCGTCACCGACCCCGCCGAGACCGTCTCCCCCGCACACCGCCCCGCCTGACCCCCTCCCCCTCCCGAGCAACCCCCGCCATCGAGCCGGGACGTGTGCACGCCTGAGCACGGCGTCTCGTGTGCACAAGTCCCGGCTCGATGATGTGGGACAGGGGCCGGGAAGAGGCAGGGTCAGACGAGGGCGGCGACGACGGGGGCGAACCAGGCGCGGAAGGCGCGGGAGTCGTCGCGGAGGCTGGTGCTCAGGATGACGGAGTGCGGGCCGACGATCCAGGCGCCGCTCTCCTCCAGGGGAAGCACGGCGAGGTCGAGGCGGAAGTATCCGGCCTGCCTGCGCAGCTCGTGCTCGCGGTCGCGCACGACGTCCACGATGTCCGCCGCCCGTCTGGCGTGCGTCTCGATGCTCGCCCGCGCGTATTCGTCGTGCCGTTCCGTCGCCCACAGCAGCGCTTCGTCGAAGTGCTCCAGGATGAGGTCCTGCAGCTCGATCGCGCGGTCGAACGCTGTGAAGTGCGGCGGCTGCAGGAGCGAGCCTGCTGCTCTGCGCTCCCTGTCGACGGTGAACTCGAACCACGCCAGCCACTGCTCCTCCAGCGAGCCGCGCCCCTGCCCTGGATGCACGGCCGGGCGCCGGGCGGGAAGCACCGGCAGCGCGCCCGTCGCCGGATGCAGCACGGGCGCCACCGCGGGAGACAGTCGAGGGATGACCGGATCGCCGATCCCGTCGAGGTGCCCCAGGTCGCGGAGGGCGAGCGCCATCAGCAGGTCCCAGGGGCAGTCCTCTGTGACCTGCCATCGAAGGGTGCCCTCGACGAACATGCCGTCATTGTAGGAGCGTCGGCCGCGCGTGACCAGTGTCCTGCCCGCGACCACGCACGGTTGAGACGCCGAGCACACGGAAACGGCCCGCCCTCCCGAAGCCGGGGAGGGCGGGCCGTGGACGTCCAGCGGGTCAGCTCCGGATGAGAGTGCCGTCCCGCTCGTCGTCCAGAGAGGCGGGCGCCGTGTCGGACGCCGCCTCCGCCTGGTCGGCGGCGACCGCATCCAGCACGGGATGCGTCGAGCCGTCCGTCTCGATCGACGTCGCGACCGCGTCGCGCTCGATCGTCGTCGCCAGCGGCTTCTCCACCACGAACAGCAGCAGCACGGCGGCGACGAGCAGCAGCGGCACCATGTAGAGGAAGACCGGGGTGAGGGCGTCGTTGTACGACCCGACGATCACGTCGCGGATCGGCGTGGGAAGGCCCTTGACGATGGCCGGGGTCAGCGAGTTGCTGCCACCGCCCGCCTGGGCGCCCGCCGGCATCCGCTCGGTGAGGAGCTGGGTGAGCCGGGTGGCGAACAGGCTTCCGACGATCGCCGAGCCGAGCGACGCGCCGATCTGCCGGAAGTAGTTGTTCGACGCTGTGGCCGTTCCGACCTGGCTGACCGGGAACGAGTTCTGCACGATCAGCACCAGGATCTGCATGCTCATCCCGAGCCCGACGCCCATGATGGCGAGGAAGCTGCAGAGCACCCAGATCGGCAGGGTCGGGGTCATGGTCGACAGCAGCACCAGGGCTCCTGCGACGATCACGGTTCCGGTGACGGGAAGCCACTTGTACCTGCCGGTCTTGCTGACGAGCTGGCCGGAGACGATCGAGGTGATGAGAAGTGCGGCCATCATCGGGATCATCAGGAACCCGGCCTCTGTCGCGTTCGCGCCCGTCACCATCTGCAGATAGGTCGGCAGGTATGCGAGGGCTCCGAACATCGCGATGCCGATGATGAGACCGGCGATCGTGGTCAGGTTGAAGTTGCGGTCACGGAAGAGCGGGAGCGGCATGATCGGCTCTGCTGCGGCGCGCTCCACGAACACGAACGCGATCCCGGCCACGACCGTGCCGACGATGAGCGAGAGGATGACCGGCGAGTTCCAGTCATACGTCGTGCCGCCCCAGGTGGTGACGAGCACCAGGCAGGTGGATGCGATGGCCAGCAGCCCCATGCCCGCCACGTCGATCCGCGGCTTGCGCTGAGCGTTCTTGGGCAGGCGGAGGAAGGCGACAGCGGACGCGATGGCGAGGATCCCGAGCGGGATGTTCATCCAGAATGCCCAGCGCCAGCCGATGCTCTCGGTGAACCAGCCGCCGAGCAGCGGGCCTGCGACGCTCGACAGGGCGAAGACGCCGCCCATGATGCCCATGTACCGTCCACGTTCGCGGGCGGGGACCACATCGGCGATGATCGCCTGCGACAGGATCATCAGACCGCCGCCGCCGAGACCCTGCACGGCGCGACCGACGATGAGCCAGGTCATGTCGCCGGCGAGGCCGCCGATGACGGACCCGGCCATGAACAGGCCGATGGCGATGATGAACAGCCCCTTGCGGCCGATCAGGTCGCCGAGCTTGCCGTACACCGGCAGCATGATGGTCGAGGCCAGGATGTACGCCGTGGTCACCCACAGCATGTGGTCGACCCCGTTGAGCTCGCCGACGATGGTCGGGAGGGCCGTGGAGAAGATCGTCTGGTCGAGGGATGCGAGGAGCATCGTGACCATCAGGCCCGCGAAGAGCAGGAGGATGGTCTTCTTCTGAGGAGATCCGGCGGACGGTGCGTCCGCGGTCTCCTGCCGTGTTGCTGTCTGACTCATGAGAGTGCCTGAATCGCCTTTCCTGCGAGCTCGACGGCTCGCGTCCGAAGTTCGTCTGCGTCGCGCTCCGTGCCGTCCGCCACCCACTCCTTGACGGCGGCGCGGATGGCGCCGCCGCAGAGCGGCAGGATCAGCTCGGCGAGCGATGCGCGTTCCGCCGCGTCGTACGCGGAGAACGCCTGGTCGTGCGAGAGGAGGTCGGAGACGCCCGCGACGAGCTGCTCCCCCATCCTGGTCATCTGGGCGAACTGTCGACGGAGCAGTTCCGGGTGCTCCTTGACGATCGCCAGGCGGGCATCGTGCAACGCGGTGTCCCCGATGGCGGGGCCGATCACGTGCAGCAGGAGCCCGACGATCTGTTCGACGATGCTCTGCCCTGCGGTGTCTGCCCTGTGCTGCGCGACGAACGCGTCGTCGACGGGGAGGTCGCGCATCCCGAGGATGGCGTCCTCTTTGCTCTCGAAGTAGTTGAAGAATGTGCGGGGCGAGACGAGCACCCTGGCGCAGATCGCGTCGACGGTGGCGTTCTCGAGCCCGACCTCCGCGACCAGGAGCACGGTGGCGCGTTCGAGCTGCGCCCGTGTCTCCAGGCGTTTGCGCTCGCGCAGTCCGAGGGTTTCCGATGTCACCCTGCTATTGTTGCATCAACTGCAACTTTTCTAAACTGTAAGAATGCAGTTCTGCATTATTCGCGGAGAACGTTCAGCTTCTCGCGTCCAGCTCCTCGATCAGGCGGAGCACCGTCCGCCAGTTGCGGCCGGTCGCCACCGAGCCGACCTCGCGCCAGAAGGCCGGCTTCAGCTTCGACTTCGAGACTCCGAGCGGGCACCACTGGTAGACGGCCCGCTCACCGAGTTTGACCAGCTCCGGCTGGATGGCGTCCTCCTCCGGAACGGCGAGGGAGCCAGGCACGGGATGGTCGAGGAACGTCACCATCAGCTTCGAGTGATCGTCGCCCTCCTGCAGCAGCGGATTGGCGGCCGCGACAGCGCGGAACTGCTTCTCCGTGAGCAGGACGACGCGGGCGGCGACCCCTGAGCGCTTTTCGATGCCGGCTTCGACGGTCGCCGCAACGGTGGCGGTCGGGACGGCGTCCGCGTCGAACACGACGTTCCCGCTCTGCAGGAAGGTCGTGACGTTTGCGAATCCCGCGTCCGCGAACGCCGCGGCCAGGTCGGCCTTCGCTACCCTGGTGGATGCGCCGACGTTGATGCCGCGCACCAGCCCGACCCCGTGCATCCCCTACCCGTCGATCGGGTCGGCGGTGACCAGCAGCGCCTGGGCGATGGTCGCCTGCTCGTACGGCCCTCTGCCGTCGCGCCGGTGCTGCGGCTCGCTGAACGCGACCAGCCACGACGTGACGTCGCCCGCCGGCAGGTTCACGCTGCGGAGGCTGGCGGCGCCGGGGGCGATGATCACGCCGGTCGGCTCCCCCACCCAGTCCTCTCCGCTCTCCGTCTGCGGCTCACGCACGTACACCTGGACACCGACGCCGAACCCAGGAGCGGCGTCGACGGCGGTCTTGCGGTTCTTCATGGACCAAGCATCCCACTCGCGCCTGCGGACGACACGCGCCTGGTCAGCGCGCCGCGGACGGCTCGATCCTGCCGTCCGGCCGGTGCCGCGCCGGGTCGAGAAGGCGGCGCAGGGTGAAGCGTTCCGCGACCGTCCACGCCGTGGAGGTGAGGATGTAGACGGCGGCGGCCAGCGGCACGAAAGCCGCGAAGACGACGGTCACATATGGAAGGAACGACATCGCCCGCACGAGGCCGACCGGCGTCTGGCCTGCGGCGCCCTCCTGCTGCGGAAGGGTGAGCACGCGCCGCGACACCGTGGTCACGATCGCGATCATGGCGAGCACGACCAGGTAGACGACCATCGCCGGCCAGACGGCAGCTCCCGCACTGGTCAGCCCGACGAAGCTCGTGCCGAGCGGAGCGCCGAACACGTGCTCGCCGAGGAGTGCGTTGGCGTGGCCGGAGATCATCGGATGTGTGAAGACGGCGTAGACGAGGGAGATGACGGGAAGCTGCGCGAGCAGCGGAAGCATCCCGGCGAAGGGCGAGACCTTCTCCCGCTGGTAGAGCTCCATCGTCTTCCTGGTCAGCAGCTCGCGATCCTTGCCGTGCTTGCGCTGCAGCTCGGCCAGGTGCGGCGCGAGGCGCCTGCGGTTGTACTCGGCGCGCACCTGGCTCATCCCGACAGGGATGAGCAGAGCGCGCACGAGCACGGTGAGCACGACGACGGCCAGCAGGCCGCCGAGGGTTCCTGCGACCGGCGCGAGAGCGTCGGAGAGACCGGTGACGAGACCGTATGTCGCGTCGAGGATGGCCGCGATGGGGCCGAAGGAGAAGATGTCCACGAGAGGGTGTCCCTGCTGTCGAACGGATGGGTGGATTCCGTCTGACCGCGGTGGCAGGCGTCGGCCTGCCAGGCAGGGCGGAGCCGTGCTGGACGGGGCCCGCGCCTGCTACGCGGTCTGCAGGGCGATGCCGGGCGCTCGCGGGCGGGGGCGACCGTCCGCATCCGGATCGGACTGGCTGAGCATGGCGCTCTTGTCCGCCGGCTCGATCGGGCGTTCCAGGCGTGCGCGCACCCGCAGCGACGCCGCGATGGCGACGATCGACCTGAGCCCGGCGGCCGCGACGACCGCGACCAGTCCGATGGCACCCGCCATACCGGCGAGAGCGATGATGCTGGCCGGCGTGGATGCGGAGAGCACGTTCTCGAGCGAGGTGGCGAAGAGCCGCCCCAGAAGCTCGAAGAACGTCAGCATGGTGTTGACCGTAACAAATTCCCAGCCGATTCGCTGGAGGTGTTCGCCGTGGGCGCATCCGTGTCCAGCGGGTCCATGATGGAAGCATGACTCGTGTTGTGATCGTCGGTGCCCATGGAAAAGTCGCCCAGCAGTTGATGCGCGTCCTCTACGACAACGGGGACGACTTCGTCGGCATCGTGCGCGGGGAGGAGCACGCCGACGACGTCTACCGTCTCGGCGGCGAGGGCGTGCTGCTCGACATCGAGCAGGCGACGCCCGAGCAGTTGGCGACGGCCTTCTCCGGATCGGACGCCGTGGTGTTCACCGCCGGGGCGGGCGGAGGGTCGAGCATCGAACGCAAGCGCACGGTCGACTACGCGGGCTCGGTGAAGTCGATGCAGGGCGCCGTGATCGCGGGCGTCCGCCGCTTCGTGCAGGTGTCAGCCTGGGGCGTCGACGCCCCGCTGCCGGAGGACACCGAGCCGGTCTGGCGCGCATACGTCGAGGCCAAGCGCGACGCGGACGCTGTGCTCCGCGAGTCAGGGCTCGACTGGACCATCCTCCGCCCTGGCGGCCTCACCTTCGACGAAGGCACGGGGCTTGTCACGCTCGGCGACAGCGTGGAGCGCGGCAGCATTCCGCGCGAGGACGTCGCGCGACTGATCAGCGCGTGCATCGACGAGCCTGCGAGCATCGGGCATGTCTGGGAGGTCGTCTCCGGCTCGACGCCGATCGCCGACGCCGTGCGCGCGCAGGTCGGCGCCGCGTAGGCTTGCGACCGTGAGTTCCGAAGTCGACAACGCCGCCGAAGACACCCCATCAGCCGAGAGCACCGGAGCGGGCAGCTCCGGAGCCGGCAGCACCGCTTCGGGTATGGCCCCCGGCGACTACGCCACCAGGCCATGGCTGCGCAGCTACGCGCCCAACGTCCCCGACGATGTCGAGCTGCCCGCCGGTTCCCTCGCGCACCTCATCGACGACTCCGTCGCGCGCTACCCGCGCAACGTCGCGCTGGAGTTCTTCGGCGCGACCACGACATACGCCGAGCTGGGAGACCAGATCGCCCGGGCGGCGGAGGGGCTGCGCAAGCGCGGGGTCCGCAAGGGCGACAGGGTGGCGCTCGTGCTTCCGAACTGCCCGCAGCACGTCGTGGCCTTCTACGCGGCGCTGCGTCTCGGGGCGGTGGTGATCGAGCACAACCCGCTCTACACGCCGCGCGAGCTCCGGCACCAGTTCGAGGACCACGGGGCGACCGTCGCGATCGTCTGGGACAAGGTCGCGAAGACCGTGCAGGAGCTGCCGGCCGACCTCGGGGTGACCACGGTCATCTCGATCGACATCACCAGGGCGATGCCTGCATCCAAGCGGGTCGCCCTCCGGCTGCCCGTCCGCGCGGCACGCCAGGCCAGGGAGCAGCTCACCGCGAAGGTCAGCGGCACGGTCACCTGGGAGACGCTGATCGGCGGCCGCAAGCTGAAGGCGTCGTACCCCAGGCCGGAGCGCGACGATCTCGCGCTCATCCAGTACACCAGCGGCACCACCGGGCAGCCGAAGGGCGTGATGCTCAGCCACCTCAACCTCGGGGTGAACGCCGCGCAGGCGCGGGCGTGGGTGCCGACTATCGAGCGCGGAACCTCGGTCGTCTACGCCGTCCTCCCCCTGTTCCACGCCTACGGGCTGACGCTCTGTCTGACCTTCGCGATGAGCATGGGCTCCCGTCTCGTGCTGTTCCCCAAGTTCGACCCCGACCTGGTGCTGGACGTGGTCAAGAAGCACCCTGCGACGTTCCTTCCCGCCGTGCCCCCGATCTACGAGCGCCTGGTGACGGCGGCGGAGAAGCGGAAGGTGTCGCTCTCCGGCATCGAGATCGCGATCTCCGGCGCGATGAGCCTGCCGGACAGCATCGTCAAGCTGTGGGAGGGCAAGACGGGCGGGTACCTGGTCGAGGGCTACGGGCTCTCAGAGTGCTCCCCCGTGCTGATGGCCAACCCTGTCGGCTCGACGCGCCGGGACGGCACGGTCGGCCTCGCGCTTCCGAGCACGCAGCTGCGCGTTGTGGACCCGGAGGATCCGGCGACCGACCGCGCGTTCGGCGAGGAGGGCGAGCTGCTGGCGAAGGGCCCGCAGGTCTTCTCGGGATACTGGCACAAGAGCGACGAGACGGCCAAGGTCTTCACCGACGACGGCTGGTTCCGCACCGGCGACATCGTCACGATGGACGAGGACGGCTTCGTGCGCATCGTCGACCGGATCAAGGAGCTCATCGTCACGGGCGGCTTCAACGTCTCGCCGACCGAGGTCGAGGACGCGCTGCGGGCGTTCGAAGGCGTCGCGGACGTGGCCGTCGTCGGCGTCCCGCACCAGCGCGGGGGCGAGGATGTCGTCGCAGCGGTCGTGATGAAGCCGGGCGCATCGTTCGACGAGGCGGCCATCCGCGCGTTCGCGAGGGACACCCTCACGGCGTACAAGGTGCCGAAGCACATCACCCAGGTGGACGACCTGCCACGCTCGATCGTCGGCAAGGTGATCAGACGCAAGGTGCGCGACCAGCTTCTCGCCGCGAAGAACTAGCGAGCAGACCGAGCCTCAGAGGGCGAACACCAGCAGCGATCCCGTCGCCGTCGCGACCACCTTGCCAGATCCGTCCGTCACCACGCCGTCGGCGAAGGCCACCCTGTTGCCTGGCTTGGTCACGTGCGCGACGCAGGTCAGCCGGCCGGCGCCGGCGAGCACGGGGCGCAGGTAGTTGACCTTGATCTCGATCGACGTGTATCCCTGGCCCTGCGGCAGCGTGGTCTGGACCGCGCAGCCGAGGGCCGAGTCGAGGAGCGTGCAGACCAGGCCGCCGTGGACCGTGCCGATCGGGTTGTAGTGGGACTCGTCCGGCTCGCAGACGAACGTCGCCGTCCCCTGCCCCACCTCGGTCAGCCGCATGCTCATCAGGTTGGTGATGGGCGGCGGAGGGAGTTCCCCTGCGAGCATCGACCGGAGGTAGTCGAGACCGCTCATGGTGGGCATGACGGCCACACCGGGTGCCGGGTCCTCCCATTCGACGAGGCGCTGGCGTTCGCTCACTCGGTGTCCTTTCTGGGGAGGGCCGGGTCGTCGGGCGGGAGCTCTGACGGTTCCTTGACCGGTTCGAGTGTCTCCGCGTTGATGGGGATCTGTCCAGGGGGAAGATTGGAGAAGTCGGGCGCGATGATGGTCGGCGGGATGCCGGAGTCCGGCAGACCGAACGCGGGGACGACGCCCTCCGGCGACAGCACCAGGTCGTCCGACCGGCGCGGGAGCGTCCTGCCGCGGAAGTAGTCCGGCCTGCGCCACCACCAGATGGCCATCAGCACCAGGCCGATCAGCAGCCCGCCGACGCCTACGACCGCCTCGGCGCCGATGCCGAAGATCGTGACGTTCTTGCCGTTGTCGTCCACCAGCCAGTCGACGGCGGCGAAGTTGATCAGCCCGTAGATGAAGACGTACGTGAGCATGATGCCGCCGACCAGCGGGAAGAGGCCGCGCATCACGATGTTGCGGAAGCTGCGGAACAGCGTCTTGCGGTAATACCAGACGCAGGCGTACCCGGTGAGTCCGTAGTAGAACGCGATCATCAGGCCGATCGAGCCGATCAGCGCCAGCAGCAGCGCGGGGCTGATGAAGGTGAAGATGAGATAGAAGACCGCCGAGACGATCCCCATCCCGATCGTCGCCCAGGTCGGCGTGAGGAACCTCGGGTGGATGCGCGCGAACTGCTCGGGGATGGCCTTGTATGCCGCCATCGAGAGCGCCGTTCGCGCCGTGGGGAGGATGGTGGTCTGGGTGGAGGCGGATGCCGAGGTCAGGATGGAGAAGCCGAGCAGTGCCATCAGGATCGCCCCGAGAGGTCCCCCGCCGAACAGGGTCGGGCCGATCGCGGAGAACACGTCGCCGGAGTTGGCGGGATTCGCCAGGCCGATGCCCTTCTCGCCGACCCCGGCGAAGGCGACGGTCGCGACCGTGACCACCGCGTAGGTGGCGAGGAGGAGCAGGGTGCTGATGACGGCGGCGCGGCCGGGCGTCTTGCCAGGGTCCTTCGTCTCCTCGTTGACGGAGACGGCCGTGTCCCAGCCCCAGTAGATGAAGATCGCGGTCAGCATGGCCGGGGCGATCGTCTTGCTGAAGTCGAGGGTGAACGGGTTGAACCAGTCCCACTGCGGGATGAGCGAGTACGGCTCCGCGTTGCCGGTGTAGACCTTCACCAGTGCGAACACCGCGAAGAAGATCAGGATGATGACCTCGAACGACAGCAGAACGTACTGCAGCCTGGCCGAGATCTCGATGCCGCGATAGCAGATCCAGGTCATGATCGCGATCCAGAGCAGCCCCGCGATGGTCGTGGCGACCGTATTGGTGGCGAGATCGGCGACAGCAGGCAGACCGAAGCTGCCGACGAAGGTGAACGAGTACGATCCGGCGATCTGCGCGAGATTCGCCATCACGATCACGTCGGCGACGATGATGCCCCAGCCGCCCATCCACCCGGTCACAGGGCCGAACGCCCTGGTGGCCCAGGTGAACGTCGTCCCGCAGTCCGGCTCCGCTTTGTTGAGCTCCTGATACGCCACGGCGATGAGATACATCGGGATGAAGGCGAGCAGCACGATGCCAGGCGCCTTCACGCCGGCGACGACCGTGCCGCCGACGACGATGAAGCCGAGGCTCGCGGCCAGGCTGTACGCGGGAGCGGTCGATGCCACTCCGACGACGACGCTGGAGACGAGGCCGAGGGCTCCGCCTTTCAGCCCTTTGGATTCCACATCCTCCGGTTTGGAGGGGACGGTCGCTGTCATTCTGCTGCTCCCACCGACTCGGGTCCGCTCACCACTGAGCGGGCCGGCTGGACACAGGCTAACTCCAAAACCACCGGAATGCGCCACAGGCGACGCCGATGCGACCTCTGAGAATCGCTTCAGGCTGCTGCGAGGCGCGCCAGGCGGCGGCGTGCGGCGAGCTCCGCCTGGGTCTGCGGGCCGAGCAGGACCCCGGCGCCCTTCAGGACGGCGGACGTCGCCGTGTGGACGGGGAACGCCCTGTCGAACGGCGTCGCCCGGAAGCCGAGCATCGCACGGTGACGCGGTTCGAGGGTCGAGACCGCGGCGCGGAAGACCACCCGGTACGACGGCCGCAGCATCCTGCGCAGCGGAGGGCGCCGGATGAACCGCACGATCTCCTCGACCTCAGGACCTCCGCGGAGCTCGCCTGCGTCGGTGTATCCGTCGATCTGCGCCCGCAGCTCCTCCGCGCTACGCGGCGGCCGCTCCACGCCCATCAGCTCGCCGGCCGTCGCCCACTGCGCCACGTACTCGTCGGCGCCCCCGGGGATGGGACTCCCCCAGTGCTCGTGCGCGGTGAGGAAGGCGTCGGCGAAGGCGACATGGACCCACGCAGCCAGCTCAGGGTCGTTCGCCGCATACGGGCGGGTGACGCCGTGCCCGTCCACGAACGTGCCGGTGACCCGTTTGTGCATCGCACGCACCATCTGCGAGCTCGCGAGAGCCTGCCCCGTGCTGCCGAACGTGACCGTGTGGATCCACTGGATCGTGCCGGCCAGACGGCCGAGCGGATCCTCGCGGAACCGGGAGAAGTCGCGCACGCCCGCGAGCGCGCCGGGGTGCAGCGCCTGCAGCAGCAACGCCCGCACTCCGGCCACCAGCGTCGGCATCCCGCCGTGCACCACCCACGGTGCGCTGCCTGCGGAGAAGAAGCCTGCGTCGTCGCCGTCCTCCAGCGCGAGCACCCAGCGCGGAACCTCGTCGGAGCGACCGGCGAGCGTCTCGATGAGCCGCGACCGGACGGGCTCCAGAATGCCGGTCATCTCCCGATCCTCACGACTCCTGGCCGAGTCCGTCGACCACGGTCGCGTTCGGCAGTTCGCCGAGCAGTCGCCCGGGCAGCAGGATCTTGGAGCGGCGCACACCGGAGCCGATGATGACGACGTCCGTCTCCGCCACCCGGCCGTCGACGAACACCGGCCACTCCGCGGGCAATCCGATCGGGGTGATGCCTCCGTACTCCATGCCGGTGAGCTCGACGGCGCGGTCCATCGACAGGAACGACGCCTTCCGCACATCCAGCAGCCGCTTCACGGTGTTGTTGACGTCGGCGCGAGTGGTCGCGAGCACGACGCACGCGGCGATCCGCTCGACGCCCTCACGTTTGCCTGCCACCACCACGCAGTTCGCGAGGGTGGACGCATCCAGCCCGAACTGCTCACGCGTGGCGGCGGTGTCGGAGACGGCGGGGTCGATCTCCACCACGCCGACATCGTCCAGCCATCCGGATGCGGTCAGTGCGCCGGCCGTCGTCGGCGCGAGGAGTTCCGTGGCAGTGGAGGCGGGTGCTGTGGTCAGCCCGCCGAGAGTGAAGACGCCCATACTCCCTAATCTGCAACACCCGACGCCGGAACGCCAACCTCGCACGGCGTGGATTCTCCGTCCGAACGGAGAATGCGGGCGCCAGGCTCCTAGATTCCGTCCGAACGGAGCGACGCGCCGCGGGACGTTTGGCTTTTCCGTCCGGACGGAGAATCGCGGCGACACGCCGCAAAGAACTCCGTCCGAACGGAGAATCGGCAGCGAATGGCCGGATTCTCCGTTCGGACGGAGTCGTGCGCGGTGCGTGTCAGCGCAGCGCTACTGGGCGCTTGCCCGCTCGAGCACGAGTTCGCGGACGCGGGCGGCGTCCGCCTGGCCCTTCATCGCCTTCATGACGGCGCCGATCACGGCTCCCGCCGCCTGCACCTTGCCGTCGCGGATCTTCGCGAGCACGTCGGGCTGGGCAGCGAGGGCCTCGTCGATGGCCGCGATGAGCGCGCCGTCGTCGGAGACGACAGCGAGGCCGCGCGCATCCACCACCTGCTGGGGTCCGCCTTCGCCGGCGATGACCCCTTCGAGCACCTGGCGGGCGAGCCGGTCGGTGAGCGTTCCTGCGTCGACCAGCGCAGCCAGCTCGGCGACGTGCTGTGGGCTGACCAGCGTTCCCGCGGGAACGCCCTGCGCGTTCGCCAGGCGGGCGATCTCGCCGGACCACCACTTGCGGGCGGCCGCCGGCGTCGCTCCGGCGGCGATGGTCGCCTCGACCTCGTCGAGCAGATCGGCGTTGTCGATGTCCTGGAACTCCAGGGCGGTGAAGCCCCACGCCTCGATCAGGCGCTTGCGGCGCAGCGACGGCTGCTCCGGGAGGGTTCCGCGCAGCTCCTCGACCCACTCGCGCGCCGGGGCGACCGGCACGAGGTCCGGCTCGGGGAAGTAGCGGTAGTCGTCGGCGTCGGACTTCGGGCGCCCGGCACTCGTGGTGCCGGTGTCCTCGTGCCAGTGCCTGGTCTCCTGGATGATCGTGCCGCCTGCTGCGAGGATCGCCGCCTGCCGCTGGATCTCGTAGCGCACGGCGCGCTCGACGGAGCGCAGCGAGTTGACGTTCTTGGTCTCCGTGCGGGTGCCGAGCTTCCCTGAGCCGCGCGGGCGCAGGGAGACGTTCGCGTCGCAGCGCACGTTGCCCTCCTCCATCCGCGCGTTGGAGACGCCGAGCGCCTTCACGATGTCGCGGATGGCGTGCACGTACGTGCGCCCGATCTCCGGAGCGTCGTGCTCTGCGCCCTCGATCATCTTGGTAACGATCTCGACCAGCGGGACGCCGCCGCGATTGTAGTCGACCAGCGAGTAGTCAGCGCCCTGGATGCGGCCGGTCGCCCCGCCGACGTGCGTCAGCTTGCCCGCGTCCTCCTCCATGTGGGCGCGCTCGATGTCGACCGTGATCGTGCGGCCTGACTCCAGCTCGATGGTCACGGCGCCCTCGAAAGCGATCGGCTCGTCGTACTGCGAGGTCTGGAAGTTCTTGGCCGTGTCCGGGTAGAAGTAGTTCTTGCGGGCGAACCTGCTCGACTCCGCGATCTCGCAGCCGAGGGCGAGGCCGAGGCGGATGCTCGACTCGATGGCCTTCTTGTTCACCTGCGGCAGTCCGCCTGGCAGGCCGAGGCAGGTGGGGCAGGTGTTCGTGTTCGCGCCGGAGCCGAACTCGTTGGCGCACCCGCAGAACATCTTCGTCTTGGTGTTCAGCTCGACGTGCACCTCGAAGCCGAGGACCGGCTCGAACAGTTCGAGAGCCTTGTCGTAATCCATCAGTTCCGCTTTGGCCATCAGACGGCTCCCTCTTCGCTCGCGAACATCTCGGTGGCGCTCAGGTCGGGCGCCTGGCTCAGCAGGGTGCGACCCCACTTCTGCTCCAGGAGCTGCTCGAGCGCCGCGCCGATCGTGTACAGCCTGGCGTCGGCGCGCGCCGGGGTCATGAGCTGCAGGCCGACCGGCAGGCCGTCCTCCGGTGCGAGGCCGATCGGCAGGCCCATGCCTGGCACGCCTGCGAGGTTGGCCGGGATGGTGGTGATGTCGTTGAGGTACATCGCCATCGGATCCGCCAGCTTCTCGCCGAACTTGAACGCGGTGGTCGGAGCGCTCGGGCTGACCAGCACATCCACCTTCTCGAAGGCGGAGGCGAAGTCGCGCTGGATGAGCGTGCGCACCTTTTGCGCGCTGCCGTAGTACGCGTCGTAGTAACCGGCGCTCAGCGCGTACGTTCCGAGGATGATGCGGCGCTTGACCTCAGGGCCGAACCCGGCGTCGCGGGTGGCGGACATGACGCGCTCGACCGTGACGGGGCCGTCCTCCGGGTTGACCCGCAGGCCGAACCGCACGGAGTCGAAGCGGGCCAGGTTGCTGGACGCCTCTGCCGGGAGGATCAGGTAGTACGCGGCGACCGCGTACTCGAAGCTGGGGGCGCTGACCTCGACGATCTCGACTCCTGCCGCCTCCAGCAGAGTGAGGGCTTCGTCGAAGCGCTGCTTGACGCCGGCCTGGAAGCCGTCGCCGGAGAGCTCCTTGATCACACCGACGCGGATGCCCTTCAGGGCGCCGTCGACGAGACCGGCGCGCGCTGCGTCCGCCATCGACGGCCAGGTGTCGCTGAGCGAGGTGGAGTCGAGCGGGTCGTGTCCGGCGATCACGTCGTGCAGCAGACCGGCGTCGAGCACGGTGCGCGAGACGGGACCCACCTGGTCGAGCGAGCTGGCGAGCGCGATGGCGCCGTAGCGGCTGACGCCGCCGTAGGTGGGCTTGACGCCGACGGAGCCGGTGACGGCGGCCGGCTGGCGGATCGACCCTCCCGTGTCGGAGCCGAGGGCGAGAGGAGCCTCGAACGCGGCGACGGCAGCGGCGGAGCCACCGCCGGACCCGCCGGGGATGCGCTCCAGGTCCCACGGGTTGCGGGTGGGGCCGTACGCGGAGTGCTCGGTGGACGAGCCCATCGCGAACTCGTCCATGTTGGTCTTGCCGAGCGGCACAAGGTCGGCCTCGCGCAGCTTGCGCACGACGGTGGCGTCGTACGGAGGCAGCCAACCCTCGAGGATCTTCGATCCGGAGGTAGACGGCATGTCGTTGGTGGCCAGCACGTCCTTGATGGCGATCGGCACACCGGCGAGCGGCGACAGCTTCTCGCCGGACGCACGGCGGGCGTCGATCGCGGCTGCGGTGGCGAGCGCCTTCTCCCCCGCGACGTGCAGGAAGGCGTGGACGTCCGCATCCACTGCCTGGATGCGGTCGAGGTGGGCCTGCGTCGCGTCGACGCTGGAGACGTCGCCCGCGGACAGCAGGTCGGAGAGGGCGGCTGCGGAGAGCCTGGTCAGATCAGTCATGCGTGCGTCCTACTCCTCGTCCAGGATGGCGGCGACCTTGAACTTGTCCCCGTCGCGGTCCGGCGCTCCGGAGAGCGCCTGCTCGACCGTCAGCGACGGGACGACCTCGTCGTCGCGGAAGACGTTCGTGAGCGGCAGCGGGTGGCTGGTGGCCGGAACGTCGGGCCCTGCCACCTCTGTGACCTTGGCGACCGCTTCGACGATCTGGCCGAGCTCGCTGGTCAGGCTCGCGATCTCTTCCTGGCTGAGGTCGATTCTGGCGAGGCTCGCCAGGTGCGCGACCTGCTCTGCACTGATTTCGGACATACGTCTCCGTGGTGACTCGAGGGTGGACTCCTCAATTCTAGGGCGAGCCGAACAGTCCCGTTCCCAGCCGGTCCACCGCCTCGTACGCCTCCCGGTACGTGCGGGGCGTCTGATCGTCCGGCAGCCCATAGCGCGCCAGCAGCAGGCCGACCAGGCCGATGCCGGGCGGGCTGAGCGGCCGGTCGTCGTCGCCCGGTGCCGGCGCCTGCTGCTCCGGGTTGGCCGGGAGGTACTGCGGGTGGGTGTCCGGCCAGGTTCCCGGCTGCCTCGGCGTTCGCCGGTTGACGGCGTTGTCGATCGTCGTCGCTCCCCTGTCCCGGTTGGTCAGGTGTTTGAGCTTGTGCTTCTTCACCAGGGTGCTCACGACGGCGGCGTGGTGCATCTCCTCGTTGATGATCGTGTTGCGCTCCGTGTACGCGGAGATCGCGATGGCGGGGACCCGCAGGCCGAGGCGGTCGAAGGCGAAGCCCATCTCGCCGGGACCGCTCGCATCCGGGGGCGTCGCAGGCCCTGGCACGGCGTGGTCGTACGTGCCGCCGTGCTCGTCGAACGTCACCAGCAGCATGGTGTTGAGCGCGTTGGAGCCCTTCGCGCTGCGCGACGAGCGCACGGCCGAGTACACCTGGTGCAGCAGCAGGTCGCCTGCGCGCACGTCGGAGATGGCGCCGCCGACGATCACCTGCCCGTCCACATCCACCTCGGTCATCGGTCCGCCTGGCGGATGCATGTCGTTGTGGTCGTAGAGCAGCCGCGGCTCCACGAACGCGTACGCGGGGAGGGTGCCCTCCTCCACGTCCTTGTAGAAGTCCGTCATCGTGCGGAAGTTGGTGTGCCAGTACGGTTCGAGCACCGGCGCGTGGATGAACCCGGTGAGCGAGATGATCTGCCGGTCGTCGAAGTAGACCCGCCAGCTCACCCCCGCTTCCTCCAGCCTGTTGAAGATCGTCGGCGACGAGTTGTCGGCGTCGAACCATTTCTTCAGGCCGCCGGCTCCTCCGTTGGTCACGTAGCCGTGCGACGTCGACGCGTTGAAGAACGACCTGTTGCAGAACGTCTGCGACGGAACGGCGCAGTGCCAGTCGTCGTAGACGGCGAACTGCTTGGCGAGGGTGGAGAACACCGGAAGCATCTCCGGCGTGAACGATCCCATCACCCTGCGGTACTCGTCCGCGACGGGCTCGCGCCGCAGATCCTTGCGCAGTTCGTCCACGTAGTCGCGCACGAAGCCCTGCATCCGCGGCTCGCTCCCTGCGGGAGGCGCGTTGAACGGCGGCAGCATGTCGTGCTCCCTGGCCGTCGCGTTCGAGGCGGGGTCGACGGTGCCGAAGAGCTGCGTGTTGACGTGCGGATACGCCTCGCCAGGGTCGGGCGACGGCTGGCGCATGATGAAGTCGGTCGTTCCGTCGTACGGATGCGCCGGGATGACGCCGCCCGCCGGGTCCGGGTTGCTGTACTCGCCGAACGCCAGCCCGTCGAAGTGCTTCCCCTTCGGCAGGGTCTTCTCGTCGTAGAGGTAGCCGAGCAGGTTGTCGAACGACCGGTTCTCGTACATCAGCACGATGAGGTGCTCGAAGCCCGGCGTCGCAGGCGCAGGCAGCGGCGGGTACTCCTCCCCCGTCTCGTGCTCGACCTCGTCCTCCGGGTGCGACGCGACGGATGCGCCGATCACTCCACCGACGACACCGCCGACCGCTGCTCCCGCGGCCGCGATGCCCGCCGTCCTGAGGAAGGCGCGCCGGGACGGGGCTGCGCGGCTCGTATCGCCTACGGGCTGGTCGCCTGCGGGCTGTGCCTCGGCAGGCTCATCGTCATCCGGCTGCATCGCCGTCCATTATGCGCGCATCGGTGGTTCGCGGAAGGAGCCGCGCCGGATCAGCGCTCGGCGGCCGTCACGACCGCGCCAGACGATCCTGTGCTGCTGATCACCAGGCCGCCCTGGTCGATGCCGATCATGGCGAGATTCCGCATGCACTCCGTGCCGGCGGAGAAGTACTCGTTGTGACCGGACGACCCGGAGAGCGTCTGACCGGTGACGGGGTCGACCGCTCCGCCGACATCCATCCGCTGCGCACCGTACGACGGCGATCCTGGGTCGCTGCCGAAGAACGCGCTGTGCACGATGGGGTCGAGTTCGGCCTGCCCGACGAACACGTTTCCGTCGCGCACGCTGAGCTCGGCGACGGACTGCGCGTCGCTGCCGGGCGAACCCATCAGTGCCAGGGCGTCCACGGTCACCGTCTTGCGCTCCAGCGCGAGCAGCGCGGCCGTCGACCCGTAGGAGTGCGCGAACACGCTGAGGTACGGCGGATTCTCCGTGCGGAGTTCCTGAATGCCGACCAGGGTACGCTCCAGACTGTCGGCGCCGTCCATAGCGAGCTGCGTTCCGCCGATGTTGGTGAGCACGGGGGTCTGGTAGCCGATCCAGGCGACGACGGCGACGCCGGGCGTGCCGCCGGACGACCGGGGTCCGAGCAGCCGGTGCAGGAACGCGGTCTCCTGGTCGTGCAGGTTCTGCGCCACCTTGGCCCAGTCGACGATCTGCTCGCCGACCGACATGTACATCCCCGGCACCAGCACGCTCACGTAGCGGGCAGTGGAGAGGTCGCCGACGACGATGGATGCGCGGGCGTCGTCCGAGGTGTCCAGGTTGACGAGGGTGCGCTTGACGCCGTCCTTGACCGTGAGCGCCTTCTTCACGTTGTCAAGCGTGCTCAGCCTGCGCTCGAGTTCGAGACGGACAGCCTTGCCGTTCTCCGTCGTGAGGCGTTCGGTGGTCGACGCGATGGTGCGCTTGAGATCGAGCGCGTTCGCGGTGCCGCGCACCGCGTACGGGACGCCCTCCAGATTGCCGATGACGTGCGGGGCCTCGTTGACGAGGGCCGCCTGCTTGACGGGGTCGAGCAGGCGCCAGACGGCGGAGACGTCGCCGGCGCGCGGAGGCGTGACGAGCATCCTGTCCAGGTCGGCACGATGCGCGCTGATGAACCCGGGGACCGCGGAGGCGCTGAGGCCGGCGATCGAGCCGAGCAGCGAGCCGGGAGCGACGGCGGCGGTGCCGCTGCCTGACGGGGCGTCGGCGACCACGGAGTGGTACGAGACCGAGACGGCTGGGACGGCATCTGCGGGCGCGACGAAGGCCCCGGTCAGCCCACTGGCGACCGAGGTTATAGCGATAACAGCTGCAAAGCCGACCAGCACTCCGTCCGGGTCCCTCCGAGAGCGACGAGCTAAGCCCTTGCAGTGCGCCCCGGGCGAGCGCACTCTCCGATGCTATCGGTAGCACGATCGTGTCAGGCCGGTCATTCTACCCCCTGTTCAGGAGTAGAAGGACCGTTCTCGGGTCAGGAATGCGCCTCCGGTGCCTCGGAATCGGTCGAATCGTCCAAAGAGGCCGGCCCCTGCTCGACCAGGATGCGGAACTGCTCGGCGTCCAGAATGCGCAGCCCGAGCGCTTCCGCCTTCGCCAGCTTCGATCCTGCGCCGGGTCCCGCAGCCACGAAGTCGGTGTTCTTCGACACGCTGGACGCCGCCTTGCCGCCGGCGGCGATGATCGCCTCCTGCGCACCCTCCCTGGTGTATCCCTCCAGCGAGCCGGTGGCGACGACGGTGAGGCCCGCGAGCACCCCTCCGGCCTCCGCTGCCGCGCCGGGCCCTGGGTGCCCCGGCGTCGCGAACTGCACGCCGTCCTCCGCCCAGCGCTCAACGATCTCGCGGTGCCAGTCGACCTCGAACCAGGCGAGCACCGCGTCAGCGATGATCCCGCCGACGCCGTCCACCGCGGCGAGATCGTCCCTGCTGGCCGAGCGGATCGCATCCAGCGACCCGAAGTGGTTGGCGAGCGCACGCGCGGCGACCGGCCCGACGTGCCGGATGTTCAACGCGACGAGGATGCGCCACAGCGGCTTCACCCGCGCCGCAGCCAGGTTCGCCAGCAGCTCGACGGCGTTCTTCGACGGCACGAAATCGGCGTCTCCGCCGAACTCCGCGGCGTCCGGGTCGTACGCGCCGTCCTTCTTCTGTCTGCGCCTGCGGAACGGGGTGTCCGTCTTCTCCGCGCCGGAGTCCGTCAGCTTGGGCAGCCCCGTCTCCGAGTCGCGCACGACCACCTCGACCGGGAAGATGTCCGCCATCTCCAGGCCGAACAGCCCGGCCTCGGTCGGCAGCGGAGGGGTCGACGGATGCAGCGGCTGGGTGAGCGCAGCGGCCGCCACCTCGCCGAGTGCCTCGATGTCGAGCGCGCCCCGCGAGCCGATGTGCTCGACGCGCCCGCGCACCTGGGCGGGGCAGAACTCGGAGTTGGGGCAGCGGAGGTCGATGTCGCCCTCCTTCGCCGGGGCCAGCTTGGTGCCGCACTCCGGGCAGTTCTCCGGCATCACGAACTCACGTTCCGTGCCGTCGCGCAGCTCCACCACGGGGCCGAGGACCTCGGGGATGACATCGCCCGCCTTGCGCAGCACGACCGTGTCGCCGATCAGCACGCCCTTGGCCTTGACCACGTCCTGGTTGTGCAGCGTTGCCTGGCGCACCTCGGAGCCGGCGACCTTCACCTTCTCCATCACTGCGAACGGCGTGGCGCGCCCGGTGCGGCCGACGCTCACGACGATGTCGAGCAGCTTGGTGTTGACCTGCTCAGGCGGGTACTTGTACGCGATGGCCCAGCGCGGGGCACGGCTCGTCGCGCCGAGTTCGTCGTGCAGCGCGAGCTCGTCGACCTTCACCACGATGCCGTCGATCTCGTGCTCGACGCTCGCGCGGTGCTCGCCGAAGTACTGGATGAAGTCGGCCACCTCGTGTGCGCTCTCGAACACGCGGTAGTGGGTCGAGGTGGGCAGACCCCACTCCTTGAGCAGGTCGTAGACCTCCGACTGGCTGGCAACGGGCGGGTTCGCCCACGCTCCGATGCCGTGCACGAGCATGTGCAGCCTGCCGAGGCGCGCCCGCATGAGCGCGAGCTGCGCCTGGTTCTTGTTCTCGCCCTTCTGGCGGAGCGAACCGCTCGCGGCGTTGCGCGCGTTGGCGAACACCTTCTCGCCCTGTTGGAGCTGCGCGGCGTTCAGCGCCTCGAACTCGGCGACGGGGAAGAACACCTCTCCGCGCACCTCGACGAGCGGCGGGTGCCCCGATCCGGACAGCTTCGTGGGGATGGCGGGGATGTACCGGATGTTCTCCGTCACGTCCTCGCCGACGACCCCGTCTCCGCGGGTGGCCGCCGTGACGAGCGTGCCGTTCTCGTAGCGCAGGTTGATGGCGAGCCCGTCGATCTTGAGCTCGCTGAGGTAGTGCACGCTCCTCCCGGCGTCGCGCTCCACCTTGGCTGCCCACGCCTCGAACTCCTCGATCGAGAACACGTTGTCGAGGCTGAGCATCCGCTCGGCGTGCTCGACAGGCGCGAACAGGGTGGTCTGGGCACGGCCGCCGACGGTCTGCGTCGGGCTGTCCTGACTCTGCAGTTCCGGATGCAGCCGCTCAAGCTCTTCGAGCCGCTGGATCATGCGGTCGTAGTCCTGGTCGCTGACGAGCACGGTGTCGCGCTCGTAGTACGCATCCCGCAGCTCCAGGATGCGCGTGGTCAGCTCCGCCGCCTCCGCGCGGGCGTCCGTGTCGCTCTGCGCGCCGCTGGATTCGATCGCGTCGCTGGTGTCGTCTGCCGTGCTGGTGTCGTCTGCCACGTCAGACAGCATATTCACCACCACCGACGTCCCCCGGAGGGACGCGCCCCTGCTGCGAAGCGCCCTGCGGCTAGCCGACCGGGACGGCGGAGACCGTGCGATCGATCGTGGTCTGGCCGAGCACGCGCGTGCCGACGTAGACGACAGCGGTCTGCCCGGGGGCGACGCCGTTCAGCGGAACGTCCGGCCGGATGACGAGTTCGCCGTCGCGCACCACGGCCACAGCAGGAACAGGGTCGGCGTGCGCGCGGATCTGCACGTCGCAGGCGAACTCCTCGTCCGCGTTCTCCGGAGCGCGGCCAGCCCAGGTGAACCGGGAGCCGGCGATCTCCGCGATGTCCAGCGCCTCCTTCGGGCCGACGACCACCGTGTTGTCCTTGGGGCGCACCTCGAGCACGAAACGGGGCTTGCCGTCGTCCGACGGGTAGCCGATGTTGAGGCCCTTGCGCTGACCGACGGTGAAGGCGTGCGCTCCGCCGTGGTCGCCGAGCTTGTTGCCTTCGCGGTCGAGGATGTCTCCGGTCTCCGCCCCGACGCGCTCGGCGAGCCAGCCGCGGGTATCGCCGTCCGGGATGAAGCAGATGTCGTGCGAGTCGGGCTTGTTGGCCACGCTGAAGCCGCGCTCGGCCGCCTCCGCGCGCACCTCCGCCTTCGACGGGGTCGCGCCGAGCGGGAACATCGCGTGCGCGAGCTGCTCCGAGGTGAGCACGCCGAGCACGTACGACTGGTCCTTGGCCCAGGCGCTCGCCCTGTGCAGCTCGCGGTTGCCCTCTTCGTCGGTGAGGATCGTGGCGTAGTGCCCTGTGCAGACCGCGTCGAAGCCGAGGTCGAGCGCCTTCTCCAGCAGAGCGGCGAACTTGATCTTCTCGTTGCAGCGCATGCAGGGGTTGGGTGTGCGGCCCGCCGTGTACTCGGCGATGAAGTCGTCCACCACATCGAGCTTGAAGCGCTCCGAGAAGTCCCAGACGTAGTAAGGGATGCCGATGATGTTGGCCGCGCGCTGCGCATCCATCGAGTCCTCGATCGTGCAGCAGCCGCGGCTTCCGGTGCGCAGCGTCCCCGGCATCCTGCTGAGCGCCAGGTGCACGCCGACCACCTCGTGCCCGGCGTCGACGGCGCGCGCCGCCGCCACCGCGGAGTCCACGCCACCGCTCATTGCCGCCAAAATCTTCACCAGGCGATTGTACGCGCCCACTCTGAGCGCACGATTCGGGCAGGCCGCGGCGCGGTCTGCCGCCTCAGGCGAGGCGAGGGGCGCGCGTGGCGAGGCCGGCGCGGGCGGCCTGCGCGTACGCGCCGGGGAGAGCGGAGAGCAGCGCATCCACGTCGGCGTCCGTGGTGGTGCGGCCGAGGGTGAAGCGCAGGGCGCTGCGGGCATCGTCCTCTGTGCGCCCCATCGCCAGCAGCACGTGCGACGGCTCGGGGATGCCCGCCTGGCAGGCGGACCCCGTGGAGACGGAGACGCCGGCGAGGTCGAGCAGGAACAGCAGCGAGTCGCCCTGCGCTCCTGGGAACGTGACGTGCACGTTCGATGCCACGCGCCCCGTGCTGTCCGACGGGGGGCCGTCCCAAGAGGGGCCGTCCGGCGACGGTCCGCTGAGCCGCGCCTCCGGGACCGCGGTGAGCACGCCGCGGATCAGCCGGTCGCGCAGCACTGTCAGCCGCGCGCTCTCCCCCGCGAGCTCGTCCGCCGCCGCCCGCGCCGCCACCGCGAACGACACCGCCGCAGCGACGTCCTGCGTGCCGCTGCGCACCTGCCGCTGCTGGCCGCCGCCGTGGACGAGCGGCACCACATTCGCCGTGCGGGCGAGCACGAGCGCCCCGATGCCGACGGGGCCGCCGATCTTGTGCGCAGAGACGCTGAGGGCGGCGACGCCGAGCGACGCGAAGTCGATCGGCAGGTGCCCGTACGCCGCGACGGCGTCGACGTGCACAGGAACCCCGGCGTCCACGGCGAGCGCCGCCAGCGACGAGACGGGCTGGATGGTGCCGACCTCGTTGTTGACCGCGAGGAAGGTGAGGAGCGCCGTGTCGTCCGCGTGCGCGGCGAGCGCGTCGGTGACGGCGTCGATCCGGATGCGTCCTTCGCCGTCGAGCGGGAGCCAGTCGGCGTTCGCTCCCTCCGCGCTGGTGAGCCAGTCGATCGTGTCGACCGTTGCGTGGTGCTCTCCGCCGGGGGCGAGGATGCGCGGTCGCCGTCCGTCCGTGTTGCGCTGCCAGTACAGCCCCTTGATGGCGAGGTTGATCGCCTCTGTGCCTCCCGAGGTGAAGACGACTTCGATCGGGTCGCAGCCGAGGGTGGCCGCGACGGTCTCGCGGGCTTCTTCGAGCATCCGCTTGGCCTGCTGGCCCTGGCTGTGGATGGAGGACGGGTTGCCGACGACGCCCATCGCCTCCGCGTATGCGGCGATGGCCTCCGGCCGCATGGGCGTGGTGGCCGCGTGGTCGAGGTAGACCGGCACCTGCCCCTCCTTCGCTCTCAGCGGGATCGTTACCCGCATTCACTACTGTAGATCGCATGACCTCCGCTGATCCTCTGCGCAATCTGGGCGTCCGCGTCGGTACCCACGGCGGTGAGCTGCGGGTGTGGTCCGAGCACGCCGACGGCATGGAGCTGTGCCTGTTCGATGCGAAGGACCCGAACTGGCTGGTGAAGACCGTCACCATGACCAAGGATGCGAACAACGTGTGGGTGGGCAGGTCGCGCTCCCTCGCGGTCGGCAGCCGCTACGCCATCCGCGTGTCAGGGCCGTCCTCCCCCACCAACGTGTTCAATCCGGAGACGCTGCTGCTCGACCCGTATGCGCGCGGGCTGGTGCGGGTGGGCGCCGATGGCTGGCGCGGCACGGTGGTCTCCGATGGTTTCGACTGGGGGGATGCGCGCAAGCCGAACACCCCGCTCGACCACACCGTGGTCTACGAGGCGCACGTCAAGGGCATCAGCAAACTGAACCCCGATGTGCCAGAGGAGCTGCGCGGCACGTACGCGGGGCTCGCGCACGAGTCGACCATCGGCTACCTGAAAGACCTGGGCGTCACCGCCGTCGAGCTGCTGCCCGTGCACGCGTTCGTCTCCGAGCAGCGGCTGTTGCAGCAGGGGCTCACCAACTACTGGGGCTACAACACCCTCAACTTCTTCTCGCCGCACGTCCCGTACGCGTCGCATGCGGCGCAGGCGGCCGGTCCGGACGCCGTGCTCGCCGAGTTCAAGGGCATGGTGAAGCTGCTGCACCTGGCCGGGCTCGAGGTCATCCTCGACGTGGTCTACAACCACACCGCAGAGGAAGGGCTCGGCGGGCCGCGCACGAGTTTCCGCGGCATCGACAATGCAACCTATTACCGGCAGGACGAGCACGGCGCGTATATCGACGTCACGGGATGCGGGAACACCCTGAACTTCGGGCACCCGGTCCCCATCCGGCTGGTGCAGGACTCGCTGCGCTACTGGGCGAACGAGGTGCAGATCGATGGCTTCCGGTTCGATCTGGCCGCAACGCTCGGACGCGGGGCCGATGTGGAGTACAGCCCGGAGCATCCCCTGCTGCAGGGAGTGCTGAACGATCCGGCACTCGCCGACGTGAAGCTGATCGCGGAGCCGTGGGATGTCGGCATGGGCGGCTGGCAGACCGGCAACTTCCCTGAGGGCTGGTCCGAGTGGAACGACCGCTACCGCGACAGGGTGCGGAACTTCTGGCTGGCCGACATCGCGGACGCGCGGAAGAACGGGCAGGCTCCGGTGGGCATCGGCGGGTTCGCCACGCGCCTGGCCGGGTCCTCCAACACCTTCTCCCCCGAGCGCGGCCCGCTCGCGTCGGTGAACTTCGTCACGGCGCACGACGGCTTCACGATGGCCGACCTGACCGCGTACGACGTCAAACACAACCTCGGCAACGGCGAGAACAACCGCGACGGCACAGACAACAACCGGTCGTTCAACCACGGCGTCGAGGGCGTGACGACGGACGAAGCCGTCCTGCTCGACCGTCACAAGGCGATGCGCAATCTGATGGGGACGCTGCTGCTGAGCGCCGGCGTTCCGATGGTCACGGCCGGCGACGAGTTCGGCAGGAGCCAGCGCGGCAACAACAACGCCTACTGCCAGGACAGCGAGCTCACCTGGCTGAGCTGGCTGCGCACCCGCGACCAGCGGGAGATGTACGACACCACCAAGCGGCTGCTGGAGCTGCGCCGCGACAATCCGGCGCTGCGCCCGAGCAAGTACGCCGTGTTCGGCGAGACCACCAAGAACGCCAGCCACATGGACTGGTTCGACGCCACCGGCGCTCTGATGGACGACGACGACTGGAACTCCCCGGAGAACCGCACCCTGCAGTACCTCGCGGCCTCCACCCCGGACAGGGAGGAGTTCAACCGCATCCTGCTGATCGTGCACGGCGTGGAGGACGACGTGGAGGTGCGGCTTCCCGTCGCGCCGGGCGTCGACTCGTACCGCCTGCTCTGGGACAGCGCCACCGAGGTGCCGATCGACGAGGAGAGCGGCACGCTCGCGCCCGGCGCCTCCCGGCTGGTGGGCGGGGCGTCGATGCAGCTCTTCCGCGCGAACGGGCCGAGGCTGGAGCCGTCGGAGACGGCCGTTGAGCAGCACCCGTCCGAGGTGGAGGCGCAGCGCTAGTGCCCCGCTCAAAAGCGCCAGGGACGAAAGGAACAGCGGCCAGGCCGACCGCCGGCACTCCGGCGACCGTCGCACTCAGCGCTGCCGGCATCCCGTTCGCCGTCCGCGCATACGAGCACGACCCGGCTGCTGCCTCATACGGCCTGGAGGCCGCCGCGGCGCTCGGCGTCGAGCCGGACCGCGTGTTCAAGACCCTCCTCGCAGACACCGAGCTCGGCCTGGTCGTCGGGGTCGTCCCCGTGACAGGGATGCTCGACCTCAAGGCGCTCGCGGCCGCGGTCGGCGCCAAGCGGGCGACCATGGCCGACCCTGCGGTGGCCGAACGCAGGACAGGCTACGTGGTCGGCGGCATCAGCCCGATCGGCCAGAAGACCAGGCACGTCACCGTCGTGGACGAGACGGCTCAGCTCTGGGACACCGTGTTCGTCTCCGGGGGCAAGCGGGGCGTTGATGTGGAGCTCTCCCCGGCCGACCTGCTCACCGCCACGGGCGGCACGTTCGCGGACATCGCCGCCTGACAGCTACGAGGCGACGGCCACCAGTCCCAGCTCGGCGTCCGAGATCAGCAGCGCGTTCTTCGGCACGATCCGCACGGTGTATCCGAAGCCGCCAGCGAGCTGCAACCTGACCGTCCCTCGGTACTCACGGGCCACGGACGGGTCGTCCGTTCCGGGAGCAGCGCTGTCGAGGGTCAGCGCCTCGTGGCGCACGTCGGTGAGCTCGTCGCCCTCGTGGCTGCGGCCGTAGACCACCTGCACCTCCACGTCGTCCGGCGAGAGGCCGTTGAGGTGCACCAGCGCGCGGACGTGCAGCTCGTCGCCGACCTGCGGCACCGCATCCACCCCTCCCGCGTCGACGTGGGCGACGTTGACGCCCGGCCACGCAGCGCGCACGCGGGCCTTCCAGGCGGCGAGGCTGCGCGCGTCGGCGAAGCCGTCCGCGGTGAGCCTGCGCTCGAACGACGCGGCGGGCACATACAGGCGGGTGACGTACTCGCGCACCATCCGGCCTGCGCTGAGCTCCGGCGACAGCGTGGAGAGGGTGTGCCGGATCTGGCCGACCCAGGCCGCGGGAACTCCGTCGACCGTGCGGTCGTAGAAGCGCGGGGCGATCTGGTGCTCGATGAGGTCGTACATCGCCTCCGCCTCGAGGGCGTCGCGCTCCGCTCCGTCGCCCGCCGCGTCCGCGGACGGGATCGCCCAGCCGTTCTCGCCGTCGTAGAACTCGTTCCACCAGCCGTCGAGGATCGACAGGTTGAGCGCGCCGTTCAGGGCCGCCTTCATGCCGGAGGTGCCGCACGCCTCCAGCGGGCGCAGCGGGTTGTTCAGCCAGATGTCCGTGCCGGGGTAGAGGAGCTGCGCCATCCCGATGTCGTAGTCGGGCAGGAAGACCATGCGGGTGCGGATGTCGGGCTCGGAGGCGAACTGCACCAGCTTCTGGATGAGGCGCTTGCCCTCGTCGTCCGCCGGGTGCGACTTGCCGGCGATCACGATCTGCACCGGCCGCTCGGGGTTCAGCAGGATGGCGCGCAGCCGCTCCGGGCTGTGCAGCATCAGCGTGAGCCGCTTGTACGTCGGCACCCGCCTGGCGAAACCGATGGTCAGCACGGACGGGTCGAGAAGCTCGTCCATCCACGCCGGGGCGATGCCGCCGGGGTTCTGCGCCTCCCAGGCCGCCTGCAGGCGGCGCCTGGCGTCGCCCACGAGCTGTTCGCGCATCCTGGTGCGCACCGACCACAGGTCGAGGTCGCTGACCGCTCCGCTGTTGGCCCAGTCCGCCGCGGTGGTGTCGTCCGTGCCGAGACGTTCCTCGGCGAGGGCGAGCAGCATCGGGTCTGTCCAGGTGGGCGCGTGCACACCGTTGGTGACGGAGTCGATCGGCACCTCCTGCGCGTCGAACCCCGGGTAGAGGCCGTTGAACATCTGCCTGCTGACCTCGCCGTGCAGCCGGGAGACGCCGTTGGCGTGCTGGCCGAGACGCAGGCCCATCACGGCCATGTTGAAGACGTCGGGCGAGCCGCCAGGGTAGTCCTCCGCTCCGAGCGCGAGCACCTGCTGCGGATCGACACCTGGCAGCAGGTCGGTGGAGAAGTAGCGCTGCACGAGCGGGGTGTCGAACCGGTCGATGCCGGCGGGAACGGGGGTGTGCGTGGTGAACACGGTGCCCGCGCGGACCACCTGCAGGCCCTCGTCGAAGGTCAGGCCCTCTCCGATCAGGTCGGAGATGCGCTCCAGGCCGAGGAAACCGGCGTGGCCCTCGTTGGTGTGGAACACCTCTGCCGCCGGCGCGCCGGTCAGCTCCGTCCACGCCTTCACGGCTCGCACGCCGCCGATGCCGAGCAGGAGCTCCTGCAGCAGACGGTGCTCTCCTCCTCCGCCGTACAGGCGATCGGTCACCGAGCGCAGACGCTCCTCGTTGTCGGGGATGTCGGTGTCGAGCAGCAGGAGCGTCACCCGGCCGACGGCCACCTGCCAGACGCGGGCGTGCAAGACGCCGTCCGGGAGGGCGAGGGTGATCTGAACGGCGGTGCCGTCCGGGTTGCGCAGGACGGACAGCGGGAGGCCGTCCGGGTCGAGCACGGGGTAGCTCTCGAGCTGCCAGCCGTCCGGGGTGATCGCCTGGGCGAAGTAGCCGGAGCGGTAGAACAGGCCGACCCCGACGAGCGGGACGCCGAGGTCGCTCGCAGCTTTCAGGTGGTCGCCTGCCAGGATGCCGAGGCCGCCGGAGTACTGCGGAAGCGCGGCGGCGATGCCGAACTCCGGCGAGAAGTACGCGATGGACTTCGGCGCGGAGTCGTCGAGCGACTGATACCAGCGCGGGTCGCTCAGGTACGCGCGCAGGTCGTCCCTGATGTGCGTGGCCCAGTCGATGTATCCCTGGTCGGCGGCCAGCTCGGCGAGGCGCGACGGCTCGACGGCGCCGAGCAGCGCGATCGGATCGTGGCCGACCTGCTGCCACAGCTCCGGGGCGATCCTCGCGAACAACTGGCGGGTCGGCTCATGCCATGACCAGCGCAGATTGCCCGCGATCTCTTCGAGCGCAGAGAGATTCTCTGGCAGAACGGCACGGACGGTGAACCTACGGATTGCCTTCACGGTGCCACTCTAGGGGAGCCTGATGTCCGGCACGTTAATGCGTGTACGGTCGGGGTGTGGCTAAGAGTGCAGCGACCAAGACAGCATCGGCCGGACAGCCTGCATCCCCTGCGGACGGCGGCGCACCGGCGCAGACCGAATACATTCCCCTGCTGGGGCGCATCCCGATCCTGGGGCTCTCCCCCCAGGTGGACGACGGCCTCTGGCCCGCGGCGGCGTTCAGCGGCGAGGTGATCCCGTTCAGGGCGACCGCGTTCAGGGAGGGCCACGACCAGATCGGCGTCGACCTGTTGCTGCTCGACCCGCACGGGGTGCAGACAGAGCACAGGATGCACCCTGTCGACCCAGGCACCGACCGCTGGGAAGTGCTGGTTCAGCTGGAGACCGAAGGCCTCTGGAAGTACCGCGTGCAGGCATACGCAGATGAGTACGCGACCTGGCGGCACAACGCCGAGGTGAAGATCCCCGCCGGCATCGACACCGACCTGATGCTGACCATCGGCCACGAACTGCTCACCCGCGCAGCGACCGACAAGCGCCGCAGCACCGCGGAGCGCCGCCACCTGACCGAGACGGCGAAGGTGGTCGCCGACACGACACGAACAGCGGATGAACGATTCGCAGCGGCCATCGAACCGCGCGTCGCCGGCATCCTCACCGTGCGTCCTGTCGTCGATCTGCCCACCCTGTCGCCAACGCTCGGCATCCAGGTGGAGCGCACCCGCGCCGGCGTCGGAAGCTGGTACGAGTTCTTCCCCCGCTCGGAGGGAGCGAAGAAGCAGCAGGACGGCTCCTGGAAGTCCGGCACCTTCCGCTCGGCGGCCAAGCGCCTGCCAGAGGTGGCTGCGATGGGCTTCGACGTCGTCTACCTGCCGCCGATCCACCCGATCGGCCATGCGTTCCGCAAGGGACCGAACAACACGCTCGTCGCCGGCCCCAACGACCCTGGGTCGCCCTGGGCGATCGGCTCGGCGGAGGGCGGTCACGACGCGATCCACCCCGATCTCGGCACAGAGAAGGACTTCGTCTACTTCGTCGGCAAGGCCAAGCAGGCCGGGCTCGAAGTCGCCCTGGACCTCGCCCTCCAGGCCGCTCCTGACCACCCGTGGGTCACCGAGCATCCCGAGTGGTTCACCACCCTGCCGGACGGGACCATCGCGTATGCGGAGAACCCGCCGAAGAAGTATCAGGACATCTACCCGATCAACTTCGACAACGACCCGGAGGGCCTGCGCCAGGAGATCCTGCGGATCGTCCGGTACTGGATGTCGCTCGGCGTCCGCATCTTCCGCGTCGACAACCCGCACACCAAGCCGCTCGCGTTCTGGGAGTGGCTGATCCGCACGATCAACGCGACGGACCCCGACGTGGTGTTCCTGGCGGAGGCCTTCACCCGTCCCGCCATCCTGCACACGCTCGCCAAGGCGGGCTTCCAGCAGTCGTACACCTACTTCACCTGGCGGAACACGAAGGAAGAGCTCGAGGAGTTCCTCACCGGGCTCGCCACGGAGACGGCCGACTTCCTCCGGCCCAACCTGTTCGTTAACACCCCGGACATCCTCACCGAGTACCTCCAGTTCGGCGGCCCTGCCGCGTTCAAGGTGCGCGCGGCCATCGCGGCGACGGCAGCGCCGACGTGGGGCGTCTACTCCGGCTTCGAGCTGTACGAGAACGTCGCACGGCCGGGAGCGGAGGAATACATCGACAACGAGAAGTACGAGTACCGGCCGCGCGACTACGCCAGGGCACAGACACTCGGCCAGTCGCTCGCGCCGTACCTGACCATGCTCAACAGGGCGCGGAGCGAGCATCCTGCTCTCCGCCAGCTCCGCAACCTGCGCGTGCACGGCAGCGACGACGACTCGATCCTCGTCTACTCCAAGTACCTCGCGGGCGAGTTCACCCGCAGCGGCAAACCGGATGCCGTCATCGTCGTCGCCAACGTCGACCCGCACTCCGTGCGCGAGACGATGGTGCACCTCGACGTGACGGCGTTCGGCGTCGAGCCCGGCGCGCTGTTCGAGGTCAAAGACATCGTCACGGGTGCGAAGTGGACCTGGGGCGCCGACGACTACGTCCGGCTCGACGCGTTCACCGAACCCGTGCACATCCTCTCTGTCAAGGCAGAGTCCACTGTGAAGGCAGGTTCCTGATGACCCCGATCCCCGAAGGCGCGGCCGCTGTCGTGCTCCCCGACCTCGACGACGGGCTGCTGCTCGCCGTCGCGACCGGCAGCTACCACGACCCGCACGCGATCCTCGGCCAGCACGCTGTCAGCGCGGAGGGCATCGCCGACCGGATCACGGTCATCAGGACGCTGCGGCCCCTGGCCAGCGAGGTCGCCGCCGTGCTCTCGACGGGGGCGCACATCGAGCTGGCGCACGTCGGCCACGGCATCTGGCAGGGCATCGACATCATCGGCGCCGACGCGTACACGATCGAGGCGCGCTACCCGGACGGGAGCGTCTGGGACGCGGAAGACCCGTACCGGTTCGCTCCGACCATCGGCGAGCTGGACATCCACCTCATCGGAGAGGGCAGGCACGAGCAGCTCTGGACCGCCCTCGGAGCGCACGTCCGCGAGATCGACGGGGTGAGCGGGACCGCGTTCACCGTGTGGGCGCCGCACGCCCGCGCCGTGCGCGTCGTCGGCGACTTCAACGACTGGGACGGCGAACGCCACTCGCTGCGCAGCATGGGCTCGTCCGGCGTGTGGGAGATCTTCCTGCCCGGCATCGGGGCAGGCGCGATCTACAAGTTCGACCTGCTCGGCCAGAACGGCGCCTGGGTGCGCAAGGCCGACCCGATGGCGCGGGCGGCGGAGACTCCCCCGGCGACCGCATCCGTCGTCACCGCCTCCGAGCACGCCTGGGGCGACGACCAGTGGATGCGCGACCGCGCCTCCCGAGACGCGCACGCCGGTCCGATGAGCATCTACGAACTGCACTTCGGCAGCTGGCGCCCCGGCCTCGGCTACCGCGAGGCGGCGGACCAGCTCATCGACTACGTCGGCGCCCTCGGCTACACGCACGTCGAGTTCCTGCCGCTGTCCGAGCATCCCTTCGGCGGGTCGTGGGGCTACCAGGTCACCGGGTACTACGCGCCGACCAGCCGGTTCGGCTCTCCTGACGACCTGCGCTACCTGATCGACCGGCTGCACCAGGCGGGCTTCGGCGTGATCATGGACTGGGTGCCCGGCCACTTCCCCAAGGACGACTGGGCACTCGCCCGCTTCGACGGGCAGGCTCTGTACGAGCACGCGGACCCACGCCGCGGCGAGCAGAAGGACTGGGGCACATACGTCTTCGACTTCGGCAACTCGCAGGTGCGCAATTTCCTCGTGGCCAACGCGCTGTACTGGCTCGAGGAGTTCCACGTCGACGGCCTGCGGGTCGATGCCGTCGCCTCGATGCTGTACCTGGACTACTCGCGCGCCGACGGCGAGTGGCTGCCGAACATCCACGGGGGCCGGGAGAACCTGGAGGCGATCGGCTTCCTGCAGGAGGTCACCGCGACCTCGTACAAGCGCAACCCGGGCACGGTCATGATCGCCGAGGAGTCTACGAGCTGGGCGGGCGTGACCCAGCCGACCTCGTCCGGCGGCCTCGGATTCGGCTTCAAATGGAACATGGGCTGGATGCACGACGCCCTGCAATACATCCACGAGGACCCGATGTACCGCAGCTACCACCACAGCGAGATCACCTTCTCGTTCGTCTACGCGTTCAGCGAGAACTTCCTCCTGCCGATCAGTCACGACGAGGTCGTGCACGGCAAGGGCTCCCTGCTCGGCAAGATGCCGGGCGACCACTGGCAGCAGCTCGCGAACGTACGAGCGTTCCTCGCGTTCATGTGGGCGCATCCGGGCAAGCAGCTCCTGTTCATGGGACAGGAGTTCGGTCAGCCGTCCGAGTGGAGCGAGGAGCGCGGCCTGGACTGGTGGATCCTCGACCAGCCGTCGCACCGCGGCCTCTGGGACCTCGTGGCCCAGCTCAACGCCGTCTACAAGGCCAACCCTGCGCTCTGGGCGCTCGACAGCGACCCGGCAGGGTTCGAGTGGATCGACGGCTCAGACGCCGCAGGCAACGTGGTGGCGTTCCTCCGGAAGGACGTCGACGGCTCGCCGATCGCGATCGTGATGAATTTCTCCGGCGCGCCGCACAGCGGCTACCGGCTCGGCCTGCCGTTCGCCGGCGAGTGGGAGGAACTGCTCAACACGGACGCCGAGGCGTTCGGCGGCTCCGGCGTCGGCAACCTCGGAGCCGTCGTCGCCGTGGACGAGCCGTGGGCGGGACGCCCCGCCTCTGCGCTGGTGACCCTGCCGCCGCTCGGCGGCCTGTGGCTCAAGCCGCGTTCGAGCTGAGCCAGGTGCCGTAGTCGATCCCCGGCAGGGCGTTGCCGGGGATCAGGTTCTCCCCCGCGCGCAGGAAGCTGCCGAGCGCCCCGCCGAGCCGGACGGGCACGATCGCACCGCGCGCGCCTGTCGCCGCCTTCCACTGCTCGGCGAGAGCCCTGGCCGTCTCGACCTTCGGGCCGCCGACCGTGAGGGTCGAGTCGGCCTCGCCCTGCCCTTCCGCCGCATCCACCAGCAGCCTCGCCACGTCGGAGACGGCGATCGGCTGGAAGCTGGTCTTCGTCGGCGCTGGCACGACGGCGGCGGTGCCGCGGGCGAAGATCGCCGACACGAAGTCGTGGAACTGCGTGGTGCGCAGGATGCGGGTGTTCAGCGGCGACTCCCGGTAGACCCGCTCCTGAGCCGCCTTCGCGCGGTAGTACGCGTATGTCGAGCGGTCGACGTTCACGATGGAGAGCAGCACGGCCTGGTGCACGCCGAAGCGGGCGGCCGTGTGCAGCAGGTTCTGCGACCCGTGCGCGAAGACGTGCGCCGCCGTGCGGCCGGAGCCGTTCGTGGTGTCAACGAGGACGTCGACGCCGTCGAGCACCGCCTCGAGGCCGTTGCCGGAGACGATGTCCGCCGTCTCGTAGACCGCTCCGTCGACGTACTGCTCGCTGTCGTCGTCGGGAACCCGGCGGGAGGCGACCACCACGTCGTGTCCGCGGGCGATGGCTTCCGAGGTGACGGCGCGCCCGGCCAGGCCGGTGCCTCCGACGACGAGAACGCGGGTCATGCAGTGGCCTCCCGGCTGATCGATGCGATGCGGAAAGGAGCGAAGCCGCCGAGGCCGGTGAGTCGGCTCAGTACAGCAGCGACGCCAGCCTAGCCCGCGCCCTCACGACGCGAGGGTCATCCACACCGACGATCTCGAAATAGTCCAGGATGCGCGTGCGCACCGCGTCCTTGCCCGCTGCGTCGAGCTTCGGGAACAGGGTGAGCAGGCGGTCGAAGGCGTCGTCCACGTGCCCGCCGGAGATGTCGAGGTCGGCCACGAGCAGCTGAGCGTCGACGTCATCGGTTGCTGAGGCGCCCGCCGACCGGATCTCGTCCAGCGACTTCCCTGCGAGTCTCGCGAGCAGGCTCACCTGGGCAAGACCGGCCACGGCCATGAAGTCGCGCGGGTCCTGGGCGATGGCGGTCTTGTACTCGGCGATGGCGGTCGCGAAATCGCCGCGCTCGATCGCCTCGTACGCCTCCGCGTGGTGCGGCGGCAGCGGTTCGGGGGCAGGCTCCGCCTGCTCGGCGTCGTCCGCTGCAGGGACTTCTGCTCCATCGACGGCGGCGCGTCCCGTCACGCCGTTCTGCGCGGCGAGCTGGAGCAGCTGCTCGAACACGTCGCGCACCTGCTGCTCCGGGATGGCTCCCTGGAAGAGCTGCACGGGGCGTCCGCCGATCACGGCGGCGACGGCGGGGATCGACTGGGCCTGGAACGCCTGCGTGAGCTGGGGGTTCGCATCCACGTCGACCTTCACGAGCACGAGCCGGCCCGCGTACTCGGCGATGAGCTTGTCGAGGATGGGGCTGAGCTGCTTGCACGGCTCGCACCACTCCGCCCAGAGGTCGACGACGATCGGAACCGTCATCGACAGGTCGAGGAAGTCGTTGAAGTTGGCGTCCGTGCCCTCGAAGTAGAGGCTCGGCAGCGCGACGTCGCCGCCCTGCTCCCCCGCCGGTGCGGCTGGGGCGCCGGCCGCCGGCGGCTGACCGGCCGTCATGGCCCTGTTCACGAGCGAGGTGAGGTCGACGGCTCCCCGCAGGTTCATGGGGCTCGGCGGGATCTGGCTCATTGCACTTCCTTGGCTGAGACGAGGCCCTGGGCGAAGCCCAGGAGGGTGATCTTGGCGGACGAGCCGGCAGGCGGCACGTAGAACGCCAGCTGGTATCCGTACGTGGATGCGATTCCCGTCTTGGACGACGCTACTCCGGATAGCGCGGCGGAGGTCGGTCCGGCATCCACTTCGGCGCCTGCCTCGACGACCTTCAGGGTCTGCGTCTCCTCGAGGTTGACCCAGACGATCGCGCCGGAGTCGTTCGTCGCCATGGCGATATCGGGACCGGCGCCGACCGCGCTGGTGAAGTCGAGCGACGACGTCGCACCGTACTTCTGCTGCAGCTCAGCCTTCTGCTGCGCCTTCCAGTCGGAGCCGACCTGGGTGCGCAGGGTGTCGCCCTCCGCGCTGAACAGGTCGGCGGAGGTGCTCGCGTCGCCGTTCATCAGCACGTCGCCGTATGCGGCGGCCAGGTCCTTCGGCGGAAGCTTCAGCAGCTTGGAGTCCGGAGGAACGACGGCGGAGCCGATGCTCGCCGGGGCGAGGTTCGGGACCTTCGCCTTCGGTTCCAGCGACACCGCGTACGTCACGAGGTAGTTGTCGCGCGGTGTCTCCTGCACCAGCGTCAGCGAGAGTGGGGCCTGCGCTGCGCCGTTGGCGTCCTTCGGCGTCTCGACGACGGCCGTGACCGTGCGCGGCCAGGTGTCCGTGGCCTGCGGGAGGGAGAGGATGATCGGGCTCGCCGGAATGGCGGGCAGCGCCGGCTCGTCCGCCTTCTTCGCGCGGATGGCGTAGTTGGCCTCGCGCAGCTGCAGTGCGGGGCCGGTGAAGCGCTGCTTCGCGATCGCCGGGTCGGCCTTCGCGTCCGCCGTCGTCGCGGTGGCGGAGATGCGCTTCACGATGCGCTCGAGCTGCGGCACGGTCACGGCGGGGGGAAGCTGGTCCTTGGCCTTGGGGAGCTCCGTGGTGATCGGGCTCGCCGTGCGGACGGGAACGGACGCCGAGGGAGCAGCTCCGATCGAGCATCCACTGAGGGCGA
The DNA here is from genome assembly GCF_001428745.1 of Leifsonia sp. Root227. GTDB lineage: Bacteria > Actinomycetota > Actinomycetes > Actinomycetales > Microbacteriaceae > Leifsonia. The sequence continues at coordinate 593,557 of NZ_LMIO01000002.1, read as the reverse complement.
GGGCGCCGACGAGAGTGATCGGCACGGCGACCATCGAGCGCCTGACCGACCTGCGGCCCTTCGGCGTGGCCTCGACGGCCTTCGACGGCTTGTACTTGGGCGCCTTCGGCAGCTTCGGCATCTTCGGACCGCCCTTCCTGCGCGGTCCACGCGACTTGCGGATCGCGTACAGCCCCCAGAGATACAGGCCGATTCCGATGACCAGCAGCACGAGGCCGCCGACGATGAGCGGGAACGCGAACGGGGTGCTCGAATCGACGGGCCAGGTGACGCGGATCTGGTTCGGAGCGGCCTTCGTTCCGTCGCCCGCGACGATCACGCTGATGCTGTCCGGCACGTTCATCCGGGTGACCTGGGCGTCCTCGCCGTCGAACTCCTCGAGCCAGAGGTCCGAACCGGCGGGGTTCGGGTTGGGGGTGGCGACAGCGTCTCCTGTCGTCGCTCCCTCGGCCGGCGTCGTGGTGGCGGGGTCGGCGGGCGCTGCCGGGGTGCTCGTCGGGGACGGCGTGGAGGTGGAGCCCCCGTCCGTCGCCTTCGTGGTGACCGACTTCATCGTGATGTCACCCGTGGTCTTGTCGAGCCCGAGGCTTACGTATTTCTCTGTGCCGAGCCACGCCTTGACGTCGGCCGTCCTGCCGTACGCGACCACCTGGGATTTGGTGTCTCCGCCGCCGACGGACAGGGTCTGCTGGCCAGGATGGGCGTTCAGCACGGCGCCGTCGATGACGATGTATCGGGGGTCGCCCTTGACCGTCGTGGTGGCGGCGATCTGCGACGGGGGCGCGAAAACGGTGCGCTGGGCGATTCCCGCGACGATCATGACGGCCGCCACGACGAACGCGACGATGGCGAATACGAAACGCAAGCAAGCTCCTTCTGTGCCGGAGACGACGGGAGGCACAGTTACTCAAAGATACCGGGTGACCCTGGGAGCCGTCTAACCGTTGCCTCAACGGATGCGCTGTCCACCGGTGCGCGCCCATCCTGCGAAATGTAGGATCGTCGGGGTGCACGCCAGGCGCCGCACCCCCGAGCTTTCAGGAGTATGAAGTGGCCACCGACGAATCGAACTTCACCCAGGTCTTCCGCGGCTACGACAAGGACGAAGTCGACAAGGCCCTGCAGGAGCTGCGCCGCGACCTGATCAAGTCCAACACGCAGGCCGCGGACGCGACCAAGGAGATCAAGCGCCTGCAGGTGCGCGTCGAGGAGCTCAACGCCGAGATCGAAGAGGTCGGCAGCCCGACGTTCTCCGGGCTCGGCACCAAGCTGGAGAACACCCTCAGGGTCGCGGAGGAGCAGTCGACCCGGCTGATCGCCCAGGCCGACATCGACGCGGAGAAGCTGCGCGCAGGAGTCGCCGCCGATGTCGAGAAGATCAAGACCACCGCCTCCCAGCAGGCGGCGCGCATCCTGGCGGATGCCCGCGCTCGCGCGACGACCGCGATCGAGGACGCCCAGATCGAGTCGGCGGAGCTGCTCGAGAAGACCAGGGCGGACAAAGAGACCCTTCTCACCGACGCGATGCGCGAAGCGGCGGCGATCCGTGGCGCCGTCGCCACCGAGGCGGCCGAGGTCAGGTCCACCAGCAAGCGCGAGGCGTCCGCCGTGCGCGCAGAGGCCGACCGGGAAGCCGCGGAGCTGAAGGCCGTCGCCACCAGGGAGGCGGAGGCCGCCCGCGCAGAGGCCGCACAGCTCGACAGAGAGATCGAGACAAGGCGCACCGAACTCGCCACGGCGTTCGCCGAGGACAGGGCGGCGTTCGAGCGCGAGTCGGAGCAGACCAGGCTCGACCTCGCCCGCCAGGTCGCCGAGACGACGGACCGGCTGAACGCGGAGCAGACCGCCACCCGCAACGCCCTCGCGGCGGAGGCTGCGCAGGCACGCGCCGACCTCGCGGCAGAGGTCGAGCAGCAGCGCGCGGCCCTCGAAGCAGACACCGAGCAGACCAGGGCCGATCTGGAGAATGAGTCCAAGACGACCCGCCTCGCCCTGCAGACGGAGGTCGAGCAGACCAAGAACGCCCTCGCCGTCGAGGTCGAGCAGACGAAGGCTGCACTGGATGCGGAGGTCGAGCAGACCAGGTCGGCGCTGGCCGACGAGGTCACCACGACCAAGAGCGCGCTGGCCGACGAGGTCACCCGCACCACGCAGGAGCTCGCAGACGAAGTCACCCGCACCAAGAGCGCGCTGGCCGACGAGGTCACGACGACCAAGAGTGCGCTGGAGACCGAGGTCACCACGACCAAGAGCGCGCTGGAGACCGAGGTCAGCAGCACCAGGAGCGCGCTGGAGACCGAGGCGGCCACCGCACGGAGCGCGCTGGCCGAGGAGGTCGAGCGCACCAGGAAGCAGCTCGCAGACGAGGTCCTGCAGACCAGGACGGCGCTCGAGACAGAGGCGACGGAGACGCGCGCTCAGCTCGAGTCCGACCGTGCGACCACGGCGGCGTCGCTCGCGGCAGACAGGGAGCAGACCGCGTCTTCGCTCGCCACGGAGGTCGAGCAGACCAGGGCGGCGCTCGCGGCCGACGCGGAGCGGCAGCGCAGGGAGCTGGACGCGGAGGCCACCGAACTGCGCGCATCCCTCGCCGCGGAGGTCGACACGGCACGGAGCACCCTCGCCGACGAACTCGCCAGGGAGCGCAGCGCTCTCGCCGCAGAGGTCGCGAACACGCGCTCGCAGCTCGACGCGGAGGTCACATCCACGAAGTCGGCCCTCGCGGCGGAGGTCGAGCAGACGAAGTCGGCGCTCGACACAGAGGTCAGCACCACGAAAGCGGCTCTCGCTGCCGAGGTTGAGCAGACCACATCCACCTTGGCTGCGGAGGTCGAGCAGACCAAGGCAGAGCTGGCCGCCGAGGTCGAGCAGACCAGGGCAGCCGTCGCGGCCGAGGTCGAGCAGACCAAGTCCTCCCTCGCAGCGGAGGTCGAGCAGACCAGGTCCGCCCTGGAGACCGAGGTCACCACGACGAAGTCGGCCCTCGCAGCTGAGGTCGAGCAGACGAAGTCCGCCCTGGCCGCCGAGGTCGAGCAGACCAAGTCCAGCCTCGACGAAGAGGTCCAGCGCATCCAGAGCACCCTCGCGGAGGACACCCGCCGCACCGGCGTCGACCTGGCCGACCAGCGCGAGGCGACGGCGAACGAGCTGGAGAACGACAGGGAGCAGCAGCGTCTCACCCTGCAGCGCGAGTCGGAGCAGACCAGGGTCGAGCTCGCCGCCGAGACCGAGCAGGCCAGGGTCGCCATCGAGCGCGAGACGGCAGAGGCGCGCGCGACGCTCGCCGCAGAGATTGCAGAGGCGCGCACCGCCCTCGAAGCAGAGCTCGCCTCGCTCAGGAGCGCGTTCGAGCAGGAGTCCGTGCAGGCCAGGGCGGCACTCGACACCGAGCTCACCACCATGCGCACCGAGGTGCTCGAGACAGTGGATGCGCGCACCAGGGAGATCGAGCAGGCCCGCATCGACCTCGATGTCGAACTCAAGGCCAGGCGCGACGAGGCGGAGAAGGACTACCTCCTGCGCCACCAGGAAGCGGTCGCCCAGACCCAGAAGTACCTCGACGAGGCCAACACCCAGCTCGCCGACGCCGTCAAGCGGACGGCGCAGGCGCGCGCGGAGGCGGAGAAGGCGGAGAACGAGGCCCGCGCGACGATTAAGTCCGCGAAGTCCGAAGCGGACGAAACAGGGCGTACCATCGTCGCCGACGCCGAGGAACGTGCTGCTGCGCTGGTCGAGGACGCCGAAGAACGGACACGCCGCCTGGTGGCGGACGCCGAGGAGCGGTTGGCCCAGATTAGGATTGAGCGCGAAGCCGTTGCCGGCTACTTCGAGAACCTGCGCGGCGTGCTGCAGCAGGCGGAGAAGGTGACGACCGACAGAGACTGACCATGAGCACCCAGGGGGCCGCCGCGTGAAGATCCAGAACCCGTTCCGCGTCGGATTGATCGGCACCCTCGGTGTCGGACTCGGCTTCCTGCTGCTGACGTCGATCGTCAACCTCGCGACGATCATCACGTACATCGGCGCCGCGCTGTTCATCGCTCTCGGCATCGAACCGCTGATCTCGTTCCTCGAACGGCGCAAGTTCCCGCGCTGGGCGGCGCTGACGGTCACGCTGGTGGTGATCATCGGCCTGGTCACGCTGCTCATCTGGGCGATCGTGCCCGTGGCGGTCGATCAGCTCTCCCAGCTCATCCAGGGCATCATCACCTGGGTCAACCACGGGGATGCGGAGAAGTGGTTCGAGGGACTGCAGAACCAGTTCCCGACCATCGTCAACCAGGACAACATCGACGCGGTCACCAAGTGGCTGCAACAGAACCTGCCGAACATCACCTCGCAGGTGCTGCAGACCGGCATCGGGATCGTCAGCGGAGTCTTCGGCGGGATCATCATCATCATCCTGACCATCTACTTCACCGCGTCGCTGCCGAGCATCAAGCGCGCCACCTACCAGCTCGTTCCCGCCTCCAAGCGGTCGCGGTTCGCCGACCTCGGCGACCAGATCACCGACTCGGTCGGCAAGTACGTGATGGGGCAGGTCGCGCTCGCGCTGGTCAACGGCATCCTGAGCGCCATCTTCCTGTCGATCATCGGCGCGAAGTTCCCGATCCTGCTCGCGTCCGTCGCGTTCTTCTTCTCGCTGATCCCGCTGGTCGGCACGATCACCGGCTCGATCATCATCACGCTGGTCTGCCTGCTGGCCGGTCCGCCTACCGCCATCACGGCGGCGATCTACTACATCATCTACATGCAGGTCGAGGCATACGTGCTGAGCCCGCGCATCATGAACCGCGCAGTCGCGGTGCCAGGCGCCCTCGTCGTGGTCGCCGCCCTCGCCGGCGGTACGCTGCTCGGCATCCTGGGCGCCCTGGTCGCCATCCCGTTCGCCGCCGCCATCCTGCTCATCATCAAGCAGGTCGTCATCCCCCGCCAGAACGAACTCTGAGAGCCGCCCCGCAGCCGTCGAGGCGACGCTGAGGCCGTCGAAGCTAGGGCGCAGGCCACTCGGTCGGCAGGGGCAGCGCGGACGGGTTGACCCTGGCGACGATCTCGTCGAGAACGCGCCGGGTCTGGGTCTCGCCGACCCACAGGTGCTTGCCTCCTGCGACGTCGACCAGTTCGATCTGCGGCAGCGGCGCGAAACGCTCGGCCGCAGCGTCCGGCTTCAGGTAGTCGTCGTGCTCGGGGATGAGGGCGACGATCGGGCGGGCATCCCCCTGCCAGGCCGCCAGATCCTCCGGCTTCGCCCTGTGCAGCGGGGGCGACAGCAGGATCACCCCTGCGACGGGGTACTGGCGGCCGTACATCAGCGCCAGCTCCGTCCCGAACGACCAGCCGACCAGCCACGGGTTCGGAAGGCCGCGCTCCGCCACGAAGTCCATCGCCGCCTCCACGTCGTAGCGCTCGTCGACGCCGTGCCCGAAAGCGCCCTGGCTGGTGCCGCGCGGCGAGGTCGTGCCGCGCAGGTTGAAGCGCAGCACCGCGATGTCGGCGAGAGCAGGCAGACGGCCTGCCGCCTTCCGCAGGATGTGCGAGTCCATGAACCCGCCCGCGGTCGGCAGCGGGTGCAGAGTCACCAGCGTCGCGACGGGCGGCCGGTCGAGCGGGCTCGCCAGCTCACCGACCAGCGTCAGACCGTCGCGCGTGCGCAGCTCGATGTCCTCGCGCCTGGCCGGCAGCTCGATGGCGCCACGGATCTCTGTTGGGGCAGTCGTCACGTCGGTGACCTCTCTCGTCAGCTGATCTTCCAGCAGTGGGCGTGCCAGTGCCGCCTGGCCGCGATGTCCGCCGCGTCGCCCATCACTCCGTCCGCTCGCCAGGTGACCACGTGCGCCACGCCGGGAGCGACGTCCTTCCCGCAGCCGGGGCAGACGTAGCTCTTCTGCGCCTGGACAGCGGAGACGGGCTGCACGTTCCACACGATGCCGCGGCGCGTCTCCGTGCGCCGCCAGCCGGCGAGCAGGCGGCCGAGGCCGTTCTCCTCGTCGTCGTCGTCCGGCACCCGGCCCTGACGACCTCTGGGACGGTTGCTGCGCGGCATTCGTCCAGTCTAAACGCCACGCCTCCGCGCGCCGTCCTGCCGACGACGACTACGGACGGTCCTCGCGCTGCGCCATCCGCGACTCGTCGAAGTCGAGCATCGTCTGCGCCCTGCTCAGGATGCGCGACGAGTAGTTGCCCCTGCTGCGTGCCTCCAGAAGGGCGGCGCGCTCCGCGTCGAGCACGGCCGCCCTGAGCGCGCGGTACTGCTGGTGCGGCCCCACCGTCTCCGCCTGCTGCTCGTCGCGCTCGACGCGCTCCCACTCCGCCTCGACCCGCAGCAGCGTGTCCTGCCGCACCCGCTCCACCACGTCCTCGTCCAGCTCCTGGCCGTCTGCGAGCGGAATCTCCGGCCGCTCCAGCGCCGCGATGCCCGCCTCGCTGAGCTCCTCGAGCAGTCCGGCCAGCTCTCTGCGGTCTGCCGCCGCATCCGTGCCGGAGACCCGGAGCAGACGGATCATCAGCGGCAGCGTGCCGCCCTGGACGAGCAGGGTGACGAGCGCCACGGTGAACGCGATCAGGATCAGCTCCGCCCTGTACGGGATGCTCCCGTCCGCAGGCAGCGACTGTGCGGCAGCGAGCGTGACCACTCCGCGCATCCCGGCCCAGGTGAGCACGGCGCCGCCGCGCCAGCCGACCGGCGAGTCCTGCAGCTCTGTGATGTCGGCCGAGCGGCGCTCCAGATAACGGGTGAGCCGCCGCCAGCGCCGATGGCCGCGCTCCGTGGTCGGCTCGTCGCGGTTGCGCACCCGGTCGAGCCCGTCGCTGACCCTGTCGCCGATCTGCTCTGCGCGACGCTGCGCTGCCCGGAGCGAGAGCACCACCGGCGCCATGAAGGCCGCGCGCACGAGGAGCAGCAGCACGCAGATCAGCAGCCCGATGGCCACGGCGGTGACCACGGTGATGGACTCCCGATCGGACTGGACGCTCCGCACGATGGTGTTGAGCTGCACCCCCATCAGCAGGAAGACGCCGTTCTCCAGCACGAACTGCACCGTTCGCCAGTTCAGGCGCTCGGCGATGCGCGCCTGGGCGCTGAACCTCCTGGCGGCGTTGTGGCCGGTGTACAGCCCCGCGACCACGACGGCGAGGATTCCGGATGCGCCGAGCTCCTCCGTGGGGATGTACGCGATGAACGGCACCGCGAACGACATCGCCGTCTCCAGCACAGAGTCGTTGAGCCGCGAGCGGAAGAACACCGTGACGATCCCGACGACCAGTCCGATCACGATCGCGACCACCACGGAGAACGCGAAGTTCCAGGCGACAGAACCGATGCTCACCGCAGCGGCCGTCGCGGCCAGCGCCGACTTCAACAGCACGAGCGACGACGCATCGTTGACGAGGCTCTCGCCCTCGAGCACGGTGACGAGCCTGGCCGGCAGCCCGAGACGTTTGGCGACGGCCGTCGCCGCCACGGCATCCGTCGGGCTGACGACCGCCCCGAGCGCGATGCCCTCCGCGAGGGAAAGGTCGGGAAGCAGAGCGGAGAGCACGATGCCGACGATGACCGCGGTCACGATCACCAGCCCGACGGAGAGGACGGAGATCGTGCCGAGGTTCCGCCGGAAGTCCATCAGCGGCACCTGGATGGCCGCGGCGTAGAGCAGCGGAGGGAGCACGGCGGAGAGGATCACCCAGGGCGGGACCTCGATCGGCGACGGCAGTCCTGGGATGAAGGAGCTGGCGACGCCGACGAGCACCAGGATCAACGGCGCCGCGACGCCGAGCTGCTTCGAGAACTTCGAGACGACGACGAGGACGATCACCCCGATGACCCCGATCAGCGCGAACTCCATGGCTCAACGCTATGCCACGCAGACGCCTCCGCACGCCGTACGGCGCTCAGCGCGCCGGAGAACGCTCAGGATGCTCCGAAGGGGATCAGTACCAGCCGGAGCTCTCCGAGTGGCTCCACGCGCCGCACGGCGTCGAATAGCGCCCGGAGATGTAGCCGAGGCCCCAGGTGATCTGGGTGGCGGCGCTGTTCTGCCAGTCTGGACCCGCCGAGGCCATCTTGCTGCCTGGCAGTGCCTGCGGGATGCCGTACGCCCCGCTCCCCGCGTTGTACGCGTAGACGTTCCAGCCGGATTCGCGGTTCCAGAGCGAGACGAGGCAGTTGTACTGGTCGTCGCCCCAGCCGCGGGCCTGCAGCATCTGGTACGCGATGGCCTGGGCAGAGCCAGGGTCAGGCGTGCCTGCCGCTGGTGCGCCTCCGCCGCCTCCGCTGGAGCCGGAGTCGCTGGACGTCGTCGCCGGCTTGGGAGCGACGGTCACGACGGGCTTGGGCTTCGGTTTGACGGTCATCGCTTCCCGCGAGACGGTCGCCGTGTACGAGCCGGGCGCCGTCAGGGACTGCACAGGGGCATCGCCGAACCTGCTGGTGGTCTGCCCGGTGTCCGCGTACGCGGGAGTCGCGGCCGAGCCGGAGTACGGGTCGACCACATTCACGAGCGCGAAGCCGACGGCGGCCGTGAAGGCGAAACCGTACAGGGCTGCGCGCGACCGGATGTGCGGACGCCGGGGTCGCTTGAACGCTACGCCGACCGGGTTGGCCGGAGACAGCGGAATGATCTCTGCTTCTCGTCTACCCACGATCACAGAACCATAACGAACAATTGACGAACTGCCAACACAGCCCACCCATACTCAGCGAACAGCCAGCATCACATCCGTCACGCCGTCGAGCAGCAGATCGACCTGCACTTCCCGGTATCCGCCGCGCTGCGGGCGGAAGGTCACCGTGCGCACTTCCTCGACGCTCATCGGCCGTCCGTCCTGGAAATAGCGGGACAGCCGGGTGGCGAAACGGTCCACATCGCCCTTGTTGTACCCGTAGGTGAGGAAGCTCACCCGCTCGAATCGCTCGCCGACCGGACGCTCCAGGCGGTTCAGGATGACCTGCGCCGTCGTGCGCGCCTGCTCGAACCACTCGGTGTCCCCCATGGCGGCTCTCTTCGCTTCGCGCTCTCGGGAGGCGAAGGCGTCCTCGAGGCGTTCGAGGGCTGCGTCGACGTGCGACGTCGAGTATCCGCCCTTCTTCATCGAGAACGCGGTGTGCCTGATGTCGGCCGCCGTCAGCGTCGGAGAACTGTCCGAGGCGGCGTCGTCGGCGCCGCCGTCGTATGCGCGGCGCGCTGTCTGCAGGAACTCGTCGACCTGCTCGGTGTCGTAGCCGAGCTCAGATTTGCGAGTGCGGGGGAAGGTGCTCACTCCCCCATTCTGTCATCCGAAGATGAGGAACAGCGCGTAGGTGACGGCAGCGGACGGCAGGATCGAGTCGAGCCTGTCGAGGAAACCGCCGTGGCCGGGAAGCCACGAGCTCATGTCCTTGATGCCGAGATCGCGCTTGATCAGCGATTCCGCGAGGTCTCCGAGCGTCGCCGTGAGCAGCAGGGCGATGCCGAAGACGACGCCGAACCACCAGGTCATGTGCAGCATGAACACCGAAAGCAGGACGCCCGCGATCACGCTCGTGACCGCCGCACCGGCGAAACCCTCCCAGGTCTTCTTCGGGCTGATCGTCGGCGCCATCGGGTGCTTGCCGAACGAGAGGCCGCTCACGTACGCGCCCGTGTCGACGGCGACCACCAGGATGATGAACGCCAGCACCCACCACTCTCCGCCGTCCTCCGCCAGCAGCAGGATCGCGAAGCTGCCGAGCAGCACGACGTAGAGCTGCACCAGCACGCTCCACGTGAGGTCGCGGGCGAGCGCTGCTCCCCCGCGGCGCGCATCCGGTTTGGCTGCCTCCTCGACCAGTCGCCAGACGACGACGAACACGATCCCCGCCGCCAGCGAAACGAGCTGGCCGCCGGAGTGGAAGAAGAACGACGCCGGGACGATCGCCAGCGCCGCGATCAGCGTCGGCGTGCGCGGAACGCGGTGACCTGCTCCGCGGAACGCCTGAGTCAGCTCGAACGACGCGAAGCCGACCATCGCCATCCCGAAGACCAGGAAGATCTCCTTGATGAAGATCAGGCTGAAGAGCAGGAGCGCTCCGACACCGACGCCGATCAGGATCGCGAGGACCAGGTTGCGGCCCGTGCGCTCCGCGATGCGCTCGTTCGTCGCATCCAGCTGGGCCTTCCTGGCGAGCACCTGGCGCTCGAAATCTGCCCTGGTGGCCTGCACCTGGGCCCGGAACTCGGCTTTCGACGCCGACCGGTTCCGTTTCGGGAGGACCGGTTTCTCAGGATCGCCCGGTGTGCCGTCAGTCATCAGCGCCTAGACCTCGAGGAGTTCGGCTTCCTTGCGCTTCAACGCCTCGTCGACGGCGTCGACGTGCGCACGGGTGACGTTCTCGAGCTCCTTCTCGCCGCGGGCGACGTCGTCGTCCCCGACCTCGCTCTTGAGGGCGTCCAGCTCGTCCTTCGCCTTGCGACGGATGTTGCGGATCGCGACCTTGGCGTCCTCGCCCTTGTTGCGGACGATCTTGACGAACTCCTTGCGGCGGTCCTCCGTCAGCTCCGGCAGGGTGACGCGCACGATGTCGCCGTCGTTGCCGACGTTCGCGGAGAGGTTCGGCATCGCGACGATGGCCTTCTCGATCTCCTTCAGCGCCGACTTGTCGTACGGCGTGACCAGGAGGACGCGGGCCTCGGGGTTCTGAAGGCCCGCGAGCTGCGCGAGCGGCGTCGGGGAGCCGTAGTAGTCGACGAGCACCTTCTGGAAGAGCGCGGGGTTCGCACGCCCGGCGCTCACCGTGCTGAAGTCGTCCTTCGCAGACTCCACGGTCTTGCTCATGCGCTGGGTGGCGTCGGAAATCACATCCGCGATCACGGTCTCTCCTTCAGTCGGTGAATCGGTTTCTAGTCTAGAGCCCCGGATGGGGACGGCCGGGCGGCAGGGAGCCGGTGTCAGCCGAGCAGGGTGCCGATCTCGGCGCCGAGCAGCGCGGCTGTCACGTTTCCTGCCGGCTCGATGCCGAAGATGCGCATCGGCATCCCGTTGTCCATGCAGAGGCTGAGCGCCGTGGAGTCGACGGCCTTGAGGTTCTGCTGCAGCGCCTGCTGGTGGCTGATCTGGTCGATCTTGCGCGCATCCGGGTTGGTGCGGGGGTCGTCGTCGTACATGCCGTCGACGCCGTTCTTGGCGACGAGCACCACGTCCGCCTCGATCTCGAGGGCGCGCTGGGCTGCGACGGTGTCCGTGGAGAAGTACGGGAGACCTGCGCCGGCGCCGAAGATGACGACGCGGCCCTTCTCCAGGTGACGCTCCGCGCGGCGCGGGATGTACGGCTCGGCCACCTGGGTCATGGCGATGGCGGACTGCACGCGCGTCTCAGCGCCTGCCTGCTCGAGGAAGTCCTGCAGGGCGAGCGAGTTCATGACGGTGCCGAGCATCCCCATGTAGTCGGCCCGTCCGCGGTCCATACCGCGCTGCGAGAGCTCTGCCCCGCGGAAGAAGTTGCCTCCGCCGACCACGATCGCGATCTCGACGTCCTGGGCCGCCTGTGCGATCTCCCTGGCGATGGCACTGACGATGTCCGGGTTGACGCCGAGCTGGCCTCCGCCGAACGCCTCACCCGACAGCTTGAGAAGGACCCTGCGCCTCTTGTTGGATTCCGACATGCGTACTGCGTCCTTCCGTGAGCGATCTCGTTAAAGCTACTGGGTGCGCGCAGTGGCTGCGCACAGAAAAGGAGTCCGGATCGTACGAGACGATCCGGACTCCTTCATGTTCGTGCTAGGCGCCGACCTTGAACCGGGCGAAGCCGGACACGGTGATTCCCGCATCCTTGACCACCTGGCTGATGCTCAGCTTGTTGTCCTTGGCGTAGTCCTGCTCGAGGAGCGCGACCTGCTTGAAGTATGCACCGAGGCGACCCTCGATGATCTTCGGAAGCGCTGCCTCCGGCTTGCCCTCGTTGCGCGAGATCTCCTCGACGATGCGACGCTCGTTCTCGACCGCCTCTGCCGGGACGTCCTCACGGGTGAGGTACTCCGGGTTGGCGAAGGAGATGTGCTGAGCGATGCTGCGCGCGGTCTCCGCGTCGTCTCCGGCGTAGCCGAGGACGACACCGACCTGCGGGGGCAGGTCCTTGGAGGTCTTGTGCAGGTAGATCGCGAAGTGCTCGCCCGTGACGACGGCCACGCGACGCAGCTCCACCTTCTCGCCGAGGATGGCTGCCTCGTCGCCGATGACCTCGGCGACGGTCTGGCTGCCGGCGGGGGCCGCGAGGGCCTCCTCGACCGTGGTGGCGCCGGCGGCGGTGACCGCGTCGAGGACCTTCTCGGAGAGGGCGACGAACTTCTCGCCCTTCGCGACGAAGTCGGTCTCGCAGGCGAGCTCGATCATCGTGGCGGAGGTGCCGTTCTCCTTGGCCGCGACGAGACCTTCGCTCGTGGAGCGGTCCGCGCGCTTCGCGTTGCCCTTCGCACCCTTCAGGCGCAGGATCTCGGTGGCCTTGTCGATGTCGCCATCGGCCTCCTCGAGCGCCTTCTTGGTGTCGACCATGCCCGTGCCGAGCTGCTCGCGCAGGGCCTTGATGTCAGCGATGCTGATGTTTGCCATGTTCGTTGAGAACCCTTGTCTTTCGAAACTGTTTGGAGAGGAAGCGGACTACTTGGCTTCGGTCTCGGCCTCGACGACCGCCTCGGTGGCGTCGTCGGTCGCGACGGCGGCGGCCTCGTCGGCAGCCTCGGTCTCCGCGACGGCCTCTGCGACTGCTTCGCCCTCTGCGACGACCTCGGCGGAGTCCGCCTTGGCCTCTGCGAGGTCGGCGTCAGCCGCCTTCTCGGTCTCTGCGCTGGCCTGGACCTCTTCGCCGGAGGACTTCAGGAGCTCCTGCTCCCACTCGGCGAGCGGCTCGGCAGGCTCGGTGCCCTCTTCCGGCTTCTGGTGACGCTGGATGAGGCCCTCCGCCGCCGCGTCTGCGACGATGCGGGTGAGCAGGCCGACGGAACGGATGGCGTCGTCGTTGCCCGGGATCGGGTACTGGACCTCGTCAGGGTCGCAGTTGGTGTCGAGGATGCCGATGACCGGGATGCCCAGCTTCTTGGCCTCGTCGATCGCGAGGTGCTCCTTCTTGGTGTCGACCACCCAGAGAGCGCTCGGCGTCTTCGTCAGGTTGCGGATGCCGCCGAGCGACTTGTGCAGCTTGTCGAGCTCACGCTTCTTGATGAGCAGTTCCTTCTTGGTGAAGCCGCTCGTGGTGCCGTCGAAGTCGAGCTCCTCGAGCTCCTTCATACGGGCGAGGCGCTTCGAGACCGTCTGGAAGTTGGTCAGCAGACCACCGAGCCAGCGCTGGTTGACGTAGGGCTGGCCGACGCGGGTCGCCTGCTCGGCGATCGCGTTCTGAGCCTGCTTCTTCGTGCCGACGAAGAGGATGGTGCCACCGTGGGCGACCGTCTCGCGGACGAACTCGTACGTCTTGTCGATGTACGCGAGCGACTGCTGCAGGTCGATGATGTAGCTGCCGGAGCGCTCGGTGAGGATGAAGCGCTTCATCTTCGGGTTCCAGCGACGGGTCTGGTGTCCGAAGTGGACGCCGCTGTCGAGCAGCTGGCGCATGGTTACAACGGCCATTGTGCCGTTCTCCTTTTCTGGGCATCCGGAGCAGGAGACTTCGTCCTGGCAGGCGGATGCGCGTTGCGGTTTGTCAGTGACGGCCGACTGGCCGACGCTCCTGGCGCCCTGCGCGCACATCCGCTTCGCTCACCGCGCGGATGACCGCTGGAGAAGGAAGACCGGTGGATGCGGCGCCAGCCCGTGAGGGCCAGATGGGCACGCGTAGTCACTCCGACGGGCGGAGTGCTCAGGAAAGCTTACCAGGAACTCCGGACGTCCCGCGCATCCGCCCTCAGACGGTGTCGCCGGTTGACCGCACCTGGGGCCCGCGGTTCTTGCCCGCGTTCGTGAACAGCGTCTCCGCGTGCTCCAGCGCCATGCCGTTGGTCTCCGGGATCTTGAAGAACACGAAGAAGAACGACAGCAGCGCGAAGATCGCGTACATGCCGTATGTGAACGGGAGGGAGAAGTCGGACATCGGCGGGAAGCTGATGGTGACGAGGAAGTTGGCGATCCACTGGGCGGCTGCCGCGACGCCGAGCGCCTTGCCTCGGATCTTGGTCGGGAAGATCTCGCCGAGCAGCACCCAGACCAGTGGACCCCAGGATGCGCCGAAGCACACCACGAACAGGTTGGCCGCCACCAGGGCGATCGGCCCCCACGCTCCAGGAAGGCTCACTTCGCCGTTCGTCTTCTGCGAGAACGCGAAGGCGAGCGCCATCACGCCGAGGGACACGGTCATGCCGATCGAGCCGGTGAGGAGGATCGGACGCCTTCCGACCCTGTCGACGAGCAGGATGGCGACGATGGTCACGGCCACGTTGGTCACCGAGGTGATGACGGTGATCAGGAGCGAATTGCTCTCCGTGAAGCCGACCGCCCGCCACAGCGTGGTCGAGTAGTAGAAGATCACGTTGATGCCGACGAACTGCTGGAAGACGGACAGGATGATGCCGATCCAGACGATCGGCTTCAGCCCGAACCTGTTGCCGCGGAGGGTGGCCTTCTTGCCCTCTTTGTCCTCGGCGATGGCGCGCTCGATGTCGGAGATCTGACGGTCGACGTCACTCTCCGGGACGAGCGTCGCGAAGATCTTCCGCGCCTCGTCGTGCTTGCCCGTCGCCAGCAGGTACCGCGGGGACTCCGGCAGCGTCAGGGCGAGCACGCCGTAGACGACGGACGGGATCACGCCGACGAGGAACATCCACCTCCACGCCTCGAGCCCCAGCCAGAGCTGATTGGATGCGGACCCTGCGACCCCGGCGAGCAGGGCGTCGGAGAGCAGCGCCACGAAGATACCGATCGTGATGGCGAGCTGCTGCAGCGACGCGAGACTGCCGCGCGACTGCTTCGGCGCGATCTCGGCGATGTACGCCGGTGCCACGACGGACGCGATGCCGATGCCGAGACCTCCGATGATGCGCCAGATCCCCAGATCCCACGCGGAGAACGCGAGCGCCGACCCGATCGAGCTGACCAGGAACATGACGGCGCCGAGCAGCATGACCTTGAGCCGCCCCCACCGGTCGGCGAGCCGCCCGGCGATGTACGCGCCCGCCGCGCAGCCGAGAAGGGCGATGGCGACGATGAAGCCGGTCACGAACGCGTTGAGAGCGAAGTGCTTCTGGATGGAGTCGACCGCGCCGTTGACCACGGACGAGTCGAACCCGAACAGGAACCCGCCGACGGCCGCGGCGATCGCCAGCCCGATGACCTTCCTGCGCATGGCCCCAGTCGGCGTCGGCACGGTGGCGTCGGACTCCGACGAGGCTGCGGAAGACGACGATGACGACGCGCTCTGCTGATCAGACATGTAAGACCTTTTCGGTTGCGGATGAAGGCTGCGCCACGTGCTGCTGGATGCTGCCTGCGGCGGGCCGGCGACCCACACGATACTCCGAAGCCGACGACGGGCAAGAGCGCGGCCGGTGGGTCGCGGAGCGCGCCGTCCGGCGAGGCGCGCGTTGGCCGGATCGGTGGCCGCGCCGGTGGTTCTGCACAGGCGACGGATGCGGTGCGTTGTCCACCGGTTCCGGATGCACGGAGCGGCGGGCAGGGGCGGCAATGGAGAGTGGGGTGCGGGAGCAGCGGCGCGAGGAGTGGAGGCACGGGTGGTGCGGGAGCAGCGGCGCGAGAAGTGGAGGCACAGGTGGTGCGGGGTGCGGGAGGTCGGGTTGTGGGACGTCGGGGCGCGAGAGGTCGGGTCGTGGGACGCCGGGGCACGGGAGATCGGGTTGCGGGCGCGACGGGTCGGGTGCGGCCGGTTCGGAGGCGTTGGACGATCGCCGCGATTGCGACGTCGGTGGTCGTGTGCATGTCCGTCTCTGCCGGGGGGACCGTCGCCTCGGGCACGACATTCTCTGCGAGTGTGGAGGGCGAATCGACGTGGCGATGGCCGCTGTCCCCAGTGATCCTGTCGAACGCGTACGCCGCTCCCCCGACGCCGTATGCCGCCGGTCATCGAGGCATCGACCTCGCGGCGGCCGTCGGATCAGCGGTCTCGTCGCCGTCACGGGCCACCGTGAGATTCGCCGGCGTCGTGGTCGATCGCCCGGTCCTCACGCTGGACCATGGGAACGACGTGCTCTCCAGCTACGAACCGCTCGCCTCCGGTCTCTCGGTCGGCACAGAGGTGGCCGCCGGCACCCCGCTCGGCCTGGTCGCTGAGGGCGGGCACTGCGCCGCTCGGTGTCTCCATATCGGCGTCCGCATCCACGGCGAGTACGTCTCGCCGCTCCGCTTCTACGACAGGGTGCCGCGCGCCGTCCTGCTCCCACTTGGCGCACCGGCGGAGGGCACGGCGGCAACGGAGGGCACGGCGGCAACGGAGGGCACGGCGGCAACCGCGAGCGCCGGCCTGCGGCCCCCGCCTTCCCTGCGCAGGCGCTCGGGAAGCGCGATGGGACCTTCCCGGTACACGCGATGAGGCCGCGCGACGCAAGCGATCATCCCTTCCGGGTCCAAGCGATCAAGCCTTCCCGGCGCACGCGATCAGGCGCGCGGGTGGGCGATGCGGTAGCTCTCCTTCAGCCGCTCCGTCGAGACGTGCGTGTAGATCTGGGTGGTGCCGAGGCTGGCGTGGCCGAGGAGCTCTTGCACAGCGCGCAGGTCGGCGCCGCCGTCGAGCAGGTGGGTGGCTGCTGTGTGGCGGAGTGCGTGCGGTCCAGCTGGTCCCCCGCCGGGGATGTCCGCGAGGAGCCCGGCGACCAATCCGTAGACGGCGCGCGACCCGAGCCGCGCCCCGCGGGGACCGAGCAGCAGGGCGGGGCCCGATCGCTCCGTCGCGAGCAGAGGACGTGAGCGTCGGAGGTAGTCGACGATCGCGGTCTTGGCCGGCACGCCGAACGGAACCACGCGTTCCTTGGAGCCCTTGCCGAGCACGCGAACGGTGAGCCGGTCGAGGTCGACGTCGTCCACATCGAGTCCGGTCAGTTCGGACACGCGAATACCGGTCGCGTACAGCAGCTCGATGACCGCGAGATCGCGGACCCGGTTGGCGTCCCCGTCTTCGGCGAGCGCACCGAGCCGTCTCAGTAGCGCGTCGATCTGCGCGAGGTTGACCACCCGCGGCAGCATCTTGTCCGGTTTGGGCGCCTTGAGCCTGACGGCAGGATCGTTGAGGTCGCCCGCCTGGCGCGCCACCCACGCACTGAAGCCTTTCGCCGACGCCGATCTCCTGGCGAGGGTGGCCTTCGACAGCCCGCGCTGCGACGACTCCCACAGCCAGTCGCGCAGAACCTCGAGCGTCAGCCCTGCGGTGTCGGCGACCCCCCTGGTCCCTGCGAACACGGCGAGCGCGTTCAAATCCGACCGGTACGCACGAACGGTCTGGGGCGAGTACCCACGCTCCACCGTGAGATGCACGGCGAAGCCGTCGATGGCGCGAACAAGTTCCACCCCTCAAGTCTCCACCACGCCCACCAGAAGACCGGTCGCGACGCCGCGCCGCGCCGGATCCCCCACCGATAGGCAACGGTCACCACCATCACTCCTCCCCGCTGTGGACGACCATCGCCGAGCGCGCTCAGTGCACCTTGCACCAGCTCCCCTCGTCCTCTACGACCCATCCGGCGAGTTCGAGGCGGCCGAGGGTGGCCATGACCTCGGCGGCCGAGAGCCCCGATCGGGCGGCGATGTCGGCGATCGGACGCGAGCGCCGTGTGCTGAGGGCATCCAGGAGGCGCGTCTCCTCGGCGGCGCCCGTCGCTGTGGCGTGGGTTCGCCGATCAGTGCCCGCGACGGGCGCCAGCGCGGGCTCGGAAACCGCGGCTCCGATGGCCAGCTCGGCCATTTCGTCTGCAGAGGTGACGCAGACCGCGTCGTACTCGCGGATGAGGCGATGGCAGCCGGACGACGCTGGCGACGTGATCGGACCTGGCACAGCGCCGAGCGGTCGTCCCATCATCGCTGCGTGCCCAGCGGTGTTGAGCGAACCGGAACGGCGTCCCGCCTCGACGACGACGGTGGCGGTCGCGACCGCCGCGATCAGTCTGTTGCGCTGCAGGAAGCGCCATCGTGTCGGCGGCGAACCGCACGGGAGCTCCCCGATCAGCAGACCGCTATGTGCGATGCGCTCCAGGAGCCGGCTGTTACCCGCCGGGTAGAGGCGGTCGACTCCGCCCGCCAGGAACGCCACGGTCGTCCGGTCGCTCGCCAGGGCAGCCCGGTGTGCGGCGCCGTCGATTCCGTATGCCCCTCCGGAGACGATCGCGAAACCGCGATCGCTCAGCCCTGCAGCGCTCTCCATCGCCACGTGCTCGCCGTAGCCGGTCGCGGCGCGGGCGCCGACGAGGGCGATCGACCGGTTCAGCTCGGGAAGGCGCGCGAGGTCGCCGCGCACCCACAGGGCGAGCGGAGCGCCGTCACCCAGCGCATCCAGCGTCAGCGGCCACGTCGTGTCGTCCGGGGTGAGGAGGAACGCACGCAGGTGCGCTGCCGCCGTCAGAGCGCGCGTGGCTGTCGAGAGAGCAACACGGGGTTTCCAGCGCGCCATGGCCGCCATCAGCCTCGGGGTCACGGAGAGAGCCGCGGCCTGGTCCGCCTCGCGCATCCGGGCGGCCACCGTGTCCGCTGCTTCGCCGTGGACGACGATCCGCAGGGCTTCCGCTGGACCGAGCGCCTGAACGAGAGCGCGGGCGTCAGTGTCCCCCGGCTCGACCAGGGTGGAGAAGGCGGCCCAGGCGAAGCGCGTCTCCAGCTCGTCGCCGGTCAGGTCGTCGCCCCGCCCGTGCGTGATGGGGGTCAGCAGGTCCGCGATGTGGCTGTGCGCGATGCCCAGGAAGTCTTCCGCCATCACCGGTGACTCTCGCCGAACTCGAACTCCCGTCCGCCGAGGCCGTGCGGATGGGAACGCCTCACGCCGACGAACAGTCGGACAGGGCACGCGGTGCAGGCGACCCAGCTGCTCGCGTCATCCCCGATCGTTGAGTCCGGTGTCATTTGGTCCGATCGGACCTGATTCGGCCGCGCCCGATCCGCTGTCATCTGGTCCGTTGTCATCGTCGTCCTGTCGTTTCGATGTGCTGTGGTCATGCGTCGCCCCGTCTGAGGTAGAGGGCGGCACCGATGTGGTGGCCGGTCGGAGTGGAGGCGCCATCAAGGTCCGCGATCGTCCAGGCGAGGCGCAGCGTCCTGTCGTAGCCGCGCATGGTGATCGCACCCCTGTCGATGGCACGATCGAGTGCGCCGGCGGCGGCCCTCGGAAGGCGAAGGGGGCCGGTGCGCAGCCAGGTGCCCGACACGTCGGCGTTCCTCGCCCAGGCTGTGCCGGCGAGGCGTTCGGCGGCGATGGCCCTGGCGACGATCACCCGCTGCCTCAATTCGACGGTGCGCGTTCCCGGTGTCGAGGCCGCGCCGTATGCGTCCGGAGGGGCATCGAACTCCCCACCGCCATGTCCCGCGCGCAGCCCCTCCGCATCCGCCTGCTCGTGCGCACGCACGCGGAGCGCGGCGAGGCCGACGCTCCTCACCGTGAGGCGGATGTCGACGCGGTCGAGCAGGGGGCCGGACATGCGAGCAAGGTAGCGACGGCGGGCGATCGGGGTGCAGGTGCACTCGTCGTCGACGGAGCCGTAGCGGCCGCACGGGCACGGATTGGAGGCGAGGACGAGCTGGAAGCGAGCGGGAAAGGTCGCGATCGCGAAAGATCAATTAGGCATATAGAGCGCTGTTCACCCGTGGCGAACGGTCGCGGGTTTTGAAGAAGGCGCGTTCGATAATTAGGTGAGGACGATTCAACAACCGCTAACCCATACGCCTTGAGCATTGGAGTGGTTTTGATTGAATCAACCCCTAAGCAAGACGAGATCGAATCTCTCAACGTGTGCCCCAATAGGGACGATCATGTTGGGCCGATGGGGCAGAGTTGCCCTGACTGTGACACATTGATCTGACCCGAAAGGCATGATCGGACCGGTAGCGCTGCCGGTCCTTTCCTGCTTAATCCCAGAAAATCTGAGCCGCCCTCATTTTGGGGCTATTGATCAGGCCATCAGATTCTTAGGCTTTAGCTGATTGGGAGGTCAACATGTCCAATGAAGAAGCTGTGCCAGGTTCCACAGCTCGACGCATGACCTGGCAAGGGATAACCGCCATATGTCTTGGCGCCCTTCTCGCCGTTACCGCCGGTTTGCTCGCGTGGTCTGTGTCAGTGAACGTTGCACACGCTTCGACCGAGAAGAGAGCCCAGTCGGACATATCGAGGCTCAAGAACGATTTGGCACGAGCCAAGACTGATGCGGAGAGCGCGACGGCTGTTGCCAGCGACCTGCGAGGAAACCTCTCGGATTCTGAAACGAAAGTTCGGGCGTGCAAGTCTGCCCTTTCGCTCTATGCTGAGGCGCTCGCGGATGTGGCAAAAGCTGCACAAGCGGGCCTGAACACTGCGACAGCGACAGTGTATCTCGCGGATGCGAGGACCGCGCAGAGCGCCGCTAATGCAACAGGTTGCGTAGACGTTGGGTAGTGCAGCAAGTCACTAGTGCGCCGTTCCCTGGGCGACGAATGCTATGAGCGTAACTGCGGATACAACGGTGGCCACAACTCCCGCGATACCGCCGACAACTGCGTACCAGGGGGCGCGCGGGACTTCGCGAGCTTCGATGCGTTCAACGCTCTTTTCGACTTCGCGCAGACGGTCGTCCATTCCGGTCATTGAGTTGACCTTCTCCTCAATGCGTCCGATTGCAACGGCGAGCGCGGTAAAGCCTTCGTCGTGATTCACTGATCCGGCGCTTCGGGCAAGGCGGAAAGTGCCGCGTCGAGGTCAGCGATAGTGGCCTGTTCCTTACGGATGTCTTCGGCTAGGTCGGCGGCTGCGGTCTGCTTGTCGGAGAGCCGTGCGACCGCTGCGGCAATGGCGGCTTCGATCATGGCGCGTGCATTCATGGGTCTTCCTAAATCTTCACAACGTTTTCGAGCGTGAGGGTGATGGTGTCTGCCGGGTACTCCCACGCGCAGGCGCGCACGGTTGCCGTGTATGTGCCATCCGGCAGTACAACCGTGACTGTGTAGCCGGGGAAGATTTGTCGGTCTGAAAGGCACGTCACCGTGAGGATGACGCCGCGAGTGTAGGCGCGGTTCGCCAAGCCTGAGGAGGAGTCGAAGCCCGGATCAGGTGTGTTGAAAGCTTGGACGAATGTCCGGTGATACGGGATGACGATGCTCGACGTGTAGAACTTCGTGCGAGACACACCCGCCGCGTCTGCCCATCGATACGAGACGGCGGCGGCGTCGCCCCAGTCGCCGCGTTCGAGGTCAACCGAGCCGACAGCGGAAACAAGATTGTCGCCGTACGTGATCGTGGCCGTCCCTGTGAAGGGGCTACCAGTGGTCTTGTCGCTGATGATCCATTGGCCTCCCGCGAGGTTGCAATAGAGCGTCGCGTTCTTGGCGTCGAGAATCGGTTGCAGGAACTTACGGGCGGTGTCCCCGCGAAGCCACTTACTGGCAGGGTCAACGATGTTGCCGCTAAGAGTGGATGCGACCGTGGGACCTTCGCCTAGGCGCGCTAGTACGTTGTTGACGAGGGTATCCGCGTTGATGGTGCCAGGTGCGTAGTCGTTGAGGTCCGCTAGCGCGTAATCGTCAAGCTTGGCCTCAGCAGACGCCAGGGTGAGCGTTAGCGTGTCGTGCACATAGTCAATCTGCCTGGACCGCACGAGCGCCTTACGCCACAGACACCGTGACAGGCACTGTCACCGTGACGTTCTCAGGGAAAGATCACAGGATTGATTGGCGAAGGCAAGATTCACGCGTCGGACGCAAAAGGACGCCGTGTTGACCCTTGCCTAGTCGGGGCAATGCGCTACGTTCCAACCGTGCGTGAAAGTGACCTAAACCATCTTCAGTGGATCGTTGCGCGGCTCGCTTCCAATGAGCCGGTGAACCGCTCGGATATGGTGTCTCTTCTGATATTGACTCGGGGATATGCCCCAAAAGGGTCGATGTTGCTCGACTTGGGCCACAGCGTGGCACACGACGAACGCAACAAGGGCCAGACTTTCGAGTACCTGGAACGCTATGCCCGGCGCGTGCGAATCGTTTTCACGCACGGCGGAAGGCTGCACGTTCCGCTGGCCTATCCCGTGGAAGATGTCATACGGGAGCTAAACCTTGTACTCCGTGACTTGGGGTTGGCCGTCAAGCTCGACCCGGACGACATCGCAACTAGGCAGGTTATGGCCGCTGGGATCGCAGACGCCCTGGACGGGACATCCTTCGCTCTAAAAGGGGCGACCGTTGTCATTTCGACGGGCGTGAGCGAAGTCGGCAAACACTATTCGTTGCAGCTAACATTGCGCGACTCGATTGACGGCGTGATCAAGTATCGGGCAGGCACGAAAATCGGCTTGCCGTGGTTGATCGACACCAAGGGCGAGAGTGACGGCGACGCTAGCAGTACCTAGTCGTCCTGTCGCAGACGGCTTGCGAGGATTGCGAGCGCTTCAGCTAGCTGGTCCAGGGTCACTTCCAGGTTGTGCGGCCAGTGCGTTTGCATGCTGTTGATTGTCTTGCGTGCCTGGGCTATCAGCGTGTCCGCCCTATCGAGTTCGTCGTCCATAGCGTGACCTTAGCGCGGAGCAATTTCTACGCGCTTGCCTCCGTAGCCTGGGTTCACCTGCACGCTTAGATTCGCACGCACAAGCTCGCGCTGGGCGTCGGTGGACATGGACTCAAACGCCGCCACAAATGCCTCTTTGGAGCCTCCCAGGGCGGTGGCGTGCTCTTGTTCATCGCCGCTGGGGATGAACGCTTCACGGAGCGCATCGGATAGCCCTTTGCCTACGTTCTCCGACAGGATCGCGGTCAGCGCTTGGTTGGTCTTGTCCCACTCGGACCCTAGGCCAGCGAGCAGCTTTCGAAGGTGGGTGTGGTCTGCGCCATCCTCTAGCCACAGCTCTTGCACAGCGCGACGGCGGCGCTCGATGTCACTTAGAGCAATGCGCAGACGCAGCACTTCGGCATCGTCGGCTTGTTCGGCACGGCCACCTTGGACAACCAGCGTCATCCAAAGCGCGGTGACCACTTCGGGCTCGATGATGTGAGCTGCGATCCCAACGTGAGTGCGCCCGTCAGATAGTCGGCGGTCAAGCTTGGTCTCGCAGAGGTAGTTGCGCGTGCGCTTGCCTTTGAATGTGACCCAGTTGGCTCGCATCCGAGAGCCACAGACACCGCAGGTGACAACGTTGGTGAGGAATGAGTGAACCGGCTTGCGCCCCTTGCCAGCGGTGGACCTGCCTTCCAGGATTGCGACGACTGCTTGCCACTGATCCTTTGTAACGATGGGCTCAATGGCCGAATCTTCGGAGACCGTGCCCTTATAGAGCAGCGCGCCGTAGTTGCGCTCCCGCTTGAACATCTTCCGGAGTTGAGCCGTGCTCCACGCATTGCCCTGTGCGCTGGTGATGCTTTGGTCATTCCACGCCTTCACGACTGAGTAAAGAGACGCGCCAGCGAGGACTTGCGAATAGGCCCATCGAATCGCCTCTGCCTCCGACTCGCGGACCGTAACTTGATCGACCTCCCAGCCGAATGGTCTGCGGCCCATAAGCGGCACGCCCTTGTCCGCCCGTGCCGCATTCGCGCGCTGCTGGCGCTCACCCTTGCGCCGGACTTCGAAGCGGGCAATGGACGCAAGCATGGCCGCTCGAAACTCACCGTCTGCTGTGCTGAGGTCAATCTCACCATCGACCGTGACGAGCTTGAGGCTCGCATCATCTAGCGCGATGAGGTCTCGATTCGATCGAACGAGCCGGTCAACATCGACGCCCACCACGTATTCAAAGGCGTTCGCCTCTGCAAGCATTCGGCCCCATGCCGTCTTCGGGCCACGCGCCTTTGAAGCGGAGATATCGTTATCCGCGTAAACGGCGTGCACGCCCCAACCACGCTTCTGAGCCAGAGCGGTGCAACGCTCAATCTGCCGGTCGATACCTTCGTCGTCGGCCTTCGATTGCCGGACGTAGATCGCACAAGTAACCATGTGCATAAATGTAACTTAGCGATGCCGTTCGCCCGGTGGATGGTGATGGTGCCGGACTCCAGCGGCTGCCGGAGGGCGTCCAGGACGGACGGCGGGAACTCGGCCGCCTCGTCGAGGAAGAGGACGCCGTTCGAGGCGCGCACGATCGCGCCAGGCACGATCCTCATCGTGCCTCCTCCGACGATCGCGGCTGCGGAGGCGGTGTGGTGCGGCGCCTCGAACGGCGGGCGCCGGATCAGAGCGCCCCCGGAGCCGACCGCACCGACCCCACGCCCATCGCCGAGCGAACGGATGCAGGTGACCTCCAGCGCCTGCTCCGGGGTGAGGTCGGGCAGCAGCCCGGGCAGCCGGGACGCGAGCATCGTCTTGCCTGCCCCTGGCGGACCGACCATCGACAGGTGGTGGCCACCCGCCGCCGCGACCACGAGAGCCTCCACCGCGTCTTCGTTGCCCGCGACGTCGGCGAGGTCGGGCTCGGGAGGCGCAGCAGCGCCAGGAGCGGAGGTCGCGGAGCTCGCAGCGGTCGCGGAGGCCGCGCCGGGACCCGGCCCGAGGGTGACAGACTCGACATCGACAGGGTCGAGGGAGCTGCCGTGGTGGATGGCGACGTGCCTCAGGCTCGCGACCGGGACCACCTCCATCCCGTCGACCAGCTCGGCCTCCTCCGCGTTCGCGGTGGGGACGACGACCCGAGAGAAGCCGGCCGCGCGTGCGGCGATGACCGCCGGCAGGATTCCGGGAACGGGACGCAGCCTGCCGTCGAGGCCCAGCTCGCCGAGGTGCACGGTGGTCGCCGCCGACTCCGGGCTGAGATCGCCTGCCGCCGCGAGAGCCGCGACGGCGATGGCGAGGTCGAAGGCGGAGCCCTGCTTGCGGAGGGACGCCGGTGACAGGTTGACCGTGAGCTTGCGCGTGGTGAGCGGGCAGCCGGCGTTCATCGCAGCGGAGACCACGCGCTTGCGCGACTCGCCGAGCGCCGTGTCCGGCAGACCGATCAGGGAGAACGCCGGAAGCCCGGCGGCGATGTCGGCCTCGACCTCCACGATGTCGCCGTCGACGCCGTTCAGCGCGACGGCGTATGTGCGCGCGATGGACATCAGGCGACGCCTGCGAGGTGCTCGACCGATGGCGCAGCGCTCCACGCGTCGATGACTGCGACCGCGTCGATCCGGATCGGGCCGGGAATGGGCCCTCGCACCCGGCACCACTCGGCCGCCAGACGTCTCAAGCGGGCGGCCTTCGCCGCTGTGATCGCCTCGAACGGATGGCCGTACGCCACCGACGTCCTGGTCTTCACCTCCGCGACGACGGTCACCCCGTCGCCACGGACGATCAGGTCGAGCTCACCCGCCGCGCATCGCCAATTGCGTTCGAGCACGACGAACCCTCGCCGCGCGAACCATTCTGCCGCCACGTCTTCGCCGCGGCGCCCCAACTCGTCTTTCGCTGCCATTGCTGCCTCCTGAAGACAGCCTCACGTGGCGGTCGTCGTGGGAGAACAGCGGGAGCGAATCTGTGGAGAACAGCCCGGAAGACCCTGGTTGGGGAGAACTACTCGTCGAGCGCGAGTTCCTTCGGGAGCTCGAACTCCTTGCTCGAGAGCTCCTCGATGTTCACATCCTTGAACGTGAGCACGCGCACCGACTTCACGAAGCGGTCGGAACGGTACACGTCCCACACCCACACATCGTTCATCGTCAGCTCGAAGTAGAAGTCGTGCTCGGTGTCCCTGCGCACGAATTCCACCTCGTTCGCGAGGTAGAACCGGCGCTCGGTCTCGATCACGTACTTGAACTGCGAGACGACGTCCCGGTATTCGCGGTACAAAGCCAACTCGACCTCGCGGTCGTAGTCGTCGAACTCGTCTTCATCCATTGTTCGACAAGTCTATGCCGCGAAGGGGGTCATGTCGGAATGGGCAGCGTCGCCGCATCCCGCAGCCAGGTCAGCCGGTGCAGGGCGCTCGGCCCGAGTTCGGAGATCGCGTCGAAGTGCTCGCGGCTCGAGTAGCCCTTGTTGGATGCCCAGCCGTAGCCGGGGAACTCCGTGTCGTGCTGGATCATCAGCCTGTCCCTCGCCACTTTCGCGATCACGCTGGCGGCGGCGACGGATGCGCAGTCCCTGTCCGCCTTGATCCTGGTGACGACGTTCGCCGGACGCATCAGCGCCGGGTTGAGGTAGTCGTAGTTGCCGTCCAGGATGAGGGTGCTCTCCCGGATCTCGGCGCCGCCCTCCTCCAGCAGCGCGAGCGCGCGGGCTCCCGCGAGCCCGAGGCAGCGCATGATGCCGAGCGAGTCCACCTCGGCGGCGGACGCCATTCCGACCGCGTGGTGCAGCACCCACTTGCGGCAGAACGGCTCGATCGCCTCGCGTGCCGGCTCTGCCAGCAGCTTCGAGTCGCGGAGCCCGACCGGGATGCGCTTGACCGCGGTGTCGATCACGACCATTCCGACCGCCACCGGCCCGGCGAGTGCTCCCCGGCCGACCTCGTCGACGGCGACGATCGAGGTCACCCCTGAACGGTAGAGGGACTTCTCGAAGCGGAGGGTGGGAGTCACCGGCGCCATCATCGCTTGTCCTCCTCCACGCCGCGGAACACATCCGGGTAGTTGTCGAGCCAGGTCCACCTGCCGGCAGGCCAGCTGATCACGAACGCGCGACCGACGACGTGGTCGATCGGGACGAACCCGTGACCTGGAAGGCTCTGATTGCGGGAGGAGTCCTGAGAGTTGTAACGATTATCTCCCATCACCCACAGTTCGCCCTTCGGAACCGTGACGTCGAAGGCGAGTGTCGCGGCGTTCACGTTGCCGGGCTGGAGCAGGATGTACGGCTCGTCGATGGGCGTTCCGTTGACCGTGATCCTGCCGTCCGCGTTGCAGCAGGCGACGTGGTCGCCCGGCAGCCCGATCACGCGTTTCACCAGGTGGTCATCGCTGTCGGAGGCGGACAGGCCGACGAAGGTCAGCGCGGAGTCGACGGCCTGCGCGAGCGGGCTCTGCCTGGTCGGCGGCTGCGGGGGGAGCCAGCCGCCAGGGTCGCGGAACACGACGACATCGCCGTGGCTGATCGGGACGAGCCCTGGCTCCAGCTCGTTGACGATGATCCTGTCGTTGATCTGGAGCGTGTTCTCCATCGAAGCGGAGGGGATGTAGAACGAGCGGACGACGAACGTCTTGACCAGGAACGACACCAGGACGGCGACGACCACGATGACCAGCAGGTCGCGGAAGAACAGCTTCGTGCTGCGCCGTCTGCGCCGGGTCTTCCCGCGCCGTTCCTTCGCCACGCGGTCCGACCGGGTGGGCACTGCTTCATCCGTCATTTAACCGCCTGAGCTCCCTGCCCAAGTGTATGGGACAGGGAGCTCAGGACAGACGCACGCGGCGGCCGCGCGCGTCGAGAATCCGACGACTTCGGCGAAGCCTAGTTGTCGCGCTTCTCCTTGATCTTCGCCTTCTTGCCGCGCAGTTCGCGCAGGTAGTAGAGCTTGGCGCGACGGACGTCACCGCGGGTGACGACCTCGATCTTGTCGATGACCGGGGAGTGCACGGGGAACGTACGCTCGACGCCGACCTGGAAGCTGACCTTGCGGACCGTGAAGGTCTCGCGCACGCCCTCGTTGGAGCGGCCGATGACGACGCCCTGGAAGACCTGGATACGGGAGCGGCTGCCCTCGATGATGTTGACGTGAACCTTGACGGTGTCGCCCGCGCGGAAGTCGGGGATGTCCTGCTTCAGGGAAGCGGCATCGACGTGGTCGAGGATATGCATTGCGTGTTCGCTCTCTGTACCCGCCACAGGTCGAGGACGGACTTGGGGCCTTCCCCTGCTCAGCGCAGGCGACGACCGGGAATCAACGGTATGGGGTGTGCGCGAGAAGTGCTGGCTCCCCTGTGGCAGAGCCTGGCCGCGACACAAAGATCAATTCTGCCATGAACGGGATGCGTTTGCCAAAGCGACGACGCCCCGGACCGTGCAGGAACGCACGGGCGTCAGCGCTCGTCGCGCCTCTCCTCGATCACGATGACCTCCGAGCCCTCCTCGAACAGAGCCTCAGGACGACGCACCTGCTGCGGCTGCGCCGCGCGTTCGTATGCCTCGAAGGTCTGCTGCACGCGCATCCTGGCCTCGGTGACCAGCTGCCAGAGCGAGACCCAGAACGCGGCGAGGCCGAGCAGGATGCCGAGCACGGCGAGCCAGCTCATCACGTCGGGGATGAAGCAGCCGAACACGACGATGGATGCGTGCCACGCGCCGATCAGCCCGACGTCCCACCAGGAGACGGCGCGGGTGTCGCGCACGGTCTTGCGGGCCATGATGATGCCGCCGATGGCGAGCATCGCGATGAACAGGACCGGGCAGAGGATCAGAAGCCCGATGAAGCTCCATCCGCCCGAGCCGAAGATCGCCCAGCCGATGAGCAGCCAGACAGGCAGGATCACGGCGGAGGGGAACAACCACCAGTAGAACGCCTTGCGCAGGATCACGGCACCAGCGTAACGGCGCGCGCCTGTGCAGCGGCTGCGGGTTCGCCGATGGCCGAATCCCAGTGGATGCGCGCCCGTCGCACACCGAATGCGCCGCGCGTGCAACTACTGTGGAACACTGGTGGCGATATGAAGGAGACAGCGTGATCGAGTTGAGGACCCCTGCCGAGATCGACCAGATGCGGCCGGCCGGCCGATTCGTGGCCGACGTGCTGCAGCAGACGGCCGCGGCGGCGAAGGTGGGCGTGAACCTGCTGGAGCTCGACCGGATCGCACACGACCTCATCCGGAAGGCCGGGGCGGAGTCGTGCTACATCGACTACCACCCGTCGTTCGGGGCGAGCCCGTTCGGCAAGGTGATCTGCACGTCCGTGAACGACGCCGTGCTGCACGGTCTGCCGCATGACTATCGCCTCGAGGACGGCGATCTGCTCACCCTCGACTTCGCCGCATCCGTCGACGGCTGGGTGGCGGACTCCGCGATCAGCCTGGTGGTCGGGCAGCCACGGGATGCGGACCTGCACCTCATCGACACCACGCGCCGCGCGCTCGCGGCCGGGATCCAGGCCGCGCAGCCAGGCGGCCGCGTCGGAGACATCTCCTCCGCGATCGGCGCCGTCGCGCACGCCGAGGGCTACACGGTGAATCTGCAGTTCGGCGGCCACGGCGTCGGCCGCACGATGCACGGCGATCCGCACATCGCCAACGAGGGCCGCGCCGGTCGCGGCTATCCCCTGCGCCCTGGCCTGGTCATCGCGATCGAACCGTGGTTCCTGGAGTCGACGGACGAGATCTACACCGACCGCGACGGCTGGACGCTGCGCAGTGCCGACGGCTCCCGCGGAGCCCACTCCGAGCACACCGTCGCCATCACAGAGTCCGGCCCGCTCGTCCTCACCGCCCGCGACTGACGGCCGCGCCCACATCCCCAGCACCCACGCAATCGAGTCCGACGTTGTTCAGGCCACACCCGGCGTGTCGCCTGAACAACCTCGGAGTCGATTATTCGGGGAGGAGGTCGGGGCGGACGGCGCGGGTGCGCGCCAGCTGCTGCTCGCGGCGCCAGGCGGCGATGGCGCCGTGGTTGCCGGAGAGCAGGACCGGCGGCACATCGTGACCCCGCCAGGCGGCCGGCTTGGTGTAGCTGGGGTATTCGAGCAGGCCGTCCTCGTGCGACTCCTGCACGAGGCTCTCCGGGTTGCCGACCACGCCGGGGATGAGCCGGCCGATCGCCTCGATCATCGCCATCGTCGCCACCTCTCCCCCATTGAGCACGTAGTCGCCGATGCTCATCAGTCGCACCCTGGCACGCGATGCGGTGTCGTCGAAGACGCGCTGGTCGATGCCCTCGTACCTGCCGCATCCGAAGACCAGGTGCTTCTCCTCCGCGAGCTCGCGCGCGATCCGCTGGGTGAACACCTCGCCTGCCGGTGACGGGAAGATCACCAGCGGGTCGCCTGGCGAGGCTTCCAGGATGCCGTCGAGCGCCTCTCCCCACGGCTCCGGCTTCATCACCATGCCTGCCCCGCCGCCGTACGGGGTATCGTCGACCGTGCGGTGCCTGTCGTGGGCGTGGTCGCGGAGATTGTGCACGCCGAGGTCGATCAGGCCGGTCTGACGGGCCTTGCCGAGGAGCGAGATGTCGAGCACATCGAAGAACTCGGGGAAGATCGTGACGATGTCGATGCGCATCCCCCCAGCCTATTCGAGGGCTGCTACTGCGGCACGACGGCGAGCTCCCTGTCGCGCGGGACGAGCGGCGCAGCGATCACCGGGCACAGCGCGACCGCCGCGAACGCCAGCGGAAAGCCGAGCACGGTGATCAACCCGCCGACCGCCGGCCCCACAACCGATGCCGCGAGGAACTGCCCGGTGTTCTGCGTCCCGAGCGCTCTGCCGGACCAGAACGGACCAGCGATCTCCGCCACGGAGGTGTACGCCAACCCGTTGTCCGCCACGGTCACGATGGCCGCGACGATCAGGATCACCGCCGCCCAGCCTGCGCCGAGCGCCGATGCGGCGGCCATCAGCAGCATCACCACAGCGGCGGCGACCGACACCCAGCGCAGCGGGAGCAGGTGGCTGCCGACCCTGTCGCTCAGCACGCCGATCCCGATGCGGCCGAGCGCTCCTGCGAACTGGCTCACGCCGATCACGATCCCGGCCGCGAGCGCGGAGAAGTGCAGTTGGGTCACCAGCCAGACCAGCCCGAACGTCGACACGGTGAACTGCGGGATCACCAGCAGCATCGACACCCCGTGGATGCGCCAGAGCAGCGATGTCTCGCGGTACGGCTTCCACACGGCCTGCGGATGCGCCTCCCCTCCCGTCGCCCGCGGAGGCCGCGGCGGGTCCACGATGCCGACAACGCAGAGCACAGCAGAGACGGCGCAGAGCACGGCGGGCACCGCCAGCGCCGTAGCGATTCCTCCCGCGGCGGCCAGCTGCGGGATCGTGAGCGCCGCCACGGCGACGCCGAGCGGCTGGCACATCTGCCGGATGCCCATCGCGAGTCCGCGCCGCTCTTTCGGGAACCAGCCGATGACCACGCGCCCGCTGGCGGCGTTGGGGCTCGCGGAGGCCATGCCGCCGATCAGGAACAGCGCGCCGAGACTGAGATAGTCGCTCGCGAACATCGCTGCGAAGGCGACGGCCGCCGTGAGGGCAAGACCCGAGGCGATCACCCAGCGCTCGCCGATCCGATCGCTGAGCGCACCCCAGCCGATCAGGGTGATGACGAGCCCGAGCGTCGGCGCGGAGGCGAGCAGGCCGGCCTGCGCGAGGCTGAGTCCGCGCTCGGTGTGCAGCAGCGGGATGAGGAACGCGGGCGTGGACACGAACACGGTGGAGCTGGCCTGGGCGATGACGCCGAAGGAAAGCATGAGCCACGGCCGCGGTGTGCGTTGTACGGTGGAGGTCACGAGGTATACCCTAGCGGTATACCAACCCGGTATACCAAAGGGAGTACGCGTGCCAGAGCAATCGACCGTCTACGATCGTCTGCGCGCGCAGATCCTCGATCTGGAGCGCATGCCGGGCGCCCGCCTCACCGAGCGCGGCCTCGAGACCGACCTGGGCGCCTCCCGCACTCCCCTGCGCGCGGCCCTCATGCGCCTGGAGGCAGACGGCCTGGTGGAGCGCGACGGACGCGCCTGGCAGATCACGCCGATCGACCTCGGCGAGATCGCCAGGCTCAGCGAGCTGAGGGACGCGGTCGAGTCGGCCGCCGTGCGCCACAGCTGCGCCCGCGCCGCCGACGACGCCATCGCCTCCCTCACGAGCAGGCTCGGCGAGTTCGACCTGCAGCGCCCGAGCGACGACGCGATGCGCGCAGGCACGCGCTTCCACGTCGAGCTGGCGAGCCTGTCCGGCAACCATTTCTTCGCCGACAGCG
This sequence comes from Leifsonia sp. Root227, assembly GCF_001428745.1. GTDB lineage: Bacteria > Actinomycetota > Actinomycetes > Actinomycetales > Microbacteriaceae > Leifsonia. The sequence goes on along the minus strand of NZ_LMIO01000002.1, from coordinate 561,636 downwards.
TCGACGCCGCCATGACGCGCCTCGCCCGCACCCGCTGGCTGGAGGTGCGCACCGAGGACGCCAGACGCACCGCCTGGGAGGAGCACCGCGACATCCTGACCCTGCTGGCGGCGCGGGATGCCGACGCGGCGGCGGACAGCATCCACCGGCACATCATCAGCACCCACGAGCGCCTGATGGCGGCACTGGATGCGGACACCCGCTCCCTGCGCGCCCGCGGCCTCGCGATCGTCCGCTGACGAGAAGAGCACAGACGCAAAAGGCACAGACGCAGAAGGCACAGACGCAAACGAGCACAGACGCCGAAAGAGCCCCGACTCCTGGTCGGGGCTCTTCTGTCTGAGTGCGTCACTCGGCGGCTGGTGCGTCCGTCTCCGGCTCGTCGTCCTCCGGCTCGTCGTCGTCCGGCAGTTCTTCGAACAGTCCGGCCGGCGGCGTGAGCGTGACCGTTCCCGCCGTCACGTCGACCTCGGGAACGATCGCCTTGACGAACGGCACGAGCACTTCGCCGTTCGCGGTCTTGATCGCGAGCAGGTCCTGCGCAGGCAGGTGGTCGACACGCGCGACCGTTCCCACCTTCACGCCGTCGCGGATCGCGTCCAGTCCGACCAACTGGTGGTCGTACCAGGCGTCGTCCTCGTCCGGCAGTTCCTTCACATCCTGGCTCACCCAGAGGATGGCCTTGATGAGGGTCTCCGCCTCCGAGCGGTCGTCGATGCCGGCGAAGAAGGCCACGGCGTGGCCGTTGTACCAGCGCAGCTCGTTCAGCTCGAGGGTCTTGCCGTGCCACTTGGATGCGGTCGGCACCTGCAGGGTGAAGACCGCGCCGGGGACGAACCGCTTCTCCGGCTCGTCCGTGTAGAGCTCGACCTTGATCGCGCCCTTCAGGCCGTGGGCCTTGGTGAGCCTGCCGACGCGCAGCTGGGTCTCATCCGGTCGTGGAGCGGCGTCCTTGCGGGGCAGCTTGTGGTCGGCCACCTCAGTCGTCGACGACGTCGACGCGGACGCGTCGGCCGTCGGCCAGCGCACCGACCAGCGTCCGCAGCGCCTTGGCGGTGCGGCCGGAGCGGCCGATGACCCTGCCGAGGTCCTCGGGGTTCACACGAACCTCGAGGACCTCGCCACGGGGCGAACTCTTTGCAACGACGTGCACGTCGTCCGGGTGATCCACGATCCCCTTGACGAGGTGCGCGAGTGCGGGTGCGAGCAAGGTGTTACGCCTTCTCGCCGTCGGCGGCAGCGTCGGTGATTTCCTCAGCCTCGGCGACGACCTCGGCCTCAGCGGCCTCCTCGGCCTCGACCTCGGCCTCGACGACGGCCTCTGCCTCGGCGACGACCGGCTTCTCGGCCTTCGGCTTCAGGACGGGCTTCTTCTTCTCGTCGGCCTGGAACTCGACCTTGGCTTCCTTGACCTTGACCGTGCTCGTGGCGCTCTTGTCGCCCTTGAACTGGCCCCAGTCGCCGGTGAGCTTGAGGAGGGCGAGGACCTGCTCGGTCGGCTGTGCGCCGACGCTGAGCCAGTACTGCGCGCGCTCGGAGTCGACCTGGATGACCGAGGGCTCCTCGGTCGGGTGGTACAGACCGATCTCCTCGATCACGCGGCCGTCGCGCTTGGTGCGCGAGTCGGCGACGACGATGCGGTAGTACGGTGCGCGGATCTTGCCGAGGCGCTTCAGACGGATCTTGACAGACACAAATTCTCCTGTGTGTATGAGTGACGTGACGAACTGTCTGCCGTGAGCGTGGGGGCACACTCGGCAGGAGGTCTATGGTGTTCCATCGCACCTGATTAGAGGGTCGGGTACGAGGGAACTCAACTAGCTATTCTGTCAGACAACGCCGCCCTTTGAACAATCGGATGATTGGGACGACCACTATGCAGATCGAATTCTCGGAATCCGAGCGTTCCACCGTCGGAGTCGAATGGGAGCTCGCGCTGGTCGACGCATCCACGGGAGACCTCGTCCAGATCGCTCAGGAGGTGCTGGACGCGCTCTCGACAGACGGCGAGGAGCATCCGCAGATCACCCACGAGCTGCTCCTCAACACCGTCGAGCTGGTGAGTAAGGTGCACCGCACCGTGCCGGATGCGATCGAGGACCTCCAGGGGCTGATCGGCCTCGTCCGCGAGGTGATCGACCCGCTCGGCGTCGAGTTGATGTGCGCAGGAACGCACCCGTTCGCGCAGTGGTTCGACCAGAAGGTCACGCCGAACGAGCGCTACGACCGCCTGCTCGACCGCACGCAGTGGTGGGGCAGGCAGATGATGATCTGGGGCATCCACGTGCACGTCGGCATCGACGACAGGGACAAGGCGCTCCCCATCGTCAACGGCCTGCTCACCTACTACCCGCACCTGCAGGCGCTGAGCGCGTCGAGCCCGTTCTGGGCGGGCGCGAACACGGGATACGCGTCGAACAGGGCGCTGATGTTCCAGCAGCTCCCGACCGCGGGTCTGCCCTGGCAGTTCGGCAGCTGGGCCAACTACGAGGAATACGTCCAGGACCTGGTGACGACGGGCGTCGTGACCGACCACAGCGAGGTGCGCTGGGACATCCGGCCGTCGCCGAAGTGGGGCACGGTCGAGATGCGCGCCTGCGACGGTCTGTCGACGGCCGACGAGGTCGGAGCGGTCGCGGCCCTCATCCACTGCCTCACCGACCGGATGTCCGGCCAGCTCGACGACGGCGTGGAGCCGGTGACCCTCCAGCCGTGGTTCGTGCGGGAGAACAAGTGGCGGGCGGCCCGCTACGGGCTCGACGCCGAGATCATCACGGCGCCGGACGGCAGCGAACGGCTGGTGTCCGACTCGCTGCGCGATCTGATCGTCGACCTCTCCCCCACGGCGGAACGCCTCGGCTGCCTCGCCGAACTGGAGACGGTCGATGTGATCCTGTCGAAGGGCGCCAGCTATCAGCGACAGCTCAGGGTGGCCGAGGCGAACGGCGGCAGTCTGCAGGCCGTCGTCAGCTCCCTCACCCACGAGCTGCGCGACGGGCTCGACAGGAGCTGATCTGCGGCGAGCCCGTCCCCCTCAGCTTCCCCGGGGAGGCGGCACCGTATGCTGTCTAACTGTGTTCGCCCGACCGATAACCCGAATCGCCGCCGTCACCGTCGCCACCATCGTCATCGCTGTGACCGCAGGGTGCACCTCCCTCGCGGGCGGAACCACCTTCACAGGAGCGCCGGAAGCGACCCCGACCCCGCAGGCGACGTCCAGCGCGCCCGTGCGCGCTGCGGCCATCGGCGACTCCATCGCCATCGGCAACGGCGTGCCGTACGACGACGCCTGGCCGTTCCTGGTCGCCGACCAGTTCGGCTGGACGCTCAACGACTTCGCCGACAGCGCCTCCGGCTTCATCGCCCCGGGGCTCAACACGCACACATACGAGGCGCAGGTCAGCCAGGCCATCGCGCTTCGCCCGCAGGTGGTCATCATCGCCGCGACCCGCAACGACACCCTCGGCTCGACGATCGAGCTCAAGAACACTGCGACGGCTCAGCTCCAGCGGCTCCGCACGGCCCTTCCGGATGCGGTCATCATCGGCGTCGGGCCGATCTGGGGAGCCGGCACGCCGACGCCGGCCACTCCGGTGGTCGCGAGCATCGTCCGCAGCGCCGTCCTGGCCGTGGACGGCACCTGGGTGGATGTGGGCCAGCCGTTCCAGAACCGCGCCGATCTGGTGCAGAAGGACAACGTGCATCCCACCGCGGACGGCCAGCATCTGCTCGCCGGTCTGATCGCCGACAAGATCGCCGCAGCGCGCATCACGACCAAGACGGACACCGCCGTCTCGCGCTGAGAACCGCACCTTCCAAAACACACAGCTTCCACGCAGGTTCGTGCATTTACTCTCGCTCCGTGCGTCTGTCTACCCGTGGCCTTCGAGTGGCCCTTTTCGCCGCTGCCACGGCCGCCGTCGTCGTCCTCACCGGATGCTCGGCCGGCGCCCCGCAGGAACCCGTCGCCGGGCTGCGCTCCGCCGCCCCCGCACCCCAGGTCGCTGAGCGGCCCGTGGCCGTCGCGATCGGCGATTCCATCGCCTTCGGCAAGGGAATCCGGCAGGATCAGGCGTGGCCGTCGCTGGTGGCGAAGACCCACAAGTGGCAGCTCACCGACCTCGCCGTCTCCGGCTCCGGCTTCCTGCACCCCGGTTGGAACGGCACGACCTTCCAGCAGCAGGTCGACCAGGCCGTGAAGCTGAAGCCCGACTACATCCTGATCGCCGCGACCAGGAACGACCGGCTGGAGGACCCGGCGGCGCTTGCTCAGAAGAGCACAGAGCTCCTGGGCACGCTGCGCTCGACGTTCCCGCACGCGCACATCATCGGCGTGACGGCCGTCTGGGGAGCTGACCAGCCGCCGCAGACCATCACGATGGTCGACGACGCGTTCACAGCGGCCATCCACGACGTGGACGGCACACTCGTCGACATCGGTTTCCCACTCGTGGGCCACGCCGAGTGGGTGCAGCCGGACGGCATCCACCCGAATCCGACGGGCCAGGAGATCGTCGCCAAGACGATCGAGGCCAAGCTCGCCCCGAACGCCCTCGCGCTCTAGCCCGCCGCCCCCGGCCTAGCGGCCGAGGAACTTCTGCAGCGACGCCAGCTCTTCCTCAGACGGCCCGCCCGGCTTGCCTGCGCCGCCGCCGAGGCCGAAGCCGGAGCCGCCCTGCGCGCCGGTCGACGGCTTCGCGCCTGACGTGATCGCGGCGTTCTCCGCCGCACGCTTGGCCGGGTTGCCGGACCGCGAGCCCTTCTTCTTGGGCTGCTGCTTGGCCTTGCCGCCGTAGCTGGCGCCCGGGATCGGACCCATGCCTGGCACGTTCGGCACGCCGCCCTTGGCGACGGTCTTCATCATCTTCGCGGCCTGCTCGAAGCGGTTGACGAGCTGATTGACCTCGGTCACGGTGGAGCCGGAGCCCTTCGCGATGCGGAGGCGACGCGAACCGTTGAGCAGCTTCGGCGTCGTGCGCTCCGCCTTGGTCATCGACTGGATGATCGCCTCGGTGCGCACGATCTCCTTCTCGTCGAAGTTGTCGAGCTGCTGCTTCATGGCGCCTGCGCCTGGCAGCATGCCCATCATCTTCTTGATGGAGCCCATGTTGCGCAGCTGCTGCATCTGCTTGAGGAAGTCGTCGAGCGTGAAGCTGTCCGTCGCGAACTTCTCGGCGACCTTGCGCGCCTCGTCTTCGTCGAACGCTTCCTGGGCCTGCTCGATGAGGGTGAGGATGTCACCGAGGTCGAGGATGCGGCTGGCCATGCGGTCGGGGTGGAACGGTTCGAAATCGTCCAGTCCCTCACCCGTGGAGGCGAAGATGATCGGGCGGCCGGTGACGGATGCGACGGAGAGGGCAGCACCACCGCGCGCGTCGCCGTCGAGCTTGGAGAGCACGACGCCGGTGAAGTCGACGCCGTCCTGGAACGCCTTGGCGGTCGCGACGGCGTCCTGGCCGATCATCGCGTCGATCACGAACAGCACTTCGTCCGGGTCGACGGCTTTGCGGATGTCCGAAGCCTGCTTCATGAGCTCGGCGTCGACGCCGAGACGACCAGCGGTGTCGACGATGACCGTGTCGTACTGCTTGGTCTCGGCGAACTTGAGCGCGTCCTTCGCGACGCGCACCGGGTTGCCGACCCCGTTGCCGGGCTCGGGAGCGTAGACGGGCACTCCGGCCTGCTCGCCGACGATCTGGAGCTGTGTGACGGCGTTCGGACGCTGGAGGTCGGCGGCCACGAGCACGGGCGTGTGCCCGTCCTTGACGAGCCACTTGGCGAGCTTGCCTGCGAGGGTCGTCTTACCGGCGCCCTGGAGACCGGCGAGCATGATGACTGTCGGCGGCTTCTTCGCGAACTGCAGGCGGCGCTGCTGCCCGCCGAGGATCGCGACGAGCTCCTCGTTGACGATCTGCACGACCTGCTGCGCCGGGTTGAGGGCTTTGTTGACCTCGTCGCTCAGCGCGCGCTCGCGCACTTTTCCGGTGAACTCCTTGACGACGTCGAGTGCGACGTCCGCGTCGAGCAGCGCGCGACGGATCTCGCGCACCGTGCCGTCGACGTCGGCCGGAGAGAGCTTGCCCTTGGTGCGAAGGTTCTTGAAGGTATCTGCCAGGCGGTCAGACAGCGATCCGAAAGTAGCCATGATCGTCCCAGTTTACCGGGCGGATGCTGTGCGTCAGGATTGCGTGTCGACGGCGACCACATCGCCCCGGATGTCGAACGAAACGGTGAGCAGTGCATCCGACTCGTCCGGGCTGATCGAGTAGTCGAACGTGGCGAAGACTTCGTCCTCGTCCGAGTGGTCCGGCTGCAGCAGGATGCGCAGCAGCTGCAGGGAGCGCAGCACGTCGACGGCGATGTCGCCCGAGTTGTGCACCAGCAGGTCGATCAGGCTGTCCCCCAGCTTGTCGACGTGCTCGTCGATGTACGCGACGGTCGCGGACTGGCGCGAGCTGAGCTCGGCGATCAGCGCATCCCGTGCCCTGGCGTCGAAGCCGTCGATCGCCTGGATCATCGCAGCGGCGGCATCCAGCGCGAACTCCGGCACGGCGGACTCGTCGTCCGCCAGCAGGTCGACCTCGACCACCTGTTCGGAGAGATCGGCGGTGTCGTTCCACGCCAGGCCGCCGGATGCGGTCTCGTCGATGACGCCGAAGTAGTCGTGTTCGATGGCCATGTACGCGACCCTAGCCGACCAGCTGCTGGGCGAAGACGTGCGGCGTGAAGCCGGTGATGTCGTTGATGCCCTCGCCCTGGCCGACCAGTTTGATCGGGATGCCCGTCTTCTCCTGAACGGCGAGCACGAAGCCGCCCCTGGCGGAGCCGTCGAGCTTGGTGAGCACCAGGCCGGTCACCCCGGCGTGCTCGATGAACGCTTCGGCCTGCGCGAGCCCGTTCTGCCCCGTGGTGGCGTCGAGGACGAGCAGCACCTCGGAGATCGGCGCCTGCTTCTCGACCACCCTCTTGATCTTGGAGAGCTCGTCCATCAGGCCGCCCTTGGTCTGCAGGCGCCCTGCCGTGTCGATGATGACGATCTCCGTGCCGTCCGCCTTCGCCTTCTCGACGGTCTGGAACGCGACGGAGGCCGGGTCCTGGCCCTGCTGCTGCGGCCGCACGATGTCCGCGCCTGCGCGCTCCGCCCAGGTGGCGAGCTGTTCCACGGCCGCCGCCCTGAACGTGTCGGCCGCGCCGACGACGACGGTGCGGTCGTATGTGCGGAGGAACTTCGCGAACTTGCCGATCGTGGTGGTCTTGCCGACGCCGTTGACGCCGACGACGAGCACGATCGCGGGACGCTCGCTCAGCTTGAGCGTGGTGTCGAGCTTGGACAGGCGCTCTTCGAGGCTCTCCCTCAGCATCCGCTGCAGGTCGGCGGGGTCCGTGGTGTGGTACCTGTCGACCTTGGCACGCAGGTCGTCCACGATCGCTTCCGTCACATCGGGGCCGAAGTCGGCGGTGATCAGCGCCGTCTCCAGGTCGTCCCAGGTGGTGTCGTCGATCGTCTTCTTCGCGAACATGCCGCGGAGCGCGCCGGACAAAGACCAGGGGGTGCGTTCTGCCATAGCTCTCAGACTAGTTGTTACCGTGTGAGCATGTTCTCTCTGGTGGCAGTGTCGGCGGAGCTCGCCGAGTGGCTCGTCGCGATCGAGTCCGGCGGCGCCGACGCCGTGCATCAAGCGCGCATCAGGGTGCGGCGGCTGCGGAGCATCCTGAGCGTCGACCGGCGTGCGTTCGAGAAGAACGAGGCGAAGCGGCTCAGGCGGCGCCTCGGCGTGCTCGGCTCCCAGCTCGGGACCGCCCGCGACCTGGAAGTGCGCGCCGACGCTCTCGCCGCTCTGATCGCCGACGCGGAAACAGGCGCCGACGCCGATCCCCTCGACCAGGCCACCGTGGATGCGGTCGCCACCTTCTCGGCCGATGCCCGCGCTGCACACGCGGCGGCGGTCACCGCGCTCGTCGGCGAGCTGCACGGCCGGGCGCACCGCCAGCTCCTCGCCGACGTGGTCGCGTTCGCCGCGAACCCGCCGCTCAGCGCGCGCGGTGCCGAGCATCCGAGGCGGACGGCAAGGAAGGCGCTGGCGAAGGCGGGCGTGCGCGTACTGGAGCAGGACGGAGACACGCTCGAGGAGCGGCACGCCGCCAGGAAGGCCGCCAGACGGCTGCGCTATGCAGCGGAGGCGGTCACCGACACCTTCGGCCGCGACGCTGTGCGCGTCGCCGCCGCAGCAGAGGCGTTGCAGAACGCGCTCGGCGACCACCGCGACCTCGTACTGCTCGCGACGCACCTGCGGCAGAAAGCGGAGGACGCCGCCATCGCCCCGGAGGCCGAGGCGGGGATCGCGAGGATCGCCGACCGATGCGACGAGCGCGCAGAGGAGCACCTGGCCGGGCTGGACGACCTGGCCGACGCGGTGGCGCGAGCACTCTGAACGACTCCGCATCCGCATCCCAGGGCGCCCACCGCATCCAGGGCTAGCGTCTGAGCCGTGGACCGCCGCACTGTCGCCCTGCGCCTCGCGGCCGAGGTCGCCGCGCCGATCGTCATCGCCCTGCTCGCAGCGGGAGCGCTCTCGGTCGCGCTCGACGCACACGGCCAGCACCAGTTCTTCTACGACGGCGACTCGCTGGTTCTTCCGCTGTTCCAGCAATCGCTCGCGCGCGGCGAGCCGTCGCAGTGGGTTATGTCCTCGCAGCTCTTCCTGCTTCCTGAACTGCCGTTCTACCTGCTCTGCTCGCTGGTCGCCGGCGGAGCGGTGAAGGCGGCGCTCGTCCTGAACGCGATCCTCAACGCGGTCGTCCTCTCGCTGCTGCTGCGGAGCGTGTCCGGTCGGATGCGCTGGAGCAGCGCCTGGGCGAGGCTCGGCGCCCCGTTCGCGGCCTCCCTGCTGTTCGTGGCGTTCCTGCTGCTGGATGTGCGTGGTGCGCAGACCAACGAGTCGATCGCGACGTTCACCGTGCTCACCACGTACTACTACGGCGCGACGTTCGTCGCACTCACCGTGCTCGCACTCGCGCTGCACGTGACAGGCGGTTTTCGGACACAGCCGCGCATCCGGTCGGCCGGCTACGCCTGCTACGCCGTCGCGGCCGGGCTGCTCCTGGGGGTCGAGACGCTGTCGAACCCGCTGGTGGTGTTCCAGTTCGCCGTCCCACTCGGACTCGCACTCTGCATCGCCGTCCTGCTGCGCGCCGTGCCGTGGCGGTCGGCAGCGCTGGTGCTCGCGCCGCCGGTCGCAGCCGCGGTCGTCGGCTACGCCGCGCGATTCGCGCTCGGCCGCTACCTGCTGCCCGGCGCGACGAGCTACGTGCACCTGAACCAGATCCCGGAGAGCATCCGCTTCTTCTCCGGCGTCGCGGTGTCGTTCGTGAGCACGCCGGGCGGGATCGCGGAGGCGGCCGTGGTGGTGCTGCTGCTCGGCGCGTGCGTGGCCGTGCTGCGGGCGGCGAGGGGCACGGGCGACGGGGTCCTCCCCCTGTTCGTGCTCTGCGCCGTAGCGGTCACGCTCGTCGGGACGGTGCTCGTCGGCAGCACGGCGACGCGGTATCTCGGGCCGGTGTTCGTGTTCCCGCTGTTGATCCTGGTGCATCCGCTGCTCTGGCGCAGGGCGGCGGCGGTCGTCCACGTCCGCCGGCAGGTGCGTGCGGTGGGGGCCGGCGCGGCGATCGCGGTGGCCGTGACTGCGCTCGTGGTCACCGCACCGGCGGCGGCGAGCTTGCGCGCGGTGACCGCTTCGCCGGGCAGCCCAGGACTCTCCTGCCTGGAGAACTGGATCGGCAACCGCTCGCTCACCGGAGAGGGTTCGTACTGGGCGGTGCGCGCCCTCGACCTCTTCGGGACCAGACGCGTCGACGTGCTCCAGGTCGACAGCACCCTGGGCGCACGGGCCTGGATGACCGACCTGGCGTCGTTCGACGACCGCATCCCGAGCTACTTCATCGTGGATGCACCAGCCCGCCGCTCCCAGGCGCTCACCGAACTCGGCACGCCAGACCGCGTCGTGGACTGCGGAGTGTTCCAGATCTACGACTACAGCAGCACGCGCGGTGAGGCGACGATGACCACGAAGCTGGCGTCGAGCATCCGCTACCAGCTCACGTCCCGCGGGTACCCCGACAGGATCGAGGAGGCGACGCGCGACCATGATCACGACCGGGACCGCTGAGCGGAGCTCCTGCTAGGACGCCTGCTCCTGCGCGACGCGCTGGCCGACCACCGCCGACACGCCGTCCTGGCGCATCGAGACGCCGTACAGGGCATCGGCGATCTCCATCGTGCGCTTCTGGTGCGTGATCACGATGAGCTGGCTGGACTCGCGCAGGTCCTCGAAGATGGTCAGCAGACGACCGAGGTTCGCGTCGTCGAGAGCGGCCTCGACCTCGTCCATGATGTAGAACGGGCTGGGGCGCGCCTTGAAGATCGCGATGAGCAGCGCGACCGCCGCCAGGGACCGCTCGCCGCCCGACAGCAGCGACAGGCGCTCGATCTTCTTGCCTGCGGGCTTCACCGACACCTCGATGCCCGTGGTCAGCAGATTCTCCGGGTCGGTCAGCGAGATGCTGCCCGTGCCGCCGGGGAACAGGATCGGGAAGACGTACCCGAACGCCTCCCTGGTGTCCTCGAACGCCGATTCGAAGATGGTCTGCATCTTCTCGTCGATCTCCTCGATGATCGTCAGCAGGTCTTTGCGGGTGTTCGTGAGGTCGGTGAGCTGCTCGGTGAGGAACTTGTGGCGCTGCTCCAGGGCGGCGAACTCTTCGAGCGCGAGCGGGTTCACCCTGCCGAGCTGGGCCAGCTTGCGTTCAGCGGAGGCGAGGCGCTTCTGCTGCTGCTCGCGGTTGAACGGGACGGTCGGGCGCTCGGCGGCGGCATCTGCCGCGCCGTCGTCGGACCCGGTGTCATCGCCTCCGGTGTCATCGCCTCCGGTGTCGGCTGCGTCGTCTGCCGCCGCGTCGGCACGGTCCGGCGCCGGCCCATCCACCGGGATGGGGACTTCAGGCCCGTACTCGGCGACCAGCACATCCTCCACCAGGCCGAGCTCGCTTCCCGCACGCTCCAGCAGGCTCGACAGGTGCAGCTTCTTCTCGTAGATCTGCAGTTCGAGCCCGTGCACACTCTCGGTGATGACCTGCAGGCGGTCGCGCACCACGTTCTCCTCGCGACGAAGCGTCGCAAGCTCCTCGTTCTGGCTCGACCGCTTCGCCTCGGCTGCCGCGAGCTCGAGCCGCGCCTGCGCGACGGAACGGTCGACGGAGTCGAGCACGGCGGGCAGCGCATCGATGACGCCGGTGGCCGCGTCGATCTGCCTGCGACGGATCACGGCGCGGCGCGCGGCCTCCTCCGCGGCGGCGCGCTCTGCGTCGAGCTGCCTGGCGAGCGCTTCTCCCCTGGCCTGCTCCGCCCGGACCCGCTCCTTGGCGGTCTCGACGGCGAGCCTGGACTCGACCTCCGCCTCCCTGGCGGCCTCGAGCTCGGTGGAGAGCGCATCCCGAGCGCTCACATCCAGGATGGGACGCGGTCGCGAGCGAGCCGTCTCCAGCTCCGACTTCGCCTTGTCGGCGGCAGCTTCGGCGTCCGCGACGCGCTCGGCGGCGAGCGACAGCGCCGTGCTCAGCCGGTCGAACTCGGCCTGCGACGCCTCGAGCTGCACCTTCAGCCGGTTGAGCTGTTCGGTCTGCGCCGCCAGTTTGGCGTCGAACTCCCTGAGGGAGGAGAGCGCCGACTGCGACTGCTCCTTGGCCACCTGCAGCACGCCGCGCTGCTCGGCGAGAGCGAACTTCGCACGGTCGATCAGGGAGGTGACCTCGCCCAGGCGGTCGGCAGCGGCATCCCGGTCGGCGATGAGCTCGATGCGGCTCTGCTTGGCGCCGGAGCCGCCGCGCAGCACGTAGTCGGTGAGCACGTCGCCGGACTTCGTGATGATCGTGACGGGCCCGCCGAGTTTCCGCGTCGCGAACGCGGTTGCTGCCGCGCGAGCCGCGTCCAGATCGTCGGCGATGGCCGTGAACGCCAGGATGCCGAGCACGCCGTCAGGCGCCTCCACCACCGAGCGAGCGGCGACGACACCGGAGACGCCGCCGAGATCGACAGAGGACGCCACGGCGTCCGCGATGATGACCTCGACCCGGCCGAGGTCGTCGGAGGATGCCTGCGCGACAGCGTCGAATGCTGCGCGGCGATCCTCTGCGAGCACCGCATCCGCCAGCGAGCCGAGGGCGGCGGCGATCGACGCCTCGAACCCGGGATGCACGCGGATGTGCTCTGCGACCAGCCCGCGCACGCCCGGCAGCCTGGCGGCGACGAGAGCGGCCGAGCCGTCCTTCTGGTCGAGCGCCATCGAGAGCGCGCTGGTGCGGGCGGCGAGGGCGTCGCGTTCGCGCTCCAGCGTGTGCAGCTCCTCGCGCAGCCGCTCGATCTCTCCCTCGGCCTCGAACACGTCGGCCTGCGCCAGCTCGTACGCCTCGTCGAGGTTGCCCTCTCCCACGTCGGCGGTCGCCGCCTCCGCCTCGCGGGAGGCGAACTCGGCGCGCGCCTTCTCCCTGCGGTCGGTCGCCGCATCCAGGGCGTTCTGCTGGCGCAGCACCTCGCCGCGCACGGCCGCGAGCCGCTGGGCTGCGGCGTCGGCCTGACCGGTCAGCTTGGACAGCTCGAGATCATGGCGCGAGACCAGGGCGCTCTGCGCGGCGATCTCGTCGTCGACCGCGTCGAGCCGGCCGCGCGCGGAACGGGTGGCGGCCTGCGCGGCGGTCCATGCGGCCTCGGCGTCCGTCACGACAGAGCGGAGCCTGTCGACCTCGTCGCGCGCATCCTGGACCATCTGCTGGCTGACGCTGGGGCCGGCATCCGGTGCATCCGCCTGGCTGCCGAGCAGAGCGAGCCGCTGGTTGGCCATCGTGTAGAGGTTGCGCAGGCGTTCCTGTACGGACTCCAGCCCGAACGCGGTGCGCCTGGCGAGGTCGACCTCGTCGCCGACCTGCGCCTGCTCCAGGCGCGCGACGCGGAGCTGCTTCTGCTCCAATTGCTCCTGCAGCACGATCCGCTCGCTGTGCCGCTCGGACTCCGTTCGGCCGTGGTCGTCGAGCGCCGTGCGCAGCGCCACGACGTCGTCGGCCAGGATGCGAGCGCGGGCGTCGCGGACGACGGCCGCGATCGACTGCGCCTCCCGCGCGATCTCGGCCTGGTGGCCGAGCGGCTTGAGCTGCCGCCTGATCTCGCCGGCGAGGTCGCTCAGGCGGGTGAGGTTTGTCTGCATCGCCTCCAGCTTGCGGAGGGTCTTCTCCTTGCGGCGGCGGTGCTTGAGGATTCCTGCCGCCTCTTCGATGAAGCCGCGCCTGTCCTCCGGGCTCGCGTGCAGGACGGCATCCAGCTGGCCCTGACCGACGATGACGTGCATCTCGCGGCCGAGGCCGGAGTCGCTGAGGAGCTCCTGCACGTCGAGCAGGCGGCAGGCGGAGCCGTTGATCGCATACTCGCTGCCGCCGTTCCGGAACAGGGTGCGCGAGATGGTGACCTCTGAGTACTCGATCGGCAGAGCGCCGTCGGAGTTGTCGATGGTGAGCGTGACCTCAGCGCGGCCGAGCGGACCTCGGGTGGAGGTCCCGGCGAAGATGACGTCCTCCATCTTGCCGCCGCGGAGGGTCTTGGCGCCCTGCTCCCCCATCACCCAGGCGAGCGCATCCACCACGTTGGACTTGCCGGAGCCGTTCGGCCCGACCACGCAGGTGACACCCTGCTCGAAGGCGAACGTCGTCGGCTGCGCGAACGACTTGAACCCCTTGAGCGTCAGGCTCTTCAGATACACCCGCCGCCCTGCTTTCTGCTCGTTTGCCGCGCTGTCGCCCCAAATTTACCCGACAGCACCCGCACATCCCGCCACCGAAGCCATCGAGTCGGGACTTATGCACACCGAACGACGGCGTGTCGTGTGCATAAGTCCCGACTCGATGGCTGGGGATGGGGCAGGGACGGACGGGGTGGGTCAGCCGACGCCGAGGTAGGCCTCTTTGATGGCGGGGTTGGCGAGGAGCTCTTTGCCGGTGCCCGAGTGGGTGATCGAGCCGGTCTCGAGGACGAAGCCGCGGTGGGCGCGGGCGAGCGCCTGGTTGGCGTTCTGCTCGACCAGGAGGATCGTCGTGCCCTGGTTGTTGATCTCGGTGATGATCGAGAAGATCTGCTTGATGAACTGCGGGGCGAGCCCCATCGACGGCTCATCCAGCAGCAGCAACCGCGGGGCGGACATCAGCGCGCGACCGATGGCGAGCATCTGCTGCTCGCCCCCCGACATCGTGCCGCCGACCTGGGTCTTGCGCTCCGCGAGCCGGGGGAACAGGGCGAACACGCGCTCGAAGTCGGCATCCATCCCGCTCCGGTCCTTGCGGCCGAACGCACCCATGTCCAGGTTCTCCAGCACCGTCATGCCGGGGAAGATGCCCCGGCCCTCCGGCGCCTGCGAGATGCCGCGGATCACCCGGATGTGCGCCTTCATCTTCGTGATGTCCTGGCCGTCGAAGGTGATCGACCCCTGCGTCGGGTTCAGGATGCCGGAGATCGTCTTCATCGTGGTCGACTTGCCCGCACCGTTCGCCCCGATCAGGCTGACGATCTCGCCCTCCTCCACCGAGAACGACATGTCGTGGATGGCCTCGATGCGCCCGTACGAGACGCTCACGTTCTTCAGCTCAAGCAACGTCATCTTCAGGCTCTCCCAGGTAGGCGGCGATCACGCGCTGGTCGTTGCGGATCGCGGTCGGAACGTCGTCGGCGAGCTTGCGCCCGAACTCCAGCACGACGATCCGGTCGGTGACGCCCATCACCAGCCGCATGTCGTGCTCGATCAGCAGCACGGTGTATCCGTCTGCCCTGATCGTGCGGATGAGGTCCATCAGGTCCTCTTTCTCCGCGGGGTTGAAGCCGGCGGCCGGCTCGTCCAGGCACAGCACCTTCGGGTCGGTCGCCAGCGCTCTGGCGATCTCGAGCCTCCGCTGGTAGCCGTACGGCAGCTGACGGGATGCGGTGCTCGCCAGGTCGGCGATGCCGACGAACTCGAGCAGCGCCATCCCGCGCTCGATCGCGCTCTTCTCCTCTCTGATGTGCCTGGGCGAGCGCACCAGCGCGCCGGGCACACTCGTGCGGTGCCGTGCGTCCAGCCCCACCACCACGTTCTCCAGCGCGCTCATCTCGCCGAACAGGCGGATGTTCTGGAACGTCCTGGCGAGACCGAGCCGGGTGATCTGGTGCTGCTTCTTACCCTTGATCGACGTGCCTTCGAGCAGCACATCGCCGCTCGTCGGCTTGTAGACACCGGTCATGGCGTTGAAGCAGGTGGTCTTTCCGGCGCCGTTCGGACCGATCAGGCCGAGGATCTCCCCGCGCTTGATGTCGAAGCTCACGTCGTCGAGGGCGAGAAGCCCGCCGAACTTGACCGTGAGGTTCTTCACCTCGACGAGCTTGTCCCCGACCTCGACGGCGATCTCCCTGTCGGGTGCCGCCGCAGCCGCGACCTCGAGGTCCACATCCAGGTCGGCCAGGGCTTCGGCGTCTGCGCCATCCGGAAGGTCGGCGTTGGCCGGCCGTTCTGCATTCGCGTCGCGGGCGTCGGTCATGATGCGCCTCCGTTCGGCGTGGCTGGTGGGGTCACCGGCGCCGTGGGCGCCGGAGACGACGGCGAGGTCGGCGTGCTGCCCGTGCCGGGCGGCGGCGACGGTTTCGTCACCAGGTACTTGTATGCGTTCCTGCCGTAGGCGAGCAGACGCTGCTTCGCCGGCACCAGACCCTTCGCGCGGAAGATCATCAGCACCACCAGGGCGACGCCGAAGATCAGGTACTTGTAGTCGGCGATGGCGGTGAACCGCAGCGGGATGTACGCCACGATCGCGCCACCGAGCAGCGCACCGACCTTGTTGCCCGTGCCGCCCAGCACCACGGCCGCGAGGAACAGGATGGAGGTCTGCACGTCGAACTTCTGGTTGTTCACGAAGCCGACCTGACCGGCGAACAGCGCCCCGGAGAGACCGCCGACGGCGGCGCCGATCGCGAACGCCCACACCTTGTACTTGAAGGTCGGGACGCCCATGATCTCTGCGGCGTCCTCGTCCTCCCTGATGGCGATCCAGGCGCGTCCGACGCGGCTGCGCTCCATGTTGCCGACCAGCAGCAGCACGATGATGATGATCGTGAGCGTCAGCCAGTACCACGGGATGCCGTTCGAGTTCGAGAAGATCGGGATGCCCTTGTCCGTCTCCCCCGGAGGGTGACCGACGTTCTGGAAGCCGACCTGACCCTTCAGCGCCGGGATGATCGTGGCCAGGATGCGCACGATCTCGCCGAAGCCGAGCGTCACGATGGCCAGATAGTCGCCGCGGAGGCGCAGCGTCGGGACGCCGAGCACAACGCCGAAGATCATCGCGACCGCCATCGCCACCGGAATCGTCCAGAGGTACGGGATCTTGGTGAACGGCGAGTCCGGGCTTGTCAGCATGGCCGCCGTGTACGACCCGACAGCGAAGAACGCCACGTAGCCGAGGTCGAGGAGCCCGGCGTAGCCGACCACGACGTTCAGGCCGACAGCGATCAGCGCGTACACCGCCATCGCGAAGCAGGCCAGAGGCCAGTCGTTGCCTGGTTCCGTGGTCAGCGGGAAGAAGTTCAGGTACGGCAGGGCGAAGGCGAGCGCCACCACGATGAGCATCCACAGCCACTGCACCTGGCGAGGCAGGCCGTTCCAGCGGTCGCGGAAGCCCTGCAGTGGGCCGCTCCTCTTGCGTCTGGCCTCCGCCGCATCCGCCGCCTGCTCGCTGCGCGCATCCGGGAGGACCTTGGGTCCGTCTGTCGTGCTCATGCTCTGCTCCTCCCCAGTGAGGTACCGAGGATGCCCGTCGGCTTGACCAGCAGGACGAGCACCAGCACCACGAAGGCGATGACGTCTGTCCACTGGGAGTCGCCCAACAGGATCTGTCCGTAGTTTCCGATCAATCCGAGCAGAAGTCCACCCAGGAGCGCTCCGCGCACGTTGCCGATGCCGCCGAGCACCGCGGCGGCGAACGCCTTGATGCCGAGGACGAAGCCTCCGGTGTAGATCACGCCGGACGGCACGAGCATCACGTAGAACAGGGCGGCCGCTCCGGCGAGGATGCCGCCGAGCACGAACGTGATCACGATGATCCGCTCCTTGTTCACGCCCATCAGGGTCGCGGTGTCCGGGTCCTGAGCGACGGCACGGATGCCGCGGCCGGTGCGGGTGCGCCTGATGAACATGTCGGTCACGATCATCAGGATGACCGCGGCCACGACGATGATGATCGACTGGCTGTTGATGATGGTGCCGAACACGTCGAACACCGGGATCGGCTTGAACATCGTCACCGCTGGCTCGGCGTTCGCGCCGCGGATCACGAAGATCAGCGACTGGATGGCGAACGACGCGCCGATCGCGGTGATGAGGAACGCCAATCGTGGCGCGTTGCGTCTTCGCAACGGCCGGTATGCGATGCGTTCCAGCAGGAACGCGGTGACGGCGGAGGCCACCATGCCGACGAGCAGCGCCAGGAGGATGTCTCCGATGATCGCCGCCAGCGACAGATTCGGGATGGACGGGCCGAAGCCCAGCGACGTGAGGGTGATGACGACGCCGTACGCGCCGACGATGAACACCTCTGAGTGGGCGAAGTTGATCAGGTTCAGCACGCCGTAGACGAGCGTGTATCCGACGGCGATCAGGCCGTAGATGGCCCCGAAGGTGAGGCCGTCGAAGGTCGCGCCCCAGAAGTTCTGTATGAGGGAAGGGACATCGAAATTGATCCAGGAGTTGTCGATGACCGGGTGGAGGACAAGCAATTCGAGCATTCAGGCATCCAGATCGAACGGGAGGGGATCGTACGTGATCCGGTCGGAAGCGGACAAGTGGGACGAGGGATGCGGCGGACGGCGCGGAAGGCCGCCCGCCGCATCCACGTGCTGTGTCGCGCTATCCGATGGTTCCGATCGGGACGATCTTGCCGCCCTCGACCTTGTACCCGTAGACGGTCGGCGCCTGCAGCTCACCGGTGGAATCCCACTTGTAGTGCTTGCTCAGGCCGTCCTTGTCGTAGGACTTGACGAAGTCCTTCAGGTCGGCACGGGTGGTCTTGCCCTGGTCGATGCCGGACAGGAGCACGGTCGCGGCGTCGTAACCCTCGATGGAGTACGTTCCTGGCTCCGCGCTGGCGAGCGTCTTGTACGCCTTCTCGAAGTCCGGGATCAGCTCACCGGGGATGCAGGGGCAGGTGAAGTACGCGTTGCTGGACGCGTCGCCTGCCAGCTTGATGAACTGGTCGTCCTTCACACCGTCCGGCCCGACGAACGTGCCCTCGAAGCCCTTCGCGACGAGCTGCTGGTCGAACGGAGCACCCTCGGCGTAGTAGCCCGAGTAGTAGACCGCATCCGGCTTCGCGTTGATGATCTTCGAGACGACCGCCGAGAAGTCCTTCTGGCCGGTGGTCACCTTGTCGGTGCCGACGAGGGCATCGCCGAGAGCCTTGGAGGTGGTGGTGGCGAGGCCGATTCCGTAGTCGGAGTCGTCCTGGACCAGGTAGACCTTCTTGGCTTCGAGCTTGCCGGTGAGGAACTTCGCCGCTGCAGGTCCCTGCACGGCGTCATTGCCGAGGCCGCGGAAGAACGTCGTCCAGCCGTTCTTCGTCAGGTCGGGGTTGGTCGCGGACGGGGTGATGTGCACCAGGCCCTGCTGCTCGAAGATGTTGCCCGTCGCCTTCGACTCACCGGAGAACGGGAGTCCGACGACACCGACGATGTCGGCTTCGTTGACCGCCTGGGTCACCGGGCCGGTCGCCTTGTTCGGGTCGCCTTCCGTGTCGAACTTCTTGAAGCCGACCTGGCAGCCCTTGTTGGCCTCGTTGTGCTGGTTGATGGCCAGCTGGATGCCGTTGTAGATGTTGATTCCGAGCTGGGCGTTCGGGCCGGTCTCTGCTCCGACGTAGCCGATGGTCAGGCCGGCGGGACAGGTCGCCTTCCCGTCTCCCGCGGGGAGGACGGCGTCCTTCGGGGTGTCGATCGAGGTGATGGCCGGAATGTTGACCTTCGCGCTCGTGTTCGTGGAACCACCCGTGGACGCCTGGTTGGCGCATCCCGCGAGGAACAGCGCGGCTGACGCTGCAACAGCCGCACCGATGATGACTTTCTTTCGTAGCATCTCTTGCCTCTCGACGTGAAATTCGTAACGAAGCGGCGTGGTTGCCTCTTCGCACCACGAATATGTGTGTCGAGAGTACATGCATTGCAACTAATCGCAACGCTCTTTTTGACGGAGATTTACACGATCGAAACCAAATCGGCCCGCCCTGTTCACACCGGTGCTGTCGGGTTAGGCTCGAAAACGGTCGGCGTCGACGACGCGCTGACAGCGCGCACGCGATGCGATCACGATGCGATCACGATGCGAGCACAGTGCGGGCACGACGCGAGCACGCTCGACGAGGAGGCGGCTGGATGGTGGACGACGGGGACGTCTCGATCGTGCGCGTCCCGCTGCCGGAGCGCCTCGGAACGCCGGAGTCCGCCGCCTTCGAAGAGCTCGTCTCCGTGATGAACGGGATCGCGTACGAGCTCTGGGGCAACGACGACTTCGTCTACACGGCGGAGGCGGAGCAGGCATCGTTCCGCGCGCAGGAGTTCCACGAGAAGCTGATCTTCGCCGCGGTGCTCGACGGTGCGATCGTCGGGCGTGTCGTCGTCGACTTCCCACTGGAGGAGGACGCGATCACCGCGACCCTGCTGGTGGATGTGGCTCCCGCGATCCGCGGACGCGGCATCGGGGCGGCGCTGCTCGCGAAAGGCGAGGAGCTCGCGGCCGACGGAGGGCGCACGGCGCTGTCGGCGTACACCGAGCATCCCGTGGGTTCGCTACCGGACGGTGGGGACGTCGTGCGCGCGGCGGCAGGGCCGAGCGGACTGCCTGCGGATGCGCCAGAGGTACGGTTCGCGCTCTCCCACGGCTACCGGCTCGGCCAGATCGAGCGATCGAGCCAGCTCACGCTGCCGCTGCCGTCCGCTACGGCCGACGCGCTGCTCGCGGATGCGGTCGCCCACTCCGGGGGCTACCGGACCATCAGCTGGTGGCGGCGCACCCCCGACGAGTTCGCCGAGGCGTTCGCCGCGCTCAAAGAGCGGATGACGACCGACGTGCCGCAGGCCGGCATCGCACTCGACGACGAAGCCTGGACGCCGGAGCGCGTCCGGCAGCACGAGGACGAGCTGTCGGGGCGGGGAGAGCCACTGCTGGTGACGGTCGCCCAGCACATCCAGAGCGGCGAGCTGGCGGCGTACACAGAGATCGCCGTTCCGGACGACGGCGACAAGGCGGAGCAGTACGACACGCTGGTTGCCGCAGCCCACCGCGGAAGGCGACTCGGCACGCTGGTGAAGCTGGAGAACCTGCGGCGCCTCGGCGGCCTGGCCCCGCGCATCCACCGGCTGCTGACCTGGAACGCCGACGAGAACACCCCGATGCTCGCGGTCAACGACGCCTTCGGCTTCCGCCCGCACGCCCTGACCGGCAATTGGCAGAAGACACTCCCCTGACGAACGCGCGCTGCTGCTGCTGCCCGCCTTCTCCGTCCGAACGGACAATGCGCCGCATTCGGCCACCATCTCCGTCCGGAAGGAGATTCGGACGGCATGTCGGGCGAGGTGTCCTGCGTTGCGTACAACAGGAGTCTCCGCGCGACACGCCCGCCCGGCTCTCCGTTCGGAAGGAGAATCGGGTGACCTGCGGCCGATTATCCGTTCGGAAGGAGATTCCGGGGGGGGTGGGGTGGGCGGCGTAAGCAGAGGGTGCTAGGCGCGCAGGCGCTGGCAGCGCGGGCAGAAGTGGGAGGAGCGGTTCATGAACTGCTCGCGCACGATCGGGGTGCCGCAGCGCGGGCACGGCTTGCCCTGCTGACCGTAGGCGTTGAGGCTGTGCGAGAAGTACCCGGAGGCGCCGTTCACGTTGACGTACTGGGCGTCGAAACTCGTACCGCCCTCCGCCAGCGCCTTCTGCAGCACCAGGCGCACCTCGGCCAGCAGGCTCCGGATGCGCGGACGCGACAGGGACGACGCCGGCTGGGCGTAGTGCAGCTTGGCCGCCCACAGTGCCTCGTCCGCGTAGATGTTGCCGATGCCGCTGATCAGGGTCTGGTCGAGGAGTGCGCGTTTGATGCCGGTGTTCTTGCGGGACAGCGCCGCACTGAACGCGGCGTCGTCGAATGCGGGGTCGAGCGGGTCGCGGGCGATGTGGCTGACCTGCGACGGCACGAGCGGCTCGTCCGTTCCGAGGCCGCCCGGAGCGCCGTCCGCGGTCGGGACGAGCGCATCCACCGCCATCGAGCCGAAGATGCGCTGGTCGACGAAGTTGACCCAGAGCTCGCCGTAGCCCGGCTGCTCGATGTGCAACCGGATGCGCAGCAGCCCGTTCTCCACGGTGCCGGGCTCCCGGAGGAGGATCTGACCGCTCATGCCCAGGTGCGCGACGATCGCTGACCGCCGCTCGAAGCCCGCACCGGCAGCGGCAGCACCGGCAGCATCAGCAGCACCAGCGTCACCAGCAGCGCCCTCTGGCGCGAGCGGAATCCACAGGAACTTTCCGCGCCGCGCGGGCGTCTGCATCGTCCGCCCGGAGAGGAGCACATCGAACGCTCCAGCGACAGGGTCGTGGCGTTTCAGAGAGCGCGGTTCGAAGACCTCGACCCCGAGGATGGTCGCACCGGCGACGGCAGGCGCGAGGCCCGCCCGGACGACCTCAACCTCGGGAAGCTCTGGCACGTCGCTGCGTCAGGGTGGTCCAGGCGCTGAGCGCCGCCGCCATCTCTGCCTGCTTCTTGCTCGTGCCGTCTCCGCTCGCCGTGACGAGCGTTCCGACCGACACGGTGGCGTGGAACGTCTTGGAGTGGTCTGGCCCGCTGTTGGTGACCGTGTAGACGGGCGCGCCCGCTCCCCTGTGCGCCGCAGCCTCCTGGAGGCTGGTCTTCGGATCCATCGCCGCGCCGAACCTCTCAGGGTCGTCGAGCAGCGGCTCGATCAGACGCAGCACAAGGGCGGTCGCCTCTTCGCCGCCCGCGTGCAGGTACGCGGCGCCGATGATCGCCTCGACCGTGTCGGCGAGGATGGACGCCTTCTCGCGCCCACCGCTCTGGTTCTCGCCTCGGCCGAGCAGCAGGTACTCGCCGAGTCCGATGCTGCGGGCGACTTCCGCCAGAGCGACGGAGCTGACGAGGCTGGCGCGCCGCTTGGCGAGGTCGCCCTCGTCGAGCTGCGGGTTCTCCACGAACAGCTTGACGGTCACAGCCTGCCCGAGGATCGAGTCGCCGAGGAACTCCAGGCGCTCGTTGTTCGGGATGCCGCCGTGCTCGTACGCGTACGAACGATGGGTCAGCGCAAGCTCGAGAAGCTCGGGGCCGATGTCGACTCCGAGCTTCTCGATGAGTTCTGTGCGCGCGACCGACTCTGCGGTCATCGCACGACTCCGTTCGTCACGCGGACGATCAGACGTCGGCGACCTTGCGGCCCTTGTACTCCATGAACAGGGCGGTGCCTGCGGAGTCCTCGACGACCTTCGCGCGGTGCGGCAGGCTGTACGTGACCTTGCCGCCCTCGACGGTCTTGACGAGCGTGGGGACCTCGGCCTTCCACTGCGAACGACGGGCGTGCGTGTTGGCGCGTGACTTCTTCCGCTTCGGAACAGCCATGGTTATCTCTCTTCTCTGTTACTGCTGCTGGTGGATTCAGTGGTGTCGGAAGCCTGGAAGGCCGCGAGCGCAGACCATCGAGGATCGACGGTCCCTGTGGCTTCGCGGTCCGGCACATCCGCCAGCCGCTCCCCTGACTCTGGGTCGAGTCCTGGGCAGTCTGGCCGGCACACCGGCTGAAACGGCAGTGACAGCACTACCGCGTCCCTGATCAGAGGTTCAAGATCCACGTGGTCGTCGTGAACCTCAAAATCAAAAGCTTCGTCAGAAGAATACGCGAAAAGTTCCTGGATATCGACTTTGACAGGCTGTTCGATGTCGGTGAGGCATCGTCCGCAGACGCCGACGGCCGTCGATTCGGCCTCAGCGGTCACCAGAATGCCCTCGTGCATCGACTCGAGCCTGAGGTCGAGATCGATGGTCGCGCCCGCAGGGACGCTCACCAGCCCTTCGCCCATCTTCTCGCCGACCGGCAGCTGGATGCGCTGCTCGCGCATCTCCCCTGGGCGGTGGATGATGTCGTACACATTGACGGTGTACGGCGTCGTTCTGAACTTGGTCACGAGCGACTATTTTACGCGGGTCTTCCTGTGTTCGGGGCCGGAGACCACCCGGCTGGGATGAGAGACACAGGAATGAGCGCCGCCTTGATCCTGAGTGCGGCCCCCGCCTGCGCTTCGAGGGCGGTCAGCACGCGCTGCAGATCGTCGCCGAGACCGACGGCGGTCGCTCTGGTCGGCGGCCCGTACGCATCCCGTTCTCGCACCGTGAGCAGGCGCAGCACGGCGTCCTCCCCCGGCGTTCCCGCCACAGCGGCGGCGACCCGCGAGGCGAACACGCGAGGCGTCTCCGTCGTCGGCACACTCCAGCCCAGGTCGCGGGCCGTGTCGCGCAGTTCGTCCCAGGCGACGGATGCTCCACCCCACTCGTCGCTCAGCTTTCTGAGCCTGTTCCTGCGTCTCAGCCTGCGCAGCACGGCGGGGGTGAGCAGGAGCGCGACGATCAGGAGGGCGACGCCGACACCGGAGATGACCGGCTGCAGGGTGGACGGCGCCGTGGCGCCGGTCGGGCTGCCGAGGTTCGCAGGGTCGGTGGGCACGAGCGCCTTCACGCCGGCGGTCGAGGTCGAGGTCGAACCGGGAGCTGCCGAGGTCTGGGGTGCGTCCGGACGGGTGTAGCTGGGGATGGTCCCCCTGCCGACCGTCGGCTCGAACGCCACCCAGCCGACGCCTGCGAAGTACAGCTCCGGCCAGGCGTGCAGGTCGTCGCTCGTCACCGTGTACTGGCCGGGGTTGTTCGCCGCTCCGCCGCTGGTCGCGCCAGGCAGGTAGCCCTCCGCGACCCTGGACGGGATGCCGAGCGTGCGGGCCATCAGCGCCATCGCGGACGCGAAGTGCACGCAGTACCCGCTCTTGACCTGCAGGAACTTGGCGATCACCCGGCCGCCGTCCCCGTCGTACCCCTGCTTGAGCGGCGTCTGCGTCGAGTACGTGAATCCGTTGTCGCGGAAATAGTCCTGCAGCGCGACGGCCTTGTCGTACTCGGAGACCGCCCCCTGCGTCGCTGTGACAGCAGTGGATGCGATGATCGCCGGCAGATCGGGCGGCAGGAACAGGTCGCGCTCGACGGAGGCCGGCACGAATCCGCCGGCGGCCTGGAGCTGGTCCGCCGTCGGCTGCAGGATGAGGCTGGTCGCCGTGTACTTCTGGCCCTGGGTCGTGGTGTTGATCGCGCCGACCGTGAGGTCGTCAGGGTCCCACGACCAGGTGCCGTTGAGACCGCTCACGCCCTGCACCGGGTACGGGACGGGCAGCCAGCGGCTCTGCATGTTGTCGATCTCGACCTTGGTCGTGATCTTCGTCGTCGCGACGGTGTCGGACAGCCCGAACACCGGGCCGATCGTGTTGCCGCTCGGCAGGCGCTTGGTGTCGCGCTCCCTGTGCTTCCAGACGCTCCCGGTGAACTGGTCGAGCGAGGCGAGCTTGAGGTACTGCCCGGTGGATGCGGTTGTCGTGTAGGTGAGCGCACGCACCGCGGCCGGTCTGCGCAGGTCTTTGCCGAGGTCGATCAGCGGGGTGACCGTGCCGCCGATGGAGATGCCGCCTGCGGTGAACGACGTCGCCCCTCCCCTGTCGAAGCCGGGAGCGGTGCCGCCCAGGATGAGAGCGACGATCACCGCGGACGCCGAGATGGCGAGGGATGCGGTCGGCCGCGGCGTGCCAGGCCGCCTGGTCCGCACATCGCAGCGCAGCAGCCAGAGGAAGGCGGCGGCGGACGCGGCGAGCGCGAACGGGTCGAGGCCGTCTCCGAGCAGCGCGCCGGGGACGACGAGCACGATGCCGACGCCGATCGCGGTGAACGCAGGGGCGCGCAGCGCGATGGCGAGGGTGTCGAGGAGGACGGCGAGGACGCATCCACCGCCGACCACCAGGAACATGAACTCCGGGAGGCTGTCGGCCGGAGTGCCCTGCTGGTAGATCGAGAGCATCGCCTGGTTGGCGTAATCGCCCCACACCGAGAACGTGCGCGGTGTCGGGATGAGGCCGAGCAATCCGGTGCCGCGCCCGAAGGCGACCGTCATCAGCATCGCGCCCTCGACGATCAGGAGCACGGGGACGAGGCGTCTGCTGACACCGAGGTTGCGGAGGCCGGCGCCGGTGACGAGCAGAAGCGCGGCGGAGGACACCAGCGCGAACCACCAGCCCGCACCCTGGATCAGGCCGACCAGCGCGAAGCTGACGGCGACCACCTGCAGCAGCAGCGCGGCCGTCAGGCGCCAGTATCCCTGCTTACGCGCTCTGGCGATGGGCAGCGACCCCGCGAAGGCCTGTTCGCTAGCCACGGCTCACCTCGGCTCTGCGGCGTCCGAGGGCGCGCTGCCAGCTGTCCGCAGGGTCGTCTCCCCCTGCGAATGGCACGCAGAGCCACCCCGCGTCGGTGAGGACCTCCTCCACCTCGGCAGGGGCAGACGCACCGATGAACGCGACGGCCGGGTCGCACATCGACCGAACGGCAGCGAGCGCGCCGAGCTCGTTGAGCGCTCCTCCGATGAGGATCGCGAAGACCGGCACCGCTCGGCCGGAGCGCCGCAGCCCGGCGGCGAGCTCCGCGACGGCGTCGTCGCGGGGCACGTCGCTCGGCTCGACGGCGGCGAGGTCCGAGAGCAGCAGCCTGTCAGCGCTGCCGACGTCGTACGTCGGCGTCGCCGCACCTAGGGTGCCCGTCCTGCCCGCTCCGCTCCTTCCGGAGAGCTGGCGAGGCCCTGTCTCGACGACGCTCACCACGAATCCCTCGTCGAGGAGGTGCACGCCGATGGAGGCGACCAGTTCCACCAGCGTCTCGAACTCCGCATCCGGCGCGGCCGTGTCCCTGGTGTCTGCGATCAGCCAGGCCTCCGGATTGCTGCGCCTCTCCTCCTGGCGCACCATGAGCTTGTCGTGCTTGGCCGTCGCCCTCCAGTGCACGCGGCGGAGCGGATCGCCCGGCCGGTACTCCCTGGCGATCAGCTCGTCGGCGCTCGGGATGCTGTGGCGCAGCAGCTCGTGCTCCGTGCCCTCGCTGCGCGCGACGTCGAGGTCGCCGCCTGGCAGCGCCGTCACGCGCGGGGTGACGACGAACTGCTTCGGCTGGCCGAGCGCGTACTCGGCGTACGCCAGCCCGAACGGGTCGGCCCTGCTGACGATGAACGGGCCGATGGGATGCGATCCCCTGTGCCTGGCGCGCACATCCTGTCGCAACACGATCGTGTCCCTGCCGTGGCTCACCGTCGCCTGGTGGGCGCCGAGGCGCGGGAACGGGGCGAGGCCCTGGACGCCGACCGCCGCGGGGGCCGACTCGCGCCAGGCGGCCGCCGGGCTCGGCCGCGGCGACTCGTTGCGTGCTGTCGTCACGACGGTCGCGGTCTCGCCTGCTGCCACGATGTCGGGGTGGAAGCTGCGCGTCACCGTCAGTCGCGGCCTGTCGATGGTCACCGAGATCATCGCCGCGAGGGGCAGCACCGTGAGGAACAGCCCGACGAACAGCACGTCCGTCCTGCCGAGTGCCACCGACGCGACGAGGGCGACGACGCCGACCGAGAACAGCGCCCACCCTCTGGCGGTCGGTCTGGGCTTCCTGACCGGCGACGAGGATCGGACGCGCCCCGGCATCGGTCAGCCGGCCTGTCCCGCCCTGGCGGGCCGTGACGCGCCGGCGGCGGTGCCCGATGCCCCGCCGATCGCACCGGAGCCCACAGGCACGGGGGTCGCCGCGACGATCCTGCGCACGATGTCGGCGATCACAGGAGCGCTCTCGTGGTGGTGGCCGAGCGCGCGGCTCGTCGGCAGCAGCCGGTGGCCGAGCACGGGGACGGCGAGGGTGTCGATGTCGTCCGGCAGCACGAAGTCGCGGCCGTCGAGCGCCGCCATCGCCTTCGCCGCCCGCACGAGCTGCAGGGTGGCCCTCGGGCTCCCTCCGAGGCGCAGGTCCCTGTCCTCGCGGGTCGCGCGCACGATGTCGACCGCGTACTGCTTGACCGGCGTCGAGGCGAACACGCTGCGCGCCGTCGCCATCATCGCCCTCAGCTCGTCCGAAGTGACGACGGGGCCGATCCTGGACAGCGGGCTGGAGGTGTCCCTGGTGGTGAGCATCGCGAGCTCGGAGGCGTCGTCGGGGTAGCCCATCGCGATCCGCGCCATGAAACGGTCGCGCTGCGCCTCCGGGAGCGCGTACGTGCCCTCCATCTCGACGGGGTTCTGCGTTGCGACCACGATGAACGGTGCGCTGAGCGGGTATGTCGAACCGTCGACGGTGACCTGCCGCTCCTCCATGCACTCCAGCAGTGCCGACTGCGTCTTCGGGCTCGCCCGGTTGATCTCGTCGCCGATGACGATGTTCGCGAACACCGCGCCCGGCTTGAACTCGAAGCGCCGTTCTGCCTGGTTGTACACCGAGACGCCTGTGACGTCGCTCGGCAGCAGGTCTGGCGTGAACTGGATGCGGCTGACCGTGCAGTCGACCGATTTGGCCAGCGACTTCGCCAGCATCGTCTTGCCCACGCCAGGCACGTCCTCGATGAGCAGGTGTCCCTCGGCGAGCAGCACGGTCAGTGCGGTCTGCACCGCTTCGTGCTTCCCGTCGATGACGGATTCGACATTGGCGGTGATCTGCGCTGCGGCGCGCCTCAGCTCGTCGAGGTCCATCCCTGTCGTCTGCTCGGCCTCGTCGGGGGCGACAGAGGATTCGGTCGGCTGGCGCGTCGCGTAACTGTTCATGTCTCCTGCAAATACTCGTAGACGGCGGTGGGGACGTATGGACTCACGTCACCCCCGAGCGCGGAGACCTGGCGCACGAGAGAGCTGGAGACGTGGGCGTTGGCGGGGTTCGGCAGGATGAAGACGGTCTCGACGGCCGCGAGGTGCCTGTTGACGATCGCCATCGGCGTCTCGTACGCCACATCCACCTGGGAACGGATGCCCTTGACGAGCACGTGGGCTCCCACATCCGTGCAGTAGTCGACCAGCAGGCCGACGCTCCAGGATGCGACGACGATGTTCCCGACGATCCCGGCGTCCTCGATCGAGCGCTCGATGAGAGAGACGCGCTGGGCGATGGGCAGGAGGGCGCTCTTGTCCGGGTTGTGCACGACGAGCACGTGGACCTCGTCGAACAGGCCCGCGGCGCGTTCGATGACGTCGAGGTGCCCGAGGGTGACCGGGTCGAACGATCCAGGGACAACGGCGATCCTGTTCATAGACCTTCAGACTATCCCGCCGTACCCGGCATTTCGTTGTGAATCCGTTACCAAAGTACGGCGTGGTCGTCGCCCCCTTCCGGGGGTCACGCCGGGGCGCCTGGCAGCGATCAGGACTTGCCGAGGAAGGCGCGCTCGCTCTCGTCCAGCCGCCTCGCCAGGGCAGCAGCCAGCGCGGGATGCGCGGCCAGCCCTCCGTCGTCGTCGAGCGTCTCCTGCGCCGCCGTCCTCGCCTCCTGGATCAGCTCGCCGTCGGAGACGACGCGCAGCAGGCGCAGCGACGACCTGCCGCCGGACTGGCGGCTGCCGAGCACGTCGCCCTCGCGACGCAGCTCCAGGTCGATGTTGGCGAGCTCGAAGCCGTCGAGCGTCGCCGCGACCGCCTCCACTCTCTCCCTGGCGAGCGTCTCCTGCTCGGCCGACGTGACCATCAGGCAGAGCCCTGGCACGCCGCCTCGGCCGACCCGGCCGCGGAGCTGATGCAGCTGGGAGACGCCGAACCGGTCCGCGTCGAGGATCACCATCGCCGACGCGTTCGGCACGTCCACCCCCACTTCGATGACGGTGGTGGCGACGATCAGGTCGAGGTCGCCTGCGGCGAACGCGCGCATCGTCTCGTCCTTGGCGTCGCTCGTGAGCTTGCCGTGGAGCATCCCGATCCGTGCATCCCTGAACAGCGGGTCAGCACGCACCTGGGCCGTGACCGACTCGACGTTGGCGATGGGCCGTGCCGGTGCGCCGTCCTCGTCCTGCCCTGCGTCCTCTCCGTCGTCCTCGCGGTCCTTCGCGGTGATCGCCGGGCACACCACGAAGACCTGCCTGCCCTTGCCGATCTCCTCGGCGGCGCGTTCCCAGATCCGCCGCTCCCAGCCAGGGCGGTCGGCCAGCGGCACGACGAAGCTCTCGATGCCCTGCCGTCCGGCCGGCAATTGCGCGATGGTCGACACGTCCAGGTCGCCGAACACAGTCATCGCGACCGTGCGCGGGATGGGCGTCGCCGTGAGCACGAGGACGTGCGGCGGCGTTCCGCCCTTCGCTCGCAGTGCCTCCCGCTGCTCGACGCCGAACCTGTGCTGCTCGTCCACGACGACGAGCCCGAGGTCGAAGAACGTCACGGCGTCGCCCAGCAGGGCGTGCGTGCCGACCACGATGCGGGACTGACCGGACACCGTGCGCAGCAGGGCCTTCTTGCGCTCGGCGGTCGAGAGCTGCCCGGTGAGCAGGGTGGGCATCAGCTGGGCGGCGAGGTCGGGGCCCAGCATCTTCACGATGGAGCGCAGGTGCTGCGCAGCGAGCACCTCTGTGGGTGCGAGCATGGCTGCCTGCCCACCGGAGTCCGCGACGGCCAGCATCGCCCGCAGCGCCACCAGGGTCTTGCCCGATCCGACCTCGCCCTGCACCAGCCTGTGCATGGGCGCGGTGTCCGCGAGGTCGCGCGCGATCTCCGCGCCGACCGTCGCCTGGTCGGCGGTGAGCTCGAACGGCAGGGTCGCATCCAGCCGGTCGAGGAAGCCGCCCTGCTTCGCCGTGCGCGGGGTCGCGGCGACGGCCCTCGACGCCGCCCGCTGCTGCAGCAGCGCCGCCTGCAGCACGAACGCCTCGTGGAAGCGCAGCGTGTCGCGGGCCCGCTGCCACTGCGAATCCTTCTCCGGGCGGTGCATGTACTCGAACGCCGTGCGCAGCCCGAGCAGGCCGCGCTCTGCCACGATCCTGGCCGGCACGGGGTCTGGGACGTCGGTGAGCGCATCCAGGGCGAGGGCGACAGCCTTCTGCACCTGCCAGCTCGCCACCGTTCCGGTGGCCGGGTAGATCGGGATGGGGGTCTGCGCCCAGTTCTTGGCGGCCGCACTGCCGGGCACCACGGCGTTCTCCGCATCCGGCTCGAACAGCTCGTAGTCGGGATGAGCGAGCTGGAGTGCGCCCCGGTAGTCGGACACCTTGCCGGCGAAGATGCCGCGCACGCCCGGAACCAGCTCCTTGGACCGCCACGCCTGGTTGAAGAACGTGAGGGTCAGGATGCCCTCCCCGTCCGTGATCTTCACCTCCAGGATGGAGCCGCGACGAGCGCGCATCGGGCGCTCCTGCACCCGGATGACCTCGGCGACGATGGTCACGTTCTCGTCGAGCGGCAGGTTCGCCAGCGCGGTCAGCTCGCCGCGCTTGGCGTACCGGCGCGGGTAGTGGCTGAGCAGATCGGCGACCGTGCGCATCCCGAACGCCTTCTCGAACGCCGAGGATGTGCGTCCGCCGAGGACCCCGCTCAGCCGGGAGTCGAGACTGATCGCACCATCGACGGCCGGTGCGGAAACGGAACTCATGGTTCGATCGTATGCGTCGCATCCGTCAGTGCGGCGAGCTCGGCGGCGACGGCCTCGTCTTCCGGGCGTTCGTCGGCGAGCGCCCGCACGATCCGTTCGGCCTCGTGGATGCGCCCGAGCTCGCGCAGACAGCGCGCGACGGTCCACTCGGACGCGAAGCGCTGCTCGTCCGTTCCATACGCGCGGGCGGCGTCCACGGCGGCCTCGAACTCGGCGAGCGCCGACACCGGAGTGCCCTCCTCGAACAGCCGCCAGCCGCGATTGTTGTGCAGCGCGACGGACCAGCGCAGCGTGCGAGGGTCACTCGCGCCGGAGAGGAGGTCGAACGCCTCGGCCGTCCACCGCTCGGAGCGCTCGGGGTCGGAGATGGCCAGCATGTGCGCCGCGTCGACGGCAAGGAAGGTCTCCCCCTCGCGCCTGGCCGCGTCGAGCGCGTCCTCGAACAGCGCCGTCGCCTCTGCCGCGCGCCCGGCGGAGTTGCGCAGCCGGCCGCGTTCGAGCAGCACGCGCACGCCCAGGGTGTCCGTCGCAGGACCGAGGAGATCGAGCAGGGCGTCGGCTTCGTCGTAGCGTCGCTGCAGGCCGAGCGCCCGCGCCCGCTGCGTCTCGAGCTCCGCTCTGACCAGCTCCGGTCGATGCGGTTCCGCAGCAGCTGCCGCGAAGCGATCGGCGGAGGCGACGGGGTCGTCGAAGTTCCAGATGGCATCGAGTTCGGCCTGTTCCAGGCGATCTACCATCCCACCATCTTGGCCGTCCCTGCCACGCTGCCGCTAGGCTCGAAATGCCATGACACGTATCGTCGCCGGTTTCGCCGGCTCGCTCAGCCTGCAGGTTCCGAAGACCGGGACCCGCCCGACGAGCGACAGGGTGCGCGAGGCGATCTTCTCCGCGCTCGACGCGCGCGACGCCATCCGCGGCGCGCGGGTGCTCGACCTGTTCGCCGGGTCAGGGGCGCTCGGGCTGGAGGCGGCGAGCCGCGGGGCGACCCATGTGACCCTGGTGGAGAAGAACCCAGACGCCGCCCAGGTCTGCCGGCGCAACGCGCAGGCGGTCGCCAAGGCGGCTCCGCGCTACGCCGTGCCCGTCATCGAGGTGCGCGGCGCCGCCGTGCAGAGCTATCTGGGCAGCACAGGCTCCACATACGATCTGGTCTTCATCGACCCGCCGTACGACGTGGACGACGACGAACTGCTCGCGGTGCTGACCTCGCTCGTGCCACGGCTCGCTCCGCACGCGACGGTGTGCGTGGAGCGCAGCACCCGCACCCCGGAGCCGACGATGCCCGCCGGGCTCGTCGTCGAGCGGCGCAAGGACTACGGGGACACCGCGCTCTACTGGGTCGAACCGGACTGAGCCTACGGGTGCAGCGACGCACTCAGCCCGCGTTGCCGTCCCACCCGTCGTACGGGTCCCAGCCTCCGCGCGCGTCGAACGCACGCCCCGCGACGAGCACGCCGTCTCCGTCGCGCACCGTCCCGATCGCGCGGAAGCCGCCGGGCAGCACCGTCCCGGCAGGGAACGTGGCGAGCAGGCCGTGGTCTTCTCCCCCGGTGAGCGCAGACTGCGCGTCATCGCCGAGCGCGGCGGGGTCGATGTCGATGGCCACCCCACTCGCCAGCGCGACCCTGCGCGCGTCGAGCGCGAGCCCGTCGCTCAGGTCCAGCATCGCCGTCGCCCCCGCGATGGCGGCGAGCGGCCCGTCCTGGATGGGCGGCTCGGGACGCAGCTGGGCGGTCACCGCATCCGGATGCGCCGCCAGCACCTCCACGAAGCGTGCGCGGTCCGGCTCCCCCGTCTCGTCGACCGCGCGCTCGAACAGCAGGCGCAGCCCCGCTCCCGCCCGGCCGAGCGGACCGGACACGGCCACCGTGTCGCCGGCACGCGCCCCGCTGCGCAGCACGGGCGCGCGCCCTTCCAGGTCGCCGAACGCCGTCACCGCGATCGTGAGCGTGTCCGACGCAGACAGGTCACCTCCGACCACGCCGCATCCGGGGGCGAGGGCGGCGCAGGCATCTCGGAGGCCGTCCGCGATGCGCTCCAGGTCGGCCACCGGCGTGCTCGCCGGGGCGGCGATGGCGACGACGAGGGCGGTGGGCACGGCGCCCATCGCCGCAACATCAGACAGGTTGGTCGCTGCCGCCTTCCAGCCGAGGTCGTACGGCGCAGACCAGGCGAGGCGGAAGTCGGGGCCGTGCACCATCATGTCCGTGGTGACGACGTAGCGGCCGTCCGGCGCAGCGAGCACGGCGGCATCGTCGCCAGGGCCGACGATCGTGGCAGTGGACGCGGGAAGCCGGGGGAAGACCCGCTTCAGGGCTTCGACCTCCGACGCCTCCCCGATGGTCGCTCCTGCGGTTCCGCTCCCAGACATCGTCA
Source organism: Leifsonia sp. Root227 (assembly GCF_001428745.1). Taxonomy (GTDB): domain Bacteria; phylum Actinomycetota; class Actinomycetes; order Actinomycetales; family Microbacteriaceae; genus Leifsonia. The sequence goes on along the minus strand of NZ_LMIO01000002.1, from coordinate 528,495 downwards.
TGCATCAAACGGTAGCCTGAAACCGATGTCCACCCGTCACCGCGCCCAGCGTCGCACCTCAGCCGTCCTCACGATCGTCCTCGGCGCAGGCATCGCCCTCGCAGGGTGCACGCCGATCGTCTCGCTCCAGCCGGCGGCCGACGCCAACGACCCCGGATGCGCGGAGGTCAGCGTCCGTCTGCCGGACAGCGTGGCCGGCAAGGCGGAGCGGCAGACCGACGCACAGGCGACGGGCGCGTGGGGCGACCCGACGTCCGTGCTGCTCCGCTGCGGCGTGCCGCCGATCGGCCCGACCACCAAGCCGTGCGTCTCGGTGAACGGCGTCGACTGGGTGCTGATGACCGACCCGGATGCGAAGACGATCGTCTACCAGACCTTCGGCCGCACGCCGGCGACCGAGGTCGTCATCGACCACGTCTCCGGCGTCTCCGACTCCGCGGTCCTCCCCGAGTTCGCCAGCGCCATCCAGACCATCACGCAGACGAGCAAGTGCCTCTCGACTCTGGACACGTCGCTCACGCCGACGCCCACGCCCACCCCCACGCCCTAGCAGGCGGGAGCGCAGTTACGCGGCGGCGCGGGTGAGGGCGACGTCGATGAGCTCGTCGATGAGCGCAGGGTACGAGAGCCCTGACTCCTGCCAGCAGCGCGGGAACATCGAGATCGGCGTGAAGCCGGGCATCGTGTTGATCTCATTGATGACGAAACCGTCCGCCGTGAGGAAGAAGTCGACGCGCGCGAGACCCGCTCCCCCGATCGCGTCGAACGCCCGGGCGCCGAGCTCCTGCATCGTGGCCAGCTCCTCCGCGGTCAGGTCGGCGGGGCAGACCAGGTCGATACCTGGCGCATCCAGGTATTTCGCCTCGAAGTCGTAGAAGTCGCGGCCGGTGACCACGATCTCCCCGGCGACGGATGCGCGGGTCGCCTGCCCTGGACGGCCGCCGAGCACCGCGATCTCCACCTCGCGCCCGACCAGCCCGGACTCGATCAGCACGCGGTCGTCCTCGGCGAAGGCCGTCTCGATGGCCGCGTCGAGCTGCGCCCAGTCGGACACCTTGCTCACGCCGACGCTGGAGCCGGCGCGTGCCGGCTTCACGAACGCCGGAAGGCCGAGTTCCGTCGCGGTCGCGCGGACCGCATCCTGGTCGGTGCGCCACTCGTACGCCGTGACCGTCCGCCACGGGGCGACGGGGATGCCCGCCTGCTGCAGCACGGTCTTGGTGAAGTGCTTGTCCATCCCGAGCGAGCTGGCGAGCACGCCGCTGCCGACGTACGGCAGGTCGACGAGTTCGAGCATCCCCTGGATGGTGCCGTCCTCTCCCCACGGTCCGTGCAGGATCGGGAACACCAGGTCGACGTCGCCGAGCGAGCGGGTCTCGCCGTTCTCGGTGACGGTCAGCTCGCGCGTCGCGGCCGACTCCGGCCAGTGGATGCGCGTGCCGTTGTCCTCGACGGCCGGCAGCTTCTCAGCGTTCAGAGCGAACAGCGCCGCGTCGTCCGGCTGCAGGGTGAAGGCACCGTCGCGGGTGATTCCGACCGGGATGACGTCGTAGCGGGCGCGGTCAATTGCGCCCAGCACCCCCGCCGCCGTTGCGCAGCTGATCGAATGCTCGCTTGAACGCCCCCCGAAGAGAAGCACGACCGCGAGTCTGTCCGTCATCCGTTGTCCTTTCACCCTGAGGTTCGTCCGAATCGGTGGTCAGATGCGGCGCGATGTCTTTCGGATCGAGCGTACCGGCAAGCACCTGGCTCACCTGCCGCACGATGGGCATGTCCACTCCGCGGGCCTCCGCGAGGGTGAGGATGGGGGCGACGGACGCCAGGCCCTCTGCGGTCTGGTTCATCTGCTTCACGACGTCGTTGAAGCTGTAGCCCTGTCCGAGGAGCCGTCCTGCCGTGTTGTTGCGGCTGAGCGACGATTCGCAGGTGGCGATGAGGTCGCCGAGCCCCGCGAGGCCGGAGAGCGTTACGGCCTCCGCGCCGTATGCCACGGCGAAGTCGGTCATCTCGACCAGCCCGCGGGTGATGATCGACGCCTTGGTGTTCTCGCCGTATCCGACGCCGTCGACGATGCCGATGGCTACGGCGATGAGGTTCTTGAGCACGCCGCCGAACTCCGTTCCGATCACGTCGGTGTTCACGAAGCTGCGGAAGTACCGGTTCGTGGCGGCCATCGCCACCGCCTGCGCGGTCTCCAGGCTGACCGACGAGACGACGGCGGCCGTCGGCTGCTCGCGGGCGATCTCCAGCGCCAGATTGGGGCCGGACGCCACGGCGATGCGCTCCAGCTCGATCGGCAGCCCCTGGGCGATCACCTCGCTCATCCGGAGGCCCGTGCCCTTCTCGACGCCCTTCATCAGGCTGACGACGATCGTGGACGGGCCGAGGTACAGGGCGATGGCCTCCAGGTTGGAGCGCAGGGTCTGGCTCGGGATGGAGACGAAGACGAGTTCTGCGTCCCGCATCGCGTCGGCCAGCTTGGAGGTGGCCTTGAGGGTGCGCGGGAGGTTGATGCCCTCGAGGTAGTCGCTGTTGCGCTTCACCTCGTTGATCTCGCGGGCCAGTTCCGGCCTGCGCGCCCACAGCGTCACGTCCGCCCCGCCGTCGGCGAGGATCTTCGCGAACGTCGTTCCCCAGCTTCCTGCGCCGAGGACGGCGATCTTGCGGGGGGCGACGACGGGGCGTCTGGCAGAACTAGCCTTCAAAACGGCCGGTCTCCTTCTGGTCGTGCTCGGCGGGGTTCCACCTGGTGGCAGGCGCCTTCTCGCCGCGGAGGTCTTCCAGCAGCGCGGTGATGGCGTCCATGATGACGGCGGTCGCTTCGTTCAGCGTCGCCGCGTCGAGGTTACGGCCTCGGAACGCGGACAGGTCGACCGGATCGCCGATCTTCACGTCGATCGTCTTGCGCGGGAAGAAGCTGATCTTCTTGCCGTAGCGCGCCATGACCTGCTGCGTTCCCCAGTGGGCGACGGGGATCACCGGCAGGTCGTTCTCCAGCGCCATGCGGGCGGCGCCGGTCTTGCCGCGCATCGGCCACATGTCGGGGTCCCGGGTGAGCGAGCCCTCCGGGTAGATGATGACGATGCGCCCGTCGCGCACGATCTCCTTGGCCGCGGTGAGCGGCGCTGAGCCGCGCGACGTGCCGGCGCGCTCGACCGGCACCTGACCGGACTTGCGCAGGAACCAGCCGACCACCGGGATGCGGAACAGGCTGCCCTTGGCGAGGAACCGCGGCATCCTCCCGAGCTTCCAGCTCACCATCCCGATCATCACCGGGTCGATCTCGCTGTAGTGGTTGGGAGCGACGACATACGCTCCGCGCCGTGGCAGCTTTTCGCCGTCCACGATGCGGAAGCGCGCGGCGATGCTCATGATCGGGATCACGATCCCGGCGAGCACCCAGAAGATCGACGGGGTGCTCGTCTCCTTGCGCGGAAGCTTTGCGGCGCGCCCTGTCACGGGTTTGCTCGAATCGGACACCGGGTTCTGCTCTGAAGAGGGTCGGGACACCCCTCCATTATCCTTCGAGAACGAAGTCGGCTCCCAGAAGCTGCAGCTTGGTGATGAAGTTCTCGTAGCCGCGGCTGATGATCCCGACGTTGCTGACGGTCGAACGTCCCTCCGCCGTGAGCGCTGCGATCAGGTGGCTGAAGCCGCCGCGCAGGTCGGGAACCTCGATGTCGGCGCCCTTCAGATCGGTCGGGCCCATGATGACAGCCGAGTGGTTGAAGTTGCGCTGACCGAAACGGCACGGGTGTCCGCCGAGGCACTCCTTGTGGATCTGGATCTTGGCGCCCATGTCGATCAGCGCGTCGACGAAGCCGAAACGCTGCTCGTACACGGTCTCGTGCACGATCGAGACGCCCTTCGCCTTGGTGAGGGCGATCACGAGCGGCTGCTGCCAGTCGGTCATGAAGCCGGGGTGCACATCCGTCTCGATGACGACGGGCTTGAGCTCGCCGCCCGGGTGGAAGAAGCGGATGCCGTCGTCGTGGATCTCGAACGCGCCGCCGACCTTGCGGAAGACGTTGAGGAAGGTGAGCATCTCCGGCTGGCGGGCTCCGCCGACGTAGATGTCTCCGCCGGTCGCGAGGGCGGCAGCGGCCCAGCTGGCGGCCTCGTTGCGGTCGAACAGGGCGGTGTGGCTGTAGCCGACGAGCTTCTTGACACCCTCGATGCGGATGACGCGGTCGGTGTCGACCGTGATGATCGCGCCCATCTTCTGCAGGATGTTGATGAGATCCATGATCTCCGGCTCGATGGCCGCACCCTTGAGCTCGGTGATGCCCTCCGCGCGGACGGCGGTGAGCAGCACCTGCTCCGTCGCACCGACGCTCGGGTACGGCAGGTCGAGCTTGGCGCCGTGCAGGCCGTTCGGGGCCGTCATCCGGATGCCGGTGGGCAGCTTGTCGACGATGGCGCCGAACTTGCGCAGCACTTCGAGGTGGTAGTCGATCGGGCGGTCGCCGATGCGGCAGCCGCCGAGGTCGGGGATGAACGCCTCGCCGAGGCGGTGAAGCAGCGGCCCGCAGAACAGGATCGGGATGCGGCTGGAGCCGGCGTGCGCATCGATGTCGGCCATGTGGGCCGACTCGACGGCGCTCGGGTCGAGCAGCAGCTCTCCCTCGTCCGTGCCGTCGGTGACCTTGACGCCGTGGATCTCGAGGAGGCCGCGGACGACCCGGACATCGCTGATGTCCGGGACGTCGCGCAGCACGCTCGGGCCTTCGCCGAGCAGGGCGGCGACCATCGCCTTGGTGACGAGGTTCTTCGCGCCCTTCAGCTCGATCCGGCCGCGGAGTGGGATCCCGCCGTTGATCGTGATGCGGTCGCCTTTGAGGCCGACACGCGCTCCTGCTGCTTGGGCGTCCTGAAGAAGTGAGTTCAAAGTTTCACCGGTAACGTCTTGGGCCGCCAGCTCTCGCGGCGGGCTTCGTATTCTGAGATGCGCGCCTCGTCGCGCAGGGTCAGAGCGATGTCGTCCAACCCTTCGAGCAAACGCCACCTAGTGTAATCGTCGATGTCGAAAGACACCTGGACCTCACCGACGCTCGCAGTCTTGGCAACCAGATCCACCGTCGCCGCTATTCCCGGCTGGGCCTCGATGGCCTGCCAGAGGCGCTCGGCGTCCTCCTCCGTGATCTGCCCGGCGAGCAGTCCCTGCTTGCCTGCGTTGCCACGGAAGATGTCGGCGAAACGGGGGCTGAGCACGGCGGCGAAGCCGTAGTCGCGCAGCGCCCACACGGCGTGCTCGCGCGACGAGCCCGTTCCGAAGTCCGCCCCGGCGATCAGCACGCGGGCGCCCTGATACTCCGGCTGGTTGAGGATGAAGTCAGGGTCTTGACGCCACGCGTGGAAGAGCGCGTCGTCGAAGCCCGTCTTGGTGACGCGCTTGAGGAACACCGCGGGGATGATCTGGTCGGTGTCGACGTTGGAGCGGCGGAACGGGACGGCGACGCCCTCGATCGTTGAGATCTTTTCCATCAGGCGCCCACCTTCTCTCCTGCGCGGGTATCCGAGCCGTCATGGCCCGGCGTGTCGCCATCACCGTCCGGCTCCAGGTCCCACGGGCTGGACAGCGTGCCGCGGATCGCGGTCGCCGCTGCCACCAGCGGAGACACCAGGTGGGTGCGTCCGCCCTTGCCCTGACGGCCCTCGAAGTTGCGGTTCGAGGTGGATGCGCACCGCTCGCCAGGCGCGAGCTGGTCCGGGTTCATGCCGAGGCACATCGAGCAGCCGGCGAACCGCCACTCCGCCCCGAACTCCTCGACGATCTTGTCGATGCCCTCTGCTTCTGCCTCGATGCGCACACGGGCGCTGCCGGGCACGACCATGACGCGGACGCCGTCCGCCTTCTTCCGCCCCTTGATCACCGAGGCGAATGCACGGAGGTCTTCGATGCGGCTATTGGTGCACGAGCCCATGAAGACCGCATCCACCTGGATGCTCTTCATCGGCGTGCCTGCTGCCAGGTCCATGTACTCCAGTGCCCGCTCTGCCGCCGCGCGCTGGTTGGCGTCTGCGATGGCGGCCGGGTCTGGAACGGCCTGGCTGAGCGAGACACCCTGGCCAGGGTTCGTGCCCCAGGTGACGAACGGCTCGATCTCGGCGGCGTCGAGGTAGACCTCGGCGTCGAACACGGCGTCGTCGTCGGTCGCCAGCGTGTCCCAGTACGCCACGGCGTCGTCCCAGTCCTGCCCCTCCGGGGCGTGCGGACGGCCCTTGAGGTATGCGTACGTCGTCTCGTCCGGCGCGACCATGCCTGCGCGGGCGCCCGCCTCGATCGACATATTGCAGATCGTCATGCGGCCCTCCATGGAGAGCGCGCGGATCGCGCTGCCGCGGTACTCGAGCACGTAGCCCTGCCCGCCGCCCGTGCCGATCTTGGCGATGACGGCCAGGATGATGTCCTTCGCCGTCACGCCGGGACGCAGCTCGCCCTCGACCGTGATCGCCATCGTCTTGAACGCCTTCAGCGGCAGCGTCTGCGTGGCCATGACGTGCTCGACCTCGCTGGTGCCGATGCCGAACGCCATCGCGCCGAACGCGCCGTGCGTCGAGGTGTGCGAGTCTCCGCAGACCACCGTTATGCCCGGCATCGTCAGGCCGAGCTGGGGACCGACGACGTGAACGATGCCCTGCTCGACGTCGCCGAGCGAGTGCAGGCGGACGCCGAACTCCTCCGCGTTCCTGCGCAGCGTCTCGATCTGGGTGCGGCTGGTCAGGTCGGCGATCGGCTTGTCGATGCCGATGGTCGGGGTGTTGTGGTCCTCGGTGGCGATGGTGAGGTCTGGGCGGCGCACGGGGCGGCCCGCCATGCGCAGTCCGTCGAACGCCTGCGGGCTCGTCACCTCGTGCACGAGGTGCAGGTCGATGTAGATCAGGTCGGGCGAACCGTCTTCGCCCTTGACGACCAGGTGGTCGCGCCACACCTTCTCAGCGAGGGTCAAGCCGCGCTCGCTCGATTCGTGCTGCGACGATTCGTGCTGGGAATCGGTACTCATGATGCTCAAGAACTCCTTAGCTTGCTTCCGGATCAGCCGACGACGAACTCCGCGACGAGGGAGGCCTGGAGGATCTAGGACTCGTCGCGGCAGCTAAGGAGGAGCAGACCGTGAAACACGTTGTCAGGTTATCACCGGTTCGGGGGTGAACCTGTCAGCTCAGCTCGACGCGCACGGAGAAGCGCCCGAGGTGCACGACGTCGCCGTGTGCGAGCGGCGTCGGCTCCCCCGGCGTGAGCTCCCGTTCCCGCGCATCCTCTGCCACGACGACGACGACGCCGTTCGTGGAGTGCGCGTCGGTGACGGACAGCGCGCCGCCGTCCGCCTCGAAAGCGGCGTGCGTCTTGGACACGCTCGCCGCCGGGTCGTCGACGGCGACCAGCTCGGCGTCCGTCCAGGCGCCGAAGGTCACGGGATTGCGGCCGACCAGAACGGTGCCCGTCACCGGCACGGCCCTTCCGCCCGGCAGGACGATGCGCCACTGGCGGGCCGGAGCAGCGGCACCAGCGGATGCCGCTGCCGGCGGAGGGCTCGGCGGGGCGAACACCGGGAGCGAGCGCTCGCGCGCTGGAACCTTCGCCGTCTCCGTCCCCGTGTCGTGACGGGGAGGGATGAGGTGCGGCGGCGGCACGATGAAGTCGGGCGATTCCACGCAGCCACTATACGGGGAGCGGGACTACCGCCCCGCCCGCTTGGCACGGCGGCGGTAGCGGAACGCCGCCAGCCTGGCCCGCAGCCGCCCAGCGGAGGAGCGGGCGTCCGCGACGGCCGCGTCCGAAGCACGCCAGACCGCATCCACCCTGTCGGATCCGACCTCCGAGCCATCGAACACCGCGGCGTCGACGTCCCTGGCGATCGTGGCAAGTCCTCCGGTGGGCACGCTCAGGTTCTGCTCGGCGCTCTGCCTCTCCAGCGCACCGGCGGCCTGCAGGCGTGTGGCGTTGCGCGGAACACTCAGACCGAGCTCGTCGTAGCCGTCCGCCAGCTCCTCCCACGCTCCGGCCGCACGTCTGTCCGGCGGACCGGTCGTGAGCCTGCGCTTGCGCCTGCGGCGTTTGAGCGCGGCCACGATCAGCAGCGGCACGAAGTACAGCAGCAGCGGGATCACGACGATCCCGCCGACCACCCACGCCCACGCCGGGATGGCGAAGCCGCTCTTCGCCTCCTTGCGCTCGTTGTCCTTGGTCTTGACCGGCGTGAGCAGGTCCTGCGCCTTCGGGTCGGCCGGCGGCGGTTGCCGCACCTGGGGCTGCGGTTCGAGCTTGGGCTTGGTCGTCTGGTTCTTCGGAGCATCGGTCTTGGTCGGCGTCGGGAAGAACGGCACCCAGCCCACCCCGTCGAACGCGACCTCGTCCCACGCCGTCACGTCATTGCCCGTCACCGTCGTGGCCTGGCCGTTGACCACCTTGGGCGCGAAGCCCATCACCACCCTGGTCGGGTAGCCGAGGCGCCTGGCCATCAGCGCGAACGCGCTCGCGTACTGCTCCTGGTCTCCGACCATCGGCGCCTTGGCGAACAGGTCGGTCATCCTGTCCGCGCCCTCTCCCGCCCGCGACGGAACGGGGTCGGACGCGCGGCCGTGGCTCAGATAGCCGAGCGTCTTGAGGGAGCGCTCGAGGTTGCGGAGCTTCTGGATGGCGGTGGTCGCCGAGCCCGCGTACTCCTCGGCCTTCGCCGCCACGATGTCCGGGACGTTCGTGACGGGCGGCAGATCGAGCCTGGCCGGCGCGACCTTCGCAAGGGCCTTGTCGCTCGGGATCTTCTGGGCCGTGGCATCCACGGTGTATCGCAGACCGTCCTTCACACCGCTCGTCACCGCCGTCGTGCCGGTGGCGGTGTTGACGCGCACGGTGGTCGACGGGTCCGTTCCCTGGTACGCGTCGAAGCCGAGCGTCGTCAGGTACCCGATGGTCGGGAGCCAGACGTCCGAGTAGTCCTTGATGTCGATCTGCGCCTTCGTGGTCGAACCCGGCGTGAACAGCGGAGGCGACGGGATGGTGCTGCCGAGCAGCTCGAAGCTGCCGGAGGCGTCGCTGCTCTCCTTCGGGTCGGTGACCGTCCAGACCACGCCGTCGTAGCTGTCCATCGTGGCCAGCCGGATGACCTGGCCGCTGCTGAGCCCGTCGACCGTGAACAGCTCCGTCTTCTCCAGATCCTTGGTGTATTGCCGGAACCCGGCCAGCGGGCTCGGGTAGTCGAGCGGGTCGAACGGCGGAGTCACCTCCTGGCGCAGCACGAACCGGGATGCGGGCGGAGGCGCGAGCACGGAGCCTGCGAGAGCGCCCACCACCACCGCGCCGAGCACGACAGAGCCGACGCCGACGATCCTGCGACGCAGCAGACCGGGGTCCGCGACGACCTCGACGGACGCAGAGCGCGTGCGGCGCCAGGCGAGCCAGAGCAGCGCGATCGCGGCGAACGCGACGCCGCGGACGGCGGCGAGGTACGCATCCACGGTGCCGAGCAGGATGCCCGCGACGAACAGTGCAAGCGGACCTGCCACCAGCACGGCGGCACGGCCGGCTCCTCTGCCTTTCGCGCGCGGCAGCCAGCGCACAGCGAGCGAGACGGAGACGAGGGTCACCAGCCAGCCGGCCACGTACGGCACGACGGCGACGTACGGCGGCGCTTCGAGCGGGGCTTGCAGCGTGACGGCGTCGCTCCAGCCGAACACCGCGCCGATCACGAGCCCGGCGAGGCTGTCGAGCGACGGGAGCACGACCAGCGTGGCGGAGCCTGGCATCGCCAGCGGCGTGCCGAAGAGGAAGTATGCGGCGACGGCGATCGTGACGGTGAGCGGCACGGACAGCCGGAACAGCCGGCAGACGACGGCGGAGCCCGTCCCGACCACCAGACCGCCGATGGCGGCAGTGAAGAAGGAGAAGTGCCCGAACGCGGGCTGGAAGCCGAGCACGGCGATGGCGCTGAGCACGACGACCACCGCCACGTCGATCCAGGTCGTTGCGGACAGACGGTCGATGCTCCCCTGCTTCTGCGCTGCGGCAGTGCGGCGCGGCCGGGACTGCTGTGCCGTCGTCGCGCCGCTCATCGTGCCGCTCGCTTCAGGAGCGCCGGCAGCTCACCCAGCGTCGACACGGTGGCGAGCATCATGCCGCCGAGCCTGCTCAGGCGGGGCTCGCCGTGCACATCCACCCGCACGCCGATGGTCTCGGTGTCCGAGCCGTACAGGCTCGCCGCCGCCCGGATCTCTGCGGGGTCGAGCTGCGAGCCGACAATCATCACCACGAGACTCGGCGCTGCCAGCCGCACCGTCGACCTGCGCACGTAGTCGCGCAGGCTCTGGTGCATCCCGTCCACCGGCTGGATGCGGCACGAGTCGTCGAGGAGCGCGGTCGGCGTCTCGACGCGCATCGTCTTCTGCTGCCAGACCGCGTCGAGCTCCGTCTCCTCGCGGATCACGTGGCAGCCGACAGAGGCGAGCACGGAGACGCCGAGCTCGAACTCGTCATCGTCCGCGAAGTGCGACCGCTCGGCGTCGAAGACGAGCAGGAGCTGGGAGCGGCGGGTCTCCTGGTACTGCCGCACCATCAGCTGCCCCGTGCGCGCAGACGTGCGCCAGTGCACGTTGCGGATGTCGTCGCCAGGCTCGTATGTGCGCAGCGCGTGAAACGCGAGGTCGCTGTCGGTGATGACCTTGGTGGTCTGCCCCTCCAGGTCGCGCACCAGCCCGCGGGCGGTCGCGGCCAGCCGGGTGGTCTTCGGGTGCACGAACAGCTCGACCTGCTCCGTCCAGGCCGTGGTGCGGCGCAGTAGCCCGAGCTGGTCGCCGCGCACGGACAGCGCGGGCCCGGCGAGGATCAGGGCGCGCCGCGCGGTCGGAACGGCGAACAGCTCCTCGTTCTCCTCGCCTGCGGCGAGCCTGGGCACCATGAACTCCGCGACCCCTGCGCCGACCGGAAGCTCCATCCTGGTGGGCAGCACGGGGCGGCTGCCGGAGTTCCGCACCACCATGCGGCCGAGCGCCCTGTCGCCCGCGACGACCCGACGCGGGTTCAGCTCGATCGCCACGTCGTATGTCGAGCGGCCGAACACGAATCCGACGGCGATCAGGAACGCAGCGCACAGCGTCGCACCGAGGAAGGCGAACTCCGCCCAGCCGAACACGGCGAGCAGCGCGAACGACACCGCAGCTCCCCCGAGCACGATCCAGCCGAACGTGCTCACCACGCCGAGCACGGGAGCCAGCCACCCGGTGACGGCACGCCAGGCCGGGTGGATGCGGCGGCCGAGCGCTCCGAGCATCCCGCGCAGTGCATCCAGCAGTTGGCCGAACGCGATGCGCGACTGAGAAGTACGTGCCTGGGACGTACGCGGGCGCGCCGAACGGCGGCGTCCGGTGGGTGCGGCGCCGGGCTGGGAGGCGGTGGCGGTGTCGGGAGCGGCGGTCATCGGCGGGGCTGTTCGTCCGTTCGGTCCCAGGTCACGCTGCGCGGTATGCGGGCGGGGTCGCCTCCGCGATGGCGCGGGCGACGATCTCCTCGGCCGTCACGCCGGCGAACTCGGACTCCGGGTCCACGATCACGCGGTGCGCGAGCACGGGGATGGCGAGCTCACGGATGTCGTCCGGCGTCACGAAGGTGCGACCGGAGGCGATGGCCCAGGTCTTCGCCGCGCGTGCCAGCGACAGGGCGCCGCGGATACTCACGCCGAGAGCGGCGTCCTTGTCGGCACGGGTGGCGGAGACGATCTCGCTGAGGTAGCCCATGACGGACGCGTCGGCGTGCACGTCGGAGGCGAGCTGGGCGAGCGCCGTCACGGAGTCGGAGGCAATGATCGGCCGCACGCCTGCAGCGCGCGAACGGTTCGAGGAGTCGAGCAGCAGGTTCACCGTGGTCTCGTGGTCGGGGTAGCCGAGCGAGGTCTTGATGAGGAAGCGGTCGAGCTGCGCTTCCGGCAGCGAGTACGTTCCTGCCTGCTCCACCGGGTTCTGCGTGGCGATCACCACGAACGGCGCCCCGACGGGGTGGCCGACGCCGTCGACCGTGACCACGCCCTCCTCCATCACCTCCAGCAGAGCGGACTGGGTCTTCGGGCTCGCCCGGTTGATCTCGTCGGCGAGCACGACGGAGGCGAAGATCGGTCCTGGATGGAACTCGAACCTCCCGTTGCTCTGGTCGTAGATGGTGACGCCCGTCACGTCGGACGGCAGCAGGTCCGGCGTGAACTGGATGCGCGACTGCGTGCCCTCGATCGTGTTGGCGAGCGCCTTCGCGAGCACGGTCTTCCCTGTGCCGGGCACGTCCTCCAGCAGCACGTGGCCACCGGAGAGCATCGCGGTGATGACCAGCCGGATGCTGTGCTCCTTGCCGAGGATCGCCTTGTCGACGTTCGCGACCAGCTGCGAGAAGGCTCCGGAGAACCAGTCGGCCTGTTCCTGGGTTACTGCCACGGTGTTCCATCCATTTCTGTGCTGATCGTCGTCGTGCTGATCGTCGTCGTGCTCGTCGCTGCCGTGCCCGGCGTGCGCTCGTGGGTCCTCATCGTCACGGCGCCCAGTCCTGCACGCTGCTCTGCACGCCGCCGGCGGTCACGTACGCGCCGTGGTAGCCGCAGTATGCGTGCAGTCTGTTCGGTGCACCGCGATAGTGGGCGTATCCGCTGCCGTTGGTCGTGATCGACTCGCTGGTGAGCTTGCCGCCGTTGCAGTAGAAGTTCATCGTGTACGTGGTGTTGCCGCTGAAGTGATTGAGCGTCACGTCGTAGGTGAAGCTGTGCGCGTATCCGGGTTCGAGATCGCCCTTGGCGAGGTCGATCGACGGCTGCGGGTCCGGTTTCTTGGCCACGGAGACGGTGTTCGAGGTGTCGGCGCCGCCGGTCTTGTTGCTGTGGTTGTTCACAGCCCGCACCTGGAACGAGTAGCTTCCGACGCCCTGGTTCGAGACGGTCGCGCTGGTGCCGGAGGTGCTGTTCCAGGCTCCGCCGTTCAGCCGCCACTGGTACGTCACCGCGCCGCCACCCGTGCCGGACGGGTCGGACAGCGCGTTCCAGCTCAGGGAGAGGTCGCTCGGCGCGTACTGGTCTGCGCTGATCTTCGCTCCGCTCACGGCCTGCGGCGTTCCGTACGGCGTGACGGACGCGCTCGGCGCCGACAGCTCGCTCCAGCCGTCCGCGTTGTGCGCGCGGACAGTGAAGGTGTACGCCGTGCCGTTGGTCAGACCGCCGATGGTCACCTGGCCGATGGTGGTCGTCGTCACGGCCTTCGGGCCGCCGCGCACCTCGTACTGGTCGATCGGCTTGCCGTTGTTCGCCGGCGCCGCGATCTCGACCGTCGCCTGCCCGTCCGACGCCTTGGCGTTGGCGGGCGCCGACGGCTTCTCCGGCACGTCGTGCACGGTCACGCGGTACTGCCCGACTGCCGCCGCGGTCCGCTTCGGGTCCTTGGTCGCATCCTGCACGTGGTAGACGACGTTGACCGCGCCGATGGCGGCTCCGGACGCCGCACTCACCGTGATCGACGAGCCGGTGTACGTCACCGTCACGCCCGCTGGCGCACTGTCCGCCTTCGCGTCGGTGATGGTCAGTGGATGCCCGGGGAACGGGTTCACCCACGCCGAGTCGCTCGCGGCCCCGGTCAGGGTGGTCGACTTGCCGCGCTGCAGCTCCTGCGTCTGCGGCGGGTTCTTCTGGCTGGCGACCGGCCGGTTGGAGCTGACGACCTGCACGTTCACCGTTCCGGTGATGGTGTGCGTTCCCGAGCTGATCGTGACGGTCACCACGGTGGACTCCCCCGGCTGCACGCCGAGCGGCGCCGACAGCGACAGGGACGATCCGCTGAGCGCGACCTGGAGCTTCTTGTTGGTCCACTGCGGGTTCGAATACGTGAGCTTGGCGAGGATGTCCGGGTTGGGGTGGAAGCTCGACGACCGCAGGTCGATGGTGAGCGGCGCCTCCCCCGGCTCGATCTTCTCGCTCGGCGACGTGAAGGTGGGGGCGACGTCCGACTGGTCGGGGCTTCCCACCGTGATCGGCAGCACGAGCGTGGTGATGCGGTCGCTGGTCTGCCCTGCATCCCGTCCGTCGTCGACCTTGAATGTGATGGCGGCGGGGCCGCGGTAGTCCTTCGCGGCGGTGAAGCGGAGGGTCTGCTCGTCCCCGAACGGCGATGCTCCTGTGCTGTTGGTCGCACTGACGCCGCTCGCGCCCGTCAGCTTCACCGATCGGCCGGACGGCACGTCGAGGATGTCGGAGAGCTTCCAGCTCTTGCTGCCGCCCATCTCCACGATCTGCTGCGGCAGCGACTTCTTGATCGCCGGTGGCGCCGTCGCGTCGCCCTTCGGCGGCACGATGATGAACGCGTCCCCGGTCAGCCCGGTCACCTCGTCCTTCACCTGGTATGCGATGGCGAGCCGCTTGGCCGCCGGATGCACGGTGATCGAGCCGCCGGCGCCCACCTCGGCCGCGCCGGCGTTCGGACCGGTGAGAGCGACGCCGAGGTCTTCGACGAGGCCGGACGGGTTGGTCGCCCCGGCCAGCGCATCCACCTTCACGCTGTCCTTGTTGGCCACCGCATCCGGTTCGATCAGGTGGTCGATCGCCGATGGGTACTGCTCTTTGGCGTTCGGGGTGACGGTCACCTGGATGAACGCGCTGGCGACACCGCCCTGCCCGTTGCTGATCTGGTAGCGCACGATGTACGCGCCCTCGGTCTTCGGGGCCGTGACGAGGACGACCTTGCCGTGCACGGACGCCTTCAGGCCCGCATCCACCTGGAGCAGCTTCTTCTGCACGGCGATGGTGTACCCGTTGGGGTCGGAGTCGTTGTCGAGCACGGGGACGGAGACGGTGCGGCCCGGCTTGACCTGCACGGGGTCGTTCCCTGCGATCGGCGGCTGCACAGCGGTCGGGCGCGGAATGACGCCGATGGTGACCGTGCCCGTCGCCGCCTTCCCGTAGGTGTCCTTGACCTGGTAGGTGAAGGTGTCCGTGCCAGCAGAGGTCGGGTACGCCTCGTAGGTGAACGACGTGCTGGAGCTGTCCGAGATGCGGCCGAGCGTCGGCTGGCTGCCGAGCCCTGCGAGCGTGACGGAGTCGCCGTCCGGGTCGATCCCGTCGAGCGGAACGTCGACCGGCACCGTCGATCCGGCGAACGCCCGAATGGTGAGCGGCTGCGGGCGCGGTGCCCTGTCGCTGCCCTTGTCCGGCGCTGTCACCACGAAGCTCACCGTCGCCTGCGCCTTCTGGCCGAGCTTGTCGGTGATGCCGTAGACGACGCTGTACTGTCCAGGCTCGGTCGGCGCCTGGTAGCGCACGGTCTTGCCGCTGACGAACGCCGTGGCGCCCTTCCCGGCCGCCGCGTCGTCGCGCAGGGCCGGGTCGAGGGAGAACGGAGCGTTGTCCGGCGAGTAGTCGTTGTCCATCACAGGCACGGTGACGATGTCGCCCGCGCGCACCGTCGCGGTGTCGTCGACCGCGATCGGCGGCTGGTGGGTGACCAGCGGAGGAACGGGGACAACGGTGATCCCGGCCTTCGCCTCGTGGATGCCGTCGGAGACCGTGTAGACGAGCTGCACCTGCTCGGCGAGCACGGTCGGGGCGGTCACCTTGACGACGGCGTTGTCGAGCACCTCCACGTTGAGGTCGCCCGCTCCTGCCGCGGCCGTCACGGAGCGCACGACGAGCACGCGGCCGGACGGCGACACGTCGTTGTCGAGCACGCTCACCGAGGTGGGCTCGCCTGGACGCACGTATGCCGTGTCGGTCACCGCGATGGGCGGTGCGTCAGAACCGCCGTCGGCGGCCACATCCACCCGGATCAGCCCGGTGGTGGATTTCGGGCCCGCCCCGAGCGTGTACGTGACGTAGTACTCGCCAGGCGTGTTGCTGAGCACCGTGACGGTGCCGCGCGCGGCGTCGGTGGTCACGTCGGCGCTCGCCTGGCCATCGATGGACGCACCGACCAGGCTGAGCGGCTGCCCGGACGGCGACTGGTCGTTGTCCAGAGGATGCACGACCACGGGCTTCCCGGTGAACCCCGCTCCGAAGTCCGGCACCGCCACCGGATCGAGCGTCCCCGCTGCCTTGACCGTGATGAGCAGGCTGCCTGTCGTGCTCTTCTTGCCGTCAGAGACCGTGACCTTGACCTCTTTCGAGCCGGTCTGGCCCGTCTTGCTGGTGAAGGTGACCTCGCCGTTCGGCTTGAACTGCACGTCGTCCTCGGTGGTCGACGCCGCGGACACCAGGGAGAGGTCGTCCCCGTCCGGGTCGAGCCAGTCGTTCAGCACGTCGTACTTCACCGACTGACCGACCTCGGCCTGCGCTGTGCTGGCCCTGGTGGAGGCGGGGGCGGCGTTCTGCGCCGGCTGGTGCAGGGTCGCATCCACCTGCGCGGTGGAGGTGCCGCCGCGGCCGTCGTCGACCGCGTAGCGGAACGAGATGGTGCCACTGAGGCCCGCCGCTGGGGTGAACTGGAGCGCTCGCCCTCCCTCGACCAGCTCCAGCGTGCCCTGGGCTGCCGGCAGCGTGGAGACGTCCGAGATGGTGAGCACGTCGCCGTCGGGGTCGGTGTCGTTGGCGAGCACGGGCAGCACCGTCGAGCGCCCTGGGCGGACGCCGAACGCATCGGGAACGGCCGTCGGCGGACGGTTCACCTTCGTGCGCTGCGCGAGGGTGTCGGAGAACGACTGCAGGACGGGCTTCTCCTCGCCTGTGTCGCCCTGCACGGTGGTCTCGTTGGGCTTGAGCTGCGCCCAGTTCTGCACGAGCCGCATGTTCGAGGACACCACCCAGGCGTTGCCGTCTCGCAGGTTGTTGAGCGCGATCACCCCGTGGTTGACCCGGAATTCGAGGTCGTCGCCCTTCACCGGCTGGTCGATGTCGACGCCGACGTCCTTCGCGCCGTCGCAGGCGTAGAGATAGCGCGCGGTGCCCGCCCAGGCACCGTATGAGCAGTCGCCGAGGCGGACGGGAGCCGAGACC
This sequence comes from Leifsonia sp. Root227, assembly GCF_001428745.1. Classification (GTDB taxonomy): domain Bacteria; phylum Actinomycetota; class Actinomycetes; order Actinomycetales; family Microbacteriaceae; genus Leifsonia. The sequence continues at coordinate 511,555 of NZ_LMIO01000002.1, read as the reverse complement.
GCCGCCGCTCCTCCGGTGGACGTCGCCCCGGCCGGATGCGCGACCACGGTCCCTCCACCGAGCGGGACGCTGAGCAGGCTGGACGCCGTCGCGACGAGCGCGGACGGGTCGTCGGCGGACGGCTGCTGGAGTTTGAGGCCCTTCGCCGGCAGGTCGACGGTCTTCCCGTCCGACGTGATGACCCGGTTCGCCTGGGTGTCGAGCACCACGGGATGGTCGCCGACAGCGGAGACCTGGAACTTCCCCGGCACGGGGAACGACGCCGTCGTCGCCTCCGCGCCTGGATGGTCGACGGTGTACAGCTTCTTCCCCTGCGGCGCGACGACGAACGTCTCACCGCTCTTGCTGACGGCGAGCTGCGCATCGGCGCCGACCTTCGCGGTCGGCCTGGTCTTCGCCTTGTCGAAATCGAGACGGCCGCTGGCGTCGAGCACCCAGAGCTGACCGGTCGGCGACAGCACGGACAGCGTGTTCGCGCCGTACCCGAGCTGCGACTTCTCCGGCACCTGGATGCGGCCGCCGAGCGACACGAACGCCGGGTCGATCTTGTCGACCGTGCCGTGCGGGGCGTCGGTGAGGAAGTACGCAGACCCGTCCTGGAGCACGTCCAGGTCGGAGCTCGCGCCGGTGACCGCGGCATCCAGCTCGTTGATCTGGTGGTTGAGCCTGCCGCCCATCAGCTTGTCGCCGTTGGTCACCCACACGTCTCTGGTGTCCAGGTCGACGGCGTTCACGGGGAAACCCTTGTGCAGCACCGCGATCGTCAGAGGGACGCCGGCGACGACGGCCAGAGCGGTCACGGAGGCGAGCGTCTTGCGCTTGCGGATCCACGCGCTCAGCGATGCCACTACTCTGCTATCCCCCCGGGTTCGAGAACGACCACTACGCTAACACGGCCCCCGGACGGGCGTGGATGGGGAGGTCTACCCATCCTCCCGAGCCGACGACGCCTTCGCCGCCCCCGCTTCGTCTGCATCCGCTGCGCCCGTCTCCGCAGCGCCCGTCTCCGCAGCGGATGCTCCGGCCGTGTCCGCGTCGAGCAGCGCCAGGTCGTCCAGGCCGACGAGCCTGGTCGTGACCGCGTACTCGACGAGCCGCGCCCTCCGGTTGGTGGCGAGCTTGCCCTTGCCGCCGCGGAGCCCGGCGACGCCGAGCTTGTCGAGCTTGTCGCAGACGTTGTCGAGCTTGCGGTTGAACGTCGTCATGCTCCAGCCGAGCCTCGCCGCGGCCTCCGCCGACGTCGGGATGGTGCCCCGGCCTGGCACCGCCTGCGTCAGCACGCCCTCGGAGAGCGCGACGATGAGCTGCCGCTGGCTGGTGGTGAGCGTCACCGGCAGGATCGTCGTCGAGCCTCCTGCGTCGTTGACGGTGACCGCCGTGTTGAAGAAGTCGTCCTCGCTGCTGATCGTGAAGTCGTACGTGGTCGCGCCGGCGCTGAACATGACGTGCATGGTCTGGAACACGATCGGCAGCTTGGCGCCGGGGGCCAGCCACGCCTGCACGGTGCCGGTGGAGTCGCTCACGGTCGCGGTCAGGAGGGTTCCGACGTTGGAGAGCCACCACATCCCGAAGTCGCTGCTGATGGTGAGGAAGCGGCGGTGCAGGTACGGGTTGTCGTCGATGCTGAGGTCGGCCTCGCGGCCGATGCCGAACTCGACGGGGTCCGTCACCGTGTAGAGCTCGCCGCAGTAGTCGATGGTCAACGGTTTCATTTCGAGCACGCTTTCAACGGCTCCGACGTCCTGCCGGAGCGCACGGTGGCGACGTCGATGCAGACAGGAACGCCGGCGGTGAGGCCGGTCAGCTCCGCCTTCGGCTGCGCGGTCACCTCCGGCACGTCGGTCGTTCCCTCCCGCACCCACTGGTACTGGTCGCCCTTCTGCGGCTTCGCCGTCTTCCAGACGATGGTCGCCGTCGTGCCCTGCGCGTTGCGGGTGGCGGAGACCAGCGTCGGCGGCGGCACGACGGTGACCGCGACCGTCCCGTCCTGATCGCTTCCTGGCCGCTGCGTCGGCGACGCAGCGGGTGCGGTCTGTGGCAGGAGCACGGCGGCGAGCACACCGCCGGCGACCACGAGCACGGCAGCGGCGGCGATCACCGGCAGCAGCCAGCGTGGCCGGGATGCGCGGGGACGGGATGCGGACGCAGCGTCCGGCTTCCGCTCCTGATCCTGCTCCGGCTCCTGCTTCGTGCGCGCATCCGTGCGGGGACGCAGCATCGTGTTCTCGACGGGAGCGGCATCCCGCTCCGGCTCTGGATGCACGGTCGGGACAGCGCCGCGCACCACGGTCGGCCCGGCGAGCAGGTCGGCCGGCACCTCGACGAGGCCGGGGCGCGTCTCCGTGCTGTCGTGCGCGGCGGGCGACTCCTTCTGCGGCGTCGTCGGCGTCGTCTGCGGCTTCTGCGGCTTCTGCGCGGAGAGACCCTGCGCATCCACCGACTGCACGGAGCGGGCGCGCGTCTCGTCTTCTCCGGACGGCGACGGCGGCGACTCGTCCAGCGTCCGCAGGTTCGACACGTCGATGCTGGTCGGCGCGAAACCGAGCTCCAGCTCCACCCTCTGCAGTGCCCTGGCGAAGTCGACCGCCGTCGCGAAGCGGTCGTCGCGCCTGGTCGCCATGCCCTTGCGCAGCACGGCGACGAGAGACGGAGGGAGGTCGTCTCTGTCGATCGGCGTGATCATCCCTCGCTCGATCCTGCCGATGAGATCGAGGGTGCCGTTCGCCCTGCCTGGCACCTCGAACGGCGTGCGCCCGGCGAGGATGGTGTGGATGGTCGCGGCGAGCGAGAACACGTCGCTGCGCACATCCGGCTGGGGGTCGTCGTCGAACATCTCGGCGGGCGACCACGGCACGCTGAGCCCGACGGAGCGGCTGCCGCTCGTGCCGGTGTCCGCGTCCCCTCCGCGCAGCGAGCCGAGCGATGCCGTGTGCACGGGCAGTTCCTCGAGGGCGGAGGCGATGCCGAAGTCGGTGAGCGCCGGCCAGCCGAAGTCGGTGGTGAGCACGTTCGCCGGCTTGATGTCCCTGTGCAGGATGCCGACGCTGTGCGCGGTCGCGATGGCGCTCGACAGCCGCACGCCGATGCGCAGGGCGTCCTCCACGGTGAAGCGCTCGCGCTTGAACCGATCGCCGAGCGACGGGCCGGAGCAGTACTCCATCACCAGGTACGGCCGGTCGTCGGCGGACACGTCTGCGTGGTGGATCGTGACGATGTACGGGTGCGCGGACAGCCTGGCCATCACGTTCGCCTCCGCCACGAACCGGGCGCGGGCGGCGTCGTCGACGCTGTCGGTGAGCAGCACCTTCACGGCGACGCTGCGCTTCGGCAGCTCCTGCTCGTAGAGGAACACGTCGGAGAACCCGCCGGAGCCGAGCAGCCGGATGAAATGGAACCCCGGCAGGGCGGGCGGCTGCGAGGCGAGACGCCTCATGCGTCCTCACCGACCGTGAGCGTGACGCCGCTGCCCAGATCGACGACCGTCCCTGCGATGACGGCGGTCGGCTCGCCGCTGCGGAGCTTCTGCGGCTGCTTGCCTGGCAGCACGATCATCGTGCCGTTGCGGGAGTGCAGGTCGGTGACGACCACAGTGTCGCCCTCGACCGCGATCGTCGTGTGCGATCGCGAGATGTCGCGCTCGGCGCTGTCCACGGTGACCGGACGCGGCGCCGGGCCGCGCGCGGTGGTGGAGGCGACGGGGGCACGGCCGACGACGATCGGCGGCTCCAGGTACTCGCGCCTTCCGTCTGCGAGATCGACGAAGAACCGAGGGGAAGGCGCGACGGGCAGCTGCTCGTGCTCGTTGTCACGCTCATGCTCCTGCTCGCTCTGGCGGCCGCCGAGGAGGCCGCCGAGGCTCCCGGACATGATGGTGAGCCCGTCGTGGTCTCCGGCCTCGGCACTCGGACGCGCGGGGGCGGAGTCGGTGATGAACCTCGGCAGGTCGATGCGGGCGGGCTCTGCCTCGTCCGCCTGGCGCACGGCCGCGTCCTCGACACTGCGCACCATGGTGGCGCCGAACAGGTGGTCGTAGCCGGTCGCGTCGCCGTCCGCGTCGGGATCTGTGCCAGCGTCCGTGTCGGCCGGCTGGGCGATGGTCGCCTCGCTCACGGTGGTGTCCGGGATGCGCGTCTCGTCTGCGACCACATTCACCCGCTCTGGATGCACCGGGTCCGGCTGCGCGGGCTCCGGCTGAGCGGGCTGCGGCTCGTCCTGCTGCGGCTCGTCCGCCTGCACCTCCAGTGCCACCGGCGCGGTGATCGGCGCACGCTTCTGCTCCTGCACGACGGCCGGTGCTGCCGAAGCGACGGTGCCGGCCCAGCTCACCGCCGTGCCCCACACGATCCCGTCGGCCAGCGGCAGCGCGGGGCGACGCGCATCCGCCGCATCCGCCGGCTCGACGGCGAGCGCGACCGCGGTCGCCTCCGCCACCTGCTGCTCCACCCAGGTGGAGACGCCCTCTGCGTCGATGCGGCGCTCCCCCGCTGCCGTCCGCACGGTCGCGACGACGGGGCCGCGGACGGCGACCATCGCGCGCCCCGCCCCTCCGTCTATCAGGCCGAAGGACGGCGTCCTGGCGAACCCGTCCGCCGCGAGCGCTTCCAGCGTCGCAGCGAACCCGGAGGCGACAGCCGACGCCAGCGCACGAAGGGCTGACGCGTCCTGCGCTTCGACGACGAGTGCGCGCGTTCCCGCCGCGACCACCGCCCAGTCCCCGGTTGTCGTCTGCTGCACGTCGAACACGTCGGTGAAACCTACCCTCTCGGCTGCGTGTCTTCGAGAGAGCGGCTGTCTTCCGGCCTGTCTTTCGTGACATCGGAAGCCGGTTCCGCATCCCCCGCCGTCGATTCAACCACGATCACGGTGACGTTGTCGCGCCCGCCTGCCGCGATGGCGGCGCTCACCAGCCGGTCGGCGACGTCCGGTCCGCCGTCCGCGAGGATGCGCGCGATGGCCTCGTCGCCGAGCTCCTTGGTGAGCCCGTCCGAGCAGATCAGGAACGTCTGGCGCCCCTCCTCGCGCAGCAGCAACGAGTCCGTGTCGACGAAGTCCTCCGCGCCGAGCGCCCGCGTGATGACGTTCCGCTCCGGATGCACGGCCGCCTGCGCCTCGGTGATGAGGCCGGCGTCCACCAGCTCCTGCACGGCGGAGTGGTCGACGCTCAGGCGGCTGAGCGCCCTGCCGTCCCAGAGGTATACGCGGGAGTCGCCGACGTTCACGACCATCCACTGCTCTTCCGCGACCTCCGGCACGCGCACGCGCACGACGCCGGTGAGCGTGGTGCCCGCCACCGCGACGCCCGACTCGTCTGCACCCGACAGGGCGCGCACAGCGGCGTTCGCCTCGTCGATCGCTGCGATGACCTCGTCGGGGGTCGGCCTGGAGCCGGCAGGAAGGGTGCGGGCGATGGACTCGACCGCCGTCTGGCTGGCCGCATCCCCTCTGGCGTGCCCGCCCATCCCGTCTGCGACGGCGAACACCGGGTCCGCCGCGATCATGCTGTCCTCGTTGACGTGCCGTACCGCACCGACATCGCTGCGAACGCTCACGCCGACGATTGACGTCATGTACCGGTTTCCTCCTGCGTCTTCGCGGTCGTTGCCGGTGCGCGCCCGGAGTCCGTGGATCCGTTCGCGCCGTCCGTGGCGTCCGCGTCGTCTTCACCGTCACCGTGAATGGCAGCGGCGACAGAGGTGCCGCTGAGCTTCAGCTTCACCAGACTTGCAATCGTAGCGACTGCCATGGACCCCACGATCACGCCGAGCGACGTCATGGTGCTGATATCGGGCGCCCACTCGATGTGCTGGCCGCCGTTGATGAACGGCAGCTCGTTCTCGTGCATGGCGTGGAACACCAACTTGACGCCGATGAAGGCGAGGATGAACGCGATGCCGTACTTGAGGTATTCGAGCTTGTCGAGCAGGTGGCCGAGCAGGAAGTAGAGCTGCCGCAGCCCCATCAGGGCGAACACGTTGGCGGCGAACACGATGAACGGGCTCTGCGTGATGCCGAAGATCGCGGGGATCGAGTCGAGCGCGAACAGCAGGTCGGTGGTGCCCAGCGCGAGGAAGACGATGAGCAGCGGGGTGAACATCCTGGTGCCGTTCACCGTGGTGCGCAGCTTGTTGCCCTCGTACTGGTCGGAGACCTTCAGGTGCCTGCGGGTGAACCGCACGAACCAGCTGTCCTTCGTGCCCTCCTCGTCGTCGTGCTTGCTGAGCGCCTGGTGGATGGCCGTCCAGAGCAGGAACGCACCGAAGATGTAGAAGATCCAGCTGAACGACGCGATCAGCGATGCGCCCAGGATGATGAAGATGCCGCGCAGGACGAGCGCGATGATGATGCCCACCATCAGCACTTCCTGCTGATACTTCCTCGGCACGGCGAACCTCGCCATGATGATGACGAAGACGAACAGGTTGTCGATGCTCAGGCTGTACTCGGTCAGCCAGCCTGCGACGAACTGCCCCGCGTGCTCCGCGTCCCCGATCAGGAGCATCGCGAGGGCGAACAGCAGGGCGAGCGCCACGTAGAACGACACCCAGAGCGTCGACTCCTTCGGGCTCGGGATGTGCGGTCGTTTGAACACGATCAGCAGGTCGAACGCCAGGATCAGCAGCAGAACGACCATTGATCCGATTTCGAACCACGGGGGAAGAGCAAGCTCCACGGGGGAAAACCTTTCGAAGGGCACCAGAAACGGGTCCGAAAGTCTCTCCCGCACCCACTGTTCGGGTGCCGCTGTGCCCGGGCTCGAAGACTCGAACCGTGATGACGTCCACAGCGCCGACCCGTCGTGGGTCGTCCGGGATACTCCCCTTCGCTCCGGACAGTCTACCGGATGCGCAGACCCGCGCGGTCTACTGTGCACGCTATGAAGCGGCGGACTCTGACCAGCAGTGTGCTCGCGTCGGCCGGGTACGACCCGGCGGCGCGCATCCTGGAGCTGGAGTTCGTCAGCGGGGACGTATACCGGTACTGGATCGTGCCGGAGCGGGTGTGGCGCGGTTTGTGGGAGGCGGAGAGCGCAGGGCGGTATTTCGGCGAAGCGATCCGGGACCGGTACCCCGTGGAGAAGGTGTCGTGAGCGACGGAATCGCCCAGCGAAGAATCAACTGAAAAAGCCCGGATGTCAGTGAAACACTGACATCCGGGCTGTTGTGACCCCAGCGGGATTTGAACCCGCGTTACCGCCGTGAGAGGGCGACGTCCTAGGCCGCTAAACGATGGGGCCGTTTTTGCAACTCAATGAGTATGCCACACCCTTCGCCGCTGTTCCAAAACGGGCGGTGCATCCCGGGCGTGGCGCATCCCATCCCGCGGCCGAGCTGGTCAGGCAAGCACGAGCAGCGCGCCAGGAGCGACGGACACCTCGACCGGCAGAGGACCGATGCGCTCCCCGTCCGCGTACGCAACGACGCCCGGAGCGTCGATGGTGACAGTACGAACCGGCTCGAACGAGACCTCGGCAAGGTCAGTATGCGTTCCGGAGAATACTTTGGGGAACATCCGCAGGAAGCGCCACTTCGGCATCTCCTTCACGATGAAGAGGTCGAGCATCCCGTCGTCGAGGCTGGCGTGCGGGACCACGCGCATCCCGCCCCCGATGGACCGGTTGTTGGCGACGGCGATCAGTAAAGCCTCCCGCTCGACCGGGACGCCGTCGGCCACGACGCGATACGGGATGGGGCGGAGGGTCGCGAGTTCGCGCAGCAGGGCGAACACGTACCGGCTGCGTCCGCGCGGTCTGGTCATCAGGTTGGCGCGCTCGTTGACGGTCGCATCGAAGCCTGCGGAGAGAACGCAGCCGAACCAGGTGTTCAGGCCGCCGTGCGTGACCACCCCTGCGTCGATCCTGCGTGGCGGGCGCTGCAGCGCGGCGAGCAGCGCGTCGATGGCCGCCTCGGTGTCCGCGACAGGGATGCCGAGACCGTCCGCCATGTCGTTGCCCGTTCCGCTCGGCACGATGCCGAGCGGGATGTCCGTCTGCGCGACGATGTTGACGCCGAGGTTCACCATGCCGTCGCCGCCGACCACCACGAGCGCGTCGACACCGGCGGCGACGGCCGCCTTCGCCTCGCGCCGCAGCAGCTCGATGTTCGCCTCATCGAGGGCGACCACCGTGTGCCCGGCCGCGCGAAGCCGCTCGATCGCACGCGGCCCAACGTCCCTCCTCTTGCCGAACGACGCCATCGGGTTCACCGCGACGACGACGGTTCGGGGGGATGCGGCCATAGTGCACGATTATGGCCGAACTTCCGCGCACCTTCCGCGCGGCCCCGTTGCGCCGCCCTGTCCGCCTAGCGAGTTCCGTCCGAACGGAGACGGCGCTCGACACGCCGCTCGAAACTCCGTCCGAACGGAGCGCACACATCCAACGATGGCGAACTCCGTTCGGAAGAGAAGCGGCGTCAGGATCACGGTGACCGTTGCGCAGGAGGAATCGGAGCGTTTTCTTGCGAACTCCGTTCAGAAGGAGAAAATGACGGGTGCCGTGGCGTGGTCTCCGTCCGGACGGAGACCACGCACGCGGGCTCAGCGGCGCGGCCGCCGGCGACGCGGCTGCGCCAGCACGCAGCGCGGCTACAGCCGCACGCGCCGCAGGAGCTGCGCGTTCAGCGCGACCACGATCGTCGACACGCTCATCAGCACGGCGCCGAACGCCGGGGAGACGACGATGCCGATGCCCGTCGCCACCCCGGCCGCGAGCGGCAGCGCGATCACGTTGTAGCCGGCCGCCCAGGCGAGGTTCTGCAGCATCTTGCGGTACGTGGCCCGCGACAGCGTGATCACCTTGGCGACGCCGCGGGGATCGCTGGAAGCGAGCACGATGCCCGCCGACTCGATCGCCACATCCGTGCCTGCTCCGATCGCGATGCCGACGTCCGCCTGCGCGAGCGCCGGAGCGTCGTTGACGCCGTCGCCGACCATCGCCACCCGCGCGCCGCCTTGCTGCAGGTGCGACACCGTGCCTGCCTTGTCACCGGGCAGCACCTCGGCGAACACCTCGTCGATCCCGAGTTTCGCGGCGACGGCCTCACCGACGGCCCGCGAGTCTCCTGTCAGCATCGCGACGCGCACGCCTCTGCTGTGCAGGACGCGCACGGCCTCCTCCGACTCTGGGCGCACCACGTCGGCCAGCGCGATCATGCCCGCCACCTGGTCGCCGCTCAGCACGTAGACGACGGTCTGCCCCTCGGCCTCAGCGGCCGCGGCAGCGCGAGAAACGTCCGCGCTCGGCGCGAGACTCCGTTCGGCGAGCAGGCGCGGCGCGCCCACCGTCACGACGGCGCCTCCGACGCGCGCCATCGCTCCGCGTCCGCCGAGCGCCTCGAAGTCCGCAGCGGCTGCGACGGAGAGTCCGCGGTCCGCGGCCTCGGCGACGATCGCCCTGGCGATGGGATGCTCGGCAGGCTCCTCGACGGAGGCGGCGAGCGCGAGCAGCGCATCCGCATCCCCGTCGGTGGCGGTGACGGCGGCGACGCCCTGGCGACCCTCGGTGAGGGTGCCGGTCTTGTCGAAGAGGACGACGTCGATGAGGCGGGCGTCCTCCATTGCGTGCCTGTCGCGGATCAGCAGCCCGTTCTTCGCGCCGATGGCCGTGGAGATCTGGGCGACGAGCGGGATGGCGAGGCCGAGGGCGTGCGGGCAGGCGATCACAAGCACGGTCACCACGCGTTCGAGCACGAACGACGGATCCCCCGGCCGCAGGATCACCCACACGACGAGGGTGAGGGATGCGGCGGCGAGCGCGACGTAGAACAGGAGCGCGGCCGCGCGATCGGCGAGGATCTGCGTTCCGGACTTGCTGGCCTGCGCGTCGGAGACGAGCCGCATGATCCCGGCGAGCGCCGTGTCGCCGCCCGTCTTCGTCACCCTGACCACGAGCGAGCCGCTGCCGGAGATGGAGCCGGCGACCACCTGCTCCCCCGCGCCGCGGGTGACCGGCTTGGACTCGCCGGTGAGCAGCGACTCGTCGAGGTCGGAGCGGCCGTCGACGATCTCCCCGTCCACGGGCACTGCCGCGCCAGGACGCACACGCACCAGGTCGCCGACCGCGAGCGCGCTGACCGGTACGAGCTCGGCGGTGGATGCGCCCGCCGCGTCCGTCCCCACCCGCTCCGCCTCGTCCGGCAGCAGCTTGGCCAGCTCGCCGAGCGCATCGTGGGCACCCATCACCGCCGACATCTCGATCCAGTGGCCGAGCAGCATGATCAGGATGAGGGTGGCGAGCTCCCACCAGAAGTCCATGCCGGGCAGCCCGAACGTGACGGCCAGGCTGTATCCGAACGCGACGACGATCGCGAGGGAGATGAGCGTCATCATCCCCGGCTGACGGCTGCGGAGCTCGTCGACGGCGCCGCGGAGGAACACCAGGCCGCCGTAGAAGAAGATCGCGATGCCGAACACGGCGGGGATGAACTGGCTGCCGGGGAACCGGGGACCGCCGAGGCCCAGGATGTCCTGCAGGCCGTGCGAGAACACCAGGGTCGGGATGGTCAGCGCCAGCGTCAACCAGAACTTGCGCCGAAAGATGGCGGGGTCGTGACCGGCGTGGCCGGAGTGATCGTGCGCGGAATGGTCGTGGCCGGAGTGATCATGCGCCGCGTGTTCGTCGGTGGCATGTCCGGAGTGATCGTGCCCTGCGTGTTCGTGCGCCCCCTGGTCCACCGCAGCGTGGTCGTGGCTGGACTCGTGCGTCTGGTTTCTCGTCGTCTCGTTCATCTCCACACCAGAACCGTACCCCCAGGGGGTATATTCCTCAACCCTTTCTCAGCCAAGTTGCACCGGCACCCTTTTGGGTATTTCCTGATGTCATGAGACTGACGAAGTTCGAACACGCCGCCCTGCTCCTCGAAGAATCGGGAAAGAAGCTGTTCGTCGACCCGGGAAGCCTGACCTCCCCCCTCACCGACACCGCCAACACCGTCGCCGTGGTCATCACGCACGAGCACGCCGATCACTGGACCCCGGAGCAGCTGAACCGCATCCTGGACCTCAACCCCGACGTGCAGATCTTCGCCCCGGAGGGCGTCGCGGCCGCCGCCACCGACTTCAACGTCACCGTCGTCCACGCCGGGGACACCGTCGAGGCCGCTCCGTTCACCCTCCGCTTCTTCGGCGGCCGCCACGCGGTCATCCACGAGAGCATCCCGGTGGTGGACAACCTCGGCGTGCTGATCAACGACGAGCTCTACTACCCCGGCGACTCGTTCACCGTCCCCGAGGGCATCGACGTGGATGTGCTGGCCACCCCGGCGGGCGCGCCGTGGCTGAAGATCGGCGAGACCATCGACTTCGTGCTCGCCGTCAAGCCCAAGCGCAGCTTCCCCACGCACGAGATGGTGCTCTCCCGCGGTGGCAAGGACATGTCCAACGGCCGCATCAAGTGGGCGACGGAGCAGAACGGCGGCGAGTTTTTCGCGCTGGAACCGAACGACACGCTCGACATCTAGGCCCAGGTGAGCACACACGCAGAGCAGGCGGACCGCCCTGCCGTCGTCTGGTTCCGCGGCGACCTCAGGGTCGCGGACAACCCGGCGCTGACGGCGGCGGCAGACAGCGGGATGCCCGTGCTCTGCGTGTACGTGCTCGACGAGGAGTCTCCCGGCGTGCGGGCGCTCGGCGGCGCATCCCGGTGGTGGCTGCACCACAGCCTCGTGTCGCTCTCGACGGCACTGGATGCGCTCGGCGGCTTCCTCACCATCCTGCGCGGCCCCGCAGAGCGCGTGATCGGCGACCTGCTGCGCGAGACGGACGCTGCGGCGGTGTTCTGGAACCGGCGCTACGGGCTCGCCGAGCGCACGGTCGACGAAGCGGTGAAGTCCGCCGCGCGGGCGGACGGCAGGGAGGCATCGAGCTTCGGCGCGAACCTCCTGTTCGAGCCGTGGACGATCCGCACCGGCTCCGGCACTCCGTTCTCGGTCTTCACGCCGTTCTGGCGCGCCTGCCTCGCCGCTCCCGCACCGCGCAGGCCACTGGATGCGCCGGCCTCCATCGCCGGAGCCCCACCGCATCCCGGACTCGGCGTCTCCGACCTCGGGCTGCTGCCGACGCATCCCGACTGGACCGATGGCCTCCGGGAGGCCTGGCAGCCCGGCGAGGATCCGGCGCACGAGGCCCTCGACCGTTTCCTCGCCGAGGACGTCGCCGCATACACGGCGGACAGGGACACCCCCGGCATCGACGCGACATCGCGACTATCCCCTCGCCTGCGCTGGGGTGAGCTCAGCCCGCACCAGGTCTGGCACGCGACGGCGGCGGCCAGGGACCGCAGCAATGCGGAGGGCGCTGCGACGTTCCTCTCCGAGCTCGGCTGGCGCGAGTTCGCGTACCACACGCTCTTCCAGCGTCCCGCACTGGCCACGGAGAACATCCGCAGCGAGTTCGACGCCTTTCCCTGGCCGCGCCTGCACCCCGCCGCGCTGCGCGCCTGGCAGCAGGGCAGCACGGGCGTCCCGCTGGTGGATGCGGGGATGCGCGAACTCTGGCGCACGGGGACGATGCACAACAGGGTGCGCATGGTCGTCGCGTCGTTCCTGATCAAGAACCTGCTGATCGACTGGCGGCTCGGAGAGCAGTGGTTCTGGGACACGCTGGTGGATGCCGACCCGGCGAGCAACCCGTTCAACTGGCAGTGGGTCGCTGGTAGTGGGGCGGATGCCGCACCGTACTTCCGCGTCTTCAACCCCGAGCTGCAGCGCGAGAAGTTCGACAGGCACGGCGACTACATCCGCCGCTGGGTGCCGGAGTGGCAGACGGAGGCGTACCAGGAGCCCATCGTCGACCTCGCGGAGACGCGGAGGGCTGCGCTGGCCGCCTACGACGCCGTGAAGGGACGGAAGACGCCCTGACCGGCGTCAGCCGCGCCCAGGGTCAGCGGCCGTGCTCGGCGAGGATCTGGTCCACGTCGATGCGCTTGAGCAGCGCGTTCCAGTCGATCTTGCGTGCCTCATCGGCTCTGTCCTCGTCGGCGAAGACCTTGCCGCTGCGCTCCACGACGATGCCGGAGGGGAGCATCCTGTTCAGCTCGGCGAGGATCGCGTCGTCGACGGCCTCGGTGTCGAAGTCGGCTCCGACGCCGGCGTAGTAGTCGCCGGAGAGGGTGTACGACACGATTCCGGTTTCGATTCGGCTCATGGGCGGCAGTGTAGTCCCGGCATCCGACGGGAGCGTAGAGTGCGCGGCATGAGCGATCAGAACACGCCGAAGCCCAGGCCGCCGCGCGACGCCGGACAGCACAGCGCCTCTCAGCCCAGCGACGCCAAGCCCAGCGACGGCAAGCCCAGCGACGCCCAGCCCAGCGACGCCCAGCCGCGCGACGCCGACGAGCTGACCGACGCCGTCACCGGCCTCGGCGCCGACGACGAGGAACGCCTCGACACCGTCGCCGAGCGTAACGCGTCCCTCGAGGAGCGTCTGCCAGGCGACGACGACCTGCCCCTCACCAAGGGGTAGGCCCGCGGATCGCGCCCTGGTTGGGGGCCTGGATGGTCGCGCATCCACTCGGTACGGTTGCGCGGTGGAGAACAGCCAACGGATGCGCGACAGGGTCGCCGGGTACGCGGTGATGGAGCAGGTCGTCCGGTTGCACGACGACGTTCCTCCTCGCTCGGCCGTCGCCCGCGCGTTCGGCGTGCGACCGGTGACGCCGGACGCCCGGCCGTGGTTCGCCGGCGCACTCGGCGAGCGCGAGGTCGGCGCCACGCTCGACAGGCTCCCCGACGGCTGGACGGCGTTCCACGCGCTCCCCGTCGGCTCCGGCGACGCGGACATCGACCACCTCGTCGTCGGTCCAGGCGGCGTGTTCGCCGTCAGCACGAAGAACCACTCCGGCGCCGAGGTGTGGGTGGGCGAACGAGCTGTCCTGGTGAACGGCGCGAAGAAGCCGTACCTGCGCAACTCGGAGTTCGAGGCGTCGCGGATCAGGAAGGTGCTCGCGACGGCCGGCCTGGTCGCTCCGGTGAACGCGGTCGTCGCCGTCGTCGGTGCGAAGAAGCTGACCGTGCGTCAGCAGCCGGCCCGCGTGGCCGTCCTGAGCGCTGACGGTCTGAACCGCTGGCTCACCAGGCGTCCCTCGGTGATCGACGCGGCGACCGTCGCCGCGATCGTGCGCGTCGTGGACGACCCGGCCACCTGGCGGAGCACCCAGCAGAGCCCGCCGCCCGAGCGCCGCGACCTGACCAGCGCCGACACGGTCGAACGCTTCGACGCCATCGCCCGCGAGGACCGCTCTGCCCGCGTCGTGCGACTGGGCTGGCTGGTCGCGATCGCGCTGAGCGCGCTCGCGGTGAGCCTGCCTTTCCTGCCAGGCGGCCTGCTCGGGCACTGAGCCCGCAGCGGCGCCGCACCGACTACGGCACCACCGGAGTCGCCTCTGTGCGCATCCGCAGTTCGAGCGCGCCGTCCGCCTCCTCCAGCGTCAGCGACACCACGACCGACTGCAGCTCGGCCAGGGAGCGCAGGTGCGTTCCCCCGCACGGGATCTCGACCGTGCCGTCCGGCAGGGCGCAGCGCCAGGTGCGCCGCTCCCCCAGGCCGTCGCCGTCGCGGACGATCGACACCGCGGCCCCGGTGGACAGCCACTCCGCGAGCTGCGCGTTCGCCGCCGTCTCCATACCTGCCAGCGCTTCGGCGAGCTCCACGGCCTGGAAGCCCTTCTTCCGCAGGCTCTTGCCGATCCGGTAGGTGTCGAGCGATCCGTCCGGCAGGATGCGCGACTCGGTGATCGCGAGCTGGTCGAAGTTGGGGTTGCCCCGCCCGTCCACCGCGACCTCTTTGCTCCACAGCGACGCGAGAGCGCCGTTGAGCGCGAGCGACGCCAGGTGGCAGCCGGTGTGCCCTGCCGAGAGCGCGCGGCGCACCGCAGGGTCCACTGTCACCGTGACGGGCGTTCCCGGCTCCAGCCCTGCCGCGTCCTCCACCAGGTGGCAGACGACGAACGCCCAGCCCTCCGTGCCCGTGCGCACAGGCGCATCCCCGACGAACAGGCTCTCGCCGTCGATCGCTCCCACCACCGCTCCGGCCACGGGATGCACGACCCCGTCCACCGAAAGCGTCCCCTGGTCGGCCGGCTGGTCCGGCCAGACCGGGTCGACAGCGTGGAACGCTGTCCGGTCGAGCACGATCGCCGTGCGGCCGCCCTCGACCGGCTGTGCGATGAGCACGGTGCCGGTCGAGGTGACGTCGCCGTCCGGATAGGTGACGATGGTGTCCGCGTCGATGCTGGTGGTGTCCACGGGATGGGCGAGAGGGAAGCTCATCCGTCCAGGGTACGAGACAGGTCGCCCCTACTTCGTGAGCGAGGCCACGTAGTCCTGGTGCTCGTTCATCCACTTCGTCACGATCGGGTCGTAGTTGCTCGTCTTCTCGCCGTTGAACATGTCGTTCTCCAGCGAGTACAGGAGCTTCGAGTCGAGGCGGAACGACTTCACCCAGGCTGCCGCCTCTGGGAACTTCTTCTCGAAGTCCGCGCTGGCGATCGAGTGGATGGACTCCGCCGTTCCGAGCGTGTTCTTCGGGTCCTTGAGGTCCTTCAGATCGAACTGGTCGTACGCCCAGTGCGGGCGCCACAGCGTGACGGCGATATTGTCCTTGCTCTTCATCGCACTGGTCAGCTCCGCAAGCATGGCCGGCGTCGACGACGTCATGAAGTCGAGCTTCCCGAGCCCGTACTCCGGGATGACCTTGTTCTGCGTCGCCTCGGTGAGGCCTGCGCCAGGCTCGATGCCGACCAGACGGTTGCCGAACTCGTCGGCGTGTGCCGCAAGCTGATCGAGCGAGTCGATCGGGGCGTCCTTGTTCACCGCGATGGTGAGTTTGGCCTCGTCGTTCCAGGCGCCGAGATCCACCAGCGAATCGCCGTACTTCTTCAGGTACGCCTCGTGCGTCGTCGGCAACCAGCCGTCGAACGCCACGTCGTAGTCGCCCGTGCTGAGGCCCGCGAAGGCCGGCCCTGCGTCTGCGTACTCGAACTTCACGCTGTAGCCCTTCTCCTCCAGCACGTGCTTCCAGAGGTAGGACGCCGCCTCGCCCTCCGGCCAGCCGTTGAAGACAGCGACCTTGATCTCGCCCTTGGACGAGTCGGCCTGCGAGACGGCCGCGATGCTGGTGCCTGCGACGGCGACGAGCGCAGCGGCGCCGAGCGCGGCCAGCGCCCGCTTCGGCATCCGCGTGCGGGCGGCGCCGACCGACGCGGTGAGCCGGTCGAGGATGATCGCGATGATGACGACGGAGAGCCCGGCCTCGAAGCCGAGTCCCACATCCACCCTGCTGAGCGCCTGGACGATGTCGCGGCCGAGACCGCCCGCACCGACCATCCCGGCGATGACCACCATCGAGAGCGACAGCATGATCACCTGGTTCACCCCGGCGAGGATCGACGGCATGGCCAGCGGCAGCTGGATCTGGCGAAGGATGCGCCGCGGCGACGATCCGAACGCCCGCCCCGCCTCGACGATCTCGCTGTCGACCCCGCGGATGCCGAGCTCGGTCAGCCGCACGCCCGGCGCCATCGCGAAGATGATCGTGGCGACGATGCCGGGGACGACGCCCACCCTGAACAGGATGAGGGCGGGGATGAGATACACGAACGCCGGCATCGTCTGCATGAAGTCGAGCACGGGCCGGATGATGGCGGACGCGGTCTTCGACCGGGCGGCGAGGATGCCGAGCGGGACGCTCAGCGCGACAGCGATGGCCGCGGCGACGATCACCAGG
Organism: Leifsonia sp. Root227; assembly: GCF_001428745.1. Lineage (GTDB taxonomy): Bacteria > Actinomycetota > Actinomycetes > Actinomycetales > Microbacteriaceae > Leifsonia. The sequence goes on along the minus strand of NZ_LMIO01000002.1, from coordinate 494,836 downwards.
GCGAGCGTGTCCATCGCGTTCGACCACTGGTCGATGCCCGCGATGACGAGGAGGCCGACGACAGTGCCTGCCCCGAACACCCAGCCACGCAGCCAGACGCCGAGCACGGCGAAGATCAGGATGATGCCCCAGAACGGCGGGGTCTGGAGCACCCAGTCCATGCCGTCGTAGAGGCCGGTGAACACCGTGCGGATCACGTCGAACACGGGGCCGAAGAACTCGGTGACGAAGTCGACGACGCTGGTCGCCCAGTCGCCGAGAGGAAGCCGGACATCCATCAGCGCACCTCCTCGAGCTCTGGTTCTCCGCCGTCTCGCGCAGCAGCTCCCTCAGCCGTGTCGAGGAGAGTCTGGTTCATGACATCCGCCGGGATGGTCGCCGGGGGCTCCACGATGATCGGGATCTCCGTGGTCTCACTCGTCACGTTGCCGAGCGCGGCCAGGAGCGTGACGCGCGGAATCACGCCGAGGAGACGGTGATTGTCGTCCACGACGGCGAGCGGAAGGTCGCTGCCGACGGACAGCTCCACCAGCTCGCTCAGCACCTCGTCGCGGGAGACGGAGGCGATGCCGTCGTCGATCACGGTCGACAGGTCGGACTGGCCGTCGCGCACCTGACGCATCACGTCTCTGTCGCGCACGGCGCCGAGCAGACGCCGCCCGTGCCCGACGACGAAGGCAGCGGAGGTCTGCAGGTCGCGCATCGTGCGCACGGCGGCGCGCGGACCTGCGGCGACGGTGACGAGCGCGCGAACCGGCTCCATCACGCTCGCTGCGGTAAGCACGCGGGCGCGGTCGACGTCCTGCACGAAGCTCTCGACGTAGTCGTTGGCCGGGTCGGTGAGGATCTCCTCCGGCGTCCCGATCTGCACGACGCGGCCGTCGCGCATCACGGCGATCCTGTCGCCGAGGAACATGGCCTCGTTGAGGTCGTGGGTGATGAAGACGATGGTCTTGCCGAGCTGGCTCTGCAGTTCGAGCAACTGCTCCTGCATCTCACGTCGGATGAGCGGGTCGAGAGCCGAGAACGCCTCGTCCATCAGGAGCACATCGGTGTCGGCGGCGAGGGCGCGACCGAGGCCGACGCGCTGCTGCATCCCGCCGGAGAGCTCGCCTGGCAGCTTGTCGCCCCAGCCGGACAGGCCGACCAGCTCGAGGACGGTCTCCGCCTTCGCGCGCCGCTCGGCGATCGGCACGCCCTGGACTTCGAGACCGTATGCGAGGTTGTCGAGCACGGTGCGGTGCGGGAGGAGGGCGAAGTGCTGGAACACCATCGAGATGTGCTTCTGGCGCACATCCCGCAGCCTCTTGGACGGCAGGCCGGTGATGGTGGTGCCCATCACGGCCACGTCGCCCGCGGTCGGCTCGAGGAGGCCGTTCAGCAGGCGGATGAGGGTGGATTTGCCCGAGCCGGACAGCCCCATGACCACGAAGATCTCCCCGGCCTTCACCGTGAAGCTCGCGTCGATGACCGCCGCCGTGCCCGAGGCGGTCACGTCGTCGCGGGTCGCCCCGCTCTTCAGCCGGCGGACGACGTCGCCGGGTTTGCGTCCGAACACTTTGTACAGATTCCGCGCCTCGACGGCGGCGATTTCGCTCACGTGATCTCCGTGGCACGCGCTCTACTGCTCGGCGTGCTCCTGGTTGCGCCCGGGTGGGCAGCGTGAACAGCGGGCGACTCAAGCGGGTCGTGCGACGCGCGAATCACCGGCTGCCGACGCGCCATCGGGGCACGCCCACACCGCCCGACCGTACGCTCCGACCTGCGGGGCCGGTGTACACGGCGGCCCCTGTTCCCGGAACGCGGGCTGGGTTGTTGCGGCCCCGTCTCAGCCGGTCGCGGTTCAGCCGTGGCGGCGAACGGGGCGACTCGACGCTATCAATGTGTTTGCACAGAAAGCCAATCGAGATTCTGCATTTCACTGTGCATTCCGCTTCCGGAATGTAAGCGCATCCGCGTCAGGGTGCGGATCGCTCGGGTCCTGGCATCGTTACCTTTCCGTTACCTGAGTGCGCCGCCAGACGACCCCTCTTCCACCGACCGCGGGATGTGCGGCAGACTCTCCCCATGACCTCCGACACCGGCGATCACGCCTGGCAGCGCGTCCCGATCGAAGCCCAGAGCGTCGACGCTCCTCTGTCCCGTTCCGCTGTCTTCCTCGTCGTCTCCGTTGCGGACAACGACGAGGCGTTCGCCATCGTGAAGGACGTCCTCTCCGGTCTCTCCGACCTGGTGAAGACGGTCGGCTTCCGCGACCTGAACGCGCACCTCTCTTGCAATGTCGCGGTCGGCGCGGCGATCTGGACCAGGCTGACCGGTCGCGGCCTCCCCCGCGAGCTGCATCCGTTCGCCGAGATCCGCGGATCGGTGCACACCGCCGTATCGACGCCGGGCGACCTGCTGTTCCACATCAGGGCGGAGCGGGGCGACTTCACGTTCGAGTTCGAGCGGCTGCTGCTGTCGGCTCTCGGCGACGCTGTCGAGGTGGTGGACGAGGTGACAGGATTCCGCTACTTCGACTCCCGCGACCTGCTCGGCTTCGTCGACGGCACGGCCAACCCCACCGCAGGCGAGATGGCGTCGTCCACGCTCGTCGGCGACGAGGACCCTGAGTTCGCGGGCGGCAGCTACGTCGTCGTGCAGAAGTACCTGCACGACCTCGGGAAGTGGGGCTCGCTCCCCACGCCGTCGCAGGAGGGCGTGATCGGGCGGACCAAGATCGACAATGTCGAGCTGGACGACGCGGAGCACGGCCAGAAGTCGCACAAGACCCTCGCCACGATCACCGACGAGTCCGGCGTCGAGCACGACATCCTCCGCGACAACATGCCGTTCGGCCGCGTCGGCCACGGCGAGTTCGGCACGTACTTCATCGGGTACTCGCGGGCGCTCTGGGTGATCGAGCGGATGCTGCAGCGGATGTTCGTCGGCGATCCGGAGGGCAGCTACGACCGCATCCTCGACTTCTCCACCGCCGCGACGGGCACCACGTTCTTCGCCCCGTCCCGCGCCATCCTGGACTCTCTCGGCGACTGAGCTGCGCGCGGCGACTGACCTGGCCATGTGCCCCGCAGGTCTCCTTTCCGACGGAGTATCGCGCCGCACCCGTAACACTGTGACCCGCGCATTGCCCGCGCCACGACGGATGCGCCATGCTGAAAGACCCCCGCACTCAGCATCAGCACCAGCACCAGCACCACACCCCTAGCTCACCGCCCTCTCTCACAGCCCGGAGTCGCCATGTCCCGCCGTCGCATCCTCACCGTCGCAGCCGTCGTCGCTGCCGCAGCTCTCGCTCTCACGGGATGCGCATCGGGCTCAGGCTCGACCGGCACCGGCAGCGCGAAGGCGGACGACGCGTACATCACGCCGGGCAAGCTCACCATCGGCACCGCGGAGCCCGCGTACTCGCCGTGGGTGATCGACGACAAGCCGGAGTCAGGAAAGGGCTTCGAGTCTGCCGTCGCGTACGCGGTGGCAGACAAGCTCGGCTTCGCCAAGGGCGACGTCACCTGGGTGCGCACCACGTTCGACCAGGCCATCGCGCCGGGGCCGAAGACGTTCGACTTCAACCTGCAGCAGTTCTCCATCACCGACGAGCGCAAGAAGGCCGTGGACTTCTCCTCGCCGTACTACGAGACGACGCAGGTCGTCGTCACCATCGGCTCCTCCCCCGCGGCCAAGGCGACATCGCTGGCCGGCCTGAAGAAGCTCGCCATCGGCGCCCAGTCGGCGACCACGAGTTTCACCGCTGCGGAGAAGGAGATCGCGCCGGCGGGCGGCGTGCAGGCGTTCAACTCGAACGACGACGCCAAGCTCGCCCTGGAGAACAAGCAGGTGGATGCGATCGTCGTCGACCTGCCGACCGCGTTCTACCTGCGCGACGCCGAGCTGAAGGACGGGAAGATCGTCGGCCAGCTTCCGAAGGCGTCCGGTCAGGACGGCGACCAGTTCGGTCTGGTGCTCGCCAAGGGCAGCGCCCTCACCGCCAAGGTCACCGCGGCGGTCGACGCGCTCCGCACCGACGGCACCCTGGACAAGCTCGCCGCGAAGTGGCTCGCCACGGACGGCAACGCCCCGGTGCTCAAGTAGCGGTGCGGAAGCGCTAGCGTTCATCGGGTGAGCACCATCCAGCAGCCGGGCGCCGCCCAGCCCAGCCCTGTCGAGCCTGGCCCGGTCGAGCCTGGCCCGGTCGAGCCGAGCGCCGTCGAGCTCGGCCGCCGCGCCTTCCGCAAGAAGCAGACCACCCGGTCGGTGCTGATCAGTCTCGCCAGCACCATCGTCGTCGCCGTCCTCGCCTGGTTCTTCGTGATCAATACGCCGGGCTGGGCGGCGGTGCAGCAGACCTTCTTCGATCCCGCCGTCGCCGTGCAGGCCTGGCCGAGGGTGTTCGACGGGCTGCTGCTGAACATCCGGGTGCTCGTCGTGGCGGCGATCGGCGTGCTGATCGTGAGCATCCTGATCGCCACCACGCGCACCCTGCGCGGGCCGATCTTCTTCCCGCTGCGCGCTCTGGCGGCCGGATACACGGACCTGTTCCGCGGGATGCCGCTCATCATCGTGCTCTACCTGGTCGGCTTCGGCCTGCCAGGGCTCGGCGTCTTCCCTCGGATGCCCGCCGAGTTCTGGGGCACGATCGCACTCGTGCTCGTCTACTCCGCCTACGTCTCCGAGGTGTTCCGCGCCGGGATCGAGGCGGTGCATCCATCGCAGCGGCTGGCCGCCCGCGGTCTCGGCCTCAGCCACTACCAGACGCTGCGCCTGGTGATCCTCCCGCAGGCCATCCGCAAGGTCACGCCGGCGCTGATGAACGACTTCGTCGCCATGCAGAAGGATGTGGGCCTGATCTCCATCCTGGGGGCAGTGGATGCGGTCCGTGCCGCCCAGATCGAGACCGCCGCCACATACAACTTCACCCCGTACGTGCTGGCCGGCCTGCTGTTCGTGGCGCTGGCGCTGCCGATGATCCGGCTCACCGACTGGTATTCGGCCAGGGTGCGCAAGCGCGAGCAGGTCGGGAGCATCGTATGAGCGAGCAGACGGTCACCCCGGTGCCAGGCGCCGCCCCCGAGCCTGGCCCTGCCCCCGTCCTCCGGCTGACCGGGGTCCGTAAGCGGTTCGGCGACACCGAGGTGCTGCGCGGCATCGACCTGGACGTGCAACGCCACGAGGTGGTCGCCCTGATCGGCGCGAGCGGGTCGGGCAAGTCGACCCTGCTACGGACCATCAACCTGCTGGAGCGCATCGACGACGGCCAGATCTTCCTGGGCGACGACGACATCAGCGACCCGCGCACCAGGATGGACGCCGTCCGCGGCCGGATCGGCGTGGTGTTCCAGCACTACAACCTGTTCCCTCACCTGTCGGTGCTCGACAACGTGACGCTCGCCAGCCGCAGGGTGCACCGCATCCCGAGGAAGGCTGCCGAGGCGAAGGCGCACGAGCTGCTGGAGGCGATCGGCCTCGGCGACAAGGCGAAGGAGTTCCCCGACCGGCTCTCCGGCGGCCAGCAGCAGCGCGCGGCGATCGTGCGCGCCATCGCGACCGACCCGGAACTGCTGCTGCTCGACGAGGTCACCAGCGCCCTCGATCCTGAGCTCGTCGGCGAGGTCCTCGAACTCGTGCGCGACCTCAAGGCGTCCGGCACGACCATCGTCATGGCCACGCACGAAATGGCGTTCGCGCGGGATGTGGCCGACCGGGTCGTCTTCCTCGACGCCGGTGTCATCGCCGAACAGGGACCGCCGGCGCAGCTCTTCGGCGCACCACGGGAGCAGCGCACGCGCGCGTTCCTCGCCCGCTTCTCCGGCTGGGTCGCGTAGCGCCAGAGTCAAGCCGGCGACGGACGTGTTACGACGGCGCCGCAACAAAAGAAACAGGCTGTCATCTTCGTGGCAGGGGATGCGCGTACCGGGATACAACTATCCGATCATGTCGCGCATCTTCACAAGCAGATTCAACCCTGGCAAGGCCCGCTGGGAGCTGGTCGTCAGTCCGAAAGGCGACGTGTACGCGTTCCCGCTTACACTCGCCATCGCGCAGCGCCAGGTGCTCGACGGCCACCGCCGGTATCTCGTCGGCCACGTGGCGAAGGGCGCGCAGACCTGGACGGCGAGCGGGCCGTCCGGCCTCGTCTTCGGCACGACGTTCCCGTCCCTGCCCTCCGCTCTCGAAGCGATCGCCGACGAGGTCGACCTGGCGCCGGTGCCGTAGCCGTCCGCCGGTGCCCGAACCAGGAGGCGACGCTACGCGGCCGACTTCGCCAGCGCGTCCTCCAGAGCGACCCAGGGCAGCATCGCGCACTTGATGCGGGTGACGTACTTCGAGACGCCGGCGAGGGCGACGGCGTCGCCGAGCAGCTCCTCATCGCCGTCGATCGCGCCCTTCGACTGCATCAGCTCACGGAACGCGGCGACCGCCTCCGTGAGCTGCTCGCGCGACACGTCGTGCACGATGTCGCTGAGCAGCGACGCCGACGCGGTGGAGATGGAGCAGCCGTGTCCCTCCCAGCTGATCGAGGCGACACCGCCTGCGGCCGATGGATGCACGTTCAGCGTCACCTCGTCGCCGCACGTCGGATTGAGCTGGTGCGAACTGCCCGCCGCATTCGGCTGGAGGCCGTAGCCGTGCTTCTCCTTGGCGTGGTCGAGGATGACCTGCTGGTAGAGGTTCTGAAGGTCGGACGAGCTCATCGGTCGACTCCGAAGAAGGCGCGGGCGTCGGCGACAGCGGCGACGGCCGCATCCACCTCGTCCGCTGTGTTGTACAGGTAGGTGCTGATGCGCGTGCTGGCCGTCGCCCCGAACCGGCGGTGCACCGGCTGCGCGCAGTGGTGGCCGACCCGCACGGCGATGCCGCGGTCGTCGAGGAACTGGCCGACGTCGTGCGAGTGGATGCCGTCGACGACGAAGCTCGCGAGGCCGACGCGGGGAACTCCGCGGCCGGGGCCGAGCACGCGCACGCCGGGGATCTCCGCCAGCCCGTCCAGGATGCGCGCCCCCAGTGCTTCCTCGTGCGCTTCGATGGCGCGCATCCCGACCACGTCGAGATAGTCGACGGCCGCGGCGAGCGCGACAGCCTGCGAGACCCGCTGGGTGCCGGCCTCGAAGCGCTGCGGGGCCGGCAGGTATTCGGCTCCCGTGAGGCTGACGGTGGTGATCATCGAGCCGCCGGTGAGGAACGGCGGGAGCGCGTTGAGGAGATCGCGGCGTCCGTAGAGCGCGCCGACCCCGGTCGGGCCGAGCATCTTGTGGCCGGAGAACACGGCGAAGTCCACGTCGAGCGCGTGCAGGTCGAGCGCGAGGTGCGGCGCGGACTGGCAGGCGTCGAGCACGGTGAGCGCGCCGGCCTCGCGGGCGAGGGCGACGAGTGTCTCGACCGGGTTGATCGCACCGAGCACGTTCGACACGTGCGTGAACGCGACGATCTTCGTGCGCGCGCCGATGATTCCGGCGGCTTCGTCGAGGCGCAGCTGCCCGTCGTCGTGCAGGCCGATCACCCGGAGCGTCGCACCGGTCCGGGCGGCGAGTTCCTGCCACGGCACCAGATTGGCGTGGTGCTCAGACTCGGTGACGACGATCTCGTCGCCATCGCCGATCCCGAACCGCGCCGCCTCGTCTCCCCCGCGCCCGAGCGACGCGTTCGAGATGCTGTACGCGAGCAGGTTGATGCCCTCGGTGGCGTTGGAGGTCCAGACCAGTTCGTCCGCGTCGACGCCGACGAACGCCGCGACTCGCGCTCTGGCGTCCTCGAACAGCTCGGTCGCCTCTCCTGCCGTGGTGTGCGCGCCGCGGTGGACGGCGGAGGTGTATCGCTCGACGAACGCGCGTTCGGCGTCGAGGACCTGGCGCGGTTTCTGCGACGTGGCGCCGGAGTCGAGATAGACGAACGGATGCCCGTTGACCTCGCGCGCGAGGATCGGGAAATCCGCACGGATGCGGGCGATGTCGATGGTGTCGGTGTACATGCGTTGAAAACCTTACTTCCTCTGACTGCAATGCAGTCGAGGGTTACGGCATTCCCACGCACGGTCCCGGATGCGCGTTCCGCGCACCGTCTCGTGCGGCTGCGCAGCGCTACGAGTCGCGCCCGACCGGCGGCTCCCCGACGAACTGGTGCGCCTCGGAAGCGAGTTCGGGCCAGTCCTCGAGGTCGGAGATTCCGACCCACGAGCCCCGCGCATCCACCACTCCTCCGGATGCGGGAGCCGCGACTCCGCGGTCCACCAGGTCGAGCGCGCGGGAGGCCGGCAGGTCGAGCACCAGCCTGTCGCCGTCGAGGAAGGCGAAGAGCTTCCCGTGCACGTGAAGGCCCTTCTCCGTGGCGACCACGTCGTCGTCCGGGTCTTCGAGCAGACGGGTGGCGAGCAGGTCGAAGGCGACGTTCGGTGATGCGTCTGTCATGGCGCGATGCTAGGCCAGGGCGAGCGGGCGGACAAGAGGCGTCCGCTCATCCGCGCGGAGACGGCCGCGAACTCTGGCGCGACCGGCCGCATCCCGCTATCGTGCTCGCAGGCCCCCATTCGGGGGTGGACCCCCTCGACCGATTGGTGTTGCGATGTTGCTCCGGTCCTCTGTGAAAACCTCTCGTCCCCGCGGCCGTCTCGCGGCCGGTGCGGCTGGCGTGCTCGCACTCGTCGTCGGCTTCGGCGTCGTGAACGCGTCCGCAGCGTCCGCCTGGGATCCGGGGCCGGGCCACGGACAGCAGCAGCAGCTCGCGCCGCGCACGTCGTTCACGATGGCGGCGGACGGGTCGAGCGGCGCGACGGCGGGAGGCGAGGGCATCCCGAACATCGACTCGGTGAAGAAGACCATCGCCACCTACTACGGCGACCCCGGCACCGGCATCGCCGACAAGACCGCGTCGCCGTACATCAGCGAGATGTCCACGATCATCGCGGGCGAGACCGCCAAACTGCAGGCGGAGTACGCGGCTGCGAAGGCCAAGGGCCAGAAGCCGGCGATCGTCTTCGACGCCGACGACACCACGCTCTGGACGTACGACATGGAGGTGGCGGACATGCACTTCACCTTCAACCCCGCGGAGCAGGACGTCTGGGTGCAGGACCAGCGGTTCCCGGCCACCCCGGCGATGGTCGCGTTCGTGAACAAGGCGGCGGCCATCGGCTTCACCGTCTTCGGCCTCACCGGCCGCAACGACAACCAGAAGGCGGCCACCCTCGGCAACCTCAGCAAGGTCGGATACACCCCGTTCACCGCCGCGAACTTCTACACCAAGTGGACCGGCGTCGGCGCATCCCAGCAGCCGTCGTACATCACCTGCGCCGCCGCGGCGTGCACGACAGTCGAGTACAAGGCCCTCACCAGGAAGCACATCCAGGATCTGGGTTACACGATCGACCTCAACGTCGGCGACCAGTGGTCCGACCTGCAGGGCGGCTACGCCCAGCGCGCGCTGAAGCTGCCGAACCCGACCTACTACCTGCCGTCGCCCGACCTGCCGGGCGTGAACGAGCCGACGCTGGCCCCGCGCACGCACTTCAGCATGGCGCCGGACGGCACCAGCGGCGCGACGGCCGGAGGCGAGGGCATCCCGAACATCGACTCGGTGAAGAAGACCATCGCCACCTACTACGGAGACCCTGGCACCGGCATCGCGAACAAGACGGACTCCCCGTACATCCGCGAGATGCGCAGCCTGGTGCTGCGGCAGCTGCCCGTGCTGGCCGCGACCTGCTTCGTCGAGAAGAAGCTGCACAAGAACCCGGCGATCGTCCTGGACGCCGACGACACCACGCTCTGGACGTACGACATGGAGGTGGCGGACATGCACTTCACCTTCAACCCGGCAGAGCAGGACGTCTGGGTGCAGGACCAGCGGTTCCCCGCCACGCCGTCGATGACCACGCTCGCCACAGTCGCCCAGAAATCCGGATGCACGCTCATCGGCCTCACCGGACGCAACGACGACCAGAAGGCCGCCACGCTCGGCAACCTGGCGAAGGTCGGATACACCGGCTTCACCGCGCCGAACTACTACACCAAGTGGACCGGCGTCGGCGCATCCCAGCAGCCGTCGTACATCACCTGCGCGACCGCGAAGTGCACGACCATCGAGTACAAGTCGCAGACCCGCAAGCACGTCGAGTCGGCTGCCGGCGGGAAGTACGACATCGTCGCCAACTACGGCGACCAGTTCAGCGACCTGATCGGCGGCTCGGCCGACCGCGCGGTGAAGCTGCCGAACCCGACGTACTACCTGCCGTAGGGAGCGTTCCGCTCGTGCGGAAGGTGCGGTCGCGCGCGTCGCGACCGCACCTTCCGCGCTAGGCGCACCGGTATTCTTTCCCCATGGTCGAACGCACGAACGGGTCCCCCTGGTATTTGATCGGCGGGATCGTCCTCGTGGCGGTCGGGCTCGGAGTCCCCCTGCTGATCGACGCGGCGAGCGGGTCGACGCAGTGGATCGTGCGCGGCGTCGGCGTGCTGGTCGCCGTCGGCGGCGGCGTGCTGATCGGGTTCTGGGTGCGTCACCGGCAGGGTCGCTGACCGCGATGAGGCTCGGAGTCCTCGACGTCGGTTCGAACACCATCCACCTGCTCGTCGTCGACGCGCATCCCGGCGCCCGGCCGATCCCCGCCGCCACCCACAAGTCGGTGCTGCGGCTGATGCGCTACATCGACGCGGACGGCGCGATCAGCGACGAAGGCTGCCAGGCCATCCTCGACGCCATCGCGTCGGCCATGCGCGTCGCAGAGGCGGAGGGCATCGAGGAGCTGCTGCCGTTCGCCACGTCCGCCATCCGCGAGGCGACCAACGGGCCGGCGCTGCTCGCGCGCATCACCGCGGAGACCGGCGTCGACTTGCAGGTGCTGTCCGGGGAGGACGAGGCGAAGCTGACCTTCCTGGCCGTGCGCCGCTGGTCCGGCTGGTCGGCCGGCGACCTCCTGCTGCTCGACATCGGCGGAGGATCGCTGGAGATCGCCTCCGGGCGCGACGAGTACCCCGACATCGCCGTCTCCGTGCCGCTCGGCGCCGGACGCAGCACCATCGGCTTCCTGCACGACGACCCGCCGACCGAACCGCAGGTCGACGCGCTCAGGATGCACGCCCGCTCCGTCCTGCAGGATGCGGTCGGCGGCTTCTCCGGACGCGCGGCCGGCGGCCACGTGGTCGGCACCTCCAAGACGATCCGCTCCCTCGCTCGCCTCGCCGGGTCGACAGCTCCCGGGCCGGGAGGCAGCGAGCGCAGCCTGCTGCGGCGGTCGGAGCTCTCCGACTGGGTGCCGCGCCTCGCGCAGCTTCCGGCGGAGGCGCGCACCGCACTGCCGGGGATCACGGCCGACCGCACGTTCCAGATCGTCGCGGGCGGCATCGTGCTGCGCGAGGCGATGCGCGCGTTCGGCGTGGACGAGCTCGAAGTCTGCCCGTGGGCGCTGCGCGAGGGCATCATCCTGCGCTACCTCGACCACCTCGCCTGACGCGGCGGCACCCCGCTCTTGACGAACAGTCGGCAGACCCGCGTGCGCGAAACCGCTTTCGCGAAACCGCTTTCACGGTAAGGTGGACACATCCACAACCGATCGGGCGCAGGAGCACGATGAGCGAGCACGGCACGGGCCGCACGGCCACGACCACACCCACCCCACCACCGACCACACGCACAGCCACCCCCGCCGAGTTCGCGACCAAGCTCGGCCGCGTTCGCGAACTGCTGACCGCCAGAGGCGAGCACGCCATCGCGCTCGCGACGCGCGAGTCGCTCTCCTGGCTGCTGTGCGGAGCGCGCGTGACCGTCCCGACGAACGGCGACCCTGTGCTCAGCGTGCTGGTCGACGCCCACGAGGTCACCGTGCACGTGCTCGCGAACGAGACCGACCGCATCGTGTCGGAGGAGCTCACCGGACTCGGCGGGTTCGCACTGGTCGAACATCCCTGGTTCGAACCTCTCCCCGGCACAGCCTCGCGGCCCGTACCCGGCGCGATCGCAGAGCACAGCGTCGCGCCCGAACTGCGTTCCATGCGTGCCACACTGCTCGCCGTCGAGGTGGCGCGCTACCGCTCGCTCGGCGCCGACGTCGCAGCGGCCGTCACCGCCGTCGCCCGCGCCGCCCGCCGGGCCGACACCGAACGCCGGCTCGCTTCCGATCTCTCGCGCGCCGTGGTCGCCACCGGCGCCGAGCCGATCGTCACCCTCGTCGCCGGGCAGAGCAGGCTCGATTTGCGGCACCCGCTGCCGACCGGCGCCCCCATCGGGGATCGCCTCATGCTGGTCGTCGGCGCCCGGAGGGACGGTCTCATCGTCAACCTCACCAGGTGGGTCGGCGACGAGCCAGGCGCCGCGGAGGCCGACGCCCGCCTGCGCGAGGTCGAGGCCACCGCGTTCGCCGCGACCACCCCTGGCAGGCCGCTCTCCGCCGTCCTGGCCGACATCGCCGCCTCGTACGAAGCGCACGGCTTCTCCGCCGACGAGTGGATGCGCCACCACCAGGGCGGTCCCACCGGCTACGCGGGCAGAGACCCTCGGGCGACCCCGGCCACCGCCGACCGGGTGCGCGACGGTCAGGCGTTCGCCTGGAACCCCAGCGTCCCGCGCGGCAAGGTCGAGGACACCGTCGTCATCACCGGCGGCGTCACGGACGTCCTCACCGCCGACCCCGACTGGCCGACCGTCGTGGTCGGCGGCCTCGCCAGACCGATCGCGCTCCCTTTCTCCTGACCATGCTCGACGACCGACTCACCCCGGAACGGATCACCGTGAACGACCTCACCTTCCTCACTGTCCGCGACAGCGACATCGTCGACGAGACCGGCAGCGTCGTCCGCCTGTCAGGCGTCGGCCTCGGCGGCTGGATGAACATGGAGAACTTCATCAGCGGCTACCCAGGCAACGAGGAGCGCATCCGCCGCCTGCTGCTCGACCGGCTCGGCAGGGAGGCGTACGACGCATTCTTCGACGAGTACCTCGACGGCTTCATCGACGAGCCGGATGCCGCGTTCCTCGCGTCCATCGGGATCGACAGCGTCCGCATCCCGTTCAATTACCGCCACTTCGAGGACGACGCCCGGCCGTTCCGCCTGCGAGAGGAGGGATTCGCGCGGCTGGACAGAGCGGTCACCACGCTCGGCAGACACGGCATCCGGTCCATCCTCGATCTGCACGCCGTGCCAGGAAGGCAGAACCAGCACTGGCACAGCGACAACCCGACGCACGTCGCCGAGTTCTGGAACCACCCGCACTTCCAGGACCGCGTCGTGCACCTCTGGGAGGCGATCGCCGAACGCTTCAAAGACCGCCCGGAGGTCGCGGGCTACAACCCGATCAACGAACCGGCCGATCCGAGCGGCGACGTGATCCTGCCCTTCTACGAGCGGCTGGAGAAGGCGATCCGTGCCATCGACCACCGGCACATCCTGTTCCTCGACGGCAACAAGTACTCCACCGACTTCAGCGCGTTCGACCGCCGCTCCGACCCGCTGCCGAACACGGTGTACACGGCGCACGACTACGCGCTCCCCGGCATCACCAGCGCGTCGGAATACCCGGGGTGGACCCGCGGAGAGTATTTCGACCGGGCTGTGGTCGAGCAGACCTTCCTGCGGCGCACCGAATACATGCGGCGGACGGGGACGCCGATCTGGATCGGCGAGTTCGGGCCCGTGTACACCGCCGACCGGACCCAGGATGCGTTCCGCCTGCAGTTGCTGCGCGACCAGTTGGACATCTACCGCGAGCACGGCGCGAGCTGGGCGCTCTGGACATACAAGGACATCGGCCTGCAGGGCCTGATGCACGTGCGCGAGGACAGCGAGTATCTGCAGACGATCAGGCCCGAACTCGAGACCAAGGCCAGGCTCGGCGTGGACTCCTGGGGCGGTTCGGACGCGGGAGTGCGCGACATCCTCGACCCGATCGACGCCGTGTTCGCCAGAGAGTTCCCCGACTTCGCGCCGTACCCGTGGGGGCGTCAGCCGCACGTGGCGGTCCTGGTGCGGCACATCCTGCTGGCCGAGCCGCTCGCCGAGCGGTTCGCCGACCGGTTCCGCGGACTGAGCCCAGACGACGCCAGGCGGCTCGCCGGCGCGTTCCGGTTCGGGAACAGCGTCGAGCGCACCCCGCTGGTGGAACTGCTGCGGGAGCACATCGCCGCAGGCCGCTGAGCCGCCGAGCCCAAGGGCCGCCGCGCCGCCGAGGCACTGGCGAGGCTACGGCAGGGGCGCGATGCCCTCGTGCCGCACGCGCCAGCCGGCTCCGAATCCCGGCGCATCCGCTGCTCCATCGAACCCGGCCGCCATCATCCCGGCCGCCAGCAGCAGTCCCCCGTTGCCGGGAAGGTAGATCGGCAGCGACTCGTTCTGCCGGTTGTGCCCGTTGACGAGATAGGTGTTCTTCGGGCGATCCATCAGCAGGCAGTCCACCGCCAGCTCGGGGGCGCCGAGCCTGGTCGCCGTCATCGCGGCCATGGGGAAGTCCCAGCCCCACGTGGAGTCCCAGTCCCAGTCGGCCAGCACGTCGTCCAGCGTCGCGCGCATGGTCTCTGGATGCACGAGCGGGGTGCCGGGAACGACGCCCAGTGCGGCGAGCATGCTCGGGTGGTCGTCGCGTACCAGGGAGGGCGGGGTCGCCAAAGCCACGTAACGGCCATCGCGCTGCGGTAGCGGAGCCATCCCGGCCGCGACCGCGCGCCACCGCGACGGCACCGTCAGTCCGAGGCGTTCGCGCCAGCGACAGGCGACGCCGAGTGCCCACGCCCAGTACGCCAGCTCGAATGCCGGGTCCTTCGCCGTCGCCCTCGTGTCCGCGTACGACTCCTGCGCCGGCACCAGCGGCGGACCGAGGTGGAAAGCTCCGTCGTCGGCCGCGGCGAAGGCCGCCATGAACTCCGCCGTCTCGAACACGACGGTCGCCCAGCGCTCCAGCGTCTCCCGTGACGGGTCCGCCCGGTAGAGCAGCTCGGACAGATGGATCGGGTGCGGCTGCTGCCAGACCAGGAACGGCCCGATCGGGCTCGGCGCCTCGCGGCCGTCCGGTCCCACCTGCTTGGGCCAGCGCGCTCCGGGCAGCCCCTGCGATCGCGCCGTCGCCCGTGCCAGGTCGATCACGGTCTCGTACCACGGCATCGAGCGCAGCAGCAGCTCCGTTCTCCCCCACGGCGCCTGCCAGGCCTGGTGCCACCAGTGCATCTCCAGGTGGAACTTCCCGCGCCATGAGTTGAGCATCAGACCGGTCTCCGCCGGCGGCTGACTTCCCGTATTGATCGCGGAGAGGTACTGCGAGAGCACGATCCGCCGCTCGAGCTCCTGTGCGCGCGAGTCCTCGCTGTCGGCCAGCTCGATCGCTCCGCCACTCTCCCAGAACCGCGCCCAGTGCGCGTCGCTCGCCGCGAACACCGCGTGCGCGTCGAGCATCGCGCCGTCCCTGCCATGCGGCAGGAACTCGAGCACCACCTCCAGCGGCCGACCCCCGTCCGTCGCGCGCAGCACGAACGCGTGCGGTCCGACGCTCTCCAGCTCCGCTCCGCTCACCGTGAGCTGCACGGCGTACCGCGTTCGGTCCAGGATGCGCTCGATCCGCCACCCGTCCTGGATGCGCGTGGCGCGACTGGTGTGCGCGTCCTCACGCATCCAGTCGGCCGCGTTGCCCCACGCCTCTGAGCCGTATGGGAAGGCCAGCCGCAGGCCAAGCTCACCGGTGCCGTGGATGCGGACGGCCACAGCGTCGCGATCCGGGTGCACCGCTGTCTCGGTGCGGAACGGACGCCCGGCGATCCGGAACGAGCTGCTGATCCGCCCTCCGGTCAAGGACAGCCGCTGGTCGATGTGCGTCAGGTCCAAGGCTGTGGCGGCGCTGTCCCCGGTCCACAGGCCGATCCTGCCGAGGTCGAGCCTGTGCGGGTTGTTCCTCAGCCACTCCTCGTCCACGGACTGGCCGCTCGCGCTGTCCGCGCTGAGCGCGCCGCCGAGGTCGGCGTAGAGCGCCGGCCCGTGTGGACTGTCGTATGCGTGCAGCGGCAGCGCCAGGCCATCTCCTCCCGGCGTCGAGTGCCACCCCCAGGTGCTCATCGTGCCGAGCATGGTGCCCGGCTGCTCGCCGTAGCGCGCTGCCACGGGATACGCCCCCGGGAACGTCTGCAGCCCGGTCGGATCGACCGTGAAACCGAATCCGCCGTTTCCGACGCTCAGCGGCGAAGACGGGTCGATACTGTCGACGTGCACGTCGTGGCGGGCGACGAGCCGCGCGCGGTCGATCTGGGGCATCTGATCACTCTCTCGGAGGGAAAGGGCGGAACGGGAAAGCCAGGCGGCCGGCTCAGCTGAGCCGCCCGCCTGGACTTCACGTGTCGATCAGCCGTCGGTGTCGAGCGACTGCTGGAGCTGGCTGATCCAGCTCTCCGCCCCCTTCGCCGCCGTCGTCTTGCCGAACAGGATGTCGGACTCCGTGCGCTGCGAGAGGTCGTTCATGATCGCACCGCCGGCCGGCTGCGGCGGAGAGACGACGCCGACCTTCAGGATGTCCTCCAGGTAGCTCGCCGACTGCGCATCCGTCTCGCTGAGCAGCGGCTTGACCACCGGCAGGATCGTGCTGTTGAACGGCAGACCGCGGTCGGCCAGGATCACCTTCGCCGAGTCCTTGTCGTTGAGCAGATAGTTCACGAGGAGTGCCGACTGGGCCGGGTGCTTCGTGGTGGCCGCGATGGCCCAGAACTGGGAGGGGAGCACGGAGACGCCGGTGGTCGACGTGTTCGTCGGCGGCTGCACGATCTCGACCTTCGCGCCGTTCGTGCCGGCCGTGTACGCGCTGAGCTGGTTGCTGTATGCGAAGCTCATCGCCGCCTTGCCGGTGCCGAACAGGGTCTGATCCGGAGTCACGTTCCAGTGCTGCACGATCACGGACGGGTCGGGCAGGCCGCCGCCCTTCACGAGCTTCTGCTCCATCTCGTACCACTTCTGGATGTCGGCGGCCTTGACCGCGATCTTGCCCTTGTCGGTGTAGATGCCCACTTTGTTGAGCTGTGCCGCGTACGTGCCGAGGACATCCTGCACGCGGAGGTCGAGCCCGACCACGCCGTCGCCCGCCTTCTTGCTGATCGTGTCAGCGGCCGTGATGAAGTCGTTCCAGCTCCAGTCGTCCTTGGGAAGCGCGACTCCGGCTTTCGCGAACAGATCCTCGTTGACGAGGAGCCCGATCGCGTTTCCGCCGGTGGGAAGGCCGTAGAGCGCGCCGTCGACCTTCGCGGCGGTGAGCGCGCTCTCCGGATAGTCGGCGGTGGACAGGTAGGGCTTCACGGTCGAGAGGTCGAGGAGCGATCCCGCCGCCCCGTAGTCCTGCGGCTTCGAGCCGCCGAGCGCGAAGACGTCCGGCGCCGTTCCCGACGCGAAGTCGGTGGAGAGCCGGTTGAAGAGATCGTCGGGAGCGCCGACGGGCTCCGCAACGACGGAGATGTTCGGGTACTTCTTCTCGAACATCCCGATGACCTTGGTCATGATCGCCGCGCGGGCGTCGTTCCCCCACCAGGAGAGGTGCAGGGTGACCTTCTCCTTCGCGTCGTACGACGCCGTCGGAGCGGACGATCCACCGTCGCCTGGTGAGCCGGAGCAGCCGCTCAACAGGAGCGAAGCCGCCACGATGCTGCTGAGTGCTGCCCCTGTGAGCAGCCGGTTCCTACGCGTCATTGCGCCTCATTTCGTGAAAGTGTTTCCAGAACGCTCGGCCTCGATCTCGTCGGGAGGACTGTTTTCGAGAAACCGGTTTCACGCACGGTAGCAGCCATCGGCACGACGTGTCAACGCTCGGTCAGCTCCGCACCGGACCTGCGGATCCGCGCACCTCGACCCTCGGCTGGAACACCAGGTTGTGCGACGGCCGCTCCTCCTGGATGAGCGAGTGCAGCCGCTGCCACGCCTCCACCCCCAGGTCCTCGTGGGGCACGGATGCGGTGGTCAGCGGTGGCGCGCAGAACCGGGCGAACGGGATGTCGTCGAACCCGGTCACCGAGATCTCGCCAGGGACATCCACCCCCAGCTCCTGCAGCCCGTTGATGAGTCCGATGGCCACGAGGTCGTTGAACGCCAGCACGGCGGTGGCGCCGGTCTCCCGCACGGCCTGGGCGGCGGACGACCCGTCGTCGAGCCCGGCGCCGCCCCGGACATTGCTGACCGTCACCCCGTCCGCGGCCTGCCGGAACTCCTCGAAGCCGCGGAGCCTCGCCGCGTTCGACACGCTCTGCTCCGGCCCCATCACCAGGGCGAACCTGCGGTGCCCGAGGTCGTACAGGTGCCGCGCAAGCGCCTGGATGCCCGACTGGTAGTCGACGGACAGCGACGGAGCGGAGACCAGCGCGCTCGGCCGGTTGATCAGCACGAGCGGCTGCAGCGCTTCCGCGAGGGCGACGAGCTCCTTCTCCGGCATACGAGGCGCGCACAGCACGATGGCATCGCTCCTGCGACGGATCTCGGTGGCGAGCAGCGCCTCGTCGTCCGGCGACTCGGCGGAGTCGGCGACCAGGGCGCGGTAGCCGTCGCGCGCCGCCGTCTTGCTGAACCCGGAGAGCACCGCCTGGAAGGTGGGGTTCGCGAGGTCGGGAACGAGGAAGGCGACGGCTTTCGTCTGGCCGAGCGCCAGGGCGCGGGCGAGCTGGTTCGGCTGGTACTCCAGGGTGTGAGCAGACGCCAGGACGCGCTCCGCCACCTCCGGCTCTCCTGCGAACCGGCCGTTCATCACCCTGGACACGGTCGCGGGCGACACCCCGGCGTGCCTCGCCACCTCCGAGATCGTCGAAGACCCTGATCGTCGCACCATTTCCGTCCCTTCTCCGAACGATTCTTCCGTGCTCACAGTAACGCTCTTGTGAAACGTTGCGTTTGACTTTGCCCGCAGACCCCGGCATTATTCCGTACGACGCGAGAAATCGCTTTCACGGCCCACATCGTGGGCACGGCAGACGAGGAGGTCTTCGTGAGTAGTCTTGGCGAACTGAGAACCGTGGCGTTGAACGCCCGCCGAGGCGGGGCGAAGGTCAAACCTCGCTTCACCGACAACAAAGCGGGGTACGCCTTCCTCGCCCCCTGGCTGATCGGCGTCGCCGTCTTCACCATCGGCCCGATGCTGTACTCGCTGTACCTGTCGTTCACCAAGTACAACCTGCTGCAGTCGCCGAAGTGGATCGGCTTCGACAACTTCACCCAGATGTTCGCCGACGAGCGCCTGTGGAACTCGCTCCGGGTCACCTTCATCTACGTGATCGTCGGCGTTCCGCTGCAGCTCGTCATCGCGCTCGCCATCGCCATCCTCCTCGACCGGGGGATGCGCGGGCTCTCCATCTACCGCTCGATCTTCTACCTGCCGAGCCTCCTCGGCGGCTCCGTGGCCATCGCAATCCTGTGGACCCAGGTGTTCGGCAAGGAGGGCATCGTCAACGGGTTCCTGTCCTGGTTCGGCATCCAGGGGCCCGGCTGGATCTCCGACCCGAATACGGCGCTCGGGACGCTGATCGTGCTCCACATCTGGACCTTCGGCTCCCCCATGGTGATCTTCCTCGCCGGCCTCCGCCAGATCCCGGACATGTACTACGAGGCAGCGTCGATGGACGGGGCAGGCAGGGTGCGCCAGTTCTTCTCGATCACGTTCCCTCTCCTCACGCCGATCATCTTCTTCAACCTCGTGCTGCAGGTGATCTTCGCGTTCCAATCGTTCACGCAGGCGTACATCGTCTCCGGCGGGAGCGGAGGACCGTCCGACTCCACGATGTTCTTCACGCTGTACCTCTACCAGCAGGCGTTCACTCAACTGCACATGGGGTACGCCTCCGCGATGGCGTGGTTCCTGCTCGTCATCATCGCGGCTCTCACCGCGCTCAACTTCTGGCTCTCCCGGTTCTGGGTCTTCTATGACGACTGATCCCGCTTCCAGCACCCAGACGATGAGACCCGCAGAAAGGCACAGCGCATGACCGCAGCCGCAGACACCAGGCCCAACGGGCAGCCCCGTCCGAACGCAGAGCCCCGTCCGACCGCAGAGCGGCCGGGAACGGACGCTTCTCCCCGGCAGGACCGCCGGAAGCGAAGCGCGCGCCGCCCCGTTCGCTCGATCCTCAAGCACTCCGGCCTGATCCTGCTGTCGATCATAATGATCTACCCGCTGATCTGGCTGGTCGTCTCGTCGTTCAAGCCCAACGACCAGATCTTCACCAACCTCAGCATCTTCACGAACGAGCTGACCCTCGACAACTACGTCAAGGGCTGGAGCTCGCAGGGTCTGCCGTTCAGCGTCTTCCTCGGCAACTCGTCGATCATCGTCATCGGGGCCATCATCGGCAACTTGATCTCCTGCTCGCTCGCCGCATACGCGTTCGCCCGGCTGAACTTCCGGTTCAAGACCCTGTTCTTCGTCATCATGCTCGGCACGATCATGCTGCCGATCCACGTCGTGCTCGTACCGCAGTTCATCATCTTCAAGCAGCTCGGCTGGCTGGGCACCTTCCTCCCGCTGATCATCCCGAAGTTCGTCGCCACCGACGCGTTCTTCGTGTTCCTGATGGTGCAGTTCATCCGGGCACTGCCCAAGGAGATCTTCGAGGCCGCCCGCATCGACGGCGCCGGTCACCTCCGCACGTTCGTGCAGGTCACCCTCCCGCTCATGGTCCCCGCCCTCGCGACGACAGCGATCTTCACATTCATCTGGACCTGGGGCGACTTCTTCGGCCCGCTCATCTACCTGCGGACGACCAGCGTCTTCCCGGTCTCCGTCGCGTTGAAGGGCTTCGTCGACCAGCAGTCGACGTCCGACTACGGAGGGATGTTCGCCATGTCGGTCATATCGCTCGTCCCCCTGTTCATCGCCTTCCTCCTCGGCCAGCGCTACCTGGTCAAGGGCATCGCCACCACCGGCATCAAGTAGATCGAAAGAGAGCAATGACACACCAGACCCGCTACGCGCTCATCGGCACCGGCTCGCGCGCCCAACTGCATCTGGATGCGATCGTGGGCCCGCACGCGGACACGGCAGAGCTGGTCGCCTGGTCGGACACGAACCAGGGACGATTGGACTGGTACGAGCGGCGCCTCGCCGCCTCGGGGGTCGCCGCGCCGGCGCGGTTCGAGCCGTCCGAGCTCGCCGCGACCGTCGCATCCCTCGGCATCGAGCGCGTCATCGTGACCTCGCCGGACGTCACCCACGCAGACTACGTCGTCGCCGCTCTCGAGGCCGGCGCGGACGCGGTGGTGGAGAAGCCGCTGACGACGAGCGAGGAGGGCGTGCGCAGGATCGCGGACGCCGCGGAGCGCACCGGCCGCTCGGTGATCGTCACGTTCAACTACCGGTACTCCCCCCGCAACACCGCTTTGAAACGCGTCGTCGCCTCCGGGGCGATCGGCGATGTCACCTCCGTGCACTTCGAGTGGGTGCTCGACACCGCGCACGGCGCGGACTACTTCCGCAGGTGGCACAGAGACAAGGCGAACTCCGGTGGACTCCTCATCCACAAGTCGTCGCACCACTTCGACCTCGTCAACTGGTGGCTCTCCGACAGCCCTGCCCGCGTGTTCGCCAGCGGCGGCCTGCGGTTCTACGGCGCGGAGAACGCTGCACGGCGTGGGCTCGGGATGCGCCCGGAGCGCGGCTCCGTCGACTCGCCGCTGCGGGATGCGTTCAGCCTCGACCTGCGCGAGGACCCTCACCTGCGCGAACTCTACTTCGATCAGGAGGCATATGACGGCTACCTGCGCGACCGCGACGTCTTCGACCCGGGCATCACCATCGAGGACAACCTCTCACTCGTCGTCGACTATGCCCGCGGCGCATCCATGTCGTACTCGCTGAACGCGCACTCGCCCTGGGAGGGGTACACGGTCGCGATCAACGGCACGGCGGGCAGAGCGGAGCTGACGGTCGTCGAGCGCGGTGCTGTGCTGCTCGGCGACGACGGCCGCCCTGCCGTCGACCCGTCCGCCCACCCGGAGGCCGTCGCCGACGAGCGCACCCGGCCCGTCGGCGAGCGCCTGCTGGTGCAGAACCACTTCGGCGTCGCGCAGGAGGTCCCGATCCCGGTCGCGGAGGGCGGCCACGGCGGTGGCGACGCAGAGCTCCTGCGCGAGCTGTACGGGAACGCCCCCGCCGATCCTCTCGGTCGGACAGCGTCGTGGGCGGACGGCGTCCGCTCCGTCGCCGTCGGCCTCGCCGGAAACCGGTCGCTCAGCACAGGGCAGGCCGTCCGCACGTCGGAGCTCTCGCTCGGCGCGGGGGCCGCGGCGCTGGAAGGAGAGCGCCGATGAGCCGCTATCTCGTCACGGGCGGCGCCGGCCGACTCGGCCGCAGTGTCGTCGCCGTGCTCGCGGAGGCCGGTCACGACGTGGTCTCCGTCGACAGGACGGAGGTCGCGGGGTCTCCGGCGACGCAGGTCGTCCGCGACCTCACCGACGCCGCCTCGGTGCGGGACGTGCTCGCCGAGCACCGGCCGGATGCGGTGGTCCATCTGGCCGGGATCGCTGTGCCGTTCAGCGCTCCGGACGACGTGATCTTCCAGACCAACACCTCGCTCGCGTTCGCGGTGATCGCCGCCGCCCGCGACGCAGGGGTTGCCGCCGTCCTTCTGTCGAGCAGCCCGACCGTCGTCGGCTACAACGCGCCGACGGGCTGGGCGCCGACGTCCCTCCCCATCGACGAGTCGCACCCCGTCGCGCCATGGAACGCGTACGCGCTCGCCAAGGTCGCCATCGAGGAGCTGGTGGCCACCGAGATCCGGTCAGGCACGCCGACCCGCCTCGGGGTCTTCCGCCCCTGCTACGTCGTCTCGCCGGAGGAGTGGAACGGCGCGCCGACACAGCAGGGGCACACGATCGCCGACCGGCTGGATGACCCGAGCCTCGCCGCCGTCTCCCTGTTCAACTACGTGGATGCGCGCGACGCTGGCGAGTTCGTCCTCGCCTGGCTCACACAGCAGAACGCAGCACCGAACGGCTCCGTGTTCTTCGTCGGCGCAGCGGACTCGCTCGTGCGCGAACCCGTTGGAGAGGCCATCGCCCGGCTGGTGCCGGCCGCGGCACCGCTGTCCGGTGCGCTCGGCCCCGAGGACGCGGTGTTCTCGAGCGCTCTCGCTGAGCGCCTGCTCGGCTGGCGGGCACGCCGCACCTGGAGAACCGAGCTCGCGACAGAGGAGGTGGCCAGGTGAGCCGGCTCGCTTTCCGTGACGGCGTCCTGTTCTTCCCCGTCACGCCGTTCGACGCAGCCGACCGGGTCGACCAGGCCGTCCTCGCCCAGCACATCTCCTCCGGGGTGGATGCGGGTGCCGCAGGGGTCTTCGCGGCCTGCGGCACCGGCGAGTTCCACGCCCTGTCGATCTCCGAGTTCGGCGCGGTGGTCAGCACCGCCGTCGCCGCCGCGGCTGGCAGAGTCCCTGTCGTCGCCGGCGCCGGCGGACCGCTCGGACACGCCCGCGAGTGCGCGCGGGTCGCGGAGGAGGCCGGCGCCGACGGCCTCCTCGTCCTCCCGCCGTACCTGGTCTCCGGCCCGCAGGCGGGACTCGTCGCATACGTCGAGGCCATCGCGGCCGCGACCACGCTTCCGCTCATCGTCTATCACCGCGCGAACGCCGCACTCGGCGAGGACACGGTCAGGCGGCTCGCCGAGATCGAGCAGGTCGTCGGCATCAAGGACGGGGTGGGCGACATCGCGCTGATGCAGCGCTTCGTGCTCGCAGCAGCCGCCGAGGGCAGGGACCTGTTGTTCTTCAACGGCCTGCTCACCGCCGAGCTCTCGCAGGCGGCGTACCGCGCCATCGGCGTTCCGCTGTACTCGTCCGCCGTGTTCGCCATGGCTCCCGACCTCGCCGTGGCGTTCTTCGATGCGTACCTGGCCGGGGACGACGCCGCGCAGCGCCGGCTTCTCGACCGGTTCTACGTGCCGCTGGTGCGGCTGCGCGACGAGACACCGGGGTTCGCGGTGTCGCTCGTGAAGGCGGGGCTGCGCATCCAGGGGCTGCCTGTCGGGCCGGTGCGTGCCCCACTGGTCGACCCGACCTCGGAGCAGGAGGACAGGCTGCGCGCCATCCTCGACGCAGGGCGGGCGCTGCTGTGACGACCCGGGCGATCCGCGCTGTCGACACCAGGCTCGTCCGCATCCCGCTCGCCAGACCGTGGGGTCCGGACGTGCGCGACATCCGGGTGGTGCAGGTCACGGTCACGGACGATGCGGGAGAGCAGAGCGTGGGATTCTCCTGGACTCCGTCGATCGGCGGATCGGCGGTGCAGGCCCTGATCGACACCGACCTCGCACCGTTCGCCATCGGCCGTCCGGCCGAGCCCACCTGGTGGGACGACGCCTGGCTGCACCTGCACGAGGCGGGCGGTGGCGGGATCACGACCATCGCCATCGCCGGCCTCGACCTCGCTCTCTGGGATCTGCAGGCGCGCCGGCGCGGGCTCCCCGTCGCCGACCTGCTGGACCGCCGCCACTCCCAGCTCGCCGCATACGGCAGCGGGGTGAACCTGCACTACACGCTCGACGAACTGACGCAGCAGGCGAAGCGCTGGGTGGATGCGGGCTTCGACGCCGTCAAGGTCAAGGTGGGCAAGCCGGACATCGCCGAGGACGTCGACCGCATCCGCGCCGTCCGGGAGACCATCGGCCCCGACCGCGCCCTGATGCTCGACGCCAACCAGCGATGGAGCCTCGACACGGCCGTCTCCGCCGTCGAAGCACTCTCCCCGTTCGGCATCGAGTGGTTCGAGGAGCCGCTGATCGCCGAAGACCTCCGCGGCCACGCCGAGTTGAAGCGCCGGACGGGCGCAACCATCGCCGTCGGAGAGAATCTGCACACCGAGTCGCGGTTCGCGGAGTTCATCGACGCGGGCGCCGCCGACGTCTTCCAACCCAACGTGATCAGGGTCGGCGGCATCACCCCTGCCAGGCGCATCGCCGACCGCGTGCAGGCCGCGGGCGCCCGTCTCGCCTTCCACCTGCTGCCGGAGCTGTCGTCGCAGGTGGCCTTCGCGGTGGAGCAACCGACCTGGGTGGAGATCGTCGAGGACGCCGGTTTCGCCGAGCTCGGCGCCCTCACGTCGCCCACAGGGCTGGTCGTGCACGACGGCGTGGTGTCCGGCGGTCCCCTGCTCGGGCTCGGCTTCCGGTTCCGCTGACGTCGCTCTCCCTCCCGTCCCGTTCTCGTTCTCGTTCTCATTTCGACTTTCCGCACCTCTCCGATCGGAGCATCCATGATCAGCTCGTCCACCACGACGTCGACCACCTCCGGCACGTCGTCCGCCTCGTCCACCGCTGCGGAGGTCGACGCCGTCGTCCGCCAGGCCGCGGATGCCTTCCACCGCATCGGCCGCCTCCCCGACTCCAACAGAGCGCACTGGCTGCGCGCCGTGGCCGGCCGCCTCGACGCGGCGACGGACGAGCTCGTGGCCATCGCCGCTCGCGAGACCGGGCTCGGCGACGCCCGGCTGCGTGGGGAGGTCGCACGCACCACCGGGCAGCTCCGGATGTTCGCCTCCGTCGTCGAGGAGGGCTCATACCTCGAGGCGATCATCGACCACGCCGCTCCAGATGCGAACCCTCCTCGCCCCGACCTCCGCCGGCTGCTGCGCCCACTCGGCCCCGTCGCCGTGTTCGCGGCATCGAACTTCCCGTTCGCGTTCTCCGTGGCGGGCGGCGACACCGCCTCTGCCATCGCGGTCGGGGCGCCGGTGATCGTCAAGGCGCACTCCGGGCATCCCGAACTGTCGGAACGAACCGCCGGCCTCGTCACGGCTGCGCTGACGGAGGCGGGGGCGCCGGAGGGGACGTTCGCGCTCGTCGCCGGGCGGCAGGCGGGGGTGGAGCTCATCGAGCATCCACTGGTCGCAGCCGGCTCCTTCACCGGGTCAGTGGCCGGCGGGCGCGCTCTGGCCGACCGGGCAGCCGCCCGGCCGGCGCCCATCCCGTTCTTCGGCGAGCTGGGCAGCATCAACCCCGTCGTGGTGACGGCCGAGGCGGACGCCGCCCGCGGAGCCCAGCTCGCCGAGGGCCTCGCCGCCTCGTTCCAGGGCAGCGCCGGCCAGCTGTGCACGAAACCCGGCCTGGTCTTCGTGCCGGAGGACTCCGCTGTCGAGGCGGCACTCGCCGCCCACGTCGGCGCCGCCCAGCACCGCCTCCTCACCGACGCCATCGACGCCGGCTTCCGCCACGGCGTCGCCGCTCTCGCGGCGGTGCCCGGCGTCGAGCTGGTGGCAGAGGGCGCAGCCGGCGCAGGTGCGCCCGCCGCCGTCGTGTACGCGGTCGCCCTGGCCACCTTCGCGGACGAGCGCTACCGCGAACTGCTGACGACCGAGGTGTTCGGCCCGGCGACCCTGCTCGTGCGCTACCCGGGCGCCGAGCCGCTCGCGCCGCACCTCGGCGCGCTCGATGGCTCGCTCACGGCCACCATTCACGCCGAACCGGGCGACGACATCGCCGACCTGGTCGAGATCCTCGCCGACCGCGCAGGGCGCCTCCTCTTCGGCGGTTGGCCGACCGGCGTCGCCGTCACCTGGTCGCAGCACCACGGCGGCCCCTGGCCCGCCACCACGTCCCAGCACACCTCGGTCGGAGCCACGGCCACCCGCCGCTTCCAGCGCCCCATCGTGTTCCAGGACGCGCCGGAGCGGCTGCTCCCCGCAGCGCTCGTGGAGAAGAACCCGCTCGGCATCCCGCGCAGGGTGGACGGGGTGCTGCGCGCCGCCTCGCGGTAGGGCTCCGCCGTCTCGGTCGTTGGAGCCCGTCCGAAGCGAGGGGCCCTCGTCAGAGGGCGGACGCGTCACACAAACAAAAAAGACCCGGATGACCGGGCCTTTCTCACTGCTGGGGTACCTGGACTCGAACCAAGAACAACGGTACCAGAAACCGCCGTGTTGCCAATTACACCATACCCCACCGTTCCGAACCGAAGCCCGGGCACGAGAGTCAACTTTATCCTACGCCGACCCTCAATTACAAAACGGCGATCCCGGGCGCGCCGTCGATCGCGAGGCCGATCAGGTCGCGGTTGATCGCGGCGGCCGCCACGGCGCCGGAACCGGCCGCGACGATGAGCTGCTGGGGGCCGGGCGGCGTCGTCTCGCCGACCGCATAGACCCCCGGCACCGAGGAGCGGCCGTGCGCGTCCGTGAGCAGGTAGCCGTCGTCGTCCGTCTCGAGGTCCAGGCCGGACACGAACGCGAGCGACGGGGTCCAGAGCGGGCGCACGAATCCGCCTGTGCGCTCGATGACCGTGCCGTCGACGAGGCGCACGCCCGTCATGGTGCCGCGCTCCCCCACCACATCGTCGATCGCCCGGCGTTCGACGCGAACGCCGAGCCTGGCCAGCACTCGCTCGTCGTCGTCGCTCACCGTGCCTGCCGCGTTGGTGAAGACGATCAGGTCGTCCGTCCACTGAGTGAGCAGCATGGCCCGCTCCGCGAGATCATTCGTCTCCCCGATCAGCGCGAGCGGCGCATCCGCCTTCTCGTAGCCGTCGCACTCCACACAACTGTGCAGTTGGGTGCCGTAGTACGCCCGGATGCTCGGCACGGCAGGCAACGTCTCCTGCAGCCCCGTGGCGAGCACCACTGTCTGCGCGACCACGTCGATGTCCGCCGCACCGCGTACGCCGGTCGCGCGTACCCGGAATCCGGCGCCGGAGACCTCGATGCTCTGCGCGAGCGCGAACGCGACCTCGCCGTTGTCGTACGCTTCGACCTCCTCGCGGCCGATCCGGCGCAGTTCGAGGGGGGCGATGCCGTCGCGGGTCAGGTAGCCGCGCGCCACCAGCGTCGCGGCGTGCCGTGGCCGATTGCTGTCGACCACGAGCACGTCACGCCGCGCACGCACCAGATTGAGCGCGGTGGACAACCCGGCAGGCCCGCCGCCGATGACGACGACCTCGTGTGACTCGCGTGGCACGACCGGTGCCTATCCGAGGCTGGCGGAGAGTGCGTCGAGCCGCGCGATGGTCTCGGCCTTGCCCAGGATCTCCATCGACTCGAACAGCGGAGGCGAGATGCGGCGACCGGAGATCGCGACGCGCAACGGCCCGAAGGCCACGCGTGGCTTGAGTCCGAGGCCCTCGATCAGCGCGTCCCGCAGCGCGGACTCGATGGCGTCGTGCGTCCACTCGTCCTGCGGCACCAGTTCGAGCGCACCGATGGATGCGGCGAGCACCTCACCGGCGTCGGCCGGCAGCGAGGCGCGTGCGTCGTCCTCCACCGTCAGCGATGCGGCATCGGTGAACAGGAAGCCGAGCATCCCCGGCGTCTCGCCGAGCAGCTGCACGCGCTCCTGCACGAGCGGCGCGGCCTCGGCGAGGATCGCGCGCTGCGCGTCGCTCAGCGGCTCGGTGAGGATGCCTGCGGCCACCAGGTACGGGATGGTCCGCTCCGCGAAGTCGGAGACCTCCAGCAGCCGGATGTGGTCGCCGTTGATCGACTCGGCCTTCTTCAGGTCGAATCTCGCCGGGTTCGGATTGACGTCGACCACATCGAACGCCGCGACCATCTCGTCGATCGAGAACACGTCGCGGTCGTGGGTGAGCGACCAGCCGAGCAGCGCCAGGTAGTTGACGAGCCCCTCCGGGACGAACCCGCGGTCGCGGTGGTGGAACAGGTTGGACTCCGGGTCGCGCTTGGAGAGCTTCTTGTTGCCATCGCCCATCACGTACGGAAGGTGGCCGAAGCGCGGAACGAACGTGGTGATGCCCGCCTCGATCAGCGCGTGGTACAGCGCGATCTGCCGCGGCGTCGACGACAGCAGGTCCTCGCCGCGCAGCACGTGGGTGACGCCCATCAGCGCGTCGTCCACCGGGTTCACGAACGGGTACAGCGGGTGGCCGTTGGGCCGCACGACGACGAAGTCGCTGAACGATCCGGCCGGGAAGGTGATCTCGCCGCGCACCAGGTCGTCGAAGCTGAGGTCGGTGTCAGGCACGCGCAGACGCAGCGCAGGCTCGCGGCCCTCCGCGCGGTACGCGTCCTTCTGCGCATCCGTGAGCTCGCGCTCGAAGTTGTCGTAGCCGAGCTTGGGGTCGCGGCCGAGCGAGACGTTGCGCGCCTCGATCTCCTCGCCGGTGGCGAAGCTCTCGTAGATGTGGCCGGACGCCTTCAGCTTCTCGATCACGTCGCGGTAGATGTCGTAGCGCTCCGACTGCCGGTACGGCCCGTCCGGACCGCCGACGTTCACGCCCTCGTCCCAGTCGAGCCTCAGCCAGGTGAGCGCCTCGATGATCTGACCGTAGCTCTCCTCGCTGTCGCGGGCCGCATCCGTGTCTTCGATGCGGAAGATGAGCTTGCCGCCGGTGTGCCGCGCATACGCCCAGTTGAACAGGGCGGTGCGGATGAGGCCGACGTGCGGCGTGCCGGTCGGCGACGGGCAGAACCGGACGCGGACGTCGGAGCCGGTGGCCGTGGAGAACGGGTGCGAGATGGAGTCAGACATACTCCCCCAATCCTACTTGGCGGCACGCACCGGATTCACGAGGGAGCCGACGCCTTCGATCTCCACCTCGACGGTGTCTCCCGCGACGATCGGCCCGATCCCCGCGGGGGTGCCGGTGAGGATCACATCCCCCGGCAGCAACGTGAACACGCTCGACGCGTACTCGACGATCGACGGGATGTCGTGCACCATGTCCGCGATCGTGGCGTCCTGCTTGAGCTCGCCGTTCACCCGCGTGCGCAGGTAGGCGTTCGGCTTCAGCTCTGTCTCGATCACCGGGCCGAGCGGGCAGAAGGTGTCGAAGCCTTTGGCGCGGGTCCACTGGCCGTCGCTCTTCTGCAGGTCGCGGGCGGTCACGTCGTTGGCGACGGTGTAGCCGAAGATGTACTCGTGTGCGTCCTCGGCGGACACGTTGCGCGCGATCTTCCCGATCACCACGGCGAGTTCGCCCTCGAAGTCGACCTGCTGGGACTGCGGCGGCAGCACGATGGCGTCGCCCAGCCCGATCACGGCCGTGTTCGGCTTGAGGAACAGCAGTGGCTCCTCCGGAGCGTCCCCGCCCATCTCCGCGGCATGGTCGCGGTAGTTCTTGCCGACGGCGACCACCTTGGAGCGCGGGATGACGGGGGCGAGCAGCGCGCCCACCTTGCTGAGCGGCACGCGCTCCCCTGTCGTGTCGAACCCGGCGAACATCGGGTCCCCCGCGAGAACGACGAGTGCGTCCTCGTCGACGATTCCGTAGTCGATGGCGCCCTCGTGGCTGAAGCGTGCGATTTTCACGCTTCCGAGCCTACTGCGATCAGGCGACGGTCAGCGCGCTGACGATCCGCTCGACCGCCGGCGTCTGGATGCCGCTGGCCGCGCCGATCCGCAGCAGCGCTCCGCCGAGGGCATCCAGTTCGTTGGGCGCCCCGACCGCCAGATCCTCCTGCAGCGAGGTGCGCATCCCGCCTGGGACACCGCCGAGGACCTCGACGAGCTGCAGTGTGGACGCCGGCGACCCTGACGCGTTCGAGCACGCGACCACCTCGGTCAGCAACGCTTCCGTCAGCTCCGGGTCCTCGCTGATCGCCGCGCCGACCGGCTGTCGCCAGTACGACGTGAGCAACGCGATCGAGGCGAGCATCCGGTACTTGGCCCAGAGCACATCGACCTCCGTCCCTCGCACGCGCACGGCGGGCCCTGCGTCCGTCAGCCCCGCCACTGAGGAGAACCCTGCCGCCGCCTCCGGCGCCTCGATCCGCACCCACGGGCTCCGCAGTTCGATCACCGACCTGGATGCGCGCACCGCGGACACCGCGATGGCAGCGCCGGCGACGGGCACTCCGGGCAGCGCATCCCGGAGCGGCGCCATGTGCTCGACGCCGTTCAGCAGCGACAGTACCTCGACCGGATGGGAGGCGGCGATCCCGGGCAGCACGTCGTCGAGCCCGTAGGTCTTGGTGGCCAAGATGATGCTCGCGCCCTCCGGCACGTCGACGCTCGCCCGCACGCGCTCGACGCCGGTGCCGAATCGTTCGGCGGCGAAGGCGGCCGCTGCGCCGTCGCCGCGCACCTCGATGCCGTGCTCCTCGAAGGCGGCGACGGTCGCTGGTCGTCCGACCGCCACCACGTCGTGGCCTGCGCGGTGCAGCAGCCAGGCGAGGAGACCGCCGACGGCCCCCGGTCCGACGACGGCGATGGTGGGGCGTTGCTCGGTGCTCATGACACCGATGTTAGCGACCACGCCGCCCCGTCCAGCCCGAGCATCGCGGACGCCGTGGTCGCGATGGCGGGGACAGCATCCGCCCCTGCCGCCCCGACGAGATTGATGGTGCGGTGGTCGTGGTTGACCGTCGGGCGGACCACGACGCCGTCGTTCCGCCCTGCCGAGCCGACCGCGAGCGACGGGATGAGCGCGACGCCCACCCCCTCGGCGACCATGCTCACCACGGCCACGAAGTTGTCGGTCTCGTATGCGATCCTCGGCACGAAATCGCGCGCGTCCGTCAGCTCCAGCAGGTGGCCGCGGCAGCGAGGACAGCCGGCGATCCAGGACTCGTCCGCGAGGTCGGCGAGGTCGACCACCTCCGCGTCGGCGAGCCGATGCCCTGCGGGGAGGACGAGCAGCATCTCGTCGCGCCAGACAGGGACCACCGCGAGCCCTCTGGCGCTCTCCCGATGCGGGTCGACCCTGTCTCCCGGGTAGCTGAACGTGATCGCGAGATCGGCGGTCTGCGCCCGCACGGCCGCGACGGCCTCCGGCGGCTCCGCCTCCGTGTACGTGATCGTCACTCCAGGATGCGCCGCCCCCATCGTGCGCAGCAGCCGCGGCACGATGGTCGACGACGCGGACGGGAACGCCGCCAGCCGCACCCGCCCTGAGCGCAGGCCGTGCAGGTCGGCGAGTTCGCCCGCCGCAGCATCCAGGGCGGTCGTCACCGTCGTCGCGTGTCTGGCGAGCACCCGCCCCGCCTCCGTCAGCCGCACGCCGCGACCCGCCCTGGTGACCACGGGCATCCCGAGCCTGGCCTCCAGTCGCTTCAGGTGTTGGCTGATCGCGGGCTGGCTGTAGCCGAGCGCGTCGGCCGCGCGGGTGATGGAGCCGTGGTCTGCGATGGCGCGGACCACGCGCAGGCTGTGGGAGTCGAGGTCGTCGAGGGACACAGCCATACATAACCACAGATGATGGATGGGATTCAACACCTGTTCTTCTCGAATGGATGCGCGACCGTCACGCTGGTCTCATGCCCGCACCCGTCACGATCACAGCGACCGGCACGGCCGCAACCGCAGCCACGGCCACAGACCGGCTCGCCGCCGCGCGTGCCGCGTTCGTGCCGGGCGACGGCTACCTGGCGGCCTGCACGCAGGGGCTCCCGCTGCACGCGACGCTGCGCGCATCCTTGGCGGAGCTGAACGTCTGGGAACGCGGAGAGGCGACGCCTGCGGCATACGGAGCTGCGGTGGAGCAGGCGCGCGCGTCGTTCGGCCGCATCGTCGGCGTCGCCGCCGACCGCGTGGCGATCGGCTCGCAGGTCTCCGTGCTCGCCGCCCTGGTCGCGGCCTCCGTCCCCGACGGAGCGGAGGTGGTCTGCGTCGACGGCGACTTCAGCTCGATGGTCTTCCCGTTCCTCGCCCAGGCGCACCGCGGGGTCACTGTCGTGCACGCTCCGCTCGACCGGCTCGCCGACGCGATCGGGCAGCGCACCTGGCTGGTCGCGTTCTCGCTCGTCCAGTCGGCGACGGGCGCCATCGCAGACGCGGGCGCCGTCATCGACGCCGCCGCCCGCCACGGCGCCCGCACCTTCGCAGACCTGACCCAGGCTGCGGGATGGCTGCCCGTCGACGCCTCCCGCTTCGACGTCACCGCCTGTCACGCGTACAAGTGGCTCTGCGCCCCGCGCGGCTCCGCGTTCCTCACCGTCGGCGACCGGATGCTCGGAGACCTCCGCCCCGCCCAGGCGGGCTGGTTCGCCGGCGACGATCCGTGGTCGTCCTGCTACGGTCCCACGATGCAGCTGGCTGGGGATGCACGCCGCTTCGACGTCTCCCCCGCCTGGCCGGTCTGGCCCGGCACGGCGGCCGCGCTCGGGTTCTTCGCGGACCTCGACCTGCACGAGGTCCGCGCGCACACGGCCGGCCTGGGCGACCGGCTCAGCGAGCGACTGGGCA
The DNA here is from genome assembly GCF_001428745.1 of Leifsonia sp. Root227. Taxonomy (GTDB): domain Bacteria; phylum Actinomycetota; class Actinomycetes; order Actinomycetales; family Microbacteriaceae; genus Leifsonia. The sequence continues at coordinate 461,800 of NZ_LMIO01000002.1, read as the reverse complement.
TCCCGGCGCTCGGACAGTCGATCGTCACCTGGCCGGACGCCGACGGCTCTGCACTCGCAGCGCTCGCCTCGTCCGGTCTCCGTGTCTCCGGACGCGCCGGACGCGTCAGGGTGGCGTTCCACCTCTGGAACACGTCCGACGACATCGAGAGGGTCGCCGGCGCACTCGGCAGGGGCTGACCCCGCCGCTGAGTCAGCCGTCCAGCCGCACCATCCAGTTGTGGCGGTCGCGAACGCGGCCATACTGGATGTCCGTGAGCTCCTGGCGCAGGGCCATCGTGAGCTCGCCGGGAGGGGCGGTGATGTCGCCGACCGTGAAGGTGTCCGACTTGAGCTCGCCGATCGGAGTGATCACCGCGGCCGTGCCGCACGCGAACACCTCGACGATGTCGCCGGACTCCACGCCGACGCGCCACTCGTCGATCGTCACCTTGCGCTGCTCCACCGTGTGGCCGCGGTCGCGGGCGAGCTGCAGCACCGACTCGAGCGTGATGCCCTCCAGGATGCTGTCCGACTCCGGGGTGACGAGCGTGCCGTCCTTGTAGACCAGTACCACGTTCATCCCGCCGAGTTCTTCGAGGTACTTGCCCTCCACGGAGTCGAGGAACAGCACCTGCGCGCAGCCGTGCTCAGCGGCCTCGGCCTGGGGCAGCAGGCTGGATGCGTAGTTGCCGCCGGTCTTCGCCGCTCCCGTTCCGCCCTTGCCTGCGCGGGACCAGTGGTCGGAGAGCCAGATCGAGACCGGGTTCACTCCACCGGAGAAGTATGCGCCCGCCGGGCTCGCGATCAGGTAGTACGCGACCTTGTTGGCCGGTCGCACGCCGAGGAACGCCTCCTTGGCGAACATGAACGGCCGCAGGTACAGGCTCGTCTCCGGCGCACTCGGCACCCAGTCGCCGTCGAGGGCGATGAGCTGCTTGAGCGAGTCGATGAAGTACTCGACCGGCAGCTGAGGCAGTGCGAGGCGGTACGCGGAGCGCTGCATCCTGGCGGCGTTGGCCTCCGGGCGGAAGGTCCAGATCGACCCGTCCTCGTGGCGGTACGCCTTCAGCCCCTCGAAGATCTCCTGCGCGTAGTGCAGGACGGCCGCGGACGGCTCGAGCTGGATCGGGCCGTACGGCGAGACCCTCGGCCGGTGCCAGCCGCCCTTGACCGACCAGCACAGGTCGACCATGTGGTCGGTGAAGTAGTTGCCGAAGCCCGGGTTCGCGAGGATCTCCTCACGCTCGGCTGCGCTGCGCGCCTCCTCGTTGCGAGTGACGGCGAACGCGAGTCCGCTGGGGGTCGGGGCGCCCGTGAGGGTGATGCTGGTCGGAGATGTCATGAGAATCCTTTGCGCTGCGCTCGTTCGAAGCGGATGAACTAATTCTGCGCCACGGCGGCGGCGATCGCGTCGCCGATTTCGGCGGTGGCGCGGGATGCTGTGCCGCGGCTGGCGAGGTCGGCGGTCACCGCCTGCTCGACGCGCTCCGCGAGCTCCGTCCGTCCGAGGTGACGGAGCAGGAGTGCCACGGAGAGGATCGCAGCGGTGGGGTCGGCCTTCTGCTGGCCTGCGATGTCGGGGGCCGATCCGTGAACCGGTTCGAACATGCTGGGGAATTCGCCTGCAGGGTTGATGTTGCCCGAGGCCGCCAGTCCGATGCCGCCGCTGATTGCGGCCGCGAGATCGGTGAGGATGTCGCCGAAGAGGTTGTCTGTGACGATCACGTCAAATCTAGCAGGATTCGTGACGAGGAAGATCGTGGCGGCGTCGACGTGCAGGTAGTCGACGGCGACCTCCGGATGCTCGGCGGCGACCGCATCCACGATCCGCTTCCACAGCGACCCTGCGAAGGTGAGCACGTTGGTCTTGTGGACGAGGGTGAGCCTCTTGCTGCGCTGCTCCGCCTGCTCGAACGCGTAGCGGACGACGCGTTCGACGCCGTATGCGGTGTTCACGGAGACCTCGTTGGCGATCTCGTGGGGCGTTCCCTGGCGGATGGCGCCTCCGTTGCCGACGTACGGGCCCTCCGTTCCCTCGCGGACGACGACGAAGTCGACCTCTCCCGGGTCGGCGAGCGGGCTGGCGATGCCGGGGAACAGCGTGGTCGGGCGAAGGTTGACGAAGTGGTCGAGCGTGAAGCGGAGCTTCAGCAGCAGCCCGCGTTCGATGTTCGCACCGGCGAGGCGCGGGTCGCCAGGAACGCCGCCGACCGCTCCGAGGAGGATCGCGTCGTGCTCCTTGATCGCGTCGAGGTCCGCGTCGGTGAGCACGTCGCCCGTCTCCAGGTAGCGTTGCGCGCCCAGAGAGAACGGCGTCTTCTCGAACGTCAGATCGGTGCCCGCTGCGACGGTGTCCAGCACCTTGACCGCCTCGGCGACGACCTCCGGCCCGATGCCGTCTCCTGGGATGACGGCGAGCTTGACGACGGACGGGGCGGACTCGGACATGGCACTCCTGCTATTCGTTGCGGGCGGACCATCACCACATTACCGGCGGTCAGCCACGCACCGTGCGCAGGGAGACGACGGCGAGCACGGCGGCGGCGACCATGAGTGCCACACCGATCCCCGCGGTGAGCGCCACGCCGGAGTCGAACGCCGCCCTGGCGGAGGCGAGCAGCTGCTCACCGAGGGCCGAAGGGAGCTGACCCGCCACAGTGGTCGCGCCACCGAGGGTCTCCCCCGCGGCGTGCGCCTGCGCGGCCGTCAGGCCGTCGGGGAGCACCACGCCCGTGCGGTACGACACGGTGAGGATCGTGCCGAGCGTCGCCGTACCGAGCACGGCGCCCAGCTCGTACGCGGTCTCCGACACCGCCGACGCCGCCCCAGCCTTCTCAGCGGGCGCGCTCGACAGGATCAGCTCGTTCGACACCGTCTCCGCGGCGCCGATGCCGAGCCCCAGCATCACGAACGACAGGATGAGCACCCCGGTCTGGGCACCGCCGCCTGTCAACGCCACCAGGAGGTAGCCGCCCGCCGAGATGAGGAGCGCGACAGGCACCACGATGCCCGGACGCACCCGCCGCGCGATCGGCACGACCACGAGGCCGGCGACGATCATGGTCGCGAGCCCGGGGATGAGCACCAGCCCGGCGTCGATCGGGCTCAGCCCGAGCACGAGCTGCAGGTGCTGCGATACGAAGAACAGGTAGCCGACGAGCGACACCACGCTCAGCAGGTTGATCAGCACCGCCCCGCTGAATGAGCCGCGGCGGAACAGCCGCATGTCGAGCATCGGGATGGGCCGGCGCAGCTGCCTGCGCACGAACAGCCAGCCGGAGACCAGTCCGATCAGGATCGCGAGCACCCCGGCGACGGAGACCCCATCGGAGGCGAGCGTCTTGATGCCATAGACGATGGGGGCCATCGTCAGCAGCGAGAGCAGGATGCTCGGCACGTCGATCGGCCCGGGCTTCGGGTCGCGCGACTCGCGCACGAGAAGCGGAGTGAGCACCAGCAGCGGGATGAGCACCGGCACGGCCAGCAGGAACACGGACCCCCACCAGAAGTGCTGGATCAGGATGCCGCCGACGATCGGCCCGAGGGCGGAGCCTGCAGCGAATCCGGAGGCCCACACGGCGATGGCCAGGCGGCGCTGCTCGCGGTCGACGAAGGTGCTCCGCAGCAGCGAGAGCGTGGACGGCATGAGCATGGCGCCGAAGAAGCCGAGGCTCGCGCGGGCCGCGATGAGGAGTTCCGTGGTGGGCGCGAACGCAGCACCGACGGACACGATCGCGAAGCCGGTGGCACCGATCATGAGAAGTTTGCGGCGGCCAATGCGGTCGCCGAGGCTGCCCATCGACACGAGGAGGCCCGCGAGCACGAGCGGGTACGCGTCGATGATCCAGAGCATCCCCGTTCCGCTCGGTTCGAGGGCCTGGGAGATGGCGGGAAGCGCGAAGCTGAGCACCGTGTTGTCGACAGAGACGAGCAGGACGGGAAGCATGAGGACCGCGAGCGCCACCCATTGGCGCGCACCGGCGCGCGGGGCGGCGGTGGGCGTCGGTGTAGTGGGAGTCGTGGTGGACATGCGTCTACTGTACCGTCTGGACGGTACAGTTTTCAACCCCGACGGGCTACGATGGCGTCATGGCAGACACCCCCTCCGCCCGCGATCGCATCCTCGACGCCTTCGAAGAACTGCTCGGAGAGCAGAGCGAGCGCGCAGCGACCCTCGACGCCGTCGCCGCGCGCGCCGGCGTCTCCAAAGGCGGCCTGCTCTATCACTTCGCCTCCAAGGACGCGATGGTCGACGGCGTCCTCGACCGGCTGCGCTCCCAGGTCGACGCCGACCTCGAACGGATGCGGGTGGCTCCGGAGGGCCCCGTCGCCTACTTCATCCGCACGTCCGTCCCCACCGACAACGACCTGGAACGCTCCATCGTGGCCGTCGCCCGGCTCGCCCAGAGCGCCGACAGCCGGGCACGGGACGCGCTGTCCGCCATGCAGCGCTCCTGGCTGGAGATCCTGGAGTCCACGGTCGGAGACCCACTGGTGGCCCGCGTCATCATGCTGATCGGCGACGGGATGTACTACAACACCGCCCTGCTCCCCGACACGAACGCCGTGCTCCGCAGCGAGACCGACATGGACAGGGTGATCGAGCTGGTGAAGCGCCTGGCGGACTCCCCCGCCGGCTGACAGGGGCCGGCCGACAGGCGCGGCCGACGGTCAGGCGCCGAGCGCGTCGCGCCGCTTCTCCAGGAACCGCCGCACCCGCGCATCCTGGGCTGCGTCGACCGCGCGCTCATACGCCTCCCCGGCCCGCGCATCCATGGCCAGCCGCAACAGATCTGCGCGCACGGCGAGGGCCTGAGCGGCGACCACCCCGGCGAACAGCTCGGGATGCGCGTCCAGCTCCGCCAGCGCCGCCTCCGGCCCGACGTCGGGGCTGTACCCGCGCGCCACGGCGCGGCCGAGCTGCGCTGCTGCGGACGGCCAGCGCAGCACCAGTCCGTCGTAGAGTCGCGCGATGGCCGGCCAGTCCGTGCTCTCCCAGGTGGGCGACAGTCCGTGCAGCCCGGCGATCCCCGCCTGCAGCGCGAACCGGCCAGGCCCATCGGCCGCGGCCGTGGTCAGCGCGACCGTGGCGAGCCGCTCCCCTTCCGCCAGCATCGCCGCGTTCCAGAGCGAGCGGTCTGCCTCGGCGAGGGTGACGAACTCGTCGGCGTCGGACAGGCGAGTGGTCTGCCTCGCCTCGGTGAGCAGCAGCAGCGCGAGCAGTCCGGCCGCTTCGTCGTCCTGCTGGCGGAGGCGGTACGCATCCCTGGCCAGTTCGATGCCCGCGGTGCGCAGGCGGCCGTCTGCGCGGGCGTGACCGACCGTGTACAGCAGGTAGATGGTGGTGAGCGCATCCGGGAGCCTGGCGGCGAGGTCGGCGTCGTCGCCGGCCCTGAACCGCAGCCGCGAGTCGTGGATGCGCTTCTTCGCGCGAGTGAGCCGCGCGGCCATCGTCGCCTCCTGCACGAGGAACACCTCGGCCACCTGCGCGGTCGGCACGTCGCAGACGAACCGCAGGGCGAGCGCGACGCGCGTCTCCTCCGCCACCTCGGGGTGACAGACCAGCAGGATGAGCTCCAGCCGCTCGTCCCCGGTGAACACCTCGTTCGCCTGCATGTCGATCTCCGCCTGCCGGTCGGCCGCGCGGGCCGCCTCGGCGGCGAGCATGGGTGCGGCGCGCGCCGCCGTGCTCTCCCTGCGTCGCGCGTCGACGGCGATCCGTTTGGCGACCGTCGTGATCCAGGCGGCGGGGTTCGCCGGTTCGCGCCCGGCCGACGCCTCGGCGACAGCGCGGGCGAACGCCTCCTGCACGGCGTCCTCCGCGATGAGGAGGTCGCCGACGGTGCGGGCGACCGCCCCAAGGATGCGCGGGGCGTCCGTGCGGAAGGCGCGCTCGATGGCGGTGGTCACAGCCCATTCAAACAAGCTGCGACCACCGGCACAATCAGTTGACCCTGTCGAGCACCAGGACGGGGTACAGCTCGGTCCAGCCGTCCGTCGGCACGAGCGCGGCCAGCTGCTTCGCCTGCTCGGGCGTGGCGGCGGTGAAGCTGTAGAACCCGGTGACCACCTCGCGGGTCTCCCCGAACGGGCCGTCCGTGAACAGCGGGGCGCCGCCGTCCTGCGGGGTGATCTTGGTGGCGGCGCTGACCGGCTGCAGAGCGTTCGAGGCGAGGATCTTCTCTCCGGCCGCGACTACCGCATCCTGGAACGCCCGGTGGCCGGCCATCCCGGCCTCCCACTGCTCTTCTGTCATCGAGGTCGGGTCCCAGTTCGGTTCCCTGATGAGCAGGACGTATTCCTCCGACATGATGTCTCCTTGCTTCTCGCGCTCGCGCGCAGCGGATGTGAACACCACTACGACGTCAGTCAACCGCGGAAATCGACAGCCCGCCGAACTTTTTCAGAAGGAGATTCCGGCTCCGGATGCACGAAACTCCGTTCGGACGGAGAATCCCGCGGCGTGGCGCGCGGGTTCTCCGTCCGAACGGAGTGCAGCGTTCGGGTCCGGTCAGGACTCGGTGATGTCGATCTCCTGCATCAGGTCGGCGTTGATCGCGACCTTGACCTTCTCGAGCAGACCCTCCGGGATGCGCGAGTCGACCGTGAGCACGCTGAGCGCCTTGCCTCCGGCCGACGTGCGGGCGATCTGCATGCCTGCGATGTTGATCTCGGCCTCGCCGAACTCGTGGCCGTAGACCGCGACGATGCCGGGGCGGTCGTCGTAGACCATGACGATGAGGTGCTCTGCGATCGGGACCTCGACGTCGTAGCCGTTGATCTCGACGACCTTCTCGATCTGCTTCGTGCCGGTGAGCGTGCCGGACACCGACACCTGCGAGCCGTCGCTGAGCGCGCCGCGCAGGGTGATCAGGTTGCGGTACTCCTCGCTGACAGAGTCGGTGATGAGACGCACCTCGATGCCGCGCTGGTCGGCGAGCAGGGGGGCGTTCACGTAGGAGACGGTCTCGCTGACGACGTTGGTGAAGATGCCCTTCAGCGCCGCGAGCTTGAGGACGCTGACGTCGTAGTCGACGAGCTCGCCGCGCACCTCGACGTCCACGCTGGTGAGCGGGCTGTGCGCGAGGCCGGAGAACACCTGGCCGAGCTTCTCGACCAGCGGGATGCCGGGGCGCACGTACGGGTCGATGACGCCGCCTGCGACGTTGACCGCATCCGGGACCAGCTCGCCGGACAGCGCGAGCCGCACCGACTTGGCCACGGAGACACCCGCCTTCTCCTGCGCTTCGTCGGTGGATGCTCCGAGGTGCGGGGTGACGACGACGTTCTCGAGCGCGAGCAGCGGCGAATCGGTGGGCGGCTCGGTGACGAACACGTCGAGCCCCGCGCCGGCGATGGACTTGGTGGAGAGGGCGCGGTAGAGCGCGTCCTCGTCGATCAGACCGCCGCGGGCCACGTTGACGATGAACGCGGTCGGCTTCATCAGCGCGAGCTGGTCGTCGCTGATCATGCCGGTGGTCTCCGGTGTCTTCGGCATGTGGATGGTGATGAAGTCGGCCTCGGCGAGGAGCTCGTCGAGCGTGACGAGCTGCACGCCGAGCTGCTGGGCGCGCGCGGACGTGACGTACGGGTCGAAGGCGATCACCTTGGTGCCGAACGCCTGCAGGCGGGCCGTGATGAGCGCGCCGATGCGGCCGAGGCCGATGATGCCGACGGTCTTCTCGTAGACCTCGGTCCCGGTGTACTTCGATCGCTTCCACTGCCCCTGGGCGAGTGCGTTGTGCGCGGCGGGGATGTGGCGGGCGAGGCTCAGGATGTGGCCGACGGTGAGTTCGGCGGCCGAGATGATGTTGGAGGTCGGGGCGTTCACGACCATGACGCCGGCGTTGGTCGCCGACTTGATGTCGACGTTGTCGAGCCCGACGCCAGCGCGGGCGACGACGCGCAGCTTGGGGGCTGCGCCGATGACCTCGGCGTCGACCTTGGTCGCTGAACGCACCAGGATGGCGTCGGCGTCCGCCACGGCGGAGAGCAGCGCTGGACGGTCGGTGCCGTCCACGGTGCGGATGTCGAAGTCCGGCCCGAGGGCGTCGACGGTGGCGGGCGAAAGTTCTTCGGCGATCAGCACGACCGGCTTTGTCACGTGGCAGTTCCTTACAGAGTTGCAGAGGCTGGCTTGGGAGAAAGCGCCACAGGTCATCGGGGCGCGGATCGCCTCAACTCTACCGGCTGCGCGGGAGCTCCTTTCGCCGCGTTACGCGGCGTTCCCGGCGCCGCCTGCGCGCGGGCCGCGCATCCAGCAGGTCGCTGGACAGTGCAGACTGGGAAGCGTGACCGCCTTCGATATCGCCCAGCTCGTCGTGCGGATCGCACTGGCCTGCGTCTTCATCGGGATGGGTGTGCTGCACTTCGTCCCGGGCCCAGCACGCGGAATGGCGGCGATGATCCCGCCCAGGATGCGCTGGAGCGGCCCGCTCTCCCCGAAAGTGCTGGTCGCGTTCACCGGGGTGTGCGAGCTGGCGGGCGGCATCGGGCTGCTGGTGCCTGCGACCCGTGTCGCAGCGGCGATCTGCCTGGTGATCTTCCTGGTGGCGGTGTTCCCCGCGAATGCGTACGCAGCGCGCCACCCCGACCGGTTCGGCGCGTTCGGCACGCCGCTCGTGCCGCGCCTGCTGCTGCAGCTGCTGCTCATCGCGCTGTGCGTGTTCTGCGCGCTCTGATCAGCGCGAGGCGAAGCGCCCAGGGCCGCGGCCTCAGCGCGCTCCGAGCCGCCCCTCGACCGCAGCGACGACAGTGGATGCGCGGCTGACGTCGCCCGCCACCGCCGCGCGCAGGCGAGCGCCGGGCGTCCCCAGCACGAGTTCTCGGCGCAGCGCGAGCGCCTGGATCTCGACCAGGCCGATCAGCGCCACCGCCGCGATCCGCGGCTCAGGGTCGTCGGCGGCATAGCCGTAGCGGCGCGCGAGCAGTCCGCTCGCCTGGACGACCAGAGTGTCGAGCTGTTCGCGCTGGTGCGCGCGCAGCGACGCGGTCTCGGCGATCAGGTCGCCGAACCTGGCGGTCTTCCTGTACGCCTCGCGCGGATCCGGCTGAGCGTCGATCCAGGCCGTGAGGCGTCCGAGCTCGCCGTCGAGCATGGCAGCGACCGCTGCGGAGGCGGGTGCCGTCTGGTCCTCCAGGGCACGCTGGAGACCGGCGCTGGTGGCATCGCCACGGTCGAGCAGCAGCGCCTCCTTGCTCGGGAAGTAGTTGAAGACGGTCTTCTCTGAGACGCCGCAGGCCCGGGCGATCTCCGCGACCTGGACCGCGTCGAAGCCCCGCTCGACGAACAGCTCGGTGGCCGTGTCGGAGAGCAGGCGGCGCATCCTGCGCTTCTTCTGCTCGCGCAGGCCGAGCTTCTTCCCTGCGTCGTCGTGCTCCCAGACCACCGTTCGATCGCTCACCCGATGATTTTACAGCAACACGATTTATACTGTGACTGTAATTATGTGAAGGAGTGCCATGTCCATCCTCATCGTGGTCAGCATCGTGCTCGTCGCCCTGGTGGTCGGCGTCTACTGGGGACCGTGGATCGCGCTGACCCGCACGATCGCGACCTTCGAGCCCGCCGTGCTGCTGCCGCTCGTCCGCCGACTGAGCGCCAACCTGGCGCCCGTGATGACGCTGCTCATGCCGCTCACGCTTCTGTCCACCATCGCGGTCGTCGTGGTGGCGGCGTTCGGACAGCCGGCGACCCTGATCCTGGCCGGCATCGCGTTCGTGCTCCTCGCGCTCACCCTCGTCGTCACGATGACGGTCGAGGTGCCGATCGTGAAGTCCATCGAGACCTGGACGGTCGACACGCTGCCCGCCGACTGGCAGGAGCGCCGCGACCGGTGGGTCTCGTTCCACCTGCTGCGCGTGGTGCCAGGCGTCGCAGCCCTGGCGCTGCTCGCCGTGGCTGCGGTGGTCTCCCCGGCCTGACGCGCGGGCTCAGCCCGCGGCCGCGATCGCTTCGCGCACGACCGCCGCGTCAGTGACGTCGTACGCCGCGTCACCCCCGCCTGGGCCGGACGGCGACCCGGTGACGGTGGTGCGCGCCGACAGGTGGACCGCATCCACGCCCGTGACCGCGATGGCGGCGATGTCGGCGACGCTCACTCCCCCGCCCGCCATGATCTGCACACGACCGGCCGACTCCGCGCTGAGGGCGGCGAGCATCCCGACGCCGTCGACGCTGCGCGATGCTCCGCCCGAGGTCAGGATGCGCCGGACGCCCAGCGAAGCGAGGGCGTCGAGCGCGCCGAGCGGGTCGGGAACGATGTCGATGGCGCGGTGGAAGGTCACGTCGAGGGCGCCCGCGGCCTCGACGAAGCGTGCGACGGCGTCCGTGTCGACAGCGCCGATGCCGTCGAGCGCGCCCACCACGACCCCGGATGCTCCCGCCTCCCTGGCGAACCGGATGTCGGCCACCGCGAGCTCCACCTCGTCAGCGTCGTAGACGAAGCCACCGGCGCGCGGCCGGATCAGGACGTGCACGAAACCGTCGCGTCCCGCCGATGCGGCCTCCTCGACCGCCGCCTGGATGAGGGCGGCCGACGGAGTGAGGCCGCCGACGCCGAGCGCGGAGCACAGCTCGATGCGGTCGGCTCCTGCCTCGAGGGCGACGCGTACGCCCGCCCTGTCCTGGACGGCGATCTCGACGGCGAGTCGACGGGACACGGAACCTCCGAAATGATCAAGCCGACGCGGACCGGCGGCCGGGAAAGACAGAAGAGGTGCCGACCTCCGCGCGGGCGGAAGCGGCACCTCTCCAGACTAGCCAGTCGGTCGCTCAGGCGACGATCAGCGGGCGACCTCGCCATCCACGTAGTCGTCGTCGTTCGACGCATTCCAGGCGAACAGCTTGCGCAGCTCGCGGCCGGTGGCCTCGATCGGGTGCTGCTCGCCCTTCTTGCGGAGTGCGAGGAACTCGGGAGCCCCTGCGTCCTGGTCGGCGATGAAACGCTCGGCGAACGCGCCGGACTGGATGTCGGCGAGAACGGCCTGCATGTTCTCCTTGACGTGCGGGTCGATGACGCGCGGGCCGGAGACGTAGTCGCCGTACTCAGCGGTGTCGGACACGCTCCAGCGCTGCTTGGCGATGCCGCCCTCCCACATCAGGTCCACGATGAGCTTGAGCTCGTGCAGCACCTCGAAGTATGCGACCTGCGGCTGGTAGCCGGCCTCGGTCAGGGTCTCGAAGCCGTACTGGACGAGCTGCGAGACGCCACCGCAGAGAACGGCCTGCTCACCGAACAGGTCGGTCTCGGTCTCCTCGGTGAAGGTGGTCTTGATGCCGCCTGCGCGAAGGCCGCCGATGCCCTTGGCGTAGCTGAGGACGAGGGGCCACGCGTTGCCGGTGGCGTCCTTCTCGACGGCGACGATCACGGGAACGCCACGGCCGGCCTCGTACTCGCGACGCACGGTGTGGCCTGGGCCCTTGGGTGCGACCATGATCACGTCGACGCCCTCAGGCGCCTCGATGTAGCCGAAGCGGATGTTGAAGCCGTGGCCGAAGACGAGCGCGTTGCCATCTTCGAGATTCGGCTGGATGTCGTCGGCGTACAGGTGACGCTGCACCTGGTCGGGCGCGAGGATGACGATGACGTCCGCCCACTTCGCTGCGTCCGCGGCGCTCAGGACCTGGAAGCCTGCCTCTTCGGCCTTGGGCTTCGACTTCGAGCCCTCCTTGAGGCCGATGACGACCTCGACGCCGGAGTCGCGGAGGTTCTGCGCGTGCGCGTGACCCTGCGAGCCGTAGCCGATGACGGCGACCTTCTTGCCCTGGATGATCGACAGGTCTGCATCGTTGTCGTAGTAGATCTCAGCCACTGGTGGATTCTCCTTGTTCGTGTGGTTCTGCAGTGAGTCGTTCGTCGCCCGGACAGGCGAGTTGAATCTCTCGTCGCCCGGACAGACGAGTTAGTTCTTGAAGACGCGCTCTGTGATGGACTTCGAGCCGCGCCCGATCGCGAGGAGGCCGGACTGCGCCATCTCCTTGATCCCGTACGGTTCGAGCACCTTGAGCAGCGCCTGGGTCTTTCCGCTGTCGCCCGTGACCTCGATGACGAGGGCGTCCGTCGCCACGTCGACGACGCGGGCGCGGAACAGGTTGACGGCTTCGAGCACCTGCGAGCGGGTGGTGTTGTCGACGCGCACCTTGATCAGCAGGTGCTCGCGCTGCACGGACTGCGCAGGGTCGAGCTCCACGATCTTGATGACGTTGATCAGCTTGTTGAGCTGCTTGGTGACCTGCTCGAGCGGGAGGTCTTCCACATCCACCACGACGGTGATGCGGGAGAGGCCGTCGACCTCGCTCGTACCGACCGCCAGAGACTCGATGTTGAAGCCGCGGCGGGCGAACAGGCCTGCGACGCGGGTCAGCAGACCCGGCTTGTCCTCGACGAGGAGGCTCAGAACGTGCGTGCTCATGGTTACTCCTCTCCGAAGGCCGGGCTGTGGTCGCGGGCGTACTGGACGTAGCTGTTGCTGACGCCCTGCGGGACCATCGGCCAGACCATGGCGTCCGCGCTCACGACGAAGTCGATGACCACGGGGCGGTCGTTGGTCTCCAGCGCGAGCTTGATCGCCGCATCCACCTCTTCCTCCTTGGTGACGCGGATGCCGAGAGCGCCGTACGCCTCTGCCAGCTTCACGAAGTCGGGGACGCGCACGGTGTCGTGGCCGGTGTTCAGGTCGGTGTTGGAGTACCGGCCGTCGTAGAACAGCGTCTGCCACTGCCGCACCATGCCGAGCGACGAGTTGTTGATGATCGCGACCTTGATCGGGATGTTGTTGATCGTGCAGGTGGCGAGCTCCTGATTGGTCATCTGGAAGCAGCCGTCGCCGTCGATCGACCACACGACGCGGTCGGGCTGGGCGACCTTGGCGCCCATCGCGGCCGGCACGGAGTACCCCATCGTGCCGGCGCCGCCGGAGTTGAGCCAGGCGTTGGGGCGCTCGTACTTGATGAACTGCGCTGCCCACATCTGGTGCTGGCCGACTCCCGCGACGTAGACGCCTTCCGGCCCGGTCAGCTCGCCGATCCGCTTGATGATGTGCTGCGGGGCGAGCAGGCCGTCCGTCGTCGGGGCGAAGCCGAGCGGGAACTCCTCGCGGAGCCCGTTCAGGTACGTCCACCACTCGACCGTGTCCGGTGCGTGCTCTTTCGTTGCCTCCGTGAAGGCGGCGGTCAGATCGACGATGACGTCTTTGGCATCGCCGACGATGGGCACGTCTGCGATCCGGATCTTGGAGATCTCAGCCGGGTCGACATCGACGTGGACGACTTTCGCGTTCGGGGCGAACAGCGAGGTGTTGCCGGTGACGCGGTCGTCGAACCGCGCTCCGAGCGACACGATGAGATCCGCCTCCTGCAGCGCGAGCACGGCGGGAACCGTGCCGTGCATCCCCGGCATCCCGAGGTGCTGCTTGTGCGAGTCGGGGAAGGCGCCACGGGCCATCAGCGTCGTGGTCACCGGCGCACCTGTGACCTCGGCGAGCTCGAGCAGCTCCTGGGATGCGCGGGACCGGATGACGCCGCCGCCCACGTACAGGATGGGCTTCTTGGCCTCGGCGAGCAGCTGTGCCGCCGCGAGGATCTGCTTGCCGTGCGCCTTGGTGATCGGCCGGTAGCCCGGCAGGTCCAGCTTGGGCGGCCAGATGAACGGCACCGTGTTCTGCTGCGCGTCCTTGGTGATGTCGACGAGCACGGGACCTGGGCGGCCCGTTCCTGCGATGTGGTACGCCGCAGCGATGGTCGCCGGGATGTCCTCCGCGCTCTTCACCAGGAACGAGTGCTTGGTGATCGGCATGGTGATGCCGACGATGTCGGCCTCCTGGAAGGCGTCCGTCCCCATCAGTGTGGAGAAGACCTGACCGGTGATGAACACCACGGGGACGGAGTCCATGTGCGCGTCCATGATGGCCGTGACGAGGTTGGTCGCGCCAGGGCCGGAGGTGGCCATCGCCACGCCGACCTTGTTGCTCGACGATGCGTAGCCCTCTGCGGCGTGGCCCGCTCCCTGCTCGTGCCTGACCAGGATGTGACGGATCTTGGTGGAGTCCATGATCGCGTCGTAGATGGGGAGGATGGCCCCACCTGGGAGCCCGAAGACGTCGGTGACGCCGAGGAGCTCCAGGGTGCGGACGACGGACTGCGAGCCCGTCAGTGATTCGGGCGACGCCTTTCCAGGCGTCGCGGATGGCAACACGGTACTGGGAGAACTAGGTTCCGAGGACATGTGTGGGCGAGTCCCTTACGTACGAAACGGATGATGCGAGGAAGCGGAGCTACCCCGTGACCGCGCCCTCCGCTGCGGAGTGCACGAGCTTGGAGTACTTCGCGAGGACGCCACGGGTATAGCGCGGGGGAAGAGGCGCCCAGCCTTCACGGCGGGCGGTCAGCTCTGACTCGTCGACAAGTAGGTCGAGGGAGCGAGCCGCGATATCGACCCGTATCAGATCACCATCGCGCACGAAGGCGATGGGACCTGCGTCCACCGCTTCGGGTGCTATGTGGCCGATGCACAGGCCGGTTGTGCCGCCTGAGAATCGTCCGTCCGTCAATAGTAGTACATCCTTGCCCAGGCCCGCGCCCTTGATGGCCGCGGTGATGGCGAGCATCTCGCGCATCCCCGGCCCGCCCTTGGGGCCCTCGTAGCGGATGATGACGACATCGCCCGCCTTGATCGTTCCCTCGGTGAGCGCATCCATGGCTCCGCGTTCGCGCTCGAACACGCGAGCAGGACCCTCGAACACCTCGGCGTCGAAGCCGGCCGTCTTGACGACAGCGCCCTCCGGGGCGAGAGAGCCCTTGAGGATGGTGATGCCGCCGGTGGCGTGGATGGGGTTGTCGAGCGAGCGCATGACCTCCCCGTCCGGAGCAGGCGGGTTGATCTCGGCCAGGTTCTCCGCGACGGTCTTGCCGGTGACGGTGAGGCAGTCGCCGTGCAGCAGGCCGGCGTCGAGCAGAGCCTTCATGACGACGGGGACGCCGCCGTGGCGGTCGACGTCGTTCATGACGTACTTGCCGAACGGCTTGAGGTCGCCGATGTGCGGGACCTTGTCTCCGATGCGGTTGAAGTCGTCGATCGTGAGGTCGACCTCCGCCTCGCGGGCGATGGCGAGCAGGTGGAGCACGACGTTGGTCGAGCCGCCGAACGCCATCGCGACGGCGATGGCGTTCTCGAACGCCTTCTTGGTGAGGATGTCGCGCGCCGTGATGCCGAGCTTCAGCAGGTTGACGACGGCCTCGCCGGAGCGGTGGGCGAAGTAGTCGCGGCGACGGTCGGCCGACGGCGGCGCCGCGGAGCCGGGAAGGCTCATGCCGAGCGCCTCGGCGACGGAGGCCATGGTGTTCGCGGTGTACATGCCGCCGCAGGCGCCCTCGCCAGGGGCGATGGCGCACTCGATGCGCTTGAGGTCTTCCTCGCTCATCTTGCCCGCCTTGCAGGCGCCGACCGCCTCGAAGGAGTCGATGATCGTGACGTCTTTCTCCGTGCCGTCCGAGAGCTTGACCCAGCCGGGCGCGATGGAACCGGCGTACAGGAACACCGCAGAGAGGTCGAGGCGCGCTGCGGCCATGAGCATGCCGGGCAGCGACTTGTCGCATCCCGCGAGCAGCACGGTGCCGTCGAGACGCTCCGCCATCATGACGGTCTCGACGGAGTCGGCGATGACCTCACGCGAGACGAGCGAGAAGTGCATGCCCTCGTGGCCCATCGAAATGCCGTCGGAGACGGAGATGGTGCCGAACTGCAGCGGGTATCCCCCGCCGGAGTGCACGCCCTCTTTCGCCCCCTGCGCGAGGCGGTCGAGGGACAGGTTGCACGGGGTGATCTCGTTCCAGGAGCTCGCGATTCCGATCTGCGGCTTCTCCCAGTCGGCGTCGCCCATTCCGACAGCCCGAAGCATCCCGCGGCTCGTGGTTGCTTCGATTCCGTCGGTGACGACGCGCGAACGCGGTTTCCAATCGATGTCAGGCATGGATCAACTCTAGGACGTCCCAGATGCTGCTCTGAACATATGTCCCAGGTCTGTGGAGAAGCCGCTGAACGGTCAGGCTGCGGAGGAACTGCGTGCGTCGGCGAGCAGCGTCAGCATGGTCGCGACGGCGTTCTCGTCGGACAGGCGGAACTGCGCGGCGGTCTCCCCCTCGCCCACCTTGATGCCGACGTCGCCTGCACCCGGCCGGAGCACGGCGAAGCCGTCCTCGTCCGTCACGTCGTCTCCGGCGAACAGCACGGCCGTCGCCTTCGTGTACTCGCGCAGTCGCTCGATGCCGTCGCCCTTGTTGGCGCCGCGCACCGAGAACTCGATGATGTCCTTGCCGTCGCGGATGGTGAGGTCGTCGCTGACGGACGCCGCGGCAGCGTACGCAGCCTCGACGGCCTTCGCGCCTTCGTCACCGTCGAGCAGCCGGTAGTGCACCCCGAATCCGACCGGCTTCGTCTCCAGTCTCGTGCCTGGAATGGATTCGACGAGCGCGCCGAGCACGTCCCCGAGCTTCTGCAGGGTCTCCTGCTCCGTGACGCTGAGGTCGAGGGAGACGCCGTCGCGGCCGAACCGGATCTCGACGCCGTGCGAACCGATCAGGAGCGCGTCGGCGTCGGCCTCCGTCACGATCTCGAGGCTGGAGAGCGGCCGGCCGGAGATGTACGCGACCCAGGTGTTCGGCAGCGCCTCCAGGCGGTCGAGCGCCTCCTTGGCCTGCGGGAGCATCCTGGCCGCCTTCGGCCGGTCGACGAACGGGGCGAGCGTGCCGTCGAAGTCGAGCGCGAGGAGCATCCGCTCCGTCGAGGCGAACGCGCGGAGGGCGTCGACGAGGGCGACGGCGGAGGCGGACGGTGTTGCGGGGGCGGTGTCTGTCATGCTGCTTTCTCTGGTCGTGCGTGTCGCCCTGCACGGGCGCGAGGTCGGTGGATGCGGCTCAGCGCCTGTTCACGGGCGGGTTTTGCAGCGGGTGGTCACCGTGGGCGCTGCGGGTGAGCGCGTCGAGGAACGAGGCCGACCACTTGGCGACGTCGTTGGTGAGGACGCGCTTGCGCAGGGCGCGCATCCGCCTGGTCCTCTCGCGCTTCGGCATCGCGATGGCCTGCTGGATGGTCTCCTTCAACCCTTCGATGTCGTGCGGGTTGATGAGGAGGGCCTGGCGGAGTTCGTCGGATGCCCCGGCGAACTCGCTGAGCACGAGCACGCCGTCGTCGTCCGCTCTGGTGGCGACGTACTCCTTGGCGACCAGGTTCATCCCGTCGCGGAGGGCGGTCACGAGCATCACGTCCGCTGCGAGGTAGAGGGCGACCATCTCCTCGCGCGGGTAGCCGTGGTGGAGGTATGCGATGGCGGTGTGGCCGAGCGTGGAGTAGTCGCCGTTGATGCGGCCGACCGTCAGCTCGATCTCGTCGCGGAGCTGCATGTACGTCTCGACGCGCTCCCTGCTGGGGCTCGCGACCTGCACGAGGGTGACGTGCTCCGAGTCGAGCTTCCCCTCCGCCAGGAGCTCGCCGAACGCCTTCAACCGGTGCCCGATGCCCTTGGTGTAGTCGAGCCTGTCGACGCCGAGCAGGATCTTCTCCGGGTTGCCGAGCTCTTCCCTGATCTGGCGGGCGCGCTCCTGGATCTCCGGCCGCTTGGCCATCTCCTGGTAGCGCTCGGCGTCGATCGAGATCGGGAACTGCCTGGCGAGGACGGTGCGCGCCAGGCCGCCGTGCTTGTTCGTGGTGACGTGGCGGTGCGACCCTGCATCCGGATCGTCCGTGTCGATCGGCACCTCGATGATCGGGCCGCGCGTCTCGTAGCCCTTGAGCCGCCGGACGGCGCGGGAGAAGTTGCCAGCGTCTGCGACGCGCTGGAAACCGATCACGTCCGCTCCCAGCAGCCCGTCGATGATCTGCCTGCGCCACGGGAGCTGCGAGTAGATCCCGTACGGCGGGAACGGGATGTGGTTGAAGAAGCCGATCACCAGGTCGGGTCGCTGCGCACGCAGCATGGCGGGCACGAGCTGGAGCTGATAGTCGTGCACCCAGACCACCGCACCCTTGGCCGACACCTCGGCGGCCGCATCCGCGAACCGCTGGTTGACCTTGACGTAGGTGTCCCACCACTCGCGGTGGAAGCTCGGCTGGGCGATCACGTCGTGGTAGAGCGGCCAGAGGGTGTCGTTCGAGAAACCCTCGTAGTACTCCTGCAGGTCCTGCTCGCTGAGCCGGACGGGAAGGATGTTGATCCCGTCGGCTTCGAACGGATCGATGTCCTCGTCCGCGACGCCCGCCCAGCCGATCCAGATGCCGTCCTCCGCCCGCATCACGGGCTCCAGTGCGGCGACGAGTCCCCCGGGCGACGGCCGCCAGCTCGCGGTGCCGTCGTCGTCGGTGACCCGGTCGACGGGGAGCCTGTTGGAGACGATCACGAGTTCGTACGTCTCGGACTCCGCGGT
Organism: Leifsonia sp. Root227; assembly: GCF_001428745.1. GTDB lineage: Bacteria > Actinomycetota > Actinomycetes > Actinomycetales > Microbacteriaceae > Leifsonia. The sequence goes on along the minus strand of NZ_LMIO01000002.1, from coordinate 443,401 downwards.
GGATTCGGTGGTCGTGGAGGAGCTTGGGTGGGGTGTGATGGTGTGTCCAATCCGTCTGGGTCGCGGCCATTGCGCACTGTATGCCAGGGTACCAGCGTGTTCTAGCCCCACCCAGGGCGCCTGTGCGCCGCCGGCGTTCTCCGGGCGGTCATGCGGCGTTCAGGCCCCGTGGGTACAGTGACGCGCGTGATGCGAATCGGCATGAGCACGTCGTGCGTCTACCCGCTCGGGGTCGAGGACGGCTTCCGCTACGCGGCGGAGGCCGGTTTCGACGGGGTCGAGGTGATGGTCACCCGCGACGAGACCACCCAGTCGCCGGATGCGCTGCTCACCCTGTCAGGCCGGTACGGGATGCCCATCCTCTCCGTCCACGCGCCCGTGCTGCTGCTGACGCACTTCGTCTGGGGGCGCGACCCGCAGGTGAAGCTGCAGCGGTCGGCGGAGCTGGCGGCGTCGGTCGGCGCGGACACGGTGGTCGTGCATCCTCCGTTCCGCTGGCAGTCGGGATACGCGGAGGACTTCCTGGCGATCGTGCGCGAGACCGCGGCGGCGAGCGGCACGGAGATCGCCGTGGAGAACATGTTCCCGTGGAAGCTCGCCGGGAGGGCGCTTGGCGCGTACTCCCCCGGCTGGAATCCGGCGGCCATGGACTGCGACGCCGTCACTCTCGACTTCTCCCACGCCGCCCTCAGCAACGTCGACTCTCTCGCGCTGGCCACGGAACTCGGCGACCGCCTGCGGCACGTGCATCTCTGCGACGGCTCAGGCCCCCTGGACGAGAACCGCGTCTTCGACGAGCATCTGCTGCCTGGTCACGGCGGCGAGCCGGTCGCCGAGGTGCTCAGGATGCTCGCCGACCGCCGCTGGTCAGGCAGCATCGTCGCCGAGGTCAACACCCGTAAGGCACGCACGGACGACGAACGGCTCGGGATGCTCGGGGAGACGCTCGAGTTCGCCAGAGCGCACACCGGGTCGACTACTGCGCCTTCCCCAGCGTCCTGATCAGCGCGCTCGCGTACTCCCGGTAGCCGGCCGCGGTGGGGTGGAACGCGGCGAAGCCCGTCGTGTTGACCCACGGGGTCTTGTTGCCGATGCCGTGTCCGTCGAAGTTCACGCCGAGGAACATCATCGGCACGCCCTTGGCCCGCTGCTCGTCCACCGCCGTGCGGATGACCTCGTTGAGGCCGACGGTCGCGGCGTTGATGGCGGCCGCCAGCCCGAAGTCCGGGGCGTTCGGGTCGGAGGCGTCGTACATGAGCGCGTAACCGGTGACGACGATGCGCGCGTTCGGCGCCGCCTTCGCGACGGCGGTGTAGACCGCATCCAATCGGTCGGGCAGGACGTTGAGCAGCGACAGTGCCGAGGACAGCTCGTTCCGGCACGGGATGGCCTTGCCTGCTGCGCAGTCGCTGGCGATGTCGGCGACGCCGAGGTCGTTGCCGCCGATGCTGAGGGTGACCAGATCGGTGCGGTCGTCGAGGGCGATGAGCTGACGCTTCAGCAGGTCGGAGGTGGTCGCGCCGCTGCACGATGCGTTCGCGATCAGGTCGACACCGGACTCCTCCGCGAAGACGTCCGGGTAGCTCTTCGGACTGCTGACGCACCGGCCGGTCTCGTCCCCTGCGCCCATTCCGGCGGCGAACGAGTCACCGAGTGCCACATAGCGCGTGTCCGGCGTCAGCGGCTCGTCGGGGAACGGATCGACGGTGGGCGTGGGTGTCGGCGTCGTCTCCTGGCGGAGAGGCGCCCCTGCACGGATGCCGTCGTCGCCGCCGGCGTTCGCCGACCAGGCGATGGCGGCTCCCCCGGCGAGCGCGCAGACAGCGACCACGGCGATGATCGGGATGACGATGGCTCTGCGTCGCATCCGGTCTACGTTACCTGCGCATTCTGGGGGCGGGCTCGATGCACGCCGTGCTGCGGCTCAACGCGGTGTGCGAACTGCGGCAGGCGCTCAGACGCGCTCTGTCAGCGCGAGCAGCACCGCCGGCACGCTCGCGGAGAGCCGTTCAGGGAAGGTGCGCTCGTCTCCGGAGAGCAGCGCGCGCGCCTCGCCGTTCGCGCAGAGCTCTGCGATCACGCGGACCGCTTCCTCCGGGGCGATGGTGAAGCGGCGGTGGGCGGTCTCGAGCGCTTCCACGACGATGTCTGTGAGCTGGGCGAAGAACGCATCCTGCGAGTGGAGGAAGTCGGCGGAGATCGCGGGATCGCGGAGCGCGAGCAGCAGGAACTCGGTCTGCACCAGCCACCAGCGGCGGTCGTCTGACTGGAGTTCGAGCACCTTGGTGATGATCTCGACGACCTCGTCGTCTCCGAGGGCCGCGGTGTCGTCCTCGTTCGGCACCACGTACTGCGCGACGCCGGCCCTCAGCTGCTGGATGCGCATCGACATCTCGCGCTCCATCAGGGCGAAGAACAGCTCCTCCTTGGTGGAGAAGTTGGAGTAGAACGCGCCGCGGGTGAAGCCGGCGGCCTCCGTGATCATCTCGACGCTGGCGGCGTGGACGCCGTGCTCGGCGAAGATGTCGAACGCGGCGTCGAGCAGGCGGGACCTGGTCTTCTGGCGGCGCGCGGACTCGGCCGGCGCTTCCTCTCTGAGAGCTGTCGTTTCCAAGCTGAAACCTTCCTGAACTGAGTTCCGGATACACCAGTGTATCCGATACATTCGGGTATCGGATACGACGGTGTATCGAACCCCACTGCCTCACTCTTCACCCGATTATCTAGGAGAACGCGTGTCCTCGATTCTGTATTCGATCGGCCGCTGGGCGTTTCGCGCCCGCAAGCTGGTCGTCTCCCTCTGGATCGTGCTCCTCGTCGCCCTCGGCGGCGGCGCTGTGCTGTTCAACCAGGGCACGGACAACTCGTTCAGCATCCCCGGCACAGAGTCGCAGGAGGCGCTCGACACGCTCAGCCGCACCTTCCCGCAGGTCAGCGGCACCTCGGCGCAGGTCGTGGTCGTCGCACCGAAGGGCGATTCCGTCACGGACGCGGGGGTCAAACAGCCGGTCGAGGACACCGTCGCGCAGCTGAAGAAGCTCGATGGCGTCTCCGGCGTCACCGATCCGTACAGCGACCAGGTCAAGGGCTCCATCTCCGACGACGGCTCCGCCGCCATCGTCACCGTGCAGCTGAAGGGCCAGATCACCACGGTCCCCTCCGACACCAAGACCGACCTGCAGGATGCGGGCACCGCGCTCCAGAAGCAGCTTCCGGCCGGGTCGCAGGTCGCCGTCGGCGGGCAGCTCTTCTCTCAGAGCCTGCCCACCCTCAGCCTCACAGAGCTGCTCGGCGTCGGCATCGCGCTCGTCGTGCTGGTGCTCACCTTCGGCTCGTTCCTGGCCGCAGGGATGCCGCTGCTGACCGCTCTGCTCGGGGTCGGGTTGTCGATGGCGCTCATCTTCATCGCCACCCTGTTCGGGCCCATCTCGTCCACGACGCCGCTGCTCGCGCTGATGCTGGGGCTCGCGGTCGGGATCGACTACTCGCTGTTCATCATCTCCAGGCATCAGAGCCAGTTGAAGGCCGGGGTCGATCCGGAGGAGTCCGCCGCGCGGTCGACGGCGACGGCGGGGTCGGCCGTGCTGTTCGCAGGGATCACGGTGATCATCGCGCTGCTCGGGCTGTCGGTGGCGAACATCCCGTTCCTGACGACGATGGGCGTCGCCGCAGCAGCAGCGGTCGCCGTTGCCGTGCTCATCTCGCTGTCGCTGACGCCTGCGCTGCTGGGGTTCGCGGGGGCGAGGATCACGCCGGGCCGTCGAGCGGCCAAGCGGGCAGCGCGGCGCGCGGCGAAGGCGGCAGGCGCATCCGGAGCCGCCGTCGACACGACCGTGGCCGCAGCAGAGCCCGCGGCCGGCGTATCCGCGCCGACGCTCGCGCACGCGGCCAAGGCCGACGTTCCTCCTGGGTTCTTCCGCGGCTGGGTGCGCACCGTGACCAGGTTCCCGATCGTCACGATCGTGGCCGTCGTCGCCGTGCTCGGCATCGCCGCCATCCCTGCCGCGCAACTCAGGCTCGCCCTGCCGGACGCCGGCTCGCACGCCGAGGACGACCCTGCCCGCATCGCGTACGACCTCATCTCCGAGCACTTCGGCCCCGGATACAACGGTCCGCTGATCGTCACAGGCTCGATTATCTCCAGCACGGACCCTGTCGGCCTCATGACGAAGATCGGCGACGAGCTCGCCGACATGCCCGGTGTGGCGGCCGTGCCCCTCGCCACGCCCAACCAGACGGCGGACACCGGCATCGTGCAGGTCATCCCGACCACCGGCCCTGACTCGGAGAAGACGGCGCAGCTCGTCTCCGACATCCGCGCCAAGCACCAGCACTTCCTCGACGAGTACGGCGTCGACCTCAAGGTCACCGGCAACACCGCGGCGCAGATCGATGTCTCCGACCGGCTGGGCGGCGCCCTGCTGCCGTTCGGCATCCTCGTCGTGGGACTGTCGCTCGTGCTGCTGACGATGGTGTTCCGTTCGATCGCTGTTCCGATCAAGGCAGCGCTCGGCTACCTGCTGTCGGTCGGTGCCGCCTTCGGAGCGGTGACGGTCGTCTTCGAGTGGGGCTGGCTGTCGGATGCGCTCAACGTCGCCAAGACCGGCCCGGTGATCAGCTTCATGCCGATCATCCTGATGGGCGTGCTGTTCGGGCTGGCGATGGACTATGAAGTGTTCCTGGTCAGCCGCATCCGCGAGGACTACGTGCACGGCGGGAACGCCAGGCGCGCCGTCGAGAGCGGGTTCGTCGGCTCCGCGAAGGTCGTGACGGCCGCCGCGATCATCATGATCTCGGTCTTCGCAGCGTTCGTGCCGGAGGGCGACACCTCTATCAAACCGATCGCCCTGGGGCTTGCCGTCGGCGTCTTCGTCGATGCGTTCATCGTGCGGATGACCCTGGTGCCCGCCGTTCTCAAGCTGCTCGGCGACAAAGCCTGGTGGATGCCGCGCTGGCTCGACCGCATCCTGCCGTCTTTCGACGTGGAGGGCGACGGCCTGCAGAAGGAGCTCGACCTGGCCGACTGGCCGGAGCCGGGCGGGCGCTACATCGCCGCTGCTGACGGCCTGGCGATCAGTGCGAAGAGGCGTCGCCTGTTCTCCGACGTCTCGTTCCGGATCTCGGACGGCGACGTGCTCGTCGTGCACGGCGACGACCGCACGGCGTCCCTCGCGCTGCTCATGGCGATCACCGGGCGCACGAAGCCGGACGCCGGCACGATCAAGGTCGCAGGCCTCGCCCTGCCGACCAGGGCGGCCGGGGTGCGCTCCCGCACCGCCGTCGTCCGACTCGGCGCGACGGAGACCCCCGTCGACGATGTGAGGAGAGCCTTGGCCGGCCACCCGCAGGTGCTGGCGATCGACTCCGTCGACGCGATCACGGATCCGGTGGAGCGCAGGCGCATCCGGTACGAGCTCTCCGACGCCGTGAACCGCGCGCGGATCGAGGAGCGCCCGTTCGCGCTCGTCGTGAGCGTGGTCGACCCCGCCGGTCTCGACGACGTGCTGCCGGACAGCGTCGACCCCACCTCGATCGTCGTGACGGACCAGCTCGACCACGATGGCGAGCACACCGTCCGCCAGCACACGGCGCCTGCGCACACCGCGGCAAGCATCACAGACAGCACGACAGACAGCACCACTGAGAAGGCGATCGTCCGATGACCACCCCGACCTCCCAGCTCCGCCGCCCGCGCTCCCTGTTCTCCCTCGAACGGATGCGCACCGATCGGCGCGTCACCTGGCTCACCATCGCCGGACTGCTGCTGGTCCCGCTCGTCATCGGCGGCCTGCTCGTCTGGGCGCTGTGGAACCCGACAGACCGGCTCAGCGACGTGAAGGCCGCCGTCGTCAACCTCGACCAGCCCGTGCAGATCAACGGCCAGACCGTGCCGCTCGGCCGCCAGCTCTCCGCCGGCCTGCTCAACGGCAAGAGCGACAACTACAGCTGGGTGCTCACCGACCAGAAGGATGCGGACGCCGGGCTCGCCGACGGAACGTACGTCTCGGTCGTCACCATCCCCAAAGACTTCTCGAAGGCCGCCACCTCCCCGTCGGGTTCCGCCGCCGACGCCGAGCAGGCGACCATCGACGTGCAGACCAGCGAGAAGTCCAAGCTGGTCGACCCTGCGATCAGTCAGGCGGTCACCACGACGGCGACCTCCGTGCTGAACAAGCAGCTCACCTCCACCTACCTGGAGAACGTCTACGTCGGCTTCAACACGCTGCACGACCAGATCGCGAAGGCGGCCAGCGGAGCGACGGAGCTATCGGGAGGGGTGTCGCAGCTCGCGGCGGGTGCGCACCAGCTCGGCGACGCATCCACGCAGCTGGCATCGGGCGCATCCTCGCTGTCGAGCGGCGTCGGCCAGCTCTCGGACGGCGTCTCGTCGCTCGCGGGAGGTCTGACGACACTGCAGCAGCAGACGGCCGCCCTTCCCGCCCAGACCCAGCAGCTGGCCGCCGGCACCTCCGGCGTGGCCGGCGGCGTGAACGCGACCGTCGCCGGGCTGCAGAAGCTCGCGGCAGGGTGCACGGCCGTGCACGGCGCGGCAGACCCGATCTGCGCCGGGCTCCAGCAGACCATCGCAGGGATGACCACCGGTCAGGGCGGCAACCCGAGCCTGGTGGATGCGGCCGGTTCCGTCGCCACCGGGACGCAGCAGCTCGCGGCGGGGATGCCGGCGCTCACAGCAGGGATCGGACAGAGCGCGTCCGGCGCGAATCAGCTCGCCTCCGGAGCAGCGCAGTCGGCGTCGGGCGCATCGCAGCTCGCCGGCGGAGCGCAGCAGCTCGCCACCGGCGTGACCGGGCTGGCGACAGGGGCGGACCAGACGAGCGCAGGCACCGCGTCCCTCGCTTCAGGGCTCACCGAGGCGACGGCCAAGCTGCCGAGCTACTCCAGCGACGAGCGCTCCAACCTCGCCACCGTCGCGTCGCAGCCGGTGACGCAGAAGTCCACGGACACAAGCGGGTTCGGCCAGTCGAGCATCCCGCTGTTCGGCGCTGTCGCGCTGTGGCTCGGTGCGCTCGCGACCTTCCTGGTGCTGCAGGCGGTGTCCCGCAGGGCGATCCTCACCACCAGGGCATCCGGCAGGATCGCCCTCGACGGCTTCCTTCCCGCTGCCGCGATCGGCGCCGTGCAGGGCGTTTTCGTGGCGGGCATCATGCAGTTCGCGCTGTCGCTCGATGTCGGTCACTGGTTCGGGTTCGCCGGCGTCGCGATGGCCGTCGGGGTGGCCTTCGCTGCGGTGAACCACGGGCTCGTGGCGCTGCTCGGCGGCATCGGCCGGTTCGTGTCGATGCTCGTCGTCGTGGTGACGCTCGCGGCGGGGATCGTGTCGACCGTGCCAGGGTTCTTCACCAGCGCGATGCAGTGGTTCCCGACCTCGGCGGCGATCACGGCGTTCCGCGGTGTGGTGGAGTCGACGGACGGGGTCTGGCGTGGCCTCGGCGGTCTGCTGCTCTGGGCGGCCCTCGGCTTCGCGCTCTCCCTCATCGCCGTCGCCCGCAAACGCATCGTCCGCGTCGCCCAGCTCCTCCCCGCCGAGTAGTCCCTTCAGAGGGTGGCGGCGAGGGCGAGGGTGGCCAGGACGACGGTGACGGGGGCGACGATCAGGCCGAGGAGCATGTAGCGGCTCCAGCGGATCTGCACGTCGAACGACGTGAGGCGCTGGTGCCAGAGCAGGGTCGCGAGCGAGGCCCACGGCGTGATGAGCGGCCCGGCGTTCACGCCGATCAGCAGCGCGACCAACCGCACAGGAGTATCGGCTGACGGCTCGAGAGCGAGGTAGGCGGGCAGGTTGTCGATCGCGTTCGCCCCCACCATCCCGGTCAGCGACAGGCGCAGCAGCGCGAGCGGCGACTCCCCTGTGCCCGAGACGACAGAGAGCAGATGGCCGAGCCCCACCGCGTGCAGCGCCTCGATGAACAGGAACAGGCCGGACGCCAGCACCACGAGCTGCCACGGCACCAGCCCGAACCGCAGCACAGCGCGGCGGCGCACCAGGAACACGGCGCCGAGCAGCACGGCAGCTGCTGACGCGGGCAGCCACACCGGGATGCCGGACACCAGCAGCGGGATGAGGGCGACCACCACGGCGGCGCTCCACCAGAACAGCACAGGGTCCTCGATGCCGTCCTCCTCCCCCGTCTCGTACCTGGCGAGCAGGCGACGGCGGTAGATCAGGAAGATCGCGACCACCGGCACGACGATGGCCACGAGGGCCGGAACGACCGTGAGCGCGGCGAACTGCAGCGGGCTCGGATCGCCCATCGCGTGCTGCGCGAGCAGGTTGGTCAGGTTCGAGACCGGGAGCAGCAGGGATCCGGTGTTCGCCAGCCACACGGTGGTCAGCGCGAACGGCAGCGGGTCGAGTCCAGCGTGCCTGGCGAGCACGATCACCACGGGGGTGAGCAGCACGGCGGTCGTGTCGAGCGAGAGGAAGATCGTGCTGAGGGCTGCGACGGCGGCGACCAGCAGCCAGAGCACCCAGGCTCGCCCGCGACCCCAGCGCGCGGTCTGCTGCGCGACCGCGGTGAAGAGGCCGGCCTCCGCGGCCAGTTCGGTGACCACGGTGACCGCGACCACGAACAGCAGGATGGGCCACACTCTGTCCCAGAGCTGCGCCACCTCCGGCACGGGCAGGATTCCGGTCGCGACCGCGACGACTCCGAGCACGAGGAGCACAGCGCCGACGATCGCGGTGCGCATCCATCCTCCTTCGAGCCATCGGCCGCCATCCGGCGCCGCCGCCTTCTCGGCGCGCCTCTGCGAGCGTACGCTACGGACAGCACCCGGTAGCGTTGACCGGAAGCGAAAGGATGCGGATGCGCAAGTTCATCTTCAATGGAGCGATCATCAGTGCGGCCTTCGGACTCTGGACGACCATCCAGACCACCCGCTCGGGGGCGAGGGACTGGCGGGTGCCCCTGCTGTGGATCAGCGCGGCCCTCTCACTCGTGATCGCGGTCGGCACGGTGCTCGAAGAGTCGAAAGAAGCCGAGATCAGCGAGAAATCCCGCTGATCGCACGGCGTGTCCGCGCCGAATCTGAGATTTCTTCCAGGACACTTGTATTCAAGTGCAAGAACAGCCTGGAAGGGGTTGGACCATGTTTGGTCGTAGGCGGCACGCCGCCGCGGTTCCGGCGGCCCTGGCACCGGTTCCTCCGGTCCCGCAGTTGACGGACGCGCAGATCCTCGAACTCGTGCACACCAAGGTGGCCGAGCTGATCGGCGAGCACGGTGAATGGACCGTGTCCCGCCGCGCCGCAGACGACACAGACACGATCTTCCACTCCGTGCTCGCGCAATCGGTCAGCCTCAGCATCACGACCGCCCTGGTGGACGCACGCCAGCGCGTCGCAGCGGGCGAGATCATCGCGACCGTGGAGCCGCAGCATCTCGCGTCCGAGGCGGACACCACCGCCGATTCCGCCGACGCTGCCGCCTCCGAAGCCGCTGCACCGGACGCAGACGCTACAGCACCGGCAGAAGCCGCATCCCCCGCCAACGACGAGCCGGCAGCATTCGGCTGGGAGCCCGCCCCGATCACCGTCTGGACCGACCTGCGCAAGCCGGTCACTGGCGAGATCCCCACGCTGGCAGAGCGCTCCGCCGCGTAAGCCCCGCACGCATCCATCGAGCCCAGGCTCTCTCCCCCGACACGCTGTGTCGAACGGTGAGGGGTCCTGGGCTCGATCGCGTCGTCGCCCGTGCTCGGTCAGCCGAGGGGGTGCCAGGCGGAGGGGCCGCGCGAGCCGGCCCGGTAGGTGGTGAGCGGGACCTCGTCCTTCTTCCACTCGGCGATCACCGGCCCGACGATGCGCCAGCACTCGACGGCGGTGTCCCCGCGGACGGAGAGCGACGGGTCGCCGTCGAGGATTCCCTCCAGGACCTCGCCGTATGCCAGAAGCTGGCCGGGGCCGAACTCGACGGAGAGGGAGGCGCGCTCGATCTCGGTCGGGTCGCCAGGGCCGTTGATGTTGAGGTCGAGCGACATCTCGTCCGGCGCGAGCATGATGCGCAGCTTGGTCGGCTCCTTGACGCCCTTCAACCCGGTCGGGATGTGCGGGGCCGGTTTGAACGTGACGACGATCTCGCGCCTGCGCTCCCCCAGCGCTTTGCCGGAGCGCAGCGTGAACGGCACTCCCGCCCAGCGCCAGGTGTCGATCTGGAAGGCGACCTCGGCGAGCGTCTCCGTCTCGCGGGCGGGGTCGACGCCCGGCTCCTTGGCGTACGACGGCACCTTCTCGCCTTCGACGGTGCCAGCCGTGTACCTGGCGCGCCTGCTCGACTCCAGGGGGCTGTCGTTCCACACGCGCGTCGCGCGCAGCACGGCGCCCTTCGCATCCCGGATGTCCTGCGCGCCCATCGTCGACGGCGGCTCCATCGCGAGCACGGCGAGGACCTGCAGCAGGTGGCTTTGGATCATGTCGATCATCGCGCCCGCCTTGTCGTAGTAGCGCGCCCTGCCCTCCAGCCCGAGGGTCTCGTCGTAGATCACGTCGACCCTCTCGATGTGCTGGCTGCTCCACAGCGGCTCGAAGATGCGGTTGGCGAAGCGCAGCCCCACCAGGTTGAACACGGTCGACCGGCCGAGGAAGTGGTCGACCCGATGGATCTGGTCCTCTGGGACGAGCTTCGCGAGCTGCGTGTTGAGCGCGATTGCGCTGCGGCGGTCGGTGCCGAACGGCTTCTCCAGAGCGAGCGTCGTACCGGCGGGGAGCGTCAGCTTCTCCAGGGCCGTGCAGGCCTGGGCAGCGATGGCTGGCGGCAGCGCGAAGTAGAGCGCGGGCACGCCGTCCGCCGCATCGAGGATGCGCTGCAGGTCTTTCGGGTCTGTGACATCGGCCGGGACGTACGTCGTGCCTGCGAGCAGCGCATCCACGGCAGGGCCCGAGCACTTCATGGTCTTGAACGCGGCGCGGACGACGGAGCGCCAGTGCGCGTTTGTCCAGTCCTCGACGCCGGAGCCCACCAGCTTCACCGACCGTTCCGGGTGATCCGTCAGCAACTGGCCGAGAGCGGGGAGGAGGAGTCTGGACGAAAGATCGCCGCTCGCTCCGAGAATCACGAGAGTGGTCACCTGCTGCGTCATGTCCATCACAGTACGGCCATACTGGAACACATGTCGCTCCCCATCGAGGATTACGCCCTGATCAGTGACTGCTTCACCGGGGCACTCGTCGGACGGGACGGCAGCATCGACTGGCTCTGCCTCCCCCGCTACGACGCGCAGTCCATGTTCGGCGCCCTCCTCGGCACAGAGGACCATGGTCGCTGGCTGCTCGCACCCTCCGACCCCGCTGCGCACTCGGAGCGCCGTTACGAGGGCGACACGATGATCCTCGTCACCACCTGGACCACCGACGACGGCGAGGTCGAGGTCACAGACGCGATGCCGATGGGCGACGGACGCGCCGACCTCGTGCGGCGCGTGCGCGGCATCCGCGGCACCGTCAGGATGCGGCAGGACCTGCGCATCCGGTTCGGCTACGCCTCCGCGATGCCCTGGGTGCGCAAAGACGAGACGGAGCACCCTCCAGCCCTCATCGCGGTCGCCGGCCCTGACGCCATCGTCGTGCGCGGCTCTGCGCTGCGCGCGACGGACCACTCGCACTCCGGCGAGTTCAGCATCACCGCAGGCGAGACCATCGACCTCAGCCTCACCTGGTTCCGCTCCCACCGGCACACCCCGTCCGCGCCGAACGTGGAGAAGGCCCTCGCCCGCACGCGCGACTGGTGGACCAGGTGGGCGGAGGGCTGCGAGCACGACGGCCCATACCGGTCGGAGGTGGTGCGCTCCCTGCTGCTCCTGCGTGCGCTCACCCACCTGCAGACCGGCGGCATCGTCGCCGCGGCCACCACCTCGCTGCCGGAGAGCTTCGGCGGCGAACGCAACTGGGACTACCGCTACGTCTGGCTGCGGGATGCGTCGCTCACCATCTCCGTGCTGCTCGCCCACGGCTACGACGACTACGTCGACCACTGGCGCGACTGGCTGCTGCGCGCCGTCGCCGGCGACCCGAGCGACGTGCAGATCATGTACGGGCTCTCCGGGGAGCGGGATCTCACAGAACGCGAGATCACCACCCTGCCCGGCTACCAGGGCGCGTCTCCCGTGCGGATCGGCAACGACGCATCCACCCAGTTCCAGGCCGACGTGATCGGCGAGGTGATGCTCGCGCTCGACCACGGCCGCCGCAACGGGGTCGCGGAGACCCGTCTGTCCTGGGCGCTGCAGCGGGCGCTGATGGGCTATCTGGAGGAGCACTGGCACGAACCGGACCACGGCATCTGGGAGATCCGCGGCGTCCCGCGGTACTTCACGCACTCACGGGCACTGGTCTGGGCAGCGTTCGACTGCGCCATCCGTGCCGTCGAGGACCACGCGCTGGACGGCCCCGTCGACCGGTGGCGTGCACGCAGGGACGAGGTGCGGGCGGACATCGAAGCGCACGGGTTCGATCCTGAGCGCGGCACATACGTGCAGACCTTCGGCTCGACCGACGTCGACGCTTCGCTGCTGCAGCTCGCCCAGGTCGGCTACTGCGACTGGAACGACCCCAGGATGCTCGGCACGGTTCGCGCGCTGGAGACCGATCTGATGCGCGACGGTCTGCTGCTGCGCTACCACACCGAGAACGGCGTGGACGGCCTGCCGCCAGGCGAGCATCCCTTCCTGGCGTGCTCGTTCTGGCTGGTCGAGCAGTACGCGCGCTCCGGCCGGATCGACGACGCCACCGCACTGATGGACAGGCTGGTCGCGCTCGCCAACGACGTCGGGATGCTGTCGGAGGAATACGACGTCTCCGGCAGGTCGCAGGTGGGCAACACGCCGCAGGCGCTCACACATCTGACCCTGGTGCGCGCTGCGGACGCGATCTCGGATGCGCTGGGGGTCGGGCACGCACCGACCAGGAGCGTCGTGCACCAGCGACGGTAGACTCGGTGAACGTGTTCCCCCTTCAAACGGATGCGTCCAGACGGGATGCGGTATGACGGACGCATCGACCGTCGAGGAGACGGAGCTCGGCGAACGCCTCGAGCTCGGCTCGCCGTGGGTGACCATCGTCTGGAACGATCCTGTCAACCTGATGTCGTACGTCAGCTACGTCTTCCAGAGCTATTTCGGCTTCCCTCGCGCGGAGGCGGAGCGACTGATGCTGCTCGTGCACTACGCGGGTCGCGCTGTCGTGGCGACGGGCACGCGTGAGGAGATGGAGCGGCACGTGGAGGCCATGCACGACTTCGGACTGTGGGCGACGCTCACCAAGGCGGACGCGTGAGGCCGTTCCGGCGCGCGAGGGACGGCGCGATCGTCGCCGTCTTCGAGCGTGAGGAGGCCGAGGTGATCGCGCGGCTGGCCGGAGAGGCCGCCGAGCTGGTCGAGTCCGTGCGGTCGGGCGTCGATCCGGCGAGCGATCCAGCCCTGCTGCGGCTGCTCCCTGATGCATACCCGGAGGACGCAGAGGCGTCGGCCGAGTTCCGCCGGTTCACGGCGGACGGGCTCGCAGAGCGGAAGGCACTCAACGCCGTCACGGTGGTGGAGTCGCTGAGCGCGGCAGGCCGGCCGGCCGGCTCGCGCGGCCGCGTCGAGGTGCGGCTGGACGCCCACGACGCAACGGCGTGGATGCGTGCCATCGGCGACATCCGCCTGGTGCTGGCCTCCCGGCTCGGCATCGTCGAGGACGGAGACGACGGCGACGTCCACGATGATGAGACCGCGCTGCTGCGCGCGATCTACGACTGGCTGGCGTTCGTGCAGGACACGCTCGTCAACGCGCTGTGGAAGGGCGACCGGTAGCCGCCGACCCGCCGCCGACCCGCCGCCGATCAGACGGGGAAGCGCACGGCGGCCGCCGCGGCTGCTCCCCCGGGAATCTCCTCCGCGCGCAGAGCGTAGACGGTCGCCTTGGACGCCAGCGCACGCCGCAGGATCTCGTCCACCACGCCGTAGTTCCCCGGCTCGTCGTCGTCCGCGTATGTGATCGCGCCGCTCCCCTCGTCGAGGGTGCCTGGCACCCGCCTGTCGATGTCGACGATGAGCGATTCCACCGCACCGTACGTGGCCGCCCTCGCGATGTCGCTCAGGTCGGTGGTGGCCGTACCCGCCGCCATGCGCGCCTCCATGTCGGACTTCAGTCGTTCCGCCTTGGCCGCATACACCTGGTCGAGCACCAAGCGCGCCTCTGCTGCGAGGTCTTCGTCCGTCTTCTCCTCCGGGTTGCCTGTGATGGTCTCCGAGACGAGCTTCGGATACGTGTTGGCGTTGCGGAAGATGCCTACCAGGGGCTCGGCCGCCGCGAGGATGAGCGGGTCGGTCGAGTTCGCCAGGATCGGGTGCAGCGCCCGCTCGATCGCCTGGACGTATTCGAGCATCCTGACCTTCTGCCCCTCTGAGCCCTGGATGCGTCCGTCCGGCGCCCTGCCGCTGATCGAGGCGAGCCCCGCGGCAGAGGCGACGTCCTTCGGCAGGCCGGGAACGTCGATGGTCGCCGCCGGCGCCTGGGGCGAGACCTGGATGAGTCGCACCGAGTTCTGAGCGAGGGCGAGGATCAGCGCCGTCTGCGGGAAGGTCACCGTGCGCAGCAGAGGCTTGACGTAGAAGCGGTCGGAGATGTCGCAGGACGAGCCGAGCCGGTTGGGAAGGCGGAACGTCTCGCTGAGGTCGCCGTCGAGGAACACGGCGAGCGACCGTGACTGGTACCGCCAGAAGTCCCTGTCTTCGAGGATGGCCTCTCCCTCACGCTGGATCGCGGCGATCCGCGGTTTCGGGATGCCGTCCTCCTCGAGTTTTCTGACCGCCTGCGCCAGATGGTTCTTGAGCTCGATCCTGGCGCGGTCCGCGTCGGCTGGGACGGTTCCGGTCGGCAGGTAGATGGTCACGCATCCCGGCTGCCGCAGGGCTGCGATCCTCTCGATGTCGGCCTTCGTGGGAATGTCTTTGTATTCCATTTCCGACTCCCTCGGTCGCGCACTGTCCGGTCTCGCCAGTCTGGTCTCGCCCCTCCCCGTTGACAAGCCCTGAAAACGCGCCTACCGTCATCTAAACCGGTTTAGAGACAAAGGACGCAACGATGCGACACCTCGGAAATCACAGCGCGAAGCGACGTTCGGCAGCGGCCGTCGCTCTCATTCTCGGCACGGCGGTGGCGGCGACGATGGGCGCGATTCCGGCACAGGCCGCCACCATCGCACCCGCCGCATCCACGGCCGCGACAGCAGCGGCGCCGGCCAAACTGACCAATCTCGCGCATCTCGACTGGCTGCAGGCCGATGTGCCTCTACTGGCCGGCGTCGCGGGCCACACCACCTATCGACAGGCGGAGGAGCCGACGGCTCGCGCACCGTGGGTCTACGCCGACCGCAACGCGGACGGCAGCTTCACGCGCGTCGGCGGCGGACCCATCACGGATGCGGCCAAGGGCTGGTATGCGCAGGGCGCGTTCGACGCGGACGACATCTCCCGCGCCGCCGTCGTCTACCTGCGCGACTGGGCGCAGAACGGCACGGCGAGCAGCAAGCAGTCGGCGTACCAGCTGCTGCGCTCCCTCACCTACCTGCAGACCACGACAGGCCCGAACGCGGGCGGCGTCGTGCTGTGGCAGCAGTCGGACGGAACGCTGAACCCGTCCGCGATCCCGGTCGAGCTCCCCGACCCGAGCGATTCGGCCGAGTCCTTCTGGCTCGCCCGCACGGTCTGGGCGCTCGGCGAGGGCTACGCGGGCTTCCGCACAGCCGACCCGGCGTTCGCGTCCTTCCTGAAAGACCGGATGGACCTCTCCATCGCAGCGCTGCAGCGTCAGTCGCTGGCGAAGTACGGCAGCACCGCGCAGGCCAACGGCGTCACCGTGCCCGCCTGGCTGATCGTCGGCAGCGCGAGCGCGACCTCCGAGGCCGTGCTCGGCCTGAGCGCGTACGTGAAGGCCGCGCCCGGCGACGCCGAGGCGACCACCGCCCTCTCCCGCTACTCGGAGGGGATCGCGAAGCTCGCGAGCGGCGGCATCGGTCAGTGGCCGTTCGGTGCCATCCTGCCGGAGGCCAACTCCCCCACCTTCTGGCACGCCTGGGGCGGCATGGAGCCCGCAGCGCTCTCCCGCGCAGCGACGGTGCTCGGCCGCAGTGACCTGCAGACGACCGCTGCGACGGACGCCGCGCAGTTCACCGCCCAGCTCCTCGCCTCCGGCGGTCCGGACAACGGCTGGACCCCGACCCCGGCGGACACCACTCAGATCGCATACGGGGTCGACTCGCGCCTCGAAGGACTGCTCGCCGTCGCCGACGCCACCGGCGCCTCCGGGCTCACCCAGCTCGCCGCTGCGCAGGCCGCCTGGTACTTCGGCGCCAACCCGGCGGGAGTCCCCGTCTACGATCCGGCCACCGGCGTCTGCGTCGACGGGATCGGGGCGGACACGACGGTGAACCGCAACTGCGGCGCCGAGTCCGTCATCCACACCGAGCTGTCGATGCTGGCACTGGATGCGCATCCCGCCGTCGCAGCGCAGGCCACCGCCCTCACCCGCACCACCGCTACGGACGGCATCACGGTCATCGAAGCGGAGAACGGCACGCTGACCGGCTCGGCCAGCGTCGTCACGCCTCCCTCGGCGTGGACGGGGTCGGCCAACTGGTCCGGCGGAAAGTACGTGGCAGCGAAGACCGGTGACACGATCACCATCTCCCTTCCCGCCGGACACGCCACAGCGCGCATCCTGCCCATCGCCGACCTCGGCTCCGGAGGCTCTGGCACGACGCGCTGGACGGCGACGGCCGGAAAGCTCACCCTGCCGATCGGCACGAGCGCGAACGCCGCCGTGGGAGCGCAAGGCATCGCGCCGACGACGGTGTACCTCAAGCCGCAGACGCTGCCCATCCCTGTGCTCCCGTCCGTGACGAAGATCACGGCGCGGGTCGGCGGACAGGTGAGTCTCGACGCCGTGCTCGTGCAGCCGGTGGTGTCGCACCTCGGGCTGGCCGGAGCATCCACCGGCCTGGACGTGTACGTGAACGGCACGAAGCTGCCGACGCTGAAGAAGCTCGACAGTACAGGCCCCGTCACCGTGACCAGGTTCGACAAGACCGGTCACCAGGTCGGCTCCCCCGCCAGGCTCGGCGGCCACGCCATCGTCGCCGTCGAGGCCGGCGGATTCACCACGGTGGTGCCGCGATGAGCTCCGGCACCGTCACGATCAACGACGTCGCCCGCGCGGCCGGGGTCAGCAAGGGGCTCGTCTCCCTCGCCCTCAACGACCGCCGCGGGGTGGCGCCGGAGACGAGGGACCGCATCCTGGAGGCGGCACGCGAGCTCGGCTGGAGTCCCAATCCGAGCGCCCGCGGGCTCAGCACGAAGCGAGCGTACGCGCTCGGGCTGATCGTGCGGCGCGACCCGCACACCATCGAGGTCGACCCGTTCTTCGCGGCGTTCATCGCCGGCGTCGAGACGGTGCTCTCCGAGCGTGGACTCGTGCTCGTCCTCACGGTCGTCCCCGACGAGGAAGCCGAACGCAGGGCGTACACCCGCCTCGCCGCAGACAAGCGCGTCGACGGCTTCCTGCTCACCGACCTGCTCGCCGACGACGCCCGCATCCCGCTCATCGACGGGCTCGGGATGCAGGCGGTCTCGTTGGGAGAGCCGACCAACCGCACGCCGTTCCCCGTCATCAGCCGCGACTACGACACGGGCATCGACGAGCTCGTCGCGCACTTGGTCGGCCTCGGGCACACGAAGATCGTGCACGTCTCCGGCGACGAGCGCATGCTGCACGGCCGCAAACGCCGCGAGCGCTACGAGCACGCGATGATCGCCGCCGGTCTCGACCCCGTCGTCGTGCCGACGGACTTCTCCCCGGAGCAGGGCGCCGAGGCCACGAAGGCCCTGCTCGACGGCGCCGACCGCCCGACGGCGATCATCTACGGCAACGACCCCATGGCCATCGCGGGCATGGGCGTCGCGCACGAACGCGGGCTGCGCCTCCCCCAGGACCTCTCGATCACCGGCCTCGACGGCTCGCAGATCGGGACGTACGTGTATCCGTCCCTGACCACTCTCGACAACGACCCGACCGGATGGGGCATCGCCGCCGCCACCGCACTGCTGCGGCTGGTGGAGAACGACGAACCGGCCGACGTCGCCCTGCCCCCTGCACGACTCGTCGTGCGCGCATCGACCGCGGCGCCCGCCGCCGGTCAGTGACCCACAGTAAGGAATCATCATCATGCACAGACGCAGGATCATCCTCAGTATCGTCACGGCGGGTGCCATCGCGGGCGCCCTCGCGGCGTGCGGCTCGAGCGGAGGCGGCTCGTCCGACGCGATGAAGGCCAAGGGCCCCATCACCATCTGGTACTCGAACAATGCGCAGGAGGTGCAGTGGGGCAAGGCGATGGTCGCCTCCTGGAACTCCGCTCACCCGAAGGAGACCATCAAGGCGCAGGAGGTGCCGGCAGGCAAGAGCACCGAAGAAGTGCTCGGCGCGGCCATCACGGCGGGAACGACCCCGTGCCTCGTGTTCAACAACCTCCCGGCGGTCACCGGTCAGTTCGAGAAGCAGGGCGGCCTCGTCGATCTGTCGAAGTTCTCCGACGGCAACTCGTACATCCAGGCCAGAAGCGGCAGCGCGGCCGACCAGTACAAGTCGGCGAACGGCGACTTCTACCAGATGCCGTGGAAGCAGAACCCGGTGATGATCTTCTACAACAAGGACATCTTCGCCAAGGCCGGCCTCGACCCGAACAACCCCGACCTGTCGACATACGCCTCGTTCCTGGCGGCGGCCAAGCAGGTCACCTCCAGCGGAGCGGCGCAGTACGCCATCTACCCGGCGCCGACCAGCGAGTTCTTCCAGCCGAACTTCGACTACCTGCCGCTGCTGGCAGCGCAGACGGGCGGCAAGGGCCTGATCGAGAACGGCAAGGCCACGATCGACAGCCCTGACGGCATCGAGGTCGCGAACTTCTGGAAGAGCATCTACTCCGCCGGCCTGGCCGGCAAGGAGCAGTTCCAGGGCGACGCGTTCGCCGACGGCAAGGCGGCCATGGCCATCGTCGGCCCGTGGGCCATCGCGTACTACGGAGACAAGGTGAAGTGGGGATCCGTTCCCGTGCCGACCAAGGACGGCATCGCGGCGGACAAGACATACACCTTCCCCGACGCCAAGAACGTCGGAATGTACACCTCGTGCAAGAACCAGGGCACGGCGTGGGACGTCCTCAAGTTCGCCACCAGCAAGGACCAGGACAACAAGCTCCTGAACGTCACAGGACAGATGCCGATCCGTGACAACCTCGCCACCGTATAC
This sequence comes from Leifsonia sp. Root227, assembly GCF_001428745.1. Lineage (GTDB taxonomy): Bacteria > Actinomycetota > Actinomycetes > Actinomycetales > Microbacteriaceae > Leifsonia. The sequence goes on along the minus strand of NZ_LMIO01000002.1, from coordinate 424,099 downwards.
GCCGACTACTTCGCCGCCCACCCGGCGTACAAGGAGTTCGGCGCCCAGTCCGCCCGCACAGTCGACGACCCGTCCGGCCCGAACACGGTCGCCCAGCTGCAGGCGCTCCGGGATGCGTACACCAAGTCCGTGATCTCCGGCTCCGGCAGCGTCGACGACGCGTTCAAGGCGGCAGCGGACAAGATCAACAAGCTGCAGACCCAGAAGTAGGCAGCTGATGTCCAGCATCCGCACCACCCCGGCGGCCGGGGGCAGCACTGCCCCCGCCTCCGGGCGGAAGCCCAACGGCGGCCGCGGCCCCAATCAGGCCGTGAAGCCGCTGCGGCAGCGCATCTTCGGGCGCAACCCGCTCGGCTGGCTGTTCAGCGCGCCGTACCTGGTGTTCGTCATCGTGATCTTCGCGTACCCGCTGCTGTTCGCGATCTACATGTCGTTCTTCGACTACTTCTTCGCGGCTCCCGGCGCGAACGTCGACCGGCCGTTCGTCGGACTCGACAACTACGTGACGGCCTTCACAGACCCTGCCGTGCTGCAGTCCTTCGCGAACGTCGGCATCTTCCTGATCATCAACGTGCCGTTGACCGTCGTGCTCAGCCTCGTGCTGGCGAGCGGTCTCAACAGCATCAAGCGGTTCCGAACCTTCCTGCGGGTCAGCTACTACGTGCCGTACGTCACGGCGAGCGTCGCGATCATCGGCGTCTGGCTGTTCCTGTTCAACCAGGACGGCCTCGTCAACCAGATCCTCGGCCCGCTCGCGCCGAACCCGAGCTGGTTCGTCAACCCGACGCTGGCGATGCCGATGATCGCCGTCTACGTCACCTGGAAGCAGCTCGGCTTCTACATCCTGCTCTACCTGGCAGCGCTGCAGAACGTTCCGACGGAGCTGTACGAGTCCGCATCCACCGACGGCGCAGGCCGCGTGCGGCAGTTCTTCTCCGTGACGGTGCCAGGCGTGCGCCCTGCGACCGTGCTCGTGCTGCTGCTGTCCACCATCGTCGGGGCCAACCTGTTCACAGAGCCGTACCTGCTGACGGGGGGCGGAGGGCCGAACGGCGCATCCACCTCCCCTGTGCTGCTGATCTATCAGCAGGGCATCCAGCAGGGCCACCCGGGGTACGCGGCAGCGATCGGCATCGTGCTCGTCGTCGTCGTGCTCATCATCGCCTTCTTGCAGAACCGATTCGCGGGAGACCGAGACTCATGACAACGACAGCAGCACCAGCGTCCGGCGACACCGGCGCGGCGCCGACCGGCAGGGATCGCGGGAGGCAGCGCAAGCGCCGCAACGTGGACATGTCGTCGCCCAGGCAACTCAGCCGCGGGCAGGCGATCCTGCAGGGCGTCGTGCTCACCATCGGGGCGATCGCCTTCCTGTTCCCGTTCTACTACATGTTCGTCGGCTCGTTGCAGGCGACGCCGGACACCACCGTCGCCGGCGCGTTCCCGTCACCAGGCAACCTGACGCTCGACAACTACGTCAACATCAACGACAGGATCAACCTGTGGAGCGGGCTCGCCAGCTCGGCGATCTTCACCGGCGGCGTGCTGCTGTGCACCGTGGTGTTCGGGCTGCTCGCCGGGTACGCGCTGTCCATCCTGCAATGGCGCGGCCGCGGCGTGACGTTCGCGCTCGCCCTGCTCGTGCAGGTGGTGCCGTTCCAGCTCCTGATGGTGCCGCTCTACGTGCTGATCGCGCGCAACTACGGTCTGGCCGACAATTATCTCGGCATGATCCTCCCGTTCGCGATCAACTCGACGGCTGTGCTGATCTTCCGGCAGTACTTCCTGCAGATACCGAAGGAGCTGTTCGACGCCGCCCGCATCGACGGCGCAGGCGAGTTCATGATCCTCCGCAGGGTTGCGCTCCCGCTCGTTCGTCCTGCGCTGGTGACCGTGCTGCTGCTGACGTTCATCGGGCCGTGGAACGAGTTCCTCTGGCCGTTCCTGATCACCAAGGAGCAGACGATGCAGCCGCTCGCGGTCTCGCTGGCCAACTACATCAGCACCGTCGCAGCGTCGACCACCAATCCGTACGGCGCGATCCTCGCCGGTGCGGTCGTGCTCGCCGCGCCCGTCGTGGTGCTGTTCATCGTGTTCCAGCGCTACTTCACCTCGACCGACATCGGCTCCAGCGTGAAGGGCTGACGCGACAGCATCCCTGTTCAGAACCGTCCTTTCCGACAGAAGGAGACCAGTGAAAGCCGTCGACATCGACGACCTCCGCGCGAGCTACGCCGAAGCCCTCGCGCACACCAACGCGCTCACCGACCGCATCTCGACCGACCAGTTCTCGTCCAGCTACCCCGAGCGTCCGGCCTGGGCGATCGGACCGTTCGCCAGGGACGCGTCGCTCACCTTCCATCTCGACGGCCAGTGGGCGGACCCCACCGGCATCGGCTGGACCAGCGATTCGATCTTCAACCCCACCGCGATCGAACGCGACGGAGAGCTGCACCTCTTCTACCGCGCATCCCCGCGGAAGGAGTCGACCGCCAGCCGAATCGGGCACGCCGTCCGTCGCGACGGCGTGTGGACGGACTCGCAGGCGAACCCGGTGATCTATCCGACGCTGCAGAACGAGACCCTCGGCTGCGAGGACCCCAAGGTCTACGCCGTCGGCGACGGCTACGTGCTGTTCTACAACGCGATCCGGCGCACGGAGGACGGCGAGGTGGCCTGCGACATCATGGTCGCGACCTCGGACGATCTCGAGCGCTGGGAGAAGCGCGGCCTCGCCGTGCCGTACGACGTGTCGCAGAATTGGGCGAAGGGCGCCGTGGTGCCACGGGATGCGGATGGCAACGCCGTGCGCATCGGCGGCGAGTACCTGATGTTCCTGTCCGAGGGCTGCGGAGGCCGCCCGATGGTCGGCCACTCCGACGACCTCGTGCAGTGGACGTTCGCCGAGCAGCCGTACCTCGACCTCACACCGCTCAACGGCTCCCTGCACGAGGTGGCCTGCGCCGTCGTCGACGGGGATCACCTGGTCCTCGACTTCTTCTACGCAGACGAGAACGGCGACTTCGCCGCGGCGCAGGCGCTGTACTCGCCCGACGACCCGTTCACGCAGCTCGCCGTCCATCGCGGCGGCTCGCTCGCCTGGGGCGGCCTGCAGAAGCTCACCGGTGATTGGACGTTCGCCCAGGGCTGGGATGCGCCCGCCGGGACACGCGAGATGTACTTCTATCGATCCACGCACCACACCACACCACGCCACCAGCCAACGACCGAGGAGGAAGCATGAGCTCCCCCGACGACTTCCCGTACGCCCTCACCAGAGCCGGCGTCATCATGACCCCCGAGCCGGGCAACGCCCACGAGGTGGAGGGGGTGCTCAACCCGGCCACCGGCCACACGCCGGACGGCACGCTCTACCTGCTGCCCAGGCTCGTCGCCGCCGGCAATGTCTCCCGCGTCGGCCTCGCCAGGGTGGAGCTCACGGACGGCGTGCCGGTCGGCGTCACCCGCGATGGCGTCGTGCTGGAGCCGGAGAGGGAGTGGGAGGCCGGTGCGAACAACGCGGGCGTCGAGGACCCGCGCGTGACGTTCATCCCGAGCCTGGGGCTGCACGTGATGACGTACGTGGCGTTCGGCCCGCTCGGCCCCCGCACGGCCGTCGCGGTCTCCGACGACCTGCGGGAGTGGCAGCGCCTCGGACCGGTGACGTTCGAGTACGACGACGCCCTCGGCGTCGACCTCGGGCTGTACCACAACAAGGACACCGTGTTCTTCCCAGAGCCGGTCACGGCGCCGGACGGCACGCTCTGCCTCGCCGTGCTGCACCGCCCGGTGTGGGAGCTCGGCGAGGTGCGGCCCGGCGAGGGCAACCGGCCGCCGGCGACCGTCCCCGATCCTCGCCCCAGCATCTGGATCGCGTTCATCCCCCTGGATGCGGTGCTCGCCGACCGCCGCGAGCTCGCCCGCTGGCGCGGCAACCGCTTCCTGGCCGGGCCGGAGTATCCGTTCGAGGAGCTCAAGATCGGTGCTGGGCCGGCCCCGATCCGGGTACCGGAGGGTTGGCTGCTGCTGCACCACGGCGTCACCGGCGTGATCGTGAACTCGATGGCGCAGCAGCAGAACGTCAACTACGGCGCCGGCGCGATGATCCTCGACGGCGACGAGCCATGGCGTGTCATCGACCGCACGGACGCACCGTTGCTGGCGGCGGAGACCGAGGACGAGCGCAGCGGCATCGTGCCGAACGTCGTCTTCCCCACCGCGATCGAGGACATCGACGGCCGGCTCTTCGTGTTCTACGGCATGGCGGACTCCAAGATCGGGGTGGCGAAACTGGAGCGCAGAGAGAAAACTGCATCCTGATCGCGATGCGATGTCGAAATAACGCTGCCGCGTTCGTGTAGACGGTGAGAGAAACGGAGAACACCATGACTCAGTACCTGCTCAGCGTCTACCAGCCGGACGGCCCCATCCCGGAGCCGGACGCGCTCGCCGCGATCGAGGCGGACGTGAATGCGGTCGACCAGGACATGCGCGCCGACGGCGTGTGGGTCTTCTCGAACGGGCTGCTTCCCGCGGCATCGGCGACCGTGCTGCGGCCGAGCGGCCAGGACGTGCTCGTGACGGACGGCCCGTTCGCCGAGGGCAAGGAGCACCTCGGCGGCTTCACCATCGTGGACGTGCCCGATCTGGATGCGGCGCTCGACTGGGGCAAGCGGCTCGCGCTCGCGACGACCCTGCCCATCGAAGTGCGCCCGTTCGCCGGCTGAGCCCCGCGTGGATCGCGACGGCAGCGACGGCAGCGACGACATCGCCCGCGTCTTCCGTGCGGAGTACGGCCGTTCGGTCTCCGTCCTGTACCGCGTCTTCGGCGATCTGAGCATCGCGGAGGACGCGGTACAGGACGCCTTCGTGACCGCCGCCGACCGCTGGCCGGTATCCGGGATCCCACCGGCGCCGGCCGGCTGGATCATCACCACCGCCAGGCGAAAGGCCATCGACCGGCTGCGCCGTGAGGCGACCGGCCGCGATCGAGAGGCGGAGGCCGCGCTCCTGCACGAACAGGACGCGCCACCCACAGCAGAGGAGGGCGAAGTGGACGACGATCGGCTGCGCCTGATCTTCACCTGCTGCCATCCAGCGCTCGCTCCCGCCAGCAGGGTGGCGCTCACGCTGCGGCTGCTCGGCGGCCTCAGCACGGCGGAGATCGCGCGGGCGTTCCTGGTGCAGGAGTCGACGATGGGCCAGCGCCTGTCGCGGGCGAAGGCCAAGATCCGTGATGCACGCATCCCGTTCCGCCTTCCGTCCGACGCCGACCTTCCCGACAGGCTCGCCTCCGTGCTCACGGTCGTCTACCTGATCTTCACCGAGGGCTACACGGCGTCGGCAGGAGACCGGCTGGTGCGCGACGAGCTCTGTGACGAGGCGATCCGCCTGGCCAGGGTGCTGGTCGAGCTGATGCCGGACGAGGAGGAGGCGCACGGCCTGCTCGCGCTGCTCCTGCTCGTCGACGCCCGCCGCTCCGCCCGGCTCGACGCGGCAGGCGGTCTCGTCCTGCTCCCCGACCAGGACCGCGCGCTCTGGAACGCCGACCGCATCGCGGAGGGGCAGGCCATCCTGCGGCGCTGCCTGGCCCGCGGCAGGCCGGGGAGCTTTCAGTTGCAGGCCGCGATCCAGGCCGTCCACGACGACGCCACCATCGCGGCCGAGACGGACTGGCCGCAGATCGTGACGATCTACGATCAGCTCCTCTCCGTGCATCCATCGCCCGTCGTGGCGCTCAACCGCGCCGTGGCCGTGGCCGAGGTCGACGGCCCATCCGCGGCTCTGGCCGAGACCGACCGGCTGCTGGATGCGCTCGGCGCCTTCCATCTGCTGCACGCGATCCGCGCGGACCTGCTGCGCAGGCTCGGCCGCAGCGCAGAGGCAGCCGCCGAGTACGAGGCGGCGCTGGCGCTCACCGACAACGCGGCCGAGCGCGCGTTCCTCACCCGTTCGCGCGCCGCTCTTCCCTAGCCGCGCGCATCGGCGCACAGTGGATGCATGAACATCGCATTCCTCGGGCTCGGCCGCATGGGCCGTGAGCTCGTCCCCCATCTCATCGACGCCGGCCACCGGGTGACCGTGTGGAACCGTTCGCCGGAGCCCGCCCAGTCCATGGGCAGACGTGGCGCGCGCGTGGCGGCGACGGCGGCAGAGGCGGTCGACGGCGCAGAGGCGGTCGTCTCCGCACTGTTCGGGCCGGACGCCGTGCGCGAGGTGATCGTCGACGGCGCGCTCCCATTCGCATCCGGCGCCGTCTGGATCGACGTGACCACGGTCTCTCCCGCCGACGCCGACGCGTTCAGCGCGTGGGCGGCCGACGCCGGCGTGAGCTACGTGCACTCCCCCGTGATCGGTTCCCTCGCGCCTGCGCGCGCTGCGGCCCTCGGCGTCCTCATCGGCGGCGAGCACGACGCCGCACGCACAGCGCGCACCGTCGTCGCGCTCTGGGCCGACCCCAACAAGCTCCGGATGCTCGACACCCCTGCGCAGGCCGCCACCGGCAAGCTCGTCGCCAACCTCGCCCTCGCCGTCTCCTTCGAGGGGCTGGTGGAAGCCCTCCGCCTCGGAGAGTCCGGCGGTCTCAGCACCTCCCAGGTGCTCGATACCCTCGGCATCACCGCCCTCGCCCCGATCGCCGCGATGAAGGGCGGCCCCGCGGTGGCCGGCGACTTCGACGACACCCAGTTCTCAGCTGCCCTCCTCGCGAAGGACACCCGTCTGATGCTGGCGACCTCGCACGACCCGCTCCCCGCCGTCGCCCTGGTGTCGGCGGCGCTGGAGGACGCGGTCGACGCAGGCGACGGCGAGAAGGACTTCTCGGTCATCGCCAGGCCGCGCTGAGCGGCCGGCCTGCTGGCGTCCGTGCGTCGTCACCCGACGCGACCGGCGAACATGTCCATGGTGGGGTCGGTGGAGCACTCGCTATAGAACTCGAGGGTTTGACTGGGCTCCTCCTAGACGGAGCCGGAATGCCTACAGAGTGACCGGCTGCCCGTCCACGGCAGAGCGGCGCGCCGCATCCGCCACCTGGAGCGTGCGCAGCCCGACGCGCCCGTCCGGCACGGCGGCACGGCCGGTGCGCACGGCGTCGAGGAACTCGGCGAGCATCAGCGCGTCGAGGCTGTCGCCGACGCCCTCCCAGACCTGGCCATCCACTGTCTGCCCTGAGACGTGCGGGGCGAACGGCGCGATGGTGATGTTCCCCTTCGTGCCGGTGAGCTGCAGCGTGAGGCCGCCCCAGGTCGGTCCGTTCTCCGGCATGGTCCAGGAGCAGTCGATGGTCGCAACCACCCCGCCAGGGTAGGTCGCCGTGACGAGGCCGCCCGTCTCGACCTGCAGACCGTCGTCGGCGTGCAGCAGTCGGTTGGACACCGCCCGCACCGTCGTCGGCAGCGCGCCGAGGAGCTCGTCGAGCAGGTCGGCGCAGTGCACGACGTGGTCGACCAGCGCGCCCCCGCCCGCGAGCGTCTGGTCGGTGAACCAGGCGCGGTCGGACGGAAGCTTGCCGTTGTTGGTGCCGCGAATGCCCACGACGTCACCGAGCTGACCGGCGCGCACCCGCGCCAGCGCGTCCACGAACGACGGCGCGAAGCGCACAGGGTATGCGGTCATCAGGGTGACGCCAGCGCGTTCGGCGGCGTCGAGCATCGCGCGGCCGTCGTCGACCGTCGTCGCGAGGGGTTTCTCGCACAGGATGTGCGCCCCGGCAGCGGCGGCCGCCTCCACCAGTTCGCGGTGCCTGGAGTTCTCCGCCGTGACGATCACCGCATCCGGCCCCCAGGCGAGCGCTGTCTCGTAGTCGGCCACGTAGCGCACCCCGATGGATGCGGCCAGCGCCTCTCCGCGGAGCGCAGCGTCCGGCGCGGTGGCACCGTCCGGGTCTGTCACGATCAGGTCGATGTCGTCGCGGCCGGCGAGCAGCCGGCAGTAGCCGATCGCGTGCGGGTGCGCGAACGAGAGAACGGCGATCTTGAGCGTGCTGGTCACGGTGTCTCCTGTTCCGGCGGTCATGCGCCGACCTTCTGTGCGAGGGCGTTCTCGATCCCGGTGATCCTGGCGAGCCCCGTCGCCGTGTCGACCTCGATGGCGCGTCCGGTGCGGAGCGATTCCGCCGCCGCTTCCGCGATGGCGACCGCCCTGATTCCGTCCTCTGCCGTCACGACGCTGTCCGTGCCATCGGCGATGGCACGGAGGAAAGCGGCGAGCTGCGTCGTGTACGGACTGACCGCGTGGGTGGCGGGAGGCAGATAGCCGTCTCCGGATGCGCCGGCCGGGAAGTCGAGCACGCTGGCGGCGTCCGTCCGCGAGTCGATCTCGAGGGTGCCCCTGGTGCCGGCGACGTCGGCACTGGTGCGGAACACTGTGCCTGCCGGTCCCCAGGTGCCCTGGACGTGACTGATCGCCCCGCCCGCGTGGGTGAGGGTGACGTGGGCGGTGACGATGCCCGGCACGATGCCGTCCACGCTCGCCGGGCTCTGCACCGCGTACACCTGGGTGACGTCGCCGGCGAGCCAGCGTGCCTGGTCGAGGTCGTGGATCATCTGGTCGAGGACGATGCCGCCCCCGGCGTTCTCGTCGAAGAACCAGGAGCCTGCCCGCGGAGCCTGGCCGCCGCGCACGAACCGCAGCACTGCTGGGTCGCCGATCCGGCCGGCGTCCACCTGACGCTTGACTTCGGCGTACTCGGGGAAGAACCGCACAACGTGCGCAGGGAACAGGCGCACCCCTGCCGCGTCGGCCGCGTCCGCCAGCTCCCGCGCCTCGGTCGAGGTGACAGAGAGCGGCTTCTCGCAGATGACGTGCCGACCGGCGGCGATGGCGGCCAGCGCGAGCTCCTTGTGGCTGCTGCTCGACGTGACGATGTCGACGACGTCGCTCGCCGCGAGCAGCGCATCCAGATCGGGCGCGATGGCGAAACCGTACTCTGCGGCGAGCGCCTCGGCCCCCTCGTGGGAGTAGACGGTCACCTGGACGCCGAGAGCCGCCCATGCGGTCGCGTGCACCTGGGAGATCCCGCCGGCGCCGATGAGGCCGACTCGGAGAGTTTTCACTGTGTTCGTTTCTTTCTACTTCAGGCCCGAGAATGCGATGCCGTCGATGACGCGCTTCTGCATGATCAGGAAGAGGATGAGCACCGGCGCCATCGCGAGCAGGCTGGCTGCGAGCAGGAGCGGATAGTCGGGGATTGACCGCTGGCTGGTGAGCGTCGCGATGCCGGCGGAGAGTGGCATCTGGGTGGAGTCCGTCGCGACGATGAGCGGCCAGAGCAGGTCGTTCCAGGACGCGAGCACCGTGATGATCGCGAGGGCGGACAGGCCGGGCTTGGCCAGCGGCAGCATCACCTTCCAGAAGGTCTGGAAGTGGTTGGCGCCGTCGAGGCGTGCAGCCTCCGCCAGCTCGTCCGGCAGACCGAGGAAGAACTGCCGCATCAGGAATGTGCCGAAGGCGCTGAAGATGCCGGGGGCCGCGATGCCGGCGATGGTGTTCAGCCAGCCGAGGCCCTGCACGATCTGGTACTGCGGGAGCAGGTACACCTGCGGCGGCACCATCAGGATGGCCAGCACCAGCGCGAAGATCGTGCGCTTGAACGGGAACGACATCCTGGCGAACGCGTATCCGGCCATCGAGCAGAGCAGGAGCTGACCGACCGTGCGGATCACCGTGACGGCGACGGACACCCAGAGCTGGTTGAGGAACGGGAGCTGGTCGAACACGTGGGCGAAGTTCTCCCAGTGCAGCGTGCCCGGCCACACGGTCGGCGGCACGGAGGTGACCTGCGCGTTCGTGGACAGCGACATCAGGATCTGCCAGATGAAGGGGAAGACCATGATGAGCGATCCGACGATCAGGATGAGGTGGGTGAGCCCCGTCCCCATCCTCGCTTTGCCGGTCTTGGAACCGACCACGACGGAGCTAGACATACGTCACCCACCTCTTCTGCATCCGGAACTGGATGATCGTGAACACGCCGACGAGCAGCAGGATGGCCATGCCGACCGCGGCCGCGTAGCCGTTGTCGCCCGTCTGCTGGTGGGCGAAGAACAGGTACACCATCGACTGGGTCTGGTTGATCGCCGGGTTCTGCGTGCCCATCAGGGCGTAGAGCAGGTCGAAGAGCTGGAAGCCGGTGATCACCGTCATGACGGAGACGAAGAAGATCGACGGGCTGAGCAGCGGCACCGTGATCGAGAAGAACTGCCGCATCCGGCTGGCCCCGTCGAGCGACGACGCCTCGTACATCTCCGGCGGAATGCCCTTCATCCCGGCCGAGAGCACGATCAGGTTGAAGCCGAGCGAGATCCACATCCCGACCAGGCCCACCGCGATGAGAGCGAACCACTCGGTGGAGAGCCAGTTGGGTCCTTTGATCCCGACCAGCGACAGTGTGTAGTTGATGACGCCGAAGTCGCCGTTGAAGATGATCCGCCAGACCATCGCGACCGCGGCGGGCATGGCGACGTACGGCAGGAAGAACGCCGTGCGGTACAGGGTCGCGAAGCGCAGCCCCGGCCGGTTCATCAGGCTGGCGAAGACCACGGCGAGCGGGATGCCGATGAGCAGGAAGCCGATGTAGACGAGCGTGTTGACGATCGACCGCCAGAATGACGGGTCCGCCAGCATCGCCTGATAGTTCGACAGGCCGCTCCAGGTCGCGCCGCCGAAGACGCCCCACGTGGTGAAGCTGAAGTATGCGTTGCGGATGATCGGCCAGATGTAGAAGACGAGGACGCCGAACAGCAGCGGGGCGACGAACAGAGCCGCCCACAGCCATTCCTTCCGGTCGGTGCGCCGTCTGCGCGGCGGCGTCGACCGGGTGGCGGGCGCCGTGGTCACGGCGCCCGCCTCCTGGGGTGCGATGGAAACGGACATTACTCTTTGGCGAGGTCCGCGTTCATCTGCTTGGCGAGGTCCTTGGCGACGTCGGCCACCGGGCGCTTGCCGGAGAAGGCGTCGGGCAGGAGGTCGTTCTCCGCCTTGTTCCAGGCCGCCGTGTTCTTCGAGATCGGGTACGGGTACGCGTAGTCCGCCGCCGCCTTCTCGAAGATGTTCAGGTCCCAGGGAGCCGTCTTGACGAAGGCGTCCTGCGTGCCGTTGAACGCGGGGTTCGCCGCGCCCATCTCTGCCTGCGTCTCCGCAGCCTGCTTGCCGCCGAGGTAGTTCTGGAACGCGACGGCAGCGGCCTTGTTCTTCGAGTCCTTCGCGACGACGTTCGCGAGACCGTGGATGACGGTCGCCTGCTTCTCGCCCTTGGGCAGAGGAGCGAGTGCGATCGTGTCCTTGATCGGCGAGGCGAGCAGCTCGGCGTTCAGCCAGGTGCCCGACCAGATCATCGCGGACTTGCTGTTGATGAACCACTGGTCCTGCGGGGTGTCCGACAGCTGCGACGGCGTCGGAGAAGAGCCGTCGGCGACCAGGTCGCGCACGAACTGCAGACCCTTGATCGACGCGGCGGAGTCGTAACCGGACTTCTTGCCGTCGGACGAGATGATCTCGCCGCCCGCCTGGAGGATCGTGTTGTAGTACACCTCCTGGCCGCCGCTCAGACCGCTGGCGACGCCGTAGACGCCGTCCGCCTTCAGCTTGTCGGAGATCTCCTTGGCCTTCTGGTGGAACTCGTCCCAGGTCCAGTCGGCGGTCGGGTACGCGACTCCCGCCTTGTCGAACACCGCCTTGTTGTAGAAGACGCCGATCGTGTCGAAGTCCTTGGGCGCCCCGTACTGCTTGCCGTCGTAGCTGTACAGCTCGTTCAGCGCCTTCGGGTAGTTCGCAGGGTCGATGCCGGAGCCCACCGGTTCCAGCAGCCCATTGGATGCGTAGAGCTGGAAGTTCGGACCGTTCATCCAGAACACGTCCGGCAGCGTCTTGGACGAGCCCTGCGTCTGCAGCTTGGTGAAGTAGTTCTGGTACGGGGTGACCTGGGTGGTCACCTTGATGTTCGGATACTCCTTGTTGAAGTCCTTGATGAGCGCCTCCATCGCCGGCTTCTGGTTGACGTCCCAGAACGCGTAAGAGATCGAAGCCGACAGATTATGATCGGCAGTGGCACCGGAGCCGCTTCCAGTGTTGGACGAGCATCCGGCCAGAAGGGCTGCGGCTGCAACCGCCGCCCCGGCGGCTAGTAGGGCTTTTCGCATTGGTTCTCCTTGAAATGTGAGTGTTGTTGTGGTGCCTCCCGGGTCGGCGATCAGTCCTCGTCGGCCCGGGGATTCCCCGTGGTCACACCAGCGTGGCCACGTGTTCATCCACGGCGGGGACGGCGATGGGCCGTGAACCGTCTCGGATGGACTCTGTCGCTGCGACGGCTGTCGCCACCGCGTTGCGTGCCGCGACCGCCGACGTCTCCGTTCGGGAGCCGTCCGTCACGAACCGGATGAACTCGGCGACCGTGAGCCTGTCGGCGTCACGGTGCCCCCGCTCGTCTCCGTTCACCCGGTATTCGGCGTCGCCGACGGGGTCGTACAGCGTGCGCGTGTTCCACACCCGCACCACGGCCCCATCGGTGTCGCCGAAGTTCTCCAGCCTGCCCTCCGTGCCGATGACGGTGTAGTTCCGCCAGTAGTCCGGCGTGTAGTGGCACTGCTGGTACGACGCGTACACGCCGTTGTCGAGCCGCATGTTCACCATCGAGATGTCCTCGACGTCGATCACGGGATTCAGATCCGTCTGGCTGAGCGGCGGCCACGCCTCCAGCGAGAACCAGTCCGGCATCGACCGGTCGGAGTTGTCACGGCGGGCGTCGATGCCGCCGTAGAGGCTGAGGCCGCCCATCCCGGTGACGAGCTCCGAGTATCCTCCGGCGAGCCAGTGGATGATGTCGATGTCGTGGGCGCCCTTCTGCAGCAGCAGCCCGTTCGACTTGGCGCGTTCGGCGTGCCAGTCCTTGAAGTAGTAGTCGCCTCCGTTGCCGACGAAGTGCCTGCACCAGACCGCCTTGACCTCGCCGATCTCGCCGCGCTTGATGATGTCGCGCATCAGGGTGACGACGGCCATGTGCCGCATGTTGTGGCCGACGTACAGCTTGCTCCCGCTCTCCGCCGCCGCGGCGAGGATGGCGTCTGCGTCCTCCAGGCTGATCGCGAGCGGCTTCTCCAGGTAGACCGCGATCCCAGCGCGCAGCAAGTCGATCGCGATCTCGGCGTGCGTGTGGTCGGGCGACGTGACGAAGGCGGCGTCGACGATGTTGCCTCCGCGCGCATCCCGAGCCTCGATCAGCTCGCGGTGGCCGGGGAACGCGGTGAGCTGGTCGCCGAACGCCTCGGCGGCGCGCGCCCGCGCTGTCGCGCTCGGGTCGGCCACCGCCACGATGACACCGGCCCCTGAGTCGACGGCGTGACCGGCGATGTACGACCGCGCCCCCACACCGATCACGGCCAGCCTCAGCGGCGCCCCTGCGTCCTGCGAAGTCATACTGCGATCCTCTCTGCGAGGGCTTTTGCCCCTGCGACGTCGATATCGGGCTCCGGCACGTCCGCCGTCCCGTACACCCGCTCGGCCGACTGGCCGAAGGCGAGCGCAAGCGCTCCGAGCACGACCGACTCTGCGCCGAGCTCCGACTGGATGATGGTGGGGTGGATGGGCAGACGGATCTCGCGCATCACCGCCCTGCGCAACGGCTCCAGCAGCGCCTCCCCCGCACGGGAGAGACCGCCGCCGACCACGACCACGTCCGGGTCGATGGCCATCGTCAGGGTCGCGATGCCGGTGGCGAGGCCGCCGACGAACGACTCGATCTCCTCGCGCGCCTCCTCGTCGCCGTCCACGGCCATCCGGAACACCTCTTCGCCTGTCGGCGCGGAGTTCCAGCTGAGCTGGCCGGTCGCGCTGACCTTCATCGAGAAGACGATCTCGCCGACCTCGCCTGCGGCGGAGTGCGCTCCGCGGCGCAGCTTGCCGTCGATGATGAGGCCCATCGAGATGCGGTGCCCGAGGAAGAAGTACGCCGAGTCGTTGACCAGTCTGGATGCGCCCATCCTGTGCTCCGCGAGAGCGGCGAGACGCATGTCGTTCTCCACCACCACCTCGCAGCCGAACTCCGAGCGCAGGTGACCGGCGATGTCGACGCCCTCCCAGTCAGGAAAGTTGCGGGAGACGATGAGCCTGCCGTCCTCGCCGACGAGCCCGGAGACGGCCACCGCCATGGCGATCAGCCGCGACCTGTCGATGCCGTTGCCGTCGAGGCAGTCCGCCACGACCTTCCGCACCACGCTCATCCTGCTCGCCCCGAGGAACGACTCGTCGACCTCCTGCTCCGCCCAGCCGACCATCGCTCCTGCGAGGTTGGCGACGGCGACGCGCACCCGGTGGATGCCGATGTCGACGCCGACGAGGTAGCCGAGGTCGGCGGCGAAGTCGTAGAGGCGGGCCGGCCTGCCTGCTCCGCGGCCTCCGAGCGTGTGCTCATCGACCTCGAGCACGAGACCGCGCTCGCGCATCGTGGTGAGTGCGACCTCGACGGTGGGCCGGGAGAGTCCCGTGCGGGATGCGATCTGGGCGACGGTCCCCCTGCCGCCCTCTCGGACGGCGACCGCGCACCGGGCGGCGTTCGCCGCCCTCTGACGCGAAGCGTCGGGCTCCTGGCCGCGTCCACCGAATACCATTCGTCGAAACTCCCGCTCGCTTACAATGAAACCCCGTTGCTTAATTGCTGCCGTAAGTGAAGCATGGGCAGGATGCGGGCGTCAAGACCAAAGCGAATAGAAGTAAACGGGTTTACATATTCGAAACACGCATCCGTCCTGTCGTGCCTCGCCGTGCCGCCTGATGACTTGTCGCGGACCGCCAGGGGGCAATACGCTCAGCACCAGCCATACACCGAGCCGAGGAGGGCGTGATGCGCCTCACCAAGCCAGCCCCACCGGCCGCCACCGAAGACCAGCCGCAGCCGTCCATGCTGCAGCGGAGCCCACTGGCGCTCGGCTACATCGTCACCCTGGGCGCGGTGGGCGCGATCGTCACCGGGTTCGCCCTGTACGGGCTGCGCTCGATCATCTTCATGGTCTTCCTCGCGATGTTCGCGACGGTGGGCCTCGATCCGCTCATCCGCTGGTTCCAGCGCAGGCACATGTCGAGGCCGTGGGCGATCGTGACCGTGATCCTGCTCCTCATCGCCGTCATCATCACCATCGTCTGGGTGGTGCTCCCCCTGGTGATCCAGCAGGTCCAGTTCCTGGTGACGACCATCCCGAAAGAGGTGGCGAACCTCAAGGACCAGGGCTGGTTCGACCCGGCCAACGCGTCGAGCAACGGCGTGCTCGGCGCCCTCGTGAACTGGGTGGCGAGCGAGGTCCAGAAGCCGGAGGTGTGGGCGTCGCTCGGCACCGGCCTGGTCGGCTTCGGCCTCTCGATCGTGAACGGCCTGACCTCGGGGTTCTTCATCGCGATCCTCACCATCTACTTCATCGCCACCTACGACGCGACCAAGGAGGCCGCGTACAAGCTGGTCGCCGCATCGCACAGGGCGACGTTCATCAGCTACGCAGAGCGCATCCTGCGCAACTTCGGCAAGTACCTCAGCGGGATGGTGATCCTCGCGTTCTTCAACGCGGTCTACAGCGTGATCCTGCTCCTGCTCACGGACGTGCCAGGTGCCTTCCTCATCGGTATCCTGGCGTTCTTCATCACACTCATCCCGTTGATCGGAACCGTGCTGACGACGGCCGCTATGACGGTGCTGGCCTTCATCCATTCCCCCGTGTCCGGCCTGTTCGTCCTGATCTTCATGCTGATCTACATGCAGGTCGAGGCATACATCCTCACCCCGAAGGTGATGGGCAAGGCCGTGCAGGTGCCAGGCTCCGTGGTGCTGATCTCGGCATTGGCGGGGTCGACGCTGTTCGGACTGCCTGGCGCGCTGGTCGCCATCCCGATCTCCGCGGGCATCATCCTGATCATCAAAGAGATCGTGATGCCGAGGAAAGAGCTGCGCTAAGGATCCGCGCCGGCTGCGGGCTGAGGGATTGAACTGTCCCATTTGGGGGCGTCGCCCTGGCAGCAGCGCCTACGCCACAATGAAGGACGTGAACTGGCTGACCGTCGCCCTCCCCATCGTGACCCTGATCCTCGGAGCCGTCGGCTCGTTCGCCGCCGAGTCGATCCGCCACAGGAAGGCGCGCAGGGAGGCGTTGGCCGACTCTCTGCGGACGACCCGCTCTGAGCGCTACATCGCGTTCATCGATGCTGCGCACTCGGCAGCGCACACCCTCGGTCGCATGGCGGACGGTTGCCCGGATCCGCTCGCTGCCGACTCCGACAGATACTGGCTGGTCGACAGCGACGTCGCGCAGAAGTTCCGCACCCTGCAACTCGTCGGCGGCGACGCCGTCGTGGCACACGCCGCCGAGGTCCGTTCTGCTCTCGAAAGCTTCCGCGACGCCGTGAAGGCGGGCGTCGTCTACTGGAGCGACGACTACCGTGCGGCATACCAGCCGGTCGTAGACGCGCGCAACGCACTGATCGCCGCGGCGCGCGAGGAGATCAGCGCGCTCGTGTGACCCTCACCCGAGCAACGAGAAAGCCCGGCCGGATTAATGATCCGACCGGGCTTTTTCTTGTGGTGCACCCCCTGGGACTTGAACCCAGAACCCACTGATTAAGAGTCAGTTGCTCTGCCGATTGAGCTAGAGGTGCGTTTTGTTCGGCGACCCGAACGAGGCTCAACACTAGCATCCACTTCGCCCTCATTGCCAATCGAGCATCCTTCGACTTCGGCACCGTCTGTTCACCATGCGTCGGTAGGCTCGTCGGGTGACTTCCGACTCCGCATCCTCCCCGTTCGCCGACGACCTCGCGCTCGCGCTGCGCCTCGCCGACGTCGCCGATTCGATCTCCCGGGAGAAATTCCGTGCCCTGGATCTGCACATCGACACGAAGCCGGATCGCACTCACGTCACCGAGGCCGATCTGGCGGTCGAGCGGGCCATCCGCGAGCTGATCGCCGCCGAACGACCTGGCGACGGCATCCTGGGCGAGGAGTACGGCACAGAGGGCGATGCCTCCCGCCAGTGGATCATCGACCCCATCGACGGCACCGCCAACTATCTGCGTGGCGTCCCGGTGTGGGGCACGCTCATCTCGCTCGCCGTCGACGGCGTGCCGGTGGTCGGCGTCGTCAGCTCGCCGGCGCTCGACCGGCGTTGGTGGGCGGCACGGGATGCCGGCGCCTGGCTCTCCGAGTCCGGCGCGGCGCCCCGCCGTCTTCGCGTCTCCGCCGTCGCCGACCTGGAGCACGCATCCATCAGCTTCCAGAGCATCGCCCAGTGGGATGGTGCAGGCTACCTCGACAAGCTCGTCGCGCTCACCAGGCAGGTGTGGCGGGACCGCGCATACGGCGACATGTGGTCGTACATGCTGCTCGCAGAGGGGGTGCTGGATGCGGTGGGCGAGTTCGACGTGAAGACCTACGACCTCGCCGCCCTCATCCCGATCGTGCAGGAGGCGGGAGGCACGTTCACCTCCGTCACCGGAGACGCCGGCCCCGGCAACGGCTCCTCCCTCGCCAGCAACAGCCTGCTGCACCCCGCCCTCCTCGACGCGCTCGCCTGACGCACAGTCGAGCCGGGGCCTGTGTACGCGACACGCCGGGTGGCGGCGCACACAGGTCCCGGCTCGATGGCGACGGCAGGGCGGGAGGGGGTCGTCAGAGCGCGGAGAGGGCCTCTTCGAGGCGCTCGTAGCCCTCGGTGACGCCCTTGGCCTGGCCGGAGGCGACGATGCCGTCGCGGGCTTCCATGGTCGGGTACACGGCGTGCGCCTTGACCCTGGTGCGTCCGCCGTCGAGCGACTCGAACGTGATCGACTCGATGCTCACCACATCCGGGTAGCCCTCGAACTCGAAGGTCTGGATGGCGAACTCGTTCTCGCGAACGACGTGGAAGACGCCGCGGAACGCATACTCGGCGCCCTCCGGGTCGCGGTGCACGAAGCGGTAGCGGCCGCCCGTGCTGAAGTCGTACTCCTTGATGTCCATCTCGTAGCCGCGCGGACCGCTCCACTGCGAGAGCAGCGCAGGGTCTTTGTGGGCGAGGAAGACCTTCTCGACCGGGAAGTCGAACTCGCGCTCGATGTCGACGAACGGCAGGCCGTCCGGCGCGGTGATGGTGACGGGGTTGCTCATTTCTTCTTCTCCTTGTGTGTGACGGTGTCGCCGAGGTCGGCGAGCACGCTGTCGAGGCTGCGGTACTGCTGTTCGTGGACGAGCCGGTAGCGGTCGATCCACGAGGTGAGCTCTTCGAGGGCGGATGGTTCGAGGTGGACGGGGCGACGCTGCGCATCCCGTGTCCTGGTGACGAGGCCGGCTTCTTCGAGCACGTGGATGTGGCGGGAGATCGCCTGCGTGGTGATCGCGAACGGCTCCGCCAGTTCGTTGACCGTCGCAGGCCCCGTACTGAGGCGGGCGACGATCGCGCGTCGCACCGGATCGGCAAGCGCCTGGAACGCCCTGTCGAGCCTGTCCTCGCTGTCCGCATTCATACCCAACCAATTCCTTTATCAACTACTACGTTGAATAAGATAATCCCGGTCGCGGCCACCGTCAACCCCTAATGTGGGACGGGTGAGCAGTCCCAGCAGCGAACCACTCGTGCACATCGACCACTTCCGCATGGACTTCGGTCGCACGACCGTCATCCGCGATCTCTCCTTCGACATCTCCCGCGGCGAGACGTTCGGCTTCCTCGGCAGCAACGGCTCGGGCAAGACCACCACGATCCGCGCGCTCCTCGGCATCTACCAGCCGACCGGAGGCGTGCTGCACATCGACGGCCGCCCGTTCAGCCCGGAGGCCGGCGACAGGCTCGGCTACCTGCCGGAGGAGCGCGGGCTCTACAAGAAGGAGTCCGTCATCGACGTGATGGTCTACTTCGGCAAACTCAAGGGTCTCGGCAAGGAGCAGGCGCGCACCTGGTCGCGCAACTATCTCGAGCGGGTCGGCATCGGCGACAAGGAGAAGGTGCGGCTAGACAAGCTCTCGGGCGGCCAGCAGCAGAAGGTGCAACTCGGCGTCACCATCATGAACGAGCCTGAGCTGCTGATCCTGGACGAGCCGACCAAGGGCTTCGACCCCGTCAATCGCCGACTGCTGATGGACATCATCGACGATCAGAAGCGCGCGGGGTCGACGGTCATGATGGTCACCCACCATATGGAGGAGGTCGAACGTCTCTGCGACAGGGTCATCCTCTTGAAGGACGGTGGCTCGCGCGCATACGGAACGGTCTCCGAGGTGCAGGAGCAGTTCGGCGGCACTGTGATCCACGTCGATCACGACGGCACGATCCCCTCCTCCTCGGCATATGACATCGCACGGGATGCGGACGGTCACGCAGAGCTCGACGTCGCCAACGACGCAGACACCGCCGCCATCCTCCGCTCCCTCGTGGATGCGGGCCTCGACGTCACCCGGTTCGCGCCGACCAGGAAATCGCTCGACGACATCTTCGTCGAAGTGTACGGAGCAGACAGCAGGGAGGCCGACTGATGGCCCAGCACAACCTCGGGACGGTCGTCTCGTTCGAGTTCCTCCGTACGGTGTCGAAGCGCCGGTTCTGGGCGATCACTATCGTCGTGCCGATCTTCGCCATCGCGCTGATCAGCCTGATCGTCGCCTCCAATGTCTCCACGGCGCAGACCGCCGATGCGCAGAAGAACGCGCGCTTCGAGTTCCAGTACGTGGATGCGTCCGGGCTGGTCGATCCCGCCGTCGCCAGGCAGCTCGGCGGCACCCCGGCCGACAGCAGCGCCTCCGGTGTGGACGCCGTCAAGGCCGGTTCGTCCGAGGCGTTCTTCGACTACCCCGCCGACCCGGCGAAGGAGACGGTGAAGGTCTACGGGGCGGACGCCGGGCTGCTGCAGAACGCCAAGTACTCCTCGGCGGCGGAGTCCGTGCTCTCGGCGAGCGTCGAGAAGCGCATCGGCTCCCCCACCGACGTCGCCGTGCTGCGCGGCGAGATCCAGACGTCGACCACCACGTTCAAGAACGGCGCCGTCGCCCCCGGCTTCGAGGCGATCATCCCCGCCCTGATCTTCCTGGTGGCGTTCTTCATCGTGATCGTGTTCCTCGGCAACCAGATGCTGAACTCCACCCTCGAGGAGAAGGAGAACAGGGTCACCGAGATGATCCTGACCACGATCAACCCGACGAGTCTGCTCATCGGCAAGGTCATCTCCCTGTTCATGATCGGCATCATCCAGATGGCGGTGTTCGCCCTGCCTGTCGTGTTCGGGTACCTGTTCTTCCGGGAACAGCTCTCCATTCCGAGCCTCGACCTGTCCGGGCTGGTGTTCGAGCCGGAGAAGATGATCGTCGGCGCGCTCATCCTGATCGGCGGGTTCGCGCTGTTCACCGGCACGCTCGTCGCGGTGGGCGCTGTGATGCCGACGGCGAAGGATGCGGCTCCGCTGTTCTCGATCGTCATCTTCTCGATCGTGATCCCGCTCTACGCATCCGGTTTCGCGATCAGCTCGCCGCAGTCGCCGATCGTGCAGGTGCTCGCGTTCTTCCCGTACACGGCCCCGATCACGGCGCTGATCCTGAACGCGTTCGGCACGCTGCCGCTGTGGCAGGCCATCGTGATCATCGTCGAGCTGTTCGTGCTGTCTGCCGTGGTGCTCCGCATCGCGGTGCGCCTGTTCCGCTACGGTTCGATCGAGTACACCAACAAGGTCAAGATCCGGGATGTGCTGACCAGGCGCTCGAACACGGCCGGGGCACGTTCCTGATGCGCGCCGTCGTCGTCTCCGCTCCAGGGGACGCGGACGTGCTGACCGTCGCAGACGTCCCGGAGCCCGTCGCCGCGGACCGCGAGGTGCGCATCCGGGTGGCGGCGGCCGGGCTGAACGGCGCGGACCTGTCTCAGCGCCGCGGCTTCTACCCTCCGCCTCCCGGTGCGCCGGAGTGGCCGGGCCTCGAGGTCTCCGGCACGATCGACCAGGTCGGCGCTTCGGTGACAGGCTGGTCGGCCGGCGACCAGGTCTGCGCTCTGCTGCCAGGCGGAGGATACGCCGAGTACGTCACCGTGGATGCGGGCCTCGTGCTCCCCGTCCCGCCCGGCGTCGACCTCGTGGAGGCCGCCGGCCTGCCGGAGGTCACGGCGACGGTCTGGTCGAACGTGTTCCAGCTCGCAGAGCTCGCAGAGGGCGAGACGCTGCTCGTGCATGGAGGATCGAGCGGCATCGGCTCGATGGCGATCCAGCTCGGCCGGGTGTTCGGCGCGCACGTGATCGCGACGGCGGGCAGCCAGGTGAAGGTGGAGTTCTGCCGCACCCTGGGCGCCGAGGCGGCCATCGACTACCGGGAGAGCGACTTCGTCGAGGTGGTGCGCGACGTCACGGACGGCCGCGGGGTCGACGTGGTGCTCGACATCGTCGGGGGCGCGTACATCGCCCGCGACCTGGATGCGCTCGCGACGGGCGGCCGCATCATGTCGATCGCCACCCGCGACCGCACTCCGGCATCCATCGACACGGGCCTGCTGATGAGCAAGCGCGCCATGATCTGGGGCACGACGCTGCGGGCGCGGCCGCTGGCCGAACGGGTCGCCATCGTGGCCGGGGTGCGCGAGCACGTCTGGCCGCAGATCGCCGCGGGACGGGTGCGCCCGGTCATCGACGCGGTGTTCCCTCTCGAGGACGCGCCGCAGGCGCATCGCCGGATGGAGTCGTCGGCTCACCTGGGGAAGATCCTGCTGCAGGTCGGCTGACCAGCGCGACCACGGCGACGCCCACCGCGTACGCCGCCAGGTCGATCCACTGGAACGTCGACCCGAGCACGAAGGAGCTGCCGGGGATGCGCGACTCGATCGCCTGCGGAACCGGCGTGAGCTGCAGGAACTCGATCGCCCAGCAGAACGCGAGCGCGACCACCGGCGCCACCCAGCGGGCGGCAAGCGGCGCCAGCCACGCGAACAGCACCGCGATGAGCGCCGCGTACAGCGCATCCCCCGCGAAGCCGCCGACGGGGCCGTCCGCGAACGCGTGCACCGCCAGCCCGGCGAGCAGCACGCACGCGGCGGCGATTCCGAGGCGGGCACGGCGGCCGAGTCTGGTCACCCTCCGAGGCTAGGCGCGCGCATCCGGTCGCCGCGTCCTTCGCGCGGATGAGAAAATCGGAGGATGACCGCACCTTCCGACTCTGCCCTGTTCTCTCTGCCCAAGGCCGAGCTGCACCTCCACATCGAGGGAACGCTCGAGCCCGACCTCGTCTTCGAGCTGGCGGGCAAGAACGGCGTCTCGCTGCCGTATTCCTCGGTGGAGAAGCTGGCGGCGCAGTACGACTTCGCCGATCTGCAGTCGTTCCTCACCCTCTACTACGCGACGATGGATGTGCTCCGCACCGAGAGCGACTTCGCCGAGCTCACCCGCCGCTACCTGACCACGGCGGCGAGCCAGGGTCTCCGCCACGTCGAGCTGTTCTTCGACCCGCAGGCGCACACCGCCCGCGGCATCAGGATCGAGACGGTCATCGACGGCATCTCCACCGCGCTGGAGCAGGCGGAGCGCGACCTCGGCATCACCGGCGGCATCATCCTGAGCTTCCTCCGCGACGAACCGGTGGAGGCGGCGGACACGATTCTGAACGCCGGGCTCAGCCGCCGCGAGCTCCTGCTCGGCGTCGGCCTGGACTCGGCGGAGGTCGGCTATCCGCCGTCGCTGTTCCAGGACGTCTTCGCCAAGGCACGGGACGAGGGCCTGCACGTCGTCGCGCACGCGGGAGAGGAGGGGCCTGCGTCGTACATCCGCGAGGCGCTGGACCTGCTCGGCGCCGAGCGCATCGACCACGGCATCCGCGCCGTCGAAGACCCCGAACTCGTCGTCCGCCTCGCCGAGGAGCGCATCGCCCTGACGATGTGCCCGCTCTCCAACCTGCGGCTCCGCACGATCGACACGCTTGCCGACCATCCGCTGCTCCGACTGGACGCGGCGGGCGTGCGCGTGACGATCAACTCGGACGACCCCGCATACTTCGGCGGCTATGTCGGCGACAACTTCACCGCCGTCCGGGATGCGCTCGGCGTCACGGCCGAGCAGGCGGAACGTTTCGCGCGCACCTCCATCGAGGCGTCGTTCGCCTCCGACGCCCGAAAGAAGGAACTGCTCTCAGAGGTCGATGCCTGGCGCGGCTGACGCCACAGCGATACAGTGAGCGCGTTGCATCCCCGGGGGTGATGACGATGGCGCGCACCAGGCCGACCGTAGGACGCACCCCTCTGCCCGGCGCTGCACAGCCCGGCGTCGCACCGCCCGGCGCTGCACAGCCCCGCGCTCCCGTGCGCGGCACGCCCTTACTCAGTGCCGAGGGCGCGGCCATCGTCGCCGGCGGCGGCACGTTCGTGCTGGTGGTCGTCATCGCGCTCCCGGTGTTCTGGGGCGCCAGCCTGCCCATCGCCGGTCCAGGCTCGCTCGGCCAGTTCGTGGCCATCGCGGCAGGGGTCATCGGCGTGCTGGTCTACATCGCTGGTCGGCTGTGGCCGCGAGACGGTTTCCGACCGTTCCGGACAGCGGCGGGAACGGATGGCCGCGCACAGCACGTCTCCCCCGTCGACGTGTTCGATACCATCGCCATCGCGGTCGCGCACGGGGTGGTCGCGCTTCTCGGCTGGCTCGCGCTCGGCGCCGTGCTCGCGAACGGATTCCAGGACGCGACGGTCTACTTCCTGTCCGCTGCCGCCCTCGCCGCCGTCGCCTGCGCGGTCACGGCGTACGTCGTGTTCCTGTCGTCCGTGCAGATGGACCTCATGCGCCTGTCGACGGTGCTCGCCGCGTTCGTCATCGTCGGCATCCTCACGTCGATGCTCAGCGCGCCGGACCCGCACTGGTGGATGCTCCACCTCAGCGCCCTCGGCATGTCCAGCAGCGTGTCGTCGCTGTCGTTCAACCTGACCCTGATCGTCGCCGGGGTGATCGTCACGGCGCTCGCACGCTACGCGACGGATGTGCGCCGCCTCGCGCCGGAATCAACCGGCACAGCGACTGGTCAGGACGGAGCCCGCCGGAGACGCTCGGCGCTCCTCCGGGTGCGGGTGGCCCTCATCCTTATCGGGGTGCTCCTCGCCGGCGTTGGGGTCTTCCCGCTCAACGTCTCCGCTGTGCTGCACAACGTCTCTGCCGTCGGGATGGTGCTGACCTTCTCCCTCGTCGTGTTCTGGGTGCGCGCGGCGCTCCCGCAGGCTCCGGCGTCGTTCTTCATCCTCGGCTACGTGTTCTTCGCCACCATCGTGGTGATGCTGCTGTTCTACGTTGTCGGCTACTACGTGCTCACGGCGACGGAGCTGGTCGCTGGCGTCGTCGTGTTCAGCTGGCTGATCGTGTATCTGCGGGTCAGCGGCGCTGCGACCCCTGCTCCCGCGACCCCTGCTCCCGCGACAACTCCTACCGGCCCCGCGACTCCTGCCGGGTGAGGGCAGCGTCCAGCACGATGGCGGCGCGGATCAGCGCCAGGTGCGTGAACGCCTGCGGGAAGTTGCCGAGCTGGCGGCCGGCTGGATCGATCTCTTCGGCGAACAGGCCGACATGGTTGCCGTATGTCAGCATCTTCTCGAACGCGTACTGCGCCTCCTCGACCCTGTCGGCGTCGGCCAGGGCGATGACGTAGAAGAACGAGCACAGCGAGAAGGTCCCCTCCTCGCCCGGCAGGCCGTCCGGCGATGCTGCGGGGTTGTAGCGGTACACGAGACTGTCCGTCACCAGCTCCTCGCCGATCGCGTCCAGCGTGGACAGCCACATCGGGTCGTGCGGCGAGATCATCCCCACCAGCGGCATCAACAGGGTGATCGCATCCACGACGTCGGTGCCAGGGTATTGCACGAACGCCTGACGGTCCGCGTTCCAGCAGCGCGTGAACACCTGCTCGTAGATGGCGTCGCGAGCCTGGATCCAGACGTCGAGCGGCGCGGGGAGGCCGCGCTCTCTCGCGATGGTGATCGCCCTGTCGAAGGCGACCCAGCACATGATCCGCCCGTAGTTGAAGTCCTTGCGCCCTCCCCTGGTCTCCCAGACACCCTCGTCCGGCTGATCCCAGTTCTCGACCAGCCAGTCCAGGACGGCGCGCAGCTTGCTCCAGCCCGGATGCCCGATCCTGCGGTACTGGTTCGTCACGAACAGGGCGTCCAGGGCTTCGCCGTAGATGTCGAGCTGGAGCTGATCGG
This sequence comes from Leifsonia sp. Root227, assembly GCF_001428745.1. Classification (GTDB taxonomy): domain Bacteria; phylum Actinomycetota; class Actinomycetes; order Actinomycetales; family Microbacteriaceae; genus Leifsonia. The sequence continues at coordinate 398,957 of NZ_LMIO01000002.1, read as the reverse complement.
CAGCACCGTTGCCGACGTTGACGGGACGTGACCCCGCGTAGCCCTCGAACCCGTCGAGTTCCAGCTCCTCCAGATCGCTCGACCCGTCGATCCGGTACATGATCTTCAGCGGGCCGGACGCCTCGCCTGCCTGCTCGGCCACGCGGTCGGCGACCCACAGCGAGAACGCGATGGCTTCCTCCGTGTATCCGAGCGCCAGCAGCGAGTGCACGGAGAACGAGCCGTCCCTGATCCAGGTGTACCGGTAGTCCCAGTTGCGCACGCCGCCGAGTTGCTCCGGCAGTGCGGCCGTCGGAGCCGCGACGAGTCCGCCGCTCGGGGCGTACTGGAGCAGCTTCAGGACCATCGCCGACCGCTCGACCGACTCGCGCCACCTGCCGGTGTACGTGCCGATGCTCAGCCAGTCCCGCCAGAACGTGACGGTCTGCCGGAACAGCTCCTGCCCGCGGTCGACGGTGAGGCCGTGGCCGTCCGCCTCCGGAGCGGTGTGGAACGCGAACAGCCGCAGGTCTCCCGCCGACATCGTGACGTCCAGCACTGCATCCCCGTCGTCGAGCTCCGTCACCTGCTCGTCGTCGTGCACGCCGGACAGCGCGGCGCCGGACAGCCCGTCGTCGAAGCGCACCCATCCTCCTGCCCGCGATGCGGTGTGGGGGCGGCGTCCGAAGTCGAACCGCGGGCGGCATTCCAGCCGGAACGTCAGCTCTCCCCGCACCAGCCGCACGCCGCGCAGGATGCGCCGCTCCTCCGTCGCAACGGTCGGATCGTCTGCGACGGGCATGAAGTCGATGACCTCGCCCACCCCGGACGCACTCATGAACCGGGTGATCAGCACCGCCGTCTGCGGGAAGTACATCTGTTTGACCCGCACGTCGTCGCCCAGGGCGTGGATGCGGAAGAAGCCGCCTTTCTCCCTGTCCAGCAGCGACGCGAACACCGCCGGCGAGTCGAATCGCGGAGCGCAGAACCAGTCGATCGTCCCGTCCGTGCAGACGAGTGCCACGGATTGCAGGTCGCCGATCAGCCCGTGCTCTGCGATATCGGGGAATTCTTGTCTCGGTGTCTCCATCATGGGAGCCCTCCTCGGACGATGGCGCCCACTATAGACCCGCGTGTGCGCCGACAGCCAGCACAAGGGTTATCCTCGCGGCCGTCTGGGACTATGATCCGGTGCCAGCGGAAAGCCCACCTTTCCGGCAGGAGGTCGTCATGACCGCATCCTTCACGGCCTCATCCCACGCCGGGGTCCGCCGGCTCATCGCTCCGCTCGCTCTCGCGCAATTCATCTGCAGCTTCGCCGGCTCGAACATGAACGTGATGATCAACGACATCTCGCGCGATCTCGGCACGACCGTGCAGGGAGTGCAGGTGAGCATCACCCTGTTCCTGCTGACCATGGCCGCGCTGATGATCCCGGCGGGAAAACTGACCGACAAGATCGGCCGCAAGCGCTGCTTCACCCTCGGGCTCATCGTCTACGGCGTCGGCGCGCTGGTGAGCGCGGTGGCACCAGGACTCTGGGCGCTCATCATCGGCAACAGCCTGCTGGAGGGCGTCGGCACCGCGCTCCTCATCCCGCCCGTCTACATCCTCACCACGCTCTACCTCTCCGACATCCCGACACGCGCGTGGGCGTTCGGCGTGATCAGTGGGCTCGGCGGCCTGGGGGCGGCGGCGGGGCCGCTGATCGGCGGCCTGATCACCACCGTGATCAGCTGGCGCGCCGCGTTCCTGTTCCAGGCGCTGATCATCGTCGTCATCCTGCTGCTGAGCAGGCGGCTCACCGATCCGGTCCCGGCCGATCCGCGCCGCCCGTTCGACGTCGTCGGAGCCGTGCTCTCCGCGCTCGGCCTGTTCGCCGTCGTGCTCGGCATCCTCGCCGCGGACAACAGCGTGCCTCTCATGATCGTGCTCATCGGGGCGGGGATCGTGATCCTGGTCCTGTTCTTCTGGTGGGTGCGGCGCCGCGAGCACGCAGGCAAGGAGGCGCTGCTCTCCACCGCACTGTTCCGCAACCGGCTCTCGAACATCGCGCTCATCACCCAGAACGTGCAGTGGATCGTGCTGATGGGCACGTCGTTCACCGTCTCCGCCTACCTGCAGGTGGTGCGCGGGCACAGCGCCATCGCCACAGGGGTGATCTTCACGGCCGCGACGGTCGGGCTGCTGCTGACCTCGCTGATCGCCGGGCGGCTCGCCACCCGGTTCTCGCAGCGCGCACTCATCCTGACCGGCTTCGTCCTGTGCGTACCGGGGATCGTGCTCCTGATCTGGCTCGTCGCCGGCAGCAGCACGGACTGGTCGTTCGTCCCAGGGCTGTTCCTCATCGGCGCCGGCCTCGGCCTGATGCTGACGCCGTCGGTCAACGTCGTCCAGTCGGCCTTCCCGGAGAAGGCGCAGGGCGAGATCTCCGGGCTCTCCCGCAGCGTATCGAACCTGGGCTCGACGCTCGGTACCGCTGTGGCAGGCACCATCCTGATCGCCAACGTCGCTGCGGGCTCCGCAGCGTACGGGTCGGCGATGACCGTGCTGGCGATCCTCGGGCTCGGCGGCCTGGTCGCCGCCCTGTTCCTGCCGAGGGACGCGACCGGCGCGCATCCCCGTGAGCCGCGCGCGGCGGGGGCGACATGACGACGACCGATGCCCTCCGCCGGGCCAGGGTCGACTTCATCACGGAGGAGTCGGTCTACGGCACCGTGCTCGTCAACGGGATGATCGTGGCCGCCGGCGCTCACGGCGCCAGTTCGATGTCGGTCTTCGTGTCCGTGATCACGACCGTCGTCGTCTTCTGGGCGGCGCACGTGTATTCGGGGACAATCGCGGGCCACGGCGTCGACATGGGCAAACGCGCCCCCCTGTCCGTTTCGCTCAACCGGTCGCTGCGCCGCTCGGTGGGCTTCCTCACCTCCGCGATCCCGCCGTCCGTCGTCCTCCTGCTCGGCGCCCTCCGGATCGTCGACGACACGGTCGCCCTCTGGGTGGCGCTCTGGCTGGGGGTGGCGATCCTGGCCGTCCTCGGCTTCACCGTCTTTGCGCTCCGCGGCGATTCTTGGCCGATCAGGATCCTCGGCGCCGTCTGCACCGCACTGTTCGGGGTCGCCATGATCATCCTCAAAGCGATCATCCACTGACCGCGCTCGACCACGGACGACGGTGATCCATCGGCGCCGGGAGGGACCAGGCGTACGATCCGGCTATGACCATGCAGGAGGAAGGCACCGCGGGCGACGAGGCCGACGCGGGCGAACAGGGTCCGACAGGTGGCGCGGAGCTCACCACCCCGGACGGCCGCACCGTCCGGTACTTCGACACCGGCGCACCCACCACGGGCGGCACGGTGCTCTGGCATCACGGCACACCGCAGACGGGCGCGATCATCCCACCGATCGCGGCGGCGGCGGATGCCGCAGGGCTGCGCGTCGTCTCTGTGGCGCGCCCTGGGTATCCGGGTTCTACGGAGAACCCGGGTCGCACCATCGCCTCCGCGGCCGCGGACGCCCTCCTGGTGCTGGATGCGCTCGGGATCGACACGTTCGTGACCGCCGGGGCATCGGGCGGCGGCCCGCACGCGCTCGCCTGCGCCGCCATCGCTCCGGACAGGGTCACAGCCGTCGCCACGATCGCCTCGCTGGCGCCCCGCTGGGACACCGATGACTGGTTCGACGGCATGGCCTCCCCCGAGGCGCTGCTCACCGCCATCATGGGCAGGGATGCGCGCCTCCACCACGCCGAGCGCGCCGAGTTCGACGAGTCCTCCTTCACCGACCGCGACTGGGCGGCGCTCTCCGGCGCCTGGGGCCCGCTCGGCGCCGACGCGCAGGCCGGCTCCGCCTCAGGGCCGGCGGGCGAGTCGGACGACGACGTGGCGTACGTCACGCCCTGGGGCATCGACCTCGCGGCCGTCACGGCGCCGACCTTGCTCGTGCACGGCGGCGCCGACCGCGTCGTGCCTGTTGCGCACGCACACGCCCTGCTGGATCGCATCCCGAACGCCGACCTGCTGCTGCGCCAGCGCGACGGCCACGTCTCCGCGCTGGCCGCACTGCCGCTCGCACTGGTCTGGCTGCGCGACCCCGCGTGACGGCCGCCGGATCGCGTCGTGCGAAAGGCGCGGCAGCGCCTGCTGGCCCGCACCTTTCGCACGACCCGTGGCCGGCTAGCGCCGGTCGGAGTTCGCGCGGTATCGCGAGCGGCGGACGAAGAGGCCGACCAGGATGGCCGCGATCGCCGCGATGACCAGCGCGACGGGCACGGTCGAGCCCGTCCAGGCCAGGCCGTCGCCGCCCGGCCCGTGCGGCGGGGTCGTGCCTGCCTGGGCATCGCCGGGATCGGCCGAGCCCGTCGCCGACGGAATCACCGGATCAGTCGGAGACGGCGTCCCGGAGGGTGCCGGCGTGCTCGTCGGGTTCGGGGTCTGCGTCGGGTTCGGGGTCTGCGTCGGTGTCTGGGTCGGATTCGGTGTCTGGGTCGGAGTGGGCGTCGGTGTCGGCGTCGTCACCGCGACCGGGGCGAGCCGGAACGTCGTCACGACCGCGCGGTGGTTGCTCGTCCAGGCGTTGCCCACGACGTTCCTCGCCGATGGCCAGCCCGCGACCAGCGTGTTGGAGCCGACCACCGTCAGGTCGGCGCCGGCGGAGTAGACGTAGTCGATGCGGTCCTGCGGCTCGGCCGTCCCCGACGCGGGGTCGGTCGCCACCAGGGGTGACCACGAGTTGCCGGCGGCGGTCGTCGGGTCTGGATGGGCGGCGCGGTAGCTGTCCGTCAGTCCAGCCTTCGTCAGAGCGGCGGGCACCGGCCAGGTCACGGAGCCGACGCCGCAGTGCGCAGCGGCGGTCGCGGTGGTCCAGTCCTCGCCCGATGGCGACTCCAGGTCGGCGAGGAGGATCACCGGCGTCGCGCCAGCCCGCTTCGCGTCCGCGCCGACCGCCGTCGCGAGCGCCACGGACTGGTCGTACCTCGCCGTCTTCTTCTCCGCGTCGATCAGCGCAGCCTGGTCTGTCACGCCGCCCTGGCAGGCAGCGTGCGGGCCGTATGCGTCGCTGTCGAGCCCTGCGCTCCACAGGCGCACGTCCCGCCCGAGCACGTCGGCCGTCGCCCAGACGGCCGGAAGAGTGGTGCCCGCCGCCGTCGGTCGCAGCCCTGCGCCGGCATCCAGAGGGTATGCGGAGACGATGCCCACCCCTCCGTCCCCTTCGACGGAGTGCCAACCGAGCGCACGGGCGAGCCTCGCCGCCGCCGTCCCGTCGTCTTGCTGCACGCCGATCACGTCCAGCCCGTTGGATGCGATCACCGCCAGCTCCTTGAACGTCGCGTCGTTCACGTGACTGCCCGCATCCCACAGGTTCCAGGTCGCCGCGGCGAGCTGCGGTTCTTCGTCGGCGGCGAGGACAGGGACCTCGACCTCGATGCGCGACGTGGTGGCGCCGTCTGTCGCCTGCACGGTGATGGTCGCGGGGTCGGCCGGCGCCGTCGCCGGGGCCGTGCCGGTGACCGTGCCGTCCGCTCCGACGCTCAGCCAGTCGTCGCCGGAGACCTTACTGTACGCGGTCACGGCGTCGCCGTTCCAGAGGCCGCCGACCGGCTGCGCGACCGCGCCGCCCACCCGCACCTGAGGCGCGCGGAAGGTGTCGCTCACGAACCCGCGGGCGATGGTCGCTCCTGTGTCGGACGGCTCGGTGCTCGGCTGCGTCGCGGTGTACTCGTTCAGCACTTGCGCGGCGCTGATCGGCGCGTCGTAGAAGTCGAAGTCGTCGATGGCGGCGTTGACGAAGCCGTCGCCGGTGTCCGCGCCGGATCCCTCGGCACCGACCCGGAACGGGTTGCCGCTGACCAGGGAGAACGCGCTGGTCAGCCCCGTGCTCCGCGCCGTCTCCTGCCCGTCCAGGTAGGTGGTCATGGTGCCGGCGGTCCTGTCCGCCACCACGGCGACCTGGTGCCAGGCGCCGATCACGGAGCTGCCGCTGACGTTCGCGAGGTAGTTCTGCGTGGTCGACGTGCCGTTCCTGCCGAAGCAGGCGCGCAGGATTCCTGGCTGTCCGGCCGTGTTGTACAGCGTCGTGCCCTTGTTGTAGCAGTGCGTGAAGTCCTGATTGGACACGATGGGCGAGTCGGAGCTGGTCGCCGACTCGTTCATCCAGAAGACGTAGGAGAAGCTGGACGAGGCGTCCGTCCTGCCCGCGATCAGCGGCAGAGAGAAGAAGTTGACCCCCTGCTGACTCCCTGCAGGCGAGTTGACGTACGCGGCCTTCCCCGCGATTCCTGCCGCATACGACGGCGTGCCGGACCACGCGCCTGCGTTGCCGCTGCCGGAGCTGTCCGACACTGCGCTCCCCGTGTCCCCGTCGAAGTCGTACGAGACGATCGGGGCGACCGTGTCCCCCTGCGCGCGGTAGCGGTTCCAGACCGCGTACAGTGTCACGGTCGCTCCGGCCTGGGTCGCGAGATCGCTGACCGTCTGCCCGTCGGTGTACACGACGGCCCCGGATGCACTGGTCGCCCAGCCACGGAACTGGTAGCCCGCTCTGCTGAAGCCGTTCGCGGTCAGCGCCGCCGCCTGACCAGAGGTCAGGGTCTGCGACGCCGTCGCCCCTCCGCCTGCGCCGTTGCCGTCGAACGCCACCGTGTACGCGACGACGGTCGGCTTGCTGGCCGCGTAGTCCGCCGCCACCTGGCTGCCGGGGATCGCCGCTGCGAAGAAGTTGAAGTCGTCGATCGAGGCGTTGATGTAGCCGTCCCCCGTGTCGTCCTCGCTGCCGCTGAGACCGCCGATGTTGAACGCGAGCCCGCTGGCGAACGCCGTCGCCGCCGTGATCGACCCGGCCGGCGCCGTCGCCTTCTGCACGCCGTCGACGTAGAACGTCCCGGTGTTCGTCGAGCGGTCGACCACGACGGCGACGTGGTGCCAGGTGTTCAGGATGCTGCTGGAGATGCCGTGCACATACTCCTTGGTGCCGCCCGCGGTCTTCCCCCAGCACGCCTCCAGCACCCCGGCCGTCGCCTGGTTGTACAGGGTCAGTCCTGCGTTGTTGCATGTCGCGAAGTCCTGGTTGCTGACGATCGGGCCGTAGCTGGTCCGCGACTGCTCGGAGACCCAGAACTCGTAGGAGAAGCTGGAGGACGCATCCGTCTTGCCTGCGACGAGCGGCAGCTTGACGTAGTTGACGCCGCCGCTGACCACGGCCGCGCTGCCGGAGACACCGCCGACGTACGCCGGTGTCCCCTTCCACGCGGCGTCGTTCCCGTTGCCGGACGAGTCGGCGACCGTCGTTCCTGCGTCGCCGTCGAAGGTGTACGACGCGACAGGCGTGATGGCGTCCTGCGGGTCGAACGCCGGGCTCGCGCTCGCTGCGTACGACGCGCCGACCACGGCGACCGCGCCGACCACGGCCACGGCCAGCGCGGCGGCGGCGGCGATGATGCGGTGCGCTCGCGTGCGCGGGGAGAGACGACGGAGGAGACGCTGCACGGTCATGGGTGTCTTTCGGGGTCTGGGCGAACGGGGTCTGGACGAACGGGGGCTGGGCGAACGAGTGCTCGGCTGATCGGAACGGAGCTGACGGGACCCGAGGCCGCTCAGGCGCTGAGCTGGGCGACCCGTCCGGCGTAGCGGTGCTGCCACCCGCTTCCGGTGTCGGCCGTGATGATCACGTCGTAGCAGCCGTCCGTGGTCGGCCAGGTCACCTTCTCGGCCTTTCCGGGGTGCACCCACACGCTGCGCGTCCCTCCGGCGAAGTCGTTGGCGGCGAGGCCGTAATGCACGGCCTCCAGCCCGTCGTTGTGCAGCGCGATGCCGAGCACAGGCTCGCCGCCGGTGACCAGGTCGACGTCCACCCGGGGGACGCCGGCGTTGTCCTGCCCGGCCGGCAGGACCGTGCCGGCGTGCGAGCGCACGAAGCCGTCGGGGCCGTAGACCGTGAAGGCGTAGCGGCCGTCGTGCGCCGCCGCATCCCAGCTGTACGCCGCCGGCGCTGTCGCGGACACGGTGTGCGGCGTGTTCGTGAACGGCAGGTACTTGTCGGGGAACGCCTGCAGGCTCACCGTCTTGCCCGCCGGTCCTCCGGCGAGGCTGAGGCGCGCGGTCACCGTACCGGTCTCCCTGTCCTCCTCGAACGTGCCGTGCGGGTGGAACGAGAGCGGGCGGGGACGGAGCGTTCCGCCTTCCCACTTGTCCGCTGGCGGAACCTGCGTGCTGATGATGCCTCCGGCGCGGGCGATCTGCACCAGTGCTTCCGTGTCGGGCAGCGAGGGGATGTCCACCACCGGATGCGCGAAGTCCAGCGCGCTCGTCAGGTCGCCGCTGATGCCGCGCCGCCAGTCCGTGATGGTCGTGCTGAGCGCCGGGGTGCCGAGCGCTGTCGTCCAGGTCTCGAGGAACTGCAGGATCGAGGTGTGGTCGAAGGTCTCGCTGTTCACCCAGCCGCCTCTGGTCCACGGCGACACCAGGATTGCCGGCACGCGAGCGCCGTAGCCGATGGGCGTGCTGCCCGAGTACTCGCCGGGGGTGCCTGGTTCGGCGTACGGCGGCAGGACGTGGTCGTAGTACCCGTCGTTCTCGTCGAACGTCATGATCAGCAGCGTGCTCTTCCACAGCTCTGGGTTGCTCTGCAGCGTCTGCAGCACCCGGTTGCTGAAGTGCGCGCCGTGCTCGGGGTTGGCCGACGGATGCTCTGTCCAGCCGTACGGTGCGACGATCCACGACACCTGCGGCAGGGGATGCGCCGTGCCAGGCTGGCAGGCGGCGATGAAGTCGCCGAGCACGGCGTTGAGGTTGGCGTCGCTGTCGTTGTTCGGGGCGCCGGTCGGCGCGTACGGGGCCGAGCCCGCCCGCCAGACCAGCCCGGTCCCCTGTGCGTTCTTGACCGCATCCACCCGGTTGGCTGCGTCGGTGGCGGTCGAGCCTGAGGTGGTGAACGTCGCGAAGCCGCGGATCGGGTTGTCGGTGTAGTCGCCGACCCAGCTGCTGCCGTTGTTGCTGTTGTCGACGTAGATGCGCCAGGAGACGCCCGCCTTCTGCAGCGCCTCCGGGTAGGTCTGCCAGGCGCGCGTGCCGTTCGACTCCGCGCCGTTGTCCGTGACCCCGTTGGAGGTGCCCGTCCAGTGGTAGAGCCGGTTCGGGGTGGTCGGGCCCATGACGGAGCAGTGCCAGGCGTCGCAGATCGTGTACGCGCTGGCGAGCGACCACTGCCACGGAATCTCCTCGCCGGTGACGTACTGCATCGTCGCCGGTCCCTTCGCGCCGATCCAGTTGTTGTAGCGGCCGTTCGACCAGGCGCCGAGGCCACCGGAGTACGAGTGGTCGAGTCCCGTCGTGGTGCCGGCGACGGTGGTCACCCTGCTCGGCTTGACGAACGACGAGCCGTTCGGCTGCGAGAACACGTCCGTGCCGTTCTGGAACCGCAGGGCCTGCTTGTCGCTGAAGCCACGCACCCCGGGAAGCGCCCCGTAGTAGTGGTCGAACGCGCGGTTCTCCTGGATGAGCACCACGACGTGCTTCAGGTCGCTGATGTCACCGGCGAACCCCTCGGGGAGCACATACCGTGCTGCCGTCTCGCGCTGGCTCCCTGATGCGGCCTGACCGGCGAAGGCCGCCCCCGTCGTCCCGCCGAGCACGGCTGCCCCTCCGAGCAGGCCGAGCGCTTTGAGCATCCCACGCCTGGACAGCCCGGACCGCAGGATCTCCGGCGGAACGGTCTCCGCGCGCTGGTAAGGGTCCGGGATGAAGTCTTCCGGCTCGCTGGACATTGGTCTCCTCGTGTTGGTTCGTTCACAGCCGCGGACAGCCGACCAAACCGAAGGAAACCCGCGGTGAACGCAGGACGACCAATCACGCGGGATGCGGTTCTCCAGCGGAATCGGCGCGCCGAGTGTTCACACTGGGCGCGTGAGGGCCCTGGTGCTCTCCCCCGCGTTCACGTCGAACGCGATCGTCCCCGCCCGGTAGCGGTCGACCCCGAGCTCGACCACCCGGCCGTCCCTCGTCGCCGTCGACCTGGTCACCTGCAGCAGCGGACTGGACCTGCGCACGCCGAGGAGCCCGGCATCCTGGGTCGACGCTGCGACCGCCTCGATCCTGTGACGGCCAGAGGTCACCGTGATCCCCTCCGCGGCGAGCGCCGCCGTGGTCGATGCCACGTCGTCCGGCATCCCATCGACCACGTCCGCGACCCACGGCGCCCACGCCGACCGCTCGACCATGACCACCAGCCCGTCCAGCGTTCGCACCCGCGTGAAGCTCAGGATGCGCTCCCCCGGCCGCACCCCGAGCCCCTGCGCCTCCGCCACGCCCGCCGCCCGGCGCTCCCTGGACGAGATCATTCCCCCTGCGGCGCGACCACCCGCCTCCGCCCACTGCGCGAACGACAGCATCCGGTCGAACTCCTGCGCGTGATGCCGCGCGTGAACGACCCACCCGTCCCTCGGACGCGAGTGCACGAGCGACAGCCTGGCCAGCTTCGCCATCGCCCCGCGCACCAGGCTGCGGGTCACGCGGTACTCCTCCGCCAGCGCCGCCTCGCTCGGCAACCGCATCCCCGCCACGAACTCTCCTGAGTGGATGCGCCGCCGCAGTTCGACGGCGAGATCCTGCGATCGCGCGACGGGGCCGGGAACCTGCTGCTGCTGCACCACCCCAGGAGGATATGGCGGGCAGGCGGCCGGGAGGTGGCTGGGTGCTTAACGGGAGGGCGCGCCGGTGCGCAGCGGCGTCGGTGCGCAGCGGCGTCGCCGCCGGTGTCAGCGGATCGGCCGCACCGTCAGCGTCTGCTCCGCCCGCCCTACCGGCCCGCGTTCGTCGTGAAGCTCGGTGCTGGTGAGGCCCTGGCCGGTCGGCCCGAAGGTCACGGTCGTATCGAGCCCGACCCAGCGGCCGGTGGGTTGGGTGTGCAGGTGGATGGTGAGGTCGAGGTTGGGGAACATCCACTCGTTCGGCGACTGCCGCACGGCGACCCCGTTGGCCGTGTCGACCAGGGCGATGAAGGACGCGTGGTGGCTGGCTTGCTCGCCGCCGACGATGTCGAGCTCCGTGCGCAGCCACGCCGTCGCGCGCCCTGGGCGGGGCGCTTCGAGCGCCCGCATCTCGAGCGACGCGACGTAGCCGCCCGGCCAGGTGTCCGCGATCGAGAACCGGTGACGCTCATCCGGGACGGCGAGCGTCGCCGTCTCCCCTCCGGCGATCGCCCTGGTGTCGCTGTCGATCGCGTACCAGCCGCGGGCGAGCACGACCGGCCTGCCCGCGATGACGACGGTCGCCTGCACCAGCTCGATCGTGCGGCCTGGGCGCACCGTCTCCACCTCGACCTCGCACACCTCGGCGGCCAGGAACCCGAGAATGTCGAAGCTGAGCCGCGCGAGCGACATCGACGGATTGTCGCCACGCGCCGCGCGGTGCAGGTCCATCGCGTGCGCGACGAGGCCGCCGAGCGGGCTGAAATGGATCTCCGCATTATTCCACGCTCCCCCTGCGTCGTGCAGCGGGCGGAAACGGGTGGCGTCGAGGCGTTCGAAGTAAGAGCTCATCGTTCCACCATTGTGGTCACAGGAACGAGAAAGGGCCGCCCATTCCTGGCGGCCTTTTCGACTCGAACAACGCGTGACAGCGACCAGTGGTGGAGATGGGGGGAATTGAACCCCCGTCCACTGCTGTGGTCATATGCCTTCTACGGGTGTAGCCAGTGATGTCGTTCTACTCGGCTCCGGAATTCGCCACTGGCACCTAAACCGACGAGCCCAGCATCAGTGTGAGTCCCTCCGCGCCCTGATACTCAACGTGGAAGCAAGCTCTCTAAATGACGCCAGAATCCGGGTAGAGAGCTATTCCCGGCTTGACGGTCTCATAAGTTGCTTTAGAAGAACTTACGCCGCGAGGGCGAAGTCTGCCTTGGCAGAGACAGTGCTCTTTGAATTGGCACTTATTGTTTGCATGCATCGTTTACGAGATAAGCATGCATCCTCGACCCGCTTCTCACACTCTCGCAGACAATGTCGAAACCGATCATCCCCGTGCGCAGCCGGTGAGGCTGGGTCGCTGTCACGCGCTGTTGAGTTGTCCAGATACTGTTCTCACCGCTTGCGGCGAGCTTCTCATCTTACAACATCCGAAACCCTCGTTCTATGCCACGATCGGAGGATGGCCGACACGATCATCACCGTCCAGGGCGAGTACGAACTGCACCAGCCGGCGGAGCGCGGCACCGTCCGCCTCACCGTCGCATACGACGGCAAGAGCAGGGATGAAGTCCTCGCCCGCACCACGCAGCGTCACGTCTCCCTCACCAGCGAGCTGCGCGACATCCACAACCCGCAGTCGGGGCCCGTCACCTGGTGGGCGTCCGACCAGCTGCGCGTGTGGGGCGAACGACCGTGGAATCAGGACGGGAAGCAGTTGCCGATCGTTCACCACGCGCAGGTGGGCATCGAGGCGAAGTTCAGCGACCTCGGCGCGCTGTCGGACTGGGTCGGCGTGGTCTCTCTGCTCGACGGCGTCACGGTATCGGGCGTCACCTGGGCGCTGACAGAGGCGCGCAAGCAGTCGCTGGTGCAGGAGGCGCGTCGCAGGGCGGTCGAGAACGCCGTCGCGAAGGCGACCGTCTACGCCACCAGCCTCGGGCTCGGCTCCGTCAAGCCGCTCGCGCTCAGCGACCCCGGGATGCTCGGCGACCACACCTCATCGCCGCAGACGCAACAACCGATGTTCGCCAGAGCGGCGTCGAACGACCACGCGGGAGGAACGCTGGCGCTGAAGCCGGAGGACATCACCATCGCCGTCCAGGTGCACGCGCGCTTCGCCGCATCCTGAGCCGAGCGCGCCGGTCGAGCCCGCCGTGCGCCCTCGCCGTATCAGCCAGCGTCGACCAGCACAGACCGCAGCTTGGCGAGCTCCAGGTCGTCGAAGCCACCGTCCCGCAGGTACGCATGCACGCCGCCACGCTCACGGTCGATCAGGTCGAGCGCTGACTCCAGCGCCTCCGGCGGGCTGCCGCCCATGATCACGCGCAGATCGGGCGTCACCTCGACGCCGTGGCTCTGCACCAGCTTCAGCATCCCCTCGAGCCACGGCCCGGCCAGGTTCGCCTGCGTGCGCGCGTAGTCGTCGACCACAGTCTGCCGGTCGACGCCGACAGCGAGCAGCGCGAGGGCGATCACGATACCCGTGCGATCCTTGCCCGCCGTGCAGTGCACGACGACGCCCTCATCGCCCGTGTCGGCGATCTCGCGCAGGGCGGTGATCACCACATCCCTGTGCTGCAGCACGATCTTGGCGTACAGGTCGGCGAGGGTGGCGCCGATCGTCGACTGGGAGGCGCCGGAGCCCTCGAACACCGGAAGGGCAAGCACTTCGACGTCGAGACCGTCCAGGTCGTCCGGCAGCGCACGCTTCTCGAAGTCGTCGCGCAGGTCGATGATGATCCGCACCCCGAGTTCGCGCAGTTCGTTCTTGCCGGGCTCGCCCAGCGAGTGCAGGCCGTCCGACCGGAAGAGCTTGCCGGAGCGGATGGTGCCGCCGTCCGCCCGGTATCCGCCGACATCGCGGAAGTTGTACGTGCCATTGACCGGGATGCGCTGCTCGATCGAACTCATGCGTTCATCCTGCCACTCGCCACCAGCACAGCAGCAGTGCCGCTACTCCCCGAGGTGCTTCCTGCTCGACATCGCCCTGTCCGCCTCGCGCTTGTCCTGACGCTCGCGCAGCGCCTGGCGCTTGTCGTACTCGCGCTTGCCCTTCGCGACGGCGATCTCGACCTTCGCGCGTCCGTCGCTGAAGTAGATCTGCAGCGGGACGATCGTGTACCCGCCCTCTTTGACCTTGTTGTGGATCTTGAGGATCTGCGCCTTGTGCAAGAGCAGCTTGCGCTTGCGCCGCGGGGCGTGGTTGTTCCAGGTGCCGTCCGCGTACTCAGGGATGTGCACGGCGTCGAGCCACGCCTCCCCGCCGTCGACGAACGCGTAGCCGTCGACGAGGGATGCGCGACCAGCCCTCAACGACTTCACCTCGGTTCCCGTCAAGACCAGTCCGGCCTCGTAGGTGTCTTCGATGGTGTAGTCGTGGCGGGCTTTGCGATTGGTGGCCACCACCTTCTGGCCACGTTCCCTGGGCACAGCTCACTCCTGACGCGTTCGATCGGATGCCGCCCCGCGAACGCAGGGCAGCCATCCAGTGTATAGCGAACTAGACCTTCAGATAGCGACTGATCGCGAAGTTGGCCGAAGCGGCCGCCAGGACGACGCCGATCAGCAGCAGCAAGGGCGCGACGACGAGCGCATCCGTGTCTCCGACGAAGTTGATCGACTGGATGCGATCCGAGAGGTAGCCGCGCACGAAGAAGTGCACGATCGCATACACCGCCCCCGCCGCCATGATCGAGCCGATCAGTGCCGCGAACACGCCCTCCAGGATGAACGGGGTCTGGATGAACCGGTTGGATGCGCCCACCAGCCGCATGATGCCGAGTTCCCGTCTTCGCGAGAACGCCGACAATCGGATGGTCGTCGCGATCAGCAGCGCCGCCGCGACGAGCATCAGGGCCGCGATCCCGATGGCGGTGAAACTGGCAGCGCGGAGGATCGAGAAGATCTGGTCGAGGTAGCTGCGCTGGTCGACGACGCTCTGCACGCCGGCAGCACCGGACAGCGTCTCGGTCAGCACCGCCGAGTTGCTCGGGTCTTTGAGGTTGACCCAGAACGTCTGCGGGATCATCTCCGGCGTGACGAAGTCGGCGATCGAGTTGCCCTTGAACTGCTGCTTGAACTGCTCGTAGCCCTGCTTCTGATCCTGGAAGTAGAACTTCTGGATGTACGGCGAGAGCTCCGGCGACTCCAGCTGCTTCTTCACCGCGGCGATGGTCTGGTCGTTCGCCGCGCCTCCGACGCAGTTGTCGGTCTCCGTGCACATGTACACGGCTACCTGCGCGCGGTCGTACCAGTACGTCTTCATCTGGTTGATCTGCATCTGCAGCAGCACGGCGGTGCCGACGAACGTCAGCGAGATGAAGGTGACGAGGATGACGGAAACCACCATCGACACGTTGCGGCGCAGCCCGTTGGCTGCCTCGGACCAGATCAGGCCGAATCTCATTTGGTCGGCCCCACGTTCTGCTCTCCGTCGCGGTCGCTGTCGTCTCGCAGACCCCGGAGGTCGAGGTTCGCGGTGAAGTTGAGGTGGTCGGGCAGGTCCTCGCTCGCGGGTGGCGGAGGCGGGGGCGCCTGTGTCACCGGTTGCGCGGCTGTCGCGAACTGCACGGGCGCCGGGTAGTGCGACGGCTGCTGTGCAGGCTCGGGTGCCGAGGCGGCGGGCGCTGCGGCCGGTGGAGCAGGCTGCTGCTGCACCGACTCCGGATGCGCTGGGCCGGTCTGCTGCACCGGCGCCGGCTGCTGCGACTCGCCAGGGGCGGGTCGCGTCTGCTGCGGCGCGGCCTGGACGGGCACAGGCACGCTCACCGGTCCGGCCGGATCGGAGGTTGGAACCTGCGGCCTGGTCATCGGCTGCTGCTGCTCGTACGCCGCCTGCTGCGGCGCGTATGCGGCGTGTTGCTGCTGCGCGTAGACCGGCTGCTGCGCCGGGGCAGGAGCCTGCTGCGCATCCACCTGGGCCGGCGCTGCCTGCAGTGTAGGGACGGCGGCGGTGACGCCGTACCCTCCGTGGCGCTCGTCGCGGATGATCTGCCCGTTGACGAGCTCGATCACGCGGCGCTTCATCTGGTCGACGATCGCCGCTTCGTGCGTGGCCATGAGCACCGTGGTGCCCCCGGCGTTGATGCGGTCGAGCACCGCCATGATGCCGGCGCTGGTCGCCGGGTCGAGGTTTCCCGTCGGCTCGTCCGCCAGCAGCACCTGCGGCTTGTTCACCACGGCACGGGCGATGGCGACGCGCTGCTGCTCACCACCGGACAGCTCGTGCGGAAGGCGCTGCGCCTTGCCGTCGAGGCCGACCATCTTCAGCACGTCGGGGACGGCCTCCTGGATGAAGCCGCGCGACTTGCCGATCACCTGCAGCGTGAACGCCACGTTCTCGAAGACGGTCTTGTTGGGCAGGAGCCGGAAGTCCTGGAACACCACGCCGATGTTGCGGCGGAAGTACGGGACCTTGCGCGACGAGATGGTGCCCAGGTCCTGCCCGAGCACATGGATCTTCCCCGTGGTGGGCTTCTCCTCTTTGAGGATGAGCCGCAGGCAGCTCGACTTGCCCGAGCCGGACGCACCGACGAGGAAGACGAACTCCCCGCGCAGCACTTCGAGGTTGATGGCGTTGAGTGCCGGGCGCGAGGTGCCCGAGTACTGCTTGGAGACGTGTTCGAACCGGATCATGACTTCTAGAGACTAAGCAACCCTGCGCCGATCCGCAGTAGCGACATACCAATACGCGGCAAGCCTGGACGCGGCCCGAACGCCAGCCGTCAGCGCGCTATCCGGCGAATCGGAACGTGTTGGTGTCGCGGCGCACGAAGCCGACGGACTCGTACAGCCGGATCGCCGCCACCCGCGACGGACGCGAGGTGAGGTCGAGGGTGCGGATGCCGAGCTCGGCCGAGCGGGCGATCATGGCCTCGAGCAGACTGCGGGCAACGCCGCGACCTCGGGTGCTCTCATCGACCACCACGTCGTCGATGTGTCCGCGAACGCCGGTCGGGATCGCGTATGCCACGAGGGTGGCCATGCCGACGATCGCGCCGTCGAGCCGCGCCACGAACAGCGTCGCCGCCTCGCTCGCGACGACCCGCTCCAGGAGCGCCCTGTCGAAGGTCGCGCTGGACGAGAGCTGCGGGAGCAAGCCGACGACCGCATCCACCAGCTCGTCGTCGACCGCTGCTGCGACCTCGACGACCGCGGACGGCTGCGCGCTCACGCGTCCGCCTTGGCGCCTGCCCGCCAGCGGATGCCGGCGGCGATGAAGCCGTCCAGGTCGCCGTCGAACACGTTGGTGGGGTTGTTGACCTCGTAGTCCGTCCTCAGGTCTTTGACCATCTGGTACGGCGCGAGCACGTAGCTGCGCATCTGGTCGCCCCAGCTCGCCGTGATGTTTCCGGCGAGCTCCTTCTTCGCGGCGGCCTCCGCCTCGCGCTGCAGGAGCAGCAGGCGGCTCTGCAGCACGCGCATGGCGGCCGCGCGGTTCTGGATCTGGCTCTTCTCGTTCTGCATCGACACCACGGTTCCCGTCGGGAGGTGGGTGATGCGCACGGCGGAGTCCGTGGTGTTGACCGACTGGCCACCGGGGCCGGAGGAGCGGAAGACGTCGACGCGGATGTCGTTGTCCGGGATGTCGATCGACTCGGTCTCCTCGATCAGCGGGATGACCTCGACGGCGGCGAACGACGTCTGGCGCTTGCCTGCGGAGTTGAACGGGCTCATCCGCACCAGGCGGTGGGTGCCTGCCTCGACGGAGAGCGTTCCGAACGCGTACGGGGCGTCGACCTCGATGGTCGCCGACTTGATCCCTGCCTCTTCCGCGTAGCTGGTGTCCATGACCTTGACCGGGTACTTGTGCTGCTCTGCCCAGCGGAGGTACATGCGCAGCAGCATCTCGGCGAAGTCGGCGGCGTCGACGCCACCGGCACCGGCGCGGATCGTCACGACGGCAGGACGCGGGTCGTACTCGCCGTTCAGCAGGGTCTGCACCTCGAGCTCGCCGAGGCTCTTCTGCAGCGACTCCAGCTCGGCCTTCGCCTCCGCCGCTGTCGCTTCGTCTCCTTCGCCGTCGTTGGCCATCTCCACGAGCACTTCGAGGTCGTCGAGGCGACGCTCGATCGTGGTGATGCGGGCGAGCTCCGACTGGCGGTGGCTGAGCGCGCTGGTGACCTTCTGGGCGTTCTCGGTGTCGTCCCAGAGATCGGGAGCGCCCGCCTGCTCGCTGAGGGCGGCGATCTCGGCGGTGAGAGCGTCCACGTTGACCACGGAGCGGATGTCGGCGAACGTCGAGCGCAGTTCGGCGATCTGCTGGGAAAGATCGATTTCAATCATGTCGCCTTCCAGACTACCGGGCGAGGTCAGGCTGCCGGAGCCCCGCGCATCCAGTTGTAGTGTGTTAACGAAATGACTACCGACGAGCGACCATTCACTTTCAAGTCGGTGGCTCTCGCCGCATTCCTCCCCACGCTGCTCTTCTCCATCGGAGAGGGCGCGATCATCCCGATCATCCCGATCGCGGCCGGCAACCTCGGCGCGAGCCTCGCCATCGCCGGGTTCATCTCCTCAATGGTGATGCTCGGCGAACTGGCAGGCGACATCCCCAGCGGCTGGGTGGTGTCGCGCATCGGAGAGCGCGCGTCGATGATCTACGCGGCGGTCGTGGCGATCCTCGGCGTCGGCGTGTGCCTGATCGCACCCAACTACTGGGTGCTCATGGCCGGGATCTTCGTGGTCGGCCTCGCGACGGCGGTGTTCGCGCTCGCCAGGCACGCGTTCATGACCTCGTACGTTCCACAGAAGTACCGGGCGAGGGCGCTGTCGACGCTCGGCGGTATCTTCCGCGGCGGCTGGTTCATCGGGCCGTTGATCGCGTCGCTGGTCATCAGCGTCACCGGGTCGACGCAGTCGGTGTTCTGGATCTTCATCGTGAGCTGCCTCGGCTCCGTCATCGTGCTGATCGTGCTTCCGGACCCGGAGAAGATGTTCGGCCAGAGCGCCGCAGCAGCGGTCGAGGGCGGCGAGGTGCTCACCGCTGGCGAGGAGGAGGCGGAGGAGCGCACGCACGGCCTGTTCCGCACCATCTGGTCGTTCCGCGCCGTGCTCGCCAGGATGGGCACGGGCGTCGCGCTGATCGGCGCCATCCGCTCCGCGCGCACGGTGCTCATGCCGCTCTGGGCGATCAGCATCGGGCTCAGCGAGGCGAACACGGCGCTCATCATCGGCATCGCAGGCGCCGTCGACTTCGCCCTGTTCTACGCGAGCGGCCAGATCATGGACCGCTTCGGCCGGATGTGGAGCGCCCTGCCGTCGATGCTCGGACTCTCGATCGGCTTCCTCACGCTCGCCTTCACCCACGATCTGGATGCGCGGGTCGCCTGGTACATCGGCGTCTCCCTCTTCCTGTCCGTCGCAAACGGCATCGGCTCCGGCATCATCATGACCCTGGGCGCCGACCTGGCGCCGAAGGATCAGCCCGCGCCGTTCCTCGGCGCGTGGCGCTTCGCCGGAGACGCAGGCCAGGCCGCGGCTCCGCTGCTGGTGTCGCTGCTCACCGCCGTCGCCTCCCTCGCTTTCGCAGCGGGCGCCATCGGCGTGCTCGGCTTCGTCGGCGCCGGGATGCTCGCGCGGTACATCCCGCGCTACGTGCCGCGTCGCCCTCGCGTCCGCCCCGCGGAGTAGTTGCACGCGCTAGCCACCGCGGAGAGCCACCGCGGAATAGTCTCTGTGCAGCAGTGTTAGAAGTACATGCAAACGCATGTAAACACAGCACGGGATGAGGACACGATGAGCACGAAGCTCGAACTCGGAATCGACACGTTCGGCGACGTCACCAACGACGCGGACGGACAGCCGCTCCCCCAGGCGCAGGTGCTGCGCAATGTCGTCGCGGAAGGCGTTCTCGCCGACCAGGTCGGCCTCGACTTCATCGGCGTCGGCGAGCACCACCGCAAGGACTTCGCCGTCTCCGCCCCCGAGGTGGTGCTGGCAGCCATCGCAGGCCAGACCGAGCGCATCCACCTGGGCTCCGCGGTCACGGTGCTCAGCTCGGACGACCCCGTGCGCGTGTTCCAGCGCTTCGCAACGCTCGACGGCGTCTCCGGCGGCCGGGCGGAGGTCATCCTCGGCCGCGGCTCGTTCATCGAGTCGTTCCCGCTGTTCGGCTACGACCTCGGCCAGTACGAGGAGCTGTTCGAGGAGAAGCTGAACCTCTTCACCGAGGTGCGCAAGCAGGAGCCGGTGTCGTGGACGGGCGCGCTCCGCGCATCCCTCGACGGCCAGTCGGTGTACCCCCACCTGGAGAACGGCCTGCTGAAGACCTGGATCGGTGTCGGAGGCAGCCCGGAGTCGGTCGTGCGCGCCGCCCACTACGGCCTGCCGCTCATGCTCGCGATCATCGGAGGAGGACCGATGCGGTTCAAGCCGCTCGCCGAGCTCTACCGCAACGCGCTCGAGCAGTCCGGCCAGGATGCGTCCCTTCCGATCGGCGTTCACTCCCCCGGCTTCATCGCCGCCACCGACGAGGAGGCCAAGGAGACGCTGTGGCCGCACTACGAGGCGATGACCAACCGGATCGGCCGAGAGCGCGGCTGGCCGCCGGCGACCCGCGCGCGCTTCGAGCACGAGGCAGGCGAGGACGGCGCGCTGTTCGTCGGCTCGCCCGAGACGGTCGCGAAGAAGATCGCGTACACCGCGAACGGTCTCGGCATCGAGCGCTTCGACCTCAAGATCAGCAACGGGACCCTTGGCCACGACCACCTGATGAAGGCCATCGAGCTGTACGGAACAGAGGTCGCCCCGCGCGTGCATGAGCTATTGTCGTAGCCGCGCATAGCGCGACCGCGGGAGTGGTGAAATTGGCAGACACGCAGGATTTAGGTTCCTGTGCTTTCGAGCGTGAGGGTTCAAGTCCCTTCTCCCGCACTCACAGCAAGCGCAAAGTCAGACCATAGGACGATCTTTGCTCAGCGCGTGCACATTCGCATGTTCTCTGCAGCCTCAGGCCAGTAAACTCGGCAGCACCCGTCGTTTCCTCTCCTGGGAGAACCTTGATCCATCACGCTGGACTCATTCCGTGGCTCGACCCGCACACCATCATCGACGCCGCCGGCCCGTGGGCGCTCGTCGTCGTCGGCGCGATCGTGTTCGCGGAGACCGGTCTGCTGGTCGGATTCCTGCTTCCAGGCGACACCCTCCTGGTGATCTCCGGGCTGCTCACCCACACAGCGCTGGTCTTCGGCATCGACATCTGGTGGGTCTGTCTGGTGATCGCGTTCGCCGCGTTCCTCGGCGGTGAAGTCGGCTATCTGATCGGGCACAAACTCGGGCCGAAAGTGTTCGAGCGCAAGGAGAGCGGTCTGTTCAGCATGGAGAACGTGCGCCGCACGAACTCCTTCTTCGACCGCTTCGGCGCCCTCGCCGTCATCGTCGCCCGCTTCGTGCCGATCGTGCGCACCTTCGCCCCCGTCGCCGCGGGCGTCGGCCACATGAACTACAAGAAGTACTCGCTGTACAACGCCATCGGCGCGCTCATCTGGGGTGCGGGTCTCACCTACTTCGGCTTCCTCATCGGCTACATCCCGCCGGTCGCCAACTTCGTCTCCAGCTACATCGACATCATCCTGATCGGCGCCGTGCTGATCACCCTGGTGCCCACCCTCATCCACTACTTCCAGTCGCTGCACAAGGCGAAGAAGAAGGCGGCGGCTGAGGCTGCGGCAGCGCAGGAAGCACCGGCGCCCGCGGCTGAACCGCGCCCGACGCCGGAGTCGTGACGCCGTCGGTCTGACGGCCGAACCTCCATCGCTGGCGGTCAGGTGGTCAGGTGGTCAGGCGGTCATCGGCCGCTCAGGCGTGGAACTCGTCCTCGTGCGCGGCGTGCTCGGCTGGTTCGAGCTGGAACGTCGAGTGCTCGACGTCGAAGTGCTTCGCCAGGCAGCCGGACAGCTCGTCGAGCAGCTCCCCTGTCTTGCCCGACTGGAACACGGACGGCTCCACCACGACGTGCGCCGTGAACACCGGCGCCCCCGAGGTGATCGCCCAGACGTGAACATCGTGGACGGCCACCACCCCCGATGTCTTCCGGATGTGGTCCCTGATCTCCGCCACGTCCGTGTCCGCGGGCGCCGCTTCGCTGAGCACCCGCATCACATCCCGCAGCAGCAGGTAGGCGCGTGGCACGATGAACGCCGCGATCAGCAGCGAGGCGATCGCGTCGGCAGGGTCGAAGCCCGTCGTGAGGATGATGACGGCCGCGACGATGACCGTCACGGACCCCACCAGGTCGCCGAACACCTCCAGGTATGCCCCGCGCATGTTGATCGAGTGCCCTGCGGCCGGTCGCAGGAGCAGCAGCGCCCCGAGATTGGCGACCAGGCCGATCGCCGCGACGATCAGCATCGGGACGCTCTGCACCTCCGACTCGCCCGAGACGAGCCGGCCGATGGCGCCGATGGTCACGACGACGGCGACGACCAGCAGGATCAGCCCGTTGATGAGCGCGCCGAACACCTCCGCCCTGCGATAGCCGAAGGTCTGCCTGTCGCTCGCCGGCCGCGCTGCGACGATGGTCGCCAGCAGCGCCACGATCAGCCCGGTCAGGTCGCTGAGCATGTGCCCGGCGTCCGCCAGCAGGGAGAGGGAACCGCTCAGCCAGGCGCCGACCACCTCGACGACCAGCACGGTCGCGACGATACCGATCGCGATCAGCAGTCGGTTGCGGTTGGCGGAATGCCCGTGGTTGTGACTCATCACCACCAACGGTATGCAGTGGATGCGCGACCCGCCAGATGCCCGGCCTAGATAGGAATGAGTGCCGTTCTCATTCTCACCACGCAGCGCGTCCTTGGGCCGGAACAGCGGGCACTGAAGCGGCATGAACCGATCGGAGGTCCGAACCGATCAGCGGGAGCGCGCGACGAGCGTGTTGAGCGCCGGGGCGATCGCCGCGAACGCGCGCGCACGGTGGCTCTCGGCGTTCTTCACGACCGGCCCGAGCTCTGCCGCCGTGCTCTCGTGCCCTTCCGGAACGAAGATCGGGTCGTAGCCGTGACCGTGGCTGCCGCGCGCCGTCCGCGCGATGCGGCCTGGCCAGATGCCCTGCACGACCGTCTCCTCCCCCTCAGGCGTGACGAGGGCGAGCGTCGCGGTGAAGTGCGCGCCGCGCGTGCCGACCGGCAGATCGGAGAGCTGGTCGAGCAGCAGCCGGAGGTTCGCCTCCGCATCGCCGTGCGAGCCGGCCCAGCGCGCGGAGAAGATCCCGGGGGCGCCGCCCATCGCATCCACGCAGATGCCGGAGTCGTCCGCCAGCGCAGGCAGGCCGGTGTGCTGGGTGGCGACCCGTGCTTTGATCAGCGCGTTCTGCTCGAAGGTGACGCCGTCCTCGACCGGCTCCGGGCCGTCGTACGCCACGATCTCGAGGCCGGGGACCGCATCCCCGAGGATCTGCTGGAACTCGGCCGCCTTGTGATGGTTGTGGGTGGCGAGGACGACGCGGACCATCAGCGCTCCGCCCCACTGAGCGCCGCAGCGAGTGCCGTGGCCTGGATGCCGGACAGCGTCTCTGCGCCTCCGACGGCGAGGTCGAGGAGCGCGTCCAGTTCCCTGCGGTCGAACGGTGCGCCCTCCGCCGTGCCCTGCACCTCGACGAACAGGCCGCGCCCGGTGACGACGACGTTCATGTCGGTCTCGGCGCGCACATCCTCCACGTAAGCGAGGTCGAGCATCGGCTCACCGTCGATGATGCCGACGGAGACCGCGGAGACGGAGTCGATCAGCGGGGTGGCCTTCTGGCCGATGAAGCGGTGCTCGCGGCCCCACTCGAGGGCGTCCGCGAGTGCAACATACGCCCCGGTGATGGCCGCGGTGCGGGTGCCGCCGTCCGCCTGGAGCACGTCGCAGTCGAGCACGATCGTGTTCTCGCCGAGCGCCTTCATGTCGACGACGGCGCGCAGGCTGCGGCCGATCAGGCGGCTGATCTCGTGGGTGCGTCCGCCGATCTTGCCCTTGACCGACTCGCGGTCCATGCGGCTGTTGGTCGAACGCGGCAGCATCGAGTACTCCGCCGTCACCCAGCCCTTGCCCTTGCCGGCCATCCAGCGGGGAACGCCGTTGGTGAACGAGGCGGTGCAGAGCACGCGGGTGTTGCCGAACGAGATGAGCGCTGAGCCCTCGGCCTGCTTGCTCCAGCCACGCTCGATCGTGACCGGCCTGAGCTGGTCGGCGGTGCGCCCGTCTGCGCGGATGATGTCGGTCACGGTGTCTCCTCGATGGTGCTGGATGCGGTGGGAATGATGGTCAGGGGCGCGGCAGGTCGATCGTGCCCGTCTGCACGAGGTCGACCGATGCCACCTGCGGGCCGATGAAGCGGTGGGCGAGCCGCAGGAACGTCTCGGTGTCCGCGCCTGTGGCCTCGTAGTGGATGGTCGGGGGCAGCGGCGAGGTGCGCTCCAGTCCGCCGCCGACGATGGTGCGGTAGACGTCCTTCGCCGTCTCCGTGTCGCTGGAGACGAGCGAGACGCCCTCCCCCATCACGTAGGAGATGGCGCCCTTGAGGAACGGGTAGTGCGTACAGCCGAGCACGAGCGTGTCGACGTCGGCGTCGCGCAGCGGCTGCAGATACTCGGCCGTCACCTGCAGCACCTCGTCCCCGCTGGTGACCCCGGCCTCGACGAACTCCACGAAGCGCGGGCACGCCCTGGTGAACAGTTCCAGCGACGGTGCGGCGGCGAAGGCGTCTTCGTATGCGCGCGAGTTGATCGTGCCGACCGTGCCGATCACGCCGACCCTGTTGCTGCGGGTCGCTGCGACCGCGCGGCGCACGGCGGGCTGGATGACTTCGATGACCGGCACTGAGTAGCGCTCACGCGCATCCCGCAGCATTGCGGAGGACGCGGTGTTGCAGGCGATGACGAGCATCTTCACGCCCTGGTCCACCAGGAAGTCGAGCACGTCGAGCGAGAACCGGCGCACCTCGGCGATCGGCTTCGGGCCGTACGGCGAGTGCAGGGTGTCGCCCACATAGAGGATGGACTCGTTCGGGAGCTGATCGCGGACCGCGCGTGCGACGGTGAGTCCGCCGACACCCGAGTCGAAAATCCCAATCGGTGCATCGGTCACAAGAAGCCACCATACAACGATGGGCAGGAGACCACCGCCGCCGACCGGCGACGACGGGGTCAGCGACGGGCAGAGCGCCGCCTTCGCTAGGCTGAGCGGGTGATGGCCTCCTCCGCGTTGCTGACCGACCGCTACGAACTCACGATGCTCGACGCCGCGCTGCTCAAGGGCACGCACGACAGGGAGTGCGTCTTCGAGGCGTTCACCCGCCGTCTGCCGGCCGGGCGCCGCTACGGCATCCTGGCGGGGACGGGTCGCCTGCTCGAGCTCATCGAGCAGTTCCGCTTCGGCGACTCGGAGCTCGAATACCTGCGCGACAACCGCGTGGTCAGGGATGCGACCATCGACTGGCTCGCGAACTACCGGTTCAGCGGCACCATCGCCGGCTACCGCGAGGGCGAGGTGTTCTTCCCCGGTTCCCCGTTCCTCGTCGTCGACGCGCCGTTCGCGGAAGGGGTCATCCTCGAGACGCTCATCCTCAGCGTGTTCAACTACGACTCCGCCGTCGCGAGCGCCGCCGCCAGGATGGTCACGGCCGCCGGTGGCCGCCCCGTCGCCGAGATGGGGTCGCGCCGCGCCAACGAGCGGGCAGCGGTCGCCGCGGCGCGGGCGGCGTTCATCGCCGGTTTCAGCGCCACCTCCAACCTGGAGGCGGGACGGCACTGGGGCGTCCCGACGATGGGGACCGCCGCGCACGCCTTCACCCTCCTGCACGACAGCGAGGAGGACGCCTTCCGCGCCCAGGTGGATGCACTCGGTCCAGGCACGACGCTGCTGGTCGACACCTTCGACGTCGAGACGGCGATCGACACCGCCGTGCGGGTCGCCGGCCCGGAGCTCGGCGCGGTCAGGCTCGACTCAGGCGACCTGCCGAACCTCGTGCGTCGCGTGCGCGCCCAGCTCGACGCCCTCGGCGCCGTGAACACCAAGATCACCGTCACCAACGACCTCGACGAGTTCACCATCGCCGGGCTCGCCGCCTCCCCCGTCGACTCGTACGGCGTCGGCACCTCTGTGGTCACCGGCTCCGGCCATCCGGCGTCCGGCATGGTCTACAAGCTGGTCGCGCACCGCAGCGAGGACGGCACGGGCGAGTGGATCTCCGTGGCCAAGAAGTCGGACGGCAAGGCTACGGTCGGCGGCCGCAAGCATCCCGTGCGGCGGCTGGACGAGAACGGCACCGCTGTTGCGGAGGCCATCCACGTGATCGAGCGCGGCGCATCCGTGGAGGATCGCGGACGCGACCTGCTCGTGCCGCTCATCACGGACGGGGTCGTGCACCGCGAACACCTCGGCCAGGCGGGAACCGTCGCGGCGCGGGAACACCGCGCAATGGCTTTGGCAGAGCTGCCCGACCAGGCGCTCCGGGTGAGCAGGGGCGACCCCGTGCTTCCGACGCTCTACGTCTGAGACTCTGAGGCTCGACTACTCGTCGCGGAGCTTCTCGTAGATCTCTTTGCAGCTCGGGCAGACCGGGAACTTCTGCGGGTCACGGCCAGGCGTCCACATCTTGCCGCAGAGCGCCTTGACCGGCTTGCCCGTCATGGCCGACTCGAGGATCTGCTCCTTCTTGACGTAGTGCGAGAAGCGCTCGTGGTCACCCGGCTCGATGGCCTCGTTCTGCAGAAGCTCTTCGAGCTCGCGGTCGAGCGTCGCCGTTCCTCCGCCGTCCGGCAGGCCACCAGGTTCCGAAATGCTGTCCTCGTACATGCATCCAGTCTACGTTCGATGCTGCCCGGATGCTCGTGGCCTGCTCAGTCGTTGCGGTTGGCGAAGGCCATCAGCTCGGGCCCCCGGTGGTCGAACGCCTTCGCGCCGAGGTAGAGGCCGCCGAAGAGGGAGCCGAAGCCGAGCACGATGGCGGCGACGGGGGCGATCCCCAACCAGAACGGGCTGAGCGTCAGGCCGAGCACCAGGAACACGATGATCGGCGACGCGAGAAGGAGGATCGCGAAGAAGCTCAAGGCCTGCACCAGCGCTGCGGATGCGCCGGAGGTCTGCGGCTGGGCGAACGCACTGTCGCCTGGCTTGGTCGCCGGATACGGGAACAGCGCAGAGAACAGGCTCGACAGACCGAGTCCGATCAGGAGGATCGCCCCGCTCAGCGCACCGACCGCGGGGAGCACAGCCCAGTCGCCGTAGACAGCGGCCGTGATGATCGAACCGACCACCACGACCGGGATGCCGATGAGCACCGGAGGGAACATCCTGCCGACCCTGTCCGCGATGCCGCGCGTGCCGGAGACGATGTGCAGCCAGATGGCCGTGCTGTCGTATGCGACGTCGTTGTGGATCGTCCAGCCGAGGAACAGGCACACCAGCGGCAGGGGCACGAGCGACACATAGTGCCCTGGGATCCCGGCCAGCGTCAGCGCCACAATGACGAAGACAGGAACGACGGGGATCATCACCAGGGAGATCCAGTAGCGCGGATCGCGGCCCCAGTACGTCATCGACCTGGCGGCGATCGCCGCGGTCGGGCCGCCCTTGAGCCTGCCGAACCAGCCGAGGCCGTGGTACGCCTTGGCGTGCGCCTCCCGCTGCGGCGTGACGAGCATCTTCGCGACCAGCGACGTCCAGGCCAGCCACAGCAGCCCGACCGTCGCGGCGGCGACGACCAGCTTCAGCACCGCGATGCCCCACGCACCCTCCGCCGCCTCGCCTGGCACCGACCACACCGCGCCGAGCGGCGTCCAGCCGAGCCAGGCGGCGAATCCGGACAGCACGCCGAGACCGTCACGGCCCCAGTCGATCGTGATCAGCAGAATGATGACCGGCGCGATCAGCACGATGATGAGGATTCCGATGACGCCGCCGAACTCCCGCGACCTGCGCGTGGCGAGCAGGAACGACGCAACGGAGGTCGAGACGCGGCTGGCCAGGATGCAGGTCAGCACCAGCAGCACGGCCGACACGATCGCGATGAGCGTCGTGCCGACATCCCGCGACCAGGTGACGACCGTCGCGACAGCGCAGATGCTCAGCACGATGGACGGGATGCCGATCAGCGCCGCGAGCAGCAGCCCTGTCGAGAGCTGGCGGTTCGGGATGCCGAACAGCGAGAACGCCCGGGGGTCCAGGGTGTCGTCGACGCCGAAGACCAGCGGCAGCAGGAAGAAACCGGCCACGACGATCGAGCCGACGACCACCAGCACGTGATGCACCTGGGCGACGTCCGGCACGAACCGTGCGGCGATGAGGCTGCCCACCACGACGAACGTGATGAGGAAGCCGTACACCAGCCCGACCGACAGGCCGACGACCTGCCACGGGCTCCGCCGGAAGGCGTTGCCCATGAGGCGCAGCTTCAGTCCGAGAAACTGTGCAACCACTCCATGCCCTCCGCTGCCTTGCGTCCGCCTGCCAGGTCGACGAAGCGCTCTTCGAGGGTCTGCTCTCCGCGCACCTCGTCGATGGTGCCCGCCGCGAGGACCTTGCCCTGCACGATGATCGCGACGCTGTCGCACACCCGCTGGATGAGGTCCATGCCGTGGCTGGACAGCACGACCGTTCCGCCGGCGGCCGCATACCGTTGCAGGATCTCGATCACGTTGGCCGCCGACACGGGGTCGACGGACTCGAACGGCTCGTCGAGCACCAGGAGCCGAGGCGAATGGATCATCGCAGCGGCGAGGGCGATCTTCTTGGTCATTCCCGCGGAGTAGTCGGCGACGAGGCGGTCGAGGGCGTCTTCGATGCCGAACGCGGACGCGAGGTCGGCGCTGCGCAGGCGCACGGTCTTGGCGCTCAGGCCCCTGAGCGTGCCCGAGTAGTGAAGCAGCTGGGCGCCGGTCAGCCTGTCGAACAGGCGGAGCTTGTCGGGGAGCACGCCGATCGCGCGCTTTGCGCGCACAGGGTCGGACCAGGCGTCGATGCCGTGCACGAGCACCTGCCCGGCGTCCGGCCGCAACAGGCCGGTGACCATCGAGAGCGTCGTGGTCTTGCCCGCGCCGTTCGGGCCGACGATGCCGTAGAAGGAGCCCTCTTTCACGTCCAGCGACACGCCGTCTACGGCGACGGTCTCGCCGAACCGCTTGTACAGGCCGGTGACGCTGAGCACGCTGGCGGAGGAGGACGGGGTCGAACGCGTCGCTGCGACGGTGGATGCCGCAGGCTGGGCCGGCGCATCGGCGACGGCAGGTGCGGCCACCTCGGCGGGCGCAGCCACCTCGGCGGGCGCATCCACCTCGGCGGGCGCAGCCACCTCGATCGTGGCGGTGGTCTCGACGGGCAGAGCCGCCTTCGTCGCGCGCGGCTTGGTCGTCCGCGGGGCGCGCGGCGATGCGCTGCGCGTACTCGATCCTGCCGCTGCAGCGGCCGTCTTCACGGCCGGCGTGCGCTTCGCCTGCGGCTTCGTGGCCGCTTTCTTCGGGGGCGAGGTCACGCCGTCCCCCTCTGTCGCATTCGCGGCCATCTCGTCCCCCGTCCGCTCCCCAGCGCTTGGTGCCGTGTCTGTCGTCTTCCGTCGTGGAGCCGCCGGCGTGCGCGCCGTGACCGGCTCGGTGCTGTCTGGTCGCGCTTGCTCGGAACTCACCCAGCTAACGTACCAAGCCGCCCGCGGGTTGTGAGCCCCACCCCGCCAACTGCCGGGGTCCCGCAGCCTAGGAAAGTCCTGTGAGGAACATAACGACCCAACAACGACATCGGTCAACCCCTGCCCCTCGAAAGGGTGCGCCGGTATTCTGGTCGAGGCATGAAGGGGTGTCGATACGCGTAAGTGCGGCTGAACCCTGGGCGAACCCTCTACCAGACTTCGGTTAAGTGGTGTCCAGCAGGTCATCATCTCCAGTCCGCACGGAACCCAAGGAGACAATTGTGACGACCCAGGTAGTGATTCTGGCAGCCGGCATGGGCAGCCGCCTCGGACGAAGCCTTCCGAAGCCGCTCACCGAGCTCAGCGACGGCCGCACCATCATGCAGCAGCAGTTCGACAACATCCACGCTGCCTTCGGCAAGGACGCCAAGGTCACCATCGTCGTCGGCTACAAGCTCGAGCACATCATCGAAGCGTTCCCGGACGCATCCTTCGTCTACAACGAGCAGTACGACCAGACCAACACCTCCAAGAGCCTCATGCGCGCCCTGCAGGCGTCGGGCAACGGCGGAGTGCTCTGGATGAACGGAGACGTCGTCTTCGACCCCGCCGTCCTCGTTCGCGCCGCCGCGACGGTCAACCGCGACCAGACCTTCGTCACCGTCAACACCTCGTCGGTCGCCGACGAGGAGGTCAAGTACACCACCGGCGCCGAGGGATACATCCAGGAGCTTTCCAAGACCGTCAAGAACGGTCTCGGCGAGGCCGTCGGCATCAACTACGTGTCGAGCACCGACAAGGCCGCCCTGCTCCGTCAGCTGCAGCGCGTCGGCGACCAGGACTACTTCGAGCGCGGCATCGAGCTCGCGATCGAGCAGGACGCCCTGCTCGTCGAGCCCGTCGACATTTCAGACCTGTACGCGGTCGAGGTCGACTTCCAGGAAGACCTCGAGCGGGCGAACCTTTTCGTTTAGTGCAGGGTTTTTTCGTATAGTCGAATCCGCTGCGTGACGAGCACGCAGCTTCGATCAATACGATGGGTTCCGTGACCAGTACATTCACTGCAGTGCGCCCTGCGCAGCGAACGAAGTTCGCCCGCTATCGGCACTCCCTCTGGTTGCTGACGAAGCGAGACCTGCGCGTCCGGTACTCTACGAGCGCGCTCGGCTACCTGTGGTCGATCCTCGACCCGCTGGTGATGAGCGGCATTTACTGGCTGGTCTTCACGCAGATCTTCCACCGCGATGTCGGTGAGGAACCGTACATCGTCTTCCTGCTCGCCGCCCTGCTTCCGTGGATGTGGTTCAACGGCGCGGTCTCGGACAGCACGCGAGCATTCCTGCGCGAGTCGAAGCTCATCAGGTCCACGATGATCCCCCGCTCGATCTGGGTCAACAGGATCGTCGCATCCAAGGGCATCGAGTTCCTGCTCTCCCTCCCCGTCCTCGCGTTCTTCGCGATCGTCGGCGGCGCGAGGGTGAACATCGACATCCTGCTGTTCCCACTCGCGATCGTGATCCAGGTCATCCTGACCATGGGCGTCGGCCTGATCGTCGCACCGCTCGTGGTGTTCTTCCGCGACTTGGAGCGTGCGATCAAGCTGTTCCTGCGCTTCCTCTTCTACGCGTCCCCGATCATCTACAGCGCGCGCGACCTGGAGCACATCCACATCCTGAAAGACCTGGCGGCGTTCAATCCGCTCACCGGGCTGTTCAGCCTGTATCGCGCTGCTTTCTTCGCCAAGGAGCTCGATTGGTATCTGGTGTTGACGAGCGCGCTGGTCTCTCTCGTCCTCCTCGCGATCGGCATCCTGGTTTTCCGCCGCAGCGAGCGCGCCGTCCTGAAGGAGATCTGATGCAGGCACCCATCATCGACGTCTCCGGGCTTGGCGTCAGGTTCCGGCGCAACCGAGGAGGCCGGCGCTCGTTCAAGGACCTGTTCAGCTCCCGTCAGCGAAGGACGCGTCCCGACGATTTCTGGGCGCTCCGCAACGTCACCTTCGCCGTGAACGAGGGCGAGTCGATCGGTGTCGTCGGCAGGAACGGTCAGGGCAAGTCGACCCTGCTGAAGCTCGTCGCCGGCGTCATGCTCCCCGACGAGGGCGCCGTGAAGGTCGACGACGGCGTCGCGCCGCTCATCGAGATCACCGGCGGCTTCGTCGACGACCTGACGGTACGCGACAACGTCTATCTGACAGCCGGACTGCACGGCATGTCACGGTCGCAGATCGACGAGAGGTTCGACAGCATCATCGACTTCGCAGAGATCCGCGACTTCGTCGACACCCCGTACAAGCACCTGTCGAGCGGGATGAAGGTGCGCATCGCGTTCTCCGTCATCTCGCAGCTCGAGGAGCCGATCATCCTCGTCGACGAGGTGCTCGCCGTCGGCGACCGCGGGTTCCGCGAGAAATGTTACCGGCGCATCGAGGAACTGCTCGAGGGCGGGAGGACGCTCTTCTTCGTCTCGCACAACGAGAAGGATCTCCGCCGCTTCTGCGACAGGGGACTGTATCTCGACAAGGGGTCGCTGGTGCTCGACAGCTCCATCGACGAGGTGCTGGACCTCTACAACCGCGATTACGGAAGCTGATCGAAAACCCTGATCAGACCGAATTCTTTGGGGTGCACCAATCCCTCCACAAAAAAGAATTCGAGGAGTTCTCCACAGAAAGGGCCTAGACGCCCCCTCTGAGAGCCCCAGCGTCGGACGCGAATTTTAGATTGTTCCCATGATCCGCCGTCGCCGTGAATTACGCAGTCCATCGTCCGCCACCCAGACAACCGCCGTCGCCCATCGCGTGCCATGGGAGGTCGACCGCAGCGCGCCTCCCCTGTACCGCCTGGTCAACACCAGCGAGGAGATCCTGCACGGGGTCACCGTCAGCATCGCCGGCCGCTCCCGCCTGAGCGTGAGCGCTCCATCCGCCGTCGTGCCGGGCGCTGCCATCGACGCGACCGTCATCGGCCCCGACATCGCAGCAGACACCATCCTCGTCGTGCGCTGGTTCCGGCCGGATGGCACGGAATACCTCTGGAACGTCAGCTTCTGAGCCGGGCGAGAGGTATGTATTTTACATCCTTTATGCACGCAGTGAGTGTGTCAGAGGCATCTCGGCTCTGGCGACCGACGCAGCATCGTCGTATTCATTGTTTATGTCACCAGAGCCTTTGTCCCCAGCCGCCGTGATCTTCGGTGCACGCGTGCGCAACGTCCGCGTCGAGCTCGGCCTCAGCCAGGAGAACGTCGCCGACCTCGCACAGATGCACGTCACCAACTACGGAAAGATCGAACGCGGCGTCGCCAACCCGAGCCTCGTGACCATTCTGCGGATCGCGAGCGTCTTCGGCGTGGACGTCGCAGCCCTCACCGCAGGGCTGAACGGGGACCACCTCCCCGCTGCATACAGCGTGCTGCCCGCCGCCGAGTACCTGCGGTCGCGGCACGGGAACAGCCTGCTCGGTCCCTGACCGAGCAGCTCCGCTCTCCACACCAGCACCGACACGAGACACGCACTGCGAGGAACACGGGGAAAATCAATCCCTGTGTTCCTCGCAGATTGTGCGCATACACTCGGGGTCGATGGCTAAACAGCAGAAACCGCTCGTATCGGTCACCGGCGGGCAGCAGACGGGGGCCGAGACGCCTCGCGTGGTCAACACCACGCTCGATCGGCTGCTCGCGATCCACCGGCCCGCCGTCCTCGCCCACCTGCGCGGCATCCGTCGCAGGAACCCGGCGGCGTCCCCCGCACAGATCGCCGCGATCCTGGAGCGCCGCTATCTCGCCGCCGTGACCACCGGAGGCGCGGCTGTCGGCGTGACCGCCGTCATTCCCGCGATCGGCACGGGCATCACCATCGCACTCTCCGGACTGGAGACGGCCGGATTCCTCGAAGCGACTGCTCTGTACGCCCAGTCGCTCAGTGAGCTGCACGGCATCGCGGTCGACGACCCGGAGCGCGCTCGCGCTCTCGTCCTCACCATGATGCTGGGCAGGGAGGGCTCCGACCTGGTTCGCCAGCTGGCTGGTCAGGTCGCCGGAGGCGGCGCAGGGCGCTCAGCGTACTGGGGAGAGCTCGTCACCTCGAGCCTTCCGTCGATGATGGTCGGGCCGCTGGTCGACCGCTTGAAGAGCGCGTTCATCCGCCAGTTCGCCGTGCGCGGCGGCGCCAGCGTGATCGGCAGGGCGATCCCGTTCGGGATCGGCGCCGTCATCGGCGGAGCGGGCAACAATATCCTGGGCCGGCGCGTCGTGCAGAACTCACGGCTGGCGTTCGGCGGTGCACCCGCCGTGTTCCCCGCCGCCACCGCCCCTGTCGTCCGTGCCGTCACGGCCGGGGAGAAGAAGCCGGGCATCGCAGGACGGTCCATCGCAGCGACGAGCGACGGCGTCCGGCGGATGGGAGCGAGCGCAGGGACCGCGGCACTGCGAGCAGGCACCGTCCTCAAAGGGGCCGTTCCTCGCCGGCGGTCAGCACGGCAGGGCGAACTGACCACGGGCGAGCCGGAACGTGCTGAGCAGGACCAGGACGCCGACGAACGCGCGGACGACTGACAGCGTCTCAGACGATCGGCGGGCGTCCAGCGAGGGTCATGCGCCACACCGTGCGCCAGCGCAGTGGCCTCCGCTCCCCCGGATGGGTGCGCCAGCCTTCCCTCCAGCCGCCGAACCACGCCTTCAGCACCGCCGGCTTCCTGAACCACCTGAGCAACTGGATGCCCGTCCACGATCCGACATAGAGCGGCACGAGAACAGCGGGCAGGTTCCGCCGCGCCAGCCACACCCGGTTACGGGCATTGAGACGGTAGTAGTACGAGTGCCTCGTCGGGGAGACGGCAGGGTGGTTGGCGATCAGGTCGCCCGCGTACCAGGTGCGCAGCCCCTGATCCCACACCTTCCAGGCCAGGTCGATTCCCTCGTGGGCGTAGAAGAACGGGGCGGCCCAGCCGCCGGCGGCGTCGAAGACGCGCCGTGGGAGCACGATGACCGCCTCGCACACCGAGAACACGTTGCTCGGGTGTGCGGGGTCGCCCTTCCGGATGCGCGGGATCCAGCGGCGAGGGGACATCGTTCCGGAGGGGTCCACGATGCGCGGCTGGATCATCCCGATGCCGGGGTCCGCATCCAGTTGTCCGATGGCGTCGGTGAGGAAGGTCTGCGACGGGATGCACGCGTCGTCGTCCAGGAACAGCAGGATGTCGCCGGAGACCAGAGGGACGCCCGCGTTCCGTCCGGCGGGGATGCCCACGTTCTCCGGCAGGTGCAGCGTGCGGACGCCGTCAGGCAGTGCAGGGTCGGACGTGGCGGGGTCCCAACCGTTGCCGACGACCACCACGTCGGTCGAGACGCCGGTCTGCGCGAGCACGGAGTCGATCCCGCGGCGCAGTTCGGCCGGACGCGTACCCTGCGTGAGCACGACGACGGCGACCTGCCGGTCAGCCACGAACCCTCTTCGACGACATGATCGCCACGAAGTGCCCGATCAGCGCCAGCAGCGCCAGCGGCACGAGAACGGCGAGCAAGATGCGGTTGGCGAGCTGATC
This sequence comes from Leifsonia sp. Root227, assembly GCF_001428745.1. Lineage (GTDB taxonomy): Bacteria > Actinomycetota > Actinomycetes > Actinomycetales > Microbacteriaceae > Leifsonia. The sequence continues at coordinate 364,145 of NZ_LMIO01000002.1, read as the reverse complement.
TCCGATGAAGAGCCCGATGATCGAGAAGACGAAGATCATGATCGTCAGCTCGACGGAGTGGTAAAGCCGGTGGAACGGCACGAAACGTGCGGCGCGACGCAGCCGGGCGATGACGCCGTGGGTCGGCGCGTACGCCGCCTGGGTGTCGGCCAGCTTGCCGAGACCCGCGTTCGCCCTGGCGACGCGCACCATGTCGTTCAGCGCCTTGTTGAGCACGATGATGAGGGCCAGCAGCGTGCCGAGGTTCGTCCACAGGTAGTCGGCGGGCGCCTCGAACGGGTAGCCCGCTGCGCGGATGCCGAGCGCGATCGCGATCAGCGTCTCGGTGGAGTAGTGCCCGACATTGTCGAGGAAGATCCCCGCCGGCGACGATGTCCTGCGCCAGCGCGCCACCTCGCCGTCGCAGCAGTCGACCAGCATCTGCAGCTGGCCGAGGATGAGCGCGAGCGCGGCGCCTCCGATGCCGGGGATGAGGAGGCTCGCGGCCGTCGCCCATCCCGTGAGGATCATCAGGCCGGTGACGCCGTTGGCCGAGATCGAGGTCTTGAGCAGGAACCAGGTGAGGTACGGCGACAGGTTGCGCAGGTACAGCGACGCCGTCCAGTGCTCGGCGTTGCGACGCCCGCGCACCTCGGGCGGCTGCGCGACCGCGCGCAGCTCGGCGATCGAGGTCGGGCGCGCTCCGTGCGCGCCGGTGCCTGGGGCTGACATGGCTACCTTCCCGTGTGGGCCGTGATGTTGCGGGTGAGCGAGAGGTATCCGAGGATGAAGCCGCTCCCCCAGCAGAAATGGATGCACGGCAAGACTACGAGAAACCAGAGGAACGAACGAAAGCCGTCCTTGCGCCCCCACACGATGGCCGAGGCGACGACGATCAGCACGTAGAAGGCGGGGATGGCGAAGCCGATGAGCAGCCAGGGGGCGGCTCCGAGGATGGCCTGGACGATGCCGGCGATCCCCAGGATCAGGCCGACCGCGACGCCGAGCACCATCAGCGGGGGCGCGAAGTAGCGCACGCCGTTGGCGGCGGGAAAACGACGGGCCAGCTCTCCGCGCCACACGCCGGTCGACACGAACTGCCTGGCCAGGCGGTAGAGGTTGGGGCGAGGGCGGTACGTGACCTTGAGGCGCGGGGTGAACCACACGGTGCCGCCGGTCGAGCGCAGCCGGCGGTTGAGCTCCCAGTCCTGACCTCGCTTGATGTCCTCGTCGAACATGCCGACCTCGATCAGCCTGTCGCGCTGGAAGACGCCGAGGTACACCGTCTCCGCCGGCCCTGCTTCGCCTCCGACGTGGAGCTTGGTGCCGCCGAGACCGATGCGGCTGCCGTACGCCCGCGCCACGGCGCGCTCGAACGCCGTGGTGCCCTGCGCATCCATCAGCCCGCCGACGTTGTCCGCCCCGGTCTCCAGGATGGTCTCGACCGCGATTCGGGCGTAGTCGGTGGGCAGGACGGAGTGCGCATCCACTCGGATGACCACCGGATAGTGCGACTGGCGGATGGCCAGGTTGAGCCCGGCCGGCGTCGATCCGACGACGTTCTCGACGATGTGGATGCGGTTGTCGACGGCCGCGAGCTCTTCGACGAGCTCCGTGGTGCCGTCCATGCTCGGGCCGAGCGCGACGGTCACCTCGAACGGTCCTGCGTAGTCCTGGGCGAGCAGGCTGTCGACGGCAGCCCGCACGTGAGTGACTTCGTTCAGAACGGGCATCACGTACGAGACACCGGGAAGGGTGTGCACAGTGTTGTCCGGCATCGGTTCCATTCGTCGTTTTCGGGTCGTTCGAGCTTATCAGCCGCGTCCAGGCGCGCCTGGGAGCCCGCCCCCGAACGCCGCGAGGCCGCCCCGCTGCTGCGGGACGGCCTCGTGATGGTGGTGTCGGCGATCAGCTCGCGGGGAGCGAACCGAGCGTGACGGTCGTTGTCTTGGTCTGGCCGTCGCGGATGTACGTGACGTCCGCCTTGGCTCCGGCCGCGAGGGCGCGGACCTGAGCGGTCAGGTCGGTCGCGCTCGTGATCGGCAGGCCGTTGAAGTTGACGACCTCGTCGCCCGCCTTCAGGCCCGCGCCGGCCGCTGCCCCTCCGGAGGTGACGTCCTTGATGATCGCGCCGACGTTGGTCGCCTTGGCGTCAGAGGACGAGTCGGTGACGGAGGCGCCGAGCAGGCCGTGCGTTGCGGACCCGTTCTTGATGATCTCCTGCGAAACGCGCTCGGCGAGGTTCGCCGGGATGGCGAAGCCGACGCCGATGCTGCCCGACTGGGTGCCGCTCGACGACGAACCGCTCGCGCTCGCGATGGCCACGTTGACGCCGATCAGCTCACCCTTGCTGTTGAGCAGCGCCCCGCCGGAGTTGCCGGGGTTGATCGCGGCGTCGGTCTGGATGACCGGGAGAGAGATCGTCGCCGTCGTGGTGGACTGCTGCGAGCCGGAGCCGGAGCCGCCCTGACCGGGGAAGTCGAAGTTCCACGGGTTGCCGTTGGTGTCTCCCCCGCTGCCACCGGACGAGTCGTCTCCCGACTTCGGGGCGGCGGACGACGCGATGCTGATGCTGCGGTTGAGGGCGCTGACGATGCCGTCGGTGACCGTGCCGGAGAGACCGAGCGGTGCGCCGATCGCCACGGCGGTGTCGCCGACGTTCAGCTTGCTCGAGTCGGCGAACTTCATCGGGGTCATCCCTGATGCGCCGTCCAGCTTGATCACGGCGAGGTCGGTGGTCGGGTCGGTGCCGACGATCTTCGCCGAATAGATCTTGCCGTCGTTGTCCTGGACGCTGACGGTCACGTTCGACGCCTGGCCGTCGAGGGTGACGACGTGCGTGTTGGTGAGGACGTAGCCGTCCGAGGTGAGGACGATGCCGGAGCCCGTGCCTCCCTCGCTCGAGCCTGTCACGGAGATGGTGACGACGCTCGGCGACGCCTTCGCGGCGACGGCGGTGACCGTCGTGGCGTTGTTGGCGTCGTTGACCGTGATGTTCTGCGGACCGGAGACCGTCTTGATTGTCGCGTTGTTCGAGCTGGTCGCCGCGTAGATGCCGACGCCCGCTCCCGCTCCGGCGACGCCGCCGATGAGGGCGCCGATCGCGAGCGTCGCGATGATCATGCCGGTGTTGCGCTTCTTGGCCGGCTTGGCGGCGGTCGCGACGCCAGGGGCGGTGGCGTACGGGCCGTGCTGGGCGTGCGGGGCGTACGGCTGCTGCGGTGCGCCCTGGTATGCGGGCTGCCCGAACGAGCCGTTCCCGTAGTTGGGCTGCTGCGCTGTCGGCTGCTGGCCGTACGGCTGCGGCGGCACCGGCTGCGTCGGCTGAGTCTGGCTGGCGGCCGGTGCGACGGGCGCACCTGGCTGCGGGAGGGTGGGCTGCGCATCCGTCTGGGCAGCGGCCGGCGCGGCGGCCGGGGCTTCCCAGGCCGGTGCGGTCGGTGCAGCCGGTGCGGCGTCGGCTGCGGGAGCAGCCTCAGCAGCGGGTGCGGCCTCGGCGGCCGGAGTCGCCTCCGCCGCGGTCTGCCCCTCGGCGTTCGTGGGGGTCTCGGCTGCAGCACCCGCGACCGACTCGGTGTCGGCGTCGTGCTGGGCCTTCGCGGGCTCCGGAGTGATCGGGGTGTCAGTCATGGTGTGTTGCTCCTTCCAAGCACTGACAGCTTGGGATGCGAACCTGGGTGTTCTATTTGCGGCCCCTGTGGACGAGCTACTGCCTGTCAATGACTCTGCACAACGTACCGAATGCGTGCGACGACCGACACCCCGTAGGTTGGAACAGCACGACGCGGAGAGGATGTGCCCATGACGGTATCAGGCGCGTGGAAGCGTGCGGCGAGCGGCGCAGGCCTGCTCGGCGCAGACGGAGCGATCGCTGCGACGATCTTCGCCGAGATGAGCGCGCTGGCCGTGCGGACGGGCGCGATCAACCTCGGGCAGGGCTTCCCTGACGAGGACGGTCCTGCCGAGGTGCTCGACGCCGCGGTCGCCGCCATCCGCTCAGGAGAGAACCAGTACCCGCCCGGCATCGGCATCCCCGACCTCCGGCACGCCATCGCGGAGCACCAGGAGCGCTTCTACGGACTCACCGTGGACCCGGAGAGGGAGGTGCTGGTCACCGCGGGAGCCACCGAGGCCATCGCCGCCACCCTGCTGGCCCTGCTCCAGCCGGGGGACGAGGTCGTGACGTTCGAGCCGTTCTACGACGCGTACGGCGCGCTGATCGGCCTGGCGGACGCCAGGCACCGCACGGTCCCGCTCCGCCTTCCCGGCTTCCAGCCCGACCTCGACGAGCTGCGGGATGCGGTCACCGACCGCACCAGGATCATCCTCGTGAACTCCCCGCACAACCCGACGGGCACCGTGCTGAGCACGGAGGTGCTGCAGACGATCGTCGAACTGGCTCACGAGCACGACGCCATCATCGTCACCGACGAGGTGTACGAGCACCTGACCTTCGGCGTGCCGCACGTGCCGATCGCGACGCTGCCGGGGGCGCGGGAGCGCACCGTGAGCATCTCCTCCGGCGGCAAGACGTTCAACACCACGGGGTGGAAGGTCGGCTGGCTCACCGCCCCTGCGGAGCTCGTGACGGCCATCCTCGCGGTGAAACAGTTCCTCACCTACGTGAACGGCGCACCGTTCCAGCCCGCCATCGCAGCAGGGCTCCGACTGGGCGACGACTACTTCACCGGTATCGCGTCGACCCTCGGGCGGAAGAAGGACCTGCTGTCGGACGGGCTGCGCGCTGCCGGCTTCGGGGTCGCGGACTCCGACGGGACGTACTTCGTCGTCGCCGACGCCGCTCCGCTCGGCTTCACTGACGCTGTGGCGTTCTGCCGCGAGCTGCCCGACCTCGCCGGGGTGGTCGCCGTGCCGCTGTCCGCGTTCTGCACGGACGAGTACGCCGCGGGGACCGCATCCCTGGTGCGGTTCGCGTTCTGCAAGCGCACGGAGGTGCTGGAGCGGGCGACCGCTCAGCTGGCGGGCCTGCGGCGCTGAGGCCGGCTCCCCTCGCCCCTGCCGTCAGTCGATCGGCTCCACCCGGTAGCGCCGGAGCGCGAGCGCCGGATTGACCTCGCGCACGGCGCGCACCCGCTCCGCGGTGACCTCGGCGACGGCCACCCCCGTCGTCTCGCCGATCGTGGCCAGCGCGACGCCCATCGGGTCGACGATCGTGCTCGATCCGACGCCGATCGGCGGCGTGTGGTCCGCGGCGGCGACGTAGAGGGTGTTCTCGATGGCGCGCGCCGCGATCAGGGTGCGCCAGTGCTGCTCTTTGAGCGGTCCGCGCACCCACTCGGCCGGTACGAGAACGAGCTCTGCTCCCGCGTCGGCCAGCCGCCTGGTCACCTCGGGGAATCGCAGGTCGTAGCAGGTCTGCATCCCCACCGTGATGCCGTGCGCCTCGAAGGTCTGGGGTGCGTCGATGGCGCCCGGCACCACCCACTCGGACTCCTGGGCCCCGAATGCGTCGTACAGGTGCTGCTTGCGGTACGTCGCGACGACATCGCCCGTCGGAGCGACTGCGACGATGGTGTTCGAGAACCGGTGCTTGTCGTCGGTTCTCTCGACGAGCCCGGCGACCGCGAACACGCCATGCTCGCGGGCGGCAGCGACCAGTGCGCCCACGAACGGGCCGTCCATCGGTTCCGCGTTCCGCACGAACCCATCGCCGAGGGGATGCACGAAGTACGACGAATACTCGGGGAACACGACCAGCTTCGCCCCGCGCCCGGCGGCGACGGCGACGAACGCCGCGACGGAGTCCCTGTTGTGCACAGTGTCGTCGGTCGGCGCGAACTGCACGACCGCGACGGCGATGCCTTCTGCACTGCCGCGCTGGGCCTCGTCCATCAGCGACCACCGTCCAGTGCCGCCGTCGCAGCCACTTCGAGAGGGAGGCGCAGGCTGATCGTGGTGCCGACGCCCTCCTCGCTGGCGATGTCGATGCTCCCGCCGTGCGCGGTGACGATGGCCTTGGTGATCGTGAGCCCGAGCCCGACGCCCGGCACGGCGTTGCGGGTGGCCGTGGAGGCGCGGAAGAACCGGTTGGAGAGCTGCCCGAGCTCGACCGCTGGGATCCCGATACCGGTGTCTGTGACGGCGATCACCGCATCCCCGCCGTCACGGGACAGGGCGACGGTGACGCGTCCGCCGGACGGCGTGAACTTGATGGCGTTGGAGACCAGGTTGTCGATGGACTGGCCGATGCGCAGCGGGTCGCCGAAGATCGTGACGGACTCCTCCGGCAGCTCGGCCGTGAGCGCGACCCCTGCGTTCGTGGCGACCGGCCGGGCGGACTCGACGGACGCGGTGACCAGCGGTCCCAGTTCCAGGTCCTTCTGCTCCAGCGGGAAGCGGCCGGACTCCACCTGCGCGGTGAACAGCAGGTCGCCGACGAGCCGCAGCAGACGGTGGGCGTTGCGCTCCGCCACGCCCAGGTACTGCAACTGCTCCTGCGACAGCGGGTCGTCCTCGTCGTCGCGCATCAGTTCGAGGTAGCCGAGGATGGAACTCAGCGGCGTGCGCAGCTCGTGCGAGATGAGGCCGACGAACTCGTCCTTCAGCCTGGCGAACTCGCGCGCCTGCGTCATGTCCGTCGCGACGAAGATGAAGCCGACCCTGTGACCGTTCTCGTCGAGGCGCGGCGTCGCGGCCACCTGGACCGGCACCAGCTTGCCGTCCGCCCGCACATAGGTCCAGTCGCGCACGTCGGCGTACCCGGAGCGGACAGCATCCACGAGGGCGGAGAAGTCTTCGGCGCTCGACACGGTCTGCACGCGCGCATCCATGTCGCGGAGCCGTTCCTCCAGCTCCGAGGCGAGGTGGAACTCGATGATGTGCCTGTGGCCTTCGAGCGCCTGCTTCTCGGTGAGGCCGAGCATCTTCTCTGCGCCGGGGTTCCAGACGTCGATGAGCCCGTCGAGGTCGGTGCCGATCACCGACTGCTCCGTCACGGCGTTCCAGATGCTCTGGATCAGGCGGTTCGCTGTCTTGAGCCTGGACTCGTTCAGCACCAGCTCGTCCTGCGAGCGCACGGCCTGTTCGAGCAGTTCCTTGCGCTGCTTCGCCGCCTCGTTGGCGGCGGCGAGTTGCACACGCACCCTGTGCGCGATCTCGTTGATGACGACCGCGACGATCATGTAGATCAGCGGGGAGAAGATCGCGCGCACCAGGTCGCCGACGGTCGTCGGCACGGTGGATGCCACCAGGGGCCCGAGCAGCACGAGGAAGGTGCCGAGCGCCGCGATCACGGCGTTGATCCTGCCCTCCTCCGTCGCGATCCACACGAACGGGAGCAGCAGGAGTGCGCCGTACGGCGAGTTCGAACCGCCCGTGCCGAGCCGGAACAGGCCGACCGCGATCAGCGACAGCACGGGGATGAGGATCGACCACTCCGCGCGCAGCCTGCGCCACGGGAACGCGAACGAGACCACCGTCGCCACTACCGCGAGCGCGACGCCGAGATAGAAGAACAGGGTGTTCGTCGGGCCGGGGCTGAGCGGCAGCAGCATGACGCCGATGGCGATCAGGAAGCCGATGATCGTCGGAATCTGCTTGACGAACGGGCTGGGAGAGTCGATCGAGATGCGGCCGAGCCAGCGGTCGATGGTCATACCGTCGCCTCCATCCCGAGCATGTCCCTGATGCGTGCGGTCAGGACTTTGGGGCTGAACGGCTTGATGATGAAGCTGTCCGAGCGTTCGGCGACGACGCCGTGGTCGGTGAGGAGCTGCACGGATGCCGACACCATCAGGATGAGCGTCGCGCTCGCGACAGGGTCGGCCCTGACCGCCTCAGCGACCTCGACGCCGTTCATACCCGGCATCGAGATGTCGAGGACCACGAGGTCGATGCCGCCGGCACGAACAGCTTCGAGCGCTGCAGGACCGTTGTCGACGGCAGCAACGACCTCGACGCCCGCACGGGTGGCGGCGATGAGCATGAGCCCGCGGATGTCGTCGTCGTCGTCGGCGATGACGACGCGGGGCGCGCCTGCCTCGCTCATGAGAGGAACACCGTGCGCACGACGACGATCGCGGCCAGCACGACCAGGGCGATCCCCGCGTACGGGAGCAGGCGGTACTCCCAGCGCTTGTTGGCGTCGATCTCGCGCTGGATCTCGTCGTACTGCTCGCTGTTCATGTCGATGGGGCTCATCGGTCCTCCTCCCCTGCATTGAATGACTCTGCGTTGGTCGGCTCTGCGTTGGTCGAATCCGCGCTGGTTGATGACGCTGTGTGCGCCGATTGTTCCGCGCTCGCTTGGGAACGACCATAGGCGTCCTCCAGTATGCGCGCCACACGCTCGTAGCGGCCGACGTCCGTCGCGACGTGGCTGTCGGTGGATGCGACGATGCGTGCGCCCGCCGCGATCAGGGCGGCGACCGCGTCCGGCCCAGGACACGCCCACTTCTCATTGACCTCGACGATCGTGCCCGTGCTCGCCGCTGCGGCCGCCCAGGCGGCGAGCCTGTCCCTCCCGAGCTGGTCCTCGGACAGTCCCACCTTCGGCAGGATCGAGAACCAGTGCGCGAGCTGCGCGTTCGGTGTTCGCTTCATCGCGCGGATGCTCGCCGTGATCAGCAGGTCGAGCGCGTCGTCCGCGGAGAGCCCCGCTGCCAGACGCTCCGTCGTCTCGCGCGGAGACCACGGCCCGTCCGTGCCGGGGAACTGGTGGTCCCCGATCACGATCGCTCCCACCCCGCCTGTGCCGACGATGAGGTCGGGCGGCGTGTCGATGGCGCCGGACGCATCCAGCAGTTTCGTCTCCACCCCGGTGAACACCGCCAGGCCGTCAGGGATGCGTTCTGCCGCGACGGCGCGGACGAACTCGGGCACCCAGGTGGTCGACGCGCGCACATGGTCGATCAGGCGCAGTTCGCGCAGCCCTGCAGCGCCGGCCGCCGCCAGGTTCTCCGCGAGCGTGCTGACCGCGTCGTCGGAGAACGTCGAATGGACGTGGTAGTCGCCCAGCAGCAGCTCGCGGCCGGAAGCGGTCACTCCTCGCCCGGGCCTTCGGTGTGGGCTGCGTTCTCGGAGACGAGCACGTCGGCCGGGTCGAGGAAGACGTCTTCGAGGAACCGGACGTTCGCCAGCTCCACGAAGTCCACGGTCCTCGGCACATCGACGCCGGTCACCAGGTCGAGCAGGAGCGACGGCATGTCGACGCCCGCCGCGATCGTCAGCGGCATCGCGCCGGGGAAACGCGGGTTCACCTCCAGCAGCGCGGGGACGCCCGCGGTGCTGTAGCGGAGCTGGACGTTGGCGACGCCAGTGAGCCCGATGGCGCGAGCGACGTCGGCGGCGGTCTGCGAGAGCTCGTCGCGCTTGACCGTTCGGCCGGCGATCGAGACGCCAGAGTCCACCCGTTCGCGCGAGCGGGGAACGGCGGCGATCACGCTGCCGTCGGGCGCCGCGAGCACATCGACGGAGAACTCGTCCCCCGGCAGGTTCTCCTGGATCAGGATGCTCTCGTCCGTGCCGAGCGCCTCCAGCGTGTCGCGGTCCTGGATCAGGCGCACGCCGCGGGACCCCGCCCCGCTGCGCGGCTTGATGATGACAGGGAACGTCCAGTCGTGCGCGACGCCGTCCGCGTTCAGCAGCCGGGTCTCCGGGACCGCGAGCCGCCCGGCGCAGCGCTCCGCGAGGAGGTACTTGTCGAGGCAGACCGTCAGCGTCTCGATGCTCGGGGCGGCGAGCGCCGTCCCGACCGCGAGCAGGTCGTCGCGCCGTGCAGCGAGGCCGGGCAGCTCGACGTCGACCGTGGAGAACAGAACATCCACGCCGCCTGCCTCGCACATCCGGATCAGCTCGTCGACGAACCCGGCGGACTTACCGGCAGGGACGATGCGCCGGTCGGCGGCGGCCACGAGGTACAGGCCGCTCGCCCAGCCGTCCATGTCGGCGGCGAGCACCTGCACGTCGTCGCGGGCCAGCAGGGAGCGGATGACGGCGACGCCGGCAGGGCCGCCGGCGCCTGTCACGAGAACTCGGGTCACTTCTCTGTTCCTCTGGTTCGGGCGTCCGCCGTCAGGGACGATGCGGGCACCGAGATGTCTGCGGTGTCTTTGATCACTTCGAGCGGCTCACAGCTCTGGCCGCCTCCGAACCGCGACCAGTAGCGCGCCGTGGCGAGCACGAAGTCGGGTTCGAGGTATGAGCGGAGCTCGGTCTGCGACCGGAAGCAGTCGATCAGGCGCAGTTTCGCGTCTGTGAAACCATCTATCGGCACGAACCTGGTCGGCCGGTAGTCGATCGTCGCCGACGGGCTCTGGTAGCAGCACACCGTGCGCACCGACCGCGTCGCGACGAGCGTCGCTGAGTGCACGGCGCGGTGGTCCTGGTGGCGGTCGTGGGCGGAATGCGTGTAAACGATGTCCGGCTGCACCTCGGCGACGACGCGCTCGATGATGCCGACGGTCGGGTCCGCCGCGGAGATCTGGGTGTCCTCCAGGTCTTCCATGAAGAGCCTGGCGCCCAGCAGCTCCGCCGACGACAGCGACTCGTGCTGCCTGTCGTCCGCATCCCCTCCCCTGGCGCCCCGCGACATGGTGAGGATGACGACGGTGTTGCCCGCCTCCCGATGGGCGGACAGGATGCCGCCGACGCCGATCTCGACATCGTCTGGATGCGCGCCGATCGCGAGGACCACCTGCGGACGCTGCGCCGCCTTCTTGGTCCGTCCCTGCTCCGCGAGCCTGGTCACGATCGACACCAGGTCGACGGAGGAGACGGGCTTGGTCAGGAACTCGTCCGCCTGCGCGCGCAGAGCGGAGACGGCGTAGTCGACGGAGACGTGCGCTGTCATGACGACGACCGGCATCCCCGGGTACTGGCTGCGCAGCACCTTCAGCAGGTCGAGCCCGGAGATCCCCGGCATCTCGATGTCGGTGAGCACGAGGTCCGGCTCGAAGTCGGCGATGGCGGCGAGCGCTTTGGACGGGTCCGTGATCGCGACGACCACCGCATCCGCCCGCTTCTCCAGCACGGTCTTCATGTAGAAGGCGACGTCGGGATCGTCCTCGATCACGCAGACCCGGTACTTCTGAAGCGAACTCGGCATGGACGCCCTCCCTGCCACCGACTCTACCGGCGGCCACCGGAACAGGCCCGCCCCGAAACACGGGGCATCGACAGATCGTTCTACCAAACACGGGATGCGCGCGCGGCACGCCCGGGATTCGGCCTCGATTTTTGCTGAACAGCAGCCGGTGCTAAAGTAAATTCTTGTGACGCGGGGTGGAGCAGCTCGGTAGCTCGCTGGGCTCATAACCCAGAGGTCGTAGGTTCAAATCCTGCCCCCGCAACCAGAAAGGCCCGGATTTCCACGGAAATCCGGGCCTTGTTTTTTCCCTCGGAGTTCTTTCCCCCGGCGATCTTTCCCCCGGCGATCTTTCCCCGCCTACGTATGCCCAGCAGAGGCGGGTGCTACGGCCAGAGGGAGCGCCGATCCCACGTGGATGCGGTGCGCAGGTACTGGAGTCGCTGGTGGTCACGGTCGGGCGAGCCCTGCCAGAATTCGATCGACGACGGTTCGATCGTCCAGGCCGTCCACTGAGGGGCGACGAGACCCGGATCGGCGTCGACGGCGGCCCGCGCGTCTGCGAGGAGCCTGTCGCGTTCGGCGCGGTCGGCCAGGACACTGCTCTGGCGTCCGGCCAGCACCTGCGCGCGGGCAGCGGGATGTCTGGCGAGGAAGTCCGCGGCCGACACGGAGGCGGGCGCAAGCCGGGCGACGCCACGAATGCGCACCGCGCGCGCGAGCGGACCCCAGTAGAAGCTCAGGGCACAACCCGGATTCTGGGCGAGCTGGACGCCTTTCGCCGATTCGGCGGTCGTGGCGATCGAGAATCCGCCGTCGTCCGTGACATCTTTCAGCACGAGCACCCTGACGTCCGGCAGTCCATCCTCGTCGACCGTCGACAGGGTCGCAGCGTGCGGCTCGGGCAGAGCGGCGTCGATGGCGTCGGTCAGCCAGGTCACGAAAAGGTCACGCGGGTCGTCCGGCGCGGACGACGGCTCCCACGGCGGCGCGACGCCGACCACCGATGGGACGGCCCTGAGCGTTTCGCGGAGGGGTGAGCTCAGGGATGCGCGCTGAGATGTCATGGCGCCATTGTCGTCCACGACCGCACTCACGGGGTGGTGGTGACGCTGAGCTGCGGAGAATTGAACGGGAACGGGTAGGTCTGGGTGCCCTGCGCCGCTCCGGGCCCTCCCGCGCCGCAACACCGCCCCTTGCTCCCCGTCGCGAGCACGGCGTAGACGACGGCGGAAAGGCCGGTCGTGATCAGCAGCCGGCGCAGGCGCAGCAGAATCGGCCCGGCAGGGAGTTGCGACAACTCGCCTGTGTCCGCTTTCGCCGCCCCCGCGCCGCGCGTCGTCTTCGTCGCCCGCATCACGATCCCCCTCGCATCCACGTCCCCCCGATACTGCCAGACGCCCTGGCGACGCCGCACGGGTGGGCCGCCGCACACTCCGGTAGCCTCGGACTCGTGTCCTGGCGTGGAGTTCGAGCATCCGTTGTCGCCGTCGTCCTCGTGTCCGCTCTCACCGGCGCCGCGCCTGCGGCGGCCGTCGGCGCGCCGTCCGCAGTCACCGGGTCGGTGCGCACCGACACGAGCGACTTCGCGTTCGATTCGTTCGACGCCGATTACACCCTCACGCGCGACGCGGACAAGGACTCAGCCCTCCGCACGGTCGAGACGCTCGTCGCGGACTTCCCGTCCTTCGACCAGAACCACGGTATCGTCCGCGCCATCCCGCTGACCTACCAGCACACCGACCTGCGACTCTCCGTCGTGTCGGTGACGAACGCCGACGGCGGGAGCATCCCGTTCGAGCGCGACGACGAAGGCGGCTTCGCGCAACTGAAGATCGGCTCGGCCGACAGCTACGTGCACGGCCGCCAGACCTACGTGATCACATACACGCAGCGCTACGTCGTACGGCCGTTCGCCGACACGCACGACGACGAGTTCTACTGGGACGTGAACGGAACGGCGTGGGCTCAGCCGTTCGGCCGCGTCTCGGCACGCCTCCACCTCGACAGCGGCCTGACCAGCGCACTCACCGGCGATGCCTCCTGCTACGTCGGCGAAGAGGGCAGCACCACTCCGTGCGACATCTCATCCACCCCTGCGGCGGACGGGTCGGTCGTCTCGGTGAGCCAGAGTTCCCTCGCGCCGCACCAGAACGTCACGATGGCCGTCGGCTTCGCCTCCGGAACCTTCGCGACCCCTCCGGACGCCAGGGACGCCTTCCCCTTCGCCGTGCTCCCGTGGATCCTCCTGGCGCTCTCCGCGCTGATCCTCGCGGGCATCGTGGTCGCTCGGGTCCTCCTCTGGCGCACACCGCGCGGACGCGGCATCATCGTGCCCCAGTACACCCCTCCGCCCGGGATGTTCCCCGCCCTGGCCGCCGCCTTCCTGAAGCGCGAAGATCGCGCGCTACCCGCGCAGCTCGTCGGGTTCGCCGTCGCCAAGGTCGCCGCGATCGTCGACCATTCGGATGCGACGCAGCAGAAGCCGTTCGGCCTGCGCCTGCTCGTCGACCCGTCAACAGTGGGAGACGATGCGGAACGCGACGTTCTCACGCGCGTCGTCGGAGCAGCAGAGCCAGGCGACGAGGAAGTGCTCGACCCGGCGAACCAGGTGCTCGGCGACCGGCTGGCCGGGCTCGGCGGCGCACTCGACCGCGTGGTCCACGAGCGCGGGCTGCGCGCCCGCCCGGCGAGCAGGCTGCCGTTCGTCGCCCGCACGCTCATGCTGCTGATCCTCGCCGGATGGATCGCGCTCTTCGCCTGGGCCAGCAACGAGAACGCCACCACCGCCGTCCTCGGCTGGGGTTTCGCCGGCGTCATCGTCGCCACCGTCGCCGTCTTCATCCTCGCCAGAGTGCCCGACCTGCTCACGGAGAAGGGCGTCGAGGCAAGGGACTACCTGCTCGGCCTCCGCGACTATCTCGCTCTGGCCGAAGCCGACCGCTTCCGCGTTCTGCAGAGTCCGGAAGGCGCCGAACGCGTGGATGCGCGCGACGGGTCAGCGGTGGTCAAACTCAACGAGAAGCTGCTGCCGTACGCGATCGTGTGGGGCGTCGAGAAGGAGTGGATGCGCGAACTCGCCCACTCCTACGAGGTCACGGCGACGCAGCCGGAGTGGATGCTGGGGGCGACGAACCCCGCACTGCTCCCGCTCCAGATCGCCGCGTTCAGCACGTTCTACCAGGGTGCGCCGTTCGCGACCACCCCGCCCGTCTCGTCGTACTCGGGATCGGGCGGCAGCAGCCTCACCGGCGGCGCGAGCGGCGGAGGGTTCTCCGGAGGCGGAGGCGGCGGGGGAGGCGGCGGAGGCTGGTGAGCCCGACAGCGTGAATCGTCAGTACACTCGGTCGAATGCGACCAGAGATCGAGCGAGGTCTGAATGTCGTGGTTCACGACATCGACGAGGCGGCGTTGCTTCGCCTGCACCCATCAGGACCGACGATCCAGCTTCCGCCTGACCTTCAGCGGCCGCTCCTCCCCAGGTCGTTGAAGGGACACTCATTCTCGGGAACGACATTCCACGCCGCGGTGTCGGGTGGCAACTCGAGCATGGAGACACGAGAGCTTTTCCTTGACGATCTCCTCATCAACTGGGCGTACGAAGCTGGTCAAGGCAGTCCTGATCCCGCACGCATCTCGGGAGCATCGCTCAACCTGGAACCACGCGCCGCAGCCAGATTCTTCGCCGGCACAGAGCCCGCGGTCGACCTCAGCGTCGATGGCCGCCACCTGTGGCCGGTCGACCTTTCCGTTCTCGACGCACTCGACTCCGCCTTCGACCCGGACCTCTTGGGCGGGACCACGATCGCGGCTCTCCCGTATTCGTCCCATTTCTCGGACGAGTGGGGTGCGCGCGGAAGGATCAGAGACAGCGATCTGGAGCGAACGTGCCTCGATCTCCACTTCGATACGCCGAGATCGCTGGACGAAGCCAGAGAGGTGCTCGTCGCGGCGCAGACACTTCTGGAGGCGGTAGGCGGCATCGGACTTGACGCCGTACGCGAGCTCTGGGTGTTCTCATCTGACCCGGAACACCCAGACGAACGCGTGCACTGCGAGTGGTGGTCGCGCTCCGTGTTCGGCGAAGCCGCCAGAAGTTCTTGGATGGGGCTTCGGAGGGAGGTCGGCATGGTGGGAAAGCTCGACGTCCATTCCATCGGCGGACTCGGTGGCGTGCTGAGCTGGATGCGGCTCTGTCACGCGGTTCCGTTTCTGGTTTCCGTGCTGCGCAGCGAGCATCGCGCACTCACGCAGGATCGGCGAACCAGAATCAGCACGCTCGCCATCGCCTGGGAGCATCTCGCTCACTGGCTGCAGAGCACGGGAGCGACCAAGACCTCTACTACGACGGACACGATAGTTGAGCTGGTCGAGCCGCTTCTCACTGCTGGAACCACGTTTCGCCCCCTTGTCGAGTTGAGCTGGAATACGAACAACGAGATCAAGCATGTCGCTCTCAGGAAAACCAGAAACGCGCGCACGCCATTGCGTCGAGGTGATGCGGACGGTCACGATTACCTCGCCCACTTCATGTACGCGACACTGATGATCGCTTCTCTGAAGGCTGCCGGTATGACGGCGGCCGCTCAGAGCCTGACCTTGGAGCTCGAAGACTTCGGACCGTTCGGCAGCGCCTGGCTCTCTCTTGTCCAGGCGTATACGAAGTGATTGAGCCGGGCCGTCAGTCGAACCGCAGTTCGACCAGATCCACGATCGTCACGCCCTCCGCGGCGAGCTCGATCGCCACCCGCTCGCTGATCTCCGCTGCCGGTTCCGCGTCGTCGTACGTGGCGTGACCGTCTGCGGGCACGATCACGTCGAAGCCGCGCTCCAGCGCGCCGAGCGCCGTGGCCTGGATGCAGTACTCGCTCTGCAGCCCGGCGACGATCAGTGTCGAGACTCCCATCGCGTGCAGCACGTCGGCCAGCGCAGGGTTCGACTCGAACGTGTTCGTCACGTCCTTGCGCACCACGGGCTCCCCCGGCAGCGGACGGAACACGAACTCCCAGCCGGGCGTGCCCGGCTCGTCCGGGTCTCCAGGATCGCCATCGTTCTGCACGTGCACGATCGGGATGCGCGCCTCCCTCGCGCGCTCCAGCAGGCCGGACATCGTGTCCCGGAACGCAGCAGCACCCTCGATCGCCGTCTCGCCATCGAGCATGTTGCGCTGCACGTCCACCAGCATCAGTCCGTAACCCATGCGGTCCATCATCCGCCGACCCCCGCCCACCCGCCAGTCCGCCGGCAGCCCGGGAGCGTCGCCCCTCCCCTCGGCGGCCGATTCGCTATGGTCGTCAGCGGGGAGCAACGCGCACCGAGGAGCGGACAGACGTGGCAGACGATCACAGCAAGGCGACGCAGGCTGCCGTCCGTGAGCGCAACCTGCGGAGCGCTCTGCAGCTCGTCGTCTCCGGCGGCGGCACCGCGACCAGGGCAGGGATCGCCAGGAGCACCGGCCTGACCTCCGCCACCGTCTCCTCCCTGCTCTCCGGCCTGATCGCGGATGGGCTCGTCCTGGAGGGCCAGCGCGCGGAGAGCACGGGCGGAAAACGCGCAACGACCCTGCAGGTCGATCAGGAGCGACACGTGCTGCTCTCGGTGATCGTGCAGCCGGGGCTCGTGCGGGGCGCGGTCGTCAACCTCCTCGGCGCCGAGCTGGCGACCCTGTCGCAGCGCCCGTCCGCCCCCGGCGCTGTCGAGGACGTGCAGTCCGTCGTCCGCCGGCTCGCCGCATCCACCCCGGCGACGGTGGTCGCGGTCGGCATCCAGGTGCCGGGGATCGCGGACGGTCCGCTCATCCGCGAATCGGTGCAGCTCGGCTGGACGGACCTCGACCTCGGGGCGGCGCTCGACGGCATCGTCGACGCGCCCGTGCACCTCGTCAACGACGCCGACGCGGAAGCGCTCGCCGACTACTCCAGTTCCGACCAGTTCGGCGCCAATCAGATGTTCGTCTCGCTGAGCACCGGCGTGGGCGCTGCGTTCATCGTGGACGGAACGGTCCTCGCCGGCGCCGCCCACCGTGCGGGCGAGATCGGCCATGTGCCCGTGCTGTTCGGCCCTGATGCGCCCCTCTGCCCGTGCGGCAACCGCGGCTGCCTGGAGGAGGTCGTCTCCGTCACCTCCCTGCTCGGGCTGCAGCACGGCGCCGACCTGGAGTCCGTGGATGTGGCAGGGCTCGCATCCACCCAGGAGTCGAAGGAGCGGATCGCCACGGGAGCCCGCGTGCTCGCGCGGGCGCTGCTCCTCGTCGGCGCCGCCCTCGACGTGCCGAACGTCGTGCTCGGCGGAACGGCGCCCAAGCTCGGCGACGAGTTCATCGGCCACCTGCGCGCCGAGGCGGCCAGGCACACCGTGCGCGCCGCGATGCCGCTCAGCTTCCGCTATGCCAAGATCGCCCTCGAACAGCCGTTCCGCGGCGCGGCCCAGCACGCCATGCAGGCGACCCTCGGGGTGAGCTGGGCGCTCTGAGCTCCGCGCTCTAGGAGGCCGCAGGCGGCGACACGCTGCCGCGCCGCTCCCCTGCCGCCTCGAGGGCTGTCCCCCGCACGCCGGTCAGCAGCTCCAGCAGCGCCGCCCCGCGCGCCCTGTCGAAGCCGAACGTCGCGATGTCCGCGTAACTGTGGCCGGTCAGCCGGTGGCCGAGATCCACCACGAGCACCGACCTGCAGGATGCGCGCACAGCGTCGACGACGGCGCGCACCCAGGCACGCCGCTCGTTGTCCACCCCGACGATCACGACGGGAGACCGGGTCGCCAGCACGAGGTTCGGGTCGTCGCCCTGACCGACGGTCACGACCGGATTGCTCGACCACTGCTGCCCGCTGTCCGAGTCTTCCGCTCCCCACGCCTCGGCGAGCGTCGACCAGCGCGGAACGCCGAGCACCTCGTTGTCGACGGTGGAGAGCCGGACGACCGTGCACCGCCCGTGGAAGCCGGGGAGCGCGTCCACCGCCTCCGGCGAGATCGCGAACGACCTGGCGATCGCATCCAGGGTCGGCGGCCGGTCGAGCAGGAGGGTCATCAGGACACCCCGAGCTGGGCGGACAGCACCATGACGACGCACCCGCGGATCACGATGTCCCTCCCCTGACTGGTCATCCGCAGCGTTGCATCCGAGTGGAAACCGGCCATCGTCCTGTTCTTCAGTGTCTCCCCCACCGCGTCGATCAGCGGGCCGTCGAGCAGTTCCTCCGGGCCGCTGAGCACCACCTCAGACAGGTTCAGCGCTCCCACGATGGGCGCGAGGGCGACGCCGAGCCGCTGGCCGGCCTCCCGGAGCACGTGCTGCACCGGCTCGCCAGCGATGGCAGCCGCAGCGACGCGCGACTCCAGCCGAGGCACGGCGAGCCAGGCCTCCAGGCATTTCTCCCTGTCGTACGGCGCTTCCGCCCCGTCGTCCGTTCCGACCATCACCTGCCCGATCTCACCGGCGGCGAACCGGCTGCCGAGGACCAGCGCGCCGGCCACGAGCAGCCCGGAGCCGACACCGTGACCGATCTTCACCAGCATCATGTCGCCGTGCGCACCCCCGAAACCGTGCTCGGCAAGGACGGCGACGTTCGCATCGTTGGCGACGAACACCGGAAGAGCGGTGTGCTCGGCGATCAAGCCGTGCAGGTCTTCGTTCGTCCAGCCGAGGTTGGGAGCGGCGATGACGGTGCCCGACGGGTCGACGATTCCGGGGGAACCGATGCCGATGCCGAGGATGGGGGCCGTCGTCATGCCGACCAGCCTGTCCACCAGGGCGAGCACCTTCGCCACCGCCTCGTCGCCGTGGCTCCCTGCCAGGGCGACCTCGGCCGTAGCGAGGATCGTGCCGTCGATGTCGAGCACCGCCCCGCGGAACACGGAGTGCTCACTGAGGTCGACGCCGACGATCTGCGTCGCCGCCCTGTTCATGTCGAGGAGCACGGCGGGCTTGCCCGGCCGGACGTCGTCCCGCTGGCCGAGCTCGATCACCAGCCCCTCGGCGATCAGGTCGCCGACCAGGTCCGAGATGGTGACCCTGGTGAGCCCCGTTTCCCTGGCTATGTCCGCCCTGCTCACCTGACCGGCGCGGTAGAGGGTCTGCAGCACGAGCGAACGATTGTGGTTGCGCGCGTGCTCGGGAAGGACCTTGCCGCGCGGGCGCAGGGCTCTCCCAGGCACCATGCCGCGATCCTGTGGGATCGTGCCGTGTTCGCTCGCCAGGGAGCGCCGTCCTTCGTCGACCAGCATGTTTGTTAGTAAAGTCGACAATCAAAGTTTTCGCAAGCATTTTGTGATGCTTGGGGCCGCATGGCCGTGATTCCGCGGAATGTCCGCATCCACCGGGCGCTTACTTTGTACGGCGACTGAACATACACGGTGGACGCACGACGAAGGGCGGGGTGCGCATCCCCTGGATGCACACCCCGCCCTTCGCGGAGTTGCTGCTACTTGGAGCCGGTGGTGCCCTCGGCGGCGAGCGCGTCCTGCAGCGCCTGCTGGAGCCGCTGGTCCGCGGCGCCGTACGCCGCCCAGTCTCCGGCCTTCAGCGCAGCCTGGCGGTCGGAGAGCGCCTGCTTGGCCTGCGCGAGCGCCTGCTGCAGCGCGGCGTTGTTCTGCGGGGTGGTCGTGCTGCCGCCTCCAGTGGAGCCGGAACCCGTTCCGCCACTGCCGGAACCGGTGCCACTCGTGCCACCCCCGGTCTGCGGGACGTTGTTGTCGCCCGCCGTCGCACCGGAGTCACCGCCGAACAGCGAGTCGAGCGCCTGGTCGAGGGTGTCCTCGAACGCGATCTTGTCGCCGAAAGCGACGAGCACCTTCTGCAGCAGCGGGTAGCTGGTCTCACCCGTCGACTTGACGTAGACCGGCTGCACGTAGAGCAGACCACCACCCACAGGCAGCGTCAGCAGGTTGCCGTTGATCACGTCCGTCTTGCCCTGTCTCAGCAGGTTGAGCTGCGCCGAGACCGTCGGATCCGAGTTGAAGGTGTTCTGCACCTGTCCAGGCCCTGGCACCGTATCGCTCGATGGCAGGGTCAAGAGTCTCAACTTGCCGTATGCCGAGGACACCTTCCCCTTGGTGGAGCCCGCATCCGAGTCGACGGCCAGATAGCCCTTGAGCACCGATCTGCTCGATTCGCTGGACGCCTGGGGTATGAACGTGGTGTACAGCGAGAACGACGGCGCGGTCTGCCCTGGCATCTGCATCGTCAGGTAGTACGGCGGTTGCAGCGTCGGATCCGTCGGCGACGACACGGGGTCGTTCGGCGTCGTCCAGGCGTCCTCACGCGAGTAGAACGATCCGGCGTCCGTCACGTGGTACTGACCGAGCACCGAGCGCTGCACCTTGAACATGTCCGCCGGGTAGCGCACGTGGCTGAGGAGCTGCGAGCTCATGTCGCTCATCGGCTTGACCGTGGCTGGATAGATCTTCTCCCACGTCTTGAGCACAGGGTCCTTGGCGTCCCAGGCGTAGAGCGTGACCGAGCCGTCGTATGCGTCGACCGTGGCCTTCACCGAGTTGCGGATGTAGTTGATGTCGTCGAACGCGTACGCGGGCTTCGGCGTCTCGGTGTCCGCGATCGCGTCGCTCAGGCTGCCGACGTGCGAGTACGGGTACTGGTCGCTCGTGGTGTATCCGTCGATGACCCACTTGACGCGGCCGTCGACCACGGTCGGGTACGCCTGCGAATCGAGCGTCAGGTAAGGAGCCACCTTCTGCACGCGCTTGATCGGGTCGCGGTCGTAGAGAATCTGCGAGTCGTTGTTGACCGCGTCCGACAGCACGATCTGCTCGTCCTGGAACTTCAGCGCGTAGACGAGCCGCTTGAAGATGTTGTCGAGCTTCGGGCCGCCGTTGCCGTTGAACGTGGTGTACGTCTGCTGCGCGTCTCCCTCGCCGCCCGGATAGTCGAGCTCGACGTTCTTTCCACCCTTCGGGCCGCCGACGATCGAGTACGTCGGGGACTGCTGGCCGAAGTAGATCCGCGGCTCGTATGTGCCGAGCGACCCCTGGCTCGGGATGCCGGACTCCAGGAACACGGGCTGGCCGTCCGTCGAGCGCTTGTTGCCGTACGCGGCGACGAGACCGTATCCGTGGGTGTACACGATGGTGTCGTTGTACCAGTTGCGGGCGCTGGTGAGGCCGGACTGCTGCAGCTCGCGCACCGCGACCACCGCGTCCTGCTCCTTGCCGTCGATGTCGTAGCGGTCGACGGCGAGGTTGTTCGGGAACGCGTAGTACTGGCGGAACTGCTCGAGCTGCCGGAACGACGGGCTGACGACGGCGGGGTCGATGATGCGGATCTGCGCGGTGGTCTGCGCGTCCTGCCGCAGCTGGCCCTGCTCGACGTCCGTTGTCGCGTTGTACGGGATGACGTCGATGTTGCTCAGGCCGTACGCATCCCTCGTCGCGTCGATGCCGTCTTGCACGAACGGCGTCTCGAGCGTCTTCTGGCTCGGCTCGACCTGGAAGCGCTGCACCACCCACGGGTAGATCGCGCCGACCACGAGGGCCGCGACGATGAGCAGCGCCGTGCCGACAACCGGGAACCGCCAGCGGCCGATGAACGCCGTGAGGATGAAGAGGATGGCCACGAAGACCGCGGCTCCGGCGAGTACGGCGCGGCCGGGGATGGTCGCGTTCACGTCGGTGTACGCGGCGCCGTTGATCATGTCGTTGACGTTGGAGTCCGTGACGGTGGCGTAGCGGTCGAGCCAGATGCTCACGCCCTGCAGCAGCAGGTAGAGCGCGGCGATGACCGAGATCTGGATGCGCGCCGCCTTCGAGATGCGCACCTCACGGCCGCTCACCCTGATCGACCCGTAGAGGTAGCAGGTGGCGAGCGTGGCCAGCAGCGCGATCAGCACGACGGCAGAGGCGAAGCCGACGGCGCCGCGGTAGAACGGCAGCGCGAACAGGTAGAACCCGATGTCGAGGTGGAACAGCGGATCGGTCTTGCCGTACGCCGTGCCGTTGATCCACATCGCGGCGGTCTGCCAGCGGCTGCCTGCCGAGACCCCGGCGAAGATGCCGAAGACGATCGGGATGCCGTACATCGCGAGACGGCGCAGCGGCTCGACGACCTGCTGGTACCTGTCCAGCTGCGAGTTCAGCTTGGCGTACACCGGACGCAGCCGGTACGCGAGCTGGATCGACAGCCAGAGCGGGAGCGCCATGCCGAGGAAGCCGATGAAGAACATCGAGATCGCGCCGAACCACTGCGTGGTGAGCACGTTCAGGAACCCGACCTGCTGATACCAGAGGATGTCGGCATACAGTCCGGCGAAGACGAAGAACAGGATCACCAGTGCGACGATCACACCCAGGGTGATCCAGATGGCCGCGCGGCGGCGCCCAGGGGGTCGGACTGTTGCTGTTGAACTCACGAATGGCCCTCATTGCTCTCGCGTGGCAAGGTCAGAAATCCATCCTAGGCGTCGCTCGCTTGGAGAACGCCGTATCGCACACGCCCGTCTGAGAAGCCTATGTAAGCGCTATGAGGAGCTCTATGAAGTCGGACAGGTTGCGAGCCCGGAGGTGCCGCCTCCCGAGCTGATCGCCTTCAGTGCCGCGAGCGAGTCGTCGAGCGTCTTCACAGCGAACACGTGCAGCCCGGACGGGATGTGGCCGGTCACCTCGTTGCAGTTCGACGCCGGCGCGAGGAAGTACGTCGCCCCTCCTGTGTCGCGGGCCGCGTACATCTTCTGCCTGATGCCGCCGATGGCTCCGATGTTGCCCTCGTTGTCGATCGTGCCGGTTCCTGCGATCTTCTTACCCCCGTTGAGGTATCCGGGGGTGAGCTGATCCATGATCCCGAGCGCGAACATCTGGCCGGCGCTCGGACCTCCGACGTTGTCGAGCTGGATCTTCACGTCGAACGGGAAGGTGTAGTCCATTCCCGCACCGATGCCGAGCACGGTCTGACCGCCGGACTTCACCGGCGTGATCGACACCGTGGATGCCGTGCCGCCGCGGATGATCCCGATCTCGGCCGCCTTGTCCGTCCCGTTCTTCTCGATCAGCGACCGCAGTGTTGCGACCCCCGGCACGGGCTCGCCGTTCACGCTGGTGATCTCGTCGTCCACCTTCAGGACGTCGGCGGCAGGGGTCCCTTTGATGATCTGCTTGACCGCCACAGCCTCGGGGAAGTGGTAGCCGAGGTGGTTGAGGGCGGCGGCCACCGCATCCTGCTGCGAGTTGACCATCAGCGCGGCGTTCTCGGCGTTCGACTGCTCTGTGGTGGTTCCAGGAGGGAAGACGACGTCGACGGGCAGCACGGCCTTGCTCGGCTGGAACCAGGCGGAGATGATGTCGAACCAGCTCGGCCGCTGATCGGGGTTGCCGACGACGGAGACGGTGAGCAGGTCGAGCGAGCCGGAGGTCGGGTACGTCTTCTGCGACGGGATGGTGATGAGCGGCTTCGCGTCGTCGCTCGGCTTCGAGCCGACCGGCTGGTCCTTGCCGAGCGTGTTGAACACCGGGCCAGGCTGCTCGATCACGAACGGAGCGGGCGCGACGGCGAGGACGAGGGTGAGCGCGACGGCGACGCCGACGGCGATCCACCCGGCGATCACCCGCTTCGGCGGAGCGACGCGTGTGGGGCTCCCTCCCGCATCCGGCTGCAGTTCGTCGTCGGTGAAGAGGCTCACGCACTGTCCCTTTCGTGTGTTGCATCGGCCGATCGGCCGCCTGTTCGCCACAGGCGCACATCCGCCAGGCCGAGCCTAGGCCAATTCTCACCCTGCGCCGTCGTTCACGGTCTAGCGTAGATTCCGAGCCTGAATGCCGGACCACAGGAAAGAGGCGTAACGATGGCCGACGATCCCAACCAGGAGCCGGACGACGAGCTGGCCCGCCTGCTGCGCGAGATGCTCTCCGGCAACGCGTCCATCGACCCGAGCCAGCTCGCGGGAGCCGCTGGGCTTCCGAGCGATCCTGCGAGCATCCAGGCCCTGATCGGCCAGCTGCAGAACGCGATGCGCAGCACCGACGGCGGCATCAACTGGGATCTCTCCCTGGAGCAGGCGCGCACGCTCGCGTCGGACGGAGCGCACGCCGTCACCCCGGCCGAGCGCGCCACCCTCGACCAGGCGTTCAACGTCGCAGCACTCTGGCTCGACCAGGTCACCACGGTCTCCGAGCTCACCAGCCCTCCGCAGCTCATCGGCCGCGCAGAGTGGGCACGCCAGACCATGCCGCTCTGGACCCAGCTCGCCGAGCCCGTCGCCCTCAGCATCTCCGACGCGCTCACCCGTGTGCTCACCGAGCAGGCGCCTGAGGAGATGCAGGGGATGCTCGCCAACGCCGGGCAGATCATGCGCAGCGTCGGAGGCGCCCTGTTCGCGATGCAGCTCGGCCAGGTGGTCGGCCAGCTCGCCAAGGAGGTCGTCTCGGGAGGCGACATCGGCATCCCGCTCCTCGCGGACGGCCAAGCGGCGCTTCTCCCCCAGAACGTCGCAGAGTTCGGCGACGGACTCGACATCCCGATCGACCAGGTGCAGCTCTACCTCGCGGTGCGCGAGCTCGCCCACGCCAGGCTGTTCCGCCACGCCAAGTGGCTGCGACTCCAGCTGATCACGCAGATCACGGCGTTCGCGAAGGGGATCACCATCGACACCGACCGGCTCGAAGAGCTGGCGGAGAGTTTCGACCCGTCCAACCCGGAAGAGCTGCGCGAGGCGATGGTCAGCGGCGCGCTCATCCCGCCGAAGACGGAGGAGCAGCAGGAAGCGCTCGCCCGCCTGGAGACGGTGCTCGCTCTCGTCGAAGGCTGGGTGGACGTGGTCACGGCCAACGCCACGACGCTGCTGCCGAAGGCGGACGCCATCGCCGAGATGGTCCGCCGCCGCCGCGCGTCCGGAGGCCCGGCCGAATCGGCGTTCGCCACGCTCGTCGGCCTCGAGCTGCGCCCTCGCAGGCTGCGCGACGCCGCGGCCATGTGGCAGGCGGTCACGGATGCTGTCGGCCAGGAGGCCAGAGACGACCTGTGGTCGCACCCCGATCTGCTCCCCCAGTCCACCGACCTCGACGACCCGTCGGCGATCGTCGCCCGCCTGACCGCGTCCGCGAACGGCCAGGAGCCGGAGCGCGACGCGATCGACCAGGCGCTCGACGACCTCCTGCGCGGAGACACGGAGCGACCGACGGAGGAGTGACAGCCCCGTCCCGCCTGGCGCCGCATCCCTCGGGCTGCGGCGCTTTTCCGTGTGCGCTGCGCGCCTGTGGATAACTTCTGCGGGCTTCGGCGATCTGCGGCATGATGCCTGGATGGTCTACGCACTCGATCCACGCATCCACCGGGTCTGGCGGTCGCCGAGCAGCCTGCAGTTCGGCGTGGACAGGGCGATCCTGACGCTGGACGACCTGAGCAACGCCGACGAGCGGATGCTCGTGGCGCTCGAGGCCGGCGTCACGATGTCCGGCCTGCAGATGGTGGCGCGGAGAGCGCGGGCCGACGCCGGCGCTCCCGCGCGGTTGCTGGAACGGCTGGCGCCCGTGCTCGCCGTGCCACGCGGCGCGGAGCAGGAAAGCGAGCGAGCCGGCGGGCGTCCGGTCGCCGTGGTCGACGGCGCCGGTCACACCGCCGCGCGACTGATCGAAGTGCTCGACGCCGGAGGGGTGGACGTGCGAAGCGGGCTGTCCTGGACCGACCCGGCGGTCGACACGGCCGCCGTCGCGGTCGTCGTCGGCTCGTTCGCGATCGAACCGGAGCGGCACCGACGCTGGCTGCGGAGGGACGTGCCGCACCTCGCCGTCGTGTTCGGCGACGAACGGGTGCGCGTCGGACCGCTCGTCGATCCCGGCGCTGGGCCGTGCCTCGGCTGCGTCGACCTGCACCGCACGGACGCCGACCCTGCGTGGCCCGCGATGGCCGCCCAGCTCCACACAAGGGATGCACGGCGAGAGACTCCACTCATCGGAAGCGCCGCCGCCGGTGTCGCCGGGTTCGCCGTGCTCGACCGGCTGGGCGGCGGGCGCTCGCTCAGCGGGTCGAGCGTGACGGTCGACTACGCGGACGGTGCTCGGGCGGAGCGGAGCTGGGAACCGCATCCCGCGTGCGGCTGCCTGACGCTGCCGACGCCGGAGCGCTGACAGCACGCCGGACTGCTCAGCGATTCACCGGAACGGGCGGGGCCATCTCAGCGAGGAACCGCGACGGCTGGCGCACCGACGAGCGCCCGGCGTACTGCCCGGTCTGCGACCAGCTCAGCTGGAGTCTGCTGCGCGCCCTGGTGATGCCGACGTAGAGCAGGCGGCGCTCCTCGTCGATCTGCTCGAAGCTCTTCGCGTAACTGATCGGCACGAGACCCTCGCTGAGGCCGACCAGGTACACCGACTCCCACTCCAGGCCCTTCGCCGAGTGCAGGGTCGCGAGGGTGACCGCCGACAGCGTCGGCTCGTGCTGACCGGCCTGGCGGGTGAGGAGTTCGTCGGTGAACGTGCGGAACGACGTGCCGGCAGGCATCGTGTCCACCAGCCCCATGATCGCGTTGAGCGACTCCCAGCGGTCGCGCACGGCGCCGCGCGTCTCCGGAGGCTCCTGGCTCCAGCCGAGGGAGCGCAGCACGTCGCTGACCGACTTGAACAGCGGCTCGTCGCCGACCGCAACGCTGGCCGCGCGCAGCGACATGATCGCCTGGCGCACCTCCGGCAGGTCGAAGAACCGCTTGGAACCACGGACCTGGTAGCTGATCCCGAGATCGCCGAGGGCCTGCTCGATGGCTGCGGCCTGCACGTTCACGCGATAGAGGATCGCGATGTCCTCGGGCTTCGCTCCCCCGGCCAGCTCGGCGGCGATCTTCTGCGCGACGGCGCGGGCTTCGTCGCGGTCGTTCTCGTGCGAGGTCGGGGCTGGGATGGTGCCCGGCTCCTCCGCATCCACGGCGCCCGTATCCGCTGCCGCTGCCGCTGCCGAGTGCAGCGTCAGCGCCCCAGCGCGTCCGCGCATCAGCCGGTTCGCCGCGTTCACCACGGCGGGTGTCGACCGGTAGTTCTGCTCCAGCCGCACCACTGTCGCCCCCGGATGCGCGCGCTCGAAGTCGAGCAGGTACTCGCTGCGCGCCCCCGCGAACGAGTAGATGGTCTGGCTGGCGTCTCCGACGACGCAGACATCGCGGCGCCCGCCCAGC
The DNA here is from genome assembly GCF_001428745.1 of Leifsonia sp. Root227. Classification (GTDB taxonomy): domain Bacteria; phylum Actinomycetota; class Actinomycetes; order Actinomycetales; family Microbacteriaceae; genus Leifsonia. Next base: position 337,023 of record NZ_LMIO01000002.1, on the reverse strand, counting down.
CACAGGTCGAGCAGCTGCTGCTGCAATGGGGAGACGTCCTGGTACTCGTCGACCACGAAGAAGCGGTACTGCTCGCGCACCTGCATCGCAACGGCCGGCTCGATCTCGATCATGCCGGCGCAGACCAGCAGCACGTCCTCGAAGTCGATCTGCTTGCGCTCGTCCTTGAGGTCTTCGTAGGTCTGCAGCATCAGCACCAGCTGATCCGCCGTCAGGGTGCCAGGGATCGTGCGGTCGGCGACCGTTGCGGCGTACTGCTCGACGGTGAGCCCGGAGACCTTGCGCCACTCCACCTCGGCGGCCACATCCCTGAGCGTCGCGGTGTCCACTTTCAGTCCGAGACGCTCGGCGGCGTGACCGAGCACTCTGCCCTTGCCGTCGAGCACGCTCGGCAGCTGGCCACCGACCACCTGCGGCCAGAAGAAGTTCAGCTGGGACAGCGCGGCGGCGTGGAAGGTGCGAGCGGCGACCCCGGCTGCGCCGAGCTGACGAAGACGGCCGCGCAGTTCGGCGGCGGCGCGGTTGGTGAAGGTGAGCGCCATGACCCGGTTGGGCGCGTACGCGCCGGAGGCGACCCCGTACGCGATGCGGTGCGTGATCGCGCGCGTCTTGCCCGTTCCCGCACCCGCCAGGATGCACACCGGCCCGAGCAGTGCCTCCGCCGCGACCCTCTGCTGCGCGTCCAGCCCGTCGAGCAGCGTGTCCGGGTTCACTGCGCCGCCGACGGCTCGGCTGGGGGCTCGTCCAGCGAGCCGCCGTACCAGTCCTCGATGAGGGCCCGGGCGATCGAGGAGCGGCCGGGCAGGATGACCTGCTCACGCGCATCCCACAGCTCGGCGCGGCTGAACCAGCGCAGGTCGAGGATCTCCTCGCCGTCCGGCGCGAGACCCGTCGGCGACTGGTCATCGGCGAGCCTGGCGGTGAAGCCGACCATCACGGACGCGGGGAACGGCCACGGCTGCGATCCCTTGTACTGCGGGTCGACCACCCGGATGCCCGCCTCCTCGAAGATCTCGCGCTGCACGGCGGACTCGAACGACTCCCCCGGCTCCACGAATCCGGCGAGCAGCGAGTACCGGGAGTTCTCCCACATCGCGTTCGAGCCGAGCAGCAGCCGGTCGTCCGCATCCAGCACGGTGACGATCACCGCCGGATCGGTGCGAGGGAACACCTCGGAGCCGTCCTCGAAGCAGCGGCGCACCCAGCCGGCCTGCTCCACCACGGTCGGCGTTCCGCAGCGCGGGCAGTGGGTGTGCGACGCGTGCCAGTTGGCGATCGCGAGCGCCTCGGTGAAGAGGCCGGCATCCCGGTCGGTGAGGGCCGTGGCGACGGTGCGGAGGTTTCCCCAGCGGGCCTCGTCGGGTTCGAGCTCCTGCGCCGCGGCGTCGGTGAGCACTTCGAGCACGACGGCGGTGCCGACCGGCTCGCGTTCGGAGGCGACGAGCGTGCGACCCAGGTACACCCTGACCAGCGCGGAGGTCACCCGCTCGACGGGAAGCAGGTCGAGTGCCGCGCCCCCGGCAGTGGATGAGCCCCAGCCGTCGGCGGCGGGCGTCGCAGCCTCGACGCTCTCCGCCGTGAGCAGCGCCCTGCCCTTCCACAGCGCGAGCACACGGGTCGACGGCTCCTCCCAGAGCTCGTCGAAGAGCGCAGGGCGCGACCGTGACACATGGTCTCGGTCGACGGCGTGACGCGAGAGCGGCAGCGAATCGAACGGGATGGGCGACATCGAGGTCCTTTCGGGGCGTGGCGAACGGCTCACGCGGGGAAGTCCAATTAACCTTGGCGCATGGCCAGATCCCATCTCACTCTAGCCGCGCTGGCCACTTCGGCCGTGCCGGGGCTCGAGGTCTCCGGTGCCCGCAGCTACACCCTCGGGGGCGCAGGCGAGTTCGACTCCGCGCTGCTCAGCGGCAGAGACGGGGCGACCTCGGTCATCCGCGTGCCGACGTCGCAGGCGGCGGAGACCGAGCAGAGCGCCGACCTCGTCGCCCTCCGCGCTCTCACGACCGGCATCCGCAGCCGTCTGCCGTTCGACGTGCCGAGCTACCTCGGCCAGGCACCCGTCGGTGGAACGCGAGCGATCGTCTACGACTTCCTGCCCGGCCACCACATCGATGTGGACGACATTCCGCCCGGCGACGGGCTCGCCGGGTCGATCGGGCACGCCATCGCGGCCATCCACACCCTTCCGACCAACTTCGTCGGCGAGGCAGGGCTTCCCGTGCTGAGCGCGGCGGAGTGCCACACCTCCACCACCGCGCTGATCGAGTCCGCCGCTTCCACCGGCCTCCTGCCGAGTGCCCTGCGCGACCGCTGGCGGGATGCGTCCGCCGACCAGTCGCTCTGGCAGTTCCAGCCGACCGTGGTCAACGGCGCGCTCACGGCGGACTCGTTCCTGGTCGAGGACGACACCGTTCTCGCCGTGCTCGGCTGGTCGGCGCTGCGCGTCGGCGACCCTGCCCGCGATCTGCACTGGCTGCTCGCCATGAACCCAGAGGCGACGGAGGGCGCGCTCGGCGCGTACGCCTCCACCCGCCAGGTGGCCACCGACCGGCAGTTCACCCAGCGCGCGATGCTCTACGCGGAACTGGAGGTCGCTCGCTGGCTGCTGCACGGCCGCGAGGTGCGCGACCAGAGCATCGTGGACGACGCCGTCGGGATGCTCGACGGCCTGGTCGACCGGGTGCACAGCAACGCCGTCACCCCGTTGTCGACCGCGACGGGACCGATCCTCGCGATCGACGACGTCGAGGCGATGCTCGACAGGACTCCTGGCGACCGGAACTCGGACGCATACGGTCACGCCGGCGGGATGAAGCCCGTCGACGACGACCAGAGCGACCGCAGCTCCTCCGCAGAGTAGAGCCGCTCCGGCCGGATGACCTCGTCGTCCGCCACGAAGTAGAACACGGCGTCGATCGATTCCGGGTCGACCCCGGCGTACTGCGCGTACGCCAGCCGGTAGAGCGCGAGCTGGAGCTGCTTGCGCTCCAGGTCGGCGGCGTCGCGCGGCGCCTTGCCGGTCTTCCAGTCGACGATCTGGTGGCTGTGCACGCCGTCGTCGGCCGGGTAGACCGCGTCCAGCTTGCAGACGACCACCTGCCCTGCGAGGGTCACGTGGATCTCGATCTCCACCTCGTCCGGCCTGCGGCCCGCCCACTCGCTGGCGGCGAAGGTGCGCTGCAGCTCGGCGAGCTGTTCGGCCTCGAGCAGCTCGCCTGCCGGATCGTCCAGCTCGTTCGCCGCGGCGTCGATCACGTCCGCTGCGCCGGCGAGTGTGCCGTAGCGCTGCTCCACCCAGCCGTGGAACAGCGTTCCGAGGCGCGTCTGCCGGTACGGCCGCTCCGGCATCGGACGGCGGAGTGCTGCGGCGACGGACGCGGGGTCCGACACGTAGTCCTTGAACCGCGAGGCGGGGATGCGCGTCGGCAGCTCGACCAGTCCGGCGTCGCTCTCCCTGCGCGCGCGCTCGGCGAGCAGCAGGTCGAGGTCGTTCGCGTACACGCCGCCGTCGCCGGGCCCTCGCTCGATCGCCGCCTGGACAGCGGCCGCAGCGGCGTGCACCCTCTGGTGGCGCGAGCCCAGCGGGTCGAGCGGCCAGGTCACGGTCTGGGCGTCGATGGCGAACGGGTTCTCGTCCGGCTCGTCGCACTCGGGGAACGCGTCGTCGGGCAGCAGCCCCGCCGCCTGCAGTTCCAGCAGGTATGCGCCCGGTCCGCGCGGCTTCTTCTGCGTCGACCAGTACGAGCCGGAGAGCAGCAGGTGCTCCTTCGCCCTGGTGACGGCGACATAGATCAGCCGACGCTGCTCCGCCGCGTGCCTGGCGACGATCTCCTCCTCGAACGCCGTCATCGACTCGTCTACGTCTTTCTGCGTCTCTGCGGTGCGCCAGGCGAGCACGGGCAGTTCGGTGGAGTCTCCGCGGAACTCGTACGGCAGAGCGCCGAACTCGAACCAGCCGCGTTTGCTCTGCGGGGCGCCAGGAAGTTCGCCGTCGACCATCCGAGGCACGGCGACGATGTCCCACTCGAGACCCTTCGACCCGTGGATGGTCAGGATCTGCACCGTGCCGGGCTCCGGCTCCTCGCTGCGCGGCGCGAGGTTGTCGCGGCGCTCCGCCTCCGCCAGCCAGGCCAGGAACGAGCCGAGAGTCGCCTGGTCGTCGCTCGCCAGGTAGGACGACACCTGCTCGGCGAAAGCGTCGAGGCTCGCCTGCCCGAGCTGCGCCGTCTCGTTCGCCGCGACCTCGATGTCGAGCAGCAGCTCCTGCTGCACGAGCGTCACCAGGTCGAGAAGGTCGAGGCCCACCCGCGAGCGCAGGTGGTCGAGCTGACGACCGGCCAGGCGCATCCTGTGCAGTCCGTCCTCGCTGAACGCGGAGAGCTGCGAGTGGCCCTCCTTGGCCTCGACCACGAAGTCCAGCGCATCCACCAGGGAGGCGGACTCGTCACTCGCGACGGACTGACGGAGACGCCTGCGAACCTCCGGGTCCAGCTCCTGGAACCGGTGGTCGCGGGCGGCGAGCCAGGACGCGACGTTGCGGAGGGCGGCGATGTCCTTCGGGCCGATGCGCCAGCGTGCGCCGGTCAGCAGACGGATGAGCTCCGAGCCGGCGGTCGGATCGTGCATGACGCGCATGGCGCTCACCAGGTCGGCGATCACCGGCTGTTCGAGCAGCCCGCCGAGACCGAGCACGTGATACGGGATGTTCCTGCGCGAGAGCGCCGACGTGAAGACGTCGATCTTCTTCAGCGAGCGGCAGAGCATGGCAGCGCTCGGCACGGCTCCCCGCGCATCCCTGGTGGCCAGGCGCTCGCCCAGCCACGCGGCGACCGCCTCCGCCTCGTCTGCCACGGTCTGCTCGAAGACGGCGATCAGTTCGCCATGCTCCGCTCCCGGCCGCGGCTGGAGCTGCTCGACGTGCACCGGCGAGCTCGCCGTCAGCGGCGCGACCAGCGCGTTCGCGGCGTCGAGGACGCTCGTCGGGTTGCGCCAGCTCGTGCTCAGCGCGTACTCGGCCGCTCCGTCGCGCGTTCCGGTGAAGTCGAGCGAGAACCGGCCGAGGTTGGCCGCGCTCGCGCCACGCCAGCCGTAGATCGACTGGTGCGGGTCTCCGACGGCCATGACCGCCTGACCGCCGAACAGCCCGGACAGCAGCCGGGTCTGCACCACGGAGGTGTCCTGGTACTCGTCGAGCAGCACCACCCGGTAGCGGGCACGGTAGTCGTCTGCGACGGACGGCACGCGCTCGCTGACGCGCAGGGCGAGCGCGACCTGGTCGGAGTACTCGACGAAACCGCGCCGCACCTTCTCGGCGGCGAACTGCTCCGCCAGGTCGAGCAGAGGAGGAAGCGCGCCGACGACGGCGATCGCCGCGCGCACGGAGGCGTACAGCTCCTTGACCCGCCCGCTGCCGGTCGGGAGGTCGGCGATGGTCAGGAAGCGCTCCGTCATCCGCTCGACGTCCGCCGCGTCGACGACGTTCTCGCTGAGCGCGCGACTCAGCGAGATGACGGCGGAGGTGACGGTGTCGACGCTCTTCTCCAGCTCGACCAGCCTGTCGTCCGTGCTCGTCACGACGAGACGCCTGGCGAGCTGCCAGGCCGACGCCTCGCTGAGCACCGCCGACTCCGGCTCGCGGCCGATCAGCAGCGCGTTCTCGCGGAAGATCGCGTTGGCGAACGCGTTGTACGTCGCCACCTCCGGCGCGTCGAACGGATCGAATTCGATATCGGTCAGTCCGGAGGCGACGAGCTGCTCGATGCGCTTCCTGATGCGGATCGCGAGCTCGCCCGCCGCCTTGCGGGTGAAGGTCAAGCCAAGGATCTCCGGAACGCGCACGTGACCGTTGGCGAGCAGCCAGACCACCCGGTTGGCCATCGTCTCCGTCTTGCCGCTGCCTGCCCCAGCCACGACGATCGCCGGCTCGAGCGGCGCCTCGATCACGGCCTGCTGCTGCAGCGTCGGGCTCGGCAGGCCCAACGCCTCGGCGATCTCGACCGCGCTGATCCTGCGCGCAGGGCGTGGATGCTCCTCGTGCGCCAGCGTGAACGCCTGCTCCACGAAGTCGAGCGTCGCCTCTTCCGCCCCCCACTCCAGCAGGCGGTCGCCGTTCTCCTCGATCATGCGCTGACCGCCGGGACCAGGTGGATGCGGTACTCGTACTTCGCGTGCGGGTCCCTGTCTCCGAGGTCGACCACTCCGGCGAACGTGCTCCCTGCCATCCCGGCCGCCGCCTCCTCGACGCGGGCCGTGAGCCGGTCGAGCGCTTCGCTGTCGACGCGCTCCTGCGCGACCTCACGGTAGCCCTTGCCGCGCACTCCCTTGCTCACGTAGAGCAGCTTCGCCCCGCCGGACGGGGCATCGCCCGCCGCATCCACCGCCCCGTGCTCCATGGCCAGCTGGTACGCGCCGAGCTGCGCGTGGCCTGCCACCTGCGCAGCAGTGGGCACGGTGTTGCCCGTCTTGAGGTCGACGATGACGATGGTTCCTTCCGGTGTGCGTTCGACGCGGTCGATGGTGCCGCGGATCATGGCGCGGCCGACCGTGAGCTCGAAGGCGCCCTCCGAACCGAGCAGCGCGCCTCCTGCCCGCTCGAAGTCACGCAGGTATTCGGAGACCCCCTCTGCGAGCTTCCTGGTGCGCCTGCGCTCCTTCTCCTCGAGCCACGGAGACTCGAACTGCAGCTCGTTCCAGCGTTCCTCGACGCCGCGCCACACCCGTTCGACGCTGAGGTCGCCGTCCGGTTCGGTGCTCACCTGCTCCATCACCGCGTGCACCACCGTGCCGATTCCGGCGGCGAGCCCGCTCGGGGAGGACGCCATCGCATCCACGAACCAGGCGAGCGGCGACTTCTCGAAGGTCTCCAGGCGCGACGGGGACACGCGCACCACCGCATCCGGGTCGTCGAGGTCGACCAGCGGCTCCTCCGTGGACGGGGCGATCAGGCCGTACCAATCGCCGGGGTCCGCGCCCTCGACCTCTGCGATAGAGAGCCTGGCGAGCGCGTCGGCGGCGTCGGGCGCGCCGGTCGTGACCAGACGACGCCGCAGCCGCCCGACCATCCCGCGCAGCGACAGGGGATGCACGGAGTCGTCCGTGTCGTCGAACGCGAGGTCGGCCGCCAGGCGCAGGAACGGCGACGGCTGCTCGTCGTCGTTGGCGGTGGCCGTGAGGATGACCTGCGTTCTGGCGCGGGACACGGCGAGCGCGAACATCCTGAGCTCGTCGCCGAGCACCTGGGCGCGTTCGTCCACAGTGTCCGACGTTGTGCCCGCGTTGGCGTCCGCGAGCTTCTGCGGGTGCAGCAGGGAGCCGCGGAGCCGCAGGTTGGGCCAGACGCTCTCCTGGAGACCTGCGACGGCGACGATGTCGAACTCCGCGCCGATGGTGGCGCTCGGCGTGCAGACCAGCACGGCCTCGCCCGCCGTCTGCGCGGCGAGCGTGTCCTCCGGCACTTCGGCGCCGAGCAGTTCGACGACGAAGTCGGACGCCGGCCGCTCCGGGTAGCGCTCGACGAAACGTCTGGCGGCGGTGAACAAGGCGACGACGCCGTCCAGGTGCCGGTTGGCCTCGTCGGCGACGATGCCGCTGCGTTCCGACTGCTCCAGCCAGCGCTTGGCGAGGCCGCTGCGCTCCCAGGCGTGCCAGAGCAGCTCCTCGATCGTCGCGCCGCCCTCTGCCTTCTGGCTTCCTCCGGCGATGGTCTCCGCGAGCCGGGAGGCGCGCCGCGCAGGTGCTGAGTCGATCGTCGCGAAGCGACCTGGAGCGCCGAGCGCCTCGACCAGCAGGTCGTCGGCGGAGCGGTTGCCTTCTCCGGCCAGCTCCTCCTGACGGAGCGCGAGCCGCAGACGGCGCAGGCTGATGCCGTCGAGGCCGCCGAACGGCCCGAGCAGCAAGTCGGAGACCACGGACGGCGTGAGCTCGACCGCGCCGAGCTCGACGCCGACGACCGTGATGAGCTGGCGTGCGGCGAAATCGTCGCGCAACGCGCGGCCGGCCACGCTGGTCTTGGTGGGGACCTCGGCGACGGCGAGCGACCTGGCGAGGCCAGGGACGTGCGCGCCGGAGCGGACGACCACCGCCATCCTGTTCCACGGCACGCCGTTCAGCAGGTGCTGCTCGCGCAGCCGTCGCGCGAGCCGCGCGGCCTCCGCAGGCGCGGACGACGCCTCGATCCGCACGACCTCCTGGCCGGAGGCGCGCGCATCCCTGCCTGCGGCTGCGAGCCGTTGGACACCGGCCGCCGCCGTGCCGATGCGCTCGGTCACCCGCGTCGTCAGGTCGCGCAGCGCCGGCGTCTGCCGGTGTGCTGTGCCGAGCACGAACCTGTCGACAGGAACGCCGAGCCGTGCCTCGAGCTGGCCGATAGCCGTCGCCTCAGCCCCGCGGAACGTCGTGGACGCGACGTCCGGATCGCCGAAGGCCACGATGGCGACGCCGCGGGCGGCGAAGGCGCGCAGCAGGGAGACGGTGGCGAGCGTCGCCTCCTGCAGGTCGTCGACGAAGATCGCGCGCAGCCGGTCGAGCGAGCTGCCTGCACGCACGACGGACACCGCCTCGGCGATCAGCTCGGCCGAGTCGACGAAGGTGCCGCGATAGCTGTCGACGACGCGCTGGTACTCGGCGATGAACCGTGCTGCCGCCCGCCACTCGTCGTGACCGGCGATCGCGCCGAGCTCGGACAGCCTGCTGGGCGTGATCCCGAGCTCGACGCAGCGCGCCATGAGCTCGCGCAGCTCTGTGCGGAAGCCACGCAGCAGCCGCACGTCCGCGACCAGCGGCTCCGGCCACGCGGGGCCCGTGCCGTCTTCCAGATGGCCTGCGATGAGTTCCGCGATGATCTGGTCCTGCTCTCCTCCGGTGAGGAGGCGGGGCGGCTCCTGGGCATTCGCCCGTGCGCGCTCGCCGGAGAGCTGGAAGGCGAGCGAGGTCGCGGTCCTCGCCAACGGGCCGTTCGTCGGAACGCCGATCCGCAGCGCGATCCTGTCGCGCAGGCGCGTCGCCGCCGACCGGGATGCGCTGAGCGCGAGCACCTCGACCGTTGCGTATCCGCGCTCGAGCACGCGTTCGGCCAGCGCCTCGACGAGCGTCGTGGTCTTGCCCGTTCCCGGAGCCCCGATCACCGAGCCGGATGCCCCGTCCGGCAAGGAGAGGACGGCCGCCTGCGTGTCGTCCAGCTCGGTCGGGGAAGCGAGGTCTCCTGCGGTCTGCCCCGCTGAGGGGCGCGGCCGGAAACCTCGGATCGTCATGTCTGAAACGGTACCGGCGTCCGCCGACAGAGAACGTTGCGCAGCGCCGTCATGCGAGTGTCGTAGTCTGAACTCACATCCGCCGGTCAGATTCGAAAGGCACCACACGTGGAGATCCGCATCGGAATCGTCAACGCTCCTCGCGAGCTCAGCTTCGAGTCGTCGCAGACGGCGGAGGAGATCGCCTCGCAGGTGGAGGCAGCGCTCTCGAGCGGCACCGGCTTCGTCCGCCTCACCGACAACAAGGGCAAGCTGTACGTCATCCCGACGGCAGGCATCGCATACGTCGAGGTCGGCTCCGACGAGTCGCGCCGCATCGGCTTCGTCGGCTAGATTCGCCAGCGTGGAACTGCTCTTCGTCGCACTCGGCGGGGCCATCATCGGCCTCGCAGCGCGCTACTTCCTGCCGCACCGTCACACGCACGGCGCCGTGCTCATCCCCGCTCTCGGGGTCATGGTGTCGAGCGCCCTCTGGGTCGCGCTCACCTGGGCGGGCCTGAAGTGGAACGGCGGCTGGATCTGGTGGATCACGCTCGTCGGGACCGCCGTCATCGTCGCGGTGTCCGACATCGTGATCGGCCGCGTCCGCACGGCGCAGGACGACCGTCTGCTCGCCGACCTCAGCAAGGGCGCCGTCGCGCGCTGAGCCCGGTCCGCGCATCCACCTGATGGATGCTTCTGCCCGGCGCCGAGCCGTTACGCGGTGAGCCCGAGGGCGTCCATGCGGCGCGTGTGCGCCGCGATCAGCTCGGTGAAGATCGGCTCGATGCGCTCGTCGTCCTTCGCGGCATTGCCGGAGAGGTGCAGCGCAGAGCGTGCCACGAGCAGGGTGTCCCCGACGAGGCGCCTGCCCCACATCGCGAGCCGCGACGCCAGCTTGGGGTCCGCCTCGATCTCGTCGCGCAGCACGTCCAGGATGCCGTCCTGGCCGCCGTCGGAGCCGAGCAGCTGCCCGATGCGGGGGCCGACGTCGCCGGGAAGGCCGACGGAGAGCCGGATGAAGAAGTCGTCGAGCAGTCCGCTCGTCACCAGGACGGCGAGGAGCGTCTCCCGCCAGTCCGATCCCGTGGTCAGCGCGCTGAAGCCGTCGATCTCGTCGGCGAACGGCTTCATCACCTCCGCCGGATCGTCTCCCCTGCGCCTGATCTCCGCCACGACACCCTGGTGCTTGGAGAGCGCGTGCCCGGCCGCGGCAGACACCTTTTCCTTCGCGGAGAGCGCATCCACCTCGCCGACGACACGGGAGAGCGTCTGGAACGCCTCGAGCTGGAGGTAGGCGGCCTGGCCGAGATACGGCAGCAGATCGGGCATCACCTCGTGCAGATCGATGCGGATCGCCTGCGTCGGCGTGCTCCGCGGCGTCAGACGGGGAAGCTCGACCGGAGGCCGGCGTCGGGAGAACAGGGATGCCACGTACAGCAGTGTAACGGGGACGTCCAGTAGGCTTGTGATGCCGTCGGCGCTGGATCGACGGCCCTACGCCTGCGAACGAGGACAAGGCGTAGACCTTTCACTCACGATCGACAGGCATATTCACCAGTGACATTCTCAGAACTCAACGTCGACCAGGACATGGTCGATGCGCTCGCAGCCAAGGGCATCATCGAGCCGTTCCCCATCCAGGCGCAGACCATCCCGCTCGCGCTCGACGGCCAGGACATCATCGGCCAGGCCAAGACGGGAACGGGCAAGACCTTCGGCTTCGGCCTCCCGATCATCCAGCGCCTCGGCCTCCACCCGGAGCCGGGCGTGCAGGCTCTCGTCGTCGTTCCGACCCGCGAGCTGTGCGTCCAGGTCTTCGAGGACCTCTCGCAGGCCGCCGCGAACCGCGACACAGAGGTCGTCGCCATCTACGGCGGCAAGGCGTACGAAGGGCAGATCGCGCAGCTCAAGTCCGGCGCGCAGATCGTGGTCGGCACCCCAGGCCGTCTGCTCGACCTCGCAGGGCAGCGCCTCCTCAACCTCGGCAACGTGCGCGAGATGGTGCTGGACGAGGCGGACAAGATGCTCGATCTCGGCTTCCTCGCCGACATCGAGAAGCTGTTCGCGCAGACCCCTGCCACCCGCCACACCATGCTGTTCTCGGCGACGATGCCCGGCCCGATCGTGGCGCTGGCCCGTCGCTTCATGACGCGCCCCATCCACATCCGCGCGACGGACCCCGACGAGGGCCAGATCCAGGCGAACATCAAGCACCTGATCTACCGCGCGCACTCGCTCGACAAAGACGAGGTCGTCGCCCGCATCCTCCAGGCGGAGGGCCGCGGCAAGACGGTCGTCTTCACGCGCACCAAGCGCGCAGCCGCCAAGCTGGTCGAGGAGCTCAACGACCGCGGCTTCAACGCCGCAGCCGTGCACGGCGACCTCAACCAGGAGCAGCGCGAGCGCGCCATGGCCGCGTTCAAGGCAGGCAAGAAGGACATCCTGATCGCCACGGACGTCGCCGCCCGCGGCATCGACGTCGACGACGTCACGCACGTGATCAACCACACCATCCCGGACGACGAGAAGACCTACCTGCACCGTGCGGGCCGCACCGGCCGCGCGGGGAAGACGGGCATCGCCGTCACCTTCGTGGACTGGGAAGACCTGCACAAGTGGGCGCTGATCAACCGCGCTCTCGAGTTCGGGCAGCCGGAGCCGACCGAGACGTACTCGTCGTCTCCGCACCTGTTCAGCGACCTGGACATCCCTGCAGGATCGAAGGGCCGCCTCAAGGCGACCCCCGCCGTGAAGACCGAGAGCGCGCCACGCTCCGGCGGACGCTCGGACGGCGGTCGCTCCGGCGGACGCTCCGAGGGCGGACGCTCCGAGGGCGGCCAGCGCTCCGCTGACACCGCAGGCGACGGCCAGCCCCGTCGCCGCCGCACCCGCGGAGGACGCCCGAGCGGAACAGGAGCGGCAGAGACCGCTCCCGCCGCGGACGCGCCCGTGCAGGCGGCAGGCACCCACGACGGCGGAGGGGCAGAGCACCACGACGGCAACAGCGCACCGCGCCGCCGTCGCCGCCGCTCCCGCGGTGGAGCCCCCGCGGCTCCCACCGCCTAGGCCTCACAGCAATCGAGCCCGGACTTCTTCCCCCATCGCCTCGGCGTGGCGGGTGAAGAAGTCCGGGCTCGATTGCGTTGGCGGCGGGGATCAGTACCAGTTGTAGCCGATTTCGTGGTTCCAGGCCCCGCAGGGCGAGCCGTAGCGGCCGCTGATGTAGCCGAGGCCCCAGTTGATCTGGGTGCGGTAGTTGGTCATCCAGTCGCTGCCCGCGCTCGCGAGCTTGCTCGCCGGGAGCGCCTGCGGGATGCCGTACGCGCCACTGGAGGTGTTGTACGCGTCCGTGCGCCAACCGGACTCCTGGTTCCACAGCCGGATGAGGCAGCCCATCTGATCGCCGCCCCAGCCGTACGAGCCGAGCACGCTGGAGGCGTAGTTCTGGGCGCCGGCCGGATCGACGTCGACGCCCGGCGGCGGCGCGAAGCCGTCCGCTCCACCGTCGCCGGCCGCCGCAGCGGCTGCGGCCGCCTGAGCCGCCGCTTCCTGCGCGGCCTGGACGCCCTCGGCGTACTTCTGCTCGACGGACGCCTCGGTGTTCTTCAGCGTGGCGAGCTGGGCGTAGAGCGTTGTGGCGTGCTGCTTCTGGTCGGCGAGCTGCGCATCCGCAGCCTGCTTCGCCGCCTTCGCAGCATCCAGCGCCGTCTTGGCCTGCGTCGCCAACTGGTCGCGGATGGTGCGTGCCGCCGCCGCCTGCTGGCTGAGGGATGCGGCCAGGTTCTTCTGCGCCGTGGCCTGCGCGAACAGCGTGCTCGCCTGGTCGGCCAGCTTCGACATCGCGCCGAGCTGGTAGAGGAGCTGGGATGAGGTGGCGGAGTTGTTGCCGGTCAGGAAGAGCCGGACAGACAGCTCCGAGCCACCGGAGCGTGTGAGCTGCTCTGCGAGCTTTCCGCTCTGCGAACGCAGCGACGCTGCCTTGGTCGTCGCGGACTCCGCCTCGCCGCGCAGGTCGTCTGCCTTCTGGGTCGCGGTCTGCAGGGCGGCCTCCGCCTGCCCGTACTCCCCTGCCCGCTTGACGGCGAGGTCGCCTGCCGCGTTCGCCGAGGTCTGCAGGGTGGCGAGCAGGCCGTTGATGCGGTCGACTTCCGCCTGGCTGGCCGCGGCGTTCGCCTTCGCGGCCTGCACGTCGTCCCACGACGGGTATGACGTGTCGGCGAGAGCAGGGGATGCACCGCCGGCCGTCACGATGGCGGCGATGAGCACCGCGGCTGCGGCTGTCGCCGACCAGCGTCCTCGGCTCACACCAGACCTCGATTCGCGTGCGTTCTCGCAAAGCGCGATCGTTCGCGCCCGACCCAGGCTAAGCACAAAAAGTCAGGACGCGTAGAAGGGCGCCGCGCCTGTCGCTTCTTCGATGATCCTGTCAAGAACCTCAGGATCGGTGGTGTTCTCCCCCAGCCGGTTCGGTTTCCCCTCCCCGTGGTAGTCGCTGGAGCCCGTCACAGCGAGCCCGAATCTGGCGGCGAGCTCGTGCAGTCTGGCCTTGCCGTCCTCGGTGTTCTCGCGGTGGTCGATCTCCAGGCCGAACAGACCCGCATCCACCAGTCTGGCCAGACGATCCTCGGGGATCACCCGTCCGCGGCCGCCCGTCGCGGGATGCGCGAGCACGGGAACGCCGCCCGCCTCGCGGATCAGCCGCACCCCGGTCAGCGGCGCCGGCGCGTAGTGCGGCTGGTAGTAGCCTCCCCGCCAGTGCAGGATGCCGGCGAAAGCCGCACTGCGGTCCGTGGCGAGCCCGCGGGCCACGAGCGCGTCTGCGATGTGCGGCCTGCCGACCGTCGCGCCCTCCGTCGCCTGATCCATCACGTCCGCCCAGGTGATGTCGTAGTCCTGCGCGATGCGGTCGACCATCTCCTCGGCGCGGGTCAGCCTCCCCTGGCGGATGCGCGCCGTCTCCGCGACCAGCGCAGGGTTGCCGGGGTCGAAGAGGTAGCCGAGCATGTGCACGCTCGCGAACTCGATGCGGGTGCTGAGCTCCATGCCGGGGATGACGGTGACCCCGACCTCTGCACCGGCGGCAGCCGCATCCAGCCACCCTGCTGTGGAGTCGTGGTCGGTGAGCGCGACGGTGCCGAGCCCGGCGACCGCTGCTGCCCGTACCAGCTCGGCCGGTGTCTCCGTGCCGTCGGAGACGGACGAGTGGGTGTGCAGGTCGATGGGACCACGGAAGCGTCGCTCATCAGCCATGCACTCCATCCTAGGAGTGGAAGAATGGTCGGCATGTCCTCGCAGCAGCCGACTCAGCCAGCAACCGCCGCCCCCGCTCCTCGCGCCACGTCCAGCAGGTCCACCACGCCGGGCTCCGACGGCTTCAAGGAGTTCATCGGAAGCGGGTGGGCGGAGCGGGAGGAAACCCTGCCAGAGGCCAGGGAGCAGGCCTCGTTCGCGGCCGCCAGGCGCGCGAAGGTCTCCGAGCTGTACCGCGGCAAGCGCGTGATCATTCCCGCCGGTCGCCTCAAGCAGCGCTCCAACGACACCGACTACGCCTTCCGCGCGCACTCGGCGTTCGCCCACCTCACCGGCTGGGGCTCCGACTCCGAGCCCGGCAGCGTCCTGGTGCTCGAGCCGACGGACGCCGGTCACGACGCCACCCTCTACTTCCGCGAGCGGGCGGGCAGGGACTCCGACGAGTTCTACGCCAACCCGGAGATCGGCGAGTTCTGGATCGGACCCCGCCCGTCGCTCGCGCAGGTCGCCAGCGACCTCGCCCTGCCGACCAGAGGCATCGCCGAGCTCGACGCCGTCATCGACGCCACGGATGCGGACACCCTGGTCCTGCGCGAGGCCGACCCTGCGCTGACCGACACGGTGGATGCGCTGCGCATCGTCCTCGCAGGTGACGACGCGTCCGCCCCCGGTTACGACCCGGAGCAGCATGAGGCGGACGACCAGCTCGCCCGGGACCTGTCCGAGCTGCGGCTCGTCAAGGACGCGTACGAGATCGCGGAGCTGCGCGCCGCCGTCGCCGCCACAGCGCTGGGCTTCGACGACGTGATCGGCGACCTGGAGCGGATCACAGCGCATCCACGGGGCGAGCGCCTGGTGGAGGGCGTGTTCAACGGACGCGCCCGCGCTGACGGAAACGCGGTCGGCTACGACACGATCGCGGCGAGCGGGCCGCACGCGTGCATCCTGCACTGGACGCGCAACGACGGCCCTGTGGTGCCAGGCGACCTCATCCTGCTCGACGCCGGCGTCGAGGTCGACAGCTATTACACCGCCGACATCACGCGCACCTTCCCCATCGACGGCACGTTCAGCGAGACGCAGCGCCTGGTCTACGAGGCGGTGCGCGAGGCAGCGGACGCTGCATTCGCCATCGTGCGGCCAGGCATCCGGTTCCGCGAGATCCACGCGACCGCCATGGGCGTGATCGCGAAGCGCACAGCCGAGTGGGGTCTGCTCCCCGTCACCGCGGAGGAGGCGCTGCAGGCCGACAACCAGCACCACCGCCGCTACATGGTGCACGGCACCAGCCACCACCTCGGGCTGGATGTGCACGACTGCGCGCAGGCCCGCCGCGAGCTCTACCTCGACGGCGTGCTCGAAGCCGGCATGACGTTCACGATCGAGCCGGGGCTGTACTTCCAGCCGGACGACCTCACGGTTCCGGAGGCGTTCCGCGGCATCGGCGTGCGCATCGAGGACAACATCCTGGTGACGGAGGACGGCGCGGAGAACCTCTCCATCGCCATCCCGCGCACCGCGGACGACGTCGAGGCGTGGGTCCGGCGGCTGCGCTGAGTTCTCGGGCGTCGGCCAGCGCAGCCGCGGATCGGATCGCGCAGCGTCAGAAGATGTGCAGTCCGATCTCGGCGGGCGCGGCCAGCAACTGCTCGATCTCGTCGTCGAGCCGCACCAGGGTGATGGATGCGCCGGCCATGTCGAGCGAGGTGCAGTACTCGCCCACATAGCTGCGGGCGACCGTGATGCCGCGCGCAGCGAGCTGTTCGTGCGCATAGCCGTACGCGATGTACAGCTCGCTGATCGGTGTGCCGCCGAGGCCGTTGACCATCAGCGCCACCCGGTCGCCGCTCACGTACGGCAGGTCGGCGATGACCGGTTCGAGGAGTTCGTCGACCAGGTCGTTCGCCGGCTCGATCTTCGCGCGGCGTCGTCCTGGCTCACCGTGGATGCCGACGCCGATCTCGATCTCGTCGTCGCCCAGTTCGAACAGCGGGGAGCCCTTGGCCGGCGGCGTGCAGGCGGTGAGGGCGAGCCCCATCGTGCGGGTGACGGAGTTGACCTTCTCGCCGATCCTGATCAGCTCGTCGAGGTCCGCTCCCGCCTCGGACGCCGCTCCGACCGCCTTCATCACGAAGAAGTTCCCCGCGACGCCGCGGCGACCGACCGTGTATGTGGAGTCCTTCACCGACACATCGTCGTCGATGAACAGGGTCTTCACGTCGACGCCGTCCGCGAGGCTCATCTCCTGGGCCATGTCGAACGCCATCCGGTCACCGGTGTAGTTGTTCACCAGCAGCAGCACGCCCTTGGGCGACGCGAGCAGCTTGGTGGTCTCGTAGACGTAGTCCATCGGCGGGGCGGCGAAGACGTCGCCTGGGCAGGCGCCGTCGAGCATCCCGCGGCCGACGGTGAGGACGTGCGCAGGCTCGTGCCCGGAGCCTGAGCCCTGGATGATCGAGACTTTGTCCTCCCTCGGCGCGTCTGTGCGCATGATGAGGTTGTACTCCGGGACGTACCGGAGGGTGTCAGGGTTGGCGAGGGCGATGCCCTTGAGCATCTCCGGGACGTACTGCTGCGGATCGTTGACGAACTTCTTCATTGTTCTCTCCACGGGTTTCGCTCGGTGTCGTTCACTGGGACTGCAGAGGTCGGCTCGCCCAGGTGGAGGCGAGACGTTCGAGGATGACCGCGACGGCGACGGCGCCGGGGTCCGGCGAGCCGATGCTGCGCTCGCCCGTGTACGCGGCCCTGCCGCGTCTTGCCTGCATGGTGACCGTCGCGTCTGCCGCATCCCGTGCCGCCGCGGCAGCGCGCGCGACGATCTCGTCACTGGATGCGCCATCGGCGAGGCCGCTCTCGATGGCGTCGGTCATCGGGGCGATGGCGTCGAGCAGCGTCTTGTCGCCGAGTTCGGCGTTGCCGCGGGCTTTGATGCCGTCCATCACGGAGCGGAGCATGGCGACCACATCGTCGCCGCTGAGCTCGACCTTGCCCTTCGCGATGGCCGCGCCGCGCAGGAACGCCGTGCCCCAGATCGGCCCGGAGGTGCCGCCGATGCGGCCGGTGATGACCACGGCGATCTTCTGCAGGAACGTGCCGATGTCGCTGCGGTCGTAGGTGTCCCAGTCGGTGAGCACGATCTCGAATCCGCGGGCGAGGGAGAAGCCGAAGTCGCCGTCTCCGACGACGGAGTCGAGGTCGCCGAACTCCTTCTCGTTGTCGACCGCCGTCCTGGCGATCGTGTTGACCACGAACTCGGTGTCGCTGAAGCTCTGCGTCGTCATGTCCTGTCCTCTGCTGTCCTATCCGGCGTCGCCGATGGCCTGGGCGCTGCGAGCACCGCGGCGATGTCGTCGATGGTCACCGTGTCGCCCGGCCGCACACCGGCGGGCGCGGCGATGATCCGCGCGGGCTCCTCGTCGTCGCCGAGCGAGCTGAGCACGATGGATGCGCCGCTGAAGTCCTCGTCGACCGTGTACGTGCTCACCGTCACGACCGTGCGGAGCCCCGCGGCGACGGCCGCCTGCACCCCGTTGCCGCTGTCCTCGATCACCACGGCGTCGTCCACGCCGATCCCGAGCCTGTCGATGGCGAGCAGGTAGATGTCGGGCGCCGGCTTCTTCGCCGGCACGATATCGCCGGCGAACACGCTGAACCGCGCGGCGAGCTCCGGCCCGACCGCGTGCTCGAGCACGGCGCGCACGCTGGGCTCCGCCGACGTGGATGCGACAGCGAGCGCCCATCCAGCAGCGTCCGCCTGCTCCGCGATCCGCCGGATGCCCGGCCGCGCCGGAAGCGCGCCGGACTCCACCAGCTCGGTGTAGATCGCCGTCTTGCGCCTGTGCCAGCGCGCGAGCATGTCCCGCTGACCGTCAGCGTCGGACGGCAGCCCTGTGGCCGCGACGAACTCCGGCGTCAGGATGCTCGCCATGCGCTCCTTGCCTCCGCCGATGAGCACCTTCTGCCGGTAGTCGTCATCGCTCCAGTGCGCGGGGACGCCCTCCTCCTCGAACGTCCTGTTGAACGCGGGGAGGTGTCCGTTCCGCTCGGTGTCAGCAAGCACGCCGTCGCAGTCGAAGATGAGGGCAGGCACGGCTCACCAGGCCTTCCCTGCGCTGCCGAAGGTGTCGGCGAGCCCGGTGGTGAGCGAGACGATGTGCGAGCGCACGTCGCGGAACAGCGAGGGGGGATCCCACTTGTCGCCCGCCTCCGCCTGTTTCAGGAAGGCGAGGTTGGCCTTCATGAACTCGATCTTGAGCGCCGTGGAGATGTTGACCTTCGCGCATCCCCTGGCAATGAGGTCGCCGAACTGCTGCGTTGTCATGCCGCTGCCGCCGTGCAGGGCGATCGGGATGTTCGTGGCCTGCACCAGGTCGGTGACCCGCTCGAAGTCGAGCTCCGGCGTCGCCGAGTACACGCCGTGGGCGTTGCCGATGGAGGGGGCGAACACATCTACGCCGGTCTCGGTGATGAAGCGGATGGCGGTGTCGAGGCTCTGCCTGGCCGGCTCCGTGTCGGCGCCGATGCCGTCCTCCACGCCCTTGATCGCCTCGATCTCGCCTTCGACGTGCGCGCCGTGCCTGCGCGCCTCCGCGACGACCTCGACGGTCTGCCGCTGGTTCTCCTCGACGGTCAACGTGGATGCGTCGAACAGCACAGAGTTCCAGCCGCGGTCCAGGCACTCGGTGATGACGGCACGCTCAGGGCAGTGGTCGAGGTGCAGGGTGACGGGCACGTCGATGTCCTTCGTCATCGCCGTCCACATTGCGAACAGCACGTCGGAGCCGATCGACTTCACCGTCTTCACGGAGGTCTGCACGATGACGGGGGAACGCGCATCCACTGCCCCGGCGAGCACCGCCTCGAGGGTGAGGTCGTTGACGATGTTGATGGCGGGGACGCCGTAGCGTTCCGCGAACGCGCGGTCCACGATCTCCTTCAGCGACACGACGGGCATGGCGACCTCCTCGATCCGCTGCCAGCGTATGCAGGCCGCGCCCGCTGCGGACACGGGGGTCCCCCTACCCGGTAGGTAGGGATCTCCCGCCCACCTCAGTCGCGCTGGGCGCCCAGACCGGCGAGCGCCGTGCGGTTGGCCGCTCCGGTCTTCCGCAGCAGCGAGCCGACGTGCTTCTCGACCGTCTTCACCGAGATGTGCAGTTCGGCCGCGATCTGCTTGTCCGGCCGGCCGAGCTGGATCAGGGCGCGCACCTCCCGCTCGCGCGGGGTGAAGGCGTCGTCCGCTCCTCCCCCGGTCAGCGAGACGCTGTACCTGCTGAGGAACTCCGGGCTCAGCAGCAGATCGCCTCTGGCAGCGGCGACGACACTGCGCGCGATGGCGGCAGCGTCGGCACTCTGCTCGATGAACCCGACGGCGCCGACGCCTGTCGCACCCAGCAGCCTGTCGTCGGCGACGGCCCCGATCAGCAGCACGACCCTCGCCTTCTGGTCGGCCGCACGCAGGTAGGACGTGAGCTGCACGCCGTCGACGTGCGGCAGGTCGAGGTCGGCGAGCACGACGTTCGGGCGCAGCAGGTCGTACGCCTCCACAGCGCTCTCCGCGTCGGCGACCTCCGCCACCACCTGGATCTCCGGCTCGGCCAGGGCGAGCATCCTGACCAGCCCCGACCGGATGACGGCGCTCGCGTGCACAACCATGACCCGCCAGCGCGCGTGCGTCTGCTCGTCGCGCTCCACCGGTCGCACCGGGAGTTCGGCGCGCACCCTGGTGCCCCAGCCTGGCGTCGACTCGATGTGCACCGTCCCGTCGACGTGCTGTGCGCGAGCGGCGAGCCCCTGCAGCCCGAGGCCGCGCAGCGGGCGGCGCGGCGCGTCGGCGAGCCCTGCGACGTCGAACCCGCGGCCGTCGTCGTCCACGATCGCGGTCACGTCGCTCTCCCCGTAGACGATGCCGACCCTGACGGTGGATGCGCCTGCGTGCTCGACGACGTTCGTCAGCGACTCCTGCACGATCCGGAACAGCTGCCTGGCCGTCTCCGCCGCGAGCAGGCCGGGCTCTCCGACGGCGACCAGCTCGGTGCGCAGCCCCGCTGCGGATTCCGCCCAGGCGAGCTCCAGGGCGATCGCCTCGCTCAGCGAGCGACCGTCGAGCTGTTCCGGTCCCAGCCCGAGCACCGTGCGCTGGGTCTCGCTGAGGGCGGAGCGGGCAGCGACGCGCGCCTGGCCGAGGGCGACGGCAGCATCGGCTCCCGTCGCGAGCCGGCGTTCGGCCTCGTCGATGTTGAGCAGGATGTCGGCGAGTCCTCTCCCCACGGTGTCGTGCACATCCCTGACCACCCGTTCGCGCTCGGACGCGACAGCGGCCTCCCGCGCGCGCTGCTCCGCGATGGCGAACAGCCGCGCGTTCGTGATGGCGATGGCCGCGTGGGCGGCGAAGCTCTCCAGCAGGGCGGCGTCTGCCGAGCCGAACCGCCTGGCCCGGTCGCGGCTGAACAGCACGAGCGCCCCGATGATCGCGTCGTTCCAGCGGATCGGCACGCCGATCGTCGCGTGCAGCCTGTCACGGTCGCTTCCGGTGATGTGGCCGCCACGCACATCGGCGTACTCGTCGAACACGACCGTGCGACGGGCGCGAACGACCTCGCCCGTGACGCCCTCGTCCAGCGGGAAGGTCTGCCCGGACTGGCAGCCGACGCCGAGGTCGGCGTCCTTGCGGTATGTGCCAGCGGTCTCGTCCACGGTGCAGATCGAGCCGCTGTCGCAGTCCAGCAGGTGCAGAGTGTGGCGCAGGATGCGCTCCAGCAGGGGTTCGACGGCGAAATGCCCTGCCAGGTCTCCTGCGAGTGCTGACAGGGTGTCGAACCGGTCTCGGATCGCGTCCGAGCTCGGAGTGTCCTGGTCTGCGGCTTCCTTCATGACGATCCTCGGTGATGTCGTGCCGGGTAGGCGTGCCGAGTTCATCATGCGCCTTCTGGGCGGCGCAGGACAACGTTTTCGCGCTTAGCGGGGCTCCTCCGCCGCGGGCGGCGCCGGCGGGACGGGCGGCGCAGGAGGGGTGGGAGAGGTGGGCGGCACAGGAGGCGCAGGAGGAGCGGGCGGCGGGTCGCTGGGATGCTGCGTCGGAGGGAACGGCGGCGGCGGGTCGCTCGGGTGCGGAGCCGCCGGCGGGTCGGCCGGATGCGCGACGGGCGCCTCCCGCCCGCCGTCCGTTCCGCCCTGCATCAGGTTGCGGGCGCGGTTGACGAGCTCGGAGTCCACCAGCACCGAGTAGCTGGTGGCGATCACCTGCATCACCGAGGTGTAGTCGCGGCGGCGCCGGTTGATGGCGTACGACACGATGCCGAAGAGCATCCCGAACCCGGCGCCGATCAGCACGGCGGCGATCACGAACGCGAAACTGACCTGCGGGGAGAAGATGACAAGCAGCAGTCCGAAGAAGATTCCGAGCCAGGCGCCGGAGGCCGCACCGGCCACGGCGACGCGACCCCAGGTCAGCTTGCCTGTCACCCGCTCGACGCTCTTCAGGTCGCTTCCGACGATCGAGACCTTGTCGACGGGGAAGTCGGCACGGGCCAGAACGTCGACCGCCTGCTGCGCCTCCGGGTACGTTTCGTAGGTCGCGACGACCTCTCCCCGCGGCAGCGTGGGGAACAGGGCACGGGTGCGTCCGCCTAGCGGGCTCTGACTGCTCATCGCCCCATTCTTCCATCCGCAGGCTGCTCACGTCTGGAGGGCTTAAGTTATTACCTGTGAGTGCCACCAGAGTGTTCGTCGCCCGTTTGGCCGGGTGCACCGTTTTCGACCCTGCAGGCGACAGGGTCGGCAAGGTGCGCGACGTCCTGGTGGTCTACCGCAAAAGCGATCCGCCGCGCGTCGTGGGCCTGATCGTCGAGATCCCCGGCAAGCGCCGCGTGTTCGTGTCGATCGGTCGCGTGACCAGCATCGGCAGTGGCCAGATCATCACCACCGGGCTCATCAACGTGCGGCGGTTCGAGCAGCGCGGCGGCGAGGTGCGGGTGATCGCCGAGATGCTCGGCCGCAAGGTGGTGTTCGCGGACGGCACGGGCGAGGCGACCATCGAGGACGTCGCGATCGAAGAGTCGTCGACGGGCGAGTGGGCGATCAGCCAGTTGTTCGTGCGCCGCCCGAAGACCGGGTCGTCCCCGTTCGGCAAGGGGCCGACCACCTTCGCCTCCTGGAACGAGGTGCGCGAGAAGCAGGAACGCGGCGAGGCGCAGTCCGCCGAGCAGCTGATCGCGACGTACTCCGAGCTGAAACCGGCCGACCTCGCGAACACGCTGCTCGACCTCCCCCAGCAGCGGATGCTCGAAGTCGCGGAGGAACTGCCGGACAACCGGCTCGCCGACGTGCTCGAGGAGATGCCGGAGAGCGAGCAGGTGCAGATCCTCGCCCAGCTCGACGACGACCGCGCGGCCGACGTGCTCGACCAGATGGAGCCGGACGACGCCGCCGACCTCATCGCGCAGCTCTCCGACGAGCGAGGAGAGCACCTGCTCGAGCTGATGCAGCCGGAGGAGGCGGAGGACGTGCGCATGCTCCTGAGCTACGCACCGGACACCGCGGGCGGTCTGATGACCACGGAGCCGATCATCGTCTCCGCCGACGCCACCGTCGCGGAGGGCCTCGCCCTCATCAGGAGGCACGAGCTCGCGCCAGCGCTCGGGGCCGCAGTCTGCGTCACCCTGCCGCCGTACGAGGCGCCCACCGGGCGATTCCTCGGCGTCGTGCACTTCCAGCGGATGCTCCGCTACCCGCCGCACGTCCGCCTCGGCACCCTGCTCGACCCGAGCCTGGAGCCGGTGACGGCCAACACGTCGGCGGCCGAGGTGTCGCGCATCCTGGCGAGCTACAACCTGGTCTCCGTCCCCGTCGTGGACGACAACCACCGACTGGTCGGGGTGGTGACCATTGACGACATCCTCGACTACCTGCTGCCAGACGACTGGCGAAGTCGCGACGACGAAGACGAGCTCGTGAAACGCGCGCCCGTCTCGGATCAGACCGGCAGTATCCGCATTGTGAACGGAAGGAGGGGCGGCAATGGCACGAGGTAAGCAGGACACCAGACTGGATGCGCCCAAGGGCCTCCGCACGACCGTCATCCCCCGCCGCGGAACGGTCGACAACAACGACCGCTTCGGCCGGTTCACCGAGTGGATCGCCCGCGCGATGGGCACCCCGTGGTTCATCCTCGGGCTCACCGTCTTCGTCATCTTCTGGATGGCCTGGAACACGCTCGCCCCCGTCGCCTGGCGCTTCGACTCGATCTCGCTCGGCTTCATCGCTCTGACGCTCGTGCTTTCGCTGCAGGCCTCGTACGCCGCGCCGCTCATCCTGCTCGCCCAGAACAGGCAGGACGACCGCGACAGGGTTCAGATCGAGCAGGACAGGCAGCGCGCTGAGCGCAACCTGGCCGACACCGAGTACCTGGCACGCGAGGTCGTCGCGCTGCGGCTCGCGATCAAGGACATGGCGACGAAGGACTTCATCCGCGCGGAGCTGCGCGCCCTCCTCGACGATCTGGACAAGCGTGAGGACGACAGCGAGCAGGCACGTGTCTGACCTGCCTGGGACGGTCAGGCGCGCCCTCGGCGGCGTGCTCGACCCCGAGATCCGCAAGCCCATCACCGAGCTCGACATGGTCGGCGACGTCACCGTCGACCCGTCGGGCAACGCGACCGTCTGCGTCAAGCTGACCATCGTCGGCTGCCCTGCTGCCGACACGATCGAACGGGATGTGCGCACCGCCACCGCGAGCGTGCCAGGCGTCACCTCGGTGACGGTCGACGTCACCGTGATGTCGAAGGAGGAGCGCAGGGCGCTCACCGAGAAGCTCCGCGGCGGCAGGGCGTCCAGGGCGCAGCAGTTCGGCCCGGACTCGCTCACCAGGGTGTACGCGGTGACCAGCGGCAAGGGCGGCGTCGGCAAGTCGACCGTCACGGCCAACCTGGCCGTGGCGCTCGCGGAGCGCGGCCTGCGGGTGGGGATCGTCGACGCCGACGTGCACGGCTTCTCCATCCCCGGCATCCTCGGCCTCACCGACGCCGACGGGGTCGCGCAGCGCCCGACGCGCGTCGACGACATGATCCTCCCCCCTGTCGCATACGGCGTGAAGGTGGTCTCGATCGGGATGTTCGTCGACTCACCGTCCGCCGCCGTCGCCTGGCGCGGCCCGATGCTGCACCGCACCATCCAGCAGTTCCTCGGCGACGTGTTCTTCGGTGATCTCGACGTGCTCCTGCTCGACCTGCCACCCGGCACGGGCGACGTGGCCATCTCCGTCGGCCAGCTCCTGCCGAACGCCGAGGTGATCGTGGTGACCACCCCTCAGCCGGCCGCCGCCGACGTCGCGGAGCGCAGCGGCGTGCTCGCCAGGCAGACCGGCCAGAAGGTCATCGGCGTCATCGAGAACATGGCGGGGCTCCCCCAGCCGGACGGCACGGTGCTCGACCTGTTCGGCAGCGGTGGAGGCGCGGAGGTCGCGCGCAGGCTCTCCGCCGGGCAGGACGAGCAGGTGCCGCTGCTCGCCTCCGTGCCGCTGAGCATCCCGTTGCGGGCGGGCGGCGACACGGGTGCGCCGATCGTGGTGACCGACCCGGCGGATGCGTCGGCGGAGGCGATCCGCTCGGTGGCCGACCGGCTCGCCACCAGGGCGCGCGGGCTGTCAGGGCGCAAGCTCGGGATCTCGGTGCTCTGACCCGCGTCAGCTCTCCGTCGGCTCCACGATCCGAGCAAGCAGCTCGATCAGCAGCCGCTCGGTGAGCGGTCGCGGCAGCGCCTCGATCAGCGCCAGGAACGGCGCCAGGTCGTCCGGCAAGCGGGCGCCGGAGGTGTCGTCGCTCGCGCCGGCCAGCCCGATCGCCTGGAGAACGCCCCAGGCGGACTCCGCGTCGAGCTGTCCGGCCGCCTGCCCACCCGCGAGCCCCTCCGCGAGCCCGGGCGGAAGCGCCCCCAGGATCGCGGCTGGGTCCACGCGCGGCACGCCGCGCACCTCGTCGGCGGATGCGCGCAGCGCCGCCTCCAACTCGTCCACGCGCTCCTCGGTCACCGGGGTGATCGTGAGGTGCGTGGTGTGCGGGAGGCGCGTGCCGTCCGGCTGCACCAGTCCCGGCTGCAACTGCAGGTGCCAGCCGCGGTGCCCTGCCCTGTCCGCCCAGTGGTGCGGGTCGACCCGGCGCTCGGCGGGAACGGACTCGTCGGTGGCGACGGCGAGCAGCGGCCCGACGGGGTCGCCGACGATCCGCAGCCCATCGATGTCGCCGACGATGTCGGCCAGCGCTCTGGTGGCCCTGCGGCAGGACTCCGCGAGCTCGGCGAACCCGCGCGCCCCGAGGGCCTGCACGATCGCCCACGACGCCGCGAGCGCGCCGGCCGACTTGGAGCCGAGCATCGTCGGATTGACCACGGGATAGCCTGGCCAGCCCGTGGTGGCGAAGTACTGCATCCGCTGCCTGTCCCGTCCGCGCTGCAGCAGCACGCTCGCACCCTTCGGCGCATAGCCGAACTTGTGCAGGTCGGCCGAGATGCTGGTCACGCCCGGTACGCGGAAGTCCCAGAGCGGGAGCGGCGAACCGTCCGCAGCCCGCCAGAACGGCAGGATCCAGCCGCCGATGCACGCATCCACATGGCAGGCGATGCCCTCCGCCGCACAGGCCGTTGCGACCTCCTCCACCGGATCGAGGGCCGCGAGCGGATAGCCGGGAGCAGAGACCACGACGAGCGCCACGTCCGGCCCCAGCCTGTCGACGATGGCGGCGGCGTCCACCACCCAGGTCTCCGGATGCACGGAGACCAGTTCCAGCTCCACATCGAAGTAGTGCGCAGCCTTCTGGAACGCCGCGTGCACGGTCACCGGCGCGACCATCCGTGCCCGTCCCGTTCCTCCCGCCGCCCGCCAGACGTCGCGCGCCGTCTTCACCGCGAGGAGGCACGACTCCGTGCCGCCGGAGGTGACGGAGCCCACCACGTCGTCTGCGCCGTGCAGCAGTTCGCGTGCGAAGCCGAGCACCTCCCGTTCCATCACCGCGACGGACGTGAACGTGGTCGGGTCGAGCCCGTTGACCGGCTGCACCAGCCGCATCGCCTGCGCGGCGAGTTCGTCCACCTCGGCGAGGCCGGAGTCGTAGACGTAGCTCAGCACCCGCCCGCCGTGGGTCGGGGCGTCCGCGGCCCTGAGCGCGGCCAACCGCCCCAGGATCGCCGCCGAGTCAAACACGACCATCGATGTCCTCCTTGCGCAGGCGATACCGGGAGAGCGGGAGGAGGCTGAGCGCCACGATCCCCGCTGGGACGATGCTGAAGCCGATCACGATGCCGGCGACGGCGCCGGCGGACTGCACGGCCTCGGGATGCGACGTCGTCGTCACGAAACTGGAGACGTAGCCGGTGAGCGCCAGGATGATCGTCAGCACGGTCGCGCCGAGAGCCATTCCCGTCGTCTCCCCCGCCGTCCACATACCGCCGAACGTCCCTGCCCTTCCCGGCCCGTTGCGCGCGGCGTCGTGCGAGATGACGTCGGGCAGCATCGCCATCGGAAGCGACTGCATCCCCGCGTACCCCGCTCCCACCAGCGCGACAGGCGCATACACCCACGCGCCGGGGACCCAGAGCAGCAGCAGCATCGACAGCGCCGCCACTCCGAACAGGATGCTCGCCGCGACGAAACCGCGCTCCTTGCCGATCCGCCGCGACACCACGCCCCAGAGCGGCGTCACGATCAGCGCGGGGCCGATCAGCGCGACGAACAGGAACGTCACGGCGTCCTCGGAGTGCAGCACCCAGGTGGCGACGTAGTTCGCGCCGGCCAGCATCAGCCCAGTGGCGAGCCCCTGCAGCAGGAAGGTCAGCAGCAGCGCGCGGAACGGCTGGCTGTCCCGGAGCACCCGCACGCCTGCCGCGTAGTTGGTGCGCAGCGTCGTCAGCACGCCCACTTTCGGCGGCACGACCGTGGCTGCCGGTCCGCGCGGCGCGACGAACGCCGACACGAGCATCCCCGCCCCGATCACCACCCCGGCCACGAGCGCCATCAGGAAGTACCCGGCGAAGCTGTCGTCGCCGCCGAGGGAACGAAGCGCGGGGCCGCCGGCGCCGAACAGCAGGATCGCGAAGGTGAGGACCACGACGCGCCAGGTCAGCAGCCTGGTCCGCTGGTCGTAGCCGGACGCCAGCTCCGCCGGGAGCGCGATGTACGGCACCTGGAACAGGCTGAACGCCGTCGCCGTGA
This sequence comes from Leifsonia sp. Root227, assembly GCF_001428745.1. Classification (GTDB taxonomy): domain Bacteria; phylum Actinomycetota; class Actinomycetes; order Actinomycetales; family Microbacteriaceae; genus Leifsonia. The sequence goes on along the minus strand of NZ_LMIO01000002.1, from coordinate 309,333 downwards.
GCAGGAACGCCAGGAACACCCACACGACGGCCAGCGGCTGCGGCGTTCCGACAGGCACGGCGAAGGTCAGCAGGAAGAAGGCGGGGAGCGAGACGGCGCCGAGCACCATCATCGGACGACGGGACCCCCCGACGGCGAGCATCCGGTCGGACCGGGCGCCGATCACAGGGTCGATCACCACATCCCACACCTTGGCGAGCGTCACCACCAGGCCGGCGACGATCGCGGCGACCCCCAGAGAGTCTGTGAGGTAGTAGACGAGGACGAGGCCGGGGAGGGTGGAGAAGCCACCCGTGCCAAGCGAGCCGATGGCGTAGCGGGTGACCGTCGCGCGCGCGACCGTCTGCTCCGTTGCGATCATTCCCGCATCGTATTGGATGCGGGAGCCGCCAGGTGGATTCGGCTCAGGTGGATTCGGTGTCGAACGGCGGGACGGAGCCGGCCTCGAGCTTGCGCTTGCGCTGCGCGTACGCCGACTCTGTCACCGGTTTGATGGCGCTCTCCGTGACCGTGGCTGCGGCGGCGGGATCGTCGAGCAACGCCTCACGGATGATCCGGCGCGGGTCGTACTGGCGGGGGTCGAGCTTCTTCCAGTCGACCTCGTCGAACTCCGGGCCCATCTCGTCGCGCATCCTGGACTTGGCGCCGTTGGCGAAATCACGGAGCGACCTGGTGAACTTGCCGAGCTTGGCAGCGTAGGTCGGAAGACGTTCGGGACCAAGCAGAAACGCAGCGATCACCGCCACGATGAGCAACTTGTCGAAAGTCAGACCGAACACGAGACAAGGGTATCGCGGTCGCGCCTGCGGTGACGCTGTGCGTCGGAGCCGTATCCTGGGTCGAGAGAGCATCGGGAGCACTGTGTCTGACAAAGATTCGAATTGGAAGTTCGCCGACGACGTCATCGTCGAGAGCGACGTCATCGCGCGCGCACGCCAGCAGTCGCTCGAACTGGGCATCGAGCCGATCGCCCCGAGCATCGGAGCGCAGGCCGCGATCGTGGTCGCAGCGACGGCGGCGGAGAGCATCGTGGAGATCGGCACCGGCGTCGGCGTCTCCGGCCTGTGGCTTCTCACAGGGGGGACGGACGCGCAGCTCACCTCGATCGACGCGGAGGTCGACCACCAGCAGCACGCGCGCGGCTTCTTCACCGAGGCCGGCATCGCATCCAACCGCGTGCGCCTCATCACCGGCAGGGCACTGGAGGTGCTCCCCCGGATGAACGAGAACTCCTACGACATCGTCTTCGTCGACGCCGACCCCGCTTCGGTGATCGAGTACGTCGAGCACGGGCTGCGGCTCGTCCGCCCAGGCGGCACCGTGCTCGTGGCGCACGCCCTGTGGAAGGGACGCGTCGCAGACCCTGCCGCCCGCGACGACGTCGCGACCGGCTTCCGCACACTCATCACAGAGACCGCGGCGTCCGGCGCCGTCATCGCCGCCGTGTCACCGGCCGGAGACGGCCTGCTCCAGCTCACCAAGCTGACGCCCTAGCGCCGCAGCCGTTCGGCCGCTTCGGAGCGCCATGCTGCCCCGGAAACGCAGAACGGGCCCCATCGGGGGCCCGTTCTTCGGGTAGTCGTTCGTGTGCGCTAGGAGGTCGTCACGACGCTCGCGAGAGCATCGTGAAGTTCTTTGGCTTCCGCGTCGTTGACGGAGACGACGAGCCGTCCCCCACCTTCGAGCGGCACCCGCACGATAATGAGCCGACCCTCCTTCACAGCCTCCATTGGCCCGTCCCCGGTCCTCGGCTTCATGGCCGCCATGCAGCTCCCCTTTCGTGGATGTTTGTCTATTATCTGTCATCGGGGCGGACGGGTGGAAATCGAATCCACCCGCGTTCGGGGCGGACAGCCGATCACGGCGGCGACCAGTCCGCTCCGTCGACACCCCACGCCACCGCCAGCCAGCCCACCTGCAGCGCGACGAACAGCACCACCATGCCCACGCGGTACACCCTTCTTCGCGGCAGTGCCATTGCGCCGAGCAGCGGGAAGAGGGGCATGAGCAGCCGGAACGTGCTCGACTGCGGGAAGAACACCGCGAGCAGATAGAGCGCGTACGCCACGATCCAGAACCACAGGTCGACCCCGAGCCTGCGCACCCCTGGCGAGAACAGGGCGACGGCGAACAGGGCGAGCACGACGACGAGCACCGCGATGCCGAGCCAGCCGGGCAGCCCGAGCATCGTGTTCGACCACCAGTACGCGCCCTGGAACCACGACGAGAACGGCACGAGGTGCTGGTAGCCGATGTATGGAGCGCGCCAGGCGAGCTCGGTGTCGGTGTACGCCGTGATCGAGCCCGTGGCGAGCGCAGCGATGGCCGGCCACGCCAGCCCTGCCAGCCCGCTGAACACCGTCAGCGACACGCTCAGGATGCGGTCTCGTACCGGGAAGGGATCGCGTCGGCGCACCACCCAGCGGTAGATCACGTGCATCCCGAGCGCCAGGGCGAAGGCGAGCCCGCTCGGCCTGGTGAACGCCATGACGGTGACGACGGGGAACAGCCAGCCGTAACGGCGCTCCACCAGGAGCAGCAGTGCGGTGGCGAGCAGCAGCACGTACAGCGACTCTGCGTACGCGAGCTGGAATAGCGGCGAGACAGGCGAGACGCAGAACAGCACGACGGCGAACAGGCTGGTCGACGCCGACAGGCCGACCCGCAGCATCAGCCGGTAGAACACGAGCGCCGCCCCTGCGCCGCAGAGCACGGACACGGTGACCGCGGCGGGCGCCCAGGGCATCCTGGTCAGGAACATGACAACGTTCACCAGGCCGGGATAGCCCGGCATGAACGCCCAGGCGTTCTCCGTGACGTGGATGCCGTCGACGGTCGGCAGGCTGGACGGGTAGCCGGAGACGGCGACGATGTTGTACCAGAGCCCGTCCCAGATCGTCGCGAACGAGAAGTAGTCGGGATGCGCGCCCGTCCAGGGGTTCTGCCCCTGCACACTCGCGAAGATCAGCAGCAGAACGGTCGAGACGACCCTGCTCGCCGCGTACACGGCCAGGACGGGCACCCACCACCGCGCCCAGGCGCGCCGGACCGGCCCCGCCTGCTGCGGCGCGTCCAGCTCAGCGGCGGGGAGCACCGGTGAGCCAGGCGCGGAGTCCCGCCTCGACGGCCGTGATCTGGTCGACGGCGACGCGCTCGTCGTCGGCGTGCGCCTTCAGAGGGTCGCCTGGGCCGTAGTTGACGGCGGGGATGCCCATGGCACTGAACCGCGCCACATCCGTCCAGCCGTACTTCGGCTTGGCCACCCCGCCGACCGCGGCGAGGAACTCCTGCGCGAGCGGGGCATCCAGCCCAGGGCGGGCGCCGTCGGCGCGGTCGACGACGGTGATCTCGTAGTCGCCGAACAGCTCGTGCATGTGCGCGATGGCGTCCTCCGAGCTGCGCGACGGCGCGAAGCGGTAGTTGATGTGCACCATGCACTCGTCGGGGATGATGTTGCCTGCCACCCCGCCGCTGATGCCGACGGCGTTGAGGCCTTCGCGGTACACCAGCCCGTCGACCTCGACCTCACGCGCCTGGTACGCGGCCAGGGTGTCCAGGATGGGCGTCGCCTTGTGGATGGCGTTCTCACCGATCCAGCCGCGTGCGGAGTGCGCGCGCAGGCCGTAGGTGCGGACCTCGACGCGGAGGTTGCCGTTGCAGCCGCCCTCGACGACGCCGTTGCTCGGCTCGCCCAGGATGGCGAAGTCGCCCTCGAACAGGTCCGGCCGGTTGCGGGCGAGGCGGCCGAGGCCGTTGAGGTCGGCGGAGACCTCCTCGTGGTCGTACCACATCCAGGTGATGTCGATGGCGGGGTCGGTGAGCTCCGCGGCGAGCTTGAGCTGCACGGCGGTGCCCGACTTCATGTCCACGGTGCCGCGACCCCAGAGGTACTGGATGCCGTCGATGGTCTCGAACCTGGTGGGGAGGTTGTCGTTCAGCGGGACGGTGTCGATGTGACCGGCGATCACCGCTCGACGGTCCCTGCCGAGGTTGGTGCGGGCGACAACCGTGTCGCCGTCCCTGATGATCTCCAGATGGCCGAGGCCGCTGAGGGCCTCCACGATGGCGTCTGCCAGTTCCTTCTCGTTGCCGGACACCGACTCGATGTCGCAGATCTGGCGGGTGATGTCGATGGACGAGGCGCTGAGGTCGAGGGGCACCCTACTAATCTAGAGCCATGCCCTCCGACGTTTCCTCCGAATCCGCCGCGCCAGCATCCCCCCGCACCGCCTGGGGCTACGGCCTCGCGACCGTCGCGGGCGACGGCACCGTGCTCGACACCTGGTTCCCGGAGCCGCGTCTCGGCTCGATCCCGGCAGGGCGCGACCGCTGGATCGCACCGGCGGAATTCGAGGCGCTGGCCGTCGAGGACGCCCGCCGCAACGTGCGCGTGGACATCGTGACGGTGGAGATCGACCTGGATGCCGCCCCGGCGTCGACCCCGGATGCGTACCTCCGCCTCCACCTGCTCTCCCACCTCCTCGCCGCCCCGAACACCCTCAACCTCGACGGCGTGTTCGGCCACCTGCCGATCGTGGCGTGGACGAACGCCGGCCCGGTGCATCCCGCTGACTTCTCCCGCCTGCGCCCGCAGCTGCAGCGTGCAGGCATCCACGTGACGGGCATCGACAAGTTCCCTCGCCTGCTCGACTACGTCACGCCGGACCGTGTGCGCATCGCCGACGCGTCGCGCGTGCGCCTCGGCGCGCACCTCGCGCCCGGCACGACGGTGATGCACGAGGGCTTCGTGAACTTCAACGCAGGTACGCTCGGCACCTCGATGGTCGAGGGCCGCATCTCGCAGGGCGTCGCGGTCGGCGACGGCTCGGACATCGGCGGCGGCGCATCCATCATGGGGACGCTGAGCGGCGGAGGCACGCAGCGCGTGGCGATCGGCGAGCGCGCCCTGCTCGGAGCGAACTCCGGCATCGGCATCTCGATCGGCGACGACACGGTGGTCGAGGCAGGGCTTTACGTGACGGCGGGCACCAAGGTGGTCGTCGTCGGCGACGCCCCCACCGCGGACGGCGCGCCGCGCACGGTCAAGGCGGTCGAGCTGTCCGGCGTGCCCGGCCTGCTCTTCCGCCGCAACTCCCTCACCGGCGCCGTCGAGGTCCTCCGTCGCGCCGGCGGCGGCATCGAGCTCAACGCCGCCCTGCACGCCTAGCCCCCACGTCGCCCGGCCAGGACCGCCCCGACCTCCGTTCGCGCGGAGGCCGGGGACGGATCAGACCAGGGCGATGACGGAGGCGGGGTCTGCGACGATCCTGCCGATGTCGGCGATGAAGCGGGCGGCCTGCTCCCCGTCGACCACGCGGTGGTCGAACGAGAGGGCGAGCGTCAGCACGTCGCGCAGCGCGATGTCGCCGCGGTGCTCCCACGGCTGGCGTCGCACGGCGCCGACCGCGAGGATCGCCGCCTCGCCCGGCGTCAGGATCGGCGTGCCGGCGTCCACTCCGAACACGCCGACGTTGGTGATGGTGATCGTTCCGCCCGACATCGCCTCCGGACTGGTGCGTCCCGCCCGCGCCGTCTCCGCCAGGCTCCGGATGCTCGCGGCCAGGTCACCGAGGCCGAGTGCGTCCGCATCCCGGATCGTCGGCACGACCAGCCCGCGCGGCGTCGCCGCGGCGATCCCGAGATTCACGTAGCCGAACTGCACGATCTCCTGCGCAGCGTCGTCCCAGCTGGCGTTGACCTCCGGCGTTCGGCGCACGGCGATGCAGAGCGCCTTCGCGATCACCGTGAGCAGGCCGGGGCGGCGCTCCCGGGTGTCCGTCCCAGCACGAAGCCGGTCGAGCAGCTCCATCGTCGGGGTGGCGTCGACCGTCAGGAAGACGGTGGCCTGCGGTGCGGTGAAAGCGCTCCGCACCATCGCGTCTGCCGTCGCCTTGCGCACGCCCTTGATCGGGATGCGCGTCTCCCGCGCCCCCGGCACCGCAGAGGGCGTCTCCGCGGACGTTGCCAGGTGTGCGGCGGGCGCGGCGGGCGCAGCCAGGAACGCCTCCACGTCGTGGCGCGTCACCAGCCCCCGCTCCCCCGTCCCAGGGATGCTCGCCAGGTCGACGCCGCGCTCGCGAGCCAGCTTGCGCACGGGAGGCGTCGCCCGTGGGCGCTCACCAGCGACCGTGTGCCGTTTCGTCTCCGTCTGAACGGAGACGGTCACGATTCCGGGGCGGGCGCGTCGCTGCGGCCTCGTGGCCGAGTCTGCCTTCGCCCCGTACCCGACGAGGTTCGGTTCCGGCGCGTCTGCCGTGGCAGCCGCATCCACTGCCGGCGCGACCTCTGGCCGCTCGGCCGCAGGCTCCTCCGCTGCGTCCTCCGCCGCTCCGACCTCGAACGCCACGATCCGCTCGCCGACAGCGACCGTCACGCCGGGCTCCACGAACAGCTGCGACACCCGGCCCTCGTACGGGGCCGGCAGCTCCACGAGCGCCTTCGCGGTCTCCACCTCTGCGATGATCTGGTTGAGCTGCACCGTGTCGCCGACCGCGACCTTCCAGCTCACCAGCTCCGACTCTGTCAGTCCCTCGCCCAGGTCTGGCAGGGCGAACTCCTTGACGGTCACAGCTCCTCCACCCCGGTCAGCGAGTTCGGGCGATCCATCGCGCGGTCGACACCGTCCAGGATGCGGTCGAGGTCGGGCAGGTGCGCGCCCTCCAGCTTCGCGGCCGGGTACGGGATGTCGTGCCCTGTCACGCGCACAGGGGCGTGCTCCAGGTAGTAGAAGCAGCGCTCCGTGATGCAGGCGGCGATCTCCGCGCCCATCCCGCCGGACAGCGCAGCCTCGTGCGAGATCACGAGGCGGCCGGTCTTCCGCACAGACTCTGCGACTGTGTCGACGTCGAGCGGAGAGAGCGAGCGCAGGTCGATCACCTCGACGGACAGGCCGTCGTCGGAGGCCGCAGCGGCCGCATCCCGTGCCGTCTGCACCAGCCCGCCGTACGTGACGAGCGTCAGGTCGTCGCCGGGGACCACGACGCGCGCCGTGCCCATGGGGCGGGCGTCCGCCAGGGCTGCGGTCTCGTCGACCTCGCCCTTGACGTGGTAGCGGCGCTTCGGCTCGAAGTAGAGCACGGGGTCGTCGGAGGCGATGGCCTGCTGGATGAGGGTGTACGCGTCCTCCGGGCTCGACGGGCTCACGACGCGCAGGCCGGCGGCGTGCGCGAAGTAGGCCTCCGGCGAGTCGGAGTGGTGCTCAGCAGCCCCGATCCCTCCGGCGAACGGCACGCGGATCGTGATCGGCATCCGCACAGCGCCTGCCGTGCGGTAGTGCATCCGCGCCACCTGGCTGACAATCTGGTCGAACGCCGGGTAGATGAACCCGTCGAACTGGATCTCCACCACCGGGCGGTAGCCGCGGTACGCCATCCCGACGGCTGTGCCCAGGATGCCGGACTCCGCGAGCGGCGAGTCCATCACCCTGCGCGGGCCGAACTCGGTCTGCAGGCCGTCCGTCACGCGGTAGACGCCGCCGAGGGTTCCGATGTCCTCGCCCATCAGCACCACGTGCTCGTCGCCTGCCAGCGCAGCGCGGAGACCGGCGTTGATGGCTTTCGCCATCGTGAGGGTGGTCATCGCCCGTCACCTCCGACGAACGTTCTGAGGTAGCGCGAGTAGTGATCGCGCTGGCGGGCGATGCCGGTGTGCGCTTCCGCATACACGTTGTCGAACACGGTCATCGGGTCGGGGTCTGGTAGCGAAACGCAGCCGGCGCGCAACTCGGCGGCGACACGGTCCGCCTTCGCGGCGACCTGCTCCTCCCGGTCGGCGGAGAGCGCACCCTGCCTGCTGAGGTACGCGCCGACCCGGGCGAGCGGGTCTTTCACCTTCCACTGCTCCAGCTCGGCCGGGTCGCGGTAGCGGGTGGGGTCGTCAGCGGTGGTGTGCGGGCCCATCCGGTATGTGACGGCCTCGATGAAGGTCGGGCCGCCGCCGGTCCGCGCCCGCTCGAGGGCCGACCGCATCACCGCGAGCACGGCGAGCACGTCGTTGCCGTCCACCCGCACACTCGGGATGCCGAAGCCGGGAGCGCGCTCTGCGATCGGCCGCTGCGCCTGCAGGGAGACCGGCTCGGAGATCGCGTACTGGTTGTTCTGGCAGAAGAAGATGACGGGAGCGGCGTATGTTGCGGCGAAGATCATGGCCTCGTTCACGTCGCCCTCGCTGGTCGCGCCATCCCCGAAGTAGGCGACGGCGACCGCGTCCGTTCCGTCCGCCTGGATCCCGAGGGCGTATCCGGTGGCGTGCAGCGTCTGAGCGCCGATGATGACCTGCGGGGTCGCCATGTTGATGTCGTACGGGTTCCAGCCGGACTGCGCTGTGCCGCGCCAGACCCGCACCAGGTCGGTGAGCTGAGCGCCGCGGCAGTATGCGACGCCGTTCTCCCGGTAGCTGGAGAACACGAAGTCGTCGGAGCGGAGGGCGCGACCGGAGCCGATCTGCGCGGCCTCCTGACCGAGCAGCGGCGGCCACAGGCCGAGCTCACCCTGACGCTGCAGGGCGGTGGCCTCTGTGTCGATGCGGCGGATGACGACCATGTCCTCGTAGAACGAGAGGAGCTGCTCGTCGCCGATGTCCGAGATCCAGGCGTCGTACCGATCGTCGCTCAACCGCATCCCGTCGGGAGTCATTAGCTGTACGGTGTCGATGCCGCCGAGACGGAGCTCGCCGAGGTGCACATCGTCCATCCGGCCGTCGTCGTCTGACATCCGGATGCCTGGTTGATTGTCGATCGTCACGGTTCACGCAACCTTCACTCTCACGTCCGGCCCTCGCGCTTGTGGCGCCATGAACCGGCTTCCGGCCTCCTTGCCGGAATTACCGGGAACGTTACGCTTTCGGGTCACCCCGCACAACCATCGGCGTGTCGACCGTGCACAGTGCACTATCCGGGCGTGTCGCCGCGTGCTAGCTTTCACACTATGCGCACTATCGACAGCACCGACCGACGCATCCTCGTGGCCATCGCGGAGGACCCGAGGGCGACCAATGTCTCCCTCGCCGACCGGCTCGGGCTGAGCCGCAACACGGTGCAGTCCCGCGTGGCAGAACTGGAGCGCTCCGGGGTGTTCCTGTCGTTCGACAGGCGCATCAGCGCGCTTGCCGCCGGCTATCCGCTCGCGGCGTTCGTGACGGTGCATGTGCATCAGCAGAAGCTCGCGTCGATCGTCGAACAGCTCGCCACCATCCCGGAGATCGTGTCGGCGCACGGGCTGTCCGGCCCGTCCGATCTGCTCGTGCGGGTGGTCTGCACGGACGCGGAGGACCTCTTCCGCATCACGGGCGCCATCCAGGCCGCGGACGGCGTCGAGCGCGCGGAGACCGCCCTCGACATGGGCGAGCTCATCCCGTACCGCCTGCACCCCCTCCTCGCCCGCGACGCCGCCAAATAATCGAGTCCGAAGTTATTCACGGCCTGACCCGGCGTGTCGCATGAATAACTTCGGACTCGATTATTTGGGGGCGGGGACGACGAAGGCCGCCCCGACGGAGTCGGGACGGCCTTCGTGTGGAACGGGACTACTCGCCTTCGGCGGGAGCCGTGGGGCCCTCGCTGGCGGCGTCGCGGCCGTGCGTGTCCGCGTCGTCGGCCTCGGCGAGCACCGGGGCGAGCGACAGCTTGCCGCGGTCGTCGATCTTGGTGATCTCCACCAGGATCTTCTGGCCGACCCCGAGCACGTCCTCGACGTTCTCGACGCGCTTGCCACCGGCGAGCTTGCGCACCTCGGAGATGTGCAGCAGGCCGTCCTTGCCGGGAAGAAGCGAGACGAACGCACCGAACGCGGCGATCTTGACGACGGTTCCGAGGAACTGCTCGCCGACCTCCGGGTTGGTGGGGTTCGCGATCGCGTTCACCTGGGCACGGGCTGCCTCGGCAGACGGGCCGTCGACGGCGCCGATGTAGACGGTGCCGTCCTCCTCGATGGAGATGTCGGCGCCGGTCTCGTCCTGGATGGCGTTGATCGTCTTGCCCTTCGGGCCGATCAGCTCGCCGATCTTGTCGACGGGGATCTGGACCGAGATCACGCGGGGCGCGGTCGGGGCCATCTCGTCCGGCTGATCGATAGCGGCGTTCAGCACGCTCAGGATGGTCGTGCGAGCATCCTTCGCCTGCTTCAGCGCACCGGCGAGCACCGCGGAGGGGATGCCGTCGAGCTTGGTGTCGAGCTGGATCGCCGTGACGAACTCGCTCGTGCCTGCGACCTTGAAGTCCATGTCGCCGAGGGCGTCTTCCGCACCGAGGATGTCGGTGAGCGCCGCGTACCTGGTCTCACCGTCGACCGTGTCGGAGATGAGGCCCATCGCGATGCCTGCGACAGGGGCGCGCAGCGGCACACCGGCGTTCAGCAGCGACAGGGTGGATGCGCAGACGGAGCCCATCGACGTCGAGCCGTTGGAGCCGAGAGCCTCGGACACCTGACGGATCGCGTACGGGAACTCGTCGCGGCTCGGCAGCACCGGCACGAGCGCGCGCTCGGCGAGGAAGCCGTGCCCGATCTCGCGACGCTTCGGCGAACCGACCCGGCCGGTCTCACCGGTCGAGTACGGCGGGAAGTTGTAGTGGTGCAGGTAGCGCTTCTTGGTGACGGGCGACAGCGAGTCGATCTGCTGCTCCATCTTGAGCATGTTCAGCGTGGTGACGCCCAGGATCTGGGTCTCTCCGCGCTGGAAGATCGCCGAACCGTGGACGCGCGGGATGACCTGCACCTCTGCGTCGAGCGGACGGATGTCGGTCAGGCCGCGGCCGTCGATGCGGATGCCCTCGCGGAGGACGCGTCCGCGCATGACGACCTTGGACACCGACTTGTACGCCGCGGAGAACTGCGTGAGCGTCTCTGCGGGGAGCACACCGGCTTCGACCTTCTCGGTCAGGGCGACCTTGACGCGCTCCTTGAGGGCGTCGTCGGCGTTCTGGCGCTGGATCTTGTCGGCGATCTGGTAGACGTTGACGAGCTCGTCGTATGCGAGGCCGGCGACGTTGTCGTAGGTCTCCTGCGTGTACGGCAGGAACACCGGGTAGTCTGCGATGTCCTTCGCCGCCTGCTCCGCGACGACGTTCTGCGCGGCGACGAGCTGCTTGAGGAACGGCTTCGCGGCCTCGAGGCCCTGTGCGACGACCTCTTCGTTCGGCTTGGTGGCGCCGCCCTGGATGAGGTTCCAGCTGCCCTCGGTGGCCTCGGCCTCGACCATCATGATCGCGACGTCTTCCTGGCCGTTCTTGTCGGTGATCACGCGACCGGCGACGACGATGTCGAAGACGGCCTCCTCAAGCTGCGACGCCTTCGGGAACGCGATCCACTGGTCTTCAGCTGCGCCGTTGCCGGGGATGAGCGCGAGGCGCACCGCGGCGATCGGGCCGCTGAACGGCAGGCCGGATATCTGGGTCGACATGGATGCGGCGTTGATCGCCAGAGCGTCGTAGAACTCGTCGGGGGCGATGCTCAGGACGGTGATGACGATCTGGACCTCGTTGCGCAGGCCGTCGACGAACGACGGACGCAGAGGCCGGTCGATCAGACGGCAGACGAGGATCGCCTCGGTGGAGGGGCGGCCCTCACGACGGAAGAACGAGCCGGGGATCTTGCCTGCCGCGTACGAACGCTCTTCGACGTCGACGGTCAGCGGGAAGAAGTCGAAGTTGTCCTTCGGGTGCTTGCTGGCGCTGGTCGCGCTCAGCAGCATGGTCTCCTCGTCGAGGTAGGCGGCGACGGCGCCCTGTGCCTGCTGTGCGAGGCGTCCGGTTTCGAACCGGACCGTGCGGGTGCCGAAGCGTCCATTGTCCAGGACTGCTTCGGCGAACTTGATTTCGGGACCTTCCAAGAGGTCTTTCTCCTTTGTTTTACGTCGTCGCCCCGTATGGGCGGCGACTCCTCCATCGGAGCAGGGGAACAGGCAGATCGACACGGAAGTCCTCCGTGTACGTGCGGCTTCCTGCGCACAGGTGGCATCGGCTGTCGTGTGACGTCGAGTGCCTGTGCGCGGTTCTGTGCCCGTCTGGCCATCAGTAGAAATACACGGTTGCGCGATGCGCGCATCCGGATACCACCACCGAGGACCAGCTCCTGCCAGCCTGCTCCGTTTGGTACTCAGTATTGAGTTGCGGTCGGCATACAGCCAACCGCAAGAATCCTAGCAGGTCAGCCCGTCAATCCGGCGGGAAGCGCGAGTGTGGCGCGCGCGGCGTCCGCGAGGGCGTCGCCGTACGACGGCCCGTACGACGCCGCGTGCACCGCCAATGGATGCAGCTGGTGCAGCGGGATGCGGTCCCGCCAGCCGGCGCGCAGCGGGGCGGCGGCGTCGTAGCCCGCGGTGATCTCGTCCAGGTGCGGGGCGCCGAAGAGGGCGAGCATCGCGAGGTCGGTCTCGCGGTGACCCCCGTGGGCGGCCGGGTCGATGAGGATGCCGCCGCGCGCATCCCACAGCAGGTTGCCGTTCCACAGATCACCGTGGATGCGCGCAGGCGGCTCCCCGTCGTCTAGCTCGCCGGAGGAGATCCGGTCGACGGCCGCACTGATCACCGGGAGCTGCGATGCCGCGACCCCTCCCGCGTCCACCGCGATGGCGAGGTACGGCTGGATGCGGTCGCGGGCATAGAACCGTCCCCACGACGTCTCCTCCGCAGAGGGCAGCGAACGCTTGCCGATGTAGAGCGGGCCGTCCCAGCCGTCCGGTGGTGCGCCGAACGCCGCAGCGCCCGCCGCGTGCGTCACGGCGAGCGCCGCGCCGAACGCGCGGGCAGCATCCCCGGACGGGCGGCCGCCGCCGACGCGCTCCAGCACGATCCGGCCGGGGGCGACCTCCACGATGGCGACCACTCGTGCGCCTCCGGATGCTGTCGCGTCGCCCAGCCAGCGCAGCCCTGCCGCCTCTGCCTCGAAGAACTGCTCAGGCGCATCCGGTCTGGACTTCTCGACGGTCTCGCGGCTCATCCCCCGAACATACTCGCGGGTCGCGACGGGGATCGGGACCCGGTCGCGACCCGCGAACCTGCGGCGGCTCAGTCGCCCTGGAACCCGCCGATCATGGAGGCGAAGTCGCCGTCGAGTGCGAACGGGTCCTTCAGCTGCGCCGACCGGTCCGAGGCGCTGACCAGCGCCGCGAGCTCCCCCGCCGCGCGCTCGATGCGATCCGGCAGAGCCTTCACGGTGTCCGCCCCGCTCCCCCAGTCCGCCGACGCCGCATAGACGGAGGTCGGCACGACCACGCTGTGCAGGTAGGTGAACATCGGACGCATGGCGTAGTCGAGTGCGAGCGAGTGGCGGTCGGTGCCGCCTGTCGCGCCGATCAGCACGGGCATCCCGTCCAACGCGGTCGGGTCGAGGATGTCGAAGAACGACTTGAACATCCCGCTGTAGCTCGTGGTAAAGATCGGCGTCACCGCGATCAGGCCGTCCGCTCCCGTCACCGTCTCGATGACGTCGGCGAGGGCGGGGCTGGGGAATCCGGCGAGCAGGTTGTTGGTCACGTCCTTCGCAACATCGCGCAGCTCGATCGTGGTCACCTCGACCTCGATGCCCTGCTCTTCGAGCCTGCGCACCGTCGCCTCCGCGAGCCGGTCGGCCAGGAGCCGGGACGACGACGGCTGGCTGAGGCCGGCGGAGACGACGGCGAGCTTACGGGTGGTCATCACTTCACCCCCGAAACAGTGGATGCGCCGTCGGCGGCTGCCGCGTCCGCGTCGGCGACGAGCTCAGCGGCGTCGCGGTCTGCGACCATCGCGGCGTGGGTGGGGCCGTCCGGCACGTGCGCAGGGCGGTCCTTCGCGAACTCCGTGCGGAGCACGGGCACGACCTCGCCACCGAGGATGTCGAGCTGCTCCAGGACGGTCTTCAGCGGGAGACCGGCGTGGTCGAGCAGCCAGAGCTGGCGCTGGTAGTCGCCGACGTAGTCGCGGAAGCCGAGCGTGCGGTCGATGACCTCCTGCGGGCTGCCGACGGTCAGCGGCGTCTGCGAGGTGAACTCCTCCAGAGTCGGGCCGTGGCCGTACACCGGCGCGTTGTCGAAGTACGGACGGAACTCGGCCACCGCATCCTGCGAGTTCTTGCGCATGAAGACTTGACCGCCGAGGCCGACGATCGCCTGGTCGGCCGTGCCGTGACCGTAGTGCTCGAAGCGCTGGCGGTAGAGCGCCACCATCTGCTGGGTGTGCGATGCCGGCCAGAAGATGTGGTTCGCGAAGAAGCCGTCGCCGTAGTACGCGGCCTGCTCGGCGATCTCCGGGCTGCGGATGCTGCCGTGCCAGACGAACGGGGGCACGTCGTCGAGCGGACGCGGGGTGGACTGGAAGCCCTGGAGCGGGGTGCGGAACTTGCCATCCCAGTCCACGAAGTCCTCTGTCCACAGACGGCGCAGCAGCGCGTACTTCTCGAGCGCGAGCGGGATGCCCTGGCGGATGTCCTCGCCGAACCACGGGTACACGGGGCCGGTGTTGCCTCGGCCGAGCGTGAGGTCCATCCTGCCGCCGGACAGGTGCTGCAGCATCGCGTACTCCTCGGCGATGCGCACAGGGTCGTTGGTGGTGATCAGCGTCGTGGCGGTCGACAGGATGATGCGGCTGGTCTTGGCGGCGAGGTAGCTGTTGATGGCGACAGGGCTCGACGGGAAGAACGGCGGGTTGTGGTGCTCACCCATCGCGAAGACGTCGAGGCCGACCTCTTCCGCGTGCTGGGCGATCGTGAGGACGTCCTGCAGACGCGAGGCGTCGGTCGGCGTCTGACCGGTGGTGGGGTCGGTGGTGATGTCGCCGACACTGAAGATTCCGAACTGCATTTCCGCTGCTCCTATTTCAATGCGTTTGCATGGATATCGTCATCAACGGAGGGGATGGCCTTCCTATTCCCGCGCCGTCTCTGCCAGACGGCGAGCGCGACGATCCCGACGCCGATCACCGTCCCTGCGGTGTTCGCGACGATGTCGTGCACGTCGCTGTACCTGGTCGGCAGGAAGAGCTGGACGAACTCGATCGTGCAGGTCGCCGCGAAACCGATGATGAGGGCGATCCACCACCTGCGCATCCCGAGCAGCAGCGTGAACAGCACGCCCATCGGTACGAACATCGCGATGTTCGCGGTGAACTCGACGCCGCTGTACGTGACCCACGAGGTGGGAGGGAAGCGGCCGATCTGGGCGATGACGTCGCGGATGAAATGGTTCTGCGCAGAGTCCTGCGGCTGCGGCGACATGGTGATCCAGGCGACGGCGAGCAGATACACCACCGTGACGACGATGAGGACGGGATGGCGGCGGAGCATACCCCTATGCTGGCGCACGCCGACGGGCGGCGCACACCAGGGGCCTCCGCGCCAGAATGAGTGCATGACCAGCGCCTTCCGCATTCCGATGACCGGCCGCGCCACGAACGAGCCCCACCGCGTCTCGAGTCCGCTCGAACTGCTCTTCGACCTGACGTTCGTGGTCGCCATCGCCCAGGTCGCAGCCCAGCTCGCGGAGGCGACGCTGGGCGGGCATCTCTCCAGTGACATCGGGCCGTATCTGATGGTGTTCTTCGCGATCTGGTGGGCGTGGATGAACTTCACCTGGTTCGCCTCCGCGTACGACACCGACGATGTGCCGTACCGGATCACGACGCTCGTGCAGATGGGCGGCGTCCTCGTGCTCGCTGCCGGTGTGCCGAGCGCGTTCGGCGGCGGCGACTTCACGGCCATCACGATCGGCTACCTGATCATGCGCGTCGGGCTGGTGAGCCAGTGGATCAGGGCCGGGATCGAGCATCCGCAGGGCAGGGCGACGGCGTTCCGCTACGCAGCCGGCGTGGCTGCGGTGCAGGTGCTGTGGGTGTCCAGGCTGTTCCTGCCGCCGGAGACCGGAGTATGGACCTTCCTGATCGCGGCGGCGCTCGACCTCTCCGTGCCGATCTGGGCGGAGCGGACGGGAAAGACCTCGTGGCACCCGCACCACATCGCCGAGCGCTACGGGCTGTTCACGATCATCGTGCTCGGCGAGTCGGTGTCGGCGTCGGCGATCGGAGTGCAGCACGCGCTGGAGGCCAACGGCGTCTCCGTCACACTGGTGGTGATCGCCTCGGCCGGACTGGTGCTGCTATTCGCGCTGTGGTGGCTGTACTTCCTGGAGCCGGCGGCGGAAGGGCTGAGCACGCGGCGCGGCCGATCGTTCTACTGGGGCTACGGGCACTATCTGGTGTTCGCCTCGCTCGCAGCGCTCGGTGCCGGCCTGGAGGTGGCGGTGCAGCGCGGCTCGGAGGGAGGCGCTGCGGTGTCGGACGCGGTGGTGGAGTACGCGGTCGCGGTGCCGGTCGCGGTGTTCCTGCTGCTGCTGTACGTGCTGCACAAGCCGCTGGTGGACGAGGTGGTGGTGCGGCCGTTGAAGACCGGCATCGCCGTGGTGCTGCTGCTCGCGCTGCCGCTGGCGTCGCCGCTGATCGGCCTGCTCGGTGTGGTGATCGGCGTCGCCGTCGTCGCGTCGGCGCTCGTCGCCGCGACCCTCGTCGACCGCGCGGTCGTCGCGCGCACCGCCTAGCCGCTTCCCCGCCTTCGCCGCACGACTCGTGCGAAACGTGCGGTCACCGCCTCCGCGACCGCGCCCACGGCACGAGGCGTGCGGCCGACGCGACAGCGGATGCGGCAGGCAGCCGCGAGCGCGCCGTGCGCACGATGCCGACACAGATCAGTCCCTGCGCGGCCAGATAGCTGAGCATGATGAGGAAGTCGATCTGCCACAGCGCGAACCCCGGGAGGAACCGGTCGAGGCCGAGCAGGCTGTCCGAGACGACGAAGCAGGCTGCTCCCACCGAAATCCAGCGGTTGCACGCGCTCCCGGATGCGCCGAGCGCCACGAGGGCGAGCCCGTACGCCGCGAGGGGCGCCAACAGGGCGCCGGCGTGCGGGGCGAGCACGGCGAGCAGGGCCGCGAACCAGGCCAGGTAGAGGACGCTCCACCAGCGCGGACGGCGGAACCGCATCCGTCGCCAGAACAACACGACGTATGCGAGGTGCCCGAGCAGGAAGAAGCCGAGGCCGATCACGAAACCGGGGCCGGCATCCATCAGCGAGACGTCGCCCAGCCAGCCGAACAGCACCGCGAGCGACCCGAGCAGCGCCACCTCGCCGCGCCGGACCGGAAGCGCCCAGAGCAGGCACACCAGCAGCACGGGCATCAGCAGCGGCTTCGTGACGGCGACGAGTGTCGCCGCGCCCGCGAGCACACAGACGAGATGGACAACGCCGACGACGATGTACGGCACGAACCGACAGGCCACGCGACGACTCTAGCGGCCGCGACTCGCCCAGGAACGACGAAACGGGCCGCCACCCGGAGGGTGACGGCCCGTTCGTAAGAAGCTCGCGGTTTCAGCGATGAGCTGCTACGCGCGCGACTCCTGCGTTATCGACGGAGGCCGAGACGCTCGATCAGCGAGCGGTAACGGGCGATGTCGATGTCCGACAGGTAGCCGAGCAGGCGGCGACGCTGACCGACCAGGAGGAGCAGGCCACGACGCGAGTGGTGGTCGTGCTTGTGCTCCTTGAGGTGCTCGGTGAGGTCCTTGATCCGCTTGGTCAGGATTGCAACCTGAACCTCGGGGGATCCGGTGTCACCGGGGTGGGTCGCGTACTCTTCGATGATCGCCTTCTTGACGTCTGCATCAAGTGCCATAGAGGTGATCCCCTTTCTCTCGTTGCGCGGTGCCCGATGGCCGAATGCCTGGGCTCTCTTTATCCGCGGCCGTTAGACGGCAACCTGGAAAGCTTACCAGACCAGCGGGGATGCGGCCCGCGCGCGGATGGGACCGACGGCCTGTCCTGAGGACACCCGCCCGGAGTAACGTGCGGCATATGAAGGCACTCCAATATCGTGAGATCGGTTCCCGCCCAGAGGTCGTCGAGATCCCCGACCCGCAGATCGGCCCAGGCCAGGTGCTGCTGAAGGTCACCGCCGCCGGAGTCTGCCACTCCGACGAGTTCATCATGGGCCTGCCGGCCGACCAGTACGTCTACGGCCTCCCGCTCACCCTCGGCCACGAGGGCGCCGGCGTCGTCGAGGCTGTCGGCGACGGGGTCACCGGCGTGAAGAAGGGCGATGCGGTCGCGGTCTACGGTCCGTGGGGCTGCGGCCGCTGCCTGATGTGCGCCCAGGGCAAGGAGAACTACTGCCTCAACGCGCAGGCGGAGGGCATCCGCCCTCCGGGGCTCGGTTCCCCTGGCTCGATGGCCGAGTACCTGGTGGTCGACAGCGAGCGCCACCTGGTTCCGCTCGACGGCCTCGACCCCGTGGCGAACGTGTCGCTCACCGACGCCGGGCTGACCCCGTACCACGCGATCAAGAACGCACTGCCGAAGCTCGGCGCGGGCACGACGGCCGTCGTGATCGGCACCGGCGGGCTCGGCCACGTCGGCATCCAGATCCTCCGCGCGATCTCCGGAGCGACCGTGATCGCCCTGGACGTCAACCAGGAGAAGCTCGACCTGGCGATGGCGGTCGGCGCCCACCACGCACTGCTGTCCAACCATGATGCGGTGGCGAGAGTCCGCGAACTCACCGACGGACGCGGTGCGAACGCGGTCTTCGACTTCGTCGGCGTCCAGCCGACCGTCGAGCTCGCGGGAGCGATAGCGGCGACAGAGGGCGACGTGACGATCGTCGGCATCGGCGGAGGTGCGCTGGCGGTCGGATTCGGACGCATCGCATACGACGTCGCCGTCCGCACCCCGTACTGGGGTTCCCGCGCTGAGCTGATCGAAGTGCTCGACCTGGCCCGCGCGGGGTCCATCGAGGTGGAGATCGAGACGTACTCCCTGGACGAGGCGCCGAAGGCGTACGAGCGGCTGCACGAGGGGAAGATCCGCGGCAGGGCGGTGATTCTGCCGAACGGCTGAGCGACAGAACCCGAGCGCGTCGCCTGGGGTCAGCCGCCGATGGCGGCCAGCGCCTCTGCGACGACGGCAGCGGGCTCCTGGTCGCTGTTGGCCGCCCACCAGAGGAGGGCGGAGAACGACGCGGCGGAGAGCGCGTCGGCGAGCACGCTCGCGTGCAGGCCGCCGGGCTCCGACGCCGTGCGGCGGGCGATGAAGGCCGCGAGCACGTCCCTGTTGAGCGCGAGCCTGCCGAGGCCGAACGCGATCAGGGAGTCGTCGGAGCCGATCAGCAGCAGGCGCCGCCTGGTCGCCTCGATGCGGTCGGGCGGCATGTCGAGCGAGCGGGCGATGGCGCGGCGCAACACGGAGGCGGTCGGCTCGTCGGGCGTGGCCGCATCCAATTCTGCCTTGGTGCGCTCGACGACCGGCTCCATGCCGCCCCAGACCAGCGCCGGCTTGCTCGGGAAGTAGCGGAACAGCGTGCGCCTGCCGATCCCCGCGATGCGCGCGATGTCGTCCATCGTGGTGGCCTCGTAGCCGTGCTCGGCGAAGTGACGGAGGGCGAGCAGGGCGACCTCGTCCGGGTCGACGTCGACCGGGCGACCGCGGCGGCGGGGGCCCGATTCGGCTGCTGGCGAATTCACATCTCCCATTATGGCACCGAGTGCTATAAATACATCGACGCCCACCTCGAGCGCCACACACGACACAGGAGATTCTGGAATGAGCACAAACGATTCCGCTCGCTTCGCAGGCAAAACCGCCATCGTCACGGGCGCCGGCTCTGGCATCGGGAGGGCGACGGCGCTCCGCATCGCTTCGGAGGGCGGCCGCGTCATCGCCAGCGACATCGCCCCCGATCGTCTGGAGGCGCTCACCGCCGAGCACCCCGACCTCGACCTGGTGACCGTCGCGGGCGACGTCTCCAGCGAGGAGACCATCGCGGAGATCCTCGCCGCCGCAGGCGGACGCGTGGATGCGCTCGCCAACGTCGCGGGGATCATGGACGGCTTCCAGCCCGCCGCCGAGATCGACGACGCCACCTGGGACCGCGTCCTGAACATCAACATCACCGCGATCATGCGACTCACCCGCGCCGTGCTCCCTGTGATGCTGGAGGCGGGCTCCGGCTCGATCGTCAACGTCAGCTCCGAGGCCGGCCTCCGCGGCTCGGCGGCCGGCGTCGCGTACACCACGTCGAAGCACGCCGTCGTCGGGTACACCAAGTCCACCTCGGTCTTCTACACGCCGAAGGGCATCCGCACCAACGCGGTCGCGCCCGGCCCTGTCGCCACCAACATCGAGGCGCCGTTCCGCTCGGAGTGGGCCGGCCAGCGCCTCGGCCCGCTGATGCAGACCATGGTGCCGCCGGTCGCGCAGCCGGAGCAGCTCGCCGCATCCATCACCTGGCTGCTCAGCGACGACTCCGCCAACGTCAGCGGCGTCGTCCTCGCGTCGGACGGCGGCTGGTCGGCGATCTGAGCCGGTCCACCGCCTGAGCGCCGCGTCAGCCGCGCGTGCTCGCCCGCGCCACGGCGCGCGCGAGCACGCGCAGGCCGTCCGGCACGTCGTCCGGCGCGATCGCGCCGAAGCCCAGCATCAGGCCGGAGACCGGTGCTGCGCCGATGCCGAAGCGCGCGATCGACTGCACGGAGACACCGGATGCGGCAGCCTCTGCTGCTGCACGGTCGGAGTCGAACGCCGCGCCGTCCACCGGCAGCAGGCAGACGTGCAGGCCGGCCACCGATGGCACGGCACGCAGCGTCCCGCCGAGCTGCGCCTCCGCCTGCTCCAGGATCTGGCGCTGCCGCATCCCGTAGTGTTTCGTGGCCTGACGGACGTGCCTGGCGAAGCCGCCGGAGTCGATGAAACGCGCCATCGCCGCCTGGGTCACGTGGTCGTTGTGCCAGTCGGTGAGGCGCTTCGCGCTGCGCAGCGCAGGCAGCAGCGACGGCGGCGCCACCAGGAAGCCGAGCCGGAGCGCCGGCAGCATCGTCTTGGAGAAGGTGCCGACGTAGACCACCCTCCCCTCGGTGTCGAGGCGCTGAAGCGGGTCGAGCGGACGGTCAGCGTATCGATACTCGCTGTCGTAGTCGTCCTCGACGATCACGGCGTCGTGCTCGCTCGCCCAGGCCAGCAACCTCGTGCGGCGTTCGAACGAGAGCACGCCGCCGAGCGGGAACTGGTGCGACGGCGTCACGTACACGAGCTTCGCGGCCGGGGGCAGCGCATCCACCCGGATGCCGTCGCCGTCGACGGGCACCGGCACGACCTGCGCCCCCATCGTCTCGAACAACTGACGCACCGGTGGATAGCCAGGGTCTTCGACCGCGACCACGTCGCCGGGTTCGAGCAGCACCCGGCCGATCAGGTCGAACGCCTGCTGCGCCCCGCTCGTGATCAGGATGTCGTCGGCCAGCGCATCCACCGAGCGTGCAACCCCGAGGTGCCTGGCGAGGGCATCCCGCAGCCGCTGCAGCCCCGAAGGGTCGCGGTAGTGGCCGGAGCGCAGGATGCCGCCGCGCAGCTCGGCAGCGACGAACCGGCGCCACGACTCGGCGGGGAACAGCGCGGGGTCTGGGGTGCCGACGCTGAAGTCGTACGCGATCGGCAACGGCTCCGACCACAGCGGGTCGTGGATGTTCGCCCACCGCTCGACGGGACGCGCTGCCGTTCTCTCCTCGCGCTCGGCGGACCCGGTCGGCTCGGCGGTCGGCGCAGACACGAACGTTCCAGAGCCCACCCGCGCGCTGAGGTAGCCCTCCGCGGTGAGGCGCTCGTACGCCGTCGCGACGGTCGTGCGCGAGACGGACAGCCGCTCGGCGAGCTCTCTCGTGGCCGGGAGGCGCTCGCCGTGCCGGAGCCGCCCGTCGAGCACGGCGTCGCGCAGCTGCCGGTAGATGCGGTCGGCGCGGTCTCCCCTGCCGTCGATCTGCACGTGGACGTCCACGAGAACCCCCGAGATTGGCCTGATCGGAATGTGCTGGATTGGAGCTTACACGCGGCCATTGGCGTTTTTAGGCTGAGCACATGACAGAACGAATCGACATCTCCTCCGTCGTCCCCGACGGCTACCGCAAGGTCATCAACCTCGACGGCTACGTCGGCCAGCACGTCGAGGAACCTCTCGGCGACCTCATCAAGCTCCGTGCATCCCAGATCAATGGATGCACGTTCTGCGTCGATATGCACTCCGTCGACCTGCAGGCGGGCGGCTATCCCCTGCGCAAGGTGTTCTCGGTCATCACCTGGCGCGAATCGGAGTGGTTCAGCGAGCGGGAACGGGTCGCCTTGGAGCTGACAGAGGAGGTCACGCTCATCCAGGGCGGCGTCTCCGACGACCTCTACGCCAGGGCGCTCGCCGAGTTCGGCGCGGAAGCGCTGGCGAACCTGCTGCTCGCCATCGCCACCATCAACGTCTGGAACCGCATCGCCATCCCGACCCTCATGCACCCGCCGGCGCTCTGACCGGAGCCCACACGCAGAAGGTGCGGTGCGGACGAGCCGCACCGCACCTTCTGGATGAATCGTGCGCTGGTTTAGGAGACGCCGAGCAGGTCGATCACGAAGATGAGCGTCTTGCCGGAGAGCGGGTGCCCTCCGCCTGCCGGGCCGTACGCCTGCGCGGGCGGGACGGTGAGCTTGCGACGGCCGCCGACCTTCATGCCGGGGATGCCGTCCTGCCAGCCCTTGATGAGGTTGTTGAGCGGGAAGTTGATGGACTGCCCGCGGCTCCAGGAGGAGTCGAACTCCTCGCCGGTCTCGTACTCGACGCCGAGGTAGTGCACGTCCACCTTGGAGCCTGCTGTCGCCTCCGGGCCGGTGCCCTCGACGATGTCGACGATTTCGAGCGCCTCGGGAGCCGGGCCGTCGGGGGCGTCGACTTCGGGCTTCTGGTTGGTGTTTTCTGCCATGCGTCCATCCAACTGGCTGGGCAGCCCCGCGTCAAAGTCCGTTCTCTGAGAGCGCATGTCCGAAATCCGCTCTTGCGCTCGCCCGGGATGCGGAGCACGCTGTAGGTAGATCACAAGATCAACTCGTCGCCCGGGAGAGTCGCAGGCATCGCCGCACCACCGGGCGTCGAGTCTTTAACAGCCAGGCTCGGTGTGAGATTCTGACGCTATGAGTTCTCCCGCCGGCCTGGACAGCGCCGATGTCCGCATCCACAACCTGGGGCTGCTGATGCGCCGGCTGGTCGACGGACCGAGCTCGCGCAGCGAACTGGCGGCGGCGGTCGGGCTGTCCCGCGGCACCGTCACCGCGCTGGTCGATGTTCTGAGCGACGCCGGGCTGGTGCGCGAGTCCTCGGTGGTCGCCTCCGGCACCGGCCGCCCCCGGACGATGCTGACGCTCGCGGCGGACGGGTTCGCGTTCGCCGCTGTGCAGCTCGACGCCGACCAGGCCATCTTCCTCGCCCACGACCTCGCCGGAGAGGAGCTGGTGCGCGTCGCAGAGCATCACGGTCGGCCGATGGGCGACCCCGATGCGGTCATCGATGTCGCCGCACACGTCATCGGCGCAGGGCTGGACGAGCTGGACAGCCTCTGCCGCGCTCCGGTCGGGCTCACGGTCGTCGTGCTCGCGCCGGTCGGCGGGGAGCCGCGCATCGTCCTGGCCGACACCGACCTCGGCTGGGGACAGGTTGATGTGCTCGGGATGCTCCGCGCGCGCGAGCCGCGCCTGCCCGCCGACGCGCTCCTCAGCTCCGACGAGCCCGCCGCGCTCGCCGAGGCGCAGTTGCTGCCGGGCGAGCGATTCGTGCTCTACCTCAAGAGCAACAGTGGAATCGGCGGCGCATACCTCGCGGACGGCGCGTTCATCCAGGGAGCGCACGCGCTGGCCGGGGCCGTCGGACATCTCCCTGTCGACCACGACGGCCTCCCCTGCGCCTGCGGGCAGCGCGGGTGCCTCGTGAACGTCGCCGGTCCAGACGTGGTGCTCGCAGCCGCAGGAATGGCGGACGTCCGCGACCGCGACGGCCTCACCGCCGCCCTCGCCGCGTTCGTCGAGCGCGTGCGCGCTGGCGAGCCTACTGCGACCGCAGCGTTCGCCTCCGCTTCGGTGTGGATCGCCAGGACGATCGCGATCCTCCGGATGACGCTCGACCCGTCCGTGATCGTGCTGGGCGGCTACTGGGCCGACCTGTCGCAGCAGATCGCGGAGGCGACGACGCCGCGACTGCGGCTCGGCGTCGACGGGGCGCTCGCCCCCACACCCCCGATCGTCGCCGGCCGCCTCGGTGCGGACGCCGCGCTGCTCGGCGCGCTGCACCAGGCCAGGGATGCGGCCATCGCCGACCCCCTGCGCCTCGCCGCGCGCTGAGGCCGGCAGGCGAGCCGCAGGCGAGCCGCCTCGCCCCCTCCGTTGCCGCCCCTCCCTATCGCAGTCGAATCGCAATAATTCAACCCTTGAATTAACTAACCGTCTTCGCCATACTCATTACCGAGCGACGCATGGTTTTCGCGCCGTCCGGCTTCCCCAGCCGCACCGACTCAACGAAGAGGAGTGTTGTGCCTACTCAGAACCCCGCGTTGGATCCCGTCGTCGAACCGCCAGAGCCCTCCCAGTCCGCCGCAGCAGCAGCCGCGACAGCAGCAGCCGCGACAGCAGCAGCCGCGACAGCAGCAGCCGCGACAGCAGCAGCCGCGACAGCAGCGCCGACCCCCGCCGCCTTCCCCACCGCGACCTCCCCCACATCCCGCACATCCACCGCCTCGTCGCCGAGCGCCACCCGCCGCCTGCTGCCGTCGCTCGCCGTCACCTCGCTCGTGCTGTTCGCGACGTACTCCGGCCTGATCGCCGTGCTCCTCCCCAACCAGGTGCAGGCCATCGACCCGGCGAACAAGGTCGGCAACCTCGCCATCGTGACCACCGTGTCGTTCGTCTTCACACTGTTCGCCCAGCCCATCGTCGGCGCGTTCAGCGACCGGACGCGGTCCCGCCTCGGCCGGCGCGCTCCGTGGATGATCATCGGCGCCGCGGTCGGAGCCGTCTTCCTCGCCGGGCTGGGATCGCTCAGCTCGATCGTCTGGATCACCGTGTTCTGGGTCATCATCCAGGTGGCCCTCAACGCTCTGCAGGGGCCGCTCAGCGCGATCACGCCCGACCGCTTCCCGCGCAGCCGCCGCGGTGTCGCCTCCGCGATGGTCGGCGTCGGCACGATGGCGGGCGGCACGATCGGCGTGCTCGTCGCCGGGCAGCTCGCCGCGAACGTGGGCGTCGGCTACACCGTGTTCGGGGCGGCGGTTCTCGTCCTCACCCTCGCGTTCGTGCTGCTCAACAGGGACTTCTCGAGCAAGGACGCCGTGCATCCGCCCTTCAGCTGGAAGCAGTTCCTGTCGGGGTTCTGGATCAACCCGCGCACCAATCCGGACTTCGCCTGGGCGTTCGCGGCGCGCTTCCTGTTCATCCTCGGCTACTTCGTGACGTTCGGATACCAGCTCTTCATCCTCACCGACTACATCGGGATGTCCATCGGGCAGGCCAACTCGACGATCGGGCTGCTCAGCCTGGCGTCGCTGGTGACCACCGTCGTCTCCATTTCCCTCGCCGGCTGGCTGAGCGACAAGCTGGGCAGGCGCAAGGTGTTCATCTACGCCGCCAGCGCGCTCATGGTCGTCGGTCTCAGCATCCCGCTGATCGCGCCGAACGTGACAGGGATGCTCGTGATGAGCGCCGTGAACGGCTTCGGCTTCGGCCTGTACATGGCGTGCGACACCGCGCTGATGACCGAGGTTCTTCCCGGCGGCGGCACCGCGGCCGCGAAGGATCTCGGCATCCTGAACATCGCGACGAACATCCCGCAGGCGCTCAGCCCCACCATCGCCGCCGTCCTGATCGGCGCCGCGGGCGGCTATCCTGCCCTGTTCATCTTCGGCATGGTGGCCGTCGCGCTCGCGGCTCTCGTGCTCATCCCCATCAAGAGCGTCCGCTGAGAAAGGACACGACCCCCATGTCGACAACACAGACCACCCTGCCGACCGCCCCAGAGGCCGACACGACAGCAGGGCGCGTCCGCGGGCTCTGGCGCGACGGCTCTGCCGCCTTCCTCGGCATCCCGTTCGCCGAAGCGCCGACCGGCGACCTCCGCTTCGCCGCCCCCGTCGCGCACGCGCCGTGGGACGGCGTGCGAGACACGACCGCGTACGGCGCCACGCCGCAGCGCGCCGCGCTCTCGGAGATCACCCTGATCCCCGAGCCGTCGTACCCCGGCGAGTCCACGCTCAACGTGAACGTCTTCACGCCCGCGCCAGGCGACCGGCATGCGCGGCTGCCCGTCCTCGTCTACATCCACGGCGGCGGATTCATCGCTGGTTCCCCGGCGAGCCCCTGGTACGACGGCGCCGCCTTCAACAGAGACGGAGTGGTCACCGTGTCCGTCTCGTACCGGCTCGGCTTCGACGGCTTCGGCTGGATCGAGGACGCCCCGCAGAACCGCGGCATCCTGGACTGGTTGCTCGCACTGGAGTGGGTGCGCGACAACATCGCAGCGTTCGGCGGCGATCCGGCGCTGGTGACGATCGCCGGCCAATCGGCAGGTGGCGGCGCCGTGCTCACCCTGCTCGCCGTCCCCCGGGCCTCCGGGCTGTTCCAGCGTGCCATCAGCATCTCCGGCGCCACCAGCGATCTGCCCGTCGCCGAAGCGGAGACGTACGGCCGACGGCTGGCCGAGCTCGGCGGCGTGCCGCCCACCAGGGCGGGGCTCTCCTCGCTCGACGAGGCGACTGTCCTCGGCCTGCAGGCGCAGCTCGCGTCTCCAGCGCCCGAGCCAGGCGCAGAGGAGGATCCGCTCGCCGGTCTCGTCCAGCTCGCCTCCGGCGGCCTTGTCTGGGGCCCTGTCGTTGACGGGGAACTGCTGCCGCAGAGCGTCGCAGACGCCATCCGCTCCGGCGTCGGCGCCGACAAGGAACTCGTGCTCGGCGCCACGGACAACGAGTTCAACATGGCGCTGACGGCGCAGCGGGATGCACTTGCCGCCGTGCCCGCCGCCGCCGTCCTCGGCAGATTCGGCCTCGCCGAGGAGACCGTCGCGGCCTACGTCGACGCCAACGCCGGTCGCGACACGGCAGACATCCTCGGCCAGTACATCACCGACCGGATGTTCCGCACGACGGCGCTGACGCTCGCCGCAGAGCGGGCGGAGACGGGCGCACCCACCTGGCTCTACCGGTTCGCCTGGCCGTCCCCGACCATCGGAGGCGCGTGCCACTGCCTGGACATGCCGTTCTTCTTCGACTGCCTGGCGGCCGAACGGGTCGAATACATCGCGGGGGCGAACCCTCCGCAGTCGCTCGCCGACGACGTGCACGGCGCAGCGGTGTCGTTCATCGCCGACGGAGACCCAGGCTGGACGCCGTTCGACACGTCTTCTGAGGCGGCGCGGGTGTTCGACGTGCCGTCGCGCACGGCAGAGCGCGCGTACGCGGACGTGGAGGTGCTGCTGCCCGCGGCGGTGCGCTGACGCGCATCCGCTGCGGCCACCTGCTGTCCGGCGGACGGGTCAGCCGAAGACCTTGCCAGGGTTCAGGATGCCGAGCGGGTCGAAGACCGACTTGAGCTTGACCTGCAGGTCGTAGGAGTCCGGGCCGAGCTCATCGGCGAGCCAGCGGCGTTTCAGGACGCCGACACCGTGCTCGCCGGTGAGCGTTCCCCCCAGCTCCATCGCCGTGCGGAACAGCTCGTTGGCCGCCTCCCACACCACGGGAGGCACTTCGGCGCCGGAGTACACGAAGTTCGGGTGCAGGTTGCCGTCGCCGGCGTGCGCAACGGTCGGGATGGCGACGCCGTGCTTCTCGGAGATGCGCTCGATGGCGGCGAACATCTCGGGCATCCTGGATCGCGGAACAGAGATGTCTTCGATGAGCACCTCCCCCGTCGCGGCGAGCGCCGGATGGAAGGCGCGGCGGATCGCGAGTAGCCGCTCGCCCTCCTCAGCGTCCGCGGAGACGCGCACGGCGCCGCCTGCCTCGCGGACGAGGACAGCCGCTGCGTCGGCGTCCGCCTGCGCGCTCGGGCCGTCGAACTGCACCAGCAGGTAGCTTCCGCCTCCTGTGACCCCGAACGCCCGGCGGATGGTGTCCTCGCCGAGATACGAGGAGATGCGCTCGAGCGACGCGGCGTCGAGCAGTTCCATCACCGCTGGGCGGAGGCGGGAGGCGGTGACCATGGCCGCCGCGGCGGCCGCCGCACGCACATCGGGGAAGATCGCGCCGATGGTCGTCGGCTGCCCCGCCGGGATCGGCAGGGCGCGCACGGTCGCTCCGACGATCACGCCGAGCGTCCCCTCCGAGCCGACGAAGAGCGCGGTGAGGTCGTACCCCGTCACGCCCTTCACGGTGCGGTGCCCCAGCTTCACGAGGCGGCCGTCCGCCAGCACGACGTCGAGGGCGAGCACGGCCTCGCGGGTGACGCCGTACTTGGCGCAGAGCAGACCGCCCGCGTTGGTGGCGATGTTGCCGCCGACCGTCGAGATGGCCTTGCTCGCCGGGTCCGGCGCGAAGAAGAGACCGTACGGTTCGAGGGCGTCGTTCAGGTCGGCGTTGATCACTCCTGGCTCGATCACGGCCAGCTCGTCGTCGCCGGAGATCTCCAGGATGCGGTTCATGCCGGCGACGCTGAGGACGATGGAACCCTCCGTGCCGTTGGCGCCGCCCGCGAGCCCCGTCCCTGCGCCGCGCGGCACGACGGGGATGCGGAATTCGCTCGCCGCCCGCATGGTCGCCTGCACGTGCTCGACGGCTGTGGCGTTGACGACGGCCAGCGGGCGGCCGTCCGCGATCCAGCCGGAGCGGTCCGTGCGGGCCGCGTCGAGCGCATCCCGATCGGTGCTCAGCACGCCGGCCGCGACCGCCTCTTCGCCGAGCGCTGCGGACAACCACTCCAGAACATCCATGCGGTTCAGCATATTGATCGCGGGTAATGTCCGTTTTCCGCTGCCGAACGTCGGCGGCTGGTGCGAGGCTGGAGGCATGAACCGCGAAACAGACAAGCTCGCCGACCCCGTCTTCGCCGAGCGCTACCGTGCGATGAGCGCCAGAGACGCGCGGTTCGACGGCCAGTTCATCACCGGCGTGCACTCCACCGGCATCTACTGCCGCCCGAGCTGCCCCGCCGTCGCTCCGAAACCGGGCAACGTCACCTTCTACCTCACCGCGGCGGCCGCGCACGAGGCAGGACTGCGCGCGTGCAAGCGCTGCCTGCCGGACGCCGTGCCAGGCTCGCCGGAGTGGAACACCCGCGACGATCTCGCCGCCCGCGCCATGCGCCTCATCGCCGACGGCACCGTGGAGCGCGACGGCGTGCCGGGTCTGGCCAAGCGCCTCGGATACACGCCCCGTCACCTCGGGCGGGTACTCGCGTCCGAGCTGGGAGCCGGCCCGCTCGCCCTCGCCAGGGCGCACAGGGCGCAGACCGCCAGGCTGCTGCTCGCAGGAACCGACCTGTCGATCACGGATGTGGCGTTCGCGGCCGGGTTCACCAGCGTTCGCCAATTCAACGAGACGATGGCCGACATCTACCGCACCACCCCAGGCGCGATCCGCGCGTCGGCGAAGAGCAGGACGGCATCCAGGCCGGGCGGACCCGCCGCCGGGCACGCAGACGGGCACGCCGACCACCGCGCCGGCACGGACACCGCCCCTGGCGCCGCGACCATGAGCCTGCGGCTCCCTGCCCGCGCACCGTTCGACGGAGCGGCCGTCCTCGGCTTCCTCGGCGCCAGGTCGATCTCGGGGGTCGAGACCGGAGGCGCCGACGGATACGCCCGCGCGCTCTCGCTCCCCCACGGCCCTGCCGTCGTGCGGCTCGCCGTGGGAGGCACGGCGACCGCCCCGTTCGTCGAGTGCGACGCCACCCTGGCCGATGTCGCGGACCTCGCACCGCTCGTGGCCCGCGTCCGCCGGCTGCTCGACCTGGATGCGGACGCCGCCGCCATCGACGACGCCCTCTCCGCCGACCCGGCCCTCGCCGCGAGCGTCGCCGCAGCGCCAGGACGCCGCGTGCCAGGTGCCGTGGACGCGGAGGAGATCGTCTTCCGCGCCCTGATCGGCCAGCAGATCTCCGTCCCCGCGGCGCGCACAGCGCTCACCAGGCTCACCGACGCTCTCGGGCACCCGATCGACCTCGGCGGTTTCACCCGCCTCTTCCCCACCGCCGCCGACATCGCCGAGCACGGCAGGGAGGTGCTGCGCGGGCCTGCGAAACGCATCGACACCATCGTCGACACCGCAGCAGCCATCGCGTCAGGCGAGCTCGTCATCGACGTCGGCGAGTCGCGCGAGGAGCTGGAGTCCAGGCTCACCGCTCTCCCTGGCATCGGACCGTGGACGGCCGGCTACATCGCGATGCGCGTGCTCGGCAGCCCGGACATCCTGCTCACCAGCGACCTCGCCATCCGCCAGGGTGCGGCGAGACTCGGCCTGCCGGACGAGGCGCGCGCCCTCGCGTCGTATGGCTCGCGCTGGGCTCCGTGGCGCAGCTACGCCGGAATGCACCTCTGGAGGTCCTCCCAGGCGTAGGCTTTCCAGCGACTTACACGCATTCGCAGGAGGAGGGGATCTCGCACGTGCCGACCATCGCCGTCGTGATCCCAGCACTGAACGACTCGGAGATGCTCGCGCGCTGCCTCGACGATCTGGCGGCCCAGCTGAGGCAGGCCGACGAGATCATCGTCGTCGACAACGGCAGCACGGACGACACCGCTCAGGTCGCCGCGGCCAGGGGCGCACGCGTGATCGGGCAGTCGCAGCGCGGGATCTGGCCGGCCGCATCCACCGGGTACGACGCTGCGACCTCCGACATCATCGCGCGGCTCGACGCCGACTCCCGTCCTCCTGTCGACTGGCTGCTGCACATCGAGGCCGAGTTCGTGGACGCACCGGAGATCGGCGTGCTGACCGGTCCGGGCATCTTCTACGACGGCAACACGTTCATCGCGGGCCTCGGGCAGACGCTCTACATCGGCGGCTACTTCTGGTCGATGGAGATCTGGCTCGGCCACCCGCCGATCTTCGGCTCCAACTTCGCCATGCGCCGCGAGGTCTGGGAGCGCGTGCGCGGCCGCGTCCACCGCGGGATGCGCGAGATCCACGACGACCTCGACCTCGCCATCCACCTGGACCCCGACCAGCTCGTGCGCTACGACGAGCGGCTCACCGTCGGCATCTCCGCCCGGCCGTTCAGCACCTGGCGCGGCTTCGGACGCCGCCTCGGCTGGGCGTACAACACGCTCAGGATGCACCTGCCGGAGGAGTCGCCGTGGCGTCGCCGAGCCGCCCGCCGCCGCTGGGAGGACGAGCACGCCGACGAGGCGCCAGGCGCCATCGCCTGATCAGGTGACGCGGCAGTATGTGGTGAGGTAGCCGATCCCGCCGATCGAGACGGTCACCGTCGAGTGGTCCTTGAGGAACACCGGCGGCGTGCGCGAGTACCCTGCACCGCCGGGGCTACCCGTGGAGATGAGGGTGCCAGGCGGGATGGTCGCAGACCGCGACAGGTAGGAGACGATCTCCGCGACGGACCGCACCATGTCGGCCGTCGACGCGTCCTGCAGGATCGTGCCGTCGACGTTCGTCGTCAGCCACAGGTCCTGCGGGTCGCGGATCTCGTCGGCGGTCACCACGACAGGTCCGTTCGGGGTGAAGCCGTCGAACGACTTGCAGCGCGACCACTGCGCCTCGGAGAACTGGAGGTCGCGCGCCGTGATGTCGTTGACGACCGTGTAGCCCCAGACGTAGTCGAGCGCATCCTGCACAGACACATCCTTGGCCGGCTTGCCGATGATGACGCCGAGCTCCGCCTCGTAGTCGACCTGGGTCGTCAGGTCACCTGGCCACGTCGTCGTGCCGCCGTGACCGGCGAGCGAGTTGGGCCAGAGCGAGAAGATGGTGGCCGCCTTCTCGCTGCGCAGCGCCAGTTCGGAGGCGTGCGCGGCGTAGTTCGCGCCGATCGCGATCACCGAGGGTGGGCGCAGCACCGCCGAGGCGTGACGAAGCTCTCTGACCGGCGTGAGACTCGTGTGCTGGGCGATGGCGTTGTTCACGACCGCCGTGACGTGGGAGAGGGCGCCGTCGCCCCGCTCGATGAGGTCCTGCAGATCGCGAGGGGCCTCATCCATCACCTCCTCCAGGAAGAGGGCGCCGTCGCCGATGACGGCCGCGAGACGCGGCGTTGGATCTGTGGTGGAGCTGAGGTGCGAGAATCTCACCCACCCAGGCTATCGGGCGGGCAGCTGCGTCACGAAAACGCGCGCTTGGCACGAAACGTCCGGCGTGTCGGCTAGCGTGGAAGGGTGTCCATCGGTGAGAGGCGGCCAGGGGTCGCCGGAGGTGACGACGACGCTGCGCGACTCGATGCCGGGCTTCCCGACATCGACTGGTCCGTCGCGCCGGTCGGCGCCGTCTTCTCGCGGTTCGCCGCCCCGAGTGGAGAGCTCTCCGTCGTCTCGCTCGGCGACCCGGCAGACCCGCGCGTCGTCCTCATCCCCGGCGTGACGGGGTCGAAGGAGGACTTCTACCTGCTCGCGCCGATCCTCGTCGCTGCCGGATACCACGTCGAGAGCTTCGACATCGCCGGCCAGTACGAGTCCGCAGACGCCGGTCCGGTGCCGGGAGGCCACTACACCTACGAACTGCTCGTCACCGACATCGTGGCGTTCCTGCAGTCCGGTCCTCCTGCGCACGTGCTCGGCTACTCGTTCGCCGGTGTGCTGGCGCAGCTCGCGCTGGTCGAGCATCCGCACCTGTTCCGCAGCCTCACGCTGCTGACCACGCCGCCGGAGCCAGGGCAGGCGTTCCGTGGGGTGCGCGTGATCGGCTGGCTGAGCTGGTTCCTGAACGGCCGCCAGGGCGCTGGGCTGATGATCTGGGGAATCGTCACCAACAAGAACAAGGTGCCGCCGTCCAGGCTCGCGTTCGTGCGCTCCCGGTTCTCGCTCACCAGGCGCTCCAGTGTCGACGACATCGTCGGGCTGATGAAGCGGGTTCCGGATGTGCGGGGCAGGGTCGCCGCCCTGCGCATCCCGTTGCTGGTGGCGACAGGCAACCACGACCTGTGGCCGACCCACCTGCACGCCGCCAACGCGCAGGCGCTCGGCGCGACGCTCGCCGTCTACAGCACCGGCCACAGCCCGTGCGAGACCGCACCGCACCAGCTCGCCCGCGACATGGTCGCCCTCTTCCACCGCGCGGAGCGGGCCGAGGACGCCCGCCGCGACTGACGTCGCGAGCGCCCGCAGAACAGGAGAACGCGGCGACATCCGCCGGTATCTCCGTCCGAACGGAGACCCCGGCGGCGTGTCGCCGCGTTCGTCCTGCGTTACGCCTCTGTCTCGATGATCGGGATGGCCGTGGTGATCGCCTCGAGTCCGCTCAACCGGGCGGGCGAGAGCAGCCTGGTGACGTCCTCGCGGCTCATCAACTTCGCCTCGACCACCAGGTCGGCGACATTGCCGCCGGTCAGCAGCGCCGTCTTGGCGAGCGCAGCGGCCGCCGCGTATCCGATGTGCGGCATGAGCGCCGTGATGACGCCGACGGACGAGCCGACCATCGCGCCCAGGCGCTCCTCGTTGGCGGTGATGCCGTCGACGCAGTTGACGCGGAGGGTGTGGAACGCCTGGGTCATCCAGGTGATCGACTGCAGCAGCGAGTGCGCGATGACAGGCTCGAATGCGTTGAGCTGGAGCTGACCGCCCTCTGCGGCCATCGTCACGGTCACGTCGGCGCCGGCCACCGAGAAGGCGACCTGGTTGACGACCTCGGGAATGACAGGGTTGACCTTGCCGGGCATGATGCTGGAACCGGCCTGACGCGGCGGGAGGTTGATCTCGCCGAGACCGGCCTGCGGGCCGCTGGAGAGCAGGCGCAGGTCGTTGCAGATCTTCGACAGCTTGATGGCGCTGCGCTTGAGCGAGCCGGAGAACGACATGAACGCTCCGGCGTCCGAGGTCGACTCGATGAGGTCGGGGGCGGTCTCCAGATTGAGCCCGGTGATCACGTTGAGGTGGCGGACGGCCGCGGCGGCGTACCCGGGGTCCGCGGTGATGCCGGTGCCGATCGCTGTCGCGCCGAGGTTGAT
The DNA here is from genome assembly GCF_001428745.1 of Leifsonia sp. Root227. Classification (GTDB taxonomy): domain Bacteria; phylum Actinomycetota; class Actinomycetes; order Actinomycetales; family Microbacteriaceae; genus Leifsonia. Next base: position 275,428 of record NZ_LMIO01000002.1, on the reverse strand, counting down.
CTCGGCCAGCAGCCACTTGGTCTCCGTGAGACGGGCGTGGTCCTCGGTGAGCGTCGTGGCGAAGCCGTGGAACTCCTGGCCGAGGGTCATCGGAACCGCATCCTGCAACTGCGTGCGGCCGACCTTGAGGACGTGGCGGAACTCCTTGCCCTTGTCTGCGAAGGAGTCGCGGAGCTTGGCGAGTTCGTCGAGCAGGTGGCCGAGCGCGAAGGTGAGGGCGATCTTGATGGCCGTCGGGTACGTGTCGTTCGTGCTCTGGCTGCGGTTGACGTCGTCGATCGGGCTGATGTACTGGTACTCGCCCTTGGCGTGGCCGTCGAGTTCGAGCGCGACGTTCGCGATGACCTCGTTGGCGTTCATGTTCGTCGACGTTCCTGCGCCGCCCTGCATCACGCCGACCACGAACTGGTCGTGGTACTGGCCGTCGATGATGAGCTGGCAGGCCTTGTCGATCAGCGCGGCCTTGTGCTTGTCCAGCACGCCGATCTCCAGGTTCGCGCGCGCTGCGGCCTGCTTCACGCTGGCCAGGGCGACGATGAGATCGGGGTAGACGGAGATGGGTCGCTTGGCGATCTGGAAGTTCTCCAGCGCCCGAGAGGTGTGGACGCCCCAGTACGCGTCCGCAGGGATCTCTCTGGTGCCGAGCGAGTCCGATTCGGTGCGGACGGGGCCGCCGTCCGCGGTCGGGGTCGGGACGTCTGAGACGTTCTGGGAAGCGTCGATCACGGGAATCGGGTGGGTTTTCGGCTCGTCCATCATTGCTGTGGGGGAATTCACGGTTGGCTCCGTTGCCTGTCGTTGTGCGGGTGGCATTGTTCATGTCGGTTGTTCGTGGCCACCGACCATACGAGCCTACCGCGTGCATCCACGGAGGTTACGGGCGAAACGGTTCAGCCGAGCTTGCGGAGCAGCCCCCGGGCGAATTTGTCCTTCGCCTCGGTGAACGGCGGGTAGATCAGCCGCAGGGTGTCCGGCTTCAGCGACTTGGTCAGCACGGCCTTCTCGTGGCTGAACGTCTGCAGCGACCGCTCGCCGTGGTACGCGCCCATGCCGCTCTCCCCGACCCCGCCGAACGGCAGCCCCGCCACCGCGAGGTGCGCAGCAGGCACGCCGAAGCCGACAGCACCGGAGCTCGTCTCGGTGAGGAAGCGGCGGCGGATCTTCGCGCTCTCGCTGAACACGTAGAGGGCGAGCGGCTTGTCACCGGATGCGATGTACCGGATGGCGTCGTCCGGCCCGTCCACCGCGACGATCGGCAGGATGGGGCCGAAGATCTCCTCCCGCATGACCGGTGCGTCACGGGGCACGTCGACGATGACGGTGGGCGCCAGGTAGCGGGATGCCGCGTCGTACGTTCCGCCCGTGACGGTGGTCCCCGCATCCAGCAGGGCGGCGAGGCGCTGGAACTGGCGGTCGTCGACGATGCGGCCGTAGTCGGGGCTGGCCGCCGGGTCGTCGCCGTAGAGCGTCGTCACGGCCGCGGCCAGCGCCGTCGCCAGCCGGGCGGCGACGGCGGGCGTCGCCAGCACGTAGTCCGGCGCGACGCAGGTCTGGCCCGCATTCATGAACTTGCCCCACGCGATGCGCGCAGCAGCAGCGGCCAGGTCGACCGTGTCGTCCACGTAGACGGGCGACTTTCCGCCGAGCTCGAGCGTGACAGGGGTCAGGTTCTCGACAGCGGCCGCAGCGACGATGCGTCCGACGCGGCCGTTGCCGGTGTAGAAGATGTGGTCCCAGCGCTGGGCGAGCAGCTCTGTGGTCTCCGGCACGCCGCCCTCCACGACAGCGACAGCGCGCCGGTCGAGGTACTCGGGGATCAGCCTCGCCATCGCCGCGGACGTGGCGGGCGCCAGCTCGCTCGGCTTGAGCACGACGGCGTTGCCCGCTGCGATGGCGCCCACCGCCGGCGCGAGCAGCAGCTGCACGGGGTAGTTCCACGGGGCGATGACGAGCACCAGCCCGACGGGCTCCCTGACGATGGATGCGCCCGCAGGAAGCAGCGCGCCGGGCACGCTCACCCGCTTCGGCCGCAGCCAGCGCCGCAGGTGCCTGACCATGTGGTCGATCTCGCCGACCACGAAGCCCAGCTCGGCGATCTGCGACTCCGTCGGGTTCTTGCCGAGGTCGGCCAGCAGGGCGTCCTCGAACTCCGCCGACCGCTCGGTGAGCATCCTGCGCATGGCCTTCAGCTGGGCGAGTCGCCAGGACAGCGGTTTGGTGATGCCACGGTCGAACGCGACGCGGAGGTCGCCGGCGGTCTGCGCAGGTGTCATGCGGCCATCCTACGGATGCGCGGCAGGCCGGTACTCCAGGTCGAAGATCGCGTGTCCGAGGCCCTCGCCCCTGCGCTCGAACTTCGTGACGGGACGGTCGTCCGGGCGGGGTACGAAGCGGGCGTCTCCTGCGACGTTGACCAGGCCGGGTTCCGCATCCAGCACCTGCACCATGTGCTCGGCGTATGGCTCCCAGTCGGTGGCGAGCCGGAGCACGCCGGTGGGCGCGAGGGCGCGCACGATCAGCGTCGCGACGTCCGGCTGCACGATGCGGCGGCCGTGGTGACGGGCCTTCGGCCACGGGTCGGGGAAGTAGATCATGACCTCGTCGACGCTGTGCTCAGCGAGGCCGTGCTCGAACACCTCGACGGCGTCGTGCCGCACCAGCCGGATGTTCTCGAGACCGCGGGTGCGCAGTTCGCCCAGCACGCGGCCGACGCCCGCCCCGTGCACCTCGACGCCGAGGAAGTCGGTGTCCGGGTGCCGCTCTGCCAGGGTGAGCAGGTTCTCCCCGTTGCCGAAGCCGATCTCCACCGCGCGCGGCGCTGTGCGGCCGAACACCGCATCCAGATCGATGGGCGCGCTGTCGAAATCGACGCCGTAGACCGGCCAGAGCTCGTCGATCGCCCTGGTCTGCGCCTCGGTCTTCCGTCCCCTGGTCACGAAACTGCGCTGCCGGCCGACCTGCTTCTGCTCTTCCACGTCCCCCATTCTCCCAAACGATCGAGCCCAGGTCTCTCACCGTCGAACTACGGAACGGTGAGAGCCCTGGGCTCGATGGATGCGGTGGCTAGAGCCAGGCGAACGGGAGGAAGGCGAGGCCGATTCCTGCGCCGACGACGGCGAGCATGGCGACGAAGATGGCCCCGGCGAGCATGATCGCGTTGAGGACGATGCCCCAGACGGCGAACGTCTTGCCCTGCGGCTCGCGGCCGACAGCCATGATGCCGACCACGAGGCCGGCGAGCGGCGCGACGAACGTCCAGCCGAAGACGATCGACGCGAGCCCGAGCACGAAGCTCGTGATGCTGAGCGTCCTGGCGGGGGCCTGGTAGGCGACGTTGGTGGTCATGATTGCTGGTTCTCCTCGGTTGACGATGTGCTTCCAGTCAACCGGTGGATGCGTAGCAGCACCATCCGGTTATCCCCCGATTCCGCTCAGGGGTCACCCTGACTTCCTGCGCACGCTAGTGCGGCAGGATCGCCTCGATCGGTCCACGGGCGAAGTAGACGAGGAACCCGGCGGCCACGATCCACAGCAGCGGGCTGATCTCGCGTGCCTTGCCTGCCAGCGACCGGATGAGCACCCAGCTGATGAAGCCCACGCCGATGCCGTTCGCGATCGAGTATGTCAGCGGCATCACGATGATCGTCAGGAACACCGGCAGCACGCTGGAGAACTCCGAGAAGTCGATGTGGCGGATCTGCACCACCATGAGCGCACCCACGATGACGAGCGCAGCGGCGGCGACCTCGAGCGGCACCACCTGGGTGAGTGGGGTGAAGAACATCGCGAGCAGGAACAGCGCACCGGTGATGACGCTGGCGAACCCGGTCTTCGCCCCCTCGCCGATGCCGGAGGCCGACTCGACGAACACCGTGTTCGACGAGGCGGACGTTCCGCCGCCGACGATGGCGCCGACACCCTCCACGATGAGCGCGGGCTGCAGGCGCGGGAACGTGCCGTCCTCCTTGGCGAGGCCCGCGCTGCGGGCGAGGCCGGTCATCGAGCCCATCGCGTCGAAGAAGTTGGTGAAGACCAGGGTGAAGATGAGCATGATCGCCGCGAGGGCGCCGATGCGGCCGAACGAGCCGACCACGTCGAACTGGCCGACGAGGCTGAGGTCCGGCAGCGCGACGAGCGAGGTGGGGAGCTGCGGGACGGTGAGGTTCCAGCCTGCCGGGTTCTTGCCGAGCGACGGGCCGACGTGGAAGATCGCCTCGGCGATGATCGCGACGATGGTCGCTGCGACGATGCCGATCAGGAGCGCGCCCTTCACCTTGCGGGCCATCAGGACGGCCATGATGACGAGCGCGATGAGGAACACGACGGTGGGGACGGTCGCGATCGACCCTGCCTCGCCCAGCTGAACGGGCGGCGACGACAGGTTGGTGCTGCGCACGAACCCGCTGTCGACGAAGCCGATGAACGCGATGAACAGGCCGATGCCGACCGTGATCGCCGTCTTGAGCTGGGCGGGAACCGCGTTGAAGATCAGGCGGCGCAGGCCGGTGGCGGCGAGGATCACGATGATGACGCCGTTGATGACGACGAGGCCCATCGCCTCCTGCCAGGTGAGGATCTTCACCACATTGACCGCGAGGAACGAGTTGATGCCGAGCCCGGCCGCGAACGCGAACGGCAGACGGGCCACGAGGCCGAACAGCACGGTCATCACTCCGGCGCTGAGCGCGGTGACGGCGGCGAGCTGCGTTCCCTGCAGCGAGTGACCTGCCACGTCCTCCGTTCCGCCGAGGATCAGCGGGTTGAGGATGACGATGTACGCCATGGTCACGAAGGTCAGGACGCCGCCGCGCAGCTCCGTGGCCCAGTTCGAGCCTCTGGCGCTGATCTCGAAGAACCGGTCGAGCCGATTGCGGAACGTCGGCGCCTGCGTGGTGTTCGTTGGCGATGCGGACAAGTTCGTCTCCCGTAGTATCTGGCGAGGGCTTTCCTGCGCGAATGCGCGGGAACAAGCCTAGACGCCCGCACCGCCCCATACGACGCGAAGGATGCGCCATGCCACTTCCCTGGAAACTCCACGGCGACGGAAAGAACGTCTCGGCCTCCACGGTCGTGCTGCCAGGCGAGCGGCTCACCTGGCCGCGCACCATCGGCCTCGGCGCCCAGCACGTCGTCGCGATGTTCGGCGCGACGTTCCTCGTCCCCGTCCTCACGCACTTCCCGCCGAGCACCACGCTGCTGTTCTCCGGCATCGGCACCATCCTGTTCCTGCTGATCACCGGCAACCGGCTGCCCAGTTACCTGGGGTCGTCGTTCGCGTTCATCGCGCCGATCACCGCCGCCACGGTCAGCAACGGGATGGGCAGCGCCCTGTTCGGCATCGTGGCCGTCGGCATCCTGCTGGCCATCGTGGGCGGGATCGTCATCCTGACCGGCACCGGGTGGATCGACGCCCTGATGCCGCCTGTGGTCGCCGGTGCCATCGTGGCGCTGATCGGGTTCAACCTGGCGCCCGCCGCAGGCAAGAACTTCATGGCGGCGCCGTGGACGGCCATCGTCACGCTGCTCGCGGTCCTGCTCAGCACCGTGCTGTTCAGGGGCCTGCTCGGCCGCCTGTCGATCTTCATCGGCGTCGTGGTCGGCTACATCTTCGCCGTCATCCTCGGCGAGGTCGACTTCTCCGCCGTCGCGAAGGCCGACTGGATCGGCTTCCCCACGTTCGCGTTCCCTGCCAACCCGTTCGAGAACCCCGGCGCGACGTTCGGCATCCTGCCCGCCTTCCTCCCCGTGGTGCTCGTGCTGGTGGCGGAGAACGTCGGCCACATCCGCGGCGTCGCCCAGCTCACCGACCCGGCGGTGAACAAGCTCACCGGCCGCGCGCTCTTCGCCGACGGCCTGGCGACCACCATCGCCGGCTTCTTCGGCGGTTCAGGCACGACGACGTACGGCGAGAACATCGGCGTGATGGCCGCCACGCGCATCTACTCGACCGCCGCGTACTGGGTGGCGGGCTTCGTGGCCGTGCTGCTCGGCCTCTCGCCCAAGATCGGCGCGGTGATCAACACGATCCCTGCCGGAGTGCTCGGCGGCGTGACCACGGCGCTCTACGGCCTCATCGGCATCATCGGCGTGAAGATCTGGCTCGACAACAAGGTCGACTTCTCCAAGCCGGTCAACCAGTTCACCGCGGCGACGGCCCTCATCATCGGCATCGCAGACTTCACCCTGCACCTCGGCCAGCTCACCTTCAACGGCATCGCCCTCGGCACCATCGCTGCGATCGTCGTGTACCACCTGATGCGCACCATCGCCCGCCTCCGCGGCACCGACTGAGCGGACACCTCGTGCCCCGGCCGGTGACGGCCGGGCGCCGCGCTCACTGGTGGAAGAACGGGATGATCAGGTAGAGCCCGTACAGCACGGCGAGGCCGCAGCCGACGAAGCAGGCGTACGCGCCCGTCAGCGCCCAGCGCTTCTGGGCGTCGGACAGTGGGTTCTTCTTGCGGGCCTTCGCCGCCTTCTTGAGCGCGCGGGCCGCTTCCTCCGGCGAGATGACCGTAATGGCGTCCGTGAACTCGACCGGTTCGACGAACAGGGCGCGGCCGGCGACCGCGAGCAGGCGCGTGCCGAACGCGTACAGGCCGACGACAACGCAGGCGCCGACGATGGATGCGGCGAAGACGACGAGGAAGGCGATCCAGTCGATCATGCTGACTCCTTCTCCTTGCCGCGCGGCTTCTTGAGCGGCTTCACCTTCTTGATCTTCACGGCGCGACCGGATGCGGCCACCTCGCTCACGCCCTGCACGGGTGCAGGGGCGACGGCGTTCTTGCTGTCCACCTTGTTGCGGCTGGAGAGCCAGAAGATCAACACGATCACCACGACCGCTGCGATGGCGTCGATGGCGAGGCCGATCGGGCCGAGGTCGACCAGCCAGGCGGAGACGGCGCCGACGATTCCGGCGGCGGGGAGGGTGAGCAGCCAGCCGAGGGCGATCCTGCCTGCCGTTCCCCAGCGCACGGAGGCGCCACGGCGGCCGAGGCCGGAGCCGATGACGGAGCCGGAGGCCACCTGCGTCGTGGACAGGGCGAATCCGAGGTGGCTGGAGGCCAGGATGGTCGCCGCCGTGCTCGTCTCCGCGGCGAAGCCCTGCGCGGGCTTCACCTCGGTGAGGCCGCGGCCGAGCGTGCGGATGATGCGCCAGCCGCCGGAGTACGTGCCGATCGCGATGGCGAGCGCACAGGCGACGACCACCCAGAGCTCCGGGCCGGACCCGGCGGTCTGGACCCCGGCGGCGATGAGGGTGAGCGTGATGACGCCCATCGTCTTCTGCGCGTCGTTGGTGCCGTGCGAGAGCGCGACGAGGGAGGAGGAGAAGATCTGGCCGTAGCGGAACCCGCCGCGACCATCGGGGCGACCGTCGTAGCGGCGGGTGATCCAGTATGCGAGCTTGGTCGCGCAGTACGCGACGACGCCGGCCGTGACCGGGGCGATCAGCGCGGGCAGGATGACCTTGTCGAGCACGACGACGAAGTCGACGGAGCCGAGGCCGGCGCCGACGAGAGCCGCACCGATCAGACCGCCGAACAGGGCGTGGCTGGACGAGGACGGAAGTCCGAGCAGCCAGGTCACCATGTTCCAGATGATCGCGCCGACGAGACCGGCGAAGATCAGCTCAGGGGTGATCTGGACTCCCCCTGACCCCTCTTTGATGATGCCGCCCGAGATGGTCTTCGCGACCTCGGTGGAGAGGAACGCTCCGACCAGGTTCAGGACGGCGGCGAGGGCGACAGCGACCTTCGGCCGCATTGCACCCGTGGCGATGGGAGTGGCCATCGCGTTCGCGGTGTCATGGAAGCCGTTGGTGAAGTCGAAGAACAGGGCCAGCGCGATGACCAGCACGACGATGAGGGTGAGATCCACCGGATACTTTCTCGTGTCGGGACACAGTCCTCCCCGCCAGAGTTCATCGGGGATTCATGCAAATGACCTGGCGCTGTTAGGCAACCACGAAAATACTCACACGGCAGCGGGATCAGGTCAACTTCACGCGCAGGCTCGCGGGGCGAGCGGCCGGGGTCCGAGGACGAGATCGACCAGCCGCGCCGCAAATCCCGCGTCGGAGGGTGCGCCGGCGAGCGCGCGGAAGATCAGAGCGCCGATCACGGTCTCGCTGACGTCGTCGATCGGGAGGTCCGCCCGCAGCTCTCCGGATGCGCGCGCATCCCTCAGCCTGGTAGCGAAGAGCCGGGGATCGGCGAGGGACTCGCGCAGCCTGCTGCCGACGTCGGCGTTCTCCGTCGCCGCCGCGATCAGCGAACGGAACAACCCCTCTCCCGCCGGACCCTCGAGCACGGACAGCACCTCGGTGAGCCACGCTGTGAGGTCGTCCCTGAGGTCTCCGGTGTCTGCGAGGACGAAACGCTCCGGCAGCAGCATGCCTTCGAGCAGGCACTCGGCGATCAACGCGCTCTTGCCGGACCACCAGCGGTAGACGGTCTGCTTTCCCACCCCTGCACGAGCGGCGATGCCCTCGATGCTGAGGTGGTCGTAGCCTCGCTCGGCGAAGAGCGCTGCCGTCGCTTCGAGGATCGCGAGCCGCGCCGCTTCGCTGCGGGGTGCTCCTCGTCGTCCTTCCGGCATGGCTCACAGCTTACCTGCATTTATCGAGACGAACCGTTGCGTATTATCGACGCGGATGCCACGAAAGGGATGCGAAATGGCCGAACTGCTGTACCGCCTCGGGAAGTTCTCCGCACGCAGAGCCTGGCGGGTGGTGATCGCCTGGATCATCGTGCTCGGCATCGCCGTCGGCGGATTCCTGATCGGCTTCAAGGGCCTGACGACGAGCTTCGACGTGCCTGGGACCGCATCCGGTGCCGTGGTGGACCAGCTCACCAAGAAGCTCCCCGACTACGCCGGAGCCTCGGGAACAGTGGTGTTCCAGACGAAGGACGGCACGGCGTTCACCTCTGAGCAGCGCGACGACATCAGCGCACTCGTGAAGGACGGGGACGGCCTGCCGGACGTGGCAGACATCATCGACCCGTTCAGCACGGAGAAGCAGCGAGCGGACCGCCGGGCCCAGGTCACCGACGGACGCGCACAGCTGGACCAGGCATCCGCGCAGCTCGACGCAGGGCAGCAGCAACTGGATGCGGCGAAGCAGCAGCTCGAAGCGGCAGGGCTGCCGACCACCCAGCTCGACGCCCAGCAGCAGACGATCGACGCGAACGAGGCCACGATCGCGGCGAAGCAGAAGGAGCTGGAGCAGGGGGCGGAGCTCCTGAAGCTGTCCGACGGCATCCGCGTGGTGTCGAAGGACGGCGCGACGGCGCTGGTGAACGTGGCGTTCACCGAGCCGCGCCTCGAGCTGTCGGAGGACTCCAAGCAGGCCGTCATCGAGCACTTCGAGTCGAAGCCGATCGACGGGGTGACCGTCTCGTTCTCCACCGACATCGCGCAGGGCGTTCCGCAGATCGTCGGCGTCGGCGAGGCCGTCGGCGTCGTGTTCGCCGCGATCGTCCTCGTCGTGGTGCTCGGCTCGCTCGTCGCGGCAGCGCTCCCCCTCGTCACCGCCCTGTTCGGCGTCGGCGTCGCAGCGCTCGGCTCGCTGGCGTTCTCCGGAATCGTGGACATGGCGTCCGTGACGCCCGTGCTCGCCATCATGCTCGGCCTCGCAGTCGGCATCGACTACTCGCTGTTCATCGTGAAGCGGCACAGACGCCAGCTCCTGGAGGGTGCGGAGCCGCACGAGTCCGTCGGCCTCGCGAACGGCACATCGGGCAACGCCGTCGTGTTCGCCGGCACGACCGTCGTCGTCGCACTCCTCGCCCTGAACGTCACCGGCGTGCCGTTCCTCGGCCTGATGGGCACGGTCGGCGCCGTCGCCGTGATCCTCGCGGTGCTCATCGCGATCACGCTGACCCCCGCAATCCTCGGCCTCCTCGGCACCCGCCTGCTGTCCAAGCGGGCGAGGGCGAAGGTCGGCCAGGTGCACCACGACGACACCGCGGCCAAGCCGATGTCGACCTGGCGCGCCGTGATCACGGTCGTGGCGACCGCCGCCGCGCTGCTGGTCGTCGCCATCCCCGCCCTGTCGATGCGGGTGGGCCTGCCGGACGGTTCCTCCGAGCCCGTCGGCTCGACCACGTACAACGCGTTCCAGCAGACGGCGGACGCCTTCGGCGACGGAGCGACCGGTCCGCTGCTGGTCACCGCGAACATCCCCGCCGGGCTGCAGGACGACCAGGTGACATCGACGCAGCTCGACATCGCCGGGAAGCTCGCCGACCAGAAGGACGTGGTCGCCGTCGCCCCGATCGCGGTCTCGGACGACCACAGGCTGATGGCGTTCCAGGTGGTCCCGGCCGAAGGCCCGAACAGCGTCTCGACCGAGAAGCTCGTCGGCGACCTCCGCGCCATCGGGACGGTGAACGGCGACATCACCCTCGGCGTCTCCGGCCAGACCGCGATCAACCTCGACATCTCGCAGAACCTCGCGGATGTGCTGCCGCTCTACCTGCTGGTGGTGGTGGGGCTGTCACTGCTGATCATGATCCTGGTGTTCCGCTCGCTGCTGGTGCCGCTGATCGCGACGGGCGGCTTCATCCTGTCGCTGTTCGCGACCTACGGCGCCATCACGGCCCTGTTCCAGTGGGGCTGGGGCGCCGAGGCGCTCGGCATCCACACCGGCCCCATCCTGAGCTTCCTGCCGGTGATCCTGGTCGGCATCCTGTTCGGGCTCGCGATGGACTACCAGCTCTTCCTGGCCTCCGGGATGCGCGAGGCGTACGTGCACGGCGCCCCCGCGCGCCTGGCGGTCGTGAAGGGCCTGCGGGCGGGCCGCACCGTGGTGATCGCTGCGGCCCTCATCATGATCTCGGTCTTCGGCGGCTTCGTGTTCAGCGACTCCACGATGATCCGGTCGATCGGCTTCGGCCTCGCCTTCGGCGTGCTCGTCGACGCGTTCGTGGTGCGGATGCTGCTGATGCCGGCCCTGATGCACCTGCTCGGCCGCTCGGCGTGGTGGCTTCCGCGCTGGCTCGACCGCGTCCTGCCGAACGTGGATGTGGAGGGCGCTGCACTCGAGCGCCGGCACCACGTGGGGTGACCACGACGGTGGGGCGGGCTACAGCCGCCCCACCCCTGTCACCGACACCACGGCGACCCCCGCCTCTGCCGAGGCGGCGAGCAGAACCTCGGCGGTGATGCCCCAGTCGTGGTCGCCCGCCGGATCGGCGAGGATCTGCCGCACCTTCCACACACCGTCGGCCGCCGCCGCCGTCTCGTCGACGATGATCATCGCCGCCGAGCGTGCAGCAGCATCCGTGCCGATCTCGTCGTGGTCCGCGTAGTACGCCTCCAGCGCCTCATCCCAGTCGAGCTCCGTGAAGGTCGGGGTGGCCAGGCCGGCCAGTGACGCCGCCTCGACCTCCACCGCTCCCAGGTCCTGCACCCTGTCGAGGGCGGCGAGCTGCACGCGGCGGAACAGCTCGTTGCGCACCAGCACGAAGAACGCGCGCCGGTTCGTCGTGACATTGCGGGGTGGAGGAGGGGCCAGCTCGCTCGCGGAGGCGGCGTGGGCGGACGCATCCGGGTGGATGAGCTCCTCCCACTCGTCGAGCAGGCTGGAGTCGACCTGTCTGACCAGTTCGCCGAGCCACTCGATCAGGTCGCGGAGGTCGTCCGTGCGAAGGTCGGCCGGCACCGTCTGGCCGAGGGCGCGGTACGCGTCGGACAGGTAGCGGAGCACCACTCCCTCCGAGCGGGCGAGCTTGTAGAGGGCGATGTACTCGCCGAACGTCATCGCGCGCTCGTACAGGTCGCGCACCACCGACTTCGGGCTGAGCTCGAAGTCGGCCACCCAGGGCTGGCTGGCGGCATAGGTGGAGAACGCCGCCGCCAGCAGTTCGGCGTGGGGCTGTGGATGCGTGACCTGTTCCAGCGCCTCCATCCTGTCGTCGTACTCCACGCCGTCCGCCTTCATCGCCGCGACGGCCTCTCCGCGCGCCTGGAATTGCTGCGCGGACAGCACAGGGCGCGGGTCGTCGAGGGTCGCCTCGACCACGGACACGATGTCGAGCGCGTACTCCGGCGCCTCGGGGTCGAACAGCTCGAAGGCGGCGAGCGCGAACGGGGACAGCGGCTGGTTGAGAGCGAAGTTCGGTTGCAGGTCCACCGTCAACTGGATGCGCCCGTCGACGTTCTCCACCACGCCCGCGGTGAGCAGGGAGCGGAACAGGCCGATGGCGCGCCTGGCGAGGGCGAGCTGCCGTTTCCATGGCTCATGGTTGTCGAACACCAGGGCGCGGACGTGCCCGTAGACGTCTCCCCCGCGGCCGATCACGTTGATGAGCATCGCGCTGGTGATCTGCATGGAGGAGGTGAGGGTCTCCGGTTCGGCCTCGATCAGCTTCCTGAACGACGGCTCGCCCCACGACACGAACCCGTCCGGCGCCTTCTTGCGGACGATCTTGCGACGCTTCTTCGGATCGTCGCCCGCCTTCTCGATCGCTTTCAGGTTCTCCGACTCGTGCTCGGGAGCCTGGGCGACGACCGTGCCTGCCGTGTCGTAGCCCGCCCGCCCTGCTCGCCCGGCGATCTGGTGGAACTCGCGGGCGTTGAGCTGCCGCATCCTGGTGCCGTCGAACTTGGTGAGGGCGGTCAGCAGCACCGTCCTGATCGGGACGTTGATGCCGACGCCGAGCGTGTCCGTTCCACAGATCACCCTGAGCATCCCCCGCTGGGCCAGCTGCTCGACCAGCCTGCGGTACTTGGGCAGCATCCCGGCGTGGTGCACGCCGATGCTCTGCCTGAGCAGGCGCGAGAGGGTCTTGCCGAACGAGGTCGTGAACCGGAACTCGCCGATCAGCTCGGCGATCGCATCCCGCTGCTCCCTGCTGGCGATGCGCGCGCTGGAGAGCGCCTGCGCCCGTTCGAGCGCTGCGAGCTGGGAGAAGTGGACGATGTAGATGGGCGCCTGCCCCGTGCTGAGGAGGTCTTCGACCGTCTCGTGCGCCGGGGTGACCTCGTAGTAGTAGTGCAGAGGCACCGGACGCTCGACGCCGGTGACGGTCGCCGTCTCGCGGCCAGTGCGCGCGCTGAGGTCGTCGGCGAGCGCCGTGACGTCGCCGAGGGTCGCCGACATGAGCACGAACTGCGTGCGAGGCAGAGTCAGCAGCGGCACCTGCCACGCCCAGCCTCGGTCAGGGTCGGAGTAGAAGTGGAACTCGTCCATCACCACCTGGCCCACCGGGGTGTCCGCCCCGTGGCGGAGGGCGAGGTTGGCGAGGATCTCAGCTGTGCAGCAGATGATCGGGGCGTCGGCGTTGACCGCGGAGTCTCCGGTCATCATGCCGACGTTCTCCGCGCCGAAGATCTCGACAAGGGAGAAGAACTTCTCCGAGACGAGCGCCTTGATCGGCGCGGTGTAGAAGCTGCGCTCCCCGCGAGCGAGCGCGGCGAAGTGGGCGCCGACGGCGACGAGCGACTTGCCGGTGCCTGTCGGTGTGCTCAGGATGAGGTTCGCTCCCGCGACGACCTCGATCACCGACTCGTCCTGGGCCGGGTAGAGGCTGATGCCGCCCTCCTCCACCCACGCCACGAAGGTGTCGTAGAGGGCGTCGTCGTCCAGGCTGGCTGGACCGGTGTAGCCGGGGATCGTCCCGACGCGGAGCTGACTGCGTTCTGACATCGTGACCCAAGCCTCCCACGCCCGTGCCGCACTCGACATCGTCACAGCTTGCGCGCCTAGCCTCGCGCCATGGTGTCGTTCTGGCGTCCGGCCGCTGCCGGGGTGGCGAGCGTGCTCGCCGGTGTCGGTGCAGGGGAACTCGTCAGTGCGTTCCTCGTGCAGAACGGCAGCCCCGTGCTCGTGGTCGGCGCTCTGATCATCGACCTGGTGCCCGCCTGGCTGAAGGAAGGCGTGATCGCCCTCTTCGGCACGGGCGACAAGGCGGTGCTCGTCGTCTCGCTCGCCATCGTCGTGCTCGCTGCCGGAGCGCTCGCCGGATGGCTGGAACTGCGTCGGCCGCCGCTCGGGCGCATCCTGATCGGCGTCGGCGGCGCTGTCGGCGTGTTCGCCGCGCTCACCCGCTCCGGCGCCGGGCTGCTGGATGCCGCGCCCTCCGTGGTCACGGCGGCCGTCGGCATCATCGCGCTCGGCATCCTGGCGAGGATGCTGCGCGGCACCTCCCCCACCAGGATCGCGCCGGACGGCTCTGTGACGCGACGCCGGTTCCTCGCGGCGACGGGCACCACGGCCGCGGCGGGGGCGCTCGCCGTGATCGTCGGTCAGGTGGTGGCGACCGGCTACCGCACGGCCGCGGCGGCGCGGGCGGCGTTCCACCTGCCGAAGCCCGCGGTCGTCGCGCCGCCCATCCCCGCGGGAGCTTCGTTCGACATCGCCGGGCTCTCCCCCATCGTCACGCCGAACGCCGACTTCTACCGCATCGACACCGCACTGCAGATCCCCGGCATCGACCCTGCCACCTGGAAGCTGCGCATCGTCGGGATGGTCGAGAACGAGGTCGAGCTGACCTTCGCCGAACTCCTGAAGCTGCCCCTGGAGGAGTCGACCACCACCCTCACCTGCGTCTCGAACGAGGTCGGCGGCGACCTGATCAGCAACGCCACCTGGCTGGGATACCCCATCCGGCACCTGCTGGCGCGCGCGAAACCGAGCGCGGACGCCGACATGGTGCTGTCGAAGAGCCAGGACGGCTGGACGGCCAGCACGCCGATCGAGGCCCTGACCGACGAGCGGAACGCCATCCTCGCCGTCGGGATGAACGGCCAGCCGCTGCCGCTGGAGCACGGCTACCCGGTGCGGATGGTCGTGCCCGGCCTCTACGGGTACGTGTCCGCCACGAAGTGGGTGGTCGAGCTGAACGTGACCAGGTTCGACAAGGTCACCTCGTACTGGACGGATCGCGGCTGGTCCCAGCGCGGGCCGGTCAAGCTGTCGTCGCGCATCGACGTTCCTGCGTCCGGCCGTCAGGTCGCCGCGGGAACGGTCGCGGTGGCCGGCGTCGCCTGGTCGCAGCACGTCGGCGTGAGCGCCGTGCACGTGCGGATCGACAGCGGCCCGTGGGAGGAGGCGACCCTCGCAGACGCGATCTCGGTGGACACCTGGCGCCAGTGGAAGTACGCCTGGCCGGCCACCACGGGGACACACACCATCACGGTGCGCGCAACCGATGCGCACGGCACGGTCCAGACCTCGAAGGTCGCCGACGTCGTGCCCAACGGCGCGACGGGCCTGCACAGCATCCAGGTCACGGTCGCCTGACCCGCCGTGACGGTTCCTGACGCCGAGCGAGGATACTGGGTGCATGGGCATCCCTCCCCTCGTCGCACCCGGCCCTGAGCTCTCGCCGGAGCGCGAAGCCCGCTACGCCCGCACCGCGCGACTGCCAGGATTCGGGATGCTCGCCCAGCGTCGTCTCCGCAACGCCCGCATCCTCGTGGTCGGCGCCGGCGGGCTCGGTTCCGCTGTGCTCCCGCTGCTGGCCGCGTCCGGCGTCGGAACCATCGGCATCGTGGACGACGACAGGGTGGAGCCGAGCAACCTGCCGAGGCAGACCGTTCACACCCCGGCCGACGTCGGCCGCGGCAAGGCGGCCTCCGCGGCGGAGACCGTCCGCGCTCTCGACGCGGAGACCGAGATCGTCGTGTTCCCGGAGCGGCTGACGGCGCAGAACGCCGAGCGCATCCTGACCGGGTTCGATCTGGTGCTCGACGGAAGCGACAACTTCCCCACCCGCTACCTGGTGAACGACGCTGCCGTGCTCGCCGGGCTGCCGGTGGTCTGGGGCGCCGTGCACCAGTTCGGCGGTCAGGCCGGCGTGAGCTGGGCGGAGCACGGCCCGCACTACCGCGATCTGTTCCCCGTGCCGCCGGAGCCTGGCAGCGTTGCGAGTTGCGCGGAGGCCGGCGCGCTTCCCTCGGTGTGCGGCGTGATCGGCAGCGTCATGGTGAGCGAAGCCGTGAAACTCGTCACCGGCACCGGCGTTCCGCTGCTCGGCCGCGTGCTGATCCACGACGCCCTGCGCGGGGACACCCGCGAGCTGGCATACGAGCGCGACCCCGGTGCATCCCCCATCACCGGCCTGATCGACTATGAGGAGTTCTGCGGAGTGACAGACACCATCAGCCCGTCCGAATTGCATGCCCGCCTGCTGGCAGGGGAACCGCACACGCTGCTCGACGTGCGAGAGCCGTGGGAGGCGGACATCGCCGAGATCCCCGGCTCCCTGCTCGTGCCGCTCGGGGTGGTGATGGCCGACCCAGCAGGCGTCGCTGCGCGGCTCGGCGACGATCCTCTCGTGATCGTCTGCCACCACGGCGTGCGCGCGGAGACCGCACGGGCGAAGCTGGCGGAGGCGGGCGCATCCGGGATCGTGCTCGCCGGCGGCATCGACGCCTGGGCCAGAGACATCGACGGCGACCTGGCGCGATACTAAGGACATGACGCCACCGCGCACGGTCGAGGAGCACGCAGAGACCATCGCCCGCCTCGTCGAGCCGCTGCTCGCCGTTGCGGCCGCGGAGCGGGTCCCGCTGGCGGAGGCGTCCGGCAGGGTCACCGCCGTCGCCGTGCGCTCGGACGTCGACCTGCCACTGTTCCGCAACTCGCAGATGGACGGATACGCCGTGCGCTCCGCCGACATCGAGCACACGCCCGTCGCCCTCGAAGTGAGCGGGGACATCCCTGCCGGGCACACGGTGCCGGTGGTCCTCACCCCGGGAACCGCCGTGCGCATCATGACCGGCGCTCCTGTGCCGAGCGGCGCGGACGCCGTCGTGCCGGTCGAGGACACCGAGCTGGTGCTCGGCCGCGACGACGACCTCTCCGGCGCCGTTGTCGAGATCCGCCGCTCCCGCCGCCCAGGAGAGTACGTGCGCGAGCGCGGCAGCGACCTGCGCCGCGGCGACACCCTGGTGGATTCCGGCACCCGGCTGGCCGCCCGCCACCTGGCCGCCATCGCAGCGGCGGGGGCGGAGGCGGTGGAGGTGCGCGCCCGCCTGCGGGTCGGCATCCTGACCACCGGCGCCGAACTGGTGGCCGCGGGCGCGACCGCCGAGTTCGGCCAGGTGTTCGACGCGAACGGGGTGGCGCTCGCCGCCCTGGTCGAGGAGTGCGGCGCACTCGTCTCCGTGCGGACGGCGACGACCGACGACCACGCCGAGTTCGAGCGCGCCCTGCAGCACGCGGTGAGCGTGAGCGACATCGTCGTCACTTCCGGCGGCATCTCGAAGGGCGCGTACGAGGTGGTGCGGGAGGTGCTGGAGCCGCACGGCGCCGAGGTGGTGACGGTGGCGATGCAGCCGGGTGGGCCGCAGGCGACCGGCGTGGTCTCCGGGGTTCCCGTGCTGTCGTTCCCCGGCAACCCGGTGAGCACCCAGGTCTCGTTCACGGTGTTCCTGCGCGACCTGCTGCGCGCCTCCGCCGGGCTTCCCGCCGCACCGCCGTCTCCTGCGCCGCTCGCCGCGGCCGTGCGCTCCGTCGCAGGCAAGCGGCAGTTCCTGCGCGGCAGGCGCCTGCCGGACGGCACGGTGCAGCAGGTCGCCGGCCCCAGCTCGCATCTGGTGGCGGCGATGGCGCGTTCCGACGTGCTGATCGAAGTGCCGACGGACACCGTGGACCTCGCGGAGGGCGACGACGTGACAGTGTGGACCCTATGAGCGGACTCAGCCACATCGACGGCGAAGGCAGGGCGCGGATGGTCGACGTCGGAGGCAAGCAGGAGACGGACAGGGTCGCCGTGGCCAGCGGCCGCGTCGTGACGCGCTCCGACGTCGTGCGCCTGGTCAGGGCCGACGACCTGCCCAAGGCAGATGTGCTGGCGACGGCGCGGCTGGCCGGCATCGGCGGGGCCAAACGCACCTCCGAGCTGATCCCGCTGTGCCACCCGCTGCCGCTGACGGCCGTGGACATCGTGTTCTCCCTGGATGCCGACGCCGGCGTCATCGCCATCGAGGCGACCACCCGGACCCACGGGCGCACCGGGGTGGAGATGGAGGCGCTGACGGCCGTCGCTGTCGCCGGGCTGACCCTGCACGACATGATCAAGGCGGTCGACCCTGCGGCGACGCTGACGGACGTGCAGCTCGTCTCGAAGAGCGGAGGCAAGCGCGGCGACTGGCGGCGCCAGAGCGCGGAGACGGAGGCGGAGTCGCTGTCGGAGGAGTCGCAGGCGGCGGAACCGACGGCCGCGGTCGCCACGGAACCCGCCGCATCCACCGCCGTCGTCGTGGTCTCCTCCACGCGGGCCGCAGCGGGCGAGGCGGAGGACACCACCGGCCCGGTGATCGCGGCGTGGCTCGGCGAGCGGCAGCTTCCAGCGGAGGTGCGCGTGGTCGCCGACACTGACATCGCCTCCGCGATCCGGGATGCGGTGCTCGCCCGCCCCGCCGTCCTCCTGACCACGGGCGGCACCGGCGTCTCCCCCACCGACCGCACCCCGGAGGCGACGGCCGCCGTGCTGGACCGCACCCTGCCAGGCGTCGCGGAAGCACTCCGCGCCCGCGGGGCGGAGCACACGCCGCTCGCCGCGATCAGCAGGGGCGTGGCAGGGGTCGCGGGAAGGACGCTGGTGGTCAACCTGCCCGGCTCGCGCGGCGGCGTCGCCGACGGCCTGGCCGTGCTCGCCGACCTGCTCCCGCACCTGCTCGACCAGCTCGGCGGGGGCGACCACACCCGATGAGCGACGTGTACGCCGCCATCAGCGCCGACCCCCTCGACGGCTCGACGGTCGACGAGTTCGTCTGGCGGTCGGGGTCCGGCGCCGTCGTGTCGTTCCAGGGGATCGTGCGCGACCACGACGGCGGCCGTGGCGTCGTCTCGCTGGACTACCGGGCGCATCCGGAGGCCGAGCGATTCCTCCGCGAGTGCTGCGAGGAGATCGCGACGCGCAGCGGTCTGCGGGTCGCCGCAGAGCACAGGGTCGGCTCGCTGACCATCGGCGACCCAGCACTCATCGCCGCCGTCGCAGCACCGCACAGGGCGGAGGCGTTCGAGGCCTGCGCCGCCCTGGTCGACCTCATCAAGACCAAGGTGCCGATCTGGAAGCGCCAGCACTTCGCCGACGGCGTCTCCGAGTGGGTCGGCCTCTAGCCGCCCCTCGCCCTCCCCTCCGCCCCCTCCCACGCAATCGAGTCCGAAGTTGTTCAGGCGACACGCCGGGCATTGAGCTGAACAACTTCGGACTCGATTGCTGCGGAGACGCAGACGCGGGGATAAGGTGGGCGCTGTGCCGCAGATTCGGGTGAAAGACGCTTCGCTGTACCTCGGGGTGAGCGACGACACGGTCCGCCGCTGGATCGACGCCGGACTGCTCGGCAGCGCGAAGGACGACGCAGGTCGCACCGTGGTCGACGGCTACGAGCTCGCCCAGCTCGCCAAACAGAACGCCGTGCTCCCCACCGATCCGGCGGGTGTGGCGCGATCGGCACGCAACCGCTTCGTCGGCCTGGTCACCAGCATCGTCGTCGACACCGTCATGGCGCAGGTGGAGCTGCAGTGCGGCCCGCACAGGGTGGTGTCGCTGATGAGCAGCGAGGCCGTGCGGGAGCTCGGGCTCGAACTCGGCTCCGTGGCCGTCGCGGTCGTCAAAGCCACCACCGTCATCGTCGAGACCCCCATCGGAAAGGACTGACCGTGCGCAAGCGGATCGTCGCAGCAGCCGTCATCGCCGTAGCAGCTCTCGCCCTCACCGGATGCGCGGCCTCCTCCGCCCCCGCCTCCAGCGCATCCACGGGGTCGCCGTCGGCGGATGCCGTCTCAGGGACGGTCACCGTGTTCGCCGCAGCCTCGCTCACGGCCACCTTCACCGACCTGGGGAAGGCGTTCGAGGCAGAGCACCCGGGGGCGAAGGTGACGTTCAGCTTCGCCGGATCGTCCGATCTGGTCTCGCAGATCACCGAGGGAGCGCCCGCCGACGTGTTCGCGTCGGCCGACGGGGCCAACATGGCCAAGGTCACCACCGCGAAGCTGGCCGACGGCGAGCCTGTCGACTTCGCCACCAATGTCCTGGCCATCGCCGTGCCTCCCGGCAACCCCGCGAAGATCACCGCGTTCTCCGACCTGGCGAAGCCGGGGGTGAAGACCGTCGTCTGCGCCCCGCAGGTGCCGTGCGGTGCAGCCACCGCGAAGGTGGAGGCGTCGAGCGGCGTGACCCTGACGCCGGTGAGCCAGGAGTCGTCGGTGACCGATGTGCTCGGCAAGGTCGAGTCCGGCGAGGCCGACGCCGGCATCGTCTACGTCACCGACGTCAAGGGCGCGGGAAGCAAGGTCGACTCTGTGCCGTTCCCGGAGGCTGCGTCGACCGTCAACACCTATCCGATCGTTGCTCTGAAGGCAGCGGCCAATCCCCCCGGGGCCGCGGCGTTCGTCGACTTCGTCACCGGTGAGAAGGGCCGCGCGGTCCTGAAGACCGCCGGCTTCGGAGCGCCGTAGACCGTGGGATCGTCTCCGCGTCGGCTGGACGTGCCGACCTGGGTCGTCGTGATCGCGGTCGTCGGCGGCCTGTTCGTGCTGCTGCCGCTGGTGGCGATGCTGGTCAGGGTCGACTGGGCCGACTTCCTCCCGCTGATCACATCGCCGTCGTCGCTGGACGCGCTCTGGCTGAGCCTGCGCACCTCCGTCGCCGCCACGGCGCTGTGCGTGCTGCTCGGCGTGCCGATGGCGACGGTGCTCGCGCGCGTGCCGTTCCCCGGCCAACGGGTGGTGCGCGCCATCGTGCTGCTCCCGCTGGTGCTGCCTCCGGTGGTCGGCGGCCTGGCACTGCTCTTCCTGTTCGGCAGGCGCGGTCTGCTCGGCGGAGTGCTCGACGTGGCGTTCTCGACCACGGCGGTGATCCTCGCGCAGACGTTCGTCGCCCTCCCGTTCCTCGTGCTGAGCCTCGAGGGCGCGCTCCGCACGGCTGGGACGCGTTTCGAGGCCGTCGCCGCCACCCTCGGCGCCCGGCCGGCGACCGTGCTGTTCCGGGTGACTTTGCCGCTGGTGCTGCCTGCGCTGGTCTCCGGCGCGATCCTGTCGTTCGCGCGGGCGCTCGGCGAGTTCGGCGCCACCCTCACCTTCGCAGGGAGCCTCCAGGGCGTCACGCGCACACTGCCGCTGGAGATCTACCTCCAGCGCGAGACGGACCCGGACGCGGCGGTCGCCCTGTCCCTGGTGCTGATCGTGGTCGCCGTGATCGTGGTCGCCGTCGCTCACGGAGCGGGCGAGCCGGCCCGCAGCCGTCTGAAGGTCGCCCGATGAGCGGGGCGGCCGTCCAGCTGCGCGCGACGCTCGCTGAGCGCGGCGTCGACGTCGACCTCTCCGTCGCAGACGGGGAGACCGTCGCCGTGCTCGGCCCGAACGGCGCAGGCAAGTCCACCCTGCTCGGGATGCTCGCCGGGCTGATCCGCCCGGACACCGGCCGGGCGACGCTCGGCGACGACGTGCTGTTCGACCTGCCTGGCTCCTGGACTCCTCCGCACCGCCGCGGGGTCGCGCTGCTCGCGCAGGAGCCCTTGCTGTTCCCGCATCTGACCGTTCGGCAGAACGTGGAGTTCGGTCCGCGGGCAGCACGCGCATCCCGTGCGGATGCCCGCTCTGTCGCGGACGGGTGGCTGCGCAGGGTCGGCGTCGACGGGTTCGCCGCGCGCCGCCCTGACGAACTCTCCGGCGGCCAGGCGCAGCGCGTGGCCGTCGCCCGTGCGCTGGCAGCGGAGCCGCGGCTGCTGCTGCTCGACGAACCGCTCTCCGCGCTCGACGTCGCGGTGACCGGCGACGTGCGGCAGACGCTCGCGCGGGCCCTCGACGGCCGCACCGCTGTCATCGTCAGCCACGACGCGCTCGACGCCTACCTGCTCGCCGATCGCGTGATCGTGCTGCACGACGGCCGCATCGTCGACGACGGCCCCGTCCGCGACGTCCTCGACCGGCCGCGCAGGGCGTTCACCGCCGAGCTGACAGGGGTGACGCTGCTGACGGGGCGGCGCACCGCATCCGGGATCGTCACCGACGACGGCCTCTCCCTCGCGGCGACCGTCGTGGAGGCCGCTGCTCCCGGCGACCGGGTCGCGGCGGCCGTTCGCCCGTCGAGCGTGCGCGTGCTCGCCGCGGAACCGGGCACGGCGACGGCCAACCTGATCTCCGCGGTGGTGACCGGTCTCGAGCCGCGCGCCGACCTCGTCCTGGTGCGCACCGACGCTCTCCCCGCGCTGGTCGCGCCGTCGATCGTCGCCGACCTGGCGCTCGCCCCCGGCACGCCCGTCACCCTCGCCGTCTCCCCCGACGACCTCCGCGTCTACCCCGCCTGACCCCGTCCGGCCGTCCCCCCGGCCGGGTGCCGGGTCAGTGACCGCCGATGCCGGAGCCGATCATGCCGTGGCCGCCGTTGGGATTGCGGGAGGGCACCGGCTCGTCGAAGCGGGCGTTGGCCTTTCCTGGACGGCTCTCCGGAGCGAGCCGCGAACGGGCAGCGGCGATGATCGCCACGACCATCGCGGCCAGCAGCACCAGTCCGAGTGCGGCAAGCGCCCAGCCTGCTGCGCTCCCGAGCCCGATCATCACGACGCCGATCGGCCCTGTCAGCCACGCGCCGACACCGGCGACGACCGCCGCGACCACCAGCAGCGCCACCCGGCGACCCCGCCGCCGCATCGCCTCGAACTCGCTCATCAGCGTGCCTGTCTCAGCTTGTGTACTCATCGCGCGCCTCCCCTGCTCAGCCCCACCTGTGCCCCCAACCTAGCGGATGCGGGGTCAGCCGCCCGCGAACGGCGGAAGCACATCCACGGTCCCCGTCACCCGTCGCTCAGGGTCGCGGGACACGACCGCATCCACCAGGAACGACCCGGACCGCAGCACCAGCTCCATCGGCGCCCCGTAGCGCGCGAGCAGTTCGGCGCGCAGTGCGCCGAGGGTCGCGTCCGCCAGCTGGATGCGCTCCTCCTGCCGCCCCGCCGCCTCCTCCGCCGCGGCGAAGTACCGCACGAGCACCGTCGCCGCAGCCCCGTCCGCACTGTCAGCCACCGATCGCCCCCATGCTCCTGCGCGGAGGGACGAACCCGGCCGCGTCGATTCCGTGCCCTGCCTGCTTGCCCCACATCGCCCCGCGCCACCAGCGCGCGATCTCCGCGTCGTCCGCCCCGCCGCGGAGCAGACCGCGCAGGTCGGTCTCGTCGTCGCCGAAGAGGCAGGAGCGCACCGTCCCTTCCGCCGTGATCCTGGTGCGGTCGCACGCGGCGCAGAACGAGCGGGTCACCGACGCGATGATCCCGACCGTCGCCGGTCCGCCGTCGACCAGCCACTCCTCCGCTGGGGCGGACGGGTCGTCCCTCCCCGCCTCCGTGAGCGTGAAGCCGGTGCCGAGCACGTCCAGGAGTTCGGCGGCAGGCACCATGTTGTCGCGCATCCAGGTGTGGTCGGCGTCGAGCGGCATCTGCTCGATGAAACGCAGGCGGCAGCCGTTCTCGATCGCCCAGGCGAGCAGGGCGGGCGCTCCGGCGAGCGTTTCGCGCATCAGCACCGCGTTGAGCTTCAGCGGGGTGAGCCCTGCGTCGTGGGCGGCGCGGATGCCAGCCATGACCGCGGGGAGCCTGTCGCGCCTGGTCAGGCGGGCGAAGTGCTCGCGGTCGACCGTGTCGAGCGAGACGTTCACCCTGGTGAGGCCCGCATCCACCAGGCTCCGGATGCGGTGGTCCAGCCCGATCCCGTTGGTCGTGATCGAGAGGTCCACCCCTGGCGCCGCCTCCGCGGACAGCCCGACGATCTCGGCGAGGTCGGCGCGCATCAGCGGTTCTCCCCCGGTGAACCGCACCTCGGTGATCCCCAGGTCGCGCGCGGCGATGCGCACCAGCCTGGCGATCTCGGCGGCGGTCAGCAGCTCCTCGCGCGGGATGCTCGGCAACCCGTCCTCCGGCATGCAGTACGTGCAGCGCAGCGAGCACTTCTCTGTGACGGACACTCGCAGGTCGCGGGCGACCCTGCCGAACCGGTCGATCAGGCCGGGGACGGCGGGGCGTCCGTCGAGGCTCGGCGCGCTCCGCGGCGCAGTCTCCCGTCGCGCAGCGTCCCGCAGAGCGGCGCTCCGCGGGGTGCCGAGATTCACGACGGTCATTCCATCACCATAGACCGCGCCGCCCGCTGGGGAATAAGCTGCGCGCATGGGAATCATCTCCTCCGGATTCCTCGGCCGCCGCCGTACCGAGGACACCCGACTTCCGCCAGGCCAATACCTCACAGAGGGCTTCCCTGTGCTCTCCGCCGGCCCCACTCCGCGCATCACGCACGACGAGTGGGCCTTCACGATCACCACGGAGAAGGGACAGGTGCACCGCTGGAGCTGGGACGAGTTCCTCGCCCTCCCGCAGGAGGACGTGACCCAGGACATCCACTGCGTCACCAGCTGGTCCAAGCTCGGCACCTCGTGGCGGGGTGTCGCCATCGACACGCTGTTCGACGGCGTCGACACCGAGTACGAGTACACGATGGCGCACTCATACGGCGGGTACACCACCAACGTCCCGCTCGCCGACCTGCTCGACGGCAAGGCCTGGATCGCGCACACCTTCGACGGAGCCGACCTCGCACCAGAGCACGGAGGACCCGCGCGGCTGCTCGTGCCGCACCTGTACTTCTGGAAGAGCGCGAAATGGGTCAACGGCCTGCAGATGCTTCCGCAGGACCAGCCGGGCTTCTGGGAGAGCAACGGCTACAACATGTACGGGGATCCCTGGAAGGAAGAGCGCTACTGGTGAGCACGGCCTGGCGCGTCGCGGACGTGATCGCCGCCCGCTTCGAGACGCCGACCGCGCGCACGCTCCGGCTGCGCATCCCCGGCCTCAGCGGACATCTGGCCGGACAGCACGTGGATGTCCGGCTCACCGCCCCCGACGGCTACCAGGCCGTGCGGTCGTACTCGATCGCGTCTGCGCTGCCTGGCGACGAACTGGAGCTGACGGTCGAGGAGCTGGCGGACGGCGAGGTCTCCCCCTACCTCGTGCGCGGCGTGATGGTCGGCGACCAGGTGGAGGTGCGCGGCCCCGTCGGCGGCTGGTTCGTCTGGCGACCCGGCGACCTGACGCCCGTCCAGCTCATCGCCGGCGGGTCCGGTGTGGTGCCGCTGATGTCGATGGCGCGCGCCCACTCGGCCGCGGCGAGCGCAGCGCCGTTCCGGCTGCTCTACTCTGTGCGGTCGCCTGAGTCGGTCTACTACCGCGACGAACTCGCGGCGCTTGCGCGGGATGCGGCGGCCCCGCTCTCCGTCGAATACGTCTACACCCGCACCGCCCCCGCCGACTGGCCGGTGCCGGCCGGACGCCTCACGGCGGCGGTCCTGGCGTCCGCAGCGCTGCCGGCGAGCGCGTCCCCCACATTCTTCCTCTGCGGAGCGACCGCGTTCGTCGAGACCGTGTCCGGCTGGTTGGTCGACGCCGGGCACGACCCCTCCCGCATCAAGACGGAGCGCTATGGCGGAATCGGAGGCGCGTCATGACCGACCAGGACTACCTCGACGGAAACGCGGCGGCCGGACTCCTCTCCGAGGTGTTCGCCGTCGACATCACCAGTGCGGTCGGGCGGTGTGCGAGCTGCGGAGACGAGGCCGTCGTCGCCGTCGCGCGGGTGTACCCGAACGATCACGGGCTGGTGGTCCGCTGCTCGGTGTGCGGGGATGTGCTCCTCGTGGCCGTCGAAGAGCGCGAGCGGGTGTGCATCGACCTGCGCGGGCTGAGCTGGCTGGAAGTGCGTCCAGGCGCCACCGCGTAGAATTCTCCGGTGCTCCCCGACTCCTCCCCGCTCGATTCCCCCGACGCGCCGCGCGTCGACCCCGCCGACCTCGCCGCGGCCCTGCGCGTGCTCGAGAACCTGCACGAGCTCGACGAGGAGCACCCGGACTTCATCACCGTCCGCCGCGCGACCGCGCACATGTTCAAGGCCGTCAAGCAGGCCAGGCGCAAGGAGATCCGCCGCGCCGTCGCAGAGGCGGACAAGGCCGTCGTCGCCGCCACCGCCACCGGAGCACCGGACCGCATCGACGACGAGACCCGCGGGCTCGACCTCTCCACCAGTGCGGAGGGTGCGAGCGCAGGCACCCTGCTGAAGTCGCGCGCCTGCTACATCTGCAAACAGCACTACACGCTGGTCGACGCCTTCTACCACCAGCTCTGCCCGGACTGCGCTGCCATCAGCCACGCCAAGCGCAATGCCCGCACCGACCTCACCGGCAAGCGCGCCCTCCTCACCGGGGGCCGCGCCAAGATCGGGATGCACATCGCGCTGCGCCTGCTGCGCGACGGCGCGCACCTCACCATCACCACCCGGTTCCCCAGGGATGCAGTCCGCCGGTTCTCCCAGCTTCCGGACTCCGGAGAGTGGCTGCACCGCCTCCGCGTCGTCGGCATCGACCTGCGCGACCCCGCCCAGGTGATCGCGCTGGCAGACTCCGTTGCCGCGCACGGCCCGCTCGACATCCTCATCAACAACGCGGCGCAGACCGTCCGCCGTTCGGCCGGCGCGTACTCTCTCCTCGCCGAGGCGGAGACGCAGCCGCTGCCGGACGGCCCGCTGCCGGAGATGGAGACGTTCGGTCACACGGCGGACCCGCACCCGCACGCGCTCGAGGCGTCCGTCGCCGCGCATCCCCTGCTGTCGGCCGCGCACGTCGCGGGCACGGTCGCCGAGCTCGCCGGCCCGTCGGCGCTGACCGCGGACGAACTCGCAGCGCTCGCGATGGCGCCAGGCTCGTCGTCGCTCGCCAAGCACGCCGACGGCAGCGCGATCGACGCGGGCGGTCTGGTGCCGGACGTGCACACCGTCAACAGCTGGACGCAGGCGGTCCAGGATGTGGACCCGCTGGAGATGCTCGAGGTGCAGCTCTGCAACACCACGGCGCCGTTCCTGCTGATCAGCAGGCTGCGCGCATCCATGGCGGCAGCGACCGGCACGGAAACAGGCACGGGACGCGCGTACATCGTCAACGTCTCCGCGATGGAGGGCGTTTTCGGCCGCAGGTACAAGGGCCCAGGCCACCCGCACACCAACATGGCGAAGGCGGCGCTCAACATGCTCACCCGCACCAGCGCAGGCGAGATGTTCGAGACCGACCGCATCCTGATGACGGCCGTCGACACCGGCTGGATCACCGACGAGCGACCGCACTACACCAAGGTGCGCCTGGCGGAGGAGGGCTTCCACGCCCCGCTCGACCTCGTCGACGGAGCGGCCCGCGTGTACGACCCGATCGTGCGCGGAGAGGCCGGAGAAGACCTCTACGGAGTGTTCCTCAAGGACTACCGCACCTCGGCTTGGTAACGATCGGCGAAACCCGCTGATTCGGCGTCATTCGCGCGCGGTGGCGCGATCTCCTGATGCGTACAATTCAGTTGCGCGACGTTCTGCGCGAGAACGAAGGAACTCGATGTCCAGCACTTCTGCGGAGCAGACGCCGACCAGCCCCGCCCCAGCTCCCGGGCAGGCGCACGAGCCCCAGCCCCGGTCGAGCGGCGGGGCGTTCCGGCACTGGCTGCTCTCCGGCCTGGTCGACGAGCGCGGGACGCACCAGGGGCCGCACGGCAGGAAGCCGGAACGGCAGCACTCCTGGTGGCAGGTCATGTGCCTCACCGGCGTCGACTACTTCTCCACCCTCGGCTACCAGCCCGCCATCGCCGCCCTCGCCGCCGGCGTGGTCTCGCCGTTCGCGACCCTCGTGCTCGTCGCCCTCACCCTGCTCGGTGCGCTGCCGGTGTATCGCAGGGTCGCGCGTGAGAGCTTCAAGGGGTCAGGCTCGATCGCGATGCTCGAGCGGCTGCTGCCCTGGTGGGCAGGCAAGCTCTTCGTGCTCGTGCTGCTCGGCTTCGCCGCCACCGACTTCATGATCACGATCACCCTCTCGGCGGCCGACGCCACGGCGCACGCGATCGAGAACCCGTTCACGCCGTCGTGGTTCCACGGCAACCAGGTCGGCATCACGCTGTTCCTGCTCGCCCTGCTCGGTGCGGTGTTCCTGAAAGGCTTCAAGGAGGCCATCGGCATCGCCGTCGTGCTGGTCGCGGTGTATCTCGCCCTGAACGTGATCGTGGTCGGCACCTCCATCGTCGAGGTGTTCCAGCACGTCAGCGCCATCGACGACTGGTGGCAGGCGCTGAACACGCAGCACGGCGATCCGCTGATGGTCATCGCCATCGCGCTGCTCGTCTTCCCCCGGCTCGCCCTCGGCCTGTCCGGCTTCGAGACCGGGGTCGCCGTGATGCCGCAGATCAAGGGCAAGCCGGACGACGACCCCGAGCACCCGCAGGGGCGCATCCGGGGCGCCGGTCGCCTGCTGACCACGGCGGCCATCATCATGAGCTGCTTCCTGATCACGTCGAGCTTCACCACCACGCTGCTGATCCCGCAGAAGGAGTTCCAGTCCGGCGGCCAGGCTAACGGGCGCGCGCTCGCCTACCTGGCGCACGAATACCTGGGCAGCGTCTTCGGCTCCGTCTACGACCTCAGCACCATCCTCATCCTGTGGTTCGCCGGGGCGTCGGCGATGGCCGGCCTCCTCAACCTGGTGCCGCGCTACCTGCCGCGCTACGGCATGGCGCCGCAGTGGGCGCGCGCCGTGCGGCCGCTGGTGCTGGTGTTCACGCTCATCGCGTTCATCATCACGCTCGTCTTCCAGGCCGGCGTGGATGCGCAGGGCGGCGCATACGCGACAGGCGTGCTCGTGCTGATCACCTCCGCCTCCCTCGCCGTCACGCTGTCGGCGCTCAGGAAGAAGCAGCGGAAACGGACGATCGCGTTCGCGATCATCACCGCGATCTTCGTCTACACGACCATCGCCAACATCTTCGAGCGGCCGGACGGCCTGCGCATCGCAAGCCTGTTCATCATCGGTATCCTCACCATCTCGATCGTGTCCCGCATCGGCCGCTCGTTCCAGCTCAGGGCGACGAGCGTGACGCTCGACGTGACAGCGCTCGACTTCGTGCTCGAAGACGCGGAGGAGGGCGAGATCCGCATCATCTCGCACGAACCGGACGTCGACACCAACACGGAGTACGAGCAGAAGAACAAGGACGAGCGCAAGTTCAGCCACATCCCGCAGCGCTCGCGCACCATCTTCATCGAGGTCTACCGCTCCGACTCCTCCGACTTCGAGGAGGACCTGGTGGTGCACGGCGTGGTCAAGCACGGCTACCGGGTGCTGCAGGTGAAGGCGGGAAACGTGCCGAACACGATCGCGGCCGTGCTGCTGGAGATCCGCGACGTGACAGGGATCGTGCCAACGATCTATTTCGAGTGGACGGAGGGCAACCCCATCTCCAACATGTTCCGCTTCCTCATCACCGGCGTCGGCGAGGTCGCGCCCGTCACCCGCGAGGTGCTCCGCGAGGCGGAGCGCGACGTCAAGCGCCGACCAGCCGTCCACGTGTCCTGACATGTCAGGTCACGCCTTCTTCGAGACCATCGCCATCGCCTTCGAGGTGGTCGGCGTCAGCGCGATGGCCATCGGGTTCGTCGTCGCCGTCGGCATCGCGATCCGCGCCTGGGTGGTGTCGCGCAGCGGCGCGACCGCCTTCACGACGCTCAGGCAGAGCTTCGGCGGCGTGATCCTGCTCGGCCTGGAGGTCCTGGTGGCCGCCGACCTGGTCAGGACGGTCACGTCGACGCCGTCCCTCACCGACGCCCTGGTGCTCGCGCTGATCGTCCTCATCAGGACCGTGCTGAGCTTCTCCCTGCAGATCGAGATCGACGGCGTCGCGCCGTGGCGCCGCGCCCTCGTCACGGGACCGGAGGTCATCGGCAGGGCGGCGGCTCGCTCCGGTGCTGGAAGCAGGGCCGCGCGCTCCGGTGAAGCGAGCGGCGGCGCCGGGGGCGACGCATCCGGCTCGAACTGAGAGCTGCGCTCAGTCGGTGCGCGCCGCGCGCTCGGCGTTGCGGGCCTTGACGCGCGCGTTCTCCGCGTGCACGGCGGCCTGCGTAGCGCGCTCTGTGACGAGCCACGCAGGAGGCTCCTCCAGGAGCGCCTTGATCTGGGCGGTGGTGAGCGCCTCCGTGACGCCGCCGCGGGCGAGACCGGAGTTGGAGACGCCGAGCTTGTGGGCGACAACATCCCGTGGATGCGGTCCATCCGCACGCAGCGTCGCCAGCCACTCCGGCGGGTTGGCGGCGAGCTCGTCGAACTCGGTGCGGCTGATCTCGCCGTCCTGGAACTCTGCTGGGGCGGCCGGGAGGTAGATCCCCAGCTTCTTCGCGGCGGTCGCCGCCTTCATCGTCTGGGGCTTCTTCTGGGCGCTCATGGTTTCAAGGGTATCCGTTCGCTACCCTCGGAGGATGCCGTCTACGTTCACGATCGTCTTCCCCCTCGGCGTGACCGTCGGCAAATGGACCCGCGTCTTCGAGCAGCGGCACCCGGAGGTGCAGCTCGTCGTGACCCGCGTGGCAGACGCGGAGCAGCGCGACGCCATCGAGACGGGCGGCGCTGACATGGCGTTCGTGCGCGAGCCCGTCGACACGGACGGCCTGCACCTGATCCCGCTGTACGCGGAGGACATCGTGGTCGCGATGCACCACGAGCACCTGCTCACCCTGGAGAAGAAGCTGCACCTGGCCGACCTCGACGACCAGCCGCGCATCGACGGCGTGCCGTCGGAGGCGATGTTCCGCAGCATCGCGGCGGGCGACGGCATCGCCGTCGTGCCACAGTCGGTGGCGAAGGCGCTGCGTCGCAAAGACGTGGTGGCGATGACGCTGGAGGACGCGGAGCCCAGCAGGGTCGGCCTCGCCTGGCCACGGGATGCACAGCACGAGCTGGTCGACGAGTTCATCGGCATCGTCCGCGGCCGCACCGCCCACAGCTCCCGGAACCCCGACGTCGCCGCCGCGCAGGCGGACGCCGCCAAGCAGGACGCCAAGAAGGCCCCGCGCGCGACGAAGAGCCAGAACCGCCCAGGCGCGAAGCAGGGCAAGCGCCCCGTCGCGCGTTCGCGCAAGCCGCGCCGCGGCCGCTGAACCGCGCGGGCAGCACAGACCGGCCGCTGACGGCACGCCGACCAGCCGACCCGCCGCCTCGCCGACTCTCCGCCACGACTGCTCTCGGCCCCGCCGACTCTCGGCCACGGTGCAGAATGTTGCCATGCCATCCAGCGTCGGCCGCGATGCCCAGTCCGCCATCTACCGGGCGGGCGTCTCCGGCCGCACCCCGCGCATCGCTGTCGGTTTCCCCGCGCTCGAGCGGGCGGCGGAGCGCCGCATGTCCAGGGCGGCGTTCGCGTACGTCGCGGGCTCTGCTGGGCTGGAGCGCACCGACCTGGCGGACACCGCGGCGTTCGGCGATCACCGGATCGTGCCGCGCGTGCTCCGCGACGTCTCGTCGCGCGACCTCGGCATCGAGCTGTTCGGCACGCAGAGGCCGACCCCGCTGCTGCTCGCGCCGATCGGAGTGCTCGATCTCGCGCATCCATCGGCGGACGCGGGAGCAGCACGAGCCGCAGCAGCGCTCGGCATCCCCCGCCGTGCTCTCCAACCAGGCATCGACGCC
Organism: Leifsonia sp. Root227; assembly: GCF_001428745.1. Classification (GTDB taxonomy): domain Bacteria; phylum Actinomycetota; class Actinomycetes; order Actinomycetales; family Microbacteriaceae; genus Leifsonia. Next base: position 243,950 of record NZ_LMIO01000002.1, on the reverse strand, counting down.
GATGGAGCAGGTCGCCTCCGCGATGGACGCGGTGTCCCCCGGCGCGAGCCGCTGGTTCCAGCTCTACTGGAGCTCGTCGGACGAGCTGGTCGAGAGCCTGGTCTCCCGGGCGGAGGCGTCCGGCTGCGAGGCGATCGTGGTCACGCTGGACACCCACGTTCTCGGCTGGCGGCCGCGGGACCTCGACCTCGGCTACCTGCCGTTCAGCCGCGGCAGGGGCATCGCGCAATACACGAGCGATCCGGTGTTCCGACGCCTGGTGCGCGAGCGCATCGCCGCGAGCGGTCCACGCGCGCGCACGCCGCTGACTCCCGCCACCGTCGCCTCGTTCGCGAGCATCCTGCGGCACCACCCCGGCCGGCTGCGCGACAATCTGCGCTCGCCCGAGCCGCTCGCCGCCATCGAGACGTTCCTTGAGGTCTTCGCGAACCCGGCCCTGACCTGGGCCGACCTGGCGTTCCTGCGCGAGCGCACGACCCTGCCGATCGTGCTCAAGGGCATCCTGCATCCCGATGACGCCTCCCGCGCCGTCGACGCAGGCATGGACGCCGTGCAGGTGTCGACGCACGGCGGACGTCAGCTCGACAACGAGCAGCCGGCTCTGGATGCGCTCCCCCGTGTCGTCGAGGCGGTGGCCGGCCGCATCCCCGTGCTGTTCGACAGCGGCGTGCGCAGCGGAGCCGACGCCGTGGTCGCGCTCGCGCTCGGCGCCCGCGCCGTCGCCATCGGGCGGCCGTACGTGTACGCTCTCGCCATCGCGGGAGAGGCCGGAGTGCGCGAGCTGCTGAGGAATACGATCGCGGAGCTCGACAACACGCTGGGGCTCGCCGGGGTGCGCAGCGTGGCGGAGCTGGACGCGTCGATCTTCGCCTGAGCCGCGTCTGAGCCGCGCCAGCCGCCCTGAGCCGCGCGCTGGCCTCGCTAGGAGACCGACGCGCCGATCAACGACAGCAGCGCCTGCGCGTACGCCGTGGCCGCATCCTCGTCCTCGAACTGCCGCTCGTCTCCGCCGAGCAGGATGGTCACCCGGTAGCCGTCGTCGGTGCGCGCGAGATGCCGGAAGGCGCCGCCGAGCAGCTCGCGCAGCTGGTCCTCGCGCGGGATCCAGAGCGCGTCCTCCACGGCCAGCGAGTCGAGCGCCCACTCGGTGGTGCCGTTGAAGCCGAGTATGGTGCCGGTGTCAAACTCGTGCGGTTCGATGGTCATGTCGCTCACGGTGAACCGGTCGCCTGCCAGCTCCTCGCGGTCGATCGCGAAGGTGTCCCCTGACTGGGGCCGCCAGCGGAGCCCTGCTGCACGGAGAAGGCGTGCGGTGTCGTCGGCGATCATCGGATGCTCCTGACGCTCAGCGGGAAGACCATGTCCGCGAGTCTAGGCGTCCTTCCCCGCGATTCCCAGGGTGCTGGCGAGCGCATCCACCGGGTGCGGCCCACATCGGCCGTCAGTCGGTGACCAGCACGATCTTCCCGCGCACGTGCCCTGCCTCGAGCCTGGCGAACGCCTCGGCGACGCGCTCGATCGGGAAGATCGAGTCGATCGGCAGCAGGCATTCGTCCTCGGCGAGCATGGCCGCGATCTCTGCGAGCTCGGCGTTCCCCGCCGCCGAGCCGCCGACCGTTCGCGCACCGTGGGCGGCGGGACCGAACGCGGCGATCGTGTTGATGCGGTCGACGGGCACGCCGAGCTCCAGGGCCGCCTCGATCGTCTCCGCACCGTGATTGTCGAGCACGGCGGTGATCCTGTCGCCGTCCAGCACGTCCCTGATGCGGTCGGCCAGGCCGTCGCCGTATGTCACCGGCACGACGCCCAGCCCCTCGAGGTAGTCGTGGTGCACCTCGCTCGCCGTCCCGATCACCGTCGCGCCGGCGCGCACGGCGAGCTGGGCGGCCAGCACGCCGACTCCTCCTGCGACCGCGCTCACGAGCACGGTGTCGTGCTCGCGCAACCTGAGGGATGCGGTGGTCGCCATCGCCGTCCGGCCCACCGTCGCCAGCGACCCGGCCACCTCGAAGGTGAGCGGGTCCGGCTTGTGCAGCACGGCGCCGTCGGCGTGGACCACCACGAAGTCGGCGAACGTCGCGAACGGCACGCTCCCGAACACCGCCTCTCCGACCGTGAAGCCGGTGACGCCGTCTCCCACCTCTTCGACGAAACCGGCGAAGTCCTGGCCGAGCCCGCTCGGCGCGGTGACGCCGAAGCGCGCCGCCACCCGCTCATCCCGGAACGCCTTGGCGTCGATGGCGTTGAGGCCGGCTGCCATCACCCGCACGACGAGCTGTCCAGCGCCCGGCCACGGCCGCGCCGTCTCGACCAGGTGGAGCACTTCGCGGGAACCGAACTCGTCGAATCGAACGGACCTGGGCACACGAACTCCTTACGTCTGTGACGAGGAGTCTAGTTCCGGCTGCCGCGACCGCCAGGGGTGCGCCCCGAACTCAGCCGAAGAGCAGCGCCGCCTCGTCGTAGCGCGCCTGCGGAACCGTCTTGAGACCGCCCGTGGCGTCCGCGATCGACACGTTGACGACGTCCGTGCCGCGCAGCGACACCATCGAGCCCCAGCGTCCCTCGTAGACGGCGTCGACCGCCGCCATGCCGAGGCGCGTGGCGAGCACCCTGTCGTACGCGCTCGGCACGCCGCCGCGCTGCATGTGGCCGAGCACCGTCGCTCGCGACTCGATGCCGGTGCGCTCCTCGATCATGGGGGCGAGCATCTCGCCGATTCCGCCGAGGCGCGGACGGTTGAACGCATCCAAACCCTTGTGGGAGTGCGCCTCCTCCATCGTGTCGAGGTGGAAGCCCTCGGAGACGACGATGACCGGCGCCCTTCCGCGGTCGCGGACCGACTCGACCCACTCCACGATCTGCTCGATCGACTGCGGCTGCTCGGGGATGAGGATGGCGTGCGCTCCCCCTGCCATGCCGGAGTGCAGCGCGATCCAGCCGACGTGGCGGCCCATGACCTCGACCACCATGCAGCGCTGGTGCGATTCGGCCGTGGTGCGGAGGCGGTCGATGGCCTCCGTGGCGATCTCGACGGCGGTGTCGAAACCGAACGAGTAGTCGGTGGCGGCGAGGTCGTTGTCGATGGTCTTCGGAACGCCGACGATCTTGAGTCCGGCGTCGGTCAGGCGGCGGGCCGCGGTGAGCGTGCCCTCGCCTCCGATGGCGATGATCGCGTCGATGCCGTTCTCGTCCATCATGCGCTGGATGTTCTCCGGGCCGCCGTTGTCGCCCTCGAACGGATTGGTGCGGCTGGAACCGAGGATCGTGCCGCCCTGACGGGAGAGTCCGCGCACGCTGTGGCGGTCGAGCGGCATGATGTCGCCGTTGACGACGCCGCGCCAGCCGTAGCGGAATCCGGCGAACTCCGTGCCCTGGGCGCGGTCGCCTTTCAGGACGGCGCCGCGGATGACCGCGTTCAGTCCTGGACAGTCGCCGCCACTGGTGAGGATGCCGATCTTCAAAATGCTGCTCCCTGGGTGATATTCGCTACCTGTGAATCATGCCTGACGCCGGTCGTCAGCACAAAAACGCCCGGCACGGCAGCATCGGCGTGTGCGAGCGGTGCGCAACGCGCGCGGGCGGCTAGAGCCCGAGGGTGCGCTGCAGCTTGGACGAGCTGGCCGACACCACGGCGCCAGCCGCGAGCACCCGCTCCTCGATCTCGTCGAGCAGCGCCGTGCGGCCGGAGCGCGTGTCGGGGGCGCCGCTCAGCAGCTCCACCTCCCACTCCCGCCAGGTCTGCGTTCCGCCGGTGCGCAGGTTCTCGCTTGTCACGTGGTCGTCGCAGAATTCCGCGAGGTCGAACCCGGCCGCGTCCTGCAGCACCACCGTCGTGCGGGTGTTGGTCACCCGCGCGATCGGGACGAGCCGGGCGTCGCCGACCCGTGCATCCGGAGCCACCTGGCCGATGGATGCGATCAGCTCGGCCGGCACATCGTCGCCGTCGGTCAGCGCCCAGTGCAGCTCCGTGCGGCCCTCTTCCGCAGGCAGCTTGACGTGCCAGCCCTCGTCTGCGCCTCCACGGCGGACGCGCACGGCGACCTTCGCGTGCGCGAGAGCGAGGTCGGCCGTGTCGAAGTACGTGGCGACGAGTTCGGCCGTCTCCGGCTTCGACCCCGTCGCCACGGCGCCGACGCCGACCAGGAACGGGGGCTCCGTGTTCTCGTCGACGTCGTACTTCCGTTCGATTTCCACCTGAGAGTGCTGGGGCATTCCCCCTGTCTAGTGCAGTTTCGCTCTGTCGCGAAATTTCCAGACCAGGACGGCAGCGCTGTCTATCGTGAAGAGATGAGCGAACGCGAGACGATCACCGCCCGATTCGACGTCACAGGATGGGACCCGGCCGACCTGCCAGGCATCGACGGAGACTGGGTCGGCGGCATCACCATGCGCAAGACGTACACGGATGGCCTGGTCGGCGAGTCGGTGGCGCACTTCGTGTCGTCCGGCACGGAGGAGAGCCGAGGCTACCTCGCCGCCGAGCGGGTGACAGGAACGCTGCCGGACGGGCGCACAGGGTCGTTCACGGTGCACCACGGCGCGCTGCAGCACCCTGGCGATCCTTCGGCGTTCGGCTACATCGTGCCTGGCACAGGGACGGGCGACTTCTCCGGGTTCGCGGGGAGCGCGCGCATCCTGCACGACGAGCGGGGGCCGTCCTTCGTCTTCGAGCTCGACTGAACGCGCGGCGCCCGTCGATCTGCCCTCGACCACCGGCGGCGCGAGAGGTACCCTCGGTGCATGAGCGAGAGCGACACGCGCCCCGGCGACGACGACCTCGACGCTTTCCGCGAGGAGCAGGAAGGCGACTACGAGCCTGCGCCGAACGTCCGCGACGAAGACGACCTCCCCGTCGCCGACGACGATGACGACGAGCTGGTTCCCGACGACGACCGCCCTGTGCCGCTCGACCCGGACGACGCCGACATCGCCTGACGCACGATTCGCACGCTAGCCGAGCGCATCCTCCAGCAGGTGGATGAGGGCGTCGAGCTGCACGGAGTCCGCGGAGCCGATCTCGACGTCCGAACCGTCGAGAGCACGGGCGGCGAGGCCCTGCTTGGCGTCGATGAGCTCCGCGATCTTCGAGTCGATGGTCTGCGCAGCGATGATGCGCCACGCGGTGACCGGCTCCTCCTGACCGATGCGGTGCACGCGGTCGATTGCCTGCGTCTGCTCCGCCGCCGTCCAGGACAGCTCGGCCAGCACCACGTTGGATGCGGCCTGCAGGTTGAGCCCGACGCCCGCCGCGGTCAGCGAGCACACCGCGACAGACACCTCGGGATCGTTGTTGAACGCGTCGATCTCGCGCTGGCGCGCGATGGCGGTCTGGTCGCCGCGGATCGAGATCGTCTTCAGGTCGCGGGCGGCGAAGGCGTCCTCCGCCGCGTCCATCACGTCGATGTGCTTGGCGAAGAACACCACCTTGCCCACCGAGCGCGCGAGCTGCGCGGCGTAGTCGGACGCCAGCCCGGCCTTCGCCTGGCCGATCTTGCGGACCATCGTGAAGACGTTGTCCCCGCTCTTGGCCGACTTCGACTCCTCCAGCTCCGACTGGGCGACGAGGCGGATGAGGTGCGTGCGATGCGCGTCGTCGTCACCGTCGAACGAGTCGGGGCGACCAGCGGCGGATGCGCGGCGGAACTTCGCGACGAGGCGCGCCGCCAGCTCCTTCTCCGCCTGACGGATGCTGCGGCCGAGGTCGTCGTCGAGCTCGACGGGCAGGTCGACAACGCGGCGGCTCGGCAGGTCGGAGGCGACGTCGAGCTTGCGACGGCGGACGATGCCCATGTCGATGACCGCCTCGCGGGCCGCGGCGTAGAACCCGAAGTCGGCCGGGGTGAGCTCGGTCTCCTCCAGCTTCTGCATGAGTTCCGGCGACGGCTTGTTGCCGTCGATCCAGCCGAGGAACTGCCAGATGGCCTTGAAGTCGTCGATGTCGTTGATCAGCGGCGTGCCGGTGAGGGCGAGCAGCAGAGGGTCGCCGGTCTTCTTGATGGCGTCGGCGAGCCCGAGAACGTATTTGGAACGCTGCGAGTGCAGGTTCTTGATGAAGTGCGCCTCGTCGACGACCATGCCCTTGAAGCCCAGGGTGCTGAGCCAGGCGAGGTGCCTGTCGAGGACCTCGTAGTTGACGATCACGACGTCGGCGAATGCGTCCAGCCCCTCGCCGTCTCCGTGGATGACGGTGGCCCTGCGGTGCGGCGTCCAACGCTCGACCTCGCGCGCCCAGTTCATCTTGACCACGTTCGGCACGACGGCGAGAAGCGGGTACGCGCCGACGACGGACGCCGCGAGCACCGACTGGGCGGTCTTGCCGAGGCCGGGCTCGTCGGCGAGCAGGAAGCTGCGGTGGCCGAGCCTGACGCTCTCCACGAAGCGCGCCTGGTGGTGCATCAGCTCCAGGCCGGGAGGCGAGTACCTGTCGATCGCGGGCGCCGGCGGCAGGTCCATGCTGGCCGCCTGGCCGCCTGAGCCGTACTCGAACGACTTGAACAGGGGGCCGAGCAGCTCCCACGAGTCGAGGCGGCGCCGCGGGGCGGGCTGCGCCGCTGTCGCCTTCGAGAAGTCGGGGGCGAGAAACGGGTTGGAGAGCTGCCTGGCGCGCACCGACTGCGGGATGACCTGCTTCTCGGCGAGTTCCGGCGTGATGACGCTGTCCTGCTTGGCGACGGGCCGCTCCACCGTGATGATGAGGTCGTCCGGCGTGAGCTCTGTACCGGACTCGAGCAGCCAGTCGCGGCGCATGGTCTGCGCGGTGGCGGTCGGCGGCGACTCGCTCTCCAGCAGAGAGATCAGCGAGGTGTCGCGCGCGGCGGTCTTCGCGAGGATGGTCGCGATGCCGTCGAGCCGTTTGAGCTGCTCGGCGCGCGCGGCGTCGCTCAGCTCAGGGTCGGACTTCGCCCGCGCGCGCTCCTCGCGCATCAGGAACGCGATGACCTGGAACTTGGTGCGATTGGTCGGTCCGAGCTTCTTGCCGTCAGCGGCCTTGGCCTCCACCTCCCGCACTTTGCGCGCGAGGACGGGGATCAGCCCGTCGTTGTTCGCGTGGCGGTTGCGTCGCTGCTGCTGGCGCGACGAGCTGGTGCGTTGACCGGAACGAGACATGGTCCTCCAGTGGGAGCGTCGCGCGCTGACGAAGAGCGGACGCCGTGTGGCGTGAGGGCCGGCGCAGCGATCGGACAGGGAACCGAATGGTCCTGCCCGCCGCGGTGAGCGCCGGGATGCGTCGCGAGTGAAACGGCGGCGCGCACACCAGTTTACGCGAGGATGCCGGAATCAGCGACGTTGATCGACGGGGATCTTCACGGTGACGGCGACGGCGATGAAGAGCACGGCGCCCGCGAGGTGCAGCAGCCGGATCACGACGTCGTCGAACGCGATCGGCCAGACCGGGTTCCAGATGACGGCGACAGGGATGAGCCCGGCCAGCCACCACCACTGCTTCGCCTGCCCGGCGAACACGCAGAGGATGAGCGCGAGGATGCTCACCGCGTACTGCACGTAGAGATACCACTCGCCCCCGATCAGGGCGAGGCCGCCGATCAGGACGATCGCGCCGAGGATTCCTGGCGCGAGCGCTGCGCGGTTGAACGCGGGCTGGGAGGCGTAGCGGGACACGGTCACCGAGTCTACGTCAGCGGGATCGGCGCGGGATGCGCATCCACTGCGCCTGCCGGAGTCGCCCTGCCGCAGTGCGGCCTGGTGGGGCGTGCCGACGCAATCGCGCCGGCACGCCCACGTTCAGCTGTGCGTGTGATTCAGCAGGCGCCCTTCCGCAGCAGGAACGCACATGGTGGGGCGTCCGACCCCACGCGCACGGTCACAACGGAATGGCGGGCGAGCTCGACGAATTCGCCGAGCTCCAGACGGGTCATGGGCACGCGACGGAGTTCGGCATCTGATGCGATGCCGTTCACCGCGAACGCCACGTCTGGGACATCGTACGGTTCACCGGCGAGATCGAGGAACGTGATCGGCGACGGGTCTTCGTTGTCGAGAGGGAACACACTGAGGATCGCGTCTGCAGCGGCTTCTGTGGTCACTTCTCCAAGATGGATGACGGGTGAAACGATTTCTTCTTCTGGATAGCCGCTGCCGACAAGGGTAAGCATGTCGCCATCGTGCATGGAATCCAGGGCGCTTAACAGCGCACCAGACAGCAGCGGGCTGAGGTTCTTCAGCAAAGTCGGGCCTTTCCTGTAAAACGAATATTTCTCAACCCCTAGGTGGAGGATAGACCCGACGGTATGTCCTCCCCCACCCCCCTTTCAGGGGTGAATGCAGACGGCGCGCCGGAAGGATTCTCACACTCCTCACAGGATCACTGGTAGTGACACATCCCCGGGGCGGAATATGACGCGATTCAGGAAGAGATCGTGCGTCCGGCGAACGAGCGCAGCCGCAGGCTGTTGAGCACCACGAACACGCTGGAGAAGGCCATTGCCGCCCCAGCGATCATCGGATTCAGCAGTCCGAGAGCCGCAACCGGCAGTGCGGCGACGTTGTACGCGAAGGCCCAGAACAGGTTGCCCCTGATGATCGCCACCGTGCGCCGTGACAACCGGATCGCATCGGCCACCAGCACGGGGTCGGAGCGCAGCAGGGTCAGGTCGCCCGCCTCGATCGCCACGTCGGAGCCGGAGCCCATCGCGATCCCGAGGTCCGCGGCCGCGAGGGCGGCCGCGTCGTTGACGCCGTCGCCGACCATCGCCACCGAGTGGCCGTCCTCCTGCAGCCGTGCGATGGTCTCCGCCTTCCCCTCCGGCGTCGCACCGCCGACCACGTTCCGGATGCGCAGGGGCCCGACGACCGCGCGCACCGTCTCCTCGTGGTCGCCGCTCAGCACCACGGGTTCGAGGCCGAGTCCGCGGACCAGCCCGATCGCCTCCTCCGCGTCGGCGCGCAGCGGATCGGAGACGCTCAGCACGGCGACGGCGCGGTCGTCGACCGTGACGAGCACCGCCGTCGCACCGGCGGCGCGGGAGGCACGCACGGCGGCGGCGAGCGTGTCAGGGAGCCCTGCGCTGTCGTCGACGCGCGCGACGGTGACCTGCCGCCCGTCCACGAGAGCGGTGACGCCGAACCCGGCGACGGCGCGGAACCCAGAGACGGGAGCGTGCGCATCCACTGCTGCCGCGATGGCCCTGCCGATCGGATGCTCCGAGCCGCGCTCGGCGGACGCCGCGAGCAGCAGAGCGTCCGTCCCCTCTGCACTGTCCTCCTCTGCGCCGTCCGCCGTCACGACGCCGGTGACCGTCATCGTGCCTGTGGTGAGCGTTCCCGTCTTGTCGAAGACGATCGTGTCGATGCGGCCGGTGCGTTCGAGCACCTCCGGTCCGGTGATCAGGATGCCGAGCTGCGCCGCGCGCCCCGTGCCGACCAGCAGCGCGGTCGGGGTCGCCAGTCCGAGCGCGCACGGGCAGGCGACGATGAGCACGGCGACAGCGGCGGAGACGGCCGCCGACGTGCCTCCTCCGACGAGCATCCAGACCAGGAAGGTCGCCAGCGCGAGCGCGATGACCACGGGCACGAACACGCCGGAGATCCGGTCGGCCAGCCGCTGGATGCCCGCCTTGCCGAGCTGCGCCTCCTCCACGAGCTTCGCCATCCTGGCGAGCTGGGTGTCGGCGCCGACCCTGGAGGCGCGCACCACGATGGTGCCGCCGTGCGCGATCGTCCCTCCCGCCACGGTGCCTCCGCCTGCCACCTCGACAGGCACGGACTCCCCCGTCATCGCGCTCGTGTCGACCGCGGCGGCGCCGTCCAGCACGACGCCGTCCGCCGCGATGCGCTCGCCAGGCCGCACCACGAACCTGTCGCCCACCGCGAGGGCGGAGACGGGAACGCGCCGCTCGCGCTCGTCGTCGGTGAGGATCGCGACATCCTTCGCCCCCGCCTGCAGCAGGTCGCGCAAAGCGGCGCCCGCCCTGCGCTTCGACCGTTCCTCCACGAACCGGCCGAGCAGCAGGAACGTCGTGACACCTGCGGCGACCTCCAGATAGATGGCGCCCGACGCGCTCCCCGGCTCTGCGACGAACGTGAACGGGTGGTGCATCCCGAGCTCGCCCGCCGTTCCGAACACGAGCGCCCACAGCGACCACAGGTATGCGGCGGCCGTGCCGAGCGAGACGAGCGTGTCCATCGTCGCGGCACCGTGCCGCAGGTTCACGGCCGCGGCGCGGTGGAACGGCCAGCCGCCCCAGAGCACGACAGGCGTCGCCAGCACCAGCGAGACCCACTGCCAGCCCCAGAACTGCCAGGCGGGAACCATGGCGAGCAGCACGACCGGGACGGTGAGCGCTGCACTGACGATCAGCCGGATGCGCAACGCGGCGCCGGAGTCCGCCTCACGAGGCGGTTCGGCCGCTTCGATGACGTGCGCGCCGTAGCCGGCCTTCTGGACCTCGGCCACGAGCAGCGCAGGGTCGATCGAGGCAGGCGCCGTGACGCGGGCGCGTTCGGTGGCGAGGTTGACGGTGGCGGTCACGCCGTCGAGGCGGCCGAGGCGCTTCTCGACGCGCGCCACGCAGCTCGCGCAGGTCATGCCGTCGATGGCGAGGTCGAGCTCCACCGGCCCGGATGCGCCTGACGCGGTCGTGGCGCCGGTCGTGGCGCCCGTCACAGCAGTGGGAGCCGGCGTGGGTGGGCCAACGCGTATCCGGCCTCTTCGACCGCGCCGGCGACCGCATCCACAGACAGGATCGCGTCGCTGGTGACCGTCGCCGTGCCCGCCGCCACGTCGACCGCGACCGCTGTCACGCCGTCGATCGCCCGGAGTTCCTCGGTCACCGCGCGTGCGCAGTGCGCGCAGGTCATGCCCTGGATGTCGTAGCTCGTTTCCATGTCTTCGACTGTAACACATACCCCATAGGGGTATGTGGGATCGGCGCGGTATCCTGGAGCGGTGATCGCAGACATCAAGAAACGCGCCATGCACCGCACGCGCATCCTCGAAGGCCAGCTCAGGGGCCTGGAGAAGATGATCGAGAACGAGGACTACTGCATCGACATCATCACGCAGTCCCTCGCCATCCAGAAGTCGCTCGGCTCCCTCAACAAGCTGCTCGTCGAGAACCACCTGAAGACGCACGTGTCCGAGATGTTCGAGGAGGGCGGCAGCCAGCGCGACGACGCGATCGTCGAGCTGCTGAAGGTATACGAGCTCTCCAACAACAGGGGCTGACCGTGGACGACCTCATCCAGATCGTCAAGGGCGACATCACCGACGAGCACGTCGACGCGATCGTCAACTCCGCCAACAGTTCCATACTCGGCGGAGGCGGCGTCGACGGCGCGATCCACCGCAGAGGAGGCCCGGCCATCCTCGACGCCTGCCGCGAACTGCGCGCGACGACGCTCCCTGACGGCCTCCCGACCGGCCAGGCCGTCGCCACCACGGCCGGCGACCTCGCCGCGACCTGGGTCATCCACACGGTCGGCCCCGTCTGGTCGGCCACCGAGGACCGCACGGAGCTGCTGCAGAACGCCTACCGCTCGTCCCTGCGCGTCGCCCGCGAGGTCGGCGCGACCTCCGTCGCGTTCCCCGCGATCTCCGCCGGGGTCTACGGCTGGCCGATGGACGATGCGGCGCGCATCGCGGTCAGCACCGTCCGTGCCGTGCTCGCCGCATCCTTCGGGCCGGTCGAGCGCGTGCGGTTCGTGCTGTTCTCCGACGACGCCCTGTCCGCGTTCCGCACGGCGGCCGGCGAGTGAGCGCCGCCCACGGCATCGACGACGATGCCGCCCTCGAGCGCTTCCGCACGCTCCTGCGCATCCCGACCATGTCGCGCAACGTGGTGGACGACACCGACTGGGAGGCGTTCGACCGCTTCATCGCCGCCCTCCCCGAGCTCTACCCAGCACTGCACGCCGGGCTCGAACGCGAGCAGCACGGCCGCTCGCTGCTCTACCGCTGGCGCGGAGCGGGCGACGGCCCGCCGACGGTCCTGATGGCCCACTACGACGTCGTGCCCGCCACGGACGACGGCTGGCAGCACCCGCCATTCGGTGCGGAGCTCACCGGCGACGGAGACGGCCGCGTGCTCTGGAGCAGGGGCACCCTCGACGACAAGGGCGCCCTCGTCGCCATCCTCGAAGCAGTGGATGCGCTGGTCGCGGCCGGCCACACTCCCGCGGCGGACGTGTACCTCAGCTTCGGCCACGACGAGGAGACGGTCGGCTCAGGAGCGCAGGCGATCGTCGCCGCTTTGGCCGAGCGCGGCATCCGGCCGGCACTGGTCCTGGACGAGGGCGGCGCGGTCGTGGAGGGCATCTTCCCCGGCGTGACCAAGCCCATCGCGGTCGTCGGGGTCAGCGAGAAGGGCATCACGAGCGTGCGCCTGACCGTCGAGCAGAACGGCGGTCACGCATCCACGCCCCCGAAACTGGCGGCGACGGTGCGGCTGGCGCGCGCGATCACGCGGCTGAACGCCAAGCCCTTCCCCGCCAGGCTCAGTGAGACGAACCTGCAGATGGTGGAGACCCTCGGCGCGCACGCCAGCGGTCCGCTGCGCGCGGTGTTCACCAGGGCGCGCACGCTGAAACCCGCTCTGGTCGCCGTGCTGGGCCGAGTGAGCGACGAGACCCGCGCGATCGTGCGGACGACGACGGCCGTCACCCAGCTCAGCGGAAGCCTCGCGGCCAACGCGCTGCCGGAGACCGCGGAGGCGGTCGTGAACGTGCGCATCGCGGTCGGTTCGAGCGTCGCGGAGACGATCGCCCATCTCCGCAAGGCGATCCACGACCCGCTGGTGCGGATCCAGGCCGTCGACCCGAGCGAACCGTCCCCGGTGTCGCCGACGAGCGGGCCGGAGTGGGATGCGGTGGCCGGCAGCATCGCGGCCGTGCATCCGGATGCCGTGGTGACGCCGTACATCATGCTCGGCGCGAGCGACAGCCGCCACTTCACGACGATCAGCGACGCCGTCTACCGCTTCACCCCGTTCGAGATGGCCACCGAGGAACGCGCGACCCTGCACGCCCGCAACGAGCGCATCCACGTGGCCACCTGGCTCCGCGGCATCCGCTTTTACGAGACCCTCCTCCTCACCAGATGATCGAGCCCGGAGCTATTCAGGCGACACGCCGAGTGGGAGTGTGAACAGGTTCGGACTCGATGATCAGGCGGCGCCGCCGAGGTCGGGGAGGGTGATCGCGCGGCTGGTGGGCGGCTGCTGGCGCAGGCGCTCCAGCGCGGGGATCAGCTCGTTGACCCAGACGCGGTAGCCCTCCTCGTTGAGGTGGAGCCTGTCGTCGCTGTACGCGGGGTTCAGCTCGCCGTCGTCGAGCGCCAGAGACGGCCAGAGGTCGAGCCACTGGGCGTGCACGGTCGGCGCGAACTGCCAGAGGTGGCGGTTGATGTCGCGGATCTGGTCGGCGAACTCGTGACCGCGCGGGAGCACGGACTGCACCAGGATGCGCGTCTCCGGCAGCTCCCTGCGCAGCGTCACCAAAATGGTCTCCACATTGCGCACCACGTGCTCGACGGAGCGCCGCCAGGCGAGGTCGTTCGTGCCGATCAGCAGCACAACGACGGCGGGCTGGGCGTTGATCACATCCCAGATCCGCGCGACCACGTCGTCCGACGTGTCTCCGCCGACCCCGAAGTTGTAGATCGTCTCCCCCGGCATCCACGCCTGCCAGTCCCCGCCCTGCGTGAGACTGTCCCCGACGAGGGCGGTCGGACCCATACCCGACATCCCCTGATCCGTCATCCGGACCTCCTAAGTCTTTCTGCCATCCTCCCCCAAGAAGCTGAAAGCCGCGAGGGGTGTACCGCGGCACACGACTGCGGTACACCCCTCTGGATGCGTCAGGACGGCGATGGCGGGATGCGCGAGCCGTCGCGGATCAGATCAGCGACTTGGTGTGCCAGACCGTCTTCGTCTCGGTGAAGAACGCGATGCGGTCGAGCGACGGCGCAGCTGCGTCCTGGCCGTTCTCCGGGGTGAGCACGCGCTTGAGTGTGTCCGCCGCTGCGATCTGCAGGTCGATCCACTCCAGCGCTCCTGCGCCGACCAGGTCGAGCGCGTTGACGTCGGCGTGCGAGGCCAGCCACGGGGCGATCTCGGCCGGGGAGCCGGTCAGGATGTTCACGACGCCGCCGGGAACGTCGCTGGTCGCGAGCACCTCGCTCAAGCTGATCGCCGACAGCGGGAACCGCTCGCTCGCCACGACGACGACCGTGTTCCCCGCCACCAGCGCCGGGGCGACGGCGCTCACGAAGCCGAGCAGGCCGCTGTCCTGGGGCGCGACGATCGCCACGACGCCGGTCGGTTCCGGCACCGAGATGTTGAAGTACGGCCCCGCGACCGGGTTGGCGTTCCCGACGACCTGAGCGAACTTGTCCGCCCAGCCCGCGTACCAGACCCAGCGGTCGATCGCCTCGTCCACCTGGGCGCCTGCGACCGACGCCGAGACGCCCTCCGTCTGCTGGATCTCGTCGACGAACTGGGCACGACGACCCTCCATCAGCTCCGCGATGCGGTAGAGCACCTGCCCGCGGTTGTACGCGGTGGCGCCGGCCCAGCCGCCGAGGGCTCCTCGGGCGGCGACGACCGCATCCCGAGCGTCCTTGCGGGACGCCTTCGCTGCGTTGGCCAGGAACGCGCCCTTCGCCGAGACGACCTCGTACGTGCGGCCGGACTCGCTGCGCGGGAACTTTCCGCCGATGTAGAGCTTGTACGTCTTCGGCACGGTCAGGCGGCTCATTTCTTCGCTCCCTTGCGGGTCGTGGTGGATGCGGAGGTCAGCGCGCCGGCGGACGTGCCGGGAAGCGCACGGCCGGGCGTGAGGTACGCCGCGAGCCCGTGGCGGCCGCCCTCGCGGCCGTAGCCGGACTCCTTGTACCCGCCGAACGGGCTGGCCGGGTCGAACCGGTTGAACGTGTTCGCCCAGATCACGCCGGCGCGGAGCTTGTCCGCGACGGCCAGGATGCGGCTGCCCTTGTCGCTCCAGATGCCGGCCGACAGACCGTACGGGGTGTTGTTCGCCTTGGCGATGGCCTCGGCCGGGGTGCGGAAGGTGAGCACGGACAGCACAGGCCCGAAGATCTCCTCGCGGGCGATCCGGTGGCTGGTGGACACGTTGTCGAAGATCGTCGGCGCGAACCAGAAGCCGTTCTCCGGGATGGCGCAGTCGGCCGTCCAGCGGTCGGCTCCCTCAGCCTCTCCGATGTCGGACAGCTCGCGGATGCGCCGAAGCTGCTCTGCGCTGTTGATCGCGCCGATGTCGGTGTTCTTGTCGAGCGGGTCGCCGAGGCGCAGCGTCGACAGGCGGTTCTTCAGCCGGTCGACGACCTCGTCGTGGATGCTCTCCTGCACCAGGAGCCTGCTGCCTGCGCAGCAGACGTGCCCCTGGTTGAAGAAGATCCCGTTGACGATGCCCTCGACGGCCTGGTCGATCGGCGCATCGTCGAAGACGATGTTCGCCGCTTTGCCGCCGAGCTCCAGGGTGAGCTTCTTGTCCGTGCCGGCGACCGCTCGCGCGATCTCGCGGCCGACGGCGGTGGAGCCGGTGAAGGCGACCTTGTTCACATCCGGGTGGTTGACCAGGTCGCGCCCCGTCTCCCCCGCGCCGGTGACGATGTTGACGACACCGGCCGGGAGGCCGGCCTGCTGCACGATCTCTGCGAACAGCAGAGCGGTCAGCGGCGTGGTCTCCGCCGGCTTGAGCACGACGGTGTTGCCTGCGGCGAGGGCCGGTGCGATCTTCCACGCGAGCATCAGCAGCGGGAAGTTCCACGGGATGACCTGCGCGGCGACGCCGAGCGCGCGCGGCGCAGGGCCGAGACCGGCGTGATCGAGCTTGTCGGCCCATCCCGCGTAGTAGAAGAACCAGGCGGCGACGAGCGGGACGTCCACATCCCTGCTCTCCTTGATCGGCTTGCCGTTGTCGAGGCTCTCCGCCACGGCGAGCTCACGGGCGCGCTCCTGCACGAGGCGCGCGATCCGGAACAGGTACTTGCCGCGGTCACTGCCGCTCATCCTGGACCAGGTGCGCTCGTACGCCCGGCGCGCGGCGGCGACGGCCGCATCCACGTCGGCGGTGTTCGCGGTGGAGATGGTCGCGATTCGCTCCTCCGTCGCCGGGGAGATGGTCTGGAACGGGGTGCCGTTGCCGTCGACGAACTCGCCGTCGATGAACAGGCCGTACTGGTCGCGGAGGTTCAGGATGGCCCGAGACTCCGGCGCTGGTGCGTATTCGAGAAAACTCATTGTTCTGCCTTCGGTCTCTTCGGTCAGTCGATCGTGACGTAGTCGGCGCCGGAGTAGTGCCCGGTCGTCAGCTTCTGGCGCTGCAGCAGCACGTCGTTCAGCAGGCTGGATGCGCCGAAGCGGAACAGGTGCGGCTGGAGCCAGTGCTCCCCGACCGTCTCCGCCACGGTCACGAGGTACTTGATGGCGTCCTTGGACGAGCGGATGCCGCCAGCGGGCTTCACGCCGATCTCCTCGCCGGTGAGCTTGTGCCAGTCGCGCACGACCTCGAGCATCAGCAGCGTGACGGGCAGCGTCGCCGCGGGAGACACCTTGCCCGTCGAGGTCTTGATGAAGTCGCCTCCGGCCAGGATCGACAGCCAGGATGCGCGGCGCACGTTGTCGTACGTGTTCAGCTCACCGGTCTCCAGGATCACCTTGAGGTGGGCGTACGAGCCGTCCGGGCGGCGGCAGGCCTCCTTGACGGCCACGATCTCGTCGAAGACGAGCCCGTAGCGGCCGGAGAGGAACGCTCCGCGGTCGATGACCATGTCGATCTCGTCGGCACCGGCTGCGACGGCGTCCGCGGTGTCCGCCAGCTTGACGGCGAGGGATGCGCGCCCGCTCGGGAACGCGGTCGCCACCGCCGCGACGTTCACACTGCCGGGAGCGCCCCCAGAGCGGCCCGCGTGGGATGCGCCAAGCGCCTCGACCGCGTACGGCACCATGTCGCCGTACACGCACACGGCTGCAGGGCGGGGCGCGGTGAGATCGCTCGGGTCCGGGGTGAGGGCCTTGGCCACCAGCGAGCGCACCTTGCCTGGCGTGTCGGCGCCTTCGAGCGTGGTGAGGTCGATCAGTTCGATGATCTTGTCGAGCGCCCATGCCTTGCTCGTGGTCTTGATGGAGCGGGTGCCGAGTCCGGCTGCGCGCTGTTCGAGACCGACCGCATCGACCCCCGGAATGCCGTTCAGGTAGCGGCGCAGGGAGGCTTCGGTGAAGTCGCCTCCGAGCACCTCGACGGCCCTGGCCGCCGGTGCGAGGGTTCGCACGGGCGGCGTCGTTTCGATGGTCACGTCACTCCTTCTTTCAGCTCGCCGCTGTGCGGCCGAGCAGGTGGTTCGCGGTGGATTCGTCGGTGATGATCGTGCTGCAGAGCCCGCTCGACACGATGGCGTGCGCCACCCTGTGCTTGGTCTCGCCCGCGATCACGGCGATGCTGGTGCGCGCTGCGCGCAGTTCGTCCAGCGAGATGCCGAGGGTCCTGCCGTCGAGTTCGGGGTCGGCCACCTGGCCGTCCTCCGTGATGAACCGGCCGACCACGTCGCCGACCGCGCCCTTGTCGGCGAGCGATGCGACATCGTCGGCCGTGAGGTAGCCGGAGTCGACGTGCACGGAGCTCGTGTCGACGACGCCGGCGCTGAACAGGTACGCGGATGCGCTCCTCGCCAGCGCGAGCACGCTCTGCACAGAGCGGTCGGCCTCGATGGCGCGGCGGGTAGCCGCGTGCTCGAAGATGGCCGGGCTCGGCAGCAGCGTCGCTGTGCCCTGCGCCTTGCGCGCGATCACGACGGCGGTGTCTGCCGCGGCTGTGGCCTGGCGCGTACTGGACACGCTGCCGTTGATCTGCACCGGGTTCACGCCCACCGCCCAGCCGGGCCGCAGGCGCGCTGCAACGGCGTGCAGGGTGCGTCCCCAGCTCACGCCGAGCGTGCGAGGGACGGGGCGAAGCGTGGTGAGGTAGTCGGCGGCGGCCTGCGCGACGCGGGCCTGCACATCCGAGTCGGCGTCGAGGGTGGGCACGACGACGGCGTCCTGTAGGTCGTAGAAGCCGCACAGCTCGCGCTCCAGCGAGAACCGTCTGGCGCTCGGATGCACGATCTCGATGCGCACGAACCCGTGCTCGCGCGCCGCGACGAGCAGCCGTCCGACCTTCCAGCGGCTGACGCTGAGGGCGAGGCCGATCTCGTCCTGGGTCTTGCCCGCCTCGTAGTACAGCTCAGCGGCTTTCACGGCGAGGATCTCATCGGTGTCGTTCATGGCCACGCTTCCACCTTAGGAACCGATTGCGCGTTCGAGCAACGCTTGCGCGCATGTTGCTCATATGAGCATCGGCGGTTTCCTTTAGGGTAAGGGTCGTGCCAACTCCCCTCGCTCTCGCCGTCGACTTCGGCGGAACCAAAGTCGAAGCCGCGCTCGTCGATGCAGACGGCCGCTTGGTCGAATCCACCCGCTTCCGCCGCCCCACAGGCCGCACCGCCACGGTCCCCGACCTCGAGGCCTCCGTCGGCGGAGTCGTGCGCGACGCCATCGCCGCCGTACCCGCCGACGCCGTGCTCATCGGAGCCGGCATCGGCTGCGCAGGGCCGATCGACCGCATCAAGGGCCTGGTGTCACCGCTGAACGTGCCGCACTGGCGCGATTACCCGATGCGCGACTTCATCGCGGGCGTCGTCGCGGACGCCGGGCTCGACATCCCTGTCACGCTGGAGATGGACGGCGTCGCGATCACGCTCGCCGAACACTGGGTGGGCGCAGCGCAGGGCGTCGACAACGTGATGGGGATGGTCGTCTCGACCGGCATCGGAGGCGGCCTCATCGTCGGCGGCCGCGTCATCACAGGCCCGACGGGCAACGCCGGCCACATCGGGCACGTCGAGGTCGGCGAGATCGTCGGAGAGAACACGTTCGGCAACCCCAGCGCGCTCGAAGCCATCGCCTCCGGACCGCACACCGTCGCGTGGGCCCGTCAGCACGGCTTCACCGGCACGACGGGCGAGGAGCTGGCCGCCGCGTACGCCGCGGGCGACGAGGTGGCGCACCAGGCCATCGCTCGCACGGGCGAGGCCGTCGGCCGCGCCATCGCCTCGGCGACAGCGCTGCTTGACCTGGAGCTCGTCGCCATCGGCGGCGGCTTCTCGCACTCGACGCCGGACCTGTTCGACCACATGCGCCGCGTCATCGAGAACCACTACTTCCCCTACGTGCGCAAGGTCCGCATCATCCCCTCCGCCCTCTCCTCCGAAGGCCCCCTCATCGGCGCGGCCGCCCTCATCCACCGGGCGCACCTCCTCCCCTGACCGTCCCCCTCATCATCGAGCCGGGACGTGTGCTCGCCTCTCACCGGCGTGTCGCGTGCACACGTCCCTGCCCGATCGCTGGGGATCAGCGGAAGTGATCCTCGAGGGCGTGCGGGCGGGCGACGACGGTGCCTGCCAGGGCGGCGGCGATGGCGGTGCCGATCAGGACGATGAGGGCGACGGTCCAGTCGCCGGTGAGCTGGTGCAGCACGCCGACCGCGAGCGGGCCGAGGGCACCGAGCGTGTATCCGACCCCCTGCGTGAAGCCGCTGAGCGCGACCGAGCCCTCGTGGGTCCGCGTGCGCACGTTGATGAGCACCAGGCACAGCGGGAACAGCAGCGGCCCGAGACCGGCGAACACCACCCACAGCCACGTGGCCGCGCCTGGCGCGAGGATCAGCCCGAGATAGCCGGCGACGAAGAAGCCGACGCCCGCGTACAGCAGCAGGGCGACGTTGCGCATCCGGGAGGCCAGCAGCGGGACCAGCAGCCCGGCCGGGATGCCCATCCCCGCGTACAGCGACAGCAGCGCTCCTGCCTCCGCCGGCGTCGACCCCGCGACGTCGTGCAGGATCTCCGGCAGCCAGGCGAACATCGCGTACGCGTTCAGACTCGACGCGGCGAACACCACGGCCATCGCCCAGGCGAGCGGCGCGTGCCACACCTTGCCGAGCATCGCGGGCTCCGCCGCCTCCACCTCCACGTCGTGCGCGGGGTGGACGGGCCGCCTGGTCAGGATGATGCGCAGCCAGGGCAGGATGGCCAGCAGGCTCACAACGCCCCACATCCCGACAGAAACGTGCCAGTTGGATGCGTCCGCCACCGGCACCGCGATCAGCGGCGGCAGCAGCGTGCTCACCGACATCACGGTCGCGTAGAGCGAGGTGACCAGCCCGATCCGGTCGGGGAAGTACCGTTTCACCAGCGGAGGCAGCAGCACGTTGCCGACGCCCATCCCGGCGAAGGTCACGGCGGAGCCGATGGCCAGCATCGCGAACGACCCTGCAGTGGCACGCAGGATGTGCCCGAGCAGCATCACGCAGAGCGCGGCGATCATCACGCCCTCGAGGCTGGCCTTACGGGTCAGCGTCGGGGCGAGCAGGCCGAACAGCGCGAAGAAGATCGGCGGGAGCATCCCGAGCAGGCCGACCCCCACGCTCGTGACGGCGAACTCCGTGCGGATCTCGGCGAAGATCGGCGACAGGGCTGCGACGGCGGTGCGCAGGTTGCTGGCGACCAGCAGGATGCCGACGAGCGCGATCGCGCGACCGTGCCAGAGCGGTCGCGTCGAGGCGTCCGCCATCAGTTGGCGTTCTCGGGCTGCAGGATGCGTCTGGCGGTGTCCACGTCGTCCGTGATCTGCGCGATCAACGGCTCGACGCCCGCGTACGCGACCATGCCTCTGATGCGCTCGACGAACGCGATCTCCACGTGGTGGTCGTAGAGGTCGAGGTCGCGGTCGAGCACGTACGCCTCGACCTGCTTCTGCGGCACGCCCTCGAAGGTCGGGTTGTTGCCGACCGAGATGGCGGCCGGGTAGCGCTCGTCCCCGTCGGTGAGCCAGCCGGCGTACACGCCGTCGGCCGGGATCAGTCCCTCCGACTCCGGCGACAGGTTCGCGGTCGGGAAGCCAAGCTCCCTGCCCCGCTTCGCGCCGTGCACGACGACGCCGCGCAGGGTCGGGATGTGCCCGAGCAGTTCGCCGGCGTGCGCGACGTCTCCGTCTGCGAGCAGTTCCCTGATCCAGGTGGAGGAGACGCGCCTGCCGTGCTCCGGCCGCACGTCGTCGATGAGGTGCACGACGAAGCCGTACTTCTGGCCGAGTTCGCGCAGCATGCCGACGTCGCCCGCGCCGCGGTGCCCGAACCGGAAGTCGCTTCCGACGAGGACGGCGGCCGCGTGCAGCCTGTCGACCAGGATGTGTCTGACGAACTCCTCAGGAGAGAGCTCGGCGAGCGCGCGGTCGAACGCGACGAGCAGCGTCGCCTCCACGCCGGTGCCGGCGAGCAGGTCGAGCTTCTGCTCGACGCTGACGAGGGCGGTCGGGCACTTCTCCGGTGCGAGCAGTTCGAGCGGGTTCCTGTCGAAGGTGATGACGGTCGGGGTGAGCCCCCGCTCGCGTGCCACCTCGCAGAGCCGCCCGATGACGGCACGGTGACCGGTGTGCACGCCGTCGAACTTGCCGATGGTCACCGCGCTCGGGCCGAAGCCCTCCGGGATCTCCGCCACCGATCGGAACAGCTTCACGATGCCGCTCCCCGCGGCTTGTGCCCGCGCAGGTAGATCAGGCCGAGGATCGGAAGCACCAGCGGGATGAACAGGTAGCCCATCCCGTACACAGACCACACGGTTGCATCGCGGCCGAACGGGTCCACGTCGTGCAGGCCGAGGGTTGCGGGGGCGAACAGGCTGAGCGAGCCGATCACGAGCACGCCGACCAGCTCGAAGGTGATGGTGATCCAGGCCACCCGGTACCAGGCGCGACCTGGAGCGACCAGGGCGATGGTCGCCACGATGTAGACGACGGCGGCCAGCGCGGACAGCGTGAAGGCGACGGGCGCCTCGTGGAAGCGGTCGATGATCTGGAAGACGCTGCGCCCCGTCGCAGCGAGCGCGAGCACGCCGTAGACGAAGACGAGCACGCGTCCGATGCCGGTGATCCTCCGCTTCGCGGTGGGGTCCTCCGAGTGGTCGCGTGCGGACATGGTGTGGTGTGACATCGCCTACGATTCTATTCGCGCAGCGCGGGCTGCCAGGCACCGCGCATCCCGTGCGGGGCTCAGGCGCCCTGCACGAACCAGATCTGGCCCATCCGGTACACCATCACGGCGATGGCGAGGCACACGCCGCCCAGGATGACCGTCGACCACTTGTTGCGTTCGATGAGCGCCCAGAAGCCTCCGGCCAGCGGCAGGATGAGCGCGGAGATCAGGTAGATGTAGAACTCGGGCAGGCTGCCGCTCGGCTCGTTTCCCACGGCGGGCGCGACGATCGTCACGATGAGCTGCGCGACCAGCAGCACCTCGACGAGCGCGAGCGCGCCCATGCTGACGTCGCCGGGCACGCGGCCCGCGAATCCGAGCACGATGCAGAGCACGCCTGCGACGACGGCCACGATCACCTGGACCGTCGTGAACCACTCGATCATGCGGTCGCGATCTCGTCTGTCGGGAAGTTCACGAGGGTTCTTGCTTCCTTTCCGCGGAACTCGATGAGCCCCACCAGGTGGCCGGTCGGTGCGATGGCCGCGAGCGGCGCACCGTCCCCATTCTCCCTGTCCGCGACATGGATGCGTTTCCCGTGCGTCAGGTCGATGGCCTGCTGCTCCGTGAGGTCGAAGCGCTCGAACAGGATCGTGGCCGCCTCCGCGGCCGGCACCAGAGCAGAGGCGACGTCGACAT
The DNA here is from genome assembly GCF_001428745.1 of Leifsonia sp. Root227. Taxonomy (GTDB): domain Bacteria; phylum Actinomycetota; class Actinomycetes; order Actinomycetales; family Microbacteriaceae; genus Leifsonia. Next base: position 221,270 of record NZ_LMIO01000002.1, on the reverse strand, counting down.
CCTCGATCGGATGCGCGTCCTCCACCCTGAACGATCCCACCCTGGTTCGGCGCAGCGCGGTGAGGTGCCCTCCGACGCCGAGTGCGGCGCCGAGGTCGCGGGCGAGCGAGCGGATGTATGTGCCGGACGAGCAGACGACGCGCACGTCGAGGTCGATGGCGGCCGGCAGCCTGCGCACGTCGAGCAGTTCGAACTCCGAGACGGTGACGGGCCTCGCTTTCAGCACGACCTCCTCCCCCGCCCGCACCCTGGCGTACGCCCGCTTGCCGTCGACCTTGATCGCACTGACCGAGCTCGGCACCTGCTCGATCTCGCCGGTGAGGTCGGCGATCCCGGAGCGGATGGCGTCGTCGTCGACCGCTGCGACCGCATCAGGAGCCGCCTCTTCCACGACGTCGCCTTCCGCGTCGTCCGTGGTCGTGGTTGCACCCAGCCGGATGGTCGCCAGGTACTCTTTGTCCGTGCCGACGATGTAGGTCAGCAGCCGGGTGGACGAGTTGAGGCCGACGATCAGCAGCCCGGTGGCCATCGGATCGAGGGTGCCCGCGTGCCCGACCTTGCGGGTGCCGGCGAGACGCCTGGTGCGCGCGACGATGTCGTGGCTGGTCCAGCCCTGCGGCTTGTCGACCAGCAGGATGCCGGAGCCCGTCATGCGGTCTTCTCGCCCACGACGTCGAGCACGAGCTGCAGCTTGGTCTGGAAGGTGCACTCGAGGAGTTCGGTGGCGGCCTCGTCCAGCCCGTACTTCTCCGGCAGCCGGAGTCCGAGGAGCGTGTTGAGCAGCATCCCCTCTGCGAGGAACGTGCGGACGCGCTCCGGCTCGAAGCCGGCGTCGTCGCGCAGCAGCCGGTAGATGCTGATGAAGCCTTGCCTGGCCTTCTCGCCGATCACAGGGTCGTGGCCCATGCTGAACGCCTGCATGAGCGACAGCAGCAGCCCGCGGTCCTCGATCAGGTTGACGTATGCGGTGCCGAGCAGGCGGGCGATCTGGTCGTCGGGCGAGCCGTCGGCCTTCCAGTCGTCGATGGTCTCCGTGAACGTCACGAGGAGCCTGTCGAGCGCGCGGGAGAGCACCTCGACGAAGAGGTTCTCCTTGCTGCCGAACATCCGCACGACGTACGGCTGGCTGATGCCGGCCGCCTTCGCGATCTGGTCGGTGGTCGCCCCGAAGTATCCGCGCTCCCCGAAGACGAGGCTGGCGGCGGCGAGGATCTGCTCTCTGCGCTCCCCCGACGGGATGCGTTCACTGATCTTGTCGGTCACACTTGACAGGTTATCAGTTGATTACTAATCTCGACCCTGTTGTAATCATCCGATAACAACATTCCCATTCACTCGACAGGATGTGCAGCATGTCGTCCCCATCCACCGCCCGCCGCATCCCGATTTGGCTGGCCATCGTCGCTGCATCGCTCCCGATGTTCATGGCGACCCTCGACAACCTCGTCGTCACCAGCGCGCTTCCCGTGATCGCGAAAGACCTCAGTGCCTCCATCGAGGAGCTGCAGTGGGTCATCAACGCGTACACCCTCAGCTTCGCCACCTTCATGCTGATGGCCGTCGCCCTCGGCGACCGGTTCGGACGCCGAACGGTCTTCCTCAGCGGCATCGCCATCTTCACGCTCGCCTCTGCGGCCAGCGCCCTTGCCACCGAGCCGTGGATGCTCATCCTCGCCCGCGCGGTGCAGGGCGTCGGAGCGGCGGCCCTCATGCCCCTGTCGCTCACCCTCCTGGCCGGCAGTGTCAGCGCCAAGCTGCGCCCGGCCGCCATCGGCATCTGGGGAGGCATCGCCGGCCTCGGCGTCGCGACAGGCCCGCTGATCGGCGGCGCCGTGGTGCAGGGCTGGAACTGGCAGGCCATCTTCTGGCTGAACGTCCCGCTCGGCATCATCGCCGTGCCCCTCGTGCTCGCCGCGCTGCCGAACAGCTTCGGCGAGCGGGTCCGCGCCGACATCGTCGGCCTGCTGCTCGCCGGCCCCGGCGTCCTCGGCATCGTGTTCGGGATCGTGCGCGGCAACGATGCCGGCTGGGACAGCTTCGAAGTGCTCGGCGCCCTGATCGCCGGTGCTGCGCTGCTGGTGGCGTTCGTCTTCTGGGAGGGCCGGGCATCCGCCCCTCTGCTGCCGCTGCGACTGTTCCGCGACCGCAGCTTCACCGTGGCCAACCTGGTCGGCGTGACGTTCAGCTTCGGCATCTTCGGGGCGGTGTTCATCCTCATCCAGTTCCTGCAGGTGGTGCAGGGCCACACGCCGCTCGAGGCGGGGGTGATGACGATGCCGTGGACGCTCGCACCGATGGTCGTCGCGCCGCTCACCGGCCTCGTCTCCGGGCGCACGGGCACTCGGCTGCCGATCCTCCTCGGCCTCACCTTCCTCGCCGTCGCGATGGCCTGGATCGCGCTGACCCTGTCCGCCGACCTCGCGTACTCGTCGATGTGGCCGCCGTTCGCACTCGCAGGGATCGGCATGGGCCTGGTGTTCGCGCCGAGCTCCACCGCGGTGCTCGCCAACATGAAGCCGGCGGACCACGCGAAGGCGTCCGGCACCAACTCCACGCTCCGCGAGATCGGCGTCGCCCTCGGCATCGCCGTGCTCACCGCCGTGTTCACCGGCGCGGGTGGAACCCTCACGCCGACCGGCTACGTGGATGCGGCCATCCCCTCCATCTGGGTCGGCGCCGGTGTGCTCGCTGTCGCCGCCGTCATCTCGCTCGCGCTGCCGTCCGGTATCGTCCGCCGCCGTCGTCAGGACGCGGAAGCCGAGATCACCGAGGCGGTCGCCGCCGAGGGCTCCGCGCAGGCCGCCGCACTGGTCGACTAGCGCGCTGCGCCCCGAGCGCTCAGTCGGCCCCCGGCACCGCATCCCCCCGCCCGCGGCTAGGGTGGGGGGATGCGGATCGGCGTCATCGGAGCGGGAGCCATCGGCGGCACCATCGCAGCCCTGCTCGATCGCGTCGGCCACCAGGTCGAGGTGACGGCGCGCGGAGCGCAGCTCGTCGCGATCCGCGCGGACGGGCTCCGCCTCGACGGGGCGTGGGGCTCGCACACGGCCAGGATCGACGCAGACGAGATCCTGCGCATCCAGCCGGAACTCGCCTTCCTGTGCACCAAGGCACAGGATGCGGCCGCCGCCATCCGCGAGAACCAGCACCTCCTCGGCGGCATCCCCGTGGTCGTCGTGCAGAACGGGCTCACCGGGCTGCGCCAGGCCGCGACCATGCTGCCAGGCTCGGACTGCGTCGGTGCCCTCGCCCTCTACGCTGCGAGCTTCCTCTCCCCTGGCCGCGTCAGCGTCACCACGGCGGCCAACACCTACATCGGGGCCGGCAGCGGCGAGCCGCCGGAGTCCGCCGTCTTCGCCACCCGCGTCCTCGACGCCGCCATGCCGACGTTCGCCGTCGCCAACTTCGACGGCGCCCAGTGGACCAAGCTCATCGTCAACCAGATCAACGCCATGCCGGCCATCACCGGGCTGAGCGCGCAGGACACGCTCGGCGACCGCGCGCTGCGCCGCATCGTGACGGCCAGCATGCGCGAGGCCGTCAGGATCGGCTTCGACCGTGGCATCCGCTACGGCAGCATCCAGGGCCTCAGCAACGGCATCCTGCGGTTCGTCGCCGCGGCTCCACTCTGGGCGGGCCAGCTGGTGCCGCTGACGATGCGGCGCCGGATGGGCGCCACTCCCAACCCTGGATCGACGCTGCAGAGCATCCGGCGCGGCCAGCTCACCGAGATCGACTACCTCAACGGCGCGATCGTCGGCGAAGCGCACGAGCTCGGGCGAGAGGCGCCGATCAACGCCGCCATCGTCGACCTGGTGCACGAGGTCGAGCGCACGCGCGCGTTCATCGAACCCGCCGTCGTCGCCGACCGGATGCGCGCGCTGCTGTAACCGCCGCGCCCGCCATCGGCGGGGTCAGCAGCTGTCCGCGAACACCCGCCGCGGAAGGTCAGGGTCGCTGTCGTCCACCAGAGCGCTCGCCCACATCCGCGGCTCGGCGTCGTTCTCGTAGACCGGGTCCTGCGGCGTGTTCACCAGCGCGACGGAGTAGTGCCAGATGCCGCGCAGCTCCGGCCGCAACAGGAACTCGCCGTCGACCACGAGCACCGCATCCTGACCGGTGGTCTCCCAGCGGCTCTCGATCGGCACATCCCGTCGCTCGTCGAACGCCGCGGTCTGGAAACCGGTGCTTCCCGCCATCCGGTACGGGTCGATCAGCACCCGCCGGAACGTCACGTAGTCGAACGACGAACGGTAGTAGTCGAGGTCGGACTCCGGCCCGAGCCTGGTGCGGTCGGCGCGCGGGCGGTGGAAGTCGGTCATCGACGACCGGAAGGTGTCATAGCCCGCCTCGCGGAACACCTCGGCGAGGTCGTCGGCGAACGACGCGGTGTCCGTCGTGCCGTCGACGGCCACCATGGTGCGTCCGTGCCCGTAACTGCGCGTCACCTCGCCGACCAGTTCGCGGAGGAACAGGACGCGCGGCGTCGGTGGAAGCTTCATGGCACGAGCCTAAGCCGCGAATCTGTCGAACGCCCCGCAACGATTACGCTGGAACGATGGCGGATGCGGAGCTCGACACGTTCTCCTCCTCCGTCATCGACTGGTTCCACGCCAATCGCCGCGACCTGCCGTGGCGCAGGGACGGCTTCACCGCCTGGGGCACCCTTGTCAGCGAGTTCATGCTGCAGCAGACCCCGGTGAACCGGGTGATCCCGCGCCTCGAGGAGTGGCTGACGCGCTGGCCGACCCCGGCCGATCTCGCCGCCGTCCCTCCAGGCGAGGCCGTGCGCGCGTGGCAGTCGCTCGGCTACCCGCGCCGCGCGCTGTGGCTGCACGCCTGCGCGGTCGCCATCACCGAACACCACGACGGCGTGGTGCCGGACGACGTGGATGCGCTGCTCGCCCTCCCCGGCATCGGCGACTACACGGCGCGTGCGGTCGCGGTGTTCGCCTACGGCCACCGGCACCCGGTGGTCGACACGAACATCCGCCGGGTCATCGCCCGCGCGGTCGACGGCCAGGGCGAGCCTGGCCCTCCCGGAAAACGCGACCTGGCGGCGATGGATGCGCTGCTCCCGGCAGACCGCGCGGCCGCTGCGGCGTTCAACGCCGGGATGATGGAGCTCGGCGCACTGGTCTGCGTCGCCAGGACGCCGCGCTGCGACGTCTGCCCGCTCGCGGAGGTGTGCGCGTGGCGGCAGGCCGGCTATCCGGAGTACGCCGGCCAGAAGAAGGCCGTGCAAAAGAAGTACGAGGGAAGCGACCGGCAGGTGCGCGGCCGCATCCTGGCCGAGCTGCGCGCCTCGCACATCCCGGTCTCCGCCGCCGAGCTCGAAGCCGTCTGGCCGGACGCCGCCCAGCGCGACCGCGCCCTGGCCGGCCTCCTCGCCGACGGCCTCGCCGTCGCCGTCGATGCCGGCTACACCCTCCCCTAAAACACAATCGAGCCGGGACTTGTGCACGCGACACGCCGAAGCGCTGCGTGCACAAGTCCCGGCTCGAATGTGTTCTTAGTCCTCTTCGTCCTCGTCGCGGGGCTTGACGTACGGGTCCTCGTCGCCCGCGTACGCGGCACCGGCGGCCAGCCCGGCCACCTCGGTGTCGCGCTGACGCGCTTCGCGCAGCAGGTCCTCGATGTGCGCCGCGTTCTCCGGGATCGCATCCAGGATGAACTCCAGCGACGGGGTCAGGCGCGCTGTGATGTTCTTGCCCACCTCGCTGCGCAGCATGCCGGTGGCCGCAGCAAGCGCCGCCGCCGTGTCCGTGCGCTCCTCGTCGGTGCCATACACCGTGTAGAAGACCGAGGCGTGCTGCAGATCGCCGGTCACCTGCACATCGGTGATCGTCACGAAGCCCATACGCGGGTCGCGGACGCCGCGCTCGAGCCGCTTGGCGATGATGACCTTGATTCTGTCCGCGAGCTTCCTCGCGCGTGCCGGATCAGCCATGTTGTCTCTCCTTCACCTGCCGTGATGCCACGTGCCGTGATGCCACGTGCCGGGATGGGAGGAGGCCCGGAGAGCGAACCCTCCGGACCTCCTGTCCATGCCTAGACGCGGGGCTTCTCCCGCATTTCGGTCGTCTCGATCTCGTCGCCGATCTGGATGTCGTTGAACTTGCCGAGTCCGATACCGGCCTCGAAGTCCGTACGCACCTCGGTGACGTCGTCCTTGAAGCGACGCAGCGACTCGATGGTGAGGTTGTCTCCCACCACCACGCCGTCGCGGATGACGCGCGCCTTGGCGTTGCGCGTGATCGTTCCGGAGCGGACGATGACACCGGCGATGTTGCCGAACTTGGAGGAGCGGAACACCTCGCGGATCTCGGCGACACCGGACTGGACCTCTTCGAACTCCGGCTTGAGCATGCCCTTGAGGGAGTTCTCGATGTCGTCGATCGCGTTGTAGATGACCGAGTAGAAGCGCACATCCACACCCTCGCGGGCGGCACGCTCGCGGGCCTTGACGTCCGGGCGGACGTTGAAGCCGATCACGATCGCGTTGTCGATGGTCGCCAGGTCGATGTCCGACTCGGTGATCGCGCCGACGCCGCGGTGCAGGATGCGGAGCTGGACCGAGTCGTCGACCTCGATCTTCATCAGGGACTCTTCCAGGGCCTCCACGGCACCGGACACGTCGCCCTTGATGATGAGATTGAGCGCCTCGACCTTGCCCTCTTCCAGAGCACGGGTGAAGTCCTCGAGCGAGATGCGCTTGCGCGACTTCGCCAGCATGGCGTTGCGCTCTGCTGCTTCGCGCTTCTCGGCGATCTGACGCGCGGTGCGGTCTTCCTCTGTGACGAGGAAGGTGTCACCTGCACGCGGAACGCTGGAGAGACCCTGCACCTGCACGGGACGCGACGGGAAGGCCTCGTGGACGGCGTCGCCGTTCTCGTCGACCATCGCACGGACGCGGCCGTAAGCCGTTCCGGCGACGATCGAGTCGCCGACGCGCAGCGTTCCCGACTGGATGAGCACGGTCGCGACAGCACCGCGGCCCTTGTCGAGCTTGGCCTCGATCGCGATACCGCGCGCATCCTTGTTGGGGTTGGAGCGCAGGTCGAGACCGGCGTCCGCAGTGAGCAGCACCGCGTCCAGGAGGTCCTGGATGCCGATGTCGTTCCTGGCGGACACGTCGACGAACATGACGTCTCCGCCGTACTCCTCCGCGACCAGCCCGAACTCGGTGAGCTGCTGGCGCACCTTGGCCGGGTTGGCGTCCGGCTTGTCGATCTTGTTGACCGCGACCACGATCGGCACACCGGCCGCCTGGGCGTGGTTCAAGGCCTCGATGGTCTGCGGCATGATGCCGTCGTCCGCCGCGACCACGAGGATCGCGATGTCGGTGACCTGCGCACCACGGGCACGCATGGCGGTGAACGCCTCGTGACCTGGCGTGTCGATGAAGGTGATGGCACGCTCGATGCCCTCGTGCTCCGTCCACACCTGGTACGCACCGATGTGCTGGGTGATGCCACCTGCCTCGCCTGCGACGACGTTGGCATTGCGGATCGCGTCGAGAAGACGGGTCTTACCGTGGTCGACGTGGCCCATGACGGTGACCACCGGCGGGCGGATCTCGAGGTCTTCGTCCGTCTCGTCCTCGAGCTCCTGGTCGAGGTCGATGTCGAAGCCTTCGAGCAGCTCCTTGTCCTCGTCCTCCGGGGACACGATCTGCACCTTGTAGCCGAGTTCTTCGCCCAGCACACCGAACGTTGCCTCGTCCAGGGACTCGGTCGCCGTCGCCATCTCACCGAGGTGGAACAGCACGGTGACCAGGTTTCCGGGGCTGGCGTCGATCTTGTCGGCGAAGTCCGAGATGGATGCGCCGCGGCGCAGCCGGACGACGGTGTTGCCGTCGCCACGGGGAACGCTCACGCCGCCCAGCGACGGAGCTTCCCTCAGCTCGAATTCCTGCCTCTTGGCGCGCTTCGACTTGCGAGCCTTGCTCTTGCCGCCACCACGACCGAACGCACCGGCGGTTCCTCCGCCAGGTCCACGGCCTCGGCCACCTCCGCCACCCGCTGGACGCGGGCCGCCGAAGCCGCCGCCGGGGCGCTGGAAGCCGCCGCCGGCGCCTGCGCCGGCTCCTGCTCCACCGCCACCCGGACGCTGCTGGAAGCCCGGACGGCTTCCGCCTGCGCCGCCTGGACGCTGACCGGGACGGTTTCCGCCTGCACCAGGAGCGCCGGGACGCGGCGATCCTGGACGCGGAGGCGTCGGACGCGGGATGTTGCCCGGCGTCGGTCGCTGACCCATGCCCTGCGAGCTCGCGAACGGGTTGTTGCCAGGACGGGGAGCGCTCGGGCGCTGACCCATGCCCTGGTTGGATGCGAAGGGGTTGTTGCCTGGACGCGGAGCGCCAGGACGCGGGATGCTGCTGCTCCCCGCGGCGTTTCCACCTGCGGGGCGCGGCGTGTTCGGCTTGACGGCGTCCGAAGGCGCTTCCGTCGTGGCCGCGGCTGCCGGAGCATCCTGTGCGGCCTTCGCCTTGGCGTCTGCAGCTGCCTTGTCGGCCTCCGCCTTCTCGGCTGCTGCCTTCTGCTCCGCGAGGGCCTGACGCTCTGCGACGGACAGCGGAGCTGCCGGCTTGGGAGCGGTGCCACCCGGGTTGGGTGCGGAGGACGGGCGCGTCGCACCCGGCGTGGGAGCAGAGCTCGCGGCACCCGACTTGGGCGCAGCAGCCTTCTGCTCGGTGGATGCTGCCGCGGCAGCCTTGTCGGCCGTGAAGCCGTCCGCCTCGAGGGCGGCGCGAAGCTTGCGCGCCACAGGCGGTTCGATGCTGGAGGACGGTCCCTTGACGAACTCGCCCATTTCCTTCAGTTTCGCAAGAGCGATCTTGCTGTCTACTCCGAGTTCGGTAGCGACCTCGTGTACGCGTGGTTTGGCAGCCACAATTCTCCTGTCTAGGGGGTCTACCCCTAGCAGGGCAGACCGTTAGTTACGGACGGGTCTCATTTCGAGCCGCTCATTAGTTGTCACTCATTTGAGTTCACTGTGCCGTTCAGCCTGTTCTCTTCAAGTGCGGCCTGGATGGCCGTCGTATCGAGCATCCCGTCGACCTTCAAGGCCCGCCCGAAGGCGTGCCTCTGCAAGGCTTTGTCGAGACACCCGACGACCGGATGCAGCCACGCACCTCGCCCAGGAAGCGTGGCGGAATGGTCCACCACGAGTTTCGAGTTCTGGGCGACGACCCTCAGAAGTGAGGACCGGGGAGCGCGAGAACGGCATCCGACGCACGTTCTAACAGCTTCCATCTTACACCCGCGCACCACCCAGGTCCTGCGCGGCTACTCCTTGTCGAGGATCGAGTCGGGCTGGATGATGTGCTCGTGTGCCTGCGGCAACCGTGTCGCCACGACTCCGTCGCGTCGGCACGGCGCGAAGATCGTCATCCATCCCGACCTCATTCTTTGTCCAGGATCGAGTCCGGCTGGATGTCGATCTTCGCGCCCGTCAGCTTCGCGGCGAGACGGGCGTTCTGGCCCTCCTTGCCGATGGCGAGCGAGAGCTGGTAGTCGGGCACGAGCGCGCGGACGGCCTTCAGCGATTCGTCGATGACGAAGGCGCTGGTCACCTTGGCGGGCGACAGAGCACTGGACACGAACGTTGCCAGATCCGGCGAGTAGTCGACGATGTCGATCTTCTCATTGTTCAGCTCTGCGGTCACGGCCCTGACCCGCTGGCCGAGCTCGCCGATGCACGCGCCCTTGGCGTTCACGCCGGGCTCGGTCGCGCGCACCGCGATCTTGGTGCGGTGACCGGCCTCACGGGCGAGCGAGACGATCTCGACCACACCGCTGGCGATCTCGGGGACCTCGAGCGCGAACAGCTTGCGCACGAGCGCCGGGTGGGTGCGCGAGACCGTGATCTGCGGACCCTTCAGCCCCTTCGACACACTGGTCACGTACACCCGGATGCGCGACCCGTGCGTGTACTCCTCGCCTGGCACCTGCTCCTCCGGCGGCAGGATCGCCTCGACGCTGCCGAGGTCGACGTGGATCATCCTCGGGTTCGGACCCTGCTGGATGACGCCGGCGACGATGTCGCCCTCCCGACCACGGAACTCGCCGAGCACCGCGTCGTCGGCGATGTCGCGGAGCCGCTGGTTGATGACCTGCTTCGCGGCGAACGCTGCGATGCGGCCGAAGTCGCTCGGGCTGTCCTCCGCCTCGCCGATGACGTTGCCCTCTTCGTCCTTCTCCGGGACGTAGACGGTGACGTGACCGGTCTTCCTGTCCAGGTGCACCCTGGCGGCCGGCGGCTCTTCCGTGTGCCCGTGGCGGTGGTCGGCCTGGTCTGTGTGCTTCAGGTAGGCGGTCAGAATCGCCTGCTCGATGATCTGCACCAGCTCGTCGAAGGGAATCTCTCGCTCGCGTTCCATGAGACGCAAGACGCTGAGGTCGATGTCCATGCCGGCCTCCTCTATTCAGATCTCGCCGTCGCGTTCAGCGCGACGGACTCGACTAACTACGGTACCCGATGATCCGACCGGCCGGAACGGGGGTACCGTTCGGATCATGACCTCCCCCACGTCTGCGGCCAGGCGCGTCGAGCGCATCCCGGCTGTCCGCATCCTCGCCAGGGTCGGAAACGCGGCCATCGGCATCCTGCACATCCTGATCGGCGCCATCGCCCTGGCGGTCGCTTTCGGCGCTGGAGGGGGCGGCGACGCCGACCAGTCCGGCGCCCTGCAGGCGCTCGTCGCTGTGCCTGGCGGCCTGTTCGTCGTCTGGGCGGTGATCGTCGGTCTGATCGCGCTCGCACTCTGGCAGATCCTGCAGACGATCGTTGCACCCAAGGCGACCACCCGCGTCGTGGAGATCGCCAAGGGCGTCGTGTACGCCGTGCTCGCCGTGACCGCGATCGGCATCGCGGCCGGTGGCCGCTCCGACGCGTCCTCGTCCGAGACGTCCGCCAGCTCGCGCCTGCTCTCGCTGCCGGGCGGCGTGTTCCTGCTCGCCGCCATCGGCCTCGCGATCGTCGGGGTCGGCATCGGCTTCATCGTCAACGGGGCCACCCACCGCTTCGAGCGCGGCCTCCGCCTTCCCCCGAACGCACTGGCCGGCGTCACCACGACCCTCGGCCGCGTCGGCTACATCTCCAAGGGGGTCGCCCTCGGCATCGTCGGCGGCCTCGTGGTCGCCGGCGCCGTGACGTTCGACCCCGGCAAGGCGAGCGGCCTCGACGGCGCGCTGAAGTCGCTGACCCAGCTCCCGTTCGGCGTCTTCCTGCTCATCCTGATCGCCGTCGGCCTGATCGCCTACGGCGTGTTCTGGTGCGTGCGCGCGGTCGCCGTCCGCCTCTAGCCCGGCACGCGTCGTGCAAAAGGTGCGGTCGGGAGCGCACGCACCGCACCTTGTGCACGAGACGTCCGCCGCGGCACCGCGCCGACCGCACGAGCACCGCGCCGACCGCACGAGCGGACAGCAGCTCGGCCACGCGCAGCAGGAACGCCGGGCGATCCGCGAACAGGTCGCATCGCGTGACGCGGACGACGCGCCACCCCGAGTCGACCATCGCATCGTGCCGCCCGATGTCGGCGTGCCATTGCGCGGCGTCCGTGCGGTGACCGTCGCCCTCGTACTCCAGGATCAACCGCTCGTCGAAGTAGACGAGATCGGGATGCACGAGCCGCGCTCCGACGAAGACGGGCGGGTTCACGGCGGGCTCCCCCAGCCCCGCCTCGACCAACGCCAGCCGCAGCAGGGTCTCCGGCCGCGAGTCCGCTCCGAACCGGATGCGCTCGGCCGCCCAGCGCAGCGCAGCAGCGCCGGGAATGCGACTCGGCACGGCAGCGGTCGCGCGCAGTTCGTCGATCGTCGCCAGCGCATGGCGCGCCCGAGCGCCGACGATATGGTCGCCGACAGCGGTCAGCTCCGGTCCGGACAACGAAGCGGCGAGCTGCCGCCACACCTGTACAGGGGAGCAGACGGGCAGCCCGCGGACGCTCCGCTGGTCGACCATGCTGATGCTGTGTCCGCGAACGCCTCTGGTGCGCGGCGGGGTGCGCGGAAAGGCAACGCTCACGTGCAGCTCGGTCCCCCGCTCGGCGCCAGAGAACGGCATCCCGTACACGGCGGCGGCGGTCTCGTGGCTGAAGACCTGGCCCGGCAGCATCCGTGACCGGTATGCCGTCGCCCGCTCCAGCATCGTCTCGACCGCGCTCGTGCTGTTGACCCCGCGGAACGGATGCTGCACATCCAGCGCTCGGAGGCGTCGCGGCGCCACATCGAGCGCGATGGCCACAGCGGTGGCGAACGGTGCGTTGACGAGTTGGTGTGGGAGTGCGCGTGACTGAGTCATGCATCCACCGTTGCCGAAATGGACAGCCGAGCCCGCGCGGCCTCGGCTTCTGTGGACAACCCGCCCTGTGGACTCGTGCGAAAGGTGCGGTCGCGGCACGCGAGACCGCACCTTTCGCACGAGTCGCGCGCTACGCCCCCAGGGCGGCGAGCGCGTCGGCGATGGGGAGCGTCTCGCGGGAGCCGGTGCGGCGGTCCCAGAGCTCGACCTCGCCGTCCGCCGCGCCGCGGCCGACCACGAGCACGTGCGGAACGCCGATGAGCTCCGCGTCGCCGAACTTGACGCCGGGCGAGACCTTCGGGCGGTCGTCGAGCAGCACCTCGCGGCCGGCGGCCTCCAGCGAAGCCGTCACCTGCTCTGCCACGTCGAACGCGAGCTGATCGCGGCCGGCTGCGACGACGTGCACGTCGAACGGCGCGACCGACTCCGGCCAGATCAGGCCCTTGTCGTCGTTGTTCTCCTCCGCGATGATCGCCAGGATGCGCGTGACGCCGATGCCGTACGAACCCATCGTGACCGTGACGAGCTTGCCGTTCTCGTCGAGCACCTTGAGGCCGAACGCGTCGGCGTACTTGCGCCCGAGCTGGAAGACGTGACCGATCTCCATCCCGCGGGCGAGCTCGACGGGACCTGAGCCGTCCGGTGCGGGGTCGCCCTCCTTGACCTCGGCCACCTCCACCGTGCCGTCCCAGGCGAAGTCGCGGCCGGCCACCAGGCCGAAGACGTGCTTGCCGTCGATGTTCGCGCCGGTGATCCAGCCGGAACCGTCCACCACACGAGGGTCGACCAGATACCGGATGCCCGTGGCCGACTCCTCGCCGAGCACGGCGCCGTCAACACCCCACGGGCCGATGTAGCCCTTCACGAGGCCGGGGTGCTTCTGGAAGTCCGCTTCCGTCGCCGGCTCGACCTCGCCGGGCGCGAAGGCCACCTCCGCACGCTTCAGCTCGACCTCGCGGTCACCGGGCAGGCCGACGACGACCAGCTCCCGCGTGCCGTCCAGGTGCGTCACCGCGAGCACGACGTTCTTGAGCGTGTCCGCTGCGGTCCAGGCGCGGCCGTCGGGCCGGGGGTGCTTCTCGTTCGCCACGTCGACCAGAGTCTGGATGGTCGGCGTGTTCGGAGTGTCGAGCACTTCCTGGGGCGTCAGCTTCTCGTACGAGCGCGCCGGGGGCGCGAGCGTGGTGAACGCCTCGACGTTGGCCGCGTATCCGCCCTCCGAGCGCACGAAGGTGTCCTCGCCGACCGCGGTCGGGTGCAGGAACTCCTCGCTGCGGGAGCCTCCCATCGCGCCGGCGTCCGCCTGCACGATCACGTACGAGAGCCCGAGCCTGGTGAAGATGCGCTCGTACGCGTCGCGCTGCGACTGGTAGCTGGCGTCGAGCCCCGCATCCGTGTAGTCGAACGTGTACGCGTCCTTCATCGTGAACTCGCGGCCGCGCAGGAGACCGGCGCGGGGGCGTGCCTCGTCGCGGTACTTGTCCTGGATCTGGTAGATCGCCAGGGGCAGATCCTTGTAGCTCGAATAGAGGTCCTTCACGAGCAGCGTGAACGCCTCTTCGTGCGTCGGCGCGAGCAGGTAGTCGGCGCCCTTGCGGTCCTGCAGGCGGAACAGGCCGTCGCCGTACTCCTCCCACCGGCCGGTGACCTCGTACGGTTCGCGCGGCAGCAGGGCGGGGAAGTGCACCTCGTGCGCCCCCGCCGCGGACATCTCCTCGCGGATGATCGCCTCGATCTTGGCCTTCACGCGCAGGCCGAGCGGCAGCCACGCGAAGATGCCTGGCGCCTGCCGCCGGATGTATCCGGCGCGAACCAGCAGCCTGTGGCTGGTGACCTCGGCGTCGGAGGGGTCTTCACGGAGGGTGCGGAGGAAATAGTTCGTCAGGCGTGTAGGCACCGTTCCATGTTAGACGTCGGCGACAGTGGCCGATGTTTCAGCACGTGGATGCCGGCCACTGGACGCGCATCCACCCCGGAATAGGGTGGCCGTATGCCTGACCGCAGAACGCACGTCACCGCGTCCGCCGCTCAGAGCGAGCTCGCGACGGCGCTGGCTGAGCTCCGCACGGCGCTGAGTCTGCCGGACGGCTTCCCTGCGCCCGTCGACAGGGAGGCGGAAGCGGCGGCGAGCACGATCTCGCTGCCCGACCGCGATCTGACCGCGGTCGAGTTCCTCACGGTCGACCCCGTCGGATCGACCGACCTCGACCAGGCCGTCCACATCGAGCGGGCTGGCGCCGGCTTCCTCGTGCGCTACGCCATCGCCGACGTCCCTGCGCTCGTGCGTCCCGGCGGCGCCGTCGACACGGAGGCGCGCACCAGAGGCCAGACGGTCTACGCGGCGGACGGACGCATCCCGTTGCACCCTGCCGCGATCGGAGAGCACGCCGGCTCCCTGCTCCCCGGGGTGGATCGCGGGGCGTTCGTCTGGGAACTGACGCTCGGCGAGGACGGGCAGGAGCTGGCCGTCTCCGTCGCGCGAGCCGGCATCCGGTCGCGCCGCCAGTGGTCGTATCAGGAGGCGCAGGCCGCCATCGACGACGGCTCAGGACCGGAGACGCTCCTGCTGCTGCGCGAGGTGGGGCTGCTGCGCATCCAGTGCGAGCGGGAGCGAGGTGGCGCCAGCCTGAACGCGCCGGACGAGGAGATCGTCTTCCGTGACGGCGCGTACACGCTCGAACGGCGGGCGTCGCTGCCCGTCGAGGAGTGGAACGCGCAGATCTCGCTGCTGACCGGGATGGCGGCCGCCCGGCTGATGCTGGACGCGCGCGTCGGCATTCTGCGCACGATGCCGCCGCCGACCGACGACGCCGTCGCCGCGTTCCGCGCCCAGACCACCGCACTGGGCCTCCCCTGGCCCCAGGACGTCTCCTACGGCGAGTATCTGCGCACGCTGGACCACCACGACCCCCGCGCCCTCGCGGTGATGCAGGCGGCCACAGGGCTCTTCCGTGGCGCGGGCTACGTCGTGATGGACGGCACTGCGCCTGCCGACCCGCTGCAGTCGGCCGTCGCCGCACCGTATGCGCACACGACGGCCCCGCTGCGCAGACTCGTCGACCGCTGGGTGCTGGTGATCTGCGAGGCGCTGTGCGCAGGGCGGACACCACCGGAGTGGGCGACGGCGTCGCTCGGAGAGCTGCCTGCGATCATGGGGGCGACGTCGCGAGTGGCGTCCCAGCTCGGCGCGGCGAGCGTGGACAGGGTGGAGGCCGCCCTGCTCAGCGGCAGGATCGGCGACGAGTTCGACGCCACCGTGCTCGCGATCAGGAACGGCGACATGACGGTGCAACTCGCCGACCCGGCCGTCGTCGCCTCGATGCCGAGGCCGGACACCGTGCTGCCGGGAACGGTGGTGCGCGTTCGCCTGCTGTCGGTGAGCATCCCGAACGGCAAGGTGGAGCTGGTCGCCGTCTGACGGCGCCGGTCCCGCGCCTCCGGTCCCGCGGCCGCGGTCAGGCCGCCGGCCGCCCGAGTGCCCGCTCGACGGCGGCGGCGATCACGGCCTGGCCCTCCGCTGTCGGATGCACGTCGTCGGCCTGGAGGAGGTCGCGCTGTCCATCGAGCGGCTGGCCGATGTCGAGGTCGATCGCGCCGATCGTCCGGGCGGCCGTGACCACATCGGCGTCGATCGTGCGCAACTGGTCAGGCTCGGCAGTGTCGTTCCAGACCGGGCTCACGGCGAGGATCTCGGCGTGCGGAAGGGCGGCCCTCAGCGCGGTCAGCGCACCGTCCGTCGCCCGCGCGATCGCCGCATCCGATTCGCCCAGGTCGTTGCTGCTGCCGGAAACGATGACGACCGCCGGATGCAGGGCCACGGCAGCGTGCACCTGGTCGGCGAAGGTGTCGCCGTTGTCGCCGACCGTCACGAAGCCCGAGCCGTCGCTGGCGAGGTTGCTGAGCCGCCAGCCGTCCTCCCCCGCCAGCAGCGCCGGCCAGGCGTCGGACGGGTCGAGGCCGTGTCCCTCCATGATCGAGTCGCCGATCGCGACCACCACGGGGCCGTCCGCCGTCGCGTCCGTGACGCGGGAGACGATCGCGGGCGCCGCCTCTGCACCGGATGCGACGGACACGAACGCGAGCGCCAGCCCGGCCGAGAAGGCCGACAGTCTGACCACCAGGGAGACGCCCATGACCGCACGGTAGATCGCGCGGCTATGCGTCGCCTATGACGGGCCTGTGGAGATGAGGATTTGCGTGGCCTAGTGCGCGCCGACCGTCACGGTCGGTTCGCCCGAGGTGGCGTCCGGCATCTCGGCGGCGATCCGGTTGGCCTCGTCGATAAGGGTCTGCACGATCTCGGCCTCCGGCACGGTCTTGATGACCTGGCCCTTGACGAAGATCTGGCCCTTGCCGTTTCCGGAGGCGACCCCCAGGTCGGCCTCGCGTGCCTCGCCCGGCCCGTTGACGACGCAGCCCATGACGGCGACGCGCAGCGGAACGCTCATGCCCTCGAGCCCCGAGGTGACGTCGTTGGCGAGCTTGTACACATCCACCTGGGCGCGTCCGCAGCTCGGGCAGGAGACGATCTCGAGCTTGCGCTCGCGCAGATTGAGCGACTGCAGGATCTGCAGGCCGACCTTGACCTCCTGCGCAGGCGGTGCCGACAGCGAGACGCGGATGGTGTCTCCGATGCCCTCGGAGAGCAGGATGCCGAACGCCGTGGCCGACTTGATCGTGCCCTGGAACTCCGGCCCCGCCTCCGTCACGCCGAGGTGCAGCGGCCAGTCGCCGCGCTCGGCGAGGAGCCGGTACGCCTTGACCATGACGATGGGGTCGTTGTGCTTGACCGAGATCTTGAAGTCGTGGAAGTCGTGCTCCTCGAACAGGCTCGCCTCCCAGACGGCGCTCTCCACGAGCGCTTCCGGGGTGGCCTTGCCGTACTTCTGCAGCAGGCTGGGCTCCAGGGAGCCGGCGTTCACGCCGATGCGGAGCGAGACGCCCGCCGCCTTGGCAGCGGCGGCGATCTTGCCCACCTGGTCGTCGAACTTGCGGATGTTGCCCGGGTTCACGCGCACGGCCGCGCACCCGGCGTCGATGGCCGCGTACACGTAGTTGGGCTGGAAGTGGATGTCCGCGATCACCGGGATCTGGCTCTTCTTCGCGATGATCGGCAGCGCTTCCGCGTCGTCGCGGCTCGGCACGGCGACGCGCACGATGTCGCAGCCGGATGCGGTGAGCTCGGCGATCTGCTGCAGGGTCGCGTTGATGTTCGTGGTCGGCGTCGTCGTCATGGACTGGACGCTGATGGGGGCGTCTCCTCCGACGAGGACCTTGCCGACCTTGATCTGACGGGACTTGCGTCGGGGTGCGAGTGTTTCGGGAACCTTCGGCATCCCCAGATTGATTGCTGCCACGTCCCCAATCCTACGCGGCTGTTTGGGAACCGGCTGGGCGCGGAGTGTGCGCTGCCTAGCCGAACAGGTTGATCGGCTTGACGATGTCCGCGTACATCAGCAGCACGCTCATGCCGCCGAGGACGATGACGACCGCGAAGGTCAGCGGCATCAGTTTGGCCATGTCGACGGGGCCGGGGTCGCGACGCTTGAACAGCTTGGCGAAGGCGCGCCGGATGCCCTCCCAGGCCGCTCCGGCGATGTGGCCGCCGTCGAGCGGAAGCAGCGGGATGAGGTTGAAGACGAACAGCGCGATGTTCAGGGAGGCGAGGATCCCGATCATCGTGTAGACCTTGTCGATCACCGGCACGCCGTCGAGAGCGGTGAGTTCTCCGGCCGCCCGCCCGATGCCGACGAGACTGACCGGGCCGTTCGGGTCGCGTTCGCCGGAGCCGAACGCGGCGTTCCAGACGTCGACCATGCGCTGCGGAAGGTGGATGATCACGCCGACGACCGCCCCGGTCTGCGCACCGACGGCGGGCAGCACGGAGGTGATCGGCTGCGGCACGAGCTCCTGCAGCGATCCGATGCCGACGAACCCTGCCGTGACGGTGGCGACTGTGCCGTCCGCGTTCTTCACGACGGCTCCGGATGCGTCGGTCTTGGCGACCGCGTTGGTCCTGGGAGTGACCGCGAGCGTCTTCTCCTCGCCGTCGCGCTTGATCACGACGGAGAGCGTGCGGTCGGCGGAGTCGCGGATGATCTTCGTGGACTGGGCCCAGCTGGTGATCGGCGTGCCGTCGATGCTGACGATGGTGTCGCCCGGCTTGATCCCCGCAGCGGCGGCGGGAGCGGCGGGGTCGCTCGCCTCACAGGTCTGGCGGGTGCTGTTCGATGCGAGGACGCACTGGCTCACCGTGGCCACCGTTGTCGACTGCTGCGGCGTCCCGAAGCCCATCAGCAGCACGCCGAAGAGCACGACGCCGATGAGCAGGTTCATGAACGGGCCGCCGAACATGATGATGATGCGCTTCCACACCGGCAGCTTGTAGAACGTGCGGTCCTCCTCGCCGACCAGCACGGTCTCGGCGCTGGCGGTGCGCGCATCCTGGGCCATCGCCTGCATGAACCCGGTGGTGGCGTTGCGGCCCGCACCGCCCTCCTTGCCAGGGGGGAACATCCCGATCATCGAGATGTAGCCGCCGAGCGGGATGGCTTTGACGCCGTACTCCGTCTCACCGCGGCGGAACGAGAACAGCGTCTTGCCGAAGCCGATCATGTACTGCGTGACCTTGACGCCGAACAGCTTGGCGGGAACCAGGTGACCGATCTCGTGCAGCGCGATCGACAGCGCGACGCCCACCAGGATGATGACGACGCCGAGCACGAAGAGCAGTACGGATTCCACGGCTACAGAGTAATGGCGCGCAGCTTGGAACCAGCAGGGGGAACGCTATGCGGCGGCGGCGATCAGGCGGCGGCGATCAGCCGGTCGGCCGCATCCCGCGCCCAGCGCTCCGCTTCTGCGAGGCTCTCGCGGGTGAGCTCGCCGTCCGGCCGGTGCGCGTCAACGACCCGTTCGACGGTGTCGACGATGTCGAGGTAGCCGATGGCTCCGGCGTGGAACGCCGCGACCGCCTGCTCGTTGGCGGCGTTGAACACGGCGGGGTACGTCCCGCCCTCCTCTCCGACGCGCTTCGCGAGTGCCACCGCGGGGAAGGCATCGCTGTCGAGCGGCTCGAACGTCCAGCTGTGCGCCGCCGACCAGTCCAGAGGGACGCCGACGCCCGGCACCCTGTTCGGCCAGTCCAGGCCGAGCGAGATCGGAAGCCGCATGTCGGGTGGGGACGCCTGCGCGATGGTCGACCCGTCCACGAACTCGACCATCGAGTGGATGACTGACTGGGGATGAACGGTGACCTCGATCCGGTCGTACGGCACGTCGAACAGCAGGTGCGCCTCGATGATCTCGAGTCCCTTGTTGACGAGCGTCGACGAGTTCGTGGTGACGACGAGTCCCATGTCCCAGGTGGGGTGCGCGAGCGCTTCCCCGGGCGTCACATCGGCGAGGGAGGCGCGGCTGCGGCCGCGGAACGGGCCGCCGGATGCGGTCAGCACCAGCCGCTGGACCTCGCCGGCCGTACCGGAGCGCAGCGCCTGCGCGAGCGCGGAGTGCTCGGAATCGACCGGCACGATCTGCCCCGGCGCGGCCGCCGCCTTCACGAGGGCGCCTCCGACGATCAGCGACTCCTTGTTGGCGAGCGCGAGGCTCGCCCCCGTCTCGAGTGCGGCGAGCGTCGGGCCGAGGCCCACCGATCCAGTGATGCCGTTGAGCACGACGTCCGCCTCGACACCGCGCACCAGGCGCTCGGAGTCGTCGGCGCCGAGCGCCGTCTCGGCGACCCGGAACCGCTCCGCCTGGGCGGCCAGCTCGTCCGCGTTGCTGCCTGCGGTGAGCCCGACAACGGTGAAGCGGTCGGGGTTCGCCGCGATGACGTCAAGGGCTTGGGTGCCGATCGAACCGGTGGAACCGAGGATGATGACTCTGCGCACGGG
Source organism: Leifsonia sp. Root227 (assembly GCF_001428745.1). Classification (GTDB taxonomy): domain Bacteria; phylum Actinomycetota; class Actinomycetes; order Actinomycetales; family Microbacteriaceae; genus Leifsonia. Next base: position 201,072 of record NZ_LMIO01000002.1, on the reverse strand, counting down.
TCCAGCCTACGGAACCGCGGGCGCAGAGCTGTCACAACCGCTCTAGCTCACGGCCTTCAGGATGTCCACCACGAACACCATCGTGTCGGTGCCCTTGATGTCGCCATTGCCCTGCGCGCCGTAACCGTCGGCCGGCGGGATGATGACGATCACCTGCGAGCCGACCTTCTGTCCGACGAGCGCCTTGGTGAAGCCGGGCACGAACTGCGAAGCGACGCTCGTGTACGGCTGGCCCTTGGTCCAGGTCGAGTCGAAGACCTGGCTGTTGCGCCAGAGCAGTCCGGAGTACTGGATGGTGACCGTGTCCGTCGCCTTCACCACGGCGCCGTCGCCCTGCTTGAGCACGCCGATCTTGGTCTCGGTGGGCGGATCGGTCTTCGGGATGGTCACCGTCGGTGCGCCGTCCTTGCCGAGCTTCACGGTCGGGAAGCCGGCGGGCGGGGTGACGGACTTTCCGTTCGCCCTTGTCGGCTCCTTGTCGAGGAGGTCGGCGATGAAGACGACGGGGTCGGTCGCCTTGAGCTTGAGCGAGGAGACGTCGACGTCTCCGAAGGCCTGCTTGGTGGTGGCGGTGAGCACCACGCGCGACTTGAGCGGCAGGCACTCCACGGCACGGACGAGCCCTGGCACGAACGCCTTGTCGTCGACCTTGATCGACTGCGACGGCTGGCCGTCGAAGCCGGCCGCGGGGGTCAGCTCTTTGCCCGTCGTTCCGTTGTACGCGGCGAGGGCGATGCCGATCGAGTCGCCGCCCTTGACCTCGGCGCCGTCGCCCTTGATGACGACGCTGCGCTCGATGTCCGTGGTCTTCAGCGGAGTCGGGATGGTGACCTTCGGCGTCGCGCCGAACTTCCCTTCCACCTTGATCGACTTCGAGGTGTCACCCGCCTGGATGTTCTGACAGGCGTTCGCCGCCGGTGTCGCTGACTCGCTCGGCGCGCCGGAACTGCAGGCGGCGAGACCGGCCACGACGAGGGCGGCGGTGACGATCGAAAGGGATTTGCGCACGGTGATTCTTTCCGGAATGCGGGCAGGGGTACCCAGTCTGCCTCATCCGCCTTTGCCGAACCTGACAGCGAGCGCCGCATACGATGGAGCACATGACTCGCGAATTCTCCGTTCCGCAGACCCGCAACCTCGTCACCGCCCTCCCCGGCCCCCGCTCGATCGAGCTGCAGGAGCGCAGGGTGGCGTCGGTCAGCCGCGGCGCTGGGACCCTCGCGAACATCTACATGGAGTCCGGCTCCGGCGCGATCCTGGTCGACGTGGACGGCAACAGGCTGATCGACCTCGGCTGCGGCATCGGCGTCACGACCATCGGCCACGCGCATCCCGAGGTCGCTGCAGCGGCGTTCGAGCAGGCCTCGAAGCTCACGCACACGCTGTTCACGGTGACCCCGTACGAGAACTACGTGCGGGTCGCCGAGAGGCTGGCGGAGATCACGCCAGGAGACTTCGAGAAGCACAGCATCCTGGTCAACTCCGGAGCGGAGGCGGTCGAGAACGCCGTCAAGATCGCCCGCAAGTTCACCGGCCGTCGCGCCATCGCGGCTCTCGACCACGCCTTCCACGGCCGCACCAATCTCACCATGGCCATGACGTACCGCCCCTGGCCGGAGCGCGCAGGCATGGGCCCGTTCCCCGGCGAGATCTACAGCGTCCCGATCAGCTACCCGTTCCGCGACCCGGAGGGGATGACAGGCGAAGAGGCCGCTGAGCGCACCATCGACTACATCACCACCCACATCGGCGCCACCGAACTGGCCGCCCTGTTCGTCGAGCCGATCCAGGGCGACGGCGGCATCATCATCCCGGCCCCCGGATACTTCAAGCGGCTCTCGGAGTTCTGCACGGAGAACGGCATCGTCTTCGTCGCCGACGAGATCCAGGCCGGAATCGGCCGCACGGGCACCTGGTACTCGATCGAGCACCACGGCGTCGTCCCCGACCTCATCACCAGCGCCAAGGGCATCGCCGGCGGCTTCCCGCTCGCGGCGGTCACCGGGCGCGCCGAGATCATGGATGCGGTCCAGCCTGGCGGCATCGGAGGCACGTTCGGCGGCAACCCGGTCTCCACCGCCGCCGCTCTCGCCGTGTTCGACGTCTTCGAGAAGGAGGACCTGCTGGCCGAGGCGCAGCGGGTCGAGAGGGCGCTCTGGGCACGCATCGGCGACTGGGCCGACCGCTTCGCCGTCGTCGGCGAGGTGCGAGGCAAGGGCGCGATGTTCGGCATCGAGCTCGTCGTGCCCGGCACCAAGACCCCCAACCCGGATGCGCTCAAGGCCGTTCTCGCGCACGCGACCGCCAACGGCGTCATCCCCCTCGACGCAGGAAGCTGGGACAGCGTCCTGCGCCTGCTCCCCTCGGTCGTGATCAGCGAGGAGCTCATCGACGACGCTGCGACCGTGATCGAAGAAGCACTGGCCACCTTCGGCTGAGCCTGACCGTGGGATTCCTTCGCCGACGCTGGCGCGCCATCGCGGGGGTGGCCGCCCTGGCCGCCGTCTTCACCCTGGTGCCCGCCGTCGGCGTGTTCGCGGAACAGAAGCCGTCGTTCGACCCGGGCGACATCATCAGCGACGACAGCTTCTTCAACCCGAACGCGATGACGCAGGCCGACATCCAGGAGTTCCTCGACGCGCGCACCTGCAAGCCGACGGACGGGGTGCCCTGTCTGTCGCGCTACCGCATCGACACCCCGAACGTCGCAGCGTCGAAGGACCGCTGCACGGCGATCCGCGGTCAGCGGGACGAGCGGGCGAGCAGCATCATCGCCCGCGTGGCAACGGCGTGCACGATCAGCCCGCGGGTGCTGCTGGTGCTGCTGCAGAAGGAGCAGTCGCTGCTCACCGCGCCCAGCGCATCCGGGTATCAGAAGGCGACGGGATACGCCTGCCCCGACACCGCGGAGTGCGACAAGAAGTTCTTCGGGTTCTTCAACCAGGTGTACCGGGCTGCCTGGCAGTTCCGGGAGTACACCGTGCATCCGGGCGACTGGCGGTACCAGGTCGGCGACAACACCATCCAGTACCACCCGAACGCCGCCTGCGGCACGAGCAGAGTGACCATCGCCAACCAGGCGACGGCCAACCTCTACAACTACACGCCGTACCAGCCGAACGCCGAGACGCTCGCCAAACCGACCGGCCCGGCAGGAGCGTGCTCCACGTTCGGCAACCTCAACTTCTCGCGGCTGTACAACGCGTGGTTCGGCTCGCCGCTCGCCGTGCGGTTCAGCGGCTTCGTTCCGGCCTGCCTGGTCTACGCCGGCGGATTCGGCTGCGCGCCGCTCCGGCCGTTCGACGGCGGCTGATCCCACTGGCCTCTCGCGCATTCCGCGCGCGGCATACACCCGCGACTACGCTCGTATCCGTGACGACGACCGAACCCGACGCTGGGACGACCGAGGTGAAGAAGCCCGGCTTCGTCTACCTGCTCGGCCGCACGGTCATCGCGCCCATCGCCCGGCTGCTCTACCGGCCGACGATCATCGGGCGCAAGAACGTGCCGCGCACGGGAGCGATCATCCTGGCGAGCAACCACCTGTCCTTCATCGACAGCATCGTGATCCCGCTGATGGCGCCGCGGCGCGTGCAGTTCCTCGCCAAGTCGCACTACTTCGAGGGGACCGGTTTCAAGGGCTGGCTGTCCCGCACCTTCTTCACCGCGATCGGCGCTGTCGGCGTCGAGCGTGGCGCTGGGCAGGCCGCGCAGGATGCGCTCGACCAGTCCAAGCGCATCATCGAGACGGGCGCGGCGTTCGCCCTCTATCCGGAGGGCACGCGGTCGCTGGACGGACGGCTCTACAAAGGACGGACAGGCGTCGCCTGGCTCGCCCTCACGACAGGGGCGGTGGTCGTTCCCGTCGGGCTGATCGGAACGAACGAGCTGCAGCCGGTCGGGGCGAAGGTGCCGCGCATCCGGAAATTCACCGTGAAGTTCGGCGAGCCGATCGACGTCAGCAAATACGGTTCGGCGGAGTCGGGACGCGCGCGGCGCCAGGCAACCGACGAGATCATGGCCGCCATCCACGGGCTCACCGGGCAGGAGCTGGCGGAGCGCTACAACGAGGCGCCGCCCGCGAACGCGGTGGAGCGGGTCAAGCGGGCTCTGCATCCCGAGCGGCGGTAGGCTCGGGCTCCGCCTCGGTCTCCCCCGCCTTCGAGCGGTAGGTGCGGGCCTTCTGCCTGTTGCCGCAGACGCCCATGCTGCACCAGGTGCGTGAACCGTTGCGGGACTTGTCGTAGAACGCCCAACGACAATCGTCTGCTCCGCAGAGCTTCACCCGCTCGAGCTTGCCCTGGATGCTCAGTACCAGCGAGCTCGCGACGGCCGCCTGCGCCGCGGTGCGGGCGGTGAGCCAGACGGAGCGCTCCCCGCAGATCGTCTCCAGCTCGACGGAGGGCAGGTCGGCGGCCTCTCCGTCGACCACCGAGCGCAGCGCATCCCGCACCCGCTTGGTCTCCGCGGCATCCCCCGGCTCGACGCCGCGCGCCTCTGCCCACGCCGCGAATCCGGCGGCGTCGTCGATGGCGTCGACGTCGTCCTCCACGTCGTAGGTGTTGAGGAAGTCGACCAGCAGGTCGGCGCCCAGCTCGGGTGCATTCGTACGCATGTAACCATTGTAACTCGATAACTGGTTACGGTATGCTCTAACCATCAAAACAAGTTAGGTGGTTATCATGCATCCGCTCACACTGTGGCTGACGTCGATCGCCGAACTCGGCGAGCGCGAACGCGAACAGGCCATGCTGCGCAGGCGCCGCGACTCCGGCACCGAGCAGCCACCGCCGCTCACCCGCGACGGCCGCTGGGCCGCCGCCATCCACCGCTGGGCGGAGTCCGAGAGCGCCGCAGCGCCCGCCCCAGCCTCGGCGCCCGCGGCCGCCGCCGTCCCTCAGGCCCGCTTCGGCTGCGCCTGACCCGCTCCCCCTCTCCCCACCTCCCGCAGCATTCGAGCCGGGACTTGCGTACGCGACACGCCAGGGTTTCGCGTACACGAGTCCCGGCTCGATCGTCAGGCGAGGGTGAGGAGCTCGGGGACGTGGTGGACGGGGAAGTTCACGGAAGCGGCGATGAAGCACTTGGCGGCGGCGGGGGCGTGCAGCGACGCGGCGAGCTCGGCTTGGGCGGGGTCGGCGATGGTCACCAGCGGGCGCAGGGTCGCGCTGGTGAAGTGGCCGCCCCCGTCGTTGGTCTGCTCCATGACACCCGTCGCCGCGTCGGTGTAACCGACGACCACCACTCCGGCACGCGCGGCCTCGGCGAGGTAGCTGAGCATGTGGCACTGGCTGAGGGCCGCGAGCAGCAGCTCCTCCGGGTTCCAGCGGTCGCGGTCGCCGAAGAAGGCGCGGTCGGCGGACCCCTCGATGCGGTGCTTGCCCTCGGCGGTGATGACGTGTTCGCGCCCGTAGTCCTTGTAGCCGCTGGTGCCGCTCCCCCGGTTGCCCGTCCATTCCAGGTCGATCGCGTAGCTGTGCTCGAGCTTCATGGTCCGATTCTGCCACCGGAGCTAAACTCGTCACATCATGACCGACACTCTGAGCACAAGCGCGCCCGTTTACAGCGTTGCGCAAGAACGCCGCATCGTCACGGCCGTACCCGGCCCGAAGTCCCAGGAACTGCACCAGCGACGTCTGGCTGTCGTCCCCACCGGCGTCTCGTCCACCCTTCCCGTCTACATCGCCAAGGCGAACGGCGCCATCCTGGTCGACGTCGACGGCAACCAGTTCGTCGACTTCGGCGCCGGGATCGGCGTGACGACGGTCGGCCACACCGAGACCTCCGTGGTGGATGCGGCTGCCGCCCAGCTGCAGGACGTCATCCACACGCTCTTCACGATCACTCCGTACGAGGAGTACGTGCGCGTCGCCGAGCTGCTCGCCGAGCACACCCCCGGCGACCACGCCAAGAAGACCGTGCTGGTCAACTCCGGCGCTGAGGCCGTGGAGAACGGCGTCAAGATCGCCCGCAAGCACACCGGCCGCCGCGCCGTCGCCGTGCTCGACCACGCATACCACGGCCGCACCAACCTCACGATGGCCATGAACTTCAAAGCCATGCCGTACGCGACCGGCTTCGGCCCGTTCGCGGGCGACGTCTACCACGCCCCCAGCTCGTACCCGTATCACGACGGCCTCACCGGGGCCGAGGCAGCGGCGCGCACCATCGCATACCTCGAGAAGGTCGTCGGCGCATCCGACCTGGCCTGCCTCGTGGTCGAGCCGATCCAGGGCGAGGGCGGCTTCATGGTCCCGGCGGACGGCTACCTCCCTGCCCTGCAGGAGTGGTGCACGGCCAACGGCGTGGTGTTCATCGCCGACGAGATCCAGAGCGGCATGGCCCGCACCGGCGCGTACTACGCCAGCGAGCACTTCGGCCTGGTCCCCGACCTGGTGCTGAGTGCCAAGGGCATCGCGGGCGGCCTTCCGCTCGCCGCCGTCACCGGCCGCGCCGAGATCATGGACTCCGCTCAGCCAGGCGGCCTCGGCGGCACCTTCGGCGGCAACCCGGTCGCGGCTGCCGCGGCGGTCGCGGTCTTCGAGTCGATCGAGAAGAACGACCTGCTCGACGAGGGCAAGCGCATCGAGAAGGCGCTCAAGCCGGCGCTGCTCGCACTCCAGGAGAAGTACGACATCATCGGCGACGTGCGCGGCATCGGCGCGATGCTGGCCATCGAGCTCGTCCAGCCAGGCACCGGCGCGACCACCAAGGAGCCGAACGCCGAGGCGGTCACCTCCATCGTGGCGTATGCAGCGCAGCACGGCGTGCTCGTGCTCAACGCGGGGACGTACGGGAACGTCCTGCGCTTCCTGCCGAGCCTCGCCGTCTCCGACGCGCTGATCGCCGACGCCGTGCAGGTGCTCGACGACGCCTTCGCAGCGCTGTGAGCCCCGCGGTCTTCACCGGACACGAGGCCGTCGAGCTGGCTGTGGTCGAGCGCAGCGGGTTCGTCGAGTCCCGCCACCTCGGCTCCGCCATCGTGCTCGGCCCGGACGGCGCCGTCGTCCGGTCGCTCGGCGCACCGGACGCCCCCGTGTTCCCCCGGTCGAGTCTGAAGCCGTTCCAGGCCATCGCGGTCATGGGCTCCGGCGTCCCGCTGGAGGGTGCCGCCGCTGTGCTGGCAACGGCCAGCCACGGTGGAACGCCCGCGCACCTGTCCGTCGTGCGCGGCCTGCTGGCACAGGCGCAGCTCACCGAGGACGCTCTGCAGTGCCCGAACGACTGGCCGCTCGACTCGGCGGCGCGAGACGACGCGATCCGCGCAGGCGAAGTGAAGCGCCCGCTGTTCATGAACTGCTCTGGCAAGCACGCCGCGATGCTGCTCGCCTGCATGGTCAACGGCTGGCCGACTGAGAGCTATCTCGACCCGCAGCACCCGATGCAGCAGCAGGTGCGGGATGTGGTCGAGCGGCTGACAGGGGACAAGGTCGTCGCGACCGGCGTCGACGGATGCGGCGCCCCGGTCTTCGCGATGGCGCTCAGCACCCTCGCCCGCGGCATCCAGCGCATCGCGACGGCGTCTGACGGCTCCCCGTTCGCGCTCTACCGCAACGCCGCGAGCCTCAAGAACGCCGTGCTCGCCAACGGCTGGGCCATCGACGGCCCCGGCCGCGCAAACACCATCGTGATCGACGAGCTCGGCATCTTCGCCAAGCTCGGCGCGGAGGGCGTGATGGTCATGGCGGCGCCGGATGGCACCTCGGTCGCGCTCAAGGTCCTCGACGGCAGCCTGCGGGCGGCGACCATCGTCGCGCTGTCCCTGCTGGCCGACGCGGGCGCCGTCGAGCGCGAAGCGGTCGCGGCGGTCGCACCCCGGCTCGACCTCGCCGTGCTCGGCCGCGGCGTGCAGGTCGGGGAGATCCGCGCGTCGTACGCCTGATGCGCATCCGGTTCCGTCGTGCACCCGGTGCCGTCGTGCACCCGTGTTCGTGACCACGCTAGGGTGGTCACGAACACGGGAGTCCGGTGAACCGGGCTGAGAGGAAGCGTCACACGCTTCGACCGTCGAACCTGATCTGGATCATGCCAGCGCAGGGAGGCTGATTTCTCGCATGTCGGTGCGCGCCCGCGCGCCGGCGTTTCCCGTGCCCCACCTCCGACAGGAAGGGCACGACAGTGCACAACGAACCCACCCCATCCGTCGAGCCGCGCGAATTCGGTGTCGGCGGACGCATCACGCTCTCGGTGATGGCCGACGACTTCGTCGACGTCATCCTGGGCGCCATCGCCGAGACGCCGCGCGACGGTCTGACCGTCGAGACCGACCCCGTCAGCACCTGGTTCACCGGGGCCGAGCAGGACATCGCTCGTTACGTCAGCGGCCTGATCGCCGCCGCGTCGCGCGGCGGCCGCCACGTGGTCGCCAACGTCATGCTCTCCCGCGGCTGCCCAGGCGAGATCACCTGCGAGCGGCCGGACCGCCCTCCGGTCTTCTCCGACGCTCCCCTGACCGTGCCGACGACGGGCGTGGAAGCGGTCGCCCAGTGGGCGCTGTACCCGCTGGACGACCACGGCAGTCCCGAGCGCAGCGCCGACCACATGCGCGACATCTACGCGGCCATCGAAGACGCGAAGGCGAGCGGGACGTTCGTCGACAGCGACCACTACGTCACCAGGCTCTCCGGCGATGTCGCGGACATCCTCACGACCATCACTGCGGCGTGGGCGAGCGTCGGCCGTACCGTCGCGCACGTGACGACGCACGCCACCGTGTCCGTGAACAGCCCGAGCATCGCCCGCACCGCGGAGGCGGGCCGATGAGCGGCGACACCGCTGCACCCGGCACCGCTGCGCCCGGCAGCGCGACCAGGTGGTCGCTGCGCGACCTCATGCTCGTCGTCGTGCTCGGGGTGGTTTTCGGCTTCCTCTACTGGGCGCTGGTGCAGGGCTGGATCACCCTGTCCGCGCTGGCAGGGCCGTTCGGCGATCTCGTGCAGCACGTGCTGCTCGGCGGCTGGCTGCTGGTGGCCCCTCTCGCCATCGCGATCGTGCGGCGGCCGTTCGCCGGGATCGTCTCCGAGGTGATCGCCTCGGTGATCGAGGTGGTGTTCCTCGGCTCGGCGGTCGGGCCGACGCTGCTGATCGCCGCGGCCATCCAGGGCGCGGGAAGCGAGCTGCCGTTCGCGGCCGGACGCTACCGGAGCTACGGCTGGGTGCGGTACATGCTGTCCGGCGCGCTGGGCGCCGGCGCGGTGTTCTTCTACTCGGCGTTCCGGTCGGGCTGGTACGGCACCGATCTGTTCTGGACGAGATTCGTGATCCAGGTGCTCTCCGGCGCCATCGTCGGCGGCCTGCTCGCCAAGGTGCTCGTGCTGGCGATCGCGCGCACGGGCGCGGTCGACAACTTCGCCATCGGACGGGACGCGGCGGCGGCCAGGTGATCGCCGTCGACGGCGTCGGCGTCCGGTATGCGCGACAGGAGCATCCCGTGCTGCGCGGCGTCGATCTCGTGGTCGGGGCTGGAGAGCGGGTGCTGGTGTTCGGGCCGTCGGGCTCCGGCAAGTCGACGCTGCTGCAGGTGCTCTCCGGCAGCATCCCGCACAGCGTCAACGCCACGCTCGACGGCGCCGTGCGGATCGGCGACAGCGTCACAGAAGCGAGCCCCGTCGTGGACCGCTCCCCCATCATCGGCGCTGTCGGCCAGGACCCGTCGGCCGGCGTCTGCCTGCCCCAGGTGGATGCGGAGCTCGCCCTGGTCCTGGAGAACGCGGCCGTTCCCCCCGCCGAGATCCACGACCGCGTGCTCGCTGCCCTCCGCACTGCGGGAGCGACGGCGCTGGCCGGGTGCGCCACGGCCGAGCTGTCGGGCGGCGAGTTGCAGCGGGTCGCTCTCGCTGCAGCCGTCGTCGCGCACCCGGCCGTGCTCCTGCTCGACGAGCCGACCTCGATGCTGGATGCGCGGGGCGTGCACGCGGTGCGGCAGGCGGTCGACGCCGCCGTGCGAGAGACGCGCCCCGCCGTCGTGCTGGTCGAGCACCGGCTCGACGAGTTCGCCGGCGACGCCGGGGTGTCCGGCCTGCCGGAGCGCGCCGTCGCCATTGGCGACGATGGGACGGTGCTGATGGACGGCCCGACCGCCGATGTCCTCTCCGCCAACGCGGCGACCCTGCACGCCCTCGGCTGCTGGCTGCCGCTCGACACCGAGCTGCAGGCCGTCACCGGCCTGGCAGGGCGGCTGGCCGACGGGACGTTCGACGCCTTCCTGGAGTCGTGCATCCCGGTCCGGACGGACGACGGACCCGCGACGGAGGACGCCGCCGGCCCGCTCGGTGCGCCGCTCCTCACCGCCAGCGCGCTGAGCGTCGGCCATCGGAGCTCTCCCGTGGTCGGAGACGTCGACCTCGCCATGCACGCCGGGGAGATCGTCGCCGTGCTCGGCGCGAACGGTGCTGGCAAGTCGACGGTGCTTCGCACCCTCGCCGGGCTGCTCCGCCCGCTCGCCGGGCGGCTCGACGGAGAGCGGCCCGGGCTCGTCTTCCAGAACCCGGAGCACCAGTTCATCGCCGGCACCGTCGAGCGCGAGCTCGTGCACGGCCTGGATGCACGCGACGTCCAGCGCCTGGATGTCGCGCGCACGCTGGCCAGACACCGCCTCTCCTCCCTCGCGCACCGGCATCCGCATCAGCTCTCCGGAGGCGAGAAGCGGCGGCTGAGCCTCGCGGCGATGCTCGCGCACGGACGCTCCGTGCTGCTGGCCGACGAACCGACGTTCGGGCTCGACCGCCGCGACACCGCAACCGTCGCCGACGTACTCCGCGAGACCGCGGCCGGAGGGCGGGCCGTGCTGTTCGCGAGCCACGACCTCCGCGTGGTCGCCGCACTGGCCGACCGGGTGATCGTGATCGCGGACGGCGGCGTGCTCTACGACGGCGACCTGCTCACCGCCCTGCGGCGACCGGACCTGCTCGAAGCGGCCGGCGTGCATCCGTCCCGGCTGCTCCGCTGGTTCGCTGGGCGCTGCGAGACGGCCTGGCAGCTGCGCGAGGCCGTCGCCGCCGTCGACCGCGCGCGGGTCTCGTCGTGAACGCCGCATTCGCGCGCACGGTGTCCGACTCCCCGCTCGCGCGGCGCAACCCGAGCGTGAAGCTGCTGCTGATGCTCGTGGTGTCGCTCACCGTGATGTTCGTGCTCGATCCCGTGACCCCCTCCGTGCTGTTCCTCGTCGCCTTCGCCGCCACGGCCATCGGCGCCAGGATGCCCGTCGCATCCCTCGCCCGCTCGCTCGCCCCGTTCCTGCTTTTCGCGTTCAGCGTGTTCGTCGTGAACGTGCTCACCCGGCCGGGCGAGGTGCTTTGGCAGGCCGGGATGCTCAGGGTCACCTCGGAAGGAATCCTCGTCGGCCTCGCGCTCGCAGGGCGCACCATGCTCACCGGGCTGCTCGCGGTCGCGTTCCTCTCCTCGACGGACGGCGTCGCCCTCGTCAACAGCCTGCATCAGCAGGCGAGACTGAACGTGCGCGTCGCATACGCGATCCTCGCCGGCTACCGGATGCTGCAGGACCTCGGCGCCGAGTGGACGACCATCCGGCAGGCGCAGCTCGTCCGATGCCCGCTCGGACGCACGGGACGCCCGACGGCACGCCTGCGGCGACTGGTCGCGTCGGTGTTCGCGCTGCTCGTCGGCTCGATCCGCCGCGGGGAGCGCGTCGCGCACACCCTCGAACTGCGCGGGCTCGGACGCACGCCACGGACCGTCTGGCAGCCGGTGCCGCTCGGTCGCGCAGACGTGTGGTTCGCGATCGTGGTGCTCGTGACGCTCGGCGCGATCCTGGCCGCGGCAGGCGCATCCGGAGTGTTGCGGGGGCCTGGCGCCCTGTTCTGAACGTTCAGACGCTCTGAACGACGTTACGGCCCGGCAGCTGGGTGCTGCCGGGCCGTTTCGCCTTTGGGGGTCTTCAGGGGATCAGCCCACGTACTTGGCCAGCCGCTTCGCGCGGGCGGCCGCCGTGAGCTGGGTGATCAGCACCACGAGGATCGTGATGATGAACACCGCGGACGCGATCACATTCGCCTGCGCTGGGATGCCGCGCGACGCCGCGATGTAGATGTACATCGGGAACGTGGTGACGGCGCCCGCATTGAAGTTGGTGATGATGAAGTCGTCGAAGCTGAGCGAGAACGACAGCAGCGCCGCCGACAGGATGCCGGGGAGCAGCAGCGGGAACGTTATCCGCCAGAACACCGCGACCGGAGAGCCGTAGAGGTCGCGGCCGGCCTCCTCCAGCGCGGGGTCGAGGCTCGCGACGCGCGCCTTCACCGTGACCACCACGAAGCTGATGCAGAACATCACGTGGGCGATGATGATGGTGCCGAACCCCTTGTTCACGCCCAGGCTGAGGAACTGGGCCGCGAGCCCGGCGCCGAGCACGACCTCCGGGCTCGCCATCGGCAGGAACAGCAGCAGGCTGGTCTGCGAGCGGAAACGGAACCGGTAGCGCATCAGGGCGATCGCGATCATCGTGCCGAGCACCGTGGCGACGACCGTCGCGATGATGCCGATGATGATGCTCGCCATGAACGCGTCGCAGATCCCTGCCGCGTCGCACACGTTCGTCCAGTTGCGGAAGGTGAACCCGCGCCAGGCGATGTTGTTCTTGAGCGCGTCGTTGAACGAGTAGATGAACGTGTAGACGATCGGGATGAGCAGGAACGCCAGCGCGAGGAACGCGTAGACGCCGAGGCCGAGACCCTTGAAGCGGAACCGCGCAGGGCGCGCCGGGCGGTTCGGGCCCGGCCGGGCCGCCTGGCCAGACGGGCGCGTCGTGGTCGTGGTGGTGCTCACAGCAGGTCCTCCGTTCCGCTGCGCTTCACATACACGCCGACGATCACCAGGATGACCGCCATCAGCACCACGGACATCGCCGCGGCCGTCGGATAGTTCTGCAGCACCAGGAAGTTGGTCTCGATGACGTTGCCGATCATCGAGGTGTCCGCGCCGCCGAGGAAGTCCTGAGAGGCGTTGATGTAGTCACCGGCAGCGGGGATGAACGTCAGCAGCGTCCCTGACACGATGCCGGGCATCGACAGCGGGATGGTGATCTTGCGGAACGTCGTCCACGCGCTCGCGTACAGGTCGGAGCCGGCTTCGAGATAGCGGACGTCCAGCCGCTCCAGCGTCGAGTAGAGCGGCAGGGTCATGAACGGGATGAAGTTGTACGTCAGACCGAAGATGACAGAGAACGCCGTGCCGGTGACGTGCGCGTCCGGAGGCAGGATCGACAGCGCCTTCAGCGAGCTGGTGAACCAGGAGTCGTCGGAGAGCAGTTGCTTCCAGGCCAGCGTGCGGAGCAGGAAGCTGATGAAGAACGGCGCGATGACGAGGGTCATCAGCAGGTTCTGCACCAGGGGGTACTTCCGCACCTTCACGCCGATGAAGTACGCCAGCGGGTAGCTGATCACCAGGGCGGCCGCCGTGGCGATGATCGCGTAGACGAACGACCGGATGATCTGCGGCCAGTACTCGGCGATCGCATCCGTGTAGTTCTGCCACTGGAAGGCGGCCTGGTACTGGCCGATGTCGCCGTCGACGACCGGGGTCTGGAACGACGTGATGATCAGCGAGACCAGCGGCGTGAGGAAGAACAGCACCAGGTACAGCACGCCGGGCAGCAGCAGCACCAGGGCGATGCCGCTCCTGCGGCGCTGCGCAGGCTCCTGATCCTGGGTCGGCGGCGCGGCCGTCGAGAAGGCAGCGAGCGCCATCAGGCCTCCTCGAGCTCCGTCAGCATGCGCTCCTTGACCTGGGTCGCGATCATCTGGGTGTCGGAGTCGTCCGCGAACCTGCCGTCCGCCGGCGGCTCGTCGGCGAGCACGAAGGTGTGCGACGGGTCCCAGGCGATCCACACCTCTCCGCCCAGGGAGGCGACGGGTCCGCTGGAGAGGTTCTGCGCGAAGACCACGATCGTTCCGGCCCCAGGCACATCCACCAGGTACTGAGTACTCACGCCGCTGAACGAGACGTCGATCACACGGCCGGGGCCGAGCAGGTTCGCCCCGGACGGGATGCCGGAGGGGTCAGGGTGCAGCGTCAGCTTCTCCGGACGGACGCCGACCGTGACGTTTCCGGTGTTGCGCTGGGCACGTGAGCGCGGCACCTGGATGCGCTGGCCCGCGACGTCGACGCCGAGGACGTCCCCTCCGCCATCCAGGATCGGGCCGACGAACAGGTTCGACTGGCCGAGGAAGTTGGCGACGAACACGGTGGCCGGCAGCTCGTAGAGCACGGCGGGCGCGCCCATCTGCTCGATCTCGCCCTTGTTCATCACGGCGACGGTGTCTGCCATGGTCATGGCCTCCTCCTGGTCGTGCGTGACGTGCACGAAGGTGAGGCCGACCTCGGTCTGGATCGACTTCAGCTCGAGCTGCATCTGGCGCCGCAGTTTCAGGTCGAGAGCGCCGAGCGGCTCGTCCAGGAGCAGCAGGGCAGGACGGTTGACCACGGCTCGGGCGAGCGCGACGCGCTGCTGCTGGCCGCCGGAGAGCTGCGCCGGCCTGCGCGCGGCGAGATGGTCGAGCTCGACCAGCCGCAGCGCCTCGTGCGCCTTCGTGACAGGATCGCCGATCTTGCGGCGGCGAAGCCCGAAGGCGACGTTCTCCAGGATGGTCATGTGCGGGAACAGGGCGTAGCTCTGGAACACCGTGTTGACCGGTCGCTGGAACGGCTTGGTCTTGGTGACGTCCTTGCCGCCGATGATGATCTGGCCCTCTGTCGGCTCCTCCAGGCCGGCGACGAGGCGCAGAGTGGTGGTCTTCCCGCATCCACTCGGCCCGAGCAGTGCGAAGAACGAGCCTGCCGGGATGGTCAGGTCGAGGTTCTCGATCGCTGTGAACCCGGGGAACCGCTTCTTGATCCCGACCAGTTGCAGGTCGGCGCCGGACTCGGCGAACGCTCCGCGTGCCATCAGGCGCCCAGGATGACCTTCTGGAACGCCGCCTGGTACTTCTGCTCCTCTGCCGGGGTGAGGGTGCGGAAGATGTGCGCGTTCGAGAGGGTGCTGTCGTCGGGGAAGATGAGCTGGTTGTCCGCGAGGTCGGGGTCGATCTTGATCGCGGCCTCCTTGGCGCCGACCACCGGGGTGATGTAGTTCACCCAGGCGGCGACCTCCGCTGCGACCTCCGGCTGGTAGTAGTAGTCGATCAGCTTCTCGGCGTTGGCCTTGCGCGGGGAGCCGATCGGGATGACGAAGTTGTCGCTCCAGAGGGTTCCGCCCGCCTCAGGGAGGATGAACTCCCAGTTGTCGCCGGCCTCGGCGTTCAGCTGGGTGATGTCGCCGGACCAGCAGATCGCGGCGAGGGTGTCTCCGCTCTTCAGGTCGTTGAGGTACGAGTTGCCCTTGATGTTGCGGATCTGGCCGTCGCTGACCTCCTTGGTCAGCTTGTCGATGGCCTTGTTGTATTCGTCGTCGCTGAACTTCTTGGAGATGTCGACGCCCTGCTGCAGCATCAGCAGGCCCATCGTGTCGCGCATCTCGCTCAGCACGCCGACCTTGCCCTTGAGTTCCGGCTTCCACAGGTCGTCGACGGACTTGAGGCCGTTCGGGAGCTTCGACTTGTTCCAGCAGATCCCGGCGAAGCCGCTCTGCCAAGGGAGCGACTTCTTGCGCCCGGGGTCGAAGTCCGCGTCCTGCAGAGCAGGCGAGAGGTTCTTCTTGTTCGGGATGGCCGACTCGTCGAAGGACTGCACATAGCCGAAGCGGATGAGGCGGGCGACCATCCAGTCGGTGAGACAGACGGTGTCGGCGCCGATGTCCTTGCCGAGCGCGAGCTGGTCCTTGACCTTGGCGTAGTAGGTGTTGTTGTCGTCGACCGCGACGTCGTACTTGACCGTGATGCCCGACTGCTTCTGGAACGCCTCCAGCGTCGGGTATTTCCCGTTGTCGTCCTGGTCGAGGTACGCCTGCCAGTTGGCCCAGGTCATGGTCTTGTCCGTCGACGAGACGTCCTTGGCGGCCGTCGGCTTGCTCGACGCCCCTCCTGTCGAACACGCGGCGAGGGCCAGTGCCGCTGCACTCGCGCCCGCACCGGCGAGGAGACCGCGCCTGGTCAGTTGCGAACGTCTGGCGGACTGCACCAGTTTCTGGATCATCGGGTCTTGCGGAAGCTGCCTGGAATTCACGAGTGGTGCTCCTTCGGGGTCGAACACGATCACGCACAACAACCCGCCGCGCACTCCGGTGTGCCGTGCGGTGGGTCGATCCTGGCACACGGCCGGTGCGCAGCGCATCATCCGATGGGCAAAACGTCCATTCGGAAAACATAATCTTCACGAAATCCGTTCCGAATCGACCATTTCGCCGGGGAAACCGTCGCGGGGCCTCGTTTGGCGAGTCCGGGCTGGCGGAATTCGTCCCTACCTCGCTGAGAATTCACGAAATCAGCACAAATTCGACCGTCAGACAGTCGAAATCGTCGGTCACTTCAGGTTAGGGTGATGATCGAATCACCACGTCGATGTGTAAGGAGCCCCATGAAGGTCGCGATCCCCCGCGAGATCAAGAACAACGAGTTCCGGGTGGCGATCACCCCGGCCGGCGTGCACGACCTCGTGGCGAACGGACACGAGGTGTACGTGGAGACGCAGGCGGGGGTCGGCTCCTCGATCCCGGACGAGCTCTACGTCTCCGCCGGCGCGACGATCCTGCCGGACGCCGCATCCACCTGGCAGATCGCCGACCTGGTGCTCAAGGTCAAGGAGCCTGTCGAGAGCGAGTACGACTATTTCCGTCAGGGGCTCGTGCTGTTCACCTACCTGCATCTCGCCGCTGAGGAAGCGCTGACCCGCGCGCTGATCGACTCCGGGGTCACCGCGATCGCGTACGAGACCGTCCAGCTCCCCTCCAGGGCGCTCCCCCTTCTCGCCCCGATGAGCGAGGTGGCCGGCCGGCTCGCCCCGATCGTCGGCGCGAACACGATGCTGAAGCCGAACGGCGGCCCCGGCCTCCTCATCCCCGGCGTGCCGGGCACCCACCCGGCCGTCGTCACCGTGCTCGGCGGCGGCGTCGCGGGCACCAACGCCACATCCGTCGCTGTCGGCCTCGGCGCCGAGGTCACCGTGCTCGACACGAACATCGCCCGGCTGCGCGAACTGGATGCGCTGTACTCCGGCCGCATCAAGACCATCGCGTCGAACAGCTTCGAGATCGACAAGGCTGTGGTCGCCTCCGACCTCGTCATCGGCTCCGTGCTCGTGCCTGGCGCGAAGGCGCCGAAGCTCGTCAGCAACGAGCTGGTCTCCCGGATGAAGCCGGGCAGTGTGCTCGTCGACATCGCGGTCGACCAGGGCGGCTGCTTCGCCGACTCGCACCCGACGACGCACGCCGACCCCACGTTCACCGTGCACCAGTCGCTGTTCTACTGCGTCGCGAACATGCCGGGCGCCGTGCCGCACACCTCGACGTACGCGCTGACGAACGCCACGCTGCCATACGCCCGCGCCATCGCCAACCGCGGCTGGCGCGACGCGCTGTCCGCAGACGCCTCGCTGGCCCTAGGCCTCAACGTGCACGCCGGAAGCGTCACCAACGCCGCCGTGGCCGAGGCGCACGGCCTGTCGTCGTCCACCGTCGCCGACGCGCTCGCCTAACGGCCGCCGTTCCGTAACGCAGGAGATCCCGGCCCTTTCGGCCGGGATCTCCTGCGTTACGGAGTCCAGATCGGCGTGTCGCGGACAAACTCCTGCGTGAGCGCTCCGCAGGAGTTCTCGCGCGACACGCCGTCGCGGTGTCCGTTCGGAAGGAGAAGACGGCTGGATGCGCCGGAATCTCCGGTCCAACGGAGTCCGAGGGTGGGCGAGCGCGGGTGGGAGACCGCGGGTGTACGAGCGCGGGGGCGCGACGTCAGGTCAGCTGACGTCGAACCACTGGTCGCCGATCTCGACGCGCGTGCCGCGGGTGACGCGGTAGCGGCGGCCGGCCTCGCAGAGCCGCGCGACGCCGCCCAGTGGATGCGCGACCGTCCCGTTGCCGGAGTACCTGTCGCAGATCCACAGCTCCCCCGCCTCGATGCCGAACTCGAGGTGCGTCTTCGACACGCTCCTGGCGGGGTCGTCGACGGTGATCAGCTGGTCGACCTGCTCCCCCGGCTGGGTGATCGGACGCCGCCCGATCAGTCCGCCGCCAGACACCTCGACGCTCGGGCCGGTGGAGAAACTGAGCGTGTACGTGACCGTGGACGGCTCTGCGGGAGGCGCGGACTCGATGTCCTCGACCAGGACGGGCGCCTCGTCCTCCTGCGGGGCGTCCGCCGCGCCGAGGAACCGGCCGGCGACCGCCGGCTTGGGCAGGCGCTCCACGATGGAGGTGTCGGAGGGCCGCGCATCCGCGACCGCGGGAGGGCGAACCCGCGCCGCCGTGACCGAGCTCCCGCAGTTGCCGCAGAACAGGGTACCGTCCGACAATTCGCTGCCACACACCCGACAGTTCATCGTCTGCCTTTCCTTCCGTTGCCTCTCCACCCACGGTAGCCGAGCGAGCGGAGCGAAACCGCCGCCAGCATCCGCTTCCACCGTGTGTCGCGCTTGCCGAGCTGGCCGCGCAGTTCGTCGACGGCCTTCCAGACCGTGTCGGCTTCCTCCTGGGTGGGGGCGATCGGGCTGAAGACGGCGCGGTCGGCGACCGCTGCCAGGGCGCTCGCCCGCGAGCCGCCGATGGTCCCCGCGAACTCCTTCCGGGTCGCGGCAGGCGGCGGATCGTATCCGTGGTCGACCGCGGTGTCCGCGAACTCGCGCCAGCCGCCCGCGATCCGCTCCACCGAGGTCGGCGCCCTGCGCCGCAGTGCTCTGCGGCGCCACTTGGCGGCGAGCACGGCGAGGAACGGCGCGGAGAGGACGGCGAGGCCGAGCACCGTCCAGCCGACGATCGTGAGCACGGCGATGAGCGCATCCAGCACCGGGTTGGGCTGCGGGGTGTTGCTCTTGTCGACCTGCGCCTGGGGCGGATCGTCCGGCTGCGCAGGAGTGTCGTCGACAGGGGGCTGCACGTTGGTCTGCGGACGGGTGATCTGGGTCGGCTGGTCCGGCTGCTTCGGCGGCACAGGGCGGATCGGCGGGGTCGGGTCGACCGTGACCCAGCCGTCCGTCGTCTGCACTTCGATCCACGCCGAGATGTCTGAGCCGGTGAAGGTGACCCTGGCCGAGCTCGCCTGATCCTTCGGAGCGACGAACCCGACCACCACGCGGGCAGGGAAGCCGAGCTGGCGGGCCATCAGGGCGGCGGTCACCGCGTACTGCTCCTGGTCGCCCAGCATCGGCATGTCCGTGAGCAGTTCCGTGATGCGGTCTGCGCCGTGCCCGGAGCGGCTCGGCGGCTCGTCCGCTCCGATGCCGTGGCTGATGTAGCCGTCCGCCGCGAGACCGTCGAGAGCTGCTGCGAGCTTCGCGCCAGCGCCCGTCACGCCCGCCGTGTACTTCTGCAGCGTCTGCGCCAGCTCGTCCGGGATGATCGCGGGCTTCGGGACGATCGCGCTGCCGGGGGCGGCCGTGGCGAGACCGGCGGCCGTCACCTCCGGCTTGACCACCGCATCCATCGTGTAGCTGTCGCCCGTCGACAGGCCGCGGGTGACAGCGCCCGTGCCGGTGACGTCGTTGTAGAAGAACGCGCCGGAGAGCGTCGGAGCCGCGGAGCCGTGGAAGGTGATCTGCTGCAGTTGGCCGCTGCCGGGGATCCACGGGCCTCGGTAGTCGCGCACGGTCACCGAGATGGTGTCCCGCTTCCCGACGACGCCGGCCTGGTCCATCCGGTACGGCACGCGCGTGAACGATCCTGAGGCGCTGGAGAGCTGGTCGGTGCCCACCGAGTACGTCACGCCGTCGTAGGTGTCGAGGGTCGCGATGCGCAGCCGCCTGTCGGAGGGCAGGCCGTCGACCGTGAGCATCGGCAGGTCGGCGCGTGCCGGCTCCAGATAGGAGCGGAAGCCGCTCAGCGGGCTCGGGTACGAGCGGGGGTCGAACGGCTGCTCGACGGCCGTCCTGACCACCTGCCGCTCGGTGGAGGGCGGGACCAGCACGGATGCGGCAGTGCCTGCGACCCCCGCGATGGCGACGATCACGGCGGCGCCGACCACCGTGCGGCCCACGGTCAGCCGCCGGTCGCGGGCCGACTCGACGACCACGCCGCTCTGCTCGGTGAGGCTGAGCACGGACGCAGCACGCCGTCGCAGCCGGAACCGGATCATCCACGCCAGCAGCACGGCGAACAGGCTGAGCGCCAGCCACAGCGGAACGGCGGAGGTGCCCGACCCGAGCAGGATGCCGGCCAGCATGAGCAGGATCGGCGGCAGGGCCGCCAGCTCGCCCCGCGGAGAGCGCAGCGCTGTCGACACGGTGGCGACGACCGCGATCAGCGTCAGGATGAACGCGGGCACCAGCAGCGCCTGGTACGACCCGACAGGCAGCGAGATGGTGACGAGCTGCTTCCAGCTCAGCCAGGTGGCGCGCACCAGGTCGCCGAACCCCTGCGCCGTCGGAAGGAGCCCGCCCGCCGTCGCCTCGCCAGGCACGGCGAGCTGCACCCCGAGGCCGAGGTAGACGACCACCACCAGCGGTGCGATCACGATGCTCGGCCAGCGGAACACGGCGCCGAGCACCGCGATGACCGCTCCGACCAGCAGTGTCACGCCCAGCATGATCGCGAACGCGGTCGACTGGTACACCGGCCAGAACGCGAAGGCGGCGAGGCCGGTGGCGACGATGGCGAACGCCGTGTCGACGGCGACGCCGGAGACGCGCAGCCGCTGTCGGGCAGGACGGTCGGCGGCCATCAGGTGGCCATCCGCTTCGCGAGGCTCTTCTGCAGATCTTCGAGGTAGCCGATCGTGAGCACGCTCAGGTCGGACACCCTTCGCAGCGCTGGGACGGCACCCTCGTCGCAGACGACGGCGACCACGTCGACCCCGAGCGGGAAGTGCGATGCAGCCGCACGCAGCTGCGTCGCCGTCACGGTCGAGCCGCAGAGCAGGAAGGCGATGGAGGTTCCCGTCGACTCCTCCGCCGCGATCTGCGCGAGCTCCGGCAGGCGCAGAGCGGTCGGCGCCAGCTCCACCCCTGCCAGATCGTCGAGCAGCCTGCCCCTGTTCACGATGCTGAGCCGCCGGACCGTGTGCACGATCTTCTTCGCGAAGTCGGGCGTCCTGGCGCTCGCCACCACGGAGACGGTGCGCGAGTCGAGCATCGCGCGCACGCCGAGCGAGCCGGCCGCGCTGACAGCGAGCTCGAACTCCTCGTCATTGCCGTAGTCGGAGCTCGACAGGCTGAGCGCCACCAGCAGGTGGCTGCGTCGCGTCTCCTCGAACTGCCGCACCATGTAGCTGCCGGTCTTCGCCGTCGACTTCCAGTGGATGTTCCGGCGCTCGTCGCCAGGGACGTACTCGCGCAGTGCGTGGAAGGCGATGTCACTCGCGGTCAGGTCGCGGGTCGGCGCTCCCTCCAGGTCGCGGACGAACCCGGTGCTCATGCTCGGGATGGCGATGGTCCGCGGATGCACGAACAGGTCGAGCGACTCCGCCCACACCATTTCGCGCCGCACGACGCCGACGGGGTCTGCCCGCACGGTCCGCACCGGCCCGATCGGCACGATGCCCCTGCGCGTGGTCGGGACGAGGAACACATCCGAGTGCGTCTCCCCTCCGCCGAGCGACGGGGATGCGAACTCGGCGAGTCCGTGCCCGACCGGCACCTCCACCCGCACGCTTGCCAGCCTGCGCCTGCCGGGGTTCCGCACCATCACCTCTCCTGGCGCCTTCTCGCCGACGACCACGCGGTTCGACGGAAGCGCGAGCTGGACGCGATACGCGTTGCGCCCTGCCAGGTAACCGGAGGCGACCGCCAGCAGGGCAACAGCGCTCCAGCCGACGACGACCGCCTCCAGCCAACCGTAGACGTAGCCGGAGGTCAGTCCGAGGATCGCGACGACGGCGAGCGCCCAGCCGAGCGGTGTGACGACGGAGCCCACCCTGCGGGCGACGCCGGAGACCGCGCGCCACGCGGCCGAGGTCGACCGCACGACGACGACGATCGCGTCGGCCAGGAAACCGTCCCTGGTGCCGACGATCCTCGCCCTGGCGTTGGTGAGCTCCGCCTGGGTGCGACTGACGGTCGTGCTCACACGGCGACCCGATCCCCTGGTGGAGGCGTCTCGATCAGGATCTGGGCGACGACGCTCGAGGCGGAGACGCCCTCGAACTCCGCCTCAGGGTCGAGCACCAGCCGGTGTGCGAGCACGGGCTCCGCGAGTGCCTTCACGTCGTCTGGCGTCACGTAGTACCGGCCGGCGGACGCGGCGAGCGTCTTGGAGGCGCGCACGAGTGCCAGGGCGCCGCGCACGCTGACGCCGAGACGGATCTCGTCGGCGGTGCGGGTCGCATCCACCAGGCGGGAGACGTAGTCGTTGATGGTCGGGTCGACGTGGACGGTGCGCGCCATCCCCGCCATCTCCACCACCGTGGCAGCCGAGATGACCTCCGGCACGATGATCTCGTGGGCGCGGTGCTCCGAGCCCTCCAGGATGCGCAGAGTCGCCTCGTGGTCCGGGTAGCCGATCGACGCCTTCATCAGGAACCGGTCGAGCTGGGCCTCCGGCAGCCGGTATGTTCCGGCCTGCTCGATCGGGTTCTGCGTGGCGATGACCATGAACGGGGCGCCGACCTGGTGGCGGACGCCGTCGACCGTCACCTGCTCCTCCTCCATCACTTCGAGCAGGGCCGACTGGGTCTTCGGGCTCGCCCTGTTGATCTCGTCCGCGAGCACGATGTTCGCGAACACCGGGCCGCGGTGGAACTCGAAAGCGCCTGTGCGCTGGTCGAAGATGTTGACCCCGGTGATGTCGCCGGGGAGCAGGTCGGGGGTGAACTGCACGCGGTTGCTCGTTCCGCGGACGCTCTGCGCGATGGCGCGGGCCAGCGAGGTCTTGCCCGTGCCTGGGAAGTCCTCCAGCAGCAGGTGGCCCTCGCTGAACAGGGCCGTCAGCGACAGCCGGATGATGTGCGCCTTGCCGAGCAGCACTTTGTCGATGTTCGACACCAGCCGCTCGAAGACGCCGGAGAACCAGGTCGCCTGCTCAGGGGTCATTGTCATGCGTGGCCTCTCTGCTGCTGGTTCTCGGCTCGGTCGTTTCTGGAACTGCGGGGGTGCTGGAAGTGCGGGGGTTCTGGCATTGCGGACATTGTCATTCAGTATGACCGTTCCTAGCCCTGCAAGACGGCAGCACTCGCGTAGCTCTGGGTGTAAGCGGCGCCGCCGACGTTCACCGTGACCACGAGCGGGAAGCTCGGATCGACGGGGGCGCAGGATGCGGTCTGCCCCACGGCTGGCATCGGCGTCTGGGTGACCCCACCGTCGCAGGTGTATGTCACGCTGTCGTACGCCCCGGTCGGCCACGAGGTCCAGGTGTACGCGTAGCTGGTCGTGGCCGGATCGGTGGTCGTGTCCGTCGTCGTCGTGAAGCGCACGCCGCCGAGCTCGGTCGACACAGGGACGCCGAGCGGCACGCTGACCTGCCCGCCGCTCTGGTCGTTGCAGAGCCTGCTGCCGTCCGGGTAGAACTCGCACACCCGCAGGATGGTCAGCGTCAGGGCGACGCCGTAGTGGTTCACACCCGTCCCTGTCAGTATCCCGGAGGTGCCCTGGATCGAGGCCGTCTCGTCCACGCCTGCGCCGGTCAGCCGGTACGTGACGACCGGGTTGGCGCCGCTGCCGGCACGGTAGGTCACGCTGTCGAGGCGGAAGTCGTAGCGGCTCGCCCCGTTGGCAACGGGGCCGGACACGCTCACGGCGGTCGGCGTGCCAGGCGCCTGCCTCGGCGTGGCCGTCACGACGTTGCTGCGCGTGCATCCCTGGCCGTTGTACGCGTAGACCACGAAGTTGTAGCTCGTGTTCGGCTGCAGCCCTTGGAAGGTCGTGCTCGTGCTCGCCGTCGAGATGAACGACGACGACCGAGGGTCGACCTGCAGCACCGGGTTGCCGGACTCGACGCCGCTGACGCTGCAGTTCGGCATCGCGGAGCCCTGGAAGACGCCGGCGAAGTACCGGGTGATCGCCTTGCCGTTGTCGCCGAAGACCGTCGGCCAGCTCAGCGTCGCCGTCGACCCGTCCGTCTGGCTCGGTGTCGCCACCGGTCCTGCGCCGACGACCAGCGGAGCGCCGGCGGGCACACCGCTGCTCTGGCTCTGGTTCCAGCTCGTGCGTCCGGCGTAGAAGTCGTTGCGGGAGGACACGGAGAAGCCGATGGCCGCGCCGTTCGCGATGCCTGCGTCCGTGATGTTCAGCGAGTACTGCGTGCCAGGGGCGTCTCCGCGCTGCACGGCGAACGGCACGGTCTGCCCGGCGAGCGACACCAGGTAGGACGAGATCGGGCTGGCTCCGGGCACATCGGCCGGCTTGGTCCAGCTGATCCGGAGTCCGTGGTCGAGCGGGAGGGAGGACAGCCCGGACGGCGCGCCGGGGATCACGTCGGACCAGACCGGTTCCGTGTACGCGGTGGGATCCGACAGCCCGAGCGCGTTCTTGGCGCGCACCGTGACGGTGACCGCGTTGTCCGGGCCGTTGCCGGGAGTGCCGACCGCGCAGCTCGTCGTCGCGCACGGTGTGGTCGACAGCACCTGGCCAGTGCCCGCGTTCGCGACGGTCACCTCGAATCCGGTGATCGGCGAGTTGTTGAACGCGCCGGGAATCCACGAGACGGTGAGCGACCGGTCGGCGAACGCCGTGATCTGGACGTTCGAGACGGGAGCGGGCTTGTCCTGCACCGACACCGTCACGGTCCCCCAGGTGTAGCGGTCAGGGTCGTTCGTCGCGTCCGCGACCTCGTACTGCACCGTGGCGTCGGCGGGAGCCGCCGTCGCGGAGACCTGGATGCTCAGCGTCGAGTTGTCCGCGCTCGGCGTGATGGTCACGCCGCCCGGCAGATCGCTGCTCCCCACGCCGCGCACACCGACGACGCGCAGCGGCTTGTCGGGGAACGGGTTCGTCGCTTTGTCGTTGGCGAGCACATCCACCGAGGTGGTCTGACCGCGCGGGGCGATCACGGTGTCGGACTGCGGGCTCGCCAGCGGCCTGGTCGACGGCACCACGTTGATGTCGATGCGTCCTGCCTGGCCGGCGTTGACCGCATCGCGCACGCCGATGGAGATGGACGGATGCGCACCCTTCGCCGTTCCGGCCGCCACGGCGATCGTGAGTTTGTTGCCGTCGAGCGACGTCGACACCCCAGCGGGCTTCGGATCCTGAATGCTGAAGACCAGCTCGTTCTGGTCCTTCGCATACGGGTAGCTGGTGAGCTTGGCGAGGTCGACGGTCTTCGACTGGCCTGGCTCGAAATCGATCAGCGCGCCGGTGAACACCGGTGGCTGGTTCTGTCGCGGCGCGACCTGGATCGGCAGCACGATGGTCGCGACGTTGCCGTTCGGGTCGCCGGCCGATGTGCCGTCCGTCACCTGGAACGAGATGGACGCCGGCCCGAAGTACCGCGCGGCGCTGGTGTACTGCAGGGTGTCGTTGTTGACCACCAGGTCATCGCCGTTGGCGTGGGTCGCCCTGACGGTCGCGGCGTCCGTGAGCCGCACCTTCCGCCCTCCGACGGCCACGATGTAGTCATTGAGATGGATGGTCAGCGTCTTCTCGCTGACCACCGCGAGATCGGCGGCGCCGCGCTTCAGCTGCGGCAGCGCGTCGTTGTATCCGGGGACGTGCACGAAACCGTACCCGGATACGGACTCGTCGTCCGGGTTGCTCACCTTGAACGGGATGATCTGGCTCTTCGCGCCGATCGTGATCCTGATCCGCTTGTTCGCCGTGACCTGCGCGCTCGTTCCGTAGCCTGGCACGAGCTGGAGCTTCAAGCTGGAGACCGGTCCATCAGCGAAGAACACGTTCGCCAGGACGTTGACATTGACCCTGTCCTTGCCGAGGATGTCCGACAGCCCGAGCGAGGTGTCGGCGACGATCGGCCTCGCAGGAGGGGCGTTCGCGCTCACCGTCACGCGCACGAAGTTCTCGCTCGTGCCTCCGCGCTGGTTCTGGATCGTGTAGAGGAAGCCGTATGTGCCCTCTGCCTTCGGCGCGGTGACGACCACGATGTCGCCGCTGATCTTGGCCTTGGCCTTGCCGTCGAGCGACGACACCTTGGTGACGGTCAGCGGGCTGCCGTCCGGGTCGCTGTCGTTGGCCAGCACCTGGATGTTGAGGGTCTTGCCAGGGCGGGTCGTCACGTCGTCCTCGACGGCGACCGGGTTGCGCGCTCCGTCGACGCGCGGGGCGATGCCGACCCTAACCGTTCCTGTGGCGCGGGCGCCGAGCGCATCCACCACGGCGTAGCTGAACGTGTCGGTGCCCGCAGCGTAGTCACCGGCCTGGAAGTCCATCCAGTCCGGCCCTGACCCGATCACGGCGCCCTTCTGCGGGTTGGTCTCCTGACCGATGAGCTGCACGGAGTCCCCGTCAGGGTCGATGCCGGACAGCGGGATGGTGACCCGGACGGTGTCGCCCGCGAGCACGCGCGCCGTCACCGTCTTCGGGACAGGAGGATTGTTCGTCGCCTCGTCGCGTTCCCGCACGGCGATGTTCACCTCTGCTGTCGCCCACTGGCCGTCCTCTCCGACGACCTTGTACGCCGCGGTGAAGTTTCCCGGCTTGGACGGCGCGAGATAGCGCAGCTGGCTCCCGCTCGTGAACAGCAGGCCGGCGCCGGACGGCAGAGGGGTCGCCAGCGTCGGGTCGAGCGTGAGCTTGTCCCCATCCGGCTGGATGTCGTTGGCCAGCACGGGGATGTCCACGACGTCGTCGACGCGGACCGAGACGCTGTCCGGTGCAGCGATCGGCGGCTGGTGGACGGTCAGCGGGGGAAGTTGCACCACGGTCACGGTCCCGACCGCGTCCGCGAGCCCGTTGCTGAGCTGGTAGTGGAAGTCGAGCGGGGCGTCGAGAGGCCGGTTCAGCGTCACGCGGAGGGTGCGCTGGCCGAGGATCTCGACGCGCACGCCGCTCGCCGGGGCAGGGGCGGTCACGCCGGTGACCAGCAGCACGCCGCCGGACGGGTCGATGTCGGTGGACAGCACGTCCACGTCCTGGGTGGTCTGCTCCCTGATGAACGCGGTGTGCGGCACGGCGATCGGGGCCGTCTTCGCGCCGGGAGGGGCCTTCACGTCGATGCGAACGGTCCCCGTCGACGTGACGACGCCGTCCGAGACGGTGTACTCGATGTTGTGCGTGCCGACCTGGTCGGAGTCGAAGCGGAAGGTTCCGCCCTGGTAGTCCGGCGTGATCGTCGCGTCCGCCTTGCTCGGCACGTTGCTGAGCCGCACGGTGCCGTTGCCTCCCCGCACGTGCGCGAGCGGCTGAACGGTCACCTCCTGCCCCTGGTACGCGAGCACGGCGAACGGGTCGGCGATGATCGGCACCTGGCCAGGTGCGCGCACCGTCACGGCGAGCGTGCCCGTTCCCTGGCTGAGCGCGTCGGACACCACCAGGTTCACGTCTTTGAGGTCGCCGCCCTGACCGTGGTCGGAGAACGCGACCTGGCCCTGCGGCGTGAAGGTCACGGTGTCCGGACCTGGGACGGTCGCCGCTGCCAGGAAGAACGAGTCGCCGTCCGGGTCGTAGCAGTCGCCGAGCACCGAGCTGGTGACGCGTCCGCCTGCCTGCACGACGGCCTTCGCCGCCCGGACGCATACCGGTGGAGAGTTCTCGGTGGGCAGGCGCACGGACACCACGACGTGCGCCGAAGCCGTGCCTCCCCTGCCGTCGGAGATCGTGTAGTCGAACGCGATCAGGCCGCTCGCCGTGTCCGGCAGCGTGATCTGGAGCTGCTGGTTGCTGTTCGTCAGCTCCAGCGTGCCCTGCTCCTCCGGGATGCTCGTGAACGAGTCGATCGTGAGCACGTCGCCGTTCGGGTCGTAGTCGTTCAGCAGCACGGGAAGCGGGGTTACTCGCCCAGGTCGCGCTCCGAACTGGTCGTCGACGGCGACGGGTGGCTGCTGCTGCTTCTCGTACTGCGGCGTCGTGTCCTGCCTGGACTGGTCGACCAGCTCCTTGGTGTTCTTCTTGGCGACCAGCTCATCCCAGTTGTCGATGCGCGCGTTGCCGCTCTGCACCGCCCAGGAGACGCCGGACTTGCCGTCGTTCAGGACCACCCTGTCCTTGTTCACCCGGAACGCGAGCGCTGCTCCGCCCGGCACGCTGGTGAGCGTCGACGCCTTGCCTGCACCGGATGCGTCGCACGAGCTCCACGCCGTTCCCCCGCTCCACGCGGCGTATGTGCAGTCGCCGACCGTCGTCGGTGCAGCAGGGGCTCCTGAGGCGTCCGCGAACGCGCGTGACGGCTTCGACCCGTCGAACGGCACCCTGATCAGCCCGTTGTTCGTCGCGATCCACACCGCGTCTCCGGAGGAGGACGACTGCTGCAGGACGGGGTCGTCTCCCGTGGAGAGCAGCCCGGAGAGGTCGACCGTGCGGCCGGCCAGATAGAGCGTGCTCTGATCGGGGTCGAAGAGCGCCCACTTCCCGTCGACGACGGTCAGTGTCACCGCAGCGCCGTCGCCCTTCGTTGGCACCTTCTGCGACGTGGTCGACGGCTCGGCGCCCGTCACGTCGATCCTGGTCACCGTCCTGGTGTCCGGCAGGTAGGCGAACAGGGCGCCGGCGGGATCCATCGCGGCGACGGTCCTGCCGCCGAGGTCGATGGTCGAGCCGGACCCCGCGTTGAACTGGTCGAGCTGCGAGACCGTCGTGAGCCAGAGCTGACCGGTCGCCTGCGACAGCAGCGAGACATGGTCGCCGGAGATGTCGACGCGCGGCGACCGGGGAGGAAGCGCCACCGACTTGCCCGCCTCGCTCGTGGCGGGGTCCACGACGGCGAGCGTGTTCGTCTCCCTGTCCAGCAGCAGGACGTTCGAGCCGTCCTGCGCCACGTCGACCGCCTCGCCGGTGCCCGTCACCACGGAGTTCAGCTTGTCGATCTCGGTGTTGGCCCTGCCGAGCGACTTCTTGGCGTCGCTCGACACCCAGACCGCCGCATCCCCCAGCTGCATGTGCTGGGCGCTGTAGCCGCCGGAGACGACGGCGAGCGTCGTCACCAGAGCGACGACGGCGGTGCTGCTCGTCGCCGTCGCCACCAGGGACTTGTGCGCCGCGATCCAGGCTCCGATCACGGGCTGTCCGCCCTCTGCACGCATTTCTGGCCGCTCGGCTCGCCCGTCTTCCCGTCCCGATTGACCGTGACGGTGACGCACACGGTCTCGCCCGGTTTCGCATCCACCCGGAACTCGGTGGCGTGCTGACTGCTCGGCGGCTCGTCGCCGACCGCGACCTGGTATGTGTCGTCCGGCTGAAGCCCTGGATCGGTCCAGCTGAACACGATGGTGCCGGACGAGACCCGGCCGGACAGATCGCGCACGGTGGGGATCTCGCCGCTCGACGACACCCTGACCAGCACGAACGTCGCCGTCACGGCGAGGGCTACCACCAGCACGGCGCAGGCGACGAGCGACAGCACGAGCGCCCTCGACCACCTGGCGGGCGGAGGTGCCGTTGTGCTCGGCATGCTGCCTGCGCTCTCCCGCACGACGGTCCGCGTGGGAGCACGCACCACCGTGGCGGCCGACGCGTTCCTTCTGCGCCTGCGCGCGACGGACGGATCGACGGAGACGAGGCCCTTCACACGGGTCCTGTCCTCCGGGTCGTCTGCCGTCGCGAGCGCCCAGTCGTCCATCGCGACCTCGATCGGCGTCTGCGGAAGGCCGAGCTCGGTCTCGACGGCCTGCAGCTCCCTGATGAACTCGATGACGCTGCGCTGCCGGGCGGACGGCTTCTTCGCCATCGCTTTCTGCAGCACCTGCTCCAGCCGAGGCGGAACATCCACCCTGCCGATCGGCTGCGGCCTGCCCTTCGTGATCCGGGAGATCAGCTCGGACGACGTGTTCTCCTTGCCTGCCACCTCGAACGGCGACCGGCCGGCGAGCAGCGAGTAGATCGTCGCGCCGAGCGCCCAGATCTCGCTGGCGATGGTCCCGCTCGTCTCGTCGAGCAGCACCTCGGGCGCCGACCACGGGATGGACAGCCCGATCGCCTCCGTGACCTCCGCATCGCCGAGGGTCGCCGCGATGCCGAAGTCGCTCAGCACGGGATGCCCGTACGCGGTGGTCAGGATGTTCGACGGCTTGATGTCCCTGTGCAGCACCCCTGCGCGGTGCGCCGTCTCGACGGCGCTCGCGATCCGCACGCCGATGCTCAGCGCCTCCGCGACAGGGAGCGGCTCCATCCGGTAGCGCTGGCCGATCGCCGACGAGCACAGCTCCATCACCAGATACGGGCGGCCGTCGGCGGACACGCTCGCCTGATAGACGGTGAGAATCGACGGATGGGTGCTCAGCTGGGCCATCAGATTGGCCTCGGCCTGGAACATCTGCTTGACCTGACTCGTCACCACCTCGGCGAGCATGACCTTGACCGCGACCTGACGGCGTGGCATGTTCTGCTCGTAGAGGAAGACGTCGGCGAAACCGCCGGAGCCGAGCACGCGGACGTACGAGAAGCCGGGAAGGTTAGGCGGCTGTGACGGCAAGCGCCGGGCCATATCGCCTCCCGGGTCGGTCGAAGCTCAAAACGGTCCCCCAATTGTAGGCAGCACCCGCTGAGGGGACTCGGCCTGGTCCCGGACTGGGGACAGGATGCGCACCCCCAACTCGGGGGACAGTCCGGACGGTCGGCGTGGCCGCGCTCAGTGCCGTCGCGCGGTCCGCCTCGGCACCCCGTCGCCGTGCGGCCCGCTCTCCGGCGTCGCGAGCACGTCGACGACCACGACCGTGACGTTGTCCCTTCCCCCGTTGCCGAGGGCCGCATCCATCAGCTGCTGGGCCGCATCCAGTGGGGAGGCGCCCTCGCCGAGGAAGTACCGGATGCCGTGCTCCGTCAGCTCCTTGGTGAGCCCGTCCGAGCAGACGAGCAGCCGCGAGCCGGCGACGATCGGGATGAGGAAGAAGTCCGGGACGGGGTCCTCGTTGAAGCCGACGGCGCGGGTGATCACGTTGCTGTGCGGGTGCACCTCCGCCTCCGCGGGGGTGATGGCGCCGGAGTCGAGAAGCTCCTGCACGATCGAGTGGTCGACCGTGACCTGCTCCAGCGTTCCGTCGTGGTAGCTGTACACCCGCGAGTCGCCGATGTTGAACACCAGCCAGTACGGGGCGCCGTCGACGAGGGTCAGAGCGATGCCCGTCACGGTTGTGCCGGTTCCCAGGTCGGTGTGGCCGACGCCGCGACCCATGTCGTCGACAGCGGCGCGTAGCGCACTGGTGAGGGCTTCCTGGCCGATGAAGTCGACCGAGACCTGCTCGGCGAGCCTGGTGACGACCGCCGTGCTGGCGAAGTCGCCTGCGGTGTGGCCGCCCATCCCGTCCGCGACGGAGAAGATCGGCGACCGCGCGAGCAGGCTGTCCTCGTTGACGGACCTTCGATAGCCTTTGTCGCTCAGCGCCGCCCAGGCGAGGCTGATCTGCGCGTCGGAATCGCCAGGCACGGCCACGGTATGGCGTCTGTTGCTGCGACCGATCTGGGTCACTCGCGTCCTCTTCTAGTCGGTTCGGATGCGTCGTCGCCAGCGCGTCCGCCTGCGGCAACGATCTCGATGATATTACCGTCGCCGATCTCCACGGTCGTGCCGGAGAGCACGACGACGGACTGTCCTGGCCGGAGCCGTGACTCGTTCCCCGTGGCAGAAGTGACCATGGTGCCGTTGGTGGAGCGCAGGTCGGTGACGACCACCGCGTCGCCCTCCTGCTCGATCCTGACGTGCGTCGACGATACCTCGTGATCAGGCGACGCGACCGCCACCAGCCGCGGAGGAGCCCCGGAGTCGATGCGCGGAGCGGTCGGCCTCCTGCCGATCAGGACGGGCAGGTCGAGCTCGAAGACCTCTCCGGATGCGAGCCGGATCGCGTACTGCGACGGCGCGGGAGGGAGGATCACGGGCTGCGTCGCCGCCGCCGTGTCATCCGTCCATGCGTTCGTATACGGCTCGGGCGTGTCGGAGGGCGGCTCGATGTCGACAGCGCCCTGCAGCTCGTGCCGGGCGGCGACGACGGGCCCGGAGGGCGACACCTCCGTCTCGTGGGCGAAGATGCTCGCCCCGCGCCTGGCCCGGATGATCGTCTCATCGGAGACACGGTCGGCATCCGGATCGCCTGGCGCCCGCTCCTGCTGCGCTGCGTCCTGCCCCTGTCCGTGGCCCTGCCCCGATCCGCCGCCGACGTAGCGCCCAGGCGCCGTGCGCTCGACCCGCTCGATCGGCGACAGCGTCCAGGTCAGCAGCTCGCCGTCAACGACACCGAGGCCGACGGGAAGCGAGCCGACGCTGAGCCGGGCGACGGGGCCTGTCGGCAGGTCGTCCCCACCGATCACCAGCCCGATCACCGACCGGAACTCGGCGAGCACCCACGGCTGCACACCCCCGGCGGAGAACCTCCTGGACCCGCCGACGGAGAAGACGTCGATGGCCGCCGTGCCGCGCACGACCGCCGTCACCAGCACCTCGCCGGCCGCGTTCGGCTCGGTGAGCTCTGCGACCGCGAACGAGCGCACCGCATCCTGACCCACCAGGGGAAACGCGCCGACCACGGACTCGATGGTCGCCAGCTCGGAGTCGGCCAGCCACCACACCGTGTCCACGATCGCATCGGCGACCGAGCTCTCCACGGCAGCGACGAACCGCTTTCCTGCGATCAGCAGCCACCTCGACGGGCCAGCGACCGGCGCGTACCTGACGTACCCAGGAGACACCGAGGTTCCTCCCATGGATGTGGTCGTGGTGGGTTACGAGCCGATGTAGCTCATGACGTGCTTGATCCGAGTGTAATCTTCGAAGCCGTACGCCGAGAGATCCTTGCCGTATCCGGAGTGTTTGAACCCGCCGTGCGGCATTTCGGCCACTAGCGGGATGTGCGTGTTGATCCAGACGCAGCCGAAGTCGAGTCCCTTCGCCATGCGCATCGCTGTGCCGTGGTTCTGCGTCCACACCGACGAGGCCAGCCCGTACTGCACGCCGTTCGCGAAGCGCAGAGCCTCCGCCTCGTCGCTGAACTTCTGCGCCGTGATGACCGGACCGAAGATCTCGTCCTGCACCACCTCGTCGTCCTGGACGACATCGGAGACGATCGTCGCCTCGTGGAAGTATCCCCTGTCGCCCTGGCGGTGACCGCCGAGCGCGAGCGTGGCGTGGTCGGGCAGCCTGTCGATGAAGCCCTCCACCTTGGCGAGCTGGTCGGCGCTCGACAGCGCTCCGAAGAACACGCCGTCCTCGCGCGGTCCTCCCGTCTTCGCGTTGTCGCGGGCGTACTCGGCGAGCGCCGCCACGAACTCGTCGTGCACGCCGTCCTGCACCAGGACCCTGGTGGCCGCCGTGCAGTCCTGCCCCGCGTTGTAGAAGCCGGCACTGGCGATGCCCTCCGCCGCCGCCGCGATGTCCGCGTCGTTGAAGACCACGACGGGCGCTTTGCCGCCGAGCTCCAGGTGCACGCGCTTCAGATCGAGCGCCGCCGACCCTGCCACCTGCATCCCTGCCCGGACGGACCCGGTGATCGACACCATCTGCGGGATGCGGTCGGCGACGAGCGCACGGCCGGTGTCCCTGTCGCCCGTGACGACGTTGAACGCTCCCGCCGGGAAGAACTCGGAGGCGATCTCGGCCAGCAGCAGCGACGACGACGGTGTCGAGTCGCTCGGCTTCAGGACAACGGTGTTGCCTGCGGCGAGCGCAGGCGCGATCTTCCAGATGGCCATCATCATCGGGTAGTTCCACGGCGTCACCTGCCCGATCACGCCGATCGGCTCGCGGCGCACGAACGAGGTGTGGTCCTTGAGGTACTCCCCCGCCGACTTGCCTTCGAGGTTGCGGGCGGCGCCCGCGAAGAAGCGCACCTGGTCGATCATCGGCTCGACCTCGTCCGGCACGATGCCGCCGCGCGGCTTGCCGGTGTCGCGCATCTCGACGTCGGCGAGCTCCTCTGCTCGCTCCTCCAGTGCGTCGGCGAACTTGAGCAGGGCCAGCTGGCGCTCGCTCGGCGTGGTGTCTCCCCAGGTCTCGAACGCCCCGGCTGCCGCGCGGTACGCATCCGCGACGTCCTCCTCGGTGGAGACCGGCGTCGTCGCGATGACCTCCTCTGTCGCAGGGTCGACGATGTCGAGGCGTTCTGTCGCTCGCGATTCGACGTAGTCGCCGCCGACGAAGTTCTTCAGTTCACGGATGCTCATCGCATTCCTCCAACGTTCGCGCTGTTTCCTGGGCACGCGGCTGTTGCACGACAACGGCGTCGCCCGCCGGGCTCATGACCCGACGAGGCGACCATACCCGAGTGTCCTGCGCTCCGCCTCAGCCGATGTACGACATCACGTGCTTGATGCGCGTGTAGTCGTCGAAGCCGTACATCGACAGGTCTTTCCCGTAGCCGGAGTGCTTGAAGCCTCCGTGCGGCATCTCGGCGACGATCGGGATGTGCGTGTTGATCCACACGCATCCGAAGTCCAGGTTCTTCGCGAAGCGCATCGCGGTGCCGTGGTCCTTCGTCCAGACCGAGGATGCCAGGGCGTACTGCACGCCGTTCGCCAGGCGCAGCGCCTCCGCCTCGTCGGTGAACTTCTGCACGGTCTGCACCGGACCGAAGATCTCGTTCTGCACCGCCTCGTCGTCCTGGCGGAGGCCGGACACGATCGTAGCCTCGTAGAAGTAGCCTTTGTCGCCCTGCCGGTGGCCGCCGAGCTGCACGGTCGCGTGGTCGGGCAGCCTGTCGATGAAGCCACTCACCTGGGCGAGCTGGTTGGCGTTGTTGACAGGGCCGAACAGGATGCCGTCCTCTCGTGGCGCTCCCGTCTTGGCGTTGTCGCGGGCATATGCGGTGAGCGCTGCGACGAACTCGTCGTGGATGCCCTCCTGCACCAGCAGGCGGGTCGCCGCCGTGCAGTCCTGGCCGGCGTTGAAATATCCGGCCGCCACGATTCCTTCGACGGCCTGCTGGATGTCCGCATCGTCGAACACGATGACGGGCGCCTTGCCGCCGAGCTCCAGGTGCACGCGCTTCAGATCGAACGACGCCGCGCGCGCCACCTCCATCCCCGCCCGAACGGAACCGGTGATCGAGATCATCTGCGGGATGGGGTCTGCCGTCATCGCGGCGCCGGTGTTCCTGTCTCCCGTGATGACGTTGAGCACGCCGGCGGGAAGGAACTCGGAGGCGACCTCGGCGAGCAGTAGCGTGGACAGCGGCGTGGTGTCCGAGGGCTTCAGCACCGTCGTGTTCCCGGCGGCGAGCGCAGGCGCGAACTTCCAGACCGCCATGTTGAGCGGGTAGTTCCACGGCGTCACCTGGCCGACGACGCCGATCGGCTCGCGGCGCACGAAGGAGGTGTGGTCCTTCATGTACTCGCCGGCCGAGCGGCCCTCGAGGTTGCGCGCCGCTCCTGCGAAGAAGCGGATCTGGTCGACGGACGGCATGATCTCGTCGTCGACGAGGGTGGCACGGGGCTTGCCGGTGTCCTGCGACTCTGCGTCTGCGAACTCCTCAGCGCGCTGCTCCATCGCGTCGGCGATCCTGAACAGGGCCAGCTGCCGTTCGCTGGGTGTCGTCTCGCCCCAGGTCTCGAACGCATCCTGTGCCGCGCGGTATGCGTCGGCGACGTCGTCCGCCGTCGAGACGGGTGAGGTCGCGTAGACCTCCTCGGTCGCCGGGTCGATGAGCGGAAGGCGCTCGTCGGACCTCGAATCGGTGAAGGAGCCGTTCACGAAATTGCGGAGTTCTCGCGTTGTCATGCCGGAAGTCTACTGATTTCGATAGAAAACGGTACAGATTCGTGCGGATTCGCTTGCCCGAAGGTCATCTCACTGACAGAATCGCTCCATGAGTTCCCCTCGGGCAGTCACTGCCGCCAAGCCTGTCCAGATCGACGACGTCTCGAAGGCGATCATCGAGCAGCTGCAGGTCGACGGCCGTCGCTCATACGCGGAGATCGGCAAAGCCGTCGGTCTCAGCGAGGCGGCTGTGCGCCAGCGCGTGCAGAAGCTGACCGAGTCGGGGGTCATGCAGATCGTCGCCGTCACGGACCCGATGCAACTCGGGTTCTACCGGCAGGCGATGATCGGCGTGCGGGTGACAGGAGACACCAGGGCGGTCGCCGACAAGCTGGCGGCGATGCCGTCCGTGGACTACGTGGTCCTCACGGCGGGGACGTTCGACATCCTCGCCGAGGTGGTCTGCGAGAACGACCTGGATCTGATCACCATGCTCAACTCCGAGATCCGAACCATCGAGGGCGTGCTCTCGACAGAGACGTTCGTCTATCTCAAACTCCACAAACAGTTCTACAACTGGGGAACACGATGACAATCACCACAGAAAACCCCGCCATCTCGACGGCCGACGAGGACGCCCTCCAGGCCAAGGCGAAGGACCACCTCTGGATGCACTTCGCGCGCCAGTCGGTGATGGAGGACGGCCACGGAGTCCCCATCATCACGCGCGGCGAAGGCCACCACATCTTCGACTCCCGCGGCCGGAAGTACATCGACGGCCTCTCCGGGCTGTTCGTGGTCAACGCGGGCCACGGGCGCAAGCGGCTCGCTGCTGCCGCGGCCAAGCAGGCGGAGGAGCTGGCGTTCTTCCCGATCTGGTCGTACGCGCATCCGAATGCCATCGAGCTCGCCGACCGCCTCGCGCACTACGCGCCGGGCGACCTCAACCGCGTCTTCTTCTCCACCGGAGGAGGCGAGGCGGTCGAGACAGCGTTCAAGCTCGCCAAGTACTACTGGAAGCTGCAGGGCCGCCCCACCAAGCACAAGGTGCTCTCCCGCGCCGTCGCGTACCACGGCACCCCGCAGGGCGCCCTCGCGATCACGGGCATCCCCGCCATGAAGGAGATGTTCGAGCCCCTGACGCCCGGCGGCTTCCGCGTTCCGAACACGAACTTCTACCGCGCAGGCGAGATGGGCGCACCGACGGACGATGTCGAGCAGTTCGGCGTGTGGGCGGCGAACCGCATCGAGGAGATGATCCAGTTCGAGGGTCCTGAGACCGTCGCCGCGATCTTCCTCGAGCCGGTGCAGAACTCCGGCGGATGCTTCCCTCCGCCCCCCGGATACTTCCAGCGTGTGCGCGAGATCTGCGACAAGTACGACGTGCTGATGGTCAGCGACGAGGTCATCTGCGCCTTCGGCCGCATCGGCCACATGTTCGCCTGCAACGAGTACGGCTACGTTCCGGACATGATCACCTGCGCGAAGGCGATGACCAGCGGATACTCCCCCATCGGCGCGACGATCATCAGCGACAAGCTGTACGAGCCGTTCAAGCACGGCAACACGTCGTTCTACCACGGCTATACGTTCGGCGGTCACCCCGTCTCCGCCGCTGTCGCGATGGAGAACCTCGACATCTTCGAGGAGGAGAAGCTCAACGAGCGCGTCCGCGAGAACTCGCCGCTGTTCCGCGCAGAGCTGGAGAAGCTGCTCGCGCTGCCGATCGTCGGAGATGTGCGCGGCGACGGCTACTTCTTCGGCATCGAGCTGGTGAAGGACAAGGCGACCAAGGAGACGTTCGACGACGACGAGTCGGAGCGACTGCTCCGCGGCTTCCTGTCGAAGGCGCTGTTCGAGGCCGGTCTGTACTGCCGCGCGGACGACCGTGGCGACCCCGTCGTCCAGCTCGCCCCGCCGCTCACCATCGGCCCTGCCGAGTTCACCGAGATCCGTCAGATCCTGGAGTCCGTCCTCACCGAGGCCGAGAACCACCTGTAACCACCCACCACACAATCGAGTCCGGACTTGTGCATGCGTTTCACGGCGTGTCGCCTGCATAAGTCCGGACTCGATCTTTTGGCGAGACGAGAGGGGACGCGCGTGGGGTACGAGCGGGTCGGGTACTGGTTCGAGTCGATCAGTGAGGCGGAGGACGGGTTCCGTCCCCGTCCGGGGCTGGGTGAGGACGTGGAGGCGGACGTCGCGATCGTCGGCGCCGGCCTCACGGGGCTGTGGACGGCGTACTACCTGCAGGAGGCCGACCCGTCGCTGCGCATCGTGCTGCTGGAGAAGGAGGTCGCCGGGTTCGGCGCCTCCGGCCGCAACGGCGGCTGGTGCTCAGCGCTCTTCCCCTGGTCGGCCTCCGCGCTGCAGGCCCGCTATGGCTTCGCCGCGGCCGTCGCCCAGCGCCGCGCGATGATCGACACAGTCGGCGAGGTCGGCCGCGTCTCGGAGAAGGAAGGCATCGACTGCGACTACGTCCGCGGAGGCACGGTCACCTTCGCCCGCTCGCGCGTCCAGCTCGCCGCGGCACGGGCGGAGTACGCCGAGGCGGCGGAGTTCGGCGTCGACACGGTGTCGATCCTCGGCACGGACACCGTGCGCAGCAGGTTCGGGGCGACGGATGCGGTCGCCGCGACGTTCACGCCGGATTGCGCGCGCATCCACCCGGCCAAACTGGTGCGCGGTCTCGCCAGGGTCGTCGAGGCGCGCGGTGCGACCATCGCGGAGAAGACCGAGGCGACGTCCTGGACGGACGGCGTCGTCACCACGGTCTCCGGCGGACTGGTGCGCACGGTCAGGGCCGGCACCGTGGTGAACGCGACAGAGGGGTACGGCTCGCAGCTGCCTCAGGTGGGCAGGCGCATCCTGCCGCTGTACTCGCTGATGATCGCGACCGAGCCGCTCTCCGACGACGTCTGGGACAGCATCGGCATCGAGCACGGCCAGACCTTCGCCGACTTCCGGCACCTCATCATCTACGGGCAGCGCACAGCGGACAACCGCTTCGCGTTCGGCGGCCGGGGCGCCCGCTACCACCTCGGCAGCACGATCCTGCCGGAGTACGACCGTGCCCCTCGCGTGCGCGACCACCTCATGCGCGCTCTGTTCGAGCTGTTCCCGGATGCGGCGGGCGCACGCATCACGCACCACTGGGGTGGCCCGCTGGGCGTCCCGCGCGACTGGCACGCGAGCGTCGGCTACGACCGGGATGCGCGAGAGGCGTGGGCGGGCGGGTACGTCGGCGACGGCCTCAGCACCACCAACCTCGCCGGGCGCACGATCGCCGATCTGATCGGCGGCCGCCGCACCGCGCTGACGGCTCTCCCCTGGGTCGGCCACCGCTCCCCGCAGTGGGAGCCGGAGCCGCTCCGCTTCGCCGGCGCGAACGCCGGCCTCGTCGGCACAGAGCTCGCCGACCTCGAGGAGCGCGTCACCGGCCGCCCATCCATCGCCGCCCGCCTGATGGCCCCCCTCACCGGCCACTGACCCCCTCCCCGGGGTGGAGGGGACCGGGGTCAGGCCTCGTCGGAGACGGGGGCGGCGAACTGGGCGTTGTAGAGGGTGTAGTACGCGCCGCCTGCCGCGAGGAGCTCGTTGTGCGTGCCCTGCTCCACGATGCGGCCGGCCTCCATCACCAGGATGAGGTCCGCATCCCGGATCGTGGACAGACGGTGTGCGATCACGAACGAGGTGCGGTCGGTGCGCAGCGCCGCCATCGCCTTCTGCACCAGCACCTCGGTGCGGGTGTCGACCGACGACGTGGCCTCGTCCAGGATGAGGACGCTCGGCCTGGCGAGGAACGCCCGCGCGATGGTCAGCAGCTGCTTCTCACCGGCGGAGACGTTGCCGCCCTCGTCGTCCAGCACCGTGTCGTAGCCGTCCGGCAGCGAGTGCACGAACCGGTCGACGTATGTGGCACGGGCAGCGTCGAGGATCTCCTCCTCCGTCGCATCCGGCCGGCCGTACGCGATGTTCTCGCGGATCGTCCCGTTGAACAGCCAGGTGTCCTGGAGCACCATGCCCATCCGGCTGCGCAGGTCGCGCCTGGTCATCGACGCGATGTCTACGCCGTCCAGCGTGATGCGTCCGGAGTCCAGCTCGTAGAACCGCATCATCAGGTTCACCAGCGTGGTCTTGCCAGCGCCGGTCGGGCCGACGATGGCGACCGTCTGCCCAGGCTGCGCCACCAGCGACAGGTCCTCGATCAGCGGCTTGTCCTCCGTGTAACGGAACGAGACGTCCTCGAACGCCAGGCGGCCCTTGGTGCCCTGCGGGCTCTCCGGGTCGGCGGGGTCGCTCGACTGCTCGTCCGCATCCAGCAGCTCGAACACGCGCTCGGCGGATGCGACGCCGGACTGCAGCAGGTTGGCCATCGAGCCGAGCTGCGTGAGCGGCTGCGTGAACTGACGCGAGTACTGGATGAACGCGGTCACGTCACCGAGCTGCATCGCGCCGCTCGCCACCTGCAGACCGCCGACGACCGCGATCACGACGTACATCAGGTTCCCGACGAACATCATCGCGGGCATGATGATTCCGGAGATGAACTGAGCGCCGAAGCTCGCCCGGTACATCTCCTCGTTCTTCAGCCGGAACTGCTCCTCCACCTCGCGGTGACGGCCGAACACCTTCACCAGGGCGTGGCCGGTGAAGGCCTCCTCGATCTGACCGTTCAGCTCGCCGGTGTTCTTCCATTGGGCGACGAACAGCTTCTGCGACCGCTTCGCGATCACCGTGGTGATGATCAGCGTCAGCGGGATGGTGATGAGCGCGATCACGGCGAGCAGCGGGGAGACGACGAACATCATCACGATCACGCCGACGACGGTGAGCAGGGAGGTGAGCAGCTGGCTCATCGACTGCTGCAGGGTCTGCGAGATGTTGTCGATGTCGTTGGTGACCCGGCTCAGCAGCTCGCCGCGCTGCATCCCGTCGAAATAGCGCAGAGGGAGGCGGTGGATCTTCGCCTCCACTTCTTCGCGCAGACGGTACACCGTGCGCTGGGTGATCCCGTTGAGCACGTACGCCTGCAGGTAGCTGAACACCGACGACAGGATGTAGAGGGCGAGCACCCACATCAGAACGCCGCCGACCGCGGTGAAGTCGATGCCGGCGCCGGGGGTGAAGGTCGTGCCGGAGAGCAGGTCGGCGAGCTGGGACTGGTGCGATGCGCGCAGCCCGGCGATCACCTGCTCCTGCGTCGCACCCTTCGGGAACTGCGACGACAGCGCTCCGGCGAAGACGAGGTTGATCGCGTTGCCGAGCAGCTTCGGCCCGAGCACCGCGAACACGACGCTCACCACGGCGAGCAGTGTGACGAACGCGATGCCGATCGCCTCCGGCCGCAGCCGGCCGACGAGCCGCTTGGCGGACGGGCCGAAGTTCATCGACTTCTCGACCGGCCCCTGCATCCCGCCGAACGGACCTCCGCCGCCAGGGCCTCGGCGGACGGGCGGACGCGCGGGGACGCGCTCCTCTGTTTCGGTGTTCTCGCTCATGCTGCTTCCTCCGCGGTGAGCTGCGACGACACGATCTCGGCGTACGTCTCATTGGACTGCAGGAGTTCGTCGTGCGTTCCCCGGCCGACCACGCGGCCGTCCTCCAGCACGATGATCTGGTCGGCGTCGACGATGGTCGACACCCGCTGCGCGACGACGATCATGGTCGCGTCGGAGACCTGACGCGACAGCGCGTGCCTCAGTCGCGCATCCGTCGCCGTGTCGAGCGCGGAGAACGAGTCGTCGAACACGTAGATCTCCGGACGCTTCACCAGGGCGCGTGCGATGGCGAGCCGCTGCCGCTGACCGCCGGAGACGTTCGTGCCTCCCTGGGCGATCGGTGCGTCCAGCTTCTCCCCCATCGCCTGGACGAAGTCGCGCGCCTGCGCGATCTCCAGCGCCTGCCACAGTTCCTCGTCCGTCGCGTCAGGCTTGCCGTAGCGCAGGTTGGATGCGACCGTGCCGGAGAACAGGTACGGCTTCTGCGGCACCAGCCCGATGCGCGACCAGAGCAGGTCGGGGTCGAGCTCCGCCACATCCACGCCGTCGACGAGCACGATACCGCTCGTCGCGTCGAACAGCCTCGGGATGAGGTTGACCAGCGTCGTCTTGCCGGAACCGGTGCTTCCGATGATCGCCGTGGTCTGCCCGGCCTTCGCCAGGAAGGTCACGTCGCTCAGCACCGGCTGCTCCGCTCCCGGGTACGAGAAGCCGACATCGACGAACTCCAGGGTGCCGTGCGCGTCCAGCTCGGTGATCGGGGACTCCGGGATGCGCACAGACGACTCGGTGCCGAGCACCTCGCCGATGCGGTCGGCGCAGACGGCGGCACGCGGCACGAGCACGGCCATGAACGTCGCCATCATCACCGCCATCAGGATCTGCATCAGGTATTGCAGGAACGCCGTCAGCGTGCCGATCTGCATCGACCCGTCCTGGATGCGGAACCCGCCGAACCAGATCACCGCGACGCTCGAGACGTTCAGCACGAGCATCACGATCGGGAACATCAGCGCGAACAGCCGCCCCGCGCGCAGTGCGGTGTCCGTGACGTCCGCGTTCGCCTTCTGGAACCTGCCGGACTCGATGTCTTCGCGGACGAACGCGCGCACC
The DNA here is from genome assembly GCF_001428745.1 of Leifsonia sp. Root227. Lineage (GTDB taxonomy): Bacteria > Actinomycetota > Actinomycetes > Actinomycetales > Microbacteriaceae > Leifsonia. Next base: position 158,697 of record NZ_LMIO01000002.1, on the reverse strand, counting down.
ACCCTGATGCCGGTGAGCTGTTCGCGCAGCACCCGGTTGACCCTGTCGATCCGCTCCTGCATCTTGCGGAACAGCGGGACCATGCGCGAGATGATGAGCCCGACGGCCACCAGCAGGATGGGGACGCTCACCGCGATCAGCCAGGAGAGCTGGATGTCCTGCTGCATCGCGAGGATGATGCCGCCGATCGCCAGGATCGGCGCGGAGACCAGCAGCGTGCAGGTCATCAGCACCAGCATCTGCACCTGCTGCACGTCGTTCGTGTTGCGGGTGATCAGCGACGGAGCGCCGAACTTCGACACCTCGCGCTCGGAGAACTCGCCCACCTTCTGGAAGATCGAGCCGCGCAGGTCGCGACCGACCCGCATGGCGACCTTCGCCCCGAAGTACACCGCGGTGATGGAGCAGGCGACCTGCACGAGGGTGACCCCGAGCATCCCTGCGCCGACCCAGACGATGTAGTTGGTGTCGCCCTTGGCGATGCCGTTGTCTGTGATGTCGGCGTTCAACGTCGGCAGCCACAGCGACAGCAGCGCTTGAGCGAGCTGGAAGACCACCACCCCGACGAGGAGCGGCCAGTGCGGTCGGAGGAACCGGCCGAGGAGTTTGAGAAGCATGGGATCTCCTAGGGTGCGGATGCGGGCTGTGTTTCTGGTGCGGTGTGTGTTGCCGGCTCTGTCTCCGGCGCGTAGCCGGAATCCGCGGTGGGAAGGTCGGCTAGGTCGGGGAAGTCGGCGACGTCGAGCGGTTCTCCGGCGATGCCGACCATCGCGAAGCGGGCGAGGTCGTCGATGCTGAACTCGATCCCCTCGTTGAGGGCGGGGAAAGCAGACGAGAAGCTGATGAGTCGCAGGAGGTGGGCGACGCGCTCCGGCGGCCAGTTCAGCCGGTCGGCCTCCGGCTCGAGCAGCCGGCCGATGATGGCCACGAACTGGCCCCGTTCCTGCGGGACGGGCGGGCGTTGCGGGCCGACGACGGCCATGATGCGCATGACGCTCTCGAACCGCTCGCGCAGCAGGTAGAGCACGGCGCGGATCTTGTGCTCGAACGGGAGGGCGGGGTCGATGGCGCGGAGGGCATCCCGGAGCGGCTCAGGATCGAGGTACTTCTCGATCGCGGCCTGCACCAGCGTCTCCTTGTCCCCGAACGCCCGGAAGATCGTGCCCTCGGCGATGCCAGCCGCCTCGGCGATCTGCTTCGACGTGACGCCGCGCCCGTGTTCGACCAGCAGCGGGATGACCGCGTCGACGATCATCGCGCGCCTGTCCTCCACGCTCAGGGGCTGGGCGCGGGGCGTACGTTTCAGCTCGTCGTCCGTCAGATCCACGCGCTGATCCTACGCGGAGTGAGTACTCACTCACAACGACGAATTCGTTCGCTGTGAGCGAACAGAGTGTCTCCCAACGCAGTCGAGCCCAGGTCCCACCGCCGGTGCGAGCGGCGAGAGCTGGGCTCGATGGGATGAAAGCGGCTAGGCGGAAGGGGTGAAGATGTCGGTGATGGCCGCGAGGTCCTCCGCACTGGGGCGCCAGGCGGTGGCGGCCTCCGCGTTCGCGGTGATCTGCTCCGGCTTGGTGGCTCCGGCGATCACGCTGGTGAGGCCGGGCTGGGCGAGCAGCCAGGCGAACGTCGCCGCCAGCATGGTCACGCCGCGCTCGTCGCAGAACGCCTGGTAGCGCTCGATCGCATCCCACGGAGCGTTGTCGACGAGGTGTCGCCTGATCATCATGATGCGGCTGTCTGCCGGGCCGCCATCGCGCGAGAACTTCCCCGTGAACAGGCCGTTGTAGAGCGGGAAGTACGGCAGGAAGCCGAGCCCGTACTGGTTGACGGCAGGAAGCACCTCGCGCTCGGCGTCGCGCACGAGCAGGCTGTACTCGTTCTGCGACGAGATGAACTTCGGATGCCCGTTCAGCTCGGCGGTGAACTCCGCCTCCGCGATCTGCCAGCCGGCCAGGTTCGAGTGACCGATGTAGCGGATCTTGCCCTCGGTGATGAGGTCGTCGAGCGCCGCCAGCGTCTCCTCGATCGGGGTGATGGGGTCAGGCTGGTGCAACTGGTAGAGGTCGATCCAGTCGGTGCGGAGCCGTCGCAGCGACGCCTCGACGGCGAGCCGGATGTAGCGACGCGAGCCGCGCACGCCCCAGTCGGGTCCGTTGCTGCCCGCCATGTCCATCCCGAACTTGGTGGCGAGCACGATCTTGTCGCGCTTCCCGGCCAGCGACGTGCCCATCAGGGTCTCGGAGAGCCCGCGTTCCTTGCCGTAGATGTCCGCGGTGTCGAAGAACGTGACGCCGGCGTCGATCGCCGCGCCGATCACCGCGTCCGTGCCCTGCTGGGTTTCGGATGCGGTCCCTTCCCGCCCGAAGTTGTTGCAGCCAAGGCCGATGGTCGAGACGATGAGCCCCGAGTTTCCGAGAGGACGGTAGTCGATTTCTGCCATGCTCCAAGTCTATGCAGCGCTGCCGATCCCTCCACAACCGGTGGGGTCGGACGACTTATCCCCCATGTCCGTTTTCCGCGAGAACACGTCGGTGGCCCGCCGTAGAGTCTTCTCATGAGCACTTCCTTCGCCTATCTCACACGGATGCCGAGTCCGATCGGCCGCATCGAGCTGACCAGCGATGGTCACGCCATCACTTCCCTCTCCATCGAACGTTCAGGGCACCTCCCCCTCGAAGAGCACCCTGAGCGCACGACCGAGGTCCTCGAACGCGCCGAACTGCAACTGCAGGAGTATTTCGCCGGCGATCGCAAAGACTTCGACCTGCCGGTCACCCTCGAGGGCACGGAGTTCCAGCGCGCGGTCTGGCAGCAGCTCGCCGACCTCGAGTTCGGCACCTTCACCTCCTACGGCGAACTCGGCCACGGCATCGGCCGCCCCGGCTCCGGTCGCGCGATCGGCGGGGCCGTCGGCGCGAACCCCATCCCGATCATCATCGGCTGCCACCGCGTGCTGTCGTCGTCCGGCAAGATCACCGGCTACAGCGGAGGCGACGGTATCCCCACCAAGCTGTGGCTGCTCACCCACGAAGGGATCATGCTGGCAGCATGACCTCTGCGACCACCGAACCAACACAGCCAGCACCCGTCCCCGCCAGCCCTGCCGACCCGGCGAGTCCCGTTGTTTCGGCGAGTCGTGCTGTCGTCGTCGGGGACGACGGCCTGGCCAGGTGCTCCTGGTCGGCGAGCGACGCCGAGTACCGCCGCTATCACGACGAGGAGTGGGGCCGCGAGCAGCGCGACTCCCGTGCACTGTACGAGAAGCTCTGCCTCGAGGGCTTCCAGGCCGGCCTCTCCTGGATCACCATCCTGCGCAGGCGACCGGCGTTCCGCGAGGTCTTCCACGGGTTCGACGTCGAGGCGGTCGCCTCCATGACCGAGGACGACGTCGAGCGGCTGCTCCAGGATGCGCGGATCATCCGCCACCGGGGCAAGATCACCGCCACCATCTCCAACGCACGCGCCGTGCTCGCCCTGGATGTGCCGCTGAACGACCTGATGTGGAGCTTCGCGCCCGCAGCGACGGACCACCGTCGGCCGCGCGCCTGGTCGGAGGTGCCAGCTGTCACCGCTGAGTCGACAGCACTCAGCAAAGAGCTTCGTCGCCGCGGCTTGCGCTTCGTCGGCCCCACAACCATGTACGCCCTGATGCAGGCCACCGGCATGGTCGACGACCACTTCGAAGGCTGCTTCCGCGCCTGACGCCGGCGCGGGACGCTCACCCGACCACGAGGCCCATGCCAGCGGGATGCCGGGTCCGTCCAGCGAAGGCGGTCCGACCAGCGCGCTCATGAGCCGACCAGCGGAAGAGGGTCGGGCCGACGACGGTACTCGTTTCGAAGCGCCGGATTCTCGCTCGCGATGACACCTCCGCACGTGCCCGACCGCAGGCGGAAACTAGTGTGTCATCGCGCATCCGGCCTGGGAGATCGGCGTGAGGGGATCACGCCGGGTTTCCGTGACGTCGGCCCGACTGATAAACGAGATGAAGCGACCGTTCGACTTCGAACGCCCCCCATCACCCCGTTGGCTGGCTGGCTCCTCCTCATTGCTCGCATTACCCGATGCGAAGCTATCCGAGACGCTTCACCTACCATTGAGCATATCTCAGTTTTTGAAACTCCACCACTGATTCACGCACAATTTCGACACCGGGCCCACGCCCGCTTCCCGTCCCGCACACGTCCACTGCGCGGATCGGCCGCCGCGCGCACGCCCGGCGCACTCAGCGGCTGGCAAGGACTCAGCGGAGCACAGCCATCAACTTGCCGGGCTCCCCCGCCACCTCTGGCACGATCAGCTCCAGGTCGCCTGAGGCGTCGTCCGCCTTCCGCAACTCGTAGCCTTCCGCCGCGGCCCAGGCGAGCAGCTCGTCCGTGGTCGCGAAGTCGATGCCAGCCTCGATCAGCGCGCGGGTCAGCAGACCCTTCGCCTGCTTGTTGAAGTGGTTCAGCGCGCGGACGTGGCCGCCTGCGTCCCTGGCGAGCACGCGCACGTAGTGGGCATCCGGCCGCTCAGGAATGGGTCCGAGCGCGGCGTAGCCTTCCGACCGCAGGTCGATGATCAGCCCGGGATGCGCGTCGAACACCGCAGCCACGGCGGGCGCCCACCGCTTCTTCAGCGTCGCGACGCCCTTCTCGAGCGACAGGCGCGAGTCGAACGACAGCCGGTACGCAGGGATGAGGTCGGTCGCCGCGACCGGACCGAGCAGCGCGGACTGGACCACCACCGTCGCTCCCGCGAACGCCCACTGGTCGTCCGTCAGGCTCTCCGCATCCAGTGCGTCGTAGAGCACGCCGGTGTATCTGCGGAGCGCGGGCATCGTCGCCGACGAACGGATCGCGCGGTTCCGGTCGACCTCGGCGGCCTGCTTGGGACCGAGCTTCAACGCCCGGATGCTGTGCTCGCGGTTCCTGGAGAGCGCAGCGACAGCGGCGAGCACGCTCCTGCGGACCGGTTTGAGGGCGCCGAAACGTAGTCGGTCGAGGTCGAGCGGGACTTCCGCTCCCCCGTCGCGCTTGGTCTCGGAGGGCGGAAGGAGAATGAGCAACCTAGGCCACCAGGAAGTCGAGAGCGATCTCGACGTTCTGGCCGAGCGGGGCTGCCGTGTCGATCGTCACGCGCGGCAGGGTGGCGCACGCGCCCCTCCACTCGTCGTACTCGTCGACGCTCTGTTCCACGGCGTACGCGGCCGTGAGACCCTGACGCTTCGCGAGGCGCGACTGGTGCAGTTCGTCGTCCGAGCAGACGACCTCGATGACGCGCAGCTTCACGCCAGAGCGCTCCGCGAGGTCGCGCCACTGCAACCGGGCGGGCTCCACGGCGTTCACCGCGTCGACGATCACGGAGTGACCGGACTGCAGCACCTGCTCAGCCATCGTCTCGGCCACGAGGTAGGCCGCGAGGCCGGTCGGCTGGTCGGAGTCGATGCCGGCGCGCAGAATCGACACCTCGATCGGGTCGACCGACACCGTGGTCGCGCCGAGGCGGGCGCCGATGATCTCGGCGATGGTCGACTTGCCGGAGCCGGGCAGGCCCGCCATCGCGATCAGGATGGGGACGCGGACGTCGCCGAACTGACGATCGACGATGACGGGCTGCTCGGTCATGTCAGACGAGCTCCGCCTGGCGGGCCACCACCGTGACCGTGTTGTTCTCCACGGAGAGGAAGCCATCGTCGGCCTGGGCCTTGATCGACTCCCCACCGTTCAGGGTCACACGCACCTCGCCGGAGGCGAGGATGGCCAGCAGCGGTTCGTGGCCGGGGAGAATACCGATCTCACCCTCGACCGTCTTCGCGACGACCATGCTCGCCTCGCCCGACCACACTTCGTGGTCGGCGGCGACGACGCTGACATTGAGGACAGCCATTGTTAGCCGTTCTCCTTCTGGATCTGAGCCCACTTCTCTTCGACGTCGGTGATCGCGCCGACGTTGAAGAACGCCTGCTCCGCCACGTGGTCGAACTCGCCCTTGGCGATGGCGTCGAACGACTCGATGGTGTCCTTGAGCGGAACCGTCGAACCCTCGACACCGGTGAACTTCTTCGCCATGTAGGTGTTCTGCGAGAGGAACTGCTGGATGCGGCGCGCACGCGACACCGTGATCTTGTCTTCCTCGGAGAGCTCGTCGACACCGAGGATGGCGATGATCTCCTGCAGTTCCTTGTTCTTCTGGAGGATCTGCTTGACCGTGGTGGCGACGCGGTAGTGGTCGGCGCCCAAGTAGCGGGGGTCGAGGATGCGCGACGTCGAGGTCAGCGGGTCGACGGCCGGGTACAGACCCTTCGACGCGATCTCACGGGAGAGCTCCGTGGTGGCGTCGAGGTGGGCGAACGTGGTCGCCGGAGCCGGGTCGGTGTAGTCGTCGGCGGGGACGTAGATCGCCTGCAGCGAGGTGATCGAGTGTCCACGGGTCGAGGTGATGCGCTCCTGGAGGAGGCCCATCTCGTCGGCGAGGTTCGGCTGGTAACCCACGGCGGACGGCATGCGGCCGAGCAGCGTGGAGACCTCGGAGCCTGCCTGCGTGAAGCGGAAGATGTTGTCGATGAAGAGCAGCACGTCCTGCTTCTGGACATCGCGGAAGTACTCCGCCATTGTCAGCGCGGACAGGGCGACGCGCAGACGCGTTCCCGGCGGCTCGTCCATCTGGCCGAAGACGAGGGCCGTCTTGTCGAAGACGCCCGCCTCCTCCATCTCGTGGATGAGGTCGTTGCCCTCACGGGTGCGCTCGCCGACACCAGCGAACACCGACACACCACCGTGGTCCTGCGCGACGCGCTGGATCATCTCCTGGATGAGGACGGTCTTGCCGACGCCCGCACCACCGAAGAGGCCGATCTTTCCACCCTGCACGTACGGGGTGAGGAGGTCGATGACCTTGATGCCGGTCTCGAAGAGCTGGGTCTTCGACTCGAGCTGGTCGAACGCCGGCGGCTGGCGGTGGATCGGCCAGCGCTCGGTGATCTCGATGGTCTCGCCAGGCTCTGCGTTGAGAACGTCGCCCGTGACGTTGAACACCTTGCCCTTGGTCACGTCGCCGACGGGCACCGAGATCGGTGCGCCGGTGTCGCGGACCTCTCCGCCGCGGACCAGGCCGTCGGTCGGCTTGAGCGCGATGGCGCGGACGAGGTCGTCGCCGAGGTGCTGTGCGACCTCGAGCGTGATCTCGGTCGATTCCTCGCCGATGGTGATCGTCGTCTTGAGGGCGTTGTAGATGCCAGGGATCGAGTCGTGGGGGAACTCGATGTCGACCACAGGGCCGGTGACGCGGGCGATGCGCCCGACGCCTGCCGGCTGCGCGGTCGAAGCCTGGGCTTCGGCGGTTGCGGTAGTCATGGTGTCTTCTCTTCTCGTTTGCTAAACGTGTGTCGTCCGAGTTACTTGGCGGAGCTCAGTGCGTCCGCACCGCCGACGATCTCGGAAATCTGCTGGGTGATCTCGGACTGGCGCGCGTTGTTGGCCAGGCGGGTGTAGTCGGTGATGAGCTTGTCCGCGTTGTCGCTCGCGGACTTCATCGCCTTCTGCGTCGCGGCGTGCTTCGAAGCGGCCGACTGCAGCATGGCGTTGAAGATACGGCTCTCGATGTACACCGGGAGGAGCGAGTCGAGCACGGTTGCGACGTCTGGCTCGAACTCGTAGAGCGGGAGGATCTGCTTGTCGCCCGGCTCCTCGACGCCTTCCACGACCTCGAGCGGGAGCAGACGGACGACTTCCGGCTCCTGCGTGAGCATGCTCACGAAGCGGTTGTAGATGACGTGGATCTCGTCCACGCCGCCGTCCGACGCGTCGCGAAGGAAGGATTCGAGGATCGCGTCAGCGATCTCCTTGGCCTGCTCGAACTCCGGAGCGTCCGTTCCGCCCGTCCAGACCCGCTCGAACGCGCGGCGGCGGAAACTGAAGTATCCGCTCGCCTTGCGTCCGACCAGGAAGTAGACGACATCCTTGCCCTGGCTGCGGAGCAGCTCAGCGAGCTTCTCCGACTCCTTGAGCACGTTCGTGTTGAACGCGCCTGCGAGGCCACGGTCGGAGGAGAAGATGACGATCGCTGCGCGCTCGATCTTCTCCGGTTCCGTGGTGAGGACGTGCTCGACGTTCGAGTACGTCGCCACCGCCGACACCGCGCGCGTGATGGCGCGGGCGTACGGCGACGACGCAGCGACTCTCGCCTGCGCCTTCTGGATGCGTGAGGCGGAGATCAGCTCCATGGCCCGAGTGATCTTCTTGGTCGTCTGGGCAGACTTGATCTTCTGCCGGTAGACCCGAAGTTGCGCTCCCATGTCTCTCCTAGGTAACTATCTGCTGTCGCCGGGCGGTGCCGCGGCTCAGCGCTTCGCCTTGACGATGCGCTCCTGGTTGACATCCTCTTCGGCGATCGCTTCGAACTCTTCGCGCCCGACCGAGGCGAGGGGCTTGCCCTCACCGGTCTGGAACTCGAGCTTGAACTTGTCGACCTCTGCCTCGAGCGTCGCGACGGTCTCGTCGGAGAGCTGGTTGGTCTCGCGCAGGACGTTCAGGACGTCCGTGTTGCGACGCAGGTGGTCGAGCAGTTCGGACTCGAAGCGCAGCACGTCTTCGACGGCGACCTCGTCCAGCTTGCCGTTGGTGCCTGCCCAGATCGAGACGACCTGCTCCTCGACGGGGAACGGCGAGTACTGCGGCTGCTTGAGCAGCTCGGTGAGGCGTGCGCCCCTGGCGAGCTGACGACGGCTGGCCTGGTCGAGGTCGGATGCGAACATCGCGAACGCCTCGAGCGAGCGGTACTGCGCCAGCTCGAGCTTGAGCGTGCCGGAGACCTTCTTGATCGACTTCACCTGCGCGTCGCCACCGACACGGGAGACGGAGATACCCACGTCGACCGCCGGACGCTGGTTGGCGTTGAAGAGGTCGGACTGCAGGAAGATCTGACCGTCGGTGATCGAGATCACGTTGGTCGGGATGTACGCCGAGACGTCGTTCGCCTTGGTCTCGATGATCGGGAGTCCGGTCATCGAGCCTGCGCCGAGCTCATCGGACAGCTTGGCGCAACGCTCGAGCAGGCGGGAGTGCAGGTAGAACACGTCACCGGGGTATGCCTCGCGTCCCGGCGGACGACGCAGGAGGAGCGAAACGGCGCGGTATGCCTCAGCCTGCTTCGACAGGTCGTCGAAGATGATGAGGACGTGCTTGCCGCCGTACATCCAGTGCTGGCCGATGGCCGAGCCGGTGTACGGAGCGAGGTACTTGAAGCCGGCGGGGTCGGAGGCAGGAGCTGCGACGATGGTGGTGTACTCCATCGCGCCTGCGTCCTCGAGCGCGCCCTTCACCGAGGCGATGGTCGAGCCCTTCTGGCCGATGGCGACGTAGATGCAGCGAACCTGCTTGTTGACGTCGCCGGACTCCCAGTTGGCCTTCTGGTTGATGATCGTGTCGATCGCGATGGCCGTCTTACCGGTCTGGCGGTCGCCGATGATGAGCTGACGCTGGCCACGGCCGACGGGGATCATGGCGTCGATCGCCTTGATACCCGTCTGCAGCGGCTCGTGCACGCTCTTGCGCTGCATGACGCCAGGCGCCTGCAGCTCGAGTGCGCGGCGGCCCTCGGACGCGATCTCGCCGAGACCGTCGATGGGCTTGCCCAGCGGGTCGACGACGCGGCCGAGGTAGCCGTCTCCGACGGGGACGGAGAGGACCTCGCCTGTGCGGGTCACCTCCATGCCCTCGACGATGCCGTCGAACTCACCGAGGACGACGACGCCGATCTCGTTCTCGTCGAGGTTCTGGGCGAGGCCCAGGGTGCCGTCGGAGAAGCGGATGAGCTCGTTCGCCATCACGCCGGGGAGACCCTCGACGTGCGCGATGCCGTCGGACGCGTCGATGACGTGTCCGACCTCGGTGGTCGCGGCCTTCGTGGGCTCGTACTTGGTGACGAAGTCCTTGAGCGCGTCCCGGATCTCGTCGGGGCTGATCGTTAGTTCTGCCATCGTTGTTCCCTATCTTGGGGCGGTCAGCCCGCCAGCTGAAGTCGTAAATCGGTGATGCGCGAGGCGATGCTGCCGTCGATCACGTCGTCGCCGATCTGCACACGCAGCCCACCGAGGATGGTGGGGTCGACGACCTGGTTGATCTTGAGTTTCTGTCCGTACTTCGCTGCGAGCCCAGCCTGCAGGCGCTCGGCCTGCGCAGCGGGGAGCTGCTTCGCGGTGAAGACCGTCGCGACGGTGAGGCCGGACTGAGCTGCCACGACGCGGGCGGCTTCGCGAAGACCTTCGCGGATGCTGCGACCGCGCGGCTGCAGCACGAGCTGGCGCACGATGGCGACCGTCTGGACGGACGCCTTGCCGTTGAGCAGACGCTCGACCAGCTCGCTCTTGGCCGTCGGGTCCGCGAGCTTGCTGCGCAGCGCGAGTTCGAGCTGTGCGTCGGAGGTCACGGCTCCCCCGAACGCGAACAGCTCTGCTGCGATGTCGACGCCCTTCGGCGCCGACTGGGCGATCGACCGGACACCGAGCTCTTCGATCGCGGCGAGCACATCGTTCTGACTCGACCAGCGCTCAGCGGCGATCACGCCGAGGAGCTCGACGGCCGGAGCCGAGAGCGAGCCGAAGACGCGCTGCACGAGCGCCGTCTTGCCTGCGGGGTCTGCCGATGGATCGCTGACCACTGCTCGGAGCTGGGCGGAGTCTGCGACGACTCGTCCTGCGGCGAACAGGTCTTCGGCCGTCGCCAGATCGGCCTTGGAGCCCTGCGCGGCGAGAGCCGACACGGACCTGGCCAGTGCTTCTCTGGAGGCGCTTCCCATTACTTGTTCGACCCTGCCTTTTCGCTGGCGTCCAGGTCGGCCAGGAAGCGGTCGACGATCGCCTGCGACTTCTTGTCGTCGTTGAGAGCCTCACCGATGACACCGGAGGCCAGGTCGATCGCGAGCGAGCCGACCTCGCTGCGGAGAGCGACGACGGCGGACTGGCGCTCTGCCTCGATCTGCGCCTGGGCGTTGGCGGTGACGCGGGCGGCCTCGACCGTCGCGTTGTCCTTCGCCTCAGCGACGATCTTCTGACCGTCGGTGCGAGCCTGCTCACGGATCTTGGCCGCTTCGGCGCGCGCGTCGGCGAGCTGAGCGGTGTACTCCTCGAGGAGCGCCTCGGCCTTGTGCTGAGCCTCGTCGGCCTTCGCGATGTTGCCCTCGATCGCCTCTGCACGCTCATCCAGGAGCTTCTTCACGCGCGGAAGCACGAGCTTCCAGAAGAAGAACAGGATGATGAGGAAGCAGATCAGCGAACCGATGACGTCGTACCACTCGGGGATGAGCGGATTACGCGGTGCCTCCGTTGCGGCGATAACCACACCGTGGAGCATCATTCCTCCTTACTGAGAGAGATAAAGAGGGCTGATTAGGAGGTGAAGATGAAGTAGGTAGCGATACCGATGAACGCGAGCGCCTCGGTGAATGCGATACCGATGTACATCAGAACCTGGAGGCGGCCGGCGAGCTCGGGCTGGCGAGCGACGCCCTCGATGGTCTTGCCGACCACGATGCCGACGCCGATGGCCGGGCCGATGGCCGCGAGACCGTATCCAACGGTGGCAATGTTGCCGGAGATAGCAGCGATGTCCACGTTATGTGTTTCCTTCCGTGATGGCGTTCCGTGCGAGTGCGCGGAACGTTATTAGTGTTCCTCGGCGACTGCGAGCTGAATGTAGACAGCCGTGAGCAGTGCGAAGACGTAGGCCTGGAGGACTGCGACCAGGATCTCGAACAGGGTGAATGCGAAGCCGAACGCGAAGGTGCCGATTCCGAAGAGCGACCACCAGCTTCCGGCGGTGAAGAGGAAGAACGCCGTCGCGCTGAAGAACAGCACGAGGAGCAGGTGGCCGACGACCATGTTCATCAGGAGTCGGAGCGTCAGGGTGATCGGACGCAGGACGAAGGTCGAGATGAACTCGATCGGCGTGACGATGATGTACAGCGCCTTCGGCACACCGGGCGGGAACAGCGAGTTCTTGAAGAAGTTGCCAGGGCTCGCCTTGATACCTGCGTAGATGAACGAGATGTACGCGACGATCGCGAGCACCAGCGGAACGCCGATCACCGAGGTGCCTGCGATGTTCAGACCGGGGATGATGCCGGTCAGGTTCATGAACAGCACCATGAAGAAGATGGTGGTGAGGATCGGCAGGAAGCGACGGCCGTCCTTCTTGCCGAGCAGGTCCTCTGCGATGTTGACCCGAACGAAGTCGAGTCCCATCTCCACCACGGACTGGAATCGTCCTGGGACGATCTTCATGCGACGGGTGCCGAGCCAGAAGATCAGGACGATGGCCAGCACCGCGATGAAGCGGATGACCATGATCCGGTTGACCTCGAAGCCACCGATGGAAAAGATTGCGGGCGGGAAGAACTCATCGATCGACGGACCGTGGAAGCTGCCATCATCGGAGCTTGCGGTCTGGACCAGCAGGTTCACAGCGTTAGCTAACAGCGCTATCTCCTGTTTCGGGGCGTCGAGCCAAAGCTCTCGCAGCGACGAACATTTGGACACCCGGGATCATGCGCCAAATGGTGCCTGAGGCGCTATGCGGGTGGGGAATCACCACAACTCTACAAGAGTTTTCGCAGGGTAACGAATCGGACACAGCTCAGCGCTTCTCGCCGGGCAGCGTGACGTCGCTGACGTATGGCACGCGGGAGCGGAAGACGACGATCATGTCGACGACGAGCGAGCCGATCACCCCGGCGATGAGGCTGAGGAACAGCACGACGGGGTTGATCCACGGCTGGTCCCTGAGCACGAACGCGAGCACCAGGAACAGCACGAATTTCAGGAGCCAGCCGCCGAGGACGATGCCGAAGAAGAGGCCGACGAACAGGTCGGTGCCCACGAACTTGTTGGCGATCAGGATGCTCAGGGCGGTGATGCTGAGGAAGACGACGGCCATCGCGGTGCCGATGAGCGCGCTGGTGACGCCGATCCATCCCGCGAAGACGCCGCCGAGGATCATCCCGACCACGGCGATGATCACCGCGAGGATGAGGCCGTACTTGAGCACGTCCTTGAGGATGGGCGTCGAGGACGGCTGGGCGGGCAGTGCGGCCTGCGCAGCCGCGGGCGGCGTGACTGGTTCGGCGGGCCGGCCGTCGGCGGGGGTTCCGCCGTCGTGGTCGGTCATCGTGTCTCCTTGCTGAGCGGTGCGGGGGTGGTGGTCTGTGCGGAGGTCGGAGCGGTGCCGGGGGCGTGCTCGCTCGCGGCGTCGAGCTGGTCGTAGCGGGCGGTGGCGTCCGCTTCGTCCGTGCCGGCCGGCGCGAGCTCCGCCGCGGCCTCGTTGGCTTTCCTGCGGCTCAGCGGGGCGAGCGTGAACGCGGCGCAGACAACCAGGCCGACGGCGATGAACACGATCGCCATCCAGTACGGGTCGAAGAAGAACAGCAGGCAGCCGATCGACAGCACGGCCGTCCAGCCGTAGAAGATCAGCACGGCGTGCAGGTGCGTGTGCCCCATGTCGAGCAGGCGGTGGTGCAGGTGCTTGCGGTCGGCGCTGAACGGCGACTTGCCTGCGCGCAGCCGCCTGATGACGGCGAGTCCGAAGTCGAGCAGGGGCACGATCAGCACGGCGAACGGCAGGATGATCGGGATGAACGCGGGGACGAGCGACGACTTGCCGAGCGTCTGCAGCGCCTCCGGGTTGATCGTGCCTGTGACGGAGATCGCCGATGTCGCCATCAGCAGGCCGATCAGCAGCGCGCCGGCGTCCCCCATGAACATCTTCGCCGGGTGCCAGTTGAGCGGAAGGAATCCGGCGCACGCGCCGACGAGGATCGCAGCGATCACCCCGGCGAGGCTGAAGTAGTTCTGCGGGCTGATCTCGCGCTGCAACAGATACGTGTAGACCAGGAACGAGCCGTTGGCGATGAGCGCGACGCCGGCGACGAGACCGTCGAGGCCGTCGATGAAGTTGATGGCGTTCATCACCAGCACGATCGCGAACAGCGTGATGATGATGCTCATCACCGGCGACCCGACCGTCAGACCGCCGATCGGCAGCGAGTAGATCTGCACGCCCAGCCAGGCAACGAGGCCCGCGGCGACGAACTGACCGGCGAGCTTGGTCATCCAGTCGAGATCCCAGATGTCGTCTGCGACGCCGATCACCACGATCAGCAGGGAGGCGCCGAGGATCGCGAGGATCGGCCCGGAGTCCGAGAAGATCAGCGTCAGGACGCCGAACTGGCTCGACAGCAGCCAGGCGACGCCGAACGCCACCAGGATGCCGAGGAACATCGCGATGCCGCCGAGCCTCGGGGTCGGCCTGGTGTGCACATCCCGTGCCCGGATCTTCGGGTACAGCCGGTACTTGAGGCTCAGCTTGTAGACGACCAGCGACATCCCGAACGTGATGACGGCCGAGATGAGCGCGAGGGCGAGGAGGAGGGTCACGGCTCAGGCGTCCGTCGACGTCTCGGTGGGCTCCTCCACGCTGTCGTCCGCGAGCTGGTCGCCGACGACGGCACGGATCTGCTCCGCCGAGATCACGCCGTGACGCAGGATGCGGAGCTTTCCCGTTCCCGCGGCCAGCGCAGTCGCGTCGACGATCGTGGACGAGCTGTCCTTGCCGTCGACGCGGTCGTAACCGGCGCCCGCCTCTCCCCCGTCGAGGTACACGGAGACGGAGTCGGCGAGCATGGCCTCTGCTTCCGCGGCGGTGCGGGCGGCGGGGCGGCCGGTGAGGTTGGCGGACGAGACGGCGAGCGGACCGGTCTCGGAGAGGAGTTCGAGCGCGATGGTGTCGCTCGGCATCCGCAGGGCGACGGTGCCTCTGGTCTCGCCCAGGTCCCAGACGAGCGACGGCTGGGCGGGAAGCACGACGGTGAGTCCGCCTGGCCAGAACTCCTGGACCAGGTCGGTCACGGCCTGCGGGACATCCTCTGCCAGCGCGGCCAGGGTGGGGATGCCGGGGATGAGGACAGGCGGAGGCGACTGGCGGCCGCGACCCTTCGCATCCAGCAGCCGTTGGACGGCGGCGGGGTTGAAGGCGTCTGCTGCGACGCCGTAAACGGTGTCCGTCGGAATGACGACGAGCTCGCCCCGCCCGATGGCGGCGCGAGCCAGCCTCATGCCGGAAAGGAGTTCGGAGTCGACCGAGCAGTCGTAGATGGGAGCCATGTCGGAACCATGATAGTTGAGCGATCAGGGCGTTCCCTGTCTGGAGGTCGATACTTGTCGTGATGGATGTCTACTTCTTCGACTGCGACAAGACCCTCTACGACTACGACTTCCACAAGCGCCTGCCTGCGCTGGCGAGCCTGGGCGGCGTGAGCCAGTACCATTTGGCGTCGAGCTGGTGGGCGGGAGGCTTCGAGCGCGCGGCCGAGATCGGCGAGTACTCGACCAGCGCAGAGTACCTGGATGCGTTCGCCGACGTGACAGGCGCCCGCCTCACCCTCGAGCAGTGGCAGGAGGCCAGGAAGGCCGCCATGACGCCCATCCAGGGCTCGATCGACGCTCTGCACGAGGCCGCGACCCTCGGCACGGTGTCGCTGCTGTCGAACAACCCGATCCCGTTCAAGGACTCGCTCCCCGTGCTGACGCCGGAGATCGTCGACGTGCTGCAGGGCAACGACCTCGTCTCCGCCGTGCTCGGCGCCCGCAAGCCGGAGCGCCGCATCTACACCCGCGCGCTCGGCCGCTTCGGGGTCGCAGCCGGCGACGCGATCCTGTTCGACGACTCCCTCGCCAACGTCGAGGGCGCCCGCGAGGCCGGGATGCACGCATTCCACTTCACCAAGCGCGACGATGGCACCTTCGACACCGACGGCCTCCGCGCCGCCATCCACGCGTTCGCCGGCCGCACCCGTCCCGCCTCCTGAACAATCGAGCCGGGACTTGTGCACGCCTGCCTTCGGCGTGTCGCGTGCACAAGTCCCGGCTCGATTGTTCGGGGAGGGGGTCAGCGGCGGCCGGCCTTGCGGCGGAACTGCCAGGCGGCCCAGAGGTATGCGCCGAGGATGATGACGACGCACCAGCCGAGCGCCCAGAGCGGCCTGGTGCCGGCATCCGTGCCGAAGAGCAGGCTGCGGATGGTCTCGATGATGGGCGTGATCGGCTGGTTGTCCGCGATCCACTGCAGCCAGCTCGGCATCGTGTCCGTCGGCACGAACGCGCTGGACAGGTACGGCAGGAACAGCAGGGCGAATCCGTAGCCGTTCGCCGCGGTCGGGTTCTTGGCAGCGAGGCCGATGGCGGCGTACAGCCAGGTGATCGCGAGGATGAACAGCGCGATGACGCCGATGGCCCCGAGCCATTCCGCGACGTTCGCGGTCGGCCGGAAGCCGACGGCCAGGGCGACGCCGATGACGACGCCCGTCGCCAGCAGATTGCGCACCAGGCTCGCCACCACGTGGCCGGTGATGACCCCGTTGGCGTGCAGCGGCATGGTGCGGAACCGGTCGACGATGCCGTTCGTCATGTCGTCGGCGACGTCGACCGCTGTGCTCGACGAGCCGAACCCCGCGCAGAGCAGGATGATGCCGGGGACCACGTAGTTCACGTAGTCTCCCCCGCCGTCGATCGCGCCGCCGAACACGTAGGTGAACAGCAGCATCAACATGATCGGGAGCAGGATCGCCATCGTGAGAGCTTCGACGTTGCGGACGGTGTGGCGCAGGCTCCTGCCGATGAACACAACGGTGCTGGTCAGGCGGGAGACGGCGCGGTCGACGGTGGCGACCTGGGTGGCGGTGGTGCGGGTCTCCAGTGCGACGGTCATCGGGTGACCTCCATTTCTTCTGCTGCACGGGATGCGGTGACTGCGGTGGCTGCCGGCGTCGCTGCGCCGGAGGTGAGTGCGAGGAACACGTCGTCCATGCTGGGCTTGCGGATGCTGACGCTCGCGCCTGGCAGGGCGGCCGCATCCAACTGGTCGATGGCGGCGCGCAGTCCGTGGACGGTGCCGTCGGTCGGCAGTTCGCGGACGATCTCGTCGTCGGCGTCCCTCAGCTCGACGACTTCTCCCCCGACGCGCGACTTGAGTTCCGCCGCGGTTCCCTCCGCCACGACGACGCCGCGGTCGATCACGGCGATGCGGTCGGCGAGCTGGTCGGCCTCTTCCAGATACTGCGTGGTGAGGAGGATGGTGATGCCCTGGGCCGCGAGGTCGAGGATCATCGCCCAGAGCGCCTGCCTGCTGCGCGTGTCGAGGCCGGTGGTCGGCTCGTCGAGGAAGATGACGGGAGGCGTGGCGACCAGGCTGAGCGCGAGGTCCAGCCTGCGGCGCATCCCGCCTGAGTACGCCTTGACGCGCTTGCGGGCGGCGTCGGCGAGGTCGAAGCGCTCGATGAGCTCGGCCGTCCGCGCGCGGGCGCCGGCCGCCGTGTATCCGGAGAGCCGCGCCATCATGCGCAGGTTCTCCTCGCCGGTGAGCACATCGTCGACGGCCGCGGACTGGCCGGTGAGGCTGATCGAGCGTTTGACGCCCTCTCTGTCGTGGACGACGTCGTGGCCGCAGACGCTCGCAGCGCCGTCGTCCGGCGCGACCAGCGTTGACAGGATGTTGATGAGCGTCGTCTTGCCCGCGCCGTTCGGCCCGAGAAGCGCGAAGACGCTTCCCGCCGCGACCGTGAGGTCGATGCCGTCCAGCACCCGCTGGTCGCCGAACGACTTCCGGAGACCGGCGATCTGGATCGCTTGAGCTGTCATGATCGGTTCCTTTCCGCGTCGAGTCTTATTGAGTACGACGCAAACTGTTTATGCTGCACACGGTTTTGTTTAAGGTATACACAGTTCTAGGATGGGTGTCAACAACCGAAAGGGCGCGACATGGCCGATGCTGTCGAAGAAGCACTCCCCCGCGCCGTCGCGCTGAGCTGGGGCGTCGCCGAGCGTCCGCAGCGCGGGCCGAAGCGCGAGCTGAGCATCGAACGGATTGTGGATGCGGCGATCCAGCTCGCCGACGACGAGGGCCTCTCCGCCGTCTCGATGAGCAAGATCGCGACGACACTCGGCTTCACCACCATGTCGCTCTACCGCTATGTCACCAGCAAGGACGACGTGCTCGCGCTGATGCAGGACGCGGTCTGCGCCGTGCCGATCCCGCCAGAGGAGGAGGACACGGACTGGCGCAGCGGCCTGCGCCTCTGGGCGATGGCGAGCATCCAGGTCATCCAGGCGCATCCGTGGTTCCCCGACATCCCGATCTCCGGGATGCCGCTCATGCCGAACAACCTCGCGGTGCTCGACTGGGGCCTTCGGGTGATGAAGGACCTGCCGCTCACTGAGCCGGAGAAGATGTCGACGGCGCTGCTGCTGAGCTCGTATGCGCGTGCCACTGCCGTCGTTGAGCGGGATGTGACCAGGTCGCGGCAGGTCGACGGCCCGCCGAAACGCGGGGAGGCGTTCACCGCCGCCCTCGCGGAGCTGGTCACACCGGGGCGATTCCCGAACCTGGCACCGCTGGTGCTGTCCGGCGTATACAGCGACGCGGAGGGCGAGGACGAGCAGGACGACTTCGCGTTCGGGCTCGAACGCATCCTGGACGGCATCGAGCACTACGTGGCGTCGCGGCGCAGCGGCGAGGAGGTCGTGGCGTACGAGCCGCGCCCGGAGCCGGTGCCGAACGACAAGGCGATCCGCGAGGCGGCCAAGGCGCGCAGAGAGGCGGAATCCCGGCTGCGGGAGGCGCGCAAGCGCGAGCGCGAGGTCATCGCGAAGGTGCGCGAGCGGCTGGCCAAGGAGGAGGAGCGCCGAGCGCGCGACCGCGGCTAGCGGAGCGGAGCGCTAGCGGACTGCCGTCGTGGTGCGGTCGCGCGTGGTGAGGTCGCGGTGCGTCGCGGCGGCGCGCCAGCCGTCCGCGGTGAGCAGTTCGCGGATCTCCGCGCCCTGCAGTTCCCCGTGCTCCAGCACGAGCGTCCCTCCCTCGTGCAGCAGGCGCCAGGCGACGCGCGAGATCGTGCGCACTACATCCAGCCCGTCCTGTCCGCCGTAGAGCGCGGCAGGCGGGTCGTACAGCCGCACCTCCGGGTCGCGCGGGATGGCCTCCGCGGGGATGTACGGCGGGTTCGAGATGACGACGTCGACTGTCCCGTCGAGCTCCGGCAGCGCGTCCGCCAGGTCGATGAACACGACACGGGCGTTGGTCGCGCCGGACTCCTCGACGTTGCGCTTCGCCCAGATGAAGGCCTCCGGCGAGTTCTCGACAGCGTGGATGCGAGCGTGCGGCACCTCCGTCGCCATCGCCAGCGCGATCGCCCCGCTTCCGGTGCCGAGGTCGACGCCGATCGGCTCAGGACTCGGCACGGCGCGCAGCGCGTCGATCGCGAACTGCACGACATGCTCGGTCTCCGGTCGCGGCACGAACACGCCGGGGCCGACGGCGAGCTCCAGCGAGCGGAACGGCGCCTTTCCCGTGATGTGCTGCAGCGGCTCCCTGGTGGCGCGGCGTTGTGCCAGTTTCCTGATGCGCGACGCGTCCGCATCCCCGACCGTCGCATCCAGGTGGATGAGGGCCTGCACCCTCCCGCGCCCCTCGCCGAGCACGTGGCCGACCAGCAGGTCGGCGTCGACCTCGGGGTCGGGGACGCCCGCGCTGGAGAGGAGCGCGACGACCTCGTCGCGGACGGCGCGGACGGTGGGCTCTGCTGGCGCTGCGGATGACATGGCCCATCGAGCCTACGGCACGTCAGGCGGCGTCACACAGGCCGCTGCCCTCCGGGACGGAATAGAGTTGTAAGGCTTTCACACCGTCCACCAGCGTCAACGAGGAAGAGCCATGACAGGTCACGTCTACGACAACATCACCGAAGCGGTCGGGAAGACCCCGCTCGTCAAGCTCAATCGCATCGCGGAGGGCACGGGGGCGACCGTGCTCGCCAAGCTGGAGTTCTACAACCCGGCCGGCAGCGTCAAGGACCGCATCGGCGTCGCCATCATCGACGCGGCGGAGAAGGCAGGGGCGCTGCGCCCCGGCGGCACGATCGTGGAGGGCACGAGCGGCAACACCGGCATCGCGCTCGCGATGGTCGGCGCTGCCCGCGGATACACGGTCATCCTCACGATGCCGGAGACGATGAGCAAGGAGCGCCGCGTGCTGTTGCGCGCGTTCGGTGCACAGATCGTCCTCACCCCCGGTCCCGATGGGATGCGCGGAGCGGTCGAGAAGGCCAAGGAGATCGTCGCGACCACCGAGAACGCCATCTGGGCGCAGCAGTTCGCGAACGAGGCCAACCCGGCCATCCACCGCGCGACGACGGCCGAGGAGATCTGGGAGGACACCGACGGCGGCGTCGACATCTTCGTCGCCGGAGTCGGAACGGGCGGCACCATCACCGGCGTCGGCCAGGTGCTCAAGGAGCGCAAGCCCGGCGTGCAGGTGGTCGCCGTCGAGCCGATCGACTCCCCCATCCTGAACGGCGGCAAGCCCGGACCGCACAAGATCCAGGGCATCGGCGCCAACTTCGTGCCGGAGATCCTCGACACGACCGTCTACGACGAGGTCATCGACGCGTCGTTCGACGACGCGATCGACGTCGCCAAGAAGCTCGCCAGCGAGGAGGGCATCCTCGCCGGGATCTCGTCGGGCGCGATCGTCTGGGCGGCTCTCGAGCTGGCCAAGCGGCCGGAGAACGCGGGCAAGACCATCGTCGCCGTCGTGTGCGACACCGGTGAGCGCTACATCTCGACCCCGCTCTGGGCCGACCTGCTGGACTGACCGGCGTTGGCGTTCATCTCCCGCGTCCGTGAGGACATCGCGAACGCGCGCAAGCACGACCCTGCGGCGCGCAGCGGCTTCGAGGTCTTCACGGCGTACTCCGGGCTGCACGCGATCTGGTCGTACCGTCTGGCGCACCGGATGTGGCGGTCCGGCATGAAGATGCCGGCCAGGTTCCTCTCGCAGTTCACCCGGTTCCTGACCGGCATCGAGATCCACCCGGGCGCGACGATCGGCCGACGCTTCTTCATCGACCACGGGATGGGCGTGGTGATCGGCGAGACCACGTTCGTCGGCGACGACGTAATGCTCTACCACGGCGTCACGCTGGGCGGGAAGGGCAGTGGTCACGGCAAGCGGCATCCCACCATCGGCAATGGCGTGATCGTCGGAGCCGGTGCGAAGGTGCTCGGCGCGATCACGCTCGGGGCGCACAGTGTCGTCGGCGCGAACGCCGTCGTCATCCACGACGCCCCTGAGGGCTCCGTCCTCACCGGCGTCCCCGCCCGCGCGCGCCCGCGAACGGGCCATGAGCAGATCCCCGGCGACGACTGGATCGACCCGGCCATCTACATCTGACCAGGCCCGTCCCCACGCAATCGACTCCGAAGTTGTTCAGGCTCGCCATCGGCGTGTCGCCTGAACAACTTCGGAGTCGATTCTTTAGTCGGTGGCGAGGTCGGCGAGGCGGGATTCCTCGTCGGCGGCGATGCAGGAGTCGATGACGGGCTCCAGGGCGCCGTTCATGACGGCGTCGAGGTTGTACGCCTTGTACCCGGTGCGGTGGTCCGCGATGCGGTTCTCCGGGAAGTTGTACGTGCGGATGCGCTCCGAACGGTCCATCGTGCGGATCTGGCTCTTGCGGACGGCGGCGGCCTCCGCATCCAGTTCCTCCTGCTGGCGGGCGAGCACGCGGGCGCGCAGCACGCGCATCCCTGCCTCGCGGTTCTGCAGCTGGCTCTTCTCGTTCTGCATGGCGACGACGATGCCCGTCGGAAGGTGCGTGATGCGCACGGCGGAGTCCGTGGTGTTCACCGACTGGCCGCCGGGGCCGCTCGACCGGTAGACGTCGATCTTGAGGTCGTTCTGGTTGATCTCGACCTCCTCCGGCTCGTCCACCTCGGGGAAGACGAGCACGCCGGCCGCCGACGTGTGGATGCGCCCCTGCGACTCGGTCGCCGGGACACGCTGCACACGGTGCACGCCGCCCTCGTACTTGAGGTGCGCCCAGACCCCCTCCGCCGGATCGCTGGACGAGCCCTTGATCGCGAGCTGGACGTCCTTGATGCCGCCGAGGTCACTGGAGGTCTGCTCCAGGATCTCGGTCTTCCACTTCTTGGACTCCGCGTAGTGCAGATACATCCGGAGAAGATCGGCCGCGAACAGCGCGGACTCCGCCCCGCCTTCGCCCATCTTGATCTCCATGATGACGTCGCGGCTGTCGTTGGGGTCGCGCGGGATGAGGAGCCTGCGCAGCTTCTCCCCCGACTCCTCCAGGCTCGCCTCGAGTCCTGGGACCTCCTCGGCGAACGCCTCATCCTCCGCCGCGAGCTCCTTGGCAGCGGCGAGGTCGTCCTCGAGCTGCTTCCACTGGTGGTACGCGGCGACGATGCGGCTGAGCTCTGCGTAGCGCCGGTTGACCTTCTTGGAGCGCACGGGGTCGCTGTGCAGTTCAGGGTCGGCGAGCTGCTCCTGCAGGTCGTCGTGCTCGGCGATCAGGCTGTTCACCGATTCGAACATGGGACTTCTTTCTGGAAGGGTCGGGCTTTCTGGAGGGGGACGAGCGTGTCCGGGAACGGAAAAGTGCCCGTCGACAATCGCGCGCGGCGACGTCGGCGGGCACTCCTCAGCTAGCGGTGGTCGTTCTCGTGGCCGTGCGAGTGCGCGGTGCCGTGACCGTTGGCCGGCGCCGGCATCGACTTCTGCACCTGCATCAGGAACTCGACGTTGCTCGAGGTCTCCTTGAGGCGGCCGAGCACGATCTCGAGCGCCTGCTGCTGGTCGAGGCCGGCGAGGGCACGACGCAGCTTCCAGGTGATCTTGACCTCGTCGGCGCCCATCAGCATCTCTTCGCGGCGGGTGCCGGATGCGTTGACGTCGACAGCGGGGAAGATCCGCTTGTCGGCGAGCTGACGCGAGAGGCGGAGCTCCATGTTGCCGGTGCCCTTGAACTCCTCGAAGATGACCTCGTCCATCTTGGACCCGGTCTCCACGAGAGCAGAGGCGAGGATCGTGAGCGATCCGCCGTGCTCGATGTTGCGGGCCGCGCCGAAGAAGCGCTTCGGCGGGTACAGCGCCGAGGCGTCGACACCACCGGAGAGGATGCGACCGGATGCCGGAGCAGCCAGGTTGTATGCGCGTCCCAGGCGGGTGATCGAGTCGAGCAGCACGACGACGTCGTGACCGAGCTCCACCAGACGCTTCGCGCGCTCGATGGCGAGCTCGGCGACCGTGGTGTGGTCCTCCGCAGGGCGGTCGAAGGTGGAGGCGATGACCTCGCCCTTCACCGTGCGCTGCATGTCGGTGACCTCTTCGGGACGCTCGTCCACCAGGACGACCATGAGGTGCACCTCTGGGTTGTTCGTGGTGATGGCGTTCGCGATCTGCTGCATGACGATCGTCTTGCCGGCCTTCGGGGGCGCGACGATGAGGCCGCGCTGGCCCTTGCCGATCGGGGCGACGAGGTCGATGATGCGCTGGGTCAGCTTGCCGGGCTCCGTCTCGAGGCGCAGGCGCTCCTGCGGGTAGAGCGGGGTCAGCTTGCCGAACTCGACGCGACCGGCGGCCTCTTCGATGGTCTGGCCGTTGATCGAGTCGACCTTGACGATCGCGTTGTACTTCTGGCGGGCGTTGTTCTCGCCCTCGCGCGGCTGGCGGATTGCACCGACCACGGCGTCGCCCTTGCGCAGGTTGTACTTCTTGACCTGGCCGAGGGAGACGTAGACGTCGCTCGCGCCAGGCAGGTAGCCGGAGGTGCGGACGAAGGCGTAGTTGTCGAGCACGTCCAGGATGCCGGCGACGGGGATGAGGACGTCGTCATCGCTGATCTCCGGCTCGAAGTCGTCCGTGCCGACGCCGCCGCGACGCTTGCGGTCGCGGTAGCGGCTGCGGCCGGAGCGGTCGTCCGCCTGGTTCGCGTCCTGGCCGCCGTTGCGGTTCTGCTGACCGTTGCGGTTCTGCTGGCCGTTCTGGCCGCCCTGCTTCTGGTCGTCGCGGTCGGCCTGCTGACCCTGGCTCTGCTGGTTCTGCGCCTGCTGGCCGTCTCCGCCCTGCTGGCCGCCCTGGTTCTGACCGTTCTGGCCGCCCTGGTTCTGGGAGTTCTTGTTCCGGTTCCGATTGCGGTTGCGGCCCTGGCGGGGCTGCTGGTCGCCTTCGCCCTGGGCGTCGCCCTGGGCCTGCGTGTCAGCAGCGTCCTGCGCGGCTGCACCGTTCTCGGCCTTCTCGCCCTGGTCCTGCTGGGCGTTCTGGTCGCCGGCCTGACCCCGTCCGCGGCGGCGGTTGCGCCCCTGACCCTGGCCCTGCTCCGCCTGCTTGTCGCCCTCTGCGCCAGCCGTCGCCTGCTGAGCAGCGGACTCGCGATTGGCGAGCGCGGAGTCGAGCAGCGCATCCACATCGGGGATGAGCGACTCGACGCCGGTGGCGCCGGTGTTCACGTGCGTCGCTGCTGCGATGCCCGTTCCGTCCGCACTGGATGCGCGGCGGGAGCCACGGCGACGCGGCGCCTGCTCGGCGGGCGCTGCGTCCGGCAGGACGGCCTCGCCGACGTGCGGCTCAGCGGAGACCGGCTCTGCGATGAGCGGCTCGATGAGCACCTGGGATGCTGCGCGTGCATTCTCCTGCCCGGCCACGGGTGCGTCCGCGGAGTCGGCAGCAGGGGCGTCGGCGGTCGCGGAACCCGCGGCCTCCGTGCGCGCTGCGGCGATGGCCGCAACGAGCTCGCCCTTGCGAAGCTTGGTCGCTCCCTGAAGTCCCAACTGGGCGGCGAGAGCCTGAAGCTCTGCCACCTTGAGGGAGGTCAGGTCGCTGGTGTCCACGCCCCCGGCGTGGAGTTCGACATCAGTCACTGAAGAGGATTCCTTTCCCCCGACGCGCGATTCTCGCCGTCGTTCTGGAGCACTCGTCACATGAACTACCGCTTCTGTGGTGTCACCGAAAGGTACTCGGGTGCACAGGTAGGAGTGACGGCATGATTGCTAGAAATCACCCGAAGATCAGATTCGCTCATGGAGAGGTTTCTGCGGGTGCACGCACAGTTTACCACTGTTGCCGGGCTGCTCTTGACGCTAGGCGGCCGGCGTGTCCGCCTGTTTCGCGAACTGCGTCACCGTCGCGCCCTTGAAGTCGACCGCGAGCATGAGCGCCTGCCACGGCGTCTCCGAGTGCGCGGCGGCGAGCTCCGCGGCGGCGAGCCGCTGGCTCGGGTCGCTGCAGAGCACGAGGACGGACGGGCCGGCGCCGGAGACGACGGCGGCGAAGCCGTTCTCGCGCAGCAGCGTGATCAGCCGGTCGGTCTCCGGCATCGCGGAGGCACGGTAGCTCTGGTGGAGCTTGTCCTCCGTTGCTGCGTGCAGTAGCTCTGGGCTCTGGATGAGGGCCGCGACGAGCAGGGCGGAGCGCGAGACGTTGAAGACCGCATCCTCGTGGGGCACCGACTGCGGCTGCAGGCTGCGGGCGAGCGCCGTCGACATCACGTGCTGCGGAACCAGCACGAGCGGCGAGACGCCGCGGTGCACGATCAGCTTCTTGAACCGGGGACCCTCCGGGGTGACCCACGCGATCGTCAGGCCACCGAAGAGCGCAGGCGCGACGTTGTCCGGGTGGCCCTCCATGTCGTTGGCGAGGGCGAGGAGGCCCTGGGCGTCGATGTCGACGACGCCCTCCAGCAGCCCCTTGGCCGCCATGATGCCGGACACGATCGCCGCTCCGGACGACCCCATCCCCCTGCCGTGCGGGATGCTGTTGCGGGCGACCAGGTCGAGGCCGGGCATGGGGAGCCCGACCGACTCGAAGGTGTGCGCGATGGCGCGGACGACGAGGTTCGTCTCGTCCGTCGGCACCTCGCCTGCACCGACGCCGATGACCTCGACGGTCGCGCCAGGCTCGTCGCGGACGGACACCCGCAGCTCGTCGTAGAGCGCGAGCGCGAGGCCGAGGGTGTCGAAGCCTGGGCCCAGGTTGGCGCTGGTCGCCGGGACCTTGACCGTGACGGCACGGCCGCTCAGGTCGGCGGCCTGGAAGGTCACGCGTTCGCCTTCTCGGCCGCCACCAGACCGAGCACGTCGGCGATGGTGGTGGTGTCGACCGGGACGACGGTCGGCTGCACGTCGGAGCCGTCCGCCGTGCGCAGCGCCCACTGCGGGTCCTTCAGACCGTGGCCGGTCACCGTGAGGACGACCGTCGCTCCGGCCGGGATCACACCGGCCGCTGAGCGCTCGAGCAGCCCGGCGACGCTGATCGCCGACGCCGGCTCGACGAAGATGCCGACCTCGGCCGAGAGAATGCGCTGCGCCTCGAGGATGTGCTCGTCCGAGATCGCGCCGAAGTAGCCGTCGCTGTCGTCGCGCGCGTTGAGCGCGAGCTCCCACGACGCCGGATTGCCGATGCGGATGGCGGTGGCGATGGTGTCCGGGTTCTTCACCGGCTGGCCGAGGACGATCGGGGCGCTGCCCGCTGCCTGGAAGCCGAACATCCTGGGCAGCTTGGTGGCCTCTCCGCGCTGCAACTCCTCGGTGTATCCGCGGTGGTACGCCGTGTAGTTGCCCGCGTTGCCGACGGGGACGATGTGGAAGTCTGGTGCGTCTCCCAGGACCTCGACGACCTCGAAGGCCGCCGTCTTCTGGCCCTCGATGCGGTCGGGGTTGACCGAGTTGACGAGGTGGACGGGGTAGTTGGTGGCGAGGTCGCGGGCGATGTCGAGACAGTCGTCGAAGTTGCCCTGCACCTGCAGCAGCTGCGCGTTGTGCGCGATGGCCTGGCTGAGCTTGCCCAGCGCGATCTTGCCCTCCGGCACGAGCACGACGGCCTGGATGCCCGCGTGTGTCGCGTACGCGGCCGCCGACGCAGAGGTGTTGCCTGTGGATGCGCAGATCACGGCCTTCGCACCGTGCTCGACGGCCTTCGAGATGGCCATCGTCATGCCGCGGTCCTTGAAGGAACCAGTCGGGTTCATGCCCTCGAACTTGACGAACACGTTCGCACCCGTGCGCGCGGAGAGCGCGGGAGCGGGAAGGAGCGGAGTGCCGCCTTCGCCGAGCGTCACGATCGGAGTGGCCTCTGTGATGTTCAGGCGGTCCGCGTATTCACGCAGGACGCCCCGCCACTGACGACTATTCGCTTTCTCGGGCATTACGATCCTTCGACTCGGAGTACGGATGAGATGGCTGTCACGGCGTCGCTCGCCGCGAGAGCCTCCACGGTGGCCGCGAGTGCGGCCTCCTCGGCCTCGTGGGTGCCGATAACCAGGGTAGCGGTGGGTGCGCCGTTGCCGTGAACCGGAGCGTTGCCCGCGATGACGACGGCGCCGGGGAGCGGAACAGGTCCCGTGGTGCTCGGCACCGACTGCTGCACCGTCTCGACGCTCACCCCGCCGTCGCTCAGGATGCGCGCGACGGCGGCGAGCACGCCGGGCTGGTCGGCCACATCCAGAGTGATCTGGTAGCGGGTGACGACGCGGCCGATGTCGAGCACGGGCAGTTGCGCGTGCGTCGACTCCGCGACGCCCGGGCCACCGACGACGTGGCGGCGCGCGGCGGAGACCAGGTCGCCGAGCACGGCGGACGCCGTCTCCACTCCCCCTGCTCCCGCGCCGTAGAACATGAGGTCGCCTGCGGCGGCGGCCTGGACGAACACCGCGTTGTGCGCCCCGTGCACGGCGGCCAGTG
Organism: Leifsonia sp. Root227; assembly: GCF_001428745.1. GTDB lineage: Bacteria > Actinomycetota > Actinomycetes > Actinomycetales > Microbacteriaceae > Leifsonia. Next base: position 131,138 of record NZ_LMIO01000002.1, on the reverse strand, counting down.
GATGGTCGCGGCTGATCAGCGCGGGATACACGCGGGCGGAGACGCCCTCTTCTCCCGTCTCGGGGTCGGTCAGGCGCTCGCAGATCGCGAGCAGCTTGATGACGGAGCCCGCCTCCCTGGCGGCGTCCACCTGCGCGGTGGTGACGGAGGTGATGCCCTCGCGGTAGACCGATTCCAGCGGCACGGTGGTGTGGAACGCGAGGCTGGCGAGGATCGCCGCCTTCTGCGCCGCGTCGTAGCCGCCGATGTCCGCTGTGGGGTCGGCCTCGGCGTATCCGCGGTCGGTGGCGGTGGCGAGGGCGTCCGCCAGGGACTCTCCGTGCACATCCATGCGGTCGAGGATGAAGTTGGTGGTGCCGTTGACGATGCCGAGGATGCGGTTGACCCTGTCGCCGGCGAGGCTGTCGCGCAGCGGGCGGATGATCGGGATGGCGCCGGCGACGGCGGCCTCGTAGTAGAGCTGGGCGCCGACCTGCTCCGCCGCCTCGAACAGCTCAGGGCCGTGCGTGGCGAGCAGCGCCTTGTTGGCGGTGATGACGTCCGCGCCCGAGTTGAGCGCCTGGAGCACGTAGCCTCGGGCCGGTTCGACCCCGCCCATCAGCTCCACGACGATGTCGGCGCCGAGGATGAGCGACGACGCGTCCGTGGTGAACAGCTCGCGCGGCAGGTCGACGTCGCGCTGCGCATCCAGGTCGCGCACGGCGATGCCCACCAGTTCGAGCTTCGCCCCGATCCGGGAGGCGAACTCGTCACCCTGCTCGAGCAGCAGCCGCGCCACCTGCGAGCCGACGGAGCCCGCGCCAAGCAGGGCCACCCGGAGGTTGCGGTACTCGATCATGCCTGTGCTCCTTCGTACGCGGCGTCTCTCGACAGCAGGTCGGCCTCGGTCTCCGCCCGCACGATCACCCGCGACGCTCCGTCGCGGACGGCGATCACGGCCGGTCTGCCGAGATAGTTGTAGTTGCTCGCGAGCGACCAGCAGTATGCGCCGGTCGCCGGTACGGCGAGCAGGTCGCCTGGGGCGACGTCGCCGGGCAGGTAGTCGGCGTCCACGACGATGTCGCCGCTCTCGCAGTGCTTGCCCGCGATGCGCACCAGTTCGGCCGGCGCGTCCGACACCCGGTCGGCGATGCGCACGGAGTAGTCCGCGCCGTAGAGCGCTGGGCGCGCGTTGTCGCTCATGCCGCCGTCGACGCTCACGTAGCGGCGAATCGCGGTCTCCCCGTCGTCCTGGAACGCGACGGGCACATCCTTGGTGGTCCCAGCGGTGTAGAGCGTGAGCCCCGCCGTGCCGATGATCGACCGGCCTGGCTCGAACGCGACGACGGGCAGCGGGATGCCCAGCTCTGCGCAGCGCGATGCGACGGTCTGGGCGATGGTCTCCGCGAGCTCCCCGATCGGCGCAGGGTCGTCGACGGAGGTGTACGCGATGCCGAACCCGCCGCCGAGGTTGAGCTCGGGCACCGGTCCGTCCGCGAGCAGTTCGGTGTGCACGGCGAGGAGCCGCGCGGCGGACTCCGCGAAGCCGTCCGACCCGAAGATCTGCGAGCCGATGTGACAGTGCAGCCCGAGGAAGTTCAGCGAGCCACGGCTCCGGATGCGCGCGACCGCGTCCGGCGCTGCCGCAAGGCCGATCCCGAACTTCTGATCCTCGTGAGCGGTCGCGAGGAACGCGTGCGTGTGCGCGTGCACCCCGCTGTTGACCCGCAGCCGCACCGACTGGATGCGCCCGTGCCTGTCTGCGGCGTCCGCGACCCTGTCGATCTCCTGCAGGCTGTCGATGATGATCGCTCCGACCCCGAGCGAGACGGCCCTGTCGATCTCGGCGAGCGACTTGTTGTTGCCGTGGAAGCCGAGCCGCTCGGGGGCGACTCCGGCTGCGAGCGCGACGGCGAGCTCCCCTCCGCTGCACACGTCGATGTTGAGCCCTGCGTCCGCCATCCAGCGGGCGACCTCGATGCTGAGGAACGCCTTGCCCGCGTAGTACACCTTCGCAGAGCCGCCGACGCGCTCGAAGGCGCCGACGAGAGCGGAACGGACCTCGGCGGCGCGCTCCCGCGCATCCACCTCGTCGACGATGTAGACGGGGGTGCCGTACCTGGCGGCCAGCTCGGTGGCGGTGACACCGCCGACGACGAGCTCCCCGTCCTGTCTGGCCACGGTGCGCGACCACAGGCCGGGATGCAGGTCGTTGGCGTCGCCGGGCACGGCGAGCCAGCCGGGGGCGAGTGGATTGGACACAGAAGCCACAGGGAAAACCTCACGGAATGAATCGAGTGGGGATCTCTCGGAGGCGAGCGGACCCGGATTGGTCCCTGAAGCCGGTGGAGAAGTACCGGAAGTCTATCGGGGGCAGGACGGTGGGTTCGTCCGTGTTACGACGGTGCGGCAGACAGGCAGTGAGCAGACAGGCTGACCCACCTCAGCAGCTCCCCTTGCTCTTCAGAGACTTCTCGTTCACCACGAACTGCTCGGCGTTCAGCGTCACGGTGGCAGAGCCCTTCGTGATCGCGATGTCGTTCACCAGCACGCCGTCCGGGAGGTACTGGGCGACGCAGACCGGGATCGGGCCGCGGTTGGTCAGCGCCTTGACCAGCGTGGAGAGGTCGAGGGCGCCTGAGCCGCCCGTGGTGACTTTCGCATCCACCGGTTGCAGGTTCACGGTCTTGCCTGCCGCCTCTGGGGCGACGGTGACCTGGTAGCCGATCGGCAGGCCGAGGAGCGACGCGGTGCCGTCGTAGCTCAGCGTTCCATTGCCGAGGGCGAGGTCGCCGTCGACGCCGGGGACGGTGACGAGCTTGTTGAGCGAGGTCTGCGAGATCGTCAGGGAGCCCGCGATCGACTGGACGGGCTTGGAGAAGTCGGACGGGACGCCGGTGGCCGTGATCGTCGCGTCGATCGGCGAACCGTTGACCGCCAGCTTCGGGGCGTCGAGCACGACCTTCTCGAACCGGCCGCTCAGGTACTGCTGCAGCACCGAGACGCCGCCGATGTGCGTCGAGACGTCGCCCTTCACCTCTGCCGGCAGGCTCTTCTCCACCTCGGCGGAGATGCGCTGCTCAGCCACAGAGCGCACGATGGCGTCCGCGATGAAGAACAGTGCGACGAGCGCGACGATCGGGATGAGGATCCAGAGCACCAGGCGCAGCGTACGCCGCCGCTTGGGCGGCTGGACGGTGCCGGCGATCACGTCGGTGGACTGCACGTCTGTCATCGTTCGGAGCTACATTCTGTCCGGAGCGGAGACCCCGAGCAGTCCGAGGCCGTTGCGGATCACCTGGCCGGTGGCGTCGTTCAGCCACAGGCGGGTGCGGTGCAGGTCGGTGACGGGCTCGTCGCCGAGCGGGATGACGCGGGTCGCGGCATACCAAGTGTGGTACAGCCCGGCGAGCTCCTCGATGTAGCGGGCGACCCGGTGCGGCTCGCGCAGCTCGGCCGCCTGGGCGACGATCCGCGGGAACTCCTGCAGACCGCCGAGCAGAGCGGACTCGCTCTCGTGCGTGAGCAGCTCCGGCGCGAACGCGCTGCGGTCCACGCCCGCTGCTGCCGCGTTGGTGGCGACGGAGCGGGTGCGGGCGTGCGCGTACTGCACGTAGAAGACGGGGTTCTCGTTGCTGCGCTTGCTCAGCAGGTCGAGGTCGATGTCGAGCTGCGAGTCGCTGGAGGAGCGCACGAGGGCGTAGCGGCCGGCATCCACGCCCACCGCATCCACCAGGTCGTCGAGGGTGACGATGGTGCCTGCGCGCTTGGACATCTTGACCGGCTCGCCGTCGCGCACCAGGTTGACCATCTGTCCGATCAGGATCTGCAGGTTGACGTTGGGGACGTCGCCGAACGCCTCGACGGCGGCCATCAGGCGGCCGACGTAACCGTGGTGGTCTGCGCCGAGCATGATGAGGTTCTGCTCGAAGCCGCGCTCCCGCTTGTTCAGGTAGTAGCCGAGGTCGCCGGAGATGTACGCCGGCTCGCCATTGGAACGGATGATGACGCGGTCGCGGTCGTCGCCGAACGTGGTGGTACGGAGCCAGACGGCGCCGTCCTCCTCGAAGATGTGACCCTGCTCGCGCAGGCGTTCGATCGCGCGCTCGACGGCGCCGGACTCGTGCAGCGAGTCCTCGTGGAAGTAGACGTCGAAGTCGACGCCGAAGCCGTGCAGCTTCTCCTTGATCTCGGCGAACATCAGCTCGGTGCCGACGGAGCGGAACACCTCCTGCTGCTCCTCGCGCGACAGAGCGGAGAGGTCGCCGTCGAAGCGCTCGACCACCTGCGCGGCGATGTCGCCGATGTACGCTCCGCCGTAGCCGTCCTCCGGGGTCGGCTCTCCGAGGTATGCGGCGAGCAGGCTGCGGGCGAACCGGTCGATCTGCGAGCCGTGGTCGTTGAAGTAGTACTCGCGGGTGACGTCCGCGCCCTCGGCCTGCAGAATGCGGGCGAGGCTGTCCCCGACGGCAGCCCAGCGCACGCCGCCCATGTGGATAGGGCCGGTCGGGTTGGCGGAGACGAACTCCAGGTTGACCAGCAGGCCGTCGTAGAGGTGGCCGTTGCCGTACTCGTCACCGGCCTCGACGATGGTCTTCGCGAGCAGCCCGGCGGCAGCAGCATCCAACCGGAAGTTGATGAACCCTGGACCGGCGACCTCCGCGGAGGCGACACCGTCGATGGATGCGGCGGCCTCGGCGATCTCGGTGGCGAGCTCGCGCGGGTTGGCGCCCACCTTCTTGGCGAGACGCATGGCCACGTTGGATGCCCAGTCGCCGTGGTCGCGGTTCTTCGGGCGCTCCAGGGGAACGTCGTCGATGGTGACGACGACGGGCGCCGCGTCGTCGCCGGCTCCCTGTCGTCGCGCGTCGACAACGGAGGTCACGATGTCGAGCAGGGCGGCGGAGAGGTCAGCAGGAGTCACGGTGAACGATTCTACCGGGCACCGGCTGCATCGATTGCCTAACGAACAGGCCACGGCGGCCGGTCCTCACCAGGAGGCTTGATAGGGTCATCGCGATGTGCGCCGCCGCGCATCCTCTCTCATCGAATCCCGACCATCCGACGGAGAACGAAACCGCATGGCCAAGCACCACCGCACCGCCCTCCGAGCCGCCGCGCCCGTCGCGGTGATCCTCGCCTGCACGCTGGCGCTGAGCGCGTGCGCCGCCCCGTCGAAGAGCTCGGGCGACGCGACGACGCCACCGGCGCAGAACAACGCAGGGGGCACGTCGGCGCCGAGCGCGACGCCGACACAGAAGCCGACCGACCCGCCGACGCCGGTGACGCTCACCTGCGACCAGATCGTCACGGCCGACCAGCTGTACGCGTACAACCCCAACTTCGGCGCGGACCCCGGCTACCAGCCCAAGGACGGCAGCCTCGAGAAGCAGATCGCCGACTGGAAAGGCGCCACCTGCGCGTGGCAGAACCAGACCAGCGGCGATGTGATCGAAGTCGCGATCGCGCAGCCGCCGGCGAGCGAGCTCGAAGGCCTGAAGAACGCCGCGGTCACCGCCGCGACCCCCGTGCCGACGTACGGCGTTCCCCCGGAGGTCGAGGGCTACTTCAAGCAGGGAACCGCCGGCCAGGTGCAGGTCTTCCGCGGCGCATACTGGATCGTCGCCGAGTCGACGGCATTCTTCGAACCTGGCGACGCCGCTCCCCTGCTGCAGGACATCCTCGCCAACGTGCCGAAGTAGGCGCGGGAGCGCGTCACAGGGCGCGCGTGCGGGATGCTAGCCTGGATGGGCACTCCCTGGCCCCCATAGCTCAGGGGATAGAGCGTCTGCCTCCGGAGCAGAAGGCCGTAGGTTCAAATCCTACTGGGGGCACCAGAAACCACAGAGGCCGTCCCGATTCCGGGGCGGCCTCTGTGCGTGCGACGCGGTGCGCGCTACGACGCGACGTCCTCGCGGCGCGGGAGCTTCCAGTCCGGGCGCACGTAGTGGCAGGTGTACCCCCACGGGATGCGCTCCAGGTAGTCCTGGTGCTCAGGCTCCGCCTCCCAGAACGGGCCGGCGGGCTCGACCTCGGTGACGACGGGGCCTGGCCAGAGACCGGAGGCGTCGACGTCGGCGATGGTGTCCTCAGCGATGCGGCGCTGCTCGTCGTTCTCGTAGAAGATCGCCGAGCGGTAGCTGGTGCCCACGTCGTTGCCCTGGCGGTTCTTCGTCGACGGATCGTGGATCTGGAAGAAGAACTCCAGCAGGTCGCGGTAGCTGATCTTCGACGGGTCGAAGATGATCTCCAGGGCCTCGGCGTGGGTGCCGTGGTTGCGGTACGTCGCGTTCGGCACGTCGCCGCCTGTGTAGCCGACGCGGGTGTCGAGCACGCCGGGGCGCTTGCGGATCAGGTCCTCCACTCCCCAGAAACAGCCGCCTGCGAGGACGGCCTTCTCGGTGCGAGGCGTTGTGGGTGTTGCGTCGGTCATCGGGTGACCTCCTCATTCTCGAACAGGTGACGGTAGTCGCCGTATCCCTCGGTGTCGAGGTCGGCGAGCGGGATGAAACGGAGGGCGGCGGAGTTGATGCAGTACCGCAATCCTCCCTCTTCTGCTGGGCCATCGTCGAACAGGTGGCCCAGATGGCTGTCTCCGTGGGCCGAGCGGACCTCTGTGCGGACCATGCCGAAGGTCCTGTCGCGCTTCTCGACGATGTTGGCCGGGTCGACAGGCACAGTGAAGCTCGGCCAGCCGGAACGGCTGTCGTACTTGTTCACCGAGGCGAACAGCGGCTCACCGGAGACGATGTCGACGTAGAGACCTGCCTCCTTGTTGTTCCAGAACTCGTTGCGGAAAGCGGGCTCCGTGGCCTCCTGCTGCGTGACGGCGTACTGCTCGGGGGTCAGGCGGGAGACGGCATCCTGGGTCTTGCGGTAATCGTGTGACACGTGGTCCTCCTCGACGGGGTTCCGGCACAGCTGGCTGCTGGGCCGTCAGTGGATAGAACACGGACCGCCGCGCGGTTGGTCCCGGTGAAACTGTGGGTTTGCTGGCAATGGATGCTCTACCAGGCGTTCATCCCGCGGGGCTAGTCTGTGCACGTTCCATCACCATCACACCCACCGCTGACGACGCGGTAGCCCGATCGGAGCGGCCGCGGACCGGCACGAACGAAGGAACTTCCATGTCCGCGAAACCCACCATCGTCCTCGTCCACGGCGCCTGGGCCGACGCCTCCAGCTGGAACGCCGTCGCCACGTCCCTGCAGCAGCAGGGCTTCCACGTGCTCGCGCCCACCAACCTCCTGCGCAACCCGATCAGCGACTCCGCGTACGTCGCCTCGTTCGTCGCCCAGCGAACGACGGGGCCGGTGGTGCTCGTCGGCCACTCGTACGGCGGCGTGGTGATCAGCGGCGCAGGGCTCGGCGGAGGCGACGTGAAGGCACTCGTCTACGTGGATGCGTTCATCCCCGAGGAGGGCGAGACCGTGTTCTCGATCCTCGGCGGCTCCGGCTCCGCGCTCGACGTGCCCGACCCGACGGCGGTGCTCGACATCGCGGGCTACCCAGGCTCGCCGGACGGCGACGCCGAGGCGTTCCTCAAGCCGGCGACAGTGCACACCGCGTTCGCGCAGGACCTTCCGGAGGCCGACAGGCTGCTCATCGTCGCCGGCCAGCGCCCGATCACCCTCGGCGCGAACACCACGCCTGTCGGAGCGCCGGCCTGGCGCAGCCTGCCGAGCTGGGCCGTCGTCGGCACCGAGGACAAGGTGATCCCGCCCGCGACCCAGCGCAGCATGGCCGAACGTGCAGGCTCGACCATCACCGAGGTGGCCGCGTCGCACGTGTCGATGGTGTCGCAGCCGCAGGCGGCGCTCGACGCGATCCTCGCCGCCGTGGATGCGGTGAGCTGAGCAGGAGGCGACGGCGCGCTGGTCATCGGGTGCCGTCCAGGTCCTCCTCGCGGAGGATCGGGATGGACTCGGTGAACTGCGCCGCCCGCTGCTCCCCGTCCGGGGTGCCGCTGAAGAGGCGGGCCTCCTGCTGCGCTCTGGCGCGTGGCGGAGGGGTCTGCTGCTCCGGCGGCTCCACCATCTCCACGCGGGTGCGCGGGAGCGATGCTGAACTGTAGCGCTGCATCCAGTCGATGAGGCGTTCGCGCACCAGGCAGCGCAGGTCGAACAGGGTCGGAGCATCCCGCGCCGTCACCAGAACGCGCACGCGCACCCAGCCGGAGACCGCATCCGTCACCTGCAGCACCCCGGTGCGGCCGTCCCATAGATCGGTCGTGGCGAGCACCCGGTTGAGCTCAGCGCGCATCCCGCCTGGCGACACCCGCCAGTCGAGGTCGAACTCGACGGAGCCCAGCAGTTCGCTGTGCTGCCTCGTCCAGTTCTCGAACGGCTTGGTGGTGAAGTAGCTGGAGGGCAGCACCAGTCTGCGGTCGTCCCAGATGTGCACGACCACGTAGGTGAGAGTGATCTCCTCGATGGTCCCCCACTGCTGCTCCACCACCACCACGTCGTCGATCCGGATGGCGTCGCTGAACGCGAGCTGCAGCCCGGCGAACAGGTTCGCGAGCGTCGACTGGGCTGCGACACCGGCGATGATCCCGATGACGCCGGCAGAGGCCAGGATGCTCGCCCCCGCCGCCTGCAGAGCGGGGAAGGTCAGCAGGATCGCGCCGAGACCGACGACGACCGCCGCCACGATGGTGAGCCGCCGGATGATGAGCACCTGCGTGCGCACCTTCCTCGCGTATCGATTGTCCGGCACATCCAGCCGATAGCGGTCGAGCCCCAGATCCTCGACGTAGACGGCGAGCGCCGCCGCGAACCAGACGCCCGCGGCGATGGTGAGGATGAGGAAGGTGTGGTGGATCGCGTCCCTCCACCCCGCAGGAACATCGGCGGGCAGGGTGATGGCCACCGCGATCCACAGCACGATCACCATCAGCAGGATGCGGAACGGGATGCGCGCCCGCGCGATCAGCATGGCAGCCCACCCCTTCCGCCGCGCGATGGCGCGGAAGATGCCTCCGACGACGGCGGTGACCAGCACGGCGGCGATGATCGCGGCGACGCAGGCGATGGCGAGACCTGGCCAGGAACGCAGGACGAACACGGGTGCTCCCTTCGGAGGATCGGGTGTGCCCCGGAGTGTACGCGCGGGCTACGCTGAGACCTCTGGGGGAAATCGACGACGAAGCGAGGAGCACGCATGGCAGCGACACGGTCACTCTTCATCGGCGGTACGGGGGTCATCAGCTCCGCCTGTGTCGCCCGATCGCTCGAGGCGGGACACGAGGTGACCGTCATCAACCGCGGCAGTTCCGGGGTGCGGCCGCTGCCGGATGGGGTGGAAGTGCTGCACGCGGACATCCGCGAGCCGGAGAGCGTTCACGCCGTGCTCGGCGAGCGCAGCTTCGACGTTGTGTCGGAGTTCCTGGCGTTCACGCCAGAGCACATCCAGACCGACTTCCGGCTGTTCGAGGGCAGAGTCGGGCAGTACGTGTTCATCAGTTCGGCGTCTGCGTACCAGACGCCACCGTCTCGCCTGCCCGTCACGGAGTCGACGCCGCTGCGCAACCCGTTCTGGCAGTACTCGCGCGACAAGATCGCCTGCGAGGACCTGCTGGTCGAGGCGTACCGCGAGCGCGCATTCCCCGTCACGATCGTTCGTCCGTCGCACACCTACGACCGCACCTCCATCCCGACCAGCGGGCACTGGACCGATCTGGCCAGGATGCGTCGCGGAGCGCCCGTCGTGGTGCACGGCGACGGCACCAGCCTGTGGACCATCACGCACAACACCGACTTCGCGGTGGCGTACGTCGGCCTGCTCGGGCGCCCGGAGGCGGTCGGTGAGGCGTTCCACATCACGTCCGACGAGGCGCCGACCTGGAACCAGATCTACTGCTATCTGGCGGAGGGCCTCGGCGTCGAGGCGGAGCTGGTGCACGTCTCCAGCGCGTCAATCGCCGCCGTCGTGCCGGAGCTGGGTCCTGGGCTCATCGGCGACAAGGCCAACTCGATGGTCTTCGACAACAGCAAGGTGAAGGCGCTCGTGCCGGAGTTCCGGGCGCGCGTGCCGTTCGCGACGGGTGCAGGCGAGATCGTCGAGTGGTTCCTCGCCGACGCGTCGAGGCAGCGTCTCGACCCCGATCTGGATGCGTCGTTCGACCGTCTCGTGGAGCACGCCCGCGCCTTCGGGTGAGCCGGCTCGGGCCGGTGAACCGGCTCGGGCCGGTGAGCCGGCTCCGTCCGGTGACCCGGCTCCGTCGGGCGATGCCGATCAGTCGGGCAGCACAGCCACCGCTTCGATCTCCACGAGTGCGCCAGGTCGCGCCGGCGTGACTGCGAGCACCGTCACTGCGGTGCGGTGCGCTCCCCACACCGCGCCGGTCGCCGCGTACGCCTCGCCGGGGTCGATGCCGACGGCCAGGTAGATCGTGAGCTTGACCACGTACTCCGGCCCCGTGCCGGCCTCTGCGAGCACGGCCAGGACGTTGCGGAGCGCCTGCTCGGTCTGCGCCTGGAGGCCGTCGAGCAGGGTGCCTTCGGCGTCTGTGCCGTTCTGCCCTCCGACATAGAGCGTCGGCCCTGTCTGGGCGAGCATCCCCTGGGCGAAGGCCGGACTGGCGTGCAGGCCCGGCGGGTCGATGGGCGTTGGTCGTGCGGTCATGGCGGCTCCCCTCGCAGCTGCGTGCATCCATCTGGACGTGCGTCCATCGTGGCGGAGACCACCGACATCGAAACAGCCTCTTTACTATTAAGAAACTTTCCTGATACATTCACCACGCACGATTGTTCCAACGAAGGGATGTGCGCGATGGCCACCAGACCAGTGCCGGGGACTCCGTCCTGGCTCCGCGAGACCAATGACCGCACAGCCCTGTCCTTGCTGCTCGAGCACGGCGTGCTCACCCGCAACAGGATCGGCGAACTCTCCGGCCTCTCGAAGCCGACAGCGGCCCAGATGGTCTCCCGGCTGGAGACGGCAGGACTCATCCACGCCGTCGGCGAAGTGTCAGGTGGACGCGGCCCGAACGCGGCCAGCTACGCCGTCCGCACCGACCGCGTGCTCGGCGTCGCCATCGACATCGACGCCACCACCATCCGGTCGACGGTCGTCGATGCCAGCGGAACAGAGCATCCCATCGCCGAGACGCCGCTTCGGGTCTCCGACGCCGACCGCACTCCGGAGTCCGACGTCCGCGAGGCGATCGACGGCGCCTGCCAGGCGGCAGGGGTCGCCGGCGAGAGCGTCAGCGCTGTCTGCATCGGCGTGCAGGGCGCGCTCGATCCGCGCACGGACGAGCTGACCTTCATCGAGACGCTGCCAGGCTGGCCCATGCAGGGCATCACAGCGCACCTCGAAGCAGCGCTCGGCATCACCGTCCACATCGACAACGACGTGAACCTCGCCGCCATCGCCGAGCGGACGGACGGCGTCGGCCGAGACACCGGCGGCTTCGCGCTGCTCTGGATGGGAGACGGTCTCGGCCTCTCCGTCGACCAGGGCGGCTCCGTCCACCGCGGAGCGTCGGGAGGGGCGGGCGAGATCGGCTACCTTCCCATCCCCCGCGCCGCCGCGGAGCTCGACCAGGACGCCCAGGACCTGCAGGACCTGATCGGCGGGCCGACCGTCGCCCGCCTCGCCGAACGCCACGGGATGCGCGCCGCCGACTACACCGCCGCCGTCGAGGCCATCCCCTCCTCCCCCGCCAGGGATGCGCTGCTCGCCGAACTGGCGCCGCGCATCGCCGTCGGGGTGGTCCCCGTGCTCGCCCTGCTCGATCCAGAGCTGGTCGTGCTCGGCGGCCCGACAGGACGTGCGGGCGGCGACGCGCTCGCCGAGCTCGTCAGCGCAGAGCTCCGCGCCTCCTGGGGGTCGTCCACCGTCGTCGCGACAGGGGTGCCTGCGCACCCCGTGCTCCGCGGCGCGCGGGAACACCTGCTCGCGGAGGTGCGCAACGCGCTCTTCGCCGAAGTGTCGAGGATCTCCGCCTAGCGCGGAGCACCGGCAACGCTCCACCGCAGCACCCGCACCACTGCATCACCCGTCCATCGAACGCATCACGAACCGGAATCAGTGAGGAACCACCCGTGAAACACCGTCAACGTCACATCATCGCCACCGTCGCGGTCGCCGCGGCGGCGGCCCTGGCCCTCGCCGGGTGCTCCGGCGGAGGCAGCAGCGCCTCCTTCGAGGCGAACACCCCGAAGGAGCTGTCCGGCACCGTCTCGTTCTGGCACTTCTTCTCCGACCGAGAGGCCAAGGTCATCCAGTCGGTCGTCGACGACTTCGAGAAGAAGAACCCGAAGATCAAAGTCGAGGTGCACTCCGGCCAGGACGACGAAAAGCTGCAGAAGGCCATCGCCACCGGCAGCAAGGTGGATGTCGGCCTGTCGTACTCGACGGACATCGTCGGCAACTTCTGCTCCAACGGCGCCTTCCGCAGCCTCAACAAGGTGATCGAGCGCGACGGCGTCGACATGAGCCAGTTCTCCGACACCGTGAAGTCGTACACCGAGTTCAAGGGCACTCGCTGCGCGATGCCGATGCTCGCCGACGTCTACGGCCTCTACTACAACAAGGATCTGCTCTCCGCGGCCGGCTTCACCGCTCCGCCGAAGACCCTGTCCGAGCTGGAGACGATGGCGGACAAGCTGACCACGTTCAACCCGGACGGCTCGATCAAGACCCTGGGCTTCAACCCGACCATGGGCTGGTACGAGAACGCGGCGGCGCACTACGGCCCAGCGGCGGGAGCCGACTGGCTCAAGTCCGACGGCACGAGCGCGATCAGCTCCAGCACGGGCTGGACAGAGCTGATGGAGTGGCAGAAGGCATATGTCGACAAGATCGGCTGGGACAAGCTGAACACCTTCACCTCCGGTCTCGGCCAGGAGTTCTCAGCGGACAACGCCTTCCAGACCGGCCAGGTGGCCATGAACATGGACGGTGAGTACCGCACGGCGTTCATCGCCGACCAGGCGAAGAAGCTGAACTACGGCACTGCTCCGTTCCCGACCGCCGACGACCACACCGAGCTGTACGGCGGCGGATACATGACGGGCAACATCATCGGCATCTCGAAGGGCTCCAAGAACCCGGAGCTCGCCTGGGCGCTGCTGAAGTACCTCACCACCGACACGGATGCGGTCGTCAAGCTCGCCAACGGCCTCAAGAACGTGCCGACCACGAAGGACGCGCTCAACTCGCCGAAGCTCGAGGTCTCCGACCAGTACAAGACGTTCCTCGACGTCGCATCCAGCCCGAACGTGGCCACCACCCCCGCCAGCCCGCTCGGCGCCGGATACCAGCAGTCGTTCCAGGACTTCTGGAACAAGTACCAGAGCCAGGGCGGCGACCTGCAGGCGGGTCTCAAGAACGTCGACAAGCAGATCAACGACGCTCTCGCGCTGACGACGGGTCCGTAAGGTCATGACGTCAACGGCAATCCGCGAGGGGCGGGCGGCACGCGTCCGCCCCTCGCGGGCACGCACCAAGCGCAAGCTCGTCACGCTGGCGCTGCTCGCGCCAGCGCTCCTCGGCCTCGTGATCTTCTTCGTGTACCCGCTGATCGCGTCCGTCTACTACTCGTTCACCCGGTTCGACCTCGTGTCGTCTCCGCAGTGGATCGGCCTGCGCAACTACCAGTACCTCTTCACGCAGGACCCGAACGTCTGGCAGGCCACCCTCAACACGCTCTGGTTCGTGGTGATCTGGGTGCCGGTGAAGGTGGCCTTCGCGTTGCTGATCGCCGGGCTCCTCGCCAGGGCGAAGCGCGCATCCGGGTTCTGGCGCACGCTGTTCTATCTCCCAGCTCTCGTTCCGCCCGTCGCGAGCGTCGTGGCGTTCGTGTTCCTGTTCAACCCCGGCACCGGCCCGGTGAACCAGGTGCTGAAGTTCTTCGGCATCCAGGGTCCGCTGTGGTTCAACGACCCTGCCTGGTCGAAGCCGTCGCTCGTGCTCCTCGGGGTGTGGGTGATGGGCGACATCATGATCATCTTCCTCGCCGCCCTGCTCGACGTGTCGAAGGAGCAGTACGAAGCAGCATCCCTGGACGGGGCCAACGGCCTGCAGAAGGTGCGCTACGTGACGATGCCGAGCATCGCGCCCGTCCTGCTGTTCTCGGTGGTCACCGGGGTGATCGCGGCGATCCAGTACTTCACGGAGGCGGCGGTCGCCTCCGGGGTCGCCTCAGGCAAGGCGGTGATCGGCGAGGGCATCAGCAACAACCTCGGCTATCCGGACGGCTCCCTGCTGACGTACACCCAGTGGCTCTACGTCCGCGGCTTCGGCACGTACCAGCTCGGCTACGCCTCCGCCCTCGCGGTGCTCCTGTTCGTCGTGGCCGCCGTCATCCTCATCCTCCTGCTTCGCCGGTTCAAGGCGTTCACCCCGGAAGGCGCACAATGACCTCCGCAACCCTGACCAAGCCGCCAGCGGCGCCCGCCAAGCGGCAGGGGCGAATCCCGACCCCTCGCTCACTTCGCAGCCGCAGGGTGCTCGCCTGGATCGCAGAGCACATCGTGCTGGTCGCGCTCGGCATCCTGTTCGCCGCCCCGATCGTGTTCGTGTTCCTCACCTCGCTGATGTCGAGCGAGCAGACGCTGACCGCATCCATCTGGCCGCAGCCGTTCCAGTGGGACAACTACGTGAAGGTGTTCACGACCGTGCCGCTGCTGCAGTGGTTCGGCAACTCCGCCCTGTACGCGATCCTCGCCACCGTCTTCATGCTGGTGTCGAGCGTTCCTGCCGCGTACGCCCTCGCCAAGATCAAGTTCCGCGGTTCGGGCGTGCTGTTCACCGTGATCATCATCGCGATGCTGCTCCCTCCGCAGGTCACGGCCATCCCGATCTATGTGATGTGGTCGCAGCTCAACCTGACCGGAACGCTCTGGCCGCTCATCCTGCCGAACCTTCTCGGCGACGCGTTCTCGATCTTCCTGCTTCGCCAGTTCTTCCTCACCATCCCGAGCGAGTACGCCGACGCAGCACGGATCGACGGCAACGGCGAGTTCGGCGTGCTCTGGCGGGTGGTGCTTCCGATGGCGAAGCCCGGCATCGCGGCGACGGCGATCTTCATGTTCTTCAACTCGTGGAACGACTACTACGGCCCCCTGCTCTACACGTCGGAGAACCCGGCGGCCTGGCCCGTCGCGTACGGCCTGGCGTCGTTCCGCGGGGTGCACGGCACCGACTGGGGGCTCACGATGGCCATGACGATGCTCGTCACCATCCCCGTCGTCCTCATCTTCTTCTTCGCCCAACGCGTATTCGTGGAGGGCATCACACTCACAGGCGTGAAGGGATAGCAGTGAAACTCGCAGTCGTCGGTGGAGGATCCACCTACACTCCAGAACTCATCGACGGGTTCGCCAGGATGCGCGACATCCTCCCCATCGAAGAGCTGTGGCTCGTCGACACCGACCCCGACAGGCTGCGGCTGGTCGGCGGGATGAGCGAGCGGATGTTCCGCGCGGCAGGGCACACCGGACGCATCGTGCCGACGAGCGACCTCGTCGCCGGGGTCTCCGACGCGGACGCCGTGCTGATCCAGCTCCGTGTCGGCGGGCAGGCAGCGCGCCACGGGGACGAGACGTTCCCGCACGAGTGCGGCTGCATCGGGCAGGAGACCACGGGGCCCGGCGGCTTCGCCAAGGCGCTGCGCACGGTCCCTGTCGTGCTGCGCGTCGCGGACGCCGTGCGCGCCCACGCCAAACCGGATGCGTGGATCGTCGACTTCACCAACCCCGTCGGCATCGTCACCCGCGCCCTGCTGCAGGAGGGCCACCGCGCTGTCGGCCTCTGCAACGTTGCCATCGGCTTCCAGCGCCGCTTCGCGAACCTGCTCGGCGTCGACCACACGCAGATCACGCTCGGCCACGTGGGGCTCAACCACCTCACCTGGGAGCGCGCGGCATTCGTGACGGACTCGTCGGGCACCAAGGATGCGCTCCCCGGCCTCCTGGCGACCCACCTCGACGAGCTCGCCTCCGAGATCGAGCTGCCTGCCTCCCTGATCTCGATGCTCGGCACGGTGCCCAGCTACTATCTGCGCTACTACTACGCCCACGACGAGGTGCTGCGCGAACAGCTCGGCTCCCCCACCCGCGCCGAGGCCGTGCAGGAGGTGGAGCGCGCGCTGCTGGAGCTCTACGCCGACCCGTCCGTCGACACCAAGCCGGAGCAGCTCGCGAAGCGCGGAGGCGCCTTCTACTCGGAGGCCGCCGTCGACCTGATCGCGTCGCTCACCAGCGACCGCGGGGACACGCAGGTGGTCAACCTGCGCAACGACGGCTCCCTGCCGTTCCTGCCGGACGACCACGTGATCGAGGTGTCGGCCACCGTCGGCGCCGGCGGCGTGACAGCGCTGCCGATCGACCCGCTGCCCGACGACCTGCGCGGGCTCATCTCGCACGTCGCCGGGTACGAGCGGCTGGCGCTGGACGCGGCAGTGCACGGCGGGCGCGAGCGGGTGGTGCGGGCGATGCTCGCGCATCCACTGGTCGGACAGTACGAGAAGGCGGAGAAGCTCACCGACCTGCTCATCGCCAGGAACAGGGACCACCTGTCGTGGGCGAAGTGAGCCGGGCGGACGACGCGGGCGGCGCGAGCGCTGCGCTGCCCATCGCCATCGCGGTCGACGGTGGAGGGTCGAAGACGGACGCGGTCGCGATCGAGCTCGACGGCACCGTGATCGCGAGCGCGCGCGGAACGACGTCGAGCCCGCACATCATCGGGATGTCGGAGGCGGCCGTCCTGGTCGACGGGCTGATCGAAGACCTGCTTGCGCAAACAGGGGTCCGCCCGATCGCCGCCGCGAACATCTACCTGTCCGGCCTCGACCTCCCCGCCGAGGTCGCAGCGTTCCGAGAGGGCATCGCGGGATTCGCCTGGGCGGACGCGGTGGTCGACAACGACCTGTTCGCGCTGCTGCGCGCAGGGACCAGCGAACAGGATGCGGTGGCCGTGGTCTGCGGCACCGGCATCAACTGCGTCGGCGTCCGCGCCGACGGCGAGGTGGTGCGGTATCCGTCGCTCGGCATCATGTCCGGCGACTGGGGAGGCGGCTGGCACCTCGGAGAGCAGGCGCTGTGGCACGCCGCCCGCGCGGTGGACGGGCGGGGTCCGGCGACCAGGCTGACCACGGACATCCCGGCGGTGTACGGGCTGGGCGGCGTCACGGAGGTCATCGAGGCGCTGCACTTCGAGCGCATCCCGAACAGCGACCTCTCCCGCATCGCGCCCTCCGTGCTCGACGCTGCGAGGGCAGGGGATGCGGTGGCCGGCGCGCTCGTCGACCGGCAGGCGGAAGAGATCGTCGTGTTCGCGGCCACGACGCTGCGCAGACTGGACCTGCTCGACCGGCCGGTGCCCGTGGTGCTCGGCGGCGGAGTGATCGGCGCACGGGACGCCAGACTGCTGAACGCGGTCGAGGCCGGGCTGGCCGAGCGGGCGCCGCTCGCCCACATCGAGCTGGTGACGGCTGCGCCGATCCTCGGAGCCGGGCTGCTCGCCCTGGAGGCGGCGGGCGCGGACGCGGCGGCGCTGACGGCGGCACGCGAGCAGTTGGCGTCGCGGCAGGCCGCGCTGCCGGTCGCGGGCTGAACGGATGACGACGGCGTCGGCGGGCGCGCTGGGCGCGCCTGTCGCCGCCGTGCCTGTCGCCGCCGTGCCCGCGGTGGTTCAATAGCGGTACGAACACCGAATTCGCCGACGAACGCAGGCGGATGGTCGAGCAGCAACTCGTCCCCCGCGGGATCGAAGACCAGCGGGTCCTCGACGCGATGCGACGCGTGCCGCGGCACCTGTTCGTGCCGGACGAGCAGGCCAGGTACGCCTACGACGACCACCCGCTCCCGATCGGCGACGGCCAGACCATCTCGCAGCCGTACATCGTGGCACTGATGCTCGAGGCGGCACGGATCGGGCCGGAGGACGCCGTGCTCGACATCGGCACCGGCTCCGGATACGCGGCCGCCGTCGCCGCCGAACTCGGGCACCGCGTCGTCAGCGTCGAACGGCACCCCGACCTCGCCGTCACCGCGGCGGCGACGCTCGAAGCGCTCGGCTACCGGGTGAACGTCGTCACCGGCGACGGCACGCTCGGCTGGGCAGAAGGCGCTCCGTACGACGCCATCGTCGCCGCGGCGACAGGCCCGTCCGTGCCGCTGGCCTGGCTCGACCAGCTCGCGCCGGGCGGCCGCATCGTCATGCCGATCGGCCACACCGGCGGCGCGCAGCACCTCGCCGCCTTCACCATCGCCGCCAGCGGCGACCTCACTGAGACGAACCTCGGCGCCGTGGCCTTCGTCCCCCTCCTCGGCGAGTCAGGCTGGTGACGAGACACCGGTACCTGCTGCGATTCTGACCCGAATTGGCGCGGCTACTGGTGGCTTGTGGCCGTCAGGCGGCGGTGGCCTGCGGAATCCGCGCGGCGATGCTGAGGTGACCGAGCAGGGCGGCGAGCTGGCCGACCGGTGCTCCTGGGTCTTCCGGGTGCCACTGCACCGCGATGACAGGGGCGGTCTCGTGCTCGAGCGCTTCGACGTGACCATCGGCGGCGCGACCGGTGACGCGCAGGCCGGAGCCCACCGCATCCACGGCCTGGTGGTGGGCGCTCTGCACATCCACGCGGGTGGAGCCGAGCAGCTCTGCTGTGCGGCTGTCCGCCTCGACCTCGACGGGATGCGACGCCATGATCTCGTGGATGGGGACGCCGTGGTTCCTGTGCGCTGTCTCCTCGCCGAGGTGCTGCACGAGGCTGCCGCCGAACGCGACGTTGAGGATCTGCAGGCCGCGGCAGATGCCGAGCAGCGGCGTCTCCCGCTCGACGGCACGGCGCACGAGCGCGAGCTGGGCGGCGTCCGCCGTCTCCAGGTGGCGGCTCTCCCCCTCGTATCCCGTGCCTCCGCCGTAGAAGCGCGGTGCGATGTCCTCTCCGCCCATGACGACGATGGCGTCCGCGGTCTCCGTGCGGGTGAGCAGTGCATCCACACCGTCGTCCGCCGCGAGGCGGGAGACGGTCCAGCCCTGCGACTCAGCCTCGGCGATGACCGCGCCGACGAGGAGCTGGACGTAGCCGTGGTACTCGGGGTCGTGGCCACGGAACCGGGTGGCCTCGACGACCGCGAGGGAGCGACCCTGGATGCCCATGCCTGCTCCTCTCCCGTCGTGACTGCCTGCTCCATTGTGTTCGGGGCTCGGCCGGCGGCGCATCCCGTGCGTAACAGGCTGCAACAGTCGGGCGGTGCAGCAGCCCTGGCGCGCCCTCGCGCGCCCCCAATAGACTCGGCTGGTACCACCGACTCGAGAGAGTGAGCAGATGCACCGACGACGCGTACTTGGCGGGTTCCTGCTGACGATCGGGCTGATCTTCGGCACGGCGTCGATGGCGAGCGCCGCCGATCCCGTCGACCTGGGCTCCGGTCACGTGCTCGATCAGGCGGGTGTGGTCACGTCGCAGGTGTCGACCATCGAGGCCGCGACGGACAAGCTGTACACCGACCACAAGATCGACCTCTTCGTCGTCTACGTCGACCGGTTCACCAATCCGACGGATGCGGCGGACTGGGCCAACGAGACGGCCGCGCGCAACAACCTCGGGCCGTCCGACTACCTGCTGGCCGTCGCGACCGACGGGCGGGCGTACTACCTGTCCGGCGACGACGCCGGACCTGTCTCCGCCGACCAGCTCACCCAGATCGAGCAGAACGACATCGAGCCGAAGCTGCGCGCCGGCGATTGGGCAGGCGCGGCGACCGCGGCGGCCACCGGGCTCGGGGACGCCGTCGGCGGCGGAGGTGGCGCGAGCTTCTTCTGGATCTTCATCGTCGCGGTGATCGTCATCGGGGTGATCATCTTCATCGTGGTCCGCTCGCGGTCGCGCAAGAAGGTCGCCGCCGGCGGCCCGCAGACGCCGGGAGCACAGACCCCGCAGAGCGAGCTGCAGTCCATCCCGCTCGTCGACCTCGAACGGCGGGCGGGCTCCGCCCTGGTGCAGACCGACGACGCCATCCGCACCAGTGAGGAAGAGCTCGGCTTCGCCACGGCGCAGTACGGCGCCGACTCCGTCGTCCCGTTCCAGGCGGCACTGGATGCGGCCAAGGCACAGCTCAGAGACGCCTTCACCATCAAGCAGAAGCTCGACGACGCCGAACCCGACACCGAGCAGCAGAAGCGCGAGTGGAACGCCCAGATCGTCCAGCTCTGCCAGGAAGCGAACGACGCGCTCGACAAGCAGGCTGACGCCTTCGACGAGCTGCGGTCGCTGGAGAAGCGCATCCCGCAGGCGAGCGCCGAGGTGCAGGCAGCGGCGCAGACCGTGCACGGCAGGCTGGAACAGTCGACAGCGACGTTCGCGGCGCTGTCCGCGAAGTACACCGCGGCATCGCTCGCGACGGTGCACGACAACATCGCCCAGGCGACGGAGCGGCTCACGTTCGTCGGCACCGCGCTCAGCGCCGCCGCAGAGAAGAGCGCAGCAGGCGACACCAGTGCCGCCGCCATCGGCGTGCGCGCCGCGGAAGAGTCCGTCGACCAGGCCAAGCTCCTCCTCGACGCCGTCGACAGGGTCGGGTCGGACCTCGGCACAGCACAGCAGACGATCGACGCCACCATCGCCGAGCTGGAGAGCGACCTCGCCGAGGCCCGCACGATCGCGGCGGCGGACGACGCGAACGGCTCCGTCGCCGGCGTCGTCGCCGCCACGGAGCAGACCCTCACCGACGTCAAGGCCAAGATCGCCGCCGGCCCGATCAACCCACTGGAGATCGCGCAGCGGCTCGCCGCGGCCAACCAGGGCATCGACGGTGTGCTGCAGAGCGTGCGGGATGCGCGGCAGCAGACCCAGCGAGCGCAGGCGTCGCTGCAGCAGACACTCCTCGCCGCGCGCTCCAGGGTGTCGGCGTGCGAGGACTTCATCACGGCGCGTCGCGGCGCTGTCGGGCCGGAAGCGCGCACCAGGCTCGCAGAGGCAGGCCGCCTCGTCGTGCAGGCGGAATCGACGGCGGTCGCCGATCCTGTCACTGCGCTCGCCCAGGCGCAGCGCGCCGCCCAGCTCGCCGAGGAGGCGACGCAGCTCGCGCAGCGCGACGTCGGCGGGTTCCAGCCGGACGCCGGCGGGCTCGGTGGGATGTTCGGCGGAGGCGGCTTCGGCGGCGGGAGCTCCGGCGGAGGCGGCAACGGCGCGATGGGCGCGATCCTCGGCGGCATTCTGATCAACTCCGTGCTCGGCGGAGGAGGCGGAGGCGGTGGCCTCTTCGGCGGCGGCGGCGGCGGCGGCGGGGGTCGCAGCAGCCATGGCGGGGGCGGCGGCGGATTCAGCTCGGGAAGTTTCGGCGGAGGAGGAACGCGCTCGCGCCGAGGCGGTGGAAGGTTCTAGGGCGCCTGACAGGGGGCCTGAAGCGAAAGGAAGAGGAAAGATGGCAAAACAGTCCATTTTCGGGCGCATCTCGCAGTTGCTGAAGGCGAACGTCAACGCGCTCATCGACCAGGCGGAAGACCCGGAGAAGATGCTCGACCAGATGGTCCGCGACTTCACCAACAGCATCGCCGACGCCGAGAGCGCGATCGCAGAGACGATCGGCAATCTCCGCCTGCTCGAAGACGACCACGCGGAAGACGTCGAGGCCGCATCCACGTGGGGTCAGAAGGCTCTCGCGGCCAGCAAGCAGGCGGACACCTACCGGGCGGGAGGAGACGCGGCCAACGCCGACAAGTTCGACAACCTCGCCAAGGTCGCCCTGCAGCGCCAGATCTCCTCGGAGAACGAGGCGAAGGCCGCAGAACCGCAGATCGCCGCGCAGACCGAGGTGGTGGACAAGCTCAAGTCGGGCCTCAACGGCATGAAGACCAAGCTCGAGCAGCTCAAGAGCAAGCGCTCAGAGCTGATCGCGCGCGCCAAGAGCGCGCAGGCGCAGTCGCAGGTGATGGATGCGGTCAAGAGCATCGACATCCTCGACCCCACCAGCGAGGTCGGCAGGTTCGAGGACAAGATCCGCCGCGAGGAGGCGAAGGTGCGCGGGGCGTCGGAGCTCGCGGCGTCCAGCCTGGATGCGCAGTTCAACCAGCTCGACGATCTCGGAGAGCTGACAGAGGTCGAGGCGCGCCTCGCCGCCCTCAAGACAGGCGGGGCGCCGGCGCAGGCCGCCGTGACGGCCGATCCGGCGTCGTCGGCTCCGTACACCCCCGGCCAGTGACCGCACGCTGCGCCCGGCAGGGCGCTGACCCCCGGAAGGATGCGAGGCGTAGATGAGCAGCGCATCCTTCCTGGTGGTGCCGCAGTGGCAGGGCTCAGGCTCGTCGAGGGCGATGCGGCTCATCGACGGCGCCGAGGCGATCAGGGGCGACCTGCCCGCTGCGGCGACGACGGTCGTTCCCGTGCCTGCCGCGGCCGGTGAGTCGCTCGGGACGGGCGTGAGCAGGTTCTCCGCGCTCGCGACGGTGCGCGACGCCGCCGCGGCGGAGCTGATGCTGCTCGAGGCGCCCGTCGTCACGATCGGCGGAGACTGCGCCGCCGACCTCGCGAGCGTGCAGCACGCGGTGGCGGGCGCCCCCGCTGGGTCGGTGGCGCTGGTCTGGTTCGACGCCCACGCCGACATCAACGACGTCGGCTCGTCGCCGTCGAGCGCGTTCCACGGGATGGTCGTGCGCGCCCTCCTCGGCGACGCCCCCGACGGGCTCGCGTCCTCCGGTCCATCGCTCCTCTCCCCCGGCAACGTCGTCCTCGCGGGGACGCGCGCCATCGACGACGGCGAGTCAACGTATATCGAGGAGACGGGCATCAGGATGCTCGGGCCAGGGGAGCTCGACGACCCAGCGGTGATCGTCGCCGCCGTCGAGGCGACAGGGGCGACCTCGGTGTACGTGCACATCGACCTCGACGTCCTCGACCCTGCCACGATCAGCGGAGTCGGGTATCCGGAGCCGTTCGGGGTGCAGCCGGAAGCACTGTGCGACGCTGTGCGCGCCCTGCGCGGCCGGTTCGGGCTCGCCGGGGCCGCGATCACGGAGTTCGCGCCGGAGTCTCCGGATGCGGCAGGGCACGACATGGCGGTGATCCTGCGGATTCTGGGCGCGCTGACCGGGCGGCTGGAGGCGAACGGCGGCGGGGCGCCCACGGGTGGGACTTCCACGGGTGGGTCCTCGGCGGGCGGTTCCTCCACAACCGGCTCTGCGCGGCATCTCTCCACAGATCCTCGCCCCGCCGATGACGGGTCGTGACCGTCGAGGTAGCTTGGGAGACATGACCGCACCCAAGATCATCACCGAGCGGCGGGGACACATCCTGCTCATCGGATTCAACCGACCGGAGAAGCGCAACGCCGCCGACTTCGAGCTCCTCCGACAGCTCGCCGACGCATACGGCGTCCTCGAAAGGGACCCGGAGCTGAGGGTCGGGCTGGTGTACGCGGTCGGCGATCATTTCACCGCCGGCCTCGACCTCGGGGACATCGGGCCGCGCATCGGAGCGGACGGCCTCACGATCGAGGGTCCGGACGGCATCAACCCGTGGCAGGTCTCCGGCCAGCAGCTCAGCAAGCCGGTCGTGATCGCCGTGCACGGCACCTGTCTCACCCTCGGGATCGAGCTGATCCTGGCGAGCGACATCGCCGTCGCCGCCCGGTCCACCACGTTCGGCCAGATTGAGGTCTCGCGCGGCATCCTGCCGTTCGGCGGCGCCACCATCCGGTTCCCTCGCGCCGTCGGCTGGGGCAACGCGATGCGCTACATCCTCACCGGAGACAGCTTCGACGCCGAGGAGGCCCACCGCATCGGACTGGTGCAGGAGCTCGTCGACGACGGGGAGCAGTTCGACAGAGCGCTCGCCATCGCAGAACGGGTCGCCGCCCAGGCGCCTCTTGCCGTGCAGGCGGCGCTCGCCAATGCCAAGCGCGCCGTCCGCGACGGAGACGCGGCAGCAGAGGCCGAACTGCAGCCGGCGCTCGTGCGTCTCGCCACCAGCGAAGACGCGGCGATCGGGATGCAGGCCTTCCTCACCAGGACGGAAGCGGAGTTCGTGGGGCGCTGAGCCCGACGGCCACCGCGGCGCCACCGACCACGACAGCGCACCGAACATCGCAGCGCACCGAACACGAAGTAACGACAGGAGAGAGCATGAGCGGCAACGAGTACGACGTCATCGTGATCGGCGCTGGGGCAGTGGGCGAGAACGTCGCCGACCGCGCGGTGCAGGGCGGGATGCGCACTGTCATCGTCGAGGCGGAGCTGGTCGGGGGCGAGTGCTCGTACTGGGCCTGTATGCCGTCGAAAGCGCTGCTGCGCAGCGGCGCGCTCCTTCGGGCGGCGCAGAAGGTCGGCGGAACGCGTGAGGCCGTCACTGGTCCCCTCGACGTCGAGGCCGTGTTGCGGCGCCGCGACGTGATGACGAGCGACTGGAAGGACGACGGGCAGGTCGAATGGCTCAACGGAGCAGGCATCGACCTGGTCCGCGGGCACGCGGTGATCACCGCAGCCAGGGAAGTAACGGTGACGGCGGACGACGGCACGGTGACGGTGCTCACCGCCAAGCACGCCGTCGCCGTCTGCACCGGTTCTGCCGCGCTCCTCCCCGACGTGCCGGGACTCCGCGAGAGCGAGCCGTGGACGAGCAGGGACGCCACGAGCGTGCAGCGGGTTCCCGTGTCGCTCGCGATCCTCGGCGGAGGCGTCGTCGGCGTCGAGATGGCGACCGCGTACGCCGGGTTCGGTACCGAGGTCCACCTCATCTCGCGCAGCGGGCTGCTCGGCGGCAACGAACCGTTCGCAGGAGAGCTCGTCGCCGACTCGCTGCGCGAACTCGGCGCGACGCTGCACCTGGACGCCTCGCCGACGTCGGTCGCGCGCACGGACGACGACGGCTTCCTGCTCACCCTGGACGACGGCAGCACGGTCGAGGCGGACGAACTGCTCGTCGCGACCGGCCGCATCCCCCACACCGCCGATCTCGGTCTCGAAGCCTTCGGCCTCGAAGGCGGCGCCTGGCTGTCGGTCGACGATTCCATGCGCGTCCTCGGCTCGGACGGCGAGCCGGTGGACGGCGGCTGGCTCTACGGTGTCGGTGACGTGAACCACCGCGCCCTGCTCACGCACCAGGGCAAGTACCAGGCACGGGCGGCAGGCGACGCCATCGCGGCCAGGGCGAAGGGCGCGAACGTGTCGCTGGAGCCGTGGGGCACCTACGTCGCGACCGCCGATCACCAGTCGGTGCCCCAGGTCACCTTCACCGATCCCGAGGTCGCCTCTGTCGGCCTCACCGCTGCCGCAGCGGAGAGGGCCGGCTACCGCACCAGGGTCGTCGACTACGAGATCAGCGGAGTGGCCGGAGCGAGCATCGTGGCGGACAACTACGTCGGCAAGGCCAGGATGGTCGTCGACGAAGACCGGGGGGTGATCCTCGGCGCCACCTTCGTCGGACAGGACGTCGGCGAGCTCCTGCACTCGGCGACCATCGCCGTCGTGGGAGAGGTTCCGCTCTCCCGGCTGTGGCACGCCGTGCCCTCGTACCCGACCCTCAGCGAGGTCTGGCTGCGGCTGCTCGAAGCATACGGCCGACCGGAGGAGTGACGGGATGCGCATCGTCACCCGCCTGCTGTTCGACTCCCCGATCAGCCGGCTCGGCTACCTCTACGCCACCGCGGTCGGCCTGGTCTGGGGCTTCATCTGGAGCACAGGACGGGTCGAACGTCGCGCAGGACTGTTCGTCTTCCGCGGGATGCCGCAGCGCACGTTCGGCAGAGGAGGCTCGTGCGTGGGAGGCTGTTACCTCACGGCGCAGAACGTCTCGGACGACATCCTCGAACACGAGGCCGTGCACAAACGGCAGTGGCAGCGCTACGGAATGGCGTTCCCGCTGCTCTACCTCGTCGCGGGCCGCGACCCCCTGAAGAACCGATTCGAGATCGAGGCCGGTCTCGAGAAAGGTGGCTACCGATGACTGCTGAGGCAGACGGCTACCGGCGCACGATCGTCCTGACGGGGGCGAGCTCCGGGATCGGGGTCGTCGCCGCCCAGCGGCTCTCAGAGCAGGGCAACGAGGTGGCGGTCGTCGGCCGCAACCCCGAGCGCACCCGCGCGGTCGCCGAGAAGATCGGCGCGACGCCGTTCCTCGCCGACTTCGAGAAGTTCGACGACGTGCGTGCGCTGGCGAGCGCCCTGCTCGACAGATACGAGACGATCGACGTGCTCGCCAACAACGCCGGCGGTCTCAACGCCAAGCGCGAGCTCACGGTCGACGGGCACGAGCGCACCATCCAGGCCAACCACCTGTCGCCGTTCCTGCTCACTCACCTGCTGCGCCCGCGGCTGGAACAGACGGCGGCGGCCGGGCGTGATGTACGCGTCGTCTCCACGGCAAGCCTCGCCAACCGTTTCGGTCACCTCCGCCTCGACGACCTCGACTTCGAGAAGCGGCCGTGGCTGGGCGGCTGGCGCGCGTACGGAACGGCCAAGCTGGCGACCATCCTGTTCATCTCGGAACTGGCGGAACGGCTCACCGGGACGGGCGTCGACGCGTTCTCGTTCCACCCCGGCACGATCGCGACGAACTTCGGCAGGACGTCGCCGCTCATCCGGTTCGGCGCGTTCGTCACGCGCAACACCTACGGGATCCCTGTGGAGCAGGGAGCTCTGCCCCTCATCAGGCTCGCGGGCGAGGCGCCGGTCGGTGCGCCGAGCGGAACCTACTTCGACCGCCTCAAGGCCAACGGCGCAACGACCGCGCAGGCGAAGGACGCGCAACTCGGCCGCGACCTGTGGACGATCTCGGAGCAGCTGGTGGGAGTGGACAGCCGGGTGTGACGGCGGCCCGTGCTCCGCGTCAGTGGTAGGCGGGGGCGACGATCGCGTCGGCGGTCATGCCGACGACCGACTGCAGGTGCTCGCGCACCTCGGTGACCAGGGCGAAGCCACCGGTCAGGATGACGCGGGTCTCGCCAGGGCCGTCGCAGAGCATCTCGGTGGTCCAGGCGCGAACGGCACGCGTCGCGGCCTCTCCCCTGGCGCAACGCTCTCCGGTTCCCGGGCGGCCGCTGCGATTGCGGCGGGTGAGCCAGGTGACCGTCATGCGCATCGGAGTGGCGAGCGCCACGATCTCCGACTCGTCCTCGACCTCGACGAACACGCGGCCGCGGGCGCACAGCGGAAGCAGCGAGAGCTCGGCTTCCAGCTCCGTCAGCGACGACTCATCGGCGACCACCAGGAACTGCACACGGTCGTCGTGGTGAGCTGTGGTCGCGGTGTGGGTCGCGTGATCGGGTCGATACATCGTGCCTTCAGTATAGGTCAGCCTTACCTAACCTCGAAGCGCTCCGAGCGGATGCCCAGCCAGCCGCACCTTCCGCCCTCCCGCCCGACGCGGCATGATCGAGACATGGAGCCTACGGCCACGAACACCATCGCGCCCATGCTGGCGAAAGCCGTCCCGACCGTCCCGGAGCCGGACAAAGTCGCGGGCGGCCTCAGCTACGAACCGAAGTGGGACGGCTTCCGCGCCATCGTCTACGCCACCGCATCCACCCCCGGCGTCGTCGACAGCGTCGAGATCGGCAGCCGCGGCTCGAAGATGCTCACCCGGTATTTCCCCGAGCTGGTCGAGGCGTTCACGCGCATCCTGCCCGGACCCTGCGTGCTCGACGGCGAGATCGTCGTGCCGACGGGCGAGCCAGGAAAGCAACGGCTCGACTGGGAGGCGCTGTCGCAGCGCATCCACCCCGCCGCCAGCCGCGTCAAGCTGCTGGCAGAGGAGACCCCTGCCACGTTCGTCGCGTTCGACCTGCTGGCGCTCGGCGAGGAGTCGTACCTCGACCGGCCGTTCGCCGACCGGCGCGCCGCCCTCGAAGAGTTCGCCGGCGGCCTGCCGGCCCCGATCGAGCTCACCAGGACCACCCGAGACGTCGACCTCGCCAGGAAATGGCTGGTCGAGTTCGAGGGCGCGGGCCTGGACGGCGTTGTCGCGAAGCCGCTCGCCGCACCGTACGCGCAGAACAAGCGCACCATGCTGAAGATCAAGCACCACCGCACGGCAGACGTCGTCGCGCTCGGCTACCGCATCCACACCAGCGGGCGCGGCGTCGGGTCGCTGCTGGTCGGGCTCTACGGATCGGACGGCGAGCTGCGCAACATCGGCGGCGTCTCGGCGTTCACCGACAAGCGCCGGCTCGAACTGATCGACGAGCTCGACCCGCTCGTGCTCCGCGACGACGACGGACAGACCGTCACAGGTGAGACGGAGCGCAGCCGGTTCTCGTCCGGGAAAGACGTCTCGTTCGTGCGGCTGCGGCCGGAGCGCGTGCTGGAAGTCCGCTACGACCAGATGGAGGGGATGCGGTTCCGTCACACAGTGCAGTTCGAGCGTTGGCGTCCCGACCGGGATGCGCGCTCCTGCACATACGACCAGCTCGACCGCCCGATCGCGTACGATCTGGCCGACGTGCTCGACTAGCGCGCCGCCACCGTCACACCTTCTTCGCGCGGCTCGGCTGCACGCGCGGCGGCTCCCCCGGCATCTTCGGATAGTCGGGAGGGAACGGCAGTTCGCCGAGCCCGTCGTCGAGGTCGCGCTGCCACCAGTCGAGCAGCACGTCGATCGTGCCCGGCTTCTCGCCGAACGACTCCCACGGGTCGCCGACGGTCGCCAGACGCTCGGGGATCGTGAGCACCGTGTGCGTGCGCGGGTCCGTCGTCGCCAGCTCCTCCCAGGCGATCGGCGTCGCCACCGGCGCGTGCGCCAGAGCGCGCGGGCTGTACGCGCCCGCCATCGTCCTGTCCCTGTTGGCCTGGTTGAAGTCCACGAAGATGCGTTCGCCTCGCTCCTCCTTCCACCACGCCGTCGTCACCTTCTCCGGCATCCGCCGCTCGAGCTCGCGCGCGGCGGCGATGACCGCGTGCCGCACCTCCAGGAACTCGTGCGTCGGCTCGATCGGGGCGAAGACGTGCAGGCCGCGGTTGCCAGAGGTCTTGATGAACGCCTCCAGGCCGGCCTCGCGCAGCACCGCACGCAGTTCGACGGCCGCTGGGATCGCGTCGCCGAAGTCGGTCCCCGGCTGCGGGTCGAGGTCGATGCGCAACTGGTCGGGATTGTCGGAGTCCTCCGCACGCGACGGCCACGGGTGGAACACCACCGTGTTCATCTGCACCGCCCACACCGCAGCCGCCGGTTCGTCGATGACGAGCTGTGGATGCGACCGGGCACTCGGGTACACCACCATCACCGACCGCACGTAGTCCGGTGCGCCGCGCGGCGGGTTCTTCGAGAAGAACTGCTCCCCGTCGATGCCGTCCGGAAAGCGCTGCAGCGACACGGGACGGTCGCCGTTCGCGCGCACGAACGCATCCCCCACCGCCACGAAATAGTTCGCGAGGTCGAGTTTGGTGATGCCGAGCTGCGGCCAGAGCACGCGGCCAGGACTGGAGATCCGCACCTCCCTGTCGCCGTGCGGACCCGGGACCGTGATGACAACTGCGTCGCCTGCCATGCTCACACCGTACCCGTCGCCGGGGCGTCGATGACAGTCGTGTGAATTCCGTGTGCGATGCGGCGTCGGAGCGCGTGCGTTCGCAAAAGTGGGTGAGAATGTTCTCGCACCCCCGAGGACGGAGCGTGCACGACCCGAGGAGTTCCCCTGAAGATCGTCAGCTACAACCTCCGCAAGCACGCGGCAGGTCACGAGCTCGCGGACATCGCGGCCACATACGACGTCGACGCGCTCTGCCTGCAGGAGTGCGACAGCGAGATGCTGCCGGAGCGCCTGCACCACCTGGTCCTGGCGGACACCACCAAGACCAACCGCCTCGGTCTCGCCGTCTACGTGCGTGAAGACCGCTACGACATCCTCGACACCAAGGTGTTCGCCGTGCAGAAGTCGGTGCACGACCGGGTGCTCGCCCCCGCCAACGAACGGCTCCTCGCTGTGCGCCTGCACGACAGGCAGACCGAGGAGGACGTGCTGGTCGGGTCGTTCCACGCGGCGCCGCTGACCGCATCCAACTCGTTGCGGCGCAAGCAGATCGCTGCCGCCCACGCCGGGATGCGGTCGCTGGCGGCCGACATCCCCTCTGTGATGGTCGGCGACTTCAACTACCCCTGGTTCATCCGCGGGCTGGAACGCCACCTGACGACGGCGGGCTACGCGCTCAGCCGCAGCAGCGAGCCGACCTACCTGCGCTACAAGTTCTTCACCGGATACTTCGACTTCGTCACCTCCACCGGCTTCGAGATCCAGCGGGTGGACGTACTGCCCCGCGGCGCCTCCGACCACCGCGCGATCAGCCTGGACGCCGAGCTCGCCGCCTGACCCGCGAGCGCGAGCAGCCTGGACCATCGCCGCAGCCCGGCGTATCGTGAACGGCGTTCCCAGGCGAGGTGGTGCGCATGGACGATCTCGGGTGGCTCGCCGCAGGCGACTACACGATCGCGCGGGAGATCCTGGAGCGCGGCGTCGCCCTCATCTACCTGATCGCCTTCGTCTCGGCCGCCAACCAGTTCCCCGCGCTGCTGGGAGAACGCGGCCTGCTGCCCGCCCCGCGGTTCCTGCAGACCGCGTACGCGCGCAGGCAGCCGACCCTGTTCCGCTGGCGGTACTCCGACCGGATGCTCCTCGCCGTCGCGTGGACGGGCGCCTTCCTCTCCCTGCTCATCGTCGCCGGTGTCGTGCAGCTCGCACCCACCTGGGTGTTCCTGCCCGTCTTCCTGGTGGTGTGGTTCCTCTACCTGTCGATCGTGAACGTCGGCCAGACCTTCTACGGGTTCGGCTGGGAGAGCCTGCTGTGCGAGGCAGGGTTCACCGTGGCCATGCTCGGCGCTCTCGACACCGCTCCCCCGGTCACCATCGTGTTCCTGCTGCGCTGGCTGGTGTTCCGGCTCGAATTCGGCGCTGGGATGATCAAGATGCGCGGCGACCGCTCCTGGCGCGACCTCACCGCGCTCTATTACCACCACGAGACCCAGCCGATGCCGAACCCGCTGAGCCGCACAGCGCACCTGCTGCCGAAGTGGTGGCACAGGGTGGAGGTGCTCGGCAACCACTTCGCCCAGCTCGTCGTGCCGTGGCTGCTGTTCGCGCCGCAGCCGGTGGCGAGCATCGCGGCGGCGGTCGTCATCCTCACCCAGCTGTGGCTGGTGGCGACGGGCAACTTCGCGTGGCTGAACGTGATCACGATCGTGCTCGCGTTCTCTGCGGTGGACGATGCCGCGTTCCGGTTCGTGTTCGGCGGTGGCGGGGTCGGCGGGATCGGGGCAGACACCGTGCCCGGCTGGTACGCGGTCGTGGTGCTGGTGGCGAGCATCCTGCTCGTCGGGCTGAGCTGGCAGCCGCTGCGCAACCTGTTCGCGCACAGGCAGCTGATGAACGCGAGCTTCAACCGCTGGCATCTCGTCAATGCGTACGGGGCGTTCGGCACCGTGACGCAGGAACGCTACGAGGTGATCGTCGATGGCACGGACGACGACCCCCACGATCCGGATGCGCGCTGGCAGGAGTACGCCTTCAAGGGCAAGCCGGGCGACGTGAAACGTCTCCCCCGGCAGTTCGCGCCCTACCACCTGCGGCTCGACTGGCTGATGTGGTTCCTCGCGCTCGGCTCGCGCGACACCGAGTGGTTCGAGATGTTCCTGCTGCGGCTACTCGAGGCAGACCGGCCGACGCTGCGGCTGCTGCGTGTCGACCCGTTCGGCGGCCGTCCGCCTCGCGCCGTGCGGGCGAGGATGTTCCTCTACCGGTTCACGACCAGGGCGGAGAAACGCGCATCCGGCGCCAGGTGGATGCGCGTGGAGATCGCCGACCTCGTGCCGCCGGTGTCACTGCGCGGCTGAGCGCCGGGGCTCTCGCCCTCGTGCGGCGGCGGTGTCGGCCCCGTGCGGCGGCGGTGTCGGCCCCCGTGCGTCAGTACCCGCCGCGCTCCTCCTCCAGCTTGGCGAGGTCGCGCCAGATCAGCAGTCGCAGTCTGGCAGGGCGCTCCTCCTCGTAGTTCGCCTTGAGGGCCTCGACGCCCGAGAAGGCGTCGAGGCCCGCCTGGATCGCGCGGCCGACCTCGTCCCAGGCGTCCTGCCTGGCGCGCTCGACGATCGTCAGCAGCTCCTGCTCGGAGTCCGCCTTGGCCCGGAGTCCGTCCGCCAGCGCCCTCGCTGCCGCCTCGCGGAGCGCCAGGTTGCTGGTGTCGATGTCGCGGTAGTCGTGCGGATGGGTGGCGTCGCCGCCCAGCCCGACGACCGCGAGCCGCGCCTCAGCAGCGCGCTCGGCGGCCTGGTCCTGCTCGTCGGCGAGCTCGCGCAGCATCTCCGCCGCCTGCGCGATGTGCCTGGCAGGGTCGAACGGGTTGTCCTGCTGGATGGTGTCGACCACGATGTGGTTCTTCACCGCCATCCTCGTGGCGTAGTCGGCGAGGAGCATCCCCTCCTCCACGGACTGTTCGAGGGTCGGCGGAGCCGGTTCCTCGAGCGCGTCCTCATCGAACGGCCGGGTGCGCGGCGTGACCGCGCGCTTGCGGAACCAGTTCGGCCAGCGCATCCCTCTCCTCGGATCGCAGGCGGCACGAAAGAAGCGGTGCCGCCCTGCCATCCCATTCTGTCGGAAAACGGCGAAGGTGCGGCAGAGTGGTGACATGGCCGGTGTGCGATACGAGTTCGAGGCGGAGCTGTGGCGCTGGGAGGCGCGGCGCGACCTGTGGGTGTTCGCCAGGCTGCCGCTCGACGTGTCGGAGGACATCCGGCTGCAACCGCATCCCCCTGCCGGGTTCGGCTCTGTGAAGGTGATGGTGACGCTGGGCGGTTCGCGCTGGTCCACCTCGGTGTTCCCCGAATCGGCGGACGGCGCGTACATCGTCGCCATCAAGGGCTCGGTGCGAGCGAAGGAGGGCGTCGGGCTCGGCGATGTGGTGCGGCTCGGGATCGAGACGCTGCTGTAACGGGATGCGGTCTGCAGGGTGCGGGTTGCGGTCAGGCCGCGAGCATCCACACCGCCATCGCACACATCGCGGCGGCGGACGCGACCGGCAGCACGGCGGCGCGCGGCCGGTGCGTGACGGCGACGCGCAGCGCGCAGGCCAGGCACGCAGCGGAGAGCACGGCGACGGCCACGGCGAGCGCGACGACGAGCCAGGGGCCGCCGAGGTGGGCGGCGTGCGCGGTGGATGCGGCGGGTGCGGTGGATGCGGCAGATGCGTCGGTGACGGATGCGGGGACCGCGTGGCCGTGCACGGCGGCCAGCACGAACATGAGCGCCATCGCGAACGGTTCGAGCGCGAGGTGCGCGGTGCCGCGTCCGCGTCCGGTCGCGGCGACCACCGCGGCCGTCACCACCAGCGCTGCCGCCCAGACCCCACCGGGAATGGGGGCGACGCCGAAGGCGGAGGCCAGCATCGCCGCGGAGGCGAGCAGCGACAGTGCGGGAAGCGCGATCAGCGGCGCGGCAGCAGCACGGCGCGGTCCCATCCGCTTCGCCGCCCTGGCGACCGTCACGCTGCTCATCCCGCCACGCTAGATCCAGGCAGTCGCCCGTGGTGTGCCGCCCGCGCATCCCGCTTGCGTGCCCCGGCACGATTCGTCGTCCGGCGGGCAGAGGCGTGCACCGGCACGCGTGATACGATCCGTGTCACGGATCGTATACAGTGTCGTCCCGATTCAGATGAGGTGACCGTGCCATACCCGACAACGCAGGCCGTCAGCGCGTCACGCGTGACCACGTCCGTCGCGAGGAACTTCAGCGAGTTCCGCACGGCGGTGTCCGAGTCGTTCGTTCCCCTGCACGTGACCAGTTCCCGCCCAGACCCGTTCTGGGGGCGTATCCGGTCGGCGGACGCCGACGAGGTGCACGTCTCCGAGGTGAGCGCCGCCGAGCACGTCGTCGAGCGGACGCCGGAGCTCATCGCGCGCTCCGACCGGCACTACTTCAAGCTCAGCCTGCAGCTCTCCGGCACCGGCCTGCTCATCCAGGACAACAGAGAGGCCGTGCTGCAACCGGGCGACCTCGCCGTCTACGACACCCACCGGCCGTACTCGCTCGTCTTCGACGACGACTTCCGCACGATGGTCGTCATGTTCCCGAAGCACCTGATCGACCTTCCTGCGGACGTGGTCGCCCAGCTCACCGCTGTGACGATGAGCGGGAAGAGCGGCGTCGGCAGCATCATCGTGCCGTTCCTCGCCCAGCTCGTCGGCAACCTGGAGCAGCTCAACGGAGCAACGGGCGCACGGCTCGCGCACAGCGCCCTCGACCTGGTGACCACGATGTTCGCCAACGAGCTCGACATCGCCAGCGGCCCCGGCAACGCGCACCAGGCCCTGATGCAGCGCATCCGGGCGTACATCGACGCGAATCTCGCCTCCACCGACCTCGGCCCGACGCAGATCGCCGCCGCGCACTTCATCTCCACGCGGCACCTGCACGGACTGTTCCGCGAGCAGGGGACGACCGTCTCCTCGTGGATCCGCACCAGGAGACTCGAACGCTGCAGGCGCGACCTGCTCAACCCGCTCTACGGCGACCGTCCGGTGGCGGCGATCGCCGCACGCTGGGGGTTCGTGGACGCCGCGCACTTCTCGCGCGTGTTCAAGTCGACGTACGCGGAGTCGCCGAGCGAGCTGCGCGCTTCCGGCCGCGCCGCCTGACGCGCCCGGGCTGCCTGGGCGCGCATCCACCTCGATTTTGTCGGGGAGGGAACTGGGCTTGACGGTCGGGGCACGATGCGGCGTCCGCCATTGATGCCGGTGGACTCTGCCGCGCACGATGGGTCAGACCCGCGCGACGCAGCGCGGGCGGAAACGGAACCCGCATGCCAGGCACCGCCCTTCCCCCGACCAGCCGTCAGGTGGTCTTCCCCTCCG
This sequence comes from Leifsonia sp. Root227, assembly GCF_001428745.1. Taxonomy (GTDB): domain Bacteria; phylum Actinomycetota; class Actinomycetes; order Actinomycetales; family Microbacteriaceae; genus Leifsonia. Next base: position 96,382 of record NZ_LMIO01000002.1, on the reverse strand, counting down.
CTGGGGTGATCGAGACCGCCGAGCAGTCGCTCCCCTCCCCCGGACAGGACGACCTCATCCTGCGCGTCGCCCTGGTTGGCGTGTGCGCGACGGACCTGCACCTCCTCGCCGGGCATATCGGCGACCCGTTCCCTCTGGTGCCCGGTCACGAGTTCGTCGGAGAGGTCGCGGCCATCGGCGAGGCTGCTGCCGTGACCAGGGGGCTGTCCGCCGGCGACAGGGTCGCCGTCGAGATGCTGCTGCCCTGCCATGGCTGTGCGCGCTGCCGGGAAGGCAGGTACAACCTGTGCGAGGCGGATGACCCGTCCTCCGGGCTCCCGCACGGCCGCCAGCTCGGGGTGAACATCCCGCGCACCGTCTCGCCAGGGCTGTGGGGCGGATACGCGGAGCACCTGTACGTGCCCCGCGAGGCGATCGTGCACCGGCTGCCGGATGCGCTCGCCTGGGAGAGCGCCGTGCTGGTCGAACCGTTGGCGGTCGCCTGCCGGGCCATCGCCAGAGGGAGGGTCGCGCCGGGAGAGTCCGTGGTGGTGATCGGACCAGGACCGGTCGGCATCCTCGCCGCCGCCGCCGCACGCGCGGCAGGCGCAGGACGGGTGATCGTCGTGGGCACGCGGGCGAACCGGCTGGAGCTCGCGAGACGGTTCGGCGCTGACGCGGTGGTGAACTCCCGCGAGACCGACGCGGTGGATGCGGTCCACGCCGAGCTCGGCGGACGGCTGGCAGACGTGGTGATCGAGATCGCCGGCGCGACGGGCGCGCAGCAGCAGGCCGTGCGGCTGGTGCGGCGCGGAGGACGCGTCGTGCTCGCCGGGGCGTGCGGAGCGAACGCTCCCGTGACCTTCCTCGCCGACGAGGACCTGCTGACGCGCGAGATCGACCTGCTGCCCTCGTTCCTGTCTGCCGGCGGTTTCGAGCCGGCGATCCGGATGCTCGAACGCGCGGACTTCGACTACGCGTCGCTGGTCACCCACCGGTTCGGCCTCGATGAGGTGCGGGAGGCATACGACGTGATCGAGAACCGGGACGGCGGCGTGCTGAAAGCCGTGATCGACCCGAGCGTCGGGGTGTCGGCGCGATGAGCGGGGGCACCGGGAGCACCGGGAGCACCGAGAGGTTCGCCGGACGCATCGCGGCCGTCAGCGGCACCACCAGCGGGATCGGCCGCGGGATCGCCTCCCGGCTCGCCGCAGAGGGAGCGACCGTCTTCGGGCTCGACCTGGAGCCGGGCGGGATCGGCGAGCACGTGTACTGCGACGCCTCCGACGCCGCCGGCGTGGCGCACGCGGCGGCCGACCTGCTCGCACTCACCGGCGGCCGCATCGACCACCTCGTCGCCAACGCGGGCATTCGCGGATCGGACACGGCGGCCGAGGAGCTGCCGATCGCAGACTTCGACGCCGTGCTCGCCGTGAACCTCCGCGGGGTGTTCCTGACCCTGCAGGCGTTCGCGCCGACCATGCTCGCCGCTGGACGGGGCAGCATGGTGGCCGTCGCATCCATGTCGGGCAACCGGGTGGTGAACGTGCCGCAGCGCACGGTGCACTACAACACGGCCAAGGCAGGGGTGACCGCGATGGTGCGCACGCTCGCCGTGGAGTGGGGCGGCAGAGGGGTGCGGGTCAACACGGTCTCCCCCGGCTACGTGTCCACCCCGTTCCTCGACGGCGACACCGCCATGCACGCGCAGTGGCTGCCGAACACCGTCCCCGGCCGTTTCGCGACGATCGACGAGATCGCCGCAGGCACCCTCTACCTCCTCTCCGACGACGCCGGATACTGCTACGGCACCGACCTGCTGATCGACGGCGGATACTCCCTGCGCTGAGACGCGCGGACAACGAAAGGAACACGATGACGGACACCGAGCACGACCCTGCGACCGACGAATGGCGCACATACGACGAGTTCGCCGCGGGGATCGACACCTACCGGCTGCCGAACACCGACCTCTCTGGCACGGAGCTCGCACTCACCCTCGACGACGGCTCGACGCTGACACTGGCGTTCGAGACGGATGCCGTGGTGTGGACCTCCTCCGCTGCCGGCGGCGGCCGTGACCCGTACGACGCCGTCTCCGCCCGCGACGACGTGATCTTCGTCAACCTGCCGCTGACGAGCGTGGAGCGGGCGGCGATCACGGTCGTCTACTCGACCACGACGCACCGAGCGCTCGTCGCACACTCGGTGATCGGCGAGGAGGAGGTTGAGGGTACGCCCCGCGTGCGTCAGACGTTCCACGCAGCCGTCACCGACGCCGGCGAGCCCACCGGAGAGGTCCCAGGGCCGTCCCGCGACCTCATCGGCAAGCGCAACATCTACCGCTACAGCCCGCACCACCTCTACGAGCACGTCTACGTGTCGTCGCAGCGCTACGCCTGGCAGTGCCTGGAGGGCGTGCAGCGCGGACACGGCGACATGGACCTGTCCACCGTGTGGAAGTTCACCGACGGGCTCTACCTGTTCTGCTTCAGGGAATTCCGGATCGCGGTGGCGAGCGTCTGGCTGCACGACCTCGGCTACGACCTGCGCACCACGGGGATCTTCCTCGGGCTGAACGGCGCAGGCGAGTCGGAGCACTCGCGCGCCGGAGGCCACATCTACCCGCTCGGCTCCGTGTCGTACCCCGACGCGCACCCGGTCTGAACGCATCCGCAACCAGCAGCATCCACAGCCAAGCGCATCCACCGATCGGAGCACGACCATGACCAGCAACCACGACATCATCAAGGCCCACTACGACGCCAGCGACCGCGGAGACATCGACGGGATGCTCGCCCCGCTCGCCGCCGACGCCCGCTGGACCGAGATGGCCGGGTTCCCGTACGCAGGCACATACGTCGGCCCTGACGAGGTGCGCGCAGGCGTCTTCGAGCGCATCGGGGCGGAGTGGGACGGATACACGGCCGCGATCACCGAGCTGATCGACGGCGGAGACACCATCGTCGGCCTCGGCACGTACAGCGGAACGTTCAGGGCGACCGGCCGGTGGTTCGAGGCCAGAGTCGCCCACGTCTGGCGGCTCTCCGGCGGCGAGGTCGTCGCGTTCGAGCAGTTCACAGACACCGCGCGCGTCCGGGATGCGCTCGCGTAGGCACCAGAGCGCGCACGGGCAAGAAGGGTGCAGCCACAGGCAACTGACGGCATGGCACCCGGCCGTAGGTTTCAGAACGAGATGCCACGACGAAGTGGTCGTGGCGCAACCCGAGAGGCAGGGAAGCGCATGAGGAAACACGTGTTCTACGCCACCGCGGCGCTCGCGGCATCCGCAGCACTCGTGCTGAGCGGCTGCAGCGCAGGCGGCAGCGGAGACGGCAAGGCACCGATCGTGGTCGGATCGGTCAACACCAAGAGCGGACCGGCGACCTTCCCGGAGGCGTCGCTCGCCGCAGCGGCGGTCTTCGCCGACCAGAACGCCAAGGGCGGGATCAACGGTCACAAGATCGACTACAAGGCGCTCGACGACAAGGGCGACCCTGCCACGGCATCCGCCAATGCGCGCGAGATCGTCGGAAGCGACGAAGCCGTGGCGATGGTCGGCTCGGCGAGCCTGATCGAGTGCGAGATCAACGCGAAGTACTACGAGCAGCAGAAGGTCCTCAGCATCCCAGGAGTCGGGGTGGACACCGGCTGCTTCGACAGCCCCAACATCTCCCCGGCCAACGTCGGGCCGTTCAACGACATGACGCTCACGCTCTACTGGGGCTCGGAGGTCGCGAAGCTCGACAACATCTGCGTGCTGCTGGAGATCGCGGGAAGCACCCGCCCCGCGTACCAGAAGGCCATCGACACCTGGACGGAGATCACCGGCAAGAAGCCGCTGTACATCGACGACACCGTGCCGTACGGCGCGAGCGACTACACGCCGTACATCGTCAAGGCGAAGGACGCAGGCTGCAAGGCCCTCGCGATCAACCCGGTCGAGCCGGACGCCATCGCCCAGGTCAAGGCGGCGAACGCGCAGGGCTGGAAGGACGTGAACTGGCTCTACCTCACCAGCGTCTACAGCGACAACTTCGCCAAGGCGGTCAGTGACGCGGGAGCCGGCATCTACGTTCCTGCCGAGTTCTACCCGTTCACCGACGCATCCAGTGACATCAACAAGGACTGGCGCGACCTGATGACGAAGAACAACATCCCGCTCACGTCGTTCTCGCAGGGCGGATACCTCGCTGCCAAGTACTTCATCCAGGTGGCGGAGGGCATCAAGGGCGACATCACCCGCGAGTCGGTGACGAAGGCACTGCACGACATGCAGCCGATCACGAACCCGATGGTCGGAACGCCGTACACCTTCGGAACGGCGAAAGTGCACGACGGGAACACCGCCGGCTGGCCGATCAAGCTCGTCACAGGCAAGAACGCCTGGGAGCTGAACGGCGACGACTGGATCACGATGCCCAAGAAGTGACCACCAGCGGGGCTCGCCTTCCGTGCGGAGGCGAGCCCCGCATCCACTGTTTCTGAAAGGAGCCCGGATGCTGCAGGGCGCCCTCGCCGGCCTCGCCGCCGGTGGACTATACGCCGTGCTCGCGGTGTGTCTCACCCTGATGTCCCGCCTGGTGCGGGTCGTCAACTTCTCCCAGGCCGCGACAGGGATGTTCGGCGGCTTCGTGGCCGTCTGGCTGGTCAGCCACGCCGGCTGGCCGATCTGGCTCGGCTCGCTGGTCGGCGTGCTCATCGGCGGTGCGCTGAGTGCCCTGATCGGGCTCATCATCGCCACCTGGCTGCCGGAGGCGGACACCACGACGCGCTCGGCGGTGACCGTCGGGCCGCTGCTGCTGCTCATCTCGCTCTCCTTCATCCTGTTCGGCAACAAGCCGCAGCCGTTCAGCCCCATCCTTTCCGGGCCGGCGTTCTCGATCGGAGGGGTGGTGGTCAGCCAGGTCACGGTCGCCACGGTGGTGCTCGCGATCGCCGTCGCACTGGCCTGCCGCCTGGTGCTCACCCGCACCTCGATCGGCACCAAGCTGCGCGCACTCTCAGAGCGACCAACGACGGCCGAGCTGATCGGCATCCCAGCCCGGCCGCTGAGCGTGGCGGTGTGGGCGGTGACCGGGATCATCTCGGCGCTCGTCATCATCATCGTCGCCCCATCGCAGTCCAACGACGCGACCAGCCTGTCGATGCTCATCGTCCCCGCCTCCGCCGCCGCGCTGCTCGGGGCGTTCCGGCGACTCGACCTCGCCGTGATCGGCGGCCTCGTGCTCGGCCTGCTGAGCGGGCTGGTGGCGCAGATCGACGAGGTGTCGTTCATCCGGAACTTCCTGCCGTTCCTGTTCATCATCGGATTCCTGCTGTGGACGCAGCGCAAGGAGGTGTGGGATGCGGCGCGTTAGCGGCACCCCGGCGGCACGGATCGCCCTGCCGTTCATCGTCGGAGCCATCGGCCTCGCTGCCGGATACCTGCTCAGCGTCTCGCTCTCCGGCTACTTCGTCTTCCTCGCGGTGAGCGCCGTCGTCGCCGCCATCGCGATCCTCGGACTCGGCATCGTGACGGGCAGCGCCGGGATGATCGCCCTCTGCCAGCTGACCTTCGCCGCGGTCGGCGCGTGGATCGTCTCGCTGCTCAACGTGCTGAACGCGCCGGGCGGCTTCATCGTCTGGCTGATCCTCGGCGGCCTGGCGGCCGGGGTGGTCGGCGTGCTCGTCGGCCTGCCTGCCCTGCGGTTGCGCGGGGTGAACCTCGCGGTCGTCACCCTCGGTTTCGCCGCGGCGGCCGACGTCACCCTGGTGCAGATCCAGTTCCCCGGCTCGACGGACGGCGTCTCCGTGCTCCGGCCGGACGCGTTCAGCGATGACAGGTCGTACTTCTTCTTCAGCGTGCTCGTGCTGGTGATCTGCGGGATCGGGGTGTACTTCCTGCAGAGCGGGCGGTGGGGCTCGAGCTGGAAATCGGTCGCGTTCTCCGAGCGCGGCACCGCATCCGTCGGCGCCAGCGTCCCCGGCTCCAAGCTCACCGCGTTCGCCGTCAGCGCCACCCTCGGAGGAGTGAGCGGCGGACTGATCGCCGGGCAGGTGGGGCTGCCGTTCGCGAGCAGCTTCTCGCCCATCCAGTCGTTGGCGCTCTACGTGCTGGCGATCATGTCCGGCGCGTACCTCATCGACATGGCGATCTTCGGCGGCATCGTCTGGATCGCGGTGCCTGAGCTGCTGAAGCGGTGGGGCATCCCGCAGGACTGGGGATTCGTGATCTTCGGTGTGCTCGGCGTCCAGGCGCTGACCAGCGGGTCGAACCTGGGCCAGAGCATCCGGAACGCCTGGTGGAAGCGTCAGGCCGCGAAGCGTCCGGTGGAGCTGGCCGCTCCGCTCGCCGAGGAGCCAGGAAGGGATGCGGTGACCGCCGCTCCCCCGGCGACGGCTCCCGCGCCAGCAGACCCTTCCGCCGCTCCCGTGCTCGTCGTCACCGATCTCGGCGTCGCGTTCGGGCAGGTCAAGGCGCTGAACGGCGTGAGCCTCGCGGTGCCGCCGAACACGATCATGGGACTCATCGGGCCGAACGGAGCGGGCAAGTCGACGTTCGTCGACGCGGTGACCGGATTCCTGCCGCAGCACACCGGCTCCGTCTCGCTCGACGGACGCGACCTGCGCGGCCTGTCTGCCACGGCGCGCGCCAGGCTCGGCGTGCGGCGTACCTTCCAGCAGGACAGGGTGCCGCCGACGCTCACCGTCGAGGCGTACGTCCGCTTCGTCGCCCGCAGACGGCTCACCATCGCGGAGATCGACGACGCACTCGCGTTCTTCGGCTGCCCCACCGCCCGCACCCGCCTGCAGAACGTGGATGTGGGCACCAGACGCCTCGTGGAGGTGGCGGCCAACGTGCTCGCCCGCCCGCGCATCCTGATCCTGGACGAGCCGGCCGCGGGGCTCTCGCACGAGGAGCACCTGGAACTCGGCGCTCGGCTGCTGCAGGCGCCGGCCAGGTTCGGCATGTCCATCGTGCTGATCGAGCACGACCTCGACCTCGTACGCTCCGTCTGCTCGACCATCACGGTGCTCGACTTCGGCGAAGTGCTCGCCAGCGGGCCGCAGGCGGAGGTGCTCGCCGACCCCGCTGTCATGAAGGCGTACATGGGTGAAACGGAGATGCTGTGAACGCGCTCGTCCTGGAATCGGTCACGGTCAGCCGGGGCGCCGGTCCCGTCATCAGCGAGGTCAGCCTCGCCGTGGAGCCGGGGCGGATCACCGCGCTCGTCGGCCCGAACGGCGCCGGGAAGACCAGTCTGCTCGAGTCGATCTCCGGGATCGTCGCGCCGAGCGGAGGGACGATCAGCGTTGACGGCGAGTCGATCGCCAAGCTGTCGAGGGTGCAGCGCGCACGGCGCGGCATCGTGCACATCGAGCAGGGGCGCGCGATCTTCCCGTCGCTGACGGTGCAGGAGAACATCCGGCTCACCGCCGGCACGCAGGAGGGCGTCGACGAGGCGCTCGCCCAATTCCCAGAGCTGGAGAAGCGGCGGACGAGCGCATCAGGCCTCCTGTCCGGCGGCGAGCAGCAGATGGTGGTGCTGGCGCGTGCGTTCGCATCCAAGCCGCGGTTCCTGCTGATCGACGAGATGTCGCTCGGGCTCGCCCCGGTGGTGTTCATGCGGCTGCTTCCGATGATCAAGCAGTTCAGCGAATCCGGGGTCGGCGTGCTGCTGGTGGAGCAGTTCACGCACCTCGCCCTCGGCGTCGCCACCGACGCGCTCGTCGTCGCGGGTGGCCGCGTCACGTACGCGGGCACCGCGGCTGCCCTGCAGTCCTCCCCCGAGGTCCTGCACCGCGCATACCTCGGCGCCCCCTGACCTCTCCTCGCGGACGGGCGGGTCAGGCGTCGAGCGGGATGGTGGGGACGTCGACGATGTGGGCTCCGCCGTCCGCGACGATGGTAGCGCCCGTCACGTACGAGGACTCTGCTGAGCCGAGGAAGCGGATCACCGAGGCGATCTCGTCCGGCTGGGCGGGACGAGCCAGCGGAACGGCGGCCGTCACGATGCGGTAGCCGTCCTCGCGGCTCGCCAGCCCGGCAGCGCGAGCGAAATCGTCCATCTCCTCGTCGGCCATCGGCGTCTGCACCCAGCCGGGGCAGACCGCATTGACCCGCACGCCGTAGCGGCCGTAGTCGCGGGCGAGCGAGCGCGTGAGCCCGATCAGCGCGTGCTTGCCGACCGTGTAGCCGGCGACGCCTGGACCGGCGAACAGCCCGGCGAGCGACGACACGATCACGATCTGCCCGTGCGACTCGACGAGCTGCGGCAGAGCAGCCCTGGCGAGCACGAACGCCGTGGTGACGTTCGTGCGGAACGAAAGCTCCCACGCGGCGTCGTCGGTCTCGTCGACCGTCCCCACCCCGTGGCCGCCGGCGTTCGCGACCACCACGTCGATGCGGCCGAGCTCTGTCACGACTCTGCGCACCACCGCTTCCGCGTCCTCGCGCGCGCTCGCGTCGGCGACGACGGCGACACCGCCGGTCTCGGCGGCCACGGCGTCGAGCGGTCCCTGTCGCCGTCCGACCAGCACGACGTGCGCACCCTCCGCTGCGTAGCGGCGGGCGGTCGCGGCGCCGATGCCGGTCCCTCCCCCAGTGATGACGACGACCTTGCCGTCGACGGATGCTCGGCTCAGTGGCACGGCTGCCTGCTCTCTGTTGGTTGTCGGCCCCGCGCGCATCACGCGGGGAAGGACGAACGCGCCAGATACCCGAAGTCGGAGACGAGTGCGTGCCCGTTCACCGGCCGGGACACCGGCGACGCGAGGTAGAGCACGTGCCTGGCGACCTCGGCTGGGCTCTGCACGCGGAACTCCGCGTCCGCGAACCCGCCAGGCTGCACGCCGAGATCGGCACGCGCCATCGGGGTGTCGACGATCGACGGGCACACGGCGTTGACCCGCACGTCGTCCGCGGCGAGGTCGACGGACAGCGCCCGCATGAGCTGCAGCACCGCCCCCTTGGATGCGTTGTACGGCACCATCCCCGGCGCGGCGACGAAGCTCGAATCGGACGCGAGCAGCACGATGGACGGCGCCTCGGCCGACCGCAGGTGCGGCAGCGCGTGCTTGACGATCAGGAACGGCCCTGTGACGTTGACGGCGAGCACCGCGTTCCAGTCCGCCAGCGCGATCTCGTCGACGGGGGAACCGAACGGACCGGAGATGCCCGCGCACGCGATCACCGCATCCACTGTGCCCAGTGCGGTGGACGCAGCCGTGACAGCGGAGGACACGGACGCCTCGTCGGTGACGTCGACCTGGATCGCGACCGCCGCAGCACCGGATGCGCGCAGCTCGGCCTCCGCGGACGCCAGCCCCCGCGCATCCCTGTCGAGCAGCGCGACCCGTGCGCCCTCCGCGGCGAACGCGAACGCGCACGCCCGGCCGATGCCGCTGGCCGCGCCCGTCACGAGCACGCCGCGGCCGTCGAGCTGGAGCTCCATCTGCTGTGCCAGGTCCTCGTCGCTCAGTCTTCCTGGCCCAGCTCGGGGGCTCCTGCTTCCTCCGTGCCGTGGCCGATCTGCGCATACACGCGGGGGTTGCGCTTCTTGAGGACGACGCCCCAGACGATGCCGAGGATGCCAGGCACGATCACGATGGCGGGCAGGATGAAGGTGGTCGCCGTCGGAGGGGCCGTCGGGTCGCTGGTGAGCAGCACATTGAAGTTCACCAGGATCAGCACGAACACCACCAGCAGGGCGACTCCGGAGACGATCGGGGCGACGAGCCGCTGCCAGACGCCGACGCCGCGGCCGTCGCGCAGGAAGAAGCCGATCACAGCGACGGAGACGATCGCCATCAGCAGCACCAGCCCCATCGCGCCGCTGTTGGTCAGCCAGGAGAACAGGGTCAGCACGGGGAACAGCGCGGCCGGTGCGCCCTCGGGAGGCACCCAGCCGACGCTCGCGATGGCGAACACGGCGATCACGACGACGGCGAGCACCGTCTGGGTCACCGAGCCTGCCCACGGCGCCCCGCTGCGCGCCCGAACCCTGGACAGCCAGCCGGGCAGCACGCCCTCGCGGCCCAGCGAGAAGAAGTAGCGGGCGACGGCGTTGTGGAAGCTGACGAGAGAGGCGAACAGGCTGGTCACGAAGAGGAGCTGGGCGATGTCGCTGACGACCACGCCGACGTTCGTGGACAGGAAGGTGAAGATGAGGTCCGGGCCCTGCTTGGTGGCGTCGGCGATGACCGTGCTCGGGCCGGAGCCCACCGTCATCGCCCACGACGACAGCGCGTAGAACAGAGCGATGATGCCGACAGCGGTATACGTCGCCCTGGCGATCGTGCGCTTCGGGTCTTTGGACTCCTCGCCGTAGATCGCGGCGGATTCGAAGCCCATGAAGGCGGCGATGCCGAACGCGAACACGGCGCCGATGCCGGTGACGAACAGGCTCGACGGGCTGAGCGCTTCGCCGCTCACACCCTCCGGCGCGACGATGAAGGCGGCGACGTCGTAGACGATGACCACGACGAACTCGAGGGCGACCAGCACGCCGAGCACCTTCGCCGAGAGGTCGACGCGGTTCACGCCAAGCACGGCGATCAGCGCGATGCAGACGATGATCGGCACCCACCACGGCACATCCCAGCCGAACTTCGCGTTCAGCAGGGACGAGACCTGGAAGCCGAACAGTCCGTAGACGCCGATCTGCATCGCGTTGTACGACACCAAGGCCACGATCGAGACGCCCACGCCCGCCGGGCGGGAGATGCCGCGCGCGACGTAGGAGTAGAACGCTCCCGCATTGGTGACGAACCGGCTCATCGCCGCGTAGCCGACAGCGAAGATCGCGAGCGTCACACCGAGGATCAGGAACGAGAGCGGCACGCCGGTCACCCCTGTGACGGCGAACGTGGTGGTGACGCCGCCGGCGAGCACGGTGAGCGGCGCGGACGCCGCGATGATCATGAACGTGACGGCGGGGACTCCGAGGCGCCTCGGACGCGTGGTCGGTGTCAGGGCGACGACGTCGTCTGCCTGTTCTGTGGAGGTCACGGGAGGTACTCCTCGGTCGGCGCGGCACGGGATTCGCCACGGCTACTGCGATGTTCCCGTTTCCTCCACAGGTTGGCCTTGGCTTCAACTGCACACAACTTGACTCAAAGGGAACATCGTCCAGCGCCCCATTCCGCAGGATGGAGTACGGCTTCGATACTGAACAGACCACCACGAGAAGGATGTCCATGTCCGCGCACCACCACACCAGCACCTCGACCGCACCCACCGCTGTCGCACACCCTCTAGACCCGCTGACCGCCGCCGAGCTCTCGCGCGGTCGCGACGTCCTCGATGCGGCAGGGTTGATCGGCCCAGACACGCGGTTCCCGTCCGTCCTGCCGGTCGAGCCGTCGAAGGAGGCCGTCGCCGCCTTCCAGCCAGGGGATGCGATCGAGCGGCGCATCCTGTTCGTGCTGCTCGACACCGCAACCGGGGCGTCAGCGGAGGCCGTGGTCTCCGTCACGACGTCCGAGCTGGTGAGCCACACGCCACTGGCGACGGCGGACGCGCCGTACGGCCAGCCGCAGTACCTCCTCGAGGAGTACGAGGCCGCAGAACGGATCGCGAAGGCCTCGCCGGAGTGGCAGGCGGCCATGACGCGCCGCGGGCTGGCCGATCGCATCGAGCTGGCGTTCTGCGCGCCGCTCGCGCCGGGGTTCTTCAACAGGGCGGACGAGGCGGGCAGGCGCGCCATCCGGTCGCTCACGTTCCTGCGGTCGAGCCAGGAGGACTCGCCGTGGTCGCACCCCGTCGAGGGGCTCATCGTGCACATCGACCTCACGAAGGGCGAGGTCATCCGGGTCGAGGACGACGGCGATGTGCCCGTCCCCGCTCTGGACGGCAACTACGACGCTGCGACGGTCGGACCAGCGCGCACCTCGCTCAAGCCGATCGAGATCACCCAGCCGGACGGCCCGAGCTTCCATGTCGACGGGCAGTCCGTCGAGTGGGAGAACTGGAGGTTCCGCGTCGGGTTCAACGCCCGAGAAGGGCTCGTGCTCAATCAGGTGAGCTTCCGCGACGGCGACGAGCACAGGCCGGTGCTCTCGCGCGCTTCCGTACCGGAGATGGTGGTGCCGTACGGCGACACGACGCCGACGCGCTTCTGGATCAGCTACTTCGACGCCGGAGAGTACCTGCTCGGCAAGAACGCCAACAGCCTGACGCTGGGCTGCGACTGTCTCGGCGTCATCCACTACTTCGACGGCGTCGTGGCAGACGACCACGGCAACCCGATGACCATCCCGCAGGTCGTCTGCATGCACGAAGAGGACTACGGCGTGCTCTGGAAGCACACCGATCTGAACGGCAAGGCAGAGGTACGACGTTCGCGCAGGCTCGTCGTCTCCTACTTCTCCACCATCGGCAACTATGACTACGGCTTCTTCTGGTACTTCTACCTCGACGGCACCATCCAGGTGGAGGCGAAGGCGACCGGCATCGTGTTCGCGGGGGCCGGCATCCCCGGCTCTGACGACCCTCACGCCACCGAGATAGCGCCAGGACTGTTCGCCCCCGTGCACCAGCACCTGTTCTGCGCCAGGCTCGACGTCGCCATCGACGGTGAGCGCAACTCGCTCTCCGAAGTGGATGTGGTCGGCATCCCGATCGGCGAGGACAACCCATACGGCAACGCGTTCACCTGGAGCACCACGCCCATCCGGAGCGAACGGGATGCGGCCCGCCTGGCGAACACGGCGTCGTCGCGGGTGTGGGAGATCACCAGCGCAGAGCGGCGCAACCTGGTCGGCAAGCCGACGGCGTACCACCTCATCCCGCAACCGGGGGCGACGCTGATGGCGCAGCCGGAATCGACCGTCTACGGGCGGGCGACGTTCGCCACGAAGCACCTGTGGGCGACGGCGTTCGACCCTGCAGAGCGCTTCCCCGCCGGCGACTACCCGAACGCGCACGCCGGCGGCGCCGGCTTGCCGGCCTGGACCGCTGCCGACCGCTCGCTGGAAGACGCTGACATCGTGCTCTGGCACGTGTTCGGTCCAACCCATATCCCGCGCCCGGAAGACTGGCCGATCATGCCGGTCGACTACTCGGGCTTCCTGTTCAAGCCGTACGGCTTCCTCGACCGCAACCCGGCGCTCGATCTGCCGGACGGTGCTGCTGCCGCCTCCTGCTGCGGTGGCGGCGCCGCGTGCAGCTGCGAGCACTGACCGCGGACCGACCTCACTCACTTCACACGCTTCACTCGCCACATCGAAACGGAGACATCATGAGCGCACTCACCCTGTCGGACACCTCCACCTGGCTGCCACTCGACGGGCTCGCCCCGGGGTTCGACGCCAACAAGGCAGAGCCGAGCGGGGACCTCGCCGGACGCACCGTCACACTCGTCGACGAGCGTGGCACGCGGATCGTGCACCGGTTCGGCGCGGACAGCGTCGAGTGGGAGTACCAGCCTGGACCGGCGGACGCGATCCCCGCGTCCTCCGGCACCGATCCGTACGAGGCGTTCGAGGTCGACACCGGGCTGTACTTCGCGCAGTTCCACCACCAGCATCAGCCGGACGAGGCCGTATCGCTCGTCCTCGACCTGACCAACGGACGCGCGCTGTCGGTCATCCAGGGCATCGGCGACCAGTTCCCCGGCACCACAGCCGTGCGTCAGCTGTTCGTTCCGTCCCTGATCGACGGGATCGAGACGACAGGAGCCGAGCCCGCCCCGACGACGGCCCTGATCGGCCGCCGCGTGATGTGGGTGTACAGCAGCCAGCACGCATACGAGCACGTCTACCTGAGCCCCCAGTGGTACACCTGGCAGTGCCTCGCGGGGCCGGAGAAGGGGCTGGCGGACACCGACGAGAACTCGGTCTGGCAGATCCGGCCGGGCATCTACGTGTTCACCTGGCGCGAGAAGGTCATCCCGTGCGCGTCGGTGACCATCGCCGACCACCGCAACGTGCGTTCGATCCGGTCGCACGGCGTGCTGTTCGGGCTCGACGAGTCGGGCGAGGTGCCGACGCACTTCACCTTCGGGGCGTACGGGCGGCTGCTGAGTAACACCGTGCATCCGGAGCCGTACGACCCGGCCGCCGGCGCGACAGAGGGCGCCTCGGGTGCGGGCGCCGACTCCGCGGGCGGCTCTGCCGACGCTGCGGGCACGACGCGATGAGCAACGTCGACGGGGCGGCCGACCTTCTCGTCACGAACGCCGCCGTCTACACGGTGGACGGCGAGCGCTCGCACGCTGAAGCCTTCGCGGTGCGCGGAGGACGCATCGTCGTGGTCGGTTCGTCGGACGAGGTCGCCGCGCTTCGCGGTCCGTCGACCACCGTGCTCGACCTCCACGGAGCGTTCGTCATGCCTGGCCTCGTCGACGTGCACAACCACCACTCCCACGCCGGGCGGGCCGCGCTGTTCGAGCTGACCTTCTCGAACACCGCGAGCTACGACGAGATCCTCTCCGCGGTGCGCGCGTACGCCGCGACGAAGGGTCCAGACGAGTGGATCGTCGGCAGCAGCTGGGGCACGGGACTCCTCGACCTGCTCGGGCACGCCCAGGCGCGGCGCGGGCTCGACGAAGCAGCAGGGGGACGTCCCGTGCTCCTCACCGACGACAGCCACCACAACCGCTGGGCGAGCTCGCGGGCGCTCGAACTCGCCGGGATCGACGCAGCCACTCCAGACCCGGAGCGCGGCGTCATCATGCGCGACCCGGAGACGGGCGAGCCGAGCGGCGTGCTGCTCGAAGCGGCCGGCCTGCTCGTGGAGGACGTCGCCAGGCCTGCCGTCGCACTGACCGCCGCGCAGCAGGAGCAGTCCTCTGCGCACGCCATCGGCATCGTGCACTCCTACGGGATCACGGCGTTCCAGGATGCGGCGATCTCGCTCGACCAGATGCGGGCGCTGAAGGCTCTCGACGACCGGGGTGAGCTGCGCGCGTGGGTCGTGTCCTCGATGACCGTCAACGATCAGATCTTCGGATACGCCGAGCTCGGGGATGCGCTGATCGCGCACCGCGCTGAGCTCACCGGCGAGCATCACCGACCGGACTTCATCAAGATCTTCCTGGATGGAACGCCGCCGGCCCACAGCGGCGCCTTCCTGGAGCCGTACCTGCCGTCCGACGCACACGGCGCACACTTCCACGGCACGACCACGATGCCTGCTGACGAGCTGCTCGACTGGCTGCGCCGCACCGCGGCGCAGGGCATCTCCGCCAAGATCCACTGCTCGGGCGACGCCGCTGTGCGCATGGTCCTGGATGCGGTCGAGACCGTGCGCGCGGAGGGCCACGCCGCCCCGCTCTACCAGATCGCGCACGGACAGTTCATCGCCGAGAGCGACCTGCCGCGATTCGCGCAGCTCGAGGTGTCCGCCGACATCTCGCCCTTCCTGTGGTTCCCCGGCGTGATCGCGGACGCGCTGAGCACCGTTCGTCCAGCGGACGAGGTCGCAGGGCTGCAGCCGAACCGCGCACTGATCGACTCCGGCGCCCTCGTCGCCGGAGGCTCCGACTGGCCGGTGAGCGAGACGCCGAACGCCTGGGAGGGCATCGAAGGGCTCGTGACGCGCGCAGACCCGTCCGGGCAGCGCGACGGTGTGCTCGGGATCGAGCAGGCCATCACGCTCGCGGAGGCGATCGAGGTGTTCACCGTGAACGGCGCGACGGCGATGGGCCTCGGAGCCGTCACAGGCTCGATAGAGCCGGGCAAGTCCGCCGACTTCGTGGTGCTCGACCGGGATCCGTTCGGGATTCCGGCCGATGAGCTGCACCTGGTCACCGTCGAGCAGACGTATTTCGGGGGTGAGCAGGTCTTCTCGCGCAACTGACCCCCGCTTCCGCCGTGTGGGAGGGCGGTTACCCTACACTTGTTGACAACGCTGCTGTTCGTGCCGACGACGCCATCGGGGCCGAGTCGCAGCGCGTTTTCGAGGGGAGCCGTATGCCCAAGGTGATCGACCACGATCAGCGCCGTTCCGACATCATCGACGTGACCTGGGCGCTGATCGTCAAAGGCGGCCTCGAGGCGGCGACGATGCGGGAGATCGCCAGCGAGGCCGGTTTCGCCAACGGCGCGCTGAAGCACTACTTCCCCGGCAAGGACGAGATCATCCAGGGCACGTACGACCGCGCCCTCGGCATGATGAGCGAGGGGGTGGCCTCTGCCGTCGGCGACGCCACCGGCCTCGCCGCCCTCCGCGCGATCGTGTACGCGTCAGCGCCGCTCACCGAGGAGGCGATCGTCGCCGGCCGCGTCCTCCTGAGTTTCTGGGAGCGGGCGATGTCGAACGACGACCTGCACCAGGCGTACCTCTCCCACCTGACCAGCTGGCGCAGTGGCCTGCGCACGTACATCGAGCAGGGCAGGGCGGACGGCGACATCGTCACGCCCACCCCCGACGAGCAGCTGGTCGATGAGATCGTCCTCATCAACGTCGGCGCGAACGTGATGAGCTTGATCGCCCCGGAGTTGTCGACCCCCGCCCTGCTGGAGGCTCAGCTCGACGCGTTCTTCGACCGGATCACGACCGCCTGACGTCCGCGACGGAGCGAGGCGCCGCGGCGCAGAGCGCGGCGCGAGCGTGACGCGGCTAGCCGACGCGCCCCTGTACCGCGAGCGACTACCCGGCGCCCACGTATCGCCGTGCGTCAGCGGAACGCGCGAACTCCGCGTGCATCGCGGTCTGCGCGAGCGCGGACAGGAGGGTGAAGCCGCCGAGGCCCTCCCAGCCGCCCGTCCAGGTCAGGGATCGCGCGATCTGCCACACACTGGGCTCGTCGCCCTTCGCCAGCCGCGCCACCACTTCCCGCGTCCGTCGCAGGTGGTGCCGCGACAGCTCGTCGCAGCGCTCCCCCAGCGCGCCGAACACCCGTTCGTGGCCGGGAGCCACCGTGCGATCGCCGAGAGCAGCGACGCGTTCGAGCGATTCGAGGTAGTCGGCGATCGGGTTCCTGGTGAACCCGGCGCCGAGCCCGATGCCAGGGTTGACCGTGGGCAGCACGTGGTCGCCGGTGAAGAGCATCCCGTTATCGGCGTCGTCGAGGCACAGATGGCCGGCCGTGTGCCCCGGTGTCCACAGCACCCGGATGCTGCGTCCGGGGACCGGGAGCAGGTCGCCGTCTGCGACGCCGACGATCCGCTCGGCGGCCCCGTCCGGCACCGCGGCCGACACCGCTGGTCTGGCCATCGCCGCGAACAGCTCCTGCCGCCGTTCGTCCGGGATGCCCCAGCCGTCGAGCCGCGCGGCAGGGTCAGGCGCGGTGGGCCAGCCCCCGTCCCCGTCCCCGTCCCCGTTCCCGGCCCCGGCCCCGGCCCCGAGCAGCGCATTCCGTTCCCGCTCGTGCAGCAGGATGGGCGCTCCGGCGGCAGCGCTCAGGTCGAACGCGAGGCCGAGGTGGTCGGGGTGCAGGTGGGTCACGACGATCGAGGCGACCGTCCGCATCCCGTGGCCGATGCCCTGCAGGGCTTCGGTGAGCCAGGCGAGATTGCCAGCGCCTGCAGAGCCAGGGTCGACCACGTGGATGCGCCCGCTCGCGTCCTCGACCAGGTAGCACAGGCTGTACGGGAGACCGCCAGGCGCCATCGGCACGCGAACCGCGTGCACGCCAGCACCGACCTCCTGGGCCCGCGTCTCCGTCACCCCGTCAGGCTACCGGCCGCGCGGGGTCAGGCGGCGTCGGCGACCAGGATGCGCGGGCTGCCGGGGAGGGCGATCGTGCCGCGCGGTGTCCAGCCCGCTGCCGCGAGCCACTCGCGCACCACGGACTCCTGGTAGACGACCGTTCCGTCGATGTTGTAGTACTCGCCGGCGTGCAGGGCGTCGATCTTGCGCTGCTCCTGGTCGTCGTCGAGGAAGAAGTCGAGCACCACCAGGGTCGCCCCGGGCGCGGCTGCGGCCCGGGCGTGCTGCAGAATCGCGCGGTTCTCCGCGTCGCTGAAGCGGTGGATCACGTGATTGACGAGCACGAGGTCGTGTTCCCCTCCCGGCTCCGCCGTCGCCGTCTCCGCGCCCTCGACCACAGAGCGGTCGGCGAGCCCCGCCGCATCCACGGCCGCCTGCACGGACGGCACCGACTGCTGGTCGAACACGAAACGCATTCGCAGGTCGGGGTTCGCGCGCATCGCCTGAGCGGCGAACGCCGGGCTGAGACCGCCGAGGTCGAGCGCGTTGCGGTATGGCGCGAAGTCGAAGTGGCGCACGAGCATCGCCGCGTGCAGC
The DNA here is from genome assembly GCF_001428745.1 of Leifsonia sp. Root227. Taxonomy (GTDB): domain Bacteria; phylum Actinomycetota; class Actinomycetes; order Actinomycetales; family Microbacteriaceae; genus Leifsonia. Next base: position 78,228 of record NZ_LMIO01000002.1, on the reverse strand, counting down.
TCGTTGTATGTCATGACGCCGTCGAGGAACGCTCCCCAGCCTGCGTCGTCGAGGTCGAGGACGCCTGCGTCGTTGGTGTCGACGGTCGAGTCGTAGCCGAGCCACTGCGGGTAGCTGGTCGCGTTGAGGAAGGCGAGGAACGGGGCGAGGTCGATGTCCGCGCGATCGCCGGTGAGGTAGGCGGCTGCATCCTGGGTGAGCTCGTAGCGCCCATCCGTCCTGGTGAGGAGGCCCTGGGCCGCCATGCTGTCAGCGAGCACGCGGATCTGCTGCTCGGAGACCGTGGTCGCCGCTGCGAGACCCGCCACGTCGAGGGGGCCGTCCGCGAGGGCGGTGAACAGGCCGACGCGACTGGCGGCGAAGAGCTGCTTCGCGCCCATGAAACCGATGGCGATGTCCACGATCGCTTCTGGCGTTGCTGCACGGGTTGAGGTCACTTGTCACGCTCTTTCTGTCGTGGCGCCGCCGCTGGCCTTCCATTGCGATGACCTCCGGACGGCGATGTCTGAGTGGAGATGACCTGACTCTACAGACGTTGACGTTTATTTTCTACTAACATAGAAAAACAGGTAGTCGTCGAAGGAGACCAACATGCCCACCCCTCCCCTCAGCATTCAGACCATCGTCGCGCCAGGCGCGTCCCTGCCCCCTGTGGTGCTCCTGCACGGCTTCGCATCGAGCGGACACGAGGACTTCGCGGCGACCGGCTGGCCCCAGGCGCTCGCCGACGCCGGCCGCACCAGCCACCTCGTCGATCTCCCCGGCCACGGCGCCTCCCCGGCGGTCGCCGCCGAATCCGCCACCACGACGGCGGTGGTCGACACCATCGTCGCCGCCATCGACACGCTCGGCGTCGACCAGGTGGATGTGGTCGCGTACTCGCTCGGCGCGCGCCTCGCCTGGGAGCTGCCCTCCGCATCCGGGGACCGGGTGCGCCGCATGGTGCTGGGCGGCCTGAGCCCGTTCGAGCCGTTCGCGGCAGTGGATGTGGATGCGCTCCTCCTGGCGACAGGGGCGGGGGCGGAGGCGGGCGCGACCATCGACCCGCTGACCGGGATGATGGCGGGCATGGTGTCCGCGCTTGGCAGGGACACCGCGTCCCTCGTGGCACTCATCGCCGGACTCGGCTCTGAACCGTTCTCACCCCAGGACGGCGCGCCGGACGTGCCGACCCTGTTCGTCGCCGGTTCGGAGGATCCCATGTCGGGCGGCATCGAGCAGCTCGTCGCCGCCGTGCCGGGGGCGAGCATCGTGCGTGTGCCTGGCGACCACAGAGGCGCGCTGGACAGCGCCGAGTTCCGGGAGGCGGCGGTGGCGTACCTGGCGGAGTGACACATCCGCCAGGCCCCAACGCCTGCCTCGACGCCCGGCGATCCGCCTCGCGCTACCCCACCAGCATCAGAGGCACCAGACGCATCAGACGCACCAGACGCATCAGACGCACCAGACGCATCACACGCATCAGATGCTCCACGTGCCGTCCGCGTTCACCTCGCGGTCAAGCCACAGTTCCTCTGTCGCCGCACGAAGCGCGTCCACCCCCACCCGGTCGAGCATGGCCAGCGCGCCGAGGTTGTCTTCCAGCTGGTCGGCACGGCTGACACCGAAGAGGACATTGGCCGTCGCGGGGTGCGCGAGCACGAACGCGAGACCGAGTTGTGTCGGGGTCGCGCCGAAGCCGTCCGCGATCTGCAGCACGCGCGGGTACGCAGCCACGATCCGCTCCCGGATGCCGCCGACGTCCGCGCCGATCTTGCGGGACGGCGCGAGCTTTCCGGCGAGGATACCGCCCTCGAACACGTCCGACGCCTGCAGCGCGAGCGCGCCGGAGCGGAACAGATCGCCGTAGTACGAGCCCTCCGCCATCGTGCGGCGGACCAGCCCGTACTTGAGCTGCGCGAAGGTCGGAGGGGTCAGTCCGCTCTCGTGCGCGAACGCGATGGCGAGTCGCACATCGTCGATCGCCCAGTTGTTGACGCCCCAGGCGTCGAAGCGCCCTGCCGCGATCTCGGCGGCGACATCGGTGACGATGGAGCGCACATCCACCTCGCCGAAATAGTCGCCGACGACGACCAGGTCGGCTTTGTCGACGCCGATGCGGTCGAGCGAGGTCCGCATCTGGTCGGCGAACGTCGTCTGCGGATACTCCCACAGCCAGAGCTTGCCGCAGAGAAGGTACTCGTCGCGGCCGAGACCGGATGCACGCACAGCCTCGCCGAAGATCAGGTCGGTCTTCGCGTTCTCCGCGTGCGGGCCCATGTTGTAGTGCGCGACGTCGAAGAACGCTGCCCCGACCTCGTGCGCGCGCCGGATGAGCGAGACCGCGTCGTCGAACTCCATCCTGTCCCAGGTGTTCCACGACCCGAGTGCGAAGACGGGCACCTCGGGGCCGCCTGGGCCGAGTGCGCGGGTGGGGACGGTTCCGGTGAATGACACGACTGGCCTCCTGAAGCAGCTTCGCTTTTTTCTACGTTTGTATAATATAACTGCAGTCGGCGTCATGACATGGTGGCGCGATGCCTGAGAGGGAGAGATCCGTGACCGAAACCCGCACTGTGCTCATCACCGGTGGAGGCGGCGGCATCGGCCGCGGCATCGCCGAGGCGTTCATCGAGAACGGCGACCGTGTCGTCCTCGCCGATGTCGACGCCGACACCGTCGCCCGCGTCGCGAGCGAGATCGGCGCATCCGCCATCGCCGCCGACATCACAGACGAGGCCGCCGTGGCCGCGGCGGTCGAGGAGATCGCCGCCGACCACGGCCCGATCGACGTGCTCGTCAACAACGCGGGCATCCTGTCGGTGCACGGACGCCTCACCGACCTCAGCGTCGCCGCATACGACGCGATCGTGCGCGTCAACATCCTCGGCACGTTCGCCGTGACGCAGGCAGTCGCCCGCCAGATGACCGCGGCGGGGACCCGCGGCGCGATCGTCAACATCTCCTCCATCGGAGGACGCCAGCCGACGCCGGGGATGGGCGCGTACGAATCCAGCAAGGCGGCGGTCGACTCGATCACCCGCTGGGCGGCCATCGAACTCGCGCCGGCCGGCATCCGCGTCAACGCCGTCGCGCCAGGGCCGGTACTCACCCCGATGCTGCAGCTCGGTATGCCGGAAGGGTCGCCCGAGCGCGCGGCCTGGGCGGCGCGCATCCCGCTCGGAAAGCTCGCGGACGTGGACGACATCGCCCCGGCCGTCCTCTTCCTGGCCGGCCAGGGAGCGGCGCACATCACCGGGACGAGCCTGGCGGTCGACGGCGGCCAGCTGCTGGTCTGACGGCGCGCGGTCCGTCCGAAGGAGATCGCGAGCGACACGCCGCACCATCCTCCGTCCGGAAGGAGCTTCGCGACGGTTCGCGCGGAATCTCCGTCTGGACGGAGCTTCGCGACGGTTCGCGCGGATTCGCCTTCCGGACGGAGGCCGATAGCGCAGCGCAACGCAGCGCGTCAGCGCGAGTACGTGGGCAGGCGCTCGTAGACGAGCTCGCCGTCGACGACCGTCAGGTCCACGCCGACGGCCGGCAGCTCCGCGGCCGGGACGTGCAGCGGGTCGGTCTCGAGCACGCAGAAGTCGGCGACCTTGCGGGGCTCGAGCGTGCCCTTCCACGGGTCGGCGCCGTCCTGACGCGCCGGGGCGACCGTGTAGCCGCGGAGCATGGCGCGCATCCGGTCGACCTCAGCCTCGTGGCCGCTGGCAGGTGCGCCGAGCCAGGCGGCGGCGTCGGCGATGCCCTGACGCCAGTCCGGGGCGAGGATGGGGGCGTCGGAGCTGAGCGACACCGACACGCCCGCCCGGGTCGCCGCCGCGATCGGCCACGCGGATGCGGCGACCTCGTCGCCCAGGACCGCCGCCAGCCAGGACGCGGTCGCGACCGCGATCCCAGGCTGCACATTCAGGCCCATCCCGAGCGCGGCCATCCTGGAGAGGGCGCCAGGGGTCACCAGGTCGCCGTGGATGATGTAGTGCCGCAGCTCCATCCTGCTGTCGCGCATGGCGTCCTCGACCGCGGAGACGGCCGTGTCGATGGTGCGGTCTCCCGTGGCGTGGATGCCCACCTGGTAGCCGAGGCGATTGGCTTCGAGGATCATCCTGCGGAGGTTGTCCGCTCGCTCGTCAGCGTCGAGACCGGCCACCAGGAGACCACCGGACGTGCCATCGGGGTAGCGGTGCCTGGTCCACGCCTGGTGCATCGGCGGGATGCCGTCGGCGAACAGTTTGACGCCGGCGACGCGCAGCCAGGCCGGCCTGGTGGTCTCGCGCTCCAGGGAACGCAGACCCGCTGTCACCTCGTGGAGGGTGCTCGGGCCGTCGAGCACCCCGAACAGCGCGAGCACGTTGACCCGCGCGGTGAGGAGGCGCTCCGCTTCGAGCTCGACGTATGCATCGAACACGTCCTGGGCGAAACAGCCCGTCGCCCCTGCGTCCTCGCCGGGGCCGATGCCCGGCTCGGTGTAGCTGGTGATGCCGAGCGAGGCGATCAGCTCTCCCGCGCGGAGGATCGCCGCCCGGCGCTCGGCGCGCGTGGTGACGAGAGGCGCGGAGCGGGAGGTGTCGTGCGGGTCGGAATCCGCGGACTCCGGGGCAGCAGGAGCGGAATCGCCACCCGCATCCCCCGTCGAGCCGGAAACCGCCGCCCCCGCCGCCCCGAACACCGTCTCCGGCCACATCGCGCCCAGCCACGTCGCGTGCAGGTGGGAGTCGTTGATGCCAGGGATCACCGCGCGCCCGTCGAGCTCGATCACACGGGTGCGGCGGCCGATGGATGCGGTCACTTCCGCATCGCTTCCGACGCGCAGCACCCGGCCGTGGCGGATGGCGATGGCCGTGCCCGTTGTGTCGTCCTCGTCGAGGGTGTGCACGGTCCCGCCGCGCAGAACGAGGTCTGCGCTGGGGTCTGGGGTGTCGCGTCGCTGCACTTCTCCTCCTCGAGAGGCTCGCTATTTTGGTCAACGTATGTAGAATAACCCACATCGACGACCGGATGCGCAGTGAGGCCACCGGATTCCGTCGAACGGAACGGAGACTTCGATGGCGAATCCAGGCACCACCACCGCACCAACGACCGACGCGTCGGCGACCGACGCGCCCGCCCTCCCGCGCAGCACCCGCGCCGCCGTCCTCACGGCGCACGGCGAACCGCTCACCATGCAGGACGTGCCCCTGCCAGACACGCTCGAACCTGGCGCGGCGCTCGTGCGCATCCACTGTGCGACGCTGTGCGGCACCGACATCGAGATCTGGTCAGGGAAGATGACCTTCCCCGGCATGCTGCCGATGATCCTCGGGCACGAGATGGTGGGCGAGATCGTCGCGGTCGGCACCGGCACCAGGGATGCGCTCGGTCGCGCGCTCAGCGTCGGCGACCGCATCGGCTGGTCTGAGTCCACCTGCGGGGAGTGCTTCGGCTGCACCGTCCTGCGCGAGCCTGTCGCCTGCTCGAAGCGCGGCTACGGCTTCCTGCAGCGGTCCGACGTGCCCCCGTTCGCGACCGCCGGTCTCGCCGACTACGCCTATGTGACGCCCGGCGCAGCCAAACTGCTGATCCCGGACGAGGTGGAGGACACCTGGGCGTCGATGGCGGGATGCGCTGCCAAGACCGTGCTGCGCGCCTTCCATCGGGCGGGCGGCGTTCGTCCAGGGTCGCGGGTCGTCGTTCAGGGCTCCGGCGCGCTCGGCATCTTCGCGACGGCGGTCGCGCACCTCTCCGGCGCAGGCACTGTCGTCACGGTCGGCGCACCGGCCGACCGGCTCGCCGTGGCGCAGCGCTTCGGAGCCGACCACGTCGTCGACATCGCAGGTGGCTCCGAGGCGACCGTGCAGCGTGTGCTCGACCTGACGGACGGCCAGGGCGCGGACCTCGTGCTCGACCTCGCCGGCGCGCAGAGCGTCGGACCGGAAGCGGTCGCGATGGCCGCGCAGCGCGGCACCTTCGTGGTGGTCGGCAGCACAGGACCGACGGGCGACCCCGTGTCGCTCAGCACGATCATGGGCAAGGAGCTGACCGTCGTCGGCTCGCTCAACGGCGACATCTCCGACTACTACCGGGCCATCGAGTTCTTCCGCAGCTTCGGCGACAGGCTGCCGTGGGACGAGCTGTTCAGCGCGCCGGTCGGGCTGGCTGAGGCGTCGCAGAAGGTCGCGACGATGGCCGCGCTCGGCGAGATCAAAGCGGTCATCGACCCGCGCATCGGCTGAGCACATGGGTGCCAGAACCCGCGCACGCGCGACCCCGTGGATGCGCGCACCAGCATCGAACCCCACCGAGGAGACACCGTGACCATCAGCGACACCAGCACCGCCCCCATCCCCCGCCGCCCGATCGGCACATCGGGCATCGACGCCTCCGTCCTGTCTCTGGGCTCCTGGCACACCTACGACAGGATGGACTTCGCCGACGCGGTCGACATGGTGTCGTTCGCCGTCGAGAGCGGTGTCAACCTGTTCGACGTCGGCGTGTACGGGTTCCGCGGGATGCAGCCTCCGGTGTTCACCGACGTGCTGTTCTCCGCGATCGTGCGGGCGGCGCGCATCCCGCGGGAGGACTACCTGCTGTCGGAGAAGCTGTGGCTGGAGGGGTTCGGCGACGGCGGCTTCCGCCCGCAGCTCGAGCACGCGCTGCTCAGGGTGGGCAGCGAGCACGCCGACCTGGTGATCCTCGGCGACCTGCGCCGCGACGACCTGGACCTGCGCGACATCGTCCTCGACCTGGCGGCACTCGCCGACGCCGAGCTGATCCGGGCGTGGGGCGTCAACAACTGGTCGGCGGCGAACATCCAGTCGCTCAGCGACATCGCAGCGGCGGAAGGGGTCGCCGGCCCGCAGATCGCGCAGCTCAAGTACAGCGTCGCGCGCCGCTCGATCCCGGACGGCGAGCCGTTCGCCCGGCTGTTCGCCAACGGGCTGACCATGCAGGCGTCCGATGTGATGGAGGGCGGCATCCTGGCGGGCAACGTCACGCCAGGCCGTGAGGTCGGCCGCGATCCCGGCGCGATCAGGGAGCGCATCGTCGCCGACGTTCCCGCGTTCTCCGCCGTCGCCGACGAGCTCGGCACGACGCCGGCGCAGCTCGCCGTCGCGTTCACCCTCACCCACCCGGCCACCACGACAACGCTGTTCGGCGCGAGCAGGCTCGAACAGGTGCAGCAGAACCTGGATGCGGTCGCCCTGGTCGAGCGCGTCGGCGCCGCCCGGCTGCGCGCCGCAGTCGAACCGTTCTGGGCGGACAAGGGCATCGTCGACCCCGAGGGCCCGTGAGCACGGCGAAGCACCCCCGGCACGTCCATCCAGCAGAGCACACACCCCAGGAGCACGCATGACCATCGCAGCAGAGTCCAGCACCGTCACCCGCGTCCCGTTCGACCCGGAGATCGCCCCCGTCCTCGACGCCATGGCGCAGAACCAGCAGCCCGCGCTCAGCAGGGAGACCCTGCACCTCTCCAGGGAGGGCGCGGACACCCTGTTCCCGAGCGCCGCCGAGGTCATCGGCGACCTCCCGATCGACGCCGTCGACCTCGTCATCCCCGGCCCGGAGGGCGCCCCCGACCTGGAGATCACCGTCCTCACCCCGCGCGGCCACGACGCGACCCGCGCAGCGCTTCCCGCGCTCTACAACATCCACGGCGGCGGCATGATCGTCGGTCACCGCAGCTGGGAGACGGCGCGGCTGGTCGAGCTGGTGGCCGAGCTGGGCGTGATCGCGGTGAACGTCGAGTACCGGCTCGCTCCGGAGCATCCGTTCCCCGCCGGTGTCGAGGACTGCTATGCCGGCATCGCCTGGCTGTCGGAGCACGCCGCCGAGCTGGGCGTCGACCAGGACAGGATCGTCGTGATGGGCGGCAGCGCCGGTGGAGGGTTCTCCGCCGCCGTCGCCCTGATGGCGCGCGACCGCAGGGGCCCTGCCATCGCAGGGCAGCTGCTGCTCTGCCCGATGATCGACAACACCAACACCACCGTGTCGAGCCACCAGTATGCGGGGATCGGCACCTGGACCCGCGAGGCCAATCTGCTCGCCTGGGAGTGCGTGCTGGGCGAAGAGCTCGCGTACAGCACGGAGGCGCCAGCCTACGCAGCGCCGACCCGCGCCGCCGATCTGAGCGGCCTGCCGCCTGCGTTCGTCGAGGTGGGCGCGGCCGAGCCGTTCCGCGACGAAGACGTGGAATACGCCTCGCGCATCTGGGCGGTCGGCGGCGAAGCGGAGCTGCACGTCTGGTCAGGCGGATTCCACGGCTTCGACATGTATGCGCCGGGCAGCGAGCTGACCAGGGCGGCGCTCGCCTCCCGGTTCTCCTGGCTGCGCCGCATCCTCGGCCGCTGACCGCGCACCAGCACGAAAGCGCGCACCAGCACGAAAGCGCGCACCAGCACGAAAGCGCGCACCAGCACGAAAGCGCGCACCACCACCCCCCGCCAGCACGAAAGGGACAGCAATGACGCTCGACTCCACAATCCGCCCGGTGCCGTACGACCCCGCGCTCGAGCCGGGCCTCGCTGCGTTCCTCGAGCTGGTGGAAGGCATCCCGCTGCGGGCTGACACCATCCTCGCCAACCGCGCGCACTTCGCCACGATCATCCCGCCGATCGAGGCGCAGGTCGCCGGGCGCGCTGTCACGGCGGAGCATCGGGTCGTCCCCGGCCCTGATGGCGCGCCAGACGTGGAGATCACCATCGTCCGGCCGCAGCGGGCGTCCGCCGGACCGGCACAGGATGCGCCAGGCGTGCTGAGCATCCACGGAGGAGGGCAGGTGCTGGGCACGCGGTTCTTCGGCACGGGCGAGCTGATCGACCTGGCCGAGCAGTACGGCGCCGTCGGCGTCGCCGTCGAGTACCGGCTCTCCCCCGAGCACCCTGGCACGGCAGCCGGGGAGGACTGCTACGCCGCCCTCCTCTGGTTCGCGGCGAACGCGGCAGAGCTGGGCGTCGACCCTGCGCGCATCATCGTGTCCGGGGCGAGCGCGGGAGGCGGCCTGTCGGCCGCCGTCGCCCTGATGGCCAGGGACAGGGGTGGTCCCGTGCTCGCCGGGCAGCTCCTCAACTGCCCGATGCTCGACGACCGCAACGAGACCGTCTCCAGCCGCCAGTACGACGGCATCGGCGCCTGGGATCGCAACAACAACGACACGGCCTGGGATGCGATCCTCGGCTCCGACCGGTTCACCGACCGGGTGTCGCCGTACTCCGCGCCCGCTCGGGCAGCCGCCCTGTCCGGCCTGCCTCCCGCATACATCGAGGTCGGCGCCGCCGAGGTGTTCCGCGACGAGTCGATCGCGTACGCGCTCCGGATCTGGGCGGAGGGCGGCCAGGCGGAGCTCCACGTCTGGTCCGGCGCCTACCACGGCTTCTCCGGCTTCTCGCCGGACGCCATCGTGTCGAGAGCGGCCCTCGACGCCAGGGACAGCTGGCTGCGCCGCACGCTGCGCCTTCCAGCTTCGACACCGGTCGCGTGACCACGCCGTCGCCCGCCGCGCAGCAGACGGCGGTGATTCCGGTGATGAGCGTGCGCCGCAGCATCCTGGTGCTCGGCCTGCTCGAGGCGTTCGGGCCGCTGTCGATGGACCTCTATCTGCCGCAGCTGCCGCAGCTCGCCGCTTCTCTCGGCACCAGCGACGCGCTCGCCCAGGCGACCATGTCGGTCTGCATGATCGGCCTCGGCATCGGCCAGCTCGTCGCCGGGCCGCTCAGCGACCGGTACGGTCGACGCCGGCCGCTGCTGATCGGCGTCGCCCTGTTCACGCTGTTCTCCCTCGCCTGCGTGCTCGCCCCGAACATCCAGGTGCTGCTCGTCGCCCGGCTGCTGCAGGGGCTCGCAGGGTCGGCTGGGCTGGTGATCACGATGGCGGTCGCACGCGACATGTACAGCGGCGTCGACCTCTCGCGGATGCTGTCGCTGCTCGCAGTGGTCAGCGCATCCGCTCCGATCGTCGCGCCGGTCGTCGGGGGCACCCTCGCCCTGGTGATGGGCTGGCGCGGGATCTTCCTGGTGCTGACCGGCATCGGCCTCGCCCTGTTCGTCATCGCCCTCACCGGCCTGACGGAGTCGCTGCCGCCCGGGATGCGGCACAGCGGCGGTCTGCGGACCACGGCGACCCACCTGCGCGAACTGCTGCGCGACCGGCTGTTCGTCGTGATCGTGATCGCGGCCGCCGCCGGTGGAGCCGCGTTCTTCGCCTACCTGTCGATGTCGAGCTTCGTGCTGCAGGACCAGTACGGCCTCAGTCCGCAGTTCTTCAGCCTGTTCTTCGCCGTCAACGCACTCGCCAATCTGCTCGGCGCGCAGCTCAGCCGCCTGCTCGTCCGGCGAATCGGACCGGCGCGGATGTACCTCACCGGCCAGCTTGCGACAGCGGCGGCCGCTCTGCTGCTGCTCTGCTCCGTGCTGCTCGGCTGGGGGCTGCCCGGCATCCTCGCCTCGCTCGCGCTGTTCCTGTTCTCGGCCGGCGTCGGCGGACCGAACGGCACAACGCTCGCCCTCGGCTCCCACTCGGCGCGCGCGGGAACAGCGGCGGCGGTGCTCGGCACCGTCACGTTCACGGTCGGGCCGATCGTCGGGCCGTTCGCCTCGCTCGGCGGGTCGACGGCGATCGCGATGGCGCTCACTGTGGCCATCGCGGCCACCATCGCAGGGGTGCTCGCCTGGGCCGTCGTGCCGCGCCTGCTCCGCGCTCCCGCCACTCCTGTCTCTCCTGTCATTCCCCCGACAGAATGAACGCCGCCGCCTTCTCCCCGATCAGCACGCTCGGCGCGTTCGTGTTCCCGGTCGTCACCCGCGGCATGATCGACGCGTCGGCGACGCGCACGCCGTTCAGCCCGTGCACGCGCAGCCGCGGGCTCACCACGGCCTGCGCATCCACCCCCATCGCGCACGTCCCCACCTGGTGGTGGTACGTGACGGCGGTGGACCGCACGTAGTCGGCGAGGTCGTCGCCGTCGCCGATGTCGGGGCCAGGGTACAGCTCTGTCGCGCCCCAGGCGGCGAGCGCCGGGCGTCGGCCGATGCTGCGGCACTGCCGCACCGATGCGACCAGGGAGGCCACGTCGTCGGCGTGACCGAGTGCATCCAGATCGATCAGCAGCGGGTCGTGCGCGCCTGGGCCGGACAGGGTCACGCTGCCGCGCGCCTTCGGGGAGACGATCCCGGCCATCAGGCTGAACCCGTCCGCCGGTCCCGTCATGCCGTCCTGGTACATCGGCACGGAGAAGTGGATGGGCTGGGTGTCCGGCACGTCGAGGCCGGGGTCGGACTTCCAGAACAGGTGCGACTGGGTCACCGAGACGCCTTCCCTCGGTGCGCCGACCTCGCGCTCCGTCGTGAAGATCACCGGGGAGAGCAGGTGGTCGTGCAGGTTCTTCCCCACGCCCGGCAGGTCGACGACGGAGTCGATGCCGACGGCAGCGAGCTCGCCTGCGGGTCCGATGCCGGAGCGCAGCAGGATGCGCGGAGAGTCCAGCGCGCCGGCGCACAGCACGACCTCGTCGGCGCGCAGCTCCTGCACCTCGCCGTTCCGCTCGAACTCGACGCCGACCACGCGCGGGAGTCCGTCGTCCCCGTCCGCGATCAGGAGGCGGTGCACCCAGCATCCCGTGCGCACGTCGACGCGGTCGCGCGCCGGCTTGAGGTAGGCGAGGTAGGTGTTGAGCCTGCGTCCGTCTCGCACGGTGATCTGCTGCTGCGAGACGCCGTCGAGGTGATCGCCGTTGTAGTCCGGATTGCGCTCCAACCCCTCTTCGACCGCGGCGTCGACGATCGACTGCTGGATGGGGTCGAGAGGGTAGTCGTCTGTCACGTCGAGAAGCCCGTCGGCACCGCGCAGCTCGGATGCGCCACCGGAGGAGCGCTCGATCGCCCGGTAGACGGGGAGCACGTCGCTCCACGCCCAGCCGTCGTTGCCGAGCGACGCCCAGTGGTCGAAGTCGGCGGGGGCGCAGCGCACCCAGATCATCGCGTTGAGCGAGTGCGAGCCGCCGAGCACCTTGCCGCGCGGCAGGTGCAGCCTGCGGCCTGCCGCGTGCTCCTGCGGCACGGTGAAGTAGTCCCAGTCGTCCGCGCTGTGCCAGAGCTCGCCCATCCTGCTGGGGTCGTGGATGGCCGGGTTGGTGTCCTCCCCTCCCGCTTCGAGCACGGTCACGGCGACGCCGGCGTCTGCCAGGCGCCTGGCGACGACAGACCCGGCGGATCCCGCTCCGATGACGATCACGCTGCGAGCTGCCTGCGCGAACCGCTCCCGCTCCCGCTCCCGCTCCTGCGCGACCTGGCCGTGCGCATCCACTGTCTCCACCACGGTTCCTCTCCCTCGAGTCCTCCCGAGGGTCGCACGCCACGCGCACGCGGGGGAACGGCCCCCGGCCGACCATTCGCTCACCGACAACGCTCGTGCCGCACCGGTCAAGACACCGTGCGTCCGCCGCACGGATACTGCTTGCGTGGGCGTCCAGCTGCGGCGGCCACGCGTCTCGTCCGGCTACGCAAAGGAGCACGAAAGTGGCCACCAAACTGTTCATCGACGGCGAGTGGACGGAAGCGTCCGGCGGCGCCATCGCCACCGTCGACCCCGCAACGGAGCAGGTCATCGAGGAGGTCGGCACCGCATCCCGTGCCGACGTGGATGCGGCGGTCGCCTCCGCCCGCGCCGCCCTCGGAAAGGCCGAGTGGGCAGGGCTCCTGCCGATCCAGCGTGCGGCGCTGCTGTTCCGTCTCGCCGACCTGATCGACGAGCATCACGACGAGCTCGCCGCCCTGGAGACGCGCGACCAGGGCCAGCCGCTCGGCATCTCCAAAATGGTCAGCGTCACCGGAGCAGCAGAGCACTTCCGCTACTACGCCGGCTGGGTCACCAAGATCCAGGGCACCGTCAACCCTGTGTCGTTCCCCGACACCCTGCACTACACGCGCCGCGAGCCTGTCGGCGTGAACGCGCTGGTCACGCCGTGGAACTTCCCGCTGATGATCCTCGCCTGGAAGCTCGCCCCCGCACTCGCCACCGGCAACACCGTGGTCATCAAGCCCAGCGAGGTCACCCCGCTCACCAGCATCCGTCTGGTGGAGCTCTGTGCGGAGGCCGGCATCCCGAGCGGCGTGGTCAACCTGGTGACCGGTGACGGCGCGACCGGCGCGCTGCTCAGCGAGCACATGGATGTGGACCATCTGTCGTACACCGGCTCCACCGCCGTCGGCCGCATCATCACCCGCGCGAGCGCGGACTCCAACCTCAAGCGCCTCACGCTGGAGCTGGGAGGGAAGGCGCCGTCGATCATCGCGGCGGACGCCGACATCGACGCGGCGGTCGGAGGAAACATCGCCGGCAGCATCCTGAACTCCGGGCAGGTCTGCGCCGCGTACACGCGGTTCTACGTCGACAAGAAGCGCGAGGCGGAGTTCGTCGAGAAGCTCGCCGGCGGTGTCGCAGGGCTGCGGCTCGGCAATGGTATGGAGGAGGGCGTCGACCTCGGCCCGCTCGTCTCCGCCAAGCACCTCGGCCACGTGGAGCGCCTCGTGGAGGTCGGCAGGCAGCAGGGCGCGGAGCTTGTCACCGGAGGCGTCCGCGCCGACCGCGACGGCTACTTCTTCACTCCGACCGTGTTCGCCGGCGTCACCGACGAGATGACGATCATGCACGACGAGATCTTCGGTCCAGTGCTCTCGATCACCAGCTACGAGGACGAGGACGAGCTCGACGCGATCATCGCCCGCGCCAACGACACGGAGTACGGCCTGGCCGCGACGGTCTGGACCAAGGACATCGCCACCTCGCAGCGGCTCGCCAACGGCATCCGCGCCGGTGCGGTGTTCGTGAACATGCCGTCCATCCCCGACATGGCGGCGCCGTGGGGCGGCTACAAGGCGAGCGGCTGGGGCCGCGAGATGGGCCCGTGGGCGATCGACGCGTACACCGAGACCAAGTCGGTGTGGCTGCACTACTGACGAATGCAGTGAACCGAGCGGATGCAGGAACGGCCGCGACTCCGGAGGGGGTCGCGGCCGTTTCGCTGGGTGGGCTCACTCGTAGATGCGCGCGATCTCCCGCTCGATCGGCACGATGACCTCCGGGTTCTCGTCCGCCTTGTCGCCCGGCAGGTAGCGCACAGAACGCAGCGCGCCACCGAACGGGAAAGACCCGCGCTGCTCGTACACGTCCCAGTCGACAGGGCCGCCGCGATCGACGCCGACGCTGATGCCGGTGAACGGCGCCATGCCCACGAGCTGCAGGACCGGGCCGAGCGAGGCGACGCGCGCGCCGCCCGCTTCGACGCCGATCAGCCACCGGATGCCGGGCAGCGCCTCGAAGCGCAGCGTCACGTCCTGTCCGCCCAGGGCGACGAGCGGCACCGCGACCCTGTGCATCCTGCCGTACTCGTTGTATGCGAGCGTCAACGATCCGTCCGACACGCGCAGCACGTAACCGCCGCCCTGGTCGCCGTGGGCGACAAGGGTGCCCTCCCCCGACGCGAGGTCGGCGCGCACGACGACGTCGAAGCTGCGCAGCTTGGTGAGCTTGCTCGCGCGGAACCGCTCCAGCGTCGGCGTCCCTGGGTAGAGCGTCACCGGCCGCTCGAGCTCCAGCTCCGTCGACGGCCGCTGGGTGAACAGCGAGCCGTCGTCCCCGAGCGGGAACACCGTGTTCCACCAGCCCGCTGCACGCCACTGCTCGGCCAGCTCGGCGACTAGCTCTGGATGCGTCCCCGCCAGGTCCACACGCTCGGTGGGGTCGGCGTCGAGGTCGTAGAGCCGCCACTCGGCGTCGGTGAACGCATCGGCCCAGTGGTGGTCGGTGACGATCTTCCAGCGGCCGCTGACGAATGCGCGGTTGCCGGCGAACTCCGAGTACTGCTCGGTGCGCACCGCCGGCGCTGACGCATCCAGCAGCACGCTGTCGAACGGCACGCCGTCGACCTCCTTGGCGGTGAGACCCGCGCGGGAGGACAGCGGCGCGACCCCGGCGAGCGAGAGCAGGGTCTGACCGAGGTCGGTGACGTAGGTGTACTGGTCCCGCACACCGCTGTCTCCGGCAGCGCGCGGCAGCCCGGCCGGCCAGGAGACCACCAGGGGCACGCGGATGCCGCCCTCGTACGTCGCGCCCTTGTAAAGACGGAACGGCGTGTTCGACGCGTACGCCCATCCCGCCGGATAGTGCGCGAACACGCGCGGACCGCCGATCAGCTCCGGGTCGCGGTCCACGTCGCGCTCCCAGTCTGCCGGGAGCCCGGCGAGCTGCACGAACTGGCTGAAGTAGCTGCGGGTGCCTTCTGGGCCGCCCTCGCCCGTGCCTCCGTTGTCGGAGGCGACGACGACGATCGTGTTCTCGTACTCGCCCGACGCGCGCAGCGCATCCATCAGCCGCGCGAGATTCTGGTCGACGTTGTCGACCGCCGCGGCGTAGACCTCCATGTAGCGGGCGAACAGCGCGCGCTGCTCGTCGCTGAGCTCGTCCCACGCCGCCACGGGGGCGAGCGGCTCCTCGTTGCGCGGCGCTGGGACCGTGTGCGGCGGGAACAGCCCGTCGCGCACCTGCCTGGCGAACCGCTCCGACCGGATGTGGTCCCAGCCGCGCTCGTACGCGCCGCGATACGTCGCGATGTCTGCGGCCTTCGCCTGGATCGGGCCGTGCACGGCGTGGTGTGCGAAGTAGAGGAAGAACGGCTTGTCGCCGTCGTTGGCGCGCAGCCCTCGGATCATCCCGATGGCGCGGTCGGTGAGGTCGTCGGTCAGGTAGTAGTCGTCGGGGAACTCGTCGACTGTGACCGGGCTGTTGTCGCTCACCAGCCGGTGCGGGTGGAACAGCGTGGTGAAGCCGTCCATCGAGCCGTAGTAGCGATCGAAGCCGCGCTGCAGCGGCCAGGACGCCTTGTCCGCTCCGTCGTGCATCTTCGACTCCGTGGTCAGGTGCCACTTGCCGACCATGAAGGTGGCATATCCGGATGCGCGGAACGACTCGGCGATGGTCGGCACGTCGTCCGCGATCTCCATCACATAGCCGGGGAATCCGGGATCGGCGTGCACCACGGACGCGAACCCCGCGCGATGCGGGTTGAGCCCGGTGAGCAGCGCTGCGCGTGCAGGGGAACAGACCGGAGTGGAGTGGTAGTTCGTGAACCGGTAACCGGTCTCGGCGAGCTCCTGCACGGCCGGGGTGGCGATCTCGCTGCCGAACGGCGAGAGGTCGCTGAATCCGAGGTCGTCGAGCAGCACCACGATCACGTTCGGCGCGCCGTCTCTGGCACGCACGCGCGCCGGCCAGGACGGTGTGGATGCGCTCGCCGTCTCCGCGACGAAGCCGCCGAACCCCTCGTACCCTCTGCTCTCCCGCGGCGCCCCGTTGCCGGCGGCGGCGCTCACGCTGCCTGCTCGCGCAGTTTCAGCCAGGCAGCACGCCGAGCGGCCTGCCCAGCGGGGTCCGCCACCGGCGACGCCATCAGCAGGCGCTTGCTGTACGGGTGCTCAGGGTCGCGCGTGACCTGCTCGCCGTCGCCCGTCTCCACGATCTCCCCGCGGTACATCACGGCCACGCGGTGGCAGATCCTGCGCACCACCCCGAGGTCGTGCGAGACGAACAGGTAGGAAACCCCCGTGTCGCGCTGCAGCTCGATGAACAGGTCGATGATCGTCGCCTGCGTCGTGAGGTCGAGCGCGCTCACCGGCTCGTCGCAGACGATCAGCCGTGGTCGCCGCACCAGGGCGCGGGCGATGGCGATGCGCTGCCGCTGGCCGCCGGAGAACTCCTTCGGGTATCGGTCGATCACGGTCGAAGGGAGCTTCACTCTGTCGAGCATGTCGGCGACGGTGGTGCGCGCATCCCGTCGGCTCGTGCCCGCCGTCGCGAGCGGCTCTGCGAGGATGTCGCCGATCGTCATGGCCGGGTTGAGCGAGCCGTACGGGTCCTGGAAGACCACCTGGATGCTCGACGCGAGCGCCCGGCGCTTGGCGCCTTTCAGATGGGTGATTTCCTCCCCGTCGAACCGGATCGTGCCGCTGGTGACGGGAACGAGGCCGAGAATCGCCTTGCCGAGAGTGGACTTGCCGGAGCCGGACTCCCCCACCAGGCCGACGCACTCGCCTGCTCCCACCTCGATCGAGACCTCTTTCAGGGCGCGGAACGATCCGCGCCTGGTGCCGTAGTCGACCACGACGTTCTCGGCCGTGAGCAGGGGCGCCGGCTGCGGGAGGGTGTTCATGCGAGGACCGCCTTCCGCGGGTCGGTGGGTTCTGTCGGCTCGGCCAGGGGCGCGTCGAGCTGCGACCTGCTGGCCGCTCCGTCGAGGGAGGCGGCGATCAGCTCGGCCGTGTACGGGTCGGTCGGCTGCGAGAAGATCCTGTCGACCGTCCCGACCTCCACGATGCCGCCGTCGCGCATCACCACGACGCGGTCGCAGATGTCGGCGACGACGCCGAAGTTGTGGGTCACGATGACCAGGGCCATCCGGTACTCCTGCTGCAGTTCGCGCAGCAGCTCGAGCACTTCGGCCTGCACGGTGACGTCGAGCGCGGTCGTCGGCTCGTCGGCGACCAGCACCGACGGCTTGCCTGCGATGGCCCCGGCGATCAGCACGCGCTGGGCCATGCCGCCGGACAGCTGGTGCGGGTACGACTTCATCACCCTGGCAGGGTCGACGATGCCGACCTTCTCCAGCATCGCCAGGGCGCGCGCCTTCGCGTCCGCCTTGGACAGCTTGTGCACCGTGCGCAGCGGCTCGGTGAGCTGGAAGCCGATCGTGTACGACGGGTCCAGGTTCGACATCGGCTCCTGGGGGATGTACCCCACCTCGTGGCCGAGCAGCTTCTGCCGTTCCTTGTGCGGCATCCTGGTGACGTCTGCACCTCCGATCCACAGGGCATCAGCGGTGTATTCGCCGCCGGCGGGGAGCAGGTCGAGGATCGAGAAGACCGTCTGCGACTTGCCGGAGCCGGACTCGCCGACGATGCCGAGCACCTCGCCCGGCGCGACGTCGAGAGTGATGCCGTGCACCACCTCGACCGTCCCGCCGTCCGGCGTCGCGTAGTTCACGCGCAGGTTCTGGAGCTGCACCGCCGAGTCGGCCGACTTGTGCGCGATCGAGCCGGTGGAGGAGGTGACCGTCGACGGCTCGGCACCTGCGGCGGCCGCCCGCGCACGGGAGGTGCGCGCACCCTTCCTCCGCCTGCCGATCGGCGTCCGCACGCTCACCACGTCGGCGAGCGTCGAGCCGAGGATCGCCAGCGCCGCGATGGTGATGCCGAGCGCGAGCGACGGCCAGAGCAGCAGCAGGGGGTTGGTCAGCATGTTGCGGAAGCCCTCGTTCATCATCGCGCCCCAGCCGGGCGTCTTGGCCCCGCCGATGCCGAGGAACTGGAGGCCCGCCTGCATCCCCATCGCCATCCCGGCGGTCAGCGCGGTCTGGATGATCACGGGCGCGTACACCGCCTTCACGATGTGCTTGGCCATGATCCGCGCGTTGCCGAGGCCGGAGACCTTGGCGGCGTCCACGTACGGCTCGTTGCGCACGGCCAGCACAGTCGAGCGGGTGAGGCGGAAGTAGCCGGGCGCCATGAACACACCAAGCGTCGCCATCAGCACGGTGAAGTCGTTGCGCGTGCCGGCGGCGACGATGAGCAGGATGATCATGGCGGGGATGGCCTGCAGCGCGTCGCTCACCCAGGTGGCCGCCCTGTCGAAGAAGCGGCCGTAGTATCCGGCTGCCAGCCCGGCAGGCACGCCGACGACCACGGCGACCAGGATGGTCACGAACGCACCCCACAGGGTCGACTGCGTCCCCCAGATCAGGCGGCTCAGCACATCCCGGCCTGCGCTGTCCCCGCCCAGTGGATGCGCGGGGCTCGGCGGCGCCTTCGTCAGCGCGAGATCGACGAAGTTGGGGTCGTGCGGCGACAGCAGCGGGGCGAAGAACGCCACCAGCAGCACCAGCACGAGCACGGCGAGCGAGATCGCGCCTGCCGGTCGCTTGATGAAGCGGACGAACGTGGAGCCGCGGCGGCCTGCGCGCGGGTCGATGATCACTTCGGTCGGCGTCGTCATTGCACTCGCGCTTTCGGGTTGATCCAGCCGAGCGCCACGTCGAGGACGAAGTTCACGATCACCACGAAGATGACGGTGACCACGGTGATGCCGAGCAGGATGGGGATGTCGCCGTTCTGCGAGGAGCCGCTGGTGAGCGCTCCGATGCCGGGCAGGGAGAAGATCTGCTCCACCACGATCGCGCCGCCGAGCAGACCGACGAACATGAGGGCGAGCACGGTGAGGGATGCGGGGGCAGCGTTCCTGATCAGGTGCACGACGACGCGCGGCTGGGAGAGGCCGCGGCTGCGCAGGGTGCGCACGTAGTCCTGGTTGTTCGCGGAGATGATCGCATTGCGGAGCTGTTCGGCGATCATCACGATGGCGCCGAGCGAGAGCGCGATCGACGGGAGGGTGATCGAACGCAGCCAGCCGTCGAGACTCTGCGACGGCTGCACGTAGCCGACGGCGGGGAACCAGTGCAGGTTCACCGCGAACCAGATCACCAGCACCAGACTCACCCAGAAGCCTGGCAGAGCGAACAGGATCACCGACGCCGCCTTGATGACCTTGTCGAGGACGGAGCCGGGACGGAGGCCTGCCAGCACGCCGAACAGCGCACCGAACACGGCGGAGAGCAGCGTGGCCGCTGTCACCACGGAGAGGGTGACGGGCAGCTTGATCGCGATCTGGGCGTTCACCGGCTGGAAGTTGCGCCATGATGTGCCGAAGTCTCCGACGATCGCGTGTGATCCCCACTCCCAGAATTGCACGAGAAGCGGGCGGTCTGTGCCGATCTTCGCCGCGAGCGCTGCCTGCTGGGCCGGGGTCGCCGACGTGCCGAGGAGCCCGGCCGTCGGATCGCCGATGGCGGCGTGGGCGAGGAAGAACGTGCCTGTCGCCACGACGAGCAGGAGGATCACGCCGGAGACGAGCCTCTTGACCGTGAATCTGATCATGTCTTGTCCTGTCGGAGCCTGGGTGGAACGGGTGGGGTGGAACGGGGATGGCGGGCCGCGCTCGCGCGCGGCCCGCCTGGGGGTGCGTCAGCCCTTGACGGCGATCTGGCGCAGGGTCGGGAACATCATTCCTGTCACCGGGGTGATCTGGATGTTCGACGTGGAGACGTAGCTGTTGTTCGCCTGGTACCAGACGTCGAACCACGCCTTGCCTGTCACGAGGGTGTTCAGTTTCTCGATCTGGGCGGTCTGGTCGCTCGGGTCGGCGGAGAGGACCTTCTCGACCTGAGCCTGCACGTCCGGGAACTTGTCGACCTGCGGGGTCGGGTTGAACCACTGCGGCAGGTTGATCATGCGCTGCACCGTCGCGACCGGGTTCGAGTCCATCGCGAGGAAGGAGACGAACATCGGGTACGTCGGGGCGTTCTTCTGGTAGTCCATGTACTGCATGTCGTCCCAGGTGACCTTGATGCCGAGCTGACCGAAGGTCTGGTCGACGACGGGCTGCCAGACCTGGAAGACCTGCGACATCGGCATGTGCAGCTCGAAGCCGTTGGCGTATCCGGCGTCGGCGAGGAGCGACTTGGCCTTGTCGATGGAGAACGTGTACTTGCTGTTCAGGCTCTTCACGTTGCCAGGCGTGCCGTCGGGGAAGACCTGGTTCGACACGGCTCCGGCCCCGCTGCCGACCGACTTCAGGATGCTCGCACCATCGAACGCGTAGTTCAGCGCCTGGCGCACCTTCTCGTTGCCGAGCGGCTTGAACTTCTCACCAGCGCGATCGGTGAACTGCAGGCCGACCCAGCCGGACACCTTGGCCGCGACGTTCCAGTTGTTCTCCTTGGCCTGCTTGAGCGCGGTGTCGTCCGCGTAGTTCACGTTGATCTGACCGGAAGCCATCGCGTTGTCGCGGGCCGTCGCATCCTGGATCGGGTAGATCGCCAGCGGGTCGAACGGGAACTGCTTCGCGTCCCAGTGGTTCGCGACCTTCTTGAAGTGGTATTCGGAGCCGGCGACGCTCGACGACTCGAGCGTGTACGGGCCGGAGCCCTCCGGAGTCTTCGCGAGCGTACCTGCCGCGATGGCCTTGGGCGCCATCATCCAGCTGCGGCCGATGCCCATGAAGTAGAGGAGGGTGTCGTCGCGCTTGGTGAGGTCGATCTCCAGCGTCTTGTCGTCGACCGCCACGAACTTCGAGACGTTCTCGTACGCCTCGCCGGAGCGGGCGCCCTTCTTCAGGTAGTCGAGGCTCTTCACCGCTGCTGCCGCGTCGAACGCCTCTCCATCGCTGAACTTCACGCCGGTGCGGAGGGTCATGGTGACCTTCAGGAAGTCATCCGAGACCTTCCAGGAGGTGGCGAGGGCCGGGGTGGGCTTGCCGTCCCCGTCGACGCTGACCAGCGGGTCGTAGACCGCCGACAGGTACGGGCCGTCGAATCCGATGTCGGCGAGGGAAGGATCCCAGCTCGTCACATCGGCGAAGTTCCCGATGTTGAGCGGGCCGCCGGACGCGCCGGTCGTGGTCTTCGTGTCGCTTCCCCCGGAGCCGCACGCGGTCAACGCAAGCGCGGTCACGGCGGCGACAGCCACCGCGATCAATGCTTTCTTCATGTCTTCTTCTCTCGGTTGGCAGGGCAGGAGGTGGAACTTCAATCGCACGCTGCGCAGGCGTACGACACAGCAGTTACTGATCCGGTCGTCAACCGAGGTTGGCTACACATCGCTGTGTCGTGGCGGTAATTCTACAGTTGTTGACAAGAAAAACAACCTGTGGAGAAAAACGGGGTGAGACGAGCTTTTCACGACTCGGTCCGTCCGCGAAATCGCGAAGGTGTACGGGATGATATACGATTCCCCCATGGCTGCCCCTGCGGGCAGGACCTCCGACGACGAAGGGACCACCCGGTGCTCGAAGACTCGATCATCCACTCGATCGCGGACGAATTGGCCGCCGCAGAGCGCGACCGCGGAACCGTCCCCCTCCTCACCGCCCGCCATCCCCGCATGACCGTCGAGGACTCGTACGCGGTCCAGAACGTGTGGAAGGAACGCGGCATCGCGGCAGGCCGCCGCCTGGTCGGACACAAGATCGGCCTGACCTCCAAGGTGATGCAGCAGGCCACGGGGATCACGGAGCCCGACTACGGCGTGATCTTCGACGACATGGTGTTCGAGACCGGGTCCGTCATCCCGTTCGACGCGTACTCCAACGTGCGCATCGAGGTCGAGCTCGCCTTCGTGCTCGGCCAGCCGCTCAGCGGCCCGGACTGCACGCTCTACGACGTGCTCGACGCCACGAAGTACGTCGTGCCTGCGCTCGAGATCCTGAGCTCGCGCATCGAGATGCAGGGCCGCACGATCGTCGACACCATCTCCGACAACGCCGCGATGGGCGGCATGGTCGTCGGCGGCCGCCCTGTGGCGGTGGATGCGGTCGACCTGCGCTGGGTCTCCGCCCTGCTCTACCGCAACGAGACCATCGAGGAGTCCGGCGTCGCCGCCGCCGTGCTCGACCACCCGGCATCCGGGGTCGCCTGGCTTGCGAACAAGCTCGCCGCCCACGGCACGACCCTCGACGCCGGCGAGATCATCCTCGCCGGATCCTTCACCCGCCCGATGTGGGTGGAGCGCGGCGACACCGTCCACGCCGACTACGGAACCCTGGGAGCCATCACATGCCGATTCGTCTAGAGCCGACGCCCACCCTCGCCGACCGGCTGCGCACCGCATCCCGGCCCCAGTTCGGCATCTGGGCGTGCTCGGGAAGCGCGCTGGTCGCGGAGATCTGCGCGGGAGCCGGACTCGACATCGTCCTGATCGACGCTGAGCACTCGGCCAACGGGCTGGAGTCGATCCTCGCGCAGCTCCAGGCGGTCGCCGCGTACCCCGTGGCCCCACTGGTGCGGGCGCCGATCGGCGACACCGTGATCGTGAAGCAGCTCCTCGACATCGGGGCGCAGAACCTCCTCATCCCGATGGTCAACGACGCAGAGCAGGCGGCGGCCATGGTCTCGGCCGTGCGCTACCCGCCGGCCGGAGTGCGCGGCGTCGGCAGCTCGCTCGCCCGCTCCGCCCGCTGGAACAGGATCGACGACTACCTCGGCCGCGCCGACGGCCTCGTCTCGCTGTACGTGCAGATCGAGACCGTGGACGGGCTGGCCAACGTCGCCGAGATCGCCGCGGTCGACGGCGTCGACGGGCTGCTGGTCGGTCCGGCCGATCTCGCCGCATCCATGGGCCTGCTCGGTCAGCAGACGCACCAGGACGTGATCGCCGCCGTCGAGACGGCCATCGCGGCCGGCGTCGCGGCTGGCAAGCCGGTGGGCGTCAACGCGTTCGACCCGGCGGCGGCCGACCGCTACCTCGCCGCCGGCGCTGCGTGGGTACTGGTCGGAGCCGATGTCGCCCTGCTGGCTCGCGCCTCCGAGGCCCTGGCCGACCGGTACATCGGCGAGGGCTCCGATGCGATCCGCACCAGCTACTGACGGCCTCCCCCGCTGGACGGGCAGAGGCACTGGCGCAGCGATTCCAGATCGTATACAATCTCAGATACAGTCCCCGATGACGAGGAGAACCACCCCGTGAGCGACATCAGCCTTCCCGGCAAGATCATCGCCGTGCACCTGAACTACCGTTCCCGTGCAGCGCAGCGCGGTCGCACACCGGCCACGCCGTCCTATTTCCTCAAGCCCGCCTCCTCGATCGCCGCCTCGGGCTCGGAACTGGAACGCCCGGCAGGAACGGAACTGCTCGCATTCGAGGGCGAGATCGCCCTCATCATCGGCCGCCCGACCCGCCGCGTCTCGCCGGAGGACGGATGGGCCGCCGTCTCCGGCATCACCGCGGCCAACGACTTCGGCGTCTACGACCTCCGCGCCGCCGACAAAGGCTCCAACGTGCGTTCCAAGGGCGGAGACGGCTTCACGCCGCTCGGCCCTGGCATCATCCCCGCCTCCTCCGTCTCCCCCGACGCGCTCCGCGTGCGCACCTGGCTGAACGGCGAACTCGTGCAGGAGGGCACCACAGACGACCTGCTCTTCCCGTTCGGCCAGCTCGTCGCCGACCTCTCCCAGCTCCTCACACTGGAACCAGGCGACGTCATCCTCACCGGCACCCCCGCCGGCTCGTCGGTCACTCAGCCGGGCGACGTCGTCGAGGTCGAGGTGGATGCGCCGACCGCTCAGGATGCGCCGAGCACCGGCCGCCTCGTCACCCGCATCACGGCGGGCACCGTCCCGTTCGGCGACTTCGGCACCAAGCCGGCCGTCGACGATCTGCAGCGGTCCGAGGCATGGGGCGTGGCGGAGAGCACAGCAGCGCGGAGCGATGCCGCGACCCCAGCGCCGAGGGAGCCTGCGACCGAGGTCGGGAACGTGACCCCGCCGTTCGAGCTGACCGCCGAACTGCGCGACAAGCTCGCCGCCGTCTCCACCGCCACCCTCAGCTCGCAGTTGCGCACGCGCGGGCTGGACAACGTCTCGATCGACGGCCTCACCTCCACGAGGCCGGACGCCAAGCTGATCGGCCGCGCCAAGACCCTGCGCTACATCCCCAACCGCGAAGACCTGTTCGCGTCGCACGGCGGCGGCTACAACGTGCAGAAGCGCGCGTTCGACGCCCTCGGTCCCGGCGACGTGCTCGTCATCGAGGCCCGCGGCGAGCGCGGCAGCGGCACCGTCGGCGATGTCCTCGCGCTCCGCGCGCAGGTCACCGGTGCCGCGGGCATCGTCACGGACGGGGGCGTGCGCGACCTCGCGATCGTCGCAGCGCTCGACATCCCCACCTATCACGCCGGTGGTCACCCGGCCGTCCTCGGCCGAAAGCACGTGCCGTGGGATGCGGACATCACCGTCGCCTGCGGCGGTGCAGCCGTGCAGCCGGGAGACGTGATCGTCGGCGACGCGGACGGGCTGCTCGTCATCCCGACCGGGCTGGTCGAGGAGGTCGTGGCCGACGCGCTCGAACAGGAGCGCGAAGAGGAGTACATCGCCCAGCAGGTCGCTGCCGGCGAGCCGATCGAGGGGCTGTTCCCGATGAACGCCGAATGGAAGGACAGGTACCGCGCGTGGCTGACACAGCAGTAGGCGCCGTGAAGACGGCGACGCCGAGCAAGTCCCAGCTCGCGTACGACTGGATCAGGGCCAGGATCGACGACGGCAGATACGTCTCCGGCTTCCGGCTGGTGCTCGGGCAGATCGCCGGCGAGCTCGGCATCAGCGTCGTGCCCGTGCGCGAGGCCATCCGGCGGCTGGAGGCGGAGGGACTGGTGACGTTCGAGAAGAACGTCGGCGCTCAGGTCGCCCTGCTGCAGGACACCGAGTACACGTACACGATGGAGACGCTCGCCCTGGTCGAGGGCGCGGCGACCCAGCTCTCCGCTCCGCTGCTCACCGGAGACCACATCTACCGGGCCAGGGCGATCAACCGCGAGATGATCGCGTGCCTCGACGACTTCATCCCGCACCGGTTCACGCAGCTCAACCAGGAGTTCCACGCCGTGCTGTTCGAGGAGTGCCCGAACCCGCACATCCTGGACCTGGTGCACCGCGGCTGGAACCGGCTGCGGGTGCTGCGCGACTCCACCTTCGGCTTCGTCCCCGGCCGCGCCCGCGAGTCCGTCGAGGAGCACGAGCAGATCTTGCGGCTGATCGAGAACGGCGCAGAGCCGCTGGAGATCGAGCTGACCGCGCGCCGCCACCGCCTGGCCACGCTGGATGCGATCCATACGTACCAGGACGAGCACAAGCACCCGCACACCTGACTCCCACCGCATCACCTGCATCCACCGCATCACCGACCGCCGAAGGAGGCGCGCGTCCCATGGCGCAGCACTACATTCCGGAGAATCTTCCAGACAGGATCCAGCACTTCATCGACGGCCGGTTCGTCGACAGCGTCTCTGGCGCGACCTTCGACGTGCTCGACCCTGTGTCGAATCAGACATACGTCACCGCTGCCGCAGGGCAGAAGGAGGACATTGACCTCGCCGTCGCCGCCGCCACCCGCGCCTTCACGGACGGCCCGTGGCCGCGCATGAAGCCGCGCGAGCGCGCCCGCATCCTGAACCGCATCGCCGACGCCGTCGAAGCCCAGGATGCCCGCCTCGCCGAGCTGGAGACGTTCGACACCGGCCTCCCCATCACCCAGGCGCTCGGCCAGGCGCAGCGCGCAGCGGAGAACTTCCGGTTCTTCGCCGACCTGATCGTCGCCCAGTCGGACGACGCGTTCAAGGTGCCCGGTTCGCAGCTCAACTACGTGAACCGCAAGCCGATCGGCGTCGCCGGTCTGATCACGCCGTGGAACACGCCTTTCATGCTGGAGAGCTGGAAGCTCGCCCCCGCGCTCGCCTCCGGCTGCACGGTCGTGCTCAAGCCGGCCGAGTTCACGCCGCTGTCCGCGAGCCTGTGGGCGGAGATCTTCCGCGGCGCCGGGGTGCCGGACGGCGTGTTCAACCTCGTCAACGGCCTCGGAGAGGAAGCGGGAGACGCGCTCGTCAAGCACCCGGATGTCCCGCTCATCTCGTTCACCGGCGAGAGCCGCACCGGCCAGCTCATCTTCGGCAACGCCGCTCCGTACCTGAAGGGACTCTCGATGGAGCTCGGGGGCAAGTCCCCCGCCGTCGTCTTCGCCGACGCCGACCTGGACGCCGCCATCGACTCGACGCTGTTCGGCGTGTTCTCGCTGAACGGAGAGCGCTGCACGGCCGGCAGCCGCATCCTTGTCGAGCGCAGCATCTACGACGACTTCTGCGCCCGCTACGCCGCGCGCGCCGCGAAGATCGTGGTCGGCGACCCGCACGACCCGAAGACCGAGGTCGGCGCGCTCGTGCACCCTGAGCACTACGACAAGGTGATGAGCTACGTCGAGATCGGCAAGCAGGAGGGCCGTCTTCTCGCGGGGGGAGGCCGTCCGGAGGGCTTCGACACCGGCAACTACGTCGCGCCGACCGTGTTCGCCGATGTGGCCCCTGATGCGCGGATCTTCCAGGAGGAGATCTTCGGCCCGGTCGTCGCGATCACCCCGTTCGACAGCGACGAGGAGGCCCTGGAGCTCGCGAACGGCGTGCGCTACGGCCTCGCCGCGTACATCTGGACCAGCGATCTGAAGCGCGCCCACACCTTCGCCCAGAACATCGAGGCGGGAATGGTGTGGCTGAACTCGCACAACGTCCGAGACCTGCGCACCCCATTCGGCGGCGTGAAGGCGTCCGGTCTCGGCCACGAGGGCGGCTACCGCTCGATCGACTTCTACACCGACCAGCAGGCCGTGCACATCACCCTCGGCCAGGTGCACACGGCCCGTTTCGGCGCCAACTGACTCACACCCCCTCAACGAAGAGAAAGCGAAACACCCCGATGACCACCACCGCCATCCCCACCCCGAAGGCGACCCCGCCGGACATCGTCCGCTGCGCGTACATGGAACTCGTCGTCACCGATCTGCAGGCCAGTCGCGACTTCTACGTCGACGTGCTCGACCTGGTCGTGACCGAGGAGGACGAGAACGCCGTCTACCTGCGCAGCTTCGAGGAGTTCATCCACCACAACCTGGTGCTGCGCAAGGGCCCCGTCGCCGCCGTCGCCGCGTTCGCATACCGCGTCCGCACCCCGGAAGACCTGGACCGCGCCGTCGAGTTCTACACCGAGCTCGGCTGCCGCGTCGAGCGCAACGCCTCAGGGTTCACGAAGGGCATCGGCGACAGCGTGCGCGTCGAGGACCCGCTCGGCTTCCCGTACGAGTTCTTCTACGACGTGCAGCACGTCGAGCGCCTCGCCTGGCGCTACGATCTCTACACGCCCGGCGCGCTCGTCCGCCTCGACCACTTCAACCAGGTGACCCCCGACGTGCCGCGCGCCGTCAAGTACATGGAGGACCTCGGCTTCCGCGTGACGGAGGACATCCAGGACGAGGAGGGCACCACGTACGCCGCGTGGATGCGCCGCAAGCCCACCGTGCACGACACCGCCATGACAGGCGGCGACGGCCCGCGGATGCACCACGTCGCCTTCGCGACGCACGAGAAGCACAACATCATCGCCATCTGCGACAAGCTCGGCGCCCTGCGCCGCAGCGACGCGATCGAGCGCGGTCCAGGCCGCCACGGCGTCTCCAACGCGTTCTACCTGTACCTCCGCGACCCGGACGGCCACCGCGTCGAGATCTACACGCAGGACTACTACACCGGCGACCCTGACAATCCCGTCGTCACCTGGGACGTCCACGACAACCAGCGCCGCGACTGGTGGGGCAACCCCGTCGTGCCGTCCTGGTACACCGACGCATCGCCGGTGCTCGACCTCGACGGCAACCTTCAGCCGCTGACCGCCCGCACCGACGACTCCGAGATGGAGGTCACCATCGGCGCAGACGGCTTCTCGTACACCCGCAAGAGCGAAGACTCCGAGGAAAAGGGCTTCAAGCTGGGAGCCCAGGTCTAGCCGCTCCCTCCCCCCCTCTCCTCCCCCTCCCCCAAAACAATCGAGTCCGGACTTGTTCACCCCTGACACCGGCGTGTCGCGTGAACAAGTCCGGACTCGATTGCTGTTCGGCTTCGGCCGAGCGGCTAGAAGGTCTCCACGTACTCCTCGGAGGGGCCCAGTTCCGGCTCCGCCCTGAACTCGACAGTGGCGCCGGAGTGCTCGAGTTCGAGCACCGTCACCGTGTTCTCCCCTTGCGACAGCAGCGGCGCAGGGACGTAGAGCGTGACCTGCGGCCCGATCTCCCAGTACCGCCCGAGCAGGAAGCCGTTCACCCAGACGAAGCCCTTGCCGAAGCCGGGGAGCGCGAGGAACGCGTCCGCCGGCTCATCCCCGCCGAGGACGAAGCGCGCTGTCGAGAACCCGGCGGCAGCCGCATCCCGCGCAGGCGCAGCCGCCGAGAAGCCAGCGAGCTCGCCCGGCGTCCACTCGTCCAGCGGCAGAGGACGCGCGACCCAGCCGTGCACCAGCCTGCGGCCGATCTGCACGCCCCCGAGAATGCCCTTCCCCTGACCGAGCAGCGGGCCGTAGTTGATGCGTCCCTGGTTCTCGACCAGGAGCTGCAGCAGGACGGGGACGCCGGAGCCTGTCACCTGGACGGAGCCGTCATGGTCCAGCGTCCCCCGCAGCACGCCGTCCACGAACACCTGCGCGCGGTCGTGCAGTCCGCTGACCGTGATCGTGTTCTCGCCGCGCGGCAGCCGAGGCGTCGCACTGTAGAGCACCAGCCCCGATGCGATGCCCAGCTCCTCGAAGCTCGGCGGCGCCGCGTGCACCGCTGTCGCCGGCGCGGATGCGAGCGCCGCCAGCAGCCCGCTGCCCGCGACCACCT
The DNA here is from genome assembly GCF_001428745.1 of Leifsonia sp. Root227. Taxonomy (GTDB): domain Bacteria; phylum Actinomycetota; class Actinomycetes; order Actinomycetales; family Microbacteriaceae; genus Leifsonia. Next base: position 48,978 of record NZ_LMIO01000002.1, on the reverse strand, counting down.
GCACGGCTCTCGGAGCCAGGATGCGCGGATCGGCCGGAACGGGCGGAAGCGCCGCGTCCGCACCATCGCCGCCGCGCACTGCGGCGAACCGTTCCCGGAACGCGAGGAACTTCTGCGTCACCGCGCCGTGCTCCGCGACCGGCGCATCCGAGTCGTAGCTCGTGATCGTGGGCTGCAGCCGCCCGTCGTGGTTGGCGCCGGCCCAGAGCCCGAAGTTGGTCCCGCCGTGCGCCATGTAGATGCTCACCGAGCCGCCCGCATCCAGGATCTCGTCCAGCGTCGCGTCTGCGCTCAGCACCGTTCGCACGTGGTGCAGCTCGCCCCAGTGGTCGAACCAGCCGTTCCAGAACTCGGCGCAGAGGAAGGGCTCCCCCTCGCGCCGGGTTCGCAGCAGCTCCGACGCTTCCCTGGCCTTCGATCCGAACGTCGCCGTCGCGAGCACCCCGGGGATGCTCCCCCCGTCGAGCATGAGGTCGGTCGGGCCGTCCGCCGTGTACAGCAGCTCTGTCATTCCACGCTCGACCAGCGCGTCGCGCAGCCAGCTCAGGTATGCGGCATCGTCGCCGTAGCTGCCGTACTCGTTCTCCACCTGCACGGCCACGATCGGCCCGCCGTTCGACGCCTGCAGCGCGGCCAACCGCGGGATGAGGTCGTCGAACCAGGTGGACACGGCGGACAGGAACGCCGGCTCAGAGCTGCGCGCGCGCATCCCGACCCGTCCGGTGAGCCACGCCGGCAGTCCCCCGTTGTCCCACTCGGCGCAGATGTACGGCCCGGGCCGCACGATCACGTCGAGACCGACGTCCCCCGCGAGCCGGACGAACGCCTCCAGATCGCGCCAGCCGTCGAACGAGGCGGCGCGCTCCTCGTGCCGCTGGTGGAAGTTCCACGCCACGTACGTGTCGACCGTGTTGAGCCCGAGGGCGACCAGCCGCTCCAACCGGTCGCGCCACTGCTCGGGATGCACGCGGAAGTAGTGCATCGAGCCGGACAGCACGCGGTGCGGCTCTCCCCCGCGCAGCAGCGCGCCGTCCTGGTAGCTCAGCAGCGCTGTGCTGGTCGCGACCGTCACTTGACAGCTCCCGCCGTCATGCCTGCGCGCCAGAACCGCTGCAGCGCGAGGAACGCGACGATGAGAGGCACGACAGAGACCAGCGAGCCGATCACCACGAGGGGCGGCGGCACAGCGACGTGGCTGGCGTTCCAGCCGACCAGGCCAACGGTCACGGGCTGCATGTGGTCGTCGCCGAGCACCATCGCGGGAAGCAGGTAGTTGTTCCAGATGTCGACGAACTGGAACAGGAAGATGGTCACCAGGGCGGGCAGCATCATCTTGGTGGAGATGGCGCGGAAGATGCGGAACTCGCTCGCGCCGTCGAGCCGTCCTGCCTCGATCACCTCGTCCGGCACGGACTGCGCCGCGAACACGCGCGCCAGGTAGACGCCGAACGGGCTGACGATGCTGGGCAGCAGCACGGCGAGCGGATTGTTGATCAGGTGCACGCCGGAGAACATCAGGTACAGCGGCAGCGTGAACAGGATCTTCGGCACGAGCACGGCGGCGAGGATCACGCCGAACGCCGCTCCCCTGCCGGGGAAGTCGTACTTCGCCAGCGCGTACCCGCCCATCGCGGAGAGCACGGTGCCGATCGCTGCGCCGAGCCCGCAGTAGACGAGGCTGTTGAGCATCCACTGCCAGAAGATGCCGTCGTTCTGGGCGGTGAGCCTGGCCAGGTTGTCGAACAGGCCGAACCCGTCGAACCAGAGGCCGCTGCCGGAGAACTGCTCGCCGAACGGCTTGGTCGCCGCGACGAGGAGCCACCAGAGCGGGAAGAGGAAGTAGATCGTGGAGACGGCGAGGAGCACCATCACGACCGTGCGGCTGAGCGGCGAGGTGTCCCTCCTGCTCCGGATTCCGCGGGGGCTGATGGCGGTCACGCCTTCTCTCCTTTGCTGGTGAGGCGGAAGAACACGAACGAGATCACGCCGACGAGCACCGCGAGGATGACCGACTGCGCCGCCGCGTACGGATAGTTGCCCGCCCCGACGGCGGCCTGTGCCGACATGATCGGGGTGAACGTCGACGACACAGAGCCGCCGGAGATGGGCTGCAGCACGGTCGGCTCGTTGTAGAGCTGTGCTGAGCCGATGATCGAGAAGACCGCCGTGAGCACGATCGCGCTGCGCACCATCGGGATCTTCACGCTCCACGCCGTGCGGAACGCGGACGCCCCGTCGAGCTTCGCCGCCTCCAGCACCTCGGCAGGGATCGACTGCAGGGCGGCGTAGATGATGATCATGTTGTAGCCGGTCCAGCTCCAGGTGACGATGTTCGCCACCGACCACAGCACCGTCCCGTCGTCGAAGAAGGGCAGGTGGATGCCCAGCGGCTCGAGCAGGTGGTTGATCGGGCTGGAGGTGGTCGAGTACATGAACGACCAGACCAGAGCGGCACTCACGCCGGGGATCGCGTACGGCAGGAAGCTCGACAGCCGGAAGAAGCCCTTGCCGCGCGCGGACTTCGAGTCGATCAGGAGCGCGAGCGCCAGCGCGAGGCCGAGCATCAGCGGGACCTGCACGACGCCGAACAGCGCCACCCGGCCGAGCGACGCCACGAAATCGGGGTCGGCGAACGCGTGCGCGTAGTTCGCGAACGGGTCGAAAACCTGGGTCGGCGCGGTGAGCCCGAGGCCGGAACGCTTGACCGTGAACAGGCTGCTCACGAACGCGTAGACGATCGGGGCGATGTACATCGCCAGGAACAGCACGGCGAACGGCCCGAGGAACAGCAGAGGAGACCGCCAGTCGAACGACCGGCGCACGCGCGCCATGGTCTTTCGCCTCCTGCCGCCGTCCGGCGGGGTCGCGGTGGTCGCCCGATGCTCGGCGACGGCCAGGTCGGTCACGTTTCCTTCTCTCCGCACACGGGATGCGCGTGCTCGTCGACGATGGATGCGGCGGGCCGGCCAGCTGGCCGGTCCACCGCATCCACGTGGTGTTACTCGGAGACCGTCAGGCCCTGCTTCTTCAGCTCCGCGACGGTCTTCTCCTGCGCGGTCTTCAGAGCGTCGGCGATGGTGCCCTGCCCTGCCCAGGCCTTGCCGAGGCCGTCGTCGAGGTCGGCGGCGGTCTTCGTCATGACGGGACCCCAGGTCCAGTCCTGGTTGACCTTCGGCGCCGCCTTGGCGAACACGTCGAAGATCTTTTGTCCGCCGAAGTACGGGTCGCCCTCCGTGAGCGCCGGCAGGTCGGTCAGCGCCGTCGCGGCCGGGTAGAGGCCCGCCTTCTGCACGAGCGTGTTGTACGTGTCTTTGTCCGTGCTCAGCCAGTGCGCGAACTCCCACGCGGCCTTCGGCGTCGAGCAGCCCTTCAGCACGGCGGTCGCCGAGCCTCCTGCGTTGCCGACCTGGTCGTCGCCCGCCGACCACTGCGGCATCGGGGCGACCGCCCACTTGCCTGAGCCGTCCGCCGCACCGCCCTTGATCACGCCCGCCTGCCAGACGGCGCCGACCACGGTGGCGATGCTGCCGTCGCCGAGGCCGGTGTACCAGGCCTGGTCGTACATCGGCGCGCTGCTGATCAGGCCTTCGGAGACGAGGCCCTGCCAGTAATCGGCGACCTTCTTGTTGGCGTCGGACGCCATCGTCACCTTCCAGGCGTCACCGTCCACGTCGAACCACTTGGCGCCGGTCTGCCAGGCGAACCCCGCGTAGTCGTAGTCGAGGTACGGCGACGAGATGAACTTCTTGGGGTCGGACGCGTGGATCTTCTCGGCGTCCGCCTTGTACTCGTCCCAGGTGGTCGGAGCGGTCAGGCCGAGCGAGTCGAACAGCTGCTTGTTGTAGAACAGCCCCATCGGGCCGGTGTCGACGGGAGCGCCGTACACCGCATCCCCGATGCTCACCGAGCTCCAGGCCGCCGGCTGGAAGTCCCTTTTGTCATCGTTCGCATACTGCGAGACGTCGTCGAGTGCGCCCTGCGCCGCGAAGCTCGGCAGGGTCTCGTAGCCGACCTGCGCCAGGCACGGGGCGTTGTTCGCCGTGACAGCGTTGAGCATCTTCTGGTAGCCGCCCTTGGAGCCCGGCTGCACCTCCTGGTACTTCACCGTGACGTCCGAGTGCGAGGCGTTGAACGCCTTGACGGCGTCGGCGTAGCCAGGCGCCCAGCCCCAGAACGTGACCGTTGCCTTGCCGGACTCTGACGAGCCGGTGCTGCCGGAACACCCGGCGAGCGACATCAGGCCGAGCGCGATCGCCCCCGCCGCGCCCGCCATGCGGATTGCTGCTGACTTCTTCACTGCCTCTCCTTTGATCACAGACACCCTTCAGCGGGTTCGAGATGTGAGTGTCGCATAGAATTGATAGCGATAACAACTCATTCACTCGAATTGATCGGAAACGCCCTGAAACTGCGCGAACACGCAGATGCGCCCGCTATCATCGAGACCATGAGCAGCACCGAAGCGCGGGATGCGGCAGCGAAGCCGCCCGGCATGACAGACGTCGCACGGGTGGCCGGCGTCTCCGCCCAGACCGTCTCGCGGGCGCTCAGCGGCCACCCCAACGTGCAGGAGAAGACCCGCGCCAGGGTGCTCGCCGCCGTGGAGCAGCTCGGCTACCGCAAGAACAAGGCGGCCGGCATCCTGTCGTCCGGGCACAGCAGGACCATCGGGATCGTGCTGCTGCAGACCAACTCGTACTCCCGCATCGCCGTCACCGCCGGCCTGGAGCAGGCCGCCCGCGACGCCGGATACGCGGTGAGCGCTGCCACCAGCCCGTCGCTCGAACCGGTCGCGATCGAGGACGCGATGTCCCGCCTCGCCGAGCAGAACGTGGAGGGCATCATCCTCGCCCTCCCGCTCATCCAGGTGACCCGCGGCATCGAAGAGCTCACCAAGGCCATCCCGACCATCACCATCGACGGTTCGCGCACCTCATCCACCGAGGTCGTCGCCGTCGACCAGTCCCAGGCGGCCAAGCTGGCGACGCAGCACCTGCTCGACCTCGGCCACGAGACCGTCTGGCACGTCTCCGGGCCGACGGAGTGGCTGGATGCGGTCAGCCGCAGCGAAGGCTGGCGCAGCACCCTGGAGGCAGCAGGCATCACGCCGCCTCCCGAGCTCAAGGGCGACTGGTCGCCGGCCTCCGGCTACCAGAACGGTCTCATCCTCGGCCGCATCCCGGACGTCACAGCGGTGTTCGTGTCGAGCGACGAGATGGCGTTCGGCGTGATCCGCGCCTTCCACGAGCTGGGCAAGCGCATCCCGGAGGACGTCTCCGTGGTCGGCGTCGACGACATCGCCCTCGCGGAGTACTGCTCGCCCTCCCTCACGACCGTCGCCCAGCCGTTCCCGGAGATGAGCCGTCTGGCCGTCGCCCACCTCCTCCGCTATATCGCCGACCCTGGCACCACCCTCGCGCCGGCCTCCGTCGAGCCCCGTCTGATCGTCCGCGCATCCACTGCCGCAGCACCCCACTGAGCCGCTAGAGTGCGGTCGTGAGGATGCGACGGGTGGGGTCGGTTGTCGGTGCTGTCGTGGCTGTGGCCGCTCTGGCGGGATGCACGGCGAGCGCGGGGACGGCGACGACGCCCGCTCCCGCATCCACTGGGCTGAACACCGATCCGGGAGCGGATGCCGGCGTCCCGATCGCGGACGGCGCCATCGCGGCCGCGATCGACAAGCTGCCTGCGCTCGCGTCGTCGATCCTGTCGCAGAGCGGCGTTCCCGGTCTCGCGGTCGGCGTCACGTACCAGGGCAGGACCGTGTTCGCCCAGGGGTTCGGCGTCCGGAAGGTGGGCACGCAGGACGCCGTCGACGCCGACACCGTGTTCCAGCTCGCCTCGCTGTCGAAGCCGGTCGGCGCGACGGTCGTGGCCGACGAGGTCGGCAAGGGCACCGTCTCGTGGACCACGCCGGTCGCGAAGAACCTGACATCGTTCGAGCTGGCCGACCCGTACGTGACGGACCACGCGACCATCGCCGACCTGTACGCGCACCGCTCCGGCCTGCCTGACCACGCTGGAGACGATCTCGAGGAGCTCGGCTACGACCGCGCGGAGGTGCTGTCCCGCCTGCGCTACCTGCCCCTCGACCCGTTCCGTGCACAGTGGACGTACACGAACTTCGGCATCACCGCCGCCGCGCAGTCCGTCGCAGACGCCGCGGGCACCGACTGGGAGACGCTGTCCCAGAACGACATCTACGGCCCGCTCGGGATGTCGTCCACCAGCTCCCGGTTCTCCGACTACATCGCCCGCACGGACCGCGCCGTTCCGCACGTTCTCGTGGACGGCCAGTACGAGGCCAAGTACCAGCGGCAACCGGATGCGCAGTCGCCGGCCGGAGGCGTCAGCTCGTCCGTCAACGACATGACGAAGTGGATGGCGATGGTCCTCGACGGCGGGCGGTACGGCGGCCACGAGATCGTCTCGGAGAAGGCGCTGCTCCCGGCGATCTCGCCGCAGATCGTCACCGGCCCCGTCGCGAACGCCGAGACCCGCCCCGGGCAGTACGGCTACGGCTTCAACGTCGGCGTCGCCGCATCCGGCCGCACGACCGTCAGCCACTCCGGCGCGTTCGCGCTCGGCGCTGGAACGAACTTCGTCCTGCTCCCGTCCGCAGACCTCGGCATCGTCGTCCTCGTGAACGCCGCGGCGAACGGCACGGCGGAGACCCTGGCCATGCAGTTCCTCGACCTGGTGCAGTACGGCGCTCCCCGCACGGACTGGGGAGCGCTGTACCACGACGCGTTCGCCCACCTGGATGCGCCGATCGGCGACCTGGCCGGCCAGGCTCCTCCCGCATCCCCTGTCCAAGCAGCACCGCTCAGCGCGTACGTCGGCACGTACCAGAACCCGTACACAGGACCGGCGACCGTCGCCGACACCGGGGGGACGCTCACGGTCACCCTCGGCCCGAAGAACACGGTCTACACGCTGAAGCACTGGACGGGCAACGAGTTCGTGGCTCCGCTCGACAGCGAGAACGCGCCGCCCGGCTCCGTGTCCTCGATCGCCTTCTCTCCTCCGGCGGAGGGCAGGAGCGCGTCGTTCGTCTTCGAGCGCTACGCCACAGAAGGAGTCGGCACCTTCACCCGCTGACCGCCATACTCAGCAGGCACGCGCGGCGGGCAGACTCACCGGCCAGCCTCAGCCGGCAGCCCCGGTGATCGTGTTCAGCGCGAGCACGATGATCAGCCCGTTGAAGAAGAAGCTGATCACCGAGTGCCAGACGATCGTCCAGCGCACCCGGGTGGACAGCACTTCCACATCGGAGGCGGCGAAGCTGGTCCCGACCGTGTACGAGAAGTAGACGAAGTCGACGATCCGCGGATGCTCGGTGTTCGGGAACCGGAATGGCGGCTCCTCCGCCGCGTAGTAGCGCTGGTAGTACACCTGCGCGAAGCCCCAGTGCAGGAAGCCCCACGACAGCAGCATCGCCCAGACCCCCACGACGTCGATCAGGGAGCCGACGGTCGGATCGTTGTGCAGCCCGAGCACGGAGAACGCCGCGAACAGGCCGATCAGGCTCGACAGGATGGTGGCCGTCAGGGAGACGACCCTCGCCACGCGGCTCACCTCGATGCGCGTCGGCCGGTGCCCCGGCGGAGGCGGAGGACGTTTCGCCAGCCGGCCGAGAACGATCAGCGTCACGGCCTCGTAGAGCGTTGCGATGCCGCACCAGACAGCGAGGAGGATGAGGAACGTGGCATCGTCGTCGTCGGCGGCGATGAGCAGCACTCCGAGCACGATCATCCCGAGCTGGGCGATCAGACTGACGACGAATCCGACCACGACGAGCGGTCTCGTCCCCTCGACGGCGCCTTCACCCGGCTGTGCCTGCATTTCTGGATGCTACCGCGCGCCTGTGGCGGTCCGGCGGTTTCCGCGCTGGAGGGGCAGGATGGACGTGTGGAACCCCTCGAAGTGGTGGCAGCCGTCCTCGTGCGCGACGGGCGCGTGCTGGCGTGCCGCCGCGCGCCCGGCAAGGATGCGGCCGGCCTCTGGGAGTTCCCAGGCGGCAAGGTCGAGACCGGAGAGACGCCGGAGGCAGCCCTGGTGCGCGAGATCCGTGAGGAGCTCGGCGTCGGCATCCTGGTCGGCGAGCTGATCGACCGCAGCGTCACGGAGTCGGGCGGCCGGTCGATCGACCTCGCCTGCTATCGCGCGGAGCTGACAGGAGACCTGCCGTCGCGCAGCACGGACCACGACGCGCTCCTCTGGGTGCGCACGACCGAGCTGGCGGCGCTGGAGTGGGCAGCGGCGGATGTGCCGGCGGTGCGCATCCTCACCGCCTGACCGAGCTGCACGACGCCGCCGGACAACAGCCATGTGCATCCTGCACCCGTCGCGCGCCGATCAGTGCACTCTGCACATCGCGCGGGGGTGGGTGGCGACATAACCTGTTCGCCAACCCCCACCCCCGTCAGAAGGACACTCCATGGCACGCACAGCACCTGCCGACGACTTCGCCCTCAGCCGTGTCTCTCCCGATGCCCGTAAACCCTGGTTCGGCATCGCGGTGCAGCGCTTCGGCCAGGTCTCCGCCCTCTCGCAATTCCTGCTCGGCGCCACCCTCGGCTACAGCATGACGTTCGGCGAGGCGGCGCTCGCGCTGCTCCTCGGCTCTGTGATCCTCGAGGTGATCATGTGCATCGTCGGCATCATCGGGCAGAAGGAGGGGCTGAACACCGCGCTCCTCGCCCGCTGGACAGGGTTCGGCGAGATCGGCGCATCCCTGGTCGGACTGGCCATCGGCATCAGCCTGATCGGCTGGTTCGGCATCCAGAGCGCCATCTCCGCCCAATCGCTCGACGTGCTGATGCCCGGCGTCATGCCGATCTGGTCGTGGAGCCTGATCTTCGGCCTTGCCGTCACGGCCATCGTCAGCTTCGGCTTCGTCGGGATGCAGTGGCTGGCCAACATCACGGTGCCGCTGTTCCTGATCCTCGTCGGCTGGTCCGTCATCAGCGAGCTCACCAAGCACTCCTTCGGCGACCTGCTCACCTCCCCGGCCCCCGGCCCGACCATGAGCGTCTGGGCGGGCACCGGCATCGTCGCCGGCGGCCTCATCGTCGGCGCGATCATCACGGCGGACATGACCAGGTTCAACCGCTCGAAGGCGGATGTGGTCAAGCAGACCGTCGTCGGCGTCAGCCTCGGCGAGTTCGTGATCGGTCTCGCCGGCGTCCTGCTCGCCCACGCAGCGGCCACCGGAGACATCGTCGCCATCGTGACGTCGTCGATCGGTTTCGTCGGCCTCATCATCGTCATCACCGGAACGCTGAAGATCAACGACTGGAACCTCTACTCGTCCACCCTCGGCCTGGTGAACTTCATCTCCACCGCGTTCTCGAAGAACCTCAACCGCGTCACCACCACCATCGTGCTCGGCGTGGTCGGCTCCATCCTGGCCGCGGCGGGCATCCTGTCGCAGTTCACCGGCTTCCTCATCATCCTCGGGGTCGCCTTCCCTCCCATCGCGGGCATCATGGTCGCCGAGTACTTCTTCGTGCGGCGCTGGCGCGGCGAGCTCGACGAGACCCGCGCATCCGGCCGGCTGCCGCAGACCGCTCCGCGGTTCGTGCCTGCGACCATCGTCATCTGGATCATCTCGGCCGTCGTCGGCTACTTCGTCACCTGGGGCATCCCCGCCCTGCTGTCGCTCGCCCTCTCGATCGTGCTCTACACGATCGCGGGCAAGCTCGGCTGGGTGCGCGGCGTCGGCCGCGCCACCACCATCCAGCCTGCGCTGGACGAGGCGCAGGTCGACCCGGAGACGAGCGAGCGGGTCGGCGACCAGCCGGGCGAGCAGTCCGGAGCGCTCCCCAGCACCAACTGACCATCGGCAGCACACGCACCACCAGCACCACGAAGAAAGCGGGAAGTATGCATATCGGCATCGACGTCGGAGGAACCAACACCGACGCAGTGCTCATGGACGGCAAGCAGACGCTGGCCGGCACCAAGAACTCGACCAGCCCTGACGTGACGACCGGCATCGTCCAGGCCATCGAATCCCTCAGGGAGGCGCAGCACTTCGACGGCGCCGACATCAGCGCGGTGATGATCGGCACGACCCACTTCATCAACGCGCTGGTCGAGGCGAAGCGCCTCGCCCCGACGGCGGCGCTCCGCCTCGGCCTCCCTGCGACGCGCGCCCTCCCTCCGCTGGTGGACTGGCCGGAGCCGCTCAAGCAGGCGATCGGCGCACGCGGCTATCTGGCGCACGGCGGGTACGAGTTCGACGGACGCCCCATCTCCCCGCTCGACCCGGAGGAGCTGACCCGCCTGGCGGTCGACATGGCGGAGAACGGCGTGCGCTCCGTGGCCATCTCGTCGGTGTTCAGCCCGGTCAACCACGACCTGGAGACCCGCGCGGCTGCCATCATCGCCGAGACGCTCGGCGACGACGTCGCGATCTCGCTCTCCCACGAGATCGGCCGCATCGGCCTGCTCGAACGCGAGAACGCGACGATCATCAACGCCGCTCTCCGCGAGCTCGCCTCCGAGATCGTCGACGGCCTCACCGCCGCCGTCCGCGCCCAGGGCATCGACGCTCCGATCTTCCTCAGCCAGAACGACGGAACGCTGATGGACGAGGACTACGTGCGCCTCTACCCCGTCGCCACCTTCGCATCGGGGCCGACGAACTCGATGCGCGGCGCCGCCCTCACCAGCGGGCTGGACACCTGCGCCGTGGTCGACATCGGCGGCACGACGGCCGACATCGGCCTGCTGGTCAACGGGTTCCCCCGCGAGACCGCCAACGAGGTCAAGGTGGCAGGGGTCCGCACCAACTTCCGGATGCCGGACGTGCTGTCCATCGGCATCGGCGGCGGCAGCATCGTCGACCTGGAGACCGGAGAGGTCGGCCCCGAGTCGGTCGGCTACCGGCTCAGCACGGAGGCGCTGGTCTTCGGCGGTTCCACCCTCACCGCCACGGACATCGCGGTCGCCGCCGGCCGCGCCCAGATCGGCGACCCTGCGCTCGTCGCGCACCTCGACCCCGCCTTCGTCGCCCGGGTCCTCGACAGGATCGCCGAGCGCGTCGCAGAGGCCGTCGACCGGATGCGCACGTCGCCGGACCCCATCCCCGTCGTCGCCGTCGGCGGCGGCTCCATCCTGCTGCCGGACGAGCTCCCGCTGTTCGGCACCGTGCACCGCCCGGAGAACTACGCCGTCGCCAACGCGATCGGCGCATCCATCGCCCAAGTCGGCGGCGAGATCGACAAGGTGTACGCCATCGAGCCCGGCCGGCGCGAGCAGGCCATCGCCGAGGTGCGCGCGGAGGCCGTCGACAAGGCCATCGCGGCCGGAGCATCCCCGCAGTCCGTCGCCATCGTCGACTTCGACGAGGTGCCCATCCCATACCTGCCGGGCAACGCCACCCGCATCAGGGTGAAAGCCGTCGGCGATCTGGACATGGGGGTGCAGGTGTGAGCTGGACACTGACCGCCGACCTCGTCCCCGCCCTCGCCCGCGGCGCAGCCGTCCTCGGCACCGGAGGAGGAGGCGATCCGTACATCGGCTCCCTGCTGGCGAAGCAGGCGCTCGCCGAGCACGGCGAAGTCACCGTCGTCACCCTGGACGAGGTGCCGGACGACGCGCTCGTGCTCACCGTCGCCATGATGGGCGCCCCGACCGTGATGGTCGAGAAGCTGCCCAGCCTGGATGAGGTCATCGCGCCCGTGGCCGCGCTCGGCACCTACCTGGGCCGCCCTGTGACCCACATCGCCTGCGCGGAGGTGGGCGGCGTCAACTCCACCATCCCGGTCGCGGCCGCCGCAGCGCTCGGCCTTCCGCTGATCGACGGCGACGGCATGGGCCGCGCCTTCCCCGAGCTGCAGATGGTCCTCCCCACCCTCTACGGCGTCACCGCCTCCCCGCTCGCGTTCAGCGACGAGAAAGGCAACGTCGGCGTGCTGCAGACGGTCGACAACCACTGGACGGAGCGCATCGCCCGCGTCGCCTGCGTCGAGATGGGCTGCTCCATCATGATCTCCGGCTTCCCGATGGAGGGCGCCGTCGCCCGCGAAGCGCTCGTGCCAGGCTCGCTGCAGCACTGCATCGCCATCGGCGCAGGCATCGCGGACGCACGAGCCGCCAAGGAGGACGCCGTCGGCCGCACCGTCGAGCTGCTCGGCGGCCGCGAGTTCTTCGCAGGCAAGGTGGTCGACGTGCACCGCGGGACCACCTCCGGGTTCGCCAGAGGCACCGCGCGGATCGAGAATCCGAACTGCACTCTCACGCTGTCGTTCCAGAACGAGCATCTGATCGCGGAGGCGGACGGCGAGGTCCTGGTGACCACTCCGGACCTCATCATCGTGCTCGACCACGACTCGGGAGAGCCGATCACCACCGAGGGCCTGCGCTACGGTCAGCGGGTGCGGGTCGTCGCCGCGCCGAGCGACCCGCGCTGGCACTCCGCAGACGCTCTCGCGATGGTCGGCCCTGGCTACTTCGGCTACGACGTGCCGTCGCACCGCTTCGACGGCACGCAGGAAGCGGCGGTAACCGCGGAGCCGGCGGAGGCGACGGCATGAGCTGGCAGTTGACTGCGGCCGACCTGCCCGACCTCGCCCGCGGAGCGACCCTCCTCGGCACCGGAGGAGGAGGAGACCCGTACATCGGCACGATGCTGGTAGAGCGCGTCCTCGGCGACAGCTCGATCACCATCCTTGATCCCGACGAGCTCGCTGACGACCTGTTCGTCATCCCGACCGCCCAAATGGGGGCTCCGACGGTCATGATCGAGAAGATCCCCGCCGGCACGGAGCCCACCCTCGCGCTGCGCACGCTCGAGGAGCATCTCGGCAGGAAGGCCGACGCGACCATGCCGATCGAGTGCGGCGGCATCAACTCGATGATCCCGCTCATCGTCGCGGCGGAGACCGGGCTACCTGTGGTGGATGCGGACGGCATGGGCCGCGCGTTCCCCGAGCTCTCCATGGAGACTTTCGCCGTCTACGGCGTGCACGGCTCCCCGCTCGCCCTCGCAGGAGAGCGGGGCGAGCGGGTGATCATCGACACGGGAGACGACGACAGGCAGATGGAGTGGCTGGCGCGCGGCGTCACCATCCGGCTGGGCGGTGTGGCACACATCGCCGAGTACGCGATGACAGGAGCCGACGTCAAGCGCACCGCTGTCCCGCGCACCCTCTCGATGGCGCTCGCCATCGGCCGCGCCATCCGCGAGGCCAGGGAGGAGCACCGGTCGCCGTTCGCTGCGATTGCGAGCACGCTGTCGACGACCCTGTACTCCGAGGTCCGCGAGCTCTTCACCGGAAAGGTCACCGACGTCGAGCGGCGCACGACGGAGGGATTCGCGAAGGGCCGCGCGACGATCACCTCCCTGGACGGAGACGACGACACGCTGGAGATCCGCTTCCAGAACGAGAACCTCATCGCCCACCACGGCGACGAGGTCGTGGCCATCGTCCCCGATCTGATCTGCGTCGTCGACGTCGAATCGGGAGAGCCCATCACGACCGAGGGTCTGCGCTACGGCCAGCGCGTCCGCGTGCTCGGCATCTCCACCCCCGAGATGATGCGCACGCCGGAAGCGCTCGCCGCGTTCGGGCCGAGCGCGTTCGGTCTCACCGAGCCGTTCGTGCCGGTCGAATCCGCGCCCGTCTACGCTTGAGGCATGGCGAGAACCCTCGAGCACGGCGACCTGCCGTCGCTGGCCAGGGGGTTCTCGCTGCTCGGCTCCGGTGGCGGAGGCACGACGACCATGCTCGAGTTGATGCTGGCGGACGCGGACTGGCCGCTCACCGTGCATCCGGTCGCCGGGCTCGATCCAGCCACTCCGTGCATCGCCGCGGCGTTCGCGGGGTCGACGTATCTGCTGACCGAGCGCATCCCAGGCTCCGACCCGTTCGACGAGCTGATCGCCGCCGCTGAGCGATGGACGGGCGTTCGCGCTGGCGCTGTCTGTCCGCTGGAGGGCGCGGGCCTGAACGGGCTGACCCCGCTCACTCTCGCCGGCCGTCTCGCCCTTGTGGATGCGGACTTCATGGGTCGCGCGCTCCCCCGGCTCGACCAGCTGTCGCTGTTCATCGACCGGGTGCCTGGAACGGTCACGGTCTGCGGCTCCGGCGCTGGAGGCGTCGTCCTGATCGAGACAGACCGCGCAGCGGACGTCGAGAGCCTGGTGCGCGGCGCGATCGTGCAGGCCGGCGGAGCGGCCGGTGTCGTGGTCGCCGGGTTCACCGTGGGCGATCTGATCGAGCACGCGGTGCACGACGGCTACGAGCGGGCGCTCGAACTGGGGACGGCGTTCGACGCGGCGGCGGCCGCACCGCTCTCCGAGCTCGCGGGACGCCTCGGCGGCCGGATGCTCGGCACGGGACGCGTCGCGGCCGTCGAGGCTGCACCGTCCGACGCGTACTCCTCCGCCGTCGAGGTGACAGCAGACGACGGAGCGCTCCTGCGCCTGGTCGCGCGCTCCGAAGTCCTCGCCGTGCTGCGCGACGGATCGCTGGAGGCGTCCTCCCCCGAGATCATCGTCACGATCGACTCGATCTCCCGCGACATCCTCCAGGTCGACGGACTCTCCATCGCGCGCCACGTCGCACTCATCGCCCTGCCTGCGCCCGCCTGGTGGACCGAGCGCCCAGAGCGGCTGCGGCAGGTCACGCCCTCCGCGTTCGGCATCGACGGGCTGGATGCGGCATGAGCCAGACCATCGACCTCAGCGCCCTGCTCGCTCACCCGGCCAACGGCGGCCTCCGCCCGGTCGCCGCCGCCGATCCCGCCACCGTCTGGCACGACGTCGTCGTGGCCTCCGGCGAGTCAGGGCTTCCTGCCGATGGGGCAGGCGGCGCGGACGCCGACCTCGCCATCCTCACCACGGAGCCGCCATCAGCGCCGTGGCAGCAGGATGCGTTGATCCGCCGCATCCGGGATCGCGGCTACCTGGCGCTCGCGATGCCGAACTCCGACCTGTTCGGCGTCGGCAGTCGCGTGCTCGCCGAGCGCGTGGGGCTCGCCCTGCTGCACGTCGACGACCCGATGGCGCTCGCGAAGGCCTGCTGGCTGCTGCTGGAAGGCCGGGATGCGCTGACCCTCGGCTACGTGCGCCGGGTCGCGCAGTCGATCGAGTATCACGCGGTCGGCCTCGCCGACCTGCTGCGGCACCTGTCGGCGAGTGTCGGCCACGGGATCGCCCTGATCGACGCGGAGGGCGTGCTGCTCCAGTCGGGAGGCACGCTGCCTGCCGCGGTGCACGCCGCGATCGACTTCGGCCCGTGGCTGGACACGGTGACTGTCGACGATGGTTCTGCGGCATCTGTGCACGTCGACAGCCCGAGCCGAGCAGGACTCCGGCTGGCGTTCTTCGGCACCGGCCTGAACGCCGTGCAGTTGACGGCGCTCGCTGTCGCGGCAGAGGTCGCCATGCCCGCCGTTGCGGCGCGCATCCTGATCGACGAGGTCGCCGACGTCAACGACGCCGCCGTGGCCGCCGACCTGCTGCGCGACTTCCTCGAACAGCGCGACACCAGGGATGCGGAACGCGAGCAGCGGATGCTCGACCGCGGCTGGCGCACGGCCGGCTACCACCTCGGCTTCCGCATCGTCGGGCGCACCAGGGTCGACACCTTCCAGCTGCTCCGCTTCGTGACGCGAGAGCTCGCCGCCGTCCCAGCAGACTCGCACGTCGTGACGAGCGGTCGCGGCGTGACCGGCTGGCTGAGCTTCGCAGCTCCCCCGGCGCCAAGCCAGGTCGATGCCGCGGTCTCCGCCCTCCGCTCCCTGCACACCGCTGCCCGCCGCTCCTTCAACGTCGCCACCGGCGTCGGCTCCGTGGAGAGCGGTTCGACGGGGCTGGCGACCACCATCGACGGCGCTGCCGACGCCGCCCGCATCGCGGTGAGCCGGTCGGCGACCGGCTGGTTCGTGCGCATCGACGCCCTCGGCCTGGAACAGCTCCTGCTCTCCTGGACGGAGAACGACACGTTCGTGCCGGCAGCCCAGTCGCTGCTCGGCCCGCTCATCTCCCGAGCCCCAGAGCTGCTGGAGACCCTGACCTCCTACCTCGACCACGAATCGGGCATCGCAGCGACCGCCGACGCCCTCGACCTGCACAGGAACACCGTCTCCACCCGCATCGCTCGCGCCCAGGACCTCCTGGGGCTCGACCTGTCCGATCCGGAGACCAGGCTGGCCGTGCACCTGGCCTGCCGGGCGGTCAGGCAAAGCGCCGGCAGCAGCACCAGCAGCACGAGCGCCAACCCCAGAGGAGCCACCCCGTGAGAGCCATGACCTACGACCGTTTCCGCGGCCCCATCGAGGTGCGCGAGGTCCCCGACCCCGTCGCCCCTCCCGGCGGCGCGATCGTCAGAGTCGGCGCATCCGGTCTCTGCCGCAGCGACTGGCACGCCTGGGCGGGCCACGACGACTCCGTGCACCTGCCGCACGTGCCAGGCCACGAGTTCGCAGGCACCGTCGCCTCGGTCGGAGAGGGCGTGACGGGCTGGCGCGTCGGCGACAGGGTGACGACGCCGTTTGTCAACGGCTGCGGCGTCTGCGAGTGGTGCCGCAGCGGGCAGGCGCAGGTCTGCCCCGACCAGACCCAGCCCGGTTTCACCCACTGGGGCTCGCACGCCGAACTGGTGGCGGTTCGTGCCGCCGACCTCAACCTGGTCGCCGTGCCCGATGCGCTGGACGACGACGCGGCCGCGAGCCTCGGCTGCCGCTTCGCCACCGCCTATCGGGCGGTGCGCTCGCGCGCGGCCGTGCGCGGAGGCGAGTGGGTGGCCGTCTACGGCGCAGGCGGCGTCGGCCTGAGCGCCGTGATGATCGCCGCGGCCATCGGCGCCAGGGTGATCGCCGTCGACCGCACCCCCGCCGCCCTCGCCCTGGCGGCGAGCCTCGGGGCAGAGCACGTCGTCGCAGCCGGTGATTCCGCTCCGGCCGCCATCGCCGAACTCACCGGAGGCGGAGCGCACGTGAGCATCGACGCGGTCGGCGCAGCCTCCACGAGCGCGGATGCCATCCTGTCGTTGCGCCGCCGCGGCCGCCACGTGCAAGTCGGCCTGTTGTCCGCCGACCAGCTCCCCACTCTCCCCCTCGACCGCGTCATCGCCTGGGAACTCGACATCCTCGGCAGCCACGGGATGTCCGCCGCCGACTATCCGGGGATGCTCGATCTCGTCGCCACCGGAGCCCTCCGCCCGCAGGACCTTTTGGCCGGCGCTGTCACCCTGGAGACCGGCGCGACCATGCTTCCACAGGCAGACACGGCGTCGCCGACGGGGATCACCGTCGTGCATCCCGCCTGAGGCAGCGCCGTCCCCCCGGACGCGGCATGATGTCGGTATGCACCTCGCCGACATCACCCCGCCGACCACCCAGGCCGCCCGCGCCGCATACGAGTTCTCCGCTGAGCGCCAGTCGCCCGCCATGCTGAACCACTGCATCCGGTCGTGGCTGTGGGCCGTCGGCTTCGCCGAGCTGGACGGCAGGGACGATGCCGACCGCGAACTCCTCTACGTCGCCGCACTGCTGCACGATCTCGGGCTGGTCGAGGAGTTCGACAACGTCACGCTCAGCTACGAGGACGCCGGCGGCCACGTCGCCGCAGCGCTCACCGCGGGCGCTGGCTGGCCCGCCGAGCGGCGGCAGCGCGTGCACGACGTGATCGTGCGCCACAACTGGCCGTCCGTCGACCCCGCGCTGGATGTGGAGGGCAACCTGCTCGAGATCGCCACAGGACTCGACATCTCCGGCTTCCGCGCGGACGACCTCCCGCTCGCGTTCCAGGAGGAGGTGCTCGCCGTGTATCCCCGGCTCACTCTGGCTGCGGAGTTCGGCGCCTGCGTGACCGACCAGGCTGCCCGCAAGCCGACGACGCAGGCCGCTCGCATCGTCGCCAACGGCGTCGAGCGCAAGCTCGCGGCCAACCCTCTCGAGTCCCGCGGACCGCGCCCGTAAGGTCCATCAGCCTGGGCTGCTATGGTTCGCACACCGGCACCGAGCCGGTTTTCAGGGAAGACGCCTCGTGAACGTCGAGCCGATTGCGGCTCCGCCTCGAACCCGTCGCCTCCTCTGTGCTATCAGAGGAGCATTCCCATGCCCGCGTCCCTCCCTGCTCCCACGTCCGCCGTCGTCTACTGCGAAGGCCTGTTCGCCGAGCAGGACGGCAAGACCGCGAACGGACTCGTCCGGCACTCGGAGCGCTACCGGATCCTCAGCGTTGTCGACAGCCGTCACGCCGGAGAGGACTCCGGCCTCGTGCTCGACGGCGCGGCCAATGGCATCCCGGTGCTCGGCTCGATCGCCGAGGCGATCGCTCACGCCGGATTCGTGCCGGGCACCCTGATCGTCGGCATGGCTCCGGCAGACGGGATGCTCTCCGCCGGTCACCGCACCGCCCTCCTCGACGGCATGTCCCGCGGCATGAACCTCGTCAACGGCCTGCACGAGTTCCTCGACGACGAGCCGGAGTTCGCTGCCGCCGCTCTGCTCGCCGGCGTCACCATCGAGGACGTCCGCCGTCCGAAGCCGAAGAGCGAGATGCACCTGTTCTCCGGCCGGATCTTCGACGTCACCTGCCCGCGCATCGCCGTCCTCGGCACGGACGGCGCGGTCGGCAAGCGCACCACGAGCACCCTGCTGGTGCAGGCGCTGAACGCTCGCGGCATCAGGGCCGTGATGGTCGGCACCGGCCAGACCGCCCTCATCCAGGGCGCCAGGTATGCGGTCGCGCTGGATGCGAGCGTTCCGCAGTTCCTCTCCGGAGAGGTCGAGAACGAGGTCGTCGCGGCGTTCGAGAACGAGCAGCCGGACGTCATCGTCGTCGAGGGCCAGGGCGCGCTCAGCCACCCGGCCTATCTGACGAGCGCGTACATCCTGCGCGGCAGCCGACCGGATGCGGTCATCCTGCAGCACGCGCCGGCGCGCGTCATGCTCGACGACTTCCCGATGATGCCCGTGCCGTCCGCAGCGCAGGAGATCCGGCTCATCGAGTCGTTCGCCGCCACGCGCGTCATCGGCATCACGATCAACCACGAGAACATGACGGACGCCGAGGTCACCGCGGCCATCGACGCCCACGAGCTCGAGCTCGGCCTTCCCGCGACGGACCCGCTCTCCCGCCCGCTGGACGCGCTGGTCGACATGGTGCTGACGGCGTTCCCCGAGCTGGAGCACACCAGCCCCGCCTCCGCGGCCGCCGCCGCGACGCCCGGCGCCACGCACTAGCGCCCGAACAGCGTCCTGAGCATCTCCCAGAGGCCGCGTCGCCTGCGCGGCGCGGCGTCGGGGGCAGCCGTCACTGTGTCGAGGAAGCCGACCCCGCACTGCGGGCACTCGACGATCAGCTCGTGCACGGCGAGCCCCGCTCCGTAGTACGGGTTGCGCACGGCGTTCGCCTCGGCGCCGCACGACGGGCATGTCGCGCTCGCTCCCCCGCTCCCGGCCTGCATCCTTCCATTGTGCGTCACCGGGCGGCGTTCCGGCTCAGGGCGCTGCCTGCTCAGCCGAGCGTGATGGTGACCGTCTGGCTCTTCGAGGCCGCTGAACCCTCCGCAGGATCGACGGCGGTCACGCGCAGATCGGCGTCCGACTTCCCGTTCCCGTTCCCGTTCCCGCCGGAGTCCGGTTTCTTCACGGTCACGTTCGTGAACCCTGCGGCGGTCAGCGCTGCTTTCGCCTCGCTCTCCGTCTTGCCGATCAGGCCGCCCGGGATGCTCGCCGACTGCCCGTTGCTGACCTGCACCGTCACCGAGCTGCCCTTGTTGGCGGAGGTCCCCGCCGCAGGGTCAGTGCCTGCGGCGGTGCCGGCCGGCTGCGACGAGTCCACAGGCGTGCTGTCGATCGTCGCGTCCAGCCCGAGCCCCTGCAGGAGGGTCTGGGCTTCCTGCGGGGTCTTGCCAGACACATCGGGGATGGTCACCTGGTCGCCGTAGAGCACGGCGTTGGTCGGCTTGGTGAACGCGCTGCCGCCGTAGAGGCCGTCGATGGCGCTGAGGATCGGCTTCGCGATCGAGAACTTCACGTCGCCGCCGCCGATCCCGTCGAAGTCGAGGCTGCGCAGCGGCGTCGAGCCGGACACGTTGCCGACCCAGGTGGCCGTCGACACCTTGCTGGTGGAGGTGACGAGCCAGTTCTGCAGCGAGTCGTCCGTCGTGCCCGTCTTGCCCATGATGGGCGTCCCGTCGTACGGGTTGGCGCTCTCGGCCGTTCCTCCGCCGCGCATCACGCCCTGCAGCGCATACGTCACCCCGGCGGCGATGTTCGGCTGGAGGCCCTGCGTGCAGGTGGTCGGGCTGACCTTGTGCGCCGAGCCGTCCGCGTTCACCACCTTGTCGATCGCGACCGGCGTGCAGACCACGCCGTTGTTGGCGATGCCTGCGTATGCGGTGGCCATCGTCAGCGGAGACAGGTAGTTGACGCCGAGGATCATCGACGGAACAGAGGTCAGCGGGTTGCTCGACGACGCAGGATGCACGCCCAGCGCCTTCGCGGCGTTCAGGATCGAGCACAGGTCGATCTGGGTGCCCATCTTGGCGAACGCGGTGTTCACCGATTCGGCCGTCGCGGCCATCACGGAGAGCCTGCTCGCCGAGCCTTCGTCGTTGGTGACGGGCCAGTCCGGCCCGTTGATGTCGGCGCAGCTGTTGGTGAAGTCGGACGTCGGGAAGTCGTGCTGCGACGCGTTGATCGTGTCGTACAGGCTGTTGCCCGCTTCAAGCCACGCGGCCAGGTCGAACGCCTTGAACGTGGACCCGGTCTGGAAGCCCTGGGACCCTCCGTACGCCTCGTCGGTGTTGTAGTTCACCGCCGTCGTGCCGTCGATCGGCTGATCGGTGTTGTTGAACGCCCTGTTCTCGACCATCGTCACGATCCTGCCCGTGCCGAGCTCCATCGAGACGTTGGATGCGCCGAGGTCGATCCCCGCCATCGACGGCGGGATGTACGAGCTCAGCGACTGCTGCGCCACCGCCTGCAGGTCGAGGTTGAGGGTGGTGTAGATCTTGAGGCCGCCGCGGTTGAGCGTCGCCCAGCGGTCGTCGGCGGTCGCGCCGTACGCCGGGTCGTTGAGCACCACATCCCGCACGTAGTCGCAGAAGAACGCGGCGTTGTACTGGGAGGCGGACGCGCATCCGGAGGTCGTCGGCGTGATGGTCGGCTGAATGGGCGTCTTCTTGGCCGCATCCCGCTCCGCTGCGGTGATCTTGTGGTTGATCTCCATGCGGTCGAGCACGTAGTCGCGCCGTTCCTTGGTGGCCTTGTACCCGTTCGCTGCGCCGTTGTCCTTGTTGTCCGGCTCGTCGATGCGCAGGTTGGCCGGGTTGTTCAAAATGGCGGTGAGCGTCGCGGCCTGCGGAAGGGTGAGCTGCGCTGCCGTGGTGTTGAAGTAGTAGTGCGCCGCGGCCTGGATGCCGTAGACGGTGCCGCCGAATCCGACGACGTTGAGGTAGCCGAGCAGGATCTGCTGCTTGGAGTACTTCTTCTCCAGCCCGACTGCGTATCGCATCTCCTGCACCTTGCGCTGCAGGGTGACACCGGCGGCGTCGGCATAGCAGGCCTTGAGCTTCTTCTCGTCGGTGAGCGCGTCGCAGCGCTCGACCTCGACGTTCTTCACATACTGCTGGGTGATCGACGAGCCACCCTGCACGGAGCTGCCGCTCACGGTCGAGAGCGCACCGCGGACGGTGCCGAGCAGGTCGACGGCGCCCTCCTGATAGAAGCGGGGATCTTCGGCGGCGACGGTGGCGTCCTTGACGGTCTGTGCCACGTCGTTCCAGCCGACGTCCTGCCTGTTCTGCGCGTAGAACGACGCAATCGGAACATCCACGCCGCCCTTCTTGGCGAAGACGGTGGTGTTCTGCGCGAACGGCTGGATCTCGAGGTTCGACGGCAGCGCTTCGAACGCGTTCGACGCGGCCGCCGCCGCTTGGCCGACTCCCAGGAAACCGGGAAGGACGAACGCCGATGTCAGCACCGCTGCGATGAGCGCGACGACCCCGAACTGCATGATCAGCCCCGCGCGAGACCGGGCAGGCCGGATCTCGTAGCGCCGCAGCGGGTCGAAACGTCGCGAGAATGCGGCGAACCGCGGGCGGTCACGGAGCGGCGGTCGGGTAGGCATCGGTCCAGCGTTCCACCGGAACACTAAGAAACCTCTGACGCGTGCTGCCGAATGCTGTCGTTCCTCACAGACACGGGATGCGCGGCACTCAGGTTGGCTGCGCGTCCTGCGATCGCAGTTTTCGATCAAGCAGTGTGAACCGGTCGTCCGATTTTGTCCCCAGTTCGAGTGTGGTTCGGGCCGTGACAGCCCGTTTCGATTCGGCGACTCGCTAGCCTCTGAGTGACTTTACAGACGGAGGAACCATGGATTTCGCTGAAGTTCTGGCCGCGCTGGCGCTCAAGGTGAAGAACCAGCGCGACGCGATCCAGACCGAAGAGGCCACCAAGAACGCATTCATCATGCCGTTCATCTCGAACGTGCTCGGCTACGACGTGTTCAACCCTCTCGAGGTCGTGCCGGAATTCACCGCGGACGTCGGGATCAAGAAGGGCGAGAAGATCGACTACGCCATCATGCGGGATGGCGAAGTGCAGATGCTCATCGAGTGCAAGAAGTCGAATGAGAGCCTCAAGATCGAGAACGCATCGCAGTTGTACCGCTACTTCGCGGTGACGAATGCGCGCATCGCGGTTCTCACCAACGGCGAGACCTATCACTTCTACACCGACCTCGACGCTCCCAACCGGATGGATGCGAAGCCCTTCCTGGTCCTCGACCTCCTCGACGTAGACGAGACGCTCATCCCGGAGCTGCGCAAGCTGACCAAGGACGCCTTCGACCTCGACTCGATCATCAATGCAGCCGGAGAGCTCAAGTACATCGGGCAGATCAAGCGCGCGCTGGCATCGCAGTTCCGCGAGCCGGACGACGACTGGACACGCTTCTTCATCGGCCGCGTGTACGACGGTTCGATCACTCAACGCGTGCGCGAGCAGTTCGCACCCCTCGTGGCCAAGGCGACGAAACAGTTCCTCAACGATCAGGTCAATGAGCGCCTCAAGACGGCGCTCGGCGGATCGAACTACGCGCCCATCGAGCCAGCACCAGACGATGCAGTCACGAGCCAACCGCCCGCTCATGACGACCTCGACCGCGACACCGAGATCGAGACGACGCTCGAAGAGCTCGAGGGCTATCAGATCGTCAAGGCGATCGCGTGCAGCGAGGTCAAGCCACAGCGGGTCGTGCACCGGGACTCGAAGTCGTACTTCGCGATCCTCCTCGACGACAACAACCGCAAGCCGATCGCACGTCTCCACTTCAACGGCAAGGCGAAGAAGTACATCGGGTTGTTCGACGAGGAGAAGAACGAAACGAGGCACGAGCTCGGTTCGCTCGACGAGATCTATGCACACGCCGCACACATCCGCGACACCGTCAGGCATTTCGCGGACAAGTAGGTCGGCTCCGACGCGCGTCACCCGGGCTGGGGTCTGGAGCCGGCGTCTCCGCGTTCCCTAGAGTGAGGCGGCATCCACACTCAGGGGGAACCGTGACAACACCCGCACCCGGCTGGTACTCCGATCCGGCGGACGGCAGGATGGTGCGCTGGTGGGCGGGCGACGGATGGACGGAGCACGTTCGTCCGTTCCCTGAGCCTGCGCCTGCGCCTGCGCCGCAGCCTCCGAACCCGGCGTTCGGACAGCAGTACCAGACAGCGCAGCCCTCTTGGCAGCAGACAGCGCAGCCCACATACACGCGCGAGCCGCGCATGACGATCGCTCGTGGCGAGAAGGATCGTCAGGTCCGTCGTAACAACCCAATGGCCTACCTGGGGCTCGTCTTCTCCCTGCTCGGGCTCATCGTCAACCCGTTCGCGATCCTGAGCATTCTGGGCATCGTGTTCTCCTCGATCGGCTGGGCAAGGTCCGGTGAGCTGTCCTCCGTCGTCCGATACTCAGGCAAGGTCACGGCCATCATCGGGGTGATCCTGGGGGTCGCCACCCTTGCGTACTTCGGCTGGACGTTCTCCCGCGCGTTCGTCTGACCGCGCCGCATCACGCAGAAGAGGCGGTGACCCCGTCCGGGATCACCGCCTCTTCTCACCCCCGTCGCGCGGGGGCAGAGCCGCCGCTTACGCCGCCGCCCGCATCCACTCGCCCGCACGCGCACCGGCGGTCACGCGGAGCTCGTCGCCCTGCGCATCCACCGTCACCGTGCCGCCGTCCGTCAGCTCTCCGCTGACCATCAGCTCGGCGATCCTGTCGTCGATCTCGCGCTGGATCACCCTGCGCAGCGGTCGCGCTCCGTACTCCGGCTCGTAGCCGGCGTCCGCGATCCAGGCGACCGCCGCGTCCGTCGCGTCGAAGGAGATGGAACGGGAGCCGAGGCGGCCGGAGGTCGCCGTCAGCAGCAGGCGCACGATGTCGCGCAGCTGCTCTGCGTCGAGCTTCCTGAAGAGCACGATCTCATCGATCCGGTTCAGGAACTCGGGCCGCATTGCTTCGCGGAGCTTGCCCATCACCCTGTCGCGCAGGTCCTTCTCCGAGGCGAAGCCGGCCACGGAGGCGTCTCCGCCCACCGGGACGAAGCCGAGGGCACCGCTGCGGGATGCGAGGAACTCCGAACCGAGGTTCGACGTCATGATGACGACCGTGTTGCGGAAGTCGACCGTGCGTCCCTGACCGTCGGTCAGGCGTCCGTCGTCGAGCACCTGCAGCAGCAGATTGAACACGTCGGGGTGCGCCTTCTCGATCTCGTCGAACAGCACGACGGAGTACGGGTTGCGGCGCACGCGCTCTGTGAGCTGTCCTGCCTCGTCGTAGCCGACGTATCCGGGAGGGGCGCCGACCAGGCGGGCGACCGTGTGGCGTTCGCCGAACTCGCTCATGTCGAAGCGCAGCATCGCCTTCTCGTCGCCGAACAGGGAGGAGGCGAGCGCCTTCGCGAGCTCTGTCTTGCCGACACCGGTCGGGCC
Source organism: Leifsonia sp. Root227 (assembly GCF_001428745.1). Lineage (GTDB taxonomy): Bacteria > Actinomycetota > Actinomycetes > Actinomycetales > Microbacteriaceae > Leifsonia. The sequence goes on along the minus strand of NZ_LMIO01000002.1, from coordinate 24,019 downwards.
GAGGAAGAGGAAGCTTCCGACGGGGCGGCGCTCGTCTCCGAGGCCGGTGCGGTTGCGGCGCACAGCCTTGGCGACGGCGACGACCGCGTCGTCCTGGCCGATCACGCGCTCGTGCAGCTCGGATTCGAGCTTCGCCAGGCGCTCACGGTCTGCTTCTCCGAGGCGGCTGACCGGGATGCCCGTCGCCCGAGAGATGACGGCCGCGATCTCCGGCTCCCCCACCACCGCATCCGGTCGCGGGCTTGAGCCGAGCTCGTCGAGTGAGCGCTGGACGCTCTCGATCTCGTCGCGCAGGCGCGACGCCTCCTCGTAGTGCTCTGCCGCCACGGCGGAGTTCTTCTCCGCTTCGAGCGTCGCGAGCGTGCTCATCAGCGCTGTCGTGTCGACGCGCTTGCCGAGGCGCAGGCGGAGGCGTGCCCCCGCCTGGTCGATCAGGTCGATCGCCTTGTCCGGCAGGAAGCGGTCGGAGACGTAGCGGGCGGACAGCTCGACGGCGGCGCGGATCGCGTCGTCGGTGTACTGCACCCCGTGGTGCTCTTCGTACGCTCCGCGGAGCCCTGAGAGGATGAGCACGGCGTCCTCGACGCTGGGCTCGCCGACCGTCACCGGCTGGAAGCGGCGCTCCAGCGCCGGGTCCTTCTCGATGCGGCGGTACTCCTTCAGGGTCGTCGCACCGACCAGGTGCAGGTCGCCCCTGGCCAGCCGCGGCTTCAGGATGTTTCCCGCATCCATGCCGCCGGACTCACCGGAGCCGCCTGCGCCGACGACGGTGTGCAGCTCGTCGATGAACACGATGAGCTCGTCCGTTCCCGCGCTGATCTCGTCCATCAGGTTCGTCAGGCGCTCCTCGAAGTCGCCGCGGTAGCGGGTTCCCGCCACCATCCCGGCGAGGTCGAGCGCGACGACGCGCTTGTCGCGCAGCTGCTCCGGCACGTCGCCCGAGACGATCGCGCTGGCCAGCCCCTCCACGATGGCGGTCTTGCCGACGCCTGCCTCACCGACCAGCACCGGGTTGTTCTTGGTGCGGCGGGACAGGATCTCCACCGTCTGCTCGATCTCGTCGAGGCGGCCGATCACCGGGTCGAGCTTGCCGTCGCGGGCGAGCTGGGTGAGGTCGGTGCCGAACCTGTCGAGCATCGGAGTGGTGGATGCGTCAGCACCGTCGTCCTGCGTGTCCTGTCCTGCGGCGCCCGCACCGACCGTCGCGGTCTGGCGCATGGCCGAGGTGAGCGCATCCGGTGTCACACCGGCGGCCTGCAGCACTTGCCCGGCCGGGGCGTCCTGCACGATCACGAGGGCGAAGAACAGGTGCTCAGGGTCGATGTACGTGGAACCCGATGCGCGGGCCACCTGGTACGCGTGGAACAGCGCCCGCTGGGCGGACGGGGTGATGGATGCGGCGTCCGCGTCCACGGGGTCGCCCGTGCGCGGGAGCCGCTGCTCAGCCGCGGCGGCGACCGCCTGCGGGTCGGCGCCGATGCGGCGCATGGCGTCCGCGGCGGGCTCCTCCGTCGCCATGACGCGGAGGATGTGCAGGGCGTCCAGCTCGCTGTGGCCGTGTTCGAGCGCGAACCGGCCGGCCTCGGCGAGGGTCTCCTGCGTGCGCCGGCTCAGGAACCGGCTGATGTCGATGGAGCGCGCGGTACGCGCACGCTCACCCGCGAGGTAACGGGCGAGGAACTCGTCGAACGAGTTGCCGCCGTCACTGTCGGGAGTGAAGTCTTCGGGCACGAAATCTCCTGTGTGTTGAAAGTTGAGTGAACTGCACTCAAGTTCAACGCTTCGGGGTTCTTGATATTCCCGTGGCCGCCGAAAACGCCTCGGCATCGCAGCGCGGCGACGCCGCCGCGACCTCTCTGAGAAGCCGCCAAGAAGCCGGTGCGAAGCCGTGGCGCGTGCGCCGACCGCTCCGCGTCGCGTTAACCTTGAGGGATGGAAGGTCGCGTCGGCTCCAGGAATGGCGTCGCGAATGCCAAGGCGAGGGCGCTGTACGACGCGGTGGCGTCAGCGCTCCAGTCGCCTATGCACGCCGACCCTGACACCGTCTCCGTCGAGCACGATGCGGCCCGCTTTCTCGTGCGGTTCAGCGACCTCCCCCTCGCCGCCTTCCGGGCCAGGGTCCCGCTGTCGACCCCGCCTGCGCAGGCCAAATCGGCCGTCGCGAACGCCGCCAGGAAGGCGCACGCCAACATCCTGCAGTGGCGAGAGCTCGGCTATCTCAACGAGGTCGGCGCCAGGGTCGCCGCCCTCCGGGATGCTGGTGCGTACGCCGGTCGGTTGTTCGAGGCGTATGGCCAGGGCCGGCTCGACGAGGCGGAGCTCGTCGCCCGGCTGCGCGAGATCCCCCCTGTGCCGCTCGACGGCATCCCGATCGGCCAGAACTCGTCCGGCCAGGGAGGTGGGGGGCCGATGGATGTGGCAGCCACGGCACTGCGACGCCGCCTGATCTCCGCCGCCCTATACCAGCACATCGTGGACGAGCTGTCGGACGCCGGGCACCAGGGCTGATGGCTGTCCCCCGGTTGAGCCGCGCAGACGCCCGCAGGATCGCCGTCCGTGCTCAGCGCCTCGACGCTGACCGCCCCACCGAGCTGCTGCCGCTGGTCGAACAGCTCACTCTGCTGCAACTCGACCCCACTGCCGCCATCGCCCCGGCCGCCGATCTGATCGCGTGGACCCGCATCGGCTCGTCGTACCGCCCTGAGCACCTGCAGCGGGCGGTCGAGGTCGACCGCACCCTGTTCGAGCAGAAGGCCCAGGACGACGAGAGCACGCCGCCCATCGCCATGCTGCGGCCGACCTCTGCTCTCCGGCTGCACCTCGACGCCATGTCGCGCTGGCCGTCGGCCGGCAGCCGCGTGCAGGCCTGGCTGGAGGCGAACGCGCAGTTCCGCCTGGATGTACTCGCCCTGCTGAGCGCGGAAGGTCCCATCCTCTCGCGCGACATCCCTGACACCGCCGCCGCTCCGTGGGAGTCGACGGGCTGGACCCACAACCAGAACGTGACCAGGATGCTCGAGTTCCTGTCCGCCCGCGGCGAGATCGCCACCGCGGGCCGCATCGGCAGGCAGCGCACCTGGGACATCGCAGAGAGGGTGTACCCGTCGGGCATCGCTGTCGTCCCAGAAGAGGAGGCCAAGGGCATCAGGGACGCCGCGCGGCTGCGCTCGCAGGGCGTCTCGCGCGCCGCGATGGTCGGCGATGCGGGAGAGCCGGTCGAGATCGAGGGCAGCTCCCGCCTGTGGCGGGTCGATCCTGCCGCTCTGGATGCGCTCGGCTCCGGCCGCGCGTTCACGGGCCGCACCGCGCTGCTCTCGCCGTTCGACCGGCTCATCCACGACAGGGTGCGCACGCTCGAGGTCTTCGAGTTCGAGTATCTGCTGGAGATGTACAAGCCCGCCGCCAAGCGCCGCTGGGGCTACTTCGCGCTGCCGATCCTGCACGGCGACTCCCTGGTCGGCAAGCTCGACGCGACGGCTGACAGGAAGGCGGGAGTCCTCCGGGTGGCCGCGGTGCACGAGGACACGCCGTTCACCCGGTCCACCAGGAGCGCGGTCGACGCGGAGATCGCCGACCTCGCCGACTGGCTCGGCCTCGCCGTCGAGCGCGCGTGACGCCGGCCACGCGCGCAGGACGGTACGGTCCTAGCTCACCTGCGCCGGCTTCTTCCCGTGCGGGTCGGATGCGTTGAGCGCGGCGACGACCGTGTCGTAGTCACCGCGCGCCTCCCCGTAGCGGAGGAACTTCACCCGCTCCACCAGGATCTCCCGCGCGTCCGGCTGGGTCTCGAGCAGCGTCATCGTCTCGCTGACGAAGTCGTCGAGCGGCATCGCGACCTCGCTCTCCTCCTGTCCAGGCAGGAGTCCGGTGCGCACCGCGGGCGGCACGAGTTCGATGACCTGCACGCTGGTGTCGGCGAGCTGCAGCCGGATGCTCTCGCTCAGCTGGTGGATGGCTGCCTTCGTCGCGTTGTAGCTGGGGGTCGCGGCGAGCGGCGCGAAGGCAAGCCCGGACGAGACCGTCACGATCGCGGCGTCCTGCCTGGTCTGCAGGTGCTCGACGAACGCGGCGATCAGCCGGATCGGCCCGAGCAGGTTGGTGGTCACGGTCGCCTCCGCCGTCTCGAGGAACCCCGACGGGGTGGTCCAGTCCTCGACGCGCATGATGCCGGCCATTGCGACAACCACGTTGAGCTCCGGATGCGCGGCGATCACCTGGGCGGACGCCGCGCGGATGCTGCCGGCGTCCGTCGTGTCGATCCGCACCGTATGGATGCCGGGGTGCTCGGCCGCGATGCGCTCCAGCAGTTCGGTTCGGCGACCGCCGACGATGACGGCGTTGCCCTTCGCCTGCAACGCGACGGCGATGGCGAGACCGATGCCACTGGTCGCGCCGGGAATGAAGACAGTGTTTCCTGTGATGTTCATGCTTCGAGTGTCTGCCGGCCGCGCGCATCCAGGCAGAGAGCGGTCATCGGGGGACCCGCGATCCCTGGTTGCGCGGGCCGCGACAGCGGATGATGGATGCATGGACCGCTCCTCCCTCGCCGACTTCCTCCGCAGACGCCGCGAGGAACTCCAGCCCTCCGACGTCGGGCTCGCCTCGGGAGCGCGCCGTCGGGCGCCTGGGCTGCGGCGCGAGGAGGTGGCGCAGCTGGCGAACATGTCGGCCGACTACTACACGCGACTGGAGCAGCAGCGAGGTCCGCAGCCGAGCGAGCAGATGCTCGCATCGCTCGCCAGAGCCCTCCGCCTGAGCGGGGACGAGCGCGACTACCTGTTCCGCGCCGCCGGCCACAACCCGCCCGATCGCCTCAGTGGAGCGTCGCACGTCGCCCCAGCGCTGCTCCGTGTGCTCGACCGCCTCGACGACACCCCTGCGCTGATCCTCTCCAACCTCGGAGAGACGCTGGTGCAGAACCGGCTGTCCGCCGCGCTGCTCGGCGACCGCTCCGGATACACCGGCATCGAGCGGTTCGAGTCGTACCGCTGGTTCGTGCATCCGGAGACCGAGCGCAGCCACTACCCGGAGGACGACAGGCAGCGGCAGAGCCGCGCGCAGGTCGCGTCGCTGCGCGTCGCGTACGGGGCGATGGGCGCGGCGTCGCAGGCGGGCGAGCTGGTGCGGACCCTCCTGCGGGAGAGCCAGGAGTTCGCCGAGCTGTGGGAGAGGCACGAGGTGGCCACCAGGTTCGAGGACCACAAGACGCTCGTGCATCCGGAGCTCGGCCCGATCGAGCTCGACTGCCAGGTGCTCTTCACCGAGGACCAGTCCCAGTGCCTGCTCGTCCTCACCGCCCCTCCCCGCACCGAGGGTGCGGAGAAGCTCGCACTGCTCGGCGTGCTCGGCACGCAGGCGTTCAGCTGACGGTCTCGTCCTCGCGGGTGCGGCCGAGCACCTCGGTCGGGATGCCGCGGGAGAACGCGAGCGAGCCGAGCGAGATCGCGATCAGGCCGAAGAGCGCCACCCGGAGCGACGACAGCTGCGAGTCCCGGTAGATCGACTCGAGCGTGTCGGCGTCGCTCGTGGACAGTCCGGCGTCCTCGCCGATCTTCTGCACACTGTCGGCCGGCACGATCTCCACGCCGCCGTTCGTCCGCTCAGCGATCGTCGACTGCACGCTGTCCGGCAGGCTGCTCGCCGCGACGCCGGAGGCGAACGAGGTCGCGAGCGCGCCGATCAGGATCGAGCCGATGAGCGCTGTCCCGAGCGATGAGCCGAGATTCTGGAACACCCCCTGCAGGCCGCCGACCTCGCTCGTCTGCTTCTCCCCGACGCTCGACATGTTCACGTTTCCGAGCTGCGACGCCAGCAGCCCGAGCGCGCCGCCCGCCAGGAACATCCCGATACCGAAGAGCCAGCTCCGCAGGTCGGGCGTGACCGCGCCGAGCAGCAAGATGGAGCTCAGCACCAGGATGATCTGGCCCACCCGCACGATCCGCCGCGGCGACCAGAACCTGGACAGCATCGTGCCGAGCACGGAGAACAGGATCAGCGACACCGACAGCGGGAAGATCTTGAGCCCGGTGGACAGCGCATCCAGGCCGAGGGTCATCTGCAGATAGACGGGCACCATGAAGAACAGCCCGGCCGTCACGGCGTACTGCGCGCCCAGCACGCTGAGGCCGCTGCGGAGCTGCCGGATGGAGAACATCTCGATGTGCACCAGCGGCGAGCGCCCAGCGTCGACCAGCTTCCGTTGTCTCCGGGCGAACAGCACGATGAGCACCCCGCCGAGGAGGATGAACCAGGCCGTCAGCGAGATGCCGAACGGGTTGATCGGCACGCCGCCGACCACCGGGGAGTGCAGGGGGATGAGCCACCCCCAGGTCTTGCTCTGCAGCATCCCGTAGACCACGAACACCAGGCCGAACGCCGAGAGCAGAACGCTCGCGATGTCGATCCGAGACTTGGTCCTGCCTGTCTCGTCCCTCACCAGCCTGGAGAAGATCACGACGACGGCCATGATGACCACCTCGGCGACGAAGACGTACCGCCAGTCGAGATAGGTGGTGACGTACCCGCCGATCAGCGGGCCGGCGGCGACGGCGGCGCCGGAGACGGCGCCGATGATCGCGTACGCGGTGATCCGGTCGTGGCCGCGGTAGTTGTCGGCGATCAGTGCGGCGATGGCGGGGATGACGAGCACGGCGCCGAGTCCCTCGATCACCGACCAGCCGAGGAACAGGAGCTCGATGTTCGGGCTCAGCGCCGTCAGCAGCGATCCGACCGCGTACACGCACGCCCCGATGACGAACGCCCTGCGCCTCCCCCAGACGTCGCCGAGTTTCGCGCCGAGCAGCATGAACGCCGCCATCGTCAGCGTGTAGAAGGTGATCGCCGCCTGCATCGCCGCGACCGTGGTGTGCAGATCGGCGACGACGGTCGAGATCGACACGTTCATCACGGTGCCGTCGAGCACCATCACGAACTGGGCAGCGCCCAGCACGATCACGACCGACCATTTCTTCATGCGCGGCTCCTCGGGGTCAGTATGTTCCCCCCACGGCCGTGGCCGCAATGGTCGGCTATCGGCTGGCATACGACATTCGCCTAGTTCTTTGCCAGCCAGCGTGCGTAACCTTCGAGGTCCGCCGCACTGTCGGCTTCACCGTACGGAGGGGAAACGCATGACGACACGGACGCTTCCTGCGCCGCGCGCCGACCGCCGGCCGTTCCGCGTCGGCCCGTTCGCCCGCCGCCGCCTCGCCCAGCAGGCCAGGCTGGATGCGGCAGCGACCGCTCAGGGTGCGGCACGGGATGGGGACCATGGCGAGCCCACCACGCCGCACGTACAGGCCATGCAGGCCCACGCCGCCGCGTACGCCAGGCGCGAGGAGCAGCGCTTCTTCGTGCGCATCGACCGCGAGCTGACCGAGTACCGGGTGCTGTCGCGATCGCTCGACACCGACCTCGCCGCCTACGACAGGTTGACAGGCGACATCTCCTTCGACGACCGCGACTTCATCGCGAACGGATCCGGCCCCGGCTTCGAAGAGCTGCGCAGGCTGGAGCGCCGGATCACGCGCGGCAAGCGCCGCGTCGACGAGCTGTCCGCCCTCATCCACTCCCGTTTCACCGCCGCGAAGCTGCGCGCCAACCGCTACTTCGACCACGCGGACGAGAAGCTCGCCGTCTACTGGGGCGCATACCGGCGCGAGCTCGCGGCCGATCGCGCCGCCGCCCCGGATCGCACGCTCGACAGGGCGCCTGTGCTTCAGCGCTCCGACTGGCTCACCACGAAAGAGAACACCAGGTTGCTCGAACTCTGGCAGGGGAGAAACGATGCCCAAGCGTGACCGGCTGCCCGCCGACTACACGGTTCCGAAGACCGCACGACTCCGTCGTCGCCTGTTCTGGCGGCTGCGCAGGATGCGCGCCGCCGTCGACGTCGAGACCCTCGAGGTCTTCGAGCACGAGCTCGCGGCGTTCGAGCGCGGCGGCGTCGCCGAGATCGAGCGCCAGCGCACCCGCAACATGGCGGCGGCCGCCGCCCGCGTCATCGCCTCGCAGAAGCGCGAGGAGCTGATCCGCGGCTCGATCGAGCGCACAGAGCGTCAGCTCGAACGCGCCGAAGTCGCCGCTGAGCGGCTGGACGCGCGCCTGCTCGGCCACGACCCCGACCTGCACAACTTCGCCTGAGACGGAAGGAGAGACACCATGGCCAGAGACATCGTCGCGAGACCACCGCGCATCCGCTCCCGCGTCGGGCACATGTCGCGCTTCGCGCACGTGCTCGTCTATCTGCTGCTCCTCGGCATGATCACCGTGGACTACGTCCTGCTCTCCCAGGCGCTGACGCTGCTGTTGCGCAACGACAGCCAGTACGGCTCTATCGGGCTGCAGATGTACGTGATCACGCTGGGCATCTCGCTCGCGGTGGTCACACTGCCGCACGTCGTCGCGATCGTGATGCGGCGCATCCAGGCCAGGGTGATGGACCGCCGCTGGTCGATCGCCGCCGTGCTGATGAGCCTGGTCTGGGTCGCGCTGCTCACCGCGATCACCATCGCCAGGATCAAGGCGGGCATCGACGCGCAGAACGCCGGCGGCTTGACCGGCCTCGTCGGCGGCTCGACGGCGCCGGCCACCACCGGATTCTCCTGGACGGCCCCCGACACGATCATGGCGTTCCTGATGCTCGGCGTGCTCGCCACGTCCGGTGCGATCAGCTTCATCGTCGCCTGGCTCACCACCCGTCCGCTCCTGCTCGCCAGCGAGAAGGCGCACGCGCACGTCGACGAGCTGCGCCGCTACCGCGACCGGCTGCTCGGCGAGGCGGTCGCCGCCCGCGAGGAGACCATCCAGGCCATGCACCTGGATGCGGCGGACCACGCCAGGTACACCGGCGCCAGGATCACCTTCGCCTCCCGTCTGGACGTCGTCCGCGCGCAGCTCGCCACCCGCCTCGCCCAGCACGAGCGCGACCCTGAGAGCACCAGCCAGATCATCCGCGAGCTCCGCGCCAGGCGGGCGAGCGACGCCGAGCTCGGCCAGGGCGCTCAGCCGGGCCGGCTCACCGACTGACGGCTGCGCTCGCGCCCCCTCCCGCCGCTGTGCCCCACCCCGAAAGGACCACCCCGTGACCTCCCGACACCTCGTCAGAGCCTGCGTCGCCATCGCGGCCGCTCTCTCCCTGGGCGCCGGCCTCACCGCGTGCGCGTCGGCGACCGCTGCCGGCGCATCCTGCGACCAGTCGCAGAAGCGCAACATGGGCGTCGTCGCAGGCAGCACCGCCAACGCGCCGGTCACCAGCCTTCCGTCCTCCGCCGTCGCCCAGCTCGAGGCCGTCGGCAAGAGCAACGGCAGCGTCACGGTGGTCGTCCCCTCTGGCTCCCCGCAGGTGATGGGCACGACCGTGATCGGCTCGACGGCTCAGGACGCGGTGGTCTGTCAGAACGATCAGCGCACCAAGCTCACCCAGATCACCGCGTACATCAACGGCCTCAAGGCCTCCGCCCCCGAGGTCGACTTCCTCGGCTCGATCGACCAGGCGGCCCGCAACCTCGGCTCGAACCCGATGGGCGTGCTCGTGGTCGGCAGCGGCCTGCAGACCACGGACCCGCTGAACTTCTCCGCCAGCGGCGTGCTCTACGCCGACCCTGCGCAGGTCGTCAGCGACCTGCAGTCCAGGGGGCTGCTCCCCACCGACCTCAAGGGCGTGACCGTCTACTGGTCGGGGATGGGCGACGTTGCCGGCGCGCAGAAGCCGCTGACCATCCCGGCGCGCAGTAACCTGGCCGCCATCTGGACCGCCATCGTCAAGGCGGCGGGCGGCACGCTGTCCCTGCTGCCTGAGCCGGCATCCGGTGCAGCGGCGTCCGGCCTTCCGTCGGTCTCCGCCGTCCCCGTGGATGCGGTGCAGACCAAGACCGACTGGACGCATCCCATCGTCATCCGCAACAGCGATCTGCTGTTCACGAAGGACACGGCCACCTTCGCCGACCCTGCGAAGGCGCAGAGCGTCCTCGGCGAACTCGTGCCGTCGATCGAGCAGAACGGCCAGCAGGTCACGATCACCGGCACGGCCTCCAAAGACCAGGCGACGAGCAACACCGCGGACACCGCCCTCTCGCTGAAGCGCGCGGACGCCGTCAAGGCCGCGCTCGTGCAGCTCGGCGTCCCGTCGGGTCTGCTCACCACGGCCGGGGTCGGCTACGACTGGTGCGGCTGGAAGAGCGAGACCGACGCGTCGGGGAAGTACTCGGACGCGCTCGCCGAGCAGAACCGTTCTGTCATCCTCACCTCGGCGGGCGTCTCCCTCTGCAGCTGACCGCCAGACGGAGTGTCCGCTACTGCGGTCCCGCGACGCCGACCAGGTTGCCGGCCGGGTCGGTGAACTGACCGACCACCACGCCGGTTCCTTCGTTCCGCACCGGCCCCAGGACGCGCCTGCCGCCGAGCCGCTCCGCGTCGCGCAGCGCTGCCTCGACATCCGGCACGCCGACGTAGAAGCTCACGCGAGGCGGCCGGCCTGGGCCGCCGCCGATCCCACCGGGGATGCCTGCTCCGCCCGGCGCGTCGATGAACGAGTACGCGTCCTGGTCGGAGACCTCGGCGGCGACAGGAGCGCCTGGCGGCGCATCCCAGTCGAACAGCGCCGCGTAGTACGCCCGGAGCGCGTCAGGGTCCGGGCCGATGATCTCGAAGTGCACAACCGGGTTGGCCATCCCCCATGCTACGACCGCCCTGAGTGATCGAGCTACGGGCGATCGAGCGACGGGCGATCGAGCTACGGGCGATCGAGCTACAGGCGATCGAGCTACGGGTCAGCGGGTGCGGCCGCGTGCCCGGCCGGGGGTGTTCACCCGCGAGAGAAGCGCGGCGAGCTGCTCGACGTCGCCGCGGTCCCAGGTGCGCAGGTTGCTGTAGAGGAGCTGCTGGTCGCTCGCCCGTACCTCGTTGACCTTCTCGATGGCCGCGACCGTCGCGACGAGGTAGCTGGCCCTGCGGTCGGCGGGGTCCACGCGCCGCTCGACGAAGCCGAGGTCCTCCAGGATGCGCACCTGGCGGCTGACAACGCTCTTGTCCGTCGACAGCTTCTCGGCGAGCGAGCCGGAGTGGGTGGGTCCGCTGCGCACCAGCGAGTAGAGGATCTTGAAGCCGACCGGCTGCAGATCCGGGTGCACGCCGGCGGCGCGCTCGCGCATCCCGACGCTCACCCTGTTGAAGAGGAGAGTGAACTGCTCCTCGACGGAGGCGATCGCCTCGTCGTTCGCGCGGGTGGCGGCGCCATCCGGCGCCACCACCCGTTCCACGTTGCTCATGGCCGCGATCATAACCGACCGGCTAACGCCGTTCCTTGGAAGAGACGGCCGACGCATCCTGTCGTTCGTCCTGCCCGGGATGCACGGCGCCGAGCGATCCCGTCACCGGCGCGGCGATCATGGCCTCCGCGACCTCGACCAGGCTCTCCTCCGCCTCTTCCGCACCGCTGTGACCTGTACGCTCTCGCATCTTCTCGATGGCGGTCTGCGTGCCGAGCTTCAGGTTCGGCAGGAACAGGATCGCGACGATCGTGACGATCGCCAGCGGCACCGCGATGAGGAAGATGTCGGCGACCGCCTGGCCGTAGACCGACTCGATGATGACGCGCACACCCTCAGGCAGCTTGTTCACCTCCGGCAGGGTCCCGCTCTGCAGCGACTTCGCAACGTCGGCGCCCGCAGCTCCGAGCTTGCCGATCGCGGCCTGCAGGTCATGCTGACGGTCGGCGAGCATCGAGACGACCTTGGTGCCGAGGACGCTTCCCATCACCGAGACGCCGACCGTGCCGCCGAGGCTGCGGAAGAACGCCACGGACGAGCTGGCGACGCCGAGCTGCGACGGGTCGACCGTGTTCTGCACGATCAGCACCAGGTTCTGCATCACCATGCCGACGCCGGCGCCGAGGATGAACATGTAGACGGAGACGATGACGTAGTTCGTGTCGTACTCGATCGTGCTCATCAGGTAGAGACCGACCGTGAGCATGATCGAACCGACGACCATGTACGGCTTCCACCTGCCGAAGCGGCTGATCAGGTTTCCGACCACCATCGAGGAGATCAGGAGACCGCCGATCATCGGCAGCGTCAGCAGACCGGACTCGGTCGGCGTCGCGCCGCGGGCGAGCTGCATGTACTGACTGAGGAAGACCGAGGTTCCGAACATCGCGACGCCCACCGAGATGGATGCGATCACCGCGAGCGTGAACGTGCGGTTCTTGAACAGCGTGAGCGGGATGATCGGCTCCTTCACCAGGAGCTCGGTGATGACGGCGGCGACCAGCATCACGACGGACCCTCCGACCATCCACGCGGTCGTCCAGCTCCACCACTCGAACTGACTACCCGCCATGCTCACCCAGATGAGCAGCAGCGAGACGCCGCCGGCGATGAGCACGGCGCCGAGGTAGTCGATGCGCACCTTGCCCTTCGGGCGCTTCGGCAGCCGCAGGGTGAGCTGCAGCAGGATGATCGCGAGGATCGCGACGGGCACGCCGACGAAGAAGTTCCAGCGCCAGCCGATGGAGTCGGTGAGGAGACCGCCGATCAGCGGCCCTCCGATGGTGCCGACGGCCATGATGCCGCCGAAGAGGCCCATGTAGCGCCCGCGGTCGCGGGGGCTGATGATGTCGGCCATGATGATCTGGCTGAGAGCGGTCAGACCGCCGGCGCCGAGGCCCTGGACGACGCGGAACGTGATGAGCATCTCCGGGTTCTGCGAGAACCCGGCGAGCGCGGAGCCGAGCACGAACAGCCCGAGGGCGAGCTGGATGAGCAGCTTGCGGTTGAGCAGGTCGGCGAGCTTGCCCCAGATCGGCGTGGAGACGGTCGTCGCGAGCAGTGTGCTGGTGACCACCCAGGTGAAGGCGGACTGGTCGCCGCCCAGCTCGGAGATGATGCGCGGCAGCGACGACGAGACGACGGTGCCGGCGAGGATCGAGACGAACATCCCGAGCAGCAGGCCGGACAGCGCTTCGAGCACCTGCCGGTGCGACATGGCTCCCGCGGGCGCCTCTTCCTCTCGAGTGAGAGATCGTGACATGTTTTTCCTTCGCAATTGGTTGACGATGAGCAACCATATATAATTAGATGACCGAAATCAACTAACTTTCTGCATTGCTGCAATATTTCAAACTATGAAGACTTTTCCTCCCGCGCCGGAGCCCGGCCTCCGCGAGCGCAAGAAGGCACAGACCCGCGCCAGCCTCGAGCGCGCCGCCGTCGCCCTCGTGCTCGAGCGCCCCATCGACGACGTCACCATCGACGAGATCTGCGCCGCCGTCCCCGTCTCGCACCGGACGTTCTTCAACTACTTCGACTGCAAAGAGGACGCCCTCCTCGGCTTCCGTCACGCCTGGGGTGACGCACAGCTCGTCGGCGAGCACCTCGCGCGCACCTATGCGGGCAGCATCGTGGCCTGCGTCGTCGAGACCCTGGTCCGCGGCCTGCCTTCAGCGGCCGACCCCGACCTGCAGGAGGCGCGCATGATCATCGCCTCCCGCAACCCCGGCCTCATCCAGAGCAGGATGCGTCGCCTCGACGAGTTGCGCACCGGCCTCGTCGGCTGCATCGCCGAGCTGATGCTCCGCGAACAGCTGGTGGATGCGGACAGCCCCGTCCCTGCCGAAGCTCAGGCCGAGCTCGTCGTCGTCGCCTGCATCGGCAGCATCCGGATCGCCCTCCGCGAGTGGGCCGAGACCGGAGCGACGGGCACCTCGGAGACGGTGGCGACGCGAGCGACCGCCATCGCGAAGACGCTCGCTCCGCTGGTCGTCTGAGCGACGGGCGTCTACCGCCGCTTACCGGCTACTCGCGCCCGCGGTTCCTCCGCCGCACCTGGCGCGGAGCGCGCCCGGCGAGGAACGACTGGCCCGGATCGACCACGAAGCCCTGGCGCAGCGCCTCGCGCCCGATCAGCATCCGGAAGCCCATCTGGTCACGGTTGCTGAGCGTGGTCTCGGCCGTGATCGTTCGTCCGAACAGGTGCACGTCGATGAGCACGACGATGCGCTCCTCCGCGTGACCGGACGAACTGCGCACCGTCCGCCTGTCGTGCACGGGACACTCGACGGTCACGACATCGTCCTCCGACCGCTGCCAGGGACGCACCCGGAAGCGCACGCGATCGCCGCCGGTGCCTTCTCCATCGGGGGTGCCCTCCCCCGGCAGCTCCTCGATGTCGAACGCGTGCAGCGCCGAGCTGCGGGCGCCGGTGTCGAGCTTGGCCTTGATCCAGGGCACGCCGACATCGGGCAGGCTCACCCATTCGCGCCAGCCCACGATGGTGCTTGAATGGAGGTCGTCTTTCACACCCACCATCTTGGCAGGACACCCCCGATGAAACTCGCGATCCTTTCGCGCGCCCCGCAGGCGTACTCCACTCAGCGGCTCCGAGCGGCCGCACTGCAACGCGGGCACAGGGTCAAGGTGTTGGATACGCTGCGGTTCGCCATCGACCTCTCCGGCGAGGAGCCCGACCTGCAGTACCGGGGCAAGCTGCTCTCCGACTACGACGCGATCCTGCCCCGCATCGGCAACTCGATCACCTACTTCGGCACGGCCGTCGTTCGCCAGTTCGAGCAGATGGATGTGTACACGCCCAACACGGCGAACGGCATCACGAACTCCCGCGACAAGCTGCGGGCCACGCAGATCCTCTCCCGGCACAACATCGGGATGCCCGCGACCGCGTTCGTGCACAGCCGCGCCGACGTGCGCCTCGCCATCGAGAAGGTCGGCGGCGCTCCCGTCGTCATCAAGCTGCTGGAAGGCACCCAGGGCATCGGCGTCATCCTCGCGCCAGAGGTGAAGATCGCCGAGGCGATCATCGAGACGCTGCACTCCACCAAGCAGAACGTCCTCATCCAGAGCTTCATCTCGGAGAGCCGCGGCCGCGACATCAGGGCACTGGTCGTCGGCGACAGGGTCGTCGCCGCCATGCGCCGCAGGGCGAACGGCGACGAGTTCCGCTCCAACGTGCACCGCGGCGGCTCCGTCGAGCCGGTCGAGCTGACGCCGGAGTACGAGCAGGCCGCCGTGCGCTCCGCCCAGATCATGGGGCTGCGCGTCGCCGGGGTCGACATGCTCGAGGGCAACGACGGCCCGCTGGTCATGGAGGTCAACTCCTCGCCGGGGCTCGAAGGCATCGAGACGGCGACCGGGCTGGACGTGGCCGGCGCGATCATCGACTTCATCGACAACCAGGTGGCGTTCCCCGAGATCGACGTGCGTCAGCGCCTCAGTGTCTCCACCGGCTACGGCGTCGCCGAGCTGGTCGTGCACGGCAATGCAGACCTCGTCGGCAAGCGGATGCGCGACTCCGGTCTCGGCGACCGCGACATCACCGTGCTCACCCTGCACCGCGGCGCGACCGTCATCCCGAACCCGCGCGGCGACGTCGAGCTGGAAGCGGGAGACCGCCTCCTCTGCTTCGGCAGGCTCGAGGAGATGCGCTCGATGATCCCCGAGCGGCGCCGCCGTCGCCACAAGGTGCGCAAGCTCCCCAAGGAACCTCTGCCCGAATCCTGAGCTCCGACGCGATCGAGCCCAGGCGTCTTCGGCTCAGTCCAGCGTCGGAGAGGGAGAACGGCTGGGCTGCGGGGCGACGATCTCCCAGCCCGCCGCGAGCTGCAGCGGTTCGGCGGGAAGCGCGCCCCAGGCGTCCCAGTCGGCTGCGAGCGGGAAGGCGTGCGCCTCGACGGCAGCGACCGCGCGGCGTCGCGCGTCCTCGACCGCGGCCAGCTTCGCGGCGTCGAACTTGCCCGTCTCAGCCGCCCAGGCGAGTTCGTCCTCGTCTTTCAGGCTGTGGCTGCCGTCCGGCTCGGCGATCACGTCGAGGATCCAGTCGGCGGTGTCGAACCCGAGGCCGGTGCGCGTCCACGGCGTCTCGAGGTTCACGTACGCGTGCTCCGTCCACCCGTCTGCAGTGAGCCAGCGCCACGTCGACCACGGCTGTCCGGGCACGTGGATGCGCAGCACGCCGTCGCCCGTCCACTCGTGTTCGGTGTAGCTCCCGCTCCATCCGCCTGGCACCATGTTGCGGCCACGCGGTCCTCCCCGCTCCCCGACGGCGACCCGTCCGACCGTGCCTGCCGGCTGCCAGAGGGCGATGCAGCGTTCGGAGTCCTCGATCACATAGTGCTGATACACGCTGCTGATGCGGTCGTCGGAGATCCAGCGGAGGAGCGCGGTCGCGGTGGTCTGCGGCATGCAGAGGAGTCTAGCCGTGTGACGTCGGCACTCCGCTGGCAGGCACCCACGCGTCGTCGAGGAACGCCTCGTGGTGGTATCCAGTGCCGTCGAGCACCACGACGGTCGACTCCGGCACTTCGAGGAAGACGCCAGGCAGGTCGTTCAGCGGTTCGGACACCACGAGATGGGCGCTGCGATCGAAGATGCGGAACCGTTCGATGTCCGGGTACATCTGCAGCAGCGTCGGAATGTCCACCGCGTGGAACAGGGACCGCGTCTGGTGCTGCGTCGAGTACCGGAACGCCCAGATCGTCGACCCGTCCGCGACAGCGATCGTGCCCTGCATCGGGAACCGGATGCCGGCGGCGTGCCCGACCTCCTCGATCTTCCGGATGGCGGCGCCCACTGCCGCGATCGGGTCGTCGCGGAGCCCGTAGGTGAGGGCGAGGTAGAACAGCACCTCGGTGTCCGTCGTCCCCTCGATGTGCGGATACAGCTCCGGGTCGACGGCGAAGGTCAGCTCTCGTTTGATCTTCGGGAAGTCGATGATCGCGCCGTTGTGCATGAACATCCAGTGCTCGAAGCGGAACGGGTGGCAGTTGGTCTGCTGGATCGGTGGGTGCGTCGCCGCGCGGACGTGCGCGAAGAACATCGGGCTCTCGATCGCGGTGGACAGTTCGCGCAGGTTGGCGTCGTTCCACGCGGGCTCCGTGCTGTGGAACAGCGCAGGCGTCTGCTCGCGTGTGCCTCCGCTCGGATACCAGCCCAGCCCGAAGCCGTCGCCGTTGACCGGCTCCGCCCCGAGCGACGAGTTCAGCGACTGCGCGACGATCGAGTTCTGCGCGTCGAGCACCAGGGTCGATGGATTGATCGGAGCCCCAGAGTATGCAAGCCATCTACACATCGCACGACCTCCAAGTCTGTGCAATCGGTATGGCTCATCATCCCACCAGGATGCGCCGACTACCAGGCCCGGGATGCGCTGATCGCCCAGGCGCCCGCCGTGAGCGGGATCGTGCCGTCGTCCGCCACCGGAAGATGGCCGATCAGGTGGTCGCGCAGCCGGTCCAGCGCCGCACGGTCCAGCCCGGCGACGTACGAGGGCGCGGGGCCCTGCCCGCCGAGGAAGGGCCGCAAGTAGTCGTCAAAATCGGCGAACACGGTCGGCACCTCGATCGCCAGCACGACGATCCCGGTGAGCCCGGCCGTCTCGAACGCGCGGCGGAGGGCGCGCGGATCGCTGAGCGGGAAGCGTACGGCCTCGTCGAGCGCCGCCGCCTCCTGGTCGAGCTCGACCGCCGCATCCCAGAAGATGCGCAGGAACTCCATCCGAGCGCCGTAGTCCCAGACGGTCGCCGCGATCGTCCCGCCCGGCCGCGCGACGCGGACGGCCTCGGCGAGCGCCGCCTGCACATCCGGCACGAAGTTGAGCACCAGCCCGAACACCACCGCGTCGCGGGATGCGCTCGGCGCCGGCAGCGCGTCAGCGCTCCCCCGCAGCAGCTCGGCTCTCCCGCCCAGCCGTTCCGCCGCCACGCTCAGGAACCCGGCCGATGGCTCCACCCCGACGACGGATGCGGGCGCGCACCGCTCCAGGACCGCCTCCGTCAGTGCCCCCGTGCCGCAGCCGACGTCGAGCCAGTCCAGCCCGTCTGCGACCCCTAGTCCGTCCAGGAACGGCACCGCTAGGAGCGCGCTCCACCGACCGACGAACCGCTCGTATGCGTCGCCGCGCTCCCACCGGTCTCCTCCCGGTTCGCTCATCGCCCGGCCCTCGTCTCCCGTCGTCCTGTCGTCCCGTTCACTGTGCGCCTCCCCTGCCCGCCACGGCCACCCCGCGCATCCCGGATTGCCCGTAAACACTGGACTATTGTTGTCGGCCGCAACAGAATGCCGTTATGAGGAGCGCTCATGTTATCCGCACGCCGGATCAACGGCTGCGGATCTTCGTCAGTTCCACCCTGCAAGAGCTCGCGGACGAACGCCGAGCGGCGCGCAGCGCCATCGAGCGCCTGCACCTCGCGCCCGTGATGTTCGAGCTCGGCGCCCGCCCGCATCCGCCGCGCGACCTGTACCGCGCCTATCTGGAGCAGAGCGATGTCTTCCTCGGGCTCTACTGGGAGCGCTACGGCTGGGTCGCCCCTGAGGAGGAGGTCTCCGGCCTCGAAGACGAGTACAACCTCTGCCCGGACGACCTTCCGCGCCTGCTCTACGTCAAGACGCCGGCGCAGAACCGCGAGCCGAAGCTGACCGACCTGCTCAACCGCATCAGGGACGACGACAGGGCGGCGTACAAATACTTCGAGTCGGCCAAAGAGCTCTCCCGCCTGGTCGAGGCCGACCTCGCCACCCTCCTCGCCGAGCGTTTCGAGCAGAGCAGATCGCTCACCGTCGTCGACGTGCCTGCCGACGCCGACAGGGTGGCGGAGCCCGTCCGTCTGCCGAAACCGCTCACCGGCCTCATCGGGCGCGAGGCCGATCTGACCGCCATCCGCAATCTCTACAGCGCCGGCGCCCGCCTCGTCACCCTCACCGGTCCCGGCGGCATCGGCAAGAGCCGCCTCGCGCTCGCTGCCGCCCGCGCGGTCACCCCGGCGTTCGTCGACGGCGCCGTGTTCGTGGATCTGTCCGCCGTCCACGACCCCGAGCGCGTCCCCGCCGCCATCGCGCAGGCGCTCGGGGTGCGTGACACCGGTGACGCCCCGATCATGGAGAACCTGGAGACCGCCCTCCACGACAGGCACCTGCTCATGGTCCTCGACAACTTCGAGCAGGTGCTCACCGCCGCTCCCACCCTGACGGCGCTTCTCGCCGCCGCGCCGGGGGTGTCGATGATGGTCACCAGCCGCGCCCTGCTCCGGCTGAGCGCAGAGCAGAGCTTCGAGGTCGGCCCGCTCCCCGAGGACTCCTCCCTGCACCTGTTCGTCGAACGCGCCCACGCCGTCAAACCCGACTTCGAGGTCACCGATGACAACCGCGCCGCCGTCACCGGGGTGTGCGCGGCGGTCGACGGGATGCCGCTCGCCATCGAGCTCGCCGCCGCGCGGATCAGGGTGCTCTCCCCCGACGACCTGCTCGACCGGCTGGACAGGAGCCTCGCGGTGCTGGTCGGCGGCTCCCGCGACCTCCCGGAGCGGCAGCAGACGCTGCGCCGCACGATCGAGTGGAGCACCCAGCTCCTGGAGGAGAGCCAGCGCACGCTGCTCGCGCGCCTCGGCGTCTTCGAGGGCGGCTTCACCCTCGACGCGGCGGAGGCGGTCGGAGCCGCAGAGCTCGACGGCCACGGCGATGGGCGCGCGCCGTCGTCGGATGTCCTCGGCGACCTCGCCGCCCTCGTCGACAGCAGCATGGTCAGCCAGCACGATCGGGATGGGCGTGCCAGGTTCGCCATGCAGGCCATCGTGCGCGAGTACGCCCGCGAACAGCTGTGGGACGCCGGCGCCCTGCATGCCGCCCGCGACGCACACGCCGGGTACTTCCTCGGTCTCGGAGACAGTGCGAAGGACGACCTCAAAGCCGGGCGGCAACGCGAGTGGCTGACGCGGCTCGGCGACGAGCGGGACAACCTCCGCGCCGCCGAGCGATTCCTGCTCGGCTCCCGCGACTGGGATCGCGCAGCCCACCTCGCGTTCAGCCTCTACCTCTACTGGTGGGTGTCCGGCCTGCTCGGCGAGGTGCGCACCTGGATGGACGAGGCCCTCGACTCAGGGAGCACGCTCTCCGATCGCACCAGGGCCATCGCCCTCTACTTCACCCGCACGATCATGTTCTGGAAGGACCCGGACGGCAGCGTCGCCGCCGAGCTCACGGAGAGCGCCGACCTCTTCCGCAGCGTCGGCGACCCGGATGGGGAAGGTCTCGCGCGCATCTCGCTTGCTCTCGCGCTGCTGACCGGAGCGAAGCCGGACCCCGACCGCGCCGAAGAGGTGATGCAGGAGAGCCTCCGGCTGTTCCGGTCCAGTGGGAACACCTGGGGCGAGTCGATGGCGTTCGTCCTCCTCGGTCGCGTCTCGCTTCGGAAGCAGGACATCCCAGAGGCGCGCGACAGGTTCGCCACGAGCCTCGCCATCACCCAGCGCGAGGGCGACGCCGTCGGCGAGCGGATCGCCGCATACCACCTGGGCTGGGCGCAGCTCATGCTCGGCGAGACGGACGACGCGCGCACCGACTTCGCCCGCAGCGTCGCCGTCTCGGCCACGCTCGGCCACGTCGAAGGTCTCGCGTACGGCCTCGAAGGCATGGTCGCGATCGCGGCCATCGGCGGAGACGTCGTTCGCGCGGGGCGGCTCGCCGGTGCATCCAGAGCGTTGCGGGAACGCAGCGGCCTGCACAACGGCCCGACCTTCACGTTCCACCAGGCGTATCTCGACCGCCTCACCGCCCCGGGTGACGGCGAGCGATTGGATGCGGCGATCGCGGCCGGCCGCGAACTCACCGTCGAGCAGGCCGTCGCCGAGGCCCTCGCCACGGACGCCTGACCCGACGCGCTCAGGTGCGCACCGTGTTCGTGTCCGCCGGATCGCGCTGCCGCCTGCTCAGGTACAGGATCGGCACGCCGATCAGCTCCACCGCCGCTCCGATCACCAGCGACGTCCCGTACCCCCAGACATCGGCGGCACGTCCGAGCGCCGGCTGGATGAACACCCCGCCAAGACTCCCGAACAGCGAGTCGAAGGAGAGCACCGTCGCGCGCTGCTTGGACGGGATCATGTCGTTCAGGTACGCCTGGCGCACCGGCCCAGCCACCGCGAACACGAACCCCCACACCACCAGGAACACCACGGCGAGCCAGAACAGGCTCGTGATCCCCAGCACCACCAGCACCACGACGCTCGCCAGCGACGCGCCGATCACCGTCGTCGTCCTCCTGGCGAACAGCCCCCGGATGCGCGAGGCGAGCACCCCGCCTGCCACCTGCGCCAGCGAGAGGATCGCGGCGGCCAGGCCGGCAACCGAGTATGCGGACGGGTCGCCGTACAGCTGCAGCAGATACGGCTGCAGCGCATAGAACGCGTAGATGCCGACCCCGGAGGCGAAAGGCGCCGACAGGATCACGTACCGCACAGACCGCTTGCGCAGACCGTGGTCGATCGACTGGACCAGCACGTTCCTCGTCGCCTTCAGCGGGCCCATCGTCTTGTCCGGCGTGAACCCCAGGTCCTTCATCACCACGAACGCGAAGACGAACATGACGACCAGCACCACCGCCCTCAGCAGGAACGGCACACCGAGGTTCGTCGCCTGCGCGATCACGCCGCCGAGCACGGAACCGGCGAACATCGCGATGCCCTCCACCACGAGACCGCGGCCGAACACCGCCTCCAGGCTCCCTGTGTACCCGGTGGAGGCGAGCGCATCCACCAACCAGGCGTCGACGGCGCCGGAGAAGAAGGTGAACCCGAGACCGAGCAGCACGGAAACCAGCGCCCACCAGACGAACGGCGCGTGCCAGAGCCACAGCATCCAGTACAGCGCGGTGGTCACCGACAGCGTCACGGTGCCGAGCAGGTAGGACGCCTTCCTCCCCACGGTGTCGGCGACGACGCCGGTCGGGATCTCGAAGACCACCATCCCCGCGGTGAAGAACGCGTTCGCCGCGAACGCCTCGAAATTGGTCAGCCCTGCGTCCAGCAGGAACAGCGTGTTGATGCCCCAGATGAACGATGCGGCAAGGGTGTTCCCGAGCAGAAGGGTCAGGTAGATGCGCTGCACCCTGCGCGAGGCCGGGTTCATCGCTGGCGACCGCTCCGTGCATCCACGATGCTCACACCTGCCATCATCGACCTCCGCGGGGTCCCAGGCCAGCCCCGCGCGAGCGGTCTGCTCCGCTGGGGACTACCGTTGAAGCATGACAGCACCGGATACAGCGCAGGACGAGGCAGAGACTGCCCGCGAAACGACGACTTTCTCCGAGCTGGGACTCGACGGGGCTGTGCTGAAGGCACTGAAGGACGTGGGCTACGAGACCCCGTCCGCGATCCAGGCCGCGACCATCCCGCTCCTCCTCGAGGGCCGCGACGTCGTCGGCCTCGCACAGACGGGCACGGGCAAGACGGCAGCGTTCGCCCTGCCGATCCTGTCGCGGCTCGACGTTTCGCAGAAGACCCCCCAGGCCCTCGTCCTCGCACCGACGCGCGAGCTCGCGCTGCAGGTCTGCGAGGCGTTCGAGAAGTACGCGGCGCACCTGCGCGGCGTGCACGTGCTGCCGATCTACGGCGGCCAGGGCTACGGCGTCCAGCTCTCCGCGCTCCGCCGTGGCGTCCACGTCGTCGTCGGCACCCCCGGCCGCATCATGGACCACCTGGCCAAGGGCACCCTCGACCTCTCCGAGCTCAAGTACCTCGTGCTCGACGAGGCGGATGAAATGCTCAAGATGGGCTTCGCGGAGGACGTCGAGACGATCCTCGCGGACACCCCGGACGACAAGCAGGTCGCCCTGTTCTCGGCGACCATGCCCGCGCAGATCCGCCGCATCTCGAAGAAGTACCTGCACGATCCTGAGGAAGTGACGGTCAAGAACAAGACCACCACCTCGGCGAACACCACGCAGCGCTACCTGATGGTCTCGTACCCGCAGAAGGTGGATGCGCTCACCCGCATCCTCGAGGTCGAGAACTTCGAGGGCATGATCGTCTTCGTCCGCACCAAGAACGAGACGGAGACGCTCGCCGAGCGGCTGCGCGCCCGCGGATACTCCGCTGCGGCCATCAACGGAGACGTGGCTCAGGCACAGCGCGAGCGGACGGTCGACCAGCTCAAGTCGGGCAAGCTCGACATCCTGGTGGCCACCGACGTCGCCGCCCGCGGCCTGGACGTCGAGCGCATCAGCCACGTGGTCAACTTCGACATCCCGATCGACACAGAGTCGTACGTGCACCGCATCGGCCGCACGGGGCGCGCTGGTCGCAGCGGCGCCGCGATCAGTTTCGTCACGCCGCGCGAGCGCCGCCTGCTCGGCGCGATCGAGAAGGCCACCCGCCAGCCGCTCACCCAGATGCAGCTGCCGACGGTCGAGGACGTCAACGTCACTCGCCTCGCCCGCTTCGACGACGCCATCACGGATGCGCTCGGCCAGGAAGACAGGATCACCCGCTTCCGCGACATCATCGCCCACTACGTGGAGCACCACGACGTGCCGGAGGCCGACGTGGCCGCCGCCCTCGCCGTGGTGGCCCAGGGGGAGGAGCCGCTGCTGCTCTCCCCGGAGGACGAGCTGGCCCGTCGCGTGGAGCGCGACGGCCGCGACTCCCGTGAGCGTGGCTCCCGCGACGGGCGGGACTCCCGCGACGCCCGCGGAGACCGTGGTGGGCGCCCGGAGCGTCCGGAGCGCCGCAGTCGTCCGAGCGGCAAGCCGATGGCGTCGTACCGGCTGGAGGTCGGCCGCCGTCAGAAGGTGGAACCGCGTCAGATCGTCGGCGCGCTGGCGAACGAGGGCGGCCTGAGCCGCGAGGACTTCGGCGCCATCCAGATCCTCCCGGCGTTCTCCCTGGTGGAGCTGCCGGCCGATCTGCCCGGTGACGTCCTGCAGCGCCTGGAGAGCACCCGCATCGGCGGCAAGCTCATCGAGCTGCGCCCCGACCGCCGCGGAGGCACCGTGCACCGCGACGATCGCGCTCCTCGCGCCGACCGCGACGACCGTCCCGCCCGCAAGCCGCGCCACAAGTAGCAGCCACAGAACGCAGAAAGGGCCACCCGGAATCGGGTGGCCCTTTCTTCATGTCCGAAACGGCATACAGACGGTGGTGTTGGTTGTTAAATGCGAAATGGCCACCCGGTGGGTGGCCATTTCGTGAAAAGAAGTCCGGCGGTGTCCTACTCTCCCACAGGGTCCCCCCTGCAGT
>NZ_LMIO01000001.1 GCF_001428745.1 Leifsonia sp. Root227 | reverse complement strand
GGCCTACGTCGTTCCCGACGCCCTGTTGTGTTGTGATGTTGGTTGTTAAATGCGAAATGGCCACCCGGTGGGTGGCCATTTCGTGAAAAGAAGTCCGGCGGTGTCCTACTCTCCCACAGGGTCCCCCCTGCAGTACCATCGGCGCAGAGAGTCTTAGCTTCCGGGTTCGGAATGTGACCGGGCGTTTCCCTCTCGCTATGGCCGCCGAAACACTATTGATGTATCAAAGTGAACGGACCAATCAGCTGATTGGTTCGGTTCTCGACCGTACATCGAGAACCACATAGTGGACGCAAGCAATCTTTGGCCTCACACACCAGCCTTACAACATGTGTGTGAGTAGTGATCATCAAGTTATCGGCTTATTAGTACCGGTCAGCTCCATGGGTCTTTAGTCCCCACTTCCACATCCGGCCTATCAACCCAGTAGTCTAGCTGGGAGCCTCTCGCCCGAAGGCATGGAAATCTCATCTCAAGGCCGGCTTCCCGCTTAGATGCTTTCAGCGGTTATCCATCCCGAACGTAGCTAATCAGCGGTGCTCCTGGCGGAACAACTGACACACCAGAGGTTCGTCCAACCCGGTCCTCTCGTACTAGGGTCAGATCCTTTCAAATTTCCTACGCGCGCAGCGGATAGGGACCGAACTGTCTCACGACGTTCTAAACCCAGCTCGCGTACCGCTTTAATGGGCGAACAGCCCAACCCTTGGGACCTACTCCAGCCCCAGGATGCGACGAGCCGACATCGAGGTGCCAAACCATGCCGTCGATATGGACTCTTGGGCAAGATCAGCCTGTTATCCCCGAGGTACCTTTTATCCGTTGAGCGACAGCGCTTCCACAAGCCACTGCCGGATCACTAGTCCCGACTTTCGTCCCTGCTCGACTTGTCAGTCTCACAGTCAAGCTCCCTTGTGCACTTACACTCGACACCTGATTGCCAACCAGGTTGAGGGAACCTTTGGGCGCCTCCGTTACTTTTTGGGAGGCAACCGCCCCAGTTAAACTACCCACCAGGCACTGTCCCTGAACCGGATTACGGTTCGAAGTTAGATATCCAGAGTGACCAGAGTGGTATTTCAACAATGACTCCACCTGAACTAGCGTCCAAGCTTCACAGTCTCCCACCTATCCTACAC
The DNA here is from genome assembly GCF_001428745.1 of Leifsonia sp. Root227. GTDB lineage: Bacteria > Actinomycetota > Actinomycetes > Actinomycetales > Microbacteriaceae > Leifsonia. The sequence goes on along the minus strand of NZ_LMIO01000001.1, from coordinate 1,085,234 downwards.
AAGCCACACCGAACACCAATACCAAGCTGTAGTAAAGGTCACGGGGTCTTTCCGTCCTGCTGCGCGTAACGAGCATCTTTACTCGTAGTGCAATTTCGCCGAGTTCGCGGTTGAGACAGCTGGGAAGTCGTTACGCCATTCGTGCAGGTCGGAACTTACCCGACAAGGAATTTCGCTACCTTAGGATGGTTATAGTTACCACCGCCGTTTACTGGGGCTTAAATTCTCAGCTTCGCCTTGCGGCTAACCGTTCCTCTTAACCTTCCAGCACCGGGCAGGCGTCAGTCCGTATACATCGTCTTGCGACTTAGCACGGACCTGTGTTTTTAGTAAACAGTCGCTTCCCACTGGTCTCTGCGGCCGTCAAACGCTCCCGGAGCAAGTCCGTTCACGCCTCAGGCCCCCCTTCTCCCGAAGTTACGGGGGCATTTTGCCGAGTTCCTTAACCACGATTCTCTCGATCTCCTTGGTATTCTCTACCTGACCACCTGAGTCGGTTTGGGGTACGGGCGGCTGGAACCTCGCGTCGATGCTTTTCTTGGCAGCATAGGATCACCGATTTCGTCACTTAAGACTACCCATCGTGCCTGGCCCTTCATGAGAGACGGATTTGCCTATCTCTCGGGTTACACACTTAGACCGGGACAACCATCGCCCGGCTCGGCTACCTTCCTGCGTCACACCTGTTAATACGCTAGCCGCACCAGCATAGGGTCGTGTGCTAGGCCCACACGTCTCAGCCCGAAGGCCTCGATCACGGGGATTCAGACACTTAGCATTACTGGATTAGCTTGGGCGGTTCTTCGCCGGTACGGGAATATCAACCCGTTGTCCATCGACTACGCCTGTCGGCCTCGCCTTAGGTCCCGACTTACCCAGGGCGGATTAGCCTGGCCCTGGAACCCTTGGTCTTTCGGAGGACGGGTTTCTCACCCGTCTTTCGCTACTCATGCCTGCATTCTCACTCGTGTAGCGTCCACGGCTGGTTCACACCGCCGCTTCACTCGCCACACGACGCTCTCCTACCCATCAACACGGCTGGACCACGAAGGCCTACCACTAATGTCAATGCCACAACTTCGGTGGCGTGCTTGAGCCCCGTTACATTGTCGGCGCGGAATCACTTGACCAGTGAGCTATTACGCACTCTTTCAAGGGTGGCTGCTTCTAAGCCAACCTCCTGGTTGTCTGTGCAACTCCACATCCTTTCCCACTTAGCACGCGCTTAGGGACCTTAGTTGGTGGTCTGGGTTGTTTCCCTCTCGACGATGAAGCTTATCCCCCACCGTCTCACTGCTGCGCTCTCACTTACCGGCATTCGGAGTTTGGCTGACGTCAGTAACCTTTTGGGGCCCATCGGCCATCCAGTAGCTCTACCTCCGGCAAGAAACACGCAACGCTGCACCTAAATGCATTTCGGAGAGAACCAGCTATCACGAAGTTTGATTGGCCTTTCACCCCTATCCACAGCTCATCCCCTCAGTTTTCAACCTAAGTGGGTTCGGTCCTCCACGACGTCTTACCGTCGCTTCAACCTGGCCATGGATAGATCACTTCGCTTCGGGTCTAGGACATGCGACTGAATCGCCCTATTCAGACTCGCTTTCGCTACGGCTACCCCTCACGGGTTAACCTCGCCACATATCGCTAACTCGCAGGCTCATTCTTCAAAAGGCACGCTGTCACCCCTACAAGGAGGCTCCAACGGTTTGTAAGCAAACGGTTTCAGGTACTATTTCACTCCCCTCCCGGGGTACTTTTCACCTTTCCCTCACGGTACTTGTCCGCTATCGGTCATCTGGGAGTATTTAGGCTTATCAGGTGGTCCTGACAGATTCACACGGGATTTCTCGGGCCCCGTGCTACTTGGGATACTCTTCACGCCATCAGAACATTTCGGCTACGGGGTTGGCACCCTCTATGACTGGCCTTTCAAAACCATTCGCCTATATTCCTCTGTAACGTTCGCTGTTCGGCAGAAGCAGCAGAAAAGTCCCACAACCCCGACCATGCAACGCCTGCCGGCTATCACACATGATCGGTTTAGCCTGATCCGGTTTCGCTCGCCACTACTAACGGAATCGCTTTTGCTTTCTCTTCCTGTGGGTACTGAGATGTTTCACTTCCCCACGTTCCCTCTACCCGCCCTATATATTCAGGCGGGAGTCACTGGGTCACCTAACGGGCCCAGCGGGGTTTCCCCATTCGGAAATCCTCGGATCAAAGTTCGTTTATCAACTCCCCGAGGCTTATCGCAGATTACTACGTCCTTCTTCGGCTCCAGATGCCAAGGCATCCACCGTTTGCTCTTAGAAACTTGAAATCACATGAGTTTTAGAATCGATCGACCCACCCCCAAAAGGGCGGATCAGATTGACCAATGATCTACCAACACCCCCCGAAGGGAATGTTGTTTGATCTTGTGATCCGAGACAACGTCTCGAATCTAAGATGCTCGCGTCCACTGTGTAGTTCTCAAAGTACGGGCGGTACCCTTCCCGCGGCCCAGTCATGGCCAACAAGAAAAGGTCCAGAGGTTCGTTTCCCGCCCATTTCGGACGAGGCCCGGTCCCTCAGGACCCAACAGCGTGCACGTGCAAACCCTCCCAGCCCGAACCGTTCCAACTCCCGAAGAAGCGTACTTGGATCAAACCGATCAGCTCTGCACCAATGTCAATGTTCCACCCATGAGCTACCAGCGAGAACATTCGTCTCGATCTGGCGCCTGGACACCAAGCGTCTAACGACACCAGGTGCCAGATGCTCCTTAGAAAGGAGGTGATCCAGCCGCACCTTCCGGTACGGCTACCTTGTTACGACTTAGTCCTAATCACCGATCCCACCTTCGACGGCTCCTTCCACAAGGGTTAGGCCACCGGCTTCGGGTGTTACCGACTTTCATGACTTGACGGGCGGTGTGTACAAGGCCCGGGAACGTATTCACCGCAGCGTTGCTGATCTGCGATTACTAGCGACTCCGACTTCATGAGGTCGAGTTGCAGACCTCAATCCGAACTGAGACCGGCTTTTTGGGATTCGCTCCACCTTACGGTATTGCAGCCCTTTGTACCGGCCATTGTAGCATGCGTGAAGCCCAAGACATAAGGGGCATGATGATTTGACGTCATCCCCACCTTCCTCCGAGTTGACCCCGGCAGTCTCCTATGAGTTCCCACCATTACGTGCTGGCAACATAGAACGAGGGTTGCGCTCGTTGCGGGACTTAACCCAACATCTCACGACACGAGCTGACGACAACCATGCACCACCTGTTTACGAGTGTCCAAAGAGTTGACCATTTCTGGCCCGTTCTCGTATATGTCAAGCCTTGGTAAGGTTCTTCGCGTTGCATCGAATTAATCCGCATGCTCCGCCGCTTGTGCGGGCCCCCGTCAATTCCTTTGAGTTTTAGCCTTGCGGCCGTACTCCCCAGGCGGGGCGCTTAATGCGTTAGCTGCGACACGGAAACCGTGGAATGGTCCCCACATCTAGCGCCCAACGTTTACGGCGTGGACTACCAGGGTATCTAATCCTGTTCGCTCCCCACGCTTTCGCTCCTCAGCGTCAGTTACGGCCCAGAGAACTGCCTTCGCCATCGGTGTTCCTCCTGATATCTGCGCATTCCACCGCTACACCAGGAATTCCATTCTCCCCTACCGCACTCTAGTCTGCCCGTACCCACTGCAGGCCCGAGGTTGAGCCTCGGGTTTTCACAGCAGACGCGACAAACCGCCTACGAGCTCTTTACGCCCAATAATTCCGGACAACGCTTGCACCCTACGTATTACCGCGGCTGCTGGCACGTAGTTAGCCGGTGCTTTTTCTGCAGGTACCGTCACTTTCGCTTCTTCCCTACTAAAAGAGGTTTACAACCCGAAGGCCGTCGTCCCTCACGCGGCGTTGCTGCATCAGGCTTGCGCCCATTGTGCAATATTCCCCACTGCTGCCTCCCGTAGGAGTCTGGGCCGTGTCTCAGTCCCAGTGTGGCCGGTCACCCTCTCAGGCCGGCTACCCGTCGTAGGCTTGGTGAGCCGTTACCTCACCAACTACCTGATAGGCCGCGAGTCCATCCTTGACCGAAATTCTTTCCACGCACAGGAGATGCCTCCGTACGTCATATCCGGTATTAGCTTCCGTTTCCGGAGGTTATCCCAGAGTCAAGGGCAGGTTACTCACGTGTTACTCACCCGTTCGCCACTAATCCCCCAGAGCAAGCTCCAGGTTCATCGTTCGACTTGCATGTGTTAAGCACGCCGCCAGCGTTCGTCCTGAGCCAGGATCAAACTCTCCGTAAATGTTTAGCTCCACAACCACCCGAAAGCGGAAGGGAAACACTGTGCGAGAAGCGGACCGGAATAGGCCCATTCTCCCCGCGAGTTGATCTGACTAGTTTCGAATATCTACTGACATTCTGTATCTAATCCAAAGGAATCTCTTGCCCAGCCGAAGCTGAACACGAGGTTTTTGGCATTTGACATTGTGCACGCTGTTGAGTTCTCAAGGATCGGACGCTCCCACCATCCCGCATCACACGGTCAAAATGGGGCAACCTGTCAACCNGTTTTTGGCATTTGACATTGTGCACGCTGTTGAGTTCTCAAGGATCGGACGCTCCCACCATCCCGCATCACACGGTCAAAATGGGGCAACCTGTCAACCCTACCACCCGAAGCTTCCTTGTCAAATCAGCCGGTCGCAACCTGGCCGCCTGAGAAAGGCAGCCGATCACACGACCGAGCACGACAATCAGCTCAGCAAGTGGAGGATAACCACCCTCGGACAATCGAGAAGAAAACCGGGGATGTGGTCCCGCTTGAGGCCGGGGAGCAGTTCCGCTCTCCCGCACCTTTGGGGTGACAAGTAAGTACTTTACGCACTACCGCGAATGCTCGCAAATCAAGGTTGCATCCCGGGCGCGTCGCGAACCTGGCACTCGATCCGTGTACGGAAAACGGCCTGATCCGGCGGCTTTCACGCCGGGTCAGGCCGCTGGGCGACGTGTGTCAGTGCAGCGACGCCGTCGCTTCGCGCGTGCCGCGAGCGTGCCTGGTCTTGCCGCCGATCAGGGTGGCGGCGATGATGGCCGCCACGACCATCCCGATCGCGGCGCCGATGAACACGGTCGAGTATCCAGAGGTGAGGGCCGGCAGCGACCGCCCGTCGTCGCCGACAGCGGCGACGTAGACAGCCGTGAACACCGAGAGGCCGATGGACCCGCCGATCTGCATCGCCGAGTTCGCCGTGGCGGACGCGGCGCCTGCGTCGTGCGGCTCGACCCCGGAGAGCGCGACGTTCTGCAGGGGGACGAAGACGAACGCCATCCCGACGCCCATCACCAGCAACGCGGGAAGCACCTGCACGACGTATGCGCCATCGAAGGTGATCCTGCTGAGCAGGAGCAGCCCGGCCGCCACGATGATCGGGCCACCCGTCATCAGTGGGCGAGGACCGATCGCCGGGAGCAGCTTGGTGGCGATCGGCGCCGTCACCATGATCGCCAGCGGAAGCGGCAGGCTCGCGAGGCCCGCTTCCAGCGGTGCCATCCCCAGCACGATCTGCAGATGGAAGGTCAGATAGAGGGTCGCGCCGATCATCACGCTGCCCGCGACGGCCTGGATGAGGAACGCTCCGCCCCTCGCTCGATCGAGAACGACGCGCAGCGGCAGGAGGGGATGGCTGGACCTGGCCTCGATCCAGACGAAGAGCGCGAGCAGGACGACGCCGGCGACGATGAACAGGATGGTGTCCGCGCGCGCCCAGCCGTTCTCGGCCAGGCTGAACCCGTAGACGAGGGAGCCGAGCCCCAGCGTGACGGTGATCGCGCCCAACACGTCGTAAGTGTTGCGTCCCTCCGCCTTGCTCTCGGTGAGGAACAGCACTCCCCCGACCACTCCCGCCACGACGAAGAACAGGTTGACCAGGAGACACCAGCGCCAGTCGGCGAACTCGGTCAGCACGCCGCCGAGCACCATGCCGACGGCAGCACCTGCTCCCGCGATCGTTCCGAACACGGCGAAGGCGGTGTTGCGTTCCTTCCCGCTCGGGAAGGTCACCGTGAGCAGGGCGAGAGCCGCCGGCGCGAGAAGAGCGGCGAACACCCCCTGCAGTCCACGCGCGATGATCAGTTCCGTGCCGTTCTGCGCGAGCCCTCCGTAGAGGGAAGCCGCGCCGAAGCCGATCATGCCGACGAAGAAGGCGCGTCGCCTCCCCCCGTAGTCCGCCACTCGCCCGCCGAGGAGCAGGAGCGCACCGAACGCGAGGGCGTACGCGGTGACGACCCACTGACGCTGCGGATCGCTGAGGCCGAGTTCCCGTTGAGCCTGGGGAAGAGCGATGTTGACGATGGTGCCGTCGAGGACCACGACGAGTTGGGTCAGCGACAGGACGACGAGAGCTAGCCAGCGATTGCGGGCGCGCACGGGTGCAGACATGGAGAAACCTCCGGGGATCGTATAAGGGATGCCGGAGGTTTCAAGCCTCGGACCGACCCCCGAGCACGGGAACCGACCGCCCTGATCAATGAATCAGGCACCGACGATTCTAGCCGATGCCCAGGGGAACCAGAGGGTGCGTGAGCGCCGGATGCGAGGATGCTGTTCACAGGGAACGGCGACGCTACAAGGGAGGAACGGCCGATGGCAACGACACCGGATGTCCGGGTGCGCCGCGTCTACGAGCAGCCAGACGCAGCGGACGGCACCAGGGTGCTGGTCGATCGGCTCTGGCCGCGCGGGGTGAGCAAAGAACGCGCGCACCTCGACGAGTGGTGCAAGGAGATCGCGCCGTCGACCGAGCTGCGAAGCTGGTATGCGCACATCCCGGATCGCTTCGGCGCGTTCGAGACGCAGTACACGGCCGAGCTCGCCGAACCGGAGCGGGCAGCGGCGCTCGACCGACTGCGGTCGATCGCGGAGTCCGGCACGCTCACCCTGCTCACCGCGACGAGGGACCCGGAGATCAGCGAGGCAGCGGTGCTCGCGCGGTTGATCCGCGAGCGACGGGAGGTCGCACCGTGAGCTTCACCAGGGCCGAGCTGCTGTCGTACACGGGCGCATCCCTGCCCGATGTGCTCAGCGACGGGGTGGAGCTCCTCTTCTGCGGCATCAATCCCGGCCTGCGCAGCGCCGCCATCGGGGCGAGCTTCGCCAATCGAGGCAACCGGTTCTGGCCTGCGCTGCACCTGGCGGGGATCACCGACCGCATCATCGACTCGTCGGCCGGATTCGATCCGCGTGACCTGGCCGACCTCGCACACCGCCGGGTAGGACTGACGACGCTGGTGAACTACGCGACGGCGAAGGCGTCGGAGCTGACCGACGCGCAGCTCATCGCGGGGCGCTCCGCACTGGAGCGGACCGCGGAGACCCACCGGCCGCGCGTGATCGCGCTGCTCGGAGTGACCGCGTACCGCACCGCTTTCGAGGAACCGCGCGCAGTGCCTGGGCGACAGCAGCAGTCGCTCGGCGCATCCACTGTCTGGGTGGTGCCGAGTCCGAGCGGCCTCAACGCGCACTACTCGCTCGCCCAGCTGGCCGCCGCATACCGTGAGGCTGCGGTGGCCGCCGGGATCGAGGTGGACGAGCGTTAGGTTCGCTCGCCGACAGGGGTCGACGCTGCTCAGCGAGTGGCGCGCGCGACCTGGTGACCGTCGATGAAGGAGCCGAGGCTCTCCTCGATGTGGAACTGGGTGTGCGAGAGTCGCGCGTCCCTGAGCTGCACCAGCTGCTGGGCGGCGCGACGGCGGGCGTTCAGCTTGGTGAGCGACACGGCGAGCTGGATGAGCACCACCGCGCCGACGACGACTCCCGCCCACGCGACGATGAAGCCGCTGGTGCCGAGGAGGCTGGAATTCAGCACGCCCCAGACCATGACGGCGTCGCCGACGATGAGGAAGGCGGCGATGGCCAGCGGCGCCCAGACGAGGGTCGCCGGGCTCGCGGCGAGCAGCGCCCGTGCTTCAGCGAGCTCGCGCTCCTGCTGGCGTCGGCGGTCCTTCGCCCACTGCAGATCGCGCTCGTGACGGCGGAGCTGTCGTCGCGCCTCGTCGTGGGCATGGTTGTAGGAAATGGTGTTCGGGTTCACAGCGTGTCCTTCGGGTTGACGTGACTGCGTTTCGGTCAGAGCCTAGCCAGAATGGACCGTCTGTGGGTCAAATGGAGGACACGTCTTTGTACCCCAGTTCGGGCGACACGCCCGGGGGTCAGCCGAGGAAGGTCGGGCGTGGGTCCGAACTCAGCACCGACATCAGAATCGAGTCGACCCACTCGCCGTCCCAGAACAGGGTGTGCCGCTGGCGCCCCTCTGCCACGAACCCGACCTTCTCGTATGACCGCTGGGCGCGCGGATTGAAGGAGAAGACGTCGAGGTAGACGCGGTGCAGCCCCAGCTCGCCGAACGCGTGGTCGAGCACGACGGTCGCCGCCTCCGTTCCGAAACCGCGACCCGGAGCGCCGGGCGCGAGCGCGATCCGGAAGTTCATCGACGCGTCCGTTTCGTCCAGCTCGTTCAGGACGATCTCGCCGAGGTATTCTCCCGACGCCGACTCGACGATTGCCCAATCGGCCCGGTCCGGGGCGGACGGAACCGCCGCGAGGTGGCGGGCGACCGCATCAACCTCGAAGTGTGTGCGCGTGCCCGTCAGTCGCATGGTCTCGTGGTCCTGGAGGCCCGGCCAGATGGCGTCCAGATGTTGCGGGCCGAGCGGCTCCAACCGGACGCGCGGGCCGCTCAGAGTATTGACCTTCGCGAGCAGGGTCGTGTCGACAGTGGGGAGCGACTCGGTCACGGTCCGACAGCCTAGCTCGCACATGGGGTCGATAGGTTGTGTACAACTCGATTGCGTGCAACCATGGTTGCATGCCCGTGACCGATGAGATGGTGTGCTTCTCGCTGTACGCAGCCACCCGCGCGACGACCCAGGCCTACCGCACCCTGCTCGAGCCGTGGGGCATCACATACCCGCAGTACCTCGTGCTCGTGACGCTGTGGATCGAGGGCGACCAGACGGTCTCCTCCCTCGGCGACCACTTGCAGCTCGACTCAGGGACCCTGTCCCCGCTGCTGCGCCGGATGGAACAGGCCGGGCTCGTTTCACGCGAGCGGCGTCTGCCGGACGAACGCGTGGTCACCATCACGATCGGCGACCGCGGCCGCGAGCTGAGAACCGAGCTCGCCCACATCCCGGCCAGGATCGCCGCCGGCATGGGCCTGCCGGACCAGCAGGCTGCCGCCGCCCTCATCGGAACACTCCACCATCTCACCGAGACGATGCACGCCGTGAGCGCGCAGCGTCCGGTCGAGCAGCACTGACAAGCACGAGAAAGGCAAGAATGAACGTCCTCTACACCGCAGAAGCACTCTCGACAGGAGCAGGACGAGACGGGCGGGTCGCCACCAGCGACGGCTCGTTCGCCCTCGATCTCGCCGTCCCCAAGGACATGGGCGGCTCCGGTGCCGGCACGAACCCCGAACAGCTGTTCGCCGCCGGATACGCCGCCTGCTTCCACTCCGCGCTGCAGGCTGTCGCCCGCAGCCAGAAGGTGAAGCTGGAGGACTCCTCGGTCGGTGGCCGCGTCCAGATCGGCCCGAATGGCGAAGGCGGATACCAGCTCGCCGTTCTCCTCGAGGTCGTCCTTCCCGGCATCGAGCCCGAGCAGGCGCAGGCCCTCGCGGATGCGGCACACCAGGTGTGCCCGTACTCGAACGCGACCCGCGGCAACATCGATGTCACCATCACCGTCTCGGAGGACTGACCATGACCGCTGACAAGGGCGCAGGAACGATGCGCGCACTCATCCACCCCGCCTTCGGCGACCCCGCCGCCGTGCTCGCGGTCGAGGAGCGTCCCCTCCCGGATCCAGGCGCAGGCCAGGTGCGGGTGCGGACGCTGCTCTCCCCCATCCACAACCACGACCTGTGGACCGTGCGCGGCACCTACGGTTTCAAACCATCGCTGCCTGCACCGGCGGGCACCGAAGCGCTCGGAGTGGTGGATGCGCTCGGCGACGGCGTCGACACGCTGGCAATCGGCCAGCGTGTCGTCACCGGCGGCACCTTCGGCGTGTGGGCGGAGTACTTCGTCGCGAACGCGGCCGGGCTCATCCCCGTGCCGGACGCTCTGCCGGACGAAGCAGCCGCTCAGCTCGTGTCCATGCCGTTCAGCGCTCTGAGCCTGCTGCATTCCCTGGACCTGAACGAGGGCGACTGGCTGATCCAGAACGCGGCCAACGGCGCCGTCGGGCGGATGGTCGCGCAACTCGGCGCCGCTCGCGGGATCAACGTGGTCGGACTGGTGCGCCGCGCTGCCGGCGTGGACGAGTTGCGCGCGCAAGGGATCGAACGGGTCATCGCGACGGACGGCGACGGCTGGCGCGACGAACTCGCCGCCATCACCGGCGGCGCGCCCATCACGGTCGGCATCGACTCGGTCGGCGGCTCCTCCGCGGGAGACGTCCTGTCGACGCTGGCGGTGAACGGAACACTCGTGGTGTTCGGCGCGATGGCGTCGCCCACGCTCGAGCTCGCCTCCGGAGACGTGATCTTCAAGCAGGCGACAGTGAAGGGCTTCTGGGGCAGCGTCGTCAGCAAGGAGATGGCCGCCGACGTCCGCGCAGTCCTCTTCGGCGAGCTGATCGCGCGCGTGAGCGACGGCACCCTGACGCTCCCGGTCGCCGGCACGTTCGGTCTCGACGAGATCGGAGCGGCCGTCGCGGCGAGCGACTCGCCAGGACGTGTCGGGAAGGTGCTGCTGCGCCCATGAGATCCCAGCGGGCGGTCGCGACCCTCTGTCGCTTCCGCCCGCCTCCCGGCTAGGCTCGACGGAGCCACACGGGGAGAAGCATGTTTCGCAGGGGGAAGACGGGCCGCGCCGACGCGGCCGGAACATCGAGGTTCGCGCGCCGGGTGCTGGCCGTTTCCGGCGCAGCGCTCGTCGTGCCTGCGCTCCTCACCGGATGCGCGCTGTTCGGCGGCGGTCCGGCAGCGATGCCGTCGCACACGAAGCACGCGACGCCGAAGGCAACCAGGACGCCGACATCGACCACCGCCACCGGCGCGATCGGCACGGCCACGCCGTCCGCGGCGCCCGTCCCACCCGCGACGCTGACCCCGGTTCCGCAGGGCACGGTCGTCGCAGAGGGCGACGTGGCCTCGCCCAAGGGGAGCATCCACTTCCATTACCGGATGGTCTCCAACGGCAACAACACGTATACGGCCGAGTACTCGGGCTTCACCTCGACGGTGCCTGTGCCGGTGTCGGTGACCCTGCTCGAGATCCCGCCGAGCGTCGGCGACGGTCTCACCTTCCACGGTGTGGGCGACCACCCGCTCGGCGGCCCGACGAACGCCGCCACCGCATCGACCGCGTTGCTCGGCGACGTCGGGCAGCCCTCCTACCTCGGCACCCTCGTGACGTACTCCTCTGCGCCCTCCGCCGACGGCGTACCCGTGGAGCTCGGGCCGGACAAGGTGCTTGCGGTCGAGAGCATCCACTGGTCGGTGCCGGTGCGGCCGTCGAACGTGCACCCCGTCGACGGCGGTGCACGGCCAGGCGCGAACGGTTCGGTCACGGCGACGACGGCGAGCGGGGCACCGAAACGCTACGCGATCGCGCAGGGCGACAACCCGACGGATGTGGCGGCGCGGTTCGGGATTCCGACGGAGTACCTTCTCTGGCTGAACCCCGACCTCCCTGGGGATGGCGGCAATCAGTTCCTGTACGCATCCACGTCGCTGAACCTGGACCCGGACAGCCTCTGAGCGCCGGGCGGCTCAGGGGCGGCGGCCTGCTCGGCGGCGGCTCTGCGGTGGGTTCAGCGGCGGCGGCTCGCGCTCAGCGGCGGCGCCAGCCCGAGAACAGCGCGTGCAGCAGCGGCAGCACGGACACGGCCATCAGGACAGTGCCGAAGACCGCGTCGCCCGCGCGAAGCACAGCGCCCGCGATCAGCAGGGCGCCGAACAGGACGGCGGAGATGAGTCGTCGTGCTGTTCGGTCGAGCGCCGCCACCCGCTGCTCCAGGCGCGGGGAACGTACCTCGACCGTGCCGTCCTCGACGCGGTCGAGGAGCGCATCCACACGTTTCGGCAGGCGTAGCGCGATCCCGGCGATCTCGACTGCCTGCTTCGCGATGTCCTGAACGACATTGCCGCGCTCGTCCCTGAGCAGCTGCGCCGCGTACGGCTCGACGGAGTCCCAGAGATTGAACTGCGGGTCGAGCGCGCTGCACACCCCGGAGGTCAGGGACATCGCCCGGATGATGAGCAGGAAGTTCTCGGGGAGCTGGAACGGCAGCGAGCGAACCACGTCGCCGAACTGCGCGGCGAAGTCGCGGAACTCGCGCGGGTCCACCTCCCTCAGCTCGGCGAACCCCATGCCGCCGAACCGGGCGAACAGGTGCGTCATCGCCTTCTCGAGTTCGGTGGTCTCGGCGGTCGGGAGGAGCACGCCGACGTCGCGCATCGCATCCACCAGGCCGCGCCCGTCGCGGGAGGCCGCCGCGATCAAGAGTTTGCGGAGGCCGCTGCGGGTGGTGGCAGGGACCTCGCCCATCATGCCGAAGTCGATGAAGGTGAGCTTCCACGGATGTTCGGCGGCGATTGCGCCGGGTGCGCTTGGTGCGACGGGCGTGACGAAGATGTTGCCGGGATGCGGGTCGGCGTGGAAGAAGCCGTTCGTGAACAACTGGTCGAACATGACCGAGGCGAAGACCGGCGCGACCTGCGCAGGGTCGATCCCTGCCGCCTCTAGAGAGGCGGTGTCCGTGATCTTGATCGCGGTGACGTCTTCGAGCGTGAGGACGCGCCTGGTCGTGCGCTCCCAGACCACCTCCGGCACGGCCACCCTGGCATCACCGGCGAACTGCTCGGCGAACCGTTCGGCGTTCTCCGCCTCGTGCAGGTAGTCGATCTCCTCCAGGCTGGTGTGCGCGAACTCCTCAACCAGCGCGGGCATGTCGACCCTGTCCGACACCAGCCGCACCCTGCTCAGCCAGCCGCCCACCTTGCGCAGCGCGGCCAGGTCGACATCGACGATCGCTCCGATCCCCGGTCGCTGCACCTTGATGACGACGCCGTCGAGCCCGGTGTCGGCCGCGTCGGTCGGCGCGAGCCGCGCCCGGTGCGCCTGGCCGAGGGATGCGGCAGCCACCGGCGTCTCGTCGACCTGCGCGAACGCCCTGCCGAGCGGGATGCCCAGCTCGGCCTCCGCGAGAGCGCGGATCGCGGCGAATGGCACCGGAGGGACCTCGTCCTGCAGCCCTTCCAGCTCGGTGGTGATCTCCGGGGGGAGCACATCGAGCCTGGACGACATGAACTGGCCGACCTTGATCATCAGGCCGCCGAGCTCCACCGCAAGCCCGTGGAAACGCTGGGCGAAGCGCCGCATCCGCTTCGACCTGGTGCGCTCGGCGACATTCTGCAGGCCGATGCGCGGAAGGAACAGCTCATACCACCAGGTGACGGCCAGATTCCAGCCGGCGAACCGCAGGATGCGGCGATAGCGGGCGCGCGTCGACCCCGCGCCCTGCGTGCCTGCGCGATCGGGACGAACCGACGACACCCGCGTCAGTCCTGCGCGAGGATCGCGTACAGCTTGCGACGTGCGTCGTCGAGCACGGTCGCCGCCTGATCGACCTGCTCAGGCGTGCCGGTCCTTCGCACCTGCGCCGCCGCCTGGGCGAGCTCGAACGCGGCCTTCGGCAGGGCGCCGACGCCCGGGCCGTCGCTGCCTGCGCCCGTAGACTCCCACGGGGCGGGGCCGGCAGCCTCCGCCTCTGCGCGGCCGCTGTCGGTGAGCGCGTACGTCTTGCGTCCGTTGGACTCCTCGGAGACGATGAGCCCTTCGTCGGCGAGGAGCTGCAACGTCGGGTACACCGATCCTGCGCTCGGCTTCCAGGAGCCGCCGCTGCGCTCCTCGATCTCGCGGATGATCTGGTAGCCGTGCATGGGCTTCTCGGCGAGCAGCGCGAGGACGGCGGCGCGGACGTCGCCGCGACCCATCCGTGTGTTCACGCGCTTCTCGAAGGTGGAGCGGAGCTGCTCGAACGCCTGCCACATGTTCTCTGCGGTGGCGCCGCCGCCGACTCCTGCACCGAACGGGCCGGATGTTCCGGGGAATGACGTGTTCATGATGACCTCCGTGAGGATCGCAACGATAGTTAACGATATATCGTTACGCCCCGCGGCGGTAGAGCAGATGGGCGTCGATCACCCGGGCAGCGACGCTCTCCCAGCGAGAGGAACGCACCTCTCGACGCGGATCGCCCTCGCCGATAGTGTGTGCTCGTCTGGCAGCAACCAGGCTGCAGCGACGAAGGAGACGAACGATGGCCGGGAAGTTCGAGATCTACCAGTCCAGCAACGGCGAATACCGCTTCCGGTTGAAGGCGGGCAACGGCGAGATCATTGCCACGTCGGAAGGCTACACATCCAAGGCGTCGGCGAAGAACGGCATCGAGTCCGTTCAGAACAACGCGCCAGGCGCCACCGTGGACGACCTGACGGAGTAGCCGGCTCTAGGCGGCTGCCGGTCGCGAGCGGAACAGGGCGAAGTTCCCGAGAGAGAGCAGCAGCAGCAGGACCGCCGACGCGGCCGCCACGGTCGCTGCCCCCGACGGGATGTTCGCCTGCACGAGCGCGCCTGCGATGGCGGAACCGAGCGACTGCCCGAGGATGAGGCCGGCGCCGAGCAGCGTCATCACCGTGGTGCGGTCCGCGGCGCTCGACCGGGCTGCGGCGGCGCTGAACGTCGTCACGAGCGCCGGGCCGATTCCCGCGCCGGCGGCCGCCAGGACGATCGCCATCGCTGGAAGCGATGAGACGAACGCGATGGCGAGGGCGGCGCAGGCGGTGATCGTGGCGAACACGATCGACCGCGCCTCCAGCGAGAACCGGTCAGGCAGGAACGTGACCAGTAGGGCGAACACCGCAGAGCCGACGCCAGTGCCCGCGTAGACCAGCCCCGCCAGCTGCGGGACTCCGCTGGCGCCGGCGAAGCGCGTGACATCGATGAGCGTAGAGCCGAAGAACCCACCGATGGCCAGGAGAGACAGTGCGAGCACCAGGATGCGTGGATGCGCCCACGCCCACCTCGCGCCCTTCGCCGCTGCGTGCCCTTCGCCAGGCCGGCGCGCCGCTCCGCGCACGAATCGCGCGGTCGGGTGGCAGGCGAACGCCACCCCGGCCACCGCGGTCAGGGCGGCTGCGGCGATGATCGGCACCGCGGTTCCGAACGCCAGGCTCACCACCCCGACGGCCGCGGGGCCGATGACGAAGGTGATCTCGTCGATGAATGACTCGACCCCCAGCATCGTCCTCGTCGCGGGGGTGACCTGGCTGTGCGGCAGCGTCTGCTCCGCCATCGCGGCCAATCTGCTGCGCGACATCGGCGATACCTGGGGCGATGCAAGCCCGATCACAGCGGCGGTCGCGAGCACAGCAGCTTCCTGGGCGCCGACGGTCACCAGCCAGATCAGGCAGAGCAGGGCGAGCACGTAGACCGCGATGTACGGCAGGAGCACCCTGCGCTGTCCCCACCGGTCGACGGCGCGGCCGAGGAGCGGTCCACCGACGGCGGCTCCGACGCCGATCAGCGCTGAGCACCAGCCGGAGAGCTCGTACGAGCCCGTGCTGATGACGAGGAAGCCGACGACACCGACCACCGCCATCGCGAATGGCAGCCGCCCGACGACGGCGACCGCGTAGTACGTCCATCCTGCCTCGCGGGCGAGACGGGCGAACGGGCGGTTCCACGTCGTCGGGCGGCCGCCGGCATCCGCTTCACTCATGCCGTGGCGTGCTCCTGAACGTGCTCGGTGAGCCAGCGGCTGGTGACCAGCGCGCTCTCCCATGGGTCCATCGACGCCTTGTCGACCTCGATGATGATCCAGCCGCCGAAGCCGTCCGGCAGGGCGCGGAGCACACCGTCGAGGTCGATGTCGCCGAGCCCCGGCTCGAGGAAGAGCCCGCGATCGGAGGTCGCCCGGTACGAGGCGGGCTCCCGCCTGCTCGACGCGGCGACCGACAGGTCCAGGTCTTTGAAGTGGAGGTCGACAAGACGATCGGCGTACGCCGCGAGCATCTCCTTCGCGTCGATGCCCGCCCACTCCAGGTGCCCGATGTCGAAGGACGCGCCGAGGACGGACGCGTCGATCTGCCCGAGGACATAGTCGATCTCCTCCCTGGTCTCCACCCAGGTGCCGACGTGGTTGTGCAGTCCGGGACGGATGCCCTCTTCCCGCAGCACCTCTGCCGCGTCGTTCAGGTACTCGGTCACCCGCTCGAGTCTGCTCTGGTCGAAGTCGGCACCGACCGCTGCGGCGCGCAGGGTGCGGGTGCTGCTGTCGAGCCAGTGCACCTCCGGCGCCAAGAAGATCGTCTTCAGGCCGAAGTAGTTGGACTCCTCGGCCTTGCGACGCACGCTGTCGAACCAGCGGACCCACTCGGCGCTGCCGCGCTCGAGGGTCACGCCGTGCTCCTCCGGCAGCGCGATCTGGCAGTAGCCTGGCGCGAGCTTCAGCCCGGAGTCCGCGATCATCGACGCGTAGTTCTGGAGGGTCTGGGTGTCCAGGACCTCCATCATCACTGCGTCGAAGCCCGCATCCTTGACCTGCTTGAGCACGTTCGGATAGTCGGCCAGGAAGCTGGGCTCGCGGTAGAGCCACAGGTCTTCGCTGGTGGGGTCGGACGGATCGGCCTTCACGTTGATCCACTGGATGGCGTTGAGAGCGATCTGGTCACGGCTGATGGTCATGGGATTCCTTTCTAGAGGTCCACTGGTTGTCGAACTACTTGAGGCCCGCTGTCGCGACGCCCTGGATGAAGTAGCGCTGGAGGAAGACGAACAGGATGAGCACCGGCAGCAGCACAACGACCGCTCCGGCGAGCAAAATGCCGAACGCTGTGGTGTTCGACGCCTGCGAGGCGACGGCGAGGCCGACGGGAAGCGTGTACGTGCCCTGCGACTGGGCGACGATGAGCGGCCAGAGGAAGTAGTTCCACGAGTTGAGGAACGTGAGGATGCTCACCGTGGCGATCGCGGGACCGACCAGAGGGAGGAAGACGCGGAAGAAGATGCGGAACTCCCCCGCCCCATCCACTCTGGCCGCCTCCAGCAGCTCGTCCGGCACGGACATCGCGAACTGCCGCATGATGAAGATGGACAGCGGCATCACCAGGATCGGGACGACGATGCCGGTCAGCGTGTTCACCAGCCCGAACTGCACGATCACCAGGAACTGCGGCACGAAGACGGCCACGTACGGGATGGTCATGGAGCCCACGACGGCGAGGAACACCCAGCGGCGACCACTGAAGTCGATCTTGGCGAGCGCATACCCGGCCATCGAGCTGAAGAACACGTTGCCGAGCACGGCGACGATGGACACGATGGCGCTGTTGGCGAAGTAGAGCCCGAACGACTTCTCCGTGAACAGGACGAGATAGTTCGAGAAGTTCGCGAAGGTCTCGGGGAGCCAGGCGCCCGGGTCGGAGATGAACTCGTTCTGCGTCTTGAAGGACCCGAAGAGCACCCACGCGAACGGCAGGAGCATCAGGAGCACGACGCCGACGAGCAGGAGGTACATGCCCGCGCTGCGGGCGATGGATGGCTGTCTCACTGTTTCGGCCTCAGCAATCTGAACTGGACGACGGCGACGACCGCCACGAGGATGAGCAGGATGAACGACCCGGCCATCGAAGCGGCCACGTTCCCGAACCCGAACTGCTCGTACACCCAGAGCGCGATCGACTCCGTCGAGCCGAGCGGACCGCCCTTGGTGAGCAGGTACGGCTCGTCGAAGATGTTGAGGAACGAGACGGTCATGAGCACGCTGACCAGCAGCGTCGTCGGTCGAAGGAGCGGCAGGGTCATGTTCGTGAGCCGCCTCCAGTGCCCGGCGCCGTCGATGGATGCGGCTTCGTACACCTCTTCCGGCACGGCCTGCAGCCCAGCGAGGAACAGGACCATGCAGGTTCCGATGTTGCGCCAGACGCCCAGGATGATGACCGTCGGCGGCGCCCAGGACGGGTCGCCCAGCCAGTTCGGTCCGGTGATCCCGAGCGTGGCGAGCCCGGAGTTGACCGGACCGTTGATCGTGAACGCGTACTGCCAGATGACGGCCGCGGCCACGATGTTCGTGATGACCGGCAAGTAGATGGCCGCGCGGAAGAATGTGCGCAGCCGCGCGATCCCGGTGTTCAGGATGACCGCGAGCGCGAACCCGATGCCCATGCTGAGCGGCACGCACACGACGACGAAGAGCGCCGTGTTCGCCACACTGCGGAGGAAGGTCGCGTTCGTGAGCACATTGACGAAGTTGGAGAATCCGACGAAGTCGACGGAGAACGGGTTCCTGATGTCGGCGGCGGTGATGTCGGTGAAGCTCATCCCGAGCGCGCCGAGCACCGGGATCGCGGTGAGGACGACGAACAGGATGAGGAACGGCGCGACGAACAACCAGGCGACGCCGCGCTGTTTGGCGACGCCGGGGGCTGTCGCCCTGCGCCGGGCCACAGAGGGGCGACTCGAGGCCGCCCCTCTGGTCTTGCTGATGACGGAGGTCATGGCTGCTACTTGACTCCCGTGCCGATGGCCTCTGCCTGCTGCTGGGCGTCGTCGAGCGCCTGCTTGGCGGTCGCCGTGCCGCGGGCGACGCGCTCCATCTGCTGGCCGACGATCTTTCCCACCTGACCCCAGCCGGGGACGGTCGGGATGGAGACACCGTGCGCGATCGCATCCCTGACCGGCTTGAGCATGGCGTTGCCCGCGATGGACTCGTCGTCCCAGCCCTTCTCGACGGCCGGCAGATTCTTGAAGATCTTGTACCAGGCGACCTGCGTGTCCGGCTGCGCCATCCAGCGGGTCAGCTTCCACGCGGCGGTCGGGTTCTTCGCGTCCTTCAGGACGGCGAGGCTTCCTCCGCCGATGGATGCCGCACGGGAACCGTCCGGGCCGGCAGGCGGTTCGACCACCGCGAGGTGGCTGTCGATCCAGGTTGGCCCGTTGGCGTCTTCGAGCCAGCCCGGCAGCCAGGGTCCGTTGGTGATGCCCGCGATCTTCCCGGAGCTGAGGAACGGCACGGTGTCGAGGAAGGTCGGCGAGTCCGCGGAGGCGTAGCCGTCTGTGATCAGCGAGCCCCAGAACTCCAGTGCCTCGATGTTCTTCGGGTCGTTGATCGTCCACTTCTTCAGGTCGGAGCTGATCAGGCTGCCGCCGTTCTGCTTGGCGTACGCAGTGAGCTCCTGTGCGGAGTATCCGTCGTAGGAGATGGACAGGCCGAGCGGGTTGGCGACGCCGTCCGCCTTGAGCTTCTTGGCGAAGGTCACCAGTTCGTCCCAGTTCTGCGGCGCGCTGGCTCCTGCCTTCTCCGCCAGATCCTTGCGGTACATGAAGACGTTCGCGTACGTGTACCACGGCACGGCGTATGCGACCCCATCCACCTCGGCCGCCTTCTGCATCGCGGGGAAGAACGACGACGGGTCGACAAGGCCGTCCGGCACCGGTGCGAAGCCGTTGGTGGCCAACAGGGTCGGCTGGTCCTGCGAGTACAGGTAGACGAGGTCGGGGACCGTTCCCGACGCGATGGCCGCGGTGAGCTTGGCGGAGAAGTCGCCCTCGGGGATCTGGGTGATGGACACCTTCACCTTCGGGTTGTCCTTCTCGAACGGCGCGAGCAGTTTGGGCAGGTCGGCGCCGTCGGCGCCGTCCGCCCAGATGTTGATCGTGCCCGTCGCCGGTTTGTCGTCGATCTGGAGCGTCGACGCTGCGGGGGCGGAGCCGGAGCCCCGCCCGCATCCGGTCAGCACCAGTGCTGCCGCGACGAGGGGGACGGCTGCGGTGATGAGCGAGCGATGGATCCTTCGTGGAGAACGGGTCATTGTTCTCACGTTCCTTTCTCGAATGGACTGCAGGGGGTTTACTCGGGTGCGTGACTGATGCTCACGCCAGGACGCTTCTGGCGGTGCGAACCGACAGAGAAGCGCTGGTCAGGGTTGCGTTGCAGGTGAGCGCGGTGGGGATGACGCCGTTTCCGGCGACGAACAGGTTGTCGAAGCCCCACACGGCGCCGCGGAGGTCGCACACGCTCGTGCCGTCCTCGGCCGCGCCCATCCGCACGGTGCCGGTGTAGTGCAGCGAGGCTCCAGCCGGCAGGAGGACGGCGGCCTCCTGATCGAAGTCGCCGACGGCGTTCGCTGCTGCCCGCTGGATGCCACGGGCGAACTCGATGCGTTCCAGATCGCGATCGGAGTACGAGAAGCGCGCGGTGATGCGCGGCAGGCCGACAGCGTCCGTCGCGTGCTCGGAGAACTCGAGCCGGTTCTCCGGCCGGATCTCCGTGGAGACGTACCAGCCCATCCCGATGGTGTGGCCGGTCTCTGCGCTTTTCTGCTCCATGAGCTGGCCCTGCGTCGGCTGGTCGGCGCCGTTCGACGGGCTCCAGTACGCGCCGATGAACGGCTCGTCCAGTGGATGCTCCGGGATGCGCATCCCCGTGGCCCCGATCCGCACGGGGTCGACCACGACGCCGCCGTCGATGGACGCGTGCTCGTTGAGCCGCACGCCGAGCGCGTCCGGCCGGATGCCGGAGGCCCAGAGCAGCTGCGGGGTGCGCAGCGCATCAGCAGCCACCACGACGGCTCCTGCCGCGATCTCGACCTCCTGGCCGCTCTGCACATCGCGGAGGACGACGCCGGTGGCCACCCCGTCGTGGTGCAGGATCGTCGTGCAGAGCGCGCCGGTCACCAGGCGGGCACGGTCGTCGTCGGAGAAGAGCTCGGGGAAGATGTCGCGCGGGCCCGTGCGACGCACCTTGCCCGTCGGCCCCGGCACGCCCGCGATCGGCATCGGCTGGGCCGACCGGTCGGCGGAGGCTGCCGGGAGGGCGGAACGCAGTGCATCCAGCACGGGATGCGCGAACGGGTTGGCGGCGAACACCGTCTGGTCGACGCGGAGCAGGCGCTGCGCCGTCCGCAGGTCGGCGTCCCAGTCGCCGTCGCCCGCCGGCGGGATCTCAGGGCCGAACGGCCGCGGGCAGGCCGCCGTCCAGTGCACGCCCATCCCGCCGATGTTCCAGGCCATCGCGGCGCCGGGGAACTCGCGCATGTCGTTGCCGAGGTATGCAGCGGGGACGATGCCCACCTCCTCCTTGGACCAGAGCGTCTCGGTGAGCTGACGGTCGGCCGCGGAGCCCTGTACGTACTCGATCTGCTTGGCCAGGCGCATCAGGCGCTCGTAAGCCTGACGCGCTTCCTTGTCCGGCGACTCGATCAGGTGCTCGCCGGCGTTGGCGCTGATCTCGGGGCCCGTCTCGACGACGAGGATCGACACGTCCGTGCGGCGCCGGTACACCTCGTTCGCGACGATGGTTCCGTTGGGGCCGCTGCCGACGACGATCAGGTCGAAGCGGGCGGGCAGCGGGTGGGTGAGCGTGGTCATCTGTTCTGTGTCTTCCTCGGGGTTGGTCTCTGCTTTGCGGGGATCGGATGCGGGTCGGGGCCGGCCGTGGACGCGGCCGAATGGTGGGGCGGGACCTGATGCGGCGGGGGGCGGGCTCAGGCGGGGACGGCGACCGCCTCGGCGGAGACGTCCTGCCACCCGCCGCCGGCCGCAGACGCCAGGACGGCCTCGGTGAGGCGGACGGCACGCGCTCCGTCGCGGAAGGTCGGAAGGCCCTCCGGGAACTCCCCGGCGATGGCGCGGTACGTGTCGGAGACGAAGGCGTTGAAGGCGTCCTGGTAACCCATCGGGTGCCCGGAGGGCACGAGCGAGAGACGGGCAGCATCGGGAGAGAGGGTGGACGCATCCCTGTGCAGGACGGATGACCTGTCCGTGCGGCCGAGCCACACCGTCTCCGGCGACTCCTGGTCGAATCGCAGGGATTCGAGGTCGCCCGAGAGCTCGATGACGAGACTGTTCTTGCGGCCGGGAGCGACCTGCGAGACGAGAAGGGTTCCCACCGCACCGCCGTCGAGTTCGACGAGGAGGGCGGCGAGGTCCTCTGTCGCGACGTTCGCGATCCCTTCGCGTTCGGCGTGGACCGTGCGCGTCATGGCCTCGAGCCTCGTGATGCGCTCCCCCGCGACGAACTCGACGAGGTCGACCAGGTGCGAGCCGATGTCGGCGAAGGCTCTGGACGGTCCGCCCAGCCGCGCATCCACCCGCCAGTCGCTGTCGGAGCTGCTGGAGAGCCAGTCCTGCAGATAGTGGCCCTGTATGGTGAGGATCCGGCCGAGGCGACCGGCGGCGACCCGCGCCCTGGCCTCTCTGACCATCGGGTGGAAGCGGTAGGCGAACGGGACGGTGGCGACGAGGCTGCCGGCCTCCGCCCTGTCGGCCAGCAGGAGCGCCTGGCCGAGACCGGTGGCGAGCG
This sequence comes from Leifsonia sp. Root227, assembly GCF_001428745.1. Taxonomy (GTDB): domain Bacteria; phylum Actinomycetota; class Actinomycetes; order Actinomycetales; family Microbacteriaceae; genus Leifsonia. Next base: position 1,062,870 of record NZ_LMIO01000001.1, on the reverse strand, counting down.
GCTTCTCGCAGACGACGTGCTTCCCAGCGGCGAGCGCGGCCAACGCGAACTCCGCGTGCGTACTGTTCGGGGTGCAGATGTGGACGACGTCCACGTCTGCCGCGAGGAGGTCGTCGACGCTCGCGTATGAGCGGTCGGCGCCGATCGCTGTCGCTGCGCGCTCTGCGCCCTCTGCGGTCGAGGATGCGACACCGGCGATCGTCGCACCAGCGGCGCGTGCCGCCCTGGAGTGGACGGCCGCCATGAAGCCACCGCCCACGAATGCGGTGCGGAGCGTCCTCGTTTTCATCTCGACGGTGAGTGCCATGTGCGGAATATTGACATGAATCAGTTTGGTTTCGCTACTTCAAAAGCAGAATTAGTTCAAAGACACTTTTCTTTTGCTCTTGTAAACGCAAAAGTGCTCATGCTTGACTACCGACGTGCAAGACAGCGAAGAAGTGCGCGAAGCGACAGGGAGACGAGCAGGAGAGCTCTTCCAGCTCTTCCGCGACGGCCGCCCCCGCACCCGCGCCCAGCTGTCGGTCCTCACCGGACTGTCCCGCTCCACGATCGTCTCGCGTGTCGGCGACCTCCTCGATCTCGGCCTCCTCGCCACGGTCGGCGACGCCGTCTCCAGCGGAGGCCGCCCTCCGTCGCAGATCGCCCTGAACCCCCGCGCCGGCGTCGTCCTGGGAGCCGACCTCGGTGCGAGCCACGGAACCATCGCCCTCACCGACCTCGCCGGAGACATCCTCACGCGGCGCAGCGAACCCGTCGCGATCGACACCGGCCCTGCCGAGGTGCTCGGCTGGCTCACCGCGGTCTGCCGGTCGATGCTGACCGAGCTCGGACGCCAGGAGTCCGACCTGCTCGGCATCGGGATCGGCGTGCCTGGTCCTGTGGAGTTCCCTGCAGGCCGGCCGAGCAACCCGCCGATCATGCCCGGCTGGGACGGCTTCGACATCCCCGCCTGGGTCGGCCGCGAGTTCGACGTGCCCGTCCTCGTCGACAACGACGTCAATCTGATGGCCCTCGGCGAGCGCGCAGCCAACCCGCGCGCCCGCGAGAACCTGCTGTTCGTGAAGATCGGCACGGGCATCGGGGCGGGAGTGATCGCCGGAGGCCGGCTGCAACGAGGAGCACAGGGCACCGCGGGAGACATCGGCCACATCTCGATCGCCCGCGCCTCCGACATCGAGTGCCGCTGCGGCAACACGGGCTGCCTGGAGGCGATCGCATCCGGACCGGCCATCGCGAGCGCACTGCGCGCATCCGGTGTGGAGGTGCGGACAGGACACGACGTCGTCAGCCTGGCGACGCGCGGCTCCATCCCTGCCGCGCAGGCCGTGCGCCAGGCAGGACGGGACATCGGCGAGGTGCTGGCGGGATGCGTCAGCTTGATGAACCCGTCGCTGATCGCGGTCGGAGGCTCACTGGCCAGCGCAGGCGAGCATCTGCTCGCCGGCATCCGCGAGGTGGTCTACGCCCGCGCCCTGCCGCTGGCGAGCGAGCATCTGACGATCAGCCAGTCCCGCGCGGGCGACGAGGCCGCCGTGCTCGGCGCGAGCTCTCTCGCGATCGACGAACTCCTCTCCCCCAGGCGGATCGACGAAATGCTGGCAGTCTGACGGCGCGGACGGGATGCGGCCTCGACGGTGGCCGAGCTGTGATTGTCTAGTCACATGACTGCTGCCGAGCTGCGCCACGACCACCTCAGCATCATCCGTGCGCTCTCCGGCGCCGAGCAGTCCCGCGCCGACCTCGGCCGCACCCTCGGCTGGGCGCGCAACACGGTGAGCAGCCGCCTGGACGACCTCCTCGCCGGCGGCTGGATCGTGGAGTCAGGCGACCAGCTCTCGGGCCGCGGCCGGCCGAGCGCACTCTTCCGGCTCAACGAGGACAACATCCTGGTGTTCGTCGCGAGCTTCGGCAAAGACCAGGTGACCGCGACCATCGCGACCATCGGCGGAGCGGTGCTCGCCCGCAGCGTGATCGACGGGTACTCGCTGGGCGCGGCAGGATCGGACGGACCTGCGGATGCGGCGCGGCTCCGCGACGAACTGGTGGCCGAGGCGGGCGTGTCAGCCGAGCTGATCCGGATCGCGGTGGTCGGGGTGACCGGCCCCGTCGAGGACAACAAGAGCATGCCGATGTACGCCGACCTCACCGTCGACGGAGCCTCGTTCGAGCGCGCCCTGGGCATTCCCGTGGTCGTGGAGAACGACGCCAACCTCATGGCGCTCGGCCTGCTCCCCACCCTGGATGCGCAGAGCCGCTCCCTCGTCTTCGTCAAGGTGGCGACGGGGATCGGCGCAGGGCTCATCATCGACGGCCGGCTGCACCGCGGCCTGCGCGGTCTCGCGGGAGAGCTGGGGCACATCCCTGTCGCGCACGGCGACGGCATCCCGTGCAACTGCGGCAACTACGGCTGCGTCGGCGAGGTCGCCTCGGCTCCGGCGATCCTGAACCAGGTGCGCAACGACGGACTCGACGTCGCGTCCCTCGACGAACTCCAGCCGCTCGTGGCCGCGGGCAACCAGATCGCGATCGCGACCCTGCGCCAGGCGGGCCGCGACATCGGCGAGGCGATGATCGGCCTCGTCACGGCCATCGCCCCCGACGTGCTCGTGATGGGCGGACGGGTGGTCGGGCTGGGCGACCACCTGATGACCGGGCTGCGGGAGACGCTGTACTCGCGCGCCCTGCCCGCAACCACCTCCCGGCTTCGCATCGAGTCCATCCGTGATGCGGAGGACGCGGCGGTGCGCGGCGCGCTGGTGATGGGCTTCGACCGGCTCTTCCCGCACGAGCCGTCCGCGACGGCCTAACTCTCGTGTTGGTCAGATCGGGGTCGCCGGTCTGATCGGGACCGCCGGCCGACATATCCTTGGCGGATGAGCGCACAACCGGACCACCACACTCCGGCACGTCGCGCAGCGTTCGTGCTCAACCCCACCAAGGTGGATGTCTCCGTGCTGCGCGCGCGCGTGGCCGCACAGGAGTCGCGGGGCGGATGGGCCGCATCCCAATGGTTCGAGACGAGCGCGGACGACGACGGCCGCGCGGCCGCGCAGGACGCGGCGGCGACGCAGCCGGACCTGATCGTGATCGTCGGAGGAGACGGGACGCTGCGGGCGGCAGCGGACGTGCTCGCGGGGACGCGCATCCCGATCGGTCTGGTGCCTGCGGGAACGGGGAACCTGTTCGCACGGGAGCTGCGCCTCCCGATCAACAACTTGTCCGCCGCCGTGGAGACCGCGTTCACCGGCGAGACCAGGCTGGTCGACCTCGGACACGCTGTGCTGGTCAGGGCCGACGGCTCGGAGGAGCGTCGCGCGTTCCTGGTGATGGCCGGCATCGGCCTGGATGCGCACATGGCCGCCCACACGAACCAGCGCCTCAAGAAGCGCATCGGCTGGCTGGCGTACTCGGACCCGATCGCGCGCAGCATCCTCGGCAACAAACAGTTCGACATGGTCTACCAGCTCGACGACGCCCCGGAGATCGCGCTGCGCGCACACACGGTCATCGTCGGCAACTCCGGCAGCCTCACCGCAGGGCTTCTCCTGATCCCGGACGCGACGGTCGACGACGGCCTCCTCGACGCTGTGGTGCTCCGGCCGCGCGGCGGAGGCGGCTGGACGAACATCGGCTACCGGCTCACCTTCAACCGGCTGCTCCACCGGACGGGCTTCGGCAGGTTCGTCGGACGCATCACGCCCCAGGCTCGGGCGATCCGGTATGCGCAGGCGAAGCAGATGCGCGTGCGCTTCGAGGAGGAGCAGGAAATCCAGCTGGACGGCGACCCGAACGGGAGCGTCGTGTCTGTGACGCTGACGGTCGAGCCAGGGGCACTGGGGATGCGGGTGCGGACGCCGCGTCGTCGCGGCAGGGGGCGAGGTCAGGGACGGGCTGTGGCAGCGGGCGCCGCCCGGTGATCCGACCGGGGCGCGCCACGCTGCGCGTCGTCAGAGGGCGGCGTTGTCGAGGGTGATCTCGGCGGGCGTCATTGCCCGGTACTGGCAGCTCGACGGCCAGTTCGCCTGCTCCGTGAGGGGAACGGCCCAGCCGCTCGTCGTCGCGCCGAGCGTCTTCGTCTCGAACCGGACGCGGGGCTGTGGCTCTCCGTTGATGGTCTCGGCCACCGCGACAACGGTCGTACCGCTCGGCATTCGCATCTGCGCCGTATATAAGTGTTCCATGTGCTGACGGTACGCCCCTTTTGGCGGCGGCGGTGGCGAACGGTCCGCCCCGCGCCGCATGCCGGCTCCCCGGCTGACGGGTCGCGGCCTATCTGAGGTAGACGTAGAGCGCGGAAATGCGCCCGTCGCGGATCAGCGCGACGTCCGTCCCGTGCACGACGGGTTCGGCTCCCGCCGGCCCGTACGACCACTCGACGGTGGCGAGATCCTGCACTTCGTAGAACCGTCCCGGCACGAACGCGAAGCCAGGCGTCCTGGCGTGCAGCTCGCGGATCTTCTCGTTGATGGCGTCCGGCCCGACAGCCACGCCGTCGTGGTCGGCGAAGCGTGCATCCGGTGCGTACAGCTCGGAGAGCACCGGGCGTCGCAGCGCCTCATCGCGCTCGTTGAAGACGTCGAGCAGGTTGCGGTGGAGGAGTTCCTCGAAGGTGGTCACGCTTCTGTCTACACCCTCGGATCGCGTCGCATTCCCTGCATCATGTTGCTTCCCCCTGCCGGGAGGGGCGCTCTAAACTTCCGGGATCGGCTGACGGAGGGCATGACGCTATGCGAAAACTGGTCTACGGGATGAACGTGACGCTGGACGGCTACATCGCCGCCCCGGGCGACGACATCGGGTGGAGCGCGCCGAGCGACGAACTGTTCGAATGGTGGCTCGAGGAAGAGCAGGCGATCGACCTGTTCCTCTACGGCCGCAAGCTCTGGGAATCCATGAGCTCGTACTGGCCGACCGGCGACCGGCAGCCCAACGCAACGCCAGCGGAAATCGCCTTCGCGCGCAACTGGCGGGACACGCCGAAGGTGGTGTTCTCCTCCACGATGTCGACGGTCGACTGGAACGCCCGCCTGTTCACCGGCGACGCGCTCGCGGAGATCACCCGCCTCAAAGCCGAGGACGACGGGCGGATGCGGGTGGGCGGCGCGACCCTCGCCCGCACGGCCATGCGCGCAGGGCTGATCGACGAGTACACCGTGGTCACGCATCCAGTGCTGGTGGGCGGCGGACTGCCGTTCTTCTCCGCGCTGGACAGCTGGGTGAACCTCGACCTGGTGGAGACACGCACGCTGCCAGGCGGTGTGCTGATGAGCAGGTACGAAACGAGGCGCGCGAGCTAGGTCGATGGTGCGCCAAAGCAGGCGTACGGTGGGCACATGCTCATCTTGGTGATCGTTCTCGTCGTGTTGTGGGTCATCCTGGCGATCGTGGGGTTCGCGATCAAGGGGCTGCTGTGGTTGGGCATCATCGGGATCGTGCTGGTGATCGCGACGCTGATCATCGGGTTCGTGCGGCGGGCGGCGAACTCGGGGAAGGCGAAGTAGGGAGATCCCCCAACGTTGCTGCCAACGTTAGGTGCTCGCCAAGGCCATACTCTCACGCCAAATGGCTTGCGTCCGTCGGCAATCTGGTCCCGATAGCGCACACCAAAGTCCGATCGGACACCGTCGTTACAGCAACTCGGACCCACGAAACTATCCGGCGGGTCGTACCACCACTCGGGGTGCGACCTTGAGACCATTTCGGCGCAGGTTGCCGCTGTCACTTTGCCTCCCGAGCCCCAGACAAGCGCAGAAGCAGTCGGCGCATTATTCTTTGGCGGAGACGTACACCTCGACCTTGGTGACGTTGTACTGGTCTACGCTGACCCCAGTCGCTTGATCTGGGTGAAACAGCGCCAGGTTGATACCGTCGCTGACCGAGCTTCGATAGACCACGCCATCGAATCCACAGCTCTTGATGAACTCGCATAGATGCTGGCTCGGGACGTACTCAAACGGCGCGCCTTGAGGTAGCACTGGTCGCGTGAGCTCGTCCCCGAGACGCTCAAGAAGCGGCAGATCCGCGTGCATCTGACCGACTTCGTCGTCGTTGAGCTCGAAGGGCGATATGCGCGCGCGTGGAGCCCGGAGGTCGACGGTCTTCATGCTGGGTATCTCGAATTCGGCGACGCACGCGAGCTCGCCCGTGTGTGGCCGCATTTCCGATACCGCTGTGGTCGGGGTCGACCCAAGGTACAGGTATGGAATGCCTGCTGGATTCGCGCGCCCGTGCCCCGCCTTCTTCGACGGCGGAGCGCCCATCCTGTCAAGTGGAAACGGATCATCACTGACGATACGAGCCCGGTGCCAGCTTGGGCTCAGGGTCGTCGGGTCAACGATTAGGTAATCGAGAAGCTCCCGAAGCCGGTCGTAGTCAATCTTCTGTTCAAGGAACCACCGATTGCCGTGCATCATCTCAACGCGCAGCTCATCCCAGCGGGCCAAGCTGGTAGCGCTGTGCTTGCCCGATGCCAAGTAGCGCTTTCTCACGATCTCGCCATCGTCGAAAATGTCCGCGAGAAGCTCTTTGGCCGCTGGGTCGTCCCGCATCACCGGGCCGGAGAAAAGCCCCCAATCACGCCGAAGTAGCGCGGGTAGCGGTAGTCCGTCCGGGTTTGTCTCGTATATCGCGAGCAGATTCTCGAATGACTCACGGAGGACAGATGGCTCCACCAGGGCGACGTTAGCGACGCGGCAGTAGCCGCACACCCCCAATTTAGAATTGAGCTTGTCGGAGATGAATTCGCGCAGGAAACTGTCATTGAAGCATTCAGCGCAGCACAGGCGCTCAGCCATCCACGTTGCGGTGATAGTCCGCGAGCGTCTCGATGTGATGCCGGATCGATAGCTTCTTTATGTAGCCAAGGCCCGGGAAGTGGCCCGCTTCGTAAAGCCGACGGAACTCCTCCGTGGCCGATGTCGCTAGGAGCTTGGAGTCCACACTATCGAGCTTCGCGATGAGCTTCGCGAGAGCCTCAGCGAACTTGTTCGCCGGGTCTGTGGGCGTGTCGTTCGAATCGGACTTGAAGTGATATACGTACATAGCGTTGTCTTGCGTGGGGTCGATGTAAGTCAGATGGATTGCAACGGCGTATGCCGGACCGCCACCTTCGGTGTACCGATCCCCCACCGTGAGGAAGTCGCCGTAGCCCTGCATGTTGAGGTCCTCGAACGTGACGTGGAGATCGGAGAAGAACGCGGACGGTTCGTAGTCCGCGTTCTTCTTTTGCTCGAAGCCATCGCGGACCAATACTCGGTTTCCGCTTCCGAAGTGCTTCCGATAGAGCATGCTCGCATGAGCCTCGCTGAATACATTGGTCGCCTCAATCTCACGGTCGCGGAGAAACTCCGCGACGTCGCGCGCCGCTGTGAAGCCGGAGTGGACGATGGCCGGGCTATGTTGAGCATGGCTCGATATGAGTGCCTCGGCTTCGTCGAAGCTCGTGGTGCTGAGGAGTAGGACTCCAGCGGAAATGGCATCGTTTCCCCTGTAGTTGTCGCTCAGGAACGCGCTGATGTTCGCCCCGTCATCTTTGTGGTCGCCATGACGCGGGTTCACAATCACGATTGCCCGACCGCCCGCATCGCCGATTGCTGCAAGTGCTCGCTCGAGGCCGTTGAGCGACTCCCGCACCGGTTCGATGATGGGAACGAAAGAAGCTTCGGCTAGCACTTCTGCGCTCTCACGGAGCGCGAGGAGTTCGAACTGCTTTCCTCGGAAGTATGGGTAGTACATGAGCTATCTCCAAGCGAGTGCGGCACCTATGGGCAAGCGTGTCGCGTCGCGGAGCCTCTGCTCGGACGCGTCATTCATCTTTAACGTAAGCATGGCAGCACGCAGGGACATTGGGATGGATTTGATGTAGTTCTCAGCGGAACTTTGAGAGCGGGACGATTTCAGCGTTGACACCATTAGGTCGTGCACGCGTGTTGACTCAAGGTCGGCAAACAGTTCGTTCAGGGCGCCACGTATCTGCGTGTTCGGAACACGAGGAGGCTCGATTCCGACCTCTCGCAGAATGGCAAACGCCTCATCGAGGCGAACAAAGTCGAGTATCGCGAGTGGTTCGGTGCGAGAGGAGTCACCTATTGCGCGCCGCTCCATCCTCAGTGTGAATCGATCGGTGAGGACGAGCACCCCGACATACTCGGGGACTTGCCGAAGCACGTGCACTACATGCGAGGGACTCGTGACCACGTTGACTACGGCGAACACCTGAGAGTAGGCCAGCACCTGACTCCGCAAGCGGGCCAGGGAGTCCCGCTCGGATTTGATCTCGTAAGCGGTCGATGTGCCGTTGAAGACGACTACGTCCGCCTTCGAGGCTCCGACTCGCGCCTCGCCCAACATAGACGCCGTGCGGAGGCTGTGCTGGCCAAGCAGGATCTTCTGGGTGATCGCGGAGCGGTATACATACTCGTCTCGATTCCCGAGCGAGCGCAGGACGTGAAAGGCGTGATCGAACGCGTCGCCCACGGTTGCCTCGGACTTTAAGGCCTGGGCCGCTCCCGACTGGTGCAGCAGTCGAGCGAGAAGTCCTGACTTACCTTGCCTACCGAGTTCACGAACGACCGTGGACGAGAACATACGGGTCAACGCGGCAAGTTCGCCCTTGCTTGCGCTCATCGCCTCACCCTGCCGCTCCTCGATCTTCGCGGTTGAGCCGCGCACCGAGTCTAGCCGAGCGGCCGCCCGTGCGGCGCGAACCGAACATGTGCTTGCCGGACTGCTGAGGGTTGGTGACCCTACTCCCTTCGCACGATACCCCGTCGACCGATCGCGCCCCGTCACTTTCGTCGCTAACCAACACGCCCGGAACGCGAGAATCATCCTCAGTGAATACGGGCATCGGAGCGCCGGGTGTCCGCGTCGGCCCTCCTCTTGAGCTCCGTGTGGCCGAGCGCTAGGACCGCTACTGTACGGCTGTGGACGCTTCGAACATCATCAATCTTGGATTACTCTTGGTCACTGCGATCGGCGTCGTCGTCGCTATCCTGCAGGCGAAGGAGGCCCGTGCTGACCGCATCGCAGCCGAAGGTGCCCGCGACGCAGCAAAACAGCACGAGAAGTCCGCGCTCGACGCAGCGACCCAGTCTGCCTCAGCAGCCACCCGCTCCGCCTCGGCCCTCGAAGAAGCCAACGACATCGCGCGGAAGTCATTGCCGAAGGATCCCTGGACTCTCGTGCAACAGACCAAAAACAAGTACGAGCTTCGCAACACTGGCGAGGAAACGCTCTGGGCCGTCTCCATCACCGAGCCCGGCGACAGCAACGACATCACTCTGTTCCAGGAGCAGCCAGTGGACCAACTTCATCCGGGTGAATCGCTGTACTTCGACTATTCGAAGACTTTCGCAAGCCCCGCGTCTACAACCTTGCTCGTCACCTGGGGATACCCGGATAGCTCCGAACAGCGGGTTTGGCGACGCACCCTGTCCTAGTCGGATTCCAGGAGTTTTTGAGTCGTACGTACAAGCAGAACGGTGGCCTGGGCGGACGCGAAAGCATCCACATCGTCGATGTCTCCGTGGGTTACCTTCTGAGCAAGATCCCACGTCGAACGCATCATCGACCGTAGCTCAGCTTTGTCCTTGCCCGCGGCACGAGTAGCCAGAAGCAGGTCGAACCAGGCGCGCGCGTCAGCTCCCTTTGGCGCTTCCTGGCCCTCCGGCACCAGGGCCGGATCGGCGATCAACTTGCCGAGGTCAATGAGAATCTCGCGACTTCGGCGGCCAACATCTTGCCAGGTGTCTCGATCTCGCGCAGAACCATATTCCTTGATTAGGGCCGCGACACGCGGATTGACCTTCTCCCACGTAGGAGAGTCGTCATCCGGAGTTGGATCGTGGACTTCGCCAATAGCCTCCACCTTTCGCAACTCTTCCAACGCCGCGCGAGTCAAGGCTGCCAGATGCTCCCGCCGCTCGCGATAGGTACCGAGATTCTGCGAATAGAACCCGTACCATTCCCATAGCGAACGCCAAGGAAACGGCGGTTCGAGTCCGAATCTGGCGAAGTTCGCGACAAGGACCTCGTCGGTTTCTTGGTACTCGGGCTCAACGGTTGCGAACCCACGACCGCCGGTGCCTGTCTCGACGATGAGATTTGCCTGCCGCTGTAGCTGTATGCGCAATTCTGGGATGGTCAGCACAGGCAGAGGCTCTGGACTGCTGTTCCGGAACAAAGAATCTATGCGCTCGCTCACAGACCCATTTTCGACCAGGCGAGGGGTTTTGGAGGGGTTGCCACTCTACAAGCAAACAAAAGCCCCGGTAGAAACTGAGCTCTACCGGGGCTTCTTCTGTCGGGCTGACAGGATTTGAACCTGCGACCCCTTGACCCCCAGTCAAGTGCGCTACCAAGCTGCGCCACAGCCCGAAGTCGCTTTGAGGGTGGAGCCCCAAAGCAACTTGTCCATACTAGCGTGTCCGGGCGGGTGCCAGTGCCACCTACTCGAAGACCAGCTCGCGCACCTCCACGCCGTACGGGTCGAGGGTCACCGAGCTGACGTCGTCTCCGTTCAGGGTCCGCAGGGCACCTGCCGCGCGGGGCGTGACCGTGACCGGCGTGGGGTGCTGGGAGACGAAGAAGACGAAGCGGCGGCCGTCGGCGTGGACCAGCGTGTCGGTGAAGACCTGCGGGTCGTCGAGGCGGATGTCTCGTTCCACGTCGGCCACCTCGGCGAGGGCGTCGTAGAGGCGCCAGGTGTCTTCGGGGTTCACGCCGGGGAGCTGGGAGGCGAAGTATTCGAGCGGGTAGGTGGAGAGCACGGCGCGTCCGGAGCCGTGGGACTGGGAGACGATGACGGGGCGGTCGTGCGCATCCACGGCGATCACCGTTCCGGTGGTCGCGGTCACCGGGAGGTAGGAGCGCGAGTGCTCGTTGCCCGCGGCCGCGAACGAGAGGACCGTGCCCTCGGCCAGACCGCCGAAGGAGGTGAGGAAGCGCACCGTCACCGTGTCGTCGGAGACCGGAGGCACCAGGCCGTATGCCGACTCGCGTTGCACGCCGAAGATCTCCTCCGTGTACGCCCACCATGGACCACGCTGCACGCCGATGTCGCCGACGCAGTACGAGGCGTAGACGGTGGCGCCGTCGGAGGCGAGGTCGATGAGCTGCTTCCAGGTGGGGCCGCAGAGCTGCTTGACCGACGGCAGCAGGTAGAGGCCGTAGCCGGCGGGGATGCCGCCGTCCTCCGCCTCGCGCACCACGGCCACCGGCACGTGCGCCTCGTGAGCGGCGACGTACGCCTGCTCCCCCGTCGCCACGATTAGCGCCCGCTCGGGCTCCTGGGTGAACGGGTAGTCGGCGGCGAGGTGGGAGGGCACGACGATCGCCGCATCCACCGGGGAGCGCGTGACAGCGGCGACGTCGATGGATGCGAGGTCCCCGGCGAAACGGGCCAGCTCCAGCAGCGGGGGCTTGGGGGCTCCCGTCGCGTCCGTGATGCCGAAGTGCATCTCGAACGGGTGGTGCGAGTACGGGCGCTGGGCGATCAGGTCGTCGTAGTCGGTGTTGTTCCAGGCGATCCAGCCGGTCGCCCCGGCCAGGAGCGTGTTGTAGAGCAGCTGGCGGTAGTACGAGGCAGCACCGGATGGGGACACGAAGTCGCTGGTCAGGCCGAACTCCTCCATGATCACCGGGAGGCCGGCGATGTGGCAGAGTTCCGCGATGTACGCGGCCTTGAGGTGCTGACGGGTCTGGTCGGACTCCATCCGGTAGACGTGCGGGCCGACGAAGTCGGTGAACGCGGCCAGGTCGGTGGTGGAGAAGCCGTTGTCGTGGCCCGTCGTCTCGATGCCCCACGCCCCGTCGCCGACGGAGACCGGCTGGGTCCCTCCCCCGGCGCGCACCGCATCCACCAGCAGCGACGCCCACGCGTCCACGATCGGGCGCGGCGCCTCCCCGCCGTAGATCGGGACCTCGTTGGTGAGCAGCCAGCCGGCGACGGCGGGATGCTCGGCGAAGCGCGCGGTCAGCTCGCGGACGTACCAGGCCTGGCGTCCGACGAACCAGATGTCGCTGTACAGGTCGCGGCCGTCCCGCCAGGCCGGGTCCCAGTTCTCGCCGGACATGTGCCCGACGAGGAACGTCGGCACCGTCGTCATGCCGGCGTCCAGGTGGGCGTCGAGGAAGTCGTGGAAGTTGGCGATGCACTGCTCGTCGAGCGTGTCAGGGGTGGGGTGGAAGTCCGGCCAGTAGAAGAACGATCTGGTCATGTTGAGGCCGTGCTCCGCCAGGACGGCGAGCTCGGAGCGGACGACCTCCTGGTCGTAGCTGGTCCACATCAGCGGACCTCCCGACCGGGACCAGAAATTGGCCCCGAGCCAGATGGCGGGCGCGCCGTCGACGGCGAGCAGGGGGGAATGGCGTTCCATGATTCCTTTCGAAACGACGCGAAGTCGCAAGAAGTCGAACAGTCGAGCGACCGAACGGGCGTGCGGGCGGCGGGGAAGCTGCTACTTCACCGCACCCGCCGTCAGCCCGGCGACGAACGAGCGCTGCAGCAGCAGGAACGCCACGACCACCGGGATGCTCACCACGAGCGAAGCGGCCATGATCTGGTTCCAGTACACGTTCGTCTGGGTGGAGTAGAGCTGCAGGCCGACCGCGAGCGTTCTGTTCTCGTCCGTCGTCATCACGGATGCGAACAGCACCTCGCCCCAACTGGTCATGAACGAGTAGATGGCGACGGCGATCAGCCCGGGGCGCGCGGCGGGAAGCACGACGTGCCAGAGCGCGCCCATCGGCCCGCTCCCGTCGACCATCGCCGCCTCGTCGAGGTCGCGCGGGATGCCGTCGAAGTAACCGGCGAGCATCCAGATCGAGAACGGCAGCGCGAACGTCAGGTAGGTGATCACGAGGCCGAACCGCGTGCCGACGAGCTGGATGCCCACCGCCTGGTTGATGTTCACGAAGATGAGGAACAGCGGCAGCAGGAACAGCACGCCGGGGAACATCTGCGTGGACAGCACCGTGGTGGTGAACACGCTGCGGCCCTTGAACCGGTAGCGCGAGACGGCGTACGCGGCGAACACCGCGATGACCAGACTCAGGATGGTCGCAGAGCCCGCGACGATGAGGCTGTTCACGAAGTACGACGCCAGCGGCACCGTCGACCACATGTCGATGAACGGCTGGAACGTGATCTGCGTCGGCCACCAGGTGAAGGCGCCCTGCACATCCGCCAGCGACTTCATCGAGGAGGTGACCATCACGTAGATCGGGACGGCGGTGAAGATCGTCAGGATGACGAGCACCACCCAGCGGAAGGCTTTGGAAGAGACGGTCTCACGCACGACGGGACCTCCGGTTCAGCACGAGCAGGTAGATGCCCGTCACGATCAGCAGGAAGATCAGGAGCAGGACGCTCATCGCGGCCCCGGAGCCGAAGTTCCAGGTGAGGAACGACGCGTTGTAGATGTGGAAGGAGATCAGGTCACCTGCCGCAGGTTGGGCGTTGCCGAACAGCACGAACGGGGTGTTGAAGTCGTTGAACGTCCATAAGAACATCACCAGCAGCAGCACGGTGTTGACCGGGCGCAGCATCGGCAGTGTGATCGCACCCCACTGCCTGGCCGGCTTCGCGCCGTCGACCGCCGACGCCTCGTAGACCTCCTCGGGGATGGACTGCAGACCGGCCATCAGCATCAGGAACGCGAACGGCCACAGCCGCCAGATGGCGACGATGACGATGGACCAGAACGCGTTGCCGCCGATCAGCCAGAACGGTTTGTCCCCCGGGAGGTTCAGGTTGTCGAACAGGAAGTGGTTCACCGCGCCGGTGTCCTTCTGCAGCATGAACTTCCAGGCGATGATGCCCGCGTACATCGGCAGCGCGTACGGCACGAGGAACAGGGTGCGGAAGAAGCCGCGACCCCAGAACTTGCGCTGCAGGGCGACGGCGGCGGACATCCCGAGCGACCAGGAGATGCCGACCACGAGGATGGTGAACCCGCAGGTGATCAGGAACGACTGCAGCAGCGCCGCACCGACCGAACCGTTGAAGTCGAGGGCGACCGCGTAGTTCTTGAAGCCGACGAACGGCGCCTCCGACCAGTTGGCGATGTAGAACTTCGTGAGCTGCACGAAGCTGATCCAGATGCCGGTGAGCATCGGGATGACGTGGATGAGGATCTCGAAGATGATGGCGGGCGCGAGCAGGGCGAGCGGGATCCACCAGCCCTTCTGCCTCTTGCGTTTGCGCGGCGGCGCCGGCGCCGGGGCGGCCGTCGCCGTGCCGAGCACGCCCGTGCCGCGCGGAGTGTCTGCTGATGTCGTCGTCGACATGGTGACCTCTGTCTGGTCAGGAGGATGGTCTGTGGATGCTGGGGGGTGCGCCAGGTGCGGGATGCGCGGCGAAGAACGTGCATCCCGCACCCGGCGCCGGCGGCGTCAGCCGCCCATGGACTGCTTGACCTGGTCTTGCGCCGATTGCAGCGCGGACTTGATGTCGCTGTCGGAGACGGTGCCTCCTGTGGCGATCTTCGCGAACATGTCGTTCATGGCCTTGCCGACCGTGTTCTCGAACTGGTCTTCCGCCGGAACCAGAGGAAGCGGCTTGGACATGGTGTTGTAGATCTTCTGGAAGGTGGCGGCCTCTTCAGCGTTGTCGGTGAAGTTGGCCTTGGCGCCGTTGAGCACCGGGAGCGTGGCGTACGGCTTGCCCAGGGTGGTCTGGGTGCTCTCGCTCGTCATGTACTTGACGAACTGGAGGGCCGCATCCTTGTTCTTGGTGTTCTTCATGATGGAGAGGTTGATACCGGCGACGTGGCTCGCCACATCCTTACCGCCAGCGGGGGCGGGGAACGGAACGACACCGTATGCGTCGGTCTTCATGCCGTTGGCGTTGATCGACGAGTCGGCGTTGTTCTGGCTGAGGATCATCGCGACCTTGCCCGTCGCGAAGTCGTTCACCGCCTGCACGCCGTTGTCGTACTGGGCGTTGGAGGTGTTGACGACCTTGTCGGTCTGCATCAGGTCGAGGTAGCGCTTGATGCCGTCGACCGCTCCGGTGGAGGTGAAGGTGGGGTTGCCCTTGGAGTCGAAGAACTCCGCGCCGTTCTGCGCCGCCGTGATGAACGCGAAGTGCGCGTTCTCTGTGTAGCTGCCGGCCGCGAGCGAGAAGCCGTAGGTGGAGCCGCTGGTCAGCTTCTTGGCGTCGGTGACGAGGTCTTCCCAGTTGGTGGGCGGCTGGACGCCCGCAGCGGTGAACATCGACTTGTTGTAGTACAGCCCGTATGCGAGGCCGTAGAGCGGGACGCTGGTGACCGTCTTGCCAGGTGCGCCACCGGTCTCGAGCGCGGTCTTGACGAACTTGTCAGACCCGCCGATGGCCTTCATGTTGGCGTCGTCGAACGGCAGGAACGCGCCGGTCGCCTGCAGGGACGCCGCCCAGGTGTTGCCGATGTTGAGCACATCCGGACCCTGGCCGCTGGTGACGGCGGTCTGGATGCGCGTCTGGAGATCGTTCCAGCCGATCACTTCAAGCTTCACCTTGATGCCTGTCTTCTTGGTGAAGTCGTCGAGGACTGGAGTGAGGACCTGCTTGTCGTTGTCGAGGCTGGTCCCCTGGTTGCTCGCCCAGTACGTGATGGTCGATCCACTGGCCGAACTTCCCGATCCGGAGCTGCTGCAGCCTGCTGCGACGAGCGCGACCGCGGCGGCGATGGCGCCCGCGAGAATGGCGCGTTTCTTCATAGTGACTCCCTTGTCTCTTGGTCGTGGCGCACACACCACGACCTCTACGCTAACTGAACCGGTTCAGTTGTCAAGGGGGTGGACCAGAAATACTTCCCCTGTTCGGGAGCGGGCGGGGGCGGCGCCTACGGAGCCGGGATGCTCGTGGAGCGCACGACGAGCTCGCTCGGCTTCGCGGTGGTGACCTCGGAGGGCACGCCGGCCAGCGCATCCAGCAGCATCCTGGTGCTGCGCCTGCCCTGCTCCTCGGGGAACCGGGCGAGTGCGGTGATCGGCCGGGAACCGAGGCGGCAGACCAGGGAGTCGTCCCAGCTCACCAGGGCGACGTCCCTGCGGCCGAGCCTGTCGAAGCCTGCGGCGGCGCCGAGCGCGAGCATGTCGTTCGAGGTGACGACGGCGGTGATGGCGGTGTCCGCGGCCAGGGTCTCGACGACGATCCGCTCCCCCGCATCCGACGAGTAGTCCGACGCCGCGAACACCGTGCTGATGCCCCGGGCGAACGCCTCCCCCTCGATCGCCGCCCGCCTGTCGTCCTCGTGCTCGAACTCCAGCGGCCCCGTGATGTGCAGCACCCTCCGGTGACCGAGCCTGGCGAGGTCGCCGATGATCAGAGCGGAGTCTCCGCGCGCGTCGTAGAGCAGCACCCGGCCGGGGGCGACCTGCGCCCGGTTGCCGTGCACCACGAAGTCGAGGCCGAGCTGGTCGAGGAGGGCAGGGCGCGGATCGTTCACACTGATGTCGAACAGCATCACACCGTCGACCCTGCCCTGAGCGCTCCAGCGGCGATAGGTGTCGAGATCCTGGCCGACGCCGGTGCCGACCATCCGGAGCATCAACGCTTGGTCGGTCTCCGCCAGCACGCTCTCCACCCCGGCGAGCAGGCTCATGTAGAACGGCTCAGCGCCCAGCAGGCTCGGGTCGCGCCGCAGCACGATGCCGATCGCGTCCGTGCGGGAACGGGACAGTGCTCTTGCGCTCGCGCTCGGGTGCCAGCCGAGGTCGGCCGCGAGGTCGAGCACCCGGCGACGGGTCTCGTCGCTCACGCCCGGCTGGCCGTTCAGCGCGTACGAGACGGACGCCTTGGACAGCTTCAGCTGGGCAGCGAGCCCGGCGATCGTCACACGCGTCACGTCACCCTCCTTGTCGAGTCAACAGTACTCACAGGCGGTATGCGAAACTCACAGGCGGTATGCGAACGTGCCGACGAGCACTCACGGGCTCGCTACCCGAAAGTCCGCCCGGTACTCGCCGGCACGCGTGCCAGTGGATGCGACCCGACAGTGTGCCGCATCCACTGGATGCCCAGAACCTCCGCCCCGCAGCGGGTGTCCGGGTCTGGTCGGCGACGGGATGCGTTCAGGGGGGAATCTGCATCCCGCCGCCGAGTCTCACTGAGCTGCGGTGCCGCCGCTCAGAATGGTGTTGATCTCGTCCTGGGTGAGCGGGGCCCACGGCGACGCGTCGGGGTTGGCGCTGGCGGCCTCGGGGCTGTCGCCCTGCGTCCACCACTTGGCCTCGAACGGCACCCCGTCGAAGAGCACGCGGGCGCCCTTGTCGAACTGGGCGGTGCCCGTCCACTCCGGGTACGTCCCCGCGGGGAGCGTCGGCTGCGGGATGGGCGTCTCGCCCGGCAGCACGGGGCCGACCAGGTCCCACGGCGTCTCCCACGCGTTCAGCACGGGGTCGTCGGGGACATCGCCCTTCGTCCACCATTTGGCGACGTAGACGTTGTGGTGCCAGACCACCTTCGTGCCTTTGAGGTACGAGTTGGTGGTGGTCCAGATCGCGTACGGCGAGCTGGCGGGGTCGTCCTTGGTGACGGTCGACGTCGGCTCCGGGGTGGTGACGGCGGACTCACCGAGCGAGATGTGGCCGGCGAAGCCGGCGGAGAGCACACCGGCGAAGGTCTGCTTGCCCTGCTTCACGCCGCTGCAGGCATCGGAGACGACCGTCGTGTCCACGTAGTTCGACCCGCAGGTCTTGTCGCGGTTCGCCGACCACATCGACATCCGGCCGATGCCGGTGGAGACCGCCCACGCGTTCAGTGCCTTGGCGTCGGCGAGCGAGAAGACCTCCTTCTCGACGTCGTTCTGGCCGATCATCGGCGTCGCGCCCAGCTTGGACCACAGGCTCGGGTCGGACTGGTGCAGCTTGGCGCGGTCGTAGAGGATGCCGAGCTGGCGCTTGGTCGCGGTGAGCGCATCCTGAGCGGCGTCGGACATGGACTGCTTGGCCGCCTTGGCGTCGCCGAAGTCCATCGTCATGACGTTGACGCCTGCGATGTCGACCTTGGCCTTCAGCATCGCGGCGACCGCATCCGTGCCCTGGCTGGTGAGCCCGGTCGGAGACACAGGAAGCGTCAGCCAGACGGCGAGGCTCTTGCCCTCCGCCCTGCGCTCCTTCTGCAGCGCGGCGATGGTGGATGCGCGGCGCGCGTTCGCGTCGGCGTCCGCCAGTCCTGCGCCCTCCAGATCGAGGTCGATCGTGCCGATCTTGTACCGGTCGACGACGGACGCGTACGCGGCCTTCAGCTTCTCCGGGTCGGTGCAGGCCACGGCGAGCTCGTCGTTCAGCTGGCCGCCGAACGACACGGCGACCGTTCCGCCCTGCTGCTGCAGCCTGGCGATGCGGCGGTCGAGGTCGAGGGAGCCGCGGGCCTCGTCGAGCGTGTACGCGTTGCCCCACGACGGCGTGCACGCCGAGGCGGAGTCGGCCACGATGAACGAGAGGACGGCGTCCTTGTTCTTCGTGGTGCCGAGGTTCTCGAACGCGAACCGCGGGGTGGCGGTCACGTCGACGTACGACGCGAACCACGGCTGGGCCTCGACGGCCGCCTTCGCCGTCCACCACTGGAAGCCGACGACGCCGACGCTGACGACCACCGCGGCGACGAGCGCTGCGCCGATCACGCGGAGGGGCGAGAGGCGGCGGCCGCTGTCTGCGTTTCCGCCTGCCGGCGCCTGCGCGTCACGAGACTGGGCGTCAGGGGCCTGAGCTTTCGGGCTCTGCTTCCTGCCCATCAGGCGGCCTGCTTCTCTGACTCGGTCAGGTCGCCGTCGCGGACGGGGAGCGCGACGCGCTCGACGTGCGGGAGGTCGCCTCCGCTGTGGCCGTGGTAGAGCACAGAACGCCAGTCGATGACGTCCGCGGCGGGAGCCGTCGTGCTCGATGCTGCCTTCCGGTTCTTCTCGACGTACAGCGGGCGGGTGAGCCCGAGCCAGATGTCGACGATGGAGTTGCCGACGCCGATGTAGGAGACGATCGCCCAGATGGCGAGGGTCGCATTGAAGAGCGCGAACGCGGCGTTGCCCCAGTTCTGCGCGTTGACGTCACGCCACAGCGTGAACGCGGAGAACGCGACGATGAGGAACGGGGTGACGACGTAGAGCAGCGGAGAGGCCGTGCGGTTCTTCACCTTCGGGGTGCGGACGAACGGGATCTTCTTGCCGGTCAGCGACTGCTGGATCGACTTGAGCACACCGGCAAGGTTCACCGGGAGCAGGATCAGGTTGAAGCCGTAGATGCGGAGCACATCCGTCGCCTTGTATCCGGCGTAGCGCAGGTCGCTGGCCATCGCGATGAAGTACGGCAGGGCGGCGAGCAGCACCACGGGGCTGAGCAGGCGGCCGTCGTACGGGTACGCCAGCAGGAAGATCAGGCCGAAGCTCGCCCAGGCGATCGACGCCATGTAGTTCACGCGCAGCAGGAGCTCCGTGCGGGAGATGACCTCGCCGCGACGCTTGCGCTCGCGCACCTGACGCCACAGCTTCGGCAGGATCAGGAGTCCGCCGTTCGCCCAGCGGCGGCGCTGCACGATGAGCGAGCCGAAGTCGGGCGGGGTGGCGGAGTAGCTGAGGCGCTCAGGGTAGTTGACGAGCGTCCAGCCGTGGGTGCCGAGGTCGATGCTCGACTCGGTGTCCTCGATGACCGTGCGGTCCTGCACGTAGCGACGCACCTCGAAACCGCCGACGAATTCGGTCTCCACGATGTCCTCGATGGCGCGCTTGCGGATGACCGCGTTCGCACCCACCCAGAAGGTGGCGCCGTAGAAGCTCATCCCCTGGTGCAGGATGTGCTGGATGTCGGTGGTCGCGCCGGCGAGACGCTCGATGCGGGTGCCGGCGCCGCGGAAGGACGAGTACGGCGTCTGCGTGACAGCGACGCGCGCGTTGTCCGGCTGCTGCAGCAGGTAGGTGAGTCGGAGGCAGTACTCGCGGAGCAGGATCGAGTCGGCGTCGAGCGTGAGCAGGAAGTCGCTGTCCGGGATGACGATGTCGCCAGGGCGACGCGAGCTGACCGGGTTCAGGATGGGGCCGTCCGGCGTCTCCTCGACGCGGTAGGTCCCGCCCATCAGGCCGATGTACGCGTTCAGGTTCATCGCCTTGTTGGCTTCGTGCGACAGCGACGCCCACTGCTTGCGCTCGAACACGTCGAGCTCGGCGTCGAACGTCCACGCCAGGCGACGGTAGAGCTGCGCGACGCGCTCGGTTGAGAGCGATGCGCCCTCCTCGACGGCCGCCTCGATCGCCTGGGCGGTGAGCACGAGCTCGTCGCCCAGGGCGCGGAGCACCTGGTCGGCGAAGAACAGGTCGACGTGGTCTTCGACGCCGTGCGCATCCGCCTGGCGATACAGCCACTCGGCCGCCCAGGTGTAGTGCGCCGCCAGCTCGGTGGCGTCCGACTCCGTCGCGAACGCGCCGTTCTCGGACAGCTCGTAGTGCATCAGCGCGTCGCCGAAGCGGGTCCGCGGCTCCGCCAGCAGGGCGGCGATGTCCGCGCCGAGGGCACGGGTGGCGTTCAGCCGCTCCGCCACGGCCTGGTCGGTCGGGTTGGGGTTGTCGTCGAGCAGCAGCACGACGCGCATCGACGGGAACTCCTGCAGGGCGGCGGACAGCAGGGTCATCCGCACGACCTCCGGCTCCTCGGCGTACGACGGGACGAGGACGGTGATGGAGGGCTGGTTCTCCGCGAAGTGGCGATCCAGCTCCGCGCGGGGAACCCGCACGTGCTTCTGGAACCGCTGCAGAGCGCCCTGACGGGCGACCAGGTACATCAGCGCGGAGAACGTCAGGAAGGTGACGACGATCAGGTAGCCGATCGCCTCCATCGTGAACCGGAAGTCCTGCGTGCCGAGCACGAGGAACTGGCGGATGATCGTGGTGACGACGTAGATCGCCCAGAAGAGCACGGTCGCGACGATGGCGACGCGGCTCCAGGTGACCTTGCGGTCGGAGGGCTTCGGGTGGACGGTGGGAAGCGGCTCTGTGCGCTTCTCAGCGCCGAGTTGGCGTTTTCGGGCAGGGGTGTATGAACTTGTAGAACTCATGATCGGGTATGCGTCCTTGAGATAGAGAGCCCGCGCTTTCGGGTCGCGCGGTCGGGTAGCTCTCACTGTCCACAATAGTGAGGACAAGCCGGGGTACAAACCCCCCTTTGTGGTCATGTCACCGATCGGTGGCCCGACGGCATGGCGAGCGCTAGGGTTGCGCCATGGACAGCGTCGCGGGTCGCCTGCGTTACGACCACGAGCCGGTCGCCAGCGACCGGGAGCAGTACGAGTTCGGCAAGGGCGCCAGGAAGCGCATCCCCCGGTCGGCGCACGCCGACTATGTTCCGGATGCGCGGCGCGACCCGCTCGCGATCCTCGAGAAGCAGAACGCGAGCCGCCTGCCCAGCCTGGTGCCGTTGCGCACGGCGAGGATGCTGCAGGACCCGTTCGCGTTCTACCGGGGCACGGCGGCGCTGCAAGCGGCCGATCTGGCCGGCGGCGCGGTGACCGGCGCGAACGTGGTGGCCTGCGGGGATGCGCACATCGCCAACTTCGGCATCTTCGCGTCACCGGAGCGGCGCATGGTCTTCGACCTGAACGACTTCGACGAGGCGACCGTCGCGCCGTGGGAGTGGGACCTCAAGCGCCTCGTGACGAGCGTGGTCATCGCCGCCAGAGCCCGAGGAGCATCGGAGACCGCGGCCGAGGAAGTCGCGCTGCTCTCTGCCGCGGCATACCGCGATGGGCTGCGCGTCTCCGTCGGACTCGACGTGACCCAGCGCTTCTTCGAGGCGGCCGTCATCCACGGAGGCCGCCAGTACGGCAAGGCGACGCAGCGCCTGGTGAAGAAGACCGTCGCCGCCTCGGAGAAGCGCACATCGGCGCACGTCGTGTCGCGCATCACGGAGCTGGCGGACGACGGCTCGCGCCGCATCGTCGAGAACCCGCCGAGACTCACCCACGTTCCAGCGGAGATCGAGGCCAGCATCGGCGAGGTGCTCGCACGGTACAGCCGCACGGTCTCCCCCGACATCGCGCTGCTCCTCGACCAGCACACGGTCACGGACATCGCCCGCCGCGTCGTCGGCGTCGGCAGCGTCGGCACCCGCTGCTTCATCGTGGTGCTGACGGGTCCGCGCGGCGAACCGCTCGTGCTCCAGGTGAAGGAGGCGACGGAGTCGGTGATGCACGAGTTCGGCGGCGTGCCGTCCGAGGACATCGCCGGCATCGACCGCGCGACGCTCGCCGAGCACCACGGCTACCGGGTCACGGCCAACCAGCGCATCCTGCAGGCGGTGTCCGACCCGTTCCTCGGCTACGTGAGCTTCGAGGGCTACGGCTTCTACGTGCGGCAGTTCCGCGACAGGAACGTGTCGTTCGACATCCCTGGGATGCCGGACGAGCCGTTCGCCGACTACGTGCGCACCTGCGCCACGATCCTCGCCAGGGCGCACTCGCGCAGCCCGCTTGCCGCATCCATCGCCGGATACATCGGCAGCGGAGACGCGCTCCCCCACGCCGTGACGGAGTGGTCGCTGGCGTACGCCGACCAGTCGCTCGCCGACTTCCACGCGCTCGGCGAAGCGGCCGAGGCCGGCCGCTTCGCCGTGAGCGATGTGCTCTAGCGCTTGCGCTTCTCGCGGACGCGCATGTTGAGCGTGATCGGCGTTCCCTCGAAGCCGTAGATCTCGCGCAGCCTGCGCACGATGTATCGGCGGTAGCCGGGGTCGAGGAAGCCGGTCGTGAACACCACGAACGTCGGCGGGCGGCTCGCCGCCTGCGTGCCGAACAGGATGCGCGGCTGCTTTCCTCCGCGCACGGGGTGCGGGTGCGCTGCCGTGAGCTCGGCCAGGAACGCGTTGAACTTTCCGGTCGGGATGCGGGTGTCCCACGACTCGAGCGCGAGCTCCAGCGCCGGCACCAGCTTCTCCAGGTGGCGTCCGGTGCGCGCGGAGATGTTCACCCGCGGAGCCCAGGACACGTGGGCCAGGTCCTGCTCGATCTCGCGCTCCAGGTAGCGGCGGCGGTCGTCGTCGAGGAGGTCCCACTTGTTGAACGCGAGCACCAGCGCGCGGCCGGACTCGAGCACGAGGTCGATGATGCGCACATCCTGCTCGCTGATCGGCTCCGAGACGTCGAGCACGACGACGGCGACCTCCGCCTTCTCCAGCGCGGTGGAGGTGCGCAGCGACGCGTAGAAGTCTGCGCCCTGCTGCAGGTGCACGCGACGGCGGATGCCGGCGGTGTCGACGAACCGCCACACCTTGCCGGCGATCTCGACCTGCTCGTCGACCGGGTCGCGGGTGGTGCCGGCGAGCTCGTTGACGACGACGCGCTCTTCGCCCGCCGCCTTGTTGAGCAGTGACGACTTGCCGACGTTCGGGCGTCCGACGATCGCGACGCGCCGAGGACCGCCGACCTCCTGCTTGGCGACAGCGGAGACCTCCGGCAGCTTCTTCAGGATGTCGTCGAGCAGGTCGGCGACGCCGCGCCCGTGCAGGGCGGAGACGGGCCGGGGCTCGCCGAGGCCGAGCGACCACAGTTCGGTCGCGTGCGGCTCCTGGCGCAGGTCGTCCACCTTGTTGGCGGCGAGGAAGACGGGCTTCTTGGTCTTGCGCAGCATCCGCACGACGTGCTCGTCTGTCGCAGTTGCTCCGACGTTGGCGTCGACCACGAACAGCACGGCGTCCGCGAGGTCGATCGCGATCTCGGCCTGGGCGGCGACGGATGCGTCGATGCCCTTGGCGTCCGGCTCCCAGCCTCCGGTGTCCACGATGGTGAACCGGCGGCCGTTCCACTCCGCCTGGTACGAGACGCGGTCGCGGGTCACACCGGGGGTGTCCTCGACGACGGCCTCTCGACGGCCGAGGATGCGGTTGAC
This sequence comes from Leifsonia sp. Root227, assembly GCF_001428745.1. Taxonomy (GTDB): domain Bacteria; phylum Actinomycetota; class Actinomycetes; order Actinomycetales; family Microbacteriaceae; genus Leifsonia. The sequence continues at coordinate 1,039,018 of NZ_LMIO01000001.1, read as the reverse complement.
CAGCGCCGACTTGCCCACGTTGGGGCGCCCGACGATGGCGAGCACGGGCAGAGCAGGCAGGTAGGTGATCGCGTCGGGGTCTTCGCTGACGGTCTCGAGGATGTCGAGGTCGGCCTCGTCCAGCTCGTAGTCGTCCAGCCCGCTGCGGAGGGCGGCTGCGCGCTGCGCGGCCAGCTCCTCGTCGAGCCCGGACAGTCGCTCGACGAGGTCGTCGGCGCCCTGGGGCTCCTCAAGTTCTTTGTCAGACATGCGCGTCAGGCGCCTTTCCGGATTTCGGTCTGTACGACGTCGATGACCGCGGCGACGGTCTGCTCGAAGTCGAGATCGGTTGAATCGACGGTGGTCACACCGTCGGCGGCGTTCATGAAGTCGACGACCCGGGAGTCAGCCAGGTCGCGGCGGTGCAGCTGCTCACCGACATGGGCGGCGGAGTGGCCGACGAGTTCCGCGGAACGCCTGGCTATTCTAGCCGCTTCGCTGGCAGTGAGCAGGATGCGCACGGGAGCATCGGGCGCGACCACCGTCGTGATGTCCCTGCCCTCGACCACGATGCCCGGCTTCTCGGTGTGCCGCATGATGCTCCGGAACAGCTCGGTGAGGAAGGTCCGCACCTCCGGCACGCGAGCGATGGCGCTGACGACGGCGGTCACCTCCGGCTCCCGGATGGCGTCCGTCACGTCGTGGTCTCCGACGAACACGTGGTAGGTGTCAGGGTCGGTTCCGATGCGGTAGTCGAAGTCGGGCAGCGCATCCACGACGGCGCCGGAGTCGGTCGGGTCGATGGTGCGCGCGACCACGAACCAGCTCAGCGCGCGGTATGCGGCGCCGGTGTCGAGGTAGGCGAAGCCGAGGGCGCGGGCGGCCGCCTTGCTCACGCTCGACTTGCCGCTTCCCGCTGGGCCGTCGACCGCGACGACCGTCGGAAGCTGCTCGCCCCTGCCGGTCCGGTCGTGCTGTTCGGTCGCTGTCATCCGGCGATCCTCCATCCTCTGTCCGTCAGGTCGTCGATCGTGCGCTGCAGCACCTCAGGGAGCACCACGATCTCGGCGAGGCCCACCTGCGCGCCCGGCGAGTGCTCCAGCCGCAGGTCTTCGAGGTTCACGCCGATCTCGCCCAGCTCCGCGAGCAGCCGCGCCAGCTCGCCCGGCCGGTCGTCGACCATGACGACGATGGACGCGTACCGCTTGTCCTGCCCGTGCTTGCCGGGCAGCCGGGAGACGCCGACGTTGCCGCCCGCGATCTCCTCCGCGATGGTGCGCCGCGCCCCGGAGGCGTCGACGTCGCCGAGCGCTCCGAGCATCCTGTCGAGGTCGTCGCGGTACGCGTGCAGGATCTCGACGATCGCCGGGGCGTTCGCTCCGAGGATCTGCACCCACAGCTCCGGCTCGCTTCCGGCGATGCGGGTCACGTCGCGCAGGCCCTGACCGGCGAGCGCGAGCGCGGCGTCCGTCGAACCCGCGAGACGCTTGGCCATCAGGCTCGCGACGATCTGCGGGGTGTGCGACACCAGCGCGACCGCTGCGTCGTGCTCCGTGGTGCCCATCTCGACCGGCGTCGCGCCGAGGTCGAGGATCAACGCCTCCACCAGCGAGACCGCCGCACGATCGTTCTCCTGCCGTGCGCAGACCACCCACGGGCGGCCGACGAACAGATCGGCGCGGGCAGAGCTCGGCCCTCCACGCTCCCGGCCGGCCAGTGGATGCGATCCCACGTACCGCGAGAGGTCGGCGCCGGCCGCCTCGAGCTCGGACAGCGGAGCGACCTTCACGCTCGCGACGTCGGTGACCACGGCGTCCGGATGTGCGGCGAGCTCCGCCAGCACCACCTGCGCCACGAGGTCAGGCGGCACGGCCACCACGATCAGCGCAGGAGATGTCGTGCCGTCGTCCGCCCTGCCTGCGCCGTAGTCCGCGGCGAGCCTGAGGTGCGCAGGCGACGCGTCGGCGAGCAGCACATCCACGCCGTTGGCGCGCAGGCCCAGCCCGACGGAGGCGCCGAGGAGCCCTGCACCGACCACGCGGACGGGCGCGGTGAGCCGGGAGGCTGTGTCGTTCACTTGGTGTCTTTCTGGCGGGAGATCGTCAGGAGCTGGCCGAGTTCCACCTTAGTCAGGTCGCGCATCTGGCCCACCCTGAGGGTGCCGAGGTGCAGCGGGCCGAACTGGCGCCTGACCAGCTCGATCACCGGATGCCCCACCTCGGCCATCATGCGGCGCACGATCCGGTTGCGGCCGGAGTGCAGCGCCAGCTCGACGAGGCTGTCCTTGGCCGACGAGCTGCGCTCGAGCAGCCTGGCCTTGTCGGCGGCGATCGGGCCGTCCTCCAGCTCCACCCCGCGGGTGAGCGTTGCGATGGTCTGCGGGGTGACGACCCCGCGCACACGGGCGATGTACGTCTTGGTGACGCCGAAGCTGGGGTGCGCGAGCACGTGGGCGAGCTCGCCGTCGTTGGTGAGGATGAGCAGTCCGGAGGTCTCCGCATCCAGACGCCCGACGTTGAACAGGCGCTCGGGGTAGTCGGAGGTGAACCTGGACAGGTCCGGCCTGCCCTGCTCGTCGCGCATGGAGCTGACGACGCCGACCGGCTTGTTCAGCATCACGTAGCGGCGCGAGGTGTCAAGCTGCACGGCCGAGCCGTCGACGGCGACCAGGTCGGTGAGCGGGTCGATCCTGCGGCCGAGCTCGGTGACCACCTCACCGTTCACGGTCACCCTGCCCGCCGAGATCAGGTCCTCCGACACCCGTCGGGATGCGACCCCTGCTGCTGCCATGACCTTCTGCAGCCGCTCCCCCTCTGGGCTGCCGTCCGCCTGCTGCGCGTGTGCGTTCTTACTGTCTCTAGCGGACATCGCCGTCGAATCCATCCATTCCGTCCGCCAGCAGCGGGGAGATCTTCGGCAGCTCGTCGATCGAGTTGATGCCGAGCTGAGTGAGCAGGAGATCGGTGGTGCCGTAGTTGATGGCTCCGGTCTCGCTGTCCGTGAACATTTCCGTGATGAGGCCACGGCCGAGCAGGGTGCGCACCACGGAGTCGACGTTGACAGCGCGGATGGATGCAATGGCGCCGCGGCTGATCGGCTGCTTGTACGCGATCACGGCGAGGGTCTCCAGCGCGGCCTGCGACAGTTTGGTCGGGTTCTGGGCCAGCACATAGTCGGCCACGACGGGGTCGAACTCCGGGCGCACATAGATGCGCCAGCCGCCGCCCACCTCGCGCAGCTCGAAGCCGCGGCGCACGCCGCCGTCCGCTCCGTCGAAATCGGCGACCAGCGCATCCACTGCCGCGCGGACGCGCTTCACAGGAGCGCCGACCGCCGTGGCGAGGGAGACGACGCTCATCGGTTCGTCCGCGACCATCAGGATGGCTTCGAGGGCGCGCTCGACGGCGACGCCGTCCGGCAGGCCGGGGCGCGCTTCCTCGGGTGCCGCAGCATCCTGCGCCGTCATAGCCTCCTGCGACGTCACAGCCTCCTGCGACGTCAATGCCTCCCGGGCAGCCACGTCATTCTCAACCGTCATAGTCCGCTCCCAAATTCGACAGATTCTCCTCCGACCAGTGCTCCGCCGTCCAGCGGAGCGTCAGCTCACCGAGAGGTTCGAGCTGCTCGAACGCGATCGCCGCGTGCCGGTACAGCTCCAGCACGGCGAGGAACCGCGCGATCACGACGCCCTTGAGGTCTGCCCCCGCAACGAGCTGCCGGAACGTCACGGTCTCCCCCGAGCGCAGCATCCCCACCACGAGGGCTGCCTGCTCCCTGATGCTCACCAGCGGAGCGTGCAGGTGGTCGAGCCCGACGACGGGGATCTCCCGCGGAGTGAGCGCGAGGGTGGCGATGGCTGCGAAGTCGTCTGCGGTCAGGGTCCAGACCAGCTCCGGCGTGCGCTGCCGGTACTTGTCCTCCAGCCGCACGGTGCGCGTGTGCCTGGTGGCCTCCGCCTCCATGCCCGCCTGGAACCACGACGATGCCTCCTTGAAGGCGCGGTACTGCAGCAGCCGCGCGAACAGCAGGTCGCGGGCTTCGAGCAGCGCGACGTCCTCCGCATCCACCAGTTCTCCCTGCGGGAGGAGCCCGGCCACCTTGAGGTCGAGCAGGGTGGCGGCGACGAGCAGGAACTCGCTCGCCTCGTCGAGGCTGTCCTCGGAGTCGAGCGCGCGGAGGTAGGCGATGAACTCGTCCGTGACCCGGCTCAGCGAGATCTCGGTGATGTCGAGCTCGTGCTTGGTGATCAGCGACAGCAGCAGGTCGAACGGACCCTCGAACGCGCCGAGGGCGACGCGGAACGTCGCGGGCTGGACGGCCTCCTGGGCTTCAGCCACCTGACCGTCTGCGGCGTCCTCGCTCCCGGTGGCGCTAGGCGACGGCGCCACGCGCGATCAGTTCCCTCGCCAGCTGGCGGTACGCCTCCGCCGCGGAGTGCTCCGGCGCGAACTGCGTGATCGGGGTGGCGGCGACGGATGCGTCCGGGAACTTGACCGTGCGCGAGATGACCGTCTCGAGCACCCGGTCGCCGAAGGCGTCGACGACCCGCTCCAGGACCTCGCGGGAGTGCAGCGTGCGGGAGTCGTACATGGTGGCGAGGATGCCGTCGAGCTCGATCGCCGGGTTCAAGCGCTCGCGCACCTTGTCGATCGTCTCGATCAGCAGGGCGACGCCGCGCAGCGCGAAGTACTCGCACTCCAGCGGGATGAGAACGCCGTGCGCCGCGGTCAGCGCGTTCACCGTGAGGATGCCGAGCGACGGCTGGCAGTCGATCAGGATCACGTCGTAGTCGCCGCTCACCTTGCGCAGCACGCTGGCCAGGATCTGCTCGCGGGCGACCTCGTTGACGAGGTGCACCTCCGCTGCGGACAGGTCGATGTTGGCCGGGATGATGTCGAGCCCGGGAACGCCGGTCTTCTGGATCGCGTCCGCCGGGTCCTTCGAACGCGACAGCAGCAGGTCGTAGATGGTGGTGACGTCGTGCGTTTGCGCTCCGAGCCCCGCGGACAGCGCGCCCTGCGGGTCGAAGTCGACGGCCAGCACGCGGCGGCCGTACTCGGCGAGGGTGGCGCCCAGGTTGATGCTGGTCGTCGTCTTGCCGACGCCGCCCTTCTGGTTGCACAGCGCGATGATGCGCGCTGGCCCGTGACCCTTGAGCGGAGCGGGAACGGGGAACGACCGCAGCGGGCGGCCCGTCGGGCCGAGCGGCACGGCGAGGGATGCGTCATCCATGCCCGGAAGCTGGGTTCTGACCTCGTCGTTGCGCGTCACCTGCGTGTTCCTCGTCCCTTTTGTCGCTGACTTACGTCAGTTGCCCATCCTACCGACGCAACCCCCATGTCGCGGGGCGCACCGCCGCTGTCAGCAGCCTCTCGGTTCGTGCAGAACGTGCGGTACAGCGCGTCGGGACCGCGCGTTTCGCACGACTCGTGCGGTCAGCGGGCACGCGGATGCGCGGACGTGTACACGTCGCGCAGGGTGTCGGCGGTGACGAGCGTGTAGATCTGCGTGGTCGCGACCGACGAGTGGCCGAGCAGTTCCTGCACGACCCTCACGTCCGCGCCGCCCGCGAGCAGGTGCGTGGCGAAGGAGTGCCGCAGCGTGTGCGGAGAGACCTCGACGCCGAGCTGGGCGCGCTCGGCCGCTGCCCGGATGATCAGCCATGCATTCTGGCGCGACAGCCTGGCCCCGCGCATCCCGAGGAACAGTGCAGGGGTCGCCCTGCCCTTCAGCGAGAGCGCAGGGCGCGCACGCACCAGGTAGGTGTCGATGGCCGCCCTGGCGTAGCTGCCGAGCGGGACGATGCGCTGCTTGCTTCCCTTGCCGGTGAGACGCACGATGTCGTCGTCGATCACGTCGTCCACGTTGAGGTTCACCGCCTCGCTGACGCGTGCGCCCGTCGCGTAGAGCAGTTCGAGCAGCGCCTTGTCGCGCAGCGCCGCGATGTCGTCGCCGTCCGTCGCCGCGAGCAGGGCGGACACCTGGTCGACACTGATCGCCTTCGGCAGGCGGCTGGCGAGCTTCGGCGGCTTCACCTCGTGTGCGACATCCACCTCGACCACCCCCTCGTCGAGCAGGAAGCGGTGGAAGCCGCGCACCGTGGAGAGCATCCTGGCGAGCGACGACGAGGTCAGGGGCGACTCGGCACGCGAGCCGAGGTGCACGGTGAACTCGGAGATCATCGGTGTGGTGATGTCCGCGGGGTCCGTAACGTCGCGGGAGGTCAGCCACTCCGCGTACACGCCGAGGTCGCGGCGGTACGCTGCGACCGTGTTCGCCGACAGGCCGCGCTCGATCGAGACGTGCCGCAGGTACGAATCCGCGACCGTCTCGACCGTCATGCGCCGAGCTTCGGGTGCCGCGGCCACGGCAGGTCCGCCGCGCCGAGCTTCGCCCAGCCGCTCTGCCTGCCGAGCTGCGCCGCCAGCACGCCGATGGTCAGCGACGGGTTCTGGATGCGCCGGTCGAGCACCGCATCCACTGCGTCGTCGAGCGGCACCCAGCGCACCTCGATGTCCGCCTCCTCGTCGAAACGGTCGAACGCCGTTGCGGTGGGTCGCAGCCCGCGGGCGAGGTAGATCCTGATCGCCTCGTCGCTGCCTCCTGGGCTCGTGTAGAACTCGGACAGCACGTTCCACTCGTCGGCCTCGACGTCTGCTTCCTCCGCCAGCTCGCGCTTGGCCGCATCCAGGGGACGCTCTCCGCGTACGTCGAGCAGTCCGGCTGGGATCTCCCAGTCGCGATACCGCACGGGATGCCGGTACTGCTTGATCAGCAGCACCCTGTCCTCGTCGTCCAGCGCGAGCACGGCGACCGCGCCGGTGTGGTCCACGAAGTCACGGCCGATCACATCGCCGTTGTAGCGGAACGTCTCGTGGCGCACGTCCCAGACGCGGCCGGTGAACACCGTCTCCGACGACACGATCTCGGGAGAGAACGGGTCGTCGGTGAGCTCGTCCGTCGACGGGACCTCTGCAGACTGCGCCTCGGCCGCCATCAGGCGTCCGCGGCCACTTCGAACAGCATGCTGGCCTTCTGCCGGTCGAGGGCGGCGCCGACGAGCCCGCGGAACAGCGGGTGCGCGCGGTTCGGGCGCGACCGCAGCTCTGGGTGCGCCTGGGTGCCGACATAGAACGGGTGCACGTCGCGAGGCAGCTCGACGTACTCGACCAGGTGGCCGTCCGGCGATGTTCCGGAGAACCAGAGCCCTGCGTCCGCGATCTGCTCGCGGTAGTTGTTGTTCACCTCGTAGCGGTGGCGGTGGCGCTCGGACGCCTCGGGGGCGCCGTAGAGCTCGGACACGATCGAGCCCTCTGCGAGGAGCGCAGGGTAGAGGCCGAGTCGCATGGTGCCGCCGAGGTCGCCGCCCGCGATGATCTCCACCTGCTCCGCCATCGTGGCGATGACCGGGAACTCGGTGTCCGGGTCGAACTCCGACGACGACGCTCCCGCGAGACCGGCCTCGTTGCGGGCGTACTCGATCACCATGCACTGGAGCCCGAGGCACAGGCCGAGGGCGGGGATGCCGTTCTCACGGGCGAGCCGCAGCGCGCCGAGCTTGCCCTCGATGCCGCGGACGCCGAAGCCGCCAGGCACGCAGATCGCGTCGACGTCGGCGAGCTGGGCTGCCGCGCCCTCCGGGGTCTGGCACTCGTCCGAGGCGATCCATTTGAGGTGCACCTTGGTGTTGTGCGCGAAACCGCCGGCGCGCAGCGCCTCGGTGACCGAGAGGTACGCATCCGGAAGGTCGATGTACTTGCCGACCAGGCCGATCGTGACCTCGTGCTTGGGGTCGTGCACGGCGTCGAGCAGTTCGCTCCAGCCGTCCCAGTTGACGTCGTCCGCCTTGTCGAGGCCGAGCTGGTCGATGATGTATGCGTCGAGGCCCTGGTCGTGCAGCATCGTGGGGATGTCGTAGATGCTCGGAACGTCGACCGCGTTGACCACGGCGGACTCGTCCACGTCGCACATCAGCGCGATCTTGCGCTTGTTGGACTCGGAGACCGGGCGGTCGCTGCGGAGCACCAGCGCGTCCGGCTGGATGCCGATGGAGCGCAGGGCGGCGACGGAGTGCTGGGTCGGCTTGGTCTTCTGCTCGCCGGAGGCGTTCATGAACGGCACGAGCGAGACGTGGACGAAGAAGCAGTTCTTGCGGCCGAGCTCGTGGCGCACCTGCCTGGCCGACTCGATGAACGGCTGCGACTCGATGTCTCCGACCGTTCCGCCGATCTCGGTGATGATGACGTCCGGCGCCGGCTCGCCGTCCGGCCCAGGCTGGGCCTGCAGGCGCATCCTGCGCTTGATCTCGTCGGTGATGTGCGGGATGACCTGCACCGTGTCACCGAGGTACTCGCCCCTGCGCTCCTTGGCGATGACGTTCGAGTAGATCTGCCCCGTCGTCACGTTGGCCGACTGGCCGAGGTTGATGTCGAGGAAGCGCTCGTAGTGACCGATGTCGAGGTCCGTCTCAGCGCCGTCATCCGTGACGAAGACCTCGCCGTGCTGGAACGGGTTCATCGTTCCAGGGTCGACGTTGAGGTACGGATCGAGTTTCTGCATCACGACACGGAGGCCGCGAGCAGTGAGAAGGTTGCCGAGGCTGGCCGCTGTAAGACCCTTGCCCAACGAAGAAACGACACCACCCGTCACGAAAATGTGCTTGGTAATGCCGTTCGAAATGCCCGCGTCTGATTTATCCACCACGGGCTTTTATCCTATCACCCTGCGGACCCGGCCATCTCCACCAACTCGCGCGCGTGCGCCAGCCCGCTCTCCGAGTCCGGCAGGCCGGAGAGCAGCCTGGCCATCTCGGCGATCCGCTCGTCTCCGCCCAGCTGCCGCACACTGGATGCGGTCACAGAGCCGTCGCTGCCCTTCACCACCGTGAGGTGGTTGCCCGCGAACGCGGCGACCTGCGCGAGGTGCGTCACGACGATCACCTGCGAGCTCTCCGCGAGTTTGGCGAGCCTGCGGCCGATCTCGATGGCGGCGGCGCCGCCGACGCCCGCGTCGATCTCGTCGAAGATGAAGGTGGGAACGGGGTCGGTTCCCGCGATGACGACCTCGATCGCGAGCATCACCCTGGAGAGCTCTCCCCCGGACGCGCCCTTGCCGAGCGGCCGTGGCTCTGCGCCGGAGTGCGGCTGGAGCAGGATCGACACCTGGTCGCGTCCTGCCGCCGTGAACTCCTCGCGCTGGATGACCTCGACCACGACGCGCGCATCCGCCATCGCGAGGGCGGTCAGCTCGTCGGAGACGGCCGTGCTCAGCCGCTCGGCCGCCGACCGCCGCTGTGCGCTCAGCCCCTCTGCGAGTTCGGTGGCGAGCGCGGCGTCCGCCTCGACCTCCGCGCGCAGCTCCTCGATCCTGTCGGAGTCGCCGTCGAGTTCGAGCAGCCGGGAGCTGCCGGAGTCGAGCGCGCCGATCACATCGTCGAGCGTCGGGCCGTACTTGCGCACGAGGGTGGCGAGCTCTGCGCGCCTGTCCTGCACCAGTTCGAGCTCGCGTGCGCCGTCCGTGTCGAGCGTCGCGAGGTAGGTGGAGAGCTGGGCGGCGACATCGGAGATCAGGTAGTTGGCGTTCGCGACGGCCTCCGCCACCGTGCCGAGCGCGTGGTCGTGCTCGGAGACGCGCTCCAAGTGCCGCCTCGCGCTGTCGAGGAGGCCGAGGGCGTCCGCGCCCTCCGACTCCTCGGCCGAGAGCAGTTCCCGGGCGCTGGCCGCCGCCAGGCGCAGCTCTTCGAGGTTCGACAGACGTTCTGCGCGCTCGGCCAGTTCGTCGTCCTCGCCTGGCTGAGGAGCGACGGCCTCGATCTCCGCCATCGCGATGCGCAGATCCTCCGCTTCCCTGGCACGCCTGTCCTGGTCGGCCACCAGCTCGTCGAGCTCCGAGCGGTTGTCGCGCCAGCGGTGGAAGACCTGCGCGTACGCCTCGACGGCGGCGGCGAAGTCCGGCCCGGCGAACCGGTCGAGGGCCTCCCGCTGGGCGACGGCCGACCGCAGCCGGATCTGATCGGACTGACCGTGCACCACGACGAGTTGCCCGCCGAGCTCGGTGAGCACGCTCACCGGGGCGCTGCGTCCGCCGACGACCGCGCGCGATCGCCCCTCCGCCGACACGGAGCGCGTGAGCACCAGCTCAGCACCTCCGCCGCCGAGGGGGTCGACGTCTCCCCCTGCGTCGCGCACCCGCTCGACCACGTCGCTCGACTCCGCTATGCGCCAGCGGCCCTCCACCCAGGCCTGCGCGCTGCCGAGCCGCACGGCTCCGGTGTCGGCGCGCTCCCCGAGCAGCAGCCCGAGCGCGGAGACGACCATCGTCTTGCCTGCGCCCGTCTCACCGGTGATCGCCGTGAATCCGGGGCCGAGCGGCAGGGAGGCGTCGGCGATCACTCCCAGGTCTTTGATCGAGATCTCCTCGATCCCACCACGGTTCTCAGTCACGGTCGGCCGGTCCCCTCCATCCGGTGACGGGAAGGTTGAACTTGTGCACGAGCCGGTCGGTGAACGGACCGGGATGCAGGCGGGCGAGGCGCACAGGGATGGGCGACCTGCGCACCACGACGCGCGCGCCGGGCGGAAGGTCGAACGCGCGGCGGCCATCGCACCAGAGGATGCCAGCGCCACCGGTTCGGTCGAGCAGCTCGACGGCGAGCGACGAGTCTGCGTCGACCACCAGGGGGCGCGCGAACAGGGCGTGCGCGCTGAGCGGCACGAGCAGCAGAGCGGCGACGCCAGGCCAGACCACGGGACCGCCTGCGGAGAAGGAGTATGCCGTCGATCCGGTCGGCGTCGACATCACGACGCCGTCGCAGCCGAAGCTCGACATCGGACGGCCGTCCACCTCGATCACCACTTCGAGCATCCGCTCGCGGCTCGCCTTCTCGACCGTCGCCTCGTTGAGCGCCCAGCTCTCGTAGACGACTTCCTTGCCGAGCTTGACCCGCGCGGAGAGCGTCATGCGCTCCTCGACCTCGTAGTCCTTGGCCAGTCCACGGGCGACGGCGAGGGCCAGGTCGTCCCGCTCGCTCTCGGCGAGGAAACCGACGTGGCCGAGATTGATGCCGAGCAGCGGAGCGGAGCATCCCCTGATCAGCTCTGCCGCGCGCAGGATGGTGCCGTCGCCGCCCAGCACGATGACGAGCTCCAGCTCGTTCGGCTGCACGTCGACGCCGAGCACGGCCACGTCGTCGAAGCTCGGGTTGGCGGCCAGCACGTCGCGCCGTTCGTCCTCGCTGAGCACGGGCACGACACCAGCCGCGATGAGCTGAGTGCAGACCTGCACTCCTGCTTCGAGGGAATCTTGGCGACCGGTGTGCGCGACGACGAGGATGTACCTGGCGGGTGCATCCATTGGCGTCACGCTCCGTTCTGGTGGTGGAATCCGGTCTTCCCATTCTGTCGGTTTTCCGCACGTCTGTGTGAGCGCGCGACAGGTTGGGGAAAGCTCTCAGGCTGTGGAGAGCCGTGCCGATCGAGCCGGCCGGTCAGTGCGTCGATGCCGACTGCACCTCGGCCAGCCACTCGGTCGGGTTGGTCCCTGACGCGCTCAGCCAGACCAGGTACTCGCGGTTGCCCTGGCTGCCGGCGATCGGCGAAGCGACGAAGCCCTTCGTGCCGAGTCCGAGGTCGTGCGCGGCCCAGAGCACGCCGGTCACGGCGTCGGAGCGGAGTCCGGCGTCGCGCACGATCCCCTCTTTGATGCCCGTGCGTCCCACCTCGAACTGCGGCTTGACCAGCAGCACGAAGTCGGCGCCGTCCGCCGCCGTCTCTGCGAGAGCGGGGAGCACCTGCGTCAGGGAGATGAACGAGAGGTCGCCGACCACGAGGTCCGGCCGCACGTCCTCGCCGAGCAACCCGGCGAGGCTGCTCGCGGTGAGCGTGCGCACGTTGACGCCCTCGAACGACGCCAGTCGCTCGTCGCCCGCGATCAGCGGGGAGAGCTGGCCGTGGCCGACATCGACGGCGATCACCCTGGCGGCACCGCGCTCCAGCAGCACCTGGCTGAACCCGCCCGTGGATGCGCCGGCGTCCAGCGCGACCCGTCCTGCGACGTCGATGCCGAACGCATCCAGTGCCCCGACGAGCTTGTGGGCGCCACGGCTCACGTAGTGGTCGGCGCCGGCGACCTCGACGACCTGCTCGTCTCTCACCTTGTGCGATGCACGCGTCACAGGAACGCCGTCCACCGTCACCAGACCTTCGGAGATGACCGTCGCCGCGTGCGTGCGCGAGCGGGCGAGACCTCGGGCGGCGAGTGCAACATCCAGCCGGGATTCAGCCACGCTGCACGTCGCCGCCCTCGAGCTGTTCGCGCAGTTCGTCGTGCACCTGCGCGTACGCTTCCGCCCGCGCGTCGAGCGCCTGCTCCTCGATCACGGTGAGGCGGGAGACGAGCCCGTCCTCACCCCTGTCTGTCGCTTCCATGCCGTCAACGGTACGCGACTGTGCTCCGTTCGAAGAGCTCCCTCCCCGGCACGGCCGCCAGCAGCTCCTGCGTGTACGGGTGCTGCGGGTTCGCCAGCAGGTCCCCGGCCGGCCCTGACTCGACCAGTACGCCGCGGCTGAGCACGGAGACGTGGTCGGCGATCTGCTCCACCAGGCCGAGGTCGTGCGAGATGAAGAGGTAGGTGAGATCGTGCGCCGTCCTGAGGTCGAACAGCAGGTCGATGATCTGCGACTGCACCGTCACGTCAAGCGCCGATGTCGGTTCGTCCAGCACCAGGATGCGCGGGGCCACCACGAGGCTGCGGGCGAGGGCGACGCGCTGCCGCTGGCCGCCGGACAGCTCGCTCGCCCTGCGGCCGAGAACGGTCTGCGGTAGCGCGACGGAGTCGAGGGCGTCGATGACCCTGGAGCGCCGCGCGCGGGACGAGCCACCGTTCCCTTTCCCGCCGATCCTGAGCGGTTCGGCGATGATCTGCTCGACCGTGAACCGCGGGTCCACAGCGGCGAGCGCGTTCTGGTAGACGAGGAGCAGGTCCTCCGGCCGCTCGTTGAAGGCGGACGCCTCCCTGGGCCGTTCGTGGCCGTGCACCGTGACCGTGCCGGAGGTGTACGGCGTGATCCCGGCGACGATCCGCGCGAGCGTCGTCTTGCCGGAGCCGGACTCCCCCACGATCGCGTGCACGGCTCCTGCTGCGACATCGAGCGTCACCCCGTCGAGCGCCGTGACCCCGTCGCCCTTCGCCGAACGGGAAGGGAACACTTTGCCGAGCTCGCGCAGGCTGACGACGGGTGGCTGCTCGTCCCTGCCGACCAGCCGCAGGTGCGTGTACTTGCCTGGCGTCGCGGCCGGCACATCGGAGAACAGCCGCTGGGTGTACTCGTGCTGCGCCCCGGTCAGCAGGTGCTCCACCCTGCGGTGTTCCAGCAGGTCGCCGCCGTTCAGCACGGCGACATGGTCGCTGCGCTCCGAGGCGAGCGCCAGGTCGTGCGTGATGAAGAGCACACCGAGGCCGCGCTCGGCGCGGAGCTCGTCGATGAGGTCGAGGATGCGCTTCTGCACCGTGACGTCGAGCGCACTGGTCGGCTCGTCCGCGATCAGGAAGGCGGGATCGGCCGCGATGGCGATGGCGATCAGGACGCGCTGCAACTGGCCGCCTGACAGCTCGTGCGGGTACGACGAGAGACGTTCCTCCGGGTTCGGGATGCCGACGCGGTCGAGCAGGTCGACCGCCCGCGTCCTGACCTCGGCGCGGGCGATGCCGTGCCTACCGACCCTGATCGCCTCCGCGAGCTGGCCGCCGATGCGCTGCAGGGGGTCGAGCGAGCTGAGCGGGTCCTGTGGCACGTAGCCGATCGTGGTGCCTCGCAGCGGTCGCCAATCCTTCGGACGGAACGCGGTGACGTCCGTGCCGTCCAGCACGACGCGCCCCGCTGTGACCCGTCCCGCGTCGGGCAGGAGGCCGGAGACGGCGCGGGCGATGGTGGTCTTTCCAGAGCCGGACTGGCCGACGAGGGCCAGGGTCTCGCCGCGGGCGAGGTCGAAGCCGACGCCGTGGACGACCTCGGTCTCCGCGCGGCCGCTCCGGTATGCGATGCGCAGGTCGGTGACCTGGAGCAGGGGTGCTGCGTCGTGTTCAGTCACGGTTCCGTCCGTTCCTCGCGGTGTTGCTGAGCTGGTTGATCGCCCACACGGTCAGTGCGATGGCGATGCTGGGGAACACCACGAGCCACGGGGACGAGGTGATGTACTGGCGTCCCTCCGAGACGAGCAGACCCCACTCCGGCTCGGGCGGTGGGGCGCCGTAGCCGAGGAAACTGAGCGCGGAGATCCACAGGATGGCCGTGCCGAACTGCAGCGCCGCGAGCGAGAGCACGGCGGAGAACGAGTTGGGGAACACGTGCCGCCAGAGCACATAGCCCGGCCGGCCGCCGATGTGGCCGGACGCCTCGACGAACGGCAGGTTCTTCACTGTCAGCACCTGCGACCGCATCACCCTGGTGAAGGTGGCGACGGAGGAGACTCCGACCGCGATGGCGGCGTTCAGGCTGCCGAAGCCGAGCGAGACCACCACCACCATCGCCAGCAGCAGCCCGGGGATGGACAGCAGCGCGTCGACGATGCGGCTGATCACCGCGTCCGTGAATCCCCCGGCCGATGCCGCGATCAGTCCGAGCAGCGTGCCGACGCCGAGCCCGACGATCACCGCGACCGCCGAGCCGAGGAGGGTCCTGCCCGTGCCGAACACGATGCGCGACCACAGATCGCGGCCGAGGTAGTCCGTACCGAGCCAGTGCTGCGCACTCGGGGCGGCGAGCACGTTCGCCTGGTCGCCCGTGAGCGGGTCGTCGTGGGCGAGCAGTCCCGGCGCGACCAGCGCGGCGAGCAGCAGGAGCAAAAGGGCGACGGCGATCCAGTCGACCCAGCCGAGGCGGCGCGCGAGCCCGGCGAGACTCGCCGCGATCGCCGCGCGCCGTCCGCTCCCGTCGCCCTGGCCCCGACGGTCCGTGTTCCGGGCACCCTGTTCCTGCCTGAGCGTCGCTTCCGCGGTCATGCCGGCACCTCCGTCTTCTTCTGCGCCCTGCGACGCTCCGCGCCGGAGCCGCCCGCTCGATCAGAACCGCCGGCGCCGCCCTGCGTGATCCGCGGGTCGAGCGCAGGGTAGACGAGGTCGGTGATCAGGTTGATCGACAGGTACACCGCCGAGACGATGAGCACGATCGCCTCGATGGTGGGGGTGTCCTGATCGCGCACGCTCGTGTACGTGAAGTAGCCGAGGCCGGTGCGATTGAACACCGTCTCCACGATCACCGAGCCCGCGAGCACGTCTCCGACGATCAGCGCGAGCAGCGTGATCGACGGGATGGCCCCGTTCTTCAGGACGTGCCGGAGGACGATCCCGCCCTGCGACACCCCCTTCGCGGTCAGCACGGTCACGAACGGCTGGCTCGCCGCATCCCCCAGGCCCTGGATGAGCACCTGGCTGAGCGCGCCGCTCGACGCGAACGCCAGCGTGATCGCGGGGAGGACGAGCGAGACGAATCCCTGATCGGTGATCGACGACACCCAGCCGAGCTGGAACGAGAACACGACGATCAGCACGTAGCCGACGAGGAAGCTCGGCGATGAGATGGACAGCACGGGCACGGCGCGCGCCGCATCCCGCACCGGCTTCCACGGCGCGAACGTCGCCGCCAGGGCGATGGCGAGAGACAGCACCACCGTGAACAGCAGAGCGAGGGCGGCGAGCGGCAGCGTCTGGCCGAGCGCCTGCCCGATCAGGTCTGCGACCGACTTGCCGTTGGTGAGCGAGAACCCGAGGTCGCCGCGCGCCAGCCGGGTGAGCGACAGGAAGAACTGCACGATCGCCGGCTTGTCGGTGTTGTAGTACGCCCGCAGGCCGTCCGCGGTCGACTGCGGCAGCGGGCTCACCGGATTGTTGATCTTGTTGTCGATCGGATCACCCGGCAGCACGAACAGCGCGATGAACGTGATCGCGTACACGATGAAGATCACGACGAGGGACTGCCCGACCCGTCGGAGAACGTATCCGAACGACGGCATGATCAGCTCGGCACGCTCACGTTCGAGAACAGCGGAAGCGCCCCGTCCGACAGTTCGAACCCGGTGATGCCCGGCCGGACGACGAACACCTGGCTGTCGTTCAGGATGGGGATCACGTACGCCTTCTCCGTGACCAGGTAGTCCTGCGTCTGCTGCAGGAGGCTCGATCGCTGGGCGTCGTCGACGGCCGTGAGCTGGTCGGCGAGCAGCTTCTCCAGGGTGGCGTCCGAGCCCTTCAGCCCGAGCAGGTCCGACCCTGCCTTGCTGTAGTACTCGACCAGGCCGACGGTGGGGTCCGGATGCGGCCAGCCGACCCGCAGGAAGCCGACCTCCTTGTCCGCGAACGCCTTGGCCCAGTAGCTCGAGTAGTCGAGCTTGTTCAGCTCCAGCTCGATGCCGAGCTGCTTGAACTGGGACTGCACGGCCTGGAACAGCGCGTTGCCGGTGTTGTCGTACACGTCGATGTACGTCTTGAGGTGCAGCCTCGTGCCGTTCTTGGTGCGGTAGCCTGCCGAGTCCTTGCCCGTCCAGCCCGCTTCGCTGAGCAGCTTCTCCGCCGCGCTCGCGTCGTAGGCGAACGCATCCGAGACGTCCTTGTAGCCGAAGGTGTGCGGCGAGAGGACACTGGTGGCGGCTGTCCAGCTGCTGGTGTAGATGTCCTTCAGGATCTGCTCGCGGTCGATGGCGTGCGAGAGCGCCTGCCGCACGCGGATGTCGTCGAGCGGCGGGGTCGTCGTGCGCAGGAACCACTGGTTCGACAGACCGACACCCGTCTTGGCGACGATCGTGAACTTCTGCTTGGCGAGAGCGATCTCGTCCTTCGGCTCGACGTAGCGCAGGATCCCGGCCTGACCGGATTTCACGGCGCCGAGCCGCACCGCGTCGTCCTCGGTCGGGATCCAGACGATCTTGTCGAGCTTCGACTCGCCCTGGTTCTTGGCGCTCGCCGGAGCCCAGGCGTAGTCGGCACGGCGTTCGAGCACGTACTGCTTGCCGTAGGTCTCCGACGACACCCGGAACGGACCGCTGCCGATGAGCTTGGTGTACTTCACCTGCTGGTCGTGGGATGCGTCGATGGTCGCGTTGGCGACGAGACCGGAGCTCCACGATGTCAGCACGTTGAGGAACGGCGCATACGGGGTGTCCAGGTGAACGTGCACCTCGCGCTTGACGACATCGGTGGTGACCGAGATGGCGCGCGGGAACTGGCTGTTCGCCGAGATGCCGTTCGCGCTGTCGCCGTTCACCTGCCACTCCAGGTTCTTCTTGACGCTGGCGACGTCGAGCGGCGTGCCGTCCGAGTACGTGACGCCCTCTCGGATCACGAACGTGTAGTCGTGTCCGTCCGGTGAGGTCGTCCAGCTCTCCGCGATCCACGGCTCCAGCTCGAACGTCTTCGGGTTGCGGTTGATCAGCCGGTCGGCCAGGTTCTGGATGAGGTCCCTGGTCTGCCAGGTCCCGGACTCCTGCACCTGCGCAGAGGTCGGGATCTCCGGGTCGAGGTAGGTCAGCGTCCCGCCGCGCGTGCCGGTGGCGGCGACGGGCGTTCCGTCTGCTGCGCAGCCTGCGAGGATCGTCGCGCTCGCGATTCCGATGGCGGTGGCCGCCAGGAAGTTGCGTCGGCTCAGCGCTCGTGCGCCGAGAGTATCGAGGGGCGATGATGCCATCGGTCGTCCTTTCAGGGAGGGGTTCGAGCGACGACTATCGCGGCGGGCAGGAGCCACGAACGAGCCAGATTGCGGAATGTGACGTTCCTTACGCTCCGTGACGACGGAGGGTGACGGGCGGCGCGCAGCGTGCGTAACCTCGCCGACCATGGCTGCATCTACGACCCTCTCCGCCCCGCCCAGCGTCCGCTTCTCCCGCCGATTCGACGGGCTCGATCTGGCGATCGACGAGCTCTCCGCCGAGCTCACCGACACGACCAGAGAGCGCGAGCGCGACCGCGTCCTGCTGCACGAGCCGGTGCGCAGACTGCTCGGCGCCGGATTCGGCGCGCTGCGCGTCCCGGTCGAGCACGGCGGCCTCGGCGGCTCGCTGGAGGACCTGTTCGAACGCCTCATCCACCTCGCGGCCATCGACCCGAACCTCGCCCACGTGTTCCGCGGTCACATCGGCTTCGTCGACGGGCTCGTCATCGACGGCAACCGAGCGTGGGCGGATGCGTGGCTGGCGCGCTCCGCCTCCGGGATCCTCGTCGGGAATGCCCAGTCGGAGCGCAGCGACACGGCGGAGGTGGCTGCCGTGGTCGAGCCGACCGCCGACGGGCTGCGGCTGTCCGGCACCAAGTACTACACCACCGGCAGCATCTACTCCGACTGGATCCTCCTCACCGCCCGGCTCGGGGACGACAGGGTGAACGTGGTCGCCGACGCGTCGCATCCCGGTGTGTCGTCCGTGGACGATTGGGACGGCTTCGGCCAGCCGCTCACCGGCAGCGGCACGACGGTCTTCACGTCCGTGCCGATCGAGACGGCCGATGTGATCTCCTGGAGCGACGAGGACGACGGCGCAGGCGAGTACGTCGCCGCGGTCTTCCAGCTCACGCTGCTCGCCGTGCAGGCGGGCATCGCTGCCGCGGCGCTCCGCGACACCGTCGCCTTCGTGCGTCCCCGGCGACGCATCTTCGGCTTCGCCGGCGAAGCGCTCCCCCGCCACGATGCGCTCGTGCAGCAGGTCGTCGGCCGGGTCAGCAGCGCAGCGGATGCGGCGAGCAGACTGGTGCTCTCCGCCGCGCGCGAGCTCGACACGCTGCGTACGCGCGAGGACAAGAGCGCGGCATACCGGGAGGCGGCACTCGGCGTCTTCCGGGTGCAGCAGATCCTGCCGAGGATCGTCCTCGACGCGACCACGGAGCTGTTCGAGGTGGGAGGGGCGAGCGCCGTCGGCCTCGGCTACGGACTCGACAGGCACTGGCGCAACGCGCGCACGCTCGCGTCGCACAACCCGGCGAGGCAGCGCGAACGCAGCATCGGCGAGTACGAGCTGAACGGCACCTTCGCGACCTGGGGCCGTGAGCACACGCCGACAGGGGCGGCAGCGGCATCGGCCGCCACCGCCCCCGGCGCCTGACTACTCCACGAACAGTCCTGCAAGCGTCTTCTTGCCGCGGCGGAGCACGATGAGGCCGCCGGGGAGCACCAGCTCGCCCACCGCGGCGTCGCCGTCGTCCACCTTGGTGTTGTTCACGTAGACGCCGCCCTGTGCGATGGCACGACGCGCCTCGCCGAGGCTCGACGTGAGGCCGGTGTCGACCAGCGACTGGGTGATGGTCGCGGTCGGAGCCGTGGTGGTGTTCGGCAGTTCGCGCAGCGCGGCTTCGAGCGTCGACGCATCCAGTGCCGTGAGCTCGCCCTGGCCGAACAGCGCCTGGGCGGCGGCGATCGCCGCATCCGTCGCCTCCGCGCCGTGCACCAGGCTGGTGACCTCGTAGGCGAGCCTGCGCTGCGCCTCGCGCTTGAACGGCTCGTCGGCGACGGCCTGTTCAAGGCGCTCGATCTCGGCCCTGGTGAGGAACGTGAACACCTTGAGGCGGTCGATCACGTCCGCGTCGTCGGTGTTCACCCAGAACTGGTACATGGCGTACGGGCTGGTGAGCGTCGCATCCAGCCAGATGGCGTTGCCCTCGCTCTTGCCGAACTTAGTGCCGTCGCTGTTGGTGATGAGCGGGGTTCCGATGGCGTGCACGGAGACGTGCTCGACGCGGCGCACCAGGTCGGTTCCGCTGGTGAGGTTGCCCCACTGGTCGCTCCCGCCCGTCTGCAGCACGCAGCCGTATGCGCGGTACAGCTCCAGGAAGTCCATCCCCTGCAGGATCTGGTAGCTGAACTCGGTGTAGCTGATGCCCTCGTCCGAGTTGAGGCGCGCGGCGACCGCGTCCTTCTTGAGCATGGTTCCGACGCGGAAGTGCTTGCCGATGTCGCGGAGGAAGTCGATGGCCGACAGCGGAGCCGTCCAGTCCAGGTTGTTGACGAGGCGCACCGCGTTGTCACCATCGGAGCTGAGGAAGCGCGAGACCTGGCCCTGCAGGTAGCCGACCCAGGTGGAGACCGTCTCCTTGGTGTTTAGGGTGCGCTCGGCGCTCGGCCGGGGGTCGCCGATCAGGCCGGTGGAGCCGCCGACGAGGCCGAGCGGCTTGTGGCCGGCGAGCTGCAGCCTGCGCATGGTGAGGAGCTGCACCAGGTTGCCGAGGTGCAGGCTCGCCGCGGTGGGGTCGAAGCCGCAGTAATAGGTGACCGGCTCGCCGGCGAGGAGCTGTTTGAGCGCTGCTTCATCCGTGGAGACCTGGATGAGCCCGCGCCACACCAGCTCATCCCAGACGTCGTCGAAGGACGGATCGTTGGCCTGTGCGTTGAGCGTTTCGGAGTCGGACACGCACTCAGATTATCAGCGGGATCGCGCGGCGCCGCGCCTCCGCAGATCAGGCCTACAGCCCTGATCGCACTGGAATCAGGCCTGTAGACCTGATATGATCCGAATCAGGTCCTCAGACCTGATGAAGGGAGCGCTCGCGTGTACGTCATCACCGCAGATCAGGTCGACAGCAGAAGTCGGCCAGACATCGTCGCCGAAACCGTCGACGACCTCAACCGCCGATACTCCGGCCGCCTCGCCCTCCCCGTCGACCGCAATGCCGGCGACGAGGTCCAGGCGCTCACCGCGCACCCCGACGCCGCCGTCGACCTCGCGCTCGAGCTCACCAGGCACGACGCGTGGAGCGTCGGCCTCGGCATCGGAGCCGTGCGCACCCCGCTGCCGAAGGAGACCCGCGAGGCAGCAGGGGATGCGTTCATCGCCGCCAGGGAGGCCGTCACCAGGGCCAAGCGCGCCCCCACCCGCTTCGCAGCGGAGGCTCTGGACTCCGCGCAGGCCGCCGCCGATGCGGAAGCGCTGCTGAACCTCCTCCTCACCATCCGCGCCGGCCGGTCCGAGGCGGGCTGGGAGCTCTACGACCTGATCGTGACCGGCCTCACCCAGGCGGAGGCAGGGGCGCGCCTCGGCATCACACCGCAGTCCGCCAACGACAGGGCCCGCGCGGCGAACCTCCGTGTCGAGCTGGCCGCCGTGCCTGCTCTGACTAGGCTGGTGGCGCGTGCCGATGACGGAGACGGGCACGCAGTTGCAGAGCCGCGAACGGAGAGAGCGTGACCACCATCCCCATCCACTCGCTGTTCGGAGTGATCGGGCCGATCGTGGCCTGGTCGTTCGCCCTCCTGCTCTCCATCGCGTCCCTGTGCTGCATGGTCGCCACCCTCCGGTCGCCTCGCCGCCCCCTGGTCTACGTCGCGTCCGGGCTGCTCGCCATCGCCGTCGTGCTGGTGATCCTGCCCGGCCAGCACGCACCCCTGGTGTTCCAGGTGCTCATCGGCATCGTCGCCATCGCTCTGAGCGTCGCGGGAGGAGGGCCGGCATCGCAGGTGGTGCTCGCCCTGGCCTCCAGAGCCACAGTCGCAGGAGCCAACGGCGGCATCGTCGTGCACGACCGCGTCGACGGCCACGACGGCACCCGCGAGGTGCTGCGCGGCGGCACGACGATCGGCTTCCTGGAGCGCTTCGCGACCACCGGCGCGATCATCGCCGGGTTCCCGGAGGCGATCGCCGTGCTCGTCGCCATCAAGGGCGTCGGCCGCTTCACCGAGCTGGACGCGGCAGAGGCGCGCGAGCGGTTCATCATCGGCACGCTGACCAGCCTCGTCTGGGCGTGCGTCTGCGCCGCCCTGTTCCGGATCGCCGCAGGCTAGCTGGACGATCGACGGCGCGGAGCCTCCGCCCTAGTCGTGCGACTTCGGGTGCCGCTTGTACGGCGACACCGAGCTCTCCCCCGGCAGCCAGTACCGCCACGGGAACGCCGCTCCCCCGCCGGCGCCGGAGACCCCGGTACGCCGGCCGGTCTCGTGCGGCAGCGGGATGCGCGGCAGCCGCAGCGAGAACGGCGGAGCGTAGAGGTCGGCGCCGTCGTCGGCGAGGGTGATGCCGGCGGCGACGACGAGGCGCGCCGGTCCCCTGCCGAGGTCGCGCCGCGGCACGACGCGTCCGGTGGGCCCGGAGCGGCGCAGCGTCGCCAGCTCTTCGCCCTCGACGACCTCCGCACCGCGCAGCAGCACGGCGGAGGCCTCTCCTGGCGGCGAGCAGACCACGTTGGCGCAGACGTGCATCCCGTAGGTGAAGTACGCGTAGAGGTGGCCTGGCTCCCCGTACATGACCGCGTTGCGCTTGGTGCGGCCTCGGAAGGCGTGCGAGCCGGGGTCCAGGCCGTCGCCGATGTACGCCTCGACCTCGGTGATGCGGAGCGAGACGGCGCCCTCCGGCGACTCGTGCCGGAGGATGCCGCCGAGCAGGCGCGGGGCGACGTCGATGGACGACGCCAGGAAGAACTCGCGGCTGGGCAGGAAGAGCCCGGCCGCCGGTCCGTCCCGGTCGTCGTCCGTCATCGCCGACCGCTCCGCTAGAAGATCCGGCCGCCGACGACGACCGTGACGATCAGCCCGATCACGATCACCAGGCTCGCCACCACCACGATCGCCGGGATGATCCACGGATACTTCGGCGACTTCTTGTCCGGCCGGGAACCGCTCATCAGGCGAGGTCCCTTCTAGCCGCCACGAACGCCGAGGTCAGCACCCGCACCCGCTCGGTGAGCGCCGCGAGCTGCTCGGCGACGCGCACAGGGGCCGTCCCTCCGACGTTGTCCCGGCTGGCGACAGAACCGTCGATGGTCAGCACCTCACGCACCTCCGGGGTCAGCAGCGGCGACACGGATGCGAGACCCTCGTCGTCGACGTCGCTCAGCTCCAGGTCGCGCTCCTCCGCGAACTTGACCAGGTTGCCCGTGATCTCGTGCGCGTCGCGGAACGGCACGCGACGCTTGACCAGCCACTCCGCGACGTCGGTCGCGAGCGAGAAGCCCTGGGGCGCGAGCTCCGCCATCCTGTCGGTGTGGAAGCGCAGCGTCGCCACCATGCCGGTGAACGCCGGCAGCACGACTTCGAGGGTCGTGACGGAGTCGAAGACCGGCTCCTTGTCCTCCTGCAGATCGCGGTTGTACGCGAGCGGGAGGCCTTTCAGCGTGGTGAGCAGCCCAGTCAGGTTGCCGATCAGGCGCCCGGCCTTGCCGCGGGTGAGCTCCGCGATGTCCGGGTTCTTCTTCTGCGGCATGATCGATGAGCCGGTGGAGTACGAGTCGTCGAGCGTGACGAAGCCGAACTCGCGCGTGTTCCAGAGGATGATCTCCTCCGCGAACCGCGACAGGTCGACGCCGATCTGGGCGCAGACGAACGCGAACTCTGCGACGACGTCCCGCGCCGCCGTTCCGTCGATCGAGTTCTCCGAGCTGGCGGCGAATCCGAGGTCGCGGGCGACCAGCAGCGGGTCGAGCCCCAGGGTGGAACCGGCGAGGGCTCCCGAGCCGTACGGGGAGACGTTCGCCCGCTTGTCCCAGTCGGCCAGGCGCTCCAGGTCGCGCACCAGCGGCCAGCAGTGCGCGAGCAGATGGTGCGCCAGCAGCACGGGCTGCGCGTGCTGCAGGTGCGTCCGTCCAGGCAGGATGGCCGTCGGATGCGCGTCCGCCTGAGCCGCGATGGCGTCGATCAGGGCGATCAGCCGCTCGGCGATGACCCCGGCGTGGTCGCGCAGGTACAGCCGCACCAGGGTGGCGATCTGGTCGTTGCGACTGCGACCGGCGCGCAGCTTGCCGCCGAGCCCCGTCCCCGCCCGCTCGATCAGGCCGCGCTCCAGTGCGGAGTGCACGTCCTCGTCGGTCTCGAGCGCCGCGAACGCGCCGGAGGCGACGTCGGCGTCGAGCAGGTCGAGCGCCCCGAGCATCCCGTCGAGTTCGTCCGGCGCGAGGTAGCCTGCGGCCGCGAGGGCGCGGGCGTGCGCTCGGGAACCGGCGATGTCGTACGCCGCGAGCTGCCAGTCGAACTGGGTGGACTTGCTCAGCGCGGCGAGCTCCGGCGACGGCCCGCCGGCGAACCGGCCGCCCCAGAGGGCGCCCGCCTCGCCGGCGCGACTGCCTGCGGCCGGCTGATCGTTCTGATCAGACACCGTACTCCCTACTGCGCCTGGTCGCGACGGGCCGAGATCTTGCTCGGCAGCGACCACAGCTCGATGAAGCCCTTGGCGAGCGACTGGTCGAACGTGTCGCCGGTGTCGTAGGTCGCCAGGTTGAAGTCGTACAGGCTGGTGTCGCTGCGACGGCCGGTGACCACCGCGGAGCCCGCGTGCAGCTTCAGGCGGATGTCGCCGTTCACATACTTCTGGGTCTCGTCGATGAACACGTCGAGTGCGCGCTTCAGGCCGGAGAACCAGAGGCCGTCGTAGACGAGCTCCGACCACTTGGCCTCGACGGTGCGCTTGTAGCGGGCGACGTCGCGCTCGACGGTCATGTTCTCAAGCTCCTCGTGGGCCGCGATCAGCGCGATGCCGGCCGGCGACTCGTAGACCTCGCGGCTCTTGATGCCGACCAGGCGGTCCTCGACGATGTCGATGCGGCCGACGCCCTGGCCGCCGGCGACCGTGTTCATCAGCTGAACGGCCTCGAGCGGGGTGACCGGCTTGCCGTCGATCGCCACGGGGATGCCCTCGCGGAACGAGATGACGACCTCGGTGGGCTCGCGCGTCACGGCCGGGTCCTGCGTGTACGTGTACAGGTCTTCGATGGGGGCGTTCCACGGGTCTTCGAGGAAGCCGGTCTCGACGGCGCGACCCCAGACGTTCTGGTCGATCGAGTACGGCGACTTCTTCGACTGCTCGATGGGGAGGTTGTGCTCCGCTGCGTAGACGATGGCCTTGTCGCGGGTGAGGGCGAAGTCGCGGACCGGGGCCAGCGAGGTGAGCTCGGGGGCGAGAGCGGCGACCGCAGCCTCGAACCGCACCTGGTCGTTGCCCTTGCCCGTGCATCCGTGGGCCACACTGTCCGCGCCGAGCGCCTTGGCGGTCTGCGCGAGGTGCTTGGCGATCACCGGGCGGCTGAGCGCCGAGACCAGGGGGTAGCGCTTCTGGTAGAGGGCATTGGCCTTGAGCGCCGGCATGATGTAGTCGTCGGCGAACTCGTCCTTCGCATCCACGACGACGGACTCGGCGGCGCCGCAGTCGAGCGCGCGCTGACGGATGGCCTCCATGTCCTCTCCGCCCTGTCCGACGTCGACCGCCAGGGCCACGACCTCTTTACCGGTCGCGTCCTTCAACCAGCCGATGCCGACCGAGGTGTCGAGACCGCCCGAGTACGCGAGAACAACACGTTCCGCCATGATTCTCCTTCAGCTTGTGGTTCGTAAAAGATTCTAGGGAGTGCCGCTAGGCGGCGTTCTTCGCGAGCAGCCAGACCAGCAGAGCCTTCTGGGCGTGCAGGCGGTTCTCCGCCTCGTCCCAGATGACCGACTGAGGGCCGTCGATGACGTCGGCCGTGACCTCGTAACCACGGTCGGCGGGAAGACAGTGCATGAACAGGGCGTCCGGCTCGGCGAGCGCCATGAGGGCGGCGTCCACGCGGTAGCCGCCGAAGACGGCGATGCGCTCCGCCTTCTCGTCCTCTTTGCCCATCGACACCCAGGTGTCGGTGATCATCACATCGGTGCCGGCTGCCGCCTCGTGCGGGTCGGTGAACAGCGTGACGGAGCCGCCGGTCTGCGCCGCGATGGCGTTCGCGTCCGCGATCACCGCTTCCGACGGTGCGTAGTCGGCCGGGGATGCGATGCGCACGTGCATCCCTGCCGTCACCCCGGCGAGCACGTACGACTGACCCATGTTGCTGGCGCCGTCGCCGAAGAAGGTGAGCGTGAGCCCGGCGAGCGAGCCGCGCTTCTCCTGGATGGTGAGCAGGTCGGCCAGGATCTGGCACGGGTGGAATTCGTCGGAGAGCGCGTTGACGACGGGGACGGTGGTGCCCTTCGCCATCTCCTCCAGTCCGGACTGGGCGTATGTGCGCCAGACGATGGCAGACACCATGCGCTCCAGCACCCGCGCCGTGTCCGACGGGGTCTCCTTGCCGCCGAGCTGGCTGTTCGCGGTCGAGATGATCAGCGGGCTGCCGCCGAGATCCGCGATGCCGACGGCGAACGAGACGCGGGTGCGGGTCGACGACTTGTCGAAGATCACCGCGACCGTCTGCGGGCCGGCGAGCGGCTTGGCGGAGAAGCGGTCCTTCTTGAGCTGGGCCGCGAGCTCGAGGATCTCGGCCTGCTCGGCGGGGGTGATGTCGTCGTCGCGCAGAAAGTGCCTGGTCATGATTTCTTTCCTGTGGTGTGGATGGAAGCGAGGGCTCGGCCGAATCGCTCGCGGAACTCTGCGACCTCCTCGTCGCCGACGATCAGCGGAGGGGCCAGCCGGATGCTGGACTCGTTGGGGGCGTTGATGATCAGGCCGTTGGCGAGTGCCGCATCCGACAGGCGGTGCGCATCCCCCTCCGTCAGGCCGATGCCGATCAACAGCCCCTGGCCGCGCACCTCGCCGATCAGCGGGGAGTCGTATGCGCGGATGATCGCGCGCAGCTCCTCGCCTCGGCGCTCGGCGTTGCCGACCAGGTCGGCGCGCTCGATCTCGCCGAGCACGGCGTTGCCCGCCGCTGTCGCGAGCGGGTTTCCGCCGAAGGTCGAGCCGTGCTGACCCTGCGAGAACAGCTCGGAGGCCCAGCCGAACGTGACCAGGGCGCCGATCGGCACGCCACCCGCGATGCCCTTGGCGACCGTGACGGCGTCCGGGAGGATGCCGGCGTGCTCGTACGCGAACCAGCGTCCCGTGCGGCCGACCCCGGTCTGGATCTCGTCGATGACGAGCAGCACGCCGTGCTGCTCCGTCAGCTCCCTTGCACGCTTCAAGAACCCGGCAGGCAGGTCGATGACCCCTGCCTCGCCCTTGATCGGCTCGATGAAGAGCGCGGCCACCCTGTCGTCGATCGCGGCTTCCAGCGCCTCGATCGTCGTGTCGATGTGCTCGACTCCGGCAGGAAGCGGCTCGAACGCCTCGCGCATCGGCGGCTTGCCGGTGAGCGCGAGCGACCCCATCGTGCGGCCGTGGAACGCGTTGTTCAGCGCGAGCACGCGGGTGCGGTGCCCGCCCGACCTGTTCAGCCGCGCCAGCTTGAACGCCGCTTCGTTCGCCTCTGCTCCCGAGTTGCAGAAGTACACGCGGCCTGCGTCGCCCGCGCCGGTGATCCTGGTGAGCCGCTCGGCGAGCTCGAGCTGCGGCGGGGTCGCGAAGTAGTTGGAGACGTGCGCGAGGGTCGCGATCTGGCGGCTGACCGCATCCACCAGCATGGGATGCGCGTGGCCGAGCGAGTTGACGGCGATCCCCGCGAGGAAGTCGAGGTACTCGTTGCCGTCGACGTCCCAGACGCGGCAGCCGTCCCCGCGCGCCAGCATCAGCTTGGGCGTTGCGAGGGTGCGCATCATGGTGTGGCCGAACCGGTCGGTCCAGTCCGTGGTCGTGCTGGTGCTCACGATGGCACCACCTCCGTTCCGATCCCCGATTGGGTGAAGACTTCGAGCAGGATCGAGTGCGGGATGCGCCCGTCGATGATCGCGGCCTTCGCGACGCCGCCGTCGACGGCATCCAGGCAGGCGGACATCTTCGGGATCATGCCGGACTCGAGCGACGGCAGCAGGGCACGCAGCTCGGATGCGTCGATCTTGGACAGCAGCGAGTCGCGGTTCGGCCAGTCGCTGTACAGGCCGGCGACGTCGGTCAGGATGACGAGCTTCGCGGCGCCGAGCGCGACGGCGAGCGCTGCGGCAGCCGCATCCGCGTTGACGTTGAGCGAGTGCCCTGGATCGTCGATGTCCGGCGCGATCGACGACACCACAGGGATGCGCCCGGCGTCGAGCTGGGCGTGCACCGCCTCGGGGTTCACGCCGATCACGTCGCCGACGAGTCCGAGGTCGACCTCGACGCCGTCGACGACCGTGCCGCGCTTGCGCCCCTGGAACAGCCCGGCGTCCTCACCGGAGATCCCAGCCGCGAGCGGCCCGTGCTTGTTGATGCTGCTGACGAGCTCCCGGTTGATCTGGCCGGTGAGCACCATGCGCACCACATCCATCGCCTCCGGCGTCGTCACCCGGTAGCCGCCGCGGAACTCCGACTCGATGCCGAGCCTGTCGAGCATCGCGGAGATCTGCGGCCCTCCTCCGTGCACGACGACAGGGCGGATGCCCGCGTAGCGCAGGTAGACCATGTCCTCGGCGAACGCGTGCTGCAACTCCTCGCTGACCATCGCGTTCCCGCCGAACTTCACGACGATGATCTGATCGTGGAAGCGCTTCAGCCAGGGAAGCGACTCGATGAGGGTCTCGGCTTTCGCGGTGGCGTCGCGCCGCTCTGCGGTCTCTGCGGCGCCCGTCTCTGCGGCGTCTGGTGCGGTCGTCTCGTCGCTCATGTCAGCTCGCGTACGCACTGTTCTCGTGCACGTAGTCGTGCGTGAGGTCGTTGGTCAGGATCGTCGCCGCCTGGTCGCCTGCGTGCAGGTCGATCAGGATGTGCACGGCGCGCGGCGTGAGGTCGACGAGCTCGCGCGGCTGGTCAGGCTCCCCCGCCGTGCAGATCTGGATGCCGTTGATCGCCACGTCGATGCCGTACGGGTCGAACTCGGCATCGGTCGTGCCCACCGCAGCGAGCACACGGCCCCAGTTGGGGTCGTTGCCGAAGATCGCGGCCTTGAACAGGTTGCTGCGGGAGACGGCCCGTCCGACCGTCACGGCGTCGTCCTCGCTGGCCGCGTTGACCACCTCGATGGCGATGTCGTGGGATGCGCCCTCGGCGTCGGCCTGCAACTGCTCTGCCAGGCTGCGGCACACCTCGGTGAGTGCTGCCGCGAACTCGCTCTCGTCCGCTGCGACGCCGCTCGCGCCGGAGCCGAGCAGCGCGACCGTGTCGTTCGTCGACATGCAGCCGTCGGAGTCGAGCCTGTCGAAGGTGACGCGGGTCGCCGTCCTGAGCGCCGCATCCAGCTGGGCGGAGTCGAGCACGGCGTCCGTCGTGATGACGACGAGCATCGTGGCGAGGCCGGGCGCGAGCATCCCGGCTCCCTTCGCCATGCCGCCGACCGTCCACCCTGCAGGTGAGCGGTGCTCCGCCTGCTTCGGGATGGTGTCGGTTGTCATGATGGCCTCAGCGGCGGCGAGCCCCGCGTCTGCAGAGCCGGCATCCGCAGCGAGCGCTGCGCTGGCCGCTGCGACCCCGGCGGTGAGCTTGCCGAGGTCGAGCTGGTCGCCGATCAGGCCGGTCGAGCAGACGAGGACGTCTCCGGCCGAGACGCCGAGCCGCTCGCCGACGGCCTCGGCCGTGGCGTGCGTGGTCTGGAAGCCCTGTGCGCCGGTGTAGCAGTTGGCGCCACCGGAGTTGAGGACGATCGCGGAGACAACGCCGTCCTTGATGACCTCCCTGCTCCAGATCACAGGGTTGGCCTGGCACCTGTTGGTGGTGAACACCGTGGCCGCCGCGTTGAGCGGGCCGAGGTTCTGCACGAGCGCGACGTCGCGCTTCCCGCTGGCCTTGAGGCCGGCGGCGACTCCCGCTGCGGCGAATCCGGATGCTGCTGTGACGCTCACGGTGCCACTCCGTTCACGGTCAGGCCCGCGGTCTCGTCGAGACCCAGGGCGATGTTGGCCGACTGGATGGCCGCTCCGGCCGTCCCCTTGTAGAGATTGTCGAGAGCAAGGACCGTGACGACACGACCGGCCTCGTGGTCGACTGCGACGCCGATCAGCGCGGTGTTCGCGCCGAGCACGTCAGCGGTGCGCGGAACGGTTCCCGCTGGAAGCACCTGCACGAAGGTCTCGCCCGCGTACGCCGCCTCCCACGCCTGCTGCACCTGCTCGGCCGTTACTCCCGGCTTGAGGCGCGCGGTCGACGTGGCCAGGATGCCCCGCGACATCGGCACGAGCACCGGCGTGAACGACACCGTGGGATGCGCGGCCCCGGCCTTCCGCAGGTTCTGCTGGATCTCCGGGATGTGCCTGTGCGTTCCACCGACCGCGTACGGGTTGGCCGAGCCGAGGATCTCGCTCGCCAGGTACATCGGCTTGAGGCTCTTGCCAGCGCCGGACGGGCCGACTGCGAGGACGGCGACGATGTCCTCCTCCTCGATCAGCCCGGCAGCGATGCCGGGCGCGAGGGCGAGCGAGACGGCGCTGGCGTTGCAGCCGGGGGCGGCGATCCTGGTGGCCCCGGCCAGCGCATCCCGCTGCTTGCCGAACCCGTCCTGCGCAGTGCCGAGCGGCAGTTCGGGGACGCCGTACGCCCACGAGCCGAAGTACTCGCCGCCGTAGAACGCCGCCCACGACTCTGGGCTCTCGAGCCGATGGTCCGCGCCGCAGTCGACGACGAGCGTGTCGGCGGGGAGCTGGGCGGCGATCTCGCCGGACTTGCCGTGCGGGAGGGCGAGGAACACCACGTCGTGACCGGAGAGGTTCTCCGCGGTCGACTCGACGAGCGTGAGGTGGCTGAGGGAACGGAGATGGGGCTGGTGGGCGATGAGCGGCTGTCCGGCGTTCTGATGCGCCGTGACGGTGCGGATCTCGAAGTCGGGGTGACCGGCGAGAATCCGCAGGAGCTCTCCGCCCGCATAACCGGATGCTCCGGCTACGGCTACCTGGAAAGTCATGCTTCTACCTTATTGAGTGGACGACAGGGGCCTCGATGAAGGCGGCACCCACGGTCCCCTCGCACAAGGGTCGCGCCAGCGCCGCCTAGATTCGGCGGTCGCGGAGGCGTCGGCGCATGGCGCGGGCGGCAGAAGCCGAGCGCGTGTCCTCACTGCACCGAACTGAAAGCATGGGGCAACCCTATCGTCCCGCGCCCGCGCCCCACCAATCGCCCGCACGCCCTTCCTCCTCGCCGTCCCCGCCGGCAGGCGCTCTGGCGCACGATTCGTGCAAAAAGCGCGGCCCCAACGAGTGGGACCGCGCTTTTCGCACGAGGAGCGCGCCGCTTTTCACTCGCGGATGTGGGCTCCGAACAGCTCGCCCGCACGTGCGGCACCGGCCAGCTTGGCCTCTGTGGCCTCCGCTGCGGTGAGCGTGCGGTCCTCTGCGCGGAAGCGCAGCGCGAAGGTCAGGCTCTTGCTTCCGGTCGGGATGCCCTGGCCGCGGTAGTCGTCGACCAGCCGGATGTGCTCCAGCAGCGGCCCAGCGCCGTCCTGCACAGCTCGCTTCACGTCGCCGGCCGGGATCACCTGCTGAACGACGAGCGAGAGGTCCTGGGTGGCGGCCGGGAATCCGGCGATCGTGCCTGCGACGATGTCGGCGGGAGCGACAGCGATCAGCGCATCCAGGTCGAGCTCGAACACGGCCACCACGCGCGGCAGGTCGAGTTCTTCCGCCAGGGAGGGAAGCAGCTCGCCCGCGTAGCCGACAGGCACGCCGACGCCGTCCGCGCCCCTGGCGACGAGCTGAGCCGTGCGACCGGGGTGCATCGCCTGGTGCGTGCTCTGCACGGGCTCGACCTCCAGGCCGAGCGCTGCTGCCGTCTGCGCGACCATGGTGAGTGCGTCCGCGATACCGGCCGCGATGGCATCCTGACCGGGCTGCTTGAGCACGGCGTGGCCGAGCACGAGACCGGCGAGGTGCCTCGGCTGGGCGGGGATGCCGGCGTTGAGCCCTGCGAGGACCTCATCGGACGGAAGTGCCGCCCCGAGCGGGAGCGTCTCGCTGCCGATGGCGTCGCCGGACGGACGGAAGACCGTGCCGAGCTCGTAGATGCTCAGGTCGACCAGGCCGCGGGCGAGGTTGCGCTTCGCAACGTCGACCAGGCCGGGGAGCAGAGCGGTGCGCAGGTACGGGGCCGTCGCATCCAGGGCATTCGCCAGCTTGACCGCCGGAACGCCGCCGGCGACGGGCGAACCGAACAGGTCGTTCGCCTTCTCGCTGACGAACGGGAACGCGAGGATCTCCGTCGCCCCGTTGTCGGCCAGCGTCTGCACCACGGCGCGACGCAGCTTCTGCTCGCGGGTCAGCCCCCGGCCGGGAGGCGCGACGGGCAGCACCGACGGGATGCGGTCGTAGCCGACGATGCGCGCCACCTCCTCCGCGAGGTCGGACTTGTCGCGCAGGTCGGGGCGCCAGGTCGGAGGGACCACGAGCAGGTCGGCTCCGTCCTCCGACACGGCTCCGCCGATCTCGGCGAGCGCTCCGCGCACCTCGTCGTCGGTGAACGCGACGCCGACGAGCGAGGCGATGTACGTGCCTGGCAGGCGGATGGCCTCGGGCGCCTCCGCGGCGTCGAGCACAGAGCCGAGCTCGTCGGCATGGCCGCCGGCGAGCTGTTCGAGGAGCTGCACGACGCGGCCCGCCGCCGCGACGGCGACGCGCGGGTCGACGCCGCGCTCGAAGCGCTTGGACGCCTCGCTCGGCAGCTTGTGCCTGCGCGCCGTGCGGGCGATCGACACCGGGTCGAAGTTGGCGGCCTCGACCAGCACGTTGCTGGTGTCCGCGCCGATCTCAGTGGATGCGCCGCCCATCACGCCCGCGAGGCCGATCGGCCCTGAGTCGTCGGTGATCACGAGGTCTTCCTCGTCCAGCGTGCGCGTCTGGTCGTCCAGCGTCACCAGGGTCTCGCCGGCGTGCGCCCTGCGCACGACGATGCCGCCGCGCAGCTTGTCGAGGTCGTAGCCGTGGATGGGCTGGCCGAGTTCGAGCATCACGTAGTTGGTGATGTCGACGACGAGCGAGATGGAGCGGATGCCGGCGAGCTTGAGCCTGGCGATCATCCACGCCGGCGTCGGGCGCGAGCCTTCGACGTCGCGGACGACGCGGGTCACGAACACCGTCGCGCCGGAGCGGCCGCGGATCGGGGCGCGGTCGTCGATGGCGACGCTGAACCCGTGCGCGTGCGCGCCGGTGGGCAGGACGCCGGCCGCGTCGGCGGGGTCGCGGAACGCTGCTCCTGTGGCGTGCGAGTACTCGCGCGCGATGCCGCGGATCGAGAACGCGTATCCACGGTCGGGCGTCACGTTGACCTCGACGGCGGTGTCGTCGAGACCGAGCAGGGAGATCGCGTCGGCGCCGACCTCCGGGTCGAGCCCGAGCGTGGCCAGGCGCAGGATGCCGTCGTGCTCGTCGCCGAGCCCGAGCTCGCGGGCGGAGGCGATCATGCCGTCCGAGACGTGGCCGTAGGTCTTGCGAGCGGCGATCGGGAACGGGCCTGGCAGGACGGAGCCAGGCAGAGTCACCACCACTTTGTCGCCGGGGAAGAAGTTGCGGGCGCCGCAGACGATGCCGTGCACGGCGTCCCCGCCGTCCGCCGCCTTCTCACCGTCTGGCGCGACCCGCACCTGGCACCAACGGATGGTCTTGCCGTTGGTCTGCGGCTCCTCGATGAAGTCGAGCACCTCGCCGACCACGACGGGACCGGAGATCTCGAACGAATGGATCTCTTCCTCTTCGAGACCGACGGAGACGAGGGCCGCGTGGACCTCTTCCGGCGTTGTTCCCGGCTCGAGGTCGACGTACTCGCCGAGCCAACTCAGGGGGACGCGCATCAGACCACCATTCCGAACTGCTGAGAGAACCGGACATCGCCCTCGGCCATGTCACGCATGTCTTTGACGTCGTTGCGGAACATCAGCGCCCGCTCGACGCCCATCCCGAACGCGAAGCCCGAGTACACCTCAGGGTCGATCCCCGCGGAGCGCAGCACGTTGGGGTTGACCATGCCGCAGCCGCCCCACTCGATCCAGCGCGCTCCGCCCTTGAAGGTGGGGTGCCAGAGGTCGAGCTCGGCGCTCGGCTCGGTGAACGGGAAGTAGTTGGGGCGCAGGCGCACCTTCGCCTCGTCGCCGAACAGCGTCTTGACGAAGTGGTCGAGCGTGCCGCGCAGGTGCGCCATCGTCAGTCCCTTGTCGACGGCGATGCCCTCGGTCTGGTGGAAGACGGGCAGGTGCGTCGCGTCGAACTCGTCGGTGCGGAACACGCGGCCTGGCGCGATGCGGTACACCGGAAGGTCGTTTCCGAGAAGCGCGCGCAGCTGCACGGGAGAGGTGTGCGTGCGCATCACGAGGTGCGCGTTCGTCGGCTCGACGAAGAAGGTGTCCTGCATGGCGCGCGCGGGGTGGTCCTCGTCGAAGTTGAGCGCGTCGAAGTTGTACCACTCGCTCTCGAGCTCAGGGCCCTCCGCGAGTTCCCAGCCCATGCCGACGAACACGTCGGCGATGCGCTCCTGCAGCAGCGACAGCGGGTGGCGGGCTCCCGGCGTCCAGCGCGACGGGAGAGCGGTGACGTCGAGCGCCTCATCGGCCAGACGGGCCTCGTTCTCCGCGCGCTCGATCTCGGCCTCCTTGGCCGCGAATGCCTGGTTGACCGTGCCTCTCGCCTGCCCGACCAGCTTTCCGGCCGAGGCCTTCTGGTCGTTCGGGACGGAGCGGATGGCGGCGTTCAGGCGAGCGAGCGGCGATCCTTCGGCCGTGTGCTCTGCGCGCACGACCTTGAGAGCCGCCGAGTCGGCCGCGGCGTCGATCGCCGCGAGAGCCGACGCGACCGCCGCCTCGACGGAGGCTTCGGAGATTTCGGAGGTTTCAGACACGAGACCCAAGTTTAGTGGGCCGCGCTTGCCGTGGTTCCCCGGGATGAGACGCTTCGTCTACCGGTCGAGTCCGAAGGTCATCGCCCAGTGCGCATCCTGTTCCATGGTGTGGCGCACAGCTTGGGTGATGCCGTGGCTGAGTTGTGCGACCCGCACGATGTGGCGGTCGACCCGTTCGTCGACCTCGCTCACGGCGTCCACGTCGACGTTCTGGTGGACGTGCAGGCGGTGCTTGTCGATGCAGCGTTCGATGTCGTACGCGGTGATCGTGGGTAGGAGGGCGGCGGCGTTCTTCGCCGCGAGCAATTCCGCCTCCATCCGGGGAATGATGCGACCGTTGGCCTGCGTGATCTGGGTCAGCGCGCTCACCATGCCGCCGATACTCGCCGCGAGGCCGAGAGCGGCAACCGTGTTGACCGCCACGAGAGCCCCGGACGTGTTCTTCGCCAACGATCTCATCGCCACCGGGCTGCGGGCGATCCCGGCCAGCATCAGCAGGGCGGGAGACACCACTGTCGACGCGCCGGGAAGGAGCGTATCGACGACGTTCGCGAGAATGTGTTCGAACTGTTTGCCTGTCGCCCCAGCACGCTTGATCGAACCATCCGGGTTGAACTTGAACGCGCCATCCTCGCCGATGTCGTGATACTTCAACGTCGACCGGCCCCGCGTGTCGGACACGAAAACGGCCGCGCCGGTCCGGTTGCCGTAGAGGTTGCCGATGAGATCCCACTCGTTCACGTAGTTGCGCACCCGCAACCGGCCCGCTTTCTGGTCGGCCTCCAACCGCTTCTTCGCCGTGGGAGACAGAAACTCCCATGGGTCCGGCCCGTTGAACGTCATCGCGCCCCAGTCGCGCTCCGCCGCCACCAGCAACGCCAGGAACCCACCCAGCGAATGCCCCACCGTCGACACCGACGATCCCGGATACGAATCACTCACCCGATCGGCGAAGAACTGCGCGTCAAGCACCTGCGACATAGGACCCTGCGCACCCCCGACAATCGTCTCGACATCCGCCAAAACATCAGCTCGATGATCCGGATTCGTGCCCGCAAACGACACCACAATCTGCGACATGTCCGGCACTCCACCCACCACGGGAACAACTGCCATCGCCTGAAAACCATTCGCCGCATGATCCTCGGTATCGATCACCCGATACTTCTGCGTGTGGTCGCCGCTGCCGACGCGGAACTCCTCACCGACGGCCAGCGGAGGGTCTCGGATCAAACGATCCACTCGGTATACCTCGTTGGCAAGGTCCCTGTACTGCTCGGCCGTCGTCACTCGATCACCTCCGACGTTCCATCGCTATAGACCACCGTCAAAGGAAGATGCGGAGCAGGCGTCGGCGCTTCAGGAGGCGTACCGGTGCCGCCTACGAACGCGGGGCCGAGGTCGGGGCTGATGATCACGTAGTACTCACGGCCCTCGATTGTTGCGATCGCGTTCACACTCCACGACGCACCGAGTCCCCCACGACTGCCGTCCTGGGTGAACCGGACCTCTTCGACGTTCGGTTGGTACTCGTCACGGAAATAGAGCGCGGACGCGCGCTGCTGGTCCCGAACGGGAGGATCTGGTGGCATTAGGCGATCTCCAATCAACGAACAAGAGGACAGACCTGCAATCAGCGCGACGCCCAGCAGGGCAGCGCTCACCACTCGTCCGACTACTCGCACATCTCTCCGCTCCCGCCACGCCCGCCGACGAACCCGAACCCGAACCCGAACCCGAACCCACGGCATGACGGACTGATCCCGGTCACCATAGACACGCCATTATATCAAACGTGACACTGTCAGATACGGAATCCCGACCCCGGAAGCGTGAAGCTGCTCCTGTCACGGATCAGTTCGGGGCCGACGAGCAGGTATCGCCCGCAAGAGATCCCCCGCGGCCGCGGCCGGGTTCTGGGGACACGCGAGTGCGCTCTTCACGGAACCGGCGTGACCCACAAGCACCGTGGGCCCCACGTCCCCATCCGGAACCGACCGCCCTCGACCCGGCTAGCCGAGCACGACGCCTAGCGAGCGCTCCCCTGCTGCTCGGCCAGCCCGACCGCAGGCAGCAGCACTCCGTCGATCAGCGAGATGAGGAACTCCCTGTCCACCGGCTTGTGCAGGATGAGCGTGCGGTACGACGCCATCGACGGCGTCACGAGCGAGAGCGTTTCGACGTCGCAGTCCGCCGCGATCTCGCCCCGCTCGATCGCCCTGCGCATGAAGAACCTGTTGACGGATGCGCGGGGCTCGACGATCGCGGCGTTCACCGCTTCCGCGAGATCGGGGTCCTGTGCGAGCATCGAGATCAGCCCGGCCATCACGCGCAGCTTCTTCTCCGCGTCTTCGAGGCTGTGCGGTTTGATCATCGCGAGCATGTCGCCGCGCAGCGTGCCGGTGTCCGGCAGGGTCTCCGGGTCGATGTCGACCTTCTTCATGCAGGCGACGGCCTCGATGACCAGCTCGGCCTTCGACCCCCACCTGCGGTAGACGGTCGCCTTCCCCGCCTTGGCCCGTGCGGCGACCATGTCCATGGTCATCCGCTCGTATCCGGTCTCCGCCAGGACATCGAGGGCGGCCGCCATGATCTCCGGGTCGCGGGTGTGGTCGCGTTTGCGGCCCAGCTTCGCGGGCGCCGTCCGCGTTTCGTCAACGGTGTCGAGCTGCGTCATTGCGGCTCCCTTCGTGTTGTGGCTGTGCATCCAGACCATTGTAAGGTTAATTTTAGAACTCGGGAGATCCGGAACTCGTTAGTTTCGTATATGCTGACCTCCATGTCGCAGAATCCCCCTCCCGTTTCGACCCGCCGCTGGTGGACGCTCGTCACCGTCGCCCTCGCGCAGCTCATGGTCGTCCTCGACTCCACGGTCGTGAACATCGCCCTCCCGTCGGCACAGGCCGACCTCGGCTTCAGCAACGCCGACCGCCAGTGGATCGTCACCGCATACTCCCTCGCCTTCGGCAGCCTCCTGCTGTTCGGCGGCAGGCTCTCCGACCTCATCGGCCGCAAACGCGCCTTCATCATCGGCCTCATCGGCTTCGCAGGGGCGTCGGCTCTCGGCGGCGCGGCAGGCACCTTCGGGATGCTCGTGGGAGCCAGGGCGCTGCAGGGCGCGTTCGGCGCACTCCTCGCCCCGACCGCCCTCGCCGTGCTCACCACGACGTTCACGATCCCCAAGGAGCGTGCGCGCGCGTTCGGCATCTTCGGCGCCATCGCGGGAGCCGGCGGCGCGGTCGGCCTGCTCCTCGGCGGATTCCTCACCGAACAGCTCGACTGGCGCTGGAACCTCTACATCAACGTCGTCATCGCGATCGTCGCCGTCATCGGCGCCAGCATCTTCGTGAGCAGCGTCGCCCGCTCCGGCCCTCGGCCGAAGCTCGACGTGCCAGGCACGATCCTGGTCTCCGGCGCGCTGTTCAGCCTCGTCTACGGCTTCTCCAACGCGGAGACGGACGGCTGGGACTCCCCGCAGAGCTGGGGCCTGCTCGCCACCTCGGCCGTGCTGCTGATCGCGTTCGTGCTCTGGCAGCGCAGGGCCGCGCATCCCCTGCTGCCGCTGTCGATCGTGCTCGACCGCAACCGAGGGGCGTCGTACTCGTCGATCCTGATCGCCGGCGCAGGGATGTTCGGCATCTTCCTGTTCGTCACCTACTACCTGCAGACCACGCTCAGGTTCACCCCGATCCAGACCGGGCTCGGCTTCCTGCCGATGATCGTGATGCTGGTGATCGCCGCTCAGCTCTCGACCAACATCTTCGTGCCCAGGTTCGGGCCGAAGGTGATGGTGCCGATCGGCATGACCATCGCCGCGGTCGGGATGGTCTACCTCACCCACCTCGGCGTCACGGCGAACTACGCGTCCGACGTGCTGCCCGCTCTGATGATCCTCGGCACCGGCATGGGCTCGATCATGCCTGCGGCCATCCAGACCGCGACCCTCGGCGTCGACAGGCACTTCGCCGGTGTCGCGTCGGCGATGGTGAACACCAGCCAGCAGGTCGGCGGCTCGATCGGCACTGCACTGCTCAACACGCTCGCCGCGACGGCGGCCACGAACTACGTGGCGTCGCACCTGCCGCCGACCGCGTCCGTCGCAGCAGAGGCCGCCGTGCACAGCTACGCCACCGCGTACTGGTGGGGAGCAGGGTTCTTCGTCTTCGGAGCGATCCTCTCCGGCCTGCTCTACCGC
The DNA here is from genome assembly GCF_001428745.1 of Leifsonia sp. Root227. Lineage (GTDB taxonomy): Bacteria > Actinomycetota > Actinomycetes > Actinomycetales > Microbacteriaceae > Leifsonia. The sequence goes on along the minus strand of NZ_LMIO01000001.1, from coordinate 1,000,329 downwards.
CGCCGCGGGAACGGAGCGTCGCTCGGGAACCCCGGAGGCGCCCCCGTCTCCGCGGATGCGCAGGAGCCGAACGAGCCGGTCATCGCGCACTGACGGCCGCTCGCGCGGCGGTCGGCCGGGCCGGCTGGGCCGGCTGGGCCGAGACGGCTCAGCCCAGTCAGCTCGATCCAGTCGGCTCAGTCCAGGATGTCGGCCGAACGCTGCGCGAACGCGGACTCGTAGAGGCACACGCTCGCTGCGGTGGCCAGGTTCATCGACTCTGCGCGGCCGTAGATCGGCACCGTCACGACGCGGTCGACCAAATGCAGCAGGTCGTCCGCCAGACCGCGCGCCTCGTTTCCGAACACCCACACGGTGGGCTGGGCGAGCTGCCCGTCCGTGCGCGCTGCGAGCAGGTCCTCTCCCTTGATGTCGGCCGCGAGCACCTGCAGACCGGCGCCGTGGGCGCGCTGCACGACGTCGTCGAGACTGGCGCCGACCGCGACGGGGACGTGGAAGAGCGAGCCGGTGGTCGAGCGGACCACCTTCGGGTTGTAGAGGTCGACCGTGCGCCCGGTCAGCACGACGGCATCGGCCCCCGCGGAGTCGGCGGCGCGGATGATCGTTCCCGCGTTGCCAGGGTCGCGCACCTCTTCGAGGATCGCGACCAGCCGAGGCCGGTCGGCGAAGATGTCCTTCACCGAGGTGGGGAACTGACGGCACACGGAGACGAAGCCCTGCGGCGTGACCGTGTCGGCCATCGCATCCAGCACCTGCTCGGTGACGAACTCTACGTCGACACCGGCGTCGACGGCTGTCTGGGCGATGTCGCTGTATCGTTCGAGCGCCGTCGGCGTCGCGTAGAGCTCGACCACGAGCTCGGGGCGGAACGACAGCGCTTCTGCCACCGCCTGCGGTCCTTCGAGGAGGAACAGCCCTGTCTCGGCCCTGGCGGCGCGCTTCGCGAGTTTGGCAACGGCCCGAACGCGCGGTGAGCGCGGGTTGTCAAGCATGTCCCCAGCTTAGGGCCCGTCCCCGCATCATCGAGCCTGAAGTTGTTCAGGCGACACGCCGCTGCCTGGTGTGAACAACTTCGGACTCGACGGCGCGGAAACGCAAGAACCCGGCCGACGCGAGGTCGACCGGGTTCTGACGGTGGTGAGTGCGGGTTACGCAGCAGCCTTCGGCGCCGAGGTGTCGGCGGGGAGGGCCTTCTTGGCGGTCTGCACCAGAGCCGCGAAGGTGGCGGGCTCGTTGACGGCCAGCTCGGCGAGGATGCGACGGTCGACCTCGACGCCCGCGAGACCCAGACCCTGGATCAGACGGTTGTAGGTGAGGCCGTTGGCGCGGCTCGCGGCGTTGATGCGCTGGATCCACAGACGACGGAAGTCGCCCTTGCGCGCACGGCGGTCACGGTAGCTGTAGACCAGCGAGTGAGTGACCTGCTCCTTGGCCTTGCGGTAGAGGCGCGAACGCTGTCCGCGGTAGCCCTCGGCACGCTCGAGGATGACCCGACGCTTCTTGTGAGCGTTGACCGCCCTTTTTACTCTTGCCATGTCTTCTTTACTTCCTTAAAAAAGTCGGGTGGGGTTACTTGCCGAGCATGCGGCGGATGACCTTGGCATCCACCTCGGGAACGACCTGCTCCTGGTTGAGGCGACGCTTGCGGTCGCTGGACTTGACCTCCAGGTTGTGGCGCATACCGGCCTGCTGCTTCATGACCTTGCCGCTGCCGGTGATCTTGAAGCGCTTCTTGGCCCCGGAGTGGGTCTTCTGCTTGGGCATTATTTCTCCTCGTTCGTCGCCTCGGCGGGCGAACTCTCTTCGGACTGAGCAGAGTCGTCTGCGTCAGCAACCACCTCGGTGTCGCGGCCCTGGGCCCGCGCTTTCGTGGCGGCACGTTGTGCGTTGGCCTCGGCCTTGGCCTCTGACTTGTTCTTCAGAGGGCCGATGACCATGACCATGTTTCGACCGTCGATGGTCGGGTTGGATTCCACCGAGCCGAACTCGGCGACATCTTCTGCGAAACGCTGGAGGAGACGGACGCCCTGGTCGGGTCGCGACTGCTCGCGACCCCGGAACAGGATCATCGCCTTCACCTTGTCGCCGGCCTTCAGGAAGCCTTCGGCGCGCTTGCGCTTCGTCTCGTAGTCGTGCTTGTCGATCTTGAGGCGGAACCGCACCTCTTTGAGGATGGTGTTCGCCTGGTTGCGCCGGGCTTCCTTCGCCTTCTGCGCAGCCTCGTACTTGAACTTGCCGTAGTCCATGATCTTCGCGACAGGCGGCTTGGAGTTGGGAGCAACCTCAACCAGATCCAGGTCTGCTTCCTGCGCGAGACGGAGGGCGACCTCGATTTTGACGACGCCGACCTGCTCTCCGCTGGGGCCGACAAGTCGAACTTCCGGGACGCGGATACGGTCATTGGTACGGGGATCGCTGATGCTTTTCTCCTCTGATCAAGCGATACTTCGCGGCCGCGATCTCGTCGGGTGACGACACCGGCGAAAGAGGATTTTCCACGCACCAACGCATTCCTGCGATTTCTCGCAGGCCTGGTACAGCACCCTGTCTACCCCCGCGCTTGCGCGCGTTGGCGGAGTGCAACAACCCGGTAACCTAGTCAAGCGGTCAAGCGCGGGTGGGAGGAATCTCCACTTTCGTACCGAGACAGAAGTCCCGGAGCCCGAACGATTCTAACAGAGGAAAGCAGTGAGCGACACATCCCACGTCTTCGACGACTCCGACGACGTCAGCGCGGCCACCCGCGACATCTCCGAAGTCCCCGCCGTCGAGGTCATCACGACCACCGCGGTGCACCTGATGAGCGCCGCCGCGGTCAAGTGCGGCCTCGCCGACGACCCGGATGCGCAGACCGACCTCGACGAGGCCCGCAAGCTCATCGACGCCCTCGCCGGCCTGGTCACCGCGAGCGCGGCGCACCTCGGCGACCAGCACGCCCGCAGCCTCCGCGACGGCCTGCGCTCCCTGCAGCTCGCCTTCCGCGAGGCGTCCCCCATCCCCGATGAGCTCGGCAAGGGTCCAGGCGAGAAGTACACAGGGCCGGTCAACTAGCTCCGGCACCACCCCAGACATCGCCCGCCGGCATCCCCGCCGGCATCCCCCGCCGGCATCCGGCCGCCAGGCTACGGGATGCGCGTGAGGGCGTCGGCGACGGCGGCAGCGGTGCGCCGGGCCTCCGCGCGGTCGGTGAGCCAGTTGCTCACCGAGAAGCGCAGCACGTCGCGCCCGTGCCAGTGCGACGGAGAGCCGAAGGCGACGCCGTCGCGCGCCAGCTCGCCGGTCACGGCGCGCGTGCGCTCGTCGCTGCCGAACGTCGCGCAGACCTGCGTGAACACCACGTCGTTCAGGATGCGCACCTCCGGCAGCTCGGAGAGCCGCGCCCGGAGCTCGTCGGCCGCGTCCGCCAACCGCTCCACCAGTTCGGCCACCCCGTGCCGCCCGAGCTGGGCGAGCGCCGCGTACGCCGGCACCCCGCGGGCGCGCCTGGACAGCTCCGGCACCCTGTCGTTCGGATCGGAGCCCACCTCCGTCGCCGTCAGGTACGCGGCGTGCTGCGCGAACGACGCGTGCAGCAGCTCGGGATGCGCGACGATCGCGATGCCGCAGTCGTACGGCACGTTGAGTGTCTTGTGCGCGTCCGTCGCCCAGGAGTCGGCCGCCGCCATCCCCTCCGTCAGGTGACGCAGCCGCGGCGACGCTGCGGCCCACAGCCCGAACGCCCCGTCGATGTGCACCCAGGCACCGGCGGCGTGCGCGACCTCCACGGCGTCGGCGATGGGGTCGAACGCACCGGAGTGGACGTTGCCTGCCTGCAGGCAGACGATGGTCGGCCCGTCGCCTTCCGCGAGCGTCTCGCGCAGCGCATCCACCCGCATCCTGCCCTCGTCGTCGGCGTCCACGAGCTGCGCTGCGCCGAGCCCGGCGAACCGGCCGGCCTCGTCAAGGGAGCCATGCCGTTCCGCACCGGCGACGAACCGCACGCGCGGACCACCGGAGAGGCCGTCCGCAGCGACGTCCCATCCCGCCTCGCGCAGCACGTGGTCGCGGGCCGTGACGATCCCGACGAAGTTCGCCATCGTCGCGCCTGTCACGAATCCGGCCTCCGCGGCGGGCGGGAGACCGAGCAGCTCGACGATCCACTCCCCCGCCAGCTCCTCCGCCGCGACCACTCCGGGCGTCACCGTGCGCAGCGTCGCGTTCTGGTCCCAGGCGGACACCAGCCAGTCGGCGGCGAGCGCGACGGGATGCGCACCCCCGATCACCCAGCCGTGGAAGCGCGGAGAGTGCATCCTGAGCAGCCCGGGCTCGATGGCGTCGCCCATCCGGCGCAGCACCGTCGTCGCGTCGTCTCCGCGATCCTGGATGCTCCTGCCGAGCGCATCCTTGACCTGGTCGATGGTCGCCGTGGCCGGGATGCTGCCGTCGCGGACGCCGTCGAGCCACCGCTCGGCGAGCCGCGACGCTTCGCCGAGTGCAGGACCGAACGAGTCGTCCACGCTCACGCCGGTCATCGTACGCCGGTCACCAGACCGGCGGGTATCGGAGCTGCCAGCGCACTTTCCGTTCGAGCTGGGCGGCGAGCGACAGCAGGGTGCGTTCCCCGCCTGGACGGCCGATGAGCTGCACGCCCATCGGCAGGCCGTCGTCGGTCTGCAGGATGGGCAGCACGATCGCCGGGAGCCCGGAGACGTTCAGCATCGACGTGAACGGGGTGTACTGCACCTGCTGCTCGAAGTTCCGCTCGCCGTCCTCCTGGTCGTACCAGCCGACGGGGCGCGGGGTCATGGCCATCGCCGGGGTGAGCACGGCGTCGAACGACGAGAGCTGCCGGATGAGGGAGCGCTCGTACGCGGTGAGTGCCGAGAGCGCTTCGCTCAGCTCCCTCGCGCTGATCGCCCTCCCCTTGCCGAGCAGCCACTTCGTGAGCGGTTCGAGCAGGTTCTCCGCTTCGCCCTCCGCCGGGATGCGCGCTGCGCCCGCCTGCCAGATCGTGCGGAACGCCGGCGCGTACGTCGGGTCGGAGACGAGCGCGGTCTCCTCTATTCCGTGGCCCATCGCGGTGAACGCATCCACTGCTGCGTCGAGCGCCGCCCTGGCCTCCTGGGCGATGACGATCTCGTATGCGTCGTCCCAGGCCGAGGTCGTCATGACGCCGAGCTGGAAGCGGCCCTCCCCGCGCACGGCTGTGCCGAGGAAGGGGCCGTCGTCGTCGTACGGGGCGCGCAGCGTGTAGTGGTGGTCGATGCGGCCGTCGCGCTTGGCGATCATCCCGTCGAGGAGGAGGGCTGCATCGGCCGTGGTGCGTGCGAGCGGGCCGTCGACCACCAGGCCGGCGAGCGAGTCGATGCCGCTGCCTGCTGGGACGAGCCCGCGCGTCGGCTTCAGACCGACCAGGCCGCAGGCGGCGGCGGGGATGCGCACCGAACCGCCGCCGTCGGAGCCTGGCGCGAACGGGAGCATCCCGCTGGCGACGGCGACGGCCGCCCCTCCGCTGGAACCGCCGGAGCCGAGCGACGGGTCCCACGGGTTCCTGGCGGGAGGGGCCGCGAGCGACTCGGTGTATGCGGGGAGGCCGAATTCGGGGGCGTTCGTCTTGCCGAGGCTGACTGCGCCCGCCGCATCCAGCGTCTCGACGATCTCGTCCGAGGTGTCAGGGACGAAATCGGCCAGCAGCCGCGAGCCGAACCCCGTGCGGACTCCTGCGCGCATCCACAGGTCTTTGTCGCCCGACGGCAGGCCCCAGAGCGGTGCGGTCTTCGGCACCTCGGAGGCGAGCCGGTCGGCGCGCGCCAGCGCGTTCTCCCTGGTGACCGTGACGAAGGCGCCGAGCTGCGGGTTGAGCCTGTCGATCCGGTCGAGGTAGTGGGAGGCGAGTTCCCTGGGTGAGACCCTGCCCGCCTGCAGTTCCTGCCAGAGGGCGAGAGCGGTGAGCTCGTGGAGTTCGGCCATGCTCCGAGGCTATCCCCGCCGATCCCCCGCCGAGAAATGTCTTGACAGATCGTCGTCAACCTGGTTGGTTAGTTACATCAGTAACTAACCCATGAGGTTAGAGAGCCGGAGGTACCGATGATCGAAGAGGGAAAGCCGATCTTCGTTCAGATCGCCGAACAGATCGAGAACGACATCATCGACGGCGTGTATCCCCCAGAGACCCAGGTGCCGTCGACGAACGAGTTCGCGGCCTTCTACCGCATCAACCCCGCCACAGCAGGAAAGGGCGTCAACATCCTGGTGGACGACGGGATTCTCTACAAGAAGAGAGGAATCGGCATGTTCGTTGCCGACGGCGCCCGCGAGCGCCTCATGGCCAAGCGGCGCGACGCGTTCCGCGACGAATACCTCCGCCCCCTGCTCGCCGAAGCGGCGAAGCTCGGGATCGGCCCCCAGCAACTCACCGAAATGATCACCACGGAAGGAGTGAGCGCATGACCGCCACAGCGACACCCACCTCGATCGCGCCTGCCGTCCACGTCGACGGCCTCACCAAGCGCTTCGGATCGTTCACCGCGATCGACGACATCAGCTTCACCGTCAAGCCGAACAAGATCTACGGCCTCCTCGGCCGCAACGGCGCGGGCAAGACCACGATCATGCAGCTCCTCACCGGCCAGGTCTTCGCCACCGCAGGTGACGTCCAGGTGTTCGGGGAGAGCCCGGTGGAGAACGCCCGCGTGCTGCAGAACCTCTGCTTCATCAAGGAGAGCCAGCGCTACCCGGACGACTTCCAGCCGAAGCACGTCTTCCGCAGCGCACCCTGGTTCTTCGAGAACTGGGATGCGGAGTTCGCCGAGCAGCTGATCGCCGACTTCCGCCTCCCGGTCGACCGGCGCATCAAGAAGCTCTCCCGCGGACAGCTCTCGGCCGTCGGCGTGATCGTCGGCCTCGCCTCCCGCGCGCCGCTGACCTTCTTCGACGAGCCGTACCTCGGGTTGGATGCGGTCGCCAGGCAGATCTTCTACGACCGCCTCCTCGAGGACTACGCGGAGCACCCGCGCACGATCATCCTCTCCACCCACCTCATCGACGAGGTCGCCAACCTGCTCGAACACGTCATCGTGATCGACCAGGGACGCATCCTGATCGACGAGGACGCGGAGGAGATGCGCGGTTCAGCGACCACCGTGGTCGGGCAGCGCGGAGCGGTCGAGCAGTTCGTCGCCGGCCGTGACGTCATCCACCGCGACGGCGTCGGCGGTCTCGCCTCCGTCACGGTCTCGGGTCTGTCGCAGGGCGACAGGGCGCAGGCCGTCGCGGCCGGGCTCGAACTCAGCCCGGTCTCCCTCCAGCAACTCATCGTCCGCAAGACCAACGTCCGAGCGACAGAATTCGAGCAGAGCGCATGACCGCCATCACGCCGGAGGCCGTGAACCTCCGCACAACGCCAGCGTCCGCCCACCGCATCTGGCGGGTGGTGAGACTGAACCTGGTCAACAAGTGGACCACCATCTGGGTGCCGATGATGATCATGGGCTTCATCTGGCTGGTGAACTACCTGATCTGGTGGATCATCTGGGCCGCGACGGCGCCCGCCGACCGCGCCCACGCCTTCGAGGGCACCCAGTGGAGCGGCGGTGGGTTCTACATCTTCGTCTACATGCTGGTGGTCGGCATCCAGGTGATCTCGATGACGTTCCCGTTCGCGCTCGGCTACAGCGTGACCAGGCGCGACTTCTACCTCGGCTCCGCCCTGACCTTCGTGATGCTGGCGGCCGGGTACGCCATCGGCTTCACGATCCTCTCCGCGCTGGAGGAGGCGACGGGCGGCTGGGGCCTCGGCGGCCACCTGTTCACGTCGATCTACTTCGGTGGAGGCGGGTTCTTCGCCCGCCTGTTTATCGTGTTCGTGGCGATGCTGTTCTTCTTCTTCGTCGGCTCGGTCAGCGGCACGCTGTACATGCGCTGGCGGATGAACGGCGTGCTCGTCGCAGGAGCGGCGCTCGTGCTGATCATCGTCGGAGCCGTCGCCCTGATCACGTTCACGTCGAGCTGGCACGCGGTGGGCGAATGGTTCGCAACGATGGGCCCTGTCGGAGTGGTGGCGTGGCTGCTGGTCCCGACGGCACTCGCGGCGGTCAGCGGATACTTCGTGATCAGCAGGGCCACGCCGAAGAGCTGACGCTCGCTCCGCTGTCGACCCCATCGCGGCCCCTGTCAGGCGCGGTCGCCGAGTTCCTGGAACACGGTGAGCTGCAGCCCGGCAGGGGCCGCGAGTCGTGCGTTGAGCGAGTTCCACGGCGTGCGGGTGGGCGGCGCGATAAGCTCGGCGCCCGCATCCACCAGCTCGGCGGTGACTGCGGCACTGTCGTCCACCTCGAACGCCAACCGGATGTGCGGAGCCACCTGCCTGCCCACCTCGACGTCGTCGATCATGGCCTTCTGGGCTGGGTTCGCGATCTCCAGGGTGGCGCGGCCCGCATCCAGGATGGCCACCTCCGCTCCCCCGTCGCCGGAGTACGACTCCTGCTCGTCGAGGCCGAGCACGTCGCGGAAGAACGCGAGCGCTTCGTCGTAGTCGTCCGCCTCGACCACGATCCTGAGCTGGCGGACTCGTGGCTTCTGCCTCTGGTGCTCGTCGGGGTGCTGGGGCTGCTGGTCGTCCTGGTCCATCGTGTGGTCCTCCCGCTAGTTTGTGTACTGACCGGCATCCGGCCGTCTGACAGGAGCAACAGCAGTGCTCGGCTACCTCTTCCTCGGCATCGCCATCGCCACCGAGGTGATCGCGACCACGTTCCTCAAATTCACCTCGGGAGACAACCCCAAATGGTGGGCGTACCTGATCGTGGTGGTCGGCTACGTCGCCTCGTTCGCCGCCCTGTCCCTCTCGCTCGGTCGCGGCGTACCCCTCGGCATCGCGTACGCGATCTGGTCGGCGGTCGGCGTGGTGGCGATCGTGATCATCTCGTGGGTGTTCTTCAAAGAATCCCTCACCTGGGTGCAGATCGCCGGCATCGTGCTCGTGATCGGCGGCGTCGGACTGCTCGAGCTCGGGGGGGCTAGAACCGCCGCGTGAACGGCAGCGGCTTGCGCATCCGGATCAGCAGCAGCAACGGCACCAGCACATACGGGCCGTTGTAGAGCAGGAACATGATCGGCTGCGGGGTGCGCTGGGCGGCGTCGCCGAAGAACTCGACGCCGAAGATCGGGATGCCCGTGAGGCTGATGATCATCGTGGCGTAGATCACCGCATATAGCTGGATCCAGTTGTAGCCCTTCGACAGGCAGATCACGAGCAGCACGTAGAACGGCAGGTAGATGAACGCCGAGGTGCCCGTGATGAAACGCAGCCAGATCGGCGGGTTCTGGTAGAGCGGGTCGTACTGCGACGAGTACGTGTAGTTCCACTGCGCGAACAGGTTCGTGGTCGTCGACGTCTGCGGGATGCCGAGCGTCGGGATGGCGTCGCTGATGATGCACGTCACGATGAACAGCGAGAACATCACGATGAAGAAGATGTCGACAGGGCGTTTGCGCAGCGGCAGGTTCGCGGGCGTCGCGGGGGCGGCGGAGGCGACGCGGCCGTTGTCCGGAGTCACGGTGGTCACGAACGCCACCTTAGTCACCCGTCGCGGCGAGCGGCGCGAGGCGACGGATCGCGCCTCCCGCGTGTCACGTCGTGCCGAGGTTGGCGATGATCTGCTTCGCGAGCGCAGCGAGCTGGTCGTGCGTCGGGGCCGTCTTGCCCTCCCCCGGCACAGCGCGCACCTGCAACCAGCCGGAGTCGGCGACGACGTTCAGGTCGCCGTCCGGCGCCCAGAACGCTGCGTCGCCGACGCCGGGCTGCTCTTCCGCGTCGCTGCCGCGCAGATGCTCCAGGTACGTCGCACCGCCGGGCAGCACGCCGATGGTGAAGCTCGTCCCTCCGTCGTCTTCCACCCAGCCGCACCAGAAGGCTCCGACCTGGTGGGCGACATTGAACAGGGAGGTCGAATACTCTCCGTCGTCCGACTTCGCCGCGTGAGCCGGGCCGACACCGGTCGCCGCCGTCAACTGCTCCGACGTCACGATCGCGTCGCAGTCCGATGCCCCCTGGAGCGCCGGCGCAGGCGGCTGCCAGACCGTGGCGGGCGCCGCCAGCCCGGAGACCACCCCGTACGTCTGCGCGAGCATCGCGTCGATGGCGGAGCGCGCGCCATCCCCGAGGGTGCTCCCACCGCCGAAGACCGTTCCGACGATGCCGTAGTGGGGCAGCAGGGCGTGGAAGCCGCAGAGGACCACTGGCTCTCCTGCGCAGTACGTGTACGCGTCCGGCCCCACGGAGGACGGCGTATCGCTGGAAGCCACGGCCTCGCCCGTGCGGTACGCCTCGAACCCGGCCCTGGTCGCGTCAGGGACGACCGAGATCTGCACCGCAGGACCCGCACCCGTGTTGGGATCGGACGTCGCCCACACGCAGGTGAGCACCCCCATCCGCTGGTTGCCGTAGCCGGGCGGGTTGGGCGTCACCGCGGCCGTCGACGCCGGCAGATGCGTTCCACCCGCTTGGTCGATCTGCGCTTGCGATGCGAGCGCGTCGCAGGTCGTCGCCACGCGAACGGTCGGCGCGGCAGCCTGTGTGGCGGTCGGTGCGGGCGTCGGCGACGCGGACGTGGTCGGCGGTTCGGCCGGAGCGGCCCCCGCGCATCCCGCCAGTGCCAGCACCACCGCGACAGCGGCGAGAACTGCCACGGATGCAGACGTCTTCTTCATATATTCCCCCCGGAGTATGTCGGCGTGGCGACGCGTGTGCGCTCAGAATACAGCGCGACCCTGCACCGCGATCCTGGGGATGCGAAACCGTTACTTGAGCGACCGCTGCATCAGCACGGTGCCGAGCCAGCGGTCGAACTTGTAGCCGACCCTGCCCATCCGACCGATCTCGGTGAAGCCGAAGTTCTCGTGCATCTTGATCGACGCCTCAGCGCCCTTGTCGGCGATGACCGCGATCATCTCCTTGAGGCCCGCCTCCTTTGACTTGTCGATCAGTGCCTGCATCAACACGGGGCCGAGACCCTTGCCGGTGGATGCGGCGCCCAGATAGATAGAGTTCTCCACCGTGAAGCGGTATGCGCGCTTCTGCTTCCACGGCGAGACGAGCGCGTAGCCGAGGATCTGCCCGCTCGGCGACACGGCGACGATGAACGGCATGTTCAGCTTGTGCAGGTAGGCGAACTTGCTCTTCCACTCGCGCAACGTCATCGCGTCCTCGTCGAACGTGACGGTGCTGTTGGCGACGTAGTGGTTGTAGATCTCGCGCACCCAGGGCAGGTCGGCGGGGACCGCATCCCGGATCGAGTACTCGAACGGCGCCTCTGCCGGCTCCGTCTTCCTCAGGTGCCGGGGCAGCTCCCTGCGCGGCTGGTATTCCTCTTCAAGCACGGCACAAGCCTACGCGCCCGCCGTTTCGTGGAGGTTACGGTTCCAGGGACCAGTCCACCGGCTGCAGGCCGCGCTGCCGCAGCTCCTCGTTGGCCAGGGAGAACGGCTTCGACCCGAAGAAGCCACGGGATGCTGACAGCGGGCTCGGATGCGCGGACTCGATCGACGGATTGCCGCCGAGCAGGGGTTTCAGGGTGGACGCATCCCTGCCCCAGAGGATCGACACGAACGGCGTGCCGCGCTTCACCAGGCACCGGATGGCGTGGTCGGTGACCGCCTCCCACCCCTTGCCGCGGTGCGACGCCGGCTCGCCGGGGCGCACGGTGAGCACGCGGTTGAGCAGCATGACACCGTGCCGCGACCACGCGCTCAGGTCGCCGTGCGGTGGCGGTGTGACGCCGAGGTCGTCGCGGAGTTCGCGGTAGATGTTCTGCAGGCTGCGCGGCACGGGACGCACGTGTCGTTCGACGGCGAACGACAGCCCGATCGGGTGTCCCGGGGTCGGATACGGGTCCTGTCCGACGATCAGCACCCGCACCTCCGCCAGCGGAGCACGGAAGGCGCGCAGCACGTTCTCGCCTGCTGGAAGGTATGGCCGGCCTGCGGCGACCTCCGCGCGCAGGAACTCGCCCATCGCGGCGATGCGGTCGGCGACGGGTTCCAGCGCGGCGGCCCAGCCGGGGTCCATCGACCCGTCGGCGGCCAGCTCGGCGAGAGACTTCGGCACGTCGCTCCCTGATGCGGCGGTGTTCAGGCGCCGGCCGTCACGGGAGGCAGTGCGGACCACGGGAACGTGATCCACCTGTCGGTGCGGCGCCAGACGAAGTCGGGCTCCAGCGCGGTGCGCGGCTTCGAGTACAGGCAGACGGTGCGCACATCGGCGCCGGATGCGGCGATCAAGTCCACGACCATCGCCAGGGTGCGCCCGGAGTCGGACACATCGTCGACGAGCAGGACGCGCTTGGCGTTCAGCGCGCTCTGGTCGAGCATCGGAGGGAGCACGACGGGCTCTGGCAGGCGCTCGTCGACCCCGGTGTAGAACTCCACGTTGAGGGCGCCGCAGGACTTGATGCCGAGCGCGTACGACATCGCTCCGGCGAGCAGCAGGCCGCCGCGCGCGATGGCGACCACCAGATCGGGCTCGAAGCCGGACTCCACGACCTCCCCGGCGAGATGCCTGGCGGCTTCGCCGAACTCGAGCCAGCCGAGAACCTCTCGCTCCGTCTCCTGGAGAACGGCTGATCCTGAGTCGTCGAGTTCACCTGCCATCCTCCTACCGTACCGGCCAGCCCTCCTCCCCGCGATACGGCGGTGACGGCACGCGCGCTCCGCGGTTTCGAGCCTGTTGCATCCAACTCGCCGACCGGCTGTTAGCATCCAGAAATGGAGTCAGGGAGGACACGGTCCAGGGTCGCGCTCGGCGTGACGGCCGGGCTGATCGGGTGGCTGGCGTTCGTCGAGGTGACGAGCGGGATTCTGCAGGGGTACTACGTCCCTCTGATCTCCGACATCGTCAAGCATCTGGGCATCCACGACGCCGACTACAACTGGTTCGAGGCCGCGCAGTTGCTGCTGTCTGCGCTGGTGGTTCCCGTGCTCGCGAAGCTCGGCGACATGTTCGGGCACAAGCGCATCCTGTTGATCGCCACGGTGCTGACCGCGCTGGCGACGTGGGCCCTCGCCTTCTCCAGCAACTTCACCACGTTCCTCATCGCCTTCGCTCTGCAGGGCTTCTACGTCGTCTGGCTCCCTCTCGAGGTGGCACTCATCTTCGACCGTGGTCGCCGGACGGGCACAGCGGCGTCGCAGACCCGCAAGGCCGCCGGCCTGCTCGTCGTCGCGCTGGAGGCCGGCGCGATCGTCGGCGCGATCGGCGCAGGGCTGCTGTTCGAAGCGCTCGGCAGCAACGTCACGCTCACCCTCATCGTCCCGGCGATCGCCGTCACGCTGGTTTTCTTCGCCATCCTGTTCGGCGTGCCGGAGTCGGAGCCGGTCCCTGGACGCCGGCTGGATGCGGTGGGCTTCACCATCCTGACGCTCGGCCTCCTGCTCATCACGTCCGGCCTCACCTTCCTGCGCATCAACGGCGTCGGCACCTGGTGGGTCTGGGCGCTGATCGTGGTCGGCGTGCTCACCTTCATCCCGTTCGGCCGCTGGGAGCTCAAGCAGGACGACCCCGCCATCGACCTGCGCGTGCTGCGCCGCCCGAACATGTGGCCGGTGCAGCTCACGGCGGGGCTCATCGGCATCAGCCTCCTCGGCGCGCAGGCTCCGCTCAGCACGTTCGCCGGCACCGACCCTGTCAACGGCTACGGGCTGGGGCTCTCTGCCGGGCAGCGCAGCATCCTGATCGGCGCGTACCTCATCTCGATGATCGTCGGCGCCGTGCTGTTCCCGATCGTCTCCTCGTGGCTGAGCCCGCGGGTCACGCTCATCGTCGCTGCATTCCTGGTGGGCATCGGCTACCTGCTGTTCCTGCCGTTCCACTTCGAGACCTGGCAGGTTTTCACCAACATGGCGATCGCCGGCATCGGCTCCGGCGCGCTCGTCGGGGCGCTGCCCGCCGCGGCCGCTGCCGCTGCTCCGCGCGGGCAGACCGGCATCGCCACCGCGCTCACCAACACCACGAAGACCATCGGAGGCTCGTTCGCGTCCGCCGTCTTCGGGGTCGTGCTGCTCACCGGCGCCGCGACCGTCACCGCGACGGCCGCCAGCCTGTTCGGATACATGCTCGTGTGGACGATCTGCGGAGTCGGCGCCATCGTCGCGGCCGTGCTGCTCTTCTTCGTCCCCAAGCTCGCCTTCGCCGACACGGACGCGGAGGCAGCGCCAGAGACGATCGCCGCGGAGTCCCCGGTGGTCTGACATGGATGCACACCTCCCCCCTGCCGTCTCGGACGCCCTCACCGGCTTCCTCCTCGAACAGGCGCGGATCGCGCCAGGGCTGGTGAGCCGCGCAATCGTCACAGGGTCGGCCGTCACCGACGACTGGCACGACGGGGTGAGCGACATCGACGTGGTGTTCGTCGTCACCCGCGACCCGCTGGCCGAACTGGACCTGCTCGCTGGGCTGCACGCCGCATCCCAGCCGCACATCGACGGCGTCTACCTCACCGAGACCGAGATCGCCATGGGACCTGACGCGCTGCAGACCGCCCCGCAGGTGATCGAGGGGGTTCTCGTGTCCGCGCAGCCCGGCGCGCAGCTCTCCTGGGTCACCTGGCGCGAGCTCGAGTCCGGCGTTCAGGGCGTCCCTGACGGCGGCGACGTGATCTGGTCCCCTGTCGCCGACCGGCATCCGGATGCGGCGGCAGGGGCTGTCGCGTTCTCTCGCGCCAATCTCGTCGACTACTGGGAGCCGTTCGGCGAGCGGGTGGTCGCCGAACTGGCGGGCCGCGCGCAGGACGCCCCCGTGCGTTCGGAGACCGTGCGCTGGGTGGCGCTCGGCCCGGCGCGCCTGGTCGCCACGGTGGAGACGGGCGCGATCATCTCCAAGTCGGAGGCCGCCGCGTTCGCCGCAGACCGCTGGCCGGAGCACGCCGACCTGCTGCGCAGGGCGGTACTCGACCGCGCAGGCGACCGCCAGCGCTTCGTCGTCGCCGACGCGCTCCAGGCGGTCGAGCTGCTGCGCGCCTGCGTCGCGGTCGCGCGCTCCTGAGCCTCACGAACAGCCCTCCCGGGCACCACACGGAAACGAGTGCCCCGGGATGATCCTGGACCACTCGTTTCCGTGACGAACGCCGTGCTTAAGCGCGCGCTGCCTCCACGACAGAGCGGGCGGCGGTCAGACCGGCCGTCAGATCCGCCTTCAGGTCGTCGATGTTCTCGAGGCCGACCGAGAGGCGCACCAGGCCGGGCGTGACGCCGGCGGTGAGCTGCTGCTCGGGAGTGAGCTGCGAGTGCGTGGTCGACGCAGGGTGGATGACCAGGCTGCGCACGTCGCCGATGTTGGCGAGGTGGCTGAACAGGGCGAGGTTGTCGACGAGGGCGCGGCCGGCATCCACCCCTCCCTTGAGCTCGAAGGACAGGACGGCGCCGACGCCCTTGGGGGCGTACTTGTTGGCAGCTGCGTACCAGGGGCTGGTGGGCAGGCCGGAGTAGTTGACGCTGGCGACGTCCGGGTGGTTCTCCAGGAACTCTGCGATCTCCTGCGCGTTCTGCACGTGACGCTCGACGCGGAGCGACAGTGTCTCGATGCCCTGGATGAGCTGCCAGGCGCTCGCGGGGGCGATGGCGGAGCCGAGGTCGCGGAGGAGCTGCACGCGCGCCTTGATGATGTACGCGAGACCGTCGCCGACCGCCGCCGTGTAGCTGGCGCCGTGGTACGACGGGTCAGGCTCGGTGAGGCCGGGGAACTTCTCGACGTTCTTCGACCACTCGAACTTTCCGCCGTCGACGACCACGCCGCCGATCACCGTGCCGTGACCGCCGAGGAACTTGGTGGCCGAGTGCACGACGATGTCCGCGCCGAACTCGAACGGACGGATGAGGTACGGAGTCGCGATCGTGTTGTCGACGATCAGCGGCACACCGGCCTCGTGGGCGACGTCGGCGACGAGCGCGATGTCCAGGATGTTGATCTTCGGGTTTCCGATGGTCTCGGCGAAGAAGAGCTTGGTGTTCGGGCGGACAGCGCGGCGCCACTCGTCCGCGTCGTCCTGGTTCTCGACGAACGTGGTCTCGATGCCGAGCTTGGCGAGCGTGTACTTGAAGAGGTTGTACGTTCCGCCGTAGATCGAGCTGGAGGAGACGATGTGGTCGCCTGCCTGGGCGATGTTCAGGACGGCGAAGGTCTCCGCTGCCTGGCCGGAGGCGACGAGCAGGGCGCCCGTTCCGCCTTCGAGCGCTGCGACGCGCTCCTCGACGACGGCCTGCGTCGGGTTCTGGATGCGCGTGTAGATGTTGCCGAATTCGGCGAGCGCGAACAGGTTCTTGGCGTGCTCAGCGTTGTTGAACACGTACGAGGTGGTCTGGTAGATCGGCGTCGCGCGGGCGTTGGTCACCGGGTCTGGTGCGGCTCCGGTGTGGATCTGCTTGGTCTCGAACTGCCAGTCGGCGGCGTCGGTCATGGCTCACTCCTTCGGGTGGATGCGTGTCGAGCGGTTCCCCACCGCCGTTACAAGCAGGCTAGACGCGCCGGGCAACGCGGGCAACGCGCGCGCAACATGCCGTAATCCGTGAAGAATAGGCGCATGAGCGTGAGACGGGTCGTCGTGACGGGTGCGAGTTCGGGGATCGGGGCGGCCGCTGTGCGGTTGTTCCGGTCGAACGGCTGGGAGGTGGTCGGGGTGGCGCGTCGCGCCGACCGGCTGGCCGGCCTCGCCGAGGAGACCGGGGCGGACGTCTTCGCCGCCGACCTCACCAAGCAGGAGGACGTGGATGCGCTGCGCGCGCACCTGGAGGCGACCGGCCCCATCCACGCTCTCGTCAACAACGCCGGCGGCGCGCTCGGGCTCGACTCCGTGGAGAAATCGAGCATCGACGACTGGGTGTGGATGTACGAGATCAACGTGATCGCGACCAAGCGGGTCATCAGCGCGCTGCTGCCCCTGCTGCGGTCAGGCGCGGCGGAGTCCGGCCACGCGGACATCCTGAACATCACCTCGATCGCCGGGCACACCGCATACGTCGGCGGAGGCGGATACAACGCGGCCAAGTTCGCCGAGCACGCCCTCACCGAGGTGCTGCGGCTGGAACTGAACGGCGAGCCCATCCGGGTGATCGAGGTCGCGCCAGGCATGGTCGCGACCGAGGAGTTCTCGCTGGTCAGGTTCGGCGGAGACAAAGAGAAGCGGGATGCGGTCTACCAGGACGTCCCTGAGCCGCTGACGGCGGAGGACGTCGCGGCGACGATCGTGGATGCGCTGGAGCGTCCGAGACACGTCGACCTCGATCTGATCGTGATCAAGCCGGTCGCGCAGGCGGCGCCGTACCGGTTCCACAAGGGCGAGCTGCGGGTGAGCGGCGACTGACATGACCGGCGACGACAGCAGGCGCACCGCTTGGGAGGACAAGACGGCGTGGCCGCTGCTCGTCGCCAGTGTGCTGTTCCTGATCGCGTACTCGTGGTCGATCCTGCAGCCGTCGCGTCCGGCGTGGTTCGGTGCGCTGCTCACCGCTGTGCTGTTCGCGGTGTGGGCGGCGTTCTTCGTCGACTACGTCGTGCGGTTGAGCCTGAGCGCGAAGAAGTGGCTGTTCGTCAGGAAGAACCTGATCGACCTGGCGTCTGTGCTGTTCCCCGTCGCGCGGCCGTTCCGGCTGCTGCGGGAGCTGCATCGCATCCCGTTGCTGCGCGGCCGGTCTCCTGCGCACGTGCGCAGGAGGGTGCTGATCGTCGCCGCGTCGACCGTGGTGATGTTCGTGTACGTCATCTCGCTCGCGGTCTATCAGCAGGAGCGGTATGCACCTGGGGCCACGATCCTGAGCTTCGGGGACTCGGTCTGGTGGGCCTGCGTCACGATGGCGACCGTCGGCTACGGCGACTACGTCCCGGTGACCGTGCCTGGCCGCATCCTGGCGGTCATCCTGATGATGGGCGGCATCGCGATCGTCGGTACCGCGAGCGCGACGATCGTCTCCTACATCACCGAGCAGACCCAGCGCCTCCGGCCGCACGACGACCACGGCCACGACCGCGAGGACCGCGACGAGCACGATGACCGGGAAGGCGACCGCTGAGCGCGTAACACAGCCACCCTCCCCCGCGCGGTCAGACAGTATGGAGACATGGAGTGGCAGACATCCGCCGACACGGCCCCGTCGAGTTTCATCACGGACGCCCAAGCGAGGTCGCTCCTCGGCAAGCCTCCGGCGAGCGGGGCCTGGAAGGAGTCCGACCCCGCTGGGTCGCGGTCCTTCGCGGGGATCGGCGCCTTCGACTTCGAGAGCGGGGAACGCATCCCGTACGTGCGGGTGGCGTACGAGACGTGGGGAACGCTCTCCGCTGAGCACGACAACGCCGTCCTGGTGCTGCACGCGCTCACCGGCGACAGCCACGCCGTCGGCACCGCGGGGCCAGGACACCCGACCGCAGGCTGGTGGCAGGGGATCATCGGCCCTGGCAAGGCGATCGACACCGACCGGTTCTTCGTGGTCGTGCCGAACATGCTCGGAGGCTGCCAGGGAACGACGGGGCCGGCATCCATCGCCCCGGACGGCACGGAGTGGGGCCCCCGGTTCCCGTTCACGAGCATCCGGGATCAGGTGAACGCGCAGGCCGCCTTCGCCGACGTGCTCGGCATCGAGCGCTGGGCAGGCGTCGTCGGCGGCTCGATGGGAGGGATGCAGGCGCTCGAGTGGGCGGTCAGCTACCCGGAGCGTGTGGCCAGGCTCGCGGTCATCGCCGCCCCGCCGTATTCGACGGCCGACCAGATCGCCCTCAACTCCGTGCAGATCGAGGCCGTGCGTACCGACCCGCTGTTCCGCGGCGGCCTCTACTACGACGCAGGAGACGGGAACGGCCCGCACCAGGGGCTCGCACTCGCCCGGCGGATGGCGCTCATCAACTACCGCAGTCCCTCGGAGCTCAACGAGAGGTTCGAGCGCACCTGGCAGAGCGAGATCAGCCCGCTCGGCGACAACGGGCGGTTCGCCGTCGAGTCGTACCTCGACTTCCACGGCAACAAGTTCACCAGGCGGTTCGACGCGAACAGCTACATCGTGCTGGTGCAGGCGATGAACTCGCACGACGTCGGACGTGGGCGCGGAGGTCTCGACGCCGCCCTGGCGCGTGTCACGGCGCGCACCCTGGTGGTCGGCATCGACAGCGACCGGCTGTTCCCCGTCGAGGGCCAGGAGAAGATCGCGGCGCGCCTCCCCACGACCATCGACGGATCAGAGCCCGTCGTAATAGAGTCGGATTTCGGGCATGACGGTTTCCTCATCGAGGACGATGCCGTGAGCGAGCAGCTGCGCAGGCTCTTCGCCGCCTGAGCCGAACGGAGGAGAATGTCGCGCATCCAGAAGGAGCGTGATCGACTCCTCACCGTCACGGCGAGGAACGTCGGCCTCACGGCGACCGCGACGACCCTGCTCTGCCTGAGCATTCCCGGCACGCTTCCGCTTCCGCTGTACCTGGCGGCGGTCGTGCTGCTCGCCTGCCTCGCGTACGCGCAGTTCCAGCTCACGTCGCTGACGCACACGACTGTGTGGGTGGCGGTGATCGTCGTCGCGGGCGCTGCCATCATCCTGCTCAATCTCCTTCCCGCCACGCCGCTCGGCGCATCGGCGCTGAGTGCGGTCGGGATGGTCGGGGGCGCATCCGTGGCCAGCGTCGCGATCCCCACGGTGACGTCGCGCGGTCGCGTCGGGTTGCTGATCTGCGCGTCCGTCATCACGCTCGCCGCGGAGTCCGCCACCCTCATCCTGAGCGGTTCGCAGCTCGCCGAACCTCTGCTGTTCACGGTCGCAGGCTGGGTCGCCCTCACCGCGACGGGCGTGTGGCTCTCGCGCACCGTCCCCCGCACCCTGACGCGCATCTCGACGATGAGTCGCGCATACCGGGTGGAACGCCAGGCATCGGAGACGGAGGCGCGGCGCCGTCAGGGAGCGCGGCTGCTGCACGACACGGTGCTCGCCACGCTCACCCTGCTCGCTCACTCCGGCGTCGGCGTCAGCGCCGGCGCCCTCCGCGAGCAGGCGGGCGAGGACGCCGCGCTGTTGCGGCAGCTGCGCCTCGGCTTCACCCCTGACCCGACGCGCTCCGGCGACTACAAGCTCAAGCCGGTCGAGGAGTCGACCCTCGGCAACACGCTCGAATCGGTCAAGCAGCGCTTCCGCAGGATGGGCCTGGAGGTCAACTGGCACGGCTCAGGGCAGGTGCTCCTGCCGAGCGACATCCTCGACGCGTTCCTGCTCGCCCTCGGCGAGTGCCTGGAGAACGTGCGCAGGCACTCCGGCGTCAACGAGGCCCACGTCACGATCACCGACGACGAGACGACCGTGCGCGCGATGGTCACCGACGCCGGCAAGGGCTTCGACGTGAGCACCATCGAGCACGGCAGGCTCGGCTTCACCGAGTCGATCGTGGCCAGGCTGCGCGACGTCGGAGGCAACGCGCGCCTGTTCTCCTCCCCTGGCAGCGGGACCACCGTCGTCCTCGAGGTGCCGAAATGAGCCACGTGACAGAACAGACCGTGCCCCGCCGCATCGGAAGCGACAGCGAACGGGATGCGCTCGGCCGCGCCAGACTCGACATCGGCTTCAACGTCGCCGCGTTCGCGCTCATCGCGTTCCAGTTCGCCGTGATGCTGATGAACCTCGGCAGATACGCCGCGCTCCCGCTCACCCTGATCGCGTGGACGGGGCTCCTGATCACCCTGGTCGCCGCCATCGTCGTGCGCCCCAGGCTGCCAGACGAACTCCCCTCCTGGATGTTCTACACGGCCATCGGGATCTGGGCTGCGGTCGTGCTGCTCGACATCGTCGGCATCTGGGGGCCGGGCGACACAGGGGCGCAGCCCACAGCGGCCGTCGCCGTCGGCTCCGCCCTGCTGCTCTGCGTGGCCGCGCGCCCGCCGTCGGACATCGTGATCGCATCCATCGCCCTCGGCGTCGTCCTCGCCGCCGCGTTCGCGCTCCGCGGCCAGCACGACCTCGCGGCGCTCGGACCGGCGTTCGTCACCATCGCGCTGAGCGTCGCCCCTCCGCTGCTCGGCGTGCAGATCGTGCGGTCGCTGCGCACCCTCATCCAGCTGGAGCTCGACCTGGTGCAGGTGCAGAGCACGGTGTCTTCCCCCGGCTACGCGGTCGGGATGCTCGCGTCGGAAGAGCTCGCCCGCCTCGACCTCGCCGCCGAACGGCTCCTCGACGGCGTGGCGAGCGGTCGCACCTCCCTCCCGCTGGACGAGGAGACGGCTTCTGCGGCGGCGAGCATCGCCACCGAGCTGCGCCTGCACCTCATCCAGGGCCGCAAAGAGACGTGGCTCTACCACGCCGTCACGGAGTCCGCACTGCTCGGTCCCGCCGTCACGCTCACCGACAGCGAAGGGCTCGCCGCCGCGCTGACCCGCGACCAGCGCGACGGGCTGCTCACCGCCGTGTGGCTCCTGATCAGCGATCCCGTCCGCCAGGGCGCATCCCAGCCGCGCAGTTTGACGCTCGACCTGGCGCGTCCCAGCGCGCCAGAGCGTGGCGACCCCAATCCGGGTGCCAGAATATCGATCGTGATATCGACCACCGGTGTGCCGCGAAACGGGGTGGACCCCGCAGCGTGGCAAGCTATCCGTAAAGTGGGCCGCTACGCCGAGACCTTCGCGGGATCGACACTGCGCATCGAGATCACCAGCGTGAGCGACAGCTCAGCAGATCTTGCCTGACACCAGCCCTGTCGGCTCCCTCTACCGTGAAGAAAGGCAGCCCGTGACCGAGGCACCTCCCATCAGAATCGCGATCGTCGACGATCACAAGATGCTGCTCGGCGCCCTGACCGAATGGATCCGCAACGCCGCGGACGACATCCGGATGGTCGCAGCGGTGGCCAGCTGGCCCGAGCTGCTCACGCATCCCGAGTTCCCGGTGGACGTCGTCCTGCTCGACCTGGACCTGAAAGACAACATCCCGGTGTCGCTGAAGCTGTCGACTCTCAAGACCACGGGTGTCCGCACGGTGCTGATGAGGACGTACTCCGAGCCGGCCGTCGTCCGCGAGGCCATTGCGGCCGGTGCGCTCGGCTACCTGGTGAAGAGCGAGGACGCCGAGATGATCGTCGAGGCGATCCGCGCGGCCCGCAAGGGAGAGTCGTTCATCTCGGCGGAGCTCGATCTGGCCCTCAACTCGGGCGAGGTCGGCGGTGCGCCGAAGCTGAGCGCGCAGGAGCGCCGCGTGATGGCGCTGTACGGCGCAGGCGAGCCGGTGAAGGCGGTCGCCTTCCAGCTCGGCATCTCGGACGAGACGGCGAAGAGCTACCTCAAGCGCATCCGCGAGAAGTATCGCGTCGCCGGCTACGACGTCGGCACCAAGGTGGCGCTCCGCAAGCGCGCCATCCAGGACGGCATCCTGCTCCAGAACGACTAGCCAGCGTTTCTCCGTCCGGACGGAGATATCGGCCAGTGGACGCGGTTCCTCCGTCCGAACGGAGCAACCGCAGTCATGTCGCGCGCGTTCTCGCGGGCGCGGGCGCGAGCGCGCCTCAGTCGATCGGGAGGGGCGCTGGGCGCTGGGCGTGCACGACGCCGGTGTCGACGCCGCGGCGTTCGCGGGAGCGGTCGATCGAGAACGAGACGAGGGCCAGTGCGATGCCGGCCACACAGAGGATCGCGCCGACCACGACGGGCGACAGGTAGCCGAACCCCGCCGCGATCGTGAGGCCGCCGAGGTAGGCGCCCGCCGCGTTGGCGATGTTGAGAGCCGAGTGGTTGAGGGCGGCGGCGATCGACTGGCTCTCGTGCGCCACATCCATCAGCCTGGTCTGGATGGTCGGCGACATCGCGCAGCAGGCGGCCGAGATCACGAACAGCGAGATCAGCAGTCCGACCACGTTCGACGCGGTGAAGTACAGCGCGCCGAGGCCGAGGAGCAGGATCACGAAGAAGGCGAGCATCCCCGGCTTGAGGGCGCGGTCGGCGACCCGTCCGCCGACGAGGTTGCCGACCGTCATGCCGAGGCCGATCAGGATGAGCACCAGCGGCACAGCGGACTCGCTGAGCCCGGTGATCGTGGTGACCATCGGGGCGACGTATGTGTACACGGCGAAGAACCCGCCGAAGCCGATCGCGCCGATCAGGAGGGCAAGCCACACCTGCAGGCGGCTGAACGCCTTCAGCTCGTTGGCCATCGTGGCTTTGGGGTTGCCGGGCTGCCATGGCACAAGCGCAGCAACGGCGGCGAAAGTGAGCGCGAAGATCGCCGCGACGACGAGGTAGGCGGCACGCCAGCCGTGCGTCTGCCCCAGCCAGGTGATGAGCGGCACGCCGATGACGTTCGCGATGGTCAGCCCGGAGAGCACGAACGCGACGCCCTGACCGCGTTTGCCCGGACCCATCAGGGATGCGGCGACGAGCGATGCGATCCCGAAGTACGCCCCGTGGGGCAGAGCGCTGACGAAGCGCGCGAGCAGCACGAGCTGGAACGTCGGCGCGAGCGCGGAGGCGACCGTGCCGAGGGTGAACGCGACGAGCAGCCAGAGCAGCAGCTGCTTGCGCGGGAGCCTTGCGGCGAACGCCGCGATCGTCGGCGCACCGACCACGACGCCGAGCGCGTACGCGGAGATCGCCCAGCCTGCTTGCGCGTTCGCTTCGGACGGCGACGCGGCGTAGACGGCGGGCAGCAGGTCGTGCGCGATGTTGGGCAGCAGGCCCATCGCGACGAACTCCGTCGAGCCGATGCCGAACCCGCCGAGGGCGAGCGCGAGCAGGGCGAGACGGGTGCGCGCAGGGGTCAGGCGGGCGGTGACGGTCGCAGCGGTTTCGGCGGCGCTCACGCGCGGGTTCCGAGAGGGGTGGGGTTCACCCAGTAAGCCTATATCGAATCGTTTCGACCGGTGGTGCTCGCCTGGACGAGCTCACTGAAGAGGTCGTCCGGGTCGTCGTCGTCCGACTCGTCACCGTCGCCCTTCCCGGACACACCGGCGCGGATCGCCCCGATCACGCCCACGATCACGAACCCGAGCAGCGGGCCGAGAATCAGGATGGCGACGACCGCGAACACCGGCCAGTACAGTACGAACGCCACAAAGATCGGCAGGACCCAGTCCGACGCCGCCACGGTGTCAGACCCCGAGGTCCAGAGCGGCTTCGAGCCGTTCGACCTTGCCGGTCAGCTCTCCCGTGTGCCCTGGCCGGATGTCCGCTTTCAGCACGAGGGAGACCCTGGTGCCGAACGCGCCGACCGCCTCCGTCGCGCGCTTGACGACGTCGAAGACTTCATCCCACTCGCCCTCGATGGTGGTGAACATCGCATCCGTGTGGTTCGGCAGTCCGGACTCCCGCACGATCCGCACCGCCGCGGCGACGGCGTCGTGCACGGAGGCGTCAGCCCCTTCTCCCCCACTCGGTGCGACAGAGAACGCGACCAGCATGTTTCCTCCTCGCGCGGCTGCGTTGACCTCCGACCGCACCTACAGCCTAGCCACCGGGCTGCCGGAGGGCTCCTGCTTCGGAGCACGGAACGGCCACGCGTGCTCCGGCAGCACGTCCCCGTCCGCTTCGGCGCCGCGCTTCCCGCGCCAGAGCGCCGCGATCGCCCAGCCGAGCACCACGAAGTACAGCAGGTTGCGCACCGTCAGCACCGCGACCATCCCGGTGTCCACCGCAAGAAGCCAGCCGTAGAGGTACGGGTAGATGACCTGGGTGAGCGCGGCCGTGATGCCGACCAGGATGGCCGGGGTGCGGAATCCGCGCCCCTGGTAGACCAGCCCGATCACCACAGGCACCGCCAGCCAGGCCACGTATTGCGGGGAGCCGACCTTGTTGAACGCGATGAACGCGCTGACCAGGGCGAGCGACAGCTCCGGCAGGATGCGCGTCACCGGCGTCCCCCTCCGCACAGCCCGCACGCCGATCAGTGCGACGACGACGGCGCAGACGGCGAGCAGCGGGTTCATCAGGGAGGCCGCCGTGACGCTCCCTGCGCCGGTCACCTGGAAGGTGAGGATGTCCCTGTCGTAGTACACCAGCGCATCCGGCACGTGGAGCGCGGCCTGCCACATCCAGATGGTGCTGACCGGCGCCTCGATCTGCAACCCACGGCCGGTCTGCGCGGTGATGAAGCTGAACACGTGCATCCCCGCACCGAAGATGAGCGGGACGATCACGATCAGCAGGCTGGTCACGACTCCGGTGACCAGGATGCGCCACCGGCTGCGCAGGGCGATGACCGCCGCGACGATGAGCGCGGCAGGCCACACCTTGATCCAGGTGGCGATGGTGAGCGTGACGACCGCAGCGCGCTCGTGCAGCATCAGCCAGAGCATCCCGACGATGGCGAGCGAGACGGAGACGGCGTCGAGCCTGCCGACCGCGATCGGGCCGAGCAGCAGCAGGAACGCGAGCCACCACCACGCCGCGGCGATGCGGCGACGCTCCCTGCCGCCGATCAGCACGGCGAACGCTGCGGCGTCGAGCAGCAGCACCAGCGTGAGCCAGCCGCCGACGTAGTTGTCGGCTCCGGCGAGCAGAGGGAGCATGATCGGCACGAGAGCGGCGAACGGGTACACCCAGTCCGCCTGCACGCCGACGATGGAGGTGCCCTGCGCCGCCAGTTGCGCCCACGGCTTGTAGACCAGGTACACGTCGCCGAGGCCCATCCCGTCGCCGTGCATGGCGAGCCAGCCGAGCACGAGATGCACGACCAGGAACGCGATCCAGAGGGTCAACGGGTTGGCTGCGACGCGGCGGACCGAACTGGGGGACGCCGGAGCCGGAGCCTGTGCTGCCTCGATCCCCATGCGGTCATCGTAGCGGGCGGCGACCTCCCGAAGATGAACGGCGGGGTGCACCGCCGATCGCTCAGCAACACCATCGGACTCTCTCAGGAAGAGGACATGCCCGCTCCCTAATCTCGATGACATGTCACCGTTGAAGACCTCGTCGAAAGTGTGGATCGGCGTCGCCGCAGGAGTCGTCGTGCTCGGCGTGGCAGCGGCCGTCGCTGGGCCGTACGTCTACCGCGACCTGATCTCCGGCCCTCCTGCTGCCGTTCCGACCATCGCGCTCACCGCCGATCCGGAGGCGGAGACCACCATCGACACCTCCGACCTGAGCGGCAGGTGGACGGTCGGCGATTCGTCGTTCGCCGGGTACCGCGTCAAGGAGGTCCTGAACGGCGTGGATGTGACGGTCACCGGCCGCACGAAGAAGGTGACAGGAGACCTGACGGTCGACGGCCTCACCCTGACCGCCGCGAAAGTGACCGTGGACGTCGCGAGCATCGCCACCGACGAACCGGCGCGCGACAGCTACTTCCGCTCGACGGCGCTCGAGACCGGCACGTTCCCCGATGCCACCTTCACGCTCACCGAGCTGGTGAAGGCGGATGGGACCCCGACAGCCGGGGCTGTCCAGTCTCTGAAGGCGACAGGAGCGCTCACGCTGCACGGGGTCACCAGGACGGTGACGGCCGATCTGCAGGTGGCGCTGAACGGCGACGGCGGAAAGCTGACGGGGAGCATCCCGATCGCCTTCGCCGACTTCGGCGTGGAGGCTCCGAGCCTCGGATTCGTGACGGTGGAGAAGACCGGAACCGTCGAGTTCCTGCTGAACCTGCAGAAGGGCTGATCGCTCAGCCCTTCTCCGCCTCCGTGCGGCTCGTGAGCAGTTCCCTGACCGCATCCGGAAGCGCTTCGGCGATGTCGAGCGCGACGATCGGCCCTCCCCGGGACGCCAGCTCGCCCGCCCTTCCGTGCAGGTACGCCGCCGTGGCAGCGAGCGCGGCGACAGTGGATGCCGGCGCTTCCGCGATCTCGTCGGCGTGCGTGGCGACGAGGGCACCGAGCACACCGCCCAGCACGTCCCCGCTGCCTGCGGTGGCGAGCCAGGCCGGCCCCGCCGTCACCGCGTAGCGCGCCCCGCCCGGCGCTGCGACGTATGTGGTGTGCCCCTTGAGCAGCACGGTCACGCCGAGGCTCTCGCTCGCCCGCGCCGCCCAGGCTCCAGGGTCGGCGGCGATGTCGTCTGCGGTCACCGCATCCGGGTCGTCGTCCGCCGCTCCTGCGAGCACCCCGGCCAGCTCGCGGTAGTGCGGAGTGATGACGACGGCGCCGGTGGCGCGGCCGACGAGGTCGAGAGCTCCAGCGTCGACGACCGTGGGGACCCCGTCCGCAAGAGCCGCGTGAAGACGGTGCGCGTCGTCTGCCGGTCGCTGGGACGCGTCCATGCCGGAGCCGACCAGCCACGCCTGCACCCTGCCCGGCGCCGTGACCGCCTCAGGGCGTCTGCGCAGGACCTCCGCCGCCGCGCCCTTCGCGCCGAGGTATCTGATCATCCCGAGCCCCGTGCGGGCCGCGGCCTCCACCCCGAGGACGGCCGCGCCGGGGTAGAGGTCGGAGCCGGTGACGACGCCGAGCACGCCGCGCGTGTACTTGTCGCTCGCCACGCCAGGCACTGCGATCCAGCGCGCACTCTCCACAGCTCCCCAGCTCTGCCAGTTGTCCACCGTTCCTCCGTCCGCCACCGAGCGCTCGCTCACTCCACGATAGGTTCATAGGCGAGGAAAGAGGTCGGTTTCATGGGTATCAGCATCCCGGGCAGGGTCATCGTGTTCGACTACGGCGAGGTCATCTCGACCACGCCGTCCGAAGCGGATCGCGAGCAGCTCGCGGGTCTCGCCGGCGGGGACGCCGAGGTGTTCTGGCCCGCATACTGGCGGCATCGCGACGCGCTCGATCAGGGCACGATGAGCATCCAGCAGTACTGGAGGGGCATCGAACGCGAGCTGGGCGAGCAGTGGGGGGATGCGAAGATCCACCGGCTCTGGCTGGCCGACTTCCGCAGCTGGCTGAGCATCGACCACGACACCCTGGATGTGCTGGTCGACCTGCACGACGGAGGCACCCGCATGGCGCTGCTCTCCAACGCCGGGCGCGACTTCGGCTCGTACTTCCGGCACGGCACCCTGGGCGATCTGTTCGAGCAGGTGTTCGTGAGCGGCGAGCTCGGCACCATCAAGCCGAGCGCCGACATCTTCGAGCACGTGATGCGCGAGCTCGGCATCGGCCCGGCAGAGATGGTCTTCATCGACAACAAGGAGATCAACGTGCGAGGGGCGGAAGACCTCGGCATCGCTGGGCATGTCTTCACCACGGCGTCCGATCTGCGGGCATATCTCGAAGCATTGGCGGCTTAGAACCAGCATGGCAACACTCTTCGACCCCCTGACCCTGCGCGGCGTCACGGTCCGCAACCGCATCTGGACCTCTCCGATGTGCCAGTACTCCGTCATCGACGAGTCCGGCGTCCCGCAGCCCTGGCACCTCGTCCACCTGGGCTCCTTCGCCACAGGCGGCAGCGGCATCGTGTTCACCGAGGCGACCGCGGTGAACCCTGAGGCGCGCATCTCCCCGCGCGACACCGGCATCTGGAACGACGAGCAGCGCGACGCGTGGAAGCCGATCGCCGCGTTCATCGCCGAGCACGGTGCTGTGCCGGGGATGCAGCTCGGCCACGCTGGACGCAAAGCGTCGAGCTGGCCGGCCTGGGGTTACGAGGATCGCACCGGCAGCGTTCCTCCTGAGGAGGGCGGCTGGCCGACGGTCGCGCCGTCGCCTGTGGCGTTCGGCGACCTGGCGGTGCCTGCAGAGCTCTACCCTGCGGGCATCGACGCGATCGTCGACGACTTCCGGTCAGCGGCCCGCCGCGCCGTCGACGCCGGGTTCCAGGTGCTCGAACTGCACGCGGCGCACGGTTACCTCCTGCACCAGTTCCTCTCCCCCATCGCCAACCAGCGCACGGACGAATACGGCGGCAGCCTCGAGAACAGAGCCCGCCTTCTCCTGCGCATCGTGGAGGCGGTCCGCGCCGAGGTCGGCGACGATGTTCCGCTGTTCGTCCGGTTCTCCGGCAGCGACTGGACGCCGGGAGGATGGGACGAGCAGCAGACCGCGACGGTCGCCGGCTGGGCGCAGGATGCGGGAGCCGACTTCTTCGACATCTCCAGCGGCGGCATCCAGAGCGGCATCCGCATCCCGTTGGAGCCCGGATATCAGGTGCCGTTCGCCGCGCACGTCCGGTCGTCGGCCGAGGTCGAGGTGAGCGCCGTCGGGCTCATCACCACCCCGGAGCAGGCGGCGGACATCGTGGAGGGCGGCAGGGCGGACGCCGTGATGCTGGCGCGCGAGATGCTGCGCGACCCGCACTTCCCGCTGCGGGCCGCGCACGAGCTCGGCTACGACGTCGACTTCTGGCCGCCGCAGTACCTGCGTGCCCAATGGCGCCGGTAGCGCGGCGGCGCCGGTAGCGCGGCGGCGCGTACACCGCCGCGGCGGCGGCTCATCGGAGGTGGCGATCGAAGAACCGGCCTGCGTCGTCTCCTGCGTAGGACGGCACGCCTCGGTGGCCGCCCATGTTGGCTTGCAGCGTCTTCTCCGTGGAGCCGATGGCGTCGAACAGGTCGAGGGCGAGCTGACGGTCGTTCCCCTCGTCGTCCCACTGCAGCAGCATGTGCACGGGGATCGTGAGCTGCCTGGCGTCGTCGAACATCGCGCGCGGGACGTAGCTGCCGGCGAAGAGACCGGCCGCCGCGATCCGCTGGTCGACGGCCGCCAGTTTGATGGCGATGGCGGTCACTCCCCCGGAGAAGCCGACGGGACCGCCGATCTCAGGGAGCGCGAGCAGCGCATCCAGTGTCGCCTGCCACTCCGGTACGGCCCGCTCGACCAGCGGGAGGACCAGCCTGTCGACGATCTCGTCCACCGGCTCTCCAGCGGCGAGCGCCCTGTGCAGGTCGGCCCGGGCCTGCTCGGCATCCGCCGATCGCGGCCGGTCGCCGCTGCCTGGCAGTTCGATGGTGGCCGAAGCGAAACCGCTGGCTGCGGCGCTCCTCGCCCGCCCGGCCAGCCGGGTGTGCATCATGCCGAGGCCGCCGGGGTGGCCGAGCAGAATCAGCGGCGCTGGAGCCGAGGCGGTGGCGGAGGCGGGCGTCCAGAGGACGCCGGGGATATCGCCCAGGGTGAATGCGCGCTCGCTGACGCCGGCATCGGCAGCGGTATCGGTGGCGCTGCCGTCGCCGTCGAGGCGCTGTTCAGAGGTGAAATGAAGGTGCATGGTCGTGCCTTTCGAGAGTGCTCCTGATGGGCGCTCCCGAGCGACCTATCGCCCGACCGTGACCCCAGGAAGGAGCACCCACGTCGATTCGTTCACGGGTACCACCTCCTCTTTCGCTCGTCCGGTCTCCGTCGAGACTAGCAGCGGCGACCGCTAGCGGGCGAGCGCGATCACGGCGTGCACCACGGGAGTGTGCCGCCGCGTGTGCTCGTCGTCCCACAGCCCGAGCAGGTGCAGCGTGGCCATCCGGAACACCAGCGCGCGCAGCAGCAGCTGCCGCCACGACGGGATGTCATAGTCCTCGCCCAGCCGCTCGACGGGGTAGCCGTGCCAGCAGACCGCGTCTGCGACGGCGATCGCGGCGGCCAAGCCGGCCGGCCGCCAGTACGGCGCCCAGTCGATCACCGCAGGCGGCCCGCCCTCGACGAACAGGACGTTCCCGAGCAGGTCGGCGTGGATGACCTGACTCGGCGCATCCACCGGCCGGAACTCCGCAGTCAGGGCGGCGATCAGCGGATCGTCCGGCGCCGGCTCCTCACCCCAGGCCACGCGGTCGGCTCTCGCCCACGCGTGATCCGTCTCCGCGATGAACGGCGGCTCCGGATGCGCGGCGACGGCACGCTGGAAGGCCAGGCCGGCGCGCACCACGTCCTCGACGCGCGTCGGGTCCGCCGCTCCTGGGACCCAGGCGAGGGCTTCCCAGCCGCCGCGCATCCACCGGCCTCTATCGTCGCGGAGCGGTCGTGGGACAGTGAACTCGTCAGACTCGGCGAGCGCCGCCAGCACGCTCGACTTCCACTCCGTCTCCTCCGACGGCTCCGCAGGGCGCAGGACGACGTCGCCCGCGCGCCAGGTCAGGCCGCGGCCGCCCGGCAGCAGCACCGGTGTTCCCGACGCACCGAACGCCGCCAGGACATCGTCGGACGGCGGCTGCGGTCCCGCGGTCACATCGCGGCTCACGAACGCCTCGTCGCGTCCTGAACCTCACCGACGAGCTCTTCGATGATGTCCTCCAGGAAGAGCACCCCGACCGTTCGGCCTTCCGCATCCACCACGCGCGCCAGGTGGCTCCCCGAGCGACGCATGGTCGCCAGGGCGTCCTCCAGGTCGCTCTCCGCGAACACCGTCACCAGTCTCCGGATGCGCTTGGCGGGCACCGGCAGTTCGAAGCCGGTCTCCTCCAGGTCGAGCACGTCCTTGAGGTGCAGGTAGCCTGTCGGCTCGCCGGACTCGTCCAAAACCACGTAGCGGGAGAAGCCGTTCTTCGACACGGCCTTCTCCACGTCGGCGGGCGTGGGCTGAGCGGGAAGCGCCACGAGCTTGTCGAGGCCGAGTGCGACATCGCGCACCTTCTTCTCCGTGAACTCGAACGCGGCGGTCAGTGCGCCCGTCCGGTCGGTGAGCACACCCTCCCTCGTCGACTGGTTGACGATGTTCGCCACCTCTTCGAGCGTGAACGTGCTCGCGGCCTCGTCCTTCGGCTCCACCCCGAACAGGCGCAGCACGCTGTTCGCCGTGGCGTTGAGGGCGACGATGATCGGCTTCACAACGCGGCCGATGGCCACGAGCGGGGGTGCGAGGAGCAGGGCGGCCTTGTCCGGCATCGAGAACGAGATGTTCTTCGGCACCATCTCGCCGAACACCACGTGCAGGAACGACACGAGCACCAGGGTCACGATGAACGCGACCGTCCCGATGACGTCGTCCGACCATCCCGTCGCGTGCAGCGGCACTTCGAGGAGGTGGTGGATCGCCGGTTCGGAGACGTTCAGGATCAGCAGAGAGCAGACGGTGATGCCGAGCTGAGTGGTCGCGAGCATCAGCGTCGCGTGTTCCATCGCGTAGAGCGCCGTCTTGGCGCTCCGCTTCCCGCGCTCTGCGAGCGGCTCGATCTGCGACCTGCGCGCGGAGATGACGGCGAACTCGGCGCCGACGAAGAACGCGTTGACCATCAGCAGCACCACCAGCCAGGCGATTCCGGCCCAATCACTCATGGCCGTTCACCTCCTCGCCCGGCAGTACAGGATCCGGCGTGTACCGAATGCGGTCCACCCGTCGCCCCTCCAGTCGCTCGACCCGCAGGGTCCCTCCGTCGATCAGCACCTCGTCGCCGACCTTCGGCAGGCGGCCGAGCTCGTTCATCACGAAACCGGCGACGGTCTCGTACGGGCCGTCCTCCGGGACCGTCACGCCTGCGCGTTCGAGCAGTTCGTCCGGCCGCAGGATGCCGGGGAAGGTCAGCGAGTCCCTGCCGCGGACGACTCCGGCGCGGGTGCGGTCGTGCTCGTCAGCCACCTCGCCGACGATCTCCTCCACCAGGTCTTCGAGCGTGGCGATACCGGAGGTGCCTCCGTACTCGTCCACGACGACGGCCATCTGGTAGCCGCGTCCGCGGAGCTCGCCGAGCAGCGTGTCGAGATTCATCGTCTCCGGCACCCGCAGCGCGTCCGTCTGCAGGGCGGAGACAGGGACCTTCGCTCTGCGCGGCCGGGGAACGGCGACGGCCTGCTTCACGTGGACGAAGCCCACCACGTCGTCGATGTCGTCGTCGACCACGGGGAAGCGCGAGTACCCCGTGGATCTGGCCAGGTCGAGCACGGCTTGCGCAGGCTCGCTGCGCTGCACGGTCGCGATGCGCGGCCTCGGCGTCATCACGTCCGACGCCGTGTGGTTGGAGAACGCGAGGGTGCGGCTGAGCAACGTCGCCGTGTCAGCTTCGAGCAGCCCGGCGCTGGCCGAGCGCCGCACGAGCGACGACAGCTCCTCGGCCGTGCGCGCGCCGGACAGCTCCTCCTTTGGCTCGACCCCGAGCATCCTGAGCACGCCGTTCGCCGTGCCGTTGAGCACGACGATGAACGGCCGGAAGATCGCGGTGAACACCGTCTGGAACGGGATGACGAGCTTGGCGGTGGCCAGCGGGAGCGCAAGGGCGAAGTTCTTCGGCACCAGCTCGCCGAGGATCATCGACAGCAGCGTGGCGACCACGATGGCGACGGTCGTCGCGATCGGGGCGACCACCGCCTCCGGAATCCCGATCGAGGTCAGCGGCCCGTTCAGCAGCGTGCTGATCGCCGGCTCCATCGTGTAACCGGTGAGCAGCGTGGTGAGGGTGATTCCGAGCTGGGCGCTCGAGAGGTGCGTTGACGTGATCTTGAGCGCGGCGATGGTCATCGTCAGCCGGGACTCACCCCGCTCGCGGCGCGCCTCGAGGTCTCCGCGGTCGAGGTTGACCAGCGCGAACTCGCTTGCGACGAAGAGGCCGGTCCCGATGGTCAGCAGCAGGCCGACGCCGAGCATGATCCACTCATAGAGCACGGCGGTCACCCCGCTCCGGTCTCAGACCGCGGGTGGGCGGCGAGGTCGTAGAACTCGCCAGGGCGAATGGGCTAGCAGAAGGAGGGTCGTCCATTTCCCGCTCAGTATACCGGCGGAGTTTCCGGGAAAAGGATGTGTGCATCCGCGGTTCCTCGGCACTCCCAGCAAGTCCGTAATCCGTTCATAGCGGTCGCTGAGCGCCGCCGGTCACACTCGCATCGCTCACCCAGCACGAAGAGAAGGACAGCACGATGACCTCCACCAGCCCGGAATACGGAGCACCGAACGGACAGCCATGGCAGCCCGGCCCTCCCGTTCCGCCCCAGCAGCCGCCGTACCAGGGGCCGGTGCCGCCGCAGCAGCCTCCCGTGCCTCCGCAGCCGCCGTACCCGCAGGCGCAGCGGGCACCTCATCCATCGGCCGCCGCGACACCGGCGCCAGCCGGATACGTGCTGCACCGCTGGCCGCGCTGGGCTCAGAACACCGCGGTGATCGTCGGCGCGGTCGCCGTGCTCGTCGTGGTGTTCTTTGCCGGCTTCTTCACGGCGAACGCCGTCGACCACGGACGTGCCGGCATCGGCACGGGGCAGAACTTCCAGCCGCGTCAGTTCGGCGGCAACGGCGGCTTCGGCCAGAACGGCGGAACAGGTCAGAACGGCGGAACAGGCGGGCAGACGCAGAACAACGGCTGAGCCTCGCGCCTGAGCGTACCTACCAGGAGACCGGCAGCGCCTTGCCCTCCTCGTACCCCGCCGCCGACTGGATGCCCACCAGCGCCCTCTCGTGGAACTCCGCCACAGAGCGCGCACCAGCGTAGGTGAACGAGCTGCGCACGCCGGTGGTGATCATGTCGAGCAGGTCTTCAACGGACGCCCGCTGAGGGTCGAGGTAGATGCGCGAGCTGGAGATCCCCTCGGCGAAGAGCGTCTTCCTGGCGAGTTCGTATGCGTCCAGGCGCTCGAAACGCCCCGTGACCGCCTTGGTGCTCGCCATGCCCCAGCTCTCCTTGAACAGCGCTCCGTTCGCGTCCCTGTCGAGCAGTCCTGGCGCTTCGATCGTCCCGGCGAACCAGGAGCCGATCATCACGGATGCGCCACCGGCGGCGAGCGCGAGGGCGACGTCGCGCGGGTAGCGGACCCCGCCGTCCGCCCAGACGTGGGCGCCGAGCTCCCGCGCGGCCTGCGACGTCTCGAGCACAGCGGAGAACTGCGGGCGACCGACGGCGGTCATCATGCGAGTGGTGCACATCGCGCCGGGCCCGACGCCGACCTTGAGGATGTCCGCGCCTGCGGCGACGAGGTCGCGGACGGCCTGCTCCGTGACGACGTTGCCCGCCACGATCGGCAGTCCGAGGCCGAGCCCCTTGACCGTGTGGATGGCGCGCCGCATCCCGTCCTGGTCGCCGTGCGCCGTGTCGATGACCAGAACGTCGACCCCTGCGGCGGCGAGCGCCTTGGCCTTGCTCGCGACATCTCCGTTGATGCCGACCGCCGCTGCCACGCGCAGCCTGCCGTGCGCGTCGAGCGCCGGCCGGTAGATGGTGGAGCGCATCGCGCTCTTCCTGCTGAGGGTGCCGACGACGCGGCCGTGGTCGAGCACGGGGGCGAACTCGAGGCCGGCGGCGCTCATCACGTCGAAGGCTGCCCTGGCGTCTGGCAGATCTTCCGCGTCGAGCGACGTGAGCGCGCCGTGCAGCAGGTCGCCGAGGCGCGCATCCGGAAGGGCGGAGCCGAGCTGCGTCGCCGCGAGGCAGCCGAGGTATGCGCCGTCAGCTCCGTGGATCACGATGCCGTGCCCCTCGACGGCCGGCAGCCGCCGCAGAGCGTCCGCGACCGTCTCCTCCGGCGATGCGGTGTACGGGGTGTCGAAGGCGACCGGCTGCTCCTTGACCCAGCGGATCGCGTCGTCCAGGTCTTGCAGGTGCATGTCCTGCGGCAGGACGCCGAGACCTCCGCGGCGGGCGAGGGTCGCTGCGAGGCGTTTTCCCGTCACCGAGTTCATGTTGGCCGACACGATCGGGATGGTCGCTCCCGTGCCGTCGTCCGGCGCGAGCGACACGTCGAGGCGGCTCGTGACATCGGATCTCGACGGCACCAGGAACACGTCGGAGTATGTGAGATCGTGGCGCGGGGTCGTTCCATAGAACTGCATGGGAATAACGGTATCCCTCCCCGGTGAACGCCCGCACCCGCCGCTGGAAGGGATTAGGCTTGACGACTGGATGGAAACGGGCGGTGACCGTGCTGCCTGTGCAACAAAAATCAATGGAGAGAGTGGGCGAGCGGCTGTGTCGAGCCAACTGACAGGTGTGGGAACCGACGACGGATCGTCGGGCGAATTCGGAGCCAATGAGTGGCTCGTCGACGAGCTGTACGAGCAGTTCATCGTCGACAAGAATTCGGTCGACAAGTCGTGGTGGCCGATCCTGGAGAGTTACCAGCCGACCGTGAAGGACGACGGCCAGGCATCGACCTCCACCGAGCAGGCCTCCACCGAGCAGGCCTCCACCGAGCAGGCCTCCACCCCAGCCCCCAGCGAGACCCCGGCCCCCACCCCGGCCGAACCCACCGTTCCCACCCCGACGGAGCCGACGGCCCCGAGCCCCACGGAGCCGAACGCTCCCTCCCCGGCGGAGCCGTCGACGCCCGCAGGAGACGCTCACCCCGTCACCGCCCCCATCCCTGTCATCGGCGCGCAGCCCGTCGCGCGCACCACCTCGATCGCCCCGAAGCCGCAGCCCGTCCCCGCAGACGCCCCCGTCACCGCCCCGCAGACGGTGCTCGCGGAAGACGGCACCCCTGAGCCGCAGGACAAGGTCACCCCGCTCCGCGGCATGTCGAAGACGCTCGCCACCAACATGGATGCGTCGCTCACGGTCCCCACAGCCACGAGCGTCCGCACCATCCCGGCCAAGCTGATGATCGACAACCGCATCGTCATCAACAACCACCTCAAGCGCGCCCGCGGCGGCAAGGTCTCCTTCACGCACCTCATCGGCTGGGCGCTCATCCAGGCGCTCAAGGAGTTCCCGAGCCAGAACGTGTTCTACGACGAGGTGGACGGCAAGCCGTCCGTCGTCGCCCCAGCGCACGTCAACCTCGGCATCGCCATCGACCTGCCGAAGCCGGACGGCACCCGTGCCCTCCTCGTGCCGAGCATCAAGCGCGCAGACACGATGGGCTTCGGCGAGTACCTCGCCGCGTACGAAGACCTCGTCACGCGGGCCCGCAACAACAAGCTGGGCGCAGGCGACTTCGCCGGCACCACCATCTCGCTCACCAACCCGGGCGGCATCGGCACCGTGCACTCCGTGCCCCGCCTGATGAAGGGCCAGGGAGCGATCATCGGCGCCGGTGCGCTCGAATACCCGGCCGAGTTCCAGGGCTCGAGCGAGAAGACGCTCGCCGGCCTCGCGATCGGCAAGACGATCACGCTCACCAGCACGTACGACCACCGCGTCATCCAGGGCGCAGGCTCCGGCGAGTTCCTGAAGATCGTGCACGAGATGCTGATCGGCAAGCGCAGCTTCTACGAGGACATCTTCGCCGCGCTGCGCATTCCGTACGAGCCCATCCGCTGGGCGCCGGACATCAGCGTCGACCTCGCGAGCGCCGTCGACAAGACGGCCCGCGTGCAGGAGCTCATCAACGCGTTCCGCGTCCGCGGCCACCTGATGGCGGACATCGACCCTCTCGAGTACGTGCAGCGCACGCACCCCGACCTCGACATCGCCAGCCACGGCCTCACCTTCTGGGACCTCGACCGCGAGTTCGTCACCGGCCAGTTCGGCGGCGACAAGCGCAAGATGCTGCTCCGCGACATCCTCGGCGTCCTGCGTGACTCGTACTGCCGCACGGTCGGCATCGAGTACATGCACATCCAGGACCCTGCCCAGCGCAAGTGGATCCAGAACAAGGTCGAGCGCGGCTACGAGAAGCCGTCCCACGACGAGCAGCTCCGCATCCTCGGCAAGCTGAACGAGGCAGAGGCGTTCGAGACCTTCCTGCAGACCAAGTACGTCGGCCAGAAGCGGTTCAGCCTCGAAGGAGGCGAGTCCACGATCGCCCTGCTGGATGCGATCCTCGAGGGAGCCGCGAAGGAGAACCTCGACGAGGTCGCCATCGGCATGGCGCACCGCGGCCGCCTCAACGTCCTCACCAACATCGCAGGCAAGACCTACGGCCAGATCTTCCGCGAGTTCGAGGGCACGCAGGATCCCCGGACCGTCCAGGGCTCCGGCGACGTCAAGTACCACCTCGGAACAGAGGGCACGTTCCGCGGCGCCAACGGCGAGGAGATCCCGGTCTACCTCGCGGCGAACCCCTCGCACCTGGAAGCCGTCGACGGCGTCATGGAGGGCATCGTCCGCGCCAAGCAGGACCGCCGCCCCCCGATGACGTTCCTCACGCTGCCCGTCCTCATCCACGGCGACGCCGCGATGGCGGGCCAGGGCATCGTGGTCGAGACGCTGCAGATGTCGCAGCTGCGCGCATACCGCACGGGCGGCACCATCCATGTGAACATCAACAACCAGGTCGGCTTCACCACGCCGCCGACAGAGTCCCGCTCGTCGGTGTACTCGACGGACGTCGCCAAGACCATCCAGGCGCCGATCTTCCACGTGAACGGCGACGACCCCGAGGCCGTCGTGCGCGTCGCCCAGCTGGCGTTCGAATACCGCCAGGAGTTCAAGCGCGACGTGGTCATCGACCTCATCTGCTACCGCCGCCGCGGTCACAACGAGGGAGACGACCCCTCGATGACCCAGCCGCTGATGTACAACCTCATCGAGGCGAAGCGCTCCGTCCGCCGTCTGTACACCGAGGCCCTCGTCGGCCGCGGCGACATCACGGAAGAGGAGTACGAGCAGGCGCACCGCGACTTCCAGGATCGCCTGGAGCGCGCCTTCATGGAGACGCACGCTGCGCAGACCAACTCGGTGCCCGTCGTCACGGGCGAGGGCGCCGTCGCCGACCTCGAGCTGCCGGCGGCGCAGCAGGAGGACAACGTCGGAGAGCCGGAGACCACGGCGGTCACCGACCAGGTCATCCAGCTCATCGGCGACGCGTTCAACAACCCGCCCGCCGGATTCTCCGTGCACCCGAAGCTGCAGCAGCTCCTCACCAAGCGCGGAGAGATGAGCCGCAACGGCGGAATCGACTGGGGCTTCGGCGAGCTCCTCGCCCTCGGCTCCCTGCTGCTCGAAGGCACCCCGGTGCGCATGGCAGGGCAGGACACCCGTCGCGGCACCTTCGTGCAGCGTCACGCCGTCTTCCACGACCGCACGAACGGCCAGGAGTGGCTGCCGCTGGCCAACCTCAGCGACAACCAGGCCAAGTTCTGGATCTACGACTCGCTGCTCAGCGAGTACGCGGCCATGGGCTTCGAGTACGGGTACTCGGTCGAGCGCCCTGACGCACTGGTGCTGTGGGAGGCGCAGTTCGGCGACTTCGCCAACGGCGCCCAGACGATCATCGACGAGTTCGTGTCGTCGGCCGAGCAGAAGTGGGGCCAGCGCTCGTCGCTCGTGCTGCTGCTCCCGCACGGCTACGAGGGTCAGGGACCCGACCACTCCAGCGCCCGCATCGAGCGCTACCTGCAGCTGTGCGCAGAGAACAACATGACCGTCGCACGCCCGTCGACCCCCGCGTCGTACTTCCACCTGCTGCGCCGCCAGGCGTATGCCCGCCCGCGCCGCCCGCTCGTCGTCTTCACCCCGAAGGCGATGCTGCGACTGCGCGGAGCATCCAGTGATGTCAGCGACTTCACCCAGGGCAAGTTCGAGCCGGTGATCGACGACGCCAGGATCAGCGACAAGGGCGCCGTCAAGCGCGTGCTGCTGATGGCGGGCAAGCTGTACTACGACCTGCTCAACGAACTCCAGAAGAACCCCAACCCGGAGATCGCGCTGGTCCGCGTCGAGCAGTACTACCCGCTGCCCGCCGCTGAGCTCAAGGCGGTCGTCGACTCCTACCCCAACGCCGAGCTGGTGTGGGTTCAGGACGAGCCGGAGAACCAGGGAGCCTGGCCGTACATGATCCTCGAGACCTCCAAGCTGGGCCCGCGCCCGCTGGGTGTCATCTCGCGCGCAGCGTCTGCATCGCCGGCGGCCGGCTCGGCCAAGCGTCACGCTCAGGAGCAGAGCATTCTGATCCAGCGGGCGCTCACGCTGTAACCGCATCCGTGCCCGGCGAGGGGCGTCTCGCGTCAGCGCGAGGCGCCCCTCGCCGTTTGCGGCGGCCGCGCGTATGGTGACGACATGACTGTCGTGACGACGCACCGCCTCGGAGAGCCCTGCTGGGTCGACTACGCGAGCTCAGACGTTCCCAGGGCCCGTGACTTCTACACCGCTCTGTTCGGCTGGACGGCCGACGAGGGCGGCGGGGAGTACGGCGGATACATCACCTTCCGCAGGGACGGCCACGCCGTGGCCGGACTCGGCGCGGTGATGGGCGACGAGAAGCCGAACAGCTGGCTCACCTACCTGCTCGTCGAAGACGTGGATGCGTCGGAGAAGGCCGCAACGGATGCAGGAGCCCAGGTGTACGCGCCCGCGATGACGGTCGGCGATCAGGGCAGGATGGCCGTGGTCGCCGACCCTGGCGGAGCGGTGGTCGGCCTCTGGGAGCCCGGCGCGCACCGCGGCTTCGAGCTGACGGCGGAGATCGGCGGCCCAGCCTGGCATGAGCTGTACGCGCGCAGTTTCGCGGCGCAGGTGGACTTCTACACGAAGGTCTTCAATTGGCAGACGCAGGTGCTCGGCGACACCGCAGACTTCCGCTACTCCACGTTCGGGCCGGATGGGGCACCGGCCGGCGGCGTGTACGACGCGGACAAGATGCTCCCTGAGGGCGTCCCGTCGCACTGGGTGGTCTACTTCGGCGTCGCGGACGCGGAGGAGTCGTGCGCCCGCGTGGTCGAGCTCGGCGGCACCGTGATCCGCGACCCGTGGGACAGCGAGTTCGGCCGGTTCGCTCAGGTCACGGACCCGCTCGGCGGACTGTTCCTGCTGCACCAGGTGCGGCAGCAGTAGCGCGCGCTCTGGCGCGCCTGCCCGTCAGTGCGTCGCCTGGAAGCCCCTGATGCGCAGCAGCACCTCGGCGCGGAGCGTCTCCGGCGCCGTCTCCTTGCACGCCCGCTGAACCACCTCGGTGAGCACGACGCTCAGGTGCGCTTCGTCCGCGCATCCATTGCAGGTGGCGAGGTGCTCGCGGATGTCTGCGGCATCTTCGCTGCAGAGCTCGTTGCGCAGGTATTCCTCGAGGTCTTGTTTGGCCTTGTCGCAGCCGCAGTCGGTCATTTCGTGCTCCTGGGTGTCTGCACGGCGGACAGTCCCCGCTCGTGCGCGTAGTCGGTGAGAAGCTCCCTCAGCATCCGGCGGCCGCGGTGGAGGCGGCTCATCACGGTGCCGATCGGGGTCTTCATGATGTCGGCGATCTCCTGGTAGGAGAACCCCTCGACATCAGCGAAGTACACAGCCATCCTGAAGTCCTCCGGGATGGCCTGCAGCGCGTCTTTGACCGCGCTGTCCGGCAGGTGGTCGATCGCCTCTGCCTCTGCCGAACGGCTCGAGGATGCGGTGGTCGACTCCGCGCCGCCGAGCTGCCAGTCCTCGAGCTCGTCGATGGTGCCCTGGTACGGCTCGCGCTGCTTCTTGCGGTACGTGTTGATGAAGGTGTTCGTGAGGATGCGGTACAGCCAGGCCTTCAGGTTGGTGCCCTGCTGGAACTGGTTGAACGCCGCGTACGCCTTGACGAAGGTCTCCTGCACCAGATCCTGCGCGTCTGCAGGGTTTCTGGTCATGCGGA
The DNA here is from genome assembly GCF_001428745.1 of Leifsonia sp. Root227. Taxonomy (GTDB): domain Bacteria; phylum Actinomycetota; class Actinomycetes; order Actinomycetales; family Microbacteriaceae; genus Leifsonia. The sequence continues at coordinate 959,156 of NZ_LMIO01000001.1, read as the reverse complement.
GAGCCGCTGCGTACAGCTGGTCCATGTACTGCAGCGCCTGCTCTTCGAAGAGCGGACCGAGGTCGTCAGTTGCGGTGGTCATCACGGGCAAGTCTAGTTCCGCGCGTGTGTGCACGCGCGGAGAGTCGAGGACGGTGCTCGTGAGGGTCACAGACTTTCCTTCCTTCGATCGAAAACGCGGATACCCTTGACAACGATGCTGATCTCGAAATATTCCGCGCCAGAGTTCGATCCGTACGGCGACAACCGCGCCGACGAGCCGAACACGCTGTGGCCAGCGCCCGTCGCCAGGGGCCCGCTGAACGCATCCGTGTCGTTGCCTGGCTCGAAATCGCTGACAGCGCGCGAGCTGGTGCTCTCCGCTCTGGCAGACGGCCCGTCGCTGCTGCGCGCGCCGCTGCACTCGCGCGACAGCGAGAACATGGTCGAGGCACTGCGTGCCCTCGGAGTGTCCATCGAGGCGAAGAAGGGCGCGAGCGAGTTCGGAGACGACCTCCTTGTGACGCCGGCGGAGGAACTGCTCGGCAGCACCACCATCGAGTGCGGTCAGGCGGGAACGGTCATGCGGTTCGTGCCGCCGATCGCCGGTCTCGCCCTCGGGCCGACGATGTTCGACGCGGACGACTCCGCGCGCGGACGCCCGATGTCGTCGATCATCTCCTCGCTGCGCGACCTCGGCGTCGACGTCAACGACGACGGCAGGGGATCGCTGCCGTTCACCGTCCACGGCACGGGCACCGTGCGCGGCGGCGCGATCACCATCGACGCCTCGTCGTCCAGCCAGTTCGTCAGCGCGCTGCTGCTCTCGGCGAGCCGCTTCGAGGACGGCCTCGACCTCCGGCACTCCGGCGAGCGCCTCCCGAGCCTGCCGCACATCGAGATGACCATCGACACCCTCGCGGCGCGCGGCGTCACGGTCGAGTCGCCGGAGGTCGGCCGATGGATCGTCTCCCCCGGCGCCATCGCGGCGCGGGACGTGGACATCGAGCCCGACCTCTCCAATGCTGCGCCGTTCCTGGCGGCCGCCGTGGTCACCGGCGGCTCTGTCACCTTCACCGGCTGGCCGGAGCGCACGACGCAGGTCGGAGCCGACCTGGCCGAGCTGCTCCCCCTGTTCGGAGCGACGGTCACGCGCGACGGCGACCGGCTCACCGTCACAGGAGGCGAGAGCATCCCCGGTGTGGAGCTCGACTTGACCACGGGCGGCGAGCTCGCACCGGCGCTGGTGGCCATCGCAGCCCTCGCGGACGGCCCGAGCGAGATCACCGGCATCGGACACATCCGCCACCACGAGACCGATCGGCTCGCCGCTCTCGTCGCGGAGATCAACGGCCTCGGCGGCGCGGTCACCGAGCTCGAGGACGGGCTGCGGATCGAACCGCGGCCGCTCACCGGCGGCGTGTGGCGCAGCTACGAGGACCACAGGATGGCGACGGCGGGCGCGATCATCGGACTGGTGGTCCCCGGCGTCGAGATCGAGAACGTCGCGACGACTGCCAAGACACTCCCCCAGTTCACACAGCTCTGGACGCGCCTGGTCGAGGAAGGCACCGCCCCAGCGTGACGGAGAACGCAGCGTGACGGAGCAGACAGGGTCGTGGTGGGACGACGGCGACGACGATGACGAGGAGTACTCGGAGTTCGACGAGTCGCGCATCCGGAGCCGCCCCAACCCGAAGGGCAACCGGCCGCGCACCAAGACCCGGCCGGAGCACGGGGACGCGCAGATCGCCAGGGTGCTCGGCGTAGACCGCGGCAGGTACACCGTGCTCCTCGACGAGGACACCGCTGACGAACGGCAGATGACGGCGGCCCGCGCCAGCGAGCTGCGCAAGCAGGCCATCGTGACCGGCGACAGGGTGGCCATCGTCGGCGACACGACGGGCGAGGACGGCACGCTCGGCCGGATCGTGCGCATCGAGCCGCGCACCACCCTGCTGCGCAGGAGCGCCGACGACACCGACGAAGTGGAGCGGGTGATCGTCGCCAACGCCGATCAGATGCTGATCGTGGTGGCGGCTGCGAACCCGGAACCGCGCACGCGCCTGGTGGACCGCTACCTGGTCGCCGCATACGACGCGGGGATCACGCCGATGCTGTGCGTGACCAAGATCGACCTCGCCGATCCGGGTCCGTTCCTGGAGAACTTCGCCGGGCTCGACCTCCCGGTGTTCACGAGCCGCGAGGACCACATCCCCGTCGACGCGATCACGGCCGCCCTTGTCGGTCACGACACGGTGGTCGTCGGTCACTCCGGAGTCGGCAAGTCGACCCTCGTGAACGAGATCGTGCCTGGCGCGCTGCGCGCGACGGGCCACGTCAACGTGGTGACCGGCCGCGGCAGGCACACGTCGTCGTCCACCGTGTCACTGCGCGTCGAGAACGCCGAGGGCCACGGCTGGGTGATCGACACCCCCGGCGTCCGCTCGTTCGGGCTCGGGCACATCAACACCGACAGCATCCTCAAGTCGTTCACCGACCTCGCAGAGCTGGCGGAGGACTGCCCCCGCGGATGCACGCACCTCCCTGACGCGCCGGACTGCGCGATCATCGAAGCCGTCGAGGCCGGAGCGCTCGGCGATGCCGGGCGGGCACGACTGGACTCGCTGCAGCGGCTGCTCGCGACGTTCGCCTGAGCGCCGCTCGCACGCGTGCGTCAGAATGAGTGCATGACTGATGTGCGACTCGAAGCGGGAGACGCCGCACCGGCGTTCACTCTGAAGGACCAGGACGGCGCTGCCGTCTCGCTCGGCGACTACGCGGGCAAGAACGTGATCGTGTACTTCTACCCTGCGGCGATGACGCCGGGCTGCACGAAGGAAGCGTGCGACTTCCGCGACAACCTGAACTCGCTGGCGTCGTCCGGCTATCAGGTCATCGGCATCTCCAAGGACGCCCCCGCGAAGAACAAGCAGTTCCAGGAGCAGGAGGGCCTCAACTTCCCGCTGCTGAGCGATGAGGACCTCGCCGTGCACCAGGCGTACGGCGCATACGGAGAGAAGAAGCTCTACGGCAAGACGGTCACCGGCGTCATCCGCTCGACCTTCGTCGTCGACCCTGACGGCAGCGTGCGCCTCCCGCTGTACAACGTGAAGGCGACGGGACACGTCGCCATGCTGCGCAAGAAGCTCGGCATCGACTGAGCAGAGCGCCGGATCAGGCGGGCAGCCGCGGCACGGACGCGAGCAGGCGCTGCGTGTACGCGTCCTGAGGGTTCCCCAGCACGGAGCGCGTCTCCCCCTGCTCGACCACCCTGCCGCCGCGGAGCACCACGGTCTGCTCGCACAGCGAAGCGACGACCCCGAGGTCGTGCGACACCATCACCACCGTCATTCCCTCGCGCCTGCTCAGCTCGGAGAGGAGGTCGATGATCTGGATGCGCGTCGTCACGTCGAGCGCGCTCACCGGCTCGTCGGCGAGCAGCACCCTCGGCCGGGACACCACGGCGCGCGCGATGGCGATGCGCTGCCGCTGTCCTCCGGAGAACTCGTGCGGATACCTGCCAGCCGCATCCCCGGGGAGCCCGACTGCCGCCAGCGCCTCCGCCACCCTGTCGCGCGCATCCTGACCGGAGGCGACCCTGAGGCTCGTCAGCGGCTCGGCGATGATGCGCCCGACGCTCTGCCGAGGGTCGAGCGACGAGTACGGGTCTTGAAACACCGTCTGCACGCTGCGGCGGAACTCGCGCATCCTGGCGCGGTCCCGCCGGTCGAGCCGAACGCCGTCGAACAGCAGTTCGCCGCTGGTCGGGCTGCTCAGGCCGAGCAGGATCGACAGCGCGGTGGTCTTGCCTGCGCCCGACTCGCCGACCAGGCCGACGTTGCGTCCAGGCTCGACAGCCAGCGAGACGCCCTCCAGCGCGGCAGTGGATGCGCGACGATAGCGGAAACCCGCCTCACGAAGCTCCAGGATGGCGCTCACGACACCTCCAGGGCTCGGTCGAGCTCGCGTGCGCTCGCGACGAGTTCGACCGTGTACGGGTCGCTGGGAGCCGCGAGCAGGTTTTCGATGGTGCCTGACTCGACCACGCGTCCCGCACGGAGGACGAGAGCGCGCTCCGTCATCCGGGAGACGACGGCGAGGTCGTGGCTGACGAACAGCAGCGCCATGCCGCGCTCGGCGACGAGTGCGTCGATGAGCGACAGGATCTCCGCCTGCACGGTCACGTCGAGCGCCGTGGTCGGCTCGTCGGCGATGAGGAGCTGCGGTGCGCAGGCGAGCGCGGCGGCGATGGCGACGCGCTGACGCTGCCCTCCCGAGATCTCGTGCGGGTACGCCCTGGCGATCCGCTCCGGCTCCGGCAGCCGCACCTCGGCGAGCGCGTCGAGCACCGCGCGCTTGAGGGCGTCGCCGCGCAGCCCGAGATGCCGTCGCAGCGGCTCCGCGACCTGCTTGCCGAGGCGCATCAGGGGATCGAGCGCCGTCAGAGGCTCCTGGAAGACGACGGAGGCGACACGTCCGCGCAGCGCGACCAGGTCGCGCTCCTTCGCGCCGACCACCTCGACGCCGCCGAGAACGGCGCTCCCCGATGCGACGAGTCCTGCGGGAAGCAGCCCTGTCACCGCGAACGAGGTGAGCGACTTGCCAGAGCCGGACTCGCCGATGAGGCTGAGCCGCTCCCCCGCCGCGATGCTGAACGACACATCCCGGACCAGCGGGGCGCCCGTCGCCGAAACGACCCCGAGATCCCTGACCTCCAGCAACACAGCGCTCTGCGCATCCGCACTCATCGTGACCGCCTCCTCGTCGGGTCTGCGACATCGCGGAGACCGTCCGCCACGAGATTCACGCCGATCACCAGCACCACGAGAGCGATGCCAGGGGCGATCGCCCCGACAGGAGCCGTCGCGACGGTGCCCTGCGCCTCCTGCAGCAGCCGGCCCCACGACGCATTCGGCGGCGGAGCGCCGAGACCGAGGTACGACAGGCTCGCCTCCGCCAGCACGGCGACGCCGAACTGCAGGGCGAGGTTCACGCCGAGCGTCGGCCAGATGTTGGGCAGGATGTGCTTGCCGACAACACCGAGCCAGCTCGTCCCCGAGGTACGCGCCGCGGTGACGTACTGCTGGGAGAGCACCCGCTTCGCCAGAACGCGGGTGAGCCTGGCGACGACCGCCGACATCGCGAGGCCGATCGCGAGGATCGCCGTGCCGAGGGATGCCCCCTGGGCGGCGACGATGAGCATCGCGAGCAGCAGCGTCGGGAACGCGATGAGGATGTCGAGCGCTGCCGAGATCGTGTCGTCCAGCCAGGTGGTGGCGAACGCCGCCAGCAGGCCGAGGGTGATGCCGATCAGGGCGCCGATGGCGACGGAGCCGATGCCGACCGCGAGCGCGATCCGTGCACCGATCATGAGCTGCGTCGTGAGGTCGCGGCCGAGCTTGTCCGTGCCGAGCCAGTGCGTCGCATCCGGATGCTCGAGCCGGCCGCCCGAGGTGTCGCTCGGCGCGAACGGCAGCCAGAAGAACGAGACGACGGCCACCACCACGACGAGCCCGACCAGCACGATCCCGATGGTGAGCGTCACCGAACGACGGCGACGGGTGCGCTCCGGCGGCTGAGCCTCCTGTCCGCTCTCGCCGGCGTGCCCGGCCGCCTCGTCCACGATCGCGCTCATCGGTTGCCCGAAATGCTCAGCCGCAGTCGCGGGTCGACGAGACGCTGCACCAGGTCGGCCGCGAAGCCGATCAGCAGCACGGCAAGGGTGCTCACGAACAGGATGCCCTGGATGTTCGGGTAGTCGTGCTGCTGGATCGCGCGCAACAGCATGCTCCCGAGGCCGGGCAGCGTGAAGACGCTCTCGACCACGACCGCCCCCAGGAAGGTGGTCGCCAGCTCGATGCCCAGGATCGAGATGACCGGCACCGCCCCGTTGCGCAGGCCGTGCCGCCACATCGCCTGGCCGAAGCTGGAGCCGAGCGCACGCGAGTTGCGCAGGTAGTCGCTGCCGATCACATCCAGGGTCGCGCTGCGCACGTACCGCGCAATGGATGCGCTCATCACGACCGCGATCGTGATCACGGGAAGCGCGAGCGAGTTGAGGGCGGCGGCCGGGTCTGCCCAGTCATCGCGCGGGAAGCCGCCGGACGGGAACCAGCGGAGGTTGATCGAGAACGCGCTCACCAGCAGGATGCCGACCCAGAACACCGGCACGGCGATCCCGAGCTGCGAGATGGCGGACAGCGCGATGCCGTACCAGGTGTCCGATTTCCAGGCGGCGACGAACCCGATCACGAGCGCGAGCGCCAGCGCGATGACGAACGAGATGAGGGTCAGCGGGATCGTCACGGCCAGCCGCGAAGCGATCTCAGGCCCGACGGGAAGCGACGTGATGAACGACGCCCCCAGGTTCAGCGTCAGCATCTGCCCGAACCAGGTGACGAACTGCTGCAGCAGCGGCTGGTCGCTGCCGACCTGCTCCTGCGCGGCTTTGATCTGCTCCGGGGTGGCATTGACGGACAGCAGCGCGTTCGACGGGTCGCCGGGCAGCACCCTCAGCAGGAGGAACAGCACCACCATGGCGAGCAGCAACGACACCACCAGGAAGGCGAAGCGACGCAGAAGATAGACGGCCATGACGTTCTCAAGAGTAAATGCTCGGGGAGCCGGTGAACGGCCCCCCGAGCATCCTGTGGATGACTCGCCCCTGTCTACTTCTTGACGATGTCGTACGCGTAGAACTGCGAGTTCAGCCCGTTGACCGGGTACCCGCTGACGTCACTCGACGCGACGACGATCTGCGGGTAGAGGTACAGCCAGGCGCTGGCGGCGTCCTTCGCGATCTGCTCGTTGACGAGCTTCAGCTTGGCGGTCTGCTCCGCGGTGCTCGTCGCCTGCTCTGCCTCGTTCACCCACTGGGTGACCTGCGGGTTGTCGTAGCCCCAGTAGAAGTCGGGGTTTCCGTACCAGACCACGTCGCGGTCGTTGACGTGCTCCTGCAGCGTTGCGGCGAAGTCGTGGTTCTTGAACACCTTCGTGTACCACTCGTCTGCCGAGATGGAGTTGATGTTGACCGTGATGCCGACCTTGGCCAGCTCGCTCTTCAGGAACTCGGCGACCGCGGGGTGCGGGTCGTAGGTCGGGGTGTCGAGAGTGAACGTGAAGCCGTTCGGGAGGCCGGCCTCTGCCAGCTCCTTCTTGGCGAGGGTCACGTCGTACGGGTTGACCTTGGTGAGGTCTTCGTACCAGGGGTCGCTCGGCGGGACCATCGAGCCGATCAGCGTGCCGTACTTGCCCCAGATGGAGCTCAGCAGCTTCTTGGTGTCGATGGCGGAGTACACGGCCTTGCGGACCTCGGCCTTGTCGAACGGCGCGACCTTGTCGTTGAAGGCCAGGAGCTCCTTCGTGGTCGACTTGCCGTTGGTGATCGTGTAGTCCTTGTTGCCGTCGAACTGGGTCAGCGCATCCGGGCTCTGGATGCTGGTGACCACATCCACCTGGTTGGTGAGGAGGGCGTTGGAGAGCGCGGTGGCGTCAGTGAAGTAGTCGTAGACGACTTCCTTGTTCTTCGCCTTGCTGCCCCAGTATTCGCTGTTGCGCTCCAGGCTGAGCGAGCTGCCGCGCTTCCAGGTGCCGAGCGTGTACGGGCCGGTGCCGTCCTCCGCCGTCTTGTAGTTCTTGGTGCCAGGGCCGTAGATCCAGATGTAGCTGAGGTTGTACGGCAGCGAGATCGAGCGCGACTTCAGCGAGATGACGACGGTCTTGTCGTCCGGCGTGGCGATTCCGGAGATGACGGCGAGCTGCGACTTGCGCGCCGACTGCGAGTCCGCGGCGGTCACCCGCTCGATGCTGCTCTTGACGTCCGCGCTGGTCAGCGGCTTGCCTGAGTGGAACTTCACGCCGTCGCGCAGGGTGAACGTGTATGTGAGGCCGTCCTCGCTCGCGGTGTATTTCGTGGCGAGCAGCGGCTCGACCTTGCCGTCGTCGGTGAGCTTGAACAGGCCTTCGTAGACGTTGCCGTTCAGGGCTTCTGTGACGCCCTGCCCTCCGCCTGCGGTGTTGTCGAGGTTGACCGGCTCGTACAGCGAGCCGATGGCGATGGATGCGTCAGCGCCGCTCGACGACGACGATGCGCCCGAGCAGCCGGCGAGCGCCAGCGTGGTGGCGACGGCCGTGGCGAGCACGACGAGAATGGACTTCTTTCTCAACGGAGTTCTCCTGGTGGGGGTGAGGGGGTTGCTGTGCTGTGAAGCGTGTGCTGTGGTGCTGGTGCGCTGTACTAGTGCGCTGCGCCGTCGCGGAACACGACGATCTTCTCGCCTGCTTCGACGGGGATGTCGAAGCGGTTGTTGCGCGGAGGGAGCGGGCAGTTGTACTGGTCGGAGAAACCGCACGGCGGCACGAACGCGCGGTTGAAGTCGAGGATGGCCTTCTCGCCGTCGTGCTGCACGAACAGGAAGCGGCCTGAGCCGTACGTGCCGTTCTCTCCGTCGGCGCCGTTGGTCGGGTCGCCGAACACGAGCAGGAGGGTGCCGTCGTCGTCGAACGCGCTGAGCGAGTACGAGACGCCGTCCTTGCTGAAGGTGATGTCGCCCGGCACGACGAGATCGCGCGTTCCACCGTTGTCGCGGATGTGCTCGAACGGCACCGTGCGGGCGCCGTCGACCGGCGTGAAGGTCGCCTCGATGACCCAGTCCGGGTCGAACGGGAAGGCGGTGACGGTCTCGAACGCCTGGATCGCCGGTGAGTTCGCATCCCAGAGTCGGATGCCGCGCTCCGGCTGCCCTGTGTCGAGGTTCGTGCGGGTGAGCTCGGTGGCGGTGACCGTCTCCGGCTGACCGGCCAGCGCATCCTGAGCCGTCGTCTCGTCGCCGGGCTGCAGCCAGCGGGTCTCGATGAGGCTGAGGTTCCCCGTTGCGGATACGACGGAGGAGAGGCGGGCGTCGCGCCACGCCTGATGGCCGGCGCGGGCTTCGTCGATGGTGGATGCGGAGGCGAGCGGGGCGGAGGATGTTTCAGTCACGATGTCGGGCATAACCATCCGAGTGTGCGACTTGTTCCCGCTTCCGCCCTATTCGTGTTGCGGAGTGTTGCGCGTCGTCGCCTTCACGACCTGCGGAGAGACGGCGAGGACGATGCCGACCACGGCGGGGACGAGCAGCGCCCAGCCCAGATCCGGACGAGCGTACAGGCCTTGGAACGAGCCGACAGCGACCGCGATCTGCAGGATCTGGATGGTCACCGCCGACGCTCGCGACCAATTCTGCGCGCGTAGCGCCCCGATCGCCGTCGCGACGACCCAGATCGCGGCGAGCACGACGAGCACGACGATGGCGACGGCCGTCGCGAACGACTCCGGCCGCTGCGTGAGCAGCTCGACGAGCAGCCAGACGGCCGCTCCCGCGACGAGGGCGGCCTCGAGGAAGAGCAGGACGGAGAGCGCGATGAGCATGGGGGGCCGCCGAGCGGCGCCTTGGCCGGCTCCAGTGCCGCCGACGCGGTCGCTCACGGCGTCGCCGACTGGGTCCGTGGAACGGTTGGACTGGTCCCCATCCGGGGGCGGAACTCTAGCACTCATTCATTTCTCGCTTGTGTTCACAGCGTTATCTCATACAAAACTATTGATTCGGATTATGCGCTATGGGAGCATATTCGAGGTCGAGTTAGCGCTCACAGGGTCGTGGGCAGGTCTATCCCCCACGGATCATTCACCCTGTAGCTCGACTGCTTAACATGCATCCTAGGCCGTCGTGGCCGGGGAACAATCAGCAAACAAGGAGCACATTTTCATGGACTGGCGCGACAAAGCTGCCTGCCTCACCGCGGACCCCGAACTCTTCTTCCCCGTCGGCAACACCGGGCCCGCAGTCGACCAGATCGACAAGGCCAAGTCCGTGTGCGCACGCTGCACCGTGACGGAGATCTGCCTGCAGTACGCGCTGGAGACCGGCCAGGACTCCGGCGTCTGGGGCGGTCTCTCCGAGGACGAGCGCCGCGCTCTCAAGCGCCGCGCAGCACGCGCCCGCCGCGCTTCCTGACCCGCAACATCACCCGCGCACGCCGAGGCGCTCCCTCACACACCTAGCAGAAGAGGGAGCGGCCTCGGCTTTCGTTTGTCCGCGCGCAACCGGCCGGACAACCGGACGCTACGACTTGGTGAGGTAGCGCAACGGCACCTCGATGGTCACCTCTGTGCCCTGGCCCATCATGGTGTGCCAGTCGATCGTGCCGCCGAGCTCGCCCTGGATGAGGGTGCGCACGATCTGCGTGCCGAGCCCGCTGCCGACCTTGCCCTCCGGCAGGCCGGAGCCGTTGTCGACGACTTTGACCGTGAGCGAATCCTCCGAACGGTTCGCGATGATCTCGACCTGACCTTCGCGGCCGGCGAGACCGTGCTCGACAGCGTTCGTGACGAGTTCGGTCAGCGCGAGCGCGAGCGGGGTCGCGTACTCGCTGGGCAGTGAGCCGAAACTGCCGGACGACTTGGGATGCACGGTGGTGTTGTGGCTCGACGCCACCTCCGCCACGAGCAGCAGCACGCGGGCGAACACGTCGTCGAAGTCGACGATCTGGTTGAGGCCGGTGGAGAGCGTGTCGTGCACGACCGCGATGGCAGCCACCCGGCGCATCGCCTGGCTGAGGGCCTCCCGCGCCTCCTCGGAGTGCGTGCGACGCGCCTGGATGCGCAGCAGGGATGCGACGGTCTGCAGGTTGTTCTTGACCCTGTGGTGGATCTCGCGGATGGTCGCGTCCTTGGTGATGAGCTCGCGCTCCTGGTGGCGCAGCTCCGTCACATCGCGGCAGAGCACGATCGCACCGACCCTCTCCCCCCTGTTGCGGATCGGGATGGCCCGGAGAGACACGGTGACGCCGCGCGCCTCGATGTCCGTGCGCCAGGGCGCGCGCCCCGTGACGACGAGCGGCAGGGACTCGTCGACGGTCATCCTGCCGGAGAGCAGGCGCGTGGTGACCGTCGCGAGCGACTCGCCCTCGAGCTCCTCCGTGAAGCCCATCCTGTTGAACGCGCTGAGGGCGTTGGGGCTCGCGAAGGTGGTGATGCCGTCCACGTCGAGTCTGATCAGGCCATCGGATGCGCGGGGCGCACCGCGTCGAGGACCGCTCGGCGCCCCGAGATCGGGGAAGTCCCCCGTCGCGATCATGTTGAACAGGTCGTTCGCGCAGGCGTTGAACGTGAGCTCCTGACGCCCCGGTGTTCGCGCCTCACTGAGGTTGGAGTGCCGCGTGATGACGGCGACGGGCTGCTCGGCGGTCTGCGGGGAATTGACGCTCAGCCTGCGGATGACCGGCACGGCGAGCACGCGGGTCGGCGTCTCCTCGAACCAGTCCGGCGCGTTGGTGTCGATGATCTGTTTGGTCTCGAACGCATCGGTGACCTGCTGGCGCCACTCCGGCTTGATCCGCTGCCCGACGAAGTCGCGGTAGAACAGCGTCGCAGCGCTCGACGGTCGAGCGTGGGCCACCGCGACGAAGTCGTCGTCCGTCGTCGGCACCCAGAGCACGATGTCGGCGAAGGCGAGGTCGGCGAGGAGCTGCCAGTCGCCGACGAGGCCGTGGAGCCAATCGACATCCTCCTCCGAGGAACGGCCATGGGCTTGCACGAGATCACTGAGCGTCGACACGCCCCTAGTCTAGGCAGATCATCGAAATGATCACGGATGTTATCCACAGCCCGTGTTAGAGCCCTGGACGCCCAGGGGATGCGCCTGCTTGAGTGGCTCCCACGCGACGGCCGAAGTGGGACGGCTTCCGCCGCCGCAGCCGATGAAAGTCGCCGCGCAGCAGCGGCCACGTTTGAGGGGATTCTCCTGTGAGCACCGTGCTCGATCACAACCATGACCGCTACAGGCCGGTGGGCCTGCCGCCGCACCCTGGCCGTGCCGGGCGGGCGGGAGCCGCTGCACGAGGGGGCGAGGCCCGCCGCGCACCGCATCCCGTGGTGGAGCTGCCGATCGTCACCGACGACAGCGGCTTCCCCGACCCAGCACCCCTGGTCGCCAACCTCGCGCTCTGCGTTGTGGAGATTCTCGCGGGGGCGAGGAACATCGACCAGCTCAGCCGCTGGGTGAGTGACGACGTCTTCATCCATCTGCTGCGCCGCTCCGCGATTGCGGCGCGCACCAGACGGCTCACAGGGGCCACCGTGCAACGGCCGCGTCTGCTGGTCGGCGACCCTGTCGTTGCGCGGCCACTGGACGGCGTCGTCGAGGCGGTGGTGCTCGTGCACCAGCCGAACAGGTCCAGGGCTGTCGCCATCCGGCTCGACGCCGTCGGGGAGCGCTGGCGGGCGAGCGCGATCAGCGTGCTGTGACCGTGAGGGCTGCCCTGCTCACGGCCGCTCGACCGCGGGGTGAGACGCGAATGGCCGCCCCGATCGGGACGGCCATCACGTGATCGGGGCTGGTCAGCCCTTCTTGCCCTGTGCGCGACGCTCCGCACGGTTGGCGGGAGCCGGCGCGTCGTTGTCGCTGACGCGCTGACCGAATGCGCCGCGCTGCGTCGCACCCTGCGCAGGCGGTGCCGACGCCTCGTTGAGCTGCTGCTGGGTGCGCTGCGCGCGCGCCGTCGCGCTCTGCTCGATCTGTCCACGCTGGTTGCGCACCTCGACGCCGCCGGCGTCGCTCGGGGCGGAGTAGCTGAGGCGGGCCTCGCCTTCGCCACGGCCGAGCCCCTTGGCAGCGACGCTCGGAGCCTCGACCTCGCCTGGCGCCTCGTTGACCTCCACCTCCAGGTTGAACAGGAAGCCGACGGTCTCCTCGCGGATCGACCCCATCATCTGCTGGAACATCGCGTAGCCCTCGCGCTGGTACTCGACCAGCGGGTCGCGCTGCGCCATGGCGCGCAGGCCGATGCCGTCCTTGAGGTAGTCCATCTCGTAGAGGTGGTCTCTCCAGCGGCGGTCGATCACCGACAGCACCACCCGGCGCTCCAGTTCGCGCATCGCGGGGGAACCGAGCGATTCTTCGCGCTTCTGGTAAGCGATCCGCGCATCCGACAGGATCTCGCGACGCATGAAGTCGCGGTTGATCTTGCCCTTGTTGCCCGCCTCGGTGATGACCTCGTCGATCGTCACGCCCACCGGGTAGAGGGTCTTGAGCTCGGCCCATAGGGCGTCGAAGTCCCAGTCGTCTCCGTTGCCCTCGCCGGTGTGCTGGTCGAGGATGTCGTCGATCACCTCGGTCAGGAACTGCTGGGTGCGCTCGTGCAGGTCGTCGCCCTCGAGGATGTGCCTGCGGTCGCCGTAGATCGCTTCGCGCTGGCGGTTGAGGACATCGTCGTACTTGAGGACGTTCTTGCGGATCTCGGCGTTCCGCGCCTCGACCTGCGACTGCGCGCTGCGGATGGCCCTGCTGACAACCTTGGACTCGATGGCGAGGTCGTCGGGGACGTTGCCCCTGCCCATCAGCGTCTCGGCGGCGCCCGCGTTGAAGAGGCGCATCAGGTCGTCGGTCAGCGACAGGTAGAAGCGGCTCTCGCCGGGGTCACCCTGACGGCCGGAGCGACCGCGGAGCTGGTTGTCGATGCGGCGCGACTCGTGGCGCTCGGTGCCGAGTACGTAGAGACCGCCGGCCTCGACGACCTTGTCCGCCTCGGTCTGCACCTTCTCCTTGACGGAGCTGAAGACCTCGTCCCACGCCGCCTCGTACTCCTCCGGGGTGTCGACAGGCGACAGTCCGCGGGAGTTCATCTCGGCGACGGCGATGAACTCGGCGTTTCCGCCGAGCATGATGTCCGTTCCACGTCCCGCCATGTTGGTCGCGACGGTCACGGCGCCGAGGCGGCCTGCCTGCGCGACGATCGCAGCCTCACGGGCGTGGTTCTTGGCGTTCAGGACCTCGTGACGCACGCCCTTCTTCGCGAGCAGACGCGACAGGTACTCGCTCTTCTCGACGCTGGTCGTTCCGACGAGGACGGGCTGCCCCTTCTCGTGGCGCTTGGCGATGTCTTCGACGACCTGGGCGAACTTCGCCTGTTCGTTCTTGTAGACGAGGTCGGACTGGTCGATCCTCTGCATCGGCTTGTTGGTCGGGATGGGGACGACGCCGAGCTTGTACGTGCTCATGAACTCGGCCGCCTCTGTCTCGGCGGTACCGGTCATGCCGGACAGCTTCTTGTACAGGCGGAAATAGTTCTGCAGGGTCACGGTGGCGAGGGTCTGGTTCTCGGCCTTGACCTCGACGCCCTCCTTGGCCTCGATGGCCTGGTGGATGCCCTCGTTGTACCTGCGGCCCATCAGGATGCGGCCGGTGTGCTCGTCGACGATCAGCACCTCGCCGTTCATCACGACGTAGTCCTTGTCGCGCTTGAACAGGGCGTTCGCCTTGATCGCGTTGTTCAGGAACGAGATGAGGGGCGTGTTGGCCGACTCGTACAGGTTGTCGATGCCGAGGTAGTCCTCGACCTTCTCGATGCCAGGTTCGAGCACGCCGACGGTGCGCTTCTTCTCGTCGATCTCGTAGTCGACCTCCGGCTCGAGTCGCTTGGCGAGGTTGGCGAACTCGTTGAACCAGCGGTTCGCTTCGCCGGACGACGGCCCGGAGATGATCAGCGGGGTGCGCGCCTCGTCGATGAGGATCGAGTCCACCTCGTCGACGATTGCGAAGAAGTGGCCGCGCTGCACCATGTCGCTCGCCTGCCACGCCATGTTGTCGCGCAGGTAGTCGAAGCCGAACTCGTTGTTGGTGCCGTATGTGATGTCGGCCGCGTACTGCTCGCGGCGCTCCTCCGGCGTCTGGCCCGCGAGGATCACGCCGGTGGTCATGCCGAGCGCGCGGAAGACGCGGCCCATGAGCTCCGACTGGTAGCTGGCCAGGTAGTCGTTGACCGTGATGACGTGGACGCCGCGGCTGGAGATCGCGTTGAGGTACGCGGCCGTCGTCGCCACGAGGGTCTTGCCTTCACCCGTCTTCATCTCGGCGATGTTGCCGAGGTGCAGGGCGGCGCCGCCCATGATCTGCACGTCGAAGTGACGCATCCCGAGCGTGCGCTTGGCCGCCTCGCGGACGGCGGCGAACGCCTCAGGCAGGAGGTCGTCGAGCGACTCTCCGTTGCTGTAGCGCTCCCGCAGTTCGACGGTCTCGTGCATCAGCTCTTCGTCGGTGAGCTCGCTGAAGTCGTCTTCGAGCGCGTTCACCGCTTTGGCGTACGCCTCCAGGCGGCGGAGGGTGCGACCCTCACCGACACGGAGGACCTTTTCCAGTACTGAGGCCACTTATGCACTCCACTTTGTTTGTTCAGGCTGGTATCGCCTGTCGCCCAGTCGGGCGCACGTCGAACCGCCGACCTGGGCCGACGCTAGACATATCGTACTTGTTCCGCCATTGCGTTCGGAGGGTAGTTCCTGTGAGGGCGCTCCGGAAAGCGAAGCGCCGATGGCGACGGCCGCCTGGGCCGCCACCATCGGCGCGGAATCGGCGCTGCAGGAGCGCAGTCGGCTCAGCTGCCGAGCTTGCGGCTCGCCGTCGCGACCTCCTGGAGTTCGTCTGCTTCGTCGTCCAGGGCGATCACGCCGTAGTCCCAGCCCTTGCGTCGGTAGACGACGCTCGGGCGCTGGTTCTCCTGGTCGATGAAGAGGTAGAAGTCGTGGCCGACGAGTTCCATGTAATACAGGGCGTCGTCGACTGTCATCGGGACGGAGGCGAAGACCTTCTTGCGGATGACGACGGGGCAGTAGTCGTCCTCCGCCTCCGCGGCGGCCTCCGCATCATCGGAGACGACGGGAACGCTTCCCGTCCTCACCTGATCGAGTACCGCGACAGGAGCCGCAGCGAGTCCGACGGTGCTGAAACCGTCCGTGCTCGCCTCTCGGAGCGATGTCGGCCTGTGCTGGCCGCGATGCACCTTGCGACGATCCTTCGCCCTGCGCACCCGTTCGAGGAGCTTCCCGAGGGCGATGTCGAACGCCGCGTACTTGTCGGTCCCGGTCGCTTCCGACCTCACGACGGCCTTCGGGCCGACGAGAGTCAGTTCGACGCGATCATCGCCGTTCTGGGAGCCGACCTTCTCGTTGTGGCGGCTGACCTTGATCTCGAAAGAGATCGCGCGTTCGGCGAGGTGCGAGACCTTTTCCGCCTTCTCAGTCGCGTATTCACGGAAACGATCGGTGATGCCCAGGTTGCGTCCGATGATGTTGATGTCCATGGAGACCTCCCTGTTCCGGCGTGCCGTCCGCCCGGATCACGAAGGGCGGGTCGTCCACACCTTTTCGACCACCGTAGTGCCGTCTGCCTCGGAAGTGAACAGGGAGAACCGGACTATCTGCCGAACCTTTCCCGTGCACTCCCCGAGGGTCACGCGACGACCGGCGAGCCGCCTCGCAACGGCGTGCGTGCGACTGCTACCGCGAACACGACCCTGCCCCCGACGGCGGTGATCGCCCGTGCAGCTTCGCGCACCGTCGCCCCGGTCGTGACGATGTCGTCGACGATCACGCAGTCCCTTCCCCGCAGCCGGCGGGACGCGACCATGCTGCCCGCTCTGTTGCGCGTCCGCTGCTGCGCGGTCAGCCCTGCCTGGTCCTCTGTCTGCCTGGTGAGGCGCAGAGCACGCCACAACGGAGGGACCAGGATGCGCGACCTCCGCAGGAGGAGCGCCGTCGGATGGTATCCCCTGCGGCGGAACGCTGCGCGCGTGGACGGGATGACGACGGGGAGCAGCGCGTGCCGCGCATCCACCGGCGGATGCGGCTGGAGCCCGGCCCGCGTCCTGGCCCGCGACCCGGCCCCCGAGTCGGCCCCCGGGCCGGCCTGAGACTGCGCCGTCACGATCGCGGCACGCAGCGCGACGGCGAGCGCGGAAGCGGCGTCCGTGCGACCGGAGTCCTTGTACGCCAGCAGCACACGGCGAACGACGCCGTCGTATGCGAGGGCTGCGAACAGGGGCGGAGCTGCGCCCTCCGCCGCGATCATGCCAGGCAGGAGCGCGGCGGAGCACGCGGCGCACACCGCTCTGTCTTCTTCGCCGCAGCCGCTGCACTGCACGGGTTGCAGCGCCGCGGCCGCGTCGAGGATGGATTCTCTGAGCTTGTTCGTTCTGAGCTGGTTCGTCGTCGTCATGGTTCGAGCCTGCGCGCTCAGCGGTCAGCGTGGCGGGGCGTCGACGGACCAGTGGAGAACGTGGGCAGAGCGCTGGTTGTGGAGGGATCCTGCTCAGCAGCCCGGTGCGCAGGTCACGGCTGGCCGAGCTGCACGGCGACGGCCCCCACCTTGTCGGTCTGCGCCTGCCAGCCCGTGCCCGTCGGCGCCTGCAGCGAGCCGTCCGAGGTCAGCACCAGGTACCGCGAGAGGCCGCCTGCGCCGACGATCGTCGTCCCGCCGCCCGGCCCTGCCGTGGTCGTCGACGTCCCTCCGATCGTCTGCTCTGTGATGGAGGTCGCATCCCCCGTCGTGTTGCTGAGCACAGCGACGGTGAGTTCGCCTGTCCATGCGACGGAACGCGGCGTCCCGGCGCCGACCGCCAGCTCGACCGGCTCCGTGAGACCGGTGGGAACACCGGCCTCCCCTCGCACGATCCCCGCGGCCACGAGCAGCGACTGCGCGCCGTTCTTCAGCAGTGCCACGATGCGCGTTCCATCCCGCGAGACGGCGATCGACACGATGGCGGTCGCCGACGGCCACTCGGTCTTGATGGCGTGGGCCTGCCCGTCCGGGCTGTACGCCTGCAGGGCTCCAGGGCTCGCCTGCGGAACCGACCAGACCCAGCCGCTGGTGTCGATGACCGGCGCGATCAGGCCGGGTCGCGCATCCACCTTGGCCGGCTCTGCGCTCTTGCGCACGAAGTACGCAGCCCCGTGGGACTGCACCGCGGCCTCGTCCCGTGCGGCGTTCAGTGCGACGGCGGTCGGCTGCAGGGCGATGATCTTGTCGCTCATCCCGCTGAGCTCGGTGACGCTCGACCCGCTCAGCAGGCCGAACGTGTTCTGACGGTAGACGATGGCGTGCGAGTCGACGGGAGGGTCCTGCGCCGGGGCGTTCGCGTCGCTGAGCGGAGGGATCTGCTGCTGGTTGCCCTCGATGGAGATTTCGACCGACTGCGCGAGGCTGCCGAGGCTCTGTTCGAGTTCGAGCTGCATCCGCTGCAACGCCATCGTGTCCGCCTGGCCGGCCTCCGAGCTGAGATCGACCCTGGCGACGCCTCCCGAGGTCGTCACCGACGGCAGCGCGAGCTGGGTGCCCTGCGGGAAGGCGCTGGTCACCGCCCCGGTCAGCCACTTGGATGGGCCGGCCAGGATCGCGCTCGCCACCCTCGTCGCCGCCGTGGCGACGCGGGCGGGGAACCACCGCGCATCCGGGACCAGGTACGCGTAGTCGGGACTGAAGAAGTAGATCGGCTGCTGCGAGTAGACGGAGCGGAACGTCGGGTCGTCGATGACGACGCCGTTCGGGGCGACGGCGATCCGCCACTCGCCGTCCTGCTTCTCGAGTTCGTAGCGGAGCCCGACGGGAGCCGTGCTCGTGACGGGGTGGTACGCACCCGCACTGTCGACGTTGGCGACGGGGTTGACCGATACGCTCCACTGGTTGTCGTCGTGGTCGAACGAGCGGTTCCTGCCGTCGTCGACGGTCACGGACTCGTCCGGGTTCCACTTGGCGGACATCGACCTGGTGAGGTACTTCCTGGCGATGTCGAAGTTGTTCTTCGGGCTCGACGCCGCGTCGATGAAGCCCTGCACGATGCGCTGCTGGGTCGCGCCCTTCTCCGGAGGAGACGGGTTGAAGTCGAGGTCGAGCGGGTCGTTCACCTGGGCGACAGGGCCGCCCTGGCGCACCGGCCCTGAGCTCGGGATGCTCGCGCACGCGGCGAGGACGACCAGCACGGCCACAGCGACCACGCCGGCGACGGCGCGGCGCAACGGGCGGCGGGCGGTCATGCTCTGGCTCCTCTGTCGGTGAACTGCTGGTCTGCGGCGTGACCGTGCACCCGCGCGCCCCCATCGGTGACCGCGGTATCGGTCGCCGCCGCACCGGTCGCCGCTGCATCCGTGGCTCCTGCGTCCGTCGGCGGCAGCGGAAGCGGCGACGACGCGATCTCCTTGCCGGAGACCCGCGGCAGCGTCAGCCGGAAGCACGAGCCTGCGCCAGGCGCGGACCAGACCTGCAGCCAGCCGGAGTGCAGCGTCGCGTCCTCCAGCGAGATCGCGAGCCCGAGGCCCGTGCCGCCGATGGTGCGCTTGCGCGAAGGGTCGGCCCTCCAGAACCGGTCGAACACGTGGTTGACCTCCTGCTGGCTCATCCCGATCCCGTAGTCGCGCACGGTGAGCGCGACGGCGCTCTCGTTGCTGTCGACCGTGACGACGACCGGCTTGCCGTCTCCGTGCTCGATGGCGTTGCCGATGAGGTTGCGCACCACGCGCCGGATGCGCCTCGGGTCCATGCCGACGTCGAAGTAGCCGCCTGGCGCATCCAGTCGCAGCTCCGAGCCGTTCTGCTCCGCGAGGGTGCGCAGCTCGTCCACCACGTCGTCGGCGAGCCGCACCAGGTTGGTCGGCTCCGGGTCGAGGGCGACGGAACCGGCGTCGTACCTGCTGATCTCGAGCAGGTCGGAGAGCAGCCGGTCGAAGCGCTCGATCTGGGTGTGCAGCAGCTCTGCGGTGCGCTCGGTGGCTGGCGGGAACGACTCGCGCTGGTCGTAGATCACGTCGCCTGCCAGCCGGATGGTCGTGAGCGGTGTTCGCAGCTCGTGCGAGACGTCGGAGACGAACCGCTGCTGCAGCTGCGACAGCGTCGCGAGCTGGTTGATCTGGCTCTGCAGACTGTCCGCCATCCCGTTGAACGAGCGGGCGAGCGACGCGAACACGTCCTCGCCGTGCTCCGGGATGCGCACGGCCAGGTCGCCGGCGGCGAGGCGCTCGCTGGTCTCGGCAGCGACCCTGATCGGCTGGACGGCGAACCGCA
Organism: Leifsonia sp. Root227; assembly: GCF_001428745.1. GTDB lineage: Bacteria > Actinomycetota > Actinomycetes > Actinomycetales > Microbacteriaceae > Leifsonia. Next base: position 939,306 of record NZ_LMIO01000001.1, on the reverse strand, counting down.
CGATCACCCAGGTGATCGCCCCGATCAGCAGGATGAGCGCGAACCCGGCGAGCAGCAGCGTGCCCTGCACGAACAGCAGCGTGTTCTCCGAGTCGCGGAGGTTGTAGCCGATGTAGAGCTCGTAGTGCCCGAAGCTCGGGAGCGTGAGCTGCGTGCCGACGACGATGCCGGGGTCGGTCGTCCCGTTCCCCGCAGGCAACGCGACGGACTGGTAGAACTGCTTGGTCCCTCCGTTCTGCACCTGCTGACGCAGCTCGTCGGAGATCACGCCGTTCAGCCCTGGGCTCGCCCTGTCAGGCGGGGCGGGGATGGAGACGTCCTGGCCTGGCACGCGGTACGCGGCGATGAGTCTGCTCGATGTCGCGCCCTGCACGGTCTGCAGCGTGGAGTTGAGGAGGTTCTTACCGGAGTCGGAGGCGGAGACGTCCGAGGCGTTCAGGGTCGACTGCGCGGAGGTGGTCGCCCTGCTGGAGTCGCGGAGCGCCTGGTCGAGGCGCGACTGATAGAGATCGTTGCTGATGCTGAGGGCCATGTAGATGCCCGTCACCAGGATGGCGATGCCGGTCAGCAGCAGGGTGATCGCGACGGTGCGGACCTGCAGCGAGCGCCGCCAGACGCCCACGAGCTGCGAGGGAAGCTGCCGCCACCATCGCCCGTCCATCCACCTGTACCGCATCGGGCCGCCGCGTCCGGCGTGCTACGTGACGGCGCCGGCGCGGTAGCCGACCCCGCGCACGGTCATCACGATCTTGGGGTTGTCCGGGTCCTGCTCGACCTTGGCGCGCAGCCGCTGCACGTGCACGTTCACCAGGCGGGTGTCCGCCTTGTAGTGGTAACCCCAGACCTGCTCGAGCAGCATCTCGCGGGTGAACACCTGCTGCGGCTTCGAGGCGAGCGCGAGCAGCAGGTCGAACTCGAGAGGCGTGAGGTTGATGCGGGCGTCGCCGCGCTTGACCTCGTGGCCCGCGACGTCGACGACCAGGTCGCCGATGCGGAGCTGTTCGGCTGCCGGCACAGTGGATGCAGGCCGCAGCCTGGTCTTGATCCGCGCGACGAGCTCTTTCGGGTTGAACGGCTTGACCATGTAGTCGTCCGCGCCGGACTCGAGGCCCTTGACGACATCGGCGGTGTCCGACTTGGCGGTGAGCATGATGACGGGCGTTCCCGACTCCGCTCTGATGCGGCTGCACACCTCGATGCCGTCGAGACCGGGGAGCATGAGGTCGAGCAGGACGAGGTCGGGCTTCGAGGAGCGGAAGATATCGACGGCGAGCGCGCCGTCCTCGCAGAAGACGGGGTCGAATCCCTCGGTGCGCAGCACGATGCCGATCATCTCGGCGAGGGCGGTGTCGTCGTCGACCACCAGGATGCGACTGTTCATGTCCGAAGTTTCCCACAACCATTCTCGGGCGGCCGGTTACCACTGAGGCCCCGATGACCGCTGAAGTCTCTGTGCAAGCGTAGTGGAGACTCCTGCGCCACCCGTGAAAGCCAGCCGAACGTGCCCTGTGGGTGGGGCAGTGCTCGTGGCGCGGATGTGCCAGCATGGGGTGCGGAAGACGCACGGGAAAGAGGGGCACCGCGTGACCGACGAGCAGAACTGGCAGGCACCGGGGTCTCAAGCAGACGCGGGAGCCGGCCACGAGCAGGCGCCAGTGCCGCCTGCGCCGCGCTACGGCGAGTACGCGCCGGACAATGGCCAGCCTCAGGGCTACGGCCAGCAGCAGGGCCAGCAGCAGCCTGGCCCCGGCTATCCTCCTCCCGGCTTCGCGTACGGCCGGCCTGGCCAGGGGTTCCCGCAGCAGCCAGGCTGGACTCCCCCGCCGAAGCCCGGCCTCATCCCGCTGCGGCCGCTCGGCTTCGGCACCCTCATCGGCGCGCCGTTCCAGACCCTTCGGCGCAATCCCAAGATCACGGTCGGCGCCGCCCTGCTGCTGCGGGGCATCCCGTCGATCATCGCGAGCGTGCTCATCTTCTTCGGCATCTATCTGCTGTTGGACAGGGCGGCCAACGCGACAGCGGACGACCGCAGCGCGCTCCTGGCGGGAGCAGCGGGCGGGACGATCGTGCTCGGCCTGCTCTCCGCCGTGATCGACGGCATCTCCAGTGCGCTGCTGCAGGGCGTCATCGTCGGAGAGGTCGCCCGCGGAACCGTCGGTGAGAAGCTGACCTTCCGCGGCATCTGGCAGCTCGTGCGGGGTCGCGTCGGCGCGCTGATCGGCTGGACGTTCCTGGTCGCCCTGGCGTGGATCGTCGCCGCTGCGCTCGTCATCGTCGTGGCCGCCGTGCTGTTCGCTCTCGGTCCCGCCGGAGTGATCGGCGGTGTGCTCGTGCTCATCTTCGGTTTCCTCGGCCTCGTCGTCCTCGCCATCTGGCTGAACACCAAGCTCGTGCTCGTGCCGAGCGCCATCGTGCTCGAGCGGCTTCCGATCCGCAGGGCGATGGCCCGCTCCTGGGGGCTCACCAGCGGATACTTCTGGAAGACTTTCGGCACGGTCGCCCTGATCGCCGTGATCGTCTACGCGGTGGCGCAGATCATCTCGATCCCGTTCGGCGTCGTCGGCGGAATCGTCGGAGGCATCTTCGCCCCGACGTCGCTCTCGTCCCCTGACTCGGCGAGCTTCAGCCAGGTGCTGACCAGCCAGATCGGCGTCAACCTGCTGGCGAGCGTCGTCGGCGCGATCGTCGGCGCGATCATGGGCGTCGTGCAGACCTCCGTCGTCGCGCTCATCTACATCGACCTCCGGATGCGCAAGGAGGGCCTGGACCTGCAGCTCGTGCGCTTCGTTGAGGCACGGCAGACCGGTCAGGATGCGCAGGATCCATACCTCGCCGGTCCGGTGTTCGTTCCGCCTGCTGCGTCGTATCCGCCTGCGCCGGGGTCGTATCCGCCTCCAGGCTCCTGGCCTCCTCCCCCGCCTGGCGCATGACGGTCGGCCTCCTCTCCGCATTCGTCGCCTGGGTGCGCGCGGACGTCCCCGTCGACCCGAGCTCGCCAGACGCCCGCCAGTGGATCGGCGACGAGCTCGCCAAGCCCGAGTACCAGACGGCGAAGCCGACGTGGTTCGACCTGGCGTCCAAGGCCGTCCAGGACTGGATCGCGTCTCTGTTCCAGGGGCCTGGCGGCTCCGCCGGCCCTGTGCTGCTGCTCGCGGTGGTGCTGGTGATCGCGGGGCTGATCGTCGCGGCGTTCTTCATCTTCGGGCGCCCGCGCATCAACAGGAGGACGGCGGACGGCCGCCGCTCCCTGTTCGGCGACGACGATACGCGAACGGCGGCGCAGCTCAGGCGTTCCGCCGCGGCCGCCGCGTCGGCGGGCGACTGGGTCCAGGCGATCGAGGAGCAGTTCCGCGCCGTCGCGCAGGGCCTGGACGAGCGCACCATCGTGACGGTGAGCCCCGGGACGACCGCGAACGAGTTCGCTCACCGCGCTGCGAGCGCCGTGCCTGCTGAACGGGAGCGTCTGCTCGCCGCGGCCCGCGCGTTCGACGATGTCCGCTACCTGGAACGTCAGGGGACGGAGGCGCAGTACCAGCAGCTCGTCGCCCTCGACCAGAGCCTGCAGGATGCGCGACTGCCGTCACCGATGCGCGCCGAGGCGGCCCGATGACGGCACAGGGCACCGCGCAGACGCTCGAGCGCGATACAGGGGCTGCGCCGAGCGGGCCGTCAGAGGCTGCCGCCGTCTCCCCCGGCCTCCGTCAGGTCGGGAGGAAGAGCATCCCGTGGATCGTGCTGGCGGCGATCGCGGTGTTCGTCGCGCTTCTGGGCGTTCTGCTCACGGGAGGCGGCGCGCGCGTCGGCGTCCCGATGGATGCTGCGAACGCCGGCCCCATCGGCGCGAAGGCGGTCGCCCAGGTACTCAGGGGCCAGGGCGTCGCCGTGCACAGCGCGACCACCCTGAGCCAGGTGGAGGATGCCGCCACCGACGACACGACCGTCCTCGTCTTCGACCCCGCCGGCAACCTCGATTCGAGCGGATACGACCGACTCACCTCGGTCGCGAGCACGATCGTGGTCGTCGAGCCCGACTTCGACGCGCTGAACAGGCTCGCTCCGCACGTGTCGGCGGCAGGGGCGGTCTCCGCCGCGACCCCGATCGCCTCCGGCTGCTCCGTGCCGGCCGCCGTCCGGGCGGAGACCATCGACCCGACGCCGACAGAGACCACGAAAGACGTCAGTTTCGCTGGTTCGTTCCGCGTCGACGGAGGGGACGCGCTCGGCTGCTTCCGCACGGGGACCGACAGGTACTCGTTCGTGACGACCAGGTCGGACGGCCGCACGATCGACCTGATCGGCTCGGCGAGCATCCTGATGAACGACGGTGTCGACCGGGCAGGCAACGCCGCGCTCGCGCTCAGCGTCCTCGGACAGCACCGCACGCTCGTCTGGTACCTGCCGAGCATCGACGACCGGCCGGTCACCGGGCCACCGGACATCGGCGCGCTCACGCCCGGCTGGGTGACGCCGGTCGTGATCCTGCTCGTGCTCGTCTTCATCGCAGCGGCGTTCTGGCGTGGGCGGCGCTTCGGCCCTCTGGTGGTCGAGAACCTGCCGATCGTCGTCCGCGCAGGCGAGACGCGCGAAGGCCGCGCCCGGCTGTACCAGCGCTCGTCCGCCCGTCTGCGTGCCGCGGATGCGCTGCGCATCGGCGCTGTCGGACGCCTGGCCTCCGCGACCGGCCTGCCGCGCGCGGCGACCGCCGTCGAGATCGCGGACGCCGTCGCAGCGGCGACAGGGCGGGACAGAGCGGCCGTGCACAGAACCCTGATCGACGCCGTGCCCCGCACGGACGCCGACCTGATCGCCCTGTCAGACGATCTGGCAGAGCTCGAACGAGCCACCGCAGCAGCAGCCACCCCCGCACCGCCGGGGCCGACCGGAAGAATGGATGCATGACCGACGTCACGACAGGATCGAGCGGAGCCCCCATCCACAGCCAGAACCCCGCGCAGGCGACGCCGCCCTCCGCACCGCAGCACGCTGCACAGCAGCAGCCGCAGGCCGGCACGACGGACTCGACAGCCCTGCGTCACGCGCTCGCCCGCGTGCGCACCGAGGTCGGCAAGGCGGTCGTCGGGCAGGATGGCGCCGTCACCGGGCTGATCATCGCGCTGCTCGCCCGCGGTCACGTGCTGCTGGAGGGCGTGCCGGGCGTCGCGAAGACCCTGCTGGTGCGATCGCTGAGCGAGGCGCTCAGCCTGGACACCAAGCGCATCCAGTTCACGCCGGACCTCATGCCAGGGGACGTGACGGGGTCGCTGGTCTACGACGGCCGGACGGGCGGCTTCGAGTTCCGCGAGGGCCCCGTGTTCACGAACATCCTGCTCGCCGACGAGATCAACAGGACGCCACCGAAGACGCAGTCTGCTCTGCTGGAGGCGATGGAGGAGCGCCAGGTCAGCGTCGACGGCGTCAGCCGCCAGCTGCCCGACCCGTTCATCGTGGCGGCGACGCAGAACCCGATCGAATACGAAGGCACGTACTCGCTGCCAGAGGCGCAGCTCGACCGCTTCCTGCTCAAGCTGACCCTGGATGTGCCACCGCGCGACACCGAGGTGGAGGTGCTGCGCCGTCACGCGGCCGGTTTCAACCCGCGCGACCTCGCGGCGGCCGGCGTCACGCCTGCGCTCAGCGCCGCAGAGCTGCACGCAGCACGCGCCGCAGCCGCATCCGTCGGAGCGACGGGCGACGTGCTCGCGTACATCGTCGACCTGGCGCGAGCCACGCGCACCAGCCCGTCTGTGAAGCTCGGCGTGAGTCCGCGCGGCACGACGGCGCTGCTCGCAGCGGCCAAGGCGTGGGCGTGGCTGTCCGGCTACGACTCGATCACCCCCGACCACGTGCAGGCGATGCTGGTGCCGGTCTGGAGGCACAGGGTGCAGCTGCGGCCGGAGGCGGAGCTGGAGGGCGTCGGGGTCGATGCCATCCTGCGGTCGATCGTGCAGCAGGTCCAGGTTCCGATCTAGGCCGCCGCGTGACCGTATCCGGACGTTTCGTCGCCCTGCTCGCGCTCGGGGCGATCCCCGTCGTGCTGTTCGGCGGGGCAGAGGGCGCCTCGTATCTCGCGCTCGGCGCCTGGGTGCTGCTCTGCGTGCTCCTCGGCCTGCTCGATCTCGTGTTCGCTGGGTCGCCGCGCCGCGTCGCGTTGGAGCGCTCGCTCCCGGCCAGAGTGCGTCTCGGAACGGAGGCGTCGAGCGAGCTGCTCGTGACGAACACGGGCGGCAGGGCCATCCGCGGCACGGTCAGGGATGCCTGGGAGCCGTCGGCGGGCCTCGACAGGTCGCGCACGAGCGTCTCCATCCCCGCAGGGGAGCGCAGACGGATCACGGCGACGCTGACCCCGTGGCGACGGGGAGAGCGCCGGGTGTCCCAGGTGACCATCCGGTCGTGGGGGCCGCTGCACCTCTGGGCACGACAGGCGACGCTCGAAGCGCCGGGGCGCATCAGGGTGCTGCCGCCGTTCACGTCCCGCAAGCACCTCCCCTCGCGGCTGGCGCGGCTGCGTGAGCTGGACGGGACCACCAGCGTGATGCTGCGCGGGCAGGGCACAGAGTTCGACTCGCTGCGCGAGTACGTGCGCGGAGACGACGTGCGCTCCATCGATTGGCGTGCGACCGCACGCCGCCACGACCCGAACAGCGGCCGCGGAGCCCGCGTGATGGTGCGCACCTGGCGGCCTGAGCGGGACAGACGCGTGGTCATCGTCATCGACACGGCGCGCACCTCTGCCGCGCGGATCGGCGACGAACCGCGCATCGACACGGCGTTCGAGGCCTCCCTGCTGCTCGCCGCGCTGGCGACACGAGCGGGAGACAGAGTCGATCTGCTCGCATACGACCGCGCGGTGCGGGGACGGGTGCAGGGAGCCACAGGTCCGGAGCTGCTGTCCAGGATGGTCGACGCGATGGCGGGCATCGAGCCAGCGCTGATCGAGATGGACTGGTCGGCGGTCCCCGCGCAGGTGTCGGCGATCACGAGCCAGCGCTCTCTGGTCGTGCTGCTGACCTCCGTGGAGTCGCCCGGCGCATCCCGTGGGCTGCTGTCCGTGCTGCCGCAGCTCACGAAGAAGCACATCGTGGTGGTCGCGTCGGTGACCGACCCAGAGACGATCCAGGCGGCAGGCCAGCGGAAGAACCGCGAGGAGGTGTACCGCGCGGCCGCGGCGGAACGCTCGCTGCTGGATGTGAGCCGGGTGACGGCCGGGATCCAGCGGCTGGGGGCGGATGTGGTGACCGGATCGCCGGAGGACCTGCCACCCGCACTGAGCGACGTCTACCTGGCGCTGAAGGCGGCCGGTCGGCTGTAGGCGCCTCCCGGTAGCTGCCTACTGCTGTCTGCCTACTGGCGCACGATGGCCGGGCGTCAGCCGGCCACGACGCGGCGCGAGCCTGACTCGTACTCCGTCAGGTCGCCCGTCTCGCCGAGGCGCACCGCGCGACGGCCGAGCACCAGCATGTACGCGAGGAACGCCGCGAGCGCGAGAGCGCCGATCGTGATCTTCGCCCAGACCGGAAGCTCGGACGGCGTCACGAAGCCCTCGATCAGGCCGGAGACGAACAGTGAGATCGCGCACCCCACCGCGACGGTGAACAAGGCGCGGCCGTCCTCGGCGAGCGCTTGAGCGCGGGTGCGGGCGCCCGGCGCGATCCAGGCCCAGAAGATCCGCAGGCCCGCAGCAGCGGCGACGAAGACGCTGGTGAGCTCGAGCATCCCGTGCGGCAGGATGTACGAGAACATCACGTCGCCGCGCCCGTACGCGAACATCACACCGGCCGCCGTGCCGACGCCGATGGCGTTCTGCAGCAGCACGAACGGCACGTAGACGCCGGTGATGCCGAACGCGATGCACTGCGCTGCGATCCAGGCGTTGTTCGTCCAGACCTGGCCGGAGAACGACGCGGCGGGGTTGTTCGAGTAGTAGTCGATGAACGAGTGGTCGACGTACTGCCGCAGCTGCGCATCGGTGCCGAAGTTGCGGAGCACCTCCGGATTGCCGGTGATCCAGATCGCGTAGAGCGTCGCCACCACGACGGTGGCGGCCGCGACCGCCAGCACCACCCACCGGATGCGGTACAGCGCTGCGGGGAGCTGGTAGACGAAGAACCGGGGCAGCATGGAGAACACGTTCGCGCCGGCGCCGGTGAACCGCAGGCGCGCGGAGGCGAGCGCGAGGGAGAGCCTGTCCCCGGTGGCCGTCGACCCCGCGATGGTCTTGATCGCGGACAGATCGGACGCACCGGACTGGTAGAGGTCGATGAGCTCGTCGGCTTCCCTGCCGTCGAGGCGGCGTCGTTTGGCGAGCTGGGCCAGTCTGTCCCAGTCTGCGCTGCGCGCTGCCGTATATGCGTCGAGATCCATCTGCTTGAATGATAGCCATGACGGCACCTGGCCAGACAGTCGCAGCGCCACCCCCATCCCGGGGCGAGCGCGAACTCGTCACGGGCGAGGCGGTCACCCTCGACGTCAAACCGGCGAGCTACATCCTGCGGGCGGCGGGCGCCGCCATCGACTGGCTGGTGTACATGCTGGTGATGTTCGGCTGCATCCTGCTGCTCGTCGCAACAGGCGGCGGCCTGGATGCGGCGGCAGGGAGGGCGCTCGTCGTCCTCATCCTGGTGTTCGGGATGGTCGTGCTCCCCACCACGGTCGAACTCGCGACCAGGGGAAAGTCGCTCGGGAAGCTCGCGGTCGGCGCGCGCATCGTCAGGGACGACGGCGGCGCGATCGGCTTCCGGCACGCGTTCATCCGGGCGCTCGTCGGCGTGCTGGAGATCTTCATGACCATCGGAGGCGTCGCAGCGCTCACCGGCCTCCTCAATGCCCGCTCCAAGCGCCTCGGCGACCTGCTGGCCGGCACCTACAGCCAGTACGAGCGTGCGCCGCAGGCGACGCCGCTCCCGCTCTACCTCGCCCCGCACCTGACCGGCTGGGCGCAGACGGCCGACGTGGCGAAGCTCCCGGACAGGCTGTCGCGTCGCATCGCCCAGTTCGTGCGTCAGGCGCCGCAGCTCACGCAGGCAGCGCGTGCCGGCCTCAGCGCCGAACTCGCCGCCGAGGCGTCGGCGTACGTGTCCCCGCTTCCTCCTGTGGACGCCGAGACGTTCCTCGTGGCCGTCGCCCTCCTCCGCCGTCAGCGCGATGCGGCTGGGCTCGCCATCGAGCAGGAGCGCCTGCAGCGCCTCGAGCCGGTGCTCGACGGACTCCCCCACGCCTTCCCAGACCGCTAGGAGACCAGTGACCGAGTATCGCGCCCACTTCGACGCCACCGTGACGTTCGTCAACGGCGGAAGCCTGCAGACGAACGGGTTCCGGCTCGACCTGCCGGACGCCGAGCTGTCCGAGGAGCAGATCGCCGAGCTGTTCGTGCGGCACCTCGGGCTCGCGCTGGTCGGCGAGGTGCGGCTGAACGCGCTCCGCATCGTCGAGGAGCAGCACAGGGGCAGCAGAGGGATCAGCCCGGAGCTCGCTCGCGTGCCCGTGCCGGATAAAGCGCGCGTGGTCGACCTGAGCCACCGCATCCGGGCGGGGCTCGTCACCTACCCCGGTCTGCCCGCGCCGACGATCACGCCGCACCTGACCCGCGAGGCCTCGGTGGCGACGTATGCCCCCGGCACGCAGTTCGCGATGGACATCATCACGATGATCGGCAATACGGGCACGTATCTCGACAGTCCGTTCCACCGCTACGCGGACGGCGGCGACCTCGCGTCCCTCGATCTCTCGACGCTGGTCGGGCTCCCCGCCGAGGTCTTCCACCTCACCGACCTCGGTTCGCGTGGCATTCCGGCCACCGTCTTCCACGACCGCGAGCTGGCAGGCACGGCCGTGCTGCTGCACACCGGCTGGGATGGGCACTTCGGACAGCCGGAGTACGCCACGGGTGCGCCGTTCCTCACCGAAGACGGTGCACGTCACCTGGTGGATGCCGGGGTGACCCTGGTCGGCATCGACTCGCTCAACATCGACGACACGGAGTCTGGTGGTGAGCGACCTGCGCACACACTGCTGCTGGGCGCCGGCATCCACGTGGTGGAACACCTGACGAATCTCGGCGAGGTTCCCGCGCGCGGCGCACGGTTCACCGCCGCGCCGCCCGCCGTCGAGGGGTTCGGAACCTTCCCCGTGCGGGCGTACGCGGAGGTCTAGCGCAGCGGCCGACCGGACCGGCGACGCAGCGTCAGTCGTGCAGGATGCGCTGGAACAGCACGTGGTCCTGCCAGCGACCGGCGATCTTCAGGTAGTTCGGGGCCACCCCGATGCGCTCGAATCCGGAGCGGGTGAGGACGGACTGCGACGCCTGGTTGTGCAGCAGCGTCGCGGCCTGGATGCGGTGCAGGCCGAAGTCGTCGCGCGCCGCCTCCACGATGGCGGCGAGGGCGGCGGAGGCGAGTCCCTGCTTGGTGTGCGCGCGGTCGAGCCAGTAGCCGATCATGGCGCTCTCGAACGCGCCGCGCACGATGCTGCTCAGGTCGAAGCCGCCTGCGACGGCGTCTCCGTCCAGGATGAGCAGCGGGACGGCCGTGCTGGCCTCATACAGGGCGAGGAGCTCCGTGGTGCGCTTGAGCTGGCCCTCCGGCGTGAAGAACTCCTCCGTGCGGGTGGGTTCCCACGGCGCGAGGTGTCCGCGGTTGGCGACGTATGCTGCCGCGAGCGCCGGGGCGTCCTCAGGCCTGCGCACGCGCAGGATGAGGCCGCCCGGCAGCTCGCGGTCGGTGAAGGTGAGTGGCATCAGTATCGGTAGTGGTCGACCTTGTACGGGCCGTCGACGCTCACGCCGATGTATGCGGCCTGCTCGGGGGTGAGGGTGGTCAGCTCGACGCCGAGCGCATCCAGGTGGAGGCGGGCGACCTTCTCGTCGAGGTGCTTCGGCAGCACGTACACACCGATCGGGTAGTTCTCCGTCGAGACGTACAGCTCGAGCTGCGCGAGCACCTGGTTGGTGAACGAGTTGCTCATCACGAAGCTCGGGTGACCTGTGGCGTTCCCGAGGTTCATCAGGCGGCCCTCGGAGAGCACGAGCACGCTGCGACCGCTCGGCAGGCGCCACTCGTGCACCTGCGGCTTGATCTCGACCTTCACAGCGCCTTCGAGCGCTTCGAGGCCGGCCATGTCGATCTCGTTGTCGAAGTGGCCGACGTTGGCGACGATGGCCTGGTGCTTCATCGCCAGGATGTGGTCCAGGGTGATCACGTTCAGGTTGCCCGTGCCGGAGATGAAGATGTCGACCTGGTCGACGACGGATTCGATGCGGGCCACCTGGTAGCCGTCCATCGCCGCCTGCAGCGCGTTGATCGGGTCGACCTCGCTGACGATCACGCGGGCGCCCTGGCCACGCAGCGCTTCCGCCGCGCCCTTGCCGACATCCCCGTAGCCGGCGACGAACGCGACCTTGCCGCCGATGAGCACGTCGGTAGCGCGGTTGAGGCCGTCCGGCAGCGAGTGGCGGATGCCGTACTTGTTGTCGAACTTGCTCTTGGTCACCGAGTCGTTGACGTTGATGGCCGGGAAGAGGAGCTGGCCGTCGCGGGCGAGCTCGTACAGGCGGTGGACACCGGTGGTGGTCTCCTCCGTCACGCCGAGGATGTCGGCGGCGACCCGCGTCCAGCGGTCCGCGGACTCAGCGATGGATGCGCGGAGCGCCGCCAGGATCACGCGGTACTCGTGGCTGTCCCCTGCCGCGTCGTCTGGAACAGCGCCGGCGAGCTCGAACTCGCGGCCCTTGTGCACCAGGAGGGTCGCGTCGCCGCCGTCGTCGAGGATCAGGTTGGGGCCGATCCAGTCGGCTCCCTCCTTCTCGGCCTCGGTCGTCCAGTCGAAGATCTGCTGGGTGCACCACCAGTACTCCTCCAGCGATTCGCCCTTCCAGGCGAACACGGGGACCCCGGCCGGTGCGTCCACCGTGCCGGTCGGGCCGACCGCGATGGCGGCAGCGGCGTCGTCCTGGGTGGAGAAGATGTTGCAGCTCGCCCAGCGCACCTGCGCGCCGAGTGCGACGAGGGTCTCGATCAGCACGGCGGTCTGCACGGTCATGTGCAGCGAACCGGCGATGCGGGCGCCGGCGAGCGGCTTCGACGCCCCGAACTCCTCGCGGAGGGACATGAGACCTGGCATCTCGTTCTCTGCCAGACGGATCTGGTGGCGCCCTGCCTCAGCGAGGGAGAGATCGGCGACCTTGAACGGAAGAGTGGAGGTGGATTCAGCGACGGTGGTTGTGGCCATTGCCCCATTGTCGCATCCGGTGCCCGACTCGCACAGTCGTGTGACGAGCGCGTGTGCCTGCGGCGCGTGGTCAGGCGCGGATGAGCGCCAGCACCTCGTCGCGGATGCGTTCCATCGTCGGGAGGTCGGCCGCCTCGACGTTGAGCCTGAGTAGCGGCTCGGTGTTCGACGGACGGACGGAGAACCACCAGAACGGCTCGTCGCCTCCAACGAATCCGGTCACGGTCAGGCCGTCGAACTCGTCGAATTCCGCGCGTCCGGTGAACTCCTCGACGATGCGCGTGAACGCGGCAGGCACGTCGTCGACGGTCGAGTTGATCTCGCCGGACATCGGGTACGGCGTGAACCGGGCGGACAGCGCCGACAGCGGCTCGTCCTGGCCGCCGAACTCGGCGAGCAGGTGCATGGCCGCGAGCATCCCGTTGTCCGCACTCCAGAAGTCGCGGAAGTAGTAGTGCGCGGAGTGCTCTCCGCCGAAGATCGCACCGGACTCGCGCATCGCGTCCTTGATCAGCGTGTGGCCGACGCGCGTGCGCAGCGGGGTGGCGCCCGCGGCCTCGATGGTCTCCGGGACGACGTTGGACGTGATCAGGTTGTGGATCACCGTGATGTCGGCGTCAGGGTCCTCGCGGCGCGCCCGGGCGATCTCGCGCAGCGCGACGATCGCCGCGACGGCGGACGGCGTGACGGCGTCGCCGTTCTCGTCCACCACGAAGCAGCGGTCGGCGTCCCCGTCGAAGGCGAGCCCGAGGTCGGCCCCATGCTCGACCACCGCGCGCTGCAGGTCGACCAGGTTCTTCGGGTCGAGCGGGTTGGCCTCGTGGTTGGGGAACGATCCGTCGAGCTCGAAGTACATCGGGACGATCGTGAGCGGAAGGGCGGGAAGCCCCGCCGCCTCGCCGAGCACCGCCGGCACGGTCAGCCCACCCATGCCGTTGCCTGCATCCACCACCACGGTGATCGGCCGGATGCCGGACAGGTCGACCAAGGACCGCAGGTATGCGGCGTAGTCGGCGATGACGTCCTGCTCGCGGAAGCCGCCTGGCTCTGCGACAGCGTCGACGCCGTCGTGCAGGTAGACGGCTGCGCGGTCGCGCACACCGGCGAGCCCGGTGTTCATGCTGAGACCCTGCGCCCCCGCCCTGGAGAGCTTGATGCCGTTGTACGTCGCGGGGTTGTGGCTGGCGGTGAACATGGCCGCGTCAGCGGCCAGAGCACCGGACGCGTAGTACGACTCGTCCGTCGAGCACAGCCCGATCGACACCACGTTGGCGCCCCTGGCCTGCGCTCCGCGCGCGAACGCCGCGGCGAACGTCGGCGATGAGTCGCGCATGTCGTGGCCGACGATGACGTCCTTGCCAGCCGCGCCGACCTCGTCGACGAATCCGGCGGCGATGGCGGTGACGACCTCCTCCGTCAGATCCTTGCCGACGAGACCACGGATGTCGTAGGTCTTGACCACGGCGTCGAGCGAGGAGTTGCTGGGGACATCACGGTTGCTGCTCACGCCCCATAACCTACTTCACCGAACACCTCGTGTCGCACAATCTGCCAGCCCTGCGGCGCGGACAGTCGCTCGGCGTGGATGGCGCACAGATCGTACGAGTGCGGCTCGTGGCTCAGGCTCAGCGGGCCGAGGACAGCCATCGAGTCCGCGTACACGTACGTGAGCGTGGCCACGGCATCGCGTGGACACGCCACGCGGGAACATGGTCGGCTCAACATCGGGCTCAGAATACCCGAGCCTGCGCGTCGTAGGATGGCGACATGCCCCGGAACCGCCGCTCGAGCAGCCAGCCGCCTGCCACCTCCCGGTGGCGCAGCAGGCACGGGCGGGGAGCGCGGGGGCCGGTGACGGGCCCGCACCTGCCGATGCTGAACAACCGCATCGACCTCTTCGACATGACCGTCGCATCCACGGCCGACTACCTCAAGGGCGTCTGGCCGAACGAGCTCGCCGACGTGCACTTCGAGGTCGCTGCGACCCCGATCGGCAACACGGGAAGCGACGGCGTCGACCGCTGGCACGTCGACCACGCCCAGCGCCGCATCGTGCTCTACCGCGTGCCCATCCAGCGCCTCACCAAGTTGCACCGCAACGACGACCTGCACCGCAGGATGTACGTCGAGGGCTGCGTGTTCCGCGCGGTCGCCGAGTTGCTTGGCAAAGACCCGTGGGACCTGGCGCCGGATCGCTACCGGCACTTCTGACGCTTGCGAGGGAGAGCACGCGTCGGTCTCCGCTACCGCGGGTAGACCTCGATCGGTGCGGCCAGCGGGCCAGGCGGGTTGAGCGCGAACGAGCTGGCGAGACCGTCCGCGGCGAAGCTGACGCTCACGTAGAGGCCGTCGCCGCCGGTGACCGTGTACATCCCAGCGCCCACCTTGACGTTCGCCGCTCCCTCAGCGGGGATGGTGAGCGTGGCAGGCTTGCCCGTGCGGCCCTCGATGGTGACCTTCTGGTCCTTCTCGCCCGGGTTGGCGAAGTGCATCATCGGGGTCGGTGCCGGCGGCACAGCGGCGAGGAAGGTGTCCCCCATCGGCTGCGACGACGTGAACCAGGTGAAGTCCTGCGACTTGGACCCCGCCACCGAGGTGCGCGCTGCGGCGACGACAGGCACGGACGAGCGGACGGTGACGGTGTAGTTGCCGTCCTTCAGGTGGTCGAGCGGGATCTCGGCGACGACGCCGGCCTTCACCGTCTGCGCGTACGAGTTGCCGACGGCCGTTCCGTTCTCGCCGACGGCGCCGACGGTGATGTCCGCATCCTGATCGCCGGGCACGAACACGCGGACGGCGGGGAGGTCGGCGCCGTAGCTCTCGCCGGACTGCGCGCCCTCGATGGCCGCAAGGTTCGCGATCGTCATGCCGGAGATCACCTGTACGCGCGACGGAGAGCCTGTCGCGCCTGACAGCTCGACGCCACGCGGGTCGATCCCCTGCTCGAAGCTCTGCTGCAGCGACGCGAGCACCTGCCCGCCCGTGCTCTGCACGTGGACGACGGGAGCGGCGACGGAGGGCGCGAGGCCGGCGAGCGGGATCACCTTCTGCGCCCCGGCTGGGACGACGATGCCGGCGGCGCCCGGTGCGGCAATGGCCCCGGTCTCGGCGAAGATCGTGAGGTTGACGGTCGCCTGCACGGAGGTCGGGTTGGAGAGCATGACCAGGCTTGTCTGACCGAGAGAGGTCGAACCGGCGACGAGCCAGCTGTCCGCGCTCGCTTCGCCGCACGCGGCAGCAGCGACGCCTGCGAGGTCGTCGGTCGTGGCGTTCTGGGACTGGGCGCCGGCGAGGAGCGGCGGCGTGCTCGCACCCTGCGGCGTGGCGATGGTGAGCGTCTGCGGTGCCTCAGAGCGGCTCCCGCCGTCCGAGTCCGCCTTCAGCGACCTGGTCTCGATGCTCCCGCCGTCCGCGCCGTATGTGGAGCTGGCCGGACCGAACGGGGAGGCGGTGGTCGCCGCTCCGGCGTCGGCCGCGAGGGCGAGCAGCGGGCCGGGGCAGACGCGCTGCTGGTCGGCCGGCACCGGCTTCACGGTGGAGACGGGTGCGGAGATCTGGAACGACGGGAGCGGCAGCAGCGACGCGCCCGCGATGGCGATGCCGGCGACGCCGAGACCGATGACACCGCTGACGACCCGGATGCTCACCCTGGCGATACCTCGCTTGTCAGCCACGGTCGCCTCCTTCCGTTGCGCGACGCGGGCGGATGATCGTCTCCTCGAGACCTTCCTCGAGCGTTGTGGGGGTGGTGGGCGTTGTGACGAGCGCGTCGTCGGTGGCAGCTGGCTTCGATTCCGGCTCCGGCTCTGGTTCTGCCGTGGTCTCGGGCTGAGGTTCGGCGTCACGCTCCGGTTCGGGCTCGGGGTCCGGGTCCGGTTCCGGCTCCTGCTCTGGTTCCGGCTCCTGAACCGGTTCCACCTGCGGCTGCGGCTCCGGCTCCTGGGCCGGCTCCGCCTGCGGCTCGCGCTCCGGCTCCGTCTCCTCCTCGGCAGACTCCACGGAGGCCTCGTCGTCCGGTTCTGCCTCGTACTCGGACAGCGTCTCGTCTGCGACGGCCTCCTCGCCGTCCTTCGGAGCCTCCGGCTCGTCGTCCGGCGTCACGACGCCGTCGTCCTCTCCGCCGTGGCGGCGCTTCGGGCGGCGGGCGTTCAGCTCGGCGACCCGGTCGGCCGAGCGGGTGGTCGGGATGGCCATCAGCAGCGTGATGCCGATGACGATGCCCTGCACCAGCAGCACGATCAGGCGCCAGATTCCGCCGGCGTCCGCAGGGACGATCGCGGCCTTCGGCTCGACGGAGGTCCCGCGATCGAACGCCCAGAGCTGGCCGCTCACCGTCGCTCCGACCGGCGCGAGCAGCGGGTTCGCGTCCAGGGCAGTGGATGCCCGCGTCCCGCTGACCTTCGCAGGCTCACTGACCGGCCGAGGCGTGTTCGACGTCTGGTTGAGCTCCACCGCGGCCGGCGCGAGCAGCACGAAGTCGATGCCGAGGCGCTTCATCGTGGCAGAACCGTCGTAGCCGCTCTGCGACGACAGGTTGCCCGCAAGCGTCGCCAGGTCCTTCTGGCCGGAGCTGAGCGTGCGTTCCGTGGAGCTCAGCGTGGTCTGCACATCCAGGGTCTGGCCTGCTCCGCGGACGAGTTCGGCGGAGATGCTGCCGTCCGGCTGCGGTGTGATCCGCAGGGTGCCCGTTCGCGGCTGGGTGGCCGCCTTGGCCGTGACGACCGCCGGCATCGTGCGTCCGTCGCTCGCGACGACGTCGGACTGGCCGTCGTGCATGGCGATGGCCGATGGGACCGCAGCGATGGCGATGGTGAGGATCGCGACCCAGGCGGGGTACACCGCGGCGCGCCCGATGGCGGACAGGGCGAGCACGGCGGCGCCGATCAGCCCGAGCCAGTAGAGGCTGAGCGCACTGCCGGGCCAGATCGGAACGACGGTCGAGCCTGCGACCGCGACCTGGACGTGCAGGGCCGTGACGGCGGAGAGGAAGCCGACCAGCGCGACGACCAGCGCGACGATCGCCCTGCTCGATCCTTTGAGGAACAGAGCGAGGATGGCGAGAACGCCGAGCGGGGCGAGCAGGATCGGGACGATGACGTTCGGCGCGGCCTCTGGGAGGGCGAAGCTCGAGCCGAGCGCTGCGCCCAGGTCGTGCCAGCCGCCGAGCGTCCCGTCCGGGAAGCCGAGGGCGAGTTGCCAGGCGGGCGTCTGACGCGCATCCAGGGCCACCCCTGGATCGGCGAAGATCGACAGCCACGCGCCGCGGGTGGCCTGCTGCCAGACGAGCGGCGCGAACAGCACCACCGCGGGCAGCGGGATGAACGCGATGCGTCCAGCACGACGCCCGCTGAACGCGATCGCCGCGATCCAGGCCACCAGCAGCGCGGGGATCAGCACGGGGGCGCACGCCGCCGTCGCAGCCGCCAGCAGAGCCGTGACAGCGCTGGCCGCCCAGGAACGGCGCGCGGCGAGGCCGGCGAAGAACAGCCACGGAAGCAGGACGTGCGCGAGCACGGCGGCCGGCCGGCCGCCCTGGAGCGCGACGAGCAGCGTCGGCGCGAGCGCGTACGCGAGACCGGCGAAGACGCGCAGCGTCGTCTTCGCGGTGAGTCGCGCAGCGGCGAGCCAGGCGCCGAGGGCGGCGAGCGGGATCGCGAGGAAGTACAGCCCGACCATCGCGACGGACGGCTGCCAGAACGTCAACGTGCCGAGCACCGCCAGCACGGCGGAGAACGGGTCGGCGGCGCCGGTGAAGCCGAGGCCGACATCCCGCCAGCCGTAACCGAGGTTCGCCCAGAGCTGGCCGACAGAGGAGGTCAGCGGGAGCAGCCCTCCCCCGGTCAGTGCGCTGCTGCCGAACAGCGGGAAGAACAGCGCGACGCCCACGACGAGAGCGGCGAGCACCGTCCAGCCGCCACCCGTCCCGAAGAAGTCCAGCTCCTGGCGTTCGCCCTGCTGGCCGACCAGCGCGGCCTCGCGTTTCAGCGCGCGCGCACGACGCACCTCGTCGAACGGGATGCGCAGAGGCGCGACGGCGGCCCAGCCGACGGTCTTGTTCGTGGCGAGCACGCGGCGGGCGTTGCTCACCTTCATCCCGGAGAACGCGACGCGGAAGGCGGCCGCGAGCTCACCGCCGACGGAGCCTGGCTCCTTGCGCAGGATGCGCCCGATGGAGCGCAGGATCGCGAGCGGCACAAGGCTGAGCCAGTGGAACGGGACGGCAGCTGCCGGCGCGTAGACCATCCGGCGGTGGAGCTGTGCTGCGCGACGCTCCTTGGTGAGGCGGCGGCGCACCGTCCACTTGCGCGAGAGGTTGGGGCCGGCGACGCCGTCGCCTGCGATGGCCACTCTGGCCTGCGCCACGAGCGAGACGCGGTATCCGGCCAGGCGCACCCTGGTGCAGAAGTCGAGACCGTCGTCTGCGGTCGGGAGGCCAGGATCGAACCCGCCGAGCGCATCCCACACGGTCTGGCGGACGATCATCCCGGCCGACGAGACGCCCAGCACATCGCTGAGGCCGTCGTGCTGGGCCTGGTCCATCTCGTTCTCGACGAGGGGAACCGCTGCCCCGAGCGGCGTCATCGCCACACCGAACTCGCGGATGAACGCCGCGTCCTCCCAGTCGACCAGCTTTGGCCCGGCGACGGCGACCGACGGAGAGACCTCGACCGCGCCGAGGAGCGCTTCGAGAGCGCCGGGCTCCGGCGCTGTGTCCTGCGCGAGCAGCCACAGCCACTCGTGATCGGACGACGGAGGAGCCGTGACGCGCACGCCGGTGGCGACGGCGGCGCCGAACGGCAGCTTCTCCTGCACGGAGAGCAGCTGGGTCGGGCGGAAGTCGGCGAGCAGCTTGGCGGCGTCGTCTGTCGACGCACAGTCGACGGCGATCACGGCGTCCGGTTGTCTCGTCTGTGCCGCGATGGCGTCGAGAGTGCGCTGAAGGTGGGGACCGCCACTCTGGGCGACGACGATGGCAGTGACTCTCGGATACATCGGGAGTCAGCCTAGGTTGGCGTCGCGTCGATCCGTGGAGGCAGATCGGGCGCGGCGCGAATTCACGATCGGCCCTGGGAGTCGGGTGAGTTCGAGCTGATCGCAGGCAGAAGAACGGGTCGGACGCGTGTCGGACCGTGGTGGATCGACGTCAGCTGGCGCGCTTGCGGAGCTTGCGACGCTCGCGCTCGGAGAGGCCGCCCCAGATGCCGAATCGCTCGTCGTTCGCGAGAGCGTATTCGAGGCACTGCGTCCGCACCTCGCACGAGGTGCAGATCCGCTTCGCGTCGCGGGTCGACCCGCCCTTTTCCGGGAAGAAGGCTTCTGGGTCGGTCTGTGCGCAGAGCGAGTCGGACTGCCAGGCAAGCGGATTGTCGTCGTCGACATTCGGCCGGACACCCGGAACCCCCAGTTTGACCGGGTCGATGAACCAGTCGTCGGGTACTCCAGAGCGATATTCAGGAACTGTCATATCGGACTCCCACCCATTAACTGCTAAGCACGCAAGACAACGTGTTGGAATAATTACACCGTTGTCATTCGCCAGAGTCAAGTCGCAAATCGTAAAGCCTTAAGTCCAGGTCGAGACTTCGCGACGCGCCGACGGTCGACAACAATCCCGACACGCCCGGCCGTTCTACCCCCGTCGAGCGGCCCGGGGAAGCGTCAGGACGCCGCTTGACGTGCTTCCCAGGCGCTCCGGACCATCTCGTCCAGGGTGTGGCGCATCTTCCAGTCCAGATCCCGGGCGGCGAGTTCACCGGATGCGACGATCCTTGCAGGATCTCCGGCTCGGCGCGGCCCCACTTCTGGGGTGAAGTCGATGCCGGTCACGCTCGACACGGTCGACATGATCTCGCCGACGGAGACCCCGTCGCCGCTGCCGAGGTTGTAGACCGGCTCGATGCTCTCGCCCGCATCCAGCCGCTTGGCCGCCGCGACATGCGAGACGGCCAGGTCGGCGACGTGGATGTAGTCGCGCACGCAGGTGCCGTCCTGGGTCGGGTAGTCGGTGCCGTTGATCCGCGGAGTCCGGCCGTCCACCAGCGCGTCGAACACCAGAGGGAACAGGTTGTGCGGGCTGGTGTCGCGCAGCGAGGGATCGCCGGAGCCGACCACGTTGAAGTAGCGCAGGCTGGTGTGGCGGAGGCCGGCGGCGACGCCCTGGTCGCGCAGCAGCCACTCGCCGATCAGCTTCGACTCGCCGTACGGCGACTCGGGGCTCTTGGGGGTCTCCTCCGTGACGAGGTCCGTGTCCGGCGTGCCGTAGACGGCGGCGGACGAGGAGAACACCATCGCGTCGACGCCTGCCTCCTGCATCGCGGCCAGCAGCACGGCCGTCGCCGTCACGTTCTGCTCGTAGGTGTGCAGCGGGCGCTGCACGGAGACGCCGGCGTACTTGAAACCAGCGACGTGCACGACGCCGGACACGCTGTTCTCGGAGAACACCTTCTCGAGCAGCGCGCCGTCGAGGATGGTCCCCCGGTAGAAGGGGACCTCGGCAGGCACGAACTCCTCATGCCCGCTCGACAGGTCGTCGACCACGACGACGTCGATGCCCTCCGAACGGAACGCCCGCACGATGTGCGAGCCGATGTACCCAGCTCCTCCGGTCACCAACCACGCCACGCGGTCCTCCTCTTTCGCTCGACTGCGGAAGGCCCAGCCTAGCGGCGCGCGGTGACCGCTCCTAGACGAACGCGGCCTGGCCGGTGATGGAGCGGCCGACGATCAGGGTGTTCATCTCGCGGGTGCCCTCGTAGGAGTACAGCGCCTCGGCGTCGGCGAAGAAGCGGGCGACGTCGTAGTCGATCACGATGCCGTTCCCGCCCAGGATCTCGCGGCACCAGGCGACGGTCTCGCGCATCCGGGAGGTGGTGAACGCCTTGGCGAGCGCGGAGTGCTCGTCGCGCTGCTGACCGGCGTCGAGCATCTCGGAGACGCGGGTGCAGAGGGCGATGGACGCGGTGATGTTGCCGAGCGACTTGACCAGCAGATCCTGGATGAGCTGGTGTGCTCCCAGGGGCTTGCCGAACTGCACGCGCTCCTTGGCGTAGGCCACCGCCGCCTCGTACGCGCCGATCGCGACGCCGACGGCCGCCCAGGCGACCTCGGCACGGGTGAGGCGGAGCACGGCCGCCGTGTCCTTGAACGAGTTGGCGTTCTGCAGGCGCAGCGACTCCGGCACGACCACGTTCTCGAGGGTGATGTCCGCGTTCTGGACCATGCGGAGGGACTGCTTGCCCTCGATCTTGGTCGCCGTGTACCCGGGCGTCGAGGTCGGGACGATGAAGCCCTTCACCTGGCCGTCCTCGGCGCTCTTCGCCCAGATGATCGTGATGTCGCTGAAGGTGGCGTTCCCGATCCAGCGCTTCGAGCCGTTGAGCACCCAGTTGTCGCCGTCGCGCGTGGCGATCGTGCGGAGGCCCTGCGCGGAGTCGGAGCCGGACAGCGGCTCCGTGAGGCCGAACGCGCCGAGCACGTCGCCGCTGGCGAGCTTCGGCAGCCACTCCGCCTTCTGCTCATCGGAGCCGCAGACGCCGATGGCGCCGAGCGCGAGACCGTTCTGCACCCCGACGTACGTGCTGACGGACGCATCCACCCTGGCGAGTTCGAGCGCGACCCAGCCGCGGAACACGGCCGAGTTCTCGAACTGCGCCGTCTCGGGGAAGCCGAGCCCGATGGTGCCCGTCTTGTGCAGACCCTCGATGATCTGGTGCGGGAACTCCGCGCGCTCCCAGTGCTCGTTCACGATCGGCTTCACCTCGGTCTCGAGGTAGACCCTGAGGTCCGCGAGGAATTCCTTCTCCCTGGTGCTGAGAAGGTCCTCATATCCGTAGAAATCGCTGGCGAGGGTCTCGAAGGACATTGCTGCTCCATTGCGTCGTTCGGCGGGATGACGGGTCCGCCGGCGCGAGGCAGGCGACCAGCGTCAGCCTAGAGACGGGGAATCGGCGCGCAAAAGCGATTGGTAGTTTGGTCTAACGAATCGAAAGGGACCACGACGGATGTTTGTGCGCATCGGCAATACCCCCCGCGACTACGCCTGGGGTTCCACCACCGCCATCGCCGGGCTTCTCGGCACCACGCCGAGCGGCAAGCCGGAGGCCGAGCTGTGGCTGGGCGCGCATCCAGGATCGCCGTCGGTGATCGCCGACCCGTCGCAGACCGGGGGCGCCGCCGACCTCGCCGCCTGGACAGCAGCCGACCCTCAGACATCCCTCGGGCAGCCGGATGCGCACCTCCCGTACCTGCTGAAGGTGCTGGCCGCCGCCGGTCCGCTCTCCCTGCAGGCCCACCCGTCGTCCGCCCAGGCAGCGGAAGGGTTCGCTCGGGAGAACGCCGCCGGCATCCCGCTCGACTCCCCAGAGCGCAACTACAAGGACCCGTTCCACAAGCCCGAACTCATCTACGCGCTCAGCGACACCTTCGACGCGCTCTGCGGGTTCCGCGACGTCGCCAGGAGCGCCGCCATCTTCTCCGCACTGGCGGAGACGGCGGCGGATGGCGAGCAGGCCGTCATCTCCGCCTTCGCTGCGACGCTGACCGGCGAGCCGACCGCCGTGCTCCGCGCCGCCACCGAGTGGCTGCTCGGCGGCGACCACTCAGTCGGAGAACTCGTCGGCGCGGTCGTTGCCACGGCCATCGCGATCGAGCCAGACCCTGCCGGCGACGACCTCGCTGTCGCCGCCGACACCGTCCGGATGCTCGCCGAGGCCTTCCCCGGCGACCCCGGAATCGTGCTCGCTCTGCTGCTCAACCGGGCGACGCTGCGCCCTGGCGAGGTGCTCTACCTCCCGGCAGGGAACATCCACGCGTACCTGCGCGGGCTCGGCATCGAGCTCATGGCCGCCTCGGACAACGTGCTGCGCGGCGGCCTGACGCCGAAGCGGATCGACGTTCCCGAGCTGATGAGCATCCTCGACTTCCGCCCGATCGTCGCGACGCCGATGGCCGCGGAGCACCCTGCACCAGGGGTCGACGTGTTCCGGCCGGACGTGCCGGACTTCGCCCTCGACCATGTGACGGTCGGGGCGGCGACGCCGTCGACGCGCATCCCCCTGCCTGGCGCAGGCATCGCGATCTGCACCGCAGGCTCTGTGCAGCTCGCGGGAGAGCACGACGGCCTGACGCTCGCGCGCGGCGAGTCCGTCTTCATCACGCCGGACGAGGCCGCGGTCACCGTCTCCGGAGACGGAACGGTGTTCGTCGCCACACCGAACGCCTGAATTCCCGTCCGCTAGTCTTCCCAACGTGACCTCCGCTCCCACCGCTTCGTCCGTCAGAGCACGCGTCGCCGCCGCCGCGTCCGGCACGGGCGTCGCGGCGTTCGCGACCCTGCTGCTGTTCACGCTGTTCGCGGGCGACTTTTGGCGGAACCTGATCAGCTGGCCGGCCTACTTCGTGCTCGCCGGGCTCCTCGCCGCCGGCAGCATCGTGATCCTGGTGCGCAGCCGCCCCACCTTCCACTGGCGCAGGCTGCCCAGGATGCTCGTGCTGTTCCTGCTGCTGGCGACGGTCTCGATCGCGTGGTCGGCATACCCCGGCGCGAGCGCTCTCGGTGTGTTCGCCCAGTACGCGACGACAGCGGGTGCGGTGTTCCTCGCCCTCTGCCTCGACTGGTCGCAGCTGCTACGCGTGCTGTCGAACGCGTTCCGCTGGATCCTCGGCCTGTCGCTGCTGTTCGAGTTCATCGTGGCCGCGTTCGTGCGGCACCCCGTGCTGCCGTTCTGGGCGGAGTACCCCTCCGGCAAGCTGCCTGCCGCGTTCTACTGGAGCAGAGGGCTGCTGTTCCACGGCGGGCAGATCCAGGGCATCCAGGGCAACAGCAACCTTCTCGCGATGGTGGCGCTGCTCGCCGTGATCGTGTTCGCCATCCAGCTCGCCGACCGCACCGTCCGGCGCGGAGCAGGCATCACCTGGCTGGTGATCGCCGTGCTGACGCTCGGCCTCACCCGCTCCTCCACCGTCATCGTCGCCGGCCTCGCCACCGCTGTCGTCTTCGCCTTCGCGATGTGGATGCGCAGGGTCGGCCCCGACCGGCGGCGTCCCGTCTACCTCACCGCAGCGGCGCTCGTCGTGGTCGTCGGCGGGCTGCTGATCGCGTTCGCGTCGCGCATCCCGGCCCTGTTCGGCAAGAGCGAGGACCTGACGGGCCGGCTGGACATCTGGCACGCCGTGATCGGGCTCGCGCAGGAGCGCCCGGCGTTCGGCTGGGGCTGGGTGAGCTACTGGGCGCCGTGGGTCGAGCCGTTCAAGGGCCTCGCCGTCCGCAACCACGTGCAGTATCTGCAGGCGCACAACGCCTGGTTGGATGTGTGGCTGCAGCTGGGCATCGTCGGGCTGATCGTCTTCATCCTCCTGGTCGCGACAACGCTCGGCCGCTCCTGGTTCTTCGCCGTCGACCGGCCGCGCACCACCGTCGCGGACACCCAGCCGTACACCGCGCTCGGTCTGCTGCCGCTGCTGCTGATCGCCGCCCTCATCGCGCAGAGCGCCGCGGAGAGCCGCATCCTGATCGAAGCGGGCTGGGCGATGCTCGTCGTGCTCTCCGTGAAGACGAAGCAGACCACACCGTAGGATTGCGTTCATGGCCGCGACCCGTCGAACCCTGGTCCCCGTCGCGGTGACCGAGTTCCTGGGTTCTGCGCGGTTCAACTCCGCCCTGTCGCTCGTGGCCGTCGGCGTCGGATTCTCCACGCACGCGATCCGCGCGGTCATCGGCTGGCCTGGCCTCATCGGCGCTCTCGCCGTCGTCGTGGTGCTCGCCGCGCTGTCGTTTATCGCGCAGCGGAAGCTGATCGAGTGGCACGGGCTGCTGCCGATCTCCATCCTGCTATTCGTCGGCTGGTGCGCCGTCTCGATCTTCTGGAGCACGTACCAGTGGGCGACGCTCGCCGGGGTGCTCTATCAGCTCAGCTTCGCCTTCCTGGCCGTCTACATCGCCCTGGTGCGGGATGCGATTCAGATCGTGCGAGTGGTCGGCGACGTGCTGCGGGTGCTGCTGACCGCATCCCTCGCGTTGGAGGTGCTGAGCGGCATCCTGCTCGACCTGCCGATCCGGTTCCTCGGCATCCAGGGCAACATCGCGCTCGGGGGGCCAATCCAGGGATTGTTCGGCTCGCGCAATGCGCTCAGCATCGTGGCGCTGATCGCGTTCGTGACGTTCCTGGTGGAGCTCCGCACCCGCTCCGTGCGCGCGCCGCTGGCCGCGGTCTCCATCTCGCTCGCCGTGCTCTGTCTGCTCTTCGCCCACTCCCCCGTGATCGCGGCGGTGGCGGTCGTCGTCGGCCTCGCGACGCTCGCGCTGTTCGCGCTGCGCAAAGTGCCGGCCCACCAGCGGCCGTACTACCAGTGGGGCCTCGCGGTCCTGACCATCGCCGTACTCGTGTCGGCGTGGATCTACCGCACCAGAGTGATCGACCTGCTGAACGCCAGGGCCGACTTCCAGGTGCGCTACCAGCTGTGGATCCAGATCTGGGAGCTGATCCCGGTGGAGCAGACGGTCGGATGGGGCTGGGTGGGAAGCTGGCCGACCGAGCTGTACCCGTTCACGGCCATCCAGGCGGCCACGGGCGTCTACCACGCAGACGGCCTCAACGCGTATCTCGACGTCTATCTGCAGGTCGGCATCATCGGGCTGCTGCTCTTCGTCGCGCTGCTCGCCCTCGCGTTCGGGCGCTCCTGGCTGCTCGCATCCAACAAGCGCAGCGTCGTCTACGCCTGGGCCCCGCTCGTGCTGGTGGCGCTGCTCGTCACCAGCGTGTTCGAGAGCTCGATCCTCGTGGAGGCCGGCTGGCTGCTCCTCGTGATCTGCGCGGTCAAGGCCTCGCAGGGGATGAGCTGGCGGCTTCGGCTGGCACGGCACGACCAGAGCTGACCCGCAGCCAGACCAGGTGCACCGCGAGGCCGACCGCCGGCCCCGACGCGAGGGCGAGCGCTGCCCGGATCGGCAGGTCGATCGGAATGAACAGCACGGCGAGCGAGACGAGCGACGCCACCACCCAGCCCGTCGCATATCCGCCGTGCAGCCCCTTGGCGAGCACGGCGGAGCCGCTGACGCAGAGCGCGCCGATCAGGCCGGACGACGCGATCAGGGCGACGAGAACCCCTGCACCCAGGTCGAACTGCTCGCCGAACACGAAATGCATCACGGGCACGCCCCACAGCCAGGCGGCGAGGCACAGCACGACGATCACAGCGGCGATGCCGGCGATGATCGTGAGCATGGTGCGCGTGGCCCGCTCCGGATGGTGCGAGAACTGACTGACCAGGAAGCTCGACAACGCCATCAGCGGCACCAGGATGGGCGCGCGCGTCAGCGTGACGGCGAGCACCAGCGATCCGAGGTCCGCGTGGTTCTGCGGCCCGGAGAAGAACGACAGCACCAGCGGGAAGCCGTTGATCAGGATGGCGGTCGCCGACGCCGCCAGCATCGTGCGCCCCGTGTTGGCGATGAGGGTGGAGACGCCGATGGTGACGCGCGCGTTGGCGACGAGCGCCTTCGGCGCGGAGGCGAAGACGATCGCCAGCGAGACCGGGAACGGCAGGATGACGGCGATGGCGAGAGCGACCAGGTCGTCGGTGAACGCCAGCACGGCGACGACGCCGATGACGCGCAGCACACCGTCGAGCGCGACGATGGCCGCGAGCTGCCGCCACATGCCTGCGCCGGCCATGACACCGGATGCGGCGGCCACCAGGCAGTTGAGGCCCGCGCCGACCGCGACGAACCAGGCGAGGCCGGCGTTCTGCGCTCCCAGGCTCGGCGTCGCCCAGAGCAGGCTGGTCGCCAGCACGGCGAGCACGACCACGACGGCGACCATCGCGGCGAACCGCCACATCGAGGTGCGGCGGGAGGCGGAGGCGGCGCGGACTGCTGACCCGGTGCGCGCATCCACGTCGGCCTGCGCCTGCATGGCGGTCTGGGCCACCGCCCTCGTGGACTCCTGCTGCAAGCCGAAGAGGATGCCGATCACCAGGAACAGGGCGGACCAGAACACCGAGAACACGCCGTATCCCGCTGCGCCGACGGAGGTGAACACCCGCCAGGTGACCACATACCCAGCGAGCCCGGAGACGACCGTCGCTCCGAGGATCAGAGCGACGGACGAGCGCCCGCCCGACCCGGCCGGCTGAGACTCCCACTCGTCGGGGATCGGCTCGTTGAGCGGCTCGTAGCTGGTGATGGGAGACTCCAGGGGTGGCATGACAGGATGGATGCTCTGCCGCTAGGCGCGGCAGGCCAACCCTACGACGAAAAGCTCCGAGCGGACGAAACCCTCCACCGTGACCATCGACATCATGATGCCGTACTACGGCGACCCAGAACTGTTCCGCGACGCCGTGCGCAGCGTCATCGCCCAGACCGACCAGGACTGGCGACTCGTCGTGATCGACGACGTCTACCCCGACACGGAGCCTGGCGAGTGGGTGAGCGGTCTCGGCGATGCGCGCATCCACTATCTGCGCAACGAGACCAACCTGGGCGTGAGCGGCAACTTCACCAAGTCGGTGGAGCTGGTCACCAGCGAGCACTTCGTGCTGATGGGATGCGACGACCTGCTCGAACCCGGCTACGTGGCCAGGATGCGCGCCGCGATCGCCGCGCATCCCACCGGCGCGTACTTCCAGCCGGCGGTGACCGTGATCGGCGACGACGGCACGCAGACGCTCCCCCTCGCCGACCGGGTGAAATCCTGGTACCGGCCGTCGCACAGCACGCCGGTCGAGCTGAGCGGCGAGAAGCTGGCGGTGAGCCTGCTGCGCGGCAACTGGACGTACTTCCCGTCGATCTGCTGGCGAACGGACGCTGTCCGCCGCCACGGCTTCGACCCCGAGTTCGACGTGGTCCTCGACCTCAACCTGCAGCTCGACATCGTCCTCGACGGCGGCAGCCTCTTGCTGCTGCCCGACCACGAGTTCCGCTACCGCAGGCACTCGGGCAGCGTCTCCTCCTGGACGGCGCAGGACGGCAGCCGCTTCGACGAGGAGCGCGCGTTCTTCCTCACCGCGGCGGCGGTGCTGAAGAAGCACGGCTGGCGCAGGGCGGCGCGCGTGTCGTCCGCGCACTGGTCGTCACGGCTCAACGCGGCGACGAAGCTTCCGTCCGCGCTGGCGAAGCGCGACGGCGCAGGGATGCGGTCGCTGCTGAGGCACATGTTCCTCGGGTGGTGACCGCGCCGCGCGCGATCACCCCGCCGTCGGTACCTGTCCCACCAGCACCGTCACGTCCACATCCGGGCAGGTCAGCGCGAGCTTCGCCGGCAGCGACTCGCTCCTGGTGTGAATGGTCACGCCATCGCCCCAGGCCTTGACGGCCGAGCACACGTCTTTCACCGACGTCGTGTCGAGGTAGTAGGAGTACGGGCGGATCGGGTCGGTGCCGCTGGTCGCCGATGCGCCGAGGAGCCAGAGGTTGGCGAAGCCGTCCGCTTTCCAGTCGAAGTATCCGACGAGCATGTTCTTCGCGTCGGCCGGGTCGTCCAGGGCGAACATCGTCGGGAGGACATCGTCGCCGGACGCGACCCCCTCTCCCGCGAGGATGTCGGCGTACGGGAGCAGGGAGCCGACGGTCGGCGGTTTGGGGAGGACGCTCGCAGCCACCGACACGATCGCGACGAGCACCCCTGCCGTCGCCGCCACTCTGGGCCAGACCGCGAGGTCGACCCGCGACAGGCCTTCCAGCGCGAGACCGATCGCGACGACGAGGAGCAGGATGCCGCCGAACCAGACCAGCTTGGCCGGGTAGTAGCCCCACCAGTACGCGGCCGCCTGCACCTGCGTGCCGAGGTAGGCGTACAGCCCGGCGAAGGAGACGGACACCGTGACCACTCCGACGAGGTCGGCGCGCGTTCCCGCCGTCCGCGCAGAGACAGCGGCGATGGCGACGCAGAGGCCGATCATGATGAAGAGCAGCGCCGGCGTCACCGGCGCCATCGAGCCGCCCTGCGCGAGCGCGCCCTGGTCGCGGCGCAGGTCCCGCAGCGAGACGAGCACCCCGTATGCGAGCAGTTGCACCGCCGCGACCCCGAGGATCGTCCAGGACAGCCACCCGAGCGAGCGCGGGCTGCGCAGGATGTGGCGCACGGCCGGCACAGCGGCGAGCGCGAGCGGCACGATGGCGAGGAAGGCCCAGAGGGCGAGCAGAGCTGTCGTCATCGCGAACAGCAGCGCCACGGCGATCACCGGGGCACGGGGCGCTGCCCGCCAGGCGAGCCAGCTTCCCAGCAGGCAGGCGACGGTGGGCATCACGTTGTAGAACCCGAACTCGAACGAGAACCCAGCGACGAACCAGGATGCGATCAGCGCGGAGCCGAGGACGGCCCCGATCGCCCGGAACACCGGATGCTCCGGCCGGATCAGCTGCGCGATCACGAGACCGGCGAGCAGGCTGGTGATCACCGTCGCCAGCGCGAACGTCTCTGCCATCGCAGCGATGTCGTGCTTGAACAG
Organism: Leifsonia sp. Root227; assembly: GCF_001428745.1. Taxonomy (GTDB): domain Bacteria; phylum Actinomycetota; class Actinomycetes; order Actinomycetales; family Microbacteriaceae; genus Leifsonia. Next base: position 909,636 of record NZ_LMIO01000001.1, on the reverse strand, counting down.
GTCGGTCATTGCGATCCCGGCCCGTCCGGGCGCCATGCCTGCTGCGAGCAGGATCGCGGTCATCGGGGACGAGTTCGGGTGAAGCGACGGGATGAGACCGCGGTCGTCGAGCAGGAATCTCGCGGACACCAGGTTCCACACCGCGTCGCTGCGCATCGCCCAGGAGAGCGCGTTGCCGTCGCGCAGCGCGGGGAGGATCGCGAACACCGCCCCGACCGCGGCCGGGATCACGGCAGCGGGAAGGACTCCCCACCAGATCCTCCGGCCAGGCAGCCGCAGCCGGTCGCCGCCGGCGGCGACGAGCACCAGCCCGGCCAGGGCGATGAGGACGAAGACGAGCAGATTGCCGGTGAAGACGCCGAGTCCGATCCGGTGGAAGACCCTGATCGCGAACGCCTCGACAGCGAGCGGGACGGCGATCGCCGACACGACGCCGAGGCTCCAGCCGCCGAAGGCTGCGACCCCCGTCGCCAGGCACAGCGCGGCCGCCGCGGCCAGGATCCACACCGTCCAGCCGGCGCCGACGGCCACCAGGCCCGCGGCAACGGCGATGAGCAGCACGCCCACCACCCACCAGCGGGAAGCGGGGCGACGGGTGATATCGTCCACTTGTTCCTCTCCGATGGAACCCGGTTGTCCGAGATCCGAACCTACCTCACGCGCCGGGCCGTCGGCCATCCGAACGACGACAGGACGGTGCATGACCAAGCACGACGGGCACGTCCGGCCCGCCCGCCGCCCGATCACCGTGTTCGGCATCGCCTTCGGCCTGCTGTTCCTCCTGATGGCGAGTTTCTCCGTCGCCACCCCGCAGGGCGCGAGCCCTGACGAGCCTGCGCATGCCATTCGCGCGTACGCCGCAGCGCACGGCGAGCTCTTCGGCCCGGACTCGGCGAGCATCCCCGGCACCATCGACCAGACCGTGTCCACATACTTCGCCAAGCTCGAGTCGCACATGCCGTGCTTCAAGAGGAACGTGGCGGTCACCCCGTCCTGCGTCGCCCCCGTCGAGAACCAGGATGCGCCGACCACCGGCCACACCTCCACCACGGTCAACACCCCTGTCTTCTACGTCCTCGTCGGCTGGCCGACCGCCTTCCTCGACGGCGCGAAGGGCCTGTACGGGATGCGGCTGGTCAACGCGCTGCTCTGCTCCGCCCTGCTCGCTCTCGCGTTCACCGCCCTCCGCGCGCTCCCCCGCTCCCGCTGGGCGCTGGCCGGGCTCGCGGTCGGCGTCACGCCGATGGTGCTCTTCCTTTCCGGAACGCTCAACCCGAACGGGATCGAGGTCGCCGCGTCCGCGGCCGCGTTCGCGCTCCTGCTGCTGACCTTCGGGACGCCGGCTGCCGGCGGCCGGCTGGTGCTGCGCATCCTGGGCATCGTGGCGGTGAGCCTGCTGCTGGTGAACACCAGGAGCATCGCGATGCTGTGGCTGGCGCTCGCGTTCGTGATCGCGCTGCTGCTCGGCAAGCGGGAGGTACTGCGCACCGTGTTCCGGTCGTGGCTGACCTGGGTGGGCATCGTCGTGATCGGCGCCGTCGCTGTCGCCGCAGCGGTGTTCTATCTGCGTCCGCGCTCTCTGACCCCCGGCTATGCGCCCGTGGGGGCCGGGAGCAGTTGGTGGCAAGGCTTCTCGAACACGCTCGACGGCACGTTCAGCTTCATGATCGGCTGGATCGCGCAGTTCGGCTGGATGGAGATCCCGGCCCCGGCGCTCACGGTGGCCGTGTGGGCGACGGTCGGCGGCATGGTGATCCTGCTCGGCTCCACGCTCGGTCCCCGCACCGTGAAGATCGGCGCCCTGCTGCTCGGACTGGCGATCGTATTCGTTCCGCCGTTCTCGCAGGCCGCTGTCATCCACGACGCCGGATACATCTGGCAGGGCAGGTACACCATCGCGCCCGCCGTGCTCCTCGCGGTGCTCGCGGGGATCGGCCTCGACCACGCACTCCCGGCAGCGGACAAGCGGCTGACCGCCGTGATGCGGGTGGCCGTCGTGCTGCTCGGCATCGCCCAGCTCGCAGCGTTCCTCTGGATGCTGCGCCGCTACGTCACCGGGCTGCAGCAGAACCTCACCTGGATCGACATGCTCAGGGCGCCGCAGTGGCAGCCGCCAGGCGGGTGGCTCCTCGTCACCGTCGTCTTCGCGATCACGACGGGACTGGCGGTGTGGCTCCTGATCAGGACGCTCAGCAGGACATGCGACAATGGGGAACCGACAGAGGCCGTCCTTCCCGACCGGCCGAGCGCACCCCCTCTGACGCCCACACCGATCTAGTACGTTGACTTCCATGCCCTTCGATCTCTCTCAGACGCTGATCGTGATGCCCGCCTTCAACGAGGAGGCATCCGTCGCAGACGTCGTCACCGAGGTCTACGCCAAACTGCCAGGCGTGACCTGCCTCGTCGTCGACGACGGCTCGACGGACGAGACTGCGCGCATCGCCAAAGAGGCAGGGGCACTCGTCGCATCCATGCCGTTCAACATGGGGGTCGGCGGCGCGATGCGCCTCGGTTTCCAGTTCGCCCGCGACAACGGCTTCTCCGTCGCCGTGCAGATCGACGCGGACGGCCAGCACGACCCTGGCAACGTCCCGTCGCTGCTCGCCGCCCTCGACGATGCCGACCTGGTGATCGGCGCCCGGTTCTCCGGGCAGGGCGACTACGAGGTCCGGGGTCCTCGCCGTTGGGCCATGAACGTGCTCTCGACGGTGCTCAGCCGCGTCGTGAACACGCGCCTCAACGACACCACCAGCGGCTTCAAGGCCAACGGCCCCCGCGCGATCGACCTGTTCGCGCACTCCTTCCCCGCCGAATACCTCGGAGACACGGTCGAGGCGCTGGTGATCGCCGCTCGCGGCGGACTGCGGGTCGCTCAGGTGCCCACCTCGATGCGGCCGAGAGCCGGCGGTCAGCCGTCGCACAACCCGATCAAGGCGGCCGTCTATCTGGCCCGCGCCTTCATCGCCCTCGTCGTCGCGCTCATGCGCCCCCGCACCGCCATCAAGGAAACGGCAACAGCCTGACCATGTCGATCACCAGCTACATCTTCGGAATCCTCGCCGCCCTGCTCACCCTCGCGGTCGTCATCGAGATGCTGCGCCGCGGCCGGATGCGCGAACGCCACGCGATCTGGTGGCTGATCGCCGGTGTCCTCGCCCTCATCATCGGCGTCTTCCCGACCATCCTGGACTGGCTGGCCGGCCTGATCGGCGTCGGAGCGCCCGTCAACCTGGTGTTCTTCGTGAGCATCGCCGTGCTGTTCCTGGTCTGCATCCAGCACAGCTCGGAACTGACCACCCTCGAGAGCAAGACCCGCACCCTCGCAGAGCGCAGCGCGCTGCACGAGCTGCGGATCGCCGAGCTGGAGCAGCGCATCGCCGCACTCAGCGACGAAAAGGAGTAACACCCGGTGAGCACCACCGACACCACGCCGTCCGCCGGCTCGCTTTCGACCCCCCAGGAACAGAGCACAAGCGAACGGCCGAGGGTCTGGCGCGCGTTCCTCGTCGTCTGGGTGCTGCTGTCCGCCCTCTGCGCCAGCTGGGCCGTCGCCACGCCGATCGGTGCGTCGCCGGACGAGCCTGCGCACATCGTGAAGGCGGCGAGCGTCGCGCGCGGCCAGTTCATCGGCACCCCGTCCGCCGACGGCCACAGGGTCACCGTCCCCGCCTACGTGGCGCGCACCCAGGACGACACCTGCTTCGCCTTCCATCAGGAGCGACCTGCCGCGTGCGGACTCGCCCCGCTCACCGACCCTGGCGCGCTCACCACGTCGTACACGACCGCCGGCCTGTACAACCCGGTGTACTACCTGCTGGTCGGCTGGCCGACGCTCCTGCTGCACGACACCTCGGGCATCTACGCGATGCGCATCGTCAGCGGCATCGTCACAGCACTGTTCGCGGCGCTCGCGTTCGCCGTGCTCTGGGGACTGCGACGGCGAGCCATCCCGGTGCTCGGCTTCGCCGTCGCCGTGACGCCGATGCTGCTGTTCCTGGGCGGCTCCGTCAACCCGAACGGTGTGGAGGCGACGGCCACTCTCGCCGTGTTCGCCGGAATCCTCGCTGTGGTGCTCGATCCCGACCGCTCCCGGTTACTGTCGCGCGCCATGATCGTGCTGGCAAGCGGGGCGGTCGCGGTGAACACCCGCGGACTCTCGCCGCTCTGGGTGCTGCTGGCCATCCTCATCCCGTTCGTGCTCGTGCCGTGGCGGACCGTGCTCGCGCTGCTGAGGAAGCCGGCGGTGATCGCCGCGGCGGTCGGCGTCGTGCTCGCCACGATCGCTGCGCTGGCCTGGACGGTCGGCACGAACTCCCTGCACAACGCCGTCGACAACCCCGACCAGACCCCGCAGAGCTTCATCGGCGTCGGCACCAACCCTCTCAGCGGTTTCTTCATCACCCTCGTGCGCACCGCGGAGTACGGCCACGGCCTGATCGGCATCTTCGGCTGGCTCGACACCCCCGCCCCTCCGGAGGTCTACTTCATCTGGGCCGCCATGATCGGCATCGTGCTCGTCGCCGCGCTCGTGCTGCTGCGATCCAGGATGCTCGTCTTCGCCTGGGTGCTCTTCGGCGCGTTCATCCTGCTTCCGCCCGTCATCCAGGCCGCGTACATCACCGGCGGCGGCGTGATCTGGCAGGGCAGGTACAACATGCCGCTGTTCCTCTGCCTGATCGTCGGCCTCGCCGTCGTGCTGGCCACGCGCATCCCCGCCGACTGGGCGACCGCGACGTGGAGGCGCTTCGCCTGGCTCGTGGTCATCGTGCTCGCCTTCGGGCAGCTCTACGCCTTCGAGAACACGCTGCGTCGATACTCTGTGACGCCGATCGGCTCGCTGAAGCAGTTCCTGTTCGGCACCCCGCCGTGGGCTCCGCCCGGCGGGAACCTGCTGTCGCTGCTGGTGTTCGCGGCGCTGGTCGTCGTTGCGTGCTGGCTGGCGCTCCGCGCTGTGCGAAGGGTCGGAGACGCCGACAAGCCGGTCACGCCGGTGGAGCCGCCTGCCGCGATCTGACCCTCCGGTCGGATATCTTTGCCTCATGGGAAACCCACAGGCGGGCGGCGACACGGTCGCGCCGACCGCCCATCCGGCCCGCAGGCGCCGCTCCATCCCGCTGACCGCGTTCTTCGGGGCCTGGGCCGTGCTGTTCGCGCTGATGACAGCGTGGGTGTTCGCGACCCCTCCCTCCGCGTCGCCGGACGAACCGGCCCACATCGTTCGCGCGGCCAGCGTCGTCCGCGGAGAGCTCGTCGGCACGCCGTCGCAGAGCGGCCACATCGTGACCGTCCCGCGCTACATCGCCGAGTCGCACGCCGTCACCTGTTTCGCGTTCAATCCCGCCGTCACCGCGAACTGCGCCTTCACGCCGAGCGCCGACCCGTGGCCGAGCGTCGAGGCGCCGACCACCGCCGGCCTGTACAACCCCCTCTACTACGCCGTCGTCGGGCTCCCGTCCCTGGTCTTCCACGACGCGGGCGGAATCTACGCCATGCGCATCCTGAGCGCCCTGCTGACGACCCTGTTCGCCGCGCTCGCGTTCGCCATCGTGTTCACGATGCGCAATCGCCGGATGCCGTTGCTCGCGTTCGCGGTTGCGGTCACTCCGATGCTCCTGTTCCTCGGCGGCTCGGTCAACCCGAGCGCCGTCGAGGCGACGGCCACGCTCGCCGTGTTCTGCGGGATGCTCGCGATCACCCTCTCCCCCGATCCGGCCCGTCTCACCGGCCGGGCGGTCGTGGTGATGGCCGGAGCGGTCGTGGCCGTCAACTCCCGCGGCCTCTCGCCGCTGTGGGTGGCGCTCGCCCTCGTGATCCCGCTGCTGCTGCTCACCGATCGGGATGCGCTGGTCGCCCTGCTCAGGCGACGCGCCGTCATCGTGCTGATCGCCGTCGTCGCAGCCGGCACCATCGCTGCCGGCCTGTGGACGGTCGGCACCAACTCGCTCGCGAACGCCATCGAGCATCCCGACCAGGCGCTCTCCTTCCCCGGCATCGGCTCGTCGCCGCTCGTCGGCTTCCAGAAGGTCTTCATCGGCACGATCGGATACAGCCAGGGCCTCGTCGGCCTGTTCGGCTGGCTCGACACCCCCGCACCGGACGTCGTGCTCTACCTGTGGGGGCTCGCCATCGGCGCCATCGCGGTCGGCGCGGTGGTCGTGCTCCGGCGCCGCCGCCTGCTCGTCGCGTGGCTGCTCGTCGCCGCCTTCCTGCTCTGCCCTGCGCTGGTGCAGGCCGCGTACATCCACGGCGGAGGGATGATCTGGCAGGGACGGTACAACCTGCCACTGTTCCTCTGTCTCGTCGTCGGCCTGGCCGCGCTGCTCGGCGACACCGCGTTCGTGCGCGCGTCGTACGCCTGGCGGCGCATCGCCGTGATCGTGGTGGTCGGCGCTGCCGGCGCGCAGTTCTGGGCGTTCGAGGCGACGCTCCGCCGCTACGCGGTGGGGTCCAACGGCTCGATGCGCACCTACCTGTTCGGGCAGCCGGCGTGGGCTCCTCCCGGCGGGGTCTGGCTCTGGCTGGCCGTCTTCGCCGTGCTGCTCGTTGCGGCAGCTGCGCTTCTGCTGCACGTTTCCGCGTGGTCGCGGCAGCCGGAGGAGGTCGTGGATGCTGTCGCGGCGTCCCCGGCGCTCGAGGAGGAACAGCCGCGACGTCAGGACGAGGCGCTTCAGCAGCCGGAGGCGCAGCAGGAACCCCAGCCGAGCCTCACGCCGGCTGGAACAGGTCTCTGACCACGTCCATCCACCCCTGGCTTGCCAGCCGCGGGTAGTCGCCGGCCGTCGCGAGCCGCAGCACAGGGACGAACCGCCGCAGCCGGTTGGCGGGAAGAGCAGCGCGCGTCGCCTCGAACTCCGCTTTGCGCTCGGCGAGCGCGGCCTTGGAAGAGTCGACGCCGTCCGCTCCCAGCAGGCTGTCGGCCAGGATGCGCGACCGCTCGGCGAGCATCCTGTTGCGGTCGCCTCGCGCCCCGAGCACGCGGCGGATCTTGTGACCGATGGTCGGGTCGCCGGCGCCGATCTGGTTGGCCGCGTGCCGCCGGTAACGAGTCAGCGGCTCCTCGCTGAGGTCGAGCCTGTCGCGCGCGGCGGCCTGGATCGCCAGCCACTCGTCGTGCACCCACGCGGCGGGGAACGGTCCGCACGCCGCCACGAGGTCGCGGTGCACCATCGCCGTCGCGCCCGTCGCGATGTTGCGGCGGACGAAGACGGAGAAAGCCCGGCCGGAGTGGACGGCCTGCCGATCCTCGTCCGACACCTCCAGCGCTCCGAAGATCGTTCCTCCCGTCGGGGCGCCGTCGTCGTCGATCAGGGTGGCGTCCGTGTGCAGGAAGCCGAGCCCCGGCCGCGCGTCGAACATCCCGGCCAGCTTCTCCAGCTTGCGCGGCTCCCACTCGTCGTCCTGGTCGCACAGCGCGATCAGCTCGCCGGTGGATGCGCGCAGCGCCTGCTCGAAGTTCGCCGTGACTCCCAGCGGCGCCTCGTTGCGCAGCACGACGACCTCCGGGTTCCATCCCGTGGCCGCCTCGTGCGCCCGCAGCTCCTCCTCCAGCATCGCGATCGTCGCGTCCGTCGAGCCGTCGTCGGAGACGACGAGCTGCGTCGGGGGAACCGTCTGCGCGAGCACGCTCGCGAGCTGCCTGCGGATGTACCTGGCGCCGTTGAACGTGCAGAGCGCGACGGAGATCGTGCGCGCCACGGTCAGCGTCTCCCCAGCCTGCTCCGCACCTTCTTGGCCACCACGGCCGGCCCGCCGTTCTTCATGTAGTGGAAGAACAGGCCGACGTCGTGACGGATGCCGTGCTTCTTGCGCCTGGTCGTCGTCTTGCGCGGTGCGCCGCCTGCGCCGACGACGCCCTTCGCGACCAGGTCGGCCGCATGCCGGGGGTCTGCGACGAAGTCGACCAGCGGAGCGAGCACCACGTTCCAGAAGTAGCGCTTCCGCACCCGCTGGATGTTGCGCTTGGCCGACGCGATGAACTTCTCGTCGTACAGCACGGTCTCGAGGGCCGCTGCGAGCGCATCCACGTCGCCGGACGGGACGACGACGCCGAGTTTCTCCTCCTCGACCAGCTGCGCGAAGTGGTCGCCGGCTGTGACCACCATCGGCAGCCCTGCCCAGAGGTAGTCCAGGATGCGCGTGCGGAACGAGAACGTCGTCTCGACGTGCGAGAAGTGGGTGCTGACGCCGGCGTCCGCCTCGGTGAGGTAGTTCTGCCTGTCGGCGTAGTCGACCCAGGAGCTGTTGAAGAAGACGGACCTGTCGAGCACTCCGAGGTCACGGGCGAGCCCGCGCGACTCTGCGACGATCGCCATCTCCGGCACACCGGGATGCGGGTGCTTGGTGCCCTGGAAGAACAGGCGGACGTCGTCGTGGGTCTCCGACAGCTTCGCGACAGCGCTGATCAGCGACTTCGGGTCGAACCAGTTGTAGAGGCCGCCGCTCCAGAGCAGGAGCTTGTCGTCTGCGCCGATGCCGGGAAGGACCCCCTTCAGCACATCCCGCTCGTGCGCGGGCGGCGTCTCGGAGAGTCCGAACGGCACCACGTCGATGAGGTGGTCGAGGTCGGGGTCGTCCGCGTAGTTGGCCGGGTTGATGCGGCCGAGGGCGGCGAGCTGACCGAGGTAGAAGTGGCGCTGACGTTCGGAGGCGCAGAGGAAGAAGTCGCCGCGTTCGAGCTGCTCGTTGAGCACGTCGGTCGCGTCGCCGACCTGCTTGTCCCACTGTTCGCGGCCGAGCTCCTTGCCCTGTTCGAGCTGTTCGAGGTGCATCGGGTCGTAGACGTCGGCGACGATGATCCTGTCGGTCTTGCGCAGGCTGTCGAACAGCGCCATCGCGAGCCCCTGGAAGACGATCACGTCGCTCTCGCGTTCGAGCTTGCGCATCGACCGGTCATCGCCCGGGCGGATGTGCACGATGTCGAACGGCGCGGACACCGGCTCGACGCCGGACAGCGACACCAGGGTCACCAGATTGTCCTTCGCGAGCGCCTCCGCCATGCTCCAGGCGCGGATCGCCGGACCGGCCATCTTGACGCCGATCGGGTCGCCCGTGATGATCAGCACGCGGGTGACATCCGGGCTCTCCGTGACGGGGAACGCCGTGACGAGCTTGTCGTATCCCTCGAGATAGTGCTCCGCCGTGTACGACGGGGCGTCGGTCTCGCCGAACAGCGACCAGATGCGGCTGTCGGAGACGACCCTGGTGCGCTGGATCTGCTCGCGCGACTCGACCAGCGACGGCAGGTGCTCCACGAACTGGTCGATCGCGTAGACGGCGGCGACGGTCTCCTTCGAGATCTCCATCGTCGGGTCGTTGGATGCGCCCTTGCGCAGGTCGAACGAGGTCGAGTCGAGCTCGCCCTTCGCCACGCCACGGCGCACGGTGAGCGCGAGCGTCGCCGGCAGGGCGTTGGCGAGCGCCTCGTCGCCCAGGTTCTTGTACTGCGTGAACAGCGCGTTCCGCTCCAGGAGGTAGGTCTCCTTGAAGGCGCCGAACGACGACATGGATGCGTGGTGCTTGTGATACGCCAGCGAGGCGGGCTCGTAGACGTACCGGTGGCCCATCAGGTTGAGCCGCCAGCCGAGGTCGACGTCCTCGAAGAACATGAAATAGCGCTCGTCGAACCCGCCGAGCTGCTCGTACACCGAGCGGCGGACGAACATCGCGGAACCCGTGCCGAACAGCACGTCGTGCGGCACGTCAGGCGTGCTCGGCACCGGCTGTGCGGTGAGCGGCTTGTACCCCTGGCCGAACCAGGTCATCGCCGACCCGATGAAGTCGACGTTCTGCCCCTCCCAGTCGAGCACGCGGCTGGCGACGGCGCCGACCGACGGGCTGGACTCGAAGCGCTCGACGGCGGCGCGCACCCACGCTGCATCCGGCTTGGCGTCGTTGTTGAGGAAGGCGACGTACTCGCCGCTCGCCTCCTTGACGCCCAGGTTGCATCCCCCGGCGAACCCGAGGTTCGACTTCGACTCGATCAGCAGCACGTGCGGCGCCGCAGCCCGGATGCGCGCGGCGCTGTCGTCGCCTGAGGCGTTCTCGACCACCACGATCTCGAGCCGGTCGGCCGGCCAGTCGAGGCGGCCGAGGTGTTCGATGGCGGTGAGCGTGTCGTCTGTTCCCCGGAAATTGACGAGGACGACCGAGACGACCCCTGGTCGCGTTGCAGGCATACGGTCCTTTCGCATGGGCGTGTGCGCCCGCCAGCTTACCAAGGTGGGCTGTGGCGGCCGCGTCGCCCGTGCCTCCCAGCGACTGATTGCTAAGCTGGCGCAGTTCGCCGCCCGGTGCGATCCACCGGTGAGACCCACGAGCGTAAGGCCGCATCATCAGCATCGACATCGAGTCCGAAGCCCCTGCGGGGCGACGCGGGTTCTTCGCGCGCCTGTTCTCGCGGAGCGCCATCGCGCCCGCCGTGCTCATCATCGCCTCCCTGCTGGTCGGCATCGTCCAGGTCCCTGGCCACCGCGGCGTCTCGCCCGTCGACGAGTACGTCTACATCGACTACTTCGCCAAGATGGGGCACGAGTTCACCGTTCACCGCGGGGAGCCGACGGGCACGTACGCCCGTCAGCAGCTGGGCTGCCGCGGTCTGCGCCTGCTCGCCCCGTCTCCCGATGCCCGCTGCGACCTCTCGAACGCCAAGAACGCCGAGCTGTTCCCGTTCCACGGCGCGACCTCGGCGTACATCTACACCCCGCTCTACTTCGGCATCACCCGGGTGATCGCCGAGCCACTGGTCTGGCTCGGCGTCGACCTGGTGGATGCCGGCCGGTTCGTCGGCGCGATCTGGCTGGCCGCCGCCGCCCTGTTCCTGTACCTCGCGCTGCGACGGCTGAAAGTGCATCCGGTCGCCGCGACGGGCGTCGGCCTGCTGATGATCGGCTCGCTGCCCGCGTACTGGTCGAACACCTACATCAGCACGGATGCGACCGCCCTGTTCGCCGGCGGGCTCATGCTCTATCTCGCCACCGTCGCCGATCGCCGCAGAGGGTACGTGTGGTTCGCGGCAGGCGCGGCGTTCGTGACCATGCTGAAGGTGCAGAACCTCGCGGCCGTCGCCGCCGCCGTGTTCTTCCTGATCATCCGCGCCGCCATCGACGCCTACCGCAACCGCACCTCCAAGGCCGGCTGGATCGGCCGGACGTTCGCCGACGGGCGGACCATCACCGGCATCGTCTCCGTTGTCGTCTCGATGGTGCTGCAGCTCGCCTGGACCGTCTACTCGTCGGTCACGGCGGTCGGACCGGCACCGGACATGGGCAAGGTCCGGCCGCTCGGGATCACCTCCCTCATCCTGCAGTCCGGTCTCTTCATCGACGGCTCAGCACGTGGTGTCGGGGACACCACCACGTTCCTCAAGGGCCCTGGGCTCATCTCGAACTACGCGGTCGCCTGGGTCACCATCGCCGGGGTCATCGGCCTGCTCATGGTCGCGCGCTGGGGCGGCCGCCGCGCCGCTGTCGCGTGGGCGACCTTCGCTGCAGCCGTCATCTCGGCGCCGCTGCTGTCGATCGTGACGTATGCAGCCCTCGGCACCTACCCTGACCCGCCGCCCGCGCGCTACGGCATCTCGCTCATCCCGTTCTTCCTCGCCTGTGCAGCCCTGCTGCTGGCGAAGCGGCCCGTGCCGCGCTGGATCATGGCGGGCGTCGGCGCGTTCGTGTTCCTCGCATCCCTGTTCATCCCGCAGGGGTGACGGGGATGCGGTTCCCTCTGAGACTGTTCGCTGCGGTCTTCTGCACCCTGTTCGTGCTGCTCACCGCCTGGTCTCTCGCGACGCCGATCTACTCGGTGCCGGACGAGGCGTCGCACACGGTGCGGGCGACAACGGCCGCGCGCGGCGAGATCGTTGGCGACAACAAGTACTTCGAGGCCCCTGCCTACCTCTACATCCCCGGCGCGGGCAGCTGCTTCGCCGGGCAGCCGACCGTCACGCCCGCCTGCGTCGGCAGCTCGAACGCCTCCCCTGGCGAGCAGAAGCGCCTGATCACCACCGCATACACGAACAGCCCCGTCTACTACGTGGTGGTCGGTCTCCCGTCCCTGGTGTTCTCCGGCGAGACGGCCATCCACGCCATGCGCATCTTCTCCGGCGCCATCGTCGCAGCGCTTCTCGCCGTGCTCGCCGCGCTGGTGCGCTGCTGGCCAGGCGCGCGCTGGGCGCTGCTGCTCCCCGTCGGCGCGCTGACCCCGATGGTGTTCTTCCTCGGCGGTGCCATCAACCCGAACGGCGTCGAGCTGGCGTCCGCCGGCGCGCTCCTGGTGTCCCTGCTCACCATCGCCAGGCACCGCCCTGCCGGGTGGCTGCTCTGGCTGTCGTCCGTCACCGCCATCGTCTCGGCCGCCCTCGTGACCGGCGGCCGCAGCCTCGGGATGCTGTGGCTCCTCCTCATCGCCGTGTCGGTCGTGCTCGCCATGCGCGGGGCGGACTGGCGGTATCTGGTTCGGCGCGCATCCACCTGGGTCGTGCTGGCGCTGCTGGCCGTCGTCGGAGCCGGCCAGCTGTTCTGGTTCACTCGTCCGGAGAACCAGGTGAAGGCGCAGATCGAGCCGACGCCCGGCAGCCTGTTCACCGTGGCGCAGACGGTACTGGAGAACACCTTCTCGTACGCGAAGCAGCTGATCGGGCTGTTCGGCACGGTCGATGTTCCTGCGCCGGACGGGGTGATCGCGGTCTGGTTCGGACTGCTCGGCCTGCTGGTGCTGCTGCCGATCGTGCTCGGACGCGGCAGGGAGCGCTGGATCGCGCTCGGCTTCTCCGTCGCCCTCGTCATCATCCCCGTCATCGTGCAGGTCGCGCTGTGGCGGCAGGTGGGCGACGTCTGGCAGGGACGTTACATGCTGGCGATCGTGCTCGTGCTGGCGATCTGGGGCGGTATGGCGCTCGACAATGCGGAGATCGGCGTCGGCTCGCGCAACACGGTCGCGTCGCTGCGTGCGGCGGCTGTCGTGCTCGCGCTCGGTCAGCTCGCCGCGTTCGCGTTCACGCTCCGCCGCTACGCTGCCGGCTCCACCTCCTGGACCGCGGCCTTCTTCACCCCCACCTGGCAGCCCCCTGGCGGAGTCATCCCCCTCACGCTCGCCGTCCTCCTCGCCCTCACCTTCTTCGTCGTCGCCACCTACCGCGCCCTCCCCCGCCTCCTGACTCCCGTCCCCCGATAATCGAGCCGGGAGTTATGAAGGCGACACGCCGCTGACGGCGTGCACAAGTCCCGACTCGATGGTCGAGGTTGGGCGGCAGGGCCGGGTCAGGGGGCGACGGTGCGAGGGGCGGAGGAAGGGATGGCGTTGGCCTCCGGGTCGCAGAGGTAGTCGTAGAGGTGGTCGAGCGCCGCATCCCAGTCGGAGTGGGCGACGTCGATGGTCTGGATGCCCGCGGCCTGGATGGCGCGACGCTTCTGCGCATCCTGCACCAGCTCGTCGATCCCGGCCACGACATCGTCGTAGGTCATCATCGTGGTGCGCGCGTTCTCGTCCGGGTGGAACAGCCAGCGGAACCAGTCGGAGTCAGGAGCGACCATCGCCACGCCGCTCGCCATCAGTTCGAGCGGCAGGTAGGACGGGTGCCGGGAGATCTGCATCGTGACGCCGATGTCCGTCTCGCGGTACAGCCGGCCCGTCGCACGGTAGTCGAGCAGACCGAGGTCGATGAAGTCGGCGCTCGGCGGCAGATACTTGGCGCCGGCGGCGATGATCCGCACCCGGTCGCCGTGCCTGCGCTTGATCTCGCTGAGCGCGGCGAACACCAGCTCCCAGCAGTTGCGGAAGTGGTCGCGGGCGTATGCGAAGATCGTCACCGGCTCGTCGTCACCGCGTTCGCGGCGGCCGACCGGGTGGTAGATGCCTCTGTCCACCGCCGGCGTGAAGTAGGTGGCCGTGCCGCCGTACCCTCCGGCGTAGATGTCGTGCATGCTCTCGGTGTTGCAGATGCCGTACAGACCGAGCTTGTATGTCTGCTCCGTCATCGCGAACAGCGTGCTCGCCGGGTAGAACGACGGCTCGTAGTCCTGGATGAGGTAGAACTTGCGCGGTGTGCCAGGCGTCTTGGCCACATCCACAGCCGTCAGCCAGAACGTCGCGATGGCGACATCGGCGGGAGGGACGGCCGCGATTCCGTCGTCGTCTCCGTAGTAGTTGCCCACCTCCGAGCCGGCCAGGCCGGGGAAGGCGGCGACGATCGCCGACTCGTAGAACTCGTTGTTCGGGTGCCCGTTGACCAGGAAGCGGTTGACGACGCCGTGCTCGCGGGCGAGCTTGTCCGCGATGCGCAGCGTGGTGTTGACCCCGCCGAAGAACGGCATGTCGAAGCCGGGCAGCAGCCAGTTGATCGTGCGCACCTCACGGTGCCCTGTGGTGGATGCGTGCGTCGAGACGACGGCGGCGACCTCCTCAGCCGAGATGGTCGCGAGCGACATGAGCGCCGTCGCGTCCTCGGAGATGGTCGACTTCTGCGCGTCGGAGGCGAACTCGCGGCCGAGTCCGGCCATCGCGAGCTGCAGCGGAGACGGGTCGTCCGCCGCGGCGAAGCGCGGGACCTCGGTGAGCCTGCACAGGTTGGGCGACGAGTACGGGTCGCCCGCGGCGAGCCACGGGTGGTAGCGCCAGTAGCTCGCGAACGAGTCAGCGCGCGGGGCGTGGGCGCCGCGGGTCAGCGACTCGAAGTGGCGGACGGCGTCGAACGGGATGACGACGTTGCGCCTGCCTCTGATGATCTGGTCGAGGCCGAGCACCACGTCGCTGCCGGTGAGCTGGAAGCGTTCGTCGAACCCGCCGACCGCGTCGAACAGCTCGCGACGGATCGCGACGCAGGCGGCGGTGACCGCGAGCGTGTTGCGGTACCAGCGGACAGGGCCGAGCAGGCTGTCGTCGTCCGGGCGCATCCCGGCGAACAGGTTGGCGGCGAACCCGCCTGGGCCGAGCATCACACCGCCGTGCTGCACCAGCCCGTCGGCCGTCCTGTGCTGGTAGCCCACCGTGCCGACACCTTCGCGGTGCAGCATCCCCACCATTTCGCGCAGCCAGTCAGGGTCGACGATCTCGGTGTCGTCGTTGAGGAACACCAGCACGTCGCCATCGGTGGATGCGGCCGTGACGGTGTTCACGCGGGAGTAGTTGAACGGCTCCTCGTCCCACCAGACGTGGCGCACCGGGATTCCGGCGTCGAGCGCCGCGTACCAGGACTCGTGCTCCTCCGTCTCTCCCCCGTTGTCCACGATGGTGACGTCGAAGGAGGGGTAGTCGGTGCTCGCCAGGCTGGGCAGCAGCCGCTCCAGGTTCGCCGTCGAGTGCTTGGTGGGAATGACGATGGACACGCTCGGCCAGGTCTCCAGCTCGAACGCGACCCGCACGATCCCGTTGCTGACCTGGGCGGTCGCGGCTTCTCCCCGTTCGCGCAGGGAACGCTGCACCATGGCGGCGTCCGCCTCCGTCGCGCCGCGGATCGGACCGGCGGGCGTCGACAGCAGGATGTGCGGGATGAGGCCGACCACCGCATCCGACAGCTCTGTGCCGAGCAGCAGCTTCCAGATGCCGTGCGAGTCGAGGGTCGCGCTGTCGTCGGCGCTGGCCGCTGACGTGCGGATGGCGAACGCGCGCCCGAGGTAGTTGACGCCGAGCATGATCTCCGGCGACCAGGTGGGCCTGAACCGCGGAGAGACGCGCTCGCCCGTGCTCGTCACCTGGTCCGTGTCGAACGCGATGACGCGGCGCACGGGGTCGACTCTGTGCTCCTTCGCGACCTGTTCGAGCGCTGCAGGGTCGAGCACGGAGCCGGAGGTGAGGAACAGGGCGAAGTGCTCGTCCGCTCCGTCGAGCAGTTCGGCGAGCGGTGTGCCGGAGACGGCGACCACAATGCGGGCCGTGACGGTGCGCTGAGCCTCGACGCTCGCGACCGTCGCGTCGACCGCGCTGGTCTCCCGCTCATCCGGATGCGCGCTCGTCTCGACCACGACGACGAAGGTCGTCTCCTGCTGGTCGCTCGGCAGCGGTTCGAGGGCCGGCTGCTCCGCGCGCCACTGCGCGTAGTCGGTGAGCCCCGGCCCCTCGTGGCCGACCTCCGCCTGCGGCGCGCTGAGCGTGTCGCGGAAACTGCGGGCCGCGCCACGGGTTGCGCGGAGAACACGACGAGGTGCGGATTCGGGCGGAAGCATCGATCGGAACGCGCGTCCGGCACTGTCCTTCCAGGTGTTCATCCGGGCAAGTCTAGCGGCGGAGTAGAGGCGGCCGGTCATCTAGACTGTGCGGCGAGGAGGCAGCGAGTGAAGTTGGCGATGACCCTGATGGTGCGCGACGAAGTCGACATCGTCGGTGCGATGCTCGATCACCACCTCCGGCAGGGCGTCGACGTGATCATCGTGACCGACAACGGCTCCGTCGACGGCACATACGAGCTGTTGCAGGGCTATGCGGAGCGCGGCGTCGTCGACCTGCGCAGCGATCCTGTGCACCAGAAGCAGCAGGGCGTCACCGTCACCCGCATGGCCCGCGAGGCCAAGACCGTGCACGGCGCGGACTGGGTGATCAACGCCGACGCCGACGAGTTCTGGCTGCCCGTTCGCGACGGCATCACGCTCAAGGAGGCGTTCGAGAACATCCCGGTGGAGATCCAGGCGTTCGACGTGCCCGTGCACGACATGATCGGCCCCGCCGCCATCGCCGGTTCCGGCCTGCAGCGTCTCGCGTACCGCGACCTGCGTTCGGTGGATGCCCTTCAGCGCGTCGGCCTCAAAGCCCACGCCACCCACGACGCGGCCCACATCGGCGACGCAGAGGTCGAGGTCGTGCAGGGCAACCACTTCGTCAGCCTGGAGAACCGCGGGCAGGTTCCAGAAGGCTTCGAGGTCGAGGTGCTGCACTTCCCGTGGCGCTCCTGGGAGCAGTACAGCCGCAAGGTGCGGAACGCAGGAAGCGCGTACGAGAACTCGCCCGACCTCACCCCCAGCCCCAACCACCACGGGATGCGCGACTACCGGCGCCTGCTCGACGGCGTGCTCTTCCCCCTCTATCTCTGCCGCCACCCTGACGACGCAGAGCTCGCAGCGGGGATCGCCTCCGGAGAGTACGTGCCGGACACCCGCATCGCCGACTCGGTCGCCTCCCCCGTGGCCGACGTGCCGGTCGACGACGCGGCCGTCGCAGAGGCGCGGGCGATCGGCCTGGCCATCGCCGACCTGGACAGGCGCGTCTCCGCCGCCGACGCGCAGGCGACAGGGCTGGAGCGCGAGGTCGACACATTGCGCGAGGAGAATCGCGCCCTGCGAGAGTTCATAGACCGCCTCACCTCCCGCCGCATCGTGCGCATCGCGGACGGCGCTGCAAGGATGCTCGGCCGCGGACGCCGCTGAGCCCCCCGCTGAGCTGACGGGATCACACCGACTTCCCCGATTGCAGTGGTAGCCTGCCGACGGCTTTTCGTGCTGGGCGTGCCCGACGCGGGCGAGAAGCACGTCATCCGACGCCAGAATGCCCTGGCGCACCATCACGTGCAAGCAGGAGACTCTTATTCCATGACGTCCACACCGTCGCAACCGTCGCAGACCGGAACCGCACCAGGGGAAGCGGGCAGCAGGCGCCGCATCCTGGTCGTCACCCCCGACACCCTCGGCGTGCTGATGGCCGGCCCGGCGATCCGGGCGTGGGAGATCGCGAAGGCGCTCTCCGCGTTCGCCGACGTGCGCCTCGTCTCGACCAACAAGGCCGAGATCCACTCCGATGCCTTCCCCGTGCACTTCGCAGACGACTCCAGCCTGCACTCGCACGTCGAGTGGGCGGAGGTGCTCGTCTTCCAGGGGCACATCCTGCGCACCCACCAGTGGATCAAGGACACCGACACGATCATCGTGGCCGACATCTACGACCCGATGCACCTGGAGCAGCTGGAGCAGGGCAAAGACCTGGGCGCCGCCGATCGCCTCGCCGTCGCCATCGACACCGTCGAGGTGCTCAACGACCAGCTCGAACGCGCCGACTTCATGGTCTGCGCATCGGAGAAGCAGCGCGACTTCTGGCTCGGACAGCTCGCCGGGCTCGCCAGGATCAACCCGGCGACCTACGACAGGGACCCGAGCCTGCGCTCTCTCCTGGATGTCGCCCCGTTCGGCGTCGAGAACGACGCACCCGTCCAGCGGGCGCACGGCATCAAGGGCACCGTCCCCGGCATCGCCGCGGACGACAAGGTGATCATCTGGGGCGGAGGCATCTACAACTGGTTCGACCCGCTGACCCTCATCGAGGCCGTCGCGATCGCGGCAAAGGCCCACCCCGACCTGCGGCTCTACTTCCTCGGCGCGAGCCACCCGAACCCGAACATCCCGACCATGCGGATGGCGGTCGAAGCCCGCAAGCGCGCGGAAGAGCTCGGCCTCACCGGCAGCGTCGTGTTCTTCAACGACGCCTGGGTGCCGTACACGGAGCGCGCCGACTTCCTGCTCGACGCCGACCTCGGCGTGAGCACCCACTACGACCACCTGGAGACCGCGTTCAGCTTCCGCACGCGCATCCTGGACTACCTGTGGGCCTCACTGCCGATCATCAGCACGGACGGCGACACCTTCGCGGAGTTGATCCGCGACAACGAGCTCGGCCGCGTCGTCCCCCCGGAAGACGTGGATGCGCTTGCCTCCGCCATCGAGGAGCTCCTCTTCGACGCGGACGAGCGCGCCCGCATCGCCGGCAACGTCGAGCGCTTCGCCGCCGGGATGACCTGGGCCACCTCGCTCACGCCGCTCATCGAGTTCTGCAAGAACCCGACCCCGGCGCCCGACCGCATCCAGGGCATCGTCTCGGAGCGCACCAGGATCAACAACGACCTGCACAAGCGCATCGCCGGACTCGAGAACAGCTCGTCGTGGCGGCTCACCAAGCCGCTGCGCGCGGTGGCGGAACGCCTGACCGGGCGACGCCCCGAGCTATAATCCATCGAGCGCTCGCCGACAACACCCCGACACAGATTGACGACTGAATGACTGCACAGGATCGATACCTTGCGCTCTCCCAAGAGCGGATGGTGACGGTCGGAGGCGACAGCAAATCCGGATCGTGGCACTCGCTGCGCGAGATCTTCCGCCACCGCGAGCTCCTCTCCCTCCTCGTCCGCCGCGACCTCAAGTCGCGCTACAAAGACAGCGTGCTCGGCTTCGTCTGGACGCTGGTGCGCCCGCTCACGCAGCTCCTCATCTACGCGATCGTGATCGGCCAGGTGCTCGGCGCCGCCAGGAACATCCCGGACTTCGCGATCTACGTCTTCACCGGCCTGACGGTCTACTCGCTGTTCTCCGAGATCATCAGCGGCACCACCGCATCCATCGTCGGCAACTCCGGGCTGATCAAGAAGATCTACCTGCCGCGCGAGATCTTCCCGCTGGCGAGCGTCGGCTCCGCCATCTTCAACTTCCTGATCCAGTTCGTGATCCTGCTGGTGGCCACCCTGGTGATCGGCAAGCCGCCGCTGCACGCGGAGACGTGGTACCTCATCCCGTCCGTGCTGCTGCTGCTGGTGTTCGGCACGGCGTTCGGCCTGCTGCTGTCGGCGGTCAACGTGTATCTGCGCGACGTGCAGTACCTCGTGGAGGTCGTGCTGCTGCTCCTGCTCTGGGCATCGCCGATCGTCTACTCCTGGACCATGGTCAGGGATGCGCTCGGTCACTCGCTCGCGCTCGACATCTACACCGACAACCCGATCACCCTCGCCGTCCTCGGCTTCCAGAAGGCGATGTGGGTCGGCGGCCAGGGCGTCGCGGAGTACCCTGACCTGCTGCTGATGCGCATGGGCATCGCGTTCGCGATCGGCGTCGTCCTCCTCTTCGTTTTCCAGCGGGTGTTCTCCCGTCTGCAGGGCAACTTCGCGCAGGTGGTGTGACGATGACGACCAATCTCACCGAGAACGGGACCGCGACGGGCGCTGGGGGCGAAGCTCCAGAGGTCGTGCGCGTCACCGACGTCTCCAAGCGCTTCGTCATCCGGAAGGACAACTCGCTCAAGGAGCGCCTGGTGGCCTTCGGGCGCGGCCGTGAGCACCGCGAGGAGTTCTGGGCGCTCAAAGACGTCAGCATCACGATGCGTGCCGGCACGACCGTCGCCCTCATCGGCCACAACGGGTCCGGCAAGTCCACCCTGCTCAAGGTCATCGGCGGCATCATCGACCCGACCTCCGGCAGCGTCTCGCGCCGCGGCCGCATCGCCGCGCTGCTGGAGTTGGGCGCCGGCTTCCACCCCGACCTCACCGGCCGGGAGAACGTCTACCTCAACGCCTCCATCCTCGGCCTCAGCCGGGAGCAGACGGAGGAGAGGTTCGACGAGATCCTGAGCTTCTCCGGCATCGGCGACTTCATCGACACGCAGGTCAAGTTCTACTCGTCCGGCATGTACGTGCGCCTGGCGTTCGCCGTTGCCGTGCACACCGACCCCGACCTGCTCCTGGTCGACGAGGTGCTGGCGGTCGGCGACGAAGCGTTCCAGCGCAAGTGCCTCGACAAGATCCGCTCCTTCCAGGAGGAGGGGCGCACGATCATCCTCGTGACGCACAACCTCAACCAGGTCACAGAGCTCGCCGACCGTGCCGTCCTCCTCAACCGCGGCGCCGTCGTCTTCGACGGCGATCCAGGCGAGGCGGTCACCGAGTTCCGCAACATCCTCGAAGACCGCCGCGTGGTCGAGGCAGAGGCCGAGGCCGCCGTTCAGGCGAACAAGCACCCCGGTTCCGTCGCAGAGCACGGCCGGGTGATCGACGCCCGCGTGTTCGCGGTCGGCCGCGAGCCGGGCGAGCCTGTGCAGCCGGGCGACGACGTGCGCATCGAGGTCACGCTGGAGCACGACACCGGCATCGACGACTGGATGTGCGCCATCCAGATCGACAACACGATGGGCCTGCCGGTCTACGGCACCACCACGGCCCGCATCGGCGCCGACCTGTCCAGGCTCAGGGCGCGCCGCACGTTCGCCATCGTGCTGAAGGATGCGCAGTTCGGCGCAGGCAAGTACTTCGTGAACGCGTCGCTGATGGACAGCGCAGGCCGTCACCTCTCCGACATGCCGCAGGCGTGCTCGTTCGACGTGCCGTACTACCCGCTCGCGGTGGGTGTCATCCACGCGGTGCCGGAGGTCGTCGACCTCTCCTCCTGACCACCCCGCCAGCAGGCCGCACAAGAAAGCACGCATGACTCCTTCCGTTCTCGTCGTCACGGTGACGTACAACTCGACAGAGGCCATGCGCCCGTTCCTGTCGTCGCTGCCGTCGGCAGGGTCGAGCGTCACGGAGGTCATCGTGGTCGACAACGCGTCGGACGGCGCCGCGGAGACCGGCGAGCTGGTGCGCGCGGCCGGGTACACCTTCCTGGAGCTGCCGAAGAACGAGGGCTACGGCGGCGGCGTGCGCGCCGGCGTCGAGGCCGCGACGTCGAACCCTGACCTCATCCTCGTGGCCAACCCCGACGTGATCTTCCAGCCAGGCGCCATCGACGTGCTCGCGGACGCCGCCGCCGAGCTGCCGGGCGCAGGATCCCTCGGCCCCAAGATCCTGGATGCGGACGGCACGGTCTACCCGTCCGCCCGCCGCCTCCCCTCCCTGCGCACGGGGGTCGCCCACGCGCTCTTCGGCCGCATCTGGCCTGCCAACCCGTGGACGGTGCGCTACCGCGCAGAGCGCGAGACCGAGAGCCGCCGCGCCGCAGGCTGGCTGTCCGGCGCGTGCGTGCTCGTGCGCTCTGAGGCGTACCGCGAGCTCGGCGGCTTCGACCCCGGATACTTCATGTACTTCGAGGACGTCGACCTCGGCGCGCGCCTCGGCAGGGCCGGCTGGCGCAACATGTACATCCCGGAGGCGGTGGTCACGCACACCGGCGCCCACTCCACCTCGCGCGACGCGCACACGATGGAGAAGGCGCACCACGACAGCGCATACCGCTACCTGTCGCGCAAGTACGCCGGTTGGTACTTCGCCCCGCTGCGCCTGGCCGTCCGCTTCGGCCTCTGGGGCAGACTCTGGTGGGTCTCCAGGTGAGTGCGTCGTCGTTCGCGCGCCGGGCCGTGTCCGCCGCGCGCTGGCGCTGGGCGATGGCGCGCTATCGCGCAGGACGGTTCCAGCCGAAACGTCTCCTCGGGGAAGCACAGGGCGGCGAGATCGCGATCATCGTCTGCCTCTGGAATCGCAGGGAGCGCATCGACGCGGTCCTCACCCAGCTGGATGCGCAGCGGGACACCCGCATCCGCCTCCTGTTCTGGAACAACCGCCCTGCCGACGCCGCGTACTACCGCGAGCACATCGCCGCGTACCGTCCGCACGGCGCCATCGCCGAGGTGAGCCTGTTCACGAGCAGGGTGAACGTCGGAGGTCTCGGCCGCTTCTTCGTCGCTCGCAAACTGCACCAGGAGGGCTATCGCGGCGCTTTCCTGATGCTCGACGACGACCAGGACGTCAGCGACCACCTCGTCACCGACCTGCTCGCGGTCTCCGGCCCGCACACGATCGCCGGTTTCTGGGCCTGGACGATGGACGGCGACTACTGGGCACGCCGCCCCGCCGAGCCGGGCGACAGAGTCAGCTACGTCGGCACGGGCGGCTGCGCCTGCGACATCGACATCGTGGCGGACACGTCGTTCTTCACCGACCTCCCTCGCTACTTCGCGTTCCTCGAGGACGTGTGGATGTGCGGCTACGCCCGCAAACGCGGCTGGCGCCTGCGCAAGGTCGACACCCCGATCGAGTTCGTCCTCGACGAGACGAACCAGCACCACTCGCTCGCGGAGTTGAAGGCGGAGTTCTACCGTTACCTGCAGCTGGACGACAGCGCGGCGTAAGTCGTACCGGCGGCGCCCGTCAGCACGGCTTGAACGCCGTCGCGTCTCCCGACAGCACAGACGGGCCACCGATGAAGACGACCCTGGTCGCCTTCATCTTCGCGATGTCGTTGCCGATCGCGCGGGGCACGCACCAGCCTGGCGTCACGAACAGCGGGCTGCGGGTCGCGCCTGCCAGCGTCGAGCCGGACAGCGCATCGGGGAACGTCGTGCCCGCCGCGATGTAGACCGTGGATGCAAGGGGGAACTTCGCCGCGTTGATCAGGTGGCTCGTGTCGAACCTGTCGCTTCCGCCGATTCTCGTCGCCGCCACTCCCCTGCTCTGGAGGGAGCTCTCGAAGCCCGTGCCCACCGCACTCGGTCCGCCGATGACGGTGGCCGTCTTCACCTTCGACCCTGCGAGGTAGGCCGCTGTCGGCGCATCCACCGCAGCGGAGCCCGTGACGAGCAGCATCGGCTGGGCGGCGACAGCGGCTGCCGCGGCCGCAGAGAGCGCATCCGGGAAGTTCACGCCGGACGCGAAGTACGCGCCCGTCGCGGCGGGGAAGGCGTACCTGGCGAGCTGCCTCGAGGTCTCGAAGCGGTCGTAGCCTGCGACCCTGACCGTGTTCGGCTGGACGGTCTTCAGGGTTGCGACGACCGAGTCGCCGATCGCCGCCGCTCCGCCGACCACCACGATCTTCGCGGGCGAGAGCCGCTTGATCTCTGCCAGCACGGACGCGGGGACGAAGCCGACGTTGGCGAGCAGCAGCGGGCCCTTCTGGGCGGCCGCGGCCGGTCCTGCGCTGATGGCGTCCGCGAAGTTCGCGCCGGAAGCGATGTAGACCACGGGAACGCCCGCTGCCGGGTACGCAGCCTTGGAGACGGCGACCGAGGTGTCGAAGCGGTCGGCTCCCTGCACCCTGCTCGAGGACGGGCTGCCGTTGATGCCGGACGAGAACAGCACCGTGCGGCAGCCGAAGGCCGAGTTGCCTGCGGTGTTGCCTGTCGTGGCGATGGCCGTCACGCAGGCGGAGTACTGCCCGTCGCCAGAGCGCGGGATGCTCGCGGTGAAACCGTGGTTGGCTCCGGCGAACGGATACGCGTTCCCGACGTCCGGCCTGTTGCCGTTGGCCGCTACGGTCTGGGTGGTGACACCGGACGGGGTGTTCCAGGTGATCTGCACGTTCACGACGGCGCGCATCATCGTCTGGTCGATCGCCCAGCCCGCGATGGCGAACGTCGAGCCGCCGACCGTGGCCGACTCGTAGTTGCCGATCGGAGCTGCGCCTCCGTTGGTCGGGCCGAACCAGTCGGTGTACAGCCGCCAGAAGTTGCGGTTGCCGTACGCGGAGCAGCTGTCGCCCGTGCCGTACATGTTGGCGAGCGCCGCGGCGTTCGGCTGGTACGGCGTGTAGTAGTAGAGCGCAGCGGTCGCCGCGTTCTGGATGAGCACGTTGCCTGCCCCGCAGGACGCGACGGGACTCCAGCGGATGGCGCTGACCTGGCCGACAGGGAACCAGGTGAACGAGTTGCTCGTCCCCGGCGGGTTGCCGTAGCGCTTGAACTGCCAGGCCGCCATGTAGACCTGGTTGTAGAAGCCGTAGTACTGGGTGTCGCATGCGGAGGTGTCCGGGCAGGCGTATCCGGTGGCCTTGTTGTACTGGCCGGTCGTCGGCCAGTCGTCCGTGACCAGGCTCTGCTCCTTCTGCAGGAGCACGAGGATGACCTTCTGGCTGATGCCGCATGCCGCCCCGACCTTGGCGATGATCGTCGCCGCCGTCTCGTTGGCGCCGCCCGTGTACGCCGCGCAGAGCGCATCCCCCGCCCTGCTGTACGTGTTCTGGCGGTAGTCCTTCAGGCAGGTGTATCCGGCTCGGCAGGAGGAGACCTGGGAGTTGAGGAAGCTCTGGATGCTGCCGGCGTCGAGCGCTGAGCCGTTGTAGAAGTTGTAGTCGCTGATGATGTAGCCGGGCTTGAAGTCGGAGCCGACGGCCGTCTTGACCGGGCCGAGGACGCTCTCGACGGATGCGGCGCGGGATGCGGAGGCCGATGCCTCCGCGGACACAGCAGGGGCTGCGACAGCCACCTCGGTGGCCTGTGCCGGCGCGCCGAGAATGGCGCCTCCGAGCGTCACGGCGATGGTCGTCATGAGCGCTGCGAGAAGGCGCGCGTGAGTCTGGCGGGTCAACACATCGTCGAGCCTAGCCAGGATACGCAGCGTTCGTGCCCTCCGACGCAAAAGAATTGCACGTATTGTGCGCCGAACGCTGATTTATTGAATTTGCCTCAGTTTTGACGAACCCTGTTCGGGGGTGGTCGAGACGCGGTCCCCGTCCCGGCCGGGTCAGGGGCACACGCTCAGCGACGAGATGCCCGACGAGAGCGCCGACGTGCCGCCGAGTACGGTCATCGCCGACGCGCCGAGACGGCCGACCTCCGCGACGGTGCTCTGTGCCACGCATCCGTTGGGCACCACGTAGAGCGGAGCGCCCTTCGCGCCGGCGAGCGCAGAGCCGGCCAGCGCGTCGGGGAAGGTGACACCCGAGGCGACGAACAGCGCGGAGTCCGTGGCGAACGCGTTCGTATTGACAACCTGCGCCGTCTCGAAGCGGTCGCTGCCGCCCAGCCGCGTGACAGGGGCGATGCGACCGAGCGAGGCGGCGAGCGCTGTGGAGACGCTGACCGGCCCGCCGACCACAGCGATCGAGGTGGCGCCGAGCTTGGTGATGAGCGCCGAGGTTCCCGCGTCCACGCCCGTCGCGTATCCGGGCATCAGGACGACGGGGTTGGCGAACGACCCCGCGGCGGCACCAGCAGAGAGCGCATCGGGGAACGAGGTCCCCGTGGCGATGTAGACGCGCTTCGCGGAGCCGAACGCGTAGGAGGTGACCAGCCTGGACGTCTCGTAGCGGTCGCCTCCCGCCAGACGCGTCACCTTGCCGTACCGGCCGAGCGCGGTGGCGACGGCGGGAGAGACGGCGTTCACGCCCCCGACCACGACGATGTTCTTCGGCTTGAGCCTGGCGATCTCCGCAGCGATGGATGCGGGCAGCGCGCCCGGCATGGTCAGCAGCAGCGGGCCACCGAGCTTGACGGCGGCGGGGGCGGCGGACAGGGCGTCGGGGAAGTCGACTCCGGAGGCGACGACGACGGTCGCCGCCGTGCCGGGGAATCCTGCCTTCGAGATCTGCACGGCCGTGTCGAACCGGTCGCTGCCGGAGAGGCGGGCGACGGCCGGCTTCGCGACGGTCCTGATCGAACCCGTGGTCGTCGCGGTGGAGGTCGTGCCCCAGCGGGAGACGAGGCGGTAGGTGTGCGCGCCCGGCGTCGTCGGCAGCGGGACGCTCCACGCGCCGGCCGACGAGACCGTCGCCGTGGCGTTCGCGCCGGCGGCGTCCGTGCGCCCGTCGTAGTAGACCGACACGGTCGTCTGCGCGTTGCCGCCGGCGACGGAGCCGGTGAACGAGCCTGGCGTGAAAACGGTCGACCCGTTGTGCACCGTGGGGACGGGGGCGGCGACCGCCACCGAGAGCTTCCAGCCCGGCTGCTGCGCCGCGACGCTGTTGGCCGTCGCCGACCGGAGCGGGAAGAACGCGCCGAGCTGCCCCGAGCCGCAGGTGGTCGACTGCGAGCTGGCGCTCGTGACACCGAGGGCGTACGCGCCGACCACCGCGGAACCGCCGCTGTCGCCCTTCAGCACGCACGCGTCGCTGATGATCTCGTTGACCTGCTGGTCGTCGACGTTGACGAGGTCGTCGACGTAGAGGATCTTGCCGCAGGTCCAGCCGCTGCTCGACCCTGACTTGCACATCGCCGCGCCGACGACGGCCGTGGTGTCGCCCTTGATCGCGAGCGAGCTCGCGGTCGGCGCTCCCTGCGCTCCTCCCCAGGTCGAGATGGCCGCCTGCGGCGCGAATCCCGTGCTGGTGACGGAGACGATCCCGGAGTCGAACCCTCCGCCGAAGCGGAAGCTTCCCGCCAGCGGTGCGCCGATCGACGCTCCGAACTGGGCCGCAGGGTCGCTCGGCCTGCTCTGCACGATCTGCATGATCGACGACTGCGGCGTGCCCTGGACGCAGTGACCTGCCGTCACGAACTGCGGCTGATTGGCGGCGTTCGTGCCGTTGAAGCCGATCGAGCAGCGCTCCCCTTCGCCGGTGGTGGCGTTGGTGAGGTATCCCCAGGCCGTGCCGCCGAGGAGCGGAGAGGCTGCTGCGTTGAGTGTCAGCTCGCTCGGGGCCGGCGCCGCTGTGCCGACCGTCACCGTCGCCCCTGACGCTTCCGCCGGCGCGACATCCGCCTGCGACGCGACCGTGACGTGCAGCTCCGTGCCGTCGATGCGCGAGGCGACGACGTCGACGCCGTCCCTCTTGAGCGAGGTGACGACGCCGGCGGCATCCGTGGCGGCCGCTGCGTCGCTCAGGTACTGCTCAGGGGTCAGCCCGAGGTCGCGTGCGACGGCGTCGGTCAGGTCGGCGGGAAGCTCCTCCGCCGCCGCTGTGAACTGCTCGGGAGCGTACTCTCCCATCTTCTTCGGCGTCGCAGCCGGTGGGGCCGCAGCCGGTGGGGCCGACGGCGCCGGATCCGCGGCCTGCCTGACGCTGCTCGCGGCGGCTCCTGGAGCGGGAGCGGCGATGGCGGGACCCCCGATCCCCAGGGCGACGATCGCGCTGACGGCGGCGACGTTCGCCGTACCCATACGGAGGTTGGACATTGCTGCTCCTCGTAGCCGGTGTGCCGGGCGAGCCGGTAGACAGCGCGGTCGGGCGCCACAGCCACCCTATTCGACGCCGAACCGTTCGGTGCAGGCTCGCCACGCCGACGAAACGACGAAGCTCCCGCCGTCGCACGGCGGGAGCTTCGTCAGCAGTGGATGCGCGTAGCGCTCAGGCCTCGACGGCCAGCAGCCCGTTGAGGTAGCGTCCGTACCCGCTCTTGACAAGCGGTGCGGCGAGCGTGGCGAGCTGGTCGTCGTCGATCCAGCCGGCGCGCCAGGCGATCTCCTCGATGCAGCCCACCTTGAAGCCCTGCCGGTCCTCGATAACGCGCACGTACTCCGACGCCTGCATCATCGACTCGAATGTCCCGGTGTCGAGCCACGCCGTTCCGCGGTCGAGCACCTGGACCTGCAGGGTTCCCGCATCCAGGTAGCGCTCGTTGACGGTCGAGATCTCGAGTTCCCCTCGTGCACTCGGCTCGATCGTCTTGGCGATCTCCACGACGGAGTTGTCGTAGAAGTAGAGGCCGGGGACGGCGTAGTTGCTCTTCGGCTTGACCGGCTTCTCCTCGATGGAGACGGCGGTGAAGGTCTCGTCGAACTCGACGACGCCGTACGCGGTCGGGTTGCTCACGTGGTAGGCGAAGATCAGCGCTCCGTCGACCTCGCTGTGGTTGCGCAGCGACGAGCCGAGGCCGGCGCCGTGGAAGATGTTGTCGCCGAGCACCAGCGCGACGGACTCGTCCCCGATGAACTCCTCACCGATGATGAACGCCTGCGCCAGGCCGTCCGGGGACGGCTGCACCGCGTACTCGAGCCGGATGCCGAGCTCGGAGCCGTCGCCGAGCAGCGCCTTGAACTGCTGGTTGTACTCCGGGGTCGTGATGATCAGGATCTCGTTGATCCCCGCCATCATCAGCGTGGACAGCGGGTAGTAGATCATCGGCTTGTCGTAGATCGGCATCAGCTGCTTGGAGATGCCCTTGGTGATCGGCCACAGTCGCGTGCCTGAGCCGCCGGCCAGGATGATTCCGCGCATCGGTCAGTTACCTCCGTTGTCGAGCGAGGCGTAGAACGCGCGGGCGGCCTCCCAGGTGGGGAGCAGCCCGGCCGCTGCGGCCTCGGCGAGGCCGGGGGCCTCTGTGTCTTTCGGGGAGAGCAGCAGTTCGCCTGCCTCCTCGGGGAAGCGGAGCCCGATCTCGGCGTCGAGCGGGTTGATCCCGTGCTCCCTGGTGGGGTTGTACACGTCGGTGACGAGGTAGCTGACGGTCGCTTCGTCGGTCAGCGAGACGAAGCAGTGCCCGAGCGCCTCGGAGACGTAGATCGCCTTGCGGTCCTTGTCGTCGAGCAGGACCGTGTCCCACTGACCGTATGTCGGGGAGCCCACCCGGATGTCGATGGCGAAGTCGAGCACGGCGCCGTGCGTGGCCGTGACGTACTTGGCCTGTCCGACCGGGATGTCGGCGAAGTGGATGCCGCGCACCGAACCGCGCTTCGAGACGGAGGTGTTGCCCTGACGGAGGTTCAGCGCGTGGCCGACGGTCTCCTCCAGACGGTCGAACCTGTACCACTCCAGGAACAGTCCGCGGTCGTCCGCGTGCTGCTTCGGAGTGATCTCGTAAGCGTCAGGAATACTCAGTTCGCGAATCTGCACCCGAGGAGTCTACTGGCAGACGCTGAGCTTCCCCACGAGATCGCTGAGCGCCGTCGTGCCGCCGAGGAGCTTGTACGTCGGCGCCCTGAGGGTCTGCACGGCGGCCTGCGGGTAGACGCATCCCTGGGGTGTGACCTGCAGCGGGCTCTTCGCGGTCGCGGCGTACGCTGCGCCGGAGAGCGCGTCGGGGAACGCCGCGCCGGAGGCCAGCAGCGCCGTCGACGTCGCTCCGGGGAACGCGGCGGCGTTGACGGCGACGCTGGTGGCGAACCTGTCGCTGCCGGCGAGCCTCGTCACGGCGAAGCCAGCCTTCTGCAGCCCGTTGGCGAAGCCGGCCGAGACGCTGGCAGGGCCGCCGACGACGTTGACCTTCGTGACCTTGAGCGAGCGCAGCTCCGCGACGGTGAGGCTGTCCGGGGCGCCGAGCGCACCGTTGACCAGCAGCACCGGCTTGCCCTGCGCCCCGGCCGCTCCCCCGGCGGAGAGCGCGTCGGGGAAGTTCATGCCAGACGTGACGTACGCGGTGTCGACGCCCGACCCGAACGCCTGGTTCGCGATGGCCCTCGCCGTGGCGAAGCGGTCGTAGTCGGCGACGCGCTTGACCGTCGGAGTGACGGTTCGCAGCTGCGCCAGGACGCCGTCCGTCACCGAGGCGACGCCGCCGGCCACGTAGATCGTCTTCGGCTTGAGCCTGCGCAGCTCCGTCATGATCGGCGATGGAACCGCGGTCGTCTGCACGAGCAGCAGAGGGCCGCCGAGTTTCGCGGCTGCCGGGGCGGCGGCGAGCGCGTCGGGGAAGTTCATGCCGCTGGCGATGTATGCCGACGCCACGCCGGCGCCGGGCGTCGGATATGCGGCGCGCGAGATGGCGGCGGACGTCTCGAACCTGTCGCTGCCGGAGAGCCGCGCCATGGCGGGGACGGAGCCGGCGGTGGACGATCCGTACCAGGCGTTGAACAGCATCCAGAAGTTGCGGATGCCGTATGCGGAGCAGCCGTCGCCCTCGCCGGGGTAGCTGGCGAGCGATGCGTCGTTCGGGGTGTACGGCGTGTAGTAATACAGAGCGGCGGTCGCCTTGTTGAAGATCGCGACCTGCTTGGTGCCGCAGGATGCGTCGAGGTTGTACTGGACGGCCTTGACCTTCCCGACGGGGATCCAGGTGAAGTAGTTGCTCGTGCCTGCAGGGTTGGCGTAGCGCTTGAACTGCCACGCCGCGCCGTAGACCTGGTTGAAGAAGCCGGTCGAGGATGCGCTCGTGCTGCAGCCGATGGCGGTGTCCGGGCAGTTCCACCCTGTCGCGTGGTCGTACATCCACTGGGTCGGCGCCGTCGTAGAGACGAGACCCTGCTCCTTCTGGATCATGGTGAGGAGCGCGACGGGGTTGATGCCGCACGCGACGCCGACCTTCGCGATGATCGTCGCCGCCGTCTCCCCCGCAGCACCCGTGTACGCGGCGCACATCGGGTCGGCTGCCTTGGTGGGCGTGGTCTGTTTGAAGTTCTTGAGGCACCCCGGCGCAGCCGCGGTCGTGCATCCGGAGCCCTTGGTGTTCAGGAAGGACTGGATGGTCGCGGCGCTCCACGCGTTGCCCTTGTAGAACACGGCATCGCTGGCCAGATCGCCTGCGACGAACTTCGACGGCACCGCGTCGGCGGCGCCCGCCGTCTGGAACTCGCCGATCCCGTTGACGACGTTCTGCTGCTCTGCCTCCTGCGACGTCTCCGTCCCCGCAGCGGCCGCCTGCACCTGCGCGTAGTACTGAGCCGCCTTCTGATCGTCCGCCGTGTCGGCGTTCGCCGCCACGGGCGCCGACAAGAGTGCGATCGCCGTGGCCCCCGCCGCGATCATTCCGAACAGTGTCATTCGCGCACCTGTGCGCTCCCCCGAGTTAGTCACGAGCGCGAGCCTAGGCGGAACCGTGCAGTCGTGCAATATCCGCGATACCTATCGATGAAGGCTCTCAGGAAGCGACCCGGTAGAATCTCTGCGGCAGTCCAGAATCCGTGAGGCAGGTCGTAACTTCCATGAAAATTCTCGTCACCGGCGGCGCCGGTTTCATCGGCTCCAACTTCGTCCGGCGCACGCTGCAGGACGCATACCCCGGGCTCGAAGGCGCTGAGGTCGTGGTGCTCGACGCACTGACGTACTCCGGCAACCTCGAGAACCTGGCGCCGGTCGCAGACTCTCCCCGCTACACCTTCATCAAGGGCGACATCCGCAACGGCGGCCTGCTCGACGAGCTGTTCCCGGACATCGACGCCGTGGTGCACTTCGCCGCGGAGTCGCACGTCGACCGCTCGGTGCGCGACGCATCCATCTTCGTCGAGACCAACGTGCTCGGAACCCAGCAGCTCCTCGACGCCGCGCTCCGCAACGACGTCAAGCGCTTCGTCCACGTCTCCACCGACGAGGTCTACGGCTCCATCGCCGATGGCTCGTGGGACGAGGAGCGCCCGCTCGAGCCGAACTCGCCGTACTCGGCGTCGAAGGCCGGCAGCGACCTGCTCGCCCGCAGCTACTACCGCACGCACGGACTCAACGTCTCGATCACGCGCTGCTCGAACAACTACGGGCCGTACCACTTCCCCGAGAAGGTCATCCCGCTGTTCGTCACCAACCTGATCGACGACAAGCACGTCCCGCTGTACGGCGAGGGCAACAACATCCGCGACTGGCTGCACGTCGACGACCACACGCGCGGCATCGCGATGGTGCTCGTGAACGGCCGCGCCGGCGAGATCTACAACATCGGCGGAGGGACAGAGCTCACCAACAAGGAGCTCACCCAGCTTCTGCTGGATGCGACCGGCAAGGACTGGTCGTACGTCGACCGCGTCGCCGACCGCCTCGGGCACGACCTGCGGTATTCGGTCGACATCTCCAAGATCCGCGCCGAGCTCGGCTACGAGCCGCAGGTACCGTTCCAGCAGGGTCTCGCCGACGTGGTGCAGTGGTACCGCGACAACCGCAGCTGGTGGGAGCCGCTCAAGGCCCGCGCCGCGCTGGACAACTGATGACGCGCTACCTCATCACGGGAGCAGCAGGCCAGCTCGGCCTCGACCTGCAGCTGGCTCTCGCCGACCGTGAGGTCACCGCGCTGCGTCGTGCCGACCTCGACGTGGCCGACCTGGATGCGGTGCTCGCCGCCGTCGCTGGCCACGACGTGGTCATCAACGCGGCCGCGTACACCAACGTGGACAACGCCGAGACGCACGAAGACGAGGCGTACGCGATCAACGCGACGGGCCCGCAGAACCTCGCCATCGCCGCGAAGCAGCACGGCGCCAAGCTCGTCACCGTCTCCACCGACTACGTGTTCGACGGCAACGGCACCGCGCCGTACGCCGAGGACGCCCAACGCGACCCGATCAACGCCTACGGCCGCACGAAGGCCGCAGGCGAGGAGCTGGCGCTCGCCGCGCATCCCGACGGGACGTACGTCGTTCGCACCGCCTGGCTCTACGGAGCAGGCGGAGCGAACTTCGCCAAGACGATGGTGAAACTAGCAGGCAGCCACGAGACCGTGAGCGTCGTGGAGGACCAGCTCGGCCAGCCGACGTGGACCGTCGACCTCGCGGCGCAGATCGTCGCGCTGCTCGACGCCGAAGCGCCTGCCGGCGTCTATCACGGCACGAACGCTGGCCAGACGAGCTGGTACGGATTCGCGAAGGCGGTGTTCAGCGAGGCCGGTTTGAACCCTGATAGGGTCACACCGACCGACAGCTCCGCGTTCGTCCGCCCCGCACCTCGGCCCTCGTACTCGGTGCTCGGTCACGAGGCGTGGCGCGCTGCCGGCCTCGAGCCCATGCGCGCATGGGATGAAGCACTGGCGGACGCAGCGCGACACGGAGTTCTGGAGCAGCATGACAACCCTGAGAGTGGTCGTTGATGAGCTCATCGGCGACGCTCCTGGCGGGGCGCGCAGATACACCGAGGAACTGACCAGGCAGCTCATCGCCACGGCGCCCTCCGGCTGCCAGGTGGAGGGCATCGTCCCGAACGTCCCCGACGAGGTCATCGACGACCTCCGGATGCGCCTGCCGGGCATCGCAGCGATCACGAAGCTGCCGATGGGCAGGCGCGAGCTCGTCATGGCGTGGCAGTCCGGCCTCAAGCTCGGTGGGGTGTCCGGAATGGTGCACGCGCCCAGCCTGCTGGCTCCCCTGCGCAAGCACGACAGGGTGAACGACGGCGACCAGATCGCCGTGACCATCCACGACGTGCTTCCGTGGCTGCATCCGGAGTCGCTCGGCTCCGCGAACGCCCTCTGGCACAAGGCTATGGCCAAGCGCGCGCGAAAGCACGCGGACGCCATCGTCGTCCCGACGCACGCCATCGCCGACCAGCTCGGCGAGTTCATCGACTTCGGCGACAGGGTGCGCGTCATCGGCGGCGCACCTGCCACGACCCTGCGGCTCCCCGCGGATGCGGACGAGCGCGCCGAGCGACTGGGCCTGCCGGAGCGGTACGCCCTCACCCTCGGCTCGATCATGCCGCGCAAGGGCATCGCGCCGCTCATCCGGGCGGTCGCCCTGCCGGATGCTCAGGACATCCCGCTCATCATCGCCGGGCCGGACAGGTTCGGCGACGGGTCGGCCACCGGCGTCGCCGCTGCTGCCGGGCTGCCGGAGGACAGGGTGCGCGCTCTCGGCCACCTCGACGACGCCGACCTCGCCGTCGCCCTCGACCGTGCGACGGTCTTCGTCTTCCCGAGCCTCGCGGAGGGCTTCGGCCTGCCGATCGTCGAGGCGTTCAAGTTCGGGCTGCCGGTCATCCACTCCGACGATCCGGCTCTCGTGGAGGTCGCCGCCGGCGCGGGTCTCGTGGTCGAGCGGCCGGAGACCCCTGACGACCCCGCATACTCCGAGCGGCTCGCCGGCGCCATCGGCCGGGTGCTGAACGACGACGAACTGCGCACGAGACTCGGCATCCTCGCCGCAGACCGCGCCCGCGCGTTCAGCTGGCGCGACTCCGCCGAGCGGGTCTGGCAGCTGCACGCCGACCTGTAGTCGGCGACCTGTCCTCGCCCACGGCGCGCTCCGAGAGCCCGCTCAGCCGCGGATTGCTATCCTGTCCCGGTCATGTCTTCCTCCCCCCGTCGCCTCACGTCCCTCGACGGTCTCCGCGGTGTCGCCGCGCTGATCGTGGTCGCGCACCACGTGAGCCTGCTGTACCAGCCGTTCGCGGCCACCTACATGGGAGGGGACCTTCCCGCGGAGGGCTCGCTCACCTGGTGGTTCAGCCACTCGCCGCTGAAGCTCCTGACGGCTGGGCCGGAGGCGGTCATCATCTTCTTCGTGCTCAGCGGGTTCGTGCTGAGTCTGCCCGTGCTCCGTCCGCGGGAGTTCGACTGGATGGCGTACTTCCCTCGACGCGTGGTGCGTATCGGGCTGCCCGTGCTCTGCTCTCTCGTGTTCGCGGCGGCGCTCGCGCTCCTCGTGCCGCAGATCCCGCGGTTCGGGACCAGCGCGTGGGTCGCCTCGACGAGCGTGCATCCCCTGAGCATCGAGCGGTTCCTCGTCAACATCGACCCCCTGATGACGGATGTGTCGCTCAACAACCCGCTGTGGTCCATCTTCTGGGAGATGGCGTTCTCGATGGCGCTGGCGCTGTTCGTCGGGCTCGCGGTGGCGCTCAAGCGGTTCTGGCCGCTCATCCTGGCGCTGGTCGTCGTCTCCACCTTCTTCGGAATCGACTCGCAAGCGCAGAGCTTCCGGTACCTGCCCGCGTTCTTCGTCGGCACCCTCGCGGCAGCGATGTTCCCCCGCATCCGCACGCTGGGCGAGACCATCTCGTCGTGGCGGATAGGGCATCTGGTCTGGGCGGTCGTCCTCGTGGCGGCGTCGATGCTGCTGATCGGCACCTGGCTGTTCCCGGCGCTGACCCCCATCCCCGCCATGTTCCTCGCGGGCTTCCAGCCCATCGCGGCGCTCATCATCCTGATCTGCTGCCTGGAATGGGGACCGCTGGCCTGGCTGCTGTCGGTCGGGCCGCTGCGCTGGGCCGGCACGGTCTCGTTCAGCCTTTACCTGGTGCACGTGCCGATCATCATCACGTTCTACTACCTCTTCCCGACGCTCTCACTCCCCGTCGTCGCTGTGCTCGCGGTGGCGACCGCCATCGCCGTGGCTGCCGGGTTCTACTGGCTGGTCGAGAAGCGATCGCACACCCTGTCGAAGCTCACCGGAGCAGTCGTCGCCCACGCCTTCGCCACCCGTGGCGGAGACGATGCGAAGGCCGCCCCTGCCCAGGCGGAGCCGCGCGAACTAGCGCCCGACCCGCGTGCCTGACTCCACTGCGGCCTTGCGGGCGGAGCCTGTCTCGGACGCCTTCTCCTGCGTCGACGCCTTCTCCTGCGTCGACGCCTTCTCCTGCGTCGACGCTTCCTCCGGCCCGAACCAGGCGCTGTAGCGTCCGGATGCCCAGGCGCCGACCGCGCGCGACCAGCCGTGGCTGCGCTTCTCGATCAGCCAGGTGAAGCCGACCGCCACCAGCATCGCAACGGGGATCGCGAACAGCAGCGGCACATACCAGGCCTGTCCGGCGAACAGGTACGTGCTGAAGATCAGGATCGGCACATGCACCAGGTACAGGCTGAACGAGATGGTCCCCGCGAACTGCAGAGCGCGGGACTCGAACAGGGCGCGCAACGGCTTCCAGCCTATTGCCGCCACCACGAGCCCGGCCGCGGCCAGCGGCATCAGGCCCTTGAGCACGGCGACGAACTCCGGCAGGTCGGCGACGCCAGGGCCGAAGAGCCACGGCGCGATCATCAGCGCACCGCTTCCGATCGTCATCCCGGCCCAGGCGAGGTGCCGGATGCGACGGGCGTTCATCCGCTCGGCGAAGATCCGCACCGAGTCCAGACGGACGGCGATGACCGCCCCGACGAAGAACGCAGGCAGGTAGGACAGCGCGCCGGCGTCCGTGCGGACGCCGAGCCAGGTCAGCAGCACGGCGGCGGCCAGGCCGCCCAGCCACCAGCGGCGCACCGCGATCGCGGCGATGGCGAAGACAGGGAGCGCGAGCGAGAAGATCAGCTCCCAGCGCAGCGACCAGAGCGGGTTGTTGATCTGGCCGTCTCCGCCGAGCAGATCCCACGCCTTGACGATGTACTCCCAGCTGAAGTTGGGCGTCGACGAGTCGCTGAGCCAGGTGCCCTTGGGCTGGGTGGTGATCTGCGGGATGGCGGCCACGAAACCTGCTGCAAGCAGCACGGAGGCCATCACCGGCACCATCAGCCGCACGGCGCGGCGGGGGAAGTATGCGATCCAGTCGAAGCCGCGCTTGCGGACCACCGGCAGGGTGACGACCAGACCGGAGAGGACGAAGAAGACGATCACGGACTCCCAGCCCGCCGTGAACAGCTTCAGCGGCGTGTAGCTGATCCACCACATCGGCGAGCCGGTCGGGGCCACTCCGGAGCCGGGGGTGCCAGGGAAGTTCGGGTTCGTGTACATGGCGTGATGCAGCAGCACGATCAGCGCCGCCGCCCCTCGAAGGCCGTCGAGGGAAGCCAGTCGTTCGCTCGTCTTTTTCGTCACATTCACACCAGTACTCGACATAGGCGTGACACGCTACCCGTTGCGCCTCTGGGGTTACTGTGACCTGTTTAGGGGTCGCCTGAGAGCGTGCGGGCTCCTATTTGCCAGACGGCGTCGGAGTGGTAGGGGCGAGAGCCTGCGTCACGAGACCGTGAATCTGCGCGTAGTCGGGGTGTTCAGGGTCGATCGTCGGGGGCACCAGCTCGAGCTGCTTCACCGGGAGGGACTTGGTCTTCATGCCGAGGTCGACGAAGTAGCCGAGCATCGACTGCGGGATGTCGGTCTTCATCACCTGGGCCCCCGCCGAGGCGATTTCCTGGAACTTGCTCACGACGTTGACGGGGTTCACCTGCTTGAGGATCGCATCCTGGAGCTGACGCTGCCTGGCCATGCGGTCGTAGTCGGTCGACCCGTGCCGCGCCCTGGCGTACCACTGGGCGTGATAGCCGTCCATGTGGTGCATCCCGGGCTCGATCCACTCCGCGACGCCGTTGAGGTTCTCGTCGCCGCCGATCGGGACGCGCTCCGTCACGTTGATGTCGACGCCGCCGAGCGCGTCGACCAGATCGGAGAAGCCCTGCATGTCGATCAGCACGTAGTACTGGATGGTCAGGCCGGTCGCGCCCTCCAGCGCATCCCGCATCGCCTCGATGCCCGGCTCACTGTGGTTCTTCTTCGCGTTCGGATACAGCTCCGGCTTGTAGAGCTCGACCTCCGTGTAGATCGAGTTGAGCTGGCAGACGTCAACGTCGCAGCGGTCCTCGTAGCCGTAGCCGTCTGGATAGATGGTGCGCAGCGGCGACTTCGCGGAGAACGGAACAGGGTCGAGGTCGCGCGGGAGACCGATCGTGACCGCCTGACCGGTGTTCGCGTCGATGCTGACCACGGACATGCTGTCCGGGCGCAGGCCGTCGCGATCAGGGCCGGCGTCGCCGCCGAGAAGCATGATGTTGTACCGGCCGTCGACGGGCGGCTGCGACGGGCCTGCCGAGAAGATGTTGCCGAGGGCGCCGCGCGCCGACCCTGCGACGACAGAGGCGTACCCCGCCGTGCAGGTGAGCCCGACCAGCACGATCACGGAGAACGCCGCGATCCAGCCGCGTGCGTTCGGCTTCGCCTTGACGAGCCGCACCAGGCGCAGCGTGTCCAGGGTGAGAACGATCCACAGCACCGCGTACGCGACCAGGAGGATCTGCAGCACCAGCAGGCCGCCGGTCTGTGTGAACAGCGTGTAGATCGACGATGGGGAGATCAGGTAGACGACGAGCGTGACGATCGCCAGCAGCCAGAGCAGCAGCGTGGCGACGATGCCGACACGGCCGAGCTTCTTGCTGCCGGCGACGATCTGGGCGGAGCCCGGCAGAAGCACGTTCAGGCCGACGAGCCACCACGCCCGCTTCGTCATGATCGGAGCGGACGACACATCCGGGTGTCGCAGTGGGGTCGCGATGCTCATAGCTTTGCTTGGAGGGCCCGGTTCTTCTCTTCGACGCTGGCCTCGAGGTCGGCGGCGAACGTCTCCAGGGCCGTCTGCAGCGCGCCGTCGGAGGTGGCGAGGATCTTCACGGCGAGGAGCCCGGCGTTCCGCGCTCCCCCGATCGAGACGGTCGCCACGGGGACGCCAGCGGGCATCTGCACGATCGAGAGCAGCGAGTCCAGGCCGTCGAGCCTGGCGAGCGGGACGGGGACGCCGACGACGGGCAACGTCGTGACCGCCGCGAGCATCCCCGGCAGGTGGGCGGCGCCACCAGCGCCGGCGATGATCACCTTCACGCCGCGGGAGGCGGCGCGCTTGCCGAAGTCGATCATCTTCTCCGGGGTGCGGTGTGCGGAGACGACCTCGACCTCGTGGTCGACGCCGAACTCGGCGAGCAGCCGTGACGCATCCTGCATCACCGACCAATCGGAGTCCGACCCCATCACCACGGAGACGAGCGGGCTGGTGGAGGCTGCGGGCATGACCACCATGCTAGATGCGCTCCGCCCGGCGACTGGGACGGCACGCCCCGCGCGGCGTCAGTCGGTGAAGAAGGCGGCTGCGGCCCGTGCCTGGTACACGACGTCGTCGAGGTCGTCTCCGCCGACGGTGACGTGGCCGACCTTGCGGCCGGGGCGCGGGTCTTTCCCGTAGCCGTGGAACTTGGCCTCGGGATGCGCGGCGAGCGCGGCAGGGTATCTGTCCTGCAGCGAGCCCTCAGCAGGGCCGCCCAGGATGTTGATCATCACCGACCAGTCGTCCCTCGTCGCCGTCGACCCGAGCGGAAGGTCGAGCACCGCGCGCAGGTGCTGCTCGAACTGGCTGGTCACCGCGCCCTCGATGGACCAGTGCCCGCTGTTGTGCGGGCGCATCGCGAGCTCGTTGACCAGGATGCGGCCGTCCGTCGTCTCGAACAGCTCCACGGCGAGCACGCCGGTCACGCCGAGCCCGTCTGCGATCGTCCTGGCGATGTCCGCTGCGAGCTCTGCCGCACGACCCGTGGAACCAGGAGCGGGCGCGATGACCTCGGCGCAGACGCCGTCGCGCTGCACGGTCTCCACCACCGGCCAGACGGCCATCTCGCCGAACGGCCTGCGGGCGACGAGCTGCGCCAGCTCCCTGCTGAACGAGACCAGCTCCTCGACGAGCAGCGCGCCTCCCCTGCCGTCCTCGGCGAGCGCGAGGAACCAGTCGTCCGCCCCTGCGGCCTCCGTGACGACGCGGACGCCCTTGCCGTCGTAGCCGCCGCGCGCCGTCTTGACCACAGCACGGCCGCCGTGGTCGTCGAGGAACGCGCCGAGCTCGTCGGCGGACTCGACAGCCGCCCAGTCCGGCACGGGAAGCCCGAGCTCGCTGAGCTTGGCGCGCATCTGCAGCTTGTCCTGCGCGTAGAGCAGGGCGTCCGGCCCAGGATGCACCTCGATGCCACGCGACACCAGCTCGCGGAGGATCGCAGGCGGGACGTGCTCGTGGTCGAAGGTGACCACATCCACGGTCTCGGCGAAGGCCAGGACGGTGTCGAGGTCGCGGTAGTCTCCGACGCCGGTCGCTGCGATCTCGGCGCTCATGCCCTCCGCCTCCTCGAGGACGCGGATGTCGATTCCGAGCTCGACAGCGGGCGGGACCATCATGCGAGCGAGCTGCCCTCCGCCGATCACGCCGACCGTGTTCTTGGCCATCGGATGTTCTCCTCGATACTCTTCAGGGTGGACGGGGGCAACTCTCAGATTGGGGATATCGTTCGCGCGTATGCTCGCGAGCGCCCTCATCTATCTTCGCGCACATCGGGTAGGACGTATGACGATCGAGAAACAGCCGGAAAGCCGGCAGTCGCGGCTCCTGCCGCAGCTGGCGAAATTCGGCGCCGTCGGCGCCGTCGGCGTTCT
Source organism: Leifsonia sp. Root227 (assembly GCF_001428745.1). Lineage (GTDB taxonomy): Bacteria > Actinomycetota > Actinomycetes > Actinomycetales > Microbacteriaceae > Leifsonia. The sequence goes on along the minus strand of NZ_LMIO01000001.1, from coordinate 869,576 downwards.
CGTCAACCTCGCGGTGTTCAACGCCTTGCTGCTCACGCCGATGTCCGCCTCGCACTGGGGCGCCCTGATCGCGACCGTGATCGCCAACGCCGTGGCCATCGCCACGAACTACGTCGGCAACCGGTACTGGGCGTTCGCGAAGGAGCGCAGAGCGAACGTCGCACGCGAGGGCGTCGAGTTCCTCATCGTGAGCATCTGCGGCCTCGTCATCCCCGTGCTCTGCGTCTACGTGTCGCGCTTCGTGCTCGGCTTCGACAGCCGCCTGTCCGACAACATCGCCAACAACGTGGTCGGCCTCGCGCTCGGCACGGTGTTCCGGTTCGCGTTCTACCGCTGGTGGGTGTTCTCCCCGCACCGCGGCGATCGCACCACCGCAGCGCGGGCGACGACGGAGTCCGTGCTCACGTCCGCATCCCTGCCGGCGGCGACGCTACCTGGAGCCCCAGACGGTGGTCTCGTCCGAGACTGACTCCGACTGCTGACGCCGCACGGCGACGACGGTCTGCGCGTGCTCCATCAGGTCGTTCAGCGCCCGCTGCACAGTGTCGGCCTTCGGGACGTCCTTGAGCACGACGGGGCGCTCCAGCCCGGAGTTGATGCGCACATCCCCCGACCGGAACGCACTCTGCAGCCAGTTTCGCTTGACGGTGACGTCGTAGCCGCGGCTGTGCAGCAGTTCCTGGCGCACCCGCACGAAGAACCCGTGACGCAGGATGATCCGCCTGGTCGTGATGGTGTACCTCCTGCTCAGCCACGAGGCGAGCGGAAGCAGGAACAGCAGCAGGATGACGGCGGCCGCGGCCGACCACAGCAGGACGATCTCCCACACCTCGTCGAACCGCCCCGCGAAGTAGCCGAGGGCGCCGCACGCGGCGATCAGGACGATGCTCGGCCAGAACATGGCTCTCGCGTTGGAGCGCAGACGCGCCACGATGCGCTCGGGAGGCGCGGCCTGCGCTCCTGAATCGTTGGGCGTGTTGCTCATGGTCAATTAATACCTCAGGTGCGTGACGTCGCCCGCCGCGACAGCCGTGATCCCGGCATCCGACTCGACGAGCAGGCGTCCGTCCTCGTCGATGCCGATGGCCGTTCCGAGCAGGTCGTCCCCCGCTGGCAGCAGCACGCGGACGCTCCGGCCGATGGTGTGGCAGGCCTCAGCCACCTCGTCGCGGATGGCGCTCGTCACGGGATCGCCCCCTGCTGTCTGGAACTCGCGGTAGAGGGTGGTGAGATGGGTGAGGTAGGAGGAGAGCACCGCATCCACATCGATGTCCTGTGCTCCGGCCACCAGCAGCGAGGTGGAGGTCTCCGTCGGCAGCTCATCGCGCGTCTGGGTCAGGTTGACACCGGAGCCGATGACCAGACCGGAGAGATCGGGCAGGAGCTCGGTGAGGATACCGCAGACCTTGTCCCCGTCGATCAGCACGTCGTTCGGCCACTTGACCTCGACCTCGCCCGGCACCAGCGGGTTCAGCGCTCTGCTCATCGCGAGCCCGGCGATCAGCGGAAACCAGCCGTACGACGGGACGGGCAGGCCGGAGGGCTTGACCAGCACCGAGACCGCGATGGCCGTGCCGGGAGGCGACACCCACACCCGGCCGAGGCGCCCCCGGCCTCCCGTCTGGTTGTCGGTGACGACGACCGCGAGGTCCGGCAGCTCTGCCGCGCGAGCGACGACGACGTCGTTGGTCGATCCCGCCTCGGCGAGGAAGTCGATCACGGGGACGATTGCGCGACTGCGGCGGAGCTCCATTGCTCCAGTCTGCCAGCGACGGGTGAGGAATTTGTAGGGATTCCTCAACGGCACCGGCTAACTGCTGGCAGGTAGAGTGAACGGCGTGACCGACACAGAACCTGGACAGACTGCCGATCTCCACACCACAGCAGGCAAGCTCGCCGACCTCAAGGAGCGCTTCCACGAGGCCGTGACGGCGAGCGGCCAGTCGGCCATCGAGAAGCAGCACGCCAAAGGCAAGCTCACAGCGCGCGAGCGCATCGACCTGCTGCTCGACCAGGGCTCGTTCGTGGAGTTCGACGAGTTCGTCCGCCACCGCACGCACGCCTTCGGCATGGAGAACAAGCGGCCGTACGGCGACGCGGTCGTCACCGGCGTCGGCACGATCCACGGGCGCAACGTCGCCGTGTTCAGCCAGGACTTCACCATCTTCGGCGGCTCGCTCGGCGAGGTCGCGGGCGAGAAGATCATCAAGGTGATGGATCACGCGCTCAAGACCGGCGTTCCGATGATCGGCATCCTCGACTCCGGCGGCGCGCGCATCCAGGAGGGTGTCGTCGCGCTCGGCAAGTACGGCGAGATCTTCCGCCGCAACACGGCCGCGTCCGGTGTCATCCCGCAGATCTCGATCGTCATGGGGCCGGCAGCAGGCGGCGCCGTGTACTCCCCGGCGCTGACCGACTTCGTCATCATGGTCGACAAGTCGAGCCACATGTTCGTGACGGGCCCAGACGTGATCAAGACGGTCACCGGTGAGGACGTCGGCTTCGAGGAGCTCGGCGGCGCGCTCACCCACAACAAGATCTCCGGCGTCTCGCACTACCTGGCGAGCGACGAAGAGGATGCCCTCGACTACGCACGCACCCTGCTCAGCTACCTGCCGCAGAACAACCTGGCGGAGCTGCCGGTGTTCGGTGCGGAGCCGGAGCTGGAGCTGACGGACGCCGACCGCAAGCTCAACACGATCATCCCCGACTCGCCCAACCAGCCGTACGACGTGAAGTCGATCATCGAGGGCGTCGTCGACGACGGTGAGTTCCTCGAGATCCAGCCACTGTTCGCCCCGAACATCGTCATCGGCTTCGCCAGGGTCGAGGGCCGCTCCGTCGGCATCGTGGCCAACCAGCCGAGTGCCATGGCGGGAACCCTCAACATCGACGCCGGCGAGAAGGCGTCCAGGTTCGTGCGCTTCTGCGACGCGTTCAGCATCCCGATCCTCACGCTGGTGGATGTGCCCGGTTACCTTCCGGGCACCGACCAGGAGTGGACCGGCGTGATCCGCCGCGGTGCCAAGCTGCTCTACGCGTACGCGGAGGCCACCGTTCCGCTGGTGACGATCATCACCCGCAAGGCGTACGGCGGCGCATACATCGTCATGGGCTCCAAGCAGCTCGGGGCGGACATCAACCTGGCATGGCCGACAGCCGAGATCGCCGTCATGGGCGGGCAGGGCGCCGTGAACATCCTGTACCGCGGCGAGATCAAGCGCGCGGAGGAGGCCGGCGAGGACGTCGCCGCCGTCCGCACGAAGCTCGCCAACGAGTACACATACAACGTCGCCAGCCCGTTCCTCGCCGCGGAGCGCGGGGAGCTCGACGGCGTGATCGAGCCCGCCGCGACGCGTGTGTCCGTGATCAAAGCACTGAGGGCGCTGCGCACCAAGCGCGCGTCGATGCCGCCGAAGAAGCACGGGAACATCCCGCTGTGAGTTCTGACGCCGAGAACATCCGGATCGTCACGCGCGGCGTGACGCCGGAGGAGGTCGCCGCGGTGACCGCCGTGCTGACGGCCGCCATGGCCGAGGCAGAAGCTGCCGCACGGGATGCGCGCCCCGAGACCGGCCCTGACGCCTGGGCACGGAGCCAGCGCTCCCTGCGCACACCGCTCACTCCCGGGGTCGGAGCATGGCGCTCGTTCACCGGCTGACCGGCTGTACCCCACGATCAGCGGCCCCCGAGTGCGGGACAAGCCGCTTTTCGCGGGGGCGGAGGGCCGCGTGGGGCGGATTGTCCCCCATGTCCTCCAAAATGACGACTTTTTATCTCTTGGGATCATCGGCACTATAGACAGTGCTAGGTGTCTCTCCTCGTGAGTCACACCGCCAATCACTCGCCGACTAGGGTAAGCGGGCGAGTGTTTTGGGGGCGAGTCAGGGCGATATTCGGGTTGTCGCCCTGACTCGGGGTTTGAAAAGGGGCCGACAATTCGGGTGTCGGCCCCTTTCTCCTTTTCTGTTGCAGATACGCAGCCTGCCGCGGATACGCGGTGTAGGTCAGTTGGTGCGGTCGAACGAGTGCGTTACGCCTCGTGGATCGGGCGCGGGATCTCCAGCCAGAGGTCGACCTCGTCGTCCTCGGTGTCCGCGCCCAGCGCGTTGGCGTTTCCGTCGTCGGACATGCGCAGCCCCACGACCGTCACCGCCGTCTTCGAGGAACGCGGCACCGTGCGCACGATGAGCTTGTCCGTCGTGGTGCCGCGGATCGCGTCCGCCAAGCGGCGCAACACGCCGTCCAGGGCGCGCTGGTCGAGGTCGTCGATGCCGCCCTCGTCGAGGAGGCTGACGACGACGCCCCGGCGACGCGCATCCATCACCTGGCGGCGCACGTCGTCGTTGAGCAGGCGGCGGCCGCGGATCTCGTCGCGGATGGCCCCCTCGAGATAGCGGCACTCCCGCCGCTCCGCCTCTGTCAGATCGCCGCCGCGGCGCACGATCTCCGCGAGCATCGGAGCTGCCACCCGGTAGGTCTGCCTGAGGCGCAGCTGACGCTCCATGACATGCGCCTCCTGAGCGGCCTGCCACTCGGTGGCCTCACGTTCCGCTCTGGCGAACTGCAACGCGTCCCTTCCGGCCTTCGCGAGCGAGCCGGAGATGACCACCGCGACGCCCACCCACACCACGGAGCCGATCACGCCGAGCCCGGCGAGCGCGGGAACCCCTGCCCAGACGATGGTCTGCACGGCCAGGTAGCCGACACCCACCCAGGCCGCGAACTGCTGCCGGCGCACGGCGACGATCGTCATCAGCGTTCCGACGGCCGCGACGTACCAGGTGGCGTACCCGTTGTCCTTCGCCGGATCGAGCTGGCTGGTGACCAGGATCGGGATGGCGACGCAGACAGCAAGGTCGAACGCGGCGAGCCAGAGCGGCATCTTGGTCGGGCTGGTCGGCCACAGGCTGATCACCGTGGCGACCGCATACAGGATCATCGCGGCGATCGGCGGCCCGGGGTTCACCGGCGTCGACAGCGACGACAGCGCGAGGAACAGGTGGTAAGCGGAGAACAGCGCTCCGAGGCCGAGGAAGAGGAACCGGGGCAGGGTGATCACGACCGCACCTCCGCGTCACTCTCAGACGACGGCCAGAGAATGGTCACCGTCGTGCCCTCGCCGGGCGCGGACTCGATCCTGGCGTGACCGCCCACCTTCGACAACCGCTCCCGGATGCTCACCCGCAACCCGAGCCGCTCCGCAGGCACATCCGCTGCCGAGAATCCGCGACCCGTGTCCGCCACGACGATGTGCACCGTCGCCTGCGGGCTTCCGCCGCGGATCGAGAGCGTGCGGCGCACATCCTTGTTGCCCGCGTGCTGCATGCTGTTCACCATCGCCTGCACGGTCGCGGAGTAGACGGCCTCGGCGACGTTCACGGGCAGAACGTGCACCTCGACGTCCCGCACATCCAGCTCGAACGGGGACGAGAACGCGTTGGCCGCGGTGAAGATCCGCTCACTCAGCCGGTCGAGCCCCACCAGCGACTGGTCCTCCGGGCTCGACGCCTCCGCTGCGTGCAGGTGGCCGATCGCATCGGACGCCATGCGCGCCGCGAGCTCCTTGGCCTCCGGCGTGCGGGCGCTGGCCGCGGACAGCAGGGTGGTCAGCACGCTGTCGTGCACGATCGCATCCACCTGGACGCGCTCCACCTCCGTCGCGTGCTGACGCACGGCGTTTGCGTACTTGGCGAGCGCCTGGCTCTGCGCGGTGTCGACGGTGGATGCGGCCTGCCGCAGCATCGCGATGATCACCAGGATCACCCCGCCGAGGATGATCGCGTACAGCGCGTCGAGGCCGGCCAGCTCGGCGCCGACGCCGCCGCCGGCGGGAAGCGCCCTGACCACGCCGTACGCGATCGGGGTGATGAACGTGTACGCGGTCGCCAGCCAGAGCGGCAGGGCGACGGCCGCGAACGCGGTGAACACGGAGCAGAGGAACCACACCCACGGTTTGTCTGCCGCGAACGAGTGCGAGTCGAGCGCGATCAGCGGCCAGGTGACGATGGCGGCGAAGTAGATGACGGACAAGGTGGCCATCGCGGCCTTCACGAACCGCTGCACGATCGCGAGCAGGACGATGGCGGCCAGACCGCCGAACACCACGACGATCTCGATCAGGCCCCACGGTGAGCGGAGCCCAGGAAGCTGACCGAGAGCGGTCGGGATCGTCTGCAGGCCGAACACCAGGCCGAAGGCCGAAACGCTCCGACCCGCGATGCGCTCGAACCGCTCGCGGCTGATCGGGTTGCGCGGTTGGGACGCCTCGGGAGGGGCGGTCCGCGGTGGCGCGCTAGTTGCGCTCATTGCCCGTGTCGGGGTCGAGCCCGGGCAGGATTCCGTCTTCGACGGCACGGCGGAGCAGGTCGACCTTGGTCGGGGCGGGGCGGCCGACCTCGACGTACTTCACCCGGATGCGGTCGAGATATTCGCGGGCGGTCGAGTTGGCGATGCCGAGCTGGGCGGCGACCGCCTTGAGCGGCAGGCCGGAGGCGTACAGGTGCAGCACATCCCGTTCGCGGCGTCCGAGCTGGGCTTTGGCGAAGTCGCTGTCAGCGTCGATCGCCGTCGCCCACTCGAGGTTGTTGAGCACGTCGCCGCTCGCCACCGTCTTGATCGCGTTCATGACCGTTGTGGTCGGCGACGACTTGGGGATGACGCCCGCCGCGCCCGCGGCGAGCGCCTCGCGGACGCTGGCGACCCTGTCGGCGATGCTGTGCACGAGCACGGCGGCGCCGGTCGCCTGGGCGCGCTTGACGTTGTCCGTGACCTTCGAGCCGTCTCCGAGGGAGAGGTCGAGGACGACGACGTCGCACTCCTGCGCGCCGAGCAGCGTGACGAACTCGTCGACGGTGGGCGCGGTGACGAGCACCTCGTAGCCCGCGTCCTGACAGGCCGCTTTCAGCCCAAGACGCACGGACTCGTGATCATCGACGATTGCCACCCGCACCATGCTGACCATCGTAGTGGGGCGACGCGACGCTGACGTGCTCACGGCGCCAGCGTGGCGACTGCCTCGACGTGGTGGGTGTTTGGGAACAGGTCGAAGGCGCGCAGCGTGCGCAGCGGATAGCCCCGCTCGGCGAAGAGGGCGACGTCGCGGGCGAGTGCCACGGGATCGCAGGCGACGTAGACGATCTGCGCGGGTGCGAGCGACGCGATGGCGTCGACGACGGCGCGACCCGCCCCGGAGCGCGGAGGGTCGAGGACGACGGTCGCGGCACGCAGTCTGGCCCGCTCGACGGCGGACGCCTCCCCAGCGAGTTGCTGGACGAACCGCTCGACTCTGTCGGTGACGGTGGCTGCGCCGAGCCAGTCGGCCAGGTTCTCCGCCGCATTGTCCGTTGCAGCCTCGTCGCTCTCCACCGAGGTGATGCGCAGCGTCGACCCGAAGCGGTCGCCGAGCGCCGCGGCTAGGAGTCCGACGCCGCCGTAGAGGTCGAGGTTCGCCGCGCGCGGGTCGAACAGGGCCTCATCCACCGCGGACTGGACGGCCTCGGTGAGCGTGGCCGCTGCTGCACGGTGCACCTGCCAGAAGCCGCGTGCGTCCAACTGGAACTCGCGGTCGCCGACGATCTCGCGGATCGGCACAGGCCGCTGCCGCGGTCGGACGAGCTTCCTGCCGCGCTTGACGGGGGCTTCGTTCACGAGGAGGTGCGCTGCACCCGTGGCCGTTGCGACCACGTCGACGGACTCTGCGCCGGGGAAGGTCTGTCCGAACGGCGCCGTCTCGTCGACGAGCTCCGTCGCGAGCGGCAGGTTCGTCACGGGGACGACGGTGTGCGAGCGTGCGGCGTACGGGCCGACCGCTCCCGACCTGTCGACCTGCAGCCGAACGCGTGTGCGCCATCCCGTGCCGTCTGCGGTCTCGCCGGCGACGGGCTCGACCTGTACATCAGTGTCCAGTTTCGCCATGCGCTGCATCGCGTCCGCGATCACCTGACGCTTGAGCTCGCGCTGGTGGGAGAGGCGGATGTGGCCGAACTCGGCGCCGCCAGCCCTGGTGCCAGGGTCCCGGTGGATGGACGCCGCCTCCCAGACGTGCTCCTGCCGCTCCGGAGCGGCTTCGAGCACCTCCAGGGTCTCCGCGCGCCAGAAGCTGTCGTGCTTCTGATCGGTGATCCTGGCCCGGATGCGCTCTCCCGGCAGGGTGTCGGGCACGAAGACGACGCGGCCTTCGTGGCGTGCGACGAAGACGCCGCCGTGGGCGACGTTGGTAATGTCGAGGTCGACCTCATCGAACTGGGGCATCCGTCGAGCATCCCACAGGAACCCATGCGCCTCTACTTGGCATCAACGTCACCAGCCAGGCTCGCACTGCTCCGCGCCGCGGGGATCGAGCCGATCGTCGTCCCCTCCCACGTGGACGAGCCGGCCGCCGTCCTCGCGGCGGAAGCCGAGCACGGCCCGCTGTCCGCCTCCGCGATGGTGCAGCTGCTCGCCAGGCTGAAGGCCGAGGCCGTGCGCGGGGACCTGAACGGCGAGCCCATCGACGGCTTCATCCTCGGCGGCGACTCCGCGTTCGAACTCGACGGCGAGATCCACGGCAAGCCGCACCTGCCGGAGACGGCACGCTCGCGCTGGCTCGCGCAGCGCGGCCGCACGGGACAGCTGCACTCCGGCCACTGGCTGATCGACCACAGGAACGGCATCGAGAACCAGGCCGTCGGACGGACGGCGGTGGCGTCCGTCTCCTTCGCGGATGTGTCCGAGGACGAGATCGACGCGTACGTCGCCACCGGCGAGCCCCTCGAGGTCGCCGGCGCATTCACGATCGACAGCCTCGGCGGCCCGTTCATCACACGGGTCGACGGAGACCCGAGTACCGTGGTGGGTCTCTCCCTCTCCACCCTGAGAGAGCTGTTCGTCGAACTGGGCGTGAACTGGCCCGACCTCTGGAACCGGCGACTGTAGTCACCCTCACGTCCGACCCGACCATTTTTGTGGGGATCGCCCAAAAGCCTCCCCCGCCAGCGCAATAGGCTAGGAAACTGTGCCACGTATCACCAAGGTCCTCATCGCCAACCGGGGCGAGATCGCCGTCCGGGTCGTCCGCGCAGCGAAAGACAGCGGTATCGCGTCCGTCGCGGTCTACGCCGACCAGGATAGAGACGCCATGCACGTCCGCCTCGCCGATGAGGCGTACGCGCTCGACGGCACGACGAGCGCGGAGACCTACCTGGTCATCGACAAGCTGCTCTCCATCGCACGCAGGTCCGGCGCAGACGCCGTGCACCCCGGATACGGCTTCCTCGCGGAGAACGCCGACTTCGCCCGCGCCGTCATCGGCGCCGGCCTGACCTGGATCGGCCCGTCCGCCGACGCGATCGAGCGCCTCGGAGACAAGGTCTCCGCGCGCCACGTGGCGGAGAAGGTGGGCGCACCGCTCGCCCCAGGAACGCTCAACCCGGTCGCCGACGCCTCCGAGGTGCTCGACTTCGTGGACATCCACGGCCTGCCTGTCGCCATCAAGGCGGCGTTCGGCGGCGGAGGGCGCGGCCTCAAGGTCGCCCGCACCCGCGACGAGGTCCCCGAGCTGTTCGAGTCGGCCACCCGCGAGGCCATCGCTGCGTTCGGCCGCGGCGAGTGCTTCGTCGAGAAGTACCTGGATCAGCCGCGCCACGTCGAGACCCAGTGCCTCGCGGACGCGTACGGCAACGTGGTCGTCGTCTCCACCCGCGACTGCTCTCTGCAGCGCAGGCACCAGAAGCTCGTCGAGGAGGCTCCTGCACCGTTCCTCACGCAGGAGCAGACCGACCAGCTCTACTCCGCATCCAAGGCCATCCTCAGGGAGGTCGGCTACCAGGGCGCTGGCACCTGTGAGTTCCTGATCGGCAAGGACGGCACCGTCTCCTTCCTCGAGGTCAACACGCGCCTCCAGGTGGAGCACCCGGTGTCCGAGGAGGTCACCGGCATCGACCTGGTGCGCGAGCAGTTCCGTCTCGCCGAGGGCGGCGAGCTCGACTACGCGGACCCCGTCGCCACCGGGCACTCGTTCGAATTCCGCATCAACGGCGAGGACGCCGGCCGCGGCTTCATCCCCTCCCCCGGTCCTGTGCACGTCTTCAAGGCGCCGGGCGGCCCCGGTGTCCGCGTCGACAGCGGCATCCAGGCCGGCGACGTGATCAGCGGATCGTTCGACTCGATGCTGGCCAAGCTGATCGTCACGGGCGCGAATCGCGAAGAGGCGCTCGAGCGCTCCCGCCGCGCCCTGGACGAGTTCGAGGTCGCCGGTCTCCCGACCGTGCTCCCGTTCCACCGCGCCATCGTCCGCGACCCTGCCTTCGCCCCTCAGGACGGCGAGCCGTTCTCCATCTACACCCGCTGGATCGAGACGGACTGGCAGGGCGACATCGCCCCCTGGTCCGGCGAGCTCGGCGACGCCGCCACGGCCGAACGCCGCAACAGCGTGGTCGTCGAGGTGGAGGGCAAGCGCATCGAGGTCTCCCTCCCCGCGAGGCTCCTCACCGGCGGCGCCGACACCAGCGCATCCGCCCCAGCACCTCGCCGACGTGGCGGAGCGCACGCCGTCGACACCGCCACCGGAGACTCGGTGACGGCCCCGATGCAGGCCACCGTCGTCAAGCTGGCGGTCTCCGACGGAGACGAGGTCGTCAAGGGCGACCTCGTGCTCGTGCTCGAGGCCATGAAGATGGAACAGCCGCTCACCGCCCACAAGGACGGCACGGTCGCCGGCATCAACGCCGCCGTGGGCGAAACGGTCTCCTCCGGCCACCTGCTCCTCAACATCGTCTGACGTGAGGCTGGCGCCGGTCACGACCGGCTCCCGGCCGTCGCGCCCAGCGCTCTCACCATCCCACCGGTTGCCGCCGCGCCCCGGCTCCGTTTCGACGGAGAACCTGCACCCGCGCGCCCGATACTCCTTCCGAACGGAGAAATCGGCAGCGTGTCGCGTGATTCCTCCTGCCGAACGACCGCGTGGATGCTGTCCAGCACCGTCTGCCACTCGTTCAGCACCTGCGCGGCCGAGAACCTCAGCCTCCCGCCGCCGCGCAGCGCGAGGCCGAGGTCGCGTGCACGATCGCGCTCGAACGCATCCCTGCCGCCGTGAAATCGAAACCCGTCGAGCTCGATGTACAGCCAGCCGTCCACGCGCAGATCCACCCGGCCGACGCCCGGCACCGCCACCTGCTGCTCGACCGCGAAACCGGCAGCGGCCAACCGCTGACGAACGATCGACTCCACCCCGGAATCCGAGCCTGGCCGAGCGAGACGCGCGACCGCTCGCGAACGCCGAGGCTCGCCGGAGAAGATGTCTGGCAGCTCCTGCAGCCGCACATCCTCGCTGGACAGCGCAGTGTCGAGCACCGCGACGGCCGTCTCCGCGTCCGCGCACCGCACGACGCTCCTGAGGCAGTCCGCGCGCGACACCCGCCAGACATCGGCGCAGTCTTCCGACGCCGTCCAGTGAACGACGACGCTCGTCTCGCGCCGGACGCCGCGAGCCGTCGGCGGCACCCGCACATGCGTGCGCGCATCCATCCCTCCCCACCATCCGTAGCTCCTGGCTGCGGACACGCAACTGAGGCGCCCGCCCATCCGCGCGGCGTCGCACGCTGGCCCACGCACCGCGGGGAGCGCATACACTCCGCGTCTGACGCGCACGAGGGCTCCGTCACGTACGGCTGTGGCCAGCTCGCGCGGTGTCGCGCCCGCGGCAGCGAGCTGAGATCGGGAGGCGATACCGCCGAAGTCGTCGAGATTCCAGGTGTGCATACAGCGAGCTTGGCCATACGCCCAGGAGGCCGGGACCGCATCCCGAAATCTGTGGAGAAGGCCGACATGTGTACAACAGGAGTTCTCGCGTGACACGCCGTCTGTGTCTCCGTAACGACGGAGTTTTCGAGCGGCGGAGCCGCTATGTCCGTCCGGAAGGAGTTCGCGACGTGGGGTGATGTGTGTGGGGCAGGGCGAGGGCAGGGGTGGGGCGGGTCAGGCGATCGGGTCGCCTTTGAGCTCGATTGCGATCTGGTCGGCGTCGAGGTTGGTGAGGGCGTTGAGGAGGAGGTCTGCGCTGAAAGTGCCGTCGTCGCGGGCGTCGAGCAGGGCGTTGCGTTGCGCCTCGATGCGGGCCAGTCGCGCGCGCTTCTGCTCCATGAAGGCCTCCGGCGTGCGGTCCGTCGGGGCGGGCAGCGGCACCGTCTCCGCCGCGTCCCTGAGCAGCGTCATCAGCCGGACCTCCTCGTCCCGCTCCAGCTCGGCGTCGACGGGAGCAGGTTTCACCAGGCGCACTACCCAGCCGAGCGTTCCGCCCTGGATGAGGAGCGACGCCGCCGCGACGATGAACGCGATGAGCACCAGCAGGGAGCGGCTGGGCGTCCCCTCGTGCGGCAGGGTCTGCGCCGCAGCGACGGTCACGGCTCCGCGCATCCCGGCCCAGACCACGATCGAGCCCTCCCGCCAGCCGAGCGGGGCCGCCTTGAAGTAGTCGATGTCGGCGATCGTGCGGCGCAGCCTGGTGGCGAACCGGCCGATGTCGGCTGCCGTCACCTGACGACGGCTGCCCGGACCGCCCGTGCGGACCAGCGCCGTGCCCGCCGACTCTGGGTCGTCCAGACGGCCCTGGATGCTCTCGATGCGCGGGCGCATCTGCTCGCCGCGTTTCGCCCTGCGCGACAGGACGGCCAGCAGGGGGCCGACGTACGCCGCCCGCACCAGGATGGTCAGCAGCAGCGCCCCCGCCCCGACGAGCAGCGCAGGCACGAAGCCGGCGTGATCGTTCTGCACATCGGTGACGATGCCGAACAGCTCCAGCCCCATCACGAGGAAGACCAGTCCTTCGAGCACCAGCTCGACCGTCCGCCAGTTCTGCGCATCCGACAGCCTGTGCTGCGGGGAGAGGACGCGCGGCGCCCTCCGTCCGGTGATCAGCCCGGCCACCACAGCGGCCACCAGCCCGGATGCGCCGAGCGCCTCGGCAGGGATGGACGCCAGGAACGGCACGGTGAACGACAGCACGGTGTTGACCGTCGCGTCCGTCACCCTGGCGCGCACGATCAGGTTCAGCCGCCCGACCGCCCAACCGAGCACCAGCGCCACCGCGACCGAGTACGCGAACGACCCGATGAACCCGCCGAGCGAGAACGACGCAGCAGCGGCAGCGATGGCCGTGCGCAGCAGCACGAGCGCGCTCGCGTCGTTGAGCAGGCTCTCGCCTTCGAGGATCGCCACGACGCGGGGAGAGACCCCTGAGCGTTTGACGATCGACGTCGCGACCGCATCCGTCGGGCTCACGATCGCGCCGAGGGCGATGCCCCACGCGATGCCGAGGCCGGGGATGACCCAGGCGAAGAACAGTCCGAGGATGACAGCGCTCACGATCACGAGCAGCACGGACAGCCCGCCGATCGCGCCGAACTCGCGCCGGAACTCCATCGCGGGCATCGACACGGACGCCGAGTACAGCAGCGGGGGAAGGACCCCGGCGATGATCCACTCCGGCTCGATGGTCAGCGGAGGCACGAAGGGCAGGAAACTGACCCCGATGCCCAGCACGACGAGCACCAGCGGTGCGGCGACGCCGAGCTTCGGCCCGAGCGTGGTCGCGCCGGCGATGGCCAGCAGCACCAGGACGATCACGAGGAGGATTTCCACCCCGCGACCCTACCGCGATCGGGCGTTACAGCACGATGTGCATCGCCCTCGCCGCGTCGGAGATCGAGCCGGACAGCGACGGGTAGACCGTGAACGCGCGCGCCACCTGGTCGACCGTCAGACGGTGCTCGACGGCGAGCGCGAGCGGGAAGATCAGCTCGGAGGCGCGGGGAGCCACGATCACGCCGCCGATGACCGTGCCGGAGCCGGTACGGGCGAACAGCTTCACGAAGCCGTCCTTGATGCCGAGCATCTTGGCGCGCGGGTTCGACTTGAGCGGGAGCTTGTAGATGTCGCCCTGCGCGATGCCCTCCTCGATCTGCTTCTGGTTCCAGCCGACCGTCGCGATCTCCGGCTGGGTGAAGATGTTGGAGGTCACGTTGCGCAGCTCGAACGGGTTGACCGCATCCCCCATCGCGTGGAAGACCGCCGTGCGCCCCTGCATGGATGCGACGGAGGCGAGCGGGAGCAGGTCGGAGCAGTCGCCCGCCGCGTAGATGTTCGGGATGGACGTGCGCGCCACGCGGTTCACGCGGATGTGCCCGGAGTCGGTGAGCTGCACGCCGGCCTCCTCCAGCCCGATCCCGCGGGTGTTCGGCACGGAGCCGACCGCCATCAGGCAGTGGCTTCCCTCGACGGTCCTGCCGTCGGAAAGCGTGGCGACGACGCCGTTCTCCGTGCGCACGATCGACTCGGCGCGGGACTTCGAGAGCACCTGCATCCCGTTGCGTTTGAAGACGTTCTCGATCACCTTGGCCGCGTCGGCGTCCTCGCCTGGCAGCACCTGGTCGCGGCTGGAGATGAGCGTGACCTTGGAGCCGAGCGCGGTGTACGCGGAGGCGAACTCGGCGCCCGTCACACCGGAGCCGACCACGATCAGGTGCTCAGGGATGCGGTCGAGGCTGTAGAGCTGCGTCCAGGTCAGGATGCGCTCACCGTCCGGCACTGCGGACGGCAGGATGCGCGGGCTCGCGCCGACGGAGACGACGAACGTGTCGGCCTCGATCCTGTCGAAGTCGGTGCCGGTGTCTCCCGCGGCGGTCGACACGATGATGGCGCTCGACCCGTCGAGGCGTCCTTCTCCAGTGACGATGCGGACGCCGGCACGCACGAGCTCGGCGCGCATGTCCTCCGACTGCTGGCGGGCGAGCCCGACCAGGCGCTTGTTGACGGCGGCGAGGTTCACGGCGACCTCCGGCCGCACTGGCTTGCCCGTCTCTCCCCTGGTGAAGAACTGCACGCCGAGGTCGGCAGCCTCTCCGATGGCGTTCGCCGCCTCTGCGGTCGCGATCAGGCTCTTGGACGGCACGACGTCGGTGATCACGGCGGAGCCGCCGACCCCCGTGCGCTCCACCAGGGTCACGTCCGCGCCGAGCTGGGCACCGGCGAGGGCTGCTTCGTACCCGCCAGGCCCACCCCCGAGTACAGCGATCCTCTGCTTGCGCTCGAATTCATAGGCCATGACCTCTATTCTCTCGTATCCTGGCGCACGGATGCGCATCCCTGCCGAGCCTGTGCGCCGGGGGCTCGCTCAGTAGAGTTGGCTCATGCCTGATACCATCACGAACCCGCTCGACGACCCGGCCACCGACCCTTTCGAGGTCGCCAGGCTGGCCGCTGAGCAGCTTGCAGAGAAGACCGGCGTCGCACAGCACGACATCGCGCTGACCCTGGGCAGCGGCTGGGGCAAAGCGGCCGATCTCATCGGCGAGACGACCGCCACCATCCCGGCCACAGAGATCGTCGGCTTCGGCAAGCCGGCGCTGGAGGGTCACGTCGGAACGCTGCGTTCCGTGCTGCTGCCGAACGGCAAGCGCGCGCTGGTCATCGGCGCGCGCACGCACTACTACGAGGGCCACGGCGTCCGCAGGGTCGTGCACAGCGTGCGCACCGCGGCGGCGGCCGGTGTGAAGACGATGATCCTCACCAACGGCGCTGGCGGAATCAAGGAGCACTGGAAGCCGGGAACGCCCGTGCTGATCAGCGACCACATCAACCTCACGGCGGACTCGCCGCTGGAGGGCGCGACCTTCATCGACCTCACCGACCTCTACTCGAAGCGGCTGCGCGAGCTGGCCAAGACCATCGAGCCGAGCCTGGACGAGGGCGTGTACACGCAGTTCCGCGGCCCGCACTACGAAACGCCGGCCGAGGTGCAGATGGCGAAGACCATCGGCGGTCACATCGTCGGCATGTCCACCGCGCTGGAGGCCATCGCGGCCCGCCAGTCCGGGATGGAGATCCTCGGCATGTCGCTCATCACCAACCTGGCCGCCGGCATCCAGAAGACGCCGCTCAGCCACCAGGAGGTCATCGAGGCGGGACGCGAGGCGGAGCCCGTGATCAGCGCCCTCCTCGCCCAGATCGTGGAGGCCCTGTGAGCGAGGAGCAGACGGACGACCTGATCGAGCGGGCGCAGGCCTGGGTCGCCCAGGATCCCGACCAGGAGACGCGCGACGAGCTGAATGACCTGATCGTCGCGGCGCAGTCGGGTTCGGCCGAGGCCGTCGCCGACCTGCACTCCCGCTTCGACGCGCGGCTCGCGTTCGGCACCGCAGGCCTGCGCGGCGAGATCGCCGCCGGCCCCAACCGGATGAACAGGGTGCTCGTCGCCCAGGCCGCCGCCGGATTCGCGCGCTACCTGCTCGACCACGCGGACGGCACGACGCCGTCCGTCGTGATCGGCTACGACGGCCGCAAGAACTCCGACGTCTTCGCCAGGGACACCGCTGAGCTGATGGCGGGCGCCGGCGTGCGCGCCGTCCTGCTCCCCCGCCTGCTGCCGACCCCCGTGCTCGCGTTCGCGGTGCGCCACCTCGACGTGAGCGCCGGTGTCATGGTCACCGCCAGCCACAACCCGCCGAACGACAACGGCTACAAGGTGTACCTGGGCGGAGAGAACCACGGCTCGCAGATCGTGTCCCCTGTGGATGCGGAGATCGAGTCGCGCATCCTGGAGGTCGCGGCAGGAAGCGTCCTCGATCTCCCGCGCGCCGAGACCTACGAGGTCGGCGCGGAGGACATCGAGCGTGCGTACATCGCCGCGACGGCCGCTGTCGCCTCCACGACGGCGGCTCGGGATGCGGTCTCCTACGTCTACACCGCCATGCACGGCGTCGGCTGGCGCACCGCCCGCGACGTCTTCGCTGCGGCGGGATTCGCGGAGCCGACGGTCGTCGCGGCGCAGATCGACCCCGATCCCGCCTTCCCGACCGTCGCGTTCCCCAACCCGGAGGAACCCGGCGCGATGGATCTGTCGTTCGAGGCGGCACGCGCGTCCGACGCCGACCTGGTGATCGCCAACGACCCGGACGCCGACCGTCTCGCCGTCGCGATCCCGGATGCGTCGAGCGAGGCCGGCTACCGCCGCCTGAGCGGCAACGAGGTCGGCGCCATCCTCGGCTGGCGGGCTGCCAGGCTCGCGGAGGCGGCGGCCGGCCCCGACCAGGGCGCGTTCGGCGCCCTGGCCTGCTCGATCGTGTCCTCGCCGGCGCTCGCTGCCGTGGCGGAGAAGTACCATCTCGACTTCGCGAACACGCTGACCGGCTTCAAGTGGGTCTCCCGCGCTCCCGGCCTCGTGTACGGCTACGAGGAGGCGCTCGGCTACCTGGTGAACCCGGAGACCGTGCGCGACAAGGACGGCATCTCCGCCGCGACCGCGTTCCTCGATCTCGCCAACAGCCTCGCGGCCGATGGGAAGACCATCGCGGATCACCTGGACGCGTTCGCGGAGACGTTCGGCTTCTTCGCCTCGGACCAGATCTCCATCCGGGTCACCGACCTGTCGCAGATCGACCGCATCATGGCGAGCCTGCGCGCGACTCCGCCCGCATCCCTCGGAGATGTGCGGGTGCAGCAGATCGACGACCTGAAGGATGGCTTCGGCAACCTCCCGCCGAGCGATGTGCTGCGCATCCTGCTCGCCGATGGGTCCCGCGTCATGGTACGCCCGTCCGGCACGGAGCCGAAGCTCAAGATCTACATCGACGCGTCGAGCGACCAGGGCAGCGTCGACGAGCGCCGTGCCACCGCGACCGCCCGCGTCGGCGCCCTCGCGGCGGCGATGCGCGCGCTCACGGCCGCGTAGCCGCCGCTACAGGAAGGGCGCTCAGGCCGACGGCCGGAGCGCCCTTTCCGCGTCTCCGGCGACGCCCCCTGTTCTGCGTGCTGTGGCGTTCCTGGCGTAGCCGAGCAGGAACAGCGCGAGAGCGAGCACGGAGACGACGGCCCCGGCGACAGGGACCGCAACGGCGCCGCCGATGCTCAGTGCCGCCGTCCCGATCAGCGGCGCGATCGCGATCCCGACGTACATCGCCGTCGAGTACCAGGACAGGGCGAGGGCGGACGCCGCCGGGTCGATATGCACCAGCCTGTGCTGCACCGGGATGGCGACGGCGAAGGAGGCGACGCCCCACAGCGCGAACACGACGATGGATGCGGCGAAGGACGCTTCGACGAACGTCAGCGCGAGCAGGGCGAGCGCCTGAGCGGCGAGCGCGACGATCGCGACCACCTTGCTGCCGAACCGGTCGGTGAGCGGTCCGGCGACCACGTTGCCGAGCACGCCCGCTGCTCCGTACGCGAGCAGCAGCACCGCAAGCAGGGCGCCGGAGCCTCCTGTGGATGCGTGCGTGACGGCCGCGGAGAAGATGTAGACGATGTTGAAGCCGGCCACCATCAGCAGTGTCGTGCCGAGCGGGGCCAGGATGCGGCGGTCGCCGAGCGGAGCCAGCCTGCGCCGCAGCGAGACGGGCGGCGGCAGCGGCACGCCGCGCACCACGAACGGGATCGCGACGGACAGCAGGACGCCGAGGCCGACCAGGCACCAGAGCGGGAGCCGCCAGCCTGCGATGCCGCCGAGGGCCGTCCCGAGCGGGGATCCGACGGCCGTCGCCAGGGTGAAGCCGGCACCGACGATGGCCAGGGCCCGTCCGCGCTGCTCCGGCCGTGCGAGGGAGGCCGCGGCCGCGGTCGCCGTCGGCACCAGGGCGGCTCCGCCGAGCCCGGAGAGCGTGCGCCCCGTGATGAAGACGGCGATGTCCGGCGCGGCGGCCGCGATGGCGGCGCCGACCGCGAAGAAGGCCAGCCCGCCCGCCATGAGGACGGTGCGCGGGACGCGCGGGAGGAGGATCGAGACGGCGGGCGCCGCGACGGCGACGACGAGCGAGTACGAGGTGATGGAGTAGCTCACCTGGGTGGGCGTCGCCCCCAGGGTGTCCGCGATCTGCGGTAGGAGCCCGGCGATCACGAACGCGTTGGTCGCGACCACGAACAGGGAAAGGGCGAGGATCAGCAGCGCCGGGGTGGCCCTGCGGTATGATTGTTCGACGAACGTCATACGGTCAAGATACGACCATTGTTCGATGATTGTCAAACTATTTTTCGAGGGGATGCACGTGTCGGCTGACTACCCGGCCCCCGCCATCGAGACGGTCACGCTCGTCGACGTCCTGCGCGCCGTGGCCGACCCCATCCGGTTGCAGATCGTGCGGGTGCTCGCCGACGGTGAACCGCACGCCAAGTCGGCGACGGAGTGGGGCTTCGACGTGCAGAAGTCGACGCTCTCGCACCACTTCAAGGCGCTTCGCGAGGCCGGGGTGACCCTCACGATCGTGGACGGGCGCACCCACGCCATCCAGCTCCGCAGGGCAGAGCTGGACCAGCGCTTCCCCGGGCTGGTGGATGCGCTCCTCGCCGCAGATGACAGCGGAGCCGAGAGCGACAGCGACAGCGACAGCGACAGCGACAGCGGGCAGCGCTAGCCGAGCGCCTCGTCGAGCTTCTGTTCCAGCTCATCCAGGTCGAAGTAGTTGTCTACCACGACGATGTCGGCGTTGGTCTGCCCGATCTTGTCGACCAGCTCCGGAGAGGTCAGGATGACCTGCGCGTTCGAGGCGGCCGTCGCCAGACTCGCCAGATCCGAGGCTGTCACGTCCGCGTCGATGTCGAGACGCTTCAGCACGCGCTCGGCGTTGACCTTGAGGATTCCGGACGTGCCGATGCCTGCACCGCAGATCGCGACGATCTTCATCAGACCGCGCCCTGCTCGCTCGCGGCCATGATCCGCTGCACGGCTGCCGCATCCTGGGCGGCGGCGAGAGCGGGGATCGCCTCCGGGTCGTTGAACACGTTCGCCAGCTCGGCGACCGAGGTCACGTGACCCTCCGGCGACGAGACGGCGAGGCCGATGACCACGGAGACCGGGTCGTTGTGCGGGTGGCCGAAGACGACGGGGTCGGCCAGCGTGACGACGGAGAGTCCGTCCGCCAGCACGTCGGGGCCCGGGCGGGCGTGTGCGAGGGCGAGCCCCGGCGCGATGACGATGTACGCCCCGAACTCGTCGATGACCTGGATCATCCGCTCGGCGTAGCTGGGCTCCGTGGCCCCGGAGGCCGCGAGAGCCGCCCCTGCCAGCTCGACCGCGTCACGCCAGTCGGAGGCGTGAGCTCCGATGGTGATGGCGGAATCGGGCAACGGTGGCAGAGGCATGGCTCAAGCGTATCTCCCGGCGGGTTACGAACCCTCGAAACCTGCTGTGATGATGTCCGCCAGCTCTTCGCGTTCTTCCAGCGGGAGGAACGCGGAACCGGCCGCGTTGAGCTGGAACACCTCGAGGTCGGTGCGGTCGTACGCGAACGCGTCCGCCAGGATGCTCAGCTCCCGCGTCAGGGACGTTCCGCTCATCAGGCGGTTGTCGGTGTTCACAGTCACCCGGAACCCGAGCTGGTAGAGCAGGTCGAACGGGTGGTCGAGGATGTCGTCGCCCCACGCGGCGATGGCGCCCGTCTGCAGGTTGGAGGTCGGGCTCGTCTCGAGCGCGATCTCGCGGTCCTTCACCCACTGGGCGAGCGTGCCGATTGTCACGTAGGTGTTCTCGTCGTCCTGGCGCTCGATCGTGATGTCCTCCGCGATGCGCACACCGTGGCCGAGGCGCAGCGCGCGGCCGTCGATGAGTGCGCTCCTGATGCTCTCCAGCCCGTCCGCCTCTCCGGCGTGCACGGTCGTGGGGAAGAACTGCGCGGCGAGGTAGTCGAACGCCGTGCGGTGGCGCGACGGGAGGAAGCCTGCCTCTGCTCCGGCGATGTCGAACCCGACGACGCCGTTGTCGCGGTGGCGAACGGCGAGCTCGGCGATCTCCAGCCCACGGTCGGCGTGGCGCATGGCGGTGACCAGCTGGCCGACCCGGATGCGCTTGCCGGTGGCGCGCACATCGTCGATGCCCTGCTCGATGCCGTCCTGCACCGCATCCACTGTGTCGTCGAGGCTGAGGCCGCGGGAGAGGTGCTGCTCGGGGGCCCAGCGGATCTCGCCGTACACGACGCCGTCCTCGCCGAGGTCCTGGACGAACTCGCGCGCGACGCGGCTGAGCCCCTCCTTCGTCTGCATGACGGCGGTGGTGAGGTCGAACGTCTTGAGGTATTCGACCAGCGAGCCGGAGTTGGACTTCTCGCCGAACCAGCTCGCCAGCTCCACGGCGTCCGTGGTGGGGAGGTCGAGGCCGATCTCCGCGCCGAGCTCGATCACCGTCGCCGGTCGCAGGCCGCCGTCGAGGTGGTCGTGCAACGACACCTTCGGCAACTCCCGGATGCTCGTGCCGTCGCTGAGCCTGTACCCGCCGTCTGCTTCTTTACTCATGTCCTTCAATCTATCGTTCGGTCGCGCGCCGCAGCTATCGAGTCCGGAGTTGTTCAGTCGAGACGCCGGCGTGTCGCCTGAACAAGTCCGGAGTCGATTGTTCAGGAGATGCGGTCGGCGATGAGGGGGCCGCCGGTGAGGACGGGGTCTCCTTGGTCGCCGATGCGGTATGCACCCTCGAGGGCCTCGAGCGCGCGCTCGAAGCGGGCAGGCTCGTCGGCGGAGAGGGTGAAGAGCGGATCGCCTGCTCGCACCGTGTCTCCCGGCTTGGCGTGCAGGTCGACGCCCGCGGCGTGCTGCACGGGGTCCTGCTTGCGGGCGCGCCCTGCGCCGAGCCGCCAGGCGGCGATGCCGAACGGCAGTGCCTGCTGCTCGACCAGCACGCCGTCGCGGTCGGCGACGACGGTGTGCGTCTCCTTCGCGACCGGCAGCGGCGCGTCGGGGTCTCCGCCCTGGGCGCGGATGGTCTCCCGCCATTTGTCCATCGCGCGGCCGTCCTTCAGGGCGGCCTCCACATCCACGTCCGTCTTGCCCGCGAGGGCGAGCATCTCGCGCGCCAGCTCGATGGTCAGCTCGACGACATCCGCCGGTCCGCCACCCGCCAGCACCTCGACGGACTCGCGCACCTCGTTGGCGTTGCCGATGGCGAGGCCGAGCGGCACGTTCATGTTGGTGAGCAGAGCGGAGGTGGCGACGCCGGCGTCGCGGCCGAGGTCGACCATCGTGCGGGCCAGCTCGCGCGACTTCTCGATGTCTTTGAGGAACGCGCCGGAGCCGAACTTCACGTCGAGTACGAGCGCGCCGGTGCCTTCCGCGATCTTCTTGCTCATGATCGAGGAGGCGATCAGCGGGATGGCCTCGACCGTTCCTGTGATATCGCGCAGCGCGTAGAGCTTGCCGTCCGCCGGAGCGAGGCCGGAGCCCGCCGCGCAGATCACGCCGCCGACATCCCGCAGCTGGTCGAACATCTCCTGGTTGGTCAGGTTGGCCCGCCAGCCGGGGATGCTCTCCAGCTTGTCGAGCGTCCCTCCCGTGTGGCCGAGCCCGCGCCCGGAGAGCTGCGGCACGGCCGCGCCGAACGTCGCGACGAGCGGCATCAGCGGCAGCGTGATCTTGTCGCCGACGCCGCCCGTGGAGTGCTTGTCCGTCGTCGGCTTGCCGAGGCCGTCGAAGCTCATCCGCTCACCTGAGGCGATCATCGCCATCGTGAGGTCCTTGATCTCGCGGCGGGTCATCCCGTTGAGGAAGATCGCCATCGTCATCGCGGCCATCTGCTCGTCGCCGACGTAGCCGCGCGTGTACGCGTCGATCAGCCAGTCGATCTGCGGCGTCGACAGCTCTCCGCTGTCACGCTTGGTGTGGATGAGGTCGACGGCGTCGAAGGCCTCGACCGTCCCTGCGGTGTCGCTCATATCTGCTTTCTGTGTCGTCGTGCGCTCAGGGTGTGAGCTCAGGCGTCGTGCCGTGCGGCGTACTCGGTCAGCTGGCGCGGGCCGAACGCGTCCGGCAGCACCTCGTCGATGGTGCGGAAGCCGGACACCGTCTCCAGCACCATGCCCTCCGCCGAGTGCTCATACAGCAGCTGGCGGCAGCGACCGCACGGCATCAGGACGTTGCCGTCGCCGTCCACGCAGGTGAAGGCCACCAGGTGGCCGCCACCCGACATGTGCAGTGCCGAGACGAGTCCGCACTCCGCGCACAGCGTGACGCCGTAGCTGGCGTTCTCGACGTTGCAGCCCGAGACGATCCTGCCGTCGTCGACGAGCGCCGCGGCGCCGACGGCGAACTTCGAGTACGGGATGTACGCGTGCGTCATGGCCTCGCGGGCCGCTGCGCGCAGCGCCTCCCAGTCGACGGCGTCCGTCGCCATTGCCTCGCTCATGATTTGATGTACGGCTTGCCGTCTGCGGCGGGTGCCCGCGAGATCCCGACGAGCCCTGCGACCGCGAAGATCGTCACGACGTACGGCAGCATCAGCATGAACTCGCTCGGCACGGGGGCGCCGATGATCCCGAGCGTGGTCTGCAGGTACGACGCGAAGCCGAACAGCAGAGCGGCCAGGGTGGCCCTGATCGGGTCCCAGCGTCCGAAGATGACGGCGGCGAGGGCGATGAAGCCGGCGCCGTTGGTCATCTCTTTGCCGAACGCTCCGACCGAGGCGAGCGTGAAGTACGCTCCACCGAGACCGGCGACCGCTCCCGCCAGCGAGACGTTCCAGAACCGGGTGCCATTGACGTTGATGCCGACGGTGTCCGCTGCCTTCGGGTGCTCGCCGACTGCGCGGACGCGCAGGCCCCAGCGGGTCTTGAACAGGCCGAACCAGACCAGGAACACGGCGATGTACATCAGGTAGACGATGATCGTCTGTTTGAACAGCACCGGGCCGATGACCGGGATCTCGCTGAGCAGCGGGATCGGCAGCCGCTCGAAGCGCGGAGGGTTGTTCAGCACGGGGATGTCGTTCGACAGCACCGTGGAGAACAGGAAGCTCGTCAGACCGGTGACGAGCACGTTGAGCACGACACCGACGATCACCTGCTCGACCAGGTACTTGATCGCGAACGCGGCCAGCACGAACGACACCAGGACGCCGGCGATCATCGCCGACAGCATCCCGATGATGAGCGCTGCGACGACCGGAAGGTGCCAGACGTGCTGCGCGACGGATGCGATGAACGCCGAGACGAACGCACCGGCGAGCAGCTGACCCTCGATGGCGACGTTCACGACACCCGCGCGCTCGGAGATGACACCGCCGAGGGCACCGAATACGAGCGGGACCGACAGGCTCACGCTGCCGAGCAGCAGGCCGGTGAACGGCACGGTGTGGCCGGCGGCCGCCCAGGTGAGGAAGCCGAACATGAACACCAGCGCGAACACGATCGCGTACCAGATCGGCACCTTGCGGCCCGAGGCGATGTAGAAGTACGCGCCGACAGCGAGGAGCACGCACAGGATCGCGCAGATGACGCTCGTCGCCTGGGTGGGGACGGTCAGCAGCGGGATGGCGAAGAAGTCGCCAGGATCGGCGAAGCGGAAGCTGCTGTCGCCCTGCCTGGGCAGGAACACGAACAGCACGATGGCGAGCAGGGCGAAGACGCCCAGCGCGATCGGCGCCTTCCAGCTCTTGAT
The DNA here is from genome assembly GCF_001428745.1 of Leifsonia sp. Root227. Classification (GTDB taxonomy): domain Bacteria; phylum Actinomycetota; class Actinomycetes; order Actinomycetales; family Microbacteriaceae; genus Leifsonia. The sequence continues at coordinate 845,192 of NZ_LMIO01000001.1, read as the reverse complement.
CTGAGTGCGCTCCAGGACGATCTGGTCGCTCGACGGGATGCCCGGCTGGGTCTCGGTGACGGTGCTCACTTGGCTGCCACCTCCTTGCTGACGATGGGAAGGGTGGACTTCTTGGATGCGACGCCGGGGGTCGGCAGGCGGAAGATCGCCCGCACGAGCGGCGGCGCTGCGATGAACAGCACGATGAGGGACTGCACGACGAGCACGATGTCGATCGGGATGTCGTTGGCCGCCTGCATGGCGAAGCTTCCCGCCTTGAGAGCGCCGAACAGCAGACCCGCGATGAAGGTGCCCCACGGCCGCGATCGACCGAGCAGCGCGACCGTGATCGCGTCGAAGCCGATGCCGGCATCCAGGTCGGAGGTGATGCCCTGCGGGAAGGTGCCGAGCGCCTGGTTCACACCGGCGAACCCGACGAGGCCACCGGCGATCAGCATGGCGACGAAGTAGACGTTCTTGACGTCTATTCCGGCGACGCGTGCTGCGTTCGGGTTCTCGCCGACCGCCTTGAACCGGAAGCCCATCGCCGAGCGGTTGAGCAGCCACCACACGTACACGGTCAGCGCGATGACGATGACGAACGCCCAGGTGAGGTTGTACTGGTCTCCGAACAGCGGAGGCAGGATCGCGTTCGGCTTCACCGGGGGCGACTTCGGGTTGCTCGACCCCGCCATCTGGAAGAGGCCGGGCGTGCGCAGGAAGTACGCCAGCAGATAGAAGGCGATGTAGTTGAGCATGATCGTGACGATCACCTCGTGCGCGCCCGTCCGAGCCTTCAGCAGACCGGCGATGCCGCCCCAGATCGCACCACCGGCGATGCCGGCGACGATCGCGAGCAGCAGGTGCAGCACGGGAGGCAGGTTGAACGACCAGCCGACCCAGCCCGCTGCACCGGCGGCGATCAGCATCTGGCCGCGGCCACCGATGTTGAACATGCCGACCCTGAACGCGAGGGCGACGCCGAGACCACCGGCGATCAGCGGCGTGGCGAACGTCAGCGTCTCGGTCAGCGGCCGGATGCCCGCGGAGAAGGACGGACGACGGAAGTTGTAGATCGAGCCCTGGAACAGCGAGACGTATGCGCTCGACACGGAGTTCCAGATGGCCTGGAACGTGTCGCCCGGCCTGGCGAAGAAGTAGCCGGACGCCTTCTGCACGGTCGGGTCGGTGATGGCGATCAGGATGGCGCCGATCACCAGGGCGATCACGACGGCGAGGATCGAGATGACGACGCTGCCGCCGGCGATGTCGCGCATGGCGACCTGCCAGCGCGACGGCGGCTCGACGCCGGGGGCCTTGGTCGGCTCCGGCCCCTTCGTCGGCTCAGGGGCCTGGGCGGTCTGGCTCATGCTGCGACTTCCACATCCGCCGGCAGCTCGCCGGCCATCATCAGACCGAGCACAGCACGCGAGGTGTTGCCCGGCACGATTCCTACGATTCCGCCGCGGTACATGACCGCGATCCTGTCTGCGAGGGCGGCTACCTCGTCGAGCTCCGTGGAGACGACGATGACGGGGATGCCGGCATCCCTGGTCGCGACGATGCGCTTGTGCACGAACTCGATCGAGCCGACGTCGAGACCGCGCGTCGGCTGCGCTGCGACGAACAGGCTGAGGTCGCGGCTCAGCTCGCGGGCGAGCACGACCTTCTGGGCGTTGCCGCCCGACAGCTTGCCGACCTTCGTGTCGACGCCCTGGGCGCGCACGTCGAACTCCTTGATCTTCTCCTCGGCGAACTCCGCGCGGTAGGAGAGCTGCAGGTTGCCCGCCTTGACGAACGGCTCACCGCTCGAGCGGTCGAGCATCAGGTTCTCCGCGATGGTGAACTCGCCGACCAGGCCGTCCTCGTTGCGGTCCTCAGGCACGAAGCCGACACCGGCGTCGAGCACCCTGCGCACGCTGTGGCCCTGGATGTGCTTGCCGTCCAGCTCGATCGTGCCCTCGACGCGCGGCTGGAGCCCGAGGATCGCCTCGGTGAGCTCGGTCTGGCCGTTGCCCTGGACTCCGGCGATCGCGAGGATCTCGCCCGCCTTGACGTCGAAGCTGACGTTGTTGACGACGAGCTGCCCGATCGGGTCGATCACAGACAGATCGCGCACGATCAGCGCGGGGGCACCGGGGTGCGCCGGCTCCTTGTGCACGGTCAGCTCGACCGCGCGGCCGACCATCATCGACGCCATCTCGGTGTTCGTGGCGGTCGGCTCCGTCTCGCCGACGACCTTGCCGAGGCGGATGACGGTGATGCGGTCCGCCACTTCGCGCACCTCGCGCAGCTTGTGGGTGATGAAGACGATGGCGGTGCCCTGCTCCTTGAGCTGGCGCATGATCGCCATCAGCTCGTCGGTCTCCTGCGGGGTGAGCACGGCGGTCGGCTCGTCGAACACGAGCACCTTCGCGTTCTGGGACAGCGCCTTGATGATCTCCACGCGCTGCTGGACGCCGACGGGCAGGTCCTCGATCAGCGCATCCGGGTCGACGTCGAAGCCGAAGCGGTCGGAGATCTCGCGCACCCGCTTGCGAGCGGCGTTCAGGTCGAGGCGTCCGGCGAACCCGGTCTCCTCGTGTCCGAGCATGACGTTCTCCGCGACCGTGAAGACGGGGATGAGCATGAAGTGCTGGTGCACCATGCCGATTCCGGCCTTCATCGCGTCGCCGGGGCCGGAGAACTGCTGGACGACGTCGTCGAGCAGGATCTCGCCCTCGTCGGCCTGGTAGAGGCCGTACAGAACGTTCATGAGGGTGGACTTGCCTGCGCCGTTCTCGCCGAGCAGGCAGTGGATCTCGCCTGGTTCGACCGTGAGGTCGATGTGGTCGTTGGCGACCAGGGCACCGAACCGTTTGGTGATGCCGCGAAGTTCGAGCTTCATTCGGGTGGGGTTCCTTCTCTACTCGCCCGGGTGGAGCGATGACGCGCGGGAAAGGAGGATGGCCTCGATGCGCGTCTTCACCCTACCTTTTTGCACATATGTCAGTGTGTGCTCAGTTGAGCAGTCGTGACAAGGGCCAAAAGACCGGGGAGGCCAGCATCCGCTGACCTCCCCGTGTAGTGCGATCGTGCTGTTACGCCTTGGGCGACGACGGAGACTCGACCGTGATCGAACCGTCGATGATGCCGGCCTTGATCTTGTCCAGCTCTCCCTGCAGGCCCTTGTCCACCTTCGACTCGAAGTTGTGGAACGGTGCCAGGCCGACGCCGTCGTTCTTCAGCGTTCCGACGTACGGCGTGTTGGTGAACTTGCCGTTCGCGGCGTCCTTGACGACGGACGCGGTCGCGGTGTCGAGACCCTTCATCACCGAGGTGAGCAGGATGTCCTTGACGCTCGGGTCCGAGATGAAGACGTCGGTGTCGACGCCGACCATCGCGATGTCCTTGCCGGAGTCCTTGATCGCCTGCGCTGCCGACTGGTAGATCGGGCCGCCGACGGGCATGATCACGTCAGCACCCTGGTCGATGATGCCCTGAGCCGTGGTCTTGGCCGTGTCGTTGGCGTCGAAGCCACCGGTGAACGCACCGTTCTGAGCCTTGACGTCCCAGCCGACGACCTTGACGTCCTTGCCCTTCTGCTGGTTGTAGTACGCGACGCCGTCCGCGAAGCCGTCCATGAAGATGGTGACGGTCGGGAACTGCATGCCGCCGAAGGTGCCGACGACGCCGGACTTCGAGTAGCTCGCAGCAGCGTATCCGCCGAGGAAGGCGGCCTGAGCAGTGTCGAAGATGATCGGGCGGACGTTGTCCGCCGTGATCTCGTTGTCGTCGACCGTGGCGAAGTCGATGTCCGGGTTGGCCTTGGCGGCCTTCTCGGTGGCGTCCTTCAGGTTGAACCCGACCGAGATGATCAGGTTGCAGTTCTGGTCGACCATGCTCTGGATGTTCGGGCTGTAGTCGTTCGCGTTCTTCGACTCGGCCTTCTTGTAGCTGATGCCGAGGCTCTTCGTCGCGCTGACCATGCCGTTGTAGCTGGTCTCGTTGAACGACTTGTCGTCGAATCCGCCGGCGTCGGAGACCATGCAGGGCAGGAAGTCGCTCTTCGCGGCTCCCGTGGTCGAGTTGTCCGACGGGGCAGCCGAACACGCGGCCAGCATCGACATGACGCCGACCGCTACCAGGCCGAGCACTCCGGCCTTACGGGCTGTGATTGTCAAGGTGGTGTCCTCCAAGATGCAGGCCTCCTCGGGTGAAGGGAGGCCATTTGCTGTTCACGTTACCGAATGTGACGAACCGCTCCGTTCGAAAATCCGGCTTCTTCATGCAAGCGTTACAAATGCACGCCTGTTTGGCACCTGCTCATTTGAGCATCTTGTCCCCCGCGTCTGCCCCCTACAGCCACCCGCGCTTCTTGAACACGAAGTAGAGGAGACCGCTCAGCCCGAGCATGGCCAGGACGGCCAGCGGATACCCGAAGGTCCAGTCCAGCTCCGGCATATGGGTGAAGTTCATCCCGTAGACGCCGGCGACGAGCGACGGAGCGAACAGGATCGCCGCCCAGGACGAGATGCGCTTGACCTCCTCGCCCTGCCTGTGCGTCGAGTGCGCCAGCCGCTCCATCTCCTCATTCCTGCGCTCGGAGACGAGCGTGGAGTTCACCGTGAGGATGTCGCGCAGGAGCTGACGGAACCCGTCGACCCGCTCGTTCACGACCGTGAGGTGGTCGGCGACGTCGCGCAGTCCACGCTGCAACTCCTGGGTGACGCCGTACTTGGACGAGCCGTGCTCGAGCGCATCCATCACAGCGGTCAGTGGATGCGTCGCCCTCTGGAAGTCGATGACCTCGCGCGACAGCTCGTAGATGCGCCTGGACACCAGCGCGTCCCCGCCGAACACCTGCGTCTCGATCTCGTCGATGTCGTTGGCGAGACCGGCGACGACCGGGCTGTACGCATCCACCACAGCGTCGATGATCGCGTAGAGAATGGCCTGGGTGCCGAGGGCGAGCAGCTCCGGCTCCCTCTCCATCCTCTGCCGGACATGAGAGAGGTCGGGCGACTCGCTGTGCCGAACGGTGATGACGAAGTTCGGGCCGACGAAGAGGTGCAGCTCGCCGAAGTCGACCTCTTCAGGCACATCCAGGTAGTTGGCCGCTTTGAGCACCACGAAGAGAACGGTGTCGTAGCGCTCCAGCTTGGGCCGCTGGTGCGCGACGATCGCGTCCTCGATGGCCAGCTGGTGCAGGCCGAACTCGTCGGCGAGGGACATCAGCTCATCGGCGCTCGGCCGGTAGAGGCCGATCCAGGCGACGCCGTCCTTCGTCGCGTCCAGCGCTCGGTACGTCTCTGCGAGGCTGCGGGGCGACGCGACGCGGTGGCCGTCGGAGTAGATGGCGGAGTCGACCATGCTGGGCCGCGGCTCGCGCGGCTGGTTCTGCTCGGACGACGAGGTCTCTGACGGAGGATCGACTCGGCGCGTGCGGGAGACGAAGGGCATCGGGATGCCGCGTCGGTTGGTGTTCAAAGCCATGAGTCACCTCCGGGGTGCTGCGTACGAGTGGACCGGCCGTGCTCGCACGGCCACCTAACTGTACGCGCGCTGTCTGCCGGTGCGCTGGACCCGCTTTCGTGCGCCGCCGAGCACGCTCTCGTAGTGTCCGACGAGCTCGGTGCAGATCGCCTCCCAGCTGCGGCCGAGCACTGCACGTCTGCCCGCCTCGCCCATCCTGAGGCGCAGCGGTGCGTCTGCGGCGAGCATCTTCACAGCGGCGCGCAGCGCCCTGTCGTCCGACGGCTGCACCAGCAGTCCGTCGACGCCGTGCGCGACCAGGTCGATCGGCCCTCCAGCACGCGGCGCGACCACCGGTATGCCAGACGCGTGGGCCTCCTGAACGGTCTGGCCGAAGGTCTCCTCCGTGCCGGTGTGCACGAACATGTCGAAACTCGCATACGCCGCAGCGAGGTCGGAGCCGCCCAGCCGGCCGAGCCAGGTCACCGGCATCCCGCGCAGCTCGACGGCGACGGAGGCGCGCGACGGGCCGTCCCCGACGATGGCGAGCTGGAGGCCGGGGATGCCGCGCAGCGCGCGGAGGCGCTCCACCTGCTTCTCCGGCGCGATGCGGCCGACGTACCCGACGACGAGCTCGCCGTCCGGCGACAGCTGATCGCGGAGCGCGATGGCGGCAGGCGTCCTGCGGTTGTTGGGGTGGTAGCGCTCCAGGTCGACCCCTCTGCCCCAGCGCGCGAGCGAGCGGACGCCCGCGGTGCGCAGGTCGTACTCCGACGCGGCGGACGGCACGAGCGTGAGGTCGGCGCCGTCGTGCACCCAGCGCACGTACTTCCACGCGATGGCCGACGTCATCCCGAGCCCGTTGCGCCTGGCGTACCCTGCGACATCCGTCTGGTAGATGGCCACGGACGGCACGCCGAGCCGATTGGCGGCAGCGATCCCCTGCGCCCCGAGGAGGAAAGGGGACGCGGCATGCAGCACGTCGGGCTCGAACCTGCTCAGGATGCGCTGCACCTGCGGGCTGGGGAGCCCGACGGGGAACTGCCGGTACGCCACGGACGGCACCTGATGCACCCGGAAGCCGGAGTACTCGGCGGGAGCTCCTGCGTCCGGGCACACCACGATCGCTTCGTGGCCCTCGGCCGCCAGGTGCTCCAGCACCCGGCAGACACTGGTGGTGACCCCGTTGACTGTGGGGAGGAAGCTCTCGCTGACCACCGCTACGCGCATGCCGCCAGGCTAGGCAGCCGCGGTGACCCCGGTGTGAACGGCCGGTGTCCGGGAGCGCTCGGTATCCTTTCGACATGGCACACACCTCCAGCGCGCTCGACCGCTTCTACGCCGTGATCCCGGCCGGCGGGATCGGCTCGCGGCTCTGGCCGCTCTCCCGCGCCGACGCGCCCAAGTTCCTGCACGATCTCACGGGCTCTGGACAGACCCTGCTTCGCGACACCTGGGACAGGCTCGCTCCACTCTCCGGCGAGCAGCGGATCATGGTCGTCACCGGCCGCGCCCACCGCGCCGCCGTCGAGGCGCAGCTGCCGACGCTGGCCGATCAGAACGTCGTCCTGGAGTCGGAGCCGCGCGACTCCACCGCCGCCATCGGCCTGGCCGCCGCGATCCTGGAGCGCAGGGAGCCCGGCGTGATCATCGGGTCGTTCGCCGCCGACCACGTCATCAAGAACCTCCCCCTGTTCGGCGCAGCGGTCCGCGAGGCCGTCGCCTCCGCAGACGCCGGGTACATCACGACCATCGGCATCCGGCCGACGGAGCCTTCGGTCGGCTTCGGCTACATCCGGACCGGCGAAGGGCTGGGCATCGACGGGGCGCCGAGCGCGCTCTCGGTGACCGAGTTCGTCGAGAAGCCGGATCTGGAGACGGCGGAGGGCTACCTGGCCAGCGGCGCGTACCTCTGGAACGCGAGCATGTTCATCTCCCGCGCCGACCGCCTGCTGGAGGAGATCGGCCGCTCGAAGCCCGAACTCCACGCCGGGCTGCTCGAGCTGGCGGAGGCCTGGGACGACCCCGCGACGCGCGGCCCCGCCGTCGACCGCATCTGGCCAGGGCTGGAGAAGATCGCGATCGACTACGCCGTGGCGGAGCCGGCAGCGAGCAGGGGCGCGCTCTCTGTCATTCCCGGATATTTCGACTGGGACGATGTCGGAGACTTCGCCTCGCTCGCCAAGCTCAACTCGGGCGGCCGTAAGTCCGACCTGGCCATCCTCGGCGAGAACGCCCGCGTCCTCTCCGATGCCTCCAGCGGCATCGTGGTCAGTCAGTCCGGCCGCGTGATCAGCCTCATCGGCGTGAAGGACATCGTGGTGGTCGACACCCCGGATGCGCTCCTCGTCACGACCAGCGAGAACGCCCAGCGGGTGAAGGCGGTCGTGGATGCGCTGAAGCTCACGGGCTCCAGCGACGTGTTGTAGGGAATTCAGCCATCCTGATGCGCTAGCGTTCCGTCCGGCGCCTGCCGCGCACCCGAACTCCCGGCAGCCAGCCTGGGGGTGGAATACGCATGTTCGACGCGCTGCTGACGACCGATGTCGTCGATGGCCCGGTGATCGTGACGGTGCTGGCCGTCGCGGCCGTCGCTGCCGCGTTCCTGCTGGCGCGGCGGCCCAGCCTGCGCTGGCTGGTGACCGCGCTGTCCGCTGTCGCGGCCGGTCTCGTGGTCTCCGTGGGCATCTGGTTGGTCGCCGTGCGCTGGCTCGACCTCTTCGGAACCTCGCTCGGCCTCGTGAACTACGCGTGGATCACCGCGACCTGCTGCGCGGTGGCGCTCGCCGTGGTGAACCTGTGGCGGTCTCCCCGCTGGCGGAAGATCGTCGCGGTGGCGTGCATCCCGGTGTTCATCGCGGCAGGCACGCTCGCTGTGAACGCGACGTACGGAATCAACCGCACGCTCGGCAACCTGCTCTCCATCTCGACAGACAAGCCGATCAGACTCACGCCGCCGACGGCAGCATCCGGATACGACACGCAGCTCTGGAAGCACTGGAAGCCGCCTGCCGACCTCCCGGAGCACGGCAGGACGGGCAGCCAGGTGATCCCGAACGGCGGGTCGGGCTTCTCCTCGCGGCCTGCGGGGATCTACCTGCCTCCCGCCGCCCTCGTCGAGCACCCTCCGCCCCTTCCCCTCGTGGTGATGCTGATGGGTCAGCCAGGCAACCCCGACCCGTATCAGGCAGCGGCGGTGCTCGACCCGATCGCCGCCAAGCACGGAGGCCTCGCCCCGATCGTCATCGTCGCCGACCAGCTCGGCGACCCGCTCAGGGACCCGCTCTGCCTCGACACGAAGCGGTTCGGGAACGCGCAGACCTTCCTCACCGGCGACGTCATCGACTGGGCGCAGAAGCACCTCAACATCACCCACGACCGCCGGTTCTGGACGATCGCCGGATACTCCAACGGCGGGCAGTGCGCCCTGTCGATCGCGGTCAAACGGCCCGACCTGTTCTCCAACCTCATCGACATCTCGGGAGAGGAGTTCCCGGGCTCCGACCACGAGGCGGCCGTGCTCCACGACGTGTTCGGCGGAGACAAGGACGCGTACGAGAACCAGAAGCCGCTCCGCATCATGCACGGAAAGGACTTCCGGCACACCACGGCTGTCTTCACCGTCGGCTCCGACGACGCGATGTACCGCCCCGTCGCCCTCCGGGTCGCGGCGGCGGCCCGCCAGGTGGGGATGAACGTCGACTATCACGAGGTGCCGAACGGCGGGCACGTGCAGAAGGCGCTCACCGGCGGCCTGCAGGAGGGCTTCCGCGTCCTCTACCCTGTTCTCGGCCTGTCGGCGCCCTCCTGACCGCCGACCTGATTTGTCTCGACGTCGAGATACTTAGGCCTGCCTAAGCAGCGTGAAACAGCCGTGCGGCATAGACTGGTACGGCGCTCAAGCGCGTCAGCAAGCGACCACAACCAGGGAGGGTTGTTCGTGCCAGATCAAGCGGCAGGAACCCTGCAGCCGACCAAGAACAGGCCGGGCGGGACACTGTACCGGGGCCGAGAGGGAATGTGGTCGTGGGTGCTGCACCGCATCACCGGCGTCGCCATCTTCTTCTTCCTTCTCGTTCACATCCTCGACACCTCGCTCGTCCGGGTCAGCCCAGAGGCGTACAACGCGGTGATCGGGACGTACAAGAACCCCATCATGGGACTCGGTGAGATCGCCCTCGTCGGCGCCATCATTTTCCACGCCTTCAACGGCATCCGGATCATCCTCATCGACTTCTGGAGCAAGGGCGTCAAGTACCAGAAGGTCATGTTCTACATCGTCATCGTGATCTGGGTCGTGCTCATGGCCGGCTTCGTTCCCGTGCAGCTCATCCACATCTTCGGAGAGGGGCACTGACCATGACCACCATCGAAGCGCCTCGCACCCCGTCCCGCCCTGCCCGCAAGGGCGTCAACTGGGAGAAGTGGGGCTGGATCTACATGCGCGCGTCCGGCGTGCTGCTGATCGTCCTCATCTTCGGCCACCTGTTCGTCAACCTCGTCATGGGCGAGGGCGTCAAGCAGATCGACTTCGCCTTCATCGGCGGCAAGTACGCAACGCCGTTCTGGCAGATCTGGGATCTGCTGATGCTCTGGCTCGCCATGATCCACGGCGGCAACGGGATGCGCACCCTGGTCAACGACTACTCGTACAACAAGGTGGTCAACCGCATCCTGAAGGGCGCGATCCTCGCCGCCGTCGTCGTGCTCGTGGTCCTCGGCACGCTCGTGATCTTCACCTTCGAACCCTGCCCAGCAGGCGCTCCGGCCGATCTTCTGCCGTCGTTCTGCCCGGTCAAGTAATCACCTAGTAGCCAACGACTACGGAAAACGCTGTGACAACTGAAACCTCTGAATCGACCGTCATCGACGGCGTCCACTACCACGAGTTCGACATCGTCATCGTCGGCGCAGGCGGCGCAGGGATGCGCGCTGCGATCGAAGCCGGTCCGCACGCCAAGACCGCGGTGATCTCGAAGCTCTACCCCACCCGCTCCCACACGGGAGCCGCGCAGGGCGGCATGGCCGCGGCGCTGGCGAACGTGGAAGAGGACAACTGGGAGTGGCACACCTTCGACACCGTCAAGGGCGGCGACTACCTCGTCGACCAGGACGCCGCCGAGATCCTCGCCAAGGAAGCCATCGACGCCGTCATCGACCTCGAGAACATGGGCCTGCCGTTCAACCGCACGCCAGAGGGCAAGATCGACCAGCGCCGCTTCGGCGGTCACACCCGCGACCACGGCAAGGCGCCTGTGCGCCGCGCCTGCTATGCAGCGGACCGCACCGGCCACATGATCCTCCAGACGCTGTTCCAGAACTGCGTCAAGCTCGGCATCAACTTCTTCAACGAGTACTACGTCCTCGACGTGATCATGAACGAGGTGGACGGGGTCGACCAGCCCGCCGGCGTCGTCGCCTACGAGCTGGCCACCGGCGAGCTGCACGTCTTCCACTCGAAGGCGATCATCTTCGCGACGGGCGGCTTCGGCAAGATCTACAAGACCACCTCCAACGCCCACACCCTCACCGGTGACGGCGTCGGCATCATCTGGCGCAAGAAGCTCCCGCTCGAGGACATGGAGTTCTTCCAGTTCCACCCGACCGGCCTCGCCGGGCTGGGCATCCTGCTCACCGAGGGCGCCCGCGGTGAGGGCGCGATCCTCCGCAACGCGAGCGGTGAGCGCTTCATGGAGCGCTACGCCCCCACCATCAAAGACCTCGCGCCGCGCGACATCGTCGCCCGCTGCATGGTCCAGGAGGTCGCGGAAGGCCGCGGCGCCGGTCCGCACAAGGACTACGTGCTGCTCGACTGCACCCACCTGGGCGCCGAGGTCCTGGAGACCAAGCTGCCGGACATCACCGAGTTCGCCCGCACCTACCTCGGCGTCGACCCCGTGGTCGAGCCCGTGCCCGTGATGCCGACAGCGCACTACGCGATGGGCGGCATCCCGACCAACACGGCCGCCGAGGTGCTGCGCGACAACACCACGGTCGTTCCCGGCCTCTACGCCGCGGGCGAGTGCGCCTGCGTCTCCGTGCACGGCTCCAACCGTCTCGGCACCAACTCGCTGCTCGACATCAACGTGTTCGGCAAGCGTGCAGGCAACAACGCGGTCGAGTACGTCAAGACGGCGACCGCCGTCCCGCTGCCGGACGACCCGGCGAAGGCCGTCCGCGAGATGATCGACGGGCTCCGCAACGGAACGGGCACCGAGCGCATCGCTGCCATCCGCAAAGAACTGCAGGACGAGATGGACAAGAACGCCCAGGTGTTCCGCACGGACGAGTCGCTCGCGAAGGTCACCACGACCATCCACGAGCTCCGCGACCGGTACCGCAACATCGTCGTGCAGGACAAGGGCAAGCGCTTCAACACGGACCTCCTCGAGGCTGTGGAGCTCGGCTTCCTGCTCGACCTCGCCGAGGTCGTGGTGTACTCGGCGCGCAACCGCCAGGAGAGCCGCGGCGGCCACATGCGCGACGACTACCCCAAGCGCGACGACGAGAACTTCATGAAGCACACCATGGCGTACCTCTCGGGCGACCCGCACTCGTCCGACGCCGCCGACCACATTCGACTCGACTGGAAGCCGGTCGTCGTGACCAACTACCAGCCGATGGAGAGGAAGTACTGATGTCGAACGCCGTGCTCGAGACTCCGCCCGCACCCGAGGCGCCGATCCAGTCGTTCACCGTGACCCTGATCATCCGGCGTTTCGACCCGGATGTGGACACGGAGCCGCGCTGGCAGGACTTCGACGTCGAGATGTTCCCGACCGACCGCATCCTGGACGCGCTGCACAAGATCAAGTGGGAGCAGGACGGCTCGCTGACCTTCCGCCGCTCCTGCGCGCACGGCATCTGCGGTTCGGACGCCATGCGGATCAACGGCCGCAACCGTCTCGCCTGCAAGACGCTGATCAAGGACCTCGACATCTCGAAGCCGATCTACGTCGAGGCCATCAAGGGCCTGCCGCTGGAGAAGGACCTCATCGTGGACATGGAGCCGTTCTTCGCCTCCTACCGCGAGGTTCAGCCCTTCCTCGTCGCGAACAGCGCTCCGCCGAAGGACAAGGAGCGCATCCAGTCGGTCGCAGACCGCGCCCGCTTCGACGACACCACCAAGTGCATCCTGTGCGCGGCGTGCACCTCGTCGTGCCCGGTGTTCTGGACGGACGGGCAGTACTTCGGCCCGGCGGCTATCGTCAACGCGCACCGCTTCATCTTCGACTCCCGCGACGACAACTCGCAGGTGCGCCTCGACATCCTCAACGACAAGGAAGGCGTGTGGCGCTGCCGCACCACCTTCAACTGCACCGACGCGTGCCCCCGCGGCATCCAGGTGACGCAGGCCATCGCCGAGGTCAAGCAGGCCATCATGCGCGGCAAGCGCTGAGCCGAGCTCTTCACGAGTTACCCGTGACTGCGCGATTTCCGACGGAAATCGCGCAGTTTCCGGTATCTGGCGGTGGATAGGCTGGGGCCGTGGCCAAGAAGTCGAGACAGGACGTCGCACCCGTGCGTCCCGATCCGGCGTTGCAGCGCGCTGAGGGCACGATCGACCCGGACTCCGAGTCGCTGAAGGACAAGATCACCGAGGCGACGGAGCCGCTGCGCGAACGGCTGGAGAAGCCGGTCGCGCGGGTCACCATCTGGGCCAAGTGGGTCAAGGCCCTCCGGCCGTATCGCGTGTACATGAACTTCTCGTACAGCGACGGCAACCTTCGCGCCGCCGGGATGGGCTACCAGGCCCTGTTCGCGATCTTCGCCGCGATCTGGGTGGCGTTCTCGGTGGCGGGCCTCTGGCTGACAGGCAACCAGGAGGTACTGGGGGCGCTCACGGACCTCATCAACCGAGCGGTCCCCGGGCTCATCGCGACGGACACTCAGCCGGGCGCCATCCAGTTGTCGCAGCTCGAGAGCGCCACATCCTTCGGCTGGACCGGCATCATCGCCGCGGTCGGCCTGATCTGGACGGCGATCGGCTGGCTCTACTACACCAGGCAGGCCGTCCGCGCGGTGTTCGGGCTCACCAGGGACACCACCAACTACGTCCTGCAGAAGATCCGCGACCTCGGCCTGGCCATGCTGTTCGGCATCGTGCTGCTGATCTCGGCGGTGCTCACCATCGTCAGCACCGAGGCGCTCACTTTCGTGCTCGATCTGATCGGACTGGGCGACTCGTTCTGGACCAGTGTGGTCGCGCGGGTGTCCGGCCTGTTCGTCTCCGTGCTCCTCAACATCGTCACGCTCGGCGCCATGTTCCGCGTGCTCGCGCGCGTCGCCGTGCCGTGGCGGAACCTCTTCTTCGGTACGCTGCTCGGCAGCCTCACCCTCGCCGGGCTGAGCACCCTGGCCGGTGTCTTCCTCGGCGGGGCGACCAAGAACCCGCTGCTGGCAACGTTCGCCGTCTTCATCGGTCTGCTGATCTGGTTCAACTTCGTCTCGCGGGTGATCCTGCTCTCCGCCTCCTGGATCGCCGTCGGGATGTTCGACCGCGGGCTCTCCCCACGCCTGGTCACGCCCGAGCAGGCGGCCGCGGAGAAGGCGGCGGCAGAGCACCAGGCCCGCGTCGTCGTGGCCAAGGCGGAGCTCGAACGGGCCAAGGATGCGCTGGCCTCTGCCCGCTGGCTCGGCAGACTGCGAGCGCAGCGTTCCGTCGAGCGCGCCCAGAACAACCTCAACGACGTGCTCGACGAGGGGACCGTCGGTCGTCCCCGGTAGGCTTGATGCATGCCTTCGAAGCCCGTGCGTATCGCCACGATCAACACCAACGGCATCCGCGCCGCCTTCCGCAAGGGCATGGGCGCGTGGCTCGACACCCGGGATGTGGACATCCTCGCCATTCAGGAGGTCCGCGCATCCACGGAGGACATCCAGTCGCTGCTCGGTGAGGAGTGGGACATCCTGCACGACCCGGCCACGGCCAAGGGGCGGGCAGGGGTGGCCATCGCGAGCAGGCACCGCGCGTCCATCCACCGGGTGGAGCTTGGGCCAGAGGAGTTCGACAGCGCAGGGCGCTGGCTGGAGGCCGACTACGAGGTTGGCGGCAAGGTCATCACCGTGGTGAGCACCTACGTGCACTCCGGAGAGGCCGACTCCCCCAAGCAGGTCGAGAAGTACACCTTCTTGGATGCGATGGAGGCCCGCCTGCCGGAACTCCAGAAGCACAGCGAGTACGCGGTCGTGCTCGGCGACCTGAACGTCGGGCACCGCACGCTCGACATCCGCAACTGGAAGGGCAACGTCAAGCGTGCCGGCTTCCTGCCGGACGAGCGGGCGTACTTCGACCGCTTCGTCGGCGCGGAGGGCGACGACGACTACAACGCGGGCGGCGGTCTCGGCTGGGTCGACGTCGGGCGCAAGTGGGCAGGAGAGGTCGACGGCCCGTACACCTGGTGGTCGTGGCGCGGACAGGCGTTCGACAACGACACAGGATGGCGCATCGACTACCAGCTCGCGACCCCCGCGCTCGCGGCGACGGTGAAGCACTACGCGGTCGATCGGGCGGAAGCCTACGACGAGCGATGGTCGGACCACACTCCCGTGGTCGTCGACTACGCCATCTGACCCGCTTCTCCACTCTTCAGACTTTCAAGGACATCCCATGACCACTCTCCCCCGCCTCTATTCGGGCATGCAACCATCGGCAGACTCCCTGCAGCTCGGCAACTACATCGGAGCGCTGCTGCAGTGGAAAGAGCTGCAGACCACCCACGACGCGTTCTTCTCCGTGGTCGACATGCACGCGATCACGGTCGCCCAGGAGCCGGCCGAACTGCGCGAGAAGACGCGCAGGACGGCGGCGCAGTACATCGCGGCCGGGATCGACCCGTCGGCATCCACCCTGTACGTGCAGTCGCACGTCCCCGCTCACGCCGAGCTCGCCTGGGTGCTGAACACGATCACCGGGTTCGGCGAAGCGTCGCGCATGACGCAGTTCAAGGACAAGTCGGCCAAGCAGGGCGCCGAGGCGACCTCTGTCGGCCTGTTCGCCTATCCCGTGCTGATGGCGGCGGACATCCTGCTCTACGGCGCGGAGGTCGTGCCGGTCGGCGACGACCAGCGCCAGCACGTCGAGCTGACCCGCGACCTGGCTGAGCGCTTCAACAGCCGATTCGGCGAGACGTTCGTGGTGCCGCAGGCGATGATCCTCAAGGAGAGCGCCCGCATCTACGACCTGCAGAACCCCGCGGCCAAGATGTCGAAGTCGGCGGAGTCGCACGCTGGCGTGGTGTGGCTGCTCGACGAGCCGAAGGTCACTCAGAAGAAGATCATGCGCGCCGTGACCGACACCGACGGCGTCGTGTCGTTCGATCGAGAAGGCAAGCCGGGCATCTCCAACCTGCTGTCGATCTACGCGTCGCTCTCCGGCCGCAGCGTCGAGTCGATCGAGCTGGAGTACGACGGCAAAGGCTACGGCGACTTCAAGAAGGGCCTCGCCGAGGTGGTCGTGGAGACCTTCGCGCCCGTGCGCCAGCGCGCGCTCGACCTGCTCGACGACCCGGCGGAGCTCGATCGCATCCTCGCCAGGAACGCCGCTCGCGCGGAGGAGATCGCCGAGGCGACGCTCGCGACGGTCTACGACCGCGTCGGCTTCCTGCGCCGCGTGCGCTGAGGTCGCAGCATGACAGCGGAATCGACGCGTGAGCCCATCGTCCTGACGGGCTCACGCGTCGTGCTCTCCGTGCCGGGAGCAGCCGACATCGACCGGGTGACCGAGCTGTGCGCCGAGCCCGCGATCGCGCGCTGGACGACGGTGCCGTCCCCGTATGTCCGAGAGAACGCGGAGACGTTCGTGCTCGATATCGTGCCAGCCGCCTGGACGAGCGGCGCGTCGCGCACCTGGGCGATCCGCGAATCGGAAGACGGCGAGCTGATCGGCATGATCGGCCTCGACGGCATCCGCGACGGCGAAGCGGAGATCGGCTTCTGGCTGGCGCCGGAGGCACGGGGCCGTGGCCTGATGACGGCGGCCGTCGCGCTCGCGATCGACCACGCGTTCGCGCCGGAGCCGTCCGGCCTCGGACTCGAGCGCCTGGTCTGGCGGGCGTTCGTCGGCAACGCGGCCAGCGCATCCGTCGCCCGCCGCGCAGGCTTCCGATTCGAGGGCACCAGGCGCGCGGGAGGAGTTCAGCGCGGCGCTCGCCTGGACGACTGGCAGGCTGCGCTGCTGCCGTCCGATCCGCGGGAGCAGGCGGGCGACTGGCCGGACGCGACCTACGTGCAAGCGGACGCATGACAACGCCCACTGTCGTGCTGTTCGACCTGGACGACACCCTGTTCGCCCACCGGGCCGCCGTGGCCGCCGGCATCCAGAAGCACGTGTCGACGCTCGGCGCGCCATACGGCGCCCTGGACGCCGCCACGACGGTCTCCTTCTGGCACGACCTGGAGGAGACGCACTACCACTCGTACCTCGCCGGCCGTCTGGACTTCGAGGGGCAGCGCCAGGCGCGCGCCCGCGACTTCGCCGCCAGGCACGGGGTCGCCCTCGACGACGCGGCGGCGAGCGTGTGGTTCGCGACGTACTTCGAGCGCTACGTGGAGAGCTGGGCCCTGCACGACGACGCGCTGCCGTGCCTGGATGCGCTGACCGAGCGCATCCCCGGCGTGCGCTTCGGTCTCATCACGAACGGCGACCTGGCGTTCCAGACGCGCAAGGTGACGACCGTGGCCCTCGACCAGCGGGTCGAGCACGTGATCGCGTCCGGAGAGCTGGGCATCGTGAAGCCGGACCCGGCGATCTTCCTGCACGCCTGCGAGGTGTTCGGCGTCACGCCCGGCGACGCGGCGTACATCGGCGACCGGCTGCGCACCGACGCGATCGGCGCTGCCCGCGCCGGGCTCACCGGCGTCTGGCTGGACCGCACAGGAGAGACGCCTGCGCAGGAGGACGCGGCCGACGCCGCGGCGGCCGGTGTGCTGCGCATCCGGTCGCTCGCCGAGCTGCCCTCCCTGCTCGCGTAAGCGGGAAACGCGCGAACGCCGCCCGGCGGGAGCCGAGCGGCGTTCGCGCGTGCGTGACGATCAGGCGTTCTGCACGTCTTCGTCGACCCAGTCGAAGGTCTTGGTGACGGCCTTCTTCCAGAGGCGGAGCTGACGGTCGCGCTCGTCGTCGTCCATCTTCGGCTCCCAGCGGCTGTCCTCCTGCCAGTTCTTGCGGAGGTCGTCCAGGTTCTCCCAGAAGCCCACCGCCAGACCGGCGGCGTACGCGGCACCCAGAGCGGTCGTCTCTGCGACGACCGGGCGGATGACGGGGACGCCGAGGATGTCGGCCTGGAACTGCATCAGGGTGTTGTTGGCGATCATGCCGCCGTCCACCTTCAGCTCGGTGAGGTCGACGCCGGAGTCGGCGTTGACCGCATCCAGCACCTCGCGGGTCTGGAATGCCGTGGCCTCCAGGGCGGCGCGGGCGATGTGCCCCTTGTTGACGTACCGGGTGAGGCCGACGAGCGCACCGCGCGCATCCGACCGCCAGTACGGCGCGAACAGACCGGAGAACGCGGGCACGAAGTACGCGCCGCCGTTGTCCTCGACCGTCTTGGCGAGCTCCTCGATCTCCGGGGCGCTCGAGATGATGCCCAGGTTGTCGCGGAGCCACTGCACCAGCGAACCGGTGACGGCGATGGAACCCTCGAGGGCGTAGTGCGGCTTCGCGTCGCCGAGCTTGTAGCCCAGCGTCGTCAGCAGACCGTTCTTCGAGTGGACGATCTCCTCACCCGTGTTGAAGATGAGGAAGTTGCCCGTGCCGTAGGTGTTCTTCGACTCGCCGGTGTCGAACGCGGCCTGGCCGAACGTCGCCGCCTGCTGGTCGCCGAGGATGCCAGCGACAGGCACCTCGCGGAGAAGGCTGGACGGCTCGACCTCGCCGTAGACCTCCGACGAGCTCTTGATCTCCGGGAGCATCGACTTCGGAACGCCGAACACCTCGAGGATGTCGTCGCGCCAGGTCAGCGTCTCCAGGTCCATGAACAGGGTGCGGGAGGCGTTGGTCACGTCGGTGGCGTGCACGCCGCCGTCCGGGCCGCCTGTCAGGTTCCAGAGCACCCACGAGTCCGTGGTGCCGAAGAGCAGGTCCCCGGCCTCCGCGCGCTCACGAGCTCCCTCGACGTTCTCCAGGATCCAGACGATCTTGGTGCCCGAGAAGTAGGTCGCCAGCGGAAGGCCGACGATCTGCTTGAACCGCTCGACGCCCCCGTCGGCCGCGAGGCGGTCGACGATCGGCTGAGTGCGGGTGTCCTGCCAGACGATGGCGTTGTAGACGGGCTCGCCGGTGTTCTTGTCCCAGACCACCGCGGTCTCGCGCTGGTTCGTGATGCCGACGGCCGCGATGTCGTGACGGGTCAGGTCTGCCTTGGAGAGCGCCTGACCGATCACCTCGCGGGTGTTGTTCCAGATCTCCACCGGGTTGTGCTCCACCCAACCGGCCTTCGGGAAGATCTGCTCGTGCTCCAACTGACCGGTCGACACGATCGACCCGGACTTGTCGAAGATGATCGCTCGGGTACTGGTCGTGCCCTGGTCGATGGCGACAACGTAGTCGGCCATAGGTAACTCCTTTGTTTTGGGGGGTGGGACTGATGCGGGCCGGTCCGATTCCGGACCGGCCCGCGGGTGCTACTTGAGGATGGGGAGCAGGATGATGGCGAGCCAACCGGCGAGCAGACCACCGATGATCGGGCCGACGACGGGAACCCAGGCGTACGACCAGTCGCTCGAACCCTTGCCCTTGATCGGCAGGATGGCGTGCGCGATGCGCGGGCCGAGGTCACGGGCAGGGTTGATGGCGTACCCCGTCGGACCACCGAGGCTGGCGCCGATGCCGATAACCAGGAGGGCGACGGGCAGAGCGCCGAGGGCGGCGAGACCGGCAGCGGTTCCCGGCTGGTGGCCGAACGCGATGACCACGAACACCAGCACGAACGTGCCGATGATCTCCGTCACGAGGTTCCACGCGTAGCTGCGGATGGCAGGGCCGGTCGAGAAGACACCGAGCTTGTTCGCGGGCTCCGGCTCCTCGTCGAAGTGCTTCTTGTACGCCAGCCAGGTGAGGACGGCGCCGATGATGGCACCGATCAGCTGAGCCAGGATGTACAAGGCCACGACACCGAAGTTCACCGGAACAAGCGTGTGCGCGGCTGCGGAGCCGAACGCCTTGGCGCCGTTGGCGACAAGTCCGAGCGTCACAGCAGGGTTCAGATGAGCGCCGGAGTTGTAGGAGACGATCACACCAGCGAAGACCGCGAGGCCCCAGCCGATGTTCACCATCAGGAACCCGCCGTTGAAGCCCTTGTTCTTGATGAGAGCGACGTTCGCCACAACGCCAGTACCGAGGAGGACGAGCATCGCCGTGCCCACCAACTCCGACAGGAAATCTACACCGATATTGTCCACGTTGACCTTCCAGTTGTTCAGTTGACCCGCACCCTGTTGTGCGATGTGGTGTGGTTCTCGTCAGGGTGGGCAATTGAACGCTATTCGCGCCAGCCCACCGTGACAAGAACCGTGCTATGCACGTTCGTGCATCATCGGAGCGCTGCGGCTTCGCTGCCGTCCTCCGACTCGAGGTGCACCCGGTGGGCGTCGGCGAGTTCCGCTATGAATGCATCTTCCTCCTCGGACCGCCGGTTTGGCGACCATCCGAGTGCGTTCGCCACGATTTCGCCGACCTCGCGCACCAGCGCGCCGCTGATTCCGCCGACGAACGCGATGCTCGTGCGGCGCAGGAACACGTCGGAGAGGTGCACGACGTGCTCGGTGCGCACGAGGTAGTCGATCTCGGTGCGGGAGTACTCGCTCGCGTTGGCGAGGCGAGTGTCGTCGTCGTCGCTGCCGGCGACGGCGTCGATCACGAACGTCGCCTTGGTGCCGTAGCGGTGCAGCAGCTGGGATGCGCGCTCGCTTCCCACGTCGGCGCCGTACCTGGCGATCCAGTCGCGCTCCGCCGCCGGGGTGGCAGGGAAGCCGACGCCTCCTCCGATGGCGAGACCGGCGGTGGAGACAGTGCGGGTGGCGCCGAGCGCATCCAGCGTCTCGTTGGCCAGGTGCTCGCTCAGCGCACGGAACGTCGTCCACTTGCCGCCGACCAGGCTGAGGATCTTCGTGTCGCCGAGGCCGTCGATGCTGCCTGGCACGATGCGGTAGTCGCGGGACACGAACCCAGGCGCTGTGTCGTCGTGGTGCGGCAGAGGGCGGACCCCGGAGAAGCTGTAGACGATCTGCGAGCGGGTCACAGGGATCGTTGGGAAAACGTGCGAGACCAGTTCGATGAAGTAGTCGATCTCGTCCTCGGTGCACACGGCGCGCTCCGACATGTCCGCTTCGAGGTCCGTGGTGCCGACCATGACCCTGCCCTTGAGCGGGTAGATGAGCACGATGCGGCCGTCGTTGTTCTCGAAGAACATCTCGCGGCCCTTGCACGCCTCAAGCAGCTCCTGGTTGTCGAGGACGATGTGCGAGCCCTTCGTGCCGCCCATGAACTCGGTGCTGCGGCCGAGCGCGGCGTTGGTGAGGTCGGTCCACGGTCCTGACGCGTTGACGACGACGTCGGCGACGATCGAGAACTCCTCGCCCGTCTCGCGGTCGCGGACGAGCACGCCGCCGTCGCGGACGCCGATCGCCTCGACGTAGTTGGCCGCGCGGGCGTGCGGACCGGCCGCGAGACCGTCGGCGAGCACATCCAGCGCCAGGCGCTCCGGGTCGTGGACGCTGGCGTCGAAGTATGTGGCCGTGTACTTGATGCCGGGGTTCAGCTCCGGTTGGGTCTCCAGGGACTTCTTCTTGCCGGAGAACTGGTGGCGCGGAACGCTGCCGCCGTCGCGGGAGAACGAGTCGTAGATCGTGAGGCCGGTCTTGATCAGGAACGCACCGCGCTCCTTCGGCTTGCCCTGCTTGTGGGTGAGGAAGCGCAGCGGGGCGGCCAGGATTCCGGAGAAGGTGGAGAAGATCGGGATGGTGGTCTGCAGCGGCTTGACGTAGTGCGGCGCGATCTTCAGCAGGCCGTTGCGCTCGGTGACCGACTCCTTGACGAGGCGGAACTCGCCGTTCTCCAGGTAACGGACACCGCCGTGGATCATGTGGCTCGACGCAGCGGACGCTCCGGAGACGAAGTCGTTGCGCTCGACCAGCACGACGTCGATGCCCTGCAACGCGAGGTCGCGGAAGGTGCCGATGCCGTTGATGCCGCCGCCGATGACGAGCACGCGGGCGTTCGGGCGGTCACGGAGGCGTTCGACCTCGCTGCGGGCTGCGTTCGACTTCGTCGTCACGGCTTTCTCCTGTGGTTCTGTCGGTGCGGGTGTCTGGCAGCTATAGTTTTCGATGCCCGGACACTTTGTTCAAGCTGGCTGCACATACGTGCAGCCGTAGCTCGACGAGAGAAGACGACACCCGATGCCCAGCCCAGAGACCGAGAACCTGCCGGAGAAGACGCGCGACGCGCTCAAAGCAGGTCACCTCTATTACATGCAGGACCTGACGATGGAGGCCATCGCCCACGAGATGCACACCTCGCGGTCCAGCGTTTCCCGCCTGCTCAGCTATGC
Source organism: Leifsonia sp. Root227 (assembly GCF_001428745.1). Taxonomy (GTDB): domain Bacteria; phylum Actinomycetota; class Actinomycetes; order Actinomycetales; family Microbacteriaceae; genus Leifsonia. Next base: position 823,209 of record NZ_LMIO01000001.1, on the reverse strand, counting down.
GCGGGCCTCCGGACTGGTCACCATCCAGATCGCGACACCGCACGAGGGCGCGACGCGCATCCAGCAGGACATCCATGACCGGTACGGCATCGCGGCGCACATCGTCCCCATGCCGAGCGCCATCAGCGACGTGGACAGACTGGAGCGCGTAGCCATCTCGGCTGCACGAATTCTCGACAGGTTCATCGACTCCAATCAGACCGTCGGCATCGCCTGGGGGTCCACGATGAGCGCCCTCAGCAGGCACCTCATCCCGAAGGATCTGCACAACCTCGAATTCGTGCAGCTCAACGGTGCGGGCAACACGTACACGACGGGTGTGCTCTACGCCTCGGAGATCCTGCGCAGGTTCGGCGACACCTTCTCCGGCACCATCCAGGAGTTCCCCGTCCCCGCCCTGTTCGACGACCCGCAGACCAAGAAGGCGATGTGGCGCGAGCGCAGCACCAGGCGCATCCTCGACATCCAGGAGCGGATGGACGTGGCGATCTTCGGCCTCGGCTCGCCCTTCTCCGAGGTGCGCTCCCACGTGTACGCCGGCGGTTACCTCGACCAGGCCGACTACGCATCCCTGGACGTGTCCGGTGTGGTCGGCGACGTCGCCACGGTGTTCTTCCGCGAGGACGGCAGTCACCACGGCATCCCGCTCAACGAGCGGGCGAGCGGCCCGGACATCGACCTCATCAAACGGGTGCCGCGCCGGGTCTGCGTGGTGTCCGGCCCCTCCAAGGTGCACAGCCTCCGCGGCGCCCTCTCCGCCGAGCTCATCACCGACCTGATCGTGGACGAGGGCACAGCGCGCGCACTGGTGTCGCTGCGAGACTGAGCGCATGACCGCCTCCGCGACCGGCTCCGCCTCCGTCCTCCTCATCACCGGAACGTCGACCGGCATCGGCCGGGCCGCCGCCATCGCCGCCGCCCGCGCAGGTCACACCGTCGTCGCGACGATGCGCGATCTCGGCAAGCGCGGGCCCCTCGACGCCGCCGCGCGCGAGGCGGGAGTATCGCTCGACGTGCAGGCTCTGGATGTGACGAGCCCCGCATCCATCGAGGCGTGCTTCGCGCACATCCGGTCGGCGCACGGACGACTGGACGCGCTGCTCAACAATGCGGGCGCCGGTCACGTCGGCACGATCGAGGACGAGTCCGTTCAGGCCGTTCGCGACGTGATGGAGGTCAACTTCTTCGGCGTCGTCGCCGTCACCAAGGCGGCGCTGCCCCTGCTGCGCGAGAGCGGCGGCAGGCTGCTGACCGTCTCCAGCGTCGGCGGGGTGGTCGGTCAGCCGTTCAACGAGGCGTACTGTGCGGCGAAGTTCGCCGTCGAAGGCTTCCTGGAGTCTCTGACACCGGTGGCCGCCGCGCTCGGCGTGCGGGTGACGGTCATCGAGCCTGGCGCCGTCTCCACCGAGTTCGTGGCGAACGTCGGAGCGGCCGGCTCGGCTCCTGCGGACGACTCGCCGTACCGGCCGCTGTTCGACGCGTACCTCGCGCGCACCGCCGCCGCGTTCGATCCGGCCAACGCGCAGACGCCAGACGGCGTCGCGGAGGTGATCGTCTCCGTGCTGGCGGACGAGCATCCCGCAGCCCGCGTGCAGCCGTCGGAGGCAGCGCGCCGGTTCGCCGGGGTGAAGCTCGCAGACCTCGACGGCTCGGTCGTCCAGGGCGTCACGGCCGGCTGGATCAGGCAGCCGACCGCGTAACAGTGCGACGGGAATACTCGGCGGACCCGCGCGTTGACTAGACTCAGAAGATAAACGTGCTCCGGGGTCGGTGAAAGTCCGAACCGGCGGTGACAGTCCGCGAGCGGGGCTGCGTGAGAGCGCAGCACTGTTGAGCCGGTGAAATTCCGGCACCGACGGTAATGGGGTCAGGCAACGCCTGGCAACTCAGTCCGGATGGGAGGCAGCACGGGTGGCGGTCGCGTGCGACCGCTCGCCACGCGACCCCGGCACACGTCTCGATTCAAAGAGACAGGACCGATCTGGGATGACGTGGGACGCGGCGATGAGAACCGCCATCGAACTCGCTCACAACGGGCCGGCCACCGGCGTGAACCCGCGGGTGGGCTGCGTGATCGTCGACGCCGACGGCGCGACCATCTCCGAGGGCTGGCACCGCGGCGTCGGAACGGCGCACGCGGAGGTGGACGCGCTGTCCAAGCTCGGCGAGGGAGCCGCGCGCGGCGCGACCGCCGTCGTCACGCTCGAGCCGTGCAACCACTGGGGTCACACCGGTCCGTGCTCGGAGGCCCTGATCGAGGCGGGCGTCTCCCGCGTCGTCTACGCGGTGTCCGACCCCGGCCACTCCTCCGGCGGAGGCGCGGAACGGCTGCGCGAAGCCGGAGTCGAGGTGATCGGCGGCGTGCTGGCCGACGAGGTCGAGTCCTTCCTCGACGACTGGCTCACCGCCGCGCGGCTCGGCCGCCCCCACATCACCGTCAAGTGGGCGAGCAGCCTCGACGGCCGTGCTGCCGCGGACGACGGCACGAGCACCTGGATCACCGGCGCAGCGGCCAGGCAGCGCGTTCACGAGCAGCGCGAAGCCTCCGACGCCATCGTGGTCGGCACAGGCACAGTGCTCGCCGACGACCCCAGCCTCACGGCCCGCGGCGACGCAGGCGAGCTGATGCGCACCCAGCCGACGCCTGTGGTGGTGGGGATGCGCGGCGTGCCCAAGGATGCGGCGATCTTCCGCCACCCCAACCCCGTCATCTTCGAGGGGACGCACGATGTGCACGAGGTGGTCGCCGACCTTCACCAGCGCGGCTTCCGGCGCGTCTACGTCGAGGGAGGGCCGACGCTCGCCAGCGCGTTCGTCGAGGCCGGCCTCGTCGACGAGTTCGCGATCTACCTCGCGCCCACCCTGCTCGGCGGCGGCAGGCTCGCGCTGGGGGACATCGGGGTCGGGACCATCGCTGAGCAGCGGCTGCTGCGCATCCAGTCGGTCGAGCAGTTGGGGGCCGACCTGCTGGTCCGCGCCGTGCCGGAGCCGTCGCGGGAGTCGTCGCAGCCGTCGCAGAACACAGAGCAGTCACAGAGAGAAGGCAACTGAGCATGTTCACCGGAATCATCGAAGAGCTCGGCGAGATCGTCGCCGTCGACCTCACGGACGACGCCGCCCGCATCACGGTGCGCGGCCCGCTCGCGGTCAGCGACGCGAAACACGGCGACTCGATCTCGGTCAGCGGCGTCTGCCTCACCGTCATCGGCCAGGATGCGGAGACGTTCACCGCCGACGTGATGGCCGAGACGCTCGCCATGAGCACGCTCGACGGCGTCCAGCCCGGCCGCACGGTGAACCTCGAGCGCGCCGCCCAGGTGGGCGACCGCCTCGGCGGCCACATCGTGCAGGGCCACATCGACGGCACCGCCCGTGTGCTCTCCATCACGGACGGCAGCGCTTGGCGCGTCGTGCGGCTGAGCCTCGACCCTGAGCACGCGCCCCTCGTCGCGCGCAAGGGCTCCATCGCCATCGACGGCGTCTCGCTCACGGTGAGCGAGGTCGGCGGCACCATCGACGACGGCTGGTTCGAAGTTTCCCTCATCCCGGAGACCCTCGCGGCCACGACCCTGGGCGAGCGCGCCGTCGGCGACCTCGTCAACATCGAGACCGACATCCTGGCCAGGCACGTCGAGCGAATGCTCGGCCTCGGCTACGCGGGGCGCGAGAGCGTGCTCCCGTCCTCCATTTCAGACCCATCGACCGCAGAACCGGAACGGAGCGCATCATGAGCCTCGCCACCATCCCCCAGGCCCTCAGCGAGCTCCGCGCCGGACGGCCGGTGATCGTCGCGGACAACGAGAGCCGCGAGAACGAGGGCGACGTCATCCTCGCCGCAGAGCTGGCCAGCCAGGAGTGGATCGCCTGGACGGTCAAGAACTCCTCCGGCTTCATCTGCGCACCGATGACCAACGAGATCGCCGACCGGCTCGACCTCCCCGTCATGGTCGCCACCAACGAGGACGCGCGCGGCACCAACTACACGGTGAGCGTGGATGCGGCCGACCGGCTCAGCACCGGCATCAGCGCCGCCGACCGCGCCCACACGCTGCGCGTGCTCGCCGACCTCGACTCCGTGCCGTCCAGCCTGCACAGGCCAGGACACATCCTGCCGTTGCGCGCCGTCGACGGCGGCGTGCGCGAGCGCGACGGGCACACGGAGGCCGCCGTCGACCTGCTGAAGCTGGCCGGGCTCACCCCGGTGGGCGCCATCGCCGAGATCGTCGCCGACGACGGCGAGATGATGCGCCTCCCCGGCCTGATCGACCTCGGCGAGCGCGAGGGCGTGCTCGTCATCACGATCGAGGCGTTGATCGCCTACCTGCAGGAGTTCCACTGCGACCAGCAGCTGGAGACGGTCACGCCCATCCCGGAGACCTCCCGGGTGATCTTCGAGGTCGAGACCACGGTCCCGACCACGCACGGCTCGTTCAAGATGCGCGCATACCGCGACCGGATGACCGGAGCGGACCACGTGGCCATCGTGTCTGGCAAGCCCAGCGCATCCGGTACCCTCGTCCGGGTGCACTCGGAGTGCCTGACCGGTGAGGCGTTCGGCTCGCTCAAGTGCGAGTGCGGCCCGCAGCTGGATGCGGCGCTCGACACGATCCAGCGCGAGGGCGGCGTCGTCGTCTACCTCCGCGGCCACGAGGGCCGCGGCATCGGGCTGATCAACAAGCTCCGCGCATACAAGCTGCAGGAGGAGGGCCTGGACACGCTCGACGCGAACCTCGCCCTCGGCCTCCCGATCGACGCCCGCGACTACGGGGCGGCGACGGCCATCCTGCAGGAGCTCGGCATCGAGTCGGTGCGCCTGCTGACCAACAATCCGGAGAAGGTGCGCCAGCTCGAAGAGCACGGCATCGGCGTGGAGGAGCGCGTGCCGCTCGTCGTCGGCGTCGGCACCTTCAACGAGGGCTACCTGGAAACCAAGCGTGACCGCATGGGTCACCTCTTCACCCCTGCTGAGCAGACAGCGGAAAGGACAGCACGATGAGCGGAGCGGGAGCCCCGAACGCCCTGGAGAACGTCGACGGAACCGGCCTGAACGTCGTGATCGTCGCCGGCACCTGGCACGACGAGATCACCGATGGTCTGATCGCGGGCGCGCAGCGCACGCTGGAGGCCTCAGGAGCGACGTTCTCTCTGGTGCGCGTGCCTGGCAGCTTCGAACTCCCCGTGGTGAGCAAGGCCGCCCTCGAGGCCGGTGCGGATGCGGTGGTCGCCCTCGGCGTCATCATCCGCGGAGGGACGCCTCACTTCGAGTACGTCTCTTCCGCGGCGACCGATGGGCTCACCCGCGTCGCCATCGACACCGGCAAGCCCGTCGGCTTCGGCGTGCTGACCCTCGACGACGAAGCCCAGGGCATCGACAGGGCCGGCCTGCCGGGCTCGCGAGAGGACAAGGGCGCAGAGGCGGCGCACGCTGCGCTGAGCACGGCGGTCACGCTGCGCGCGCTGCGCGGCTGAGACCGGTCGGCGTTCGGCGGCGTTACCGGCCTCTGGCCGCGCGCCGTCGGACGGCGAGCGCCACGCCGACCAGCAGCAGGGCGGACCCAGCCACGATGGGCCAGGTGGCATCGCTGCCGCTATCGGCGAGTTCGGCCTGGCCGGTGCCAGGAGTCGCTGGGGGCGTCGGAGCGGTCGTCGGGGTGACCGTGGGTGTCGGCGTCGGCGTCGGCGTGGGCGTGGGTGTCACGGCGTTCACGGTGATCGTCGCCTCGGCTGGCGGTGAGGTCACGGAACCTGCGTTGCCGGAGGCGGTGGCCGTGTTCGTGACGGAGCCGGCGTCCGCGTCGGCGGCCGTCACCGTATAGCTGCCCCGGCAGACCGTGCTCGAACCAGGCTGATCGGCCGGTTGCAGGGTGTCGGCGTCGCAGACGATCCCGGTCAGGCGGTCGTCGGTCACGGTGATGTCCGCCACCGGCGTGGCGGACTCGTTGGTCACCACGTATTCGTAGTCGACCGTGTCGCCGACGTCGTACGGTGCGCTGTCGTCGACGTTCTTCTGCAGCGCGAGCGAGACTGGACCACCGAGCGGGGTCGACGTGCCGGACGGCGGAGACTCGACGACGCCACCGGGACCCGTGGCGGTCGCGGTCGCGGTGTTCTCGACGTAGCCACGCGTCACGTCGGCCTGCGTGACGACGTAGCCGCCCGTGCAGGTCGTCGACTCGCCGACCGGCAAGGTCGTGGCAGGGCAGACGGCTCCGACCACCAGCGGATCGTCGATGGCCAGACCGGTCAGAGTCGCTCCCCCGCTGTTGGTCACGACGAACTCGTACGGGATTGTGTCACCGACGCCGTAGGCCGGGGTCGGACCGGCCGCGGTCGCCACCTGCTTGACCAGGTCGAGAGCGGGCAGCGGATCGAGCGCCTGGACTCTCACCGTACGGATCAGGTGGACATCGGTGAACAGCCCGGTGGATGCGGCGAAACCGAACTGATACGTGGACGGCACCGGCTGGGGCGCGGCGAACGACAGCACCTGCTGCGGTCCAACGCCGAAGTCGACGGACACCGTCACTTGCGGGTTGGGCGCCGGGGAGATGACGACGGTCACGACCCGCTTCGACGGCTCGAGCAGCGCGGCGGCGTCCGCTGCGCTGGTCCCTGGCGGGATCGTGGTCAGCGGGCCGTGCAGTTGGTCGGGGAGGGTCGACGGCCACGGCGCCGTGCTGCTGAAGTTCGTGGTCGTCGCCGTGAGGAAGCAGTAGCCGTTCGCGCCGTCGCCGGGCCCTCGCACGGTCACCATGTTCGCACCTGGCCCAGGGATGCGGAACGGAGTCCCCGCCGGCGATCCTGCCTGGCAGTTCTGGCCGCGCTTCTCCCAGTCGCCGAAGTAGTTGCCGAGCACATCCAGACCGATGCCGAGGTAGCCGTGGTTGACGCCGGGGATGAGCGTATTCGCCGGATTGTCGTCCGGAAGCTTCTGCGCGTAGCCGAGGCTCCCGCCGAACGCGCCAGGCGCATCCAGAGTGGCCGCGCCGTCCACGAGGAAGAACGCGATGCCGTCCGCAGGCGACGGCGTCTGCGTTCCGCCGTACTGCCACTGCTCGAACGAGATCTCCACCCCGCTGGTCGCCGGCAACGGCTGCGTGTAGAGCACGGCGCCCGCCTGGTCGTTGGATGCGTCGGTGAGCTGCAGGAACCCGTCCGGCGCTCCCCCGCTCGGCGGCGTCGGTCCGGTCGAGACGGGACAGCCGGCGAGCGGGTGCTCCCCTGGCGCAGGCGCAGCTCCCGCCGGCGCACCGGTCAGGCAGGCGGAGCCGTAGCCGACGAACGACGGAACGGCGGTCGCGCCACGGAAGTCCTCATCCAGAAGTGTCGGCCCCGTCGCCTGAGCGTGAACGGGCGAGACACCTCCCGCGAGGCCGATCACGACGAGCACCGCCAGCACGACGCCCAGACGCCCCGCTCGACGAACCCCACCGTGACCCTTCCCCGCGGTCATGCGCACACCATACTCGCGCTGTTCTCCCAGCGCCAGGGCCGCCGCGGCGGGCAGTACGAGCTGCGGCCGCTACGGCTTCCAGACCATCAGCACCACCACGAGCACCAGCAGCAGCGACGCGACTCCTGAGCCTGCGGCGATGGCCGGGTAGCCGCGCGAGGACAGGTCGGCGGCCTCGCCTGCCGGGGTCTGTCCTGCCGCGACGGCGGCCGGGGCACCGGATGCGCTGCGCGTCTCCAGCGCCTCCGCAGCCTTCTTCATCGCGGGCACCACGACGAACAGCGTCAGGCCGAGGGCGATCACGTAGGCGATGATCGACCAGAGGATCCACGGCGTCGTCACGGTGGTCTTGTACTTCGGATCGGACATCCCCATCACACCGAAGCCGAACACGATCACGAGCAGCGAGAGCAGCGAGAAGAGGTTGGTCGACTTCGCCAGCGTGGCCACCTGGGCGGCGTTGCCCGCGCGGACGGCGCGCATCGCGGTCATCGGCAGGATGGCCATCGGACCGACGATGAAGACGGCCGACACGACGTGCAGAACTGCGAACAGAGTATCCATGCCTCCAGCGTAGCGACCGGTCCCATCCGCGCCGGATTCGAGCCTGCCGCGCCGCCGACGTATGGTGGAGGGGCGCCACAAGCGCCCCAACCACACCACTTCTGCTCACGAGTTCGCGAGACGCCCGACCGACGCCCGCATCCACCAGCATCGTTCTCTGTTCGTCACGCAACCCGGAAGTAGCACCTCCATGTCTTCGACGGCCTCCGTCACCCCACCAGCCGCACCAGCGAACACGCGCGGCCGCGTCATCCTCGCCAGCCTCATCGGCACCTCGATCGAGTTCTACGACTTCTACGTATACGCGACCGCGGCCGTGCTGGTGTTCCCCGCGCTGTTCTTCACGAACGAAGACCCCACGACGGCGCTCCTCGCGTCGTTCGCGGTCTTCGGCGTCGCGTTCATCGCCCGCCCGGTCGGCTCGATCCTGTTCGGCCACTTCGGCGACCGCATCGGCCGCAAGGGCACCCTCGTCGGCTCGCTGCTCACGATGGGCATCGCGACGGTCCTCATCGGCTGCCTGCCCACCGCACAGGTGCCAGGCTGGGAGTTCTGGGCGCCGTTCCTCCTCGTCGTGATGCGGTTCTGCCAGGGCCTCGGGCTCGGCGGAGAGTGGAGCGGCGCGGCGCTGCTGGCGACGGAGAACGCCCCGGCAGGAAAGCGCGCGATCTACGGGACGTTCCCGCAGCTCGGCGCACCGATCGGCTTCATCATCGCCAACCTGCTGTTCCTGGCGCTCAACCTGTCGATGAGCCCCGAGGCGTTCAGCGCGTGGGGCTGGCGCGTGCCGTTCCTGCTCAGCGCCATCCTGGTGATCGTCGGGCTGTACGTGCGGCTCAAGCTGGTCGAGACCCCGGCGTTCCAGAAGGTCGTCGACACCGGCGAGGTGGCCAAGCTTCCCCTGGCGCGGGTATTCAAGACCAGCTGGTACCAGATCATCCTCGGCACGTTCATCATGCTGGCCACCTACGTGCTGTTCTACCTGATGACCGCGTTCACCCTCACCTACGGCACCACCGCCGCCACCGAGGCCACGGCCCGCGCGGCAGCCGAGAAGACGGGCAAGGCGTTCGACCCGAGCACGTTCGTGCCGGGGCTCGGGTACACCCGCAACGAGTTCCTCATCATGCTCATCGTCGGCGTGGTGTTCTTCGGCGTCTTCACGCTGGTCGCCGGACCGCTCGCCGAGCGCTACGGCCGCCGCAAGACGCTGATCTGGGTGACGCTCGGCATCATCGTCTTCGGTCTGCTGTTCGTGCCGCTGTTCGGCGGAGGGTTCGTGGGCACGATGGCGCTGCTCATCGTCGGCTTCACGCTGATGGGGCTGACCTTCGGGCCGATGGGCGCCGAACTGCCTGAGCTGTTCCCGACCAACGTGCGATACACCGGCTCCGCGATCAGCTACAACCTGTCCAGCGTGCTCGGCGCGGCCGTCGCCCCGACCATTGCGGTCTGGCTGTGGACCGTCGCGCACGGCTCGACGCTCTGGGTCGGCATCTACCTGTCCGGCGCCGGCGTCCTCACGCTCATCGCGCTCTTCCTCAGCAAGGAGACGAAGGACATCGATTTCAACGAGAACGTCTCCTAGCGGGCTCGACTCGTGCAGAAGGCGCGGTCCGGGATGCCCGGGCCGCGCCTTTCGCACGAGTGGATGCGCGCGCTAGTCGAGGAACAGCGCGCGCAGCCGCCTGGTCGTCAGGATGAGGCCGAGCACGATCATCACGGCGAAGTACAGCACGTGCCAGAGGAGCCCCGCATCCACCGCCCCCGTGGTCAGGTCGCGGACGAGCTCGACGCCGTGCCAGAGCGGGAGCGCCTGGATGACCACCTGGATGGCCGGTGGGTAGACGCTCAGCGGGTAGAACGTGGCGGACAGCAGGAACATCGGCAGCATGACGAAGTTGATCCAGTCCATCTGCTGGAAGGTCTTCATGTAGCTGGTGATGCCCATCCCGAAGCTGGCGAACCCGAACGCGATCAGCAGCACGGCCGGCAGTGCGAGGATGGCCCACCACGACAGGTTGAGCCCGAGCGCCTGCATCACCAGCATGAAGCCGATGGCGTAGAGCGCTCCGCGTGCCAGGGCGAGCAGGATCTCCCCCAGCGCCACGTCGAGCGGCCCGAGCGAGGTCGACAGCATCCCCTCGTAGAGCTTCGCGAAGTGCATCTTGAAGAACACGTTCCAGGTGGAGTCGTAGACCGCGCCGTTCATCGCGGCTGTCGCCAGCAGGGCCGGAGCGATGAATGCCGCGTACGACACCTCCTGGCCGGACGAGGTTGCGACGTCCCCGACCATCTTCCCGAGCCCGACGCCGAGGGACAGCAGATAGAAGATCGGCTCGAAGAAGCCGGAGACGACGACAAGCCAGTTGGTGCTGCGGGTGGCGAGCCAGCCGCGCTGCATGACACTGGATGCGTTCCCCGCGTAGAGCGCGCGCAGCGGCCTGCTGTGCGAGACGGTCGCGATGAGACGCTCGTCGGTCTGGGTCTGGGTCTGGTCTGCGCCGCTCACTTGTTCAGCCTCCTCGCGGCGATCCGGCGCGTCCACATCCAGAACACGACGAACAGCGCAGCCAGATAGAGCACGTGGGTGATCGTCAGCCAGAGCGGCTCCGGCATGCCGTAGGTGAACACGCGCGCCAGCTCCGACGCGTGCCACAGCGGGGACAGCCAGCCGATCCACTGCAGGAACCACGGCATCGCGGTGAGGGGGAAGAACGTGCCGGAGAACAGCGTCATCGGCAGCAGCACGAAGCGCATCACGAGGGCGAGCTGACCGGTGTCCTGCTCCAGGGTCGCCACGTAGGTCATCACCGGCACGCCGAACGCGACGCCGGCGAGAACGGCGACAGGGATGGCCAGGAACCCTGTGGCCAGCGGAACCGCACCGAACAGCAGCATCACCACGTAGTAGATGATGCTGGCCGTGAGCAGCCGCGCGACCACCGAGATCACCAGGCCGTCGATGATCTGCCCGGCCGAGATCGGCGCGGCGTTCATGCCGTAGAAGGTCGGGTTCCACTTGAACCCGAGCATCACCGGATAGGTGAACTCCTCGCTGGCGATGGTCACCGCCGCTGTGCAGAGCAGCGCCGGGGCGACGAACGCGAGGTAGCTGACGCCATCGACGCCCTGGTCCCCCAGGTTGCGGCTGACCAGGCTGCCGAGGCCGACGCCCATCGCGAACAGGTAGAGCAGCGGGTACCCCAGCGCGGTCATCAGCACCGTCTGCAGGTAGGAGCGCATCACCCGGAAGCGGTGCTCCGCGACGTACCATGCCCCGAACCTGCGTGGCCGGACCGCCGCGGCGATGGCGACCTGCGCATCCGGAGCCGTGTCTGTTGCGCTCATTCGATCAGACTCCTGCCGGTGAGCCGGAGGAAGACGTCCTCCAGACTGGAGCGGCGCACGAGACTCGTGATGGGGTGCAGACCGCGCTCTGCGATGCGCACCAGCTCCGCCTCTCCGTCGTCGCTGTAGACCAGGATGCGATCGGGCAGCACCTCGATGCGTTCGCCGATGCCGTCGAGCCGTTGGGCTACCTCGCTGTTGCGCTCGGAGCCGAACCGCACCTCGAGCACCTCACGGGACGAGTACTCCCTGATGAGCGCCGCAGGCGATCCCTCCGCCATGATCGTGCCTTTGTCGACGACGACCAGGCGGTCGCAGAGCTGCTCGGCCTCATCCATGTAGTGGGTGGTGAGCACCAACGTTGTGCCCTGCTCCTTGAGCCGGAACAGCCGGTCCCAGAGGATGTGCCTGGCCTGCGGGTCGAGCCCGGTGGTCGGCTCGTCGAGCAGCAGGATGCGCGGGTCGTTGATGAGGGCGCGGGCGATGGTGAGGCGGCGTTTCATGCCGCCGGAGAGGTCGTCCACCTTGGCCTTCGCCTTGTCCTCGAGCTGTGCGAAGGCCAGCAGCTCGTCCGCCCGCTTCCGCACCCGCGAGCCCGGCAGCCCGAAGTAGCGGCCGTAGACGATCAGGTTGTCGCGCACGCGCAGTTCGGTGTCGAGGTTGTCGGCCTGCGGCACGACGCCCAGCTGCGAGCGGATCTCCGGTCCGTGGCTGTTCGGATCGAGGCCCAGGATGCTCAGCTCGCCGCCCGTGCGCGTTGACACGGCGCCGACCATCCGCATCGTCGTCGACTTGCCTGCGCCGTTCGGACCGAGCAGCCCGAACGACTCCCCGGGAGCCACCTCGAAGCTGATCCCGTTGACGGCGGCGAACTCCTTGTACTTCTTGACAAGGTTGTTCGCGGTGATGACAGGCGCTGGCATAGTTCATCAGAGTAGACCGATCCTCCGACATCGTCGCCTGTGCCGCCGATCGGCCCGCACCGCGGATCGATCGGTACTGCCGATCGGTCGGGCGAGATACCAGATCTGGGTGAACACGCAGTCCGCAGGAAGTACGGTCGAAGTAGCATTCCGAGTCGGCGCATCCCGCGTCCGCGCATCCCGAGCAGCGGCAGCGCCCCACCAACCCCGAGAAGCCCCATCAACCCCGAGAAGACGAACGAGACTGTCATGACCACCGAACAGACCAGCCAACCGCGCCGACGCTTCGGCCGACCGGGCAAAGACGGGGACGATGGCCCTCGCGCGAAGTTCAGCCAGCTTCTGCCGTACCTGTTCGAGCACAAGGCGGTGCTGAGCGTCGTCATCGTGCTCAGCGTGCTCGGCGCGGCCGCGAGCCTGGCCCAGCCGCTGCTGGTCAGCCAGGTGATCGACATCGTCGGCAAGCAGCAGCCACTCGGCGGCCTGGTCTGGCTGCTGGTGGTCCTGGTGGTCGTCTCCGCTCTGATCTCCGGCTACCAGCACTACCTGCTGCAGCGCACGGGCGAGGGCGTCGTGCTCTCCTCGCGCCGCCGCCTGGTGGCCAGGATGCTCAACCTCCCGATCAGCGAGTTCGACACCAGGCGTACCGGCGACCTGGTGTCGCGGGTCGGCTCGGACACCACCCTGCTGCGCGCTGTGCTGACACAGGGCCTCGTCGAGGCCATCGGCGGCGCGCTCACGTTCATCGGCGCGCTCATCGCCATGCTCATCATCGACCCCGTACTGCTCGGGCTGACGGTGCTGGTGATCGCGGTGTCCATCGTGGTGGTAACCCTGCTGTCCGGCCGCATCCGGGTGGCCAGCCAGCAGGCGCAGACCAAGGTTGGCGACCTCGCCGCGTCTGTCGAGCGGGCGATCAGCTCCGTGCGGACGATCCGTGCCGCCAACGCGACAGAGCGCGAGATCGCGGCGATCGACGCCGACGCAACCGGCGCGTGGAAGATGGGCATCAAGGTCGCGAAGATCTCGGCGCTCGTCGTCCCCGTCGCCGGCATCGCGATGCAGGTGTCGTTCCTGGTCGTGCTGGGCGTCGGCGGTTTCCGCGTTGCGAGCGGCGCGATCACGGTGGCGAACCTGGTGGCGTTCATCCTGTTCCTGTTCATGATGATCCTGCCGCTCGGTCAGGCGTTCGGCGCCGTCACGGCCGTCAACTCCGCGCTCGGAGCGCTCGGGCGCATCCAGGAGATCATCGACCTGCCGTCGGAGGACGAGCACGACCGCGAGATCGCGCCGCTCGCCATGACCATCGGCGCGGCCAACGAGGGGCTGGCACCGGATGCGCCGGCGATCGAGTTCGCGAACGTGCAGTTCTCTTATCCGGACTCCTCCGTGAAGGCCGAGCCGACGCCGGACGCCGGCGAGGCGAGCATGGAACGGCTCGCGTTCGAGGCGATGGGAGGCACGGACATCGTCGCGGAGGCTGAGGTCGCTGCCGGTCGCGGCGATGCGGAGAGCGACGGCGCAGGCAGGCACCGGCAGGCCGGGGTGCTCCACGGGGTCAGCTTCGCCGCTCCCCGAGGCAAGCGCACCGCGCTGGTCGGCCCGTCCGGCGCCGGCAAGTCGACCATCCTGGCCCTGATCGAGCGGTTCTACGACCCGACAGGCGGCGAGGTGCGCTTCGGCGGCCTCGACGTCCGCACGCTCGACCGCGCGGCGCTGCGCGGCCAGATCGGCTACGTGGAGCAGGACGCGCCGGTGCTCGCCGGCTCGCTGCGCGACAACCTCAAACTCGCCGCACCGGATGCGACGGACGCCGAGTGCATCGAGGTGCTGCACGCCGTCAACCTCACCGAGGTGCTCGAGCGCGACGACAGTGGCCTGGATGCGCCGGTCGGCGAAGACGGCATCATGCTGTCGGGAGGCGAGCGCCAGCGTCTCGCCATCGGCCGCGCGCTGCTGGCCGCCCCTCCCGTGCTGCTGCTGGACGAGTCGACGTCGAGCCTCGACGGCCGCAACGAGCAGCTGATGCGCGAAGCGATCGACGCCGTCGCAGAGGACAGGACGCTCATCGTCATCGCCCACCGGCTCTCGACGGTCGTCGACTCCGACCAGATCGTCGTGCTCGACCACGGCCGCGTCCTCAACACAGGCACGCACTCCGAGCTGGTCGTCTCCACGCCCCTCTACCGCGACCTCGCCAAGCACCAGCTCCTCGTCTAAAGAATCGAGTCCGGACTTCTTCACGAGACACGCCGGGGAGCGGTGTGAAGAGGTCCGGACTCGATGGGTACCCGCGGTCAGGCGCGGGGGTCGTGGGGCGGGCCGGAGGCGGTCAGTCGCGCAGGTGGTAGCGGAGCGACGCGAGCTCGGCGCGCAGCGCGGCGGGGACGCGGTCGCCGAAGCGGGAGAAGAACTCTTCGGTGAGATCGCACTCGGCCAGCCAGGACTCGCGGTCGACGTCGAAGAGCGCATCCACGTCGGCGTCGGGGAGGTCGAGGCCGTCCAGGTCGAGCTCCGCGGGGATCGGCAGCCGGCCGATCGGCGCATCCACTGCTCCCGCGCTGCCTTCGACGCGTCGGACGATCCACTCGATCACGCGCGCGTTCTCGCTGAAGCCCGGCCAGAGGAACCGGCCGCCTTCGCCCTTGCGGAACCAGTTGACCTGGAAGATGGCCGGAGCGTTCGCCCCGAGCTTCTCGCCCATCTTCAGCCAGTGGCCCCAGTAGTCGGCCATGTTGTATCCGCAGAACGGCAGCATCGCGAACGGGTCGCGGCGCAGTTCGCCGACCGTCCCCTCCGCAGCGGCGGTCTGCTCGGACGAGATGGTCGCGCCGAGGAAGACGCCGTGGTTCCAGTCGCGGGACTGCGCGACCAGCGGCACGTTCGTCGCACGGCGTCCACCGAACAGGATCGCGTCGATCGGCACGCCGTCGAAGGCGTCCCAGTCGTCCGCGATCGCGGGGCACTGCGCGGCGGAAACCGTGAACCGGGAGTTCGGATGCGCGGCCGGACGTCCGCTCTGCGGCGTCCAGTCCTCGCCGCGCCAGTCGATGAGGTGCGCAGGCGGCTCCTCTGTCAGGCCCTCCCACCACACGTCGCCGTCGTCGCGCAGCGCGACGTTCGTGAAGATCGTGTTGCCCCACAGCGTGTCGACCGCCGTGGCGTTCGTGCCTGGACCCGTGCCGGGTGCGACGCCGAAGAACCCGGCCTCCGGGTTGATCGCGCGCAGGCGCCCGTCCGGTCCCTGACGGAGCCAGGCGATGTCGTCGCCGACCGTCTCCACCGTCCAGCCGGGGATGCTCGGGCGCAGCATCGCGAGGTTCGTCTTGCCGCACGCGGACGGGAACGCCGCAGCGATGTGGAACGCGCGCCCCTCGGGGGACGTGACCTTGACGATGAGCATGTGCTCGGCCAGCCAGCCCTCGTCGCGCGCCATCACCGAGGCGATGCGCAGTGCGAAGCACTTCTTGGCGAGGATCGCGTTTCCGCCGTAGCCGGAGCCGTACGACCAGATCTCCCTGGTCTCCGGGAACTGCACGATGTACTTGGTCTCGTTGCACGGCCAGGCGACGTCGTCGTGCCGGACGCCGTGCGCATCCACCAGGGGCGCCCCGACGCTGTGCACGGTGGCGACCCACGGCTGGCCGGCCTCGATCAGGGTGAGGACCGTCGGGGTGACGCGGGTCATCATCCCGAGGCTGACGGCGACGTAGGCGGAGTCCGTGAGCTGGACGCCGACCTGGGAGATCGGACCGCCGACCGGGCCCATCGAGAACGGGACGACGTACATCGTGCGGCCGCGCATGCTGCCGGTGAAGACCTCGCGCAGCTCTGCGCGCATCGCCTCCGGCTCGCGCCAGTTGTTGGTGGGCCCTGCGTCCGTCTCGTCGACGGAGCAGATGAAGGTGCGGTCCTCGACGCGGGCGACATCGCCGGGGTCGGTGCGGGCCAGGAAGCTGTTGGGACGCCACTCCGGATTGAGGCGGATGAGCTTGCCCTCTGCGACGAGCTGCTTGGTGAGCCTGTCGGATTCGGCGAGGGAGCCGTCGCACCAGACGACGTCGTCCGGCTGGGTGATGGCGGCGATGTCGGCGACCCAGGCGCGCAGCGCGTCGAGGCCGTCAGGCTGGTCATCGAGGTCGGAGAGCGGGAGCTCGGCGAGTGTCATTCCGGAGTCCTCTCGGTAGAAAGTTTGGGCTTGAATCAAGCATCCGAGAGTTTTCGGGGTTAATCTCTCGAAAAGTGCTGGAAAGAATCCCGATTCTTTCGCTATCGTGAACAGATGGATCAGCCCACCGCCGACGTAGCGACCCTCGGCCACCGCATCCGGCACTTCCGCAGCCAGCGCGGCCTCACGCTCGACGAGCTCGGCGCAGCCGCCGGGGTCGCCGCGAGCCAGCTCTCCTTGATCGAGAACGGCAAGCGCGAGCCCCGCATCACGCTGCTGACCACCCTCGCGACGGCGCTCGGCGTGCAGCTCGCCGATCTGCTCTCCGCCGAGCCACCGGATGCGCGCGCCGCGCTCGAGATCGAACTCGCCAGGGCGCAGCGCGGCAGTCTGTACGGCTCGCTCGGGCTCCCGGCCGTCAAGCCGACGAAGGGCACGCCGACCGAGACCCTCGCCGCGCTGGTCGGGATGCACAGGGAGCTCAGCAGGCGCGCATCGGAAGCCATCGCCACGCCGGAGGAGGCCCGCCGCGCCAACACGGAACTGCGCGAGCGGATGCGCGCGCAGAACAACTACATCCCGGAGATCGAGGCGTTGGCGGAGGAACGGGTGCGCGCCTCAGGGCACACGCACGGCGCGCTCACGCACCGCGAAGTGAGCATCATGGCCGAGCAGCTCGGCTTCGACCTGATCTACGTCAACGACCTTCCGCACTCCGCCCGCTCCATCACCGACCTCGCGAACGGACGCATCTACCTGCCGCCGGCGAGCATCCCTGGCGGGCACGGTCTGCGCTCGATGGCGCTGCAGGCGATGGCGCACCGGCTGCTCGACCACGAACGCCCGCAGAGCTATGCCGACTTCCTGCGGCAGCGACTGGAGATCAACTACTTCGCCGCGAGTTGCCTGATGCCCAGGGATGCGGCCGTCGGCTTCCTCGCGCAGGCCAAGCAGGACAAGGACATCGCGGTAGAAGACTTCCGGGATGCGTTCGGCGTCACCCACGAGGCGGCGGCGCTGCGGCTGACCAACCTGGCGACCACGCACCTGGACATGACGCTGCACTTCCTGCGCGTCGGCGACGACGGCGCGCTGTACAAGGGCTACGAGAACGACGGCCTGCCGCTGCCGACGGATGTGACGGGGTCGATCGAGGGCCAGATCGTCTGCAGGAAGTGGGGCGCCCGCTCGGCGTTCACGCACACCAACCGCACGACGGAGCTGTACCAGTACACCGACACTCCGGCCGGCACGTACTGGTGCGCGACCCAGACCGGCACGACCTCGGCCGGCGGCTTCTCGATCAGCGTCGGGGTGCCGTTCGACCAGGCCAAGTGGTTCCGCGGCCGCGAGACGGCGGCACGGGCGGAGTCGCACTGCCCGGACGAGTCGTGCTGCAAGCGCCCGCCCGCAGCGTTGGAGAGCCGCTGGGCGGGCCAGGCCTGGCCGAGCGCGCGACTCCACGCGCACATCCTGTCGCCGCTCCCCTCCGGCTCGTTCCCGGGCGTCGACGACTCCGACGTCTACACCTTCCTCGAAACCCACTCCGCCTCCTGACCCCGTCCCGGGAGAGACGGGGACAGGACGGAGCTGGTCAGCGGGGCTGCATGCGGATGGCTCCGTCGAGGCGGATGGTCTCGCCGTTCAGCATGGGGTTCTGGACGATGTGGAGGGCGAGTGCGGCGTACTCGGACGGCTTGCCGAGGCGGGAGGGATGCGGCACCTGCGCGGCGAGCGAGTCCTGAGCCGGCTGCGGGAGCCCGGCCATCATCGGCGTCTCGAAGATGCCGGGCGCGATGGTGACCACCCGGATGAGGTCGCGGGCGAACTCGCGGGCGAGCGGGAGCGTCATGGCCGCGACCCCGCCCTTCGACGCCGAGTACGCCGACTGGCCGATCTGCCCGTCGAACGCGGCGACGGAGGCGGTGTTCACGATCACGCCCCGCTCCTCCCCCACCGCCTCGGTCTGCACCATCGCAGCGCCGGCCAGCCGCACGACGTTGAACGTGCCGATCAGGTTGACCCTGATCACCCGCTCGAACTGCTCCAGCGGCAGCACGCCGTCGCGCCCGAGCACCTTGGCCGCTGTCGCGATCCCCGCGCAGTTGACCACCACGCGCAGCGGGCCGAGCGAGGCGGCGACGTCGACCGCCGCCTGCACCTGGTCCTCGTTCGCCACGTCGGCCGCGACGAACCGTGCCGTCGGGCCGAGCGCGATCGCCGCCTTCTCGCCCTCCGAGCTGGGCAGGTCGAGCACGACCACGTGCGCTCCCGCCTCGGTGAGGGCACGGGCGGTGGCGTTCCCGAGACCGCTCGCTGCGCCGGTGACGATGGCGGAGCATCCGTCGATCTGCATGGTAATTCCCTTTCCGAAAGCCGCGTTCAGCGGAGGACTTCGATGATGGTCGCGTTGGCGGTTCCTCCGCCTTCGCACATGGTCTGCAGGCCGTAGCGGCCCCCCGATGCTTCGAGTTCGCTCAGCAGCGTGGCGAGCAGCCGGGTGCCTGACGAGCCGAGCGCGTGCCCGAGCGCGATGGCGCCGCCGTGCGGGTTGAGCTTGGCCGGCTCTGTGTCGAACTCGCGCTGCCAGAGCAACGGGATGGGCGCGAACGCCTCATTGACCTCGTACGCGTCGATCTCGTCCAGACGCAGGCCGCTGCGGTCGAGCACCTTCCGCGTGGCGGGAAGCACCCCGGTCAGCATCAGCAGCGGGTCGCTCCCCGCGACTGCGAAGCTGTGGAACCGTGCCCGCGCCCGCAGGCCGAGGCGCGCTGCGGCTTCGGCGCTCATGATCAGCGCCGCCGACGCTCCGTCGGTGAGCGGGGAGGAGTTCCCCGGCGTGATCCGCCAGTCGAGCTGCGGGAAGCGCGAGGCGAGCGCGTCCGTCCGGAACGACGGCTTCAAGTTGGCGAGCGCCTCTGCGGTCGTCGCCGCCCTGATCGTCTCGTCCGCCGTGACGCTTCCGCTGTCCGGCGTCGGAACGGCCACAAGCTCGCCGTCGAACGCTCCAGAGGAGGCGGCCTCGGCGGCGAGAGCGTGCGATCGCGCCGCGAAGTCGTCGAGCTCGCTCCGCTCGAAGCCCCACTGCTCGGCGATAAGTTCCGCTGCCACCCCCTGGTTCACCAGCCCGTCCGGGTATCGCCGCGTGAGCAGCGCTCCCCCGATGGATGCGCCCCCGACGTTCGAGCCCATCGGCGCGCGGCTCATCGACTCCACCCCGCAGGCGATCGCGATGTCGTACGCACCGGAGATGACGCCCTGCGCTGCGAACGCCGCCGCCTGCTGGCTCGACCCGCATTGCCGGTCGATCGTCACGGCGGGCACGCTCTCCGGGAAGCCGGCACTCAGCACGGCCGTCCTGGCGGTGTTGCCCGCCTGCTCGCCCGCCTGGGTGACGCATCCGCCGATCACATCGTCGACGAGAGCAGGGTCGAGCCCGATGCGGTGCACCAGCTCGGCCAGCACCCCGGCGAGCAGGTCGGCCGGGTGGATGTCCGACAGCGCTCCGCCCGGCTTCCCGCGCCCTGACGGGGTGCGGATCACATCGACGATGACCGCCTCTGTCGCCATGTCAGGCTCCGAACGGGTCGGGGGTGAGCGTGTACTTCGTGGAGAGGTACTCGTGGATGCCCTCCAGCCCTCCCTCGCGGCCGAGCCCGGACTGCTTCACCCCGCCGAACGGCGCAGCCGCGTTGGAGACGACGCCGACGTTGAGGCCCATCATCCCCGTCTGCAGCCGCTCGATCATCCGCTGCCCGCGCGCGAGGTCCTTCGTGAAGACGTAGGAGACCAGCCCGAACTCCGTGTCGTTCGCGATCCGCACCGCCTCGTCCTCGTCGCGGAAGCGCACGATCGACAGCACGGGCCCGAAGATCTCCTCGCGCAGGATGTCGCTTCCTGCGGCGACATCGGTGACCACGGTCGGCTCGAAGAACGTGCCGGCACCCGGGATGCGCGAACCGCCGGCGAGCACCGTCGCGCCACGGGAGACCGCATCCTCGAGCAGCGTCGCGGCCTTGTCGACCGCATTCTGGTCGATCAGCGGCCCGATCGTGACGCCCTCCTCCGTGCCGCGGCCGACGCGCATCCCGCGCACCCGCTCCGCGACGCGCGACGCGAACTCGTCTGCGACCGACTCGTGCACGATGAACCGGTTGGCCGCCGTGCACGCCTCGCCGATGTTGCGGAACTTGGCGAGCATCGCACCGTCGACGGCCTTGTCGAGGTCGGCGTCCTCGAAGACGACGAACGGCGCGTTGCCGCCGAGCTCCATCGAGGTGCGCAGCACGTTCTGCGCCGACTGCTTCAGCAGAGACCGGCCGACCTCCGTCGACCCGGTGAACGACAGCTTCCGCAGCCGGGGGTCGGCGATGATCGGGCCGGACACCTTCCCTGACGTGGAGGTGGTGATCACGTTCACCACTCCGCCTGGCAGCCCGGCGTCCTCCAGGAGCTTCGCGAAGTACAGCGTGGTCAGCGGCGTGAGGGCGGCGGGCTTGACCACCACCGTGCATCCCGCGGCCAGAGCGGGGGCGATCTTGCGGGTCGCCATCGCCAGCGGGAAGTTCCACGGCGTGATGAGGAAGCACGGGCCGACCGGATGCTGCGAGACGATCATCCGCCCGGTGCCTTCCGGGCTGGTGGCGTACCGGCCGGAGATGCGCACGGCCTCCTCGCTGAACCAGCGCAGGAACTCCCCGCCGTACGTCACTTCGCCGCTCGCCTCGGCCAGCGGCTTGCCCATCTCCAGCGTCATCAGCAGCGCGAACTCGTCGCGGCGCTCCTGCAGCAGGTCGAACGCCTTCCGCAGGATCTCGCCCCGCACCCGAGGCGCGGTCGCCGCCCATGCGTCCGCGGCAGCGACCGCCGCATCCAGTGCTGCCGCGCCGTCCTCCTCCGAGGCGTCCGCGATGGTCTTGATGGTGTCCCCGGTTGCAGGGTCGGTGACCGCGATGGTCCTCCCCGATGTCCCATCCACCCACTCGCCGCCGATGTACAGCGTTCCCGGCACCTTCGCCAGCAGTTCCTGCTCGTTCATGTTCGCGTCTCCCATGTCGTCTCGGTCCTCATTCCGCTTCGATGCTCACTCCGCGGCCGTCTCCCGCTCGTCCACCGCCGCCAGCACGAGCGGCACGGCGCGATGGTCGATCTTCGTCGCCAGCGCGATCACCGTCGAGGTGCGCGTGATCCCCGGGTCGCTGACGATCCGGTCGATCACCCGTTGCAGGTCGGCGTTGGATCGCGCGACCGCGCGGATCATCAGGTCGCCTGCGCCCGTGATGGTGTGAACCTCGAGCACCTCGGGGATCTCGCTCAGGTGGGCGACGACGGTCACGTCCCTGTCGCCCTGCGCGATCTCCGCCGTCACGAACGCCGTCACCGGATAGCCGAGCCGCTCACTGTCGATGGTCGGCGCGAAGTCCTTGACCACGCCGGAGCGCTGCAGCCTGTCCAGCCGCGCCTGCACCGTGCCGCGGGCGACGCCGAGCCGCCTTGATGCCTCGAAGACGCCGAGCCGTGGCTCATCGGTGAGCAGTGCGATCAGCTCGGCATCCAGCTTGTCGATCGACATCCGGCCTCCTTCGGTCCTCGCACATCGTACGACCAGGATGCGCGAACACCTACACGCTGACGACGGCTCCCAGGAAGGGCAGAGCAGCCTGCTTGAAGGCGCGCGCGCTCAGCGTCGTGACGTGGTTTCTGCGCGGCAGCACGACCAGTTCGGCGCCGAGCGCTGCCGCCGCCTCTTCCCGCCCTTCTGTCACAGGATCGACGTCTCCGACGACCAGCATCGTCGGGACGCTCGACGCCAACGGCAGGGGATGCGCGGCCATCCCGGCCACGCACGCGGCAAGCGCCGTGGTGTCCACGCCCGGCGCCTGCCGCAGCGACGACAGGAGCGGGGCGAGCGGCGACTCAGGCGGCACGGACTCCGCACCGTCGAGCAGGGCGGAGCGGACCGCATCCACCCCCCAGCGGGCGAACTGCTCGACCGTGCCGATGCCGCCGACGACCACCCGGTGGATGCGCTCCGGTTCGATCCCGACGAGTGCGAGCGTCACCCAGCTCCCCATCGAGTATCCGACCACGTCCACACGGTCCAGGCCCTCCGCATCCAGGACGGCGAGCAGGTCGCCTGCCAGGAGCTGCGGAGAGTACGCGGATGGCTCGTGCGGCGCCGAGCTGCCGCCGTGCCCGCGCAGGTCGGGGACGATGGCGCCGCGGCCGGCTTCGGCGAGAGCGCGGATCCATCCCGTCGCCTCCCAGGTGAGGGCGCCCGTGGTGGCGAAGCCGTGGACGAGGAGCACGGGGTCGTCGCCAGCGTGGCGCTCGTATGCGATGCGCATCCCGTCGGCGGTGATGGCGGTGCGGGCGGTGCTCATGCGGTCAGTCCTCCGGCAGTTGCAGGCGCACGCGGCGCGCTGGCGCCTCCTCGACGGGCACGGTTCCGACGATACCCGCGGTGTCGTCGTCGACCGTGAACGTGATGAGTGATGCCCCCACCTCCAGCGACTCCCCCTCTGCCGCGTGGAACCGGGCGACAGTCCCCGCCTGCGGCGACGGCAGCTCGACCGCCGACTTCGTCGTCTCGACCTCGACCAGAGGAGCGTTCCGCTCGACGAAGTCCCCCTCGGCGACCAGCCACTCCAGCACGGTCGCCTCCTGCAGGCCCTCACCCAGATCGGGAAGGGCGAACGTGATCTCAGCCACGGCGGTACTCCAAGGTCTTCTGAACGGCTTCCAGGATGCGGTCGATGCTCGGCAGGTACTCGTCTTCGAGCACGGGAGACGGGTACGGGACGTCCCATCCCGTGACCCGCTGCACGGGCGCGCGCAGGTCGTCGAAGCAGCGTTCGGTGATCAGCGTGCTGACTTCCGCGCCGAGCCCGGCCGTGAGCGGAGCCTCGTGCACGACCACAGCGCGCCTGGTTCTGGCGACGGAGGCCGCGAGCCCGTCCGCGTCGATCGGCTTCAGCCAGCGCAGGTCGACCACCTCGATCTCCACACCGTCCTCCGCGCCGAGCTCTGCCGCCTGCAGGCAGCGGGCGACCATCGCGCCCCACGCCACGAGCGTCACGTGCTTGCCCTGCCTGACCACCCTGGATGCGCCGACCGGCAGCCGCTCGGACAGCTCGGCCTCGTCCATTGCGGCCTTGTGCCAGTAGCGCGACTTCGGTTCGAGGAAGATCACGGGGTCTGGATCGTCGATGGCCTGGCGGAGCAGCGTGTACGCCTCTGCCGGCGTCGATGGCGACACCACCTTGAGCCCTGGAACGTGCGCGAACAGCGCCTCCAGGCTCTCTCCGTGGTGCTCTGGCGCTCGGATGCCGCCGAAGCTGGGCAGCCGGAGCGTGATCGGCATCTTGAACGCGCCACGGCTGCGGTAGTGCATCCTGGCCACCTGGTTGACGATCTGGTCGATGGCCGGGTACGAGAACCCGTCGAACTGGATCTCCGGCACGGGACGCCAGCCCGCCATCGCGAGGCCGACCGCCATGCCCATGATCCCGGACTCGGCGAGCGTGGTGTCGAAGACGCGGTCGTCGCCGTACTTGGCGTTCAGACCGTCCGTGACGCGGAACACCCCGCCCAGCTTTCCGACGTCCTCGCCGAAGACGAGCGTGCGGTCGTCGGCTGCCAGGGCGTCGTCCAGTGCGCGGTTCAGCGCCCGCTGCATCGTGCTGACCTGAGCGATGACCTCAGCCATGTCGTGACTCCTCCCACGCCCTCTTCTGCCCGAGCAGCGCAGCAGGCGCGTCGGCGAACACGAAATCGAACATCTCCTCGCCCGGCCGGCCACCGAGCGCTGCGACGTCCGCGCGCACCCGCTCGGTGAGCGCGTTGGCGGTGTCGGACACCTCGGCGAAGAAGTCGTCGCCGACGGTTCCTGTCGCGCGCAGCCGCTCCTCGCAGAGCGAGAGAGGGTCGCGGGCGAGCCAGCTCTGCTCCTCGTCCAGGCTGCGATAGCGGCCTGGGTCGTCGGAGGTGGAGTGCGGGCCGAGCCGGTAGGTCATCGCCTCGATCACGGTCGGGCCTCCGCCATCACGGGCGCGGTCCAGGGCGTCGCGGGTGGCTTCGTACACGGCGACGACGTCGTTTCCGTCGATGCGCACCCCGTGCATCCCGTAGCCGGCCGCGCGCGCTGCGACAGAGCCGCCCGCGACCTGCTTGCTGGTCGGCACGGAGATCGCCCAGCCGTTGTTCTGACAGAAGAAGACGACGGGCAGCTGCGAGACGCCCGCGGTGTTCATGGCCTCGTGGATATCGCCCTGCGAGCTGGCGCCGTCGCCGAAGTAGGCGATAGCGCATCCACCGTTGCGGTCCAGTTTCGCGCCGAGCGCCCACCCGACGGCGTGCGTGACGGCCCCGCCGACCACGGCGTTGATCGGCGCGAGCCGCGCGGCGGCCGCATCCCACATGCCGCCGTGCCACGCCCCCTGGTGCGAAGCGAGGTATGCGACGGGGTCGACGCCCATCGTCACCGCGACGCCCAGCTCACGGTAGGTGGGAAAGGCGAAGTCGCGCGCCAGATCGAGGGCGGCGGCGCTGCCCACCTGGGCGGCCTCCTGCCCGCGCATCGGCGCGTAGCCGGGCACGATGCCCTGCCGCTGCATGGCGACGCCATCGAGGTCGAGCCGCCGCACGGTTACCATCGTGCGATACAGCCGCCGAAGAAGCGCGGCATCGTCGCCGCGCGCGCCCACGGCGCTCTCGGGAGTGGTCAAGGTCATGCC
Source organism: Leifsonia sp. Root227 (assembly GCF_001428745.1). GTDB lineage: Bacteria > Actinomycetota > Actinomycetes > Actinomycetales > Microbacteriaceae > Leifsonia. The sequence goes on along the minus strand of NZ_LMIO01000001.1, from coordinate 798,015 downwards.
GCCACTCTCGCAGGGGCGGATACGGTGGGCAACACGCACAACGTGCGCTGCTCATCCTGTCCATTCCGACGGTGGATACAGCCTATCTGCTGCGCATTCTGTCCAGTCCCAGCGCGACGCGGGCGGCGGATTGCGCGTCAGTCCCGTCGCGTTGCCGGCAGCTCCTTTTCCCCGCCCCGTCGTTCCTCGTGCGACGCATCCCGCCAGAGCTTCGACGGCCACCAGATCGCGCGCCCGATGTCGTACGCCGCCGCCGGCACCAGCAGGGAGCGCACGATCACCGTGTCGAGCAGCACGCCGAACGCCACGATGAAGGCGATCTGCGCCAGGAACAGGATCGGGATCACGCCGAGCGCCGCGAACGTCGCCGCGAGCACGACGCCGGCCGAGGTGATGACGCTGCCGGTCACACCGAGGCCGCGGAGGATGCCCGGGCGCGTTCCGATGCGCAGGGACTCCTCCCGCACGCGCGTCATCAGGAAGATGTTGTAGTCCACCCCGAGCGCCACGAGGAAGACGAACCCGAACAGCGGGACGGCCGCATCCGCCCCGGGGAAGTGGAACACGTTGTTGAACACGAGCGCCGAGACGCCGAGCGCGGCCGCGTACGACAGCACCACGCTCGCGATGAGCAGCAGCGGCGCGAGGATCGAGCGGAGCAGCAGCATCAGGATCACCAGGATCACGGCGAGCACGATGGGGATGATCTTGGCCAGGTCGCTCTGGGCGGTGTCGTTGGTGTCGATGGCGATGGCCGTCACGCCGCCGACCAGCACGGACGGGTCGGTCTTCGGGAGGGTCTCGCGGAGGTCGCGGACCGTCTGCTCAGCGGCGGTGGAATCGGCCTCCGACGAGAGGGTCGCATTGATGAGGATGCGGCCGTCCTTGACGATCGGGTCAGGCGCAGGGCCGGTCTGCGCCGGCTGGTCCGGCCCTGTGACCGCGGCAGGTCGCACGTTCCCGGTGTAGAAGGACGCCGTCGCGATGCCGTCGGTCCCCTGCACCGCCGAGAGCACTGCGTCCTTTTCGCTCTCCTTCGCGACCACGAGGACAGGGCTGCCGGAGCCGGCGTCGAAGTGCTTCGCCACGATCTTCTGCCCGTCCGCGGCGTCCGACTGCGTGAGCACCAGGTCGGACTGCTGCACCCCGTTCGCCTTGAGCTGCGTCACTCCTGCCGCGCACGCGGCCAGCAGCACGAGCGCCACGATCCAGGTCGCCCTCGGCCGACGCGCGATGAGCGTGCCGACCCTGCGCCAGAGGCCGCCGATGCCTTCGAGCCCCGCGATGCGCACGCCATCGGCGTGCTTGTGCTCGGCCGGCCGCTCACCGACGAACTTCGGACGGAACGGCCAGAACGCCGCGCGGCCGAACGCGGCGAGCAGCATCGGCAGCAGTGTGAGCGCGGACAGCAGCGAGAACACGATGCCGATGGCTGCGATGGGGCCGAGGCTCTTGTTCGAGTTGAGGTCGGAGAACAGCAGGCACAGCAGCGCCAGGATCACCGTCGCGCCGGAAGCGGCGATCGGCTCCCACGCGGCGCGCCAGGCGCGTCCGATGGCCGCCCACCGGGACTCGACGTGCTCGAGCGACTCCCGGTACCTGGCGACGAGCAGCAGCGAGTAGTCGGTGGCCGCGCCGATCACCAGGATCGAGAGGATGCCCTGGCTCTGCCCGCTGAGCTTGATCCAGCCCCACAGCGCGAACAGGTAGACGACCAGGATCGCCGCGCACAGCGCGAAGATCGACGTGAACAGCACCAGGAACGGCAGAACCAGCGACCGGTAGACCAGCAGCAGGATCACGAACACCGCACCGACGGCCACCAGCAGCAGGATGCCGTCGATGCCTCCGAAGGCGTTGACCAGATCGGCCGTGAGACCGGCGGGGCCCGTCACCCAGCCCTGGGTGCCGTCCGGGAGATTGTCCGCGACGACGGTTCGCAACTCCGCGACGACCGTCTTGACGTTGTCCGAGTCCGCGATCGGCACGATGAACTCGACAGCCTTGCCGTCCTCCGAGGGGATCGGTCCCGCGACGCTGGTCTGCGCATCCCCCTCCGGTTGCTGCACGCCGTCGACCTGGCCGAGCTTCACTCCGAGGGCGGCGTAGTCCTGGAGCGACGACGACGGGATGCTGGTGTCCGACTGCACGACGACGATGGCGGGGATCGCGTTCGAGTCGGTGAACTTCTTCTGCCAGTCCTGCACCTCGGTGGACTCTGCGCTGGCGGGCAGGAAGGCGGCCTGGCCGTTCTCGGACACCGAGGAGAGCTTGCCGAAGGTCGGGCCGCCGACACCGGCGGCGATCAGCCAGATCACGATGACGACGGCGGGCAGCACGATCCGTAGCCAGCGGGCCGGAGTCCAGTCGGATCGGGTTTTCATCTGCGCCTCCGAGATTAGCTAGCCAAGGTAGTAATCAGCTTAGCGCGCATATCGGGAGGAGCGCCAGCGCCTGCGGATGCCGCGCCGCGCAGGTGCACCGCTGCCCGTCGTGTCCGCGTTCCCGCCGCCCGGTCAGCGGGAGACGATCAGCTCCGCGCCAGCGTGCGCCAGCTCTGCCAGCGCCGTCTCCGACGACTCCGGCGCGACCCCCGCCACCAGGTCGGTGATGACGCGGACGCGCTGACCGTGACCCAGCGCATCCAATGCAGACGCGCGCACGCAGTAGTCGGTCGCGATGCCGACCACGTCGATCTGGTCGATGCCGTGCTCGTCGAGCAGGTTGTGCACGCTCGAACCGGCCTCGGTGCGGCCTTCGAAGATCGAGTACGCCGGTACACCCTGGCCCTTGCGGATGTGGAAGGTCACCGCCGACGTGTCGAGGGCCGGGTGGTAGTCGGCCCCTGTGGTGCCAGCGACGCAGTGCCGCGGCCAGGTGTGCACGAAGTCGGGGGCCGCGTCCGTGGCGAAGTGTCCGCCGTTGTCGTTGTCTGCGTCGTGCCAGTCACGGCTCGCGAAGATCGCCGCATACTCGCCGGAGTGAGCGGCGAGGTAGCCGCTGATGCCGGCGGCGACCGCTGCTCCCCCCTCGACTCCGAGTGCCCCGCCCTCTGTGAAGTCGTTCTGCACGTCGATGATGAACAGGGCCTTGCCCATGGTCGCCTCCGTTACTGGTTGGAGAGATTGCCGCCGCACGTGTAGAAGCCGGTGACGAGCGTGTCGATCGCCTGCTTGGCATTGTCTCCCACATTGCCGAGAGCGAACACGGCGAAGGTCAGCGGGGTGCCGTCCGCCGCGTTCACGATCCCGGACAGGGTGTACCCGTTGTCGATCCAGCCCGTCTTCGCGAGCACGGCTCCGCGGGCGGCCGCGTTCGCACCGGTGAACCGGTTGTAGCCGGGCCCAAGCGTTCCCGACTGGCCGGCGACGGGCAGGCCGTCGTAGACGACGCCGAGGCCGTTCTGCTTGTTGAGCACCTTGATGAAGAGCTGCGTGAGGTAGGACGGCGGTACGGCGTTGTCCGCGCTCAGACCGGATCCGTCCGCGATGTGGATGCCCGTGGTGTCGATCCCGTACGGCTTCAAAGCGGCGAGCACCCCCGCGTTCTCCGCATCGAAGGTGTTGCCCGCGCCCGTCTTGATCGCGACGAGTCTGGCGAGCTCCTCCATGATCGTGTTGTCGGAGACGCGCATCGCCTGGTCGATCAGCGTCGTGACCGGCTGCGACTGCACCGCCGCGATCTGCTGCGCGCCTGCGGGGGCCGTGCCTGCCGTCACGGGGACGTTGGTGCCGAGGTACTGCTGGAAGTACTGCACGGCACGCCCGACGGGGTCGGTGCTGCGCGGAGACTCGACAGCGGTCGGGTCGTCGCGGTCGCCGTCGACCTGCAGGGCGGTGATGTACGACGTCGAACCCTCGACAACGCGCTCCTCCTGCTCGTCCCAGCTCGGCTGCCAGACCGGGCCGCCGAACAGCGACGTGTCCGTGACGATCGACGTGATCGGCTGGCCGCCCATCGCCTGCGTCACCTGGTTCGCGAGATCCTGGATCTTCGGGGCGCCGGTGTAGAAGGATGCCTGGCCGTCCGGGAGGCGCGAAAGCGTGACGTCCCCGCCTCCGACGATCACGATCTGGCCGGGCACGCTCCCCTTCACCACCGTGGTCGACACCCGGTAGTCAGGGCCGAGCACCTGCAGGGCTGCGGCGGAGGTGAGGGTCTTGAGCACGCTCGCGGTAGGGCCTGGCTTGCCGCCGTTGCGGTCGAACAGGACCTCGCCGGTGCGCGCATCCACCACTTGGGCTTCGAGGTTCCCGAGCCGGCCGTCCTGCGACAGGCCGGCGACGGAGCAGGTGCGCACCCTGGCGGCTGCCGGCTGGTTGGCCGGGACGGGGCGCACGGGGTCCGCGGTCTTGGTGGGCGTCGGCGTCGGTGTCGCGCTGGCGCTGTGGGTCGGAACCGCTGCTGCCTCGGCGGGCGAGCCGACGGTCGCGCCAAGAGCGACCGAGCCTGCACCGAGGATGACGAACGCCGCGGAGGCGCCGGCGATGATCCACGCCTTCGGGTGCCTCCTGATGGCCGTCAGGACGCCTCCGAGCCCGGCGCCGAGTGCGGCGCCTGCTCCTGCACCAGCCCCTTTTCGCTCCTCCGACCGGCGCGCGGCGCGGGTCGACGAGGTCGCGGGCTCGCTCGTGTCGAGGGAGTCCGTCTGGGGGACGATGGTGGCGGGGGTGTCGGTCGAGTCAGGCTCAGAGCCGTTCGACATGCCAGTATCGGGCGTGTCCGATTCGCGCATCCGGGTATATTACCTGCGTTTTCTGGGAGCGCGAACGGGCTCGGTCGTCGCATCCCGGATCGGCGCTTCCTGCGCCCCATGCGCCGGCCGCGCAGGAGGGGACGTCGCGATCGCCCTGCCGACCCGCTGCGACAGCAGCATCGACGGTCGTTCGATCGCGCGATAGAAGCCCTCTGCCGCAACCAGGATCAGCGGAACGGCGGCGAGCGCCAGGAACAGCCACGGCACCCACGCGTCGGCTCCGGTGAGCAGGGCGGCGGCCACCAGGATCGGCTCGTGGATGAGGTAGATGCTGAATGAGCGCGTGCCCGCCCACTGCACGGGCCGCGTCTCCAGCGCCCTCCGCGCAGGCGATTCCAGGGCGACGACCACCACCCCGGCGACACCGACGAGGCTCACAGCGGCGAGCGCCGCCGCTACGGGTGTGTATGCGGGACCCGTCGGCACCAGGCTGGGTGCGATCAGCAGCAGCAACGCGCCGGCGATCCACGGCCACCAGCTCCGGATGCGCGCGGCGAGGTCTGCGATCGTGTCCCGTCGTGTCGCGATGATCATCCCGATGCCGAACACGGGCAGGTACTGCAGCATCCCGCCGGTCAGCCACGATTGCGGCAGCGCGTCGATCACCGCGGGGAAGCGCGCGATCGCCGACAGAGCGATCAGGAGCGCGATGCCGCCGAGCCACCAGTCGTGCACCCGGGCGACCCTGAGCAGCAGATACATGACCGGCAGGAGCAGCGAGAACCACACCTCCCACGTCAGCGACCACAGCGGGCTGTCCAGGTTGGAGGTGCCGAGCACCAGCACGAGGTCGTGCCAGACGGCGGAGAACGTCGGAGCGACGTGTGTGGCCAACCAGCTACCGCCCGTCGACGGGTCGCGCGGCACGGCGACGGCGAGCAGGAGAGCGAACGCCACCGCTCCCCACACCGGGATGTAGAGCCGGAGGATGCGTCGCGCGTAGTACGCCAGGATGCTACGCGGATTCTGCCGGTGCGTGAGCAGCGGGAGGGTGAGGACGAATCCGGACAGCACGAAGAAGATCAGCACGGCCTCGTGCCCCGGCATCATCAGGCGGAACGGCGTGCGGAACAGCCACCACTCCGGCGTCAGCGGCGCCGGGTCCGTCCTCTCGACGTAGAGCACGGAGACAGCGGGCACGACGAGCAGCGAGTGGTACAGCACGACGGACAGCGCCGCCACACCTCGCAGCCCGTCGAGCGATCGGTAGCGGCGTCCATGCGCCCCCGCCGACCCACTCCGATCAGTGCCTTCTCCCGACATCGTCTCGTGCATTCTGTGCGCCCTCCACGCCCGTCAGTCCATCTGCCTGTGCCGGGGCTGCGTGCGGTGCCTCTGCTCTGCCGGTCCCCTCCGCCGCAGACGCCGTGTCGGTTACGGCACGACGGACACCAGATAGTTGTCGAACTTCGCCCTCACCGGCGTGAGCGTCGCCGCGCCGGACAGGTAGGTGCGCAGCCCGACGGAACCGGTGGCCTGGAGGGTGGCCGTCGTGTCGGTCACGCTCGCCTGCCATGCGGCCGGTTCGGCCTGGATGGCAGGCCACAGCTTGGCCCGCACGGTGGTCGGCGATGTGCCGAACACCTGCACACGTAGGGTGAGCTGCTGCCCCGCCGTATATGTGAGGCCGCTGACAGGCACGGCCTGGAGCGTGTTCCCACCCTGCAGCAGTTGCACCTGCACGGCCCCGCTCCCGCTGATCCACGCTCGACCCTCGTAGCCGATGGATCCCACCTGCCGCCCGATGGCCGAGACGAAGATCCCGCCGCCGGACGACGCGACGTCGGTGGTGAACGTGACCGCGGTGTCTGTGCGGTTCGACGACACCGCGTTCAGCGTCTCCGTCTTGGTGACGCCGGCGGGATCGACCATCTGGCCGGTGCCAGAGCCGACCGCGTATGCAGACGCATCACCGGCTCCCGCCCACGTCCCGCCGACCTCCGCGGATCCCCAGCCGGTCGCGACCGACCGTTCGAACGCATCCCTGGCCACCGTGGTGCTGGCGGTCGCCGTCACGGTGACCGGCTTGGATGTGGTGGCCTGGCCACCGCGGTTGTCGGTGACTTTCAGCGTGATCGTGTACGTGCCCGCTGCGGCATATGTGTGCCCGGCGGTCGCGCCCGTCGCTGTTCCTCCGTCGCCGAACGTCCAGGCCCACGCGGCGACCGAGCCGTCAGGATCACTGGATGCGCTCCCGTCGACGGACACGGACAGCCCATCCGGTGTCGCCACGAACGAAGCTACCGGGTTCTGGTTCGCTCCTCCGCCGGCGATGGTGACGGTGTTGCCCGCTCGGTTGATCTGGTTGCCGTCCGGGTCGGTCACATACAGGGTGTAAGTGTGCTGGCTGCCGCCCGCGAGCCCGGTGTCGGTGAAGCTCATGGCCGGCCGGTTCCAGAAGGTCGAGAGCTGATTGGCCTGGTAGACCGGGCTGGCGGTGTTGCCATCGCGGACCAGCTTGTAGTTCAGGTTGGTGTTGTCCTGGTCGTAGGTCGACGTCCAGGTGACCTTGGCCTGCCCGGCCGTCGGCGAGGTCGCGTTCGGCGCGAGTGCCGTGTTGTTGTTCGGTCCGACGTTGCTGCGCACGACGCTGTCGAAGGCGAAACGGGTGAGGCCGTACTGCGCGACGCCGTTCACGAACGGGAACTCGCCGCCGACGACGAGATACTGACTGTTGCCCGCCAGGCTCCACGCGGCCTGGCCCTGGCCGGTGAACGACCCCGTCACGTAGTCGGGGAACCAGTTGAGCTGCGACGGGGACGGCTGCCCTGAGAAGTTGAAGTAGCTGCGGTTGCCGTCGTTCGTGAGCGTGCCCGTCCGCGCCTTCGAGAACGCGATGGAGTGGTGGAAGGTGCGCGGGTTGGTCTCGGGGAAGCCGCCGACGTTGCGGCAGTCGTGGGGGTGACCCACCGCGTACAATGCGTCGCCGAGCGGATAGACGTTGTACGTGTCGCCGTGGCAGTCCTCCAGCCAGATCAACGCTCCGGTGTTCGCGTCAGCGGCGAAGCTGCCCTCCAGGTTGCCGCCCGATCCGAACACGTAGCCGGCGCCGTACACCCTGTCCGAGGTGGCGACGAGAGTGGTGATGCCCGCCTGGGTGCCCGCATCCCGCACCACGGAGTTGGCGGGGAACGGCAGGTTCGCGCCGGTCGTGCCGTTCAGCATGGCGAGGCCGTAGTGGGAGCTGCCGTTCATGTTCTGGAACCGGCCGCCCGCGTACAGCTTGGTGCCGTCCGGGCTGACGGCGAGCGCATCCACGACGTAGTCTGCGCTCGCGGCGAACGTCGTCATCAATGCCCCGTTGGATGCGTTGATCTCGGCGATGTAGCCACGGGAGGCGCCGTTGACGCTCGAGAACGTCCCGCCGGCGTAGACGGCGGTGTTGGTCGCGGCGAGGGCGCGCACCTGGCTCTCCATGATCGGCCGGAACGAGCTGACGATCTGGCCCGTTGCGGTGCTGATGGCGACGATGCGGTAGTAGTTTCCACCGCCTGCCGTGGTGAAATCGCCTCCGACGTACACGCGGGAGCCGTCCGGCGTGGCCGCGATCGCCAGCGCCTGAGCATTCAGCGGAACGTTGAAGGTGGAGATGAGGGCGCCGGTGGCGACGTTGTACGCGAGCAGATTGCTGCGCGGCGTCGTGTTGGACCCGGCCGGCGCCCCGGCTGGACGTGCCGTGGTGAACTTGCCTGCCACGTAGACCGTGTTCCCTACGACGACCTGCGCCCACGCGACACCGTCGATCTGCGTGGTGGGCAGCGCCTGCGCGCTGACCGTCGGCGGAGTGGCCGGGTTGGCTGGATTCGGCGGCATGGTGTCTGCGCTGGCGGGGCCGGCGATGGCCAGCCCGCCGAAGACGAGACCGATGGCCGTCGCGATGGACGCGGCGACGCCGACCCCACGGTACGTGGATGTGCGGAACAAGCTCATGACAACCTCGACAGGCGAGTGGGCACCTGGTGTGGTGCGGGATGCGCCCCTGCGGCTGTGCGGTTCCGGTTCCCGTTCCCTGTCCCGGACTCGGATCCCGGACTGCGGGTGCTGTGCGTCACAGGCCTCTGGCGCGTGTGGAGTTTCGGGTTCGCGCTGCGGCCCGCTCCCGCACACGGCGGTCGCGGATTCCGTCCACGAGTCCGGCTGACAACAGTCCTGCCGAACCTGAATGATGCTCAACTTCTGACCAGAGTACGCCGGAGACAGGGCAGTCGACCCCGTGCTGGCACGGATTTCTTGCACAGTCTGGCACGGAAAAAGCCCCGTCCGGAGACGGGGCTGGTGGAGCCGCCCAAGGGAATCGAACCCTTGACCTTCTCATTACGAGTGAGAAGTCGTTCCTAACTCGTGCTATATTTTCCTTATGGAACGGGACATCCGCAGCAACACGCGGAAGTCAAGTTGCATGCCAGCGCATGCAAGGACATGCGCAGGGCTAACAAAATGGCTATAGTGCCAAAAGAAAGAGGGCTCCGGATGGTCTAAATCCGAAGCCCAGCTCCACCCCCTTATGCAGAAGGAGAAGGAACGTGAACGAGTTTACTCGCCCATACCGAAGAAGACGTAACCACACCCATGTCGGAGTTATCGCGGGCGACCTCTGGTCAGCCCATGCCAGAAGACTTCTTCAATGATGAAGGGATCAAGACAATGGGGTTGGGAAAGCGGATGAGTGAGAGCCCTGTTCGGCGCGGCCGGACGGGGCTCTCCCCATGCAAACGGAACACAACGCGCGTCGGTTACGGCGCCTACATCGAGAGTTAGGATCACCAACATGCGCATCCCGGTAGCGTTTGAAGATGTCAATGTTGATGATTGGGTCGTTGTCCGAGGCCGCCGCGTCCCGCAGCGGATCGAATCATTCGGCAGGATGGTTGCCTTCGATCAGGACAATCGTCCCCAATCCGCACCGGTCGTCTACCTTGTGACAGCATCGGGCAAGAGGTCGTGGGCCTGGGTTTCCGAAGTCATCGGCAAGACCAATGGCTAGTGTCACCCCGCGTACGAAGGGTAGTGGTTCTGTCTACTTCCGCGAGTCTGACCAGCGTTGGTGTGCAAGCATCAGTATCGCCACCCCCTCCGGACGTTCACGCCCCGTACGCACCGCGAAAACCGAGAAAGAAGCGGTCGCGAAACTCAAAGAGATGCGCCGCGAACTCGAACAAAACGGAACCATCGCAACCAACACACTCTCCGTCGAAGCGTGGTTGAACAAATGGTTCACCGAGAAAGTGAAAACGCTGCGCCCGAAACCGGCGAAGAACTGGGCTGGCATGATCCGCAACCACATCATCCCCGCCATCGGCAAGGCGCGTCTCGAGAAGCTCACACCGGCTGATGTGCGACGGCTAAATGATGATGTGCGCGCCAAGGGGTTAGCGCCATCCACCGCGCTGCTCGCACACCGCATCCTGTCGGTCGCTCTCCGAGACGCCGTACGTGAAGGACTCATCGGCAGGAACGTCGCAACACTCACAGACGCCCCCCGGAAGGGCCGACCCTCGCTCACCGTACTGTCAGCCGCACACGGCCTGAAAGTACTCCAAACGGTGCAGGACGACCGGCTAGGGTCACGGTGGGCTGCCGCCCTACTCACCGGCGCCCGACAAGGTGAAACGATCGGCCTCGAAATCGAACGCGTCACCGACACACTCGACCTGTCGTGGCAGTTGCAGCAACTCACCTGGGACCACGGATGCGGCGGAAAATGCGGCAGGAAACGCGCATCCGAATGCCCCGACCGACTCATGGACTTCCCCGACGACTTCGAATACCGGCACCTGCAAGGGTCGATCTGGTTGACCCGCCCCAAATCGGACAGCGGGTGGCGGATCATCCCCCTGGTCGAACCGTTGCGGTCATTCATCGAACTGCGCATCAGCACAGCAGTCACCGAACCCAACCCACACGGGCTTGTATGGACCGCCGACCCCAAACGCGACAAACGCGGCAACCTGCTCCCCCTCGACGGTGCACCCATCCAACCCAGCCACGACAACAAAGCCTGGCATGCTGTCCTCGCCCGCGCCGGCGTACCCGACGCACGCCTCCACGACGCACGCCACACAACCGCGTCACTCCTTTTAAAGGCAGGCGTTCCCGAACGGGTCATCATGGAGATCCTCGGACACAACTCGTACGCCGTCACCATGAAGTATCAGCACGTGGATAAGGCGCAACTGTCGCGGGCGATGGAAGACCTGTCTGCACGGTTCGAGTTGGAGGAGTAACCGTACCGCCGGTACGAAACCGGTCGAAAGTTTGCACGTTTCAAACCTGACACGCCCCCAATTATGGGGGCGTGTTTCGTTGAGAGAACCCTCAACTATTCAGAAAACGTTGAAAACACGCGGAAGTACGAACCCTGTCCGCTGGTATCTCGACATCAAGAGGTGTAGCGACTGTCCTACCCCCGCCTTACTATCCCTGTATCAGTTCACAGCAACATAGGGGTGGTAATGGCGAGACTGGCCTTCACAATCAAACAAGCCGCAGAGGCAACATGCGTCAACGAGGACGACATCGTGAAGGCAATCAGCTCCGGCGAACTAACCTCGCGCGTCATCCGCGACAAAGCGGTCATCCTCAAACCGGACCTCGAAGCATGGCTGCTCGAATGGCCGTGCTGGCAGGCTCAACCCAACTTGCGGGCCGTGGACTCAGCGTCCGCTTCAACAAGCGTGTCAATGAAGCTCAGCCCCAGCGCCTGACAAATATCGTCCAGCAACTCCAAATCGAACTGTTTCTGACCCGATAACAGTTTCGACATCTGCGGTCGGGACACATTCACCGACGCCGCCAAATTCGTTACTGACACGTTGTCGCGCGCAATTTTGGCGCGCAAAATGGCCGCAAGCTCCCGTGTGAGCGCCCCCGGTTCAGCCTTGCTAGCTCCTGGCATGGAACAATTTTCACACATATAGAACGAATTTCGCAATTATGCTTGCGTCCGTTCCATTTCAGTGTCATGATTTCCATATGGAACGGCACACCGGCAGAAGAACCGCTATCGCAGCGGAGGTAAGGGCTGAACTCGCACGCCAACGAAAGACCAAAAAGTCTCTCGCTGAAGCGACGGGTATCAGCCCTTACACGTTGACGCGGAGACTCGCCGGCGAAAAACCGTTCCTCGCAGAAGAACTCCAAGACATTGTTGTCTTCCTTGAACTGCCCATGCAGGACTTCCTCGACAGAGTTGAGGCCCACGCATGAACACCCCCAACCTGACCCCACGGCCGCAGCCTCTCGCATACTCGATCGCAGGCGCCGCCGAAGCCACCGGATACTCGGAACGGGTCATCAACGACCTGTGCGCGCGCGGTGATTTGACCCGCAGGTACGCGAACCGTAAACCGGTCATCCTCGCCACCGACATTGAAGCGTGGCTGAACTCACTCCCCTACGAGCCGCCCCACTAGGCGACCCGCTCCAAGGTCCACACATCGGTCATGCCCGGTTCGTTGCCGGGGTGGATCACTGCGCCCATTTTCGGGGCGTCGCAACTAAACAGCTCCGTTTCCTGCCCCGTTGACTCGCGGCGCTCAAGGGGAACGGTCATAACTCCACAGAGATTCAGCTGGATTGGCTTAGCGGGCGTCGTGAGTTGGCGCCTGATCGGCTGGTCGGATTGTCCCCGCTATGAGCGGGAAGGCTCTAGGGAGCGTGTAAGTGGGCGTGGTGACCATGTGTCACGGGGTCCCATCGTTGACGAGCGGCCTGATGGAACGTCGTAAGCGGGTCTTGCACCCCAGCGTTGAAGGGCCAAATGGGTCGGTAGCTCAGTGGCAGAGCAAAGGGCAGCACCCCGGGCCGCGTAAGCGGGCTGTATCCCTGGTCGGAGGTTCGAATCCTCCCCGATCCACTCCGGAGGCCGCCTGGTGGAACAGGTATACACGCGTGATTCAAAATCACGTGCCGTAAGGCGTGAGGGTTCGAACCCCTCGGCGGCCACAAGAACGGGCGTCGGCGAACCGGGCCACAGGGTGGAATCTGGGCGACCTTGCGGCTTGCTCCCCATCTCTCGCTCACCCGGCGTCCGTTCTGTACGGCTCTTGCCAGGGCATGGCAGCAATCAAATGCGGGCGGAGACGCCTACCCGTTCGAACTCGGGTCAGGGCCACCAACAGAAAGGAACCAATCATGGACGCCGCCGCACTCGACCACCTACAGGTTGGTCACTCAGACACCATGCACACGGAGTCGTGGCGCATCGGTGAGGTTGCCCGTATCGAACAGTCTTTGGAGGGGTGCGCAGCTCATGGCCGCATCGACTGACGAACTGGTTGACATCATCCTCGACGTCGACCTGAACAAAGAACCCGCGTGTGAGGGAAGCGAACACCCCGCGGGCACAGAAGGTCACGATGGTGGCCCTGCCCGGTGGCTTCTAGTGTCGCCGTGCGGCTGCCCACCGTTCCTCCTCTGTCATGGGCGGGCGCTTGTGCACCGCATGATGCCACTTGCGTTATGTGGCGCATGCGGATCGTTCTTCCCATCATCCGACATCAAATTTATCGAACTGTAAAGGAGTCATCATGTACACGCTCACCGCACCCCGGGCTGGCGACATCGGCGAGGAAAAGAAGATCGTCGAGTCGGAGCCCGTCGAGATTCCGTCGACCGTTCCCGCCGAAGAACCAGTACCGGCGTGAAGACATGGCATCGCAGAGTTCCATTCCGGAACAGTTCGATAGTCGCGGGTTCGTGGCCGGCGTGTTCCGTGGGGCAAGATCCTTCCTCATCAACCAGAACGGGTTCCTGACGGGAGTGGTCTTCAAGCAGGTGTGGACTCCGGGAGTGAATGTGGCGGAGTGCCGTCACCAACCACCCCCAGCGTCCTTCTACCTGCCGCCGTACACGCAACCCGAATACCACCACCTGCCCGAGGGGCACGGCATGGACGTGTGCCGTCACGGTTTCTATGCATACGCGGAAGCCAGCGACGACTACCACTATCCGGGCCGCGTGTCCGGGGTGATTGAGGGTTGGGGCAAAGAGGTCATGTTGGGGACGCGCGGGTTCCGCGCGTCCCTGGCACGAATTGTCGCCTTGTGCATTTCCGAGGTGAAGATCGCGGACCGTGACCGTACCGCGTTGGTGGCGCACAACTATCCGGATGTTCCCATGTTCAACACGTTTGACGACATGTTGGCTGAGTTCCCACCTGAGATTGGAGAGAACCTCTGATGGCTGATCCGTGCCGAGTTTGTGAGTACTACGCGAGCCGTCATGAGTATTGGGTGCCTGCGCGCGTCCGGCTTGATGCGGCCGAGGAAGCCATTGACGCTGCCCTGTTTCAGCTCGCCGGACATCCGGCGTTGTACCCGCGGGCTTTGATCATCGAAACGTTGCGCAAATATCGGGAAGGGACCGTTCGTGTATATCGAGGCAACTGATTTGGCTGGTGCAACACTGTCACCGTCGCAAGTTGAGCAGGATCGTGAAGCTGCACGGATCGCGGCTGGTGCTGCTGACCGGCAGGTTGTGCGGTTCGCTGGCAGCCCCGCCGAACTGGGCATGCTCCGGGCAATGCTCTTCGGAGAGATGCGCTCATGACCCCGGATGAGCAGGATTACGGCTCGCGGAAGTCGCGTGTGCCGTCGCTGATCATCACCCTGGTTTTGGGTGCCGGTTTGCTGGTGTTGATCGCCGGACTCATGGGACACGTCGCATGACAGAGACGGCTAAGGCGGCAATGCGCGGCAGACGTCATGCGATCCGGCCCGACTCGAACCTGCCCTGGTCGTATTGCGGATACCGGGTGACGTGGGATCTGCGGAGCGACGTTGATCCTGACTGTAAGTGGTGCCGGGATCGGCTGGGGCTGGACGCGCAGGCGCCCCATGACTGAAATTGCCGTTTTCTCGTGCACTGTGTGTCCGTTCGATGGTGATGCCGAGTTCACTGACAACCCGGAACTTGTGTTGCCGTTGACGTGGATATGCCCGAGTTGTGGGTGGGTGCATCGTGGCGAGTTTGAACAAGACGGATACGACATCGAATGGGAGGACTACACGTGAACTGGGCCATCTATCAAGGCGATCTGCCTATCGCGTGGGCATCGAACGACGCTGACGCTGACGACATTGTTGAAGCGTTGTCCGCACATTACTCACATCTGCGGTTCTATGCACGGGAGGTAGAGGGATGACCATTCACACCCCGCGGCATCATTTGTCGCATACGCAACTGTTGGGCCGGATGGCTGTGACCGCATGGGTTGCAGCCATCATCCTTTTCGGTGCGGCAGCAGTGTCGGGTAGTAGTGGTGCGGGTGTGACGGCGCTGATCCTGGTCGCGGTTGGTGCGGTCCTGTCACACAAAGCAGACGCATCATGAACGACCTGGAAACCCTCTACTTCACGGTCGAGGGCACACCGGTACCGCAGGGTTCGCATGCCGTGTCGCGTTTCGGCCGCATCTACGAGTCGAACAAGAAGTTGGCACCGTGGCGCAAAACGGTCACCGCCGCCGCTGTTGACGCGTTATCCGGTCGCGAAGGTTTCGATGAGGCCGTGTACGTGCTACTCGACTTCTGGCTACCACGACCCAAAACGGTGAAACGTGTGCACCCAACCACCCGGCCCGATGTGGACAAGCTCTCCCGCGCTGTCCTGGATGCGTTGACTGCGGCAAGGGTTTGGACTGATGACAGCCTGGTTTTGTCGCTGCATGCAGTCAAGAAATATGCGGATGAAGGCGCGGGGGTCGACGTAAAGGTAAGGCGGCTAGCGTGAACGAAGAATGGCGAGCGATCCCCGGGCTCGAGGGGTACTACGAAGCAAGTTCCGCCGGGCGGATCAGGTCAGTGTCCCGCGCCTGGAAGAACTCCGAGAAGATCCGACCTGGTCGGACGCTGGCCGCCCGGCCGTCCCGCAGCGGGCACATGAGAGTCCAGATATGTGTCGATGGTTCCGAGACCACCTGGCTAGTACACAGGCTCGTGCTCCTGGCTTTCGTCGGCGCGCCACCAGCCGGTACCGAGGGCTGCCACAACAACGGCGACCCCGCAGACAACCGCATCGAGAACTTGCGGTGGGACACGCATGCCGCGAATGCCCGGGACGCACTATCCCACGGCACGCACGAGAACGCCAGGAAAAAGCAGTGCCCATCCGGGCACGACTACACCCCTCAAAACACCTACTACAACGCCGGCCGAAAATGCCGGACATGTAACCGACTGCGCGCCAGCGAGAACAAGGCAAAGGCGTCTGGCGTTGACATCAAGATCCGGAGACTCGCATGACCCAGGCACGAAGCATTCACGCCGCAGCGGCGTTACTCAAACTCAACCCGCACGGAACGGAAGTGAACGCCATCTTCGAATTCGCGGACGAACTTAGTGACCTTCTCTATTACATCGCCACCGAGGATCAGGCGTGGAAGATACGCGACCGCGCTGAGGCCGTCTCCATCAAGCTGACCGGGCTGAAGGATGTCTGATACGCGTTGGCGGGTGCGTCCGACGAACTGGGACGACGACCAGCACGCCTACTACCACCACCAGTTCGTGGCCGTAAAGAACTCGGCCAAGTTGTTCGGCGACACGATCGGTGAAGTTCACGACCTGATCGCATTCCACGAAGGAGAACGACCATGACTGATGAGCCGTTGGACACAGATGCGACCGGTGAACGGTACATCAACGCGGCAGACGATAAGGAGGACCGATGCTGTCCTCCGAGGTAATCGCGGCATTGCGGGTCGCACATCGAAATGCTGCGATGGTCACCGAGCTGACGATCAAAGACGAAACGGCCATTTCCTCCCTCGATCCCGAGGTTAGGGAACCGAGCACGCGCAGGATCGATGCCCTCATGTTCGAGACGCTGCAACGTACCGCTATCGAAGTCAAGGTGTCCGTCGCCGATGCTCGGCGCGAATCGTGGGCAAAGGTCCGGCCGTGGGCGCTGGTGACTCATCGGTTCGTGTACGCGGTCCCCGCTGGGCTACTTGAGCGCCCCCCTGTTTACGGTGCTGGTCTTTGGTGGATTCACGAGAACGGAACGGTTGAGGTGCGGAGAAAAGCGACAATCAACCGCTACCCCGAACCGCTTCCTCAGGGCGTAATTCAGACGTTGGCGTACCGGGCATCTGGGCGTCGCAACAGCTACGACGCGGGGGTGGACGATGCCGCCAAACCTTGAGGGTGTTGTCCACGATCTGCCGGATGCTGAGTACCATGCGCATCCGGCTTTGTCGTCTACGGGTGCACGGATGCTGCTACCTGAGTACAAGGGTTCACCAAGGAAGTTCCAGTACGCGCAAACACACCGCCGCGACACCGTTGCTTTTGATATTGGAACGGCGACGCACTCGAAAGTTCTGGGCATCGGTTCACGAATCGTCATCTACCCGAAAGAACACCTGACACCATCTGGCGCAGTTTCCACGAAGAAGGAGACGGTCGCATGGGAGCAGGAGCAACGCGCGAACGGGCTCGTACCCATCGGTGCAGCAGACGCGCGCAGGGTTGACGGGATGGCCGAAGCTGTCCTCAAACACCCGACTGCCGGCCCGATCCTCGAATGGGCGACCGGACGTGAAGTGTCCGTGTTCGCCGAGATTGATGGTGTGCCGGTTCGCGCACGGTTCGACGCACTCTCGAGTGATGGCGCCGCGGTTGACCTGAAAACAACCGACGATGCAACACCGTCCGGGTTTGCTAAGTCGGTTGCCAAGTGGGGTTACGACGTGCAGGAAGCTTGGTATGACGACGTACACGACGCAGCAACCGGTGTACCACTTGGCGCCTTCTACTTCATCGTTGTCGAGAAGTCCGCCCCGTACGAGGTGGCTGTGCACCGTCTCCCCGAACTGTGGGTCGAAATGGGTCGCACGAAAGCGGCCGAAGCACGACGCATCTACCGCGAATGCGTAGAGACAGGCGTGTGGCCCGGGTACGACACCGACGTGCAGTTCCTCGACCCGCCCGCATGGATGGTTTACGACCACGAAGCACGATACGAAGAAGAGATCAGGATCTGATGAATGACCGAAAACCCCCGTGGGCGTGGTCATCTGTGGACGACCCGAACCCCTACTACCCCAAATGCGACCGCTGTGATGCGTTCGCACGTTGGTCGATAGGCGAGTTTGAGGACGATCACCCCGAGC
Source organism: Leifsonia sp. Root227 (assembly GCF_001428745.1). Classification (GTDB taxonomy): domain Bacteria; phylum Actinomycetota; class Actinomycetes; order Actinomycetales; family Microbacteriaceae; genus Leifsonia. Next base: position 780,146 of record NZ_LMIO01000001.1, on the reverse strand, counting down.
GGCTTGCTCCGATCATCCGGTATTTCGCTTGCGGAAGACATATAGCCGCCGCGCTCACTGGTGCCAACTGGACGTTGGACGCACTGATGATCTATGACCTGACCTATCCACCAGAAAGGGGCTGATCAAATTGGACATTTCAACAACGATCCAGCCGAACAGCCAGCAGGTGAACGCAGACGATCTCGTCACCCCGGTCACCGTCACCATCACCAACGTGGAAGCCGGAACGTCCGAGCAGCCCGTGTTCCTACACGTCACCGAGTTCCCGGGCCGTACGTACAGGCCCGGTAAGTCGATGAGAAGGGTCCTGGTGCACGCTTGGGGACCGGAAGCTTCGGTATACATCGGCCGGCAGCTCACCCTGTACAACGACACGTCAATCCGGTTCGGCAAGGACGTGACCGGCGGGATCAGGATCTCGCACATGTCACACATTGACAAGCCGTTGACGATGCCGCTGACGGTGACTCGTGGCAAACGCGCCCCGTACACGGTCGAACCTCTCGCCGCCGCACCATCAGCACCGTCTGTTGACGTGCAGGAATGGGTTGACGTGTTCGACGCAGCAACCACGATCGCCCAACTCGCTGCCGCATGGGACGACGCCAAACAATCCGGCGTCGCAACCATCCCCGAAATCGTTGCCGCGAAAGACCGGAAGAAAGCCGAACTCGCATGAAAACCGCACTCGACCTGCTGGTACGCGACGAAACGAACTGGGAAGAACACGCAGCCTGCAAAAACAGGGACACCGAACTGTTCTTCCAACCACTCGGCACATCCGAAACCGAGAAAGCGAAACGAGTCTGCGCGACCTGCCCAGTGAAACGCCAATGCCTGACAGACGCTCTCCAATACTCCGACAGTGAAGACTTCGGCGTACTCGGCGGGCTAGACGAAAAGCAACGATCACGCCTCCGACGTGCAGGTGCAGCATGAACCACGACAGGTTCGCGCTCGGAGCGCCCGTCTACTACCGATACGACCCCCGCGAAGCCGTAATCACCGGATACATTCGCGGCAAATACGTCATCGAATACGCAGACGGAACCACCAAACAACACGTCGGCACGTCACTAAGACACATCGAACTGCCATTACGTGGCGACGAACTCCTAGACGAAATCCAGTTCCTACTGGACCAGGGCGAATCACCGCTGATCGTTCCGCAGCTCGTGGAACGTTCACCAGAAGTGGTGATGCGGATGGCGCGACAATACCGGCGCCCAACAATCACTGCAGCGTTCGTCGCGTCCGGGGAGGCCGAGTACGACCGGAAAAGGATGCGGCTATGACAACACCCATACGCCATCCAACACTCGGCTGGGTACTCCAAAACGCGGACGGCACATACGAACCACTCGCACCAGCCGAACAAGCCGAATGGGACGTCCTCGAACGAACACTGAAGGAGGTGACATGAGTGCCCTGGTTCAAGGTGGATGACGGATTCCACGGCCATCCGAAAGTAGTCGAACTGTCGCTAACCGCCGTAGGCCTATGGGCGCTCTGCGGGTCGTGGTGCGCCAAATATCTAACCGACGGCTACGTGCCCGCCAAAACGGTGTCACGCCTCGGCGGAGACACCCGCCACGCACAAGAATTGGTGTCCGCGGACCTCTGGTTGGATGCTCCGGCCGGCTACCAGTTCAAGGATTGGGAAGACTACCAGCCCTTGAAAACAGCGGTAGAGGCAGAGCGCGCCGCTGCTCAGGAGCGGATGCGGAAGGTGCGTGCGGCGAAGAAAGGTGTTACGCCGAACGTTCGCCTGAACATCGACGGAACTTCGGAAGAAGTTCGGGTAACCCCATCCCAGTCCCATCCCAGTCCCGACCTAACACCTAAAGGTGTTAGAGCTGCTAACCGCGGCACCCGGATACCAGACAACTTCGAGGTCACACCCGACATGGTGATTTGGGCCAGAGAAAACACGCCGCTGGTGAACGGGAAACGATCCACGGACAAGTTCGTCAACCACTACACGTCGGCGACCAAGAACGCGACCCGCATTGATTGGGTTCGCACGTGGAAGAACTGGTTGCTGTCCGATCAGGAGCGTGCCGAGAAGACTCAGCCGCGCCGGTCGAAGGAGGACCAGATCGTGGACGTGCTCGAACAGGGACGCATGTTGGCTGAACAAGACGAACGGAAATCAATCGCATGAATATTCAGGAGACTGCTGCGGTTCTCGCGAAGATCAAGATCGGCGACAACCGGGAAATCGACTCAAAAGGCATCGTCCTCCGCGAATGGCATCAAGAGATCGGCCACCTCGACTACCAAGACGCGCTCGAAGCCGTGGTCATGCATCGACGTGAGTCGACCGAGTACTTGCAGGCCGGCCACATTGTGGCGAACGTGGCACGCATTCGACGGCAGCGCGAACGGGATGAGCGGGTTGCGAATCCGAGGCAGATTGAACCGCCGAAGATCACCCTGGACCGGGCAGAGTTCGACCGGCTCACCCGTGTGGCGTTGGAACAGGCGCGGGCTGAGCGGAGGTACACGAATGAGATCACCGGACGTGCTGCCCTGTGACACGGCGTTTGAAATGTTCCTTGCCACGGTGACCGTGGATGACCTGTCCGAGTACGAGAAGAACCTTTACCGGCATCACCGGTACGAACAACTGAAAGCGAGCTAACCATGGCCATTGTGAAGATCAAGGATGCAACCGTGACCCGTGTGAACTCGAAAGGGTACGGGGTGAAAGTTACCGAGTCGAACGAGTCGAACGGGAAAAGGTACAAAACCCAGTACACGCTCTGGTTCAAGGAACCGCACGGGCTGTCTGAGGGTGATGTGGTGTCTGTTGATGGGTTCCTGGGCGCGAAGGTGGGGGAGCCGTGGGAGGACCGTGACGGCAACCAGCGGGTGTCAGTGGAGCTGTCGGTGAACAACCCGAAATTGGATGGGTATCCGAAGGCGCCGGTTGAGGAACAGTGGGCGGCACCAACCAACAACGACGAAACGCCTTTTTGATGTACGAATCCAGCACGATCGCCCGAGTCTGCGGTCCGTGCTCGCGCGGCCAGCATGCACCATGTGACGGGCCGAACGAGTGGTGGGGAGACTGCACCTGCGAGTGCCAAAGGAGGACCGAATGAAACCGAGACTACTCGACCTGTTCTGTTGCGCAGGAGGAGCCGGCACCGGGTACGCTCGTGCCGGCTTCGACGTTGTAGGGGTCGATATTGACCCGCAACCGCGTTACCCGTTCGAGTTCCACCAGGCAGACGCGCTCAAGTATTTGCGGGACCACGGCCACGAGTTCGACGCCATCCACGCATCACCACCATGCCAGGTGTACAGCAAGACCGCACACCTTCACGACAACGAACACCCGGACCTGCTCGCACCAACTCGTGTCGAGCTCGAAGCGACCGGACTGCCGTACGTGATCGAAAACGTCGAAGGAGCACCGCTGATTGCACCGCTGACGTTATGCGGTTCAGAGTTCGGTCTAATGGCGCCGGATGTTGACGGGCTACCTCTCGCGCTGCGGCGCCACCGGTTGTTTGAATCGAACGTGTGGCTGATGGGTGCCGGCGGGTGCGAGCATGACCCGAATATTCAGGTTGCCGGTTCATACACGGCCGGACGCCACCGCACACCAGTTCACAGAGACAACCCGAACCGGTTGGGCGGATACACGCCTGCGCTCTCCGTTCGCGCTGCGCTCCTTGGCATTGACTGGAAGATGAACGAGCACGAGCTCGCGCAAGCCATCCCGCCTGCGTACACGGAGTTCATTGGCGGACAACTGATTCGTTCTTTGACGTTGGAGGCAGCATGAGTGACTTGTTGGATGCGGTTGACCGTCTGACTGTCCCGCAACGGTTGAAGCAAATGCAGGACACTCAACTGGTGACCGTGGTGTTGCCGTCACTGTTGGACCAGTTGGATGCTGCCGTGCGTTCTTCGATGGGTGGTACGTCGTCGGGTGGTTCGACAGCGTTTGAGGGTTCGATTGTGAATTCGGCGGCGTTGATGAAGTTGATGCAGATCAGTCATCAGGTTGCGGATTGGTGTCGTATCCGTCAGTGCCCGGTCGTGCGTGACACGGCGAAGAATTTGCGGGTCTGGTATGTGTCGACATTGGCAACCGATTTCAACCCTGAGTTCGCGACCAGGCAGCTCGACAATTGGGCTGACGCGATCGTGGCGCTATTGGACCCGCCAAGGCAGAAGGATCTTCCGGACGCATGCCCGGACTGTGAGGCGACGAAATGGTGGAAGAACCAGCATGAGGGTGGGCTTAGACCTTTGGTGGTGTTTTACCGTCCGGGTGAGTCGGTGGAGGCTGGGTCTGCTGAGTGTCGTGCGTGCGGGCGCAAATGGAGTGTGCGCGAACTGGCGTACGCAATCGAACAGAAGACCGAGAGTTAGGATCACCGACATGGCAACGATCTACGTTGAAGTAACGGAATGGTACCCGGTCTATTCGTTCGAGGAATTCACATGGGCGCAAAAATCCTAGAGGCGAATGCCCTTCGAGGCGCGAGTTTAGTCGAGCTCCGCCCCCGCAAGGGTCACCTGTTCGAGCAGGAGGCGTAGGTGCCTGACATCAGCGGCCAGGGCTACATCACCGTTCGCCTGCCGTACGAGGATCGGGTGGCGATCCAGATCGGTATCGAGAAATGGTCCGGGCGGTCGCGGGACGATATTGAAATCCTCGCTGACGTTACGGTGGTTGCCCGTGGCTAGCGTCTCCCCGCGATGTAATGATGACCCAGACATTCCCGGGGAACGCGAATCCTTTCTCCCAATATCGAGCCATATTGACTACAGCGGCCCGCGACCGGCTTGGGTAATTCCCCAGTCGATCGAATACCAGGCAATCGTCCACCACAACCAGTTGCGATATGCAGAGTTGCAGAAGCTCCGCGCGGGACAACCGAACCTGTACAACGAGACAAGGTATCGAAACTGATGGCTAGTGTCACCCCGCGCACGAATGGAGCTTGACAACAACACGTTTGTAGTTCATAATTGAAGTACGCGGATTTTTCATGCCCGGAAACGGGTTGAAGGTCCGCCTTTTTCGTTAAGGTGGTACATCGAATGTCCCTGGCCGAGAAAGCAAAAGCGAGAAAGCTCGCTCCGAAACGCAACCCCATCGACGTATGGCTCGAAACCCTCGAACCATCCGAACGGGACGCAGCATTACACATGCTCAACACCCCGCACCTGTGGCCGCAAAGCGCGATCATCACAGACTTCGCCGACGAAGGATTCCATGTCGGCAAGGAAACGGTCGGCGCATGGCGGAGGGCAAACAGTGTCTCTCGTTGACAAAGCGGCCGATAAACCGGTGCCGCTGACTGGGCGTGCGGATACCACCCCTGATGGTGGCGAGTTCGTGGACGTACAAACGACGGAGCCGGTCACTGACTGGTCGGACATGTTCCGCCGGTTCAACTTGGACCCGGACGTGTTCGAGGTTGTCGGTGACACGGTTCGCATGTCGAACTGGCAGCAGTCGAAACGCACCAACGATGGTGACCGTGATGTTGTGAACCTGTATTCGTACCGTGCGTTGTTTCGGCGTAAGGCTGCGGCGATTGACCTGCCGGCGTTGTATGCGGAGGTTCGTCGTACGAAGGTGAAGCCTGGGAAGGCTGCTGGTGGTTCGACACTGGTGGTTGCGTGGGCTGACACTCAGGTGGGCAAAGTAGGGCTACGCGGTGACACCGCCGACCTTGTGCGTCGCCTTGAACAGAAGCGTGTAGCGCTCGCGGCTCACATCAAAGCGCGCAAACTGTCACGGTTTGTGTTCGTGGATGTGGGTGACGCGATCGAGGGTTTCGAGAACGTTGCTTCGCAGATGTTCACCAACGACCTTTCGTTGCCGCAACAGATTGACCTTTCCGCTGTTGAAATGTGGAAGACGCTCGCACTGCTGGCGAACAACGGTCGTGTGGATGCTGTTGCGATCCCGTCGAACCATGGCGCATGGCGGTCCGGTAAGCAGTCCCTCGGACGTCCGTCCGATGATTGGGGGCTCGCCATTCAAGCCCGCCTCGAGTATCAGGCTGGTCTTGTTGGTCTGCCTGTCACGTTCCACCGTCCTGGTGATTGGGATGAGTCGGTTGCGTTGGATGTTCGCGGCACCAAGTTGGGTGTTCACCACGGCCATCAGTCGGCGTGTGACCAGATGCCGAAATGGTGGGCAGGGCAACAGCACGGCGCCCAAGCAACCGCCGACGCGGACATCCTTCTCACGGGGCACTACCATCATCTGCGGGTTCTTCCTACTGGGCGTTCACAGCGCACGGGGAAGTCGAAGTGGTGGTTGCAGGCACCCACACTGGATAACGGCAGCGACTGGTATCGGAACAAGTCTGGTGACGATTCCGACCCGGGCCTGTTGGTGTTCGAGATCAACGATGAAGGGTTCGACCTGTCGAGCCTGACCATTCTCTAAGTTTGACCGGCCCTGTTCGCAGGGAACGCGCACCGGTCACAGCGGCCAGGGGATAAGCCTAGTTTCAGGTGTCCTCAAACGACAACGCAGTACGCCTGGCCGCACCCATAATCTTCCGGCACTGCCACCCACAGAAAAATAGTCATTAGGGCTTCGAGCCGAGACGCAAAGTGTGGCGAGTGATCGCATGTACCGGATCTCTGTAAGGCGAACAAAGCATCGTAGTAGCAGTCTTCCAAACCAGGATGCTTGCGGTGGGCGTAGACCACCAAGACCCGAAGCGTTGGGACCCTCCGGGGCGGCGCGGTTAAAGCTGTTAGGGAAAGACACTCTTCACGGTTGCGGCCATTGGAGGTTGCACATGAAAGACGACGCGGACGAATATCCGGATGGCGGTTGGTGGTTCGACGGCAACACTGGTTGGCACATCCACCCGGAGTGTGAGCCGAGGAACGCACGCGAAGTGCAAGAAGCGCTCGCAGTGATTGACGCGGCGCAAGCGAACTCCCCGACATGTCGACTCTGCGGACAACGGGTCATCGCCCTTGACGCGTACGGGCTGTGCTCGAAGAAGTCGCACGAGGTTGTGCGTTCGGATGAACCCATGCTGTCGTTCGGTCAAGGGTGACTGGACATGGGCAATCAGTTGCGTGTTGTGACGTCGAGCCGGCGTCTTGAACCGTTGGTGTGGTTGGCCGTGTCAGCCCTTTACAGTGTCCGTTGGTGGGTTGGTGTGTTCGATCGTATTAGGCCCGAACGCGGTGGTGATCTGATAACTGAACATGGCCATGATCGACTGCCAACGGAGAGCAGACGTAATGAACATCCCAGATGATGTGCTCGAAGCCGGGTGGGCGGCGAGTTACGCGGCACCGGTTCCAGATGCACCGAAAGCATTCATGCAGGTGGTTGCGGAGTGGGCGCGTCGTGAAGCGCTCCGAGAAGCCGAGTTGGCAGCTTCTTCGCAGGTTGTCTCATCGCCGTCTGATTACCAGGAGGCCGCGTATAACGACGGCGTCGCCGATGCTGTCGACGCGATCCGCAGCATCGGCGAGGCACTGTGATGGGCGGCACCGACGTGAAGTGCCCAGTCTGTGGCGCCGCACCGAACCAGATGTGTGATCCAGGTAGCGCGCGACCCGGAACCCATACGCGCCGCATCGAACTATCCCGGGTTCGTTCCGACCGGGATCGCGCTTACAGGGAGTGGCGGAAGGGAATGCCCGAACGAATTTCACACCTAGCTCGGACCGGCTTCAACGCCGGCTGGGAAGCGGCCAACGCGACGCGTGATCTCGCGGAAGGGGAAATCGAATGACTATCAAGCTTGAACCTTTGGACCCGTCCCAGCCGATCGTCATCTCGAATGCCCGGTTTGTGGATGATGAGCATAACGATTTCCTGTTGGGCACGCCGGAACATCCCGGCCTGTTCGAATAGCTCCCGGCTAACACTTCGGTGTTGATGTCGGTGAACAGCGGCAACTGGATGCCGCGACAAACCACCACATTGCGGTGTGTGTGGATGCGCCGTTGGCAGAGTTCCCGACATTCGGGGCTGTCACCGGTCCAACTGCTCATCGTCCTCCGGGACTGATGGGCGTTTTACAAACAGACGAAAGCCCCGGTTGACCCGGGCGTTGTCGTAAGCCTTCGTCTTATACATGCCGTTGTCCCGGGCTGCTACGGGGCGCCTCCGGTAAACGGTCAAGTTGATGCGGTGCAAACAGTCAACTAGCGACCCACAATTTCATATGGCCGTTACCCGATCCGAACGAGAGCAGGCATGATGCGTATCAGGATCGATCGTGATGAGTGGTATCCCGTGTACAGCCATCACCAAAATGCGACTTGGTGGGCGGGCGAGTCAACGCGCGAGATATCAGATGCAGATCTATCTCGACTTAATCGGGCATTCGATGAATTCAAATGGGCGCAAGATCTCTTAGAAAAGAGCTGGCAGGCGGGGACCTCAAACTAATGGCCTCGAATGATTGACGAAGACGTTGTAAAAGGCTTGTTCAACACGTATCAGGATCCAGGTATCTGTGACTGGCTCGTGTCGTGGCTGCATGCGTCCGCCGAGAAACGCGAACGCATCGAAGGCCGCATGCGTGATGCCGGAAATTATCGACTACATTTGATTCCAGCAGGCGAAGCGTATAAGCACTCACGCACGGTCGGGTGCATGTGCGCGCCCGACGTCGACGGACCCGTGGTTATGCACAATGCGGTGAAAACAATAAAGCAGGGCACATGAAACCGTTAGGGATTTACCCTGCGCCTGCACCGTTCACACCCGGCTCAAAGTTTGTTGACTCCGACCATCCCAACCATGGACCGTTCACCGTGTTCAAGTACGGGTCGTCGTTCGGTGACGACTACCTGATCGACATTGCGCAGCAGTGGCATGAACCGGATCATTGCCGGGTTGTCGCGTATTTGTCTCCGGAAGCGTTGGAGCAGCGGAAACAGGATCGTGTGCTTGAACGGCTTATGGCCGTGTACAGCATTTAGCTGTTATCGCTTTCGATAACCCCTCCCAAACAAGCGAGGTTGTGCCATGGTGCCTGAAATTGTTGACTGTGCGTGCGGGCACGACCATGCAACAGTGCCCACTGATGATGGCGCCGAGTTGGTGTGCCGCGTCCATAAACGTCACATCCCGTGCCGACGTTGCGAGAGCGGCGCTGTAGCGGAGATTGTTGCGTGGGCTAAGTCTGAACAGGACCGGCTTATGACGGATCTGCAACAGTACGGTTACCCGCGAGATGGTGAAGACGGCTGATGTCCGCCCTCGACATGACATCAGCCGATCGTTGCGACCGGTGTGGCGCGCAAGCGTACGTGCGCGTGTGGATCAACGCAGACGCACTATCAACCCTTGACATGTGCGGTCACCATTTCGCGCAGCATGAGGCGCGTCTGGTTGCTGGTGGTGCGATCTTCGCCGACTACCGCGACCGCATCAACGCCAAACTGGACGTTTCCGCATGAACAGACACGGGAGCAACCCATGAATTGTCAGTTTGTTGTCAAGACAGTCCCGGACGAGGTTGACGGTGGGACGCTTATCAAGATTTGCGGCCAGTGGACAGTCGGTACGCTCTGCGCAACTCACGAAGCCCTGCTGAATGGTGCACTGTTTGGTCCAGAACCCTATGTGCTACCCCCGCGGAAGCCGTTGCGCACGCTTTACCCAAGGAGGGTTCGTTGAGCATCAACAGCATGGTTGCGTATGAGTGGATGTGCGAATCCTGTCTTCTGGTCGAACTTGAGTACACCAGGGACGAGGCGGAGCAGCGACTTTTCGAGCATATGGACGAGCACCACGGCTGATTCGGTTCACGGTCGCCTAGACATCGAGGTAAGAACGGAAGCTAGCGCGCTGGATGGTTGGGCGCGGACCCCGTTGCAAATTGGCTTCCGTCGCGAACAATGCTCAAGAAGAACGGGTGAACATGGCCAATGGGATGCCAACGACATCTGAGGTTTCGTACGTTGGCTGGGGCGGCAAGCGCATATCTCGACATGCGACGTTTGATCTTAAGTGGGCGATGCGACGCGAGGGTGTCAAATTCGTTGACGGTGTTGCCGTAGTGGAGCAGGGAAAGGCCCTCACGCCATGAGCGATGAGGGGGCCGGGTTCAATGCTGGTGCGGCGTGGCGAGAGAGAATATCTGACATGCAAACAGTCGAATGGTATGAATACGGGTTCCGCACCGAACCAACTGGGGACGTTTGGGCCGAAGACAACGGGTCGGACGGTTCATGGACGCCCGCGTTACCCAAGCTCGGTATTCGCGCCATTGACATGTACGACGGCCTAGAGGCCGACTCCATCCGCAAAGAGCTGGCACGCGCAGGCATTGACGGTGTCGTTATCCGACGCCTGGTCACGCGCACCGAAGGTGAAGCTGAAATAGTCAAGTAAGGCGGTTGGCATGAGGTACTCGCAACCCACAAAATGACCCCCGAACTCGAACGCGAATCATCATGCGACCAGGATGATGTTGCAGCGTTCGACAAACTCAGCGCCGCAGTCAACCAATGGTTGGCCTGCTCGTCAAAGAAGGCCAATCGTTCGTGACCACACACGCGGCCTGTTAGATGTTGCGTTGCAAGCAGACCGCGAATCGGTGTACTCAGATGACGACGAATGACGAAATTTGGGTCCACTACGAGCAGGTGGCCGGCAACTGGGCTTGGCGCATCACGGACGGGAACACGTTCCTGTGGGGCGGCCGAGACAATCGCACCGAGTATGACGCAATCCGCGAGGCGCAGGATAGATTCATCGATTTGTTCCCGGAGCACGTGGCGCCTGAGGTGCGGATCTTCCGAACGGGGCTCGAATACGCGCAGGCGTCCATTCTTGAGCGCGATAGCCACAGGAGACGCCGTGCACGCGGGCGACGATGACGCCGTACCCGAACTAGTTGACCTGCTCACAAGAACGCCGGTATGGGATGCCTAGATATGACCTCGACCCGTTAGACCCGCGCAAATGCGAGGTCTGCGGAATGCCCTGGCCTGTACCGTCTCTGGCCCGTGGATGCGAACAGAAGCACAACAAACCACACGAGGTGAAATCGTGATTGACCTGACGCTGAGACGGTATTGGCAGCAGCTCACGGCCGCTGAGGATGTTCGTGTCATCCAGGCTGCCGCAGACGAAACCGAACACCTACTGGCATCCGAGCGGAACAAGACACGGCTCACTGATGCGCTCGAACAGGCACGCACACCGTACACATCCCACTGGTACAAGTAACCACGTCGTTACTACCGGTTTAGCCGCGTAAACCACAATACTGCGCACCCAACAACGGTTTAAACGCAATACAACGAATAGCCCTGGCCATGTGCTGGGGCTATTCGCACGTGTGCTGCCACCTACACCTGACAAAACGGTGCCGTCCTGCCAGGTACAGCTAACAAACGCCAGGAGCCAACGATGAGCGACGTCGGCCAGCTCGGACTTGTGCGCACAGTCGGGTTCTCAAGCTGGCTCATCCGCCTCGTAACGAAGTCGCATTACAACCACGTGATCCTTCGCTTCAACTCGAAGTATGTGGTGTCTGCCGAAACTTCAGGTGTAGCCATACTCCCGACAACGCACTTCCCGAATGCGGTGTGGTCACAGTTCCCGTTGGATGCGCTCGAACGCCGCCAAATCGTCGCCTTCGCACTCAACCAAGTCCACAAACCCTACGGACGACTCACATTCGTGTGGATCGGAATCAGCCGCATCACACGCTGGGCAACACCACGATGGCTCGAGAAACGCATCAACAACGAGAAGACCTGGGTGTGTTCGGCTCTGGCCGACAGTGCATACACTCACGCCGGCATTCACCTCTTCAGGGATAGGCGCCCACCCGGTGCTGTAACACCTGGCGACCTCGCCCAAATCTTTTACGACTTCCACTGGGTAGACCGGGCATGATCGTCCAAAACGACGACGTCCTTCCGGCACCAGCCACCCCGATGCTCATAGTAGGCGTAGGTGACGACGGCGAACTAGCCGCCGTATTCCTTGACCGCAACGGCGTTGTGCACATCCAGAGCGGACAACGACTGGCCCACATCATCGTCACCTACATCGCGGCCTGAAAGCGGAGGAACTCGAAGACATGCTGACTATCCTTCTCATCTTCATCATCGTTACGCCCCTGAGCGTCGCCGCGACAATGGGCATACTCCATGTCATAGACCGGCGCTAACGTGCGCGTATGCAGCACACCAGGCTGTCCCGCTATCTACCGCCGCACTGAGGGCAGCAGATGCGCACAGCACAGGGTCGCAGCAGACCGGGCACGAGGCCGTCGACAAGCGCGCGGATACGACAAAGCCCACGACAAGCTCCGAACCCAATGGGCATCACGAGTAGCAACCGGCACCATCCCATGCGCACGCTGCGCACAACCCATCAGCCCCACCGAAACGTGGGCACTCGACCACACAGACGACCGAGCAAGCTACCTCGGCCCATCACACACACGCTGCAACAACAGCGCAGGAGGCAGAGCCTCACACCGATAGAACTCACGGACTAATTACCCGTGACAGAAAGCCCCAACGTCCTGAGCGTTGGGGCTTTCGCTTTCCTCAGGAGAAGTCAATGAAGACATGCACCATCGACGGATGCGACAAAGCCCACCGCGCACGAGGGCTATGCTCCACCCACTACAACCGTGCACTTGGTGAAGGGCGCCACAAAGCGACGCGGATGCAGTGCACCGGCTGCTGCGGCGTCTACCTCAAGCAAGTATCCGGTCACGCATGGGCAACCAACTACTGCAGTGAACTATGCAGGCAATGGGTACGGTTTGGCGAATGGTCAACGAAGTTGCCCGCCGACCACATCGTTCGATGGGTCAACGCAACATGCGAATGGAAACCACCACGGACGGCACGCACCTTCGATTGCGAATGGTGCGGACATACCATCACCACAACACGAGACAGCGCCAAGTACTGTACACGTGGCTGCAAGCGCAAGGGTGGCAAGGCGCGCCGCCGCGGGCTTGAGCATGGCGCTACCGGCACATACTCGTGGGCCGAACTGACGAGGCTGTGGCTGGCCTTCGACAAGACGTGCGCTTACTGTCGAAAGGCAACCCAACTCGCAGACATACAGGCCGAGCACGTGTACCCACTCAGCCGCGGTGGCGCGAACAACCTCACCAACCTGCTCCCATCATGCGGTCCATGCAACAGCGACAAGCGCGACCTGCTGCTACACGAGTGGGAACGGGACAGGGCACGACGCCACCTGCCCACTGTGCACACCACGTGGCGTGCTACAGACAGTCGGTACAAGCACTTGACCTATCGAACAAACCTTCGACCCTCCGCCTGACACACCCCGGGGACATCCACCCAGCAGGTACTGCACCCGGACCGCCGGGGAGGTGACTCGCAGTCCAAGGACCTGAAATGTTGTTTTCGACCCCTGTTTCGAACATATCTTCGAATCTCGTTGGAGGTACCGACATGGTTTCTTCCGCCCCTGTTGGGCTCGCAGATGGCGGGTTGAGGTTGTGGGAATCGGTGTCCAAGGCCCACGAGTTGGATGCCTTGCAGGAGGTTACCCTTACCGAAGCTTGCCGGGCGAAGGACCGCCTAGACAAGCTGGATGGCCTGTTGCGTGGTGACATCGACGTGTGGTTGCGACTTTCACATCGTCTGCAAACCGAGGATTACGAATTGAAGGTTGATCAGGCCCTGGGATCTGCCAACGCAACCGCGAACCTGTTGAAGCAGCTTTTGGCGTCACTTCGGCTTCCCGATGCTGCCGTTGGTAAGCGCCCGCAGCAGCGCGGGGGTGGGCGTGGTTCGTACTCCCCCACTGCGGCCGGTGCTGCGAAGGTTTCCAGCCTTGACGCGGCACGGGCTCGAGCCGCGAAGTGAACTTTCAGCCCCTTTTTGAGGGGCAAGTTCCTTCTCTTGGGTATGCGGCTATCGATTTCATTCAGGACTACATGGTTCATGGGCCCGGTGACGTTCAGGGCGAACCGATTGACCTGAACAATGACGCCGAGATGAGCGACTTCATCATTGAGTGTTACCGGCTGAACCCGGATACGGGTCGGCGTGAGTATGACGAGGGTGTTCTTTCTCGCGCGAAAGGCCGCGCGAAGTCTGAGATTGCAGGCTTCATCGCGGTGTTTGAGGCGTATGGTGCGTGCCGATTTGATCATTGGGACGAGAACGGGCAGCCCGTCGGCCGCCAGGTTGTTACTCCGCTGATCAAGTGCATGGCAACTGAAGAGTCGCAGGCTGGCAACACGTTCGAGAACGTCGCGTTCATCGTGGAGTGGGGCAAGGAGCATTTCCCCGAAATTTACGGCGGCTCGACAGGCGTGCGTCAATATCAGTCGGCCACTGCTATCTATTTGCCTAACGGCGGGGAGATTCGGGCAACTACTTCTGGGGCCGCGTCCAAGGATGGCGGCAAGGAGACGTTCGCTGTTGCTGATGAGACGCACCTGTATGTGCTCAAAGAGCTGAAGCAGATGTATTCAACGGTGTCGCGCAACTTGTCGAAGCGAAAGATTGCCGAGCCTTGGATGCTTCAGACGTCTACTGCTTATCGCCCGGGTGAGTCCTCAGTGTTCGAGGACACGCTTACTGCTTGGCGCAAGAAGGAGTTGTCTCCGCGGGTTTTGGTTGATCATCGCGAGGCCAAGGGCAAGATCGATATCACCGACCATGATCACACGATTGCTCAGTTGCGGTTTACCTATGGAGACTCGGCAGCGTGGCAGGACATGGAGCGCAAGTGGCGCGACATGAACGACCCTCGCATTTGTCCTGACGAGGAAACGGCGGCCCGGTACTACTTGAACCGCCCGCTTTCGTCTCAGGACGCATGGATTCCGGCCGCTGTTATTGAGCGCCAGGATGCCACTGTTGCTCGATCGAACGAGGATGACCGGGAACGCCCGGATGCTGTCATCGCGCCAAATGAGTGGATTGCGCTGGGCTTCGATGGTTCGTTGAATGACGACTCGACGGTCCTGATTGCTTCCCGCATGTCGGATGGGTTCATTTTCCCAATCAAGATTTGGTCTAAACCGACTGGCCCTGCCGGCAACTGGTGGGAGGTGCCTCGAGCTGACGTTATCGCGACGGTCAAGGAGACGTTCGAGCGCTACAGGGTGACCCGGATGTATGCCGACCCACACGAATGGCGTACAGATATTGATGATTTGGCGCAGGCGTTGGGTGATGAGCGTGTCATTGGGTGGCCCACCTCAAGGTATGTGGCGATGGCTGCAGCCCTTGACCGCCTACACATCGATCTAAAGGCTGCTCAGGTTTGGCATTCGGGTGACCCCGTGCTGATGGAGCATTTTCGCAACGCGTATGTAAACATGCGCGGTCCACACCGACTTGTTCGGAAAGAGAACCCTTACAGCGATCGCAAGATTGACTCCGTTGTTGGCGCAACGCTCGCGTATGAAGCACGAGCTGATGCGATCAAAGACGGTTGGGGTAATAACACCGATTCTCGAATGTTCGTTTTCAGATAGGAGTTCGTATGGCCCTGTCCGACGACGAGCAGTCTCTGTTTATTCGCCTGTCGAACGCGTTGAACGTGTCGCGGGTGCGCACTCGGCTGCATAACGATTATTACGAGGGCATGCACCGTCTTGAGCAGCTTGGTCTGGCGATTCCGCCGGAGTTGAAGCGGTTTACGGTGTGTGTGAATTGGCCGCGTGTGGTGGTTGATGCGGTTGAGCAGCGCCTGGATGTGACTGGGTTTCGGATGCCTGGTGTTGATTCTGCTGATTCTGCTTTGTGGGATGTGTGGCAGTACAACAACATGGATGAGCAGTCGCAGTTTGCGCATTTGGATGCGTTGGCTTTGGCGCGTTCGTATGTGTGTGTTGGTACGAATGATGTTGATTCTGAGTATCCATTGGTGTCGGTTGAGTCTCCGTTGGAGATGATTGTTGAGCGGGATCAGCGGACTCGTGCTGTTACTGCTGCTTTGCGCTTGTATGGGTCTGGTCCGTTGACTCCGGGTTCGTCTGAGTTGCAGGATGACCGGGCGACGTTGTATCTGCCGAATGTGACTCGTTGGCTTGTGCGTGTTGACGGTGAGTGGGTTGATGAGATCGACCCTGACGAGCATGGTCTTGGTGTTGTTCCGGTGGTGCCGTTTGTGAACCGGAATCGTGTGACCAGGGTGACGCATTCGATTACTGAGGGTGTGTCCGAGATGGAGGACATTATCCCGATTGCGGATTCGGCGTCGCGTGCGATTACGAATGCGCAGTTGGCGACGGAAACTATCGCCGTTCCGCAGAAATGGGTTCTTGGCATGTCCAAGGGCGATTTTGTGGACGGCGATGGCAACCCGCTTCCGGCGTGGCAGGCGTATTTCGGATCGGTCTGGGCGAACGGAAACGCCGACGCGAAGGTAGGTCAGTTCGACGGGGGCAACCTGTCGAACTTTGAGACGGCGATCAACATGTACTCGCGGCTTGGTTCGGGTGTGTCTGGTCTGCCGATTGAGTATTTCGGTTTGAACACGCAGAATGCTCCGTCGGCTGAGGGGCAGCGTGCGGGTGAGACGCGGCTTATCAAGAAGGCGGAGCGGAAGCAGACGTCGTTTGGTAACTCGTGGGAGGCCGTGAACCGTCTTGTGTTCCGTTTCCGTGACGGTGAGTGGAACGACGATGCCCGCCGCATGGAGACGCTGTGGCGTGATGCTGGTACGCCGACGATCGCGCAGGTGACTGACGCGGTTGTGAAGGAATACCAGGTCGGTTTGACGGATTGGGAGACGGCTCAGGAGAACCTGGGCCGTTCGCCGGAGACGATTCAGCGGATGAAGCAGCGGCGTCAGTCGGATGCTGATCTTGCGGCCGGTTTTGGTGTGCAGGCTGCTGTGAATGGGGCGATGGACGGTAACAATGTCGAACCAGTCGCAGATAGCGTTCCAGCACAGAAGTGACCGTGTTGCATTAGGGCAGGATCTGGTTCGCCAGGTGCGGCAGTTGTGGTCGTTCGGCAACGTGTCCGACCTGGATGGTTCGTGGGATGCTTTGGCGCCGCGGATTGTGCAGGCGGTCACGTCCGGGCAGACTGCTGCGGCAGCTCAGGCGACACCGTTCATGGATGCGGTTGACCGTTCGTACGGTCGTAAACCGTCCGGGGGCTCGTTGGTGCCGGAGGCGTTCTCGGGTGTGATGTTGGACGGCCGTGAGGTTGGTCCGGCCCTGTTCTCGGCGGTGACGACGACAAAGGAAGCGATTGGTGCGGGTATTGCCCCGCCGAACGCGTTTCTGGCCGGTGCGAACGCGTTGGCTGTGGTTGCTCAGGCGGCGTTGCAGGATATGGGCCGTCAGGCGGATATCACGTTGGGTCGTGCGCGCGCGTACACGAGGTATGTGCGTGTGGTGGGTGCTGGTGCGTGTTCTCGGTGCGGCATTCTTGCTGGTGCTGCGTCGTCGGAGAAGGCGTTTCTGCGTCATACGGGGTGTCAGTGTCAGGCGATGCCGGTGTTGGTGTCGCGTGGTGGTGTTCCGAACATTCCTCGCGGGTTTCATGATTCGCCGGAAGCGTTTTTCGATTCGTTGTCGAAGGTGGAGCAGGATCACGCGTTCACGAAGGCTGGTGCTGAGGCGATTCGTGCTGGCGCGAACCCGGTAAGTGTGGTGAACGCGCGTCGTGGTGCGTATGGGATCGGATATTCGGGCCACTATCACGCACCGGTACCTGTTGGTACCAGGAGCGTGTTGAAGCCGATCCAGATTGGTGTGAAAGCGGACGGTACCCCGTTGCGTGTTTACGCGACCGGTGAGGGGACGTCGGCGCGTGGCGCGTTCTATAAGTCGGAGCGTGCACGTGGTGGTGAGGCGGTCAAAGAGGGCCGCTACCGGCGTTCTACGACGATCCGTTTGATGCCTGAGCAGTTGATTCAGATGGCTGGTTCGGATGTGAACCGGTTGCGTGAGCTGCTGACCCGTTACGGGTATATGGACTAACTAGTTTTCACATGGGAAGGCCTCGCTGTTGCGGGGTCTTTTTTTGTGCCCGAAACTCCCCGCCCGCACGGGATCGGGGTTTCGCAAACACATCGCAGGCCGCATGGCCGTTTCGCGGTGATCCCGCATGGGAGAAGGAGCAGGAATGTCAGAAGAAGTCGACCCAGTGGAGCCCGAAATCGTGGAATCTGCCGAACCGAGTGAGCCTGCACAGGCTGAAACGGATTGGAAAGCCGAAGCGCGTAAGTGGGAGAAGCTGGCGAAGGAAAACAAGCTCGCTGCGGCGTCGCTCAAGGCTCTTGAGGATGCGCAGAAGTCGGAACAGCAGAGGCTTGAGGAACGTGCAGCGCAGGCGGAAAGCCGCGCAGCAGCTCTCGAGCTTGACGCGAACCGCGCGATTGTGGCTCTCGAAAAGGGACTCACGGCGGCGCAGGCGAAACGTCTTGTTGGTTCGACGCCTGAGGAGCTTGCTGCTGACGCCGATCAGCTCCTGATCGATCTGGGGAAACCTGCCCCGAAGAACCCTGCCGCTGACCCTTCTCAGGGCGCGAAGGCGGCTGTGGGAACACGCGGTCCTGCTGAGGAATTCGCGGACATCATTCGAGCTAAACGCGGCGCTTAAAGCCGCAGAAAGAGCTGTCATGGCTATCAACGCTAACGCACTGTCGAATGTCAACTCGACTCTGCTTCCCCCGACCATCACTGGTCCCATTTTCAATAAGGCCGTCGAGTCGTCTGCGATCATGTCGCAGGCGCGCCGGGTGCCGCTGTCGGTTTCGGCCGCTACCGCCATTCCGGTGCCGATGGATGTCCCTACCGCTGGGTGGGTTTCTGAGGGTGGCGTCAAGCCGGCCGCTCAGGGTGGCATCGGCGTCAAGATCATGACGGGTAAGAAGGTTGCTCTTCTTGTTCCTGTCTCCGATGAGGTTGTTCTGTCGAACCCGGCCGGTCTGTACGACCAGCTTCAGCAGGATCTGCCCACCGCGATTGCTCGCGCGTTCGACTACGCGGCGATCACAGGCAAGGACCTGAAGACCGGTTCCGCTGGCCCGTTCCTGGACAACCTGTCCAACGCGACCAACACGGTTGCGCTGGGTACGGCGTCGCAGGCGAACGGTGGCCTGTACGCCGACATCGTGAACGGTGTCGGCAAGGTCGTGGACAAGAACTACGACTTCACCGGCATTGTCGCCGACCCGCGGTTCCGTGTTGACGCGCAGCTCGCGACTGACACGACCGGGCGCCCGCTGTTCCTCGGTAACGACCAGGCCGCTAACGCGGGTATCGCCGGTTCGCTGGCTGGTTACCCGACGTCGTTCGGTAAGGGCGTTTCGGGTAGGTACTGGCGTGCAGGTGACTCGGTTCAGACCGTCACCATCAATGGGACCCCGACCGGTGGCACGTTCAAGCTGTCGTCTGGTGGTAACTCTGCTGACCTGGCTTACAACGCTGCGAACACGACCGTGCAGACCGCGATTCAGGCGTGGGGTGGCGTTTACGCCACTGTCACGGTTGCTGGTTCCGCTGGCGGCCCGTACACGATCACGTTCCCCGCGATCAGCTCGAACGTTGCCGCTGTTGCTGCTCCGTTCACTGTTGACCAGCGGAACCTGACTGGTGGCACCTCTGCTACCGCGAAGGCGACTGTTGCCGCTTCGGGCGCCGGCGGAACTGACTCGCTGATCCGTGGTGTTGGTGGCGACTGGTCGCAGGCTGCGTACGGCGTTGGTATGGACATCAGCGTGAAGATCTCGAACGAGGCTAACTACTTCGACGGGACGACCTGGCACTCCGCGTTCCAGGAGAACCTGACTCTGCTGCTCGTTGAGGCGTACTACGGCTTCGTGGTGGGCTCCAACGACGCGTTCGTTCTGTACACCAAGGGTTCGGCTGCGTTCTAAATCTGAATATGGAAGGGGTGCGCGATGGCGATCAACCCGGCTAGTAGTGATGACCTGGTTTCTAGGTCGTTGCGCACCCTTTCCGCGCAGGAGATCAGCGTCGGTGCGACGCTGCTCGGTGACGCGTGGACGATCCTGAATACCGAGATCCCGACGATTGCGGCGCGCGTTGATGTCGATATTGCGTTCTCGAACCTGGTTGTTCAGGTTGAGTGCGCGATGGTGTTGCGTGTTCTGAACAACCCGAACGGGAAGCTTGAGGAAGCGGTCGATGATTATTCGGTTCGTTTCGATTCGGCCGTGTCGTCCGGCGCCCTGTATCTGACTGAGGTCGAACGTGACCTGTTGGGTCGTGGGGATTCAGTTTCGGACGCGGCGTTCACTATTCGTGCTGTTCCTGAACCGTTTTCGGCTCCGTCTAACCAGTGGTGGCCGTGGGGGTTGGGGTGAGCGCTGATTCGGCGACTCTTGCTGCGCGGGCTTTGGCTGAGTCGTTGATGGAATCTGCGTGTGAGGTGAAGCGGGCTGTTGGTGTGACTCGTGACCCGGAGTCTGGTGTTGATGAGCCGGTGTATTCGGATGTGTGGTCGGGGCCTTGCAGGTTCCGGTTTCCGTTTGTGCGTCCGTCTGATCAGGATGTGGCGGCTCAGTCGTTGTCGACGCAGCGTGGGATTGTGTCGGTTCCGATTGTGGGGACTGAGGCGATCCGGACTGGTGATGTGGTGTTCATCACGGTGTCTCCGTTGGATGCGGGAATGGTGGGCGCCCAGTTGCGGGTGAAGGGTCCGTTCTTTGAGACTCATGCGACTGCGCGCAGGTTGCCAGTGGAGGTGGTGTCGTGAGCGATGGGTTTTCGTTTGACTTCACCGAAGTGACGAAGTTGGCCGCTGATATTGGTCGGGTTCCGAAGAATGTTGGCCCGAATCTGAATTCGGCGTTGCAGTTCACGGCTACCCGGGTCAAGAAGGATGCCGCGAAGTCGGTTGGTAAGGGTCGCTGGTCTGCTGCGGCGGCCGCGATCGACTACGCGATCGGTGTGGGCGGCAGCTCGTTGGGTTCTGCTATCGCTGGTGTGTTGTCCGGTTCTGCGTTGTCGTCGGAAATATCGGCGGAGGTCGGTTACAACAAGGGCAAGGCTGGTGGTCCGCTTGGGAACATTCGCGAGTTTGGCGCCCCCGGTAAGGACACGGCGCCGTCGAATGACCTGGTGAATGCCTTGCATGAGAACGAGGGCGATTTCCAGAAGGGGCTTGAGAAGGCCGTATCTGACGCCGAGCGGAAGGCGGGCCTATGAGGGTTCATACCGCTTGGCTGCGGGGGGTTATCGAGTCGCTGCCTGGTGGGATCAAAGATGGCCGTTCGCAGGTTTTCGTTTCGCGCGCCGTGTACCCGGAGCAACCTGACGAGAAACTGTCCTACCCGTATTGGGTTATTCACCCCGCTGACGGGAAGGATACGTCGGATCGGGTGACCGGCCCGGTGGTGACTCGCCACCCAAGGTTCACGGTGCATTCGGTTGGGCGTGACGCGGATCAGGCTGGCATTGCGGCCGAGAATCTGCGGAATGCGTTGATCGTGAATGGTCGCGGCATTGTGCCCAGCATCGCCGGGGAGCACCCGAAACCGGTCTGGTATTCGTCGCCCATTCCCGTGCAGGTTGATTCGAATATTCAGCCGCCGACCTGTTACCACGTCGCTGAGTGCGGGTTCGACTCGCAAGTTCTTTAGGTTCCGGCCCGCCATTGTGCGGGCCTTTCGTGTTTCCGGCCCGAGTCGGAGCAGCGCCGCAACCCTGCGGCATTTTGGTGCGCCCTCGGGCGTCTTAGTCAAGGAGATGTAATGGCCGCAGAAGCCGTGCCCCTGAGTGTTGCTTTTGACGGCAACCTCCGTATTGCGTTTGTTCCGTCTGGTTCGAGCGCGAAGTCTGTTGCGATCCTTGCGGCTAACCCCGTGAAGGATCTGACGTACAGCTTGAAGAAGTTCGATTCCCAGATTACTGAGGAAACGATCGACGACCCGCGTCTGACCCTGAAGCAGAAGCTGACACAGCCGGGTAAGTCTTCGCAGACGATTGAGATCCAGTACGTCTTCGGCGACCCGACCACAGACACGGCCTATTCGACCCTGGTCGAGGGCACGAAGGGTCAGATCGTTCTCCGGTATTCGATCGACAACGCAACCGCGTGGACGGTCGGCCAGCTGGTCGACATCGTGACGATCCAGTGCGGCAAGCAGCGCAAGGATGCCCCGGTTGAGAACGGCGTGCAGACGGTGACGCAGACCCTGTTCGTGACAGGTGTCACCCAGTCGGATGTTGCGCTGGTCGCTTAGTTAGGTTCCTGCCGGGTGGTTTCCTCCGTGTCACCCGGCAGGTCTTCTTCTCAACGGGGAAAACGGAGAAGAGATTATGAGTTTTGAAGACGATCTGAAAGCCGAGTTTGAGGCTGAGCGGCCGACAGAAGATGTGACGGTTTCGTTGAACGGAAAACCCTACACTTTCCGGTTCACGCAGATGGACCCGACTGATTGGGGTAATGCCTGCGATCAGGCGCCACCTCGACCCAAGGTTCGCACCGACAACTATTTCGGCTACAACATGCGCGAGCTTACTCACATTGCTGCACCGTTGAGCGGCAAAAGGGTTGACGGCAGGGATGTGATCACCCTTTCGGAGGACCAGTGGCGGTCTCTGCTGAAGGCGCTACCCGGTGGGCAGATGCAGTTGGTTACTGACGCAATCTTCCGACTGAACCAGATTGCACCGCTGGAGGCGGTGGAGGCGGCAAAAAAAGCATTCACGGACGCGTCGCAGCCGAGCTAAGAGTCGCCGCCCGGTGGGGCGTGTCGCTCCGCCGGCTTCGGGGTTGGGAACCGCGTGAGGTCACCGAGTACGTGTACGAGGGCGACCGTCTGATGCGAACGATCACGCGTCGCGAACCAGAGTTCCGCGTTCAAGACCGCGTGCAGATGTTGGCGTTCCAGTCGATCGAAGAGGATATGGGGCCGTACGGGATTCCCGTGTCTGAAGCGATGGACCCGAAGAATCAGTTCGCGTACGTGCCGTCGTGGAGTCCATCCACGAACTGGGCGGTCAAAGCGGTTGAGGACCGGAAGGACTCGTTCTACGAAGCGAACAAGGATTCGTCGCGCAATGGCCATGTGTGGTCGGTGTCGCGCGCCGATCAGTCGTGATTGAGGAAGAACTGGTACCCGCCGGCTAGTGCGACTACTGCCGCGACCGTTAGTACGGCGAACCCGATTTGGATCGCGATTGGTAGCGCGAAAACAAGGCCGATGCCTAGCGCGAGAACGCCGACGATGCCGATGCCGCACGCCCACCCGAGAGCTGTCGCCCATCCTTCGCGGCTGCGTTGCTTGTCCGGAACCCCCTGATATACCATGCGCGAATTTTAGCTGTCTGGTGAGGGAAACTCAATAGGAGAACCTGCATGGGTGACCGCACCGTAAAAGTGAATCTGACCGCTTCCGTGGCTGGCTATATCGCCGGGATGGAGCAGGCGGCGCGGAAAACCAACGAGCTGGGGAATTCGGCTCAGAAGTTGGCCGCCCAGAAGGACGCCCTCGGTTCGCTGGGGCGTCCGCTTCTCGCTATCGGCGCCGTTGCTGCTGCCGCTACAGCGTTGGCGATCAAGTCGTTTGCTGATTTCGACGCGCAGATGGCGCAGGTGAAGACGCTCTCGCACGCGACAGCGAGCGAGATGTCTGAGTTGTCGAACGCCGCCCTCACTATGGGTCAGGCGATCGGGTTCTCGGCCAACGAGGTTGCTGACGCGGAAACCGAGCTGGTCAAGGCTGGCGTGTCCGTGAAGGACATCATGGGCGGCGCCCTGAAGGGCGCCCTCGACCTGGCCGCAGCTGGGCAGATTGACGTCGGTCAGGCTACAGAGATCGCGTCATCTGCGATGGTGCAGTTTGGTCTTCACGGCAAGGATGTTACCCATATCGCGGACCTGTTGGCTGCGGGCGCAGATAAGGCGCTTGGTGGGGTTTCGGATCTTGGCACGGCGTTGAAGTATGCAGGTCCGGTCGCGGCCTCGTTGGGTGTTTCGCTTGATGAAACCGTCGGCGTACTTGCCGAGTTCGCGTCGAATGGAATTCTCGCGGATCAGGCTGGTACGTCCCTGCGTGGAATGTTGTCGTCGCTTACGTCCCCATCGCAGGTGGCGCAGAAGGTGATGGACAAATACAACATCACCCTTTTTGACTCGCAGGGCAAGTTCATCGGCCTGGCTGGTGCTGCTGGGCAGTTGCATGACAAACTTGGCGGTTTGACGCAGGCCGAGCGTTCCTATGCGTTGGGGCAGATCTTCGGAAACCAGCAGATCACCGCAGCGAACATCCTGTTGAAGGATGGTGCGGCGGGAGTCAATAAGTGGACTAAGGCTGTCAACGACCAGGGGTTCGCCGCGCAGCAGGCTGCCGGCAAAATGGACAACCTGAATGGCGACCTGAAGAAGCTGAGCGCCGCGTTCGAGTCCGATCTGATCCGCACCGGGTCTGCCGCCAACGGGCCGTTGCGTACGATCGCGCAGACAGTGACCGGGCTTCTGAAGGTCTTCGGTGACCTGCCGCAGCCCGTGCAGCAGACGGCTCTGGCGCTCACGGCGGGAACGGCGGCGATCGGACTCTTCGGTGGCGGGGCACTCCTGGCCGTGCCCAAGGTGGTTGCTCTCGCTGGTGCGATGGAAACGGTTGGTCATGCCCGCATGGGCGCGGCTCTTACCGGTATCACGTCGTTCCTGACTGGGCCGTGGGGCATCGCGCTTGGCATCGGCGCGACGGCGTTGGCTGGTGGTTTTCTGGCTAGCGTTGCGGAGACGCAGGCGAAGGTGGACGAGTTCACCAGTTCCCTTGATGCGAATACTGGTGCTATCACCGAGAACACCAAAGCGGTTGCCGTGAAGCAGCTCCGGGACAACGGGGCGATCGCGGTGGCTAACAAGCTTGGCGTGTCGCTTGATCTTGTCACGCAGGCATCTCTTGGGAACAAGGATGCTGTTGCGGAGATCGTGGCGCAGGAACAGAAGTGGCAGTCGTCGGGTAAGCACACGCAGGCGGAGTTGACTCAGCACTCGATTGAGTGGCAGAACCTTGCTTCGAAGATCGGGCTCACGTCGGGTTCGCTTGCCCAGTCGCAGAAGGATCAGGCTGACACCGCGAAGGCGATGGGGAAGCTGAAGACTGCGCAGGATGATTTGGCTTCGGCCACGTCTGCTGCGAACGCGGCTATCGCTGCGAATGGTGCGTCTTTCGATCAGTCGACGGCTGCTGGTCAGGCTAACAAGATCGCGTTGGACAAGGTTGCTGACACCCAGAAGGCTGTTATCGATGCGACGCAGGCTACTACGCAGTCGCAGTATCAGACGACTGCCGCGTGGCAGCAGGGGCGCGCTGAGCTTGCCAGCGTTGCGGCGCAGATGGGTCTCACTGGGGCCGCTGCGGACGCGTATGTGAATGAGCATTTGGGGAAGATTCCACCGACCGTCAACACGTTGATTACCACTCAGGACGCGCAAGCGCGTGCGAGCATAGCGGACTTCAAGGCGTTCCTTGCGAGTATCCCGGATCAGAAGATCGTCACCATCATCACCCGTTCGAATCTGTCGGATCTGAATGGGGCGGTGTCGGGCAATGGTCGTTTGGGTACGTCTGCGAACGGGAATCTGTACAGCGGTGGTGTTGCGCAGGCGTTCGATTCGGGTGGCTTCGCTCCGGGGATCTATTCGGGCGGCGCGCCTTTGTACAAGTTCGCTGAACCGGAGACGCGTTGGGAAGCGTTCATTTCGGGCAAGCCTGGCCAAGAGGCGCGCAACCGAAAGGTTTGGGTCGAGGCCGGCCGGCGTCTTGGCGTTGGGGATGCGGGTTCGGGCGGCGTCGGCCCCATCACTGTGACGTTGGCGCAGAAGGGCGGTGTTGACCTGCTCAAGTATGTGGATGTTTCCATTCAGCAGAACGATCAGGCGAAAGCTCGCCGTTTGAAGATGGGGTGACCGGATGACGTTCCGACGCAACCGGGTAACCAACCCCAAAGTCGCTATCGATCTGACCAACTGGTCAGCGTCGCAGTCATCTGGCACCCCAGCCCTCACGCGTGTCGCTGGTGCG
Source organism: Leifsonia sp. Root227 (assembly GCF_001428745.1). Classification (GTDB taxonomy): domain Bacteria; phylum Actinomycetota; class Actinomycetes; order Actinomycetales; family Microbacteriaceae; genus Leifsonia. The sequence continues at coordinate 754,186 of NZ_LMIO01000001.1, read as the reverse complement.
GGAGGCGTCGGCGGCCCACTATCCGTGGTAGCTACGTGGGCGCGGGCAACGGTTGTCGGCTCACCCACGTACGTGGATGTGTCACACTACGGCGCCGGCGTAAACGTGGTTACTGGTGGGGAAACAGTCGTCTTCGACGGTTACGTTCGTACGACAACGACTGCCGCAGTGGTGATTGACTCGTACATTCAGTGGATTGACGGCAGCGGGACGGCGATGCCTTCGCCTGCCCAGAATACTGATGCGGTCGTTTCTGGGTGGGGCCGCTACTCGGTTACGGCGGCGGCACCTATCGGGGCGACGCGCGCGCGAGTCATTCATCGGATGCGTGCCACAACGGGGACGTTGTCCGACGGGGACCGACTGGACGTCTCGTGTCTCATGTTCGAGTCCGGTTCCGTGGTCCTCAACTATTTCGACCCCGACATCAACGCTTGGTCATTGTGGGAAGGTGCGGCTAACGCATCCCCCAGCAGGTATTACGCGCCGACTGTGAGCATCATTCCTTCGTTGGATAGTGCGCCGTGCCCGCGGGTTGAGATTGTGGTGACCGACATTCACCCGAACGCGTCAACGGTTACGGTGTTTCGGTCTGCTGGTGGCCGTGAGATGCCGGTGCGTGGTGCGCTGAATGCGATTGTGGACAGCGCACTGACCCGCATTGACTTCGAGGTTCCGTTCGGAATCGACGCGTCGTATCGAGTGCAGATGTTCAATTCGTCGGGAGCGTCGATGGGGTATTCGTCGGCGACCACCGTGAACCTGGACGTTCAGGAAACCTGGGTGCATAACCCGTTGGACCCGTGGGGTTCTGCCGTGGTCGCGTTCGATGATGGTGCCGCTCGGAGCATCCAACGCCCGTTCGAGGGTGACATTGTGTGGCCTCAGGGTCGCACGGTTGGTGTAGTTGTGTCTGGGCAACGTCGTGGCATCCAAGATGTGGTGCTTGATGTGCGTGCGGACATTGACAACGCGGACAAGTTGCAGGCCATGTTCGGTTCGTATGGGGAACGCACCACACCGGTGATCTGTTTCCGCATCGGCTCGCGGGACAGGGTTCGTTTGCCGCGCCCACTGTTCGCCGGGGTTCTCACGCTTGACGAACGAGACATGAACTACAACATCGGCGGCGACCTGGTGACTGTCGGCATGACCGGTTCAGAAGTGGACCCGCCGACCCCAGCTCTGGTGGTGCCGTTGCTGACCCGCGCCGACCTGAACGCCTACTACCCGACCCGGGCCGCGTTGAACGCGGACAACGCAAGCCGCTTGGCGGTGAACCGCAGATACGACCTAGCCGGAAACGGGAGCTGACATGAGACCATCCACCACAGACCTGACAAGCGTGCTCACCGGTTCGTTCAGTCGGCGCCTGTGGGCGGATGTGTTTCAGGGTTCGGAACGGCAGGCGCAGGATGTGCCGCTCACTGAATGGCAGGTCGACTATGACCTGTCAGCTCAGGTCAAGGCGTCCGGTTCTGCGACTGTCGTGCATCAGTCGGTCGCGGGTGAGTCGTGGACGCCGGATGGGATGGACGGTGTTCTGTCGCCGTTCAAGTCTCGGCTGTTGTTGACGGTGGAGGTTTACACCGACGACGGCTTCTCGGAGAAGATCGTGCTCGGGTGGTTCCGTATCACGGGTATCCCGTCTGCTGACGACTCGTACGTGGACACCCCGCAGGGTCGTGTGGTTACGGCGTCTACGGTGAAGTTGGAGTTCCGTTCCCTTGACGAGAACGTTCGCCGGCGTGGGTTCAGGTCGCCTGAGCAGATCCCGGATACGTCGTCTGTGTATACGGAGCTGCGTCGGATTACGGGGATGCCGGTGGTGTCGTCGTTGCCGGACAAGGTGATCCCGAAGGCGTTGGTGTACGAAACCAATGAGGGCGGCCGGTTGAAGGGTGTGCAGGACTTGTTCACCCTGCTTGGTGGTGTCGGTGTTGTTGACTCATCGGGTGCGTGGACTGTGGTTCCGAATACGTTTGGTTCTTCGGTTGGGCAGTTGCCTTTGGGTGCGCTGGGGACGGTAACGGATGTTGGCTATTCGGTGGATACGGACCCGGTTATCAATGTGGTTGTTGGCACTGCCGAAGGCCCAGATCGTAAGCCTCTCTTCTATCCGGCTATTGCGACGGGGTGGCTTGACCCAGCCGGCTTGTACGGGGAGAACACGGCGTACTACGACTCGCAGACAGCTACCACCCAGGCGCAGCTCGCGACCGAAACCGAGGCTTATCTAAAGTCGCAAATTGGTGGGCTTACCTACGAGATTCCCGTGCAGTGCATCTTCAACCCACTGTACGAAATGGGTGACGTCCTCGACGTGACCGGCTACAGCAAACCGATCACCGGCCGAGCGAACAAGTTGTCCCTGTCGGACTCCGCGCTGATGAACGTGACCCTGGAAGTTCAGAGGACGTTCTGATGGATGCGGAAGCGTTCATCGTCAAGAAGCTGAATGGCATCCCCGATGTGGCTCGGCGGACGGGCACATTTGTCGGGTTGTCTAACGGGTTCGCTGTGGTCAACGTAGGGAACACGACGATCACGGTTCCGTGCGTCGGATTTACCCCGCCCGTTCCCGGAATCGTGGTGCAGCTCGAGCGACGCAATGGGCAGTGGGTGGTTTTAGGTCCGGCGGTTGCGTTGAACCCTATTGGGACTATCAAAGCTGGTGGGTCGCCTTACGCGACTGTGACGGTCGATGGCACCGATTATGTGCTCGGCTACAGGTCGTCGTACACGCCAACCATCGGCAACTCTGTGGAGATCAACTGGGCTACCGGCATTATTCAGGGTGCCGTAACGGTGGCGCCGTCGGGAAGCGCTGACCCAAACCCTGGGGCGGCACCCACGCCGCTGTCATTCGATCCGGTATTGGCGTCGGACTCTGGGCAGTTCCGGTCCAGGTGGCAGTCGAACGATGTGCGCGCCTCCGACTCAGTATCAGGTGCCTGGTTCTACAACGGCCGCGTTTCAGCTGCGCTTGCTGGTGCGACCGTTACTTCGATCGAGATCTATTTGCCGTTGCGTCAGGCGTTGGGTGTCTGCAATGTGGGCACGCACGGTTCACCGACGATGCCTGGTTCGTACACGGGCATCAACGGGGCGATCCCGTTGGACCCTCGCGGCGGCTGGGTGGCGCTGCCGCTCAGTTTCGTTGCCGCTCTCGCCGCTGGTGGCGGTATTGCCGTGTCCTCCGGGAACGGCGACAACCAATGGTCTGGCACACAAGCCGACCGTCTTTCTGGTGCGCTCCGTTTCCGGGGCACCCACTAACGACAAGGACATTCTCTTATGGCTTCGGAATCTTCCGGCACCAAAGGTCAGCCGTACTTCGCTAGTGGTGGCGCACCCGCGATCGACGTGGACCCTGGGCTGGTTTCTGACTATGCGGCGCTGGTTGGTAACACTCTGGTGTCGTTCACCACACCAACAGCAGTGAACGGTAAGCCGCTGTGGAACGGGCTGACATGGGTGGACGCGTCGGGGAACGTTTACATCTACCAGTCCGGGTGGCAGCTTTCGGGTGGTGTACCTATCGCGGGGACGATCACTCCGAATGGTTCGGCCTGGTCGCTGGGTACTGGTTCGTCGCTGACTAAGCAGGGCAAGTTGGTGACCATTGATGCGCAGTTTTTGAAGACGTCGGCGATCAATTCGAATGACGTGGTTGGCACTCTCCCTGCTGGGTTCCGTCCCTCGCGCCAGATCGTGCGGGTGGGCGCGTCGACCACGGGCGGATCTACCGGGTTCGTCTATTACACGATCAACACGAACGGTCAGATTGTCGCGTCTTATGTGAACGTGACCGGCACCACATCCATCTGGCTCGGTGGGATCACCTGGTCAATCTAAGGAGGTCGGATGTTCAGTCCGCTTACTAATCAGGTCGCAACGTCCAGCCAACGGTCGTCTCGAGATGGCGCGGCCATTGACCACATCATCCTGCATCACTGCGCGTCAACAGACGCGGATGGTGTGGTTTCGATGATGGTTTCTGGTGCCCGTCAGGTGTCTGCGAATTATGTGATCGCGAACGACGGCCGGATCATCGGGGTTGTCGATGAGGGTGACCGGGCATGGACGTCCGGTTCTTCCGACGATGGTGGCCGGGGTGCCGCTTTCGACAGGCGTTCGATCACGTTTGAGTGCGCGAACTTGTCAACCAACGGGTGGACGATCTCGGACGCTTCATACGAGTCAATCGCCCGCATGTGTGCTGACGTGTCCCGCCGGTACGGGTTCCCGCTGGTGCGTAACGGCGCCGGGTCGACCGTGCTCGGACACCGAGAACTGTACGAATTCTTCTCCGCCAGTTACGCGACTGCGTGTCCTGGCGGTATGGACGTGGACCGGGTTGTTGCCCGCGCCAATCAGATCCTTGCTGCTGGTGGCGGGGCCGTAAACGATGAGGAGGCCGAACTCTTGGCTGCTAAAGACGAAATCATTGCCGCGATTCGACGTGAGGACCGGGCACGCCTGTACTACTGCGCGACACCCCCTGCTGGTCTGCCGCAGTTCGTGGCGATCTTCTGGGACCGCGATCAGGACAACGTTCTGTATGCGAACGATGGCGAGTCCCAGGCGCGTAACTGGAAGGACGTCTACTACCAGACCGCTGACACTGTAGAGCAGGCGAAGGCTGCCGCCGTTTCGCCCGACCAGTTGCAGAAGCTTGTGAACTTCGCCCTCCACAAGGATTCGGCGTTCACGAACAAACTCGCCAAGTAAGCCGGTGCCGAGCCTCGAGTTTGGGGACGCGTGGCCGTGGCTGCAATGGGTTCTTGCCGTTGCAGCCGTGGTCGCGTTCATCGGTGGCGCGATCAAAGTCATTCCTAGTGCGTGGCGTTTCGTGTCCCGGTTCGTCACCACCATCAATTCCCTTGCCGACCTCCCTGAATTCATCGACAAAACCAAGGACACGTTGAAGGCGCAGGACGCATCCTTGGCGTCGATCAAACACGAGGTGCTGCCGAACAACGGCGGCTCCCTCCGGGATGCCGTCGACCGTCACGGTGAAGTCCTCGCTGACGTTCAAGCCAAGTTAGCGAACGACAACACCCGAATCATCGAACTTCAGGCCCGTGACGCGCAGGGCCGTTTCGCTAAGAAAGAGGACCTATGAGTTCCACCCTTTTCCCGCCTGCCAATCGTCAGGCCGCGAAGATTGCTTTCATTCGCACGTTCTGGCAGGCCGTCACCGGTTCAACTGTCGTCATCGGCGGCTCCGGTTTCGTTCTATCCGCCGCAGGGCTCGCGAACCTTGACTGGGCTGCGCTCGGTTACGGTGTCGGCGCCATCGCGCTCACCGGCCTGATCGCGGCGGGCAAGTCCGCCGGGAACATCCTCGTCAACGGGCTGCCGAACGCGTACCTTCCGTCCGCGATCGACCAGGAGTCCGGCGAGTGACCGGTGACCCCAACGACGAATACTACGTACCCGTCGACCCGATGGACGCATTCAACTGCGAATCCTGCCAGTAGCCAACGCACCTGCAAATGCAGGCACCACTGCTACGCGCTGACCTGTTACTGCTACGCCACCTGCGACTTCTGCCGCTGCACGTAAGGAATACTGATGGCTGATCTTCCCGGTTCAATCGGGCACCTGACCGTCACCGGTCGCGGCGTGCTCGCGCTGGCGGACTCGAACGATGTTGGTGAGGCGCCCGACCAGGTGACAGCGCTGGCGACGATTACGTTCACCCCGAACCTTTCCGGTGTGGACGTATTGACGTCCGTAGCAGACGACATGTTCATTTTCCCGCAGACAATCAAATGCACGCTGAACAGCGACGGGCGCCTGGTCCCACCCTCTGACGGTGTAAGCGCGGACCCAGACCCGGGCGCACCCACAGAGGTGCAACTGATTGCGCCGCAGCAGAACTCGCTCAACTACACCGGGTGGACATGGACGGCGAAATTCGCGCCGGTTGCACCCCAAAACTGGCAGACGTTCCAACGATCGTTCACCGGCGCCCCAGGCGATGACATCAGCCTCGCGCAGGTCATCACCCAAAACCCGGTGCCCGGCGTGTTGCAGGCACTCGTGTACCCAGTCGCCACAACTGCCGAACCGTTCCCGAACGGGTACCGGGTTGGCGTGGACCTTCTGCTAACCCCTGACAACAAACTGTGGAGGACCACCCCATGACCTCTGTGATTCTGCTCGCCCAGCTTTCTGGTGGTGGCGGGGGCGGCGCTGGAACCGTGACCGTTATCAACGGGATCAGCCCAGACGGTACCGGCCTTGTCACGCTGACAAAAGCCGACCTGGGGTTGGGGAACGTCAACAACACGGCGGACTCGGCCAAGTCCTTCACCGCGTCACAGGTGTCGGACTCTTCTACGATTGGTCGAACCGTTCTGACGGCTGCTGATGCTGCGGCCGTTCGCACCGCCATCGGAGCTGGCACCAGTTCTGTTGCCATCGGCACGACGTCAAGCACAGCCAAGGCTGGCGACTACCAGCCTGCTGCTGCGAATATCAGCGACTCGACAAGTATTGGGCGATCCGTCCTTACCGCTGCGGACGCTGCTGCTGTTCGTTCCGCGATCGGTGCTGGCACGTCAAGTGTGGCTATCGGTACAACATCTGGTACTGCCGCCGATGCTGCTGTCGTGAACGCGTATGTGGCGACGAAAGCTGACGACTCGGCAGCGGTTCACAAGACGGGCGCCGAAACGGTCGCCGGAGTAAAGACTTTCTCAAGCGAGCCTGTTGTTCCAACCCCGACATCGGGGACGTCAGCGGCGAACAAGTCGTACGTGGATTCGGCCATTACTTCGGTTGGTGGCGTTTACACGGTCATGTATTCCGGCGGCACCTACCCAACCCAGCCCGCTTCGGCCCCTGGTGGTGTACAGGTGCGCCAGTTTTACGGCCCCATCCAGTACTCCGGCCCCACTTGGGCTGGCGTCCTTGACCTTTACACGTATGCGGAGCTGACATGACGATCGTCCCGAACGTAACCTACGCGCGGAAGTCTTCGGACCCGTCGTGGTGGTACGCGCCGGGACGTGACCCCCTGCCATCTTTCGTCGCGCCGGGTGCCCTGACAATCGGCACGGCAGCGTACGATATCCCATCCGCGAACGTAACCTACGTGTCGTCTGCGTTCGGGTCGGATTCGGCTTCGGGTGCTGTCGACCGTCCGGTGAAGACGTTGCAGCACGCGCTTGATATTGTTCCCACCGGTGGCACTGTTGTTATGCGCGGCGGTACGTATCACGAGAACGTCTCCTGCTCCCGCGATGTCACTATTCAGAACTACCCCGGCGAGGCCGTGTGGATGGATGGCACCTCTGTTCTCACGGGCTTTACGAGCGCGTCAGGCAAATGGCGCGCTCCGTACACTGTCGTTCTAGACAGGTCGCCCACCGCGGATCGCGGCGTGGATGACAACCCGACCCCTGGTTGGGGCTACATCAATGCCGCCTACCCCTACTCGGCATGGCCGGATCAGGTTTGGGTTGATGGCGTGCGCCTTACGCAGGTTGGGGCGCTCGCCGATGTAACTGCTGGCAAGTTCTACGTGGAAGGCACCTATTCAGGCGGCACCACCACTCCATCAGTTTCGGGCACAACCCGGTACCGGTTCACACCCACCTACCTGTACCTCGGCGCCGACCCAACGGGTTCACAGGTGCGTGTTTCCGACCTCAACCAGGCCGTCACCGCGACCGGCGTGACAACCATGCGCGGAATCGGTGTTCGCCGGTACGCTGCGGCTGTCTGCGACTTCGGCATGGTGCGTCTCTACAAAGAGGGCTCCGTCATGGAGAACTGTGTCATCTCCGAGTCCGCCACGTACGGCATGTCAATGATTCGCGCGAACTCGACTGTCCGTCATGTCTCCGTCCAGAACAACGGATTCACCGGGGTTCACGCCAACCAGGCCGACAACCTCATGATTGAGGACAACCTTCTCGAGGGCAACAATCGGGAGAACTTCAACATCGCGCCCGCCGCCGCAGGCATCAAAGTTACCCGGCTTCGGGGCGTCACGTTCAGGCGAAACATCGTCCGCAATAATCAGGCGTCAGGCATTTGGTGTGACGAGTCTGTATACAACATCAAGGCGTACGGCAACGCCATCTACGGAAACGTCAAGCACGGGTTCATAGCCGAATTGTCCGGCACTGCGCTGTTCACAAACAACGTGGTGTTCTCGAATGGTGCCATCGGCGGGTACTTCATCAACTGCGACCACCCGCGCGTGTGGAACAACACGTTCATGGACAACGTTGAGACAGATCTCAACTTCAACGCAGATGACCGTGCACCCATGCAGTCAAACTCCGTTGGACGGGACACGCGCCAGTCGTACCCGGACCCCACGGGCATGGACTGGCTCATCGATTCCATCGAGAACTACAACAACGCGTTCTCGCACACTGGTTCAGCGGGGACGGGCATTCTGGTGGTTCGAGATTCCACAACCGGATGGACACGTCCAGCGTCAGCGTTCGGCTACACCGGTGATGGCAACGTGTTCAACCGTCGCGCAGGAACTTCACGAATGTGGGGGTTCCCATCACCAACCGCAGGATCAAGCACGATCTCGTACTTCAACCTGCCGTCATGGAAAACCGCGACGGGCAAGGACTCACAATCCGTGTTTGTCGACGGGTCGGACGCATTCAACCCTGATCGCACGCTCAAATCGTCCTCGCTTGCGTTGGACAATCCGCAACCGATTCCCATCGATATTGCAGCACTCGTCGGTCACACCACCCCACAGGTGGGTGCCTGGATTGGAGACTTCCTGTGGCTATCCTGACCAATAACTTCGACTCGGGTACGGAGGGTGCCACTGTCACGACCAGCAACTCGGCGACGTCGGGCAATGCCTTCGTGACAGTGGCGGGTACGCCAACATACGCAGCCGCGGCTGCGTTCCATGGCGCGAAGGGGATGCAGATCGCCGGCGGTTCCGGTTCGGATCAGTCGGTCAAATGGAACCTAGCCGGTGCGACCCAGATCGACGGGCGCATTGATTTCTCCGTCTCGGGCTCCAACTCAGCCGAATACACACTGTTGCGCGCAACAGCTCAAACCGGTGGAGCATTAGCGTTCCGCATCCGCGTGGGTTCCAGCTCATCGAACAGGAAGATCCGCCTGACCGATTCGACGGGAACGGACATCTTCGCGTCGACTGCTGACGCACCGGTAGACACAGCATTGCGGGTTGAATACCACCTCATTACAGGCACCGGGACGGCCACCCTTGAGATGTCGTACTTCCTCGGGGACTCGACCACCGCCGTGCAATCGTTCTCAACCACCACCGGCACGATGGCACCGTCTGGCGGTTTCGGTGACGTTGTTATCGGACAGTGGGGTTCGGGTAACTACTCGGGCGGCACCCGAGTCGATGACCTGCTGATTCGTACGGGCATTGATTCGACCGGCCTTCCAGGGCCGTACGCGAACATTCCGCCGTCGGTTACGATGCCCGCGAACCAGACGGTCGCCGCGTCTGCGTCTGTGTCTCTGACAGCGACCGACTCCGACAGTGATGGAACGATCGCATCACGTGCGTGGACTATGACCTACCCCGCATCGGGTGGTCCCACCCTTTCGGGAGCGTCTACAGCAACGGTCACATTCACGGCCGGTTCTGCCGGCTCTCTCTACGTGCTTCAGTACGCCGCCACTGACAACGGTGGCGCAAGCACGACAGGAACCGTTGAGGTTCGTGTGCCAGCAACGTCTGGCACGGTGAGCATCCTCCCCGGATGGGCCGGTAGCGGCGCGACCGGGTGGACGATTGTCGGCGGATCTGCCACTCAAGGGGACGCGTTGAATGATGGGAACTCCGCAACTGGTGTCGACTCGCCGGCGATGACGTCAACCGCGTCGGAGCGGAAGTGGCGCCTCGTTCCTATGGCGGCGCGCACCACGTTCTCGTGGGACATGGACGGGTTCCTGACGGCCGTCGGTTCGCACACTTCCCTGACTAGGCTCTACTCGGGTACCACGCTGATCAAGGAAGCTTCGCTGGCTTACACCGGTTCAGCTTCGACGGTCACCACCACCCTGAACGGTACCGAGATCGGCACCATCACCGATTGGGGCGCGCTCCACATTTCTGAGGTGGCGGTTCTCTAGTGGTTGCATCCCGGACGACCGCGATCCGGGCGACAGGTAGCGTCTCTGCACCCATCTCCCGAACGACTGCCATTCGGGTGTCAGGCACTCTTGTCACCGCGCCCCAGTCTCGAACAACCGCTATCCGTGCCTCCGGTACGGTTCAGTTGTTCTTGACGCCACCAGCAGATGCACGAGTGGAACCGGTTGGCCTGACGGTTACCGCGAAGGTTGGTGTCGGTTCGCCGACACCAACCTCGTGGACGTGGACCCAGACGGGAGGCCCTACCGCGACTATTACCCCTGCTGGTTCGTCGTGCATCATCAAGCCCCCATCGGTGATGCCTCCCGAGAAGACAATGACATTCACCGTGTCAGCTACGAACGGCACGTCAACATCATCGACGTACTCGTTTCAGATCACCGTGCTACCACAAACCCGTTGGACCCGTTCACCGGGCGGCGGATGGGTTGGCGCGTACTGACGTTTCCCCCTCAACCACACCAAGTGTGGTTGAGGGGGTCTTCTTTGCGTTTATGGCACGTCCTACGCGCTGCGACAGAAGCATGGACGGGCGCTCGACTGCTCGGTAGAAGCCTTCCGCAGCGACCAGGATCACGGGGATAGCAGCCAGGGCAACGAACAGCCACGGCAACCAGCCGTTGGCCCGTGTCAGTAGCGCTGCGGCCACAAGAATTGGTTCGTGGATGAGGTAGATGCTGAACGAGCGCGTGCCCGCCCATTGGACCGGTTTGGACTGCAACCGCTTCGCCAGCGGCGATTCAAGCGCGAGTACCACAACTCCCCCAACCCCTACCAAGCTCACGGCTGCGAGCAATGCTGCTACAGGCGTGTATGTGGGACCGGTGGGGATGAGGCTTGGTGAAATGAGCAACAGTAGAGTGGCTGCAACGACAGGCCACCAGGCCCGGACGCGTTGGGCCAATTCTGCGATCGTGTCGCGCCGTGATGCAAGAATCATTCCGATGCCGAACACGGGCAAGTATTGAAGCATTCCGCCGGTCAGCCACGCCTGCGGCAGCGCGTCAAGAACAGCCGGGAACCTCGAGATGGCAGATAGCGCGATCATCAACGCGATGCCACCCAACCACCAGTCATGCACTCGGGCGACCTTCAACAAGACGAACATGACCGGCAGGAGTAGAGAGAACCACACCTCCCATGTCAGCGACCACAGCGGGCTGTCCAGGTTGGAGGTGCCGAGCACCAGCACAAGATCGTGCCACACGGCGGAAACTGTTGGCGGTACATGTGTTGCCATCCAGCTGGAACCCATCGTCGGGTCGCGAGGAATCACCACGGCCAAGAGCAGTGCGAATGCAACTGCACCCCAGACGGGAATGTACAGGCGGAGGATTCGGCGACCGTAGTAGGCGAGAACACTGCGCACCGTTTGCTTGTGGGTAAGCAGCGGTAGGGTGAGAACGAATCCGGACAGCACGAAGAAGATCAGCACCGCTTCATGTCCAGGCATTATGAGCCGCAGCGGTGTACGAAACAGCCACCACTCAGGGCTTAGCGGGCTTGCATCGGCCTTCTCGACGTACAACACGGAGACGGCCGGCACGACCAACAGTGCATGGTACAGAACGACGGATAACGCTGCGACGCCGCGTAGTCCGTCGAGTGATGCGTACCGATGTTGAGTGTTCCTCATGAAACCTGAGCATACGCCCAGATTAATCCGGGCGTTCTACCCTATTCGGGGGTAGAGCCTTTCCATCCTCGTACTCGATTTCCCATGGTGGGGTCAGGCCATACTCCCGATACAGATCGTCGCCGGCCGTACTCGGCTTCGGATACTCACCCCTGAACCCATCCTCATTACGACGCGTATTCACCATGTTTCGAACATACGTTCGACGTGGCGGCACGGTCAAGGGTATCCGTGGTTGCCCCCATTTTTGGGGAATGGCTGTGAGTTGGGCTATACCAGGATTTGCGGGATGACCTGGGATACCAGTGTTTATATGGAGCCGCCCAAGGGAATCGAACCCTTGACCTTCTCATTACGAGTGAGATGCTCTGCCGACTGAGCTAGGGCGGCGTGGGTCTCGCCCGAGGGCGTTACGCACAGTCAGATAGCTTACCCGATCTTCGAGGGTGCTACTGACCATCTGAGATTGCGGCTCAGCGCACCTGGTTGCCGAGCGCCTGGAGTTGGGCGAACGAACTGCGGAGACGGTCGGCGAGCGGTTCGACGCCGCCGTGGTCCGCCCAGCACGACCAGGCGTGGCGCATCCCGGCGAACGACACGTATGTGACGAGCCTGGCGCGCTGGTGCAGCGTTTCCTGGTCGGTGGCGAGCGCAGGGTCGTCGTGGGCGAGTCGACGCTGCACGATGGCGCTCAGGGCGTCCTCGAACTGGTGCATGCTCGCCATCCGCTGCGCGAAGAGTTCGGGGTTGTCTTTGAGGAGCGCGCGTCGCAGGGTGTGGAGTTCGTGGACACTCCGTGTCGCATCCAGTTCTCCGCCGTGCTCGTCGCCGGTCATCTCGACCGTGTCGATCGCGGCGATGAGGAGTTCGCTGATGCCGTCGAGGATCGGCTCCTCCGGCCCCGCGTCGATGAAGCGTTCGATGCGCTCTTCGTCCGGGAGTTCCGGCAGTTCGCCGATGATGGCGGACTCCTTGGACGGGAAGTAGTTGAAGAACGTTCGCGGAGACACGTTCGCCGCGTGACTGATCTCGTCGATCGTCACCCGGTCGAAGCCGCGCTCGCTGGCGAGTTCGAGCGCTGCCAGCTGAATCGCGCGTCTGGTCGCGAGACGCTTCCGCTCCCGCAGCCCGAGTTCTTCCTGCACCATGCTCATTCGACGATTATTTCATTGTCTGCAAAATTGCACCACTCCGTGGGGTCCGAATCAGGAGGTCATCCTCAACAGGTTTTGCCTGCCTCCGGGATGGTGCCCTTCACGAGGAAATCGTCGACCGCGCCGTTCACGCACGAGTTGGACTTGTTGTACGCCGTGTGGCCCTCGCCCTTGTAGGTGAGCAGGTGACCGTTCTCCAGCTCGCCAGCGAGGTTCTTCGCCCACACGTAGGGCGTTGCAGGGTCGTTCGTCGTGCCGACCACGAGGATGGGCGCGGAGCCCTTCGCGGCGATCGGACCGCGTTCGACGGTGGAGGTGTACGGCCAGTTCGCGCATCCGATGTCGCCGTACGACATGTACGGGCCGATCACCGGGGCGTCCTTCGACAGCTCGGCGGCCTGCGCGCGCATCGTGGCCGGGTCGGCGTCGTACGTGTAGTCCAGGCAGTTGATCGCCATAAACGCTTCCGTCGAGTTGTCTCCGTACGTGCCGTCGCTCTGCCGGTTGTTGTACGCGTCGGCGAGGGTGAAAGCAGTGGATGCGCTCCCCTTCATCACCGAGGTGAACATGTCGGTCAGGTACGACCAGGCCGTCGCGTCGTAGAGCGGATAGATGATCGCGGTGACCAGGGTGTTCGCGCCGAGCTCCCTGCCGTCCGAGTTGCGGATGGGGCTCCGCTCGACCGAGGCGAGCAGGTCGCTGATCGTCTTCATCGCGTCGTCGACCGATCCGCTGAACGGGCAGCCCTTCTGGGCGAGGCAGTCCTTGAGGTATGCGCGGAGCGCGCTCTCGAAGCCCTGCGCCTGCACCTTCGTCACATCGAAGTTGCTCGCGGCAGGGTCGAGCGCGCCGTCGAGGACGAGACGGCCGGTCTTGCCGGGGTAGAGGTCGGCGTACACCGCACCGAGGTACGTGCCGTACGAGTATCCGAGGTAGTTGAGCTTCTTGTCGCCGAGGACGGCGCGGAGCAGGTCGAGGTCGCGAGCGGCACTGACCGTGTCGACGTGTTCGAGCAACGCTCCGGTGTTGGTCGCGCACGCCGAGCCGAAGTCCTTGGACACGCTGGTGTTCTCGGCGATCCACGCGTCCGACCCGCGCGTACCAGGCGTGATGTCGTAGAGGTAGCCGTCCATCTGCTTGGCGTCATAGCACTTCACCGCCGTGGAGTGGCCGACGCCGCGAGGGTCGAAGCCGACGACGTCGAAGTGCTGCTGCAGGGTGCTGTCCGTCGCGTAGTCGACGGAGTCGCGCACGAAGTCGTAGCCCGATCCACCAGGACCGCCGGGGTTGACCAGGAGCGAGCCCTGCTTGGTGCCCTTGGCCGTCTGCCGGATGAGAGCCAGCTCGATCTCGCCCGACGACGGGTTCTTCCAGTCGAGCGGCGCCTTCGCGGTGGCGCACTGCTTGCCGGATGCGCAGCTCTTCCAGGTGAGCACCTGGCTGTAGAACGGCTGCAGGTCGGCTGCCACCTGCTCGGCGACCGGCGTCGACGTCTGCGCCGTCTTCGGCGGGATGAACCAGGTGACGCACCCGGTGAGCGTCAAAGCCACGATCGCCGCGACCGCGACGAGTGCGGTGCGCGCGCTGCGGCGCCCTCCTCGTCGGGAACCGGTGGTGCGGGCAGCTGAGCGACCGCGCGCGTCGGAGTGGCCGTGGCGGGTGGTCACTGGTCGTTCCCCTTTCGAGCGGCACCGCCGCGCAGGATGGTGGTGAGCATGGCCTCGATCGCCAGCGCGGGAGCGACGTTCCCGTCGATCCGCTGACGGGCGGTGGCGATCGCATCCATCGCGGCGAGCGTAGCTGCGGGAGTCGTGTGAGTGCTGAGAGCGTCGAGGCTGTCCTGGAGTTCCAGGTTCACCAGCTCGCTCGCACTGCCGAGCTGCAGCATCATCACATCGCGGTAGAGCGACAGCAGATCCACCAGGATGCGGTCGATGCCGTCGCGGAGGCTGCGGGTCGCGCGGCGCTTCTGGTCCTCCTCGAGCTGACGCAGCTGTGAGCGGAGGGCGGGCGGGATGGTGCCGCCCGGCTCCACGCCGAGCGAGCGCAGGGCGTGCTCGCGCTCCTCCGCGTCCCGTTCCTCTGTGATGGCCTTGGCGTCGGCCCCTGCGATCTCCAGCAGGCTCGCCGCGGTGAGCACGGCGTCGGACACCGACCGCATCCGCAGCACCAGCTGCAGGGTCTCCTCGCGTCTGCGCCTGGCTTCGTCGTTGGTCGCGAGCCTGTGCGCCATGCCGATGTGGCTCTGCGCGTGCCTGGCCGCGCGTTCGGCCGTCGCCTCGTCGACCCCGTCGCGCCGGCCGATCAGGGCGGCGACGTCGGAAACGCTCGGGACGCGCAGCCGCACCGTGCGGACGCGCGATCGGATGGTCGGGATGAGATCGGCGTCACTCGGAGCGCAGAGGATCCAGACGGTTCGCTCCGGCGGCTCTTCGAGCGCTTTGAGGAGCACATTGGAGGTGCGCTCGCTCATCCGGTCGGCGTCTTCGATGATCATCACGCGGTACCGGCCGACAGACGGGGAGAACTGCGAGCTGGCGACGAGCGTGCGCACCTCCTCGATGGAGATGATGACGCGTTCGGTGCTGAGCACGGCGAGGTCGGGGTGGGTGCGCGCCTCCACCTGGCGCTGCGTGGCGAGGTCGCCCTCCGGCGTTCCCGGACTGAGCAGAGCGGTGGCGAAGGCGAACGCGAGGTTCGACCGGCCGGAGCCTGGGGGGCCGGTGATGAGCCACGAGTGCGTCATGCTGCGGCCGGTGGCCGACCCGGTGGCCGACCCGGAGGGGGCGCCGGAATCAGTGGATGCGCTCGGCGCCGATCCACCGGCGGCTGCGGCTTTGAAGATGGCGATGGCGTCGTCCTGACCCGTCAGGTCATCCCACACTGCCATGCCTCCCAGGCTAGCGGTCGCCACCGACACCGCCGAATGCGCCGGCGACGCGCGCAGGCGGAGTCGCGGCCCGATCAGACATACGGTTCGAGCCTGGTGCGGATGTCCGCGGCGATCTCGTCGACGGGACGCGACGCATCCACCACCAGGAAGCGCTCTGGCTCCGCCTCTGCCAGCCCGAGATAGGCGGCGCGCACGCGTGCGTGGAAGTCGGACTTCTCTGCTTCCAGCCTGTCGTAGCGGGTGCGCGAGGTGTCGAGCCGCGCCCGTGCGGCGGTCTCGTCGAGGTCGAGGAGGATGGTCAGGTCCGGTAGGAGTCCCTGCGCCGCCCACAGCGACAGGTTGCGGATCTCGACGGGGTCGAGCACCCGCCCAGCGCCCTGGTATGCCACGGACGAGTCGAGGTAGCGATCCTGCAGGACGACCTCGCCGCGTTCCAGCGCGGGACGCACGAACGTCTCGATGTGGTGCGCGCGGTCGGCGGCGTACAGCAGCGCCTCGGCCCTCGCTGCGATGTCGCCTCTGTGGTGCAAGACGATCTCGCGGATCTCGACGCCGACCTCGGTTCCGCCGGGTTCGCGGGTGCGCACGACCGTTCGCCCTCGCTCCGCCAGCCACTCCTCGATCAGCTTCGCCTGGGTGGACTTGCCCGTCCCGTCGCCGCCCTCGATCGTGATGAAGAGCCCGCGACGTTCCGGATTCGTGTCGTTCCCGCTCACTCCACTGCCGACTTTGTCGCCGCCGCCTTGCGCGTGGTGGTCGTCTTGGCCGCGGTGGTCTTTGCCGTGGTCGTCTTCTTCGCCGCGGTGGTCTTCGCCGCGGTGGTCTTCGCCGCCGTCGTCTTCGCCGGCGACTTCTTGGCCGGAGCCTTCTTCGCGGGCGCCTTCTTGGCCGGGGCCTTCTTCGCTGGTCCCTTCGCCCGCTTGTCAGCCAGCAGTTGCACGGCGCGCTCGAAGTCGACCTCCTCGACCGTCTCGCCGCGCGGGATGGTGGCGTTGGTCTCTCCGTCGGTCACGTACGGACCGAATCGGCCGTCCTTGACCTTGATCGGCTTGCCGCTGACAGGGTCGGCGTCGAACTCTTTGAGTGCGCTCGACGCGCGGCGGTTGCCGTACTTCGGCTGCGCGAACAGTTCGAGGGCTCCGGCCAGGTCCATCGCGAAGATGTCGTCTTCGCTGGGGAGCGAGCGGGTGTCCGTGCCCTTCTTGAGGTATGGACCGTATCGCCCGTTCTGCGCCTGGATCTCCTCGCCGCTCTCCGGGTCGAGTCCGACCGTGCGCGGCAGGTCGAGCAGTTGCAGCGCTGTGCCGAGGTCGAGCGAAGCGAGGTCCATCGACTTGAAGAGGGACGCGGTGCGCGGCTTGACGGCGGCTGCCTTCTTCGTCGTCTTCTTGGCGGGCGCCGAGACTACTTCTCCTGTGGCCTGGTCGACGCTCTCCGCCGCCGGCTCTTCCTGGTCGACCTCGGTGACGTACGGTCCGAAACGGCCGTCCTTCGCCACGATGTTCTTGCCGTTCTCCGGGTTGACGCCGAGGACCCGGTCGGTGAGCACCGGCGCGTCGATGAGCTCGTGCGCCTTCGCCGGCGTGAGCTCGTCCGGAGCGAGCTCCGGCGGGATGTTGACCCTGCGCGGCGTCGCTCCCTCTGCCGCGCCATCTTCCGCGACTTCGAGGTACGGGCCGTACTTGCCGATGCGCAGCGTCACGTCGTCGTCGATGGCGATCGAGTTGATGCTGCGCGCGTCGATCTCACCGAGGTTGTCGATGACGCGGCGCAGACCGGTGTGCTTGTCGCTGCCGAAGTAGAAGCTGTTGAGCCAGTCGACGCGCTCCGCCTCTCCATCTGCGATCCGGTCGAGGTCGTCTTCCATCTCCGCGGTGAAGTCGTACTGCACCAGGTCGCCGAAGTAGTCCTCGAGCAACCGGACGACCGAGAACGCCACCCAGCTCGGAACCAGCGCCTGCCCTCGCGGCGTGACGTACCCGCGGTCGACGATCGTGGAGATGATGCTCGCGAACGTCGACGGCCGGCCGATGCCCAGCTCTTCGAGGGCCTTGACCAGGCTGGCCTCCGTGTAGCGCGGCGGAGGGGTCGTCTCGTGGCCGTCCGCCTCGACGTCTTCGACGCTCAGCCCCTGACCGGGTTGCAGCGGCGGGAGTTTCGCGTCCGCCGCGTCGGAGGAGTTGCGCTCCTCGTCCTTGCTCTCCTCGTATGCGTTGAGGAATCCGCGGAACGTGATGACCGTGCCGCTCGCGGTGAACTCGCCGATCGTGCCGGCGTGCTCGCCTTCCGTGATCGTGGTCTCGACGGTCACGGAGGCCGTCTGGCCCTTGGCGTCGGCCATCTGCGATGCGACGGTCCGCTTCCAGATCAGGTCGTAGAGTCGGAACTCGTTGCCGCGAAGCACCTTCTCGAGCTCGGACGGCGTGCGGAAGACCTCGCCGGACGGCCGGATCGCCTCGTGCGCCTCCTGGGCGTTCTTGCTCTTCGACGCGTATGTGCGCGGCTTGTCCGGCACCGTCTCCGGTCCGTACAGCTTCGCGGCCTGGGTGCGGGCGGCATTGGTGGCCTGCTGCGAGAGCGACGCGGAGTCGGTTCGCATATAGGTGATGTAGCCGCTCTCGTAGAGGGACTGCGCGACGCTCATCGTCTGCTTGGCGGAGAACCGCAGCTTGCGGGCGGCCTCCTGCTGCATGGTCGACGTGGTGAACGGGGCAGCAGGGCGACGCGAGTACGGCTTGGAGTCGACCTTGCTCACCGTCACCACGGTGCTCGGCCGGGAGATCGCGGCGGCGAGCGTGGTCGCCGTCTGCTCGTCGAGCGTGCGGGCGGACGATGTGAGCTTTCCGTGGTCGTCGAAGTCGCGACCGGTGGCGACGCGCTCTCCGGAGAGCCTGGCCAGCCTGGCCTCGAAGCCATTGGCGTCCTCCGGGGTGAACCGCGCCGTCAGCCCCCAGTACGAGGCGGGCACGAACGCAAGACGCTCGCGCTCCCTGTCGACCACGAGTCGGGTCGCCGCCGACTGAACGCGACCGGCGGACAGGCCTGGCCCCACCTTGCGCCACAGCACGGGCGACACTTCGTAGCCGTACAGCCGGTCCAGGATGCGCCTGGTCTCCTGGGCGTCGACCAGTGCGGTGTCGATCTCCCTGGTGTTGTCGCGCGCCTTCTCGATGGCTTCCTTGGTGATCTCGTGGAACACCATGCGCTTCACGGGGACCTTCGGCTGGAGCACCTCGATGAGGTGCCAGGCAATGGCCTCTCCTTCGCGGTCCTCATCCGTTGCGAGGAGGAGTTCGTCGGCGTTCTTGAGCGCTCTCTTGAGATCGGCGACCGTCTTCTTCTTCTGGTCGGAGACCACGTAGTAGGGCTCGAAGCCCTTCTCGACGTCGACGGAGAACTTGCCGAGCGAGCCCTTCTTGAGCTCCGGCGGCAGGTTCTTGGGCTCGATGAGGTCGCGGATGTGCCCGACGGACGCCATCACCTCGTAGCCGTCGCCCAGATACTGGGCGATCGACTTCACCTTGTTCGGTGACTCGACGATGACGAGTTTCTTCGTGTCAGACACCTGACTCCTCTTATATATACGCGCTGTTCTGCAACAGCGAGACGTTCGTAGCGCGCTCCCCCGGCGCCGCACCCCTGCGGCGAGCGTGGGCCGCACGGCCCCGACAGGCAAACCATACACACCTGAGCCGCTTGTCTGCCTAATCGGTGGATCTTCGTTCGCCGAGGGCGCAGACCTTGCGGTGGCCCGGGGCGGGAGGAAGATGAAGGTATGGCTATCACTTCAACGACGACGTATACCGCCAAACTGACCGACGGCCCCCTCGAGGGGAAGACCATCGCGACCGAATACCTCGGAACGGGCGAACCCCGCCCTCGTCTCGAGATCCCCTCCTCCACCGCAGGCAAGCGCTACCTCTATATCCGCTCCTCCGCGATCGAGTTCGCGTCAGACGACGCCCTCGACCGCCGCCCCAGCGCCGTGGAGTACCGGTATCTGGAGGCGATCTTCGACTGATCACGGCGTTCCAGGCGGACCTGCGCGCGCCGCGGCGCGCGCAGGAAGCCCCAGGTAGGTGACGGAGGTGAGCACGACGGCGATGACGCCATCGAGCTCACACGACACCAGTCGCGCACCGTTCGCAGATGCGACCCGCTCCGCCTCCTGACACGGTGACCCCGGCCGCAACCCTGACGCGACATCCGCCGCGGCGAGCGCCGCCCCGTCCGCCGCGGCACCGGACACGCGCCGCGCCCCGTACGCCCCTGCCACCGCCACGGCCGCTGCCGTCGCACACACGAGCACCCCGATCAGCGCCACCGCGAGAACCCCGGCTGCGCCGCGCTCGCACAGAATGCGCGCGCCCATCGCGCCCGCACGATCGCGCCAACCGCCCAGCCCGACCCCACGACCACGCCGACCGCCCGGTCCGCCCGCAGTCGCGCGCATGCAGGGGACGCCACGGCTCAGCCATCTGGGTGACCTTCGTCCGGCGCACACGCCCTGGCG
Source organism: Leifsonia sp. Root227 (assembly GCF_001428745.1). Lineage (GTDB taxonomy): Bacteria > Actinomycetota > Actinomycetes > Actinomycetales > Microbacteriaceae > Leifsonia. Next base: position 733,852 of record NZ_LMIO01000001.1, on the reverse strand, counting down.
GATGCGCGCAGCCCCAGGACCCCCAGCGCAGTCTCCTGGTTCGCACCCGTCGCTTTCACACACACCATTCCTCCTTCTCTGTCGACGGTCAGTTCCGCATCGGCCTCGCGCGCAATGCGGGCCGGGTCATCGCCACGGGCGAGCATCCGTGCTGACTGGGCTGCCGCATCCACGAGTCGTGCCTGCTGTGTCGCCACCTGAACGGCGCCGAGGCACAGCGCGAGGCAGGCGAGCACGGCGGGGAGCGCCACCGCGAATTCGGCGGTCACGCTCCCCCGCTCTCCGTCATCCGCCCGTGGTGAGAGCACGCGTGACCAGATCGGTGAGGATCGCTTTGACCTCGTCGCCGCGGAGCAGGACCACCAGCAACCCGGCGAATCCGACTGCTCCCATCGTCGCGACCGCGTACTCGGCCGTCGCCGAACCTCGTTCTTCGCGGATGACCCGCCTGACGAATCCACTCGTCGTTCCTCTTCTCATGTGCCTCTCCTCGTTGTTCGTTCCGTTGTTCGTTTCTTCGTCGTTCGCTCCGGCCGCTCGTTGTGGCCGTCTTTCCACCCTCCGGTGTGCGTCTCCCGCTGACCACAGCGATTCCCGATCGGTGGAGAACCGTCAGAACGCGGCGACTGTGGAGGAGATGATCGACAGCACCACAGGAGCGACGCCCAGCAGCATGAAGCTCGGAAGCACGCACGCGCCGAGAGGAAGCATCGACCGGACCGCGAGCGCCGCAGCGGTCGTTCTGCCCTGCATCCGGCGCTGCCGTCTGGCCCGAGCCGCCCCACTCCTGAGCAGGTCCGCCGCCGGGGCGCCGGCGCGCTGCGCCAGGCTCAGAATGCGCGCGACCTCCGCTCGATCGTCGCCGAGCACCTCGAGCGCCGAACACGCCTCGTCGCACATCGCCAGAGCGCTCGGCACCCCGACCCCGCCGCTCAGCGCCGTCGCGATCAGGTCGTGACGCAGACCGGGAACGTCGAGACCGGGGTGTGCCCGCAGCAGGAGGGTGCGCATCCATCGCCTCCCGACGACCAGCAGGAGCACACCGGCGCCGAGCAGTGCCCAGCCGACGGCCGAACCAGTGAGCGTGCCGACAAGGTCGACGCCCATCACAACGGCCAGCACCATTCCGACGACAGGCAGCCACGACACGAGCTGCGCTGTCGCCCGCGGCCCTGCCAGCGCCACGTGCACGTCGCGCTCCGCCTCCGCGCGGTCGCGCAGAGCGTCAGCGAGGCGACGCAGCGTCGGAGCCATCGGCGCTCCAGCGACGTCCGCGACCCGCCAGATTGCGGTCAACACCGTCCACGAGGCATCCGCCGCCGGGGAGACGTCTGCGGGAGATCGCGATCGCGCCGTCGCCCCCGATCTTCGCTCGACCGCCCAGGCACCCGCAGCCCGCGCCACAGCGTCGGCTGTCCGCTCCCCCGCCGCGATACCAGCTCCCACCAGCCCGGCCAGTGGATGCGCGGAGAACTCCCGCAGGTACCCCCACGCCGCCTCCGCCGTCACCCCCGCCTCCATGAGGGCGACCAGCTCCTCGACCAGCTCTGCGACCCGCTCTGCTTCTTCTCCCGCCCGCTCGCGCTTTTCACGCCGGCGAACCCAGGTACTCGCTCTCGTCGGTTTCACGACGTGCTCACCACGCCGAGCCGACCGTCCTCCGCCAGTTCCAACCGCCCGAAGCCGGCGACGCTGCGCGCGCCTCCGACGCGCTCGACGTGGACGAGCATCCCGATGGCGCTCACCGCCTGTCTGGCGACGGCGCGCTCGTTCAGCCCTGCCAGAGCGCCGAGTGCCTCGATGCGGGCGGGGACGTCGCCGATCGAGTTGGCGTGGAGCGTTCCGGCCCCTCCGTCGTGGCCGGTGTTCAGCGCGGACAGAAGATCGGTGATCTCCTCTCCTCTGCACTCGCCGAGGACGAGTCGGTCAGGACGCATCCGAAGCGCCTCGCGCAGGAGTCTCCTGAGGCCGACGCCGCCCGCGCCCTCCAGGTTCGGCTGCCTGGTCTGGAGGCCGACCACGTGCGGGTGCGCGATGCGGAGTTCCGCGACGTCCTCGATGGTGACGATCCGCTCGTCCGGCGGCGCGTGGGAGAGGACGGCGCCGAGGAGCGTGGTCTTGCCCGCACCGCCCGCGCCGGTGATGAGAAGGTTGGTGCGCTGCGCTATCGCGCGCAGCAGTATGTCCGCCTGCCGCCGGGTGATCGCACGGTCGGCGAGAAGGTCGGGCAGTCCCAGCACCCTGCCGCTCGGTATCCGAACCGACAGCAGCGTTCCTCCCGTTGAGACGGGAGGGAGCACCGCATGCACCCGTATCCCGTTCAGAAGGCGGACGTCGACGAACGGCGTCGCCTCGTCGAGGTGTCTGCCCCCGCTCGCCACCAGACGGACCGCGAGGTCTCGCGTCGTGCGCTCGTCCGAGCACCAGCCGTCGATGCGCCGGAGACCGCGTTCGCCGCCGTCGGCCCAGAGCTCGCCTCCCGCCGTGATGAAGAGGTCTGTGACGTCGTCGTGCAGCAGGTAGGGCGCGAGCGGCCCGAACGTCTGCCACAGGCCAGCCCGCTCGAACGTCGATGCGGACGGCGTCGCATCCTCAGGCTGCCCACTCGCACGGAGTTCTCTCGATGTCGTCCTCATGCAGGAACGCTACGAAGCACGCCGCATCCACCGCTGTCGCACCCGGAAACCCGTGGAGAACTCCCGAAACGCGCGGCGTGTGGAGAGGCACCAGACCAGCTGCAGCGCGTCGGCCCGGTTAAAAAAAGGGGGGCCGCACCTATTGGGGGGAACAGGTGCGGCCACTGCGGCGCATGATTGGGGGGAATCGTTTGCGCCGCACGCCAGAATTAATATTCGGCCGAGAGACAGTTTACGCAGAATCAATGCAAACGCAAGTCTTCATCGAGGAGGTCACCGCCAGGTTGTAGAGTCGACCATTGTCGCGCCACGACTTGACCATTCAGCATCGCAAAGGAGCGAACAGACTCCCCATGAGCAACACAATCGACAATCTGCTGCACGAAGCACGCCGCTTTGCCCCCAGCGAGGAGTTCGCGGCCAACGCGGTAGCGACCGCCGAGCTCTACGAACGTGCCGCGGAAGACCGTCTCGGGTTCTGGGCCGACCAGGCCCGTGAGCTCGTCCACTGGCACAAGCCGTTCACGCGCACCCTGGACTGGACCAACCCGCCCTTCGCGAAGTGGTTCGACGACGGCGAGCTGAACGTGGCGTACAACTGCCTCGACAGGCACGTCATCGCCGGCAACGGCGACCGCGTCGCCATCCACTGGGAGGGCGAGCCTGGCGACAGCCGCTCCATCACGTACGCAGAGCTCACCGCGGAGGTCAAGAAGGCGGCCAATCTGCTGACCAGCCTCGGCATCGCCGCGGGCGACAGGGTCGCGATCTACCTGCCGATGATCCCGGAGGCCGTCATCGCCATGCTGGCGGTCGCGCGCATCGGCGCCGTCCACTCCGTCGTGTTCGGCGGCTTCAGCGCGGAGAGCCTGCGCTCGCGCATCGACGACGCGGCTGCCAAGCTCGTCATCACTGCGGACGGCGGCTGGCGCAAGGGGAAGGTCTTCCCTCTCAAGAACGCCGTGGATGCGGCACTCGCGTCCGGCGAGACGACCGTCGAGCACGTGCTCGTGGTCAAGCGCGGCGAGAACGACGTCGAGTGGACGAGCGGGCGCGACCTGTGGTGGCACGACGAGATCGCCCAGGTGGACGCTGACCACGTCGCCACGTCGTTCGAGGCGGAGCAGCCGCTGTTCATCCTCTACACCTCCGGGACCACGGGCAAGCCGAAGGGCATCCTGCACACCTCGGGCGGCTACCTGACACAAGCCGCGTTCACCCACAAGAACGTCTTCGACCTCCACCCGGAGTCCGATGTCTACTGGTGCACGGCCGACATCGGCTGGATCACCGGCCACAGCTACGTCGTCTACGGCCCACTCGCCAACGGCGCCACCCAGGTGCTCTACGAGGGCACCCCGGAGACGCCGCACCCCGGCCGCTGGTGGGAGATCATCGAGAAGTACAAGGTCTCCATCTTCTACACGGCGCCGACCGCCATCCGCTCGTTCATGAAGATCGGCCGCCAGCACCCGCAGAAGTTCGACCTGTCGAGCCTGCGAGTGCTCGGATCGGTCGGAGAGCCCATCAACCCGGAAGCGTGGATGTGGTACCGCGACGTGATCGGCGGCAACACCACTCCCATCGTCGACACCTGGTGGCAGACGGAGACCGGCGCCATCATGGTCTCCGCCCTCCCAGGCGTCACCACGCTGAAGCCCGGCTCCGCGCAGGTGCCTCTGCCCGGGATCTCGATCGAGATCCTGGACGAGGCCGGGGTTCCCGTCGGCAAGGACCAGGGCGGCCTGCTGGTGGTCGCCGAGCCGTGGCCGAGCATGCTGCGCGGCATCTGGGGCGACCCCGAGCGGTTCAAGGAGACGTACTGGGAGAAGTTCGGCGACAAGTACTTCGCCGGCGACGGTGCCCGCTACGACATGGACGGCGAGATCTGGCTGATGGGCCGCGTGGACGACGTGATGAACGTCTCAGGCCACCGCCTCTCGACGGCGGAGATCGAGTCGGCCCTCGTCGCGCATCCCCTGACGGCGGAGGCTGCCGTCGTGGGTGCGGCCGACGAGACCACTGGCCAGGCCGTCGTGGCGTTCGTCATCATCAAGCAGAACCAGCTCGAGAACGCCGAGGCGATGGATGTGGCAGCCGAGCTGCGCAAGCACGTCACGGAGCAGATCGGCGCCATCGCCCGCCCGCGCGAGATCTTCATCGTGAACGAGCTTCCGAAGACGCGCTCCGGCAAGATCATGCGCCGCCTGCTGCGCGACGTGGCGGAGGGCCGAGAGGTCGGCGACACCACGACGCTCGCAGACACCGCGGTGATGAGCTCGATCCAGAGCAAGCTCTCCTAGCGCGTCCCGTGCACGCCGAAGGGCCCGCATCCACTGTGGATGCGGGCCCTTCGGCAATTCGGGATGCGCGCTACTCGAACGACAGGATGAGCTCGACCTCGACGGGCGAGTCCAGCGGGAGCACGGAGACTCCGACGGCAGAGCGCGCGTGCACCCCTGCGTCGCCGAAGATCTCGCCGAGCACCTCGGACGCCCCGTTGATGACGCCGGGCTGACCGGTGAACGACGGGTCGGAGGCGACGAAGCCGACGACCTTGACGATGCGGGTGACCCTGTCGAGCGAGCCGATGACGCTCTTCGCGGCGGCGAGGGCGTTCAGCGCGCAGGTGCGGGCGTACTCCTTCGCGTCGTCGGCGGGAACCAGGCCGTGACCGTCGCCCACCTTGCCCGTGGCGGGGAGCGCGCCTGACACCATCGGAAGCTGGCCGGAGGTGTAGACGTGGGTGCCGTCGACGACGGCAGGAGTGTATGCCGCGACGGGCGGAACCACGTCGGGAAGCACGATCCCGAGCTCGGCGAGGCGAGCTTCGACGGCGGCCATCAGGCGTCCTCTCCGTCGACGACGGGACGCTTCAGGTAGGCGACGAGGCCGCCTTCCGGACCGGTGACGACCTGCACCAGCTCCCACCCCTCCGAGCCCCAGTTGTTGAGGATCGCGGCGGTGTTGTGGACGATCAGAGGCGTCGTGAGGTATTCCCAGCGCGGCATTGTGCTCCTTGCGTTCGGGGGGTTTATCAGGTTTATCACCTACTCTGATCCTATGTCTGCCACAAAACCACGGGCTAGAGGTGTGCTCGGCGCCGTCGGCGCTTTCGTCGGCATGAGTGCCGTCGCAGGCCTCCTGGTCACGGCCGCCGTGACCCCCGCGATCGCGGTCACGGGGATGGCCGCCAACGACAGCATCGGCGTCTTCGAGGGCCTTCCCGAGTACCTCGACGTCGGCCAGCTCGCCCAGCCGACCACCATTTACGCGAAGAACGGCGACGCGGACGTCAAGCTCGCGACCTTCTACTCGCAGAACCGTCTGCCCGTCGCCTTCAGCCAGATCTCCCAGGCCGCGAAAGATGCAGCCATCGCCGGAGAGGACCCACGGTTCTACTCCCACGGCGGCGTCGACATCCAGGGAACGGTGCGCGGCGTGCTGTCGACCGTCGTCGGCCACGACGTGCAGGGCGGCTCCTCCATTACGCAGCAGTACGTGAAAAACGTGCTGCTGCAGAAGTGCGAGGCGATGCCGGTCAAGACCAAGGAGCAGAAGGCCAAGTACCAGACCTGCGTCGACGACTCCACGGGCGTCTCGCCCGACCGCAAGGTGAAGGAGATGAAGTACGCGATCGGTATCGAGAAGAAGTACTCGAAGGACGTCATCCTCACCGGTTATCTGAACATCGCCGGTTTCGGCGGCTCGGTGTACGGCGTCGAGGCGGCCGCGAAGTACTACTTCAACACCACCGCTGCCGCCCTCACGCCTGCGCAGGCCGCGAGCCTGATCGCGATCGTGAACGAGCCGACGACGCTCAAGATCGACGATCCGGAGAGCAAGACCAACGGCGCCGCCAACGGGTACGCGAAGAACAAAGAGCGCCGCGACTACATCCTGCAGAAGATGTACCAGTACAAGAAGCTCACCAAGGCGCAGTACGACGAGGCGGTGAAGACTCCGGTCACCCCGGCGATCACGCCGTCTACGCGCGGTTGCCAGACCGCCGGCGGCTCGGCGTACTTCTGCGACTATGTGCAGCGCATCATCCTGAACGACCCGTCGTTCGGCGCAGACGATGACACCCGCTCGGCGAACTTCCTCCGCGGCGGCTACAAGATCTACACCTCGCTCGACCTGACCCTGCAGCAGACCGCTGAGGAGACGATGGCGAGCTACGTGCCGCGTTCCTACGGCGACGTGCAACTCGGCGCGTCGCTGGTCGGTGTCCAGCCGGGCACGGGGCGTGTGCTGTACATGGCGCAGAACAAGCTGTACAGCGGGGATGCGGATGTGCTCAATTCCAGCAACGAGTACACCTCCGTGAACTACAGCACGGACCTCGACTACGGCGGCTCGAACGGCTTCCAGGTGGGGTCGACGTACAAGGTGTTCACGCTGGCTGAATGGCTGAAGCAGGGCCACTCGCTCTACGAGTCGGTGAATGCGAACGTGCGCACATACAACCTGTCGCAGTTCAAGAACTCGTGCGTGGACGTCGGCGGAGGCACCTGGCGCCCGACCAACGACTCGCCAGGGGAAGAGGGATACCGCACCGCCCAGAGCGCGACCACCCTCTCGATCAACACGGCGTTCGTCGCGATGGCGTCGCAGCTCGACCTGTGCGAGATCAAGAAGGACGCCGAGGCGTTCGGAGTCCACGACGCCGCCGGCGTGCCGTTGAAGAGCAACCCGGCGTCGGTGCTCGGAACGAACAATGTCTCGCCGATCACCATGGCCACGGCGTTCGCAGGCATCGCGAACAACGGCCTCACCTGCACCCCGGTCGCGATCGACAAGATCATCCGCGGCGACGGCAAGGAGATCGCTCCTCCTGCCACGAAGTGCACGCAGTCGGTGGATCCGGCGGTTGCGAAGGCAATGGCATACGCACTCAAGGGCCCGATTCAGGGCGGCACGGCAGCGGGAACGAACTCGACCGGTGTCGACATGCTCGGTAAGACGGGTACGACCGACGACAACAAGCAGCTCTGGCTGATCGCAGCCACGACGAAGGTCGCCGGCGCGTACTGGGTCGGCAACATCGTCGGCGACACGGATATGCGAAAGATCTATCCGACACACGGCATCTCCCCCGCGAGCGCTCGAACCAGGGTGATGAACGCGATGATGACCACTGCCGTCAACAAATACGGCGGCGACGACTTCGCCCGCCCGGACACCAAGCTGCTGCAGGGCGCCCAGGTCACCATCCCCGATCTGGCGGGCAAGTCGCCCGCCGACGCCAAGTCCATCCTGAACGGGCTCGGCCTCGACGGCATCGACGGAACCGCCGTTGACTCGGCCGCTCCCGCCGGCACCGTCGCTGGGACCGATCCTGCCGCCGGCACATCCGTCACCAAGGGCAACGGCGTGACGATCTACACCAGCAACGGCGCTCTGGTGCCGCTGCCGAATGTGGTCGGGCAGAAGCTGTCGGATGCGCAGAAGGCGCTGAGCCAGTTCGACGTGAAGGTGTCAGGGGGAAACAACAAGGACGCAATCGTCGAGGCGATGGACCCCGGCGCGGGCACCCCGGTCAAACCCGGCTCCGCCGTGACCCTGAAGGTCGCCGCGGCCGCTCCGAGCCCTGGAGTGGGAAAGTAGTGGCACGCCGGTCCGGCCTGCACGCGGCTGGCACAGCACTCGGTGTGCTCGCCGCGGCAGGCGCGGCCGCGTTCGCGTGGGGCACGCTGGTCGAACGCCGGCTGTTCACGCTCCGCAGGGTCACCGTCCCCGTGCTTCCCGCCGGCGCCGAGTCGATCCGCGTCCTGCACCTCTCCGACCTGCACTTGGCTCCGTGGCAGAGCGACAAGCAGGAGTGGGTCAGGTCGCTCGCCGACCTCAAGCCCGACCTGATCGTCGACACCGGCGACAACCTCGGCCACGCCGACGGCCTCACCGGGATCGAGCGGGCGTTCGAACGCTTCCAGGGCATCCCGGGCGTCTTCGCACACGGCTCGAACGACTACTTCGGCCCTCAGCTCAAGAACCCGCTCAAGTACTTCGTCGGTCCGTCCACCAAGAAGCCGTCGACGGCTCCGCGCCTCGACAACGCGGCGCTCACGGCCTACTTCCGCAGCCTCGGCTGGCTCGACCTCAACAACGCGGCGGGGGCCGTGGATGTGCGGGGCACCCACCTGGAGTTCTTCGGCGTCAACGACCCGCACATCCACTTCGACAGGGTTGAGGCGATTCCCGGCGCCCTGGACGAGCTGCGCGAGAACGACCCGTACGCCGAGGACGCGCTGTGGCCACAGGATGCGCCGCGGGCCGACCGCCCGACGGTCACCATCGGCGTCACCCACTCGCCGTACCGGCGGGTCCTCGACGCGTTCGTCACCTACGGTGCCGCGATGATCTTCGCCGGGCACACGCACGGTGGGCAGGTCTGTGTTCCCGGATTCGGCGCGCTGGTCACGAACTGCGATATCCCGCGCAGCCAGGTCAAGGGACTGAGCATCTGGCGCCACGCGTTCCGCTCGGCGTTCCTCAACGTGTCGGCAGGTCTCGGCACGTCGATCTACGCCCCGGTGCGCTTCGCGTGCCGCCCGGAAGCGACGCTGGTGACGCTGACCGCATCGGCCTGAGTGGTCACCAGCACCCCCCAAGCTCGTGTATTCTTATTGAGGCCTACGGGCCAATCGGGGTGTGGCGCAGCTTGGTAGCGCGCTTCGTTCGGGACGAAGAGGTCGCAGGTTCAAATCCTGTCACCCCGACAGAAAAATGCCGGAGCATGAACATGCTCCGGCATTTCTGTTTCCCGCCCACGAGCGCTCCGGCGGGCTAGCGTGCGCCAGGCAGCATGTTCCCGTCGAAGAACGCCGCCAGCTCGGCGTGGGCGTAGACCGGGAAGATCCCGGCCACGTACTGGTCGGGGCGAACGACCACGATCGCGCCATCGCGGCTGAGTTCACGGTCGCGGAAGATGTCGCGGCCGTGGCCGGAGGCGAAGATCTGGTTCAGGTCGATCAGGCCGAACGGGACCTTCAGCGGCTTGAACGCGTCCGGCACGTCGCCGGGCTCGACGAGCGTGTAGTCCTGCTGGTAGACGACCTTCGTGTCGAAAGTCGCGTCGTCGTCTCCGCCCTCCGGTGTGAAGCGGCTCCACGGGGATGCAGGGTCGGTGCGCCACCACTCGGCGAATTCGGCGGTCGGGGTGCCGCTCAGCGCTGGCGCCGCGGCGTCGGCGAAGACGTAGACGCGCCAGCGACCGTCCGCCTCGTGCAGGTGACCCAGGTGGCGCCAGCGGTTGTCTGCGCGACGGATCACTTCGGCGGACTTGAAGCGCTTGCCGATCGGGAAACCGGGAGCCAGCGCCTGGTGGGCGTCGCCCGCCGTGATCATCGACGGGGCGTACTGCGTCATGAAGCCGGCGGGGAACTCGAACGTCGAGACGTAGTATCGCTCCAGCTCGCCTGGGTCCTCCCACGAGTCGGCGGGACGGGCGAGCATGTCCGACCACTCCTTGTCGAAGTCGATGAGGTTCTGCGCGACCACTTTCCGCTCGTCCTCATAGGTCGACAGCAGGGACTCCGGGGCGCGGCCCTCGAGAACAGCGGCGAGCTTCCAGCCGAGATTGAAGCCGTCCTGGATCGAGACGTTCATCCCCTGCCCCGCCTTGGCGGAGTGGGTGTGGCAGGCGTCGCCCATGATGAACGCGCGCGGAGCACGCTCGCCGCGACGTTCGGCCGGCACGTCATCGAAGCCGTCCGTGATCCGGTGGGCGACCTCGTACACCGACGACCAGGCGACCTGCTTGACGTCCAGCGAGTACGGCGCGATGATGCGGTTCACCCGCGCGATCATCGCATCCACGGGGGTGGACCTGATCGCACCGGCGTCCGCGCCGTCGACCTCGCCGAGGTCCACGTACATGCGCACGAGGTAGCCGCCCTCTCGGGGGATGAGGAGGATGCTGCCCGCGTCGTGCGACTGGATGGAGCACTTGAGCTGGATGTCGGGGAAGTCGGTGTTCGCCAGCACGTCGAGCACGCCCCAGGCGTGCATCGCGGCCTCCCCGTGCAGCCGGTGGCCGAGGGATGCGCGTACCGAGCTCCTGGCGCCGTCCCCGCCGACGAGGTACTTCGCACGCACCGTGCGCTCCTCCCCCGCGCGCTCGCCGGCGACGTAGCGGATGCGCGCGGCGACAGGGTATTCGGCGTCGCGGTCGATCGAGAGGTCGAGGAACTCCACTCCGTAGTCGGGGACGATGCGGCCGGGGGCGCGCTCCGCGTCGCGCAGGAAGTAGTCCAGGATGCGGGCCTGGTTGACGTAGATGTGCGGGAACTCGCTGATCCCGGTCGCGTCGTCCGGTGCGCGGGACACCCGGACGATGCGGGAGGGGTCATCGGCGTCCGGCTTCCAGAAGCACATCTCGACGTTGCGGTACGCCTCGTCGATCACCTCGTTCGCGAAGCCGAACGCCTGGAAGGTCTCGACCGATCGGGCCTGGATGCCGTCCGCCTGCCCGACAGCGAGCCGGCCGGGCCGCCGCTCGATGGCGCGTGCATCGATGGACGGAAAGCGGGAAAGCTGAGCCGTGACAGCGACGGCCGCAGGTCCTGTGCCGACGATGAGCACATCCAGCTGGTCCGGGATGTCCGCCGCCCTGTCGATCCCGTAGCCTGCCGCCGGTTTGATGCGCGGGTCGGTGGCGACGTAACCGCGGTGGTGGATCTGCATCTCTGTGGCTCCTCATTGAACGCATCGATCGTTGGTGTATCTATAGTTGCGACATGGTTCCAACTATAGATACGATGCTAGTTGCCGCCGTTGCGCGTCGCAAGAGAGCGCCCTGCAACCAGTGCGGGGTCGACGGCGGCGTGGACCGCGGGAGCACGCGCAGAACGAGGGAGCCCGGATGACGAACACCGTGGGCGGTCAGGCAGGCCGATCCGCCGAGAACCGCGCCGACGGCGGATCGCAGACCCTCGCCCGTGGGCTCAGCGCGCTCGCCATGATCGGCGAGGACGGCGCCTCCCTGAGCGTGCCAGAGCTGGCCGGTCGGCTGGGTATCCATCGCTCGATGGCCTACCGATTGGTGAAGACGCTCGAACAGCACGGATTCGTCGAGCGGTCGCCGTCCGGCGAGCTCGAGCTGGGGGCACGGCTCGCCTCTCTGGCCCGCGGAGCCGCCAGGAGCCTGCAGACGGCCGCCTCGCCTGAGCTGGCCGCCGTGGCGGACGAGCTGGGCATGACGGCGTTCCTGGTCGGTTACGACGGCGAGGTCGCGGTGACCCTGACCAGCGCCGAGCCTCGGCACGCGGAGACCACGGTCGCCCAGCGGCCGGGAAGCCGCCACGCGATCGGGCAGGGAGCGCCGGGACGGGTCATCCGCTCGCTGCTCAGCCCCGAGCAGTACCCGCCGCAGCGGTTCGAGCGCAGCCACGACGAGGTGCTGCCCGGGCTCTACTCCATCGCTGTTCCGCTCGCGCTGCCGCACGGCAGGGCAGCGGCCATCGCGGTGCTGTACCTCCCGCATCCCCTGGACGAGGAGCATGTGGCCGACGTGCTCGTCGCCGCGGCGAGGCGAATCGACGCCGCGTTCCGGTAGCGGGAGCGCGATGGGCCGAGAGAAGGCGACGCCCTCCTCAAACGCGACGCTTTCCTCAAACGCGACGCCCTCCTAGAACGCGTCCGGCCTCGCGAACTCGACAGGTGCATCCTGCGCCTGCGGGTCGATGTGAGTGCGGATGTACGGCAGCGTGCGGCCGATGGAGGTGTCGATCCTGGCGCGCAGGTCGTCCGACGACACCTGGTAGTCGGTGAAGTCCCGCTCGCTCGCGTAGATGCCGAGGGGCAGCGTGAGCGACTGGAAGAAGCCGAACAGGGGCCTCATCTGGTGCTCGACCAGCAGCGCGTGGCGTTCGCTGCCTCCCGTCGCCGTGAGGACGATCGGCTTGTCGACCAGCGCGTACTGACCGACATGGTCGAAGAACAGCTTGAACAACCCGGTGTACGTCGCGCGGTACGCGGGAGAGCCGACCACCACGATATCGGCCGCCTCGACCGCTTCGAGGGCGGCGACCGCGTCCGGGCCCAGGCTGTTGCGGAACGGGCCGAGGCTGAGCTGGCCGAGCAGCGGTGCGAGTTCGACCGTGGTGGCCGTTCCACCGACCGCCGCCGCGAACGCTTCCGTCACCTCGCGCACGAGAACTGTCGTGCGCGAGGGATGCGTGGGGCTGCCGCTGACACCGACGACCGAGATCCTGCGCTTCTCCGCCATCAGAACGATCCCACGTCCGCCTTGGCGAGCTGGAGCGGGGCGACGGGGTTGTCGAGGTTCGCTCCCCCGCGGTAGCGGGCGCCGATGTGCTCGTCCGGCAGGCGGTTGTGACCAGCGCCGAACAGGCGCTCGCGCAGCGTCCCTGGATGCGATCCCTCCTCCGGCAGCCGGCCGCGCTTCCTGAGCTCCGGCACGACCAGCTCCGCGAAGTCGCGGGCGGTGTCGAACGAGTGGTACTGGCGCAGGTTGATGCCGTCCAGACCGTCCTCGTCGAGCCAGCGCTCGATCTCGTCCGCTACCGTCTTCGCCGTGCCGACGACGAGGAAGCGGTCGTCCCGGTTGCCGCCGATGAAGTCGAGGGCTTGGCCGACGGTCCTGTCCAGCGGGAGGAACGGCACGCGCTCAGCGGGGAACTCCGCGCGCAGCAGGGCCTCGCGCACCGTGATGCCCCGTGGGAAGGCGGTGAGGTCGACGGGCAGGCTGCTGTGGGCGAGGATGCCGTCGAGACTCGAGTGCTGCTGGTAGAGGCGCCACTTGTCCGCGGCCTCCTCCTCCGTGCGGCCGACGATCACTCCGGCCATCGCGATGAACTTCACCGCGTCCCTGCCGCGGCCGTGGCGCTCTGCCGCGTCGCGCATCCCGTCGGCGTTGCGGCGGAACTCCTCGCTGGTGCGGCCTCCGGTGAAGACGACCTCCGCGTGGCGGCCGGCGAACTCGATGCCCGCCGGCGAGCCTGTCGCCTGGAACATGACGGGCGTGCGCTGGGGCGATGGATGCACGATGTGCGGTCCAGCGACCTTGAACCGGTCGCCGACGTGGTCGATGTAGCGCACCTTGGACGGATCGGTGAAGATGCGGCGCTCCCGGTCGGCGATCACCGCGTCGTCGTCCCAGGAGCCCTCCCAGAGCTTGTAGAGCACGTCCACGTATTCGTCGGCGTACTGGTAGCGCAGGTCGTGCGGCACCTCTCCGTCCAGCCCGAAGTTGTGGGCGGCGTTGGGCAGGTACGAGGTGACGACGTTCCAGCCGACACGGCCCTTGGTCAGGTGGTCGAGGGTGGACATGCGCCTGGCGAACGCGAACGGCGGTTCGTATGTGGTGGAGAAGGTGACGCCGAAGCCGAGGCGCTTGGTCACCGCGGCCATCGCGGGGATCACGAGCAGCGGGTCGATGTTCGGACTCTGCAGTCCCTCGCGGAGCGCCGTCTCCGGGCCGCCGCGGAACACGTCGTACGCGCCGATCACGTCCGCGAGGAACACGCCGTCGAAGCCGCCGTGCTCGAGGATCTGGGCGAGCTCGGTCCAATAGTCGAGATCGGCGAAGCGTTCCCTGTTGTTGCCTGGCAGCGGCCAGAGGCCGTGCGTGATGTGGCTCACGCAGGCCATCTCGAACAAGTTGAGGAAAAGCTGTTTGCGCTCTGTCATGTGCTCAGGCGCCTTCCTGCGCGGCTGGCGCGCTGTGGTTCTGATGCCCGGCGAACGAGGCCGGGTCGAATTCGGGGATCGCTGCGATCAAGTCTCGCGTGTACGGGTGCTGAGGGCGGAGGAATATGTCGTCAGGTTTCCCCTCCTCGACCACGACGCCGTCCTTCATCACCAGCACACGGTCGCTCAGATGGCTGATCACGCCGAGGTCGTGGGAGATGAACAGGTACGCGACGCCTGACTCACGCTGGAGGGCGACGAGCAGGTCGAGGATCTGGGCCTGGATGGTGACGTCGAGCGCTGAAACGGCCTCGTCGAGCACGATCACCGCCGGGCGAGGAGCCAGCGCGCGGGCGATGGCGACCCTCTGCCGCTGGCCGCCGGAGAGGCGGAGCGGGAACCGGCCGAGCACGTCGGGAGAGAGCCCGACCTGCCCGAGCAGTTCGACAACGCGCGCCTTCCTGGCCGTGGCGTCGGCGAAGCGTTCTCCGCGCAGCGCGTCCAGCAGGATGCGCTCGACGTTCCAGCGCGGATCGAACGAGCTCAGCGGGTCCTGGTAGACCACAGAGATGCGGGGGCGCAGCGAGCGCCGCTTGCGTTCGGAGAGGCTGGACCAGGCGTGCCCGAGCAACCGGACGTCTCCTCCGTCGAGGCTTTCGAGGCCGAGGGCGAGCCGCGCGGTCGTGCTCTTGCCAGAGCCGGACTCCCCCACGATGCCGAGCGTCTCCCCCGCCGCGAGCGTGAACGAGACACCGTCGACGGCGCGCGTGACGGTGCCGTCCGCGGTGTGGAAGCGCTTGACGAGGTCGGTGGCCTCGATCACAGGGACGTCCCGCGCCGCATCTTGAGTCGCGCTCGCTGCCGCATCCCGTTGCCGCACCTCGGGGAACGGAGCGGACGACGGGCTCAGTGGGGTGCCGCGGGTCGCCTCGCTCGGCACGGCCGCGATGAGCGCCTTCGTGTATTCGTGCTGGGGGGCGCCGAGCACCGAGGCGATGCTGCCCTGTTCGAGCACTTCGCCGCCGCGCATCACCAGGATGTGGTCGGCCAGCCTGGCCACAACGGAGAGGTCGTGGCTGATCAGGATGACGGAAGCGCCGCGCGCCTTCATCCGCTCGAGCTGGGCGAGCACCTGCGACTGCACCGTGACGTCGAGGGCGGTGGTCGGCTCGTCGGCGATCACGATGTCAGGGTCGAGCGCGATGGCGGAAGCGATCAGCGCGCGCTGGCGCAGGCCGCCGGAGAGCTGGTCCGGCCGCTGGCGCGCACGCAGAGCGGGGAACGGCACACCGACCCGCTCCAACAGGTCGAGCACGCGCTGCTTCCTGGCTGCGCGATCGCCCCAGCCGTGCAGTCGCAGCGCTTCGGCGATCTCCGTGCCGACCGGGCGCAGCGGGTCGAGGGAGACCAGCGCATCCTGCAGTACGAAGCCGAGGTCGCGACCCCGGATGCGCCTCCACTGGCGCGGGGTGAAGGTGCGGACGTCCTCGTGATGGATCTCCAGCACGTCCGCTTCGACGATGGCGTTGCGGCCGGCGAGACCGACGATGGATCTGGCCGTGACGCTCTTGCCGGAGCCCGACTCCCCGACGATGGCGACGCACTGGCCAGGCAGCAGGTCGAACGAGACGCCCGACACCACCTGGCGCACGGCGCCGTCGACGCGGAACGCCGTGCTGAGGTTCTGGACGCGCAGCCGGGTGGCCGGCCAGTCCAGTTCGTCGACGACGCTCTCGGCGGTCGCCTGGCTCTCCTGGGTGACGCTCATCAGCGCTCTCCCTTCTCGAGGCGGATCTGCAGGTGACGGCCGATCGTGGTCGCCGCGAGGGCGACGGCGACGATGACCAGTCCCGGCACCACCACGAGCCACCAGGCCTGGGTGATGTATGCCCTCCCGGCGTCGAGCAGGGCGCCCCACTCCGACGACGGCGGGGCGACGCCGAGCCCGAGGAACGACAGGCTGGACGCCCAGACGATCGACTGGCCGACCGAGAGCGCGAAGACGGCGACGAGCGGACGGAGCGCGTTCGGCAGGATGTGCGCGCGGATGATCCGCCAGCGGGAGTGACCAAGGGCGGTCGCCGCTTCGACGTAGCCGGAGTTCTTCGCCCCGAGGATCTGGCCGCGGATCATGCGCGCGTATCCGGGTGCCGTGCCGAGGCCGACCGCGAAGATCTCGGTGGCGGCGGATGGTCCGGCGATGGCGATGAGGAGCAGCGCGAGCAGGAGGGCGGGGAAGGCGAACATGACCTCGACGAACCGGTCGACCACCACGGCGGCGGGCTTCGGCCCGAGCGCGGAGATCGAGCCGAGGATCAGCGCGGTGATGACCCCGACGGCCGCGGCGCCGAGACCGATCAGCAGCGACTCCCTCGCACCCCAGACGACCCGCGTGTAGAGGTCGCGGCCTGACTCGTCCGTGCCGAACCAGTGCGCGAACGACGGCGGCTTGAGGGCAGCGCCGTAGTCGATCGCCGTCGGCGCGTGGACCGTGAGCGCCTGCGGCGCGAACGCGGCGACGGCCAGGAGCAGCGCGAACGCGACGGCGAGGTAGAGCCCCCACGGCCGGCGGGCGAGCGAGGCGGCCGCCGCGCCTGCCCTGGACGGGCGGGTGCCGCTGCCGACGGACGGAGAGCCGAGTGCTGTCATGACAGGTCCAAGCGGGGATCGATGATGGTGTACACGATGTCGACCAGCAGGTTCGCGATCACGTAGACCACGGCCACCAGCGTGACGATGCCGACGACGACGGGCAGATCCTGGTTGTTCACCGCTCCGACGAGCACCGAGCCGATGCCGGGCCGCGAGAAGATCGACTCCACGATCACGGCGCCGGAGAGGGTCGCGCCGAGTGCCCAGCCGGAGAGCGTGATGGCGGGGATGACGGCGTGCCGGAGCACGTGCCGCAGCCGGATGCCCCATTCGCCCATCCCGCGCATCCTGGCGGACAGCACGAACGGCTGCTCCAGTGCGCGCTCGAACTCGGCCCTGGTGCTCTGCGCCATGAACCCGGCGAGCGGGATGGCGAGCGTCAGCGCGGGCAGGATCAGGCCGTTCACGCCCGTCCCCCCGATGATCGGGAACCAGCGCAGCCCGAGGCCGAACACGAGCAGCAGGATGATGCCCAGCCAGTATGCGGGAAGCCCGGCGGCGACCACGTCCACGGTCGAGCCAAGGGCGCCGACGCGCGGGCCCCGGCCAGCCGTGATGGTCACCCACACGATCATCAGCACCCAGGCGAACACGATCGCCGTCAGGGACAGCGTCACGGTGGCGCCCAGCTGCTCGCCGATGATCGCGGTGACGGGGCGGTACTGCTGGTACGACGAACCGAAGTCGCCGACCACGAGACCTCGGAGGTAGTCGAAATACTGAACGATCACCGGGCGGTGCAGGCCGTACTGCTCGTTGATCTGGGCGAGCTCGGCCGGGGTGCGCTGCTGCGCCTGACCGGCCCGGATGTTCAGGATGGCTGTCGCCCTGTCGCCAGGGAGCGCGAGCTGAGCGAAGAACGCGACGGTGGCCGCGCCCCAGAGCACGATGACGGCCGACACGACCTTGCGCCCGATCGTGAGCAGCACGCGCCTGGTGCGGCGCGGCCGCCGCGGCTCCGCCCCGATGGGGGCGGAGCCTGCGGCGGGCGCGGAGACCGCGACGGTCTCGCTACTTGGTGAGGTATGCGTCATAGAACGTCGGTCCTCCCTGTGCGTGCTCCTGCCACACGCCCTTCAGCTTCGTCGAGACCGCCAGGGTGCTGAGGCGGTCGTAGACGCCGATGGAGAGCGCGTGCTGTGCGATGTAGTCCTGCGCCTTCTGGTACGACGCGTTCTGCGCATCCACGGTGGCTGCGGAGTTGCCGTCGAGGATGTACTGCGCCAGCGTCGGGTCGTTGTAGAACGCGGAGTTGGCGTAGTTGGGGTCGTCTGCGGTGGACGGGCGCCAGTTGATGTAGAGGATGCCAGCGGTGACGGCCGTCCAGTATCCGACGCTCAGGTCGTGGTCGTCCGGTGTCGAGTACTTGCCGGCGAAGAACTCGCTCTGCGGCACAGGGATGAGCTGCACGTCGAAACCCACCTTGGATGCCTGCTCCTTCACGCCCTGCAGAATCGCGGCGCCGTCGGAGTTGATGATCGAGCCTGCGCCGTACGGCAGGATCACGCTGAGCGTCTTGCCGTCCTTCTCGCGCACGCCCTTGTCGTTCTTCTGCGACCAGCCGGCCGCATCCAGCAGCGCGTTCGCCTTCTTCGTGTCGTAGTCGTACCAGTTCGCGGCCTTCTCGCTGTAGCCGGGGGTCGCCTGGCTGACACCGCCGTTGCCCTCGACAGGGATGACGCCCTGGCCGATGGTGTCGACGATCTGCTTGCGGTCGAGGCTGTACGCGAACGCCTGACGCACCTTCTCGTCGGTGAACGGGCCCTTCTGCGTGTTGAACGAGATCTGCTGCGGCCGGCCGGGGGTGACGTACTTCTCCAGCTGGTACCCGCCGTCCTTCAGCGTCTTCCACTGGATGGCGGGCACGTCGTAGATCGCATCCACCTGGCCGCTCTGCAGCGCGGCGACGCGGGTGGTCGGGTCTGCGACGAACTTCCAGTCGACCTCGTCGACGTACGCGGGGCCGGTGTGCTTGGCGTTGGCGGGCCACGACGTGTAGTTCGCGTTGCGGGTGAGGACGATGTCCTGGCCGCGGTTCCACTTCTTCACGATGAACGCTCCGGAGCCGATCGGCGCCTCGCAGTTCTGCTCCTTCGTGCGGGTCTCCAGCGCGTGCTGCGACTGGATGCCGAAGTAGCCCTGGCTGAGGTTGTCCGCCAGGCGAGGGTACGGCTTGGACAGGTCCACCTGAAGGGTCTGGTCGTCGACCGCCTTGGCGTCCTTGTAGTAGCCGTCCAACCAGACCTTGGCAGTGCTGTTTCCGCCCTTGACCCAGTAGTCGAAGTTGTACGCGACGGCGGCGGCGGTCACCGGGGTGCCGTCGGTGAACTTCACGCCCTTCTTGAGCGTGAAGGTCCAGGTGAGTCCGTCGTCCGTCTGCTTCCAGGCGGTGGCGAGCCACGGGACCACCTTGTGGTCCGCATCCAGCGAGGTGAGGTTGTCGAGGACCTGGTACGAGAGGTACGCCTGCTCGATCCAGCCGCCGAACACGCAGGCCGGTTCTTGCTGGTGGGCGTAGACGATGGTGCCGCCTGTGACCTTCTCACCGCTCGATGCGGTGGACGATCCGGCGCACGCGGTCAGCGCCATCGCACTGGAGAGCGCGATTGCTGTGGCGGCGATGACGGTGCGGAGGGTGCGCGAACGCATGGGGGATCTCCTCGGGGGATGCAGGACGGGTGGTGTCCGACAACGCTAGGGAGGAGGAACGGGATGCGCAGCAACGTGCGCGACGGATAGCGCAACACTCTGTCATTCGTCGACATGTGCTGGCGCCGGGGCGCTGGGGGACGCTACCCTGCCGGCGCTCCGAGCACGTCGCGGACGATCTCCAGCGACCGGATGCGCCCATCCACGGTCGCTGCACCCGACGTGATCATGAGCTCATCAGCCCCGGTGGATGCGAGCAACGCTTCGAGCCTGGACGACACCTCGGCCGGAGTACCGATCGCCTGCCGCGCGTTCCTGGCGGCGATGAACTCCTCCTCCAGCGGGGTGAACTCGTATGCCAGCGCTTCCTCGATGCTGACCGGCTGCGGTTTCGCGCCCATCCGCATCCGCAGGAAGGAGAGCTGACCTGGCAGCGAGAGCGCCCTGACCACCTCAGGGTCCTCGTCCGAGACGACGTTCACCCCGATCATCGTGTGCGGCTCTCGCAGGGTCTCACTCGGCTCGAAGCGCGAGCGGTAGAGGTCGAGCGCTTCCTCGGTGTGGTCGCCCGCGAAGTGGTGGGCGAAGGCGAACGGCAGGCCGAGCGCGGCGGCCACCTGAGCACTGAACCCGCTCGACCCGAGCAGCCACACCTGCGGTGCGTCTCCGAGGCCGGGGACGGCGGTGATGGTGTGCAGCGGGTTCGCGTCGCTCATGCCGCCGTGGAAGAAGCCGAGCAGGTCGAGGAGCTGCTGCGGGAAGTCGTCGACGCCGAGCCCTTCGGTGCTGCGGCGCAGCGCCATCGCCGTCGCGCCGTCCGTGCCTGGAGCACGGCCGATCCCGAGGTCGATGCGGTCGCCGTAGAGTGCGCGCAGCGTGCCGAACTGCTCGGCGACGACGAGCGGGGCGTGGTTCGGCAGCATCACGCCGCCGCTGCCGACGCGGATGCGCGAGGTCGCGGCAGCGATACCGGCGATGAGCACGGCAGGGGCGCTTGAGGCGATCCCCGGCATCCCGTGATGCTCCGCGACCCAGAACCGCTGGTAGCCCAGTTCCTCCGCCGCCTGCGCCAGTCGCACCGACCCGGCCACCGCATCGGCGTTGGTGCCGCCGTACGGGCGGTTGGCGAGGTCGAGGACATTGAGCGGGATGGCGTTCGGCGTGGTCACCTCAGGTGCAACCGCCGCCGCAGCCGGTCGATTCCCGCACCTGTCGCAGGCGCGGGAAAAGGGTGCGGCTCACTCCGTTGTGAGCCGCACCCCTGGGTGCTGTGTTCATCCCGTGATCAGGACTGGTGTGCCCGCCTCCGTGCCGCCGCGATGAGCGAGAGCACGATCAGTCCGAGGACAACGAGGGCTCCGCCGATCCAGGCGATGGACCAGCCGATCGTCGAACCGGTGGATGCGAGACCGGTCGAGCTGCCGCTGCTGCTGGTCGACGCGGGGACATCGGCCGGGAGCACCGTGACCGTGACGGCGGAGGCCGCCTGGCTCGATGCGCCGGTCGCGGTGACCGTGTATGCGCCGGTCGCGTCCTGCGGGACGGTGACCTGGACCTGCGATCCACCCGCGGTGGTCGCGGTCGGGTCTGCGCTCAGCGTTGCCTTGGATGCGTCCTTGCCGGAGACGACGTACTGGACGCCCTCCGATGGCTTGAACGTGCCAGGTGCGCAGGTCATCGTGCTCGTGCCGCCTGCTGCGACGGTCGACGGGCTGATGCTGCAGTCTCCGCCGTGCGTGTATGGGACGGCGTTGGCCGCGGCGGGTGCCGCGAGGGCGATCGCTGCGCCGATGATCAGCGCTGCCAGGAACTTCTTGGACATTCGGGGAGCCTTTCGGGGAGGCCGGTGGTGCGCGGGTTCGTCTAAATGACGTTTTCTCACTTTACCGTCGTGCTGCAGTCGAGGGCAACGACCGACACCCTTCCCGATGCCCCCACATCGGGGGTCGTCCTGGGGAGGGTCGGAGTGACGAACACGTCCATTCCCGGCGCCGTCTGCTTCACATCAAGCAGATCGACGCTCACCGTCTTCGACTGACCGGGCGCCAGCTCGACCGTGAAGACGCTTACCGGCCGCTTCGCGTCCGTGCCGGAGATCGTCGCATACGGAGCGCCGTCGCTCGTCGTCGACACGAGCAGGCCATCCGTCGCTCCATACACGGCGACCCTGGTGCGGATATTGCCGGGAGGGACGCCGTACGTCCCCGCACCCGTCACGTAGTCCGGCAGCGTTGTTCCCGCATCCGCCGGCGCGGTGTTGGTCAGCGTGACGGTGACGCGGCTGGTCGGCTTGCCGTCCACCCGGCAGATCGCCGTCCCCGCCTCGATCTTCGCCCTGAGGTAGTAGTCCATCTTGGCGCCGGTCGCATCGTTGAAGTACACGCCGAGCCCGGCCGTCGACGACGTGGATGCGGGGAGCCCGCCGGCGAGCGTCGTCGGCGCGAGCACCTTCTGCTCCTCTGGATGCGCGCTCCAGACCAGCAGGCGCCTGTCGGCTCCCGCGTTGGCGAGCGCCTTGACGAGTTCGGCGCCGTCCGCCTTGCCGGAGGCCACGCTGTCGAAGACCGCCGTCGCCGCGGACGCGAAGTACGCGTCCTGCTCCTCCGGCAGGGCGAACTTCTTGTAGCTCTCGCTCAGCAGCAGCGGAATGGCGTTGGCCGAGGTCAGCATGTCGCCGGTCGGCAGCGCGACCGGCCCCGTCGCCTTGAGCAAACCGGTCAGCACGACCGGGTCGATCGTGAGGACGCCGTCGACTGTGCCGCCGTGCGTCTCCTTCCACATGGTGGCCGCCGTCGTCGCCGCGAGCGGGAAATGCGGGGTGAGGTTCACGTCCTGGATGAACCGGCCGAGCAGCGGGCCGTACAGCCCCTGCGTGGATGCGGGGATGGCGCTCACCGGCGCAGGCCACGGCCCGATGCTCGTGCCGGAGGACTGCGCTTCGAGCGTGATGGCGCCGTGGTCGGCCTTGATCAGGGCGAGGGCGCCGACGAGGCCGCCGGTCGCACGGAGCTCCGCGGGGTTCTGGACGAGGACGAGGTAGGTGCGCGGTCCGTCGGCACCGAGCATGGGCGGGAGGAGTCGGACGCTGTTGCCCACCGCATCCACCACCGTCGTCGCCTTGCGGAGCTGGGTCTGCAGACGATCGACGGCGCTGGTCACCTGCGGGAGGGTGCCCTCGGTGTCGATTCCGTCGACATCGCTCTTGGCGGTGTGGAAGGCGGCCTGCGCCTTCACCACCACGGGCTTCGCCGCCTCGATGGGCGCGAGGTCGATCTTCTTGTCGACCGGCCTGATCGCCCGAGGGTCGACCTGGTCTGCAACGCCGACGAGCGGGTCGATCACCTCGGACGCGAGCCGGTCCGTGGACGCAGCGGCGACCCGCACGGCCGTGAGGTTGGAGCCGAGCAGAGGGAAGAACTCGGCGACGCGCCAGACAGGGTCGCCTGTGAGGGACGCGGCGGCGGCGGCGTGCTTCCGCAGGGTGGTCGCCGCCGACTTCGCCGTTGCGAGGTCTCCGGCGACGACGGCGGTCTGCACCTGCTTCGCCGCAGGGAGGGCGGACTCCAGCTCGTTCTTCGCCAGCAGCCCGCGGATGCCCACCCAGGCGCCGACGAGCAGCAGCACGAACACCACGGCGGCCACGATCCAGAGGATCAGGCGGCGTCTCGCCGGGTCGGGAGCAGGGCGAGCTGACGCCCCTGGTGGGGTGGGGGAAGGAGTGCCAGACGTCGCCATACGACTAATCTAACAATTCCTCACTTTTTGCGGAGGGTTTTATCCCACCCAGTAGCGGGGGTATCTTCAGCGGGCGGTCAGCGCCCGAGTCCGCGGTACGTCCACCCTGCCGCCCGCCAGGCGACGGGGTCGAGACAGTTCCTTCCGTCGATGATGCTGCGGCCGGCTACCAGCTCCCCGACCACCGCCGGGTCGAGCCCGGTGAACTGCGGCCACTCTGTCAGCAGCACGACGACGTCCGCATCCCGCACCGCCTCCTCCGCCGACGCGGCGTATTCGAGCTGCGGCGCCCGGCGGGATGCGCTCTCGACCGCTTCAGGGTCCGTCGCGATCACGCGCGCACCCGCCTCGGCCAGTCGCATGGCGACGTCGAGCGCCGGGGAGTCCCTGATGTCGTCCGAGTGCGGCTTGAACGCCAGCCCGAGCATCGCGACGCGCGCGCCGGCGAGCTCTCCGACCTCCTCGCGCACCAGGTCGACGACGCGGTCGCGGCGGCGCAGGTTGATCTTGTCGACCTCGGAGAGGAACGCCAGCGCCTCGCCCTTGCCCAGCTCCTTGGCGCGAGCGCTGAACGCCCGGATGTCCTTCGGCAGGCAGCCGCCGCCGAAACCGACGCCCGCGTTGAGGAAGCGGCGGCCGATCCTGGCGTCGTGGCCGATCGCATCCGCGAGCTGCGTCACGTCCGCGCCGGTCGCCTCCGCGACCTCCGCCATCGCGTTGATGAAGCTGATCTTGGTCGCGAGGAACGCGTTCGCCGACACCTTCACGAGCTCAGCCGTGGCGTAATCGGTGACGATCACCGGCGTCCCTGTCGCTACGGCCGCCGCGTAGACCTCGTCCAGGATGCGGGCGGCGCGCTGTCCTGCGTCACCAGCCGGCACGCCGTAGACAAGCCGGTCCGGGCTGATCGTGTCCTTCACCGCGAATCCCTCGCGGAGGAACTCGGGGTTCCAGGCCAGCGTCGCGCCGTCGACCGTCGACTCGACCTGCTCGGCGAGCCGCGCGGCCGTGCCGACGGGAACGGTACTCTTGCCGACCAGCACGTCCCCCGCCTTCACGTGCTTCAGGAGGGTGCTGAACGCCGCATCCACGTAGCGCATGTCTGCCGCGTCCCCGTCTGCGACCTGCGGCGTCCCGACCGCGACGAAGTGCACGTCCGCGTCTGCCGCCGCGGCGAAATCGGTGGTGAACCGCAACCGGCCGGAGGCGATGGAGGAGGCGAGGACGTCGGGAAGACCTGGCTCGAAGAACGGCGCCTGGCCGGAGGACAGCAGCGCGATCTTGCGCTCGTCGACGTCGATGCCGACGACGTCGTGTCCGAGGTGCGCCATGGATGCGGCGTGCACCGCTCCGAGATAACCGCAGCCGATCACGGAGATTCTCATGCTGAATGTCGATTCTTCCGGGGAGCGCACGCGCTCCGAGGGTCAGGTGAAGTCTGGGTCGGGTTCGTCAGTGTACGCGGCTGCGTCGAGCGGCCAGTGCCTGCGGCCGTTGTTGAGGACGCCCTGGCTCTCCTGCAGATAGCAGGCGCCGCACAACGATTCGTAGCTGACGGACGCGCCGTCGATGGCGACCTGATCCCCGTCGAACACGAAGATCCCGTCGATCTTGCGGGCGTTGAAGATCGCTTTCCTGCCGCAGCGGCAGATGGTCTTCAGCTCCTCGAGGGTGTGCGCGATCTCGAGCAGGCGCCTGCTGCCGGGGAACGCGACGGTCTGGAAGTCGGTGCGGATGCCGTACGCGAGCACCGGGATGTTCTCGAGCAGCGCGATCCTGAGCAGGTCGTCGATCTGGGCCTCTGTGAGGAACTGGGCCTCGTCGACGAGGAGGGCGCTGACGTCGCGGTCGTATCGCTTGACCGTGCGCTCTCTGTGCTGCTGGAACCTGCCGTACGCGTCTGTCTCCGGCGTGATCAGGTAGTCGACCTCGCGGGTGACGCCGAGCCGCGACAGGATGCCCATGTCGCCTTTGGTGTCGATCGACGGCTTCGCGAGCAGCACGCGATGCCCGCGCTCCTCGTAGTTGTAGGCCGCCTGGAGCATCGCCGTGCTCTTACCGCTGTTCATCGCGCCGTAGCGGAAATACAGTTTTGCCACGCACCGATCCTATGGGGTGCCACCCGATGGTCAGGTGAGATAGCCGTCCTCCGCGGCGCGCCGGATCAGATCGGCTCGGGAGCTCGTCGGGCGTCCAGCCTTGCCGTACTTCTCTCGCACTCTGCGCAGGTAGGTCTTCGCGGTCTCGTATTGGACGTTCATCGCCTTGGCCACCTCCGAGGTCGTCCTGCCGTCCGCGTACAGAGTCAGGGCCTGCCGCTCTCCGTCGCTCAGCCGCGGCCGTGCCGACTCCGGGATGCTCGGCTTCGGTCGCCAGGTCGGCTCGGACTGCGGCTCCTTCGCCGTGTCGCCTCCCTTGCCGCGTCCCATCGCGTCGAGCGCTGCGTCGAGCACGTCTGTCATCGGCTGGGTCTTGCTGAGGTAGGCCACAGCACCAGCGGCGAGCGCCGCGTCCCGGTCTTCTGCTGTGTCGACGGCACTGAGCACGATGACCTTGGCTCCTGCTGCCCGGCAGGTGCGCACCCTGGCGCCGATGGAGATGGTCTCGCGCAGCTGCAGGTCCATGATGACGAGGTCGGTCGGGAACTGGTCGCTGTGGACGAGTTCGAGCCAGCTGCTCGCCCTCAGAACGAGGTCGAGGTCGGGGGCGTGCTTCTCTATCCACGACGACAGGCTATCGAGCAGGAGCTCGTGGTCGTCGAGGAGCGCCAGCCTGATCGGCGGCGCGGTTGATGCGGTGTTCACCTGTTCTCCCCTTCCGGGTAGGCGAATCGGATGGTGATGTGCTGCCCGTGGATGCGCAGGTTCGCGTCCATCGCGACGGAGCGCAACGAGCTGAGCAGGGCGGACAGCGCGTGTCTGATGTCGCGCGGCGCCTGCGCCACCGTCGCGGTCAGTTCGAACTCGGGATGCTCCGGGTTGCTGGCGACGATGCGCACCGAGCCGGGGTCGAGGCCGGGGAGGGCAGCGGTCGTGGCGATGATGGCGCCCACGAGCGCCCGCTGCTCGTCGCTGAGCGCGCGGTCCAGGCGGTCGGGATCATCGACCATCCGCGCGGAGTGGGTGGCTCGCGGGTCGAGTCCGCGAAGCGCGAGCGCCTGTGCGAGCCGTTCGCCCAGCCAGGTGCGGTCGACCGCGGTGACCGTTCCGTCGCGGAGCTGGACGGCGAGCTCCATGGCGCGTTCGGTGTCGGCCGCTGTCACTTCGCCGCGCCGCAGCAGGTCGGCGAGGAAGGGCACTGTCGCTTCGTTGAGGGTCGACATCTGCTCCTGGCCGACCATCCTGCGGGCGGTCTCGCGCAGTTCCGCATCGAGCTCCGCCTGACCGCGTTTGGCGACCTGACGCCAGGCCAGTGTCTGTCCTGTCATCGTCCAGGCGTAGCCGCAGCCGCCGCAGGCGAGCGCGATGATCGGGGTGGCCGAGACGGTGAAGTAGACGACGGGGCTGGTGACGATGGACAGGGATGCCGCCTGCATGGCGGAGGAGACCCCCAGCGCGAAAGCGGAGACGACGGCTACGATCAGGACCTCGGAGATCGGCCGGTACAGCGGCATCGCGATCAGGAACAGGGCGATGGCGATCTGCCCCCAGTCGTCCTGGATGCGCACATTGCGCCCCCACACCGCCGCCGTGAACGCGAGAGCGGCGACGATGGTCACGGCCATGATCGAGAGGTGCGCCCCTCGCCCGAACGGTGCGAGGGCGGGGTGGGCGCGCGCCGAGAACGCGATGCCCGCGAGGAGCAGCAGCACGATGGCGGAGTACGCGAGGGCGGGGTCGCGCAGCTGATCGCTGTGCTGGATGGTGGAGTAGACGGCGTATCCGACGGCGAGGACGCTCAGCAGCGGCACGATCAGCCACGCTGACTGGACGCCGAGCGGGTCGAGCCGCTGCGGCGTGCGTTCGAACGGCGTCGACCGCAGCCGCACGATGGTGGCGTCGTCGAGCTTGGTCATCCTGCGGCCTCCTCGTCGTATGACGGGACGACGATGAGCACGGTGGTGCCGACGTCTTCGCTCGAGTAGACGGTCACGATCCCGCCGACGCGCTCGATCCTGTCGTGCACGGACTGCCGCAGCCCGAGTCTGTCGCTCGCGGCCGCGGACGGCACGAACCCGCGCCCTTCGTCCACGACCATGACGGAGACGGAGCCCCCTGACGACGACAGCGTGACCTCCGCCGTCGCACTCCCGGAGTGCCTGACGACGTTGACGAGGCACTGCCGCACGGCGAGCCCGACGGCCCGCCTCCTGTCCGGTGAGAGCGTGGCGAGCACATCCCTGTCGCCGGATACGCTGACCGCCAACCCTTCGTCGCGCGCCTGCTCGATGGCCTGGTGGAGTTCGCTGTCGAACCATGCTTCCCCTGGTCCGTCGTCGCCCAGTGGATGCGGCATTCCCTGCCGCACGGGACCTGACGGTGGCCAGGCGGGATCGGAGGGCGGCCGGGCCGGACGTGACGAAGACCAGTCGGCGTCGTGAGCACGCCCTGATTCAGCCGCGGTTCCTGCGGCGCCCGCCCCATCAGCGCCGCCCGCCTCGCCGGCGGTGCCATGCTGTCGGCCTGCCACCGACGCCCCGAGGCTCAGCAGGTCGGCCTCGATGCGCTCTCGCAGCTTCGGCGGGAGCTGCCCTGGCCGCGCGGCGGCAAGCGCGAGCAGATCGCTGAGCACCGTGTCGTGAAGGTCGGCTGCGTACTCCGCGATCACGTCGCGGCGCAGGTCGATGAGCCGCGCATCCCGAACCGATCGGTGGATGGCCGATTGCGGACGGCTTCTGGAGCCTCTGGTCAGCCCGTCGAACGCGAAGATCCCGACGAACAGGAGGTAGGCGCCGAGCGAGATCGCATCCGGCCGGAACCCCCGCCCCGCCGTGAGCGCGGCCAGCACGACCGCCGTCTCGGCGAGCGCGAACCCGAGCGTCGACCACAGGATGCCGTAGAGCGACCCTGTGCCTGCGCCGCCGACAAGAGTCATCGCGACCACCGGCAGTGCGATGACGAACAGGTTGGTGTCCGCGTATCCGGGGTTGAAGTCGAGCAGGATCAGCACGTAGAAGTACGTCGAGAAGGCGCCGACCACGAGGTAGGCCACTGTCAAGATGACGGTCCTCCCGCGCGACAGCAGCACCAGCAGCCCGACCATCGGCAGCAGCACCAGCAGTCCGATCCAGGAGTACGCCCCCGCCGACCCGAACCCTGCGACCGCCACATTGACGAAGGCGGACCCCAGGCACACCAGTGCAGCCCACCGCGCAGCGGCGGCCAGTGCCCGCGAGTTGGCGACACGCGACAGATGACTCGGTAGCCCGAGCGACATCGCCACCCCCTCGTGTACGGCGTCCGTGCGCCTCAGATGGATTATGCCATCACTCTCACCCCCTGCGTACCCCGATCTTCACCCCGTGTACCCCGGAAACGTGGCTCGATCAGAACAGCGTCGGCTGCACCCCCAGCACGGTGAGCCCGTTCGCCTCCGCATCCGCCTCCTCCGGTATCACCCGCGTGCGGCGCACCCCGGAGGCGGCAGCCGTCACGCGCCGTTCCCCCTCGCCGTCGCGCAGCATGCCGAGCGCCGTCGACCGCACGCCTCCAGTGACAGGGTCTTCCTCTCCGCGCTCCAGACCGTGCGCGGCGATCAGCGGCTTGATCTTGGCCGCGAGCCACCGCCGGTACTCCTTGGGCGCGTGCGCGCCGCCTCCGTACATTCGTCGGTACTGCGGGAGCAGGTCGGGATGCTCGCGCCCGAGCCAGAGGTAGTACCACTCCTTCACGCCCGGCTTGAGGTGGAGCGCGGTGTAGAGCACCGACGTCGCCCCCGCCTCCTTCGCCTGCCGCAACGCCTCGTCGAGGTGCGCCCTGGTGTCGGTCAAGTACGGGAGGATCGGCATCAGGAACACCGCGCAGTCGAGCCCGTGCTCTCGGACGGCCGTGACCGTCGCCAGGCGCGCCTTGGTGCTGGGGGTGCCAGGCTCGACGGACTGCTGCAGGTCGTCGTCGTACACCGCGATGGACATCGCCAGGTCGACGGGGACCCGGCGGGCCGCATCCGCCAGCTGGTCCAGGTCGCGCCGGAGCAACGACCCCTTGGTGAGGATGCTGAACGGCGTGCCCGTGTCGGCGAGGGCGTCGATGATCCCCGGCATCAGCGCGTAGCGCCCCTCCGCCCGCTGGTACGGGTCGGTGTTGGTGCCGAGCGCCACCGGGTGGTGCCCCCAGCTGGGCTTGCTCAGCTCCTTGCGGAGGACATCGGCCACATTGACCTTGACGATGATCTCCTGATCGAAGTCTTTGCCCGAGTCGAGTTCGAGATAGGAGTGCGTCGGCCTGGCGAAGCAATAGACGCACGCGTGCGAGCATCCGCGGTACGGGTTGATGGTCCAGCCGAACGGCATCGGCCCTCCCCCGCCGGGGATCTTGTTGAGCGCCGACTTCGCGAGCACCTCGTGAAACGTGATGCCCGCGAAGTCGGGCGTGCGCACCGAGCGCACCAGGTTGTTGAGCCGCGCCAACCCCGGCAGCGTCGACGGCTCCTCCGCCGTGAGTTCTTGCCCGCTCCATCTCATGCGTTCATTCGAACATATGTTCGAAGGTTAAGCAAGCGCCTCAACGCGCGAGCCGCCGCGCGTCACACGATCCGCCCGCCGGCCATCTCCACCCGCTCGCCCGTCCACGCCGCGCGCAGCCAGCGGTCGTGGCTCGCCACCACCACGGCCCCCGGGTACGCCCCGAGTGCCTCCTCCAGCTCGGTCGCGAGCGACAGCGAGAGGTGGTTGGTGGGTTCGTCGAGCAGGAACACGTGCGGCGGTTTCGCGAGGATCAGCGCCAGTGCGAGCCTGCGCTGCTGCCCGATCGAGAGCGTGCCGACCGGACGGTCGACATCGCGGGGCGCGACGAGACCGAGGCCGGTCAGCGGCACGGCTTCCGCCCGCCGCTCCCCGAGGCGTTCCTCGTAGATGCGGCGAGAGCTGGCCGCCGGGTCGGCGAAGCGCACATCCTGTTCGAGGAGGCCGACGCGCAGCCCCTTCCGCCTCGTCACCGCGCCCGTCTCCACCTGCTGCAGCCCGGCCAGCGCCGACAGCAGGGTCGACTTGCCTGCGCCATTGTGTCCGGTGATCAGGATGCGAGACTGCGGTTCCACCCGGAACGACGCGATGTCGAGCCGGTCGGGGATGCGCGCATCCGACACCTGCACAAGCGTGCCTGCCTCCTCGTTCAGCGCCTGCGAACCGGTCGGGATGCCGGCGAAGCTCAGGATCGCCGGTGGCTTGCGCACCTGGGTCTCCCGAAGCTCGTCGAGCCTGCCGGACGCGTTCTTGATGCGACGGCTGATCTGCTTGTCGAGCGCGCCGCCCTTGAACGACTTCGCGAACTTGTCGTTGTCGCGCACTTTGCCCGACCAGGCGATGCCGCGAGCGGTCACGTCGACCGCGAACTTCAGCGCCTTCAGCTCGTCCTGTTCGTCGGCGAACTGCTTCTCCCAGCGCTGCCTCTCGTCCGCTTTCGCGGCGAGGTACGCGGAGTAGTTGCCGCCGAACACTGTCGTGCCTGAACGAGAAGGGTCGAGGTCGAGCAGGCCCGTCGCGACCGCGTCCAGGAAGGCGCGGTCGTGGCTGGCGAACACCACGGGTCCCCGCCAGGCGATGAGCTGCCGTTCGAGGAAGCGGGCAGCGTCGTCGTCGAGATGGTTCGTGGGCTCGTCGAGGAGGAGCGCATCCGGCCTGGACAGCAGGAGCGCCGCGATGGCGAACCTGCTGCGCTGGCCGCCTGACACCTCGGACAGCCGCCTGTGCAGCGGGATGGACCCGACACCGAGGCCGTCGAGGAGTTCGTCACGGCGCGCATCCACGCTCCAGACGTCGGCGTTCTCCGCCGCATCCAGGGCGTTGGCGTAGCGCGCGTCCGCGTCCTGGTCGTCACCGCCGAGCGCGGACGCGGACGCCTCGAGCTCGCGCTCGACGGCGCGCACCTCCGCCAGCGAGCTCTCGATGAGGGCCGCGAGCGTGTCCTCCGGCGCGAAGCGGACCTCCTGCCAGAGGATGCCGGTGCGCGCGGGACGCACGAGCGTTCCCCCGTCCGGAGTCTCCGCGCCGCCCAGGATGCGCAGGAGCGTCGACTTGCCGACGCCGTTCTCGCCGATCA
Source organism: Leifsonia sp. Root227 (assembly GCF_001428745.1). GTDB lineage: Bacteria > Actinomycetota > Actinomycetes > Actinomycetales > Microbacteriaceae > Leifsonia. The sequence goes on along the minus strand of NZ_LMIO01000001.1, from coordinate 702,327 downwards.
GGCCGAGACGTGCGCCGGGCGCGACCGTGATGGACACGTCGGTGAGCACCCGGTGATCGCCGTAGCTCTGCGAGACGCCGTCCGCCTTGAGGTGGTCGGCGACCGCGGCATGAGCCGGGTGGGCCGGGTGAGCCGGGGCAGCAGGTGCCGCGGCGTCCGTGGCTGCGGTCGGGATCGTCGTTGGAAGGTTTACTGGCATGGAATCCGCCTTTTCGAGCGCTCCGTGGAGCCGATTCCCGCCGGGTGTTCCCGCCGATAGCCGCGCCGGAGCGCTGAATAGTGATGACGATGTCATCCGGCTATGTCGACGGCGCCACGATGCACAGCATCGCGAGGGCGAAAGCCTCAGGCGCGGGACGAAAGGAGATTCCTACTTCATAGCGCCGACGACTCTACCAACGTCGCGCGCGTTTTGTCCAGGCACGATTCGTGCAGAAGGTGCGGTCGGAACTGCGCCGACCGCACTCTCCGCACGAGGAGTGCGCCTGGGTCAGCGCGAGATGTGGAGGATGTCGGCCGTCGCGGCGGTGACGCGCTCTGCCTCGGCAGGCCGGTCGTTCAGGGTCGTCCCAATGGTGGGGACGAGCTCCGTGAGCGTCGGCAGCCAGGCGTTGTAGCGGTCGGGGAAGCAGCGCTTGAGCAGGTCGAGCATGATCGGCACCGCGGTGGATGCGCCCGGCGAAGCACCGAGGAGACCGGCGATCGAGCCGTCCTCCGATGCGATGACCTCCGTGCCGAACTGCAGCACGCCGCCCTTCTTCGCGTCCTTCTTCATCACCTGGACGCGCTGGCCGGCGGTGATGAGCTCCCAGTCCTCGCTCTTGGCGGTCGGCATGAACTCCTGCAGCGCCTTCATCTTCTTGGCCCGGTTGGCGAGCAGTTCGCCGACGAGGTACTTGATGAGGTCGAAGTTGTCCTTCGCGACCGCGAGCATCGGGATGAGGTTGCCCGGCCGGACAGAACCTGGCAGGTCCCACCACGTGCCGGTCTTGAGGAACTTGGGGCTGAATCCCGCGTACGGGCCGAACAGCAGAGACGTCTGGCCGTCGACCACGCGCGTGTCGAGGTGCGGCACCGACATCGGCGGAGCGCCGACGGCGGCCTTGCCGTAGACCTTGGCCTGGTGCTGGGCGACGATCTTCGGGTCGCTCGTGCGCAGGAACTGCCCGGAGATCGGGAACCCGCCGAAGCCGTTGATCTCGGGGATGCCCGACTTCTGCAGCAGGTGCAGCGCGCCGCCTCCTGCACCGACGAACACGAAGCGCGCGGTGACCTCGTGCGGGGTGTGACCGACCTGGTGGCGCACCTTGAGCTTCCAGAGGCCGTCTCTGGTGCGCTTGATGCTGCGCACCTTGTGGTTGAGGGCGACGTCTGCGCCGCGGCGCTGGAGGTCGTCCACGAGCGCCTTGGTGAGCGCGCCGAAGTCGACGTCGGTTCCTGCCGGCACCCTGGTCGCGGCGACGCGCTGCCTCGGGTTGCGCTTCTTGGTGAGCAGCGGGGTCCACTCGGCCAGCACGGCCGGGTCCTCCGTGTACTCCATGCCGGCGAACAGCGGCTGGTCTTTGAGCGCCTCGTAGCGCTTGCGCAGGTACGTGACGTTGTCGCGGCCGTGCACGAACGTCATGTGCGGCGTGGAGTTGATGAACGTGGACGGCTCAGGGAGGTCGCCTGACGTCACCAGGCTCGCCCAGAACTGGCGGCTGAGCTGGAACTGCTCGTTGATCGCGATGGCCTTCGCAGGGTCGACCGTGCCGTCGGACGCCTCTGGCATGTAGTTGAGCTCGCAGAGGGCTGCGTGGCCGGTTCCCGCGTTGTTCCACGGGTTGGAACTCTCCTGCGCCACCTCGCCCAGGTTCTCGTACAGCCGGATGGTCCAATCCGGCTGCACCCTCTGGATGAGGGCTCCGAGCGTGGCACTCATGATGCCACCGCCGATGAGGACGACGTCGATGGGAGAATTACTCACCCGTCAATCCTACGGTGCCGGGCGCGTCCCTTCGTCCGCGGCGGCCGACGACCTCGCCTGTCACGGCGCGGACGGGATCCTGCGTCAGGCGGTGACGGGCGTCGTGAGGCGCTCTGCGACGATCTCCGCGATCTGCACAGCGTTGAGCGCTGCGCCCTTGCGGAGGTTGTCGTTGCTGATGAACAGCGCGAGTCCGCGACCGGCCGGCGCCCCTTCGTCCCTGCGGATGCGTCCGACGAAGCTCGGGTCCTTGCCCGCGGCTTCGAGGGGCGTCGGCACGTCGGTGAGAACCACGCCGGGGGCCTTGGCGAGGAGTTCCTCCGCACGCTCAGGGCTGATCGGCTTCGCGAACTCGGCGTTGATGGAGAGCGAGTGGCCGGTGAAGACGGGCACGCGCACGCAGGTGCCGCTGACCAGCAGTTCCGGCAGGCCGAGGATCTTCCTGCTCTCGTTGCGGAGCTTCTTCTCCTCGTCCGTCTCGTTCTCGCCGTCGTCGACGATGGAACCGGCGAGCGGGATCACGTCGAACGCGATCGGCCGGACGTACTTGACGGGATCCGGCATCGCGACGGCGGAACCGTCGTGCACGAGCTGCAGCAGGTTCTCGTCCGCGACGGCCGTGCGGATCTGGCCGGCCAGCTCCTCGGCGCCGGCGAGGCCGGAGCCGGAGACGGCCTGGTACGTGCTGACGATCAGGCGCTCGAGGCCCGCCTCCTCGTGCAGGACCTTGAGCACGGGCATTGCGGCCATGGTGGTGCAGTTGGGGTTGGCGATGATGCCCTTGCGCGCATCCGCGATGGCCTCTGGATTGACCTCGCTGACGACGAGCGGAACATCCGGGTCCATGCGCCAGCCGCTGGAGTTGTCGATCACGATGGCGCCGGCCTCGGCGAACCGTGGAGCCTGCGCCTTGGAGCCGGTGGCCCCTGCCGAGAAGAGGGCGATGTCGATGCCGGAGACGTCGGCGGTCGCCGCGTCCTCGACCACGACGTCCTCACCCTTGAACGGCAGGGTCGTGCCTGCCGAACGGGCGGACGCGAAGAAGCGGATGCGCCCCACCGGGAAGTCGCGCTCCTCCAGCAGGCGGCGCATGACGCTGCCGACCTGGCCGGTCGCTCCGACGACGGCGACGGTGAGTTCTTTTGTCTCGCTCATGGTGTGGCCCCTTCGGGTCTCGTGTTGTGAGGTCGAACGGCGGTCGCGCTGTGCGCATTCCCGCCAGTGGTGAATCGGGCTCGTGGAACCGGGGTCAGCGACCCGTGCCCGCGTAGACGATCGCCTTGTCGTCTCCGTCGAGGCCGAAGGCCTTGTGGACGACGCGGGCGGCCTCGTTGACCGTGTCGGCGCGGGTGACGACCGAGATGCGGATCTCGCTGGTGGAGATCATCTCGATGTTGATGCCGGCGTCGAACAGGGCGGCGAACAGCTGGGCGGAGACACCGGTGTTGGTGCGCATCCCAGCCCCGACGAGCGCGAGCTTGCCGATCTGGTCGTCGTACTGGAGCGACTGGAAGCCGACCTCCGGCTGCTCCGCCTTGAGGGCGGTGAGCACGCGCTGGCCCTCCGACTTCGGCAGGGTGAAGGAGATGTCGGTGAGGCCGGTGGCCGCAGCGGACACGTTCTGGACGATCATGTCGACGTTGGCTTCGGTCTTCGCGACGATCTTGAAGATCTGCGCCGCCTTGCCTGGAACGTCCGGCACCCCGACGACGGTGATCTTGGCCTCGCTCAGGTCGGTGGCGATTCCGGCGATGATCGGCTCTTCCACGGTTCCGTCCTTCTTCTTCGCGGCCTCGACCGCTGCTTCGTTGAGCACGAGCGTTCCGTCGTTGTTGTTGAACGATGAGCGGACGTGCAGGGTCACGTTGTGGCGACGGGCATATTCCACCGCGCGAATATAGAGGACTTTCGCACCGGCCGCGGCCAGTTCGAGCATCTCTTCGCTGGTGATGCGGTCGATCTTGCGCGCGTTCGGGACGACGCGTGGGTCGGAGGTGAACACGCCGTCGACGTCGGTGTAGATCTCGCAGACTTCGGCGCCGAGCGCGGCGGCGAGGGCGACGGCGGTGGTGTCCGAGCCACCGCGGCCGAGCGTCGTGATGTCTTTGGTGTCGCGGTTGAAGCCTTGGAAGCCCGCGACGATCGCGATGGCGCCCTCGTCGAGCGCATCCCGGATGCGGCCGGGCGTCACGTCGACGATGCGGGCCGCACCGTGCTGCGCGTCGGTGATCATGCCGGCCTGGCTGCCGGTGAAGGAGCGCGCGTCGTATCCCATGCTGCGAATCGCCATGGCGAGCAGCGCCATCGAGATGCGCTCGCCCGCGGTGAGCAGCATGTCGAGCTCACGAGGGGCGGGAATGGGGGTGACGTCGTGGGCGAGGTCGAGCAGCTCGTCCGTCGTGTCGCCCATCGCCGAGACGGCGACGACCACCTCGTTCCCGCCTTTGCGGGTCTCGACGATGCGCTTCGCGACGCGCTTGATGCTCTCTGCGTCTGCGACGGACGATCCGCCGAATTTCTGCACAATGAGGGCCACTGATACTCCTGGGATAAGCCGGAAACCCCATCCTAGCCGCGATCACATACGCGGAATCCCATATGACGCCCCTGCCGTCGACCGTCAGGGATGGGGTCTGCGCACGCTCAGGAGATCAGGCGCCTGCCCTCGAACGCGCGCCCGAGGGTGACCTCGTCGGCGTATTCGAGGTCGCCGCCGACCGGGAGCCCGGAGGCGAGCCTGGTCACCCTGATCTCGAGGGTGGTCAGCAGCCTGCTGAGGTAGGTGGCCGTCGCTTCGCCCTCGAGGTTGGGGTCGGTGGCGATGATGACCTCCTGCACGGTGCCGTCCGCGAGACGCTGCATGAGCTGCCGGATGCGCAGGTCGTCCGGTCCGACGCCGTCGATCGGGCTGATCGCACCGCCGAGCACGTGGTAGAGCCCGCGGAACTCCCTGGTGCGCTCGATCGCGACGACGTCCTTCGCCTCCTCGACCACGCAGATCAGCTCGGGGTTGCGTCGCGGGTCGCGGCAGATGGTGCAGGTCTCCTGCTCGGAGACGTTGCCGCAGATCTCGCAGAACCGCACCTTGTCGCGCACTTCGAGCAGCACCTCGGCGAGCCGGGTGACGTCGAACGTCTCCGTCTGCAGGATGTGGAACGCAATGCGCTGGGCCGACTTGGGCCCGATGCCGGGAAGCCGTCCGAGTTCGTCGATCAGTTCCTGGACAATACCTTCGTACACGCGTTACCTCGACCCGGCAGGCGGGGCTGCCTGCTCTTCGATGAAGGTGGCGCCGAGGATCTCGCGCACCACCGCTTCGCCGTACCGCTGCGGCTGCTGGAACGTTGGCGTGCGCGCACCGGCCGCCTGCGAGGTGCGCGCCGGACGCTCCTCGACCCGGCCGCTGGATGCTGGACCAGTGGATGCACGCTGCTGGGCAGCCCCGGAGGGCGCCGTGGGCGCCGAGTCCGGCATGGAGGGTTCGTCGGGGGCGCTGACCGCCCACTCGCCTTCCGGCTCCGGGGGGAGCGGCGGCTCGTACGGCGGCTCGATCTCGGGCGGCGGGACGTCGTCGTGCGGGTAGTCTTCGCGCTCGAGCGTCGCGACCGCGGACGGAGCGGATGCGGCCGGCGCGGGCGCCGCCACGGGCGCCCCCACTGTCGCTGCGGAGGTCGCTTCTCCGGGGCTCGATGCGCCGCCGGGGATGCTGACGACGGCCCACTCCGTGGTGACGGCGGGCGCGGACGGAGCAGCGGCCGCGGGCGGGGCGGACGTCGCGGGAGCCGACGTCGCGGCCGCGGAAGATGCGGACGCCGCAGGAGCCGCAGGCGCGGAGGTCGACGGTGCAGGAGCCGCAGGCGCGGATGACGGAGCAGACCCAGCGGCCCCACCACCGGCACCAGGAGCACCCGCTCCTGGACCGCCAGGCGCAGGACGAACGCCGCCGGACGGACCGGCGCCGCCGCTCTGCGCTCCGTCTGCGCGCGCGATGAATTTCACGCGGATACCGAGGAGGTCGACGATGGCCTGGCGAAGGTACTCGCTCACGCCCTTGGTGTCCGAGCCCTGCTGCTGTTTGAAGCTGGCCACGTCGTTGTCGCTCGGGAACGACAGCGTGAGGACGTCGTCGTTGAGCGAGCGGACCTGGGCCGTGAACACGACCATCCACGCGCTGCGCTTCGCCCGTTGAACGGCGTCGAGGATCTGCGGCCAGGTGTCTTTGACCTGCTGCGTCGTCACGGGACCGACCGGTGCAGGTGCTGGAGTCGCCGCGGGAGGCGCGACAGGCGCTGCGGACCGTGCTGCGGCCTGCGAAGCGGGGGAAGCAGAAGTGGTGGCAGCAGCAGTGGCGGTCTCGTCGGCCTGCGCAGGTGCAGGTGCAGGAGCAGCGGCACCACGTTGCGCTGCCGAAGCAGCCGGCGCCTCGGCCGTCACACCCGAGGCCGAATCCGCCGTAGCTGCAGTCGCCACCGGCGCCGCAACGGGTCGCGGCGCGACCTGCGGAGCCGCGGGAGCGGGCTCGACCGAAGCCGAAGCCGGAGCCGCAACCCCGCCCGTCGCTCCTGCCCCACCCGTCGCGTCGCTCACGCCGACCCGGCGCTCCAGTCGCTCCACGCGGGCAAGTGCCCCGCGCTCGCTCGCGTCGCTCGACGGGACGAGCACCCGCGCGATCATCAGCTCGAGGTGCAGTCGGGGCGAGGTGGCCCCCGTCATCTCGGTGAGCGCCGCATTCACGATGTCCGCAGAGCGGGACAGCTCGGCCGCGCCGAACTTCATCGCCTGCACGCTCATCCTGTCGAGTTCGTCCTGGGGAACGCCGCGGAGCACGGCGGCTGCGCCTTCCGCGCTGGTGGCGGAGACGACGATGAGGTCGCGGAGTCGTTCGAGCAGGTCTTCGACGAAGCGCCGTGGGTCCTGGCCGGTCTGCACGACGCGGTCGACGGCGCCGAACGCTCCAGCCGCATCCCGCGCCGCGATGGCGTCGACCACTTCATCGAGCAGGGCGGCGTGCGTGTAGCCGAGCAGCGCGACCGCTCGCTCGTATTCGACGGACGTGCCGTCGGAGCCCGCCATCAGCTGGTCGAGGAGCGAGAGCGTGTCACGCGGGGAGCCGCCGCCGGCGCGCACCACGAGCGGGAGCACGCCAGGAGCGACCTGCACGCCCTCTGCGTCGCAGAGCGTCTGAACGTATTCGAGCATCTGCGCGGGAGGGACGAGCCGGAACGGGTAGTGATGGGTGCGGGACCGGATGGTGCCGATCACCTTCTCCGGTTCCGTGGTCGCGAAGATGAACTTCACGTGCTCCGGCGGCTCCTCCACGATCTTGAGCAGAGCGTTGAAGCCCTGCGGCGTGACCATGTGCGCCTCGTCGAGGATGAAGATCTTGTATCGGTCGCGGGCGGGGGCGAAGATGGCGCGCTCCCGGATGTCGCGGGCGTCGTCGACGCCGTTGTGGCTGGCGGCGTCGATCTCGACGACGTCGAGCGATCCGCTGCCGTCCCGGCTCAGCTCGATGCAGCTCGAGCACTTCCCGCACGGGGTGTCCGTCGGACCCTCGGCGCAGTTGAGGCAGCGGGCCAGGATGCGGGCGGATGTGGTCTTGCCGCAGCCGCGCGGACCGCTGAACAGGTAGGCGTGATTGACCCGGTTGGTGCGCAGGGCCGTCATCAGCGGCTCGGTCACCTGCGACTGCCCGATCATCTCGGCGAAGGTGTCTGGCCGATAGCGGCGATACAGTGCGGTAACCACCCACTCATGGTACTTGCCGCCGCCGACATTCGGTCGTGAGGACCGGATCGGATCAGAGCGGCGTCCCGCCTCAGTGCCCTGGGACGCTGGACGGCTCGGAGAGCGCTTCCAGGATGCCGTTCCAGAGCTGCACCCGCGCGTCCTCCGTCGGCTGCGCATACGGCGCAGCCGGCAGGTAGAGCGGGGTGTACGGCGGAGCGTAGAAGAGATGCGTCGCGTTCGCCGCACGCACGTACACGTCGCCGACCCGCGCACCCCGTTTGGCGATTCCGGCGGACATCCACGCGCATCCGTTGTCCAGCTGCTCGTCGCGTCCTGCGCAGCCGAGCACGATCGGCCCAGGGATGCGGGAGAGGTCGAGCACGTTCGGGCCGCTGGTGTCGCGCGTGCCTGACGCGCACGGCACCCAGCTCCCGCCGACCGTCACCGCAGGGTCGGGCACGGGCGAGTTGCAGATCAGCCCTGTCGTGCCGCCCGGCGCGATGGCCCCGTAGACGAGCTGCGGGTACGCCACCGCCGTCCACAGGGCGAGCTGCGCGCCCCTGGAGGTGCCGAACGTGAAGATCCGCTGCCGGTCGACGCCCGGCTGCGATCGCAGCCAGGCGACGGCGGACAGGAAGCGCTCTGCAGGGAAGGTGTGCGACGGATCGAGCTGGCCGGCCGATCCGAACGTGGAGAGCGCGAGGGCCGGATAGCCGTTGGCGGCCAGCTGGGAGGCGGCGATGACGCCGGTCGGCGTCCCGTCGTCCGTTCCGTCGAAGACGATCACGGCGGGGCGGAGGGCGACGTCCTGAGTCTTCGGCTGGAAGTAGTCGCCGCTGATGCCGTCGTCGAAGACGGCGCTCGACTCCGACGCAGAGGAGAGCCCGACCCGCACGACGGTGGTCTGGGCGACGCGGCGACCGCCCGCGACAGCGGCCAGCCCCACCCGGAGAGTGGCTGCGCCCCACATCTCAGCGGACGACGCAGGAGCACCGGACCCGCTGCGCAGCGACCAGAGCAGCCCCATCCCGTCGACACCGGAGAACGGGGCATCGATGGGCGCCTGGCTGTCGAGGTCGACGGCGCCATTCGCGGGGACGAGGTAGTCGGCGTGCGACGACCAGACGGCGCCGTCGCGCACGGTGGCCGTGATCGTCACCCGCTGGCCGGGAGGGAGCGATGCCAGCGTGATGCCGACCGGCTGCCAGACCGGGCTCGGGTTCTGACTCACCACGAACCGCGGGCCGTCCTGGTGCTGGGCTCCAGACGGCTGCGCGCAGCCGGCGAGCGCAGCGACGCCGGCCAGCACGGCGACCACGGCGGCGAACCTCACACGTGCCATCATTCCACCGCCCCCTGCAACGCGGAGAGCGCAGCCACCCAGAACGCGCTCCGTGCACGCTCCGTCGCCTGCGCGAGCGTCGGAGCGAGGTCCGACAGCCCCACCGGCACGATCGGCGGCGTGCTGATCGTGTGCCCGCTGCCGACGGCGCGGAGGAACTGGTCGTCCGCCCGAACGCCCCTGGCCTGCTCCCCCGCTGTCATCCAGTCGCATGCGTTCGACAGGATCTCGTCCTTCGTGCCGCACGCCAGCACCACGGGGCCGGGGATGCGGTCCAGGCGGAGCGACGGCGTGTCCGCGATCGTGCGCACCTGGCTCTCGCACGGCACAGGATCCCCGTCGCTGGTGAGCGGAGATGCTCCGCCCGAGGCTGTGCAGAGCAGGGCGGTCGGCCCGCTCGCGGCGATGGCGCCGTACACGGCGTACGGCTCGGCGGCGGCGAACCAGAGGGCGAGCGGCGCCGCCCGCCAGCTTCCCCAGACGAAGATGCGGGACGCATCCACCTCCGTCTGCTCGGCCAGCCAGGTGCGCGCCGTGTCGAAGGACTCCACGCTGAGGGCGGACGATCCAGGGATCTGCCCCGTCGGTCCGAACGACGGCAGTACGAACGCGGGGAATCCGTTGGCGGCGAGCTGTCCTGCCACGAACGCGCCAGACGCTCCGCCATCGTCTCCGTCGATGACGATCACTGCTGGGCGCGACTGCTCCGTCGGAGGGTCGGGAGCGACGTACGTGCCGATCCGCCTGTCGAACACCGTCCCTCCGATGTCCTCCTCCCTGTCCGTGCCGCTCAGCAGGTCTCTCGCGAAGATGTCGCGTGTCGAGCTCGCGCTGCGATAGCCGGTGCGGTGGACGACCTGGGACGCGACCTCTCGGCCGTCCTGCTGCGCCGCCAGCCGGATGTCGACGTCGCCGCCGGCCCAGGTCTGCTCGAGCGCGCTCTGGCTGAGCGACGGTCCTGACATGCTCCACAGCAGGGCGGCGGGGTCGGCAGCGGCGTACGGGGCGAGCAGCGGCTTCGCCTTCCACAGGTCGATGACCCCGTTCGGCGGCACCGCGTACACCGCCTTCGCCGACCACACTCCGGATGCGGTGTGCGCCGTCGCCGAGAGCACAGCGTCCCCTCCTGGCTGCAGCCCGACCACAGAGAGGATGACGGGGTCCGACACCCCGGAGTGGAGCAGGTCGACCGTGAACCGGGGGCCGATCGAGCGCGGAGGACCACCGCATCCCGCGAGGGCGGCGACGGAGAGCACGACAGCGGCGACCATCAACGGGACCCGCGGCCTCCGCGCGCGCATCAGGCCCTCCCCGACCGCAGCAGCACGTTCAGCACGGCGTCCCAGAACGCGATCCGTGCGTGCTCCGTCGCCTCGCCCCTCTGCCCGTCCTGGACGGCGATCGGGAGCCCGGGCGGCACCATCGTGTCGTGCGTCGCCGCGCTGTCGCGCAGGATGACGTCGCCGGCGCGCGTGCCCCTGGTCGCCATCGCCGCGTCGAGCCAGTCGCACGCCGTCGGCAGCGTCTCGTCGTGCACGGAGCAGCCGATCACGATCGAGCCGCGCAGGACGGAGAGCGGAGGCGTTGCAGCATCGTTCACGAGCAGCGGGTCGATCATGCAGCCTTCCGGCACCCCTCCGTCGAACACCGGACCGACCGGGCTGGACGGGAGACAGAGCAGTGCCGTCGCTCCCCCGGCCGCGAACACGCCGGTCAGCCGGTCCGGGAAACGTGCGGCAGACCACAGCGCGAGCTGCTCGGACTGGCTGGTCCCGAATGCGAACACCTGCCGAGCGTCGACATCCGGCCGCTCGTCGAGCCAGTCGAGCACCCCGCCGATCGTGTCGGCGTCGACGATCGAGCTGAGACGCACGCCGTCCGCCGAGCGGCTCATGGGCACGACGAACACGGACGCGCCGAACAACGACAGCAACGGAGCGACGAAGTCACCGGATGCGCCAGGGGCCGGGTCGTCGAAGACCACCACGGCCGGGGTGCGCGGCCGCTCGATCGAGCGCGCACTGTAGAAGGTGCCGACCTGCACATCCTCGTGGGTCTGGGTCGGGATGCGCGGGGCGGTCCCTCCCGACCTCGCGGCCGTCGCCGCCAGCAGATCGCGGGTGAACACCGTCCTGGTGCGCACGTCGGCGCCGATCCCCTGCAGACGGAACGTGCGCGATGCGATGGCACGGCTGCCGTCGAAGGCCGTGACGGTGACGGGAGACACCTCGCGCATCCACTGCTGGGCGAGCGCCTGCTGCCCGAGCTGCGGACCGCGCAGCGACCAGAACAGCCCGGCAGAGTCCGGCTCGGAGAACCGGGACAGCTGCGGCTTGGCGGCGGCGAGGTCGAGGGCGCCGGAGGCCGGGACCGTATATGTCGCCGTCGAACTCCAGACGCCGCGCGCTGTGCTCATCCTCGCCTCCAGCCGCACCCGGCTGCCCGGCTCTGCCCCGACGAGCTGGAGGGGAACCGGCCAGAGCACGGAGGTGTACCTGATCAGTGGCGGCGTGACGAACCGCGGACCTGCCGACACGGCGGTCGACGTGCATCCGGAGAGTGCTGCGACCGCGACGAGCGCGAGGACGGCGACTGCTGCGTGCGCGGCGCGAGCGACACGCGCAGCTGCGAACCGCCGTCGCACCGTGCCGCTCCGCGCGCGCATGACATCACCGCCGCCGGTCGCCGGTCACCCGGCGGCTGAGGCCCCCGGTGTCCCGGCGATCGCCTGCACGGTCTGGCGGGCGATCTCCAGTTCCTCGTCGGTGGGAACGACGAGGACGGTCACCGGCGAGTCGTCGGTGGAGATGATCCGCGCCTCCGACGACCGGCTCGCGTTCCGCTCCCTGTCGAGCACGATGCCGAACGATTCCAATCCCTCCAGTGCATCCGCTCGCAGCGCGGCGTCGTTCTCGCCGACGCCCGCCGTGAAGGTGAGCACATCGAGGCCACCGAGGAGCGCCGTGTACGCGCCGATGTAGTGCTTCAGCCGATGCACGGTGGTCGCCAGGGCGAGCTGCGCCGCCTCGTCGCCGTCGTTCGCCGCGCGGCGCACATCCCGCATGTCGCCCGTGCCGGACAACCCGAGCAGACCGCTCTTGCGGTTGAGGAGTTCGTCGAGGCCGTCGATGTCGAGGTTCGCCCGCCTGGCCAGGTGGATGAGGACAGCAGGGTCGAGGTCGCCCGACCTGGTGCCCATCACGAGCCCTTCGAGCGGAGTCATGCCCATCGAAGTGTCGATGGAGCGGCCGCCGTCGATCGCGCACGCCGACGCCCCGTTGCCGAGGTGAAGCACGATCTGCTTCAACTCCCCGAGCGGACGGCCGAGGAACGCGGCAGCCGTCTCTGACACGTACTTGTGCGATGTGCCGTGGAAGCCGTACCTGCGCACCCGGTGACGCTCGGCGAGCTCAGCATCGATCGCGTACGTGTACGCCTCCGGCGGCAGCGTCTGGTGGAAGGCGGTGTCGAACACCGCGACGTGCGGAACGTCGGGGAACGCCTTCTCCGCCGCTCGGATGCCCTGCAGATTGGCCGGGTTGTGCAGCGGGGCAAGGTCGGCGAGGTCTTCGATGTTGATCTCGACCAGCGGAGTCACGATGGTGGGCTCGAAGAACCGTTTGCCTCCGTGCACCACCCTGTGGCCGACGGCGACGGGCGGATACTCGGCGAGGCTCGGCCCGTCGGCCTCGAACGCCTCGATCATCGCCTGGAACCCCGCGGTGTGGTCGGGGATCTCCAGGCTGCGCTCGCTCGTGCCGTTCGGGCCGCGATGGGTGGTGTGTCCCGACCGCTCACCGATGCGCTCCACGAGCCCGCTCGCCAGCGGCTGCTCGGTGTCGAGGTCGATGAGCTGGTACTTGAACGACGACGATCCGCTGTTGATCACGAGGACGGCGCTCATGCGAGACCCGCCTGGATCGCGGTGATGGCGACCGTGTTGACGATGTCGTCGACGAGGGCGCCCCTGGACAGGTCGTTGATCGGCTTGCGCAGTCCCTGCAGCACAGGCCCGATCGCCACGGCGCCGGCGCTGCGCTGCACTGCCTTATATGTGTTGTTGCCGGTGTTGAGGTCGGGGAAGATGAACACCGTCGCCCGTCCTGCCACCTGCGAGCCAGGCAGTTTCGCGGCACCGACCGCCGCATCCGCCGCCGCGTCGTACTGGATGGGACCGTCCACCGCTAACTGAGGCGCTCTCTCGTGCACGAGGGCAGTGGCCGCCCGCACCTTGTCGACGTCGGCGCCCGTGCCCGACTCGCCCGTGGAGTACGACAGCATCGCGACCCGCGGCTCGATGCCGAACTGCTCCGCCGTCTCCGCCGACGAGATCGCGATGTCCGCCAGCTGCTCCGCCGTCGGATCGGGGATGACGGCGCAGTCCCCGTAGACGAGCACCCGGTCGGCGAGCGCCATCAGGAAGACGCTCGACACCACGGACACCTCGGGGCGGGTCTTGATGATCTCGAACGCCGGACGGATCGTGTGAGCCGTGGTGTGCGCTGCACCGGACACCATGCCGTCGGCGAGACCGAGGTGGACCATCATCGTGCCGAAGTACGAGGGGTCCGTGACCGTGTCCGACGCCTGTTCGAGCGTGATGCCCTTGTGCGCTCTGAGCCGGGCATACTCCTGGGCGAAGCGCAGCCGCAGCACGTCGTCGAACGGGCTGAGCACCTCGGCGCCGGAGATGTCGACGCCGAGCTCGATGGCCCTCGCGCGCACCTCGAACGACTCGCCGAGGATGGTGAGCCTTGCGACTCCGCGGGCGAGCAACGTCGCCGCGGCGCGCAGGATGCGGTCGTCCTCGCCCTCCGGCAGGACGATGTGCTTGTCCGCGGCGCGAGCACGCTCCAACAGGTCGTACTCGAACATCAGCGGGGTGACGACATCCCGCGGGCTCACGTCGAGCCGCTTGAGCAGCGCATCCGCATCCACGTGGCGTTCGAACAGCGCCTGCGCGGTGTCGTACTTGCGCTGCGAGTCGGCGGCGAGCCTGCCGCGGGCGTGCGTGATCCGCACCACGGTGTCGTAAGTGCCGAGGTCGGTCTCCACGATCGGCAGCGGAGACCGGAGCCCGGAGAGCAGCCGCTCGATCGGCTCTGGCAGCTCGAACCCTCCGTTGAGCACGATTCCGGCGATGGAGGGGAACGTGCCGGAGGCGTTCGCCAGCAGCACGGCGAGCAGCACCTCCGTGCGGTCGGCAGGGACGACGACGACGGAGCCCTCGATCAGCCGCGGCAGGACGTTGTTCATCGACATGCCGGCGACCACGACGCCCAGCGCCTCGCGCGCCAGCAGCGCTTCGTCGCCCGCGATCAGAGTGGACCCTGTCGCCTCCATGATCGAGCGCATGCTCGGAGCGACGAGGAACGGGTCCTCCGGGATCGCCCACACGGGCGCCCTGTCGCCGCTCGGCGACACCCCGACGGCCTGCTGCACGGCGCTGACGACCTGATCCAGGTCGTCGGGGTCCGCACGGTTCGCGACGACGCCGAGCAGAGCGACGTGCTCGTCGCGCAGCTCGGCGACGGCCAGCTCGGTGAGCTGCTTCATGTCCTCCGCCGTGCGCGGCTCAGCCTGGCCGAGACGCTCTCCGAGGCCCTGACCGATGCGGCCGCCGAGGACGAGCAGCACGGGAGCCCCGAGATTCGCGGCGATCCGCGCGTTGAACCGCAGCTCGGTCGGGCTGCCGACGTCGGTGTAGTCGGAGCCGAGGATGACGACCGTGTCGCAGCGCGACTCGACCGCCCGGAAGCGGCGGACGATCTCGGAGAGGGCGGCTTCCGCATCCAGGTGGACGTCGTCGTAGGTGACGCCGATGGCCTCCTCGTACGCGATGTCGGCCGTCTCGCGCTGCAGCAGCAGTTCGAGAACGTAGTCGCGCTCGGAGGTCGACCGCGCGATGGGACGGAAGACGCCGACCCTTCCCACAGCGCGGCGAAGCGCCTCGAGCACCCCGAGAGCGACGGTGGACTTGCCGGTGTGACCCTCAGCGGACGTGATGTAGAGAGATCTCGCCACGACTCAGACGACCCGCTCGATCGCCGGGACCTCATACGTGCCGTCGACCAGCTCCTGCTTCGGAGCGTACAGGCGCAGGATGGGGCGGAACTCGCCCTGCGGCGCCGGCAGCCAGTTGGCAGCCGCCTTCTCGTCGGCCGGTCTGGTCGCGCTCATGGTGATGGTCAAGCCTCCGTCGTCGTCGTACACGATCCCTCGCGTCCTGTCCCCGATCGAATACCGCGCCGCCTGGTTCTCGACGAGGTAGAAGTTCGGGAGGTCGTACATGGTGATGGACCAGAATGCGCCGACGGGCGGCGTCGGATGCAGGCGCAGGGCGTACGTGTGCTCTCCGGTGAGCGCATCCCCCGCCGCATCCAGGTAGGTGAAGAAATACGCGGCCTCGTAGCCGTGGTTGCCCCACAGCCCGGCGAGCGCGGCGGCGGCCCTGGTGGCGTACCTGGTCTTCGGGTCAGCGTGCTTCCAGGCAGGGTCGTCGAGCGTCCCGACCTCGAAGAAGTCCAGGTTGTAGTCGAACATGTGCAGGTTGACCAGCCAGTTGTTGACGTACGGGCCGTCGCCGGAGCGCACGGCCATCTGGAGTGCCTGCTTTCCTGCCGCGTAGCCGACCTCGAGAGCTTCGCGCACCTCGGCCGGCGCCTCCGCGACGGTGTACGCACTGGTCAGACCGAGCTCGCCGTACGAGTCGAGGGCCGCCCTGTCGCGTTCCGCGGGAGGGAAGGCGAGCGCCCAGACCCTGAGCCGCTCGAAGAAGTCGAGCGCCTCGCTCAGCCCTCCGGCGACGACGGGGACGCCCTGCGGCGGGGTCAGCGACTTCCGGATGGGCGTCAGCGTCAGCGAGTTCTGCAACTCCTCGACGGCGGGCAGATCCTCCTCGCCGTCGCACGCCCAGCGTCCGACGATCACGGCGATCCGCGTTGGGAACCGGATGACGGTCACGCCCTCCGCCTCAGGGCCGCCCTCCCACTCCGGGGGCACGAGCAGGAAGTCGCCGCGGCGATTGCCCGTCGCCCTGGTGCCGACGTACGCGAAGTTGTTGGTCCACGCATCCACGAACTGCAGCACGTAGTAGCGGTCGCCCGCTTCCGGGACGCTCAGCAGGACGGGCCCGACGCTCAGGTCCACGGGGGCGATGGAATAGACGGTGTCGTTGTTGATGGAGACGAAGGTGTCGCGCGGGCTCGCCAGCGCGCGTGCGTGAGAGAACGAGTTGAACGAGGCGGAAGGCAGAGTGCCGATCCCGCTCGTGGTGAGCCGCAGAATCTGCTCACCGTTGAAGACGAGCGGAAACCCGAAGACATACGCTTCAGAGGCCAGTTCGCTCAATTGCCCGGTCATCCAGCACCTCACTCCATCGGCGGATCTCGATCCGCTCTTCTACAGAGTGTAGAAGAGCGGCTGTGCTCTTCCCAACTGTACGCGGAACACCCTGACCGGCAGCAAAGAAAAAGACCCCTCACGCACCCGCCAGAGCCCGGTTACCCTTGCTGCGTTTCCGCCCTGGGGGAGTTGGCCTGGATGGCGCCACGTGAGGAGCCGGAAACCAGTGTAGCGGGTCAGACTGAGAGCTCGTGGCACCGAGCACCCCCGAAGACCCGGTAGGATACTTCGTGGCCGTTGCTCCTGCGGGAGCGACACCGCCTCAGGAGAATTCGCCTAGTGGCCTATGGCGCACGCTTGGAAAGCGTGTTGGGTGCAAGCCCTCGGGGGTTCGAATCCCCCATTCTCCGCCATTTTGCCTTGTGAATGATGGCTCCGAGATCCGCGTGATTACGCGGAAGCCGGGGCCTTTGCTCTGTCCTCAGCCAGCCGATTCGGTCCGCCGTGCCCACACTTTGCCCACACTTTTTTGCTGACCTCCCTCATTGAGGCGCATCGCGACCTCGTCGAGGTCGTCGTCAAAGAGGTCGGCGTAGGTGTCGAGGGTCATGGCGGCGGACTTGTGACCAAGCAGGCGCTGGATGGCTTTGACGTTCGCTCCGGAGCTGACGGCGAGGCTCGCGGCCGTGTGTCGGAGGTCGTGCGGCGTGAGGCGTTCGAGGTCGGCTACGGCGAGCGCGATTAGGAACCAGGACCGCTTGTTCTTGCTAGCGCTCGGGCGGCGGAGGAAGCCGCCATACCGGTCGGCGAAGACGAGATCGTCTAGCCCCTTGTCCGTGCACAACCGAGCTAGAGGCTCGGACAGGAAGTCGGGAAACGGCACCGAGCGACGCTCCCAGGACTTGGGCACGCCCTCGACGACGCTGCCGTCGACCTCGGTGGCGGTGTGGTTGATCTCCAGCCGACGCCGCTTCATCGAAAGGTCGCGGACGCGGAGGCCTGTCACCTCCGCCCAGCGCAGCCCACGGTACGCAAGTACCATCAAAAGAGTGGCCTGCATGTCGGTGTCCGCAGCCTCCGCGAAGCGGATCACTTCCTCGTGACTGAGGTATCGACGAGCCCTATTCGAGTGCTTTCGTGGTGAACCATCTGCGCCGCGGGCAACGTTCTTAGTGATTCGACCATCCTTCAGCGCCACGTCGAGGATGCCGGCGAGGATGCCGAGAGCTCGGAGGACGACGGTCGCCGAGCGCGGTCTCGATAGGTCAGCGGTCCACGCGGCTCGCGCATTCGACACAGCCGTGCCCTGGCCCATCTCTCGGATCCACTGCGCGACAGCGCTTGGTCGGATAGCCCCTACAGCGGCGGTTGACCATCGCGGTTCGACGTAAACGCGCCATGACGTCTCGATCGAGTGGAAGCTCGAGGGCTTCATCGCCTGACGTTTGTTCGCGAGCCAACCCGGAGCGAGCTCCCCCACTGTTATTCGTGCCGCTTGTGGATCTACGTACGACCCCACGGCCTTCGAGACTTCGACATTCGCCAGATACAGCTCAGCGTCGCGCTTGGTCTTGAAACCACGCTTGTCAGTCTGACGGTGCTCTGGCGTGCGATATCGAACGCGCCAACGACGGCCGGCGCTCGTTTCGTAGGGGGTAACGGTTCCCATGACGCCCTCCTCGCTTACACGTTCCGGAATAGTGGCCGAACTGGCGCGCAGTGACGCTCCGCACCTTCGGCGTGATGTCCCGCGCACTAACCACGAACCGATGCGCCGCACACGCGCATTTGGAACGAACATGCGAGCTCGGCCGCCCGAATCGCATCGTGGCCGCAGGGTACGGCGCGCCAGGATCGAGGCATGCGCCCTTGGCAGCGTTGGTCGGCGTGCCGTCGTGAAGCCGCACCAGCTACATCCAATGTCGTGTGCTTGCGCTAGCGTGTGTGCAACGCAGGGGGGTGCATTGACAAGTTTTCTCGACCTACTCAAGGTCAGTTGGGATGCGCCGTACGGCTTCGCCGCATCTGTCTTGGTCCTCGCTGGCGCGATCGGGCTTATCCTCAAGACGACTCCCCTGCTGACTCTCTCTGGCGCGGCAGGCTGGGGCGGAGTTGGAATTGTTCAGCCTGCGCTGCAAAATGCACACCGCTGGCTCGTTGAACGGTCCGACGTCGTAGTCGTGGCCGCAATTGCTTTCATGGGTCTCGGACTGATAACCGCATACTTCGGCGGCCGCGGAGCGTCATCTGCAATGCTCGGCGTCGCCGCGACCATTGAAGTTGGTAGTTGGATTGCCTGGCTGCTTGTCGGAGCCGTCTCGTTGGCCTGGATCGCAGTGCGCGTCTACGACCTGGTCAGCGCGGACTCCGAGAGCTGGCGCCTTCTGTCCGGAGTAAACCGGATCGTGTCAAGTCTCTTGGCCGCTGGCGTTTACGCAGTCACGCTTCCATTCTCCTGGGCGTTCATTCGGGGCTGAATCCGACAATGCTCATCATCATGATTGACGCCAATGTTCTGGTGTCTGACCCGCTTCTCCGCGACTCGACCTGGGAGTCAATCAAAGAAGCTCAACAAGCGGGCCGAATCCGAGTTCTGACACCCCGGCTGGCTGTTGACGAAGCCGTGGCTACATATCAACGGAAGCGGCAGGCAACCGCCCTCGAAATCAAGAAGGTATCTCGATATACCTCCAAGAACGTCAAGGCGAGCTTGGAGACTGCGATGGAGGAGGCTCGCGACGAGGGAGCTCGATATCCGAAGCATTTGAAGGCCGCCCTCAAAGCCCGAGGCGTGGAGGTCGTACCGACACCGAAGGTCAATCACGACATCGTGGCAGGGAGAGCGATTGCCCGCAGACGCCCATTCGACGACAACGGAGACGGCTACCGAGACACGCTTCATTGGTATGCGTTCTTGGGGATCGTCGACGAGCTCTATGAGGGGCACGACATCTTCTTTGTGTCCGCCGACCGTCGGGCGTTTGGCGGTCCAAACGAACAAGACGGAGAAGCAGGATTCCACCCAGACCTTAAAGGCGATCTAGAAAAGTACGACGCCGGTTATCCGTGGATCCGCTGGTTCACAAGCCTTCGGGACGTGCCGGTGCCTGGGCAGTTCATGGAGGCTGTGGACGGACGAGCGCTTTGGGTGGGGAAAGCCGAGATAGCCGCACACATCCTCGACTACCTTCGAACGAATGACCTCGACGTCGACCCACGACGTCTCGGGCTTGCTGACTCTATTGCCGACGTTCTGGTCCTCGACCTTGAGGACGCGACGACCCAGGACCTCACGGTCCAGCAGTACTACGACAATGCGGGTTTGCGAATCACGTTTGTGATCCGAGTGGAAGCTGAGCTGGCAGCAAGGACGGTGGTTGACGCGACGGGCGGATCGTTCATTGATGAAGGCCGCTTGGAGATGCCGTTGTTTGTGTCCGGAGTTCTTGAAACCCCAGGCTACGAGGCTCCTTTGGGCGTTCCCAATATCGTCGACATCCGAGCCGAGCCGCTCGAATGAATAGATACGAGACTGGATCTTTGTGCAATCAGCTCAATCGATGATGATTGAAAACCCGCCCTCGATTTCATGAATCCTCGTTCGGGCGCCTCACCGAGGTCACCAATCTGACGCCGCTTAGCCACTACCAGAGCCAAACTCGAACGAACGGCACGACGACTAGGCTCCAGTAGATCGCGTAGGTCGCACAGGATGCTTTTGGTTGATTATCCGCGGACTTCGGTTGCGCAGAGCGGATTGGGATCGCGCCCGATTGGTTTCAATGTGCGGAATAAATGCGGAGTAGGAGGGAAAGCTCCGCCGTGAGGGCGGAGCGGGGCGGTGGCATACACCGCAGGCCCTGAAGCTCCCGGGCTCCTTGTCGAGTAGCGTGGGCGACCGCGGGCCGCCCTGATGGCGCACTCCCCCAGGGCGGCCGCCTCCGCCGTCCGACGGGCGCGAAGACCGTGAGGCCCAGCCGGTCGGCGGTCAGCGACCGATGAGGGACTGCCGGTTGATCGCGTAGAAATCCACCGCTTTGCCCTTCCAATGCGCCGACGCAGCGCCTGCGCCGGGGTCATGCCCGTGCAGCGCCGGTTCAGGTCGCTGACGCCGACCTGTTGGAACGACCGGACGGCGACGACGATCAACTGGAGAACGTGCGCGTCGATCGTGCAGGCGGGTGTCGCCGTCCCGTCGGCCATGTCGATGACCTGCTGCTGGTAGCGGAGCTCAAGGAAGTTCAGCTTCTTCACCTGGATCGCACCAACCAGGACCGCGGCGGCGGCGCGCGCGTCCGCTGGCACCCGACAGGTGCCCGCACTCGCGCCGGTCAGAGCCGCCAAGACGTGCTCGGCCGATGCCCAGAACGGGGCGTAGTGGTTCGGGTCGGCGTTGATCTGGACCGCGTGGGCGACCAGGGTGGGCGCGAGCGTCTGCCAGTCCGCGATGTGCAGCATGCGGGTGTAGAAGGCGGCGGCCGCGGTCGCCGGGTCCATCCGCTGCGCCGGAGTGCCGTAGCCGGCGCCCTGCTGGGAAGACGCCGATGGTGGTGTTGTCAACGGCGTCACCGTGATCGAGGTTCCGTAGCCCGGACTCGCCGATGGCGACCATCAACGCGAGAGTCTGGCCATTCAGGGGCACGCTCGTCTGCTGGCCGACGGTGATAATTGTCGCCGCGATCTTCAACTGGTCTGGTCCATACCCGTCCACGTTCTGGCCGGCCTCGACCGACGGGGCGGATCCGCCGCACACTCCCCCACCACCACCACCACCACCACCGAAGCCGCTCGTGCCCATTACGAGGACGAGCGACACCGGAACGGCGACGAGCACGACAGGAACGATCAGGTTTTGATGACCGCCGCGACGATCAGTAGGTTCCGGGTCGTCTTCGGATGCGACACAGCATGAGCTGCAGCCATGCCGGCGCCGATCACGCCGCCACCTCGTGCTCCAGGACGGTACGGTCGATCATCAGCAATCGCTTCGCGGTCGCGACCCGCGCCCGTGCCGAGCCGGGATGGATGTGAAGTCTCGCTGCGATAGTGTCGGCGTCGCCGTTGATCATCTCGACGACCTCCCGAAATCCGCCGATCTCTGGCACGCACGACAGGATCACCGACCACGCGGTCTTGTGCTCGTCGGCTGTGACGATTATTTAGATTTCGCCTCGCCGCTTTCAGTCGTTAATGGTCGCAACTTTCCGGCCGAACGGAGTCTGACCTGTTCCAGTTTCACGCCTTCAATATTGAGATCAGCGCCAGGCTTTAGCCTGAAGCTCGTTCCATTCACGGTGATCTCAACCCCTTTGCCTCTCGGGATACGTGTCCGAAAGCCATTTCGCGACGTGACTGCCCGACGGACAGCCTTCGACAAGCCACTGCCCGTTTCGTGGTGGGCGAGCTTGACGCGGAGCTGGCGAATCTCTTCACGTTCTTTGCGCAATTCATTCGACAACTTGGCTATACGCGCGTTGGCCAGAGCAAGTTCCACGGCACTGCCCGCTAGCCGCCCGTCCATCTCGCCATCATTGAGCGAAGACTCGACGCCTGTCTCCTCTGCGCTCTCCACTAAGACGGAAACCCCCAGGGCGGCCTCTAGCTGGGCGCGCAACTCCGCGACGGCCTGGTTTGCTTCATCCCAAGTAACTGTCATGCTCCACCTGGTCCAAGCTTAGTCACCACGCTTAGCGCGAGCTGCTGATCCTTCACGGTGACGAACGGATCCAATGTCAGATCTTTCAAGAGCACTGCGCCCGTGAAACGCTCGGTTGAATTCTTGCTTCTTACCAACTGCAGCCCCCATTTGAAGCGTTCAAGAAACTGCGCGCGGTTGTCGAGCGGAATCCGGGCATCTAGTTCGGCCTTGACATTAGCTTTGCTCGCTTCGATCTGCTCATGACTCAAGGATCTCGCGTCGGAGCGCCCGATCAAGCATGAAGTGATGGTCCACGCCAACGTGATCAAGGCAATCACGCCGGCCACGACCGCGGCCGCGAACGTGCCGTCCCAGTGGACGCCCCAAAGGGTCCATTCAACGTCAGCACTTCGCACGCCTGAAAAGCTAGCAGTCTCCAGCCGGTGCACGGGATATTTGTCGAACCTCCTATCCGATTACTGGCGCGCATCCAATGGCTCACGACATATGAGAGGCCGCTTCGGGCTCGATTCCCCGCCCGTAAAGCACGCGGAGAACAATGAAGGCGAGCTGAAATACCCCAATACCGCCGCTGCGCGCATACCCGATGCTTCGCGCGATGCTTCTCGCCAGATCCCGTGCCCACACTTTGCCCACAAAATTCTGAGATCCACCTAATTTAGTGAGATATCAGGAGATGCCACTTCCGCGGAATTCCGCGGGAGTCGTCCTCTATTCAAGGCGTTAGGGCACCTCGATGGGGATTCGAATCCCCCATTCTCCGCCAATGTGATGAGTCGCGACATAGGTCTCACCTGAGTCGTGGCATACGTCTCGGGGCCGCGAGGCCGGTCTTCCCCTCCGGCGTCCGCGAACCGAACACCACGTTGTCATCGGGAAGCGACATCGGCACCTGGATGCGGCAGCCACGCGTGATCCGTCCGTCGCCCGCGAAGGCTAGAGTGAGTGCCCTGACGATCGGACCTGCGACGAGGCGAAGGGGGCGCAGATGGCGGACGAGACAACTTGGCCGATGCTCGCGGTGGACACCTGGACCCCCACCCGCGAGACGCTCCACATGTGGACGCAGATCGTCGGGAAGATCAAGATGGCGCTGGCCGCACCGATCAACCACTGGTGGCACGTGACACTGCTCGTCGATGCCCGCGGGCTCACCACGGGCGGAATCCCCGTCGGCGCACGCACGCTGGAGATCGCGTTCGATTTCGTCGACTACGCGCTCGTCGCGCGAACGAGCGATGGTGGGTCGGTCTCGTTTCCGCTCCCCGGTCACTCTGTCGCGGAGTTCTACGCCCGCGTCTTCGAAGCGCTTCGCGAGCTGGGGATCGACGTGGTGATCCACCCGACCCCGAACGAGGTCGAGGTCGCCATCCCGTTCGCCGAGGACACCATCCACGACACCTACTTGCCAGAGCACGCCGGCGCATTCTGGCGGCAGCTGATCCAGGCAGATCGGGTCCTCGCGCGGTTCCGCTCCGGTTTCGTCGGCAAGGCCAGCCCCGTGCACTTCTTCCGGGGCTCCATGGACCTCGCGGTCACCAGGTTCTCCGGGCGCACCGCCCCGACGCACCCAGGCGGCGCACCGAACTGCCCGCCGAGTGTGATGCGCGAGGCGTACTCGCACGAGCTCAGCAGTGCCGGATTCTGGCCGGGCGGCGGAGGCGAAGGCGCGTTCTACTCGTACGCCTATCCCGCACCGGACGGTTACGCGGAGGCGGACCTGCCCGAGGGAGCATCGTTCAGCGCGGAGTACGGCGAATTCCTCCTGCCTTACGAGGCGGTCAGGACGTCGTCCGACCCCGACGGGACGGTGCTGGCGTTCTTCGACGCCACGTACGACGCGGCCGCGCGCCTCGGCGAGTGGCCCGCCGGCCTGACGACCGGATCGAGCAGAGAGCGGAGCGGACGATGACGGAGCGGAGCGGACGATGACGGAGCGGAGCGGACGATGACCGACGGGATCGACACGAACATCCCGCCGAGCGGCCCGGCAGGCCTACCGTGCCTCCCGCGGAGGTGACGAACGTCGTGCGCCCCTACCTCGACAAAGCGCTGCCCGACGTCTGGCATGCCGCGCGAGAGCTGTCCGCCGTCGTCGCAGAAGCTGCGCTCCGCAGCGGTCTGAGCCCGCAGGAGGCGGAGCTCATCAAAGTGCGAGCATCCCAGTTGAACGCGTGCGCTTTCTGCCTCGATCTGCACTCCCGCGAGGCACGCAAAGCGGGGGTCCCCCAGCAGAAGCTCGACATGCTGCCCGCGTGGCGCGACGCCGAGCTGTACAGCGAAAGGGATGAGGCCGTGCTCGCGATCGCCGAGGCGGCGACGCTCCTGCCGCTGACGGAGGACTCCCGCGCCGACCTCGTCGGAGCGCACACCGTGCTCGGCGAATCCGCGTACGTCGCCGCCGAGTGGATCGCCGTGACGATCAACGCGTTCAACCGCATCTCGATCCTCAGCGAACACCGGGTACAGGCCCGCGACGCGGAGGGCCGTCCCCTGCGCTGACGCGGGTCGCAGTCCGCTGACGAGATGCCGGTAACTGCAGCGGCTCCCCTTGGATTCCGAGCAGTTACCGGCATCTCGTCGTTCCGCGCAGCGCCGCCTGTGGAGGCGGCTGTGGATGCGCAGCCGGAGGGCTAGGCCGGTGTGCGGGCCGTCCCGTGCAGCACCGAAACCGCGAAGCTCGCCGCGCGCTCGCGCAGGCTCGCCATGCGTTCGAGCCTGGCCGCGTCCACGTCGAAGCCCACGTAGGCGAGCGGCGGGCGCTTGCGGACATTTGCAGAGCATCCGAAGTCGGTGCAGACCAGCGTGCCGACGGTGTCGCCGTTCTTTCCGGCCTGCCCGGCGCGCTTGGCGCTGTAGAAGGCGACGTCGTTGGTCAGGTTGACGTCCTGGCACCAAGAGCACTGCGGGCGGCTGAGCGCTGACGCCTCAGCCTGGCGCAGGAGCAGCCCGACGGGCGCGTCGTCGAGGATCACGACGGCGTACGCGCGCTTCGGCTGCTTGCGGTCGCGCCAGCCGAGGTAGTCGAGCGCATCCCAGTCGATGGTCTGGAAGTCGGCGGGCAGGGTCAGGTCGCTCACCTCCTTGCGGGAGGCGTTGACGAACGAGGAGCGGAGCTGTTGCTCGGTTAGAGGGAGCATGAGGGTGTGTCACCAATCGGAGTGCGGCCGCGACGGCCGGAGAGAGCGCACGGGCGGAAGCGCCGTGTCGTGCGTCGAAATCTGCGCGGGACGACAGGCACCACAGCTGGATGCACGGGGTCGATCACCGCATCCCTCGCGCGAAAACGAGGGTGGAAGGCAGGGGAAGACGACGCTATCTCGCGCCGGCGTTCAGAACGCCGACGACCTCCTGACGCCCGGAGGGCAGCACGGGGATGAGCGGGGAAGACACCTTGGGAGTGTAACAAACGCCCGCGGCGGCCTCCACCGCCGGCTCCCCCGCCCGCTCAACAGAACGGCGCTGCTACTTCAGGCGGCGCTCCTCCTCTTCTTCGAGGCGCTCCTTCTCGTCGTCCTTGCGCTCCTGCTCCTTCTGGATGGCTTCTTCGCGCGGCGTCTTGTTCGTCACGGTCGTGTCCTTTCCGTTACGGCGGCCGGGCAGTCGCCCTGACACCGACACTACGATGGACTCCGGCCCGTCGGAAGGTGGCTCCGTGAGCAAGAAGGTCTTCGCCCAGCTCTGCACGACCGTGCTGCTCGGCGCCATCACGCTGCTCATCGGGCGCAACATGCACGACCTGGGCATGGCGGTCGTCTTCGGGGTGTGTGTCCTGATCACCGTTCTGAGCGCGTTCCGGGTGCGCAACATCCGGATGCGCGAGCAGGCCGCCGCTCGAAAACCGGACGCCCGTGTCCCCCAAAATGCCGCTACCGAAAGGTCTGCGCGATAGGCGATCCTCGAAGGATGGAGGGTCGGCGGGAGCTGAGACAGGAGACGGGCGTGGTGCAGCAGACAGTGGTTCTGCGCCCGCACGCCCACCTTTTCGCGCGCGGAATCATCGCCATCCTCGCCCTCACCACTCCGGTCTTCGCCGTCCTCTACTGGCTGACCATCCCGGACGGCGTCTGGCCTCTCGTGCTCGGCGTCCACATCGTGGTGATCGCGGGCACGACGCTCGCCGTCCTCGCGTTCTTCAGCACGACCATCCAGCTCAGCCGCGACGTCGTGCGCGAACGCGGCTTCTTCGGCAGGACAGTGGATGTGCTTCCCGGCTCGGTCGGCCAGGTCATCCTGGTCAACCTGTACGAGGGCAGCACCCTCGACACCCAGCCGCAGCTCTTCATCACCGGCACGGACGGCCGGCTGCTGATCCGCATGCGCGGGCAGTTCTGGGCGCTCGAAGACATGGAGCGGGTGGCGGAAGAACTCGACGTGCCCGTCACCAGACGCGCGGACTCGATGACGCTCTCTGAGCTGCGGCGCGCATCCCCGGGGTTGCTGTACTGGTTCGAGCGTTTGCCGCGGTTCGGTCGCTGACCTGCGGCGCCGGCTACAGAACGGCGCGGACTACAGCACGGCGTCGGCTACAGAACGGCGTCGGTCGCGATCGCGTACACCGGGCCGTCCGGCGTGCTCGACGGCAGCTCGCGGAAGCCGAGCTTCTCGTAGAACGCGCGCGCACCGTGGTTCGTCGGCGACATCCGCAGGTACACGCCTGGCACTCCGCGCTCCCGGAGGGCGGCGAGGAGCGTCCGGATCAGTGCGCGGCCGAAGCCCTGCCCCTGCAGTTCGGGGAGCAGGTCGATGTGCAGGTGCGCCGGGTACGCAGCGAGCTCGGGGACGAGCATCCCCTGCAGGTCGAGACCGAACGTGATGGCTTCGCGCTCCTTGTCGTCGCGCGCCGTGTCGAGAGGGTACTTGGCGGCGAACGACGGCAGCCACTCGGCGGCGTACCAGTCGACGAACGCTGCGCTGTCCGCGACCGCGATCACATACCCCGCGACGTGCTCCCCGGTGTCGACCACGAACGCGAGGTCGGGCTGGTACGTCACGTACGGGCCCGCGAATACGTCCGGAATGAGATCGTCGTCCCTGTACGTCCCCGTCGCGTCACCCCCGCTCGCTCCCGTTCGGATGCACACCGTGTACACGTCGTCGCGGTCGCCGGGCTGGTAGGGACGGATCGAGCTCACCGTGAAAGTATGTCAGCGTGAGCCCCTCCGCCGCTGCCGTCCCCGACTCCGCCGCCCGCTCCGGCGCACGCTCCGGCGCCGATCGCGACGCTCAGCCGGTGAGTCACGGGCACCTCAACGAGAGCGCGTCGGCACCCGTGACCATCGAGCGGCTCTGGCCGGGTGAGGGCGCCGCCGTGTTCGTCCGCCACTACTGGACCCCGCGCTGGCGACTCGTCCCCGGAGCGTCGCTCCGTCAGCAGGTGCTCGAGTACCCGACGGCGAACCTGGTCTTCGAGCAGCACACGACGGCGCTCCACCTGGCGCGACGCGGCCTCAGCGTGAAAACCCTGCGCGGCGACGGTTGGGCGTTCGGGGCGATGCTCCGCCCCGGCGTGGCGCGCGGCCTCGCCGGAGTGAGCGTCCGCAGCCTGCCATCGGCCGTCCCGCTCGCAGACGGAGCGGGCGTCGCAGACGGCGTGGGCGTCGCAGACGCGGCCGGCGGCTACCAGCATCACGCACTGCTGCTTCCCGGCGTGGATGCGCTGAAGGGGCGCATCCACGATGCCATGCGGCGGGGCGACGACCGCGCTGCCGTCGAGGCGTTCGAGGAGTGGACGGCGACGCTGCCTGCTCCCGGTGCCGAGGCGCGGATGGTCGACGCCATCGTTGCTGCGGTGGAGACCGACAGAACCATCACGCGCGTCGAACAGCTCGCCGACCGGTTCGGTCTCGGCGTCCGGCATCTGCAGCGGCTCGTTGCGGGGCACATCGGCTTCGGGCCGAAATGGCTCATCCAGCGCTATCGGCTGCAGGAGGCGGCTGCCGCACTGCGCTCCCCCGCTCCGCCGCAGCTCGCCGAGCTCGCCGCCGAGCTCGGCTACGCCGACCAGGCCCACTTCGGCCGCGAGTTCAAAGCGGTGATCGGGTCGACGCCCGGCACGTACCTGGCCGAGACGACGCGCGGGCGAGACGGCGCGCGCCCACTGACGGAATCCGTCTGATGGCTGGACGCCATCCGTCACGCGCCGCCCCGGACGCCGCCCTCGCGCCCTGGCGCGACCGCTGGCAGCTCACCCCGGCCGGGGACGCGTTCGCCACCCCGTCGAGCGTGCTGCAACCGGTGGAGTGGCGCGGGCGCCCCGCGTTCCTCAAGCTGGCGACGGTCGCGGAGGAGGCCGCAGGGTCGCGCCTGCTGGCCTGGTGGGATGGCCGGGGAGCCGCGCCGGTCTACGCGGCGGACGGCGACGCGATCCTCATCGAGCGCGCCACAGGCGACCGCGATCTGGTGACCATCGCGGGATCGGGGCAGGACGGCGACGACGCGGCGACGCGCATCCTGTGCAGTACGGCCGACCGCCTGCACGCCGTCGACGACCGGCCCAGACCGGCCGGTCTCGTGGGGCTGGCCGTCTGGTTCCGGGAGCTGTTCGAGGAGGCGGCCGACCACCCGGATGCGCACGACGGCCTGTACGCGCACGCCGCAACCGTCGCCGGGGAGCTGATCGCACATCCCGTCGCCGACCTGGTGCTGCACGGCGACCTCCACCACGGCAACGTCCTCGACTTCGGAGCGGACGGCTGGCTGGCGATCGACCCGAAGCACGTCGCCGGCGACCCCGGATTCGACTACGCCAACATCCTGTGCAACCCGGATGCGCGGACCGCTCTCGCCGCAGGACGCTTCGAGCGGCAACTCGGGGTCATCTGCGCGTCAACCGGCGTCGCGCCAGCGCGGATGCTGCGCTGGGCGTTCGCGTGGGCAGCCCTCTCCTCCTGCTGGTCGGAGCGCGGAGGCGACGACGCCGGGCACACCGTGCAGGTGGCCAGGCTGGCGCGATCGCTGCTACCGGATGCGGTTGGCTGAGGCGGAACCGCCGCGCACGCGGGCCTTCGCTCCGCCGGCGCCGCTTCTAGCGCCGCTTCCTCGTGCCGAAGATCCCCTCCACCACGCCCGTGAGGATCGACGCCGTCGCCTTCGAGCCGAGCACCTGCTCCAGGATGTTCGGCTGCGGCTTCGAGGTCGTGCGCCTGCCGCGCGTCGTCGGCCCCGTCGACTTCAGCAGCCGCTCGTACTCCGCGTCGGCCGCCTTCTGCGCTTTCGCCTGCGCCGCGGCGGCCTTGTCCGCCGCCTTCTGCGCATCCACTGCCGCCTTGGCCTGCTCGATCACGCGCTCCTGCTCCGCTGCGGCTGCGGCTGCCGCATCCAGCTTGCGGGTGAGCATTTCGCGGGCGGAGTCGCGGTCGATGGCCGTCCCGTATTTCGCGAGCAGTGGGGATGCGGCGATGGTCGCGTCGATCTGCGCCTCCGGCGCGGGTGACATGGAGCCCTGCGGTGCGCGCAGCCGTGTCCACGCGACCGGCGTCGGCGCGCCTTTCTCGCCCATGACCGTGACGACGGCCTCGCCGGTGCCGAGCTGCTGCAGCACCTCGGCCAGGTCGTAGCCGGACTTCGGATAGGTGGACACCGTCGCTTTGAGCGCTTTCGCGTCGTCAGGGGTGAACGCGCGGAGCTGGTGCTGCACGCGCGAGCCGAGCTGCGCGAGCACCTCGGATGGCACATCCTTCGGCGTCTGGGTGACGAAGAAGATGCCGACGCCCTTCGACCTGATCAGCCGCACGGTCTGGGTGATGGAGGCGAGGAAGTCCTTGGATGCGTCCTTGAACAGCAAGTGGGCCTCGTCGAAGAAGAACACCAGCTTGGGCTTGTCGAGGTCGCCGACCTCCGGCAGGTCGTTGAACAGGTCGGCGAGCAGCCACATCAGGAAGGTGGAGAACAGGGCAGGCTTGTCCTGCACACCGGGAACTTCGAGCAGGCTGACGACGCCTGTGCCGTCCGGGGCGAGCCGGATGAACTCGGCCGTGTCGATCTCCGGCTCGCCGAAGAACGCGTCTGCTCCCTGGTCGGCGAAGGTGATGAGCTCACGCAGGATCACGCCGACCGTGGAGCTCGACAGGCCGCCGAGGTCGGCGAGCTCCGCTTTCCCGTCCGCGCTGTTCAGGTAGGTGAGGACCGCGCGCAGGTCGCTGAGGTCGAGCAGCGGGAGCCCTGCCTTGTCGGCGTAGTGGAACACGAGCCCGAGGCTGGACTCCTGCGTGTCGTTCAGCCCGAGCACTTTCGACAGCAGCAGCGGCCCGAATCCGGCGACGGTGGCCCTGATCGGGATGCCCTTCCCGATGCCGCCGAGGGAGAAGAACTCGGTGGTGGTGGCGTGCGGGGCCCAGTCCTGGCCGATGCCGCGTGTGCGCTCGAGGAGTTTGTCGTTCGACTCCCCGGCTGTCGCGATGCCCGACAAGTCTCCCTTGATGTCGGCAGCGAAAACGGGGACGCCGTTCGCGGCAAGCTGCTCGGCGAGCACCTGCAGCGTCTTGGTCTTGCCCGTGCCCGTCGCCCCTGCCACCAGGCCGTGCCGGTTCGTCATCGACAACGGGATGCGCACAGGAACGTCGGCGCGCGCCTCCCCGTTGACCAGGGCGCCCATTTCCAAGGCCGCCCCGGTGAAGGCGTAGCCGGCGCGGACGGCGTCCACCTCCTGCTCGGTGAGCTGGCCGCTCGCTGCAGGGGTCGGGGCGCCGGTCGGCGTGGCGGGCGCGGGCGGCGCGACCTCCGTCGCCGCGGTCGCGGCGGGCGCGGGCGGCGCGACCTCCGTCGCCGCTGCGCTGGCGGCGGTCGCCGCATCCGAGGCTGCGACGGCCGTCTGCGCCGCAACAGCCTGAGCCTGCACTGCCTCGGCTCGCGCCTGTGCCGCGTCGGCCTGCGCCTGTGCCTCCGCAGCAGCATCCTGTGCCCGTTTCAGCGCCTCGGCCGCTTCCGCCTGCAGTCTGGCCGCGTTCTCCGCGGCGGCTTTCGCGTCGGCCTGGGCTTGGGCAAGTGCATCCGCGTCACTCATGCGCTCACTCTAAAGGTGCGGTCTGCCCGCTCGCAGCAATCGAGTCCGAAGTTGTTCGCCCGACACGCCGCACGGAGAGGTGAACAACTTCGGACTCGATTGCCGCGGGAAACGTCTGGTTACTGCTCGCGGAGCCCCCAGGGCTGGCCGTAGCCTCCCTCGTCGACCGGGCGCGCCATCAGCTCGAGGAACGGGGCGGCGTCGAACGCTTCTGGGCCGAGCACTCCCGTGCCCTCCCACGCTCCGCTCGCGAGAAGTTCAAGCGCGATCACCGGGTTCATCGCGGTCTGCCAGACGACGCACTGCGACTCGTACTCGGCCATCGTCCACTCGTTGTCGCTCACGTGGTACAGGTACACCTCACGCGGGTTCCCATCCACACCGGTGCCCTTCACCCACACGCCCGCACACGTCTTGCCGGTCATACGCGGCCCGATCGTTGCAGGGTCAGGCAGGGCGGCGGCGACCACATCGCGCGGCGCAACCTCGACAGGACCGTTCTGGCTGCGCACCCTGATGGGCGTCGTCGAGTCCAATCCGAGCTGGTGCAGCGTGCGCAGGATGCCGATGAACTCCTCGCCCAGCCCGTACTTGAACGTCACCCGCTCGGCGTCGATCCAGCGCGGCATCAGCAGCACTTCCTCGTGCTCCACGTTGACGCACTCCACCGGGCCGATGCCCTCAGGGAAGTCGAACACCTCCGGCTCGCTGAACGGCGGCGTCGTGTACCAGCCAGCGTCCTTCTCGAAGATCACCGGCGGGTTCAGGCACTCCTCGATCGTGGTCCAGATGCTGAACGACGGCGCGAAGATCTCGTTGCCGTCGCTGTCGCGCACCACGAGGTTCGCCCCGTCGCGCGTTCCGAGTTCCTCGATGCGCGAGAACAGTGTGTCGGACGCGTAGCGGGCGAACACGTCGCTCAGCCCCGGCTCGACGCCCATGCCGACGAGCGCGAGCCTGCCCGCCGTCTCCCAGTCGCCGCGGAGCGCGAACTGGTCGTCGCCCAGCTTCACGCCTGTCTTCGCGTACGGGTCGGTGGGATGCGGTTCCGACAGGCTCATCGCCATGTCCAGATAGTCGGCGCCTGCTGCGAGGGCTCCGGCGAAGATGGTGGGGACGAACTTCGGCTCCACGGCGTTCATGACGTGGGTCGCGCCGTGCTCCCTGGCGACGGCGGCCACCGCATCCGGGTCGGACGCGTCGATCGCGGCGGCGACGAAGCGCGACGCGACGTCGTCACCGTGCTTCCCTCGAATCCAGCCTATGGTCTTCTCGGCCCTGCCGATGTCGTAGTCGCTGACGACGATGACGTCGTAGAAGGAACGGCGTGCGGTGATCTTCGCGATGGCGTCGCCGACCCCGCCGGCGCCCACGAGCAGAATTCTCATGGCGCAACGCTAGCGCGCATGGGACGCCCGCGGTCGATGAGTTCGGCTATAGCTCACCCTGGCGCGCGCCTGCCGCCCGCGAGTACGAACGGATGGGGTTGCTGCCGCTCCCTGACCAGCCGGAGCGCGAGCGGCGCCCACACGATCACCGCGACGGCCGCCCCGAGAAGCAGACCGCCGACCGTGTCGCTGAGCCAGTGCGCCCCCAGGTAGGTGCGGCTGACCGCCATCAGGATCGCCCAGACGGCGCCGAGGACCCACACCCAGACGCGCGGGAAGATGATCGCGAGCACCACGACCATCGTCGCGGCGTTGGCTGTATGCCCTGACGGGAATGAGCCGGTGTCCGACTGCACCAGGATCTCGGTCGGGCGGGCACGGCCGACCGTGTGCTTGAGCAGCTGAACGGCCGCAACCGACAGGATGCTCGCGACGGCGAAGAACGTCGCACCCCACGGCCTGCGGAACGCGAGCAGCAGAAGGAAGATCACGACGGGAATGACGATCGACCCGACGATGCCGCCGCCCGCGTAGTTGAAGAACAGCGCGGGCCCCAGCCAGATCGGCGAACGATGCTCGACGATCTCGCCCATCCACTCGAGGTCGAGCGCGAACGGCTCCTTCGGGCGGAAGGCGATGATGACGCCGAGGACCACGACGAGCCCCACGGCGACGGACGCGGAGATCACCGGCCACCTCCTGCTCACCTTCGCGGCCTGCTGGATGTCCTCGTGTGCCGATCCCATGTCGACCAACGTACTCATCCCCTGCTGGAGAACTATCGAGTCCTGAGTTGTTCACAGCCAGCATCGGCGTGGCGCATGAACAACTCCGGACTCGATGATCGGGGAGCGGGAGCGGAGGGGGGAGCGGAGGGGGGAGCTACTGGGCTAGGGCGGGGACGGTGCGGGGGCGCACGATGAACCAGAGCGCGGCGATGGAGACGAGGGCGCAGATGGCCATGACGAAGCCCATCGGGGTGGCGCTTCCGACGCCCAGGATGCCGACGATCGGGGAGACGATGCCCGCGATGCCGAAGTTCAGCGCGCCGAGGAGGGAGGCGGCGGTCCCCGCTTCGTGCCCGTGACCGTTCAACGCGAGCACCTGCACGCAGGGGAACCCGAACCCGCACGCCGCGATGAAGAACCACAGCGGGATGGCCGTTCCCCAGAGTCCGACGTGCGCCTGGTCGAGGATGACGATGAGCACGCTGGAGACGAACATCACGACCGTCGACACGGCGAGGATCCATTGCGGGCCGACGTACTTCGTGATCCGCGCCGCCGACTGCACGCCGATGATGATGCCGATGGAGTTGACCGCGAACAGCAGGCCGTATTCCTGCGCGTTGAACTTGTAGATCTCCTGGAACACGAACGAGCTCGACGAGAGATAGGAGAACAGGCCGGTGAAGTTGGCGGCGCCGACGATGGCGATGCCGACGAAGATCCGGTCGCTCAGCACGGCCTTGTACCGCTGCCGCATGGTGGAGTGGCCTGCGTCGTGACGACGGGCCTTCGGTAGGGTCTCGACGATCCAGAGCGAGACGCAGATGACGACGAACAGCCCGTAGCAGGCGAGCACGACGAAGATGCCGCGCCACGGCATGACCAGCAGCAGCCACGAGCCGATCACCGGCGCGAGCACGGGCGCGAGGCCGTTGACGAGCGCGAGGCGGCTAAGCATCCTGACCAGCGGCCGTCCGCCGAACAGGTCGCGCACCATCGCCATCGCGACGACACCGCCCGCCGCGGCGCCGATGCCCTGCATGGCGCGGGCGAGCCCGAGCAGCTCGACGTTCGGGGCTGCGGCGGCGCCGAGGCAGGCCAGGATGTGCACGATGGTCGACAGGATGAGCGGCAGGCGGCGCCCGATCTTGTCGCTCCACGGACCCACGAGCAGCTGGCCGACGCCGAACCCGATCGTCGTGGCCGTGAGCGTGAGCTGGATCGCCGCCGTCGAGACGTTGAAGTCGGCCTGCAGCGTCGGCAGCGCGGGGAGGTACGTGTCGATGGTGAACGGCCCGAGCGCGGTGAGCGCACCGAGGATCAGGATGTATGCGAGGCGCTGGCGACCGGAGAGCGAGTCTCCTGGATGCACGACGGTGGTCACGAAGGGGTCCTTGACTGGGAAGACGAACACCGCGGGGGAAGCCGCGGTGCGTGGGTGGGAGGGGTGCTGCCGGGATTCCGGCGGTGGTGCTACTCGCTCGTTCGAATCGATTCGACCGTCGTTGCTCGACAATCCTATCGGATACCGGGCGCGAATGTTACCGTGCACATCCCCGAGTTCGGGGGGAATCCGACAGGGGATGCGCTCAGTCGGCCGGAGCAGCGAGGAGCGGTGCGAACGCGAGCTCAGCCGCGCCGATCATCAGGATGTTCGCCCCGAGCTCCGCGCGCGCGATCCGCAGGTGCTCCCCCGACGCCGCCATCGCCTGCTCGGCGACGAGCGCCGCGAGCCGCTCCGGCGCGACGGCGAACAGCGAGCCGAGGAACCCGCCGAGCACCACCAGCTCCGGGTTGAATACGTTGGTCGCGTTGCGCAGTGCGATGGCGAGGAAGCCGAGCTGCCGCTCGATCTCGGCGCCCACCCTCGCATCCCCTGCTGCGACCGCCGCGGCGAGCGCGCGATCCAGTTCCTCGCTGTCGGCCGCCTCCAGCCCGATGGCCGCCAGGAGCGCCCGCTGGCTCACTTCGGTCTCCAGGCAGCCGATGGCGCCGCAGTGACAGCGCACGCCGTTGGAGTTGACGAGCGTGTGGCCGAGCTCCCCCGCGTAGCCGGAGACGCCCGTGAGCGATACGCCGCCGACGATGACGCCTGCTCCGATACCGGATGCGCCGCCGTTGAGGTAGACCAGGTCGCTCGCTCCCCGTCCTGCGCCGAAGAGCCGTTCGGCGTTCGCGCCGAGGTTGGCGTCGTTGGCCGCGCTGACGGTGAGCCCTGTCGCAGCGGCGAGCTCGGAGGCGAACGGTTCGTCGCGCCATTCCAGGTGCGGCGCGAGCCGCACGACGCCGTCGCCCTCGCGCACCAGCCCTGGCACGGCCACGCCGATGCCGACCACCCTGCTCGCCGCGGAGAGGTCTGGGCGCAGTCCGTCGATGACCGCGGCGGCGACCGCTGCCGCCTCCTCCGCTCCCGGGACGTGGTCCAGCGGGAACCGCACGCGCCGGTGCACGGCGCCGTCGAGGCCGACGACGCCGACGGTGACCGCGTCGATCTCGGGGTTCACCGCGAGCGCGACCACGCGGCCGTCCGCGACGACCACGGGTGACGGACGCCCGACCCTGTTGCTCGTCCCCGGCTCTCGCTCTGTGACGAGCCCCAGCTCGACCAGCTCTGCCACGAGCGCGCCGACCGTCGACCGGTTCAGCCCCGTGGCGTGCGTGAGCGATGAGCGGGCGGCCGGGCCGCCGCGGTGCACGAGCCCGAGCACCGTGGCGAGGTTGTTCCGGCGCACGGTGTCGAGGTTGGTGCCGGTCGTGTTCATGGTCCTGTGTACTGTACCGTTTCGCGCCACACGGGTCGGCGCATCAGCACCAGCAGACGGCGCCCTGTCAGCGGTCCTCTGCGCCTCACCAGCTCTCTGGGCGCGCACCGAGCGGCACCGGTTCCGGCCGCTCCACCGTCGAGCGCAGCGTGACGACCTCGTGGCTGTGCCCGGCAGCGATGATCGACTCCATGATGTCCAGCACGTGGAACGCCAGCTCTCCGGATGCGCGGTGGGGCCTCCCGGTCTCCACCGCGCGGGCGAGGTCGGCGAGCCCGACGCCACGTCCGGCGTCGACGTACCCTGCCGCATCCGGAACCTCGCGCCAGGTGCGGTCGTCGGCGGTGGCGATGGATGCGGTCTGCGAGAACGCGTTCGGGTCCGGCACCGCGACGGTGCCTCCCGTGCCGTAGACCTCGAACAGCGGGATGCGGGACTCCCACACCTCGAACGACACCGTCACGGTGGAGATGACGCCGTCGGCGTGCTCCAGGATCGCCGTGACATGCGTGTCGACGTCGACGGGGATGACCGTTCCGGCGAGCGGTCCCGTCGCCACCGTGCGCGCTCGCTCTGAGCGGCCGACAGCGCCGGACACCCGAACGACCGGGCCGAAGAACGTGACCAGGCTGGTCAGGTAGTACGGCCCCATGTCGAACAGCGGTCCGCCGCCCGGCTGGTAGTAGAACGCTGGCGCTGGATGCCACAGCTCGTGTCCTGGCGCCGTCCACGACACCGCCGCTCCCACCGGTCGCCCGATCCGCCCGTCGTCGAGCAGTGCGCGAGCGGTCTGGATGCCCGTACCGAGCACCGTGTCCGGCGCGCTCCCGACGCGCAGCCCCTTCTCTGCGGCGCGCTCCAGCACGGGGACGGCGTCGGCCGTGGCGAGCGCGAGCGGCTTCTCGCCGTAGACGTGCTTGCCAGCATCCAGTGCCGCGAGCGCGATCTCGGTGTGCGCGGCGGGGATGGTGAGGTTGAGGACGGCGTCGATCCGCGGGTCGGCGATCAGCGCATCCACGGTCAGCGCCTCGACGCCCTGCTCGGCGGCGACGGCGGATGCGCGGCCGAGGTCCAGGTCGGCGACCGCCGTCAGCGACAGGTTCGGCAGCTGCGGGAACCGTTCGAAGTACTGGCGGCTGATGTTGCCGACCCCGACGACGCCGACATTCAACGTGCTGCCCACAGCAGCCCCCTCTCGATGATGGTGCGGACGGGCTGGCTCTCCACGATCTCCAGCCGGTGGCCGGGTGCGGAGACGAAGATCCGGCCCTTGCCCCACTGGCGCGTCCAGATGGCGGGCGCCGTGACGGGGCGGTTCCACGCATCCCACGGGCGCACAGCCTGCGTCGTGGTGGCGAGGACGTCGTTGTATTCGTCGCTCAGGACCCAGTACTGCTCGCTGACCAGGTCGAAGTCGTCGATGCCCTCTGTGATGGGGTGCGTGCGGCCGTAGTCGGTGATGTGCACCGTGTACGGGATGTAGTTGTCCGACTGCTCGCCGGTGCGGTCTGCGGGGTCGATGCCGGCGTGATGGGCGAACTGGCCGCCGATCATGTGCAGGTAGTCGGCGTTGTCGCGGTAGGCGTCCGCGATGCCGCCGTGCCAGCCGGCGAGGCCGGTCCCGTTGAGGACGGCGCGCTGCAGGCCGGCGAACTCCTCTTTGGAGATGGTGCTCATCGTGTTGATCTGGAGCACCAGGTCCACCGTGTCCAGGTAGGCCTCGTCGGTGTAGATCGCCGGGCCGTCCTCGACGCGCACGTCGAAGCCGTTCGCTTCGAGATACGGGATGAAGAGGTCGGTGGTCTCGACGGGCATGTGCCCGTCCCAGCCGCCGCGGACGACGAGTGCGTTCCTGGTCATGCTTCCTGTCCTGTCTGTTCTGCCTGTACGGCGGTCGACGTCCACGCGCTGCCGGTGGCCGCGCTGCGTTCCACGGCGGCCAGCACGCGCTGCACGTGCAGCCCGTCTGCGAACGACGGCTGCGGATCGCGGCCGCGCGTGATGTCGTCGACGAAGTCCTTGATCTGGTGGCTGAAGGCGTGCTCGTAACCGATCGCGTGCCCGGTCGGCCACCAGTTGGCCATGTATGGATGCTCGGGCTCCGTCACGATGATGCGCGTGAAGCCCTGCTCCCCCGCCGGGGCGGTCGCGTCGTAGTACTGGAGCTCGTTCATCGCCTCCAGATCGAAGGCGATGGCGCCGAGCGAACCGCTCAGCTCGATCCGCAGCGCATTCTTTCGGCCGGTGGCGTAGCGGGTGGCCTCGAACGCGCCGATGGCTCCGGATGCTGCTCCTCCTCCGCCGAGCCGCGCCGTGAACCAGGCGGCGTCGTCCACGGTCACCCTGCCGCGCTCCGTCGACGCCGTGCCTGACAGGCCGACCGTCTCTCCGAGCAGTGGGCGCTCCTCGACGAAGGTCGCCAGGGTGCCGGAGACGCTGTCGAGGCGGGAGCCCGTGATGTGCTCGACCAGGTCGATCGCGTGCGCGCCGATGTCGCCGAGCGAGCCGGAGCCTGCCGCGTCCTTGTCGAGCCGCCAGGTCATCGGGCCGTTCTCGTCGGTCAGCCAGTCCTGCAGGTAGAGCGCCCGCACCTGGCGGATCGTGCCCAGCCTGCCCTCCTCCACGAGCCGCTTGGCGAAGCCGATGGCGGGCACGCGGCGGTAGCTGAAGCCGACCATCGACCGCACTCCGCGGGCGGCGGCGCGCTCGGCGGCGGCGACCATCGCCTCCGCCTCCTCCACCGTGTTGGCCAGCGGCTTCTCGCAGAGGACGTGCTTGCCAGCATCCAGGGCCGCGATGGCGATCTCGGCGTGCGATGCGCCAGGCGAGCAGATGTCGACGATGTCGATGGCGGGGTCGTCGACGACGCGGCGCCAGTCGGTCTCCGCGTACTGCCAGCCGAAGCGCTCCCTCGCCGCCTCCACCCTGTCGCGGCCGACGATGGTGTGCATCACCGGCTGCGCATCGAGGGGGAAGAACCGCGGGGCGACCCGCCAGCCCTGGGAGTGGGCGGCGCCCATGAACCCGTAGCCGACCATCGCCACGCGCAGCTCGGTGGCCGCATCCGTCATCGTCTCGCTCCTTCGCGTCGTCCCGCCGTTCGACGCTATTGCCGGCTCAACCGAGGCCACAAGTTTCGAGCGGGCATTGGAAAACTTTCGCGCGAACCGCGCCGATTCAGGATGTGGGAGCCGCCGTCGACTGCCGCACCACGAGCGACGTGGCCAGCTCGAGACGCGCGTTGTCGACCTCGCCGGAACGCAGCCGCAGCGCCATCCTGGTCGCTTCCTCCGCCATCTCCTGCAGCGGCTGGCGCACGGTCGTCAGCGGCGGCCGCGCCCACAGCGCAGGCCGCACGTCGTCGAAGCCGACGACGGAGACATCCCGTGGCACCTCCAGCCCCAGAGCCGCCGCAGCGTCGTACACGCCGAGCGCCTGCTGGTCGTTGCCGGCGAAGATCGCGGTGGGCCGGTCGCGGAGGCCGAGCAGCCGCCGCCCCTCCCGCTCACCGTCGCGCTGCCCGAACGAGCCGGAGCCCGCAAGCTCCTCCACGAACGGGATGCCGGCCTCGGCCAGAGCGGACTGGTATCCCGCCACCCTCGCCCGCGAGCACATCAGGTCCGCCGGGCCGGAGATGACGCCGATCCTGGTGTGGCCGAGGCCGATCAGGTGCCTGGTCGCCGCGACGCCGCCCGCCCAGTTGGTGGTACCGACGGCGGGGACGTCCGCTGGAGGGTCGCCTGCCGGGTCCACCACGACGAAGGGGATGTTCCTGGTGCGCAGTTGCCTGCGGTGCGCCACGGTGAGGTCGGAGAACTGCAGGATGACCGCGACGGGCTTGCGCTGCAGCACCCCGGTCATCCACTCGTCCCGCGGCTTGTGGTGGTCGCCGAGTGCGGAGAGGGCGAGCACGAACCCGGCCTCGCGCGTGATCCGCTCGACGCCGCGGATGATCTCCACCGACCACTCGCTCAGCAGATCCTCGACCACCAGCTCGACCAGCCCGCCGCGCTCTGGATCGAGGCCGCGCCTGGCGTAGCCGGAGTCCCGCAGCAGCTCCTCGACCCGCTGGCGAGTGGATGCGGACACCCCCGGCCGACCGTTCAGCACCTTGGACGCGGTCGACAGCGAGACGGACGCCTGCCGCGCTATCGCCTCCAGTGTCGGCCGGTTGTGATCGGACATGCACACACTGTGCCACAATGTGGCCCATCCCTTTCGCCCGATCCGGCGAAAACTTCCCAGGAGGACTCGCTCAGAGATGGCTTTCACCGACCTCTCCCCCGCCGAACTGCTCGCCTTCCGCCCCGAGGTGGACGAGCCGGCCGACTTCGACGCGTTCTGGACGGAGACGCTCGCCGAAGCGCGCGCAGCCGGAGGCGAGACCACCCTCACCCCGGCGGACACCCCGATCACGCAGCTCGTCGTCGAAGACCTGACCTTCCCCGGTTTCAACGGCGAGCCGGTGCGCGCCTGGGTCTCCCGGCCACGGGATGCGGAGGGTCCCCTG
Organism: Leifsonia sp. Root227; assembly: GCF_001428745.1. GTDB lineage: Bacteria > Actinomycetota > Actinomycetes > Actinomycetales > Microbacteriaceae > Leifsonia. Next base: position 661,894 of record NZ_LMIO01000001.1, on the reverse strand, counting down.
CCCGCCGTCGTGCAGTTCCAGGGCTACGGCGGAGGGCGGGGCCTGCCAGGCGAGAACGTGCTCTGGGCGCTCGCCGGTTACGTTCACGTGTTCGTGGACACCCGCGGCCAGGGCAGCAACTGGGGCACGGGAGGCGACACCCCCGACCCGCACGGCTCCGGCCCTGCGACTCCCGGATACATGACCCGCGGCATCCACGACCCGTCCGCGTACTACTACCGCCGCGTCTTCACCGACGCGGTGCGGGCCGTGGATGCGACACGCGCCTTCCCGTTCGTCGACGCCGGCCGCATCGCCGTGACGGGCGGAAGTCAGGGCGGCGGCATCGCCATCGCCGCGGCGGCTCTCGCCGACGGCGTGCGCGCCGTGCTCCCCGACGTCGCGTTCCTCTGCGCCTTCCGCCGCGGCGCCGAGGTCGCGGTCGGCGGCCCGTACCTGGAACTCGCCACCTACCTGGCCGTGCACCGCGACGAGGTGGATGCCGTGTTCCGCACCCTCTCGTACTTCGACGGCGTGAACTTCGCCCGCCGCATCCACGCCCCGTCGCTGTTCTCGGTGGCGCTCATGGACAGCGTCGTCCCGCCGTCGACCACGGTGGCCGCGTACAACCACCTCGCGGCGGAGGACACGACGCTCGAGGTGTACCCGTTCAACGACCACGAGGGCGGGTCCGCCGTGCAGTGGCAGAAGCAGGCGCGCTGGCTGGCGACGCGCCTCTAGCGGTCTAGACCGTCTCCGGCACGCGCTCCGAGAGCAGCACCCGCACGGTCCGTCTGTCCGCGGACGTCACCTGGTGCACGGCGCCGGTCAGCGTCAGCGTCGCCCGCGGCGTCGCCGCACCAGGGATGTCCCGCACATCCGCCTGCTTCTCGTTGACGATGGCGCCGCCGGTGACCTCGTCGCCGCGGAGACCCGTGGATGCGGCCGCGTGCGTCGCCGCCCACACCTCCACGTCTCCCGGCTCGACGACCCTGACCATCCCGCGATCGCTGAACGCGAACCGGGTGGCAGGCACATCGAAGGTCACGCGCACCGATTCACCGGCGTCGAGGGTGACTCTGGCGTAGCCGAGCAGCTGCGCCACCGGGCGGGTGACGGTCGCTGCGACGTCGCGGCCGTACAGCTGCACGGTGTCCGCTCCGCGCACGGAGCCGGTGTTGGTCACCGTCAGCGTCGCTGCGAACGACCCGTCGGTGGATGCGGTCAGGTCGACCGCGAGGTCGGAGTACGCGAACGAGCTGTACGACAGACCGAAGCCGAACGGGAGCACCGGAGTGGAGTCGGTCGCCGTCACGTCGGACGGGCCGCCGAGGATCGGGTGCAGGTAGGAGTACGGCTGTGCTCCTGCCGAGCGCGGCATCGAGACGGGGAGGCGGCCGGACGGGTTCACGCGTCCGGTCAGGATGTCGGCGATGGCGGGTCCTCCGCCTTCGCCGGGGAAGAAGGCCTGGAGCACGGCGCCAGGGGCCGCCTCGCTGTGGAGCGCCCAGTCGATCGCGTACGGGCGGCCGGTGAGCAGGACCATCACGACCGGCGTGCCCGTCGCGATGACGGCCTCGACGAGGCGGCGCTGGGCGCCGGGCAGCTCGAGCGACTCTGAGTCGTTGCCCTCACCGACCGTGCCGCGGCCGAACAGACCCGCCTGGTCGCCGACGACGACGACGGCGAGGTCGGCCCCGGTCGCCGCATCCACCGCCGCCTGGAAACCGGACTCGTCGTCGCCTTCAACAGCACAGCCCTCGGCGTGGACGAACTCGGGGACGGGGAGCCCCGCGTCCGCGAACGCGCCTGGCAGCGACTCCAGCACGGTCGGGATCTCGAATCCGAGCGGGAGGCCGGGGTGCGCTGGCAGGACGTGGTTGGCGAAGGAGTAGCAGCCCTGCAGCGCCTCTGCCCTGTCGGCGTTCGGGCCGATCACCGCCACCGTCGAGACCGGGGTCCGGCGTGCGCCGAGCGGGAGGACGCCGTCGTTCCTGAGCAGCACGACCGACTCCTCCGCGAGGCGTCTGGCCAGCTCACGGTGCCGCGGCGAGTCGAGGTCGACCACCGCAGGCGGCTCGTCCTCGAACGCGTCGGCGTCGAGCAGTCCGAGCTCCTCCTTCTGCGCGAGCGCACGGAGCACGGCGCGGTCGACATACGCCTCGTCGAACGCACCGGCTCGGATGCGGTCGGCCAGCGGCTGCAGGTAGGCGTCTCCTGTCGGCAGCTCGATGTCGATGCCGGCCTCCAGCGCGAGCGCTGCCGCCTCTCCGCGGTCGGCGGCGACGGCGTGCATGACCTCCAGGAAGGCGACGGCGAAGTAGTCGGCGACGACGACGCCGTCGAAGCCGAGCTTCTCCCGCAGCGTCCCGGTGAGCAGATCCGGGTCGGCGGCCACCGGGACGCCGTCGATCTCGGTGTACGAGTTCATCACCGAGCGGGCGCCGCCGTCCAGGATGGCCATCTCGAACGGTGGGAGGAAGACATCGGCGATCTCGCGCGGCCCCGCGTGCACCGGCGCGTGGTTGCGGCCGGCACGGGACGCCGAGTATCCCAGGAAGTGCTTGAGCGTTGCGTGCACCCCCGCATCCTGCAGGCCCCGCACATACGCGGTGCCGACGGTGCCGACGAGGTATGGGTCCTCGCCGATGCACTCGTCAACGCGACCCCAGCGGGGGTCGCGCACCACGTCGAGCACGGGGGCGAGACCCTGGTGGATGCCGAGCTGCTTCATCGCGTCGCCGATCGAGCGGGCCACCTGCTGCACCAGCTCAGGGTCGAAAGACGCACCCCAGGCCAGCGGCGTCGGGAAGGTCGCGGCTTTCCAGGTGGCGAGCCCGGTCAGGCACTCCTCGTGCACCAGGGCTGGGATGCCCAGCCTGGTCTCTCGCTTCAGCCTGCGCTGCTCCTGCCAGAGCCAGGCTGCACGCTCCGCAGGATCGACCGGCCGGGTGCCGTAGACCCTGGTGTAGTGCCCGATCCCGTGACGGGTCACGTCGGCGAGGCTGCCCTTCGTCTCCTGACCCGCGGCCATCTCGCCCTGCATGGGGGCGACGAGGCCGTTCTGGTCGAGCCAGTATCCGACGATCTGCGCGAGCTTCTCTTCGAGGGTCATCCGGGCGTGCAGCGCGCGGACGCGCTCCGAGACGTCTGGCATGGCCGCGGGAGGAACGGTCGCGGACTCAGTGCTTTTCTTCACAGGAACCAATCACAAAAGAGAGCTGAATGCGGGGAGAGGGAAACGGGCGGGAGCCGCGGTCAGCCCTTGACCGCGCCGGTCAGGCCGCCGACGATGCGGCGCTCGAACAGCGAGAAGAAGATCAGCGCCGGGATCATCGACAGCGAGGTGAACGCCAGCACCTTGGCCGTGTCCACCGAGTACTGCGACGAGAACGCCTGGACGCCGAGCGGCAGCGTGAACGTCGACTGGTCGTTCAGGATGAACAGGGGAAGCATGTAGCTGTTCCAGCTGCCGATGAACGCCAGGATGCCGACGGTGACGACCCCGGGCAGCGACAGCGGGATCACCATGCGCCAGAAGAAGCCGAGCCTGCTCGCACCGTCGATGGATGCCGCCTCCTCGATCTCCATCGGGATCGCTTTGAGGAACGGCACCATGATGATGACCGTGGTGGGCAGCCCGAACGCGATCTGCGGCAGGATGACGCCCGCGAGGTTGTTCGTGAGGCCGAGGTCTTTCACCAGCAGGTACAGCGGGGTGATGGCCACGGTCATCGGGAACATCAGGCCGGCCGCGAACAGGGCGTACATCGCACCGCGGCCGACGAAGTCGTAGCGGGCGAGCACGTAGCTCACCATCACGCCGAGGACGACGACGCCGAGCGTGGTCGCGAGCCCGGCGATGGCCGAGTTCCCGACCTCCTGCCAGAACGTCGAGCTGACCAGCACGTTGAGGTAGTTGTCGAACTGCCACGGGTTCGGCCACGCGGAGGGCGCGTTCGTGATCTGCGAATTGGTGCGGAAGCCGCCGACGACGATGTAGAGGACGGGGGCGAGGCACACCGCGATGAACACGAGTGCGACGAGGTAGGTGAACGGCTTGGCGCGACGGAAGCGGGTGCCGAACGACACCGACTCCTTCCTGGCCGCCGTGCGGAGTGCTGTGGTGGTCACTTTTCCTTCTCCGTGATCGCGCCGGCCATGTCACGTCGCAACACGAAGCGCTGGTAGATCAGTGCGATGACGAGCGAGATGACGAAGATCACGACGGCGACGGCGTTGCCGAACCCGTAGTTCCCCGAGTTGCGCCCGTTGGCCACCATGTAGGTCGCCATGGTCGATGTGCCCGCCGTGGATGCGACGTACTGGCCCCAGATGATGTACACCAGGTCGAACAACTGCAGCGACCCGATGATCGAGAGGAACGCCCAGATGCGTACGGTCGGCCCGAGCAGCGGCAGGGTGATCCTGCGCTGGATCTGCCAGTAGCTCGCCCCGTCGATCTGCGCGGCCTCGAAGAGCTCCTCCGGGATGCTCTGCAGGCCGGCGAGGAAGAGGATGACGGCGAAGCCGATGTACTTCCACGAGATGATGATCATCAGGGTCCAGATGGCGATCTTCGGATCGGACAGCCAGTTGGCCTTGAACGCGCCGAGCCCGATGTGCTCCAGCAGGTCGTTGATCGCGCCGGAGGTCTGGAGCATGAGGCTCCAGCCGGTTCCGACGATCACCTCGGAGATCACGTACGGGACGAAGATCAGCACGCGGATGATCGAGCGCCCGCGGATCTTCTGGTTGAGCAGGAGGGCCAGGATGATCGCGACCGGGCCCTGCATGACGAGGGACAGCACCACGATGATGCCGTTGTGGAGCAGCGCCTGGTGGAACGCGCTGTCCGTGAAGATGATGAGGTAGTTGTTGATTCCGACGAAGTCGGTGGGGGCGCCGTAGCCCTTCCATTTGAAGAAGCCGTAGTAGGCGGCCATGATGACCGGCAGGATCACGAAGCCGACGAAGATGATGATCGCTGGCCCGGCGAGAATCGCGATCTCCAGGCCCTTGCGACGATCTTCCTTCCGCTTGGGCCGCGCCCCGGCCGGGGACGACGCACGCTGTGCGCCGCCCCCGACCGTCTGCACGTCCCCGCTCGGCTGCGTGTCGATCTCCGACTTCGCATCCAGGGAACTGCTCATGGTTCTGATTACCCCTTAGCGGCGGCCTGGTTGACGCCGCTGATGATGTCGGCGACGGAACCCTGACCTGCCAGCAGGTTGACGACACCGGTGTTGAGCGCGTTGCCGACGCTCTGGCCGTAGAGGGTGTCGAGGTACTGGGAGACGAACGGCGCCTTGTTGTACGCCTCGAGGACCGGCTTGATGTACGCGCCCTCGATGCCGCCCTGAGCGTCCTTGTTCACCGGGATGGTGTTGAACGCGGTGGCGTACGCCTCCTGGACGTCCTTGGTGGCGGTGTAGTTGAGGAACGCGGTGCACTCCTTCTTCGGCGCCTTGGCCGAGCAGGAGTATCCGTCGAGGCCGCCCATCATGGATGCGGGGTCTCCCTTACCGCTGGAGGTCGCGGGGAACGGGAACCACGCCAGGTCGGGCAGCGGCTTCTCGTCGGGCGTGAGCGATGCGATCACTCCCGGGTCCCAGGCGCCCATGAGTTCCATGGCCGCCTTGTGGTTCGCGACGAGACCGGCCGAGCTGCCTGCGCCCTGCTGGGCTGCGGTGGTGAGGAACCCGTCGTTGAACGGCTTGGTGTCGTTGAACGCCTTCAGGTCGTCTCCGGCCTTAGTCCAGCACGAGTCGTCGAACTTGAGGGTCGACGCCGTCTTGTCGAGCGTCGACTCGCTGCACTCGCGGAGTGCGAAGTTGTAGTACCAGTGCGCTGCCGGCCATGCGTCCTTCGCGCCCACGGCGACGGGTGCGACGCCGGTCGCCTTGAGCTTGACGATGTCGGCGTTCAGCTCGTCCATCGTGGTCGGCGGGGTGTCGATGCCCGCTGCCTTGAACAGGTCCTGGCTGTAGTAGATGCCCTCCGGCTGCACGTCGATCGGCATGGCATAGACCTTGCCCTGGTACGACTCGCCCTTGAACGCTCCGTCGCTGACAGCGCTCTTGACGTCTGCGTCGATCGAGTCGCTGATGTCCATGAGCTGGCCCGCGTCCGCCATGGCGGCCATCTTGCCGCCGCCGCGCTGCAGGAAGATGTCGGGAGCGTCGCCCGAGTTGAGCGCGGTCTGCAGCTTTCCGTCGAGGTCCTCGTTCTGGATGGTCTGCATCTTGATCGTGACGTTGGGGTTGGCCTTCTCGAAGTCCGCGATGGTCTTCTTCCAGAAGGTCTGGCCAGGACCGGTGGTCGCGTTGGTCCAGAAAGTCATCGAGACTTTGCCGTCACTCGAACTGCTGTTGCTGTTGCCAGAACAGCCCGTCGCGAGCAGCGCTGTGCCCGCAACGACCGCGAGAATACCCGCGACCCGAAATTGCCTCTTCATTGTGGAAACTCCTTGGTTGTCCTCATTGACGCACAATCGTCCGCCGCGGAGAGCTTCGCATTCGATCGCGCGCTTTGTCAAACGTTGTCGATAACGTTTTCGATATCGTTATCGAGATTGCTGTCGGCAACCCGGAAAACCGCTGGGCGCACGGTACTGTGTCCACTATGTCCACCGAACTCGATCCATCCTCTTTCGGCAGGGTGACGATCAACGACGTCGCTCGGGCGGCCGGCGTCTCGGTGTCCACCGTCTCGAAGGTCGTCAACGAACGATACGGCGTCGCACCGACCACCTCTCGCCGCGTGATGGAGGTCGTGAACGAGCTCGGCTACGAGACGTCCCTGGTGGCGAGCAGCCTGCGCAGGCGCAGCACGAACGTCATCGGCATCCTGGTCGCGGAGTTCGAGCCGTTCTCAGTGGAACTCCTCAAGGGCATATCCGTCGCCGCGACCGGCACCGGGTACGAGCTACTCGCGTACACCGGGCTCGTCTCCGGCGAGAGCAGCGTCGGCTGGGAGCGCAAGTCGCTCTCCCGCCTGGCGGGGACGCTCATCGACGGCGCGATCATCGTGACGCCGACCACGCTCATCCCGAGCACGTCCATCCCTGTCGTCGCGATCGACCCGCACACCGGGCAGGGCGGCCCGGCGACGATCGACTCCGACAACGTCGGCGGCGCGCTCGTCGCCGTGCGCCACCTCATCGAGCTCGGTCACACCAGGATCGCGCACATCCGCGGCCGCAGGGACCTCGCATCCGCCCAGCTCCGCGAGGACGGCTACCGCACAGCACTCGAAGAGGCGGGCATCCCGTTCGACCAGGAGCTCGTGCTCTTCGGCGAGTACTCGGCCGCGCAGTCGGCCACGGTCGCCAGGGAGCTGCTGAGCCGCCCAGACCGGCCGACGGCGGTGTTCGCCGCGAACGACACCTCGGCACTCGGCGTCGTGTCGGTGGCTCGCGAGCTCGGGCTACGCATCCCGGAGGATCTGTCGGTGGTCGGCTTCGACGACATCCCGGATGCGGCGAACGCCACGCCCCCGCTCACCACCGTCGCGCAACCTCTGCACGAACTCGGCGAGCGCGCGCTGCAGATGCTGCTCGCCCTGCTGGACGACCAGCCCGTGTCCAGCGGGGTCCACCTGCCGGCGGAACTCGTCGTCCGCGCCAGCACGGGGCCTGCGCCGACCGCCTGACGAAAATTCCATTTCCCATCGGCCGCTCTCGCTGATATGTTCTTAGAAACAACAATTCCCCTCCGAGAGTGAATCAGTGTCGATCTATTCCGCAGCCGCACCGTCGAGCACGGCGCAGGCCCACCGCATCCACGAGGCCGTCGTGACGGTTCTGGATACACGGGGAGAGCCGCTCGCGGGCGTCGAGGTCACGGTCGAACAGACCAGGCACGCCTTCACGTTCGGCAACATCGGCTTCGACTTCATCGGCATCGCCAACGGCGAGAGCACGAGCAACGCGGACGAGCGCCTCGCCGCGCTGTACACCGACGTCTTCAACACGGCGACGCTGCCGTTCTACTGGGGCAGGTTCGAGCAGCGCCGCGGAGAACCGGACACGCTGCGGCTGCAGCGCACGGCGCGTTGGTTCCGCGAGAGAGGCGTCGCGCTGAAGGGTCACCCTCTGGTCTGGCACACGGTGCAGCCCGACTGGCTGCTCGGCCTGCCGCTCGACGAGGTCGAGCGCCTGCAGCGCGAGCGCATCCACCGCGACGTGCGCGACTTCGACGGCCTGATCGACACCTGGGACGCAATCAACGAGGTCGTCATCATGCCGGTGTTCGACAACGGCGAGAACGCGATCAGCCCGCTCGCCCGCGCCAGAGGCCGCATCCAGATGATCCGGATGGCGTTCGAGGAAGCGCGAGCGGCCAACCCGCGGGTGAAGCTGCTGCTCAACGACTTCGACCTGTCCACCGCATACGAGTGCCTGATCGAGGGCGTGCTGGAGGCCGGCATCCCGATCGACGCCATCGGCCTGCAGACGCACATGCACCAGGGCTACTGGGGAGAGGATGCGATGCTCGCGACGGTCGACCGGTTCGCCCGCTACGGCCTCCCTCTGCACCTGACGGAGACATCGCTGGTCTCCGGGCACCTGATGCCCGCCGACATCGTCGACCTCAACGACTACCGCATCCCGTCGTGGCCGTCCACGCCGGACGGCGAAGAGCGCCAGGCCGACGAACTCGTGCGGCACTACCGCTCGCTCGTCGCTCATCCCGCCGTCGAGGCCATCACGTACTGGGGCATCACCGACGCGGACGCCTGGCTCGGAGCGCCGATCGGGCTCGTCCGCGCCGACGGCACGCCCAAACCCTCGTACGACGCGCTGCGCCGCCTGGTGAAGGAGGACTGGTGGCTCTCCCCCACCAACACCATCACCGACGAGCACGGTCGCGTCGCCGTCTCCGGTTTCAGCGGCGACTACCTGGCGCGCGTCGGCGACGGCGCCACCGCATTCACCATCGACCCCACCACCGATCGCATTCCGATCTCCATCCCATCGAACACCTGAAGGAAACTCCCATGACCGCAACACCCACCCGCGAAGACAAGTTCTCGTTCGGCCTCTGGACCATCGGATACAACGGCACAGACCCGTTCGGCGGCCCGACCCGCCCGCAGCTCGACGTCGTCGAGGCCGTCACCAAGCTCAACGAGCTCGGCGCGTACGGCCTCACCTTCCACGACGACGACCTGTTCGCGTTCGGCTCCACCGACGCAGAGCGTCAGAAGCAGATCGACCGCCTCAAGGGCGCCCTCTCCGACACCGGCGTCATCGTGCCGATGGTGACCACCAACCTGTTCAGCGCACCGGTCTTCAAAGACGGCGGCTTCACCTCCAACGACCGCGCCGTGCGCCGCTTCGCGCTGCGCAAAGTGCTCCGCAACCTCGACCTGGCGGCAGAGCTCGGCGCCAAGACGTTCGTCATGTGGGGCGGCCGCGAGGGTGCGGAGTACGACGCAGCCAAGGACATCCGGTCGGCGCTCGAGCGCTACCGCGAGGCCGTCAACCTGCTCGGCCAGTACGTCACCGACAAGGGATACGACATCCGCTTCGCCATCGAGCCGAAGCCGAACGAGCCCCGCGGCGACATCCTCCTGCCGACCGTCGGCCACGCCATGGCGTTCATCGAGACCCTGGAGCGCCCTGAGCTCGTCGGCGTCAACCCCGAGGTCGGCCACGAGCAGATGGCCGGACTGAACTTCGCCGCCGGCATCGCCCAGGCGCTGTACCAGGGCAAGCTCTTCCACATCGACCTCAACGGCCAGCGCGGCATCAAGTACGACCAGGACCTGGTCTTCGGTCACGGCGACCTGCAGAACGCGTTCGCGCTCGTCGACCTGCTCGAGAACGGCGGCCCGAACGGCGGCCCGTCGTACGACGGCCCCCGCCACTTCGACTACAAGCCGTCGCGCACGGAGGACATCACCGGCGTCTGGGACTCCGCGGCCGCCAACATGCGCACCTACCTCCTGCTCAAGGAGCGCGCGCAGGCGTTCCGCGCCGACCCCGAGGTGCAGGAGGCCCTGGAGGCGTCGCGCGTCACCCAGCTCGCACAGCCGACCATCGCCGACGGCGAGAGCTACGACGACCTGCTCGCCGACCGCTCGGCATTCGAGGAATTCGACGCCGACGCGTACTTCGGCGGCAAGGGCTTCGGCTTCGTCCGGCTGCAGCAGCTGGCGCTCGAGCACCTGCTCGGCGCACGCTGAACCGACCCACTCCTGAGGGGCGCTCCGACCGGGGCGCCCCTCTCCCCCGTTGAAAGGACAGAGCGGATGACCCTGGTCGCCGGAGTCGACTCATCCACCCAGAGCTGCAAGGTCGTCGTGCGCGACGTGGAGTCGGGAGCCGTCGTGCGGTTCGGCCGTGCCGCGCACCCGGACGGCACGGAGGTCGACCCCGCCGCGTGGTGGACTGCGCTGCAGCAGGCCATCGCGGAGGCCGGAGGACTCGACGACGTCGCCGCCGTCTCCATCGCCGGACAACAGCACGGGATGGTTGCACTGGATGCACAGGGCCGCGTCGTCCGCGACGCCCTGCTCTGGAACGACACCCGCTCCGCGCAGGCTGCCCGCGACCTGATCGCAGAGGTCGGCGCCGCGGAGTACGCCGCACGCGTCGGCGTCGTGCCCGTCGCGTCGTTCACGGCCACCAAGCTGCGCTGGCTCCGGGATGCCGAGCCGGAGAACGCCGCGCGCGTCGCGGCCGTCGCACTCCCGCACGACTGGCTCACCTGGCGCCTGCTCGGCTACGGCCCGGAGGGCGAGAGCGAGCTGGGCCCCGACCTCGACGCCCTGACCACCGACCGCTCCGACGCGAGCGGCACGGCGTACTGGGGTGCCGCGTCCGGTGCGTACGACCTCGACCTGTTCTCCCAGGCATTCGGCCGCGGCGCCCGCGAGGCCGGCGCCGAGGGCGACGGCGTCGTGCTCCCCCGCGTGCTCGGGCCGGCGGAGCCGGCCGGGCGCACCCCGTCCGGCGTACTGGTCGGGCCAGGGGCGGGAGACAACGCGGGCGCTGCACTCGGGCTCGGCGCCGCGGACGGCGACGTGGTCGTGTCCATCGGCACCAGCGGAACGGTGTTCGCGGTCACGGACGCTCCCGTCGCCGACGAGAGCGGAACCGTCGCCGGCTTCGCCGACGCGAGCGGGCTCAGCCTGCCCCTCATCGCCACCCTCAACGCCGCCCGCGTGCTCAGCTCCATCGCCGACCTGCTCTCCGTCGACTTCGACGCGCTCGCCGAGCTCGCACTGTCCGCCGAGCCCGGCGCAGAGGGCGTGGTGCTGGTCCCGTACTTCGAGGGAGAGCGCACGCCGAACCTGCCGGACGCGACCGCGAGCATCCACGGGCTCACCATCGCGAGCACCCGGCCGGCGACCTTCGCACGCGCCGCGATCGAGGGGATGCTCTGCGGCCTCGCAGACGGTCTCGACGCTGTGCGCGCGGTCGGCGTGCGCGAGAAGCGCGTGCTCCTGATCGGCGGTGCGGCGCAGAACCGTGCGGTCGCTGCCATCGCGGCGCAGGTCTTCGACGCGCCCGTCGTGGTGCCGTCCCCCGGCGAGTACGTCGCGGACGGCGCGGCGGTTCAGGCGGCATGGGCGCTCACCGGCACCCGCCCGTCCTGGACGGTGGATGCGGCCCCCGCGCTGGCCGTGGACACCAGGCAGGTCATCCGCGAGCAGTACGCGCGTGCGACGGCGAGCGCGAGCGCCTGAGCAGGAGTACGCAGACGCGAACGCGAAAGGGTGCGGCCGGGAGATTCCCGGCCGCACCCTTCTGCGTGACTGGCGGTGACTACGCCGTGACGGCCTCGCGCCTGCCGCCTGGACCGACGTACTGCGAGCTGCCGTAGCCGACGATGAAGTACCCGATGATCGCGAGCAGCCAGAGCAGGAAGATGCTGAACGCAGCACCCTTGCCGAACGCACGGCCGACACCGAGGGCCACGATGATCGCGACGATGATGTTGACGATCGGGATGAAGTACAGGATCACGAGCGCGCCGTGGAATCCGCCGATCTTCACCAGCAGGTAGGTGTTGTAGATCGGGATGAGTGCGCCCCAGCCCGGCTTGCCCGCCTTGGTGAACACGGGCCACAGGGCGATGACGACAAGGATGTATCCGATGAGTCCGCCGATGACGGACGGCACAGGGTTGTATGCGGTGGTCTCGGTGGCGATCAGGCCGTCGGCGGCCAAGGCGATGGGGAACATGGGTGTCCTCTCTGTGAACGGAATGACAGTATCCACTCAGGGTTTCAACAGGGGGACGCGAGGTGAACCGGGCGTGTCGTCGTGTGACCTCGGAGTATCGTCGCGGCGGCGGACGGCTGTCGCTCGGCCCCGCGGTTCGGGAGCCGTCCGGCTGCCGCCGCGACGAGTCTGGATGGGTGCCGCGTCAGCGGCGCGACACCAGGATGCGCGGGCCTGCCGCCCACGACGCCAGGCACAGGATGCCCGTGAAGGCGAACGCTCCCACGAACGGCCACGCGCCGCCCAGTCCGGCGAGCGCCGCGAAGACGATCGCGGTCGCCGCGAGCGAGATCGACGAGCCGATCGCGTCCGCGATGGACAGCGCCGAGCTGTTGAAGCCCTGGTTCTCGATCGTCGAGTACTCCAGCGTGAGCACGCCCAGCCTCGGGTACAGGATGCCCATGCCTGCCCCCGCGAACGCCCAGCCGACCACCACGATCACCGGCGGGAGGTGGAAGAGCGCCGTCAGCAGCAGCGAACCGACCGCGATGCTGAGTCCGGCGGAGCCGAGCATCGCCGCCGTGCTGTTGCGGATCGCGGGGAACCTGCCCTGCACCCATGACGCCGCCGCCCAGCTCACGCCTGCAGCGGTCAGAGCGAGGCCGGAGAGGGCCGCCGTGAAACCGAACTCCGTCACCAGCAGCAGCGGGACGTAGACCTCGGCGGCGAAGAACGTCCCCGCGACGATCGCGCGCACCAGGATCACGCTCGGCAGGCCGCGGGCCGCGCGGAGCGCCCGTGCAGGCAGCAGCGGACGGATGGCGAACAGCGCGACGGCCACGGCGAACACGGGCGCGATCCACTGCACGGGGCCGCGCGCCTCCGCCGTCAGGTTGAGCGCGAGCACCGCGACAGCGACGAGCACGGCCCAGCCGATGCGCCGCAGGTCGAGCGGTGGACGCTCCTCGCCGTCGGCCGGCCGGTGCACCCCGCGCATCGCGGGCACCACCATCAGCATCGCGAGCACCACCAGGGCGACGACGCCGAGGAACACCCAGCGCCACCCGACCGACTCGGCGAGCGCCCCCGCGATCAGCGGTCCGATCAGCGACGGGATGACCCAGGCCGCCGCGAACCCGGCGAAGATCTTGGCGTGCAGCGACGCGGGATAGACGCGGGCGACGATCACATACAGCGCCACCGTCAGCGCCCCTCCCCCGAAGCCGTGGATGAGCCTGCCCGCCACGAAGACGCCCATGTTCTGGGCGGTCCCCACCACGAGCAGCCCGGCCACGAACATCCCGACGGAGGCGAACAGCGCGTTCCTCGGGCTGCCCCTGTCGCACCATGCACCCGCGAGCACCATGCCGACCACGCTGACGGCGAGCGGGCCGGCGAACGCGAACGCGTACAGGCTCGCACCGTGGAGCTCGCGGCTCACGGTGGGCATGATCGTGGTGACGGCGAGCGCTTCGAACGCCGCCAGCATGATGAGGGCGCACATCCCGATGCTCACCCAGCGGTACTGCTGGCTCAGCACACCCCCTGGCGGAGAGAGATCGGCGACTGCGGCGCCCTGCTGTTCCGGCGCAACCCGCCGTTCCGGCGCATCGGGCTGAACGGCCGCGCCCGGCTGCGCTGGCGCGCCCGTGCGGTCGATGTCGTCACTGGTCATGGTGCGAGCCTATGACCTCAACTACGGTTGAGGTCAATGAACCCGTCCGAACCCATCCTCAGCGTCGGCGACCTGGCCGCGCGGAGCGGCGTCGCCGTGTCCGCCCTGCACTTCTACGAGCGGCAGGGCCTCATCAACAGCGAACGCACGGCGGGCAACCAGCGGCGCTATCGGAGGGACGTGCTGCGTCGGGTGGCGTTCATCCGGGTCTCGCAGCGGGTGGGCGTGCCGCTCGCCGAGATCCGGATCGCGCTCGATTCGCTACCGGAGGGGAGGACGCCGACCAAGAAGGACTGGGCGCGTCTCTCGCGGCTGTGGCGGGATGCACTCGACGAGCGCATCCGGGATCTCGAGCACCTGCGCGACGACCTCACCGGCTGCATGGGATGCGGGTGCCTCAGCCTGCGCACCTGCGCGCTGCAGAACCCGTCGGACGAGCTCGGCGGCAGCGGACCAGGACCGCGCAGATGGATGGACGACGACTGACCGGTCAGCGCGGCGCGGCGGTGGAGGCGCGCACGATGAGCGCCGGTTGCACGTTGCCGGGGTGCGGCTCCTCTGTCGACTCGATCTCGGCGACCAGCCTGGCGACGCAGCGGCGGCCCAGCTCGGCGAAGTCCTGCCTGACCGTCGTGAGCGGCGGACAGAAGTGCGCAGACTCCGGGATGTCGTCGAAGCCGACGATGCTGAGGTCGCCGGGGATGTCCCTGCCGAGGTCGCGCGCAGCGTGCATGACCCCGAGGGCGAGCTGGTCGTTGGAGGCGAACACGGCCGTGATGGTCAGGTCGGCGAGCAGTTCCAGACCGGCGACGTAGCCGGACTGCGCAGACCAGTCGCCGCGGATCGGCGGGAGAGCATCGAGCCCGGCCGAGCGCAGCTCCTCCTCGAAACCGCGCACCCTGGCCTGCGCTTCGATCCAGCCGAGGGGCCCGGAGACGTGGGCGATCCTGCGGTGCCCGAGGTCGATCAGGTGGCGGGTGGCGGCGCGGGCTCCGGCGATCTGGTCGACCGACAGCTCCTTCTCCGCGTATTGCGCACCCGCCTGCAGCGTCACGTACGGAACGTCGAGGCTGGTGGCGATCTGGTCGAGCACCCGTTCCTGCGGGGCGATCACGACGACGCCTTCCACCGCCTGCGCGAGCAGGTGGTCGATCCCGTCCGCGATGCTCTCCGCGCTGAGGTCGGCGAGCTGCGCGACGGTGACGTAGTACCCAGCTTCGCGTCCGGCGTTCTGGATCGCGCCCATGCTCGACACCGGGCCGTACAGCGCGGCGGCGGAGGAGGTGAGCACCCCGATCGTGTTCGACCTGGCGGTGACCAGCGCTCTCGCCGCGCGGTTGGGCCGGTAGTGCAGCGCATCCATCGCCTGCACGACCCTCTCGCGCGTCGACGCCCGGATGCTCGGGTGCCCGTTGAGCACGCGCGATACAGTCTGGTGCGATACTCCGGCGACGCGCGCGACGTCGCGCATACTGGCGGCCCTGCCCGCGCCTTCCTCGTGCGTCACCCCCCAATTATGCGTGCCGCACCACGCGTTCGAGTCCGGAGTTGTTCAGGCCAGCCCCGGCGCGTCGCCTGAACAGGTTCGGACTCGATCATCGGGGAGCGGAGGGGGTGGGGGCGGGACGGGAGTGACGGCGGGGGCGGATGAGGACGGCAGCCATCGCGAGGGCGAGCGGGAAGACGAGGTGCCAGCCGGCGAGGAGGAGGAGACCGGCCGCGAAGACGCAGGACGCGAGCGACATCCACCAGCCGACCGACCGGCGCGGCAGCAGCACGAGCGCCGAAGCGACGCCGAGCGCATAGACCGCCGCGGCGATGCTCGTGTGCACGAGGATGAACGGCTGCAGGTCGCCGCTGGCGAGCACCACCGCGGAGTACGCCGCCATGATCACGGCGGACAGCAGCAGGCCGCGACGCGCGATGCCGCCGTTCTCCGCACCGCGCCCGAACCAGCGCGGCAGGTCGCCGTCGCGCCCCATCGCGGCGCCCAGCTTGCTGAACGCCGCCAGGTACGCGTTGAACACCCCTGTGACCACGATGGCAGCGATGACCGCCACCACGATCCCGCCTCCCCTGCCGGACGACACCACCACCAGGTCGAGCAGAGGCACGGCACTGGTGGATGCGCGTCCGCCGAGCACCAGGACCGTCACCGTCTGAATCGCCAGGTACGCGACGGAGACGATCACGAGCGCCAGCGCCGTCGCCCGCGGGATGTCCCGCTTCGGGTTGCGGAACTCCCCACCGATCCCCGCCACGGCCTCCCATCCGGCGAACGCCCAGATGTAGAGGTTCATCGCGAGGCCGACGCCCTCCCAGCCGTGCGGCAGCAGCGGCTGCAGGTTGGCCGGGTTCGCGTGCGGGACGGCGGCGGCGAGCACGAAGACGAGCACGGCGACCAGTGCGGCCGACAGCACCAGCTGCAGCCACCCGGCGAACCGCACGCCGAACGCCGTCACGATGACCGGGATGACCATGAGACCGATGGCGATGAGCGTGGTGGTCGGCGCATCCCCGCCGATGACCGCGACCACATACCTGGCCGTCATCAGTGCGGCGATCGGCGCCCCGATCGGCGTTCCGAAGAAGAACCAGTAGCTGATGACGCGGGCGGCGGTCGGGCCGAAGGCGCGTCTGGCGAAGGTCGCGACGCCGCCGGCATCCGGATGCCGGCGCGCGAGCGCCGCGAACGTGGCGGCCAGCGGAATGGAGATGACGGCGAGGGCGGCGACCGCGATGATCGACCCCGGCCCGGCCACCGACGCGGCGAGCGCCGGAAGCACGAGGATGCCTGTGCCGAGGACGGCGGCGACGTACAGCGCCGTGCCGCCGGCGACACCAAGGTGCCCGTGCGGTTCGGCGGTATCCCCCGGTCGGCCATCGTCGTGGTCGCCCCGGGCGCGCGCGATCGAGGGCCCGCTTTCCGTCATGTCTCCATGATGGCGCGGACCCCCGACATCGCCTATTGCGGCCGCTGGTCTACCTGGTGAGGTCGTAGACCGTCGTGCTCCCGACCGTCGTCGCCGTGAAGTTCTGCTCCACCCAGCTCGCGATGGCACTGGATGCGCTGCTCCCTCCGTTCGCCTGCCCGACGCCGCCCGCGATGAAGTAGTGGATCTTCCCCGCGGCGACGTACGCCATGAACTGCGCGAGCGTCGGCGACGGGTCGGAGCCGTTGAAGCCGCCGATGGGCATGACCGCCTCCTGCGTCGCGAGCTGGTATCCGGCCGCCGAGTTGGAGCCGATCGCCGCCGCGACCCAGGTGTACGACGACGCGTCGGACTTCAGCAGAGCGCTGAGTTGCGAGCTGACGGCCGAGGAGCCGAGGAGGCCGCCCATCCCGCCGCCCTGAGCGGTGCCGCCGGTGGTGGTCCCTGCGCCGCCCTGCGTCGTTCCGGTCCCGCCGGGAGGCGCGAACCCGCCGCCTGCACCACCGGTGCCGCCCGTTCCTCCTGCCGCCCCCGTCCCTCCGGGAGCCGCGCCTGGTCCTCCCGCGCCTCCCTGCGCCCCGCCGAAGCCGCCGCGGCCCGCACCTCCGCCAGGGCCGCCCATCGACCCGGAGACTGTCGGGCCTGCGGTCACGATCGAGCCGGTGTGGGGCGTCGCCACGGTCTCCACCGAGTACGCGGCGGGGGCGAGCAGTGCGGCGACGAGCGTGGTGGCGATGGTGGCTCCCGCGAACATCCGACCGCGCGGAGGCAGCACGAGCAGCATCGCCCCGACGATCGCCAGCACCAGCACCACCGCCTTCAGCCAGGGCAGCCAGTCCGCCGCCCTGTCGAGCAGCACGCACGCCCACACCGCCGTGCCGATCAGCGTCACCGCCGACAGGATGCGCACCCACAGCTTCTCCCTCGCCGACCAGGCCGCAGCGGCCCCGATGGCGACGGTCCCCGCCAGTGCCGGGGCGAGAGCGACGGTGTAGTAGGCGTGGAAGATCCCGGCCATGAAGCTGAACGCAAGGGCCGTGACGATGAGCCACCCGCCGAAGAGCAGCAGCGTCGCCCTGCGCGCGTCCGTCCGCTTCGCCGCCCGGCCGAGCACCAGCGCGAGCACGAACAGCACCAGGGCGGCGGGCAGCAGCCAGGCGATCTGGCCGCCGATCTCGTTCTCGAACAGACGCAGGATGCCGGTGGCTCCCCACATCCCTCCGCCGGCGGTCGTCCCGCCGCCACCGGTGACACTGCCGGTCTCGTCGCCGGTGAGGCGACCGAGCCCGTTGTAGCCGAACGTCAGCTCCAGGAAGCTGTTGGTCTGCGATCCGCCGATGTACGGGCGCATGGACGCAGGCACCAGCTCGACGACGGCGACCCACCAGCCCGCAGACACGATCACCGCGCCGAGGGCGGCGAACAGGTGACCGAACCGCTTCTTCCAGGAGACCGGCGCCACGGCCAGGTACGCACCGGCCAGCACGGGGAGGATGAGGAACGCCTGCAGTTGCTTCGTCAGGAAGCCGAATCCGACCGCCACCCCTGCCAGCAGCAGCCAGCGCATCCGGCCGGACTCGATGGCGCGGAGAGTGAAGTAGACGGATGCGGTCAGCAGGAGCACCAGCAGCGCATCCGGGTTGTTGAACCGGAACATCAGAACGGCGACCGGTGTGATCGCCAGCACACCGCCCGCGAGCAGCGCGGTCTGCGCCGAGTAGTGCCTCCGTACGATGCAGTAGACGATGGCGACGGTCGCGACGCCCATCAGCGCTTCCGGCACCAGGATGCTCCACGAGCTCAGGCCGAACAGCCGCACCGAGAGCGCCATGATCCACAGGCTCGCCGGCGGCTTGTCGACCGTGATCGAGTTGGCGGCGTCGCTCGAGCCGTAGAAGAACGCCTCCCAGTTGACGCTCCCCGCCTGCACGGCCGCCGAGTAGAACGAGTTCGCGTAGCCGCTCGCCGCCAGATCCCACAGGTAGAGGAGCGCTGCGACGCCGAGCAGGCCGAGCAGAGCTGGGCGCTCCCAGGCGGCGCTCCCCGCCCTTCCTCGGATGAGCCAGCGTCCGGCCGCTCTGAGCCGCCCTCCGGCTGTCGGTTGTTCGGAGGCGGGGTACGTCACCGCCGGGTGGTCCTGCGTCGTGGTGGTCATGATCCGTTCGCTTCCTGTCGGAGGTCGGTGGTGTGCAGTGCGTGGTCCCGCATCGACTCGATCGGGATGGGAGGGGCCGCGTCCACTGCTGGCGGTGCGGCGCTGGGAGCCGGGCGACGGGATGCTCGGAACACCCAGAGCCGCAGGAGCACGAACCGCACGAGGGTCGCCACGAGGTTCGCGACCGTGAGCACGATCAGCTCCGCCCTGGCTCCTGCACCCGGCGCCGACAGGTGCAGCACGGCGAGCGATCCTGCGGTCATCCCCCAGGCGACCCCGAAGACGATCAGCCCCTGGAACTGGTGCCGCACGGCACCGCTCCTGCCCCTGACCCCGAACGTGAACCTCCTGTTCGCCCCGGTGTTCGCGATCGTGGTGATCAGCAGCGCGGCGAAGTTCGCGAGTTGCGCGGGGATCAGCCCCTGCAGCAGCAGATACAGCACCGCGTACGCGGCGGTCGACAGCACGCCGACGACGCCGAAGCGCACCACCTGCCCGAAGAAGCTCGGCGGTCTCGGCGGGTCGAACGGCCGCCTCCCGAGCTCCGCGTACACGGACTCGAGCGGGATGCGGCCGCGCGCGATGTTGCTGCCGACCCTGAGCATCCCCTTGAGGTCTGCTCGCGCCGTCGACACGATGTCGACAGAGCTGTCCGGATCGTCCACCCAGTCGACGGGGATCTCGTGGATGCGCAGCCCGGCCCGCTCGGCCAGGATCAGCAGTTCGGTGTCGAAGAACCACGCGTCGTCCTCGACCAGCGGGAGGAGCCGGTGCGCCACCTCCCGCCTGATGGCCTTGAACCCGCACTGTGCGTCGCTGAAGCCGACCGCCATCGTGCGGCGCAGCAGCAGGTTGTAGCTGCGGGAGATGAACTCGCGCTTGCCGCCGCGGGTGACCCGCGCGCTTCGGCCGAGCCTGGTGCCGATGGCGAGGTCGGAGTGGCCGGAGAGCAGCGGAGCGACGAGCGGTGGCAGGGCGGCGAGGTCGGTGGAGAGGTCTTCGTCGAGGTAGACGAGCACGTCGGCCGGCGACGAGCCCCACACCAGCTTGAGCGCGCGACCCCGGCCCTTCTGCGGGAGGTGCACCGCGACGACGCCGGGGAGTTCGCCCGCGAGCGCGTCGGCGATCTGTGCGGTCGCGTCCGTACTCGCGTTGTCGGCGATCGTGATGCGCCAGGTCTGGTCGATTTCGCGGGTCAGGTAGGCGTTGAGCTGACGGATGGACTGTTCGAGCGTCGCCTGCTCGTTGTAGACGGGCACGACGATGTCGAGCGACAGGGGTGAGAGTGTGTGCGACATGAGGACAACCCTCACGTCGTTACATTCCTGTGACCTTTGCTGACCCTATGCGGGGTGAATGCATCTCCTCCGCGGTCGCTATGCGCCGCCGGTCAGAGTCCTGCGTGCGCCGCGAGCACCTCCACTGCGAGCCGCCAGTCCGACGCCGGAACGCCGTCGCCCACCTCTGTGCCCTCCTCCTCGCCGGGGAGTCGCGCAACGAACCGCGGCCACGCCTCGCCGTCGAGGTGCACCTCCTCGATCAGGCCGAGGTACTCCCCGCCGTAGTAGACCTCCCACGCCGCGGTCGCCGTCGGGCTGTACATGAGTGTGAGCGGCGTCGTGCCGTAGCTGTAGACCGCGTGCTGGTGGTCGAGCTGCTTCCCGGTCATGTCCGGCAGAGTATTCGCAAACACCGCGGTGCGATAGCGGGTGTTGAGCCGTATTGCGCCGACCGCGGATCAGAGCACGGACAGATCGTCGCCCGACCTGCTCAGCTCGTGCGTCGCATCCACCGCTGCGGAGACCACGTCCTCCAGACTCCCGCGCACGGCGAACGCCGCCCGCTGCCTGCCGGCCCCTCCGCCTGCAGCGACGATGCGCTCGAGCCCGTCGCGCACCAGCTCCAGGTCGCCGTTCGCCTCGAGGGCGGCTCCGATGTGGGCGAGCAAGGCGTCCAGCGCGTCAGCGATGGATGCGCCGGCCCCGTGCTGTGGATGCGGCAGCCTGCCCTGCGTGCCGGTCAGCGCCGCCTGCCACCCGGCCAGCCGCAGCGCAGCGGACGGCAGATCGGAGGGTTGCACACCCGCGTGCCACTCCTCCGCCGCCGTGTCGACCAGCGCGCGGACGATGGCGGCGAGGACGACGGCATCCCGCGCATCCAGGCAGACGTCCGCGATGCGCACTTCGACCGTCGGCTGCTTGTGCGACAGCCGGGCGTCGAGGTAGACCATTCCGTAGTCGAGGATGACGCCGGTGTCGACGAGCACCCGTTCGAACCGGTCGTACTCCTCGACGGAGCCGAACACCTCCGTGGGCCCTGCGCTCTGCCACTGGTGCCAGGTGAGGAAGCGGAAGCTCGCGTACCCGGTGTCCGCGCCGTCCGCGAACGGCGAGTTGGCGCTCAGCGCGAGGATCACGGGCAGCCAGGTGCGGATGCGGTCGAGCACCGCGACGCCCTCCTCGCGCGACGCGATGCCGACGTGCACGTGGCAGCCGCAGACGAGCGTCTTGTGAGCGGTGGCCCCGTACCTCCGCATCATCTCGCCGTAGCGCTCCTTCTCCGTGGGATGCGGCTGGACGGGCAGCGGAGACATCGCCAGCGCCGCCGCGCGCACGCCGAGCGGGCGGACCAGCTGGTCCGCGCGCTCCCTGCCTGCCACGATGTCGGCCAGGAGGTCGCCGGTGGAGGTCAGCGGCCTGGTCTGCGTCTCGAGCATCTCCTGGTGGATCTCCGCGGCCACTTCCGGGGCGGCCTCTCCCTGGCCGCGCCCCGGCTCGTCGTCGCCCGCCGCCGCGGCGAGCGCCTGGGGTGCGACGGCTCGCGGGGCGCCGGTGTGCTCGTCGACGAGCAGCAGCTCTTCCTCCACCCCGAAAGTCCTCATGCACCAACTATCCGCGCCAGCACCTGCCCTGGCCAGTCCCCCACCAGGAACGTGTCTGTCGTGACGTAACCGCACGACTCATAGAACCTCACCAGGTCGCCCGTGGCTCCCGCGTAGCAGTCGACGCGCAGCATCCGGACGCCCGCCGCTTTCGCCTGCTCGTCGGCGAACGCGAGGAGCGCCCTGCCCGTGCCCTTCGCTCGCGGGTCGCGGGAGCCGATCAGCACTTTCACGTAGAGCTCCGGCTCTGTCGCCGCAGGGACATAGTCGGTCGCATCGCCGAGGATCAGCGCCCCGACGACCCCCGCATCCGGATGCTCGGCCACCCACGCGCCCGGCTCCGCGACCCAGCCGGTCACCCTGTCCACCTGCTTCTGCTGGGTGGAGAACGGTTCGGTGCCCCACTGCCGGGTGTTCCCGATGCTGACGAACCAGGCGATGGCGTCGTCGAAGAGGCGGAGGACCGCCGTGGCATCGGCTGCGGTGGCGGGGCGGATGGTCGTCGTCATCCCTCGATCATCCCGCGCGCTCCTCCTCCAGCACGGCAGGCGCTTCCCGTTTCCCGAACCGGAACGGCGCCGCGAGCGTCGGCAGCAGCGTGCGCCTGCGCAGGACGAACAGGGTGACGGCGAGCACTGCATACACGGCGGACACGATCAGGCGCGCCTCGGTCGTGGTAAACACGAACGTCGCGGCGAACAGGACGAACAGGGCGACGGCCCAGCGCCCGCTGAACCGGAGGGTGAGCAGCATGGCCACGCCCAGGATGGTCTGCGTCGCCGTCAGGGTGAACTCCTCGACCTGGCGCCCATCCATCGGAAGGGCGAGACCTCCGCCGCCGATGAGGTGCGCGATCGGGAGGGTGCCGACCAGCGCCGTCCACTGGTTGACCTTGCTGGCGAGCAGGATGCCGATGCCCATCGCCGCCTTGCCGCGCAGGGCGAAGATCACCGCGATCACGAACTCGGGGGCTTCGGACGCAAGCGGCGCCAGCCACTGCACCAGCAGGAAGTCGTCGATGCCGAGCGACCGGCCGCCCTCGACGAGGCTGTTCGCGAACGGTTCGGCGAGCAGCAGGATGATCACGGCGGCGAGCACGAAGATCGCGATGACGGTCGTCCGGCGGGCGCGGGTGGGCAGTGTGCCGATGCTGTGCGCGACGCCGACCAGCTCCGGCTCGTCGCTCTCCCCGGTCGACACCCGCCACAGGTAGTACGCGAACAGGGCGAGCAGCAGCACCCCGAGCACGACGTGGATCTGTCCGGTGAGCGGGATCAGCAGGGTGAGGACGGAGGCGACCAGCAGGAGGCCGAGCTCCACGCGGTTGTCGCGCGGCAGCACGATGGCGAACGGCGTGGCCTGCACGTCCGGATCGACAGGCGTGCGACGGCGCCGCGCTGCGCGGAAGGCGAGGAACGCGATCAGCAGGATGAACGGCCAGCCGAAGCCGAGCAGCAGCCGGTTGGAGCCTGTCATGTTCGCCGCCGCATACTGCGCCTGCGACGGGTCGGAGCCCGCGGTGAACGCGAAGTACAGGTCGATGGCGTATTCGGGCAGGATCGCGATGATCGCCAGCAGCCCCACCGCGAGGCCTCCGGAGATGTCGACCTCGGCGGCCTCCCCCGCCCACGCGAGGGCGAAGGCGGCTGCGACGATCGCGACGCCGAACGCGAGCACCCCGAGGAGCGGCGGGACGTGAACGCCGGTCAGCCGCAGGGCGACGCCCTGGGCGGCGATCAGCGCGACGATCCCGAGCGGGATGACGAGGCGGCGCCAGGTTGATGCGGGCGCCTGCGCTGTTCCTGGCGGTGCGGGACGGTGAGTATTCGACACGGGGAGACCCTTTCGATCACAGGCAGCGACCGAGAAGAGTGCAGGGGTGACTCGGTCGCCGTGAATGGCCGACCGAAGGTCTCGTTCGCCCGCACGGACCATGCCGTTCGGGTGGGGCGCCGGGCAGGTCACCGTGACCCGCCAGTATGTCGACGCACCGCTTCGCCGTCTCGCGGCGGTGGGAACTACTCCCCTTCGATGCCTTCCATCCTGCCCGGATGCGCGCGATCCTGTGAACCGGCTGGGCACCTTCCCAGCGTTTAGGCCAGGCTGACACGGCGACTCAGGTCAGGCTCATTCCGCCGTTCGGCCGCCCGGCAAGAGAAGCTCCACGATCTGCTCCGGATGCGCCAGGGCGGCGAGGTGCCCGCCAGGCACGCGGTGCGCATCCACGCCAAGTCGCTCGCGCGCGACCCGCTCCTGGAAGGCGGCGGGGAACAGCCGGTCGTCCTCGCCGACGATCACCGTGATGGGCACGTCCGGCCAGCCGGGGAAGTCGCACGCCTCTGCGAACATCTCCGCCGAGTCCGGCTCGCCCTCCTGCTGCTCGAGGCCGTCGCGCTCCTCCTGCGGAAGATCGTGGAGGAAGTAGAGGTCGAGGTCGAACTCGGCGTCGGGGTCGCGCCCCTCTGCGATGTCGTTCTCCCGCATGGCGGGGCCGTGACCGACCGCCTCCCACCAGCCTTCCGCCGACTCACCCGGCACGGGGATCATCGCGTTGAGGAACACGATGCGGCTCACCGGGAGCACCTGCGCCGCGAGTGCGGCCGTGAAGCCGCCCATCGACTGCGCGACGATCACCACATCGTCCGCGCCGTCCGCGGCAGCGACCGCCGCCGCCGTGTACTCGGCGAGCGCGTGGCCGTCTCCTGTCTCGAAGTCGACGGCGACCGCATCCAGCCCGCGAGCGCTGAGCTGCTCGGCGACGCGGTGCCAGACGTATCCGGCGCCGCCTGCGCCGGGAAGCAGGATGTACCGCATCAGCTGGTCAGCGTCCCCTCTGCGATGGTGGGTCCTAGCGCGAGAGCGCCTGGTCGATGTCCGCGAGGAGGTCGGAGACGTCCTCGATGCCGACGGAGAGGCGGATGACGTTGTCTGGAACCTCGAGTTCCGTGCCGCGAACGGAGGCGTGCGTCATCTCGCTCGGGTAGCCGATCAGCGACTCGACCCCTCCCAGGGACTCGGCGAGCTGGAACACCTCTGTCGACTCCGCGAACCGGCGCGCAGCGTCGGCCCCTCCGCTGAGCGCGACGGACAGCATTCCGCCGAAGCCGCTCATCTGGCGGGCGGCCAGCTCGTGGCCAGGGTGGGTCGGCAGGCCGGGGTAGTAGACGGCGTCGATCCCCGCGCGGCCGACCAGGGTCTCCGCGATGGCTTGCGCGTTCTCGGTGTGACGCTGCATCCGCACGGCGAGCGTCTTGATGCCGCGCGTGGTGAGCCAGGCATCCATCGGCGCAGACACGGCACCGGCGGCGAACTGGATGAACTGCACCTTGCTCGCCAGCTCCTCGTCGGAGAAGACGAGGGCGCCGCCGAGCACGTCGGAGTGGCCGCCGAGGTACTTGGTGGTCGAGTGCGCCACCACGTCCGCGCCGAGCGACAGCGGCTGCTGCAGCGCAGGGGATGCGAACGTGTTGTCCACGACGACCAGCGCGCCGACCGCGTGGCCGAGCTCCGCCAGCGCCGCGATGTCGCTGATCTTCATCAGCGGGTTGCTCGGCGTCTCGATCCAGAGCACGCGGGTGCGGTCGGTCTGCAGAGCGGTGCGCACCGCATCCAGGTCGGTGAGGTCCACCGTGGTGTTGCGGATGTCCCACGCGCCGTGGATGCGGTTGATCAGCCTGTGCGTCCCGCCGTACACGTCGTTGCCGAGCACCACGTGGTCGCCCGGCTGGAGCACGGCACGGAGCAGGGCGTCCTCGGCGGCGAGGCCGGACGCGAACGACAGCGCGCTCGTGCCGCCTTCGAGGGCGGCGAGCAGCGTCTCGAGCGAGGTGCGGGTGGGGTTGCCGCCCCTGCTGTACTCGTAGCCGCCGCGGAGGCCGCCGACGCCGTCCTGCACGAAGGTCGAGGTCTGGTAGATCGGCGGGATGATCGCGCCGGTCGTGGGGTCGAACTCCTGGCCGACGTGGATGGCCTGTGTTGCGAACTTCATGGTTCTGTCTGCTGTTCTTTCTATTCGCTGAGGAAGTTGAGGAGGTCCTGCCTGGTGAGCACGGCGACGGGCTTGCCGTCCTCCGTCACCAGCAGGGCGTTCTCGGTCGCGAGAGCCGTGCGGGCCGCGCTGACCGACTCGTTGACGCCGATCAGCTGGAACGGGTCGCCCACGTGAGCGCCGACGTCGTCCGTCATCGCTGCACGGCCGCTGAACACGGCATCCACCAGTGAGGTCTCGTCGAGCGCCCCTGCCACCTCGCCCATCACCACGGGCGGTTCTGCGGTGAGCACCGGCAACTGCGATACGCCGTATTTGTTCATGATCTGGATGGCGTCGCGCACGGTCTCCGATGGATGCGTGTGCACCAGGTCGGGCAGGTCGCCGCGCTTGGTCTTGATGACGTCGTGCACCGTGGCCTCGTCCGGCACGTCGCTGAAGCCGTACGACCGCATCCACTTGTCGTTGAAGATCTTGGCGAGGTAGCCGCGTCCGCCGTCCGGCAGGATCACCACGACGATGTCGTCAGCGGTGAGGTCCTTCGCCGCGCGGAGCGCCGCGGCGACTGCCATGCCGCTGGAGCCGCCGACCAGGATGCCCTCCTCGCGCGCCAGCCGACGCGTGACGTGGAACGACTCTGCGTCGGAGATGGCGATGACCTCATCCACCACAGTGGGGTCGTACGCGCCTGGCCAGAAGTCCTCTCCGACGCCCTCGACCAGGTACGGCCGCCCCGTGCCGCCGGAGTAGACGGACCCCTCTGGGTCGGCGCCGATCACACGCACCGCGCCGTCCGACGCCTCCTTGAGGAAGCGGCCTGTGCCGCTGATGGTGCCGCCAGTTCCGACGCCGATGACGACGTGCGTCACCTTCTGGTCGGTGTCGCGCCAGATCTCTGGACCCGTGGTCTCGTAGTGGCTGCGCGGCCCGTTCGGGTTGAAGTACTGGTTGGGCTTGAACGCGCCGGGGATCTCCGCCGCGAGCCTGTCGGAGACGCTGTAGTAGGAATCAGGATGCTCCGGCGCCACCGAGGTCGGCGTCACCACGATCTCCGCCCCGTATGCGGTGAGGACGTTGCGCTTGTCCTCACCCACCTTGTCCGGAAGCACGAACACGCACTTGTATCCGCGCTGCTGGGCGACGAGCGCGAGCCCGACGCCGGTGTTGCCGCTCGTCGGTTCGACGATCGTCCCGCCTGGCTTCAGCAGCCCTTCCTTCTCCGCAGCGTCGATGATGCGGGTTGCAATGCGGTCCTTCGACGAACCTCCGGGGTTCAGGTACTCGAGTTTGACGAGCACCGTCGCCGCGATTCCGTCGGTCAGCCTGTTGAGCTTCACGAGCGGAGTGTCGCCGACCAAGTCGATGATGGTCTCTGCGTAATTCACGCGACCAACCGTAACAGTGCCGCGTGCGGACCGCCCGTAGAATTACGTCATGCCAGTGTCCGACCTCTCGACCGTGGCCCAGGATTACCTCAAAGTGATCTGGTCGGCGACCGAATGGTCGGAGACCCCGATCACCGTCAAGCAGCTCGCAGAGCGCCTGGGCGTGCGCGCAGCCACCATCTCCGACGGCATCCGCCGCCTCGTCGACCAGGGGATGCTCGTGCACGAGCCGTACGGCGGAATCGAGCTGACCGAGACCGGCCGCCACCACGCCGTCGCGATGGTGCGCAGGCACCGGCTGCTGGAGACGTTCCTGGTGGAGGAGCTCGGCTACGGCTGGGACGAGGTGCACGACGAGGCGGAGGTGCTCGAGCACGCGGTCTCCGACGGGCTGATCGACCGCATCGACCGCAGGCTCGGCTTCCCGTCCCGCGACCCGCACGGCGACCCCATCCCGACCGCGGACGGCACGGCCCACCGGCCGGACGCGACGCCCCTGCTCGCCGCCCGCACCGGCGTGCGGCTGACGGTGTCGCGCATCTCCGACGCCGAGCCGGCCATCCTGCGTTACCTCGCCGAGCGCGGCATCGTGCCGGACGCCGAGCTGAGCGTCGACGAGCACCGCGAGTTCGCCGGCGACGTCACCGTGCGGCTGGGCGACGCGGAGATCGTGCTCGGCCAGACGGCAGCCGGCGCGGTGTGGGTGGCGGGCGACTGACCTCGTCAGCCGACCCACTCCCCCACTGTCAGCACCACCAGCGCGATGTTGAGCACCACCACGAGGGCCGCGATCCCGACCCCTGCCACGCGCATCCAGACGCTGTCCGCCCTGTCTCCCATCACGGCCTTCGACCCGGTGAGCCTCAGGAGCGGGATCATCGCGAACGGGATGCCGAGGCTCAGGAACACCTGGCTGACGACGAGCGCCCAGGTCGGTTCGACGCCGAGCGCGAGGATCGCGATGGCGGGGATGAGCGTCACCACCCTGCGCGTCAGCAACGGGATGCGCACCGTCAGCAGCCCCGCCATGATCGTCGCCCCCGCATAGCTGCCGACCGAGGTGGATGCGAGCCCTGACGCGAGCAGGCCGACTGCGAACGCGATCCCCACCACGGGGCCGAGGGCTGCCGTGATCGCGGCGTGCGCCCCCTCGATCGTGTCCGTCCCTGCGGCACCGCCGAGGGAGGCTGCGGCGAGCAGCAGCATGGCGATGTTCACGGCCCCGGCGAGCACGAGGGCGGCCACGACGTCGACGCGGGTGGCCCGCAGCAGCCTGCGACGCGCATCCGGAGTGGTGGCGTGGCCGTGCCTGTCGCGGGCGAGGGCGGAGTGCAGGTAGATCGCGTGCGGCATCACCGTGGCGCCAAGCATGCTCGCCGCGAGCAGGACGGTCGGGGCGCCGTCGAACCGGGGAACGAGTCCGCCTGCCGCCGCGCCCCAGTCGACTGGGCTCACGAACAGGCCGGCGAGGAAGCCGATCGAGATCACGCCGAGCAGCCCGAGGATGACCGCCTCGAACGGCCGCTGCCCCCTGCGCGACTGGATGGCGAGGATGCCGATCGCGACAACGCCGACGACCAGGCCGCCGAGCGGAAGCGGGAGGCCGAACAGCAGATTGAGCGCGATGGCTCCGCCGATCACCTCCGCCAGGTCGGTCGCGGCGGCGACCAGCTCCGCCTGCACCCAGAACGCCCGCCTGCCCCCGGTGCCGAGGCGTGCGCCGAGCAGTTCCGGAAGGCTGCGGCCCGTGACGATCCCGAGCTTCGCCGACTGGTACTGCACGAAGACAGCGATCACGTTGGCTGCGACCAGCACCCAGACGAGCAGGTAGCCGTACTGCGCGCCCGCGGTGAGGTTGGCGGCGACGTTCCCGGGGTCGACGTAGGCGATTGCGGCCACGAACGCCGGCCCGAGCAGGAACCAGAGGCGGGTGGACGGGCGGCGCGCGCGGGAGGAGCGCTGCTCCTTCGCCGTCATCGCATCCGCCATCGCAAGCCCCTAACTGAATTGTTAGGCTAGCCTAACACTCAGTCGTCGAGCAGCGCGCCCTCCGTCTGCTCGCGGTAGAGGCCCGCGTACACGCCGCCGCGCTCCAGCAGTTCCCTGTGCGTTCCGTGCTCGACGAGCTGCCCGTGGTCGATCACGAAGATGACGTCGGCCGCGACGATCGTGGACAGCCGGTGGGCGATCGCGATGGTGGTCCTGCCCCTGGATGCGGTGTCGAGCGCCTGCTGCACCACCCGCTCCGAGATGGAGTCGAGGGCGCTGGTCGCCTCGTCGAGGATCAGCACCTCCGGGTCTTTGAGCAGCACCCTGGCGATCGCGATGCGCTGCTTCTCCCCACCGGAGAGCCGGTAGCCACGCTCTCCGACGAGCGTGTCGTAGCCGTCGGGGAAGCTCGCGATCGTCTCGTGGATATTCGCCTTCCTGGTGGCCTCCTCGATCTCCGCCTGCGTCGCATCCGGCCTGGCGTATCGAAGGTTCTCCGCGATCGTGGCGTGGAAGAGGTATGTCTCCTGACTCACGATGCCGATGTGCGAGACCAGGGAGTCCTGCTGCAGCGACCTGATGTCCGTGTCGCCGAACAGGATGCGTCCGCTCGTCGCGTCGTAGAACCGCGGGATGAGGTACGAGACGGTCGTCTTGCCTGCACCGGACGGGCCGACGAACGCGGCGAATTCGCCGGGCTCGATCACGAAGGAGACGTCGTCGAGGGTGTTCCTCTCCCCCTCGCGCGCATCGGGGTAGCGGAACACGACGTGGTCGAATTCGACGCGGCCGAGGTCCCGCTCCGGGTCGACGGGGGTCGCATCCTGACGGTCGGAGATGGCCGGCTTCAGGTCGAGGTATTCGAAGATGCGGGCGAACAGCGCGCCGGAGGTCTGCAGGTCGAGCGCCACCCGCATCAGGGCGAGCAGCGGGAACAGGAGCCTGGCCTGCACGGTGGTGAACGCCACGATCGTGCCCGCTGTGATGTCGGTGGCGCCGCCGAGCACGAGCCAGCCGGACACCAGATAGACGATGGCGGGGATGGACGACAGGAAGATGTTCACCATCGCGAAGAACCACTGACCGCTCATCGACTGCGACACCTGCAGCCGGATCTGGTTCTCGTTCTCGTCGGAATACCGGCCGACCTCGGCGGCCTGCCTGTTGAAGCTCTTCGAGAGCAGGATGCCGGACACGCTCAGCGTCTCCTGCGTGATCGCCGTCATATCGGACAGCGACTCCTGCGTCTTCGTCGCGATCCGCGCGCGCACCTGGCCGACCCTGCGCTGCGCGATGACCAGGATCGGCATCAGGATGACGGCCACGATGGTGAGCTGCCAGTTGAGCAGGATCATCGCGACGAACGCCGCGATCACCGTCACAGTGTTGCCCAGGATGCTCGACATCGTGTTGGTGAGGACGTTGGCCACACCGCCGACGTCGTTCTGCAGCCTGGACTGGATGATGCCCGTCTTCGTCTTGGTGAAGAAGCTCAGCTCCATCGACTGCAGGTGCGAGAACAGCCGGACCCGCAGCGCGCCCATCACCTTGTTGCCCACCGACGAGGTCAGATAGGTCTGCCACACGCCGAGCAGCGCCGACCCGACGAACACCACGATCATCACGACGACGATCGTGATCAGCGCCTCCATGTCCGGCTTGCCGCTCTTCGGGAACAGCCCATCGTCGAACGCCCGCTGGGTGAGCAACGGGGGCACCACCGACAGGGCCGCTCCGATGAGCACGAGCACCATCGTGACGATGATCGCGGTCTTGTGGGGGGCGAAGAGCGTCGTGATGCGCCGGAACAGGTGCGGGATCTTGGGCGCCGTCGCGTTCAGCGCTTTCTGCGCCTCCGCGTCTCCGCCGCTCACCCGGCCGCGACCGCCGCCTCCACCGCCGGCCATGCCGCGCATCCCGCTCATGGTTTCAGCGTAGACCCGGCGTGACACAACCGTGATGCAAGCGCTTGACGTAAACGCTTGCATTGCACCCGCACACGGGGGTAGCGTCCGTGCAGGGCGCACCCGCGCCTGCACCAAGAGCTCAACGAGGAGTGAAATGAAAGCAGCACGTCTCTCGGTGATCGCCGGAGTGGCCGTCGTCGGCCTCGCGCTGGCGGGATGCACCGGTGGTGGTTCAGGGGGCAGCGGGGGCGGGGACGCCAGCGCCAACCTCACGTCGAAAGGCCCGATCACCTACGTTCAGGGCAAGGACAACTCGAACGTCGTCCGCCCGCTCGTCGACAAGTGGAACGCGGCCCACCCGGATGAGAAGGTCACCTTCAAGGAGCAGTCCGACCAGGCGGACCAGCAGCACGACGACCTCGTCCAGCACTTCCAGGCCAAGGACTCCGGCTACGACGTCGTCGACGTCGACGTCGTGTGGACAGGCGAGTTCGCCGCCAAGGGCTGGCTGCAGCCGCTGACCGGCGACCTCAAGATGGACAACTCGGCGCTTCTGGCACCGACCGTCAAGTCCGGCACGTACAACGGCACCCAGTACGCGGCGCCGCAGACCTCGGACGGCGGCATCCTCTACTACCGCAAGGACCTCGTTCCGACGCCGCCGAAGACCTGGGACGAAATGCTCAAGGACTGCGACATCGCCAAGGCGAAGGGCATCGGCTGCTACGCAGGCCAGTTCGCCAAGTACGAGGGTCTGACGGTGAACGTGGCTGAGGCCATCAACACCAACGGAGGCACCATCGTCGGCGACGACGGCAAGACCGTCACCGTGGACAGCTCCGAGGCCAACGCCGGACTCACCCGCCTGACCGATGGCTTCAAGAACGGGCAGATCCCGGCTGAGGCCATCACATACCAGGAGGAGCAGGGACGCCAGGCGTTCGAGGCAGGCAAGCTCCTGTTCCTGCGCAACTGGCCGTACGTGTACAACCTGGCCAAGACGGACGGCAGCTCGACCGTGAAGGACACCTTCGGAATCGCACCGCTTCCCGGCGTCACCGCCGACAAGCCGGGCGTCTCCAGCCTCGGTGGTCACAACGCGGCGATCAGCGTCTACTCGAAGCACAAGGCGACAGCGTTCGCGTTCCTCAAGTTCCTGCAGAGCGAAGAGACCCAGAAGTTCTTCGTGACCCAGGGCTCGCTGGCTCCCGTGCTGTCGTCGCTGTACGACGACGCGAGCCTGAACACGCAGCTGCCGTACCTGTCGACCCTGAAGACGTCGATCGAGAACGCCGTCCCGCGTCCCGTGTCGCCGTTCTACCCGGCCATCACGAAGGCGGTGCAGGACAACTCCTACGCAGCGCTGAAGGGTGACAAGTCGGTCGACCAGGCGCTGAAGGACATGGCTGCGGCCATCAAGACCGCGAGCGCCGGATAACCCGACCGGATGCGGCCACCGGGCGGCGGGAACTCTCCCGCCGCCCGGTCCCCTTCCCCTGAACCCCGTCTCGGAGGCCTCACATGTCAACGTCGAACGTCGTCGCCCCGCCAGGAACCCAGAACCCCAAGTCGCCGCAACTGCGCGCCGGGGTGAAGAAGAACCGCCGTCAGCAAGGTCGCTGGGCGCTCTATCTCATCCTCCCCACCCTGGTCCTCCTCGCTGTCGTCATCGGTTACCCGGTCGTCAGCGCGATCATCATGTCCTTCCAGAAGGACGCCGGACTCGACCCGGCCACCGGCCTGTTCGTGCAGGGCGGCTTCGCCGGATTCCAGAACTACGCGCACTGGCTGTTCCAGCAGTGCGCAGGCCCCAACGGCGAGAGCATCACCTGCCCGCCCGGCAACCTGGGCTCGCAGTTCTGGAACGCCGTCTTCGTCACGTTCTTCTTCACCGTCACCACCGTGGTCCTGGAGACCGTGCTCGGGATGTGGTTCGCCTTCATCATGAACCGCACCTTCCGCGGCCGCGGCCTCGTCCGCGCCGCCATCCTGGTGCCGTGGGCCATCCCGACCGCCGTCACCGCGAAGCTCTGGTACTTCATCTTCTCGGTCGCCGGTATCGCCAACGCCGTGCTCGGCGCGCACATCCTCTGGACGAGTGATGAGTGGGCATCCAGGTTCGCGGTGATCATCGCCGACACCTGGAAGACGACGCCGTTCATGGCCCTGCTCATCCTGGCCGGGCTGCAGATCATCCCGGAGGAGGTGTACGAGGCCGCCAAGGTCGACGGCGCCACCACCTGGCAGCGGTTCTGGCGGGTGACGATGCCGCTGGTGAAACCGGCTCTGCTCGTCGCCGTGCTGTTCCGCGTGCTCGACGCCCTCCGCATCTACGACCTGCCAGCGATCCTCACCGGCGGAGGTGGTGGCACCGGTAATGCCACGACCACCCTCTCCATCCTCGTGGTCGATCAGATCAGGCAGGGCTTCAACAGCGCCTCCGCCCTGTCGACGATCACGTTCATCCTCATCTTCCTCGTGGCGTTCATCTTCGTCAGGTTCCTCGGGACCAACGTCGTCAGAACCCAGGAAGCCCAGCAGAAGGGAGCGAAGTGATGACCACCGTCGCCGGGCCGGCAGCTGCCACCGCCGAAGCGAACGCCCTCCCCCGCACCAAGCAGAAGTCCAAGACGAAGTCGCGCCAGCGCAACGCGGGCATCCGCACCGGGATCAGCGCGATCATCATCGTGCTCTGGTGCCTGCTGCCGTTCTACTGGATGGTCGTGACCTCGTTCCGCGATGTCGGGTACACCTTCGACACCACGCCGTGGTTCACCCACTTCACCTGGGACAACTACGCGACGGCGTTCTCCACCAAGCTCGGCAACCATCTCGGCCAGGCGCTCCTGAACTCGCTGTTCATCGGAGCCTGCGTCACGATCATCGCCCTCCTGGTCGGCACGTTCGCCGCGTACGCGCTCGCCCGCCTCGAATTCAAGTTCAAGGGCATCGTGCTCGGGCTCATCCTCGGTGCGTCGATGTTCCCCGGCGTCGCCCTCATCACGCCGCTGTTCCAGCTCTTCACGAACATCGGCTGGATGGGCACGTACCAGGCCCTGATCATCCCGAGCATCTCGTTCGTGCTCCCGCTGACGGTCTACACGCTCACCTCGTTCTTCCGCGAGATGCCGTGGGACCTGGAGGAGGCGGCACGAATCGACGGATGCACGCAGGCGCAGGCCTTCCGGAAGATCATCCTGCCGCTCGCCGCTCCCGCGGTGTTCACGACGGCGATCCTGGCGTTCATCTCCTCCTGGAACGAGTACCTGATCTCCAGTCAGCTGTCGAGTGACGCCACGCAGCCCGTCACCGTCGCCATCGCCTCCTTCGCCGGCAGCCAGCCGCACCAGGAGCCGTACACCGCCGTCATGGCGGCCGGCACGATCGTGACGGTTCCTCTGGTCATCCTGGTGCTGATCTTCCAGCGCCGCATCGTCGCCGGGCTCACCGCCGGTGGTGTGAAGGGCTGATCATGCGCTGGGACGATTCGCTGGAAGTGGTCGACGTCGGCATCGGCATCGTCGGGTTCTTCGCGTTCGCGTTCCTGATCGTTACGATCGTGAGCGAGCTCACGGGCGCCGATGCCCTCGGCTGGGCATTGACACTGTTGGCTCTCGTTCTCATCCTCGTGCTCCTCTGGCAGGCGCGGCTCCGCATCGCGGCGTCGCGTCGGCCGGAGGGGGACGACGAACGCGTCACCATGCCCCACCAGGGCTCCTGACGACGAGGGACGAGCATGGCAGGGATCGACGAGGTCGCGCGCGCGACGGGCGTCTCGACGGCGACCGTGTCCAGGGCGCTTCGCGGGCTGCCGAACGTGTCGGACAAGACACGCGCTGCCGTGCGGCGTGCGGCGGACGAGCTCGGCTACGTCGCCTCATCGAGCGCCTCCGGGCTGGCGAGCGGCCGGACGCTCGCGATGGGCGTCGTCGTCCCTTCGGTGAGCCGCTGGTTCTACACGTCGGTCCTGGAGGGCGTCGACGCCGAGCTGCGCGCCGCCAGCTACGACATGATCCTGTTCAATCTGGGAGGGCACCGCGGCGACAGAGAGCGGGTCTTCCACCGCAGCATCCTGCGCAAGAGGACGGACGCTCTGCTCGCGCTGTGCCTCGACTTCACGGCGGATGAACGGCACCAGCTCGCCTCGCTCGGCCACCCGACCATCGTCGTCGGCGGGCCGGTGAAGGGACTGCGTAGCGTCGGCATCGACGAGAAGGCCACCGCGCGCATCGCCACGGAGCACCTGATCGGGCTGGGACACACGGACATTGCGCATATCGGCGGCGAGGACGAAGAGGGCCTGAACAAGCAGGTCCCTGTCGGACGCCTGCACGGCTTCCAGCAGGCGATGCGCGACGCCGGACTCCCCGTGCGGCCGGAGTGGGTGGTCCCCGGCGGGTTCTCCCTCCCGCTCGGGCGCGCGGCGATGAACGCCCTGCTCGACCGGCCTGGTCCGCGCCCGACCGCCGTCTTCGCCGCGTCGGACGAGATGGCGATGGGCGCGATGCTCGCTGCGGCCGATCACGGTCTCTCCGTGCCGGACGACCTGTCCGTGATCGGGATCGACAACCACGATTTCGCGGAGTCGTTCCAGCTCACGACGATGTCGCAGGACCCGTTCGATCAGGGGGCGGTGGCCGCCCGCATCCTGCTGGACGAGCTGGCAGGCGGAGAACCGCGCAGCCGGTCCGTCCGCTCGAGCGCGAAACTCACGCTCCGCGGGTCGACGGCGCCACGGCCCTGAGCCTCGCTCATTCGCGTCCCGACACGCGCGGC
Source organism: Leifsonia sp. Root227 (assembly GCF_001428745.1). Taxonomy (GTDB): domain Bacteria; phylum Actinomycetota; class Actinomycetes; order Actinomycetales; family Microbacteriaceae; genus Leifsonia. The sequence goes on along the minus strand of NZ_LMIO01000001.1, from coordinate 626,051 downwards.
GGCCTGCCTGATAGGTGCAGTGCTTACCGATCTGAAAGAATAGCCGAGCGAACGTCCGGCTGATCGTGCCTTTCGGGTAGGCGCGATCAACTGCTGTCGATGTCGCCCGTTCGTGAGCTCCTAACTCGCGAACGGGAAGAGCCGCCCTGCCTAGGAACAGGGCGGCTCTTCGAATTCGCGGACGCTGCGACCGAGGCTGCGCGCGCTTCGGCGTCAGACTGCGTCGCCGACGGACACGGCTTCCGCCTCCTCGACCCCCGACTCCTCGACGCCGTCGACCCGCTTGAGGTAGCGGTGCCCGGCCACGATCAGGATGACCGCGACCAGCACCGAGACGGCTCCTGCGAAGAACGGCGTCGCGGGCGAAATCGTGTCGGCCAGCAGCGTCGCCGCCGGCGGTGCGATGGCTCCGCCGAGGAACCGGACACCGGAGTACGCACTGGATGCGACGGACCGAGGCAGGTCGGTGGCCTCCATCACGCACTCGGTGAGCACGGTGTTCAGCACGCCGAGCAGCAGGCCGCCGACGATGACGCAGACGATGAGTCCGACGAGCGAGCCGATCAGCAGGCCGGCGGCGAGCAGGTCGATGGCGAGCAGCGGCATCACGATCCAGAGCACCCTGGTGCGCGGCAGCCGCCTGGTGAGGAGCGGCGCACCCCAGACCGACGTGATCGCGAGCGCGACGCCCCACCCGAAGAAGATGAGGCCGAGCGAGATCGCGTCCTCGACGCCGAGCGGAACGAGGGCGAACGGCGTGTACGCCAGGAGCACGAAGAAGCCGATGTTGTAGAACAGGGCCGCGGCGGCGAGGAAGCCGAGCGCCGGCTTCGCCAGAGCCTTGAACGGCGCGCCCAGGCTGGTCGGCTGCGGCTTCTCCGGCGACTTCTTGAGCATCAGGACGATGGCGATGAAGCCGACCGCCATGAGGGTGGCCGTGCCGAAGAACGGTCCGCGCCAGCTCCAGCTGCCGAGCAGGCCGCCGAGCAGGGGGCCGATCGCGATGCCGAGACCGAGCGCGGCCTCGTAGAGGACGATCGCCGACGACGTTCCTCCCGCAGCCGCTCCCACGATCGTGGCGAGAGCGGTGGAGATGAAGAGCGCGTTGCCGAGTCCCCAGCCTGCGCGGAAGCCGATGATGGACTCGACGTTCTGGGACAGCCCTGCCGCGAGGGCGAACACGACGATCAGCGCCAGTCCGATGAGCAGGGTCTTCTTCGCTCCGATGCGGCTAGAGATCCAGCTGCTGAAGAACATCGCGATGCCGGTGATCAGCAGGTAGCTGGTGAACAGCATCTCGGTCTCGGTCGGGGTGGCCTGCAGACTCTTCGCGATCGCGGGGAGGATGGGGTCGACCAGTCCGATGCCCATGAAGGCGATGACGGAGGCGAAGGCGACGGCCCAGACGGCGGTCGGCTGCTTGAGGAGGTTGCTTGGTTTGTCGTGAGACATAGAGGTGATGGGCTCCGATGGTTCGGTGGTGGGTGGTGCTTTCGTCAGTGCGCGATCACGGGCTCCGCCGGGGCGGAGAGGCCGACGCGGGACCCGAGGATGCGCACGGTGGCACGCAGGGCGGCCACTTCGTCTTCTGTGAGGTCCTCGAACATCGGCACGAGGGCCCCGGACAGCTCGTCGCGCCAGTTCTGCAGCGCGGTCTCACCCTTGGCGGTGGCAGCGATCTGCCAGGCCCGCGCATCGTCGGTGTCCGCGATGCGCTTGACCCACTCGGACTCGACGAGATTGCGGACGAGTTTGGTCATGGTGGGCTGAGAGACCCTGCTCTGCGCGGCGAGTTCGCCGAGGCGCATGGGGCCGGAGGCCTGCAGGACGCTGAGGGTGCGCCAGACGGCCGGCGATTCCGTGTTGCCCGTGACGCGGACGGCGAGACGTGTCAGCCGGTGACTGGCGACCACGAGGTCGCCGATCGTGTTCCGGAGATCACTGGGGGTGCTGTGTGTCATGCTGACAATTATATATAGCTTTGCTATATAAATCAATGGCGCGCGAGCACGTACGCCTGCTGCACCTTCTCCGGCGCGACGGGCTCGCGCACGAGCCGTGCATGCTCGGTGAAACCGGACGCCGCCAGCAGTTCGTGGATGCGGTCGGGGTCTTGGCGGTACGCATCCAGTTCCAGATCGTGGCCGTACGCGTGCCGCAGGCTCACGACGTCGTCGCCCACCTGGAACGCCAGCAACAGCCAGCCCCCTGGGCGCACCACCCGCGCGAACTCCGCGAACAGGATGTGCTGCCGCTCTCGAGGAGTGTGGATGATCGAGTACCAGGCCACAGCCCCGGCGAGGGCGGCATCGGGAAGCTCGAGCGCGGCCATCGTGCCGACCTCGAACAGCAGCTCCGGGTATGTCTCGCGTGCCACCTCCACCATCGCGGGCGACAGGTCGACGCCGAACGCGTCCAGCCCCAGCCCCGCCAGGTGCACGGTCACCCGCCCTGGTCCGCAGCCCAGGTCGGCCACCTCTCCCCCACCTGCCGTCTGCACGTGCTCGGCGAACGCCGCGAGCATCGCCCTGTCGAGCGCCTTCCCCGCCAGCTCGTCGCGCAGCAGCGCCGCATAGTCGACGGCGACGGCGTCGTAAGCCGCTCTGGTGGCGACGACATCGGGATGCTCGGTCATGCCAGCAGTCTAGAGAAAGAGGAAACGCCCCCAGCTACCGACTGGGGGCGTTCTCACGGGTCGGGGGCTACCGCAGGAATCGCTCGTACAGAGCGATGCTGCGGTACAGATCCGGCGGGTGAGCAGAGCTCTCCCTGGTCTCGCCCGCGAGGGTCGCGACGGTCAGGTCGCGCCAGTATGCGGCGTATGCACGCCACCTGGATCGGTTCATCGTGGTTCTTCCTTACGGTTGTGCGTCCTTGCACACCGATGCACGCAGGCGGGCGCGATCGGACGCGGTGGGTGGTCGAGCATCCACGTCGATCGGCGTCGTTAAACGCACGAAGGGCGTCGCCCCGTTGCGGGGGCGACGCCCTTCACAACGCGGATACTCGTCTTGCGAGGAGTCCGCGTCGCGTTCCGGCAGTCAACCTGCGGTAGAAAGAGCCCCGATGGGGCGCAGACTACTTGAGGGTGATGGTGGCGCCAGCCTCTTCGAGCTGAGCCTTTGCCTTCTCTGCGGTCTCCTTGTTGGCGCCTTCGAGCACGGTGCTCGGAGCGCCGTCAACGAGGGCCTTCGCCTCACCGAGGCCGAGGCTGGTGAGTGCGCGCACCTCCTTGATGACCTGGATCTTCTTGTCACCGGCAGCCTCGAGGACGACGTCGAAGGAGTCCTTCTCCTCGACCTCTTCCGCGGGAGCGGCAGCGCCAGCACCGGCCGCAGCAACGGCGACGGGGGCGGCGGCGGTGACCTCGAAGGTCTCCTCGAACTTCTTCACGAACTCGCTCAGCTCGATGAGCGTGAGCTCCTTGAACGCCTCGAGCAGCTCGTCAGTCGACAGCTTTGCCATGATTTTCTCCTTAGATTCTTTCTCGTTTACTCACCGCTGGAAGTGCATCCCGAGGGATGGACTACGCAGCGGACTCCTGCTTCTCACGCAGCGCGTCGACCGTGCGAACGGCCTTCGACAGCGGTGCGTTGAACAGATATGCGGCTCCGAACAGCGAGGCCTTGAAGGCGCCGGCCAGCTTGGCCAGCAGAACCTCACGGGACTCGAGGTCGGCGAGCTTGCCTACCTCTTCTGCGGTCAGCGGGTTACCGTCGAAGTAACCACCCTTGACCACCAGGAGAGGGTTTGCCTTGGTGAAGTCACGCAGCGACTTCGCGACGGCGACAGGGTCACCGTGAACGAAAGCGATCGCGGAGGGGCCGACGAGCTCCTCATCGAACGACGAGATCCCGGCCTTGTTGGCAGCGATCTTGGTCAGCGTGTTCTTCACCACGGCGTACGTCGCGTGCTCACTGATGGACTTGCGCAGCGTCTTGAGCTGAGCAACAGTGAGACCGCGGTACTCGGTCAGCAGAACGGCGGTCGAGCTCGTGAACAGGTTCTCGAGTTCGGCAACCGTGGCTTCCTTGTTCGCCATGGCCTACTCCTCTATATCTACGTCGCACACCGCGGGAGCGATGTGCGCCCAGACCGCCGGCATGAAAAAAGCTCCGGCGCAGAGGCACGGAGCTGGCGACGCAGGAGAACCTGCGAGAACTGCTTCATACACCTGCGCGGGCGCCCACCTGAGTGGATCTTCTTGTCATGCGAGCACGACAACCAGCGGTCTTTGGCTTCGTACAGCGTACGGGATGAGGGCGGCAGGCGCAAATCAGGCACTGGCGGCCAGGAACCCGGCGATGTCCTGCGCGAAGTGCGGGTGCAGCGGGACGCCGCCGTGGGCGCGGCCGCGATAGACGATGTGGCTGGCGTGCCGGATTCGCTTCGCCGTTTCACGACCGAGCTCCGGCGGGTAGAAGACGTCGCGCTCACCAGAGAGGATCAGGGTCGGAGCCGTGATGCGGTCCACCCTGTCGAAGACGTCGAAGCGGTCCTCCGCGCGGACGAGCGCGATCAGGCTCTCCGGGTCGTCCGGTTTCGGGGCGAGACGGCTGGCCAGCCGCACGATCGGGTCGAAGTGCTTCGAGTTCATGGTCGCGCTCGCCAGCTCGGCATACGCGCGGCGGTCGCCGGCGGCGAGGAGGGAGACGTACCTGCGCTGGATCGCCCGGCCGCGTGAGCCGAGCCGGCCTGAGCCGGCGGCGACGACGAGCGACTTCACGAGGTCCGGCTGGTCGGCGGCGAGCTGCAGCGCGACGCTCGCCCCCGTCGACAGCCCCATCAGGGCCACGGGACGGTCGAAGTGCTCGCGCACATACCGCCCGTAGATGTCCGCGATCTCCGACATGTCGAAGTCGGTCGGAAGGTAGGCGGGACGCCCGACGGCGTGCACGCGGTTGACCCTGGCCGGTCCGCGTACGATCAGCCGCTCGATGAGGCGGTCGACCCCACGCGGGTTGTCGACCTCGGCGGGGAGGGCGCGGATGAACAGCAGCGGCTCGGCGTCAGCATCGCCGTAGTGGGCCGTGGCGAGGATGTCTGGCGTCATTCCTCCGCCTCGCCTTCGCGGTCCTCCAGCGGCAGCGACACCGCGAAGACGGTCTCGCCCGGCTCGCTCTCCACCGTGAGCTCTCCCCCGTGGGCCTCCACGACCGCGCTGACGATCGCGAGGCCGAGCCCGGTCGAGCCCGTCGCGCGGTTGCGGGAGCTGTCTCCCCTGGCGAACCGCTCGAACAGCGTTGAACGCACCTCGTCCGGGATGCCTGGGCCGTTGTCCTTCACCGAGATGACGGCGCGATGGTTCTCCGCGTCGACCGCGAGCTCGGCGACGACCTTCGTGCCCTCCGGGGTGTGCACGCGGGCGTTCGCCAGCAGGTTGGTGACCACCTGATGGAGGCGCGGCTGGTCGCCGATCACTTCGACAGGCTCCTCGGGCAGGACGATCGACCAGCTGTGATCCGGGCCGGCGGCGTGCGCGTCGCTCAACGCGTCGATCAGCAGCATGGAGAGGTCGACGGGGTCGCGGTCGAGCTCGCGGCCCTCGTCGAGCCTGGCGAGAAGCAGCAGGTCCTCGACGAGCGAGGTCATCCTCGTCGCCTCCGACTCGATCCGGCCGAGCGACCGCGTCACGTCCGTCGGCAACTCGTGCGGCGAGCGCCTGGTCAGCTCGGCGTACCCCCGGATGGAGGCGAGCGGGGTCCGCAGTTCGTGGCTGGCGTCCGCGACGAACTGCCGCACCTTCTGCTCGCTCGCCTGGCGGGCGGTCAGCGCGGAGGCGACGTGGCCGAGCATCCGGTTGAGAGCGGCACCCACCGTGCCGACCTCGGTGTGCGGGTCGGTGTCCGCCTCCGGGACGCGCACGGACAGCGCGACGTCGCCGCGGTCGAGCGGCATCTCCGCCACCTGCTGCGCCGTGCCCGCGACGCGGGCGAGCGGGCGCATCGCCAGCCGCACGACGAAGCTCGCGATCAGGAAGGCGAAGATCAGCCCGGCCAGCGTGACCAGCACGATCACGAGGGTGAGCTGGGAGACGGTGGCGTTCACATCGCTCAGGGGCAGGCCGATGATGACGCTGTCGCCGTTGTCGAGGCGCGCCGCGGCGATGCGGTACGAGCCGAGCGCCTCGCCGAGATCGACGGTGTGCGGTTTCTCGTCGGAGGGGACCGTCAGCAGGGCGAGCCCGTTGATCGTGACCTGCTTCGGCTCGAGCGGCTGGTTCGTGGTGGTGGGCTGATCCGCGAGCACCACGGGCGGGAAGAGGAGCCCTCCGCTCGCGCTGCGCACCGCGCCGAGAGTGCCCGTCGGCTGACCGGGCGTCTGCACGACGCCCGCCGCCTGCGGGCTGGTCGGGCCGCCCGCGTTGATGCGGTCGGCCGCGTGCTGGCCGCGGACGAGCGCACTGGTGAGCTGGCCGTCGAGCCTGCTGATGAGGTAGCCCTGCAACGCCACGACGCTGACCGTCCCGATCACCGCGCCGAGCACGGCGAGCATCGCGACGACCACGAGGACGACGCGGCTGCGGAGCGTCCACGAGCGGAACGGCCGGATGCGCTTGACCAGGCCGCGCATCCCGCGCGTGCCTGCCGGGGTGTCGGTCGGTGTGCCCGTCGCGCGGGCTGTCGTCATTGTGCCGCCTTGACCATGTAACCGGCGCCGCGCACGGTGTGGATCATCGGGGCGCGGCCGGAGTCGATCTTCTTGCGCAGGTAAGAGATGTACAGCTCGACCACGCTGGACGATCCACCGAAGTCGTAGCTCCAGACGCGGTCGAGGATCTGCGTCTTGCTGAGCACCCGGCGGGGGTTGCGCATCAGGAAGCGCAGCAGCTCGAACTCGGTGGCGGTGAGCTGGATCTGCTGGCCGTCGCGGTGCACCTCGTAGCTGTCCTCGTCGAGGACGAGGTCGCCGACGATCAGCACCGGGTCGCTCTCGTCTGCGACGGCGGCACGGGACCGGCGCAGCAGTCCGCGCAGGCGGGCGACCAGCTCCTCCAGGCTGAACGGCTTGGTGACGTAGTCGTCTCCGCCCGCCGTGAGACCGGCAATGCGGTCGTCGAGCGAGTCCTTCGCGGTGAGGAAGAGGACGGGGGCCTCGTTGCCGTCGGCGCGCATCCTGGACAGCACCTGGAGTCCGTCGATGTCGGGCAGCATGATGTCGAGCACGACCACGTCCGGCTTGAACTCGCGGGACAGCTGCAGCGCCTGCTGGCCGTTGGATGCGGTCTTCACATCCCAGTCCTCGTAGTGCAGCGCCATCGAGAGCAGGTCGGTGAGCGTGGACTCGTCGTCGACGACGAGCACGCGGATCGCGGTGCCGTCTGCGCGGCGCAACAGGCTACGGGGCTGGGTGGAGGTGCCGGAGGCGGCACGCGAGTTCATGGTCACCTTTCTCATTATGAGGAGTGCTCTTGATGAGGGCTATGCGAAAGCTATGGGAATTCTGTGAGCCTTCGACCCCGCACACAGCCAAAACATAGCCGCGCCATAGTCCTCCCAAATTCCGCGCTCCTAACGTCCAGATCGCCCCTAGCCGACCCCAGAGATACGGAAACAGCATGTTCGGGACTTATCTGCGGCGCGAACTCCTCAATCGCCGCAAGCAGACAGTGATCATCGCGGTGGGCATGGCCCTCGCGATCGCACTCGTCATCATCGTCAATTCCGTCTCCGCGGGGGTGAAAGCAGCACAGGCGAGTGTCCTCCAGTCGGTCTACGGCGTCGGCACCGACATCACCGTGAGCGAGCCGGCGACCGCGCAGAGCGCCACCACCAACCAGGCGCAGGGCGGCGGCCCGCGCTTCGACTTCGGGGCGAACGCCGGCACGGACACCGGCGCAGGCCGCTCGGTGAACACGTCCCGCCTCGAGCCCACCCGCGGCGCGACGGTGATGGATGCGACCACCCTCGCCACGGTCAAGAAGGTGGACAACGTCTCCGCTGCCGCTTCCGTGCTCTCGCTGACCAACACCAGCTTCTCCGGCACCCTCCCCAACTTCCAGCAGCTGCGCGAGCAGCGCCAGGCGGGCGGGACGGGCGGAGAAGCCACCGTGCCGAACCCGGCGCCGACCGGCGGCTCGGACGGCGCAGGCGGAAGCTCGTTCAGCGTCGACTCCTTCTCCGTCCTCGGCCTCGACCCAGCGGGCAAGTCTGTCGGGCCGCTCTCCTCGGTCACCCTCTCCAGCGGGCGCGCGTTCGCGGCGTCCGACGCGGGCAAGGACGTGGTGGTCCTCGACCAGGCGTATGCCAAGACCGGCAGCAAGGCCGTGGGAGACACTGTCACGATCGGCGGCACGGACTTCAAGGTCGTCGGCATCGTGGCGGCGACGGGCAGCGACTCCACTACGGCAGCCAACGCGTACATCCCGCTCGACGTCGCCCAGAAGCTGTCCGGCCAGACCGACAAGGTCAGCTCGGTCTACGTGACCGCGGCGTCCGCCAGCGACATCGACCAGATCAAGTCCGACCTCACCAAGGCCCTGCCGAAGGCGACCATCAGCACCCAGGCAGACCTCGCATCCAGTGTCTCCGGCTCGCTCGGCACGGCAGGCGACCTGATCGCCAACCTCGGCACCTGGCTGTCGATCATCGTGCTCGCCGCCGCGTTCCTCATCGCGATCCTGTTCACCATCTCCGGCGTCACCCGCCGCACCAGGGAGTTCGGCACACTCAAGGCGATCGGCTGGTCCAACGGCCGGATCGTCGGTCAGGTGGCAGGCGAGTCGGTGGTGCAGGGTCTGATCGGCGGCGTCATCGGCGTCGCGGTCGGCCTCGTCGGCGTTCTCATCGTCAACGTGATCTCCCCGACCCTCTCCGGCCGCGTCGGCGGCAGCACCGTCGAAGCGGCGGCACGGACAGGCACGGGAACGGGCGGAGGCGCCGGCACGGGCAGCGCGGAAGGCGGCTTCGGCGGCGGAGGCTTCGGCGGCGGCACGGGCGGATTCGCCGGAGTGCGCAGCGCAGCGGCCAACGCCACGACGGACATCGCCCTGCACGCCCCCGTCACCGTCTGGGTGATCGTCATCGCCGTCGGCCTCGCCGTCCTCGGCGGCCTCCTCGCCGGCGCCATCGGCGGATGGCGCGCATCCCGTCTCCGTCCTGCCGCAGCCCTGCGCTCGGTCGCCTGACCCACCCAAGGAGAGAACGTGTACACGCTCACCAACGTCACGAAGAAGTACTCGCAGTCGAAGCGCGAGGTCGTCGCCCTCAACGACGTGACCCTGCACATCCCGGACGGCCAGCTCGTCGCCATCCAGGGGCCGACCGGTGGCGGCAAGTCCACTCTGCTGCAGATGCTCGGTGCACTGGACCGACCGACGACGGGATCGGTGGAGCTGGAGAAGTCCAGCCTGTCCGGGCTCGGCGACGGCAAGCTCACCGCCATCAGGGCCAACGAGATCGGGTTCGTCTTCCAGGGATTCAACCTCATCCCGACGCTCACAGCCCAGGAGAACGTCGAGACCGCTCTCGCACCGCTCAAGGTGAGCAGCGATGAGCGGAAGAGGCGCGCGGCGGAAGCGCTCGCCTCCGTCGGCCTCGCCGACCGCGGCAGCCACCTGCCGAGCGAGCTGTCAGGCGGTCAGCAGCAGCGCGTCGCCATCGCGCGCGCTCTGGTGAAGAACCCGAACGTGCTGCTCGCGGACGAGCCGACGGGCAACCTGGACGAGGAGACCCGTGACGAGATCATGGACCTGCTCGAAGGGCTCTGGCGCGACCGCGGTCTGACGTTGGTGATCGTCACGCACGACTCCGCGGTCGCGAAGCGTGCGCAGCGTCGCCTGCACATCAAACACGGCCAGGTGAAGGACGTGGCCTGACTCAGGCCGGCAGAACCACCAGCCCGAGCGCCTCGACGATCGCCACCGCCTGGCGGTCGTCGATGACGGCGCCCCTGAGAGTGGTGTTGCGGGGGTCGAGGCCGGTGAGGTCGCTCCCCCGCAGCGTCGCCCCGCTGAAGTCGGCTCCCTCGAACCAGGACGCCGAGAGGTCGCACCCGGCGAAGGTGGCCTCCTGGCAGCGTGCATAGCCCAGATCGGCTTCGCGCAGCCGGACGCCGGTGAAGTCGGCGCCGCGCAGCTCGGCCTTCTGAAAGCTCGTGAACGACCAGTTGCCTCCGACGACCTTCAGCAGGCCGAACTCGCAGCCGTCGAACTGGCTGCCGGTGAGCTTGCAGCGGGTGAAGCTGGTGTCGAAGAAGTTGCAGCGGGTGAACGTGCAGTTCACGAACGCCGACTCTGTGTGGCTGCTGACGTTGAACTTGACGTTGAGGAAGGTGCACTCGGTGAAGACGGCGCCGGAACTGGTCAGCTCCGTCATGTCGACGTCGATGAACTCGACCCGCTCGAACTCGTCCCCGTCGAGGTCACGGCCGTACCAGTCCTCACCGCGAACCGTCGTCTCGGTCACGGGCATTCTGCTGCGTCGTCCACTGTCCGTCATGACCCCATCCAAGCACCGGCCGCCGACGCCTGCGCGCCGACGGCCGGTGCCGGATCGTTCGGTCTGACTCAGTCCTGGTTGCTGAACGCGGCGTCGAACGACGCGGTGGGCTGCTTCCAGAGCAGCGAGCGGATGTAGCCGACCGCTTCCTTGGCGCCGTGCAGCCTGTCCATGCCTGCATCCTCCCACTCGATCGAGATGGGGCCGTCGTAGCCGATCGAGGTGAGCGCACGGAAGGAGTCCTCCCACGGCACGTCGCCGTGCCCGGTCGAGACGAAGTCCCAACCGCGACGCGGGTCGCCCCACGGCAGGTGCGAGCCGAGCACACCGGCCCGGCCGTTCTTCGGGCGCAGCCGCGTGTCCTTGCAGTCCACGTGGTAGATGCGGTCCTTGAAGTCGACGATGAACCCGACAGGGTCGATGTCCTGCCACATCATGTGGCTCGGGTCCCAGTTGAAGCCGAACGCTTCGCGGTGGTCGATCGCTTCGAGCGACCGGACACTGGACCAGTAGTCGTAGGCGATCTCGGAGGGGTGCACCTCGTGGGCGAAGCGGACGCCCTCGCCGTCGAACACATCCAGGATGGGGTTCCACCGGTCGGCGAAGTCCTGGTATCCGGCGTCGATCACGTCGGCGGGTACGGGCGGGAACTGGGCGACGTACGGCCAGATCTTGGAGCCGGTGAACCCGACCACCGTGTCGACGCCGAGCTTGCGGGCGACCTTCGCGGTGAGCTTCAGCTCCTCGGCGGCGCGCTGGCGCACACCCTCCGGCTCGCCGTCTCCCCAGACCTTCGAGCCGACGATCGCCTGGTGGCGGAAGTCGATCGGGTCGTCGCAGACAGCCTGACCCTTGAGGTGGTTGGAGATGGCCCAGACCTTGAGTCCGTACTTATTCAGGATGTCGAGGCGGCCCTGCAGATACGCGTCGTCCTCCGCCGCCCTCCACACGTCGAGGTGTTCGCCTGAACAGGCGATCTCCAGGCCGTCGTAGCCCCACTCGCTCGCGTACTGGGCGACCTCTTCGAGCGTGAGGTCGGCCCACTGCCCGGTGAACAGCGTCACCGGATGCGTGCTGGCGAGCTCCTTGCCGGTGTTCGCGTTGTCTGTCATTCCTCTGTTCCCATCTCGATCCATGTGCCGGACTCCGCTGAGTCGAGCACGGCCTCGGTGACCCGAACGGCGCGCAGCCCGTCGGTGAAGCGCGGCAGCCCGTCGGGGTCAGCCCCGCCGATGGCCGCGTATGTGTCTGCCACGAACGCGTTGAACGCATCCTGGTAGCCCTGTGGATGCCCGGACGGCACGACGCACAGGCGTGCGGCGTCCGCGCTGAGCTGATCGGCGTCGCGCGGGATGAGCAGACTGCCCTTCCGCTTGCCGACCCACAGCGTCTCCGGCTGCTCCTGGTCGAACTCGACGCTCTCTGCGCTCCCGGCGATCTCGAGCAGCAGACGGTTCTTCCTGCCGGGGGCGACCTGCGAAACCAGGAGCGTTCCGATGCCGCCTGAACGCGTCTCGATGACGACGGCGACCGCGTCCTCCGTGGTGATGCCGGAGTGCGCCGCCCTGTCGGAGAAGTAGGTCTTCTTGGTGGCGGAGACGCGGGAGACCCTGTCGCCGCTGACGAACTCGACCAGGTCGACCAGGTGGGAGCCGATGTCGGCGAACGCCCGGGAGCGGCCGCCTGACGCCGCATCCACCCGCCAGTTGTCGTCGTCGGCGCCGAGGAGCCAGTCCTGCAGGTACGACGCGTTCACGGTGAGCACCCGGCCTGCCGCACCGGATGCGAACCGGTCACGGGCCTCTCGGACCATCGGGTGGAAGCGATAGGCGAACGGCACCGTCGCGGTGCGGTCGCCGACGGCGGCGACGAGCGCCTCCGCATCCCGGACCGTGGTGGTGAGCGGCTTCTCGCAGACGACGTGCTTGCCTGCGGCGAGCACCGCGGCGGCCTGCCCTGCGTGCAGCGCGTTCGGCGTGCAGACGTGCACAACGTCGATCGTGTCGTCGGCGAGCACCTGGTCGAGCGAGTCGTACGCCCTGGCGATGCCGAGGTCGGCCGCAGCAGCGGCGGACTTCTGCGGACTGGACGAGACGATGCCCGCCAGTTCCGCCCGCGCGTTGCGGGCGGCCCTGGAGTGCACCTGCGCCATGAATCCGCCGCCGACGATGGCGACTCTCGGCCGCGGTCCTGCCGTCTTCTCCGTCATTCAGCCATCCTGCCCGAGGGTGGCAGCGCGCGGGTCCCAATCCTCCGGCAGGGCAGGTGCGACCGTGACGGTGCTCTGCACCTCGACGGGAGCACCCGCGAGCCCGGCCTCGATGGTCGACACCATGACGTCGAGCACGTGGTACGCCTGCTCACCGGATGCGCGCTCCGGCACCCCAGCGCGGATCGCGCGGGCCAGCTCGACGACGCCCGTCCCCCTGCTCGAGGTCGATCCGGTCGACGGGAACGTCTCGACACCGTCGGCGCCGTGGACGAGAAGGTCGCCGACGAACGTGTTGGGGTCGGGGACGACCAGCGTGCCCTCGACACCCGCCACCTCGAACTGCGTGCGGCCGAGCTTGGAGTCGAAGCTGAAGATGCTCTGCGCCGTCTGCCCGCTCTCGAACTCGTAGAGCGCACTGACGTGGGTCGGCACCGTCACGGCGAACTCCTCTCCGGCGCGGGGTCCGGAGCCGATGACGCGCGACTCCTTGGCCTTCGACGCGACCGCGCTGACGCGCGCGACTGGGCCGAAGAGCTGGACGAGAGCGGTGAGGTAGTACGGGCCGATGTCGAACAGCGGGCCCGCGCCCTCCTGGAACAGGAAGTCGGGGTTCGGGTGCCAGGACTCCGGGCCGGGGCTCTGCATGAGGGTCAGGGCGGTGAGCGGGGCGCCGATCTGGCCGTTCTCGACCAGACGACGAGCCGACTGGATGCCGGCGCCGAGGAAGGTGTCGGGCGCCGTCGCGACGCGCAGCCCCTTCTCGTGCGCAGCCGTGAGCAGCTCGGTGCCGCTGACGCGGTCGAGCGCGAACGGCTTCTCGCTCCAGACGTGCTTGCCCGCATCCAGGATCTGCAGCGCCACCTCGACGTGCACGCGGGGAAGCGTGAGGTTCACGACGATCTCGATCTGGTCGTCGGCGAGAAGGTCGGCGACAGAGCCCGATCCTGCGATGCCGAACTTCTCGGCCTGCGCCTTGGCACGCGGCTCGTCGATGTCGGCGACGAAGCGCACGTCGAGATCCGGGAAAGTGGTGAGGTTGGTCAGGTACTCGGTGCTGATGACGCCGGCGCCGATGACGCCGACGCCGACCTTTCCGCCGCTCACGCGAGGCCCTTGGCGGTGAGGAACTCGATGCTGTCTGCGACAGCCTCGAACCGGTCGCCGCGGGAGTCGTCGAGCTCGATCACGCGGAGCGCGTTCGGAGCCGCTGCGATGATCTGCTCGATCGGCAGCGAACCCTTGCCGACGGCGACCTGGTCCTTGGTCTCCGTGGTGCCCGGGCCGTCCTTGATGTGCAGCGCGACGACGCGGTCGCCCAGCTTGCCGAGGAGTTCGACGGGGTCGTGGCCGCCGACGGCCACCCAGTACGTGTCGACCTCGAGGACGACCTCGGGTGCGAGCTTGCTCGCGAAGTTCTCCAGAGCTGTCACGCCGTCGATCGTGCTCTCGAGCTCGTGGGCGTGGTTGTGGTAGCCGACGCGGACGCCGTAGCGGGCCGCGACCTCGGCCGCCTCGTTGAGCTGAGCGGCGATCTCGTCGACGCTCTCCGCCGTCTGCCAGCGCTCCGGCGCGACGAACGGGTCGATGACGGTGGGGATGCCGAGGGCCTTGGCCGCCTCGAAGACGGGCTCGAGGTCGCCGCCGATGAATCCCTGGTGGGTGGTGGGCGCAGTCAGGCCCGTCTCCTCGAGACCGCGACGCAGGTCGTCGCCGAATTCGAGGAACGCGAACGGCTCGACCTGGGTGAACCCGAGGTCTGCGATGCGCTTGAGGGTGCCGACCGTGTCGTCGGTCAGGAGCTCACGAACGGTGTAGAGCTGCACGGAGAGGTTGGACTTCGACACTTTTCTCCTCGTCGAGTGGATGGGGCGCGCCTGATGGCGACGGTACCCATTCAATCCAGACTTCTGCCGAATGTCAATCAAAAGTCGCGTGAGAGAAATCAGACTTTGTTCGCTCCAGGAACCGTGTGGTTCAATACCCTCATGACCGACAGCGTGCGCGAGCAGCCGCTTGTCGCCCCGGACGCCGCCGGCCTGCTGGCGATCCTGCGCGACGGCGTCCCTCGCACGCGCGCCCAGCTGGCGGAGCTGACAGGGCTCGCCCGCTCGACGGTCGCGGTGCGGATCGACAGCCTGACCGCATCCGGTCTCGTCGCGCCTGCCGGCGACGACGTTTCGACGGGCGGACGACCGCCTGCCCGCATCCGCTTCAACCCGGAGTCGCGAGTCGTCATCGCGATCGACCTCGGTGCGACGCACGGAGTCGTCGCTCTCGCCGACCTGGCGGGGAACATCCTGACCAGCGAGTCGCAGCGCATCCTGATCACCGATGGACCGGAGCCGATCCTCGACTGGGCTCTCGGGACCGCAGAGCGGCTGTTCTCCGCCTCCGGCCGCCCGCTGAGCGAGCTGGTCGGAGTCGGCATCGGCGTGCCCGGCCCCGTCGAGCACTCGACGGGTCTGCCCGTCAATCCGCCGATCATGCCGGGCTGGGACCGCTTCGACATCCCCGCGTACGTCAGCAGGACGTTCGACGTCCCCGTGCTCGTGGACAACGACGTCAACCTGCTCGCGCTCGGCGAGCACGCCCTCATGTGGCCCGACCAGTCCGACCTCCTCTTCGTGAAGGTGGCGACCGGCATCGGCGCCGGCATCATCAACGGCGGCAGGCTGCAGCGTGGCGCGCAGGGCTCGGCAGGCGACCTCGGTCACGTACGCGTGCCGTTCGGGGCGGACACCCCAAGCCACGGAGCCCAGGACGCCGACCTCGAAGCGCTCGCGTCCGGCCCGGCGATCGCGCGCACGCTGACAGCGCTCGGCATCCCGGCACGCACGAGCGACGATGTGGTCGACCTGGCCCGCACAGGCAACCCGACCGTGCTCCAGACGATCCGCCAGGCCGGCCGCGACCTCGGCGAGGTCATCGCGACATCGGTCAACCTCCTCAACCCCTCGCTCGTCATCGTCGGCGGCAGTCTCTCCCGGGTCGGCGAGCAACTCCTCGCCGGCATCCGCGAGGTCGTCTACCAGCGGTCGACACCGCTGGCGACGCAGCACCTCACGATCACCCAGTCGCGCTCCGGCGAAACCGGCGGCGTGATCGGCGCCGCGATCATGGTGATCCAGCACGCCCTCGACCCCGTCGAGGACAACCAGAGATACGCGAGACCCCTGGGCCGCTGAGCCAGGAACCTCCGCCTCAGCGCCCGTCCCCCAGCACCCGCATCCGCCCCCACCCCCGCGAAATCGAATCGTTTCGACAACCCATCGACCACCACACGGAACACAGAACGGAAGGACAGTCGTGACCACTGCGACGAAACCCGGCGAGACCATCAAAGCCGCCGTCATCGGACTCGGCTGGGCAGGCCAGCAGCACATGGATGCGTACGCGACCCTGCCAGGGGTCGAACTCGTCGCCATCGCGGGCATGGAGGACGGGCCGCGCGCCGAGCTCGGCGAGAAGTACGGCGTCACCCGCCTCTACCGCGACTGGCACGAGCTCGTCGAGGACGGAGGGATCGACGTGGTGAGCGTCGCCGTCCCGACCTTCCTGCACGCCCCGATCGCCGTCGGCGCTCTGGAGGCCGGCATCCACGTGCTCAGCGAGAAGCCGATCGCCAGGACCGCCCACGAGGCGCAGGCGATGGTGGATGCGGCGCACACCGCAGACCGCGTGCTCGAGGTCGCGTTCAACCACCGCCGCCGCGGCGACATCGAGGCGCTGAAGGCCGCGATCGACGCCGGCCAGATCGGCCGCCCGTACCACGCGCGTGCGATCTGGCTGCGCAGGGCGGGCATCCCGGCTCTCGGCAGCTGGTTCACCAACCGCGAGATGGCGGGCGGAGGACCGCTCATCGACATCGGCGTTCACGTGCTCGACTACGCGCTGCACCTGTTCGGCGAGCCGAAGGTGACCGCGGTCTCCGCTGTGACGCACTCGGAGCTCGGCTCCCGCGGCCGAGGCGGCGCTGCAGGCAACAAGCAGGACGTCGGCTCCGCATACGAGGTCGAGGATCTCGCCAGCCTGCTGCTGCGCCTCGAAGGCGGCGGCTCGATCGTGCTCGAGACGAGCTGGGCGGCATACCGTCCGGCCGGCGACGAGTTCGGCATCACGCTGTACGGCACGGAGGGCGGCGCCGATCTGCGCGTCGTCGACTACGCGCCTGCCGGAGAGCTGACGATCTTCACCGGAGAAGGAGAGGCGACCTCGGACGTGCGCGTCGCCGCCGACCCCGGCCGCGGCCACCTGGCCGTGGTCGAGACCTTCCTCGAGCACGTCGCGGATCAGGCCAACTGGTCGCAGTACGACGGTTCGCGCGCCCTCGACCGCGCCCGCGTCATCGACGCGGCGTACGAGTCGGCGCGCCGCAACGCCGAAGTCGTGCTCGAGCCGGCCACGAAGGGAGCATGAGCATGTCAGCACTGCGCGTCACCGTGTGGAACGAGGGTGTCCACGAGGCCACCCAACCGGACATCGCCGCGATCTATCCCGCGGGCATCCACGGCGCCATCGCCGAAGGGCTGAGCGAGGTGCTCGGCTCCGACGTGGCGGTGCGCACCGCCACCCTCGCCGACGACGAGCACGGCCTCACCGAGGAGGTTCTCGACGACACGGACGTGCTGCTCTGGTGGGGGCACATCGCCCACGACCAGGTCGCAGACGAGGTCGTTGAGCGCGTTCGCCAGCACGTCCTCGGCGGCATGGGCCTCATCGTGCTGCACTCCGGGCACTTCTCGAAGATCTTCATCCGGATGCTCGGCACGACCTGTTCGCTCGCCTGGCGCAATCCGGAGGGCGGAGAGCGCGAGCTGGTCTGGAACGTCAACCCGACGCATCCGATCGCCGAGGGCGTCGAGCAGCCGATCGTGATCGAGGCGCAGGAGATGTACGGGGAGTTCTTCGACATCCCGACCCCGGACGACCTGGTGTTCATCAGCTCGTTCACCGGCGGAGAGGTCTTCCGCTCCGGCGTGACGTTCACGCGCGGCCGCGGCAAGATCTTCTACTTCAGCCCAGGCGACCAGGAGTACCCGGTGTACTTCCACCCTCAGGTGCGCAGAGTGCTCGCCAACGGCGTGCGCTGGGCGGCTCCCGTGGCCGGCGCACGCACGGCGCCGGAGGTCTCCAACCCGGATGCGGGCGTCTGGCCGAGGTAGGTCGCGCGCCGTGGGGGCCTGCGCTCGTCGAGGCGATGAGCGCAGGCCCCCACGGTCGTTGGTCAGGGGATGGCAGGGCCGGGAACGCTGCAGCCGTCGTGGGTCGATATCGCGGTGTCCCTGATTGTGTGCGTTCCGCCGATGATGGTCAGCTCGGTGATTCCCAGCTCGCGTTCGCCGAGGACCATGCCGGCTGGTTGGCACGTGGGCATGATGACGTACAGAGGTTGACCGTTCTTGCCGGCGAGAGCGGATCCGACGAGCGCGTCCGGGTAATTCCAGCCGGAGGCGAGGTAGGCGTGCGTCGCGCTGCCGAATGTGCTGCCGATCGCAGCCGACGTCTCGAAACGGTCCGATCCTGCAACGCGGGACGCGACAGGAACGATGGACATCGCGTTTGCGAGGACGCCGTCCGAGACGGCCGTCGGGCCACCGGCGACCACAAGCTTCCCCGGCGCGAGCTTCTTCACGGTCGCCTGCGTGGCGGCGTCAAGCCGATCGGCGTCGCCGTCGACCAGAAGGACGGGGCCGCCCACTGTTCCTGCGGCGGCACCAGCGGAAAGCGCATCCGGGTAGTCCTTGCCCGTGGCGAGATAGACGGTCGAAACCGGGCTGGTGAAGGTGGCCTCTGCCAGTCGCCGTGACGTGTCGTATCGGTCGGCCCCTGCGACGCGCACGACCTGGGGTGCGAGTGACATCATCTTCTTCTCGACGCTGGGCGCGAGCGCGGATGTCCCGCCGACGAGGACGATCTTCTTCGGTGAGAGTCGCTTGAGTTCGGCTGTCGTCACGGCGGGAACCTGGTCCCACTTGGTCAGCAGCACAGGACCGCCCTGAGTGGCGGCGACCGGCCCGGCTGACAGCGCGTCGGGGAAGTTGACGCCGCTGGTCAGATAGACGACCGGCGCCGAATCGGGATACGCGCTCGCCGAGACGGCGACAGCGGTCGCGAAACGATCGGCGCCTGCCAGCCGCTCCGTGACGCGCGGTGCCTCCGTCGGCGTAGCGTTCGCGGCGGGGGCGGCGAATGCGAGGGCGAAAGCACCCACGATCGTCGCTACGGTGAGTGGTGTTTTACGCATCATCTATTTCTTATCGATTGTGTTCCGGACGGGCCCTGTCGAATCAGCAGATCCGTCCGGCAGCGACATCAGCGTTGAGCGACGTCGTGCCGCCGATCAGAGTGAGCTGAGAGGCGCCGAGCCTGTCCATCTGGGTCAGTACTTCGCGATTGAGGCAGTGGCCGGGCGAGAGGAATACGGGCGCCTTCTTCACCGCGGCGAGTGGGGCGGAGACCAGCCCGTCCGGGAAGTTCAGTCCGTTCACGACGAACACCTGCGAAGTGGCCGTGGGGAAGTAGTTCTTCGCGACCGCGACCGACGTCAGGAACCGGTCGGCGCCTGCCACCCGCTGTGTGTCGGCGACGGATGCCTTCACCGTGTTCAGCGTGCTCGCGGACACGACGGCCGTGCCGCCGACCACCCTGACCGCTGTCGCCTTGAGCGACTTCACCAGGCTCCCCGTCGCCGCGTCCGCGGCGGTCGGACCTGAGCTCACCAGCAGCAGGGGAGCACCCCTGCCCGCAGCGCCCGCACCAGCGGAGAGTCCGTCAGGGAACGTGTCCCCGGAAGCGACGAAAGCGACCGATGCGCTCGAGAACGCATACGACGCAAGCTTCCGAGACGTTTCATAACGGTCGGCGCCCGACACACGAACGACCGACCCGGCCAGCTTCTTCAGCTCGTTCACGACGGCGTCGTTGATCGACGCAGTGCCGCCGGAGACGATGATCTTGCTCGGCTTGAGTCGGGCGATCTCAGCTTTCGTCGGCGCAGTGAGCGCGGTTCCCTGCGTCAAGAGCAACGGGCCGCCCAGCTTTGCAGCGACCGGTCCGGACGCCAGCGCGTCCGGGAAGGCCTCTCCACTGGCGACCACCACGACAGGGGCAGACGTGGGGAAGGCCGTGCGCGACACCGCTGCAGCGGACTCATAGCGGTCGCCGCCCTGAATGCGTGTCGACGTCAAAGCACCCTTCGAGGTGACGGTCTGACACGAACCGGCGGGAGTATATGTGTCACGCGGATAATTCAGCACTGTCATGCAGACCACGTGTGAAGCCGCCGAGACATCGAACGTCACATCGAACCCACGCGGCGCGAAGCTGGGCAGCCGGTACGCCGCGTTGACATCCGGCCGATTGACACTCGTGTCGAACTGTTTGACGATCCCGCCGTCCACTGTGATCCTGACCGTCGCAGCCTTCCACTGATCCGGGTCGAACGCCCATCCCGTCGCACGAATCTTCCCTGACGACGGGAACGTCACCGGCTCGAGCGTCCCGATGGGCCGCTCATCGCGTCCCAGGTAGGCGAGGCCTGCCCGATCACCGTTCTGGAACGTCGACGAGTCGTACTTCGACGGATGCATCACCTGATTCACACCCTGGAACGGCGCGTCGTAATGCTTCAGCCCGAGCGCGTGGCCGATCTCGTGTGCGACCACGTGATGCTTGTTCTGAGGCGAATAGCCGTCGACGACGGGGTAGATCCAGTTCTTCGCGGCCGTCACGAGGTTGTCGAAGTCTTTGCCGCTCGCTCTGCCCTGCTGATAAGCGATGGCGCACCCGGCAAAACCCGCCCCACACGGGCCGGACGGCAAGGTGAAGAAATGGATCTCGTGCCGGGGCACCGTCGCGCTTGGTTCGGGACTGAGTGAAAACTGCCCGGGAGCAATGGTCAGATCGGCGACCCCTGCTGCCCGCAGTTCGTTGGCGACCGCTTGCAGAACCGGACGGTACTGCTCAGCCCGTGCCGCCGCTGCGATCTTCACGGTGAAGCGGAATGCGTTGTCGGCTACTTCGGTCACGAAGCCGCTGTTTCCCGTGGCCCCATCGTATGGAGTGTCCGCAATCCGTTCGCCCGTGTCGAAGTCATAGGTCATGAAGTCAGTCGGTGGGACCGGAGCGCCCACGGCTCCGGCTGGAGCGACTCCGATACACGCCGACAACACAAGCGTGGCGGCGGCTGCGGCACCCGTCGTCCATCGCCGCACATACAGGGGCTTACGCATCCGAGTCCTTTCACAAGAGCGGGCGCGACCCTCCGCACCCAGCCGTTTCAACAGAAACTTCAGGCTAATAGGTACAAATACGCAGTTCTAGTATTGATATGTTTTAATAACAGGAGTTTTTCTCTCTCGTGTGGAGCGACGCTGGGCGATTGCGCCAGACTGTTCCCATGGTCCGAATCACCTCACTCCCCGACCCGCGTCACCCCGACCCGACGGACGCGCCTCCGCTCCGCTGGGGCGTGCTCGCGCCAGGCGGGATCGCCGCCGACTTCACGGATGCGCTGCACAAGCACACGACGCAGCGGGTGGTGGCAGCCGGGTCCCGATCGGCGGAGCGCGCCGCCGCGTTCGCCGCCGCGCACGGCGTGGAGCGCTCGTACGGCTCGTACGTGGAGCTGGTCGAGGATCCGGGGGTGGACGTCGTCTACGTGGCGTCGCCGCACACCCAGCACGCTGAGCACGCCCTCCTCGCCATCGCAGCAGGCAAGAGTGTGCTGGTCGAGAAGCCGCTCGCCGCCGACGCGGAGGACGCCCGTCGGATCGAGCGCGCCGCGAAAGCCGCAGGGGTGTTCGCGATGGAGGCGATGTGGACGCGCTATCTGCCGCAGACCGACATCATCCGGCAGCTCCTGAACGACGGCGTGCTCGGCGACGTGCGCATCGTCACAGCGGATTTCGGCGGAAATGCGCGCTTCGATCCGACCAGTCGTCTCTTCGATCCTGCGCTCGGCGGAGGCGCGCTGCTCGACCTCGGCGTGTACGTCGTGTCCTGGGCGTCGTTCGCCATCGGCCGACCGGCAGGAGTGATCGCGGCAGGAACGCTCGCGCCCACGGGTGTCGACGAGCAGGTGTCGCTCATCCTCTCGTCGCTGAGCGGGGCGCAGGCGCTGCTCAGCACCGGGCTGCGCGCCGCGACGCCGTCGCTCGCGACGATCTGCGGCTCAGAGGCGCGCGTCGAGACCGGCAGCCCGTTCTGGTCGGCGAGCGGCCTACGCCTGGTGCAGGGCGGGGATGCGCCCGTGCTCGACTGGAACGACCCGTACGGCCGCCCGCATCGTGAGGGCATGTCGTACGAGGCGGCAGCCCTCGCGCGCTTCGTGACGGAAGGTCGCACCGACTCGCCCGTGCATCCACTGGCCGAGGCTGTGCAGACGATCGAGACGATCGACGAGGCCCGCCGCCAGCTCGGCGTGACAGGCGTGGGGTCCGCCACAGCCGGCTGATGCGAGAGAGAATGGACGGGTGCTCGATCCTGTTCTGACCCGCCCAGCCTCCCTCGTCGACCTTCGGCCGGCGGAGGTCGTGCAGGCGGAGCGCGTGCAGGCCGAGCTCGAGTTCCAGCTCGAAGCACCGGATGCGGACCGCGTCCTCCGCGGGCACCTCACCAGGGTCGTCGCGCACTCCAGCGACAGGGTCGGCTGGCTGCGTGCCCGCAGCCGCGGCATCACCGCGACAGACGTCGCCAAGCTCTCCACGCCGCGTTCCGTGCAGTCCGCTGCGTACGACAAGCTGCACGGCACCGGGTTCTCCGGCAACGTGTACACGCAGCACGGCCGCTCACGCGAACCGGAGATCGCGGCGTGGGTGGCCGCCACCCACGGCATCCAGCCGTCGGATGCGCTTTATCACGCCGAGCGGGACAGGCGTCATCTCGCGACACCGGACGGCCTGACCGTCCGCGCGAGCGGCAGCATCGAGCTTGCGGAGATCAAGACCACGAACAAGCCGTTCCGCAGTGTCCCGCGCAACTACCTGAGGCAGATTTGGTGGCAGCAATACGTGCTCGGGGCGGAGCGCACCCTGTTCGTCTGGGAGCAGCACTCCGGGTTCGTGCCGCTGCACGACGAGCCGGAGTGCCGCTGGGTCGACCGCGACGAGAACGAGATCGCGAAGCTCGTGGCGCTGGCCGGCGACCTCATCGACGCGCTGCGTCGCGCCACCAGCCCGCAGTCGTCCTAGGCGTCCTCGTCGCCTAGTCCGCGACGACGGGAACGCGCACCAAGGTGAGCGAGTAGATCGCCAGCCACGCGATGGCAACGGTCGTGCCGATCAATTCGAGCCACGCCCCGACGTCGGTCGCCACATGCACGAGCGCGAGCAGTCCGCCGACGATGGTGATGGCGGCGACCGCGAAGCAGCTCACCAGTGAGAACCTGGCCACCCGAGGCACCGTGCCGGCGAACGCCACCTGCAGCATCGCATAGCACGCCGCCGCAAAGCCCAGCACGGCCGTCGTCGTGTGCACGAGGTCCTGCACCGTCGACCGCGGGTCTGCGATCGGAACGGGGCACGCAGCAGTGCAGGTGACCTGCGACGCGACCACGAAGCAGATCGCCGCGAACCCGAGCGTGACGGCCGGCGCCCACCGGTTCAGCAGCCTGGCCGACGACCGGATGTGCCCGCTCGCCAGCGCGATCGAGAACCCGCCGGCCGCGATGCAGAGCAGCGCGATGGCGAACGGCGTCGCGGTCGGCGCGCCCTGGGCGCCGAGCTCGCTCACGTAGACCGGGTACGGCACGGTCAGCCGCGCGGCCCAGATGATGGTCAGGCCTCCGAGCACCGCGATCGTCCCGAGCGCCAGCAGCACGGGCACAGCGCGCTGCCAGCCGCGCGCGAGCATGGGTGCCGCGAACGGTTGGCGCACCACACGCAGCACTCTGCTCACGAGGAGCATCCTAACCAGACCGCCCCTGGAAACGTCCTGGGGGTATCCGAAACGCATTGTTCATCAGCGGTGACGCGACCGAAACACCCCTGAAGCATTGGCGGGATTGACTGAGAACCAGCCGATGAGGGGACGACGAATGCAGAAGACGATGCGAGCCGCGCTTCTCGCCCAGCCGGGCGACGCCGACGCGCTGAGGATCGGCGAGATCGCGACGCCGGACCGGGTGAACGCGGAGTTCCTGGTCAAGGTGGTCGCGGCGAGCGTGAATCCGATCGACGCCAAGACCAGGGCTGGCCGTGGGGTCTTCGGCGCCATCAGGAACCTGCCTGCCGTGCTCGGCCATGACTTCAGCGGGGTGGTCGTCGAGTCGCCGTACCGCGCGCATCCGATCAAGCCGGGCGACGAGGTGTTCGGGATGGTGATGGTCCCCCGGTTCAGCGGAACATACGCCGAATACGTGTCTGTGCCGAGTCTCAGCGTGGTGCGCAAACCGTCGACGCTCTCGCACATCGAGGCCGCCGGCGCGCCGCTGGCCGCGCTCACCGCGTGGGGCATGGTGGTGGAGGTTGCGAAGGCGCACGAGGGGCAGCGGATGCTCATCCACGCCGGCAGCGGAGGCGTCGGCCATTTCGCGGTCCAGTTCGCGTCGTATTTCGGCGCGCAGGTGACGGCCACCGCATCCGGGTCGAACGCCTCGTGGCTGCGCACGCTCGGGGCGTCGTCGGTCATCGACTACGCGACCACCAGGTTCGAGGACGTCGCCGGCGAAGTGGATGTTGTCATCGATCTGATCGGGAACGTTCACGACGACACGGGCACTCGCTCCCTGCGGGTGCTCCGCCCCGGCGGACTCATCGTCAACGCGCCAACCGGGAGCTGGCCGACCTTCGAGGAGGAGACGGCGGCAGCGGGAGTCCGCGGCACAGACTTCAAGGTTGCGCCGGACGGCAACACGCTCGCCGTGATCTCCCGTCTGCTGGAGTCAGGCAACGTACGCGTGCACGTCGATCAGATCTTCGCGCTCGAACAGATCGCGGAGGCCCACCGAGCGATCGAATCCGGCCACACGCGCGGCAAGATCGTGCTGAAGGTGGCGGAAGGCTAGAGCGCCCGCTCCATCACCCAGTCGTCCTCCAGCCGGTCGCCCACCAGGAACTGCTTGGAGCCGACCCGCTCGAACCCGTTCTTGGCGTAGAACCGCTGCGCCCTGGCGTTCTCCTCGTTGACCCCCAGCCAGATCCCGGATGCACCGGCCTGCGCCGCCGCCGCGAGACTCGCCTCCATGAGCCCGCTCGCCACCCCTGCCCCGTGGTGGCCCGGCATCACGTAGCACTTGCTCAGCTCGCTGGACGGGCGGATGCGGATGGCGGCACTCACGTCGGAGTCCGCCGGCTCGCCGAGGTTCACCATCGTGTATCCGACGGCTTCGCCGTCCTCGCTCTCCGCGATCAGCAGCACGCGGGCGTCGTCTGCGAGGTATTCGCCGAACTTCTCCTCGGAGAGCATCGTCGCGACGAACGCCGCCTTCGCCTCCTCTGTGGTGTGCGGAGGGCAGGCGAGCGGGAAGGTCACGGCGGCGACGGCGGCGAGCCCCCGCGCATCCCGTGCCTCTGCGGAGCGGATGATGACGGTCACCAGACCACCATACTGAAACGGCCGGCCGCCCCAGAAGGGACGACCGGCCGTTTCGGTGCGCTGGACGCTAGTGGCGTCCCGCTGCGACCAGGGAGAGCAGGTTGAACGACACACCGCCGAGGCCGGTGACGTCGTCGTATCCCTTGGCGGTCTTCAGCGTGGTGTCCTGATCGAAGGAGACCAGGTAGCTGTTGCCGCTGGTTGCGCTGGTGTATGCCACGGCCTGCGTCGGGTTCTGCGGCAGCACGTCGCGGAAGGCGTTCGGCAGGATGCGCTTGATGCCGTACAGGGTCGGGTTCGCGAACCCGATCTGCGCGTGCGTCGCCTGCTGCACGATCGCGATCTGGGCCGCCACGATCGGAGTGGCCAGCGAGGTTCCGCCGTACGTCTCGTTCACGTAGTCGCCCGTCTCCAGGGTGCTGTCGTCGATGATCGGACGGATGCCGATCGAGAACCCGGTGTAGGGGTCTGCGAGGGCGGCCACATCAGGAGAGACGCGGTGACCGTTCGCCAGCGCGGCGGGGACGGCGTTCTTCTGGTAGTCGGGCTGAGCGAACACAGCGCTCACTCCACCGCCAGCTCCGCCGACGAACCGCGTGCCAGGCAGCGGCTCAGCGTATGCGAGCGAACCGTCCGGGTTCTTGACGATCTGGTCGACGGTGTCGCCCCAGCCGGTCTCGAACGAGATCTTGCTGTTCTTGTCGATGCCGAGACTCGTGCCGCCCACCGAGGTCACCCACGGGGAGGAAGCCGGGAAGTCGGGCGACGGGTATCCGAGGTTCGCGACCTCGTCGCCGTTGTCACCGCTCGAGAAGTACAGGCCGATGCCCTCGCCTGCCGCCTGGAGCTGCAGGTTGACCTCGCCCTGGATCACATCGGCCGGGACAGCCTCTCCGACGTTTCCGTAGCTGTTGCTGACGATCGTGGCCAGCTTGTTGTCGAGGATCTTCGACATGGCGACGTCGAGGCCACCGCTGCAGTCCGTGCCACCCACGTACAGGATGCGCGCACCAGGTGCGATGCCGTGCACGGATTCGACGTCGAGCGTCTGCTCGCCCTGCCATCCGCTCGGCTGCTGGCACAGCTCCTGGTCGGTGAAGTCACTCGGCTTCGGGACCAGCTGCTGGTAGTTCGAGTTGTTCAGGCCGGGCTCGCCGTTCTGCTGCGAGTATGAGTTGACGTCCTTCACGATGCTCGGGCTCGCGTACGCGTCGATGATCGCGACCGTCTGGCCGGAACCGTTGACGCCGCTCTTGTTGAGCTTGTCGAGGCCGTACGCCGTACGCAGCTGCGACGGGGTGTAGCCGCAGTTGAACGTGCTGTACTGCGTCTGGCCGTTGTAGCTCGCAGGAACGGTCACGACGTGCTCGCCGATGTAGTGGGAGCACGGCGTCGCGACCACCGGGGCAGCTGCCGCCTTGCGGCTGAGCTGCGGGGTGCCGGATGCGCCGAGGTCACCCTGCTTGATCGAGTCCGGCTTGGTCAGCGTGCGCGACTGCTCGATGCTGATGCCGGACACCTTCGTGCCGACCGCTGCGGGGAGCGACGGTGCGGAGGTCGGCGCGACGAGCTTCTTGCCCGCGTAGTCGAACGAGTGCAGCGACGTTCCGAAGATCGAACCGAGCTGGTCGGGCGTTCCGCGGAAGACCACGTACTGCCTGCTCGCAGGGACGGCGGTGATCGTGAGGCCGGCGGTCTTCAGGAAGCTGACGACAGCATCCGCGTCCGCCTGCGTCGGCGAGAACCTGTTGATCCACTGGCTCGGGCTCAGCGCCTTGCGGAAGCCTGAGGTGACCGGATTCGAGACGGCCTTCGCGAGCGCTTCTGCGCCGTTCTGGTCGCGCAGGGGGAGATAGATCTCGCCCTGGACTGTCTCGTCCGTCGGGGCGGCTCCTGCATCGTTTGCTGCAGTCGCCCAGCTCGGCACGGAGTCGGCGAAGGTGACCCTGTCGGCCGCGTTCGCTGCTCCGGTCCCCGCCATCGACAAAGCCACCGCGGCGGCCGCGGTGGCGATGATTCCGACGGTCCTTTTGTGAAGGACGCGTCTGGTGGTGCGAGTTGTCATGAAGTTGATCCTTACTCGACAGTGAGCGGCGCGCGACGCGCGCCAATCGCGAGAGTAGACCCCACAGTTCTACCGCCACAAGAGGGGTAGACAGTTCTGTTGCATTCTTTTACACGACTGAAGAATTCTCAGCGCAGAACAGCTCGCGCACGCAGAAAAGGCCGCCTCCGGAAACCGGAGACGACCTTTTCGAACAAAACGAGCCTGCTTAGATGGCGTTGACGTCCAGCGGGATGCCGGGGCCGAACGTGGTCGACACGGCGCCCTTCTGCACGTAACGGCCCTTCGAGGAGGACGGCTTGAGACGCATGATCTCCTCGAGCGCAGCCTTGATGTTCTCGTCGAGCTGCTCCGCGGTGAAGGCCGCCTTGCCCACGACGAAGTGCACGTTGGCGTGCTTGTCGACGCGGAACTCGATCTTTCCACCCTTGATGTCGGAAACGGCCTTGGCCACGTCCGGGGTCACCGTGCCGGTCTTAGGGTTCGGCATGAGGCCACGCGGGCCGAGCACCTTACCGAGACGGCCGACCTGGCCCATGAGCTCCGGGGTGGAGACGGCCGAGTCGAAGTCGGTGTATCCACCGGCGACCTTCTCGATGAGCTCGGCGCCGCCGACCTCGTCAGCGCCTGCGGCGATCGCAGCCTCGGCGGCCGGACCCGTCGCGAACACGATGACGCGCGCGGTCTTGCCGGTACCGTGAGGAAGAATGACGGTACCGCGGACCATCTGGTCCGCCTTGCGCGGGTCGACGCCGAGCTTCAGCGCGACCTCGACGGTCGAGTTGAACTTGCTCGAGCCGGTCTCACGCGCCAGCGTGACGGCCTCGGTGGGGGTGTAGAACTTTCCGGCCTCGATCTTCTCGGCCGCGGCCCGGTAGGCCTTTGACTTCTGTGCCATGTGGTTTCTCCTGTCGAGAATGTGGTGCGAGCCTGGCCGGCTCTGCCACGGATGTGTCTGTGAAGGACGAGGGCTTACGCCTCGACCGTGATGCCCATCGAACGGGCGGTGCCTGCGATGATCTTCGACGCTGCGTCGATGTCGTTCGCGTTCAGGTCGACCATCTTCTGCTCGGCGATCGCGCGCACCTGCTCCTGGGTCAGCTTGCCGACCTTGGTGGTGTGCGGGACGCCGGAGCCCTTGGGGACGCCTGCGGCCTTCTTGATGAGCTCAGCGGCCGGCGGCGTCTTGAGGACGAACGTGAACGAACGGTCCTCGTAGACGGTGATCTCCACCGGGATGACGTTGCCACGCTGCGACTCGGTCGCCGCGT
This sequence comes from Leifsonia sp. Root227, assembly GCF_001428745.1. Lineage (GTDB taxonomy): Bacteria > Actinomycetota > Actinomycetes > Actinomycetales > Microbacteriaceae > Leifsonia. Next base: position 597,530 of record NZ_LMIO01000001.1, on the reverse strand, counting down.
TGTACGCCTTGCAGAACTCCATGATGTTGACGCCGTGCTGACCCAGCGCCGGACCGATCGGCGGTGCGGGGTTGGCGGCGCCGGCGTTGATCTGAAGCTTGATCAGACCAGTGACCTTTTTCTTCGGTGCCATGTTTCTTCCTTCTTTGTGTATTCGAGCGTTCGGGATGCGATCCTGAACGGCTCTCCCGGTTTCTCGGCCTTTCCGAGATCCGGTGTTCTAGAAAACTGGGTGCTTGGGGCTCTCGTCGATCAGAGCTTGGTGACCTGGTCGAAGCTGAGCTCGACCGGGGTCTCGCGCTCGAACAGGGAGACGAGGACGGTGAGCTTGCCGCTCTCCGGCTTGATCTCGCTGATCGAACCGGGCAGGCCCGCGAACGAGCCTTCCTTGATCGTGATGGTCTCGCCGATCTCGAAGTCGACCTCTGCGGGGATGACGCGCTGAGCGGCCTTCTGGCCCTTCGCCGCGCCCTTCGCCGGAGCCGCCTCGATCTGCACGAGGCTCTTCAGCATCGAGAATGCTTCTTCGAAGCGCAGGGGCGTCGGGTTGTGCGCGTTGCCGACGAAGCCGGTGACGCCGGGCGTGTGCCGCACGACGGACCAGCTGTCCTCGTTGAGGTCCATGCGCACGAGCACGTAGCCGGGGATGCGCACGCGGTTGACCATCTTGCGCTGGCCGTTCTTGATCTCGACCACGTCTTCCATCGGAACCTGGACCTCGAAGATGAAGTCCTCCATGTTCATGGAGACCATGCGGTTCTCGATGTTCGACTTCACGCGGCGCTCGAAACCGGCGTACGAGTGGATGACGTACCACTTGCCGATCTTGCTGCGCAGCTCGGCGCGGAACTCCTCGTACGGGTCCGTCGCTGCCTCGTCCTCGTCTTCGACGGCCTCGACGGCGGCTTCCGCCTCCTGGTCGTCGTCGACCTCGAGGGCCTCGTCCACGGCGCGGTCGGCCTCGGGGTCGACGGCCTCCGCCATCGCGTCGAGGACCGCATCCAGGTCGATCTCGGTTCCGTCCTCTGCGACGACGTGCAGGGCTTCGTGCTCCGCTGCGTCGACCGACTCCTCTTCGCTGGCCAGAACGTTGCCGGTCTGCGCCTCATCGTCTTCGGAGGACTGCTCGGCTGCGGTCGCCCAGTCCACGTCGTCGCGATTTGTCTCAGACACTGAATTCATTCCATTTCTGTCGGTAGCCGGTCACGCGGCTCTCGGGAAGGCCGTGACGTCGGCGAGGGTTCAGGACGGGTTTCCGAAGACCCAGACGACACCGAGTCCGAAGATCCAGTCGAGCAGGGACACGAGCGCCATCATGATCACCACGAAGACGAGCACGACTCCGGTGTAGCTCAGGAGTTCCTTGCGCGTCGGGGTGACGACCTTCTTCAGTTCGCCGATGACCTGGCGGATGAACAGAGCGATCCGTGCGAAGGGTCCACGCTTTGCGGCGCGGTCCTTCTTCGCGTTGGCGACGATTTCCTCGCTCGGCTCGTCGATAACTTTTCGGGCCACCTTGTTACACCTTTCGTGGGTCGCCACCTGAAGCGACGACTTGCAGGGCGGACAGGACTCGAACCTGCAACCTGCGGTTTTGGAGACCGCTGCTCTACCAATTGAGCCACCGCCCTATGAAAGCGAAATCGCGTAGCCTTCCCGCGCACCTTCTCGACCAAGGCTAGCCGATCACGCTCGGAGATTCCTCAGCGAGCGAGGCAGTTCCGCCGACCGTCCTCAAGTGAAAAAGGGCGCAAAAAAGCTTGGCAGATTTCAACTACCGCGACCAAGTGTATGTGACGTGGACCGCACTGTAAAGTTGGGCCCCGTGACCGCACAGCAGCGCATTTCCAGACGGATCGCATCCATCGCCGAATCGGCGACGCTCAAGGTGGATGCGAAGGCGAAGGCACTCAAGGCGCAGGGCCGCCCCGTGATCAGCTACGCAGCGGGAGAGCCGGACTTCGTCACGCCGCAGAACATCGTGGACGCGGCCGTCGCGGCTGTGAACGATCCCCGCAACTACCGGTACACGCCGGCGGCGGGTCTCCCCGAGCTGCGCGAGGCCATCGCGGAGAAGACGCGGCGGGACTCCGGGCTGGAGGTGCCCGCATCCCGTGTCGTCGTCACCAACGGAGGGAAGCAGGCCGTCTACCAGGCCTTCGCCACGCTGCTCGACCCCGGCGACGAGGTGCTCGTCCCGACCCCGTACTGGACCACGTACCCAGAGGCCATCAAACTCGCGGGGGGCGTGCAGGTGGACGTCTTCGCCGGGGCGGACCAGGGCTACCTCGTGACCGTCGACCAGCTCGAGGCCGCCCGCACCGACCGCACCAAAGTGCTGCTCTTCGTCTCCCCGTCCAACCCGACGGGCGCCGTGTACTCGCCGGAGCAGGTCGAGGAGATCGGGCGCTGGGCCGACGAGAACGGCCTGTTCGTGATCGCGGACGAAATCTACCAGAACCTCACGTACGACGGCGTGAAGGCCGTCTCGATCGTCGAGGCCGTCCCATCGCTCGCGGACCGCACGATCCTGGTCAACGGCGTCGCCAAGACGTACGCGATGACCGGCTGGCGGGTGGGCTGGATGGTCGGCCCATCCGACATCATCGCCGCAGCGGCCAACCTGCAGTCGCACCTGTCATCGAACGTCTCCAACATCTCGCAGCGCGCCGCCCTCGAAGCCCTCACGGGCACGCAGGAGCCGGAGGAGCAGATGCGGCTTGCGTTCGACCGTCGCCGCCGCACGATCGTGGCGGAGTTGAATGCGATCGACGGCATCGTCACCCCGACCCCGCAGGGCGCCTTCTACGTCTACCCTGACGTCTCCGGGCTGCTCGGTCGCACCTGGGGCGGCGTTACGCCGACCACATCCCTCGAGCTGGCCGACCTCATCCTGGAGCAGGCGGAGGTCGCGACGGTGCCGGGCGAGGCGTTCGGGCCGTCCGGCTACCTACGGCTGTCGTACGCCCTCGGCGACGACGAACTGCTCGAAGGCGTGCGCAGGATGCAGCGCCTGTTCGCCTCGCCGGACGGTGCCTAGAGCAGCTTCCGCTCCAGTGCCCACGCCGTGAGCTCGTGGCGGGACGAGAGCTGCAGCTTGCGCAGCACAGCGGAGACGTGGGTCTCGACGGTCTTGATCGAGATGAACAGGTCGGCAGCGACCTCCTTGTACGAGTACCCGCGGGCGATGAGGCGCATCACCTCGCGCTCGCGCGCAGACAGTCTGTCGAGTTCGTCCGTGGACTCCGCCTGCTCCCCGGCTGCCGCCCCGAAGGCGTCGAGCACGAAACCGGCCAGGCGCGGTGAGAACACGGCGTCCCCTCCCGCGACGCCGACCACGGCGTCGCTCACCTGGCCGCCGGAGCTTCCCTTGGTGAGGTAACCGCGGGCGCCGGCCCGGATGACGCCGACCACGTCCTCTGCAGCGTCGGAGACGCTCAGGGCGAGGAAACGGGTGTCCTGGCACTCGGCGATGGTCTTCCGAACCACTTCGGCTCCCCCGCCGCCCGCGCCGCCAGGCAGGTGAACGTCGAGGAGGACGACGGAGGGGCGGGTGGCCAGGATGACCGCGACCGCCGCATCCACGTCGGCGGCCTCGCCGACCACGGTGAGTCTGTGGTCGAGGTCGGCGCGCAGGCCGGACCGAAAGATGGAGTGATCGTCGACGATCACGACGGTGATCGGGGCCGGGGTGGATGCGGTGGGTGCGTCCGATCGGTCGGCCGCGGCATCCGCTGCGGGTGCGGTGGATGCGGCATCCTGTGCGTCGTTCTGGTGGTCTGTCATGGTGCCTCGTTCGCGTACTCGATGCTGAGCTGGACTTCCGTGCCTGTCTCGCGCGAGGTGACGGTCGCGTGTCCGCCCGCCCTGCGCATCCGGCCGATGATCGACTCCCGAACGCCAAGCCTGCCCTCCGGCAGCGCGTCGACGTCGAAGCCGTGGCCGCGGTCTCTGACGAACACGTCCACCCCGCCTGCGCGACTCTCGACGTAGACGGAGACCTCGCCTCCTGCGTGGCGAGCCGCGTTCAGCATGGCCTCCCTGGCAGCGGCGGCGAGCTCGGACGGCGCGTGCTCGACCGGCTCGCCGACGGCGACGACGTCGAAGTGCACGGCGTGGTCGATCTCGAGGGAAGCGGCCGCGGCCCGCAGGTCGGAGGCGAGGTCGCGGACCTGCGCATCCCTGTCGTCGCCTGCGTCCGCGTACAGCCACTCGCGCAGTTCGCGCTCCTGGGCGCGGGCGATGCGGGCGACCTCGCTCGACGCACCTGCCCTGTTCTGGATGAGCGCGAGCGTCTGCAGCACGGAGTCGTGGAGGTGCGCCGCGATCTCCGCGCGCTGCTCCTCCTTGATGCGCGCCGTTCGTTCGGCGATCAGCTCACGCCACAGCCGGAGCGCCCACGGTCCGACAAGTACGGCGGCTCCCGCGAATGTGGACGCGATGATCCCGAGCCACAGCCAGCCGGTGCCCGCCCTGTCGACAAGCGAGCTCAGCGCGACGGCGATCACCACCAGGAACGCGCCGGCCGCAATGCGCAGCGTGCGCGAGGTGGCAGGGCCGCGGGCGACGTCCCCGATGTCGACGAGCTGGTCCCAGGCGACGCAGGCCACTGCGAACAGGATGCTCGCACCGATCGCCGCGAGCAGCCCGAACGGAGACGATCCGACAGCGGCGAGCGCCACCGCCGCGACTCCGGCGACCCCCGAGGCCCCGAGCAGCAGCCAGGAAACGGGGATGCGACGCACCACCTGCTCCTGCGGGTCGGCCGCTGTCGCAGGGCGCAGCGGGGTGAGCGCCCACAGCCACAGATAGAGGAGCGCGCCCGCTCCGCCGACGAGACCGAGGGCCACGAACAGCCAGCGCACCATCGTGACCGGCCAACCCAGGTGGTCGGCGAGCGCGACGCTCACCCCGCTCAGCTCGCATATCCGCGGGCGCGCCAGCGGCACCCGCGGAGGGCGGGCGGCTGGAGCGCTTCCAGGCGCGAACGTGTCGGTCACGGTGAAATCCAAGCAGACTCCGCTCATCCCCGACACCCCGGGCGCCGCGAATCAGGGACGACTCAGGGTGATACCCGATACCGGCGCCCATCCGGGCCGCGCCAGGATCGAAGCATGTCACAGCACGACTCGACCACCCCGCCCTCTCCAGGAACGCCAGGCGCGCCTTACGGCGGCCCTGCCAGCGGCCTCGCCGGACGCGGCACCACCTTCTTCACCTGGATGCGCGGCCTCGGCATCACGCGTTCAGACGGCTGGCTCGGCGGCGTCTGCGCCGGCGTCGCCCACCGCATCGGCATCGACCCGCTGATCGTCCGCGGCATCGTGGTCGTCGCCGCGATCCTCGGCGCCCCGATGCTGCTCATCTACGCCGCGGCGTGGGCGCTCCTTCCGGACAGGGAGAACCGCATCCACCTGCAGCGGCTGTTCGACGGCGACTTCCAGCCCGCCATCGTCGGCATCGGCGTGCTCGCGCTTCTGGCGCTCCTGCCGTGGGCGCCGGGGATCTGGTGGGCGAACGGCGGCTTCTGGGGCTCTCCGTCGCTCGGCGACGTGATCGGGCGGGTGATCTGGACGCTGATCGTGCTCGCCCTGATCGCCGGCCTGATCGTCTGGGCCGTGCGCGGCAACTGGGGGCGGGATGCGTGGGGGACGAACCGTGGAGCGGGCACCGGGCAGAACGGATCCACCTTCGCCTCCTCCTCCGCCGGCTCCACCTCCGCCGCCGGCCCTTCCACAACGACCGTCTCAGACGGCGCTGCCTCCACGGTCTCCGATGCAGGAGCAGCCACGGGAGCCGGCGCTGCGGCAGGCGCCCCCGGCCCTGGCGTCTGGACGGCAGACGCGACGGGAGCATCCACGCAGCAGGAGCGTTCGACAGACAGCACGAACGCCACGCCGAGCACCGCCGCGGCGCCGGATGCGGCAGACATCGTCCCCCTCGACCCGGCGGCGAGCGCCGACCCCGCGGCGGCCAAACCGACCCTGGACGTCACCGCCGAACCGTCCGAACCGCCGGCGCCGACGCTCGGTGCCTCATCGCAGGACGTCGCAGACTGGCGGGCCAGGCACGCCGCCTGGCAGGCGGAGCACGCGCAGTGGAAGGCCAGGCTCGACGAGGACATGCGCGCCGTCAAGCGGCAGCGTGCGGCCGAGCTGCGCGCCCAGGCCTCCGTCGCCACCGCTGAGGCTGCAGCGCAGCGCAGGGCGTACCGCGCGGCGAACCCGCGGATCGGCGCAGCGTTCGGCTGGGCGACGATCGGCCTCGCACTCGTGGCCGCCGCGATCGTCTCCGCCGTATGGGAGCCGACGACCGGCTTGTCCGGTTACGGCGTGACCGCCGCCTTCGCCGCCGCGACGTTCGTGTTCGGCGTCGCCGTGCTCATCGCGGGGCTCGCGCGTCGCAGGAGCGGCTTCTTCATCTTCCTCGGCATCCTGCTCGCCGTCGTCACCCTCGTTTCAGCCTGGGTGCCGCGCGACAGGCAGCTCGTCTTCGACGGGGCGTTCCTGGTGCCGACCAGCAGCAGCCAGTACGCCCAGGCGTACGGCGACACGACGATCAGCGTCGACGACACGGTCCTCTCCGGCAGAGGCACCCCGGTGATCGACCTGGTGAAGGGCAGCGGAGAGACGCACGTCAACCTCGTGGGCGATGTGACCGTCAAAATCGTGGCCGTGACGGACGGCACGGGCGTCAACGTCACGGGCCGGGACGGCAACACGATCGCGCACGCCTGCACTCCTGGCAGCGACGGCCGCTGCACCGTGAGCACGGTCGTCGGCCCGTCGACCACGGCGGATGCGATCGTGCGGGTCGACCAATCCAGCCAGGTGAGCGTCGTCTCCGACACCAGCGCTCAGCAGAACAGCACAACGGAGGACGGACGATGAGCGACACCAGGAACCAGGACGACCAGCCCACCCTCGTCTTCGACACGGGAACGGGCGCCGGCGCGCAGCCGCGACCGTCCGCATCCCGCGGCAGCGCACAGATCCGCTGGGGCGGCGTGGTGTGGGGCGTCATCCTCATTGCGTTCGCCGCGGGCACGCTCGCCGTGCTCTCCGCCCGCGACCGGCTGATCGCCGCGCAGCTGTGGTTCGCATCCCTGACGCCGGCGAGCGCCTGGGCGCTCGGTCTCGCGGTGGCAGGCGGGATCATCGTCGTGCTCGCCGTTCTCGGCGGAGTGAGGAGCGCGCAGCGCCGCCGACGGGCATGATGGGGGCATGAGCTCCAGCCCCTCCGGCGGCGCCGCCGTCGTCGTGCGCGACCTGCGGAAGTCGTACGGCTCGTTCGAGGCCGTCCGCGGCGTGAGTTTCGACATCGAGCATGGCGAGACCTTCGCCCTGCTCGGCCCCAACGGCGCAGGGAAGAGCACCACGATCGAGATCCTCGAGGGATATCGGGATCGCAGCGGAGGCGACGTCACCGTCCTCGGCATCGACCCGCACCGGGGAGGGTCTGCCTGGAAGGCACGGCTCGGGATCGTGCTGCAGTCCGGCAGCGAGGCGGCAGACGTGACCGTGCGGGAGCAGGTGGCGCACTTCGCCCGCTTCTACCCCGAACGGCGGGATGTGGACGAGCTGATCGCGGCGGTGGGCCTGGCGGAGAAGGCGAAGGTGCGCATCCGGAACCTGTCCGGTGGTCAGCGCAGACGGCTGGATGTGGCACTCGGAGTGATCGGACGGCCGGAGCTGCTGTTCCTCGACGAGCCGACGACCGGCTTCGACCCTGAGGCGCGGCGCGAGTTCTGGCAGCTCATCCGCGAGCTGAAACGCGAGGGGACGACGATCCTCCTCACCACGCACTACCTCGACGAGGCCGCGCAGCTCAGCGACAGGGTCGCGGTGATCGCGCGCGGAGAGCTGATCGACATCGGGGCGGTGGACACCATCGGCGACAGGGCGGCGCGCATCCCGATCGTCCGCTGGCGGGATGCCGGCGGGCAGGTGCGCGAGGAGCGGACAGAGACGCCCGCCGCCGTGGTCGCACGGCTGACGGCGGAGGCCGGGGGCGAGCCGCGCGACCTGGAGGTGATCCGGCCGAGCCTGGAGGACGTCTACCTGGGGCTGGTGCAGGCGGCGGAGGCCGCAACGGCATCGGAGTCGGCGAGCGCCGGCGCTGCGTCCGGGGAGTCGGCAGCATGAGGACTCTCCCGCTCGGCTTCGTCCGCATCAGGTACGAGGTGCTCACCTATTTCCGGCAGGCGGACACGATCTTCTTCACCTTCCTCTTCCCCGTCGTCATGCTCGGCATCTTCTCCGTCGCGTTCCAGGGTCTCGGCAAGGTCGGCGCTGCGCCGGACGGTTCGGGAGGCATCACGCAGGCCGCCTACTACCTGCCGGGGATGATCGCGGCGGGCATCCTGCTGAGCGGTGTGCAGAACCTCGCCGTCGATATCGCGGTGGAGAAGAGCGACGGCACCCTGAAGCGCCTCGGCGGCACTCCCCTTCCGGTCGTGTCCTATTTCATCGGGAAGATGGGGCAGGTGATCGTCACGAGCATCCTGCAGGTGGCACTGCTGCTCCTGATGGCCCGCTTGCTGTTCGGGGTCGCCCTGCCGACCGACCCAGCGCTGTGGCTGCGGTTCGCGTGGATCTATGCACTCGGCATCGTGACGTCGGCCGTGCTGGGCATCGCTCTGTCCGCCGTGCCGCGGACGGGCAAGAGCGCGACGGCGGTGATCATCCCGATCGTGCTCGTGCTGCAGTTCATCTCCGGCGTGTATCTGGCGTTCAACCTGCTGCCGGAGTGGCTGCGCAACATTGCGAGCATCTTCCCGCTGAAGTGGATCGCGCAGGGGATGCGGAGCGTGTTCCTGCCGGCCGGGTTCGAGTCGCAGGAGCCGAGCGGGAGCTGGCAGCTCGGCTGGATGGCCGTTGTGCTGCTGATCTGGCTGGTGGCCGGGCTGGTGGCGTGCCGGCTGACGTTCCGGTGGATTCGGAAGGACGGAGCCTGACCGCACTGTGCGCGGCCGGCTGGATGTGCGGGCGTTGTCCACACCCGCGAGTTCTCCACTGATCTCGACCGGAGGGCCGTCGGCGTCGGTCCTCTCTGGAACGATGAGTCCATGAGCACCACCAGCACCACACGAGACCAGGCCGTCGACACGCTCCGCGCTCTCGTCGGCGACCCCCAGGCCGAGTTCCACGACGGGCAGTTCGAGGCGATCTCCGCGCTCGTCGACGACCGCAGGCGGGCGCTGGTGGTGCAACGAACGGGGTGGGGCAAATCCGCGGTGTACTTCGTCGCCACGATGGTGCTGCGGTCGCGCGGAGCGGGGCCGACCATCCTGGTCTCCCCGCTGCTCGCCCTCATGCGCGACCAGGTGGCGGCGGCGGAGCGCGCCGGCGTGCGCGCGGTCACGCTCAACTCCGCGAATCGTCACGAGTGGGACGACGTCTCGCAACGCCTCCGCGACGACACCGTGGATGCATTGCTCGTCTCCCCCGAGCGCCTCAACAACCCGCAGTTCCGCGACGAGTTCCTGCCCGACCTGATCGCGCGCAGCGGCCTGCTGGTGATCGACGAGGCTCACTGCATCTCCGACTGGGGTCACGATTTCCGCCCCGATTACCGGAGGCTCCGCGACTTGATCGCCACGATGCCGGACGGCGTGCCTGTGCTGGCGACCACGGCGACCGCCAACGAGCGGGTGGTCGCCGACGTCGCGGAGCAGATGGGCACGGGCAGCCACGAAGCGGTGCTCACCATCCGCGGGCCCCTCGCCAGGCGGTCGCTCCGGCTCGGCGTGCTCACGCTGCCCGACGCGGGCGCTCGACTGGCCTGGCTGGTCAGCAACCTCGCGCAGTTGCCCGGCAGCGGCATCGTCTACGCGCTCACGGTGTCGGCGGCGGAGGACACCGCCCGGCTGCTGCGCCAGGCCGGGCACGAGACGTATGCGTACACGGGGCAGACCGACACGGCGGAGCGCGAAGACCTCGAGGGCCGGCTGAAACGCAACGAGGTGAAGGCGCTGGTGGCGACGAGCGCGCTGGGGATGGGCTTCGACAAGCCGGACCTCGGATTCGTCGTGCACCTGGGCGCGCCGTCGTCGCCGGTGGCCTACTACCAGCAGGTGGGGCGCGCGGGGCGCGCCACCGACAACGCCGACGTTCTGCTGCTGCCAGGGCAGGAGGACAGGGCGATCTGGGATTATTTCGCCACCGCATCCATGCCGTCCGAAGTGAAGGCGGATGCGGTGCTCGGCGCCCTGCACTCCGAGCCGCAGTCGACGCGCGCCCTGGAGAGCCAGGTGGACCTCAAGCCATCGACGCTCGAACTGCTGCTGAAGGTGCTCGATGTCGACGGCGCGGTCAAGCGCGTCGCCAAGGGCTGGATCAGCACCGGCACGCCGTGGACGTACGACCGCGAACGCTACGAACGAATCGCCGCCGCCCGCACGGCAGAGCAGCAGTCGATGCTCGACTACGAGTCCACGGACCAGTGCCGCATGATGTTCCTCCAGCGCGCGCTCGATGACCAGGATGCGCAGCCGTGCGGTCGCTGCGACAACTGCGCCGGCCCCTGGTATCCGGCCGCGATCGCCGAGGCGGCCAGCTCCTCGGTGGCGACGGCCCTCGACAGGGTCGGCGTCGAGATCGAGCCGCGCAAGCTGTGGCCCACAGGCGCCGACCGGCTCGGCGTCGCAGTGAAGGGCAAGATCGGGCCGGACGAGCAGCTCGAACCCGGCCGAGCGCTCGCGCGGCTCACCGACCTCGGCTGGGGCGGTCCACTGCGTGAGCTTCTCGGCACCGGCGCGGATGACCAGCCGTGCCCTCCCGCGCTGCTGGCCGCGTGCATCCGGGTGCTCGCCGACTGGAACTGGGCTGAGCGCCCTGCCGCGGTGGTCGCGATGCCGTCTCGTCGTCGCCCGCAGTTCGTCCAGACGCTCGCCCGCGGGTTCGCCGACGCCGGTCGTCTCCCGTTCATCGGCACGCTCGACCTGCTCGACGGCGGACCGTCCGGCGAGGCGGGAGGGAACAGCGCGTTCCGGCTGTCCTCCGTCTGGAACCGCTTCTCCGCCGACGGGCTCGACATCCCGCAGGGCGTGCCGGTGCTGCTCGTGGACGACCTGGTCGACAGTCGCTGGACGATCACGGTCGCCGGGCGCACGCTGCGCAAAGCCGGCGCCTCCGCAGTGCTGCCGTTCGCGGCGGCGCTGCGCGCGTGACGCGGCGGGCGAACAGCGCGCGCGTCCGGGCGCGGCGGCCGGACAGCCCGGCAGGACCTTTCACCGTCCCGGTGGCACCGCAGGAGGGTGCGCCATGTTCGCGGCTATTCTCCGTTCGGACGGAGAACGCGCGGGCGTGGCGCGCAGGGCCTCCTGCCGAAGGCCGTCAGAGAGCGACGCCGAGCAGTACCGGCTCCGGATGGAGGATGACGCCGAACTCGGACTGGACGCGGGCCTGAACGTAGGAGGCGAGCTGGGTCACATCGGCGGCCGTCGCTCCGCCGCGGTTCGTGATCGCGAGGGTGTGCTTGTCCGAGATCGCAGCGCGGGAACCCGGCAGGGAGAAGCCGCGGCGGATGCCGGATTGCTCGATCAGCCAGGCGGCGCTGAGCTTCACCGAGTACGGGCCTCCCGCCAGGCTCGGGATGTCGCCGGGCCACACGCCACCGGCCTCAAGGCCGAGCACGCGGTCGGGCTCAGGCGGGGTCACCGGCCAGCGCGGCGCGGTGGCGGGGAGTGAGCGGGCGAAGTTCTCGGAGACGATCGGGTTGGTGAAGAACGAGCCGGCGCTCACGGAGTCCTGGTCGTTGGGGTCGAGCACCATTCCCTTCGACGCACGCAGGGCGAGCACCGCGCGACGCAGTTCGGCGACAGGAACCCGGGATCCGAGGGCGACGCCGAGCGTGTCAGCGAGCTGCGCGTAGGCGATGGGTGCGCTGAGCGGCGCCCCCAAACCGCCGGGCTGGTTGCCGTCCACGAGTTCGAGGTCCACCGACAGCACGACGCCGCGCATCCCCTGCTTGAGCACGGAGGTGCGATAGCCGAGGCGCAGGTCGGCGCGCGTCATTGTGCGCAACTCCCCCGCGGCAGCGTCGAGGAACTCGACTCCGAGCAGCGCCGACTCCAGCTCCTGCCCGTACGCGCCGATGTTCTGCACCGGGGCCGCGCCCGTCGAGCCGGGGATGCCGGACAGCGCCTCGATGCCCGACCAGCCGTTGCGGACGGTGTGGGCGACGAGCGCGTCCCACGGCTCTCCCGCCTGCACGCGCAACCGGATGCGTCCGGCCGGCGCGTCGAGGCGTTCGATGCCTCGGGTGACGACGTGGATGATCGTTCCGTCGAACCCGTCGTCGCTCGCGATAGTGTTCGACCCTCCGCCGAGGAGTGCCCACTCCCCTCCCTCGTCCCACACGTCGCGCGCGGTCTCGACCAGGTCGCCCAGCGTGAGCGGTTCGAGCAGGCGCTCCGGAACGCCGCCCACCTGCATCGTGGTCAGCGTCGACAGCGCCGGAGTCGGCGTTGGCGCCTGCGCGCCGGACGCCGCCTGGGCTGGATTCTGGGGAGCGTGGTCGGGCATCAGGCGAACGTGACGCGGACCTGCGCCTTGCCGAGCACCGTCGCGTCGGCGAAGGTCACGGTGAGGTCGATGCGGGCGGCGCGGGCATCCGCATCCAGCTGGCCGACCTTGGCGACGACCGAGACGTCCGCGCCGTTCGCGGGGTCGACGACCACCGGCCTGGTGAAGCGCACCTGATAGTCGGCGACGCGTGCGGGGTCGCCCGCCCAGTCGACGACCGGCTGCACAGCGAGACCCATCGTGAGCATCCCGTGAGCGATGACGCCGGGGAGACCGACGGACGTCGCGATGTCGTCGCGGTAGTGGATGGGGTTGAAGTCGCCGGATGCACCGGCGTAGCGCACGAGGGTGTCGCGCGTGAGGTGGTAGCTCTGCTCGGCGACGACGTCACCGACGGCGAGGGTGTCGAACTCGGGCATCACTCGTCTCCTCGAACGACCAGGGTGGATACGGCGGTGACGACATGCTCGCCGTCCGCGTCGACGATGACGGACTCGGCCGTGACCATCGCGTGCGCGCCGAGTGATTTGACGCTGGTGACGGTGAGGGTCGCGGTCAGCTCGTCACCCGCGACGACGGGGCGCGTGTAGCTGAACCGCTGGTCGCCGTGCACCACACGGCTGAAGTCGATGCCCGCATCCGGTTCGGCCAGCAGTTGCGCGAGTGTCTGCTCCTGAACCACCACCGGGAACGTCGGCGGTGCGACCAGGTCGGCGTGTCCGGCCGCGTGCGCAGCCTCGACGTCGAAACTGATCGGGTTGGTGGCGAGAACGGCCCGCGCGAATTCGCGGATCTTCTCCCGCCCGACGAGATAGGGACTGGTCGGGGCGAACGTCCGCCCCTGCAACTCTGGGTTCACTGCCACCCGCCCATTCTACGGATGCCCGCAGAACCGGCCGGTCGCCCGCTTCGCGGCGCAGCTCGACAGAGCCGTTCGGCCGCGCCTGCTCGGCGGGACGTCCCCCACACAAAGAAGAACCCCGGCGGCCGAAGCCACCGGGGTTCTCGTGCTGGTGCTGCTGCCTACTGGCAGCTGTCGCACTGCAGCAGGTCCATGGGGTCGACGGGAACCGAGTAGCCGCCAACACTGTCGCTTTCGTAGTCCATGATGGCCTCCCCTAGAAGTCTCGTTGCACTCCGCGTCTTGCGGTGTTCACCCACTATATAACCCGAATGACACGATTGTCATTCCACTACATGTAGTGTTTTCAAACTTTTTTGGTGATACCCGGATTTTATGCGGAACCACCGACATTCGTGTCGGCTCGCATCGGCCCTGACATTCCAATCACCCTTGGTGACATTTCTCGCATCCGACCGGCACATACGCGCGGCAATCAGCTTGGTGACACTAGGTTTCTCCGCCGTTTGACCAGCTTTGTGTGAGCCCTGGTTCAATGGGGGGCGAACGGCTCTTCGGCGTGTCGCCGCGCATGCCGGCGTGTCGTCGTCTGGCGCCCATTTCTCACCGCGATCCCTGCTTCGTTATTCCGTAGAGCCGTCGCGCGAAAGGGATCGCGATCGCCGCGTCGTACCACCCTCTGTTTCGAAGGTGCTCTTCCCAGTCCATTCGATGCAGGTCTTCTATGCGGATGGTGTAGCTGAGCTGCTCTGCTGCGATGACGTAGCGTTCTGTAAAGTACCAACCGTCGACCCTCTCGATGATCTTTTGCAGGGAGCTCCGATGTCCCATTGGTTCCTGTGACCGTAGGTGCACAACGTCGACGAGGATTTTGGACAGCTCTTCGACTGAATGCGTTGGGAGGTTGAGTCCGGTTCCGCGATCTTCGCCCGTGTCTCGAACTGCGAGAACCAGGCGCTGGTAGAACTCTGCTGCTTCTTCACCGCTGTCCCATACGTGCTTGGAGACAATCGTCCCGTCGTCTTCTTCAATGCGCACTTCAAGCTCGCCACCGTCTCCGTCGATGACGTATCTGTAGTGGAGGTTGGTTTCCCAGATCGGTGAACGTACACCTGCTGCGGTGATCAATCTGTCCGAGGTGGCGGATCGGAGTGCATCGATGAGGGTGTCCCGTGACGAGTTGGCGGCGAGCTTCCGATACTTGTCTTTGATTTCTTCGAGGTCGTCTTCTTGGCGTTGGACTAGTAAGTTCCGAACGTCCGCCAGGCTCTGAGCGGTGGCGTTGGCGGTCTGCTTAGCTTCGTCGGCCGTGGCAAGTGCGTCTTGCGCCGCCGATTCTATTCGGCGGAATCCGTTGCGTATCCAGGCGATGGTTAGCTCGGCGGGGCTCAGAAGGATTACAGCGACTGCGACGTTACTCAACGTCGAGCTTGTCCACGGGTCTAGCTCTCTTAGAGCCCACGACACGAACAGAAGCGCAAAACCTAGTACGCCGATGGCTGCGGCAACGAGGAACCTTGCGCGTCTATTCGTTGGTTCCTGCCGGTTGTCTTGTTCTCCGGCGGCCTTGTCGCTGGTCAGACGGGTTCCGAATTTAGATGCGTTTGCTTGTCCGCCATTTGGCAAGAGAGCTCACCGTGGCTTATTTCGAGTCTTCCCGCCGGATGGAGTAAACGTACTGGGCGCCGATGGTGTAAACCTGGGCTCCTCTGTCGTCGTAGAAGTTGATGAACTGATCACCGATTCGGTATTCGTTGGCGTCTACATCAATGTGTGATTTGGTGCCCGTCGTGATCTTGAACGTCGCCATTTGGCGATCCCCCTTTGTCGATGCGTTTTCCTGCGACTTGTCTACGACAATATCGAAGACATCGGACGCGGGTTCAACGCATTCGGGTTGGCCAGAGTCGTCGACCTAGATGCGACTCCACTGTCACGATGAATGGGAGGTCTGGGTAGGTCATTCCGAGGAGAACTTTGCGGAGTGTGTTGTGATCGACCCCGAGCAGCTCGGCTGACCGGCGTCCGCTGACGTTGCCCCACTTCTTGGTGATACCGCGTTGCAGGTTCAGTGCGAACTGGCGCGCTGCTTCCTGAATCGGGTCATCGATGGGTTCAGCTAGCCAGTCTGCGCCTGCGCCGTGGTTCGGGGGTTGCCGGGCTGGGCGCCCAGCGCCAGTGACCGGGTTCGGTCCGGTTCGCTCCCGAGGCATATGTCGAGGTTAGCGGGTCGGCTCTCGGCTGCTTGTGAGGCGCTTCACGGCCAGAGATCTGTGTCTAGAGCATTCTCGAGCGCCCGGATGTCCGCCAGGTCAGGCGTCTGCCTCCGTTCGAGGATCGCTGCGAGCCTCCTTTCGCTTAGCCCAGCCCGTTCTGAGATCTCGGTAAGGCTGGCGTCTCCGATCGCATTGTTGACATTTCGGATGAGCTGTTCGGTCACATCCTGAATGTTGTCGTCGCTCACCCGGGCGAACCGTGCATGACGAGATCCCTTCAAAAATAACCAGGTAAAACAGTCTTTACTGTCTATATATATCTACACTATCCTGACATCGTTCGGCTCAGAACACGGAGAAGAGATGAATGACTACCCGAGGGCGGCGAGACTCCGCCCTCTCCCGGAAGCTGTGGTGGCTTGGATGGCGCTCCGCGGTCTCCCCGGTGTCGAATCGCGACTTCCGCTCGGGTGGGCTCCTGTCGGATTGATGCTCGCAACGTATGTGATGGCGCGGCGACCAGTCTGCGCGCTCCGAATGGAAAGGTGCGGCGGAACGCTTCGGTTCAACGCAACAGGCGGAACAATTCTCGACGGCCACGACCCGACAGAATCCCCGACCAGTCGTTGGGTCAACACCACTGCATCCCGGACGTGCGAACTCTGCGCCAGACCGGCGAAGTCTCGCCATAAGCGACCGGGCGCCCGCTGTGACGTCTACGAAAGCCTGCGTGGAAGCACTCTGGTCAGCGTCGAAATCGCGTTCGACCCCCGCCTTCCTCTCATTGACGATGCGGCGGAAGCCGAGACCCTCCTCGCCTACGAGACAGACTTGCGGGTGCCTGCAGGCTGGGCACGCCCGGTGCGTGACACCATCCAGAACCTCGGCGGCGCTTCCCCATCCGCTGACTATCTGATCACCGATCGCGAAGATCATATGGCCCTCGATTTCATCGAAGGGGACGACAGCCATGTCCCGGCACTAGCTGTAGTGCTCGGAGCCGCCACGCGCCATCTCTGCAAACACTGTGGCAGGAGCGCCAACAACGAGGCCCACCACGGCGTCTGCGACGGGTGCCGCGCGGTTCAAGCCAGGCACTACAAGGTCCTAAGCGCGTTTGAGGACGGATCCGATGGTTACTGACGGCCAGATGGATGTGCCTGCATTCCTGCGGTCGATGCCGGTCGGTGAGGTATTCACCCACGCCAGCCCGGGGCTACAGCCTGACTCCTGGGTCAAGACCGGCCCGGACACGTATAGGAGGACGTACTCCTGGGTCAGGTTCCTCACCGAGGACTTCGAAACTTGGACTTACGCCGAGCTGTGCGAGCCCGTTTGGTACTCGCTCACCCAACGAGAAGCGGATGAAGAGGAAGCTCGCGCCCGCGCGAAGTGGCGTGGTGAGCCCTCGGGGTGCCAGGGCGATGGCTGACACTCGAAACGAGCTCACCGTTGACGACACCGGTATCTGGCTCGTCACTACCTCCAGCGGATCCGTCTATCGGTTCGACCTCGACATGCGCACCGTCGAACGTGTCGGAGGCGAACCGCGACTACACGCCGCACCGGCAGACACCCTGCAGCCCCTGCGCAGCATTGTCACGGTTCGTGTAGGGCAGCCTGGTCGGTGGTGGATGCGGAACCTCAGCGGTGGTTATACCGACGCGTCCGAGGTGTGGCAGTGGTCGTCGGTGGTGGTCGGAATCAAGCGGTGCCAGGACGCAGGCACCGCGGCAGGCGACGGCAAAGGGCCGTTATCTGAGTAGATGGATTTCACGTCTACTCCATTAGCGGGGCCGCCCGGGCATGGCGACGGTAGCAATCAATAGAAGGGAGTACGAAGATGATCAACTGGAGCGGCAACTCAGTTGAAGGATGGTCTAAGTCGGTTGCGGCCCACGCCGGCGAACGTCTCAACGCCTGGGGAGCTGAACCGCTGAGCCCCGCGGTGGAGAACGAGCACGTCGAACGGGAGAGATCCAAGCCCGAGCAGGGGGCCGATGGCGCGCCGGATACAACAACCGATGAGCACCGAAGCGCCGGCTTACCGCCTGAGCTCGGTGGCCGTGCTGCCGACGACGACATCCGTCCGGTCCCTGTATTCGCGGTGCTGACAGAGCCAAAGTCAAGTGACACTGCACCGACGAGCGGACGATGGGAAGTCGTTACCGAGGCCAGCAAGTACTACTTGGATCTCGACCGCGAACTTCTGCGCAGGATCAGGGGCACGCTAAAACCCGGCCCTGAGGTCGCGTTCCCGTCAAAGCTTAGGGATCACGACCGAGGCTGGGTACGACTGCTTCGCGTCGTTCAACTCGAGCTGGGAAAGCCAGGGATCTTCGACATTGAATCGCTAGGCGGGCCGGAGATGCTGTTCACTCGCAGGACGACGACGTGGGTGCTGTCGATCCGCCAGCTCAGCGAAGAAGAGTCGATCGGTTGAGGGTGGACGCCAGAACCGTACGTTGTTCAGCGGACCCTCGGCGGATCTGCGACTACCATGTGGCGCGAGCGCGCGCCGCCCCTGCACGTTTCGCTAACCATCGGCTGCTCGTCGCCTCCTGAAGGGTTTACAGCGACCGCCGTGTCAAATCGCAGGTCCGGAGAGCTTGGGATCACCCCAAACCCGGATAGTGGCCGGGTCGCCTGCCTTCCTTATGCGCGGCACTTCAACCAGGTGCTCACTCTATTCGGCTGGGCTGAAGATGGGTGGCAGCTAGGCCGACGAGCTACTCAGCCTGTTGAGACATTCGCTGAACGGACTGACACTCGCGCCCGTGTTGTGTTGATCGCGCACACCCAAGAACACTGCGACAATCCGGCAATTGGTGCACCAGACGGACAACGACGTTGGTGCTTCGGATCCGCCAGTTGAGCATGGAAATACCCGCCAAGCCTGCCGGTTTGCTCCGCACCCGTAGAAACCGTCGGTAGATGAGCGTCCACTCCAGCTCGTCAGCGGGATATTGCCGCATCTACCCGTCGACACCTTCGAAAGGGCAATTATGCATCCGCTCACTATCGCCATCGGGCTGCCGTTGGCGATCCTGCTTCCAGTCGCCATCGTGTTCGGTGACGAGTTCTTGCTAAAACTTCGTGGAAAGAATCCACTCGTATGCCAAACCACCGGTGAGCGTAAGCGAGAAGGCACCGAAAATCAGAATGAGCACGAAACAACCGTCTTCACCGACCATTTCGACGTCCAGAACCAGAACTTCCAGAACCAGGGTCCGGCCGCGTTCTGCTTGATGTAGATCGCTGACACCGCAGCCATCGAGAACGCGATCGCCGTCAGTAACGTCACGACCGTTACGATCTCCCCAAGAAGCTGCAGCGCGAGGAACGGGAGCGCCTCAAGGGAATTGAACCCTGCCACAGGCTGGCCGGCGAGCTTCGACTGCATTCCCCGAAGCAAGTCTTCATGCCATAGAGGGTTGACAGCCCAGACAGCGTTGAAAATGCCGATCACCGGGAGTGCAACGTTGACGAGAGTCCTGTATGCGAACAGCTTCGCGTCGATGACGTCGCGGCGCCACAGAACCGTCATCGACATGGTTGCCGAGAGGACCACAACTGCCGACATCACAATGCGCGAATTCGCGACAACCACATCCGTGATCTTCACGCCCGGCGACAAACGGGGCTGACAAAAACTGGGTGGGTGGCGCAGATGGTCCTGATCTTCGGCTTGCCAGCGGCCTCGGCAGGAATCGGTTCATCCCTTGTGTTTGTCGCTTTAGTCGCCGAAAGCTGGTGGTCCTCCTGGTCGTCAGCGGCGTCTACAAAGAGCGCGCCGAGGTTGCCGAGCTCGAATAGTCGCTGTGTTGTGCGGACCGCTTTAGTACGTGACGCCATGTGGACATCGCTTGCTTCAGTCAACGAGCGCGAGTCCACCATCGACGAGCACAACCTCCCCTGTCACGTAGCTAGAACGAATCAGCATGAGGGCGACCTCCGCCACGTCAGCGGGCGTGCCGACACGGTTCAGGGGCGCTATCCGGGCAACCTCTTGTCCTCGCTCCCCGTAGCCGGCAGTCCAGGGCGATTCGATAAATCCGGGAGCGACCGCATTGACGCGGATGCCGCGCGGTCCAAGTCCTCTCGCCAGCGTTCGGGTCAGTTGGATGAGGGCGGCCTTTGACACTGAGTACGGAAGGGAGCTTCCCGCCACCCGCACTCCGGCAGACGATGCCACGTTGACGACGGCGCCGATGGGCGAGCTCTCCAGGAGGCCGGCGGCGGCCTTCACCGTGTTCCACGCTCCCACCACATTGACGTTGAGAATATGGTGCCAATCCGCGACCTCAATCCCGTCCAGGTCAGCGAAATCAACGAACTTCGTCGCGCCGGCGCTGTTCACGACAATGTCCAATCGCCCATGCGTGTCTCTAATCTCGTCGACGACCGCTCGAACGTCCGTTTCCTCCCCGACGTCGCAACGTACGACTCGATGCTCGGATCCGTCCGCGCGTTGGACCGTGCCACCGCGACGTGAGCTAACCAGAACGGTCATCCCTTCCGCGGCGAACCGATCGGCGATGCCGAGGCCGATGCCAGAGCTGCCACCGAAGACTACAGCGACGGGGGCGTTCAAGTCAGCTCTCCGGCCGGATAGAAGGTCACGCTCTCTGCCACGCACACGGGCTTGGGGTTGTCATCGGCTGTCATTACTACACGTGCCTCCAGCATCAAGCCGCGAGAGTCCTGATGCGCATCAAGGATCTCAGCGGTCGCGCGTACGACACTTCCCGCGCGTGCCGGCCGGGGGAAGCGCACCCGGTTGAGCCCGTAGTTGAGCGCCGTCGGCGCGTCGCGAACGTCGATCAGCTCACCGAGGAGCCTAGAAAGCAGGGAGAGGGTGAGGAATCCGTGTGCGACGGTTCCACCGAATGGACCTGTGGCTGCTCGGTTAGGATCCGTGTGTATCCATTGAAAGTCGTCCGTTACCTTCGCGAAGCGATCAATTCGTTCTTGGGTGAGCGTCACGGGCCCCGTCGGCCCAAGCATCACTCCGACCAAACCGGGCAACTGCGCCAGCGTGAGTCCGTCAGCGAATGTAGCCATTCGCGAGCCACCCTCCGTCAATCGACAGCGTTGCCCCGGTCACAAATGACGAAAGGTCGCTGAGAAGGAAGAGTGTTGCCCCGACGACATCGTTCGGCGCGCCGAATCGTCGCAATGGTGTTCGTCCCTCAATGACGCTTCGGTCGAGCACGCCTCGGCGCAATAGGTCGGCGGTCAGATCAGTCTCGACATAGCCTGGGGCTATGGCATTGACTCGAATGCCGATGGGTCCCCACTCCACTGCAAGGGAGCGGGTAAGCCCAAGCACCGCGGTCTTGGAGGCCACGTATGCGGCCCGTTCGGGCTGGCCGATGAACGACGAGAGTGATGCGGTGTTGACGATGGATCCACCGTCGGGC
The DNA here is from genome assembly GCF_001428745.1 of Leifsonia sp. Root227. Classification (GTDB taxonomy): domain Bacteria; phylum Actinomycetota; class Actinomycetes; order Actinomycetales; family Microbacteriaceae; genus Leifsonia. Next base: position 576,502 of record NZ_LMIO01000001.1, on the reverse strand, counting down.
ATCACTCGAGCAGCAGCTTGGGAGCACGCGAAGACCGCCGTGACGTTGGTCTCGAGAATTCGACGCAGATCGGCGAGTTCGTAGTCGACGCTGGGACCGACCTTGGTGATTCCTGCGTTGTTCACGAGGCCGTCGATCTTCCCGTACTGGGCGACGATCTGTTCAAATAGGGCGTCCCGTTCACGGTCGTCCGTGATATCACCAGCAATGCCTCGGATGGTCGCGCCAGCGGCGGAGGCATCGGCGACGACCCCGGCGAGCCGATCTTTATCGCGCGCCACCACGACGACCTCTGCGCCCGCGGACTGCGCCGCCTTCACCATCGACAGCCCCATTCCTCGGCTGCCACCGGTGATTACGATCACTCTGCCCGTCAGGTCCAGTGCAGGCGTCGGGTTGTTCCAGTCGGTCATCGCTCTGTCTCCTTCACTTCATTCGCCGAATACGCTTCGTTGGTCGCTCGCCTGTTGAGTCGGGCGAACCCGACGGCGTCGAGATATGCCCAGTGGTCCTCTGTCGGTGGCCCAGTGAGGTCGGCCATCGGATCGGCGGGGTATCGACCGGGAAAGGCAAGCGGGTGCGACCCGAATGGTGCGTGCACAACCGCTTCGACGCGTGAAGCTGGCACAAGCCTGTCCCTGGGGCGCGCGACGATCGTGTCCTGGCTGACTAGCTGCTCGACCGAGACGATCACCTTGCCTGTTGCTGCCAGCTCACGGTCGGCATACCAATTGTCTGGATCGTCTACGAGCAGGACATCGCCATGCACGCTCGCAGCATCCGCGTGGAGCAACACGAAGTCGGCCATCAGCTGATTCGCGAGCGGCACCAGCTCAAGCGGCAGGTCGAGCAGCGCACCCTCCGGTCCCGGAGTGCGCGCCAGCAGTCGCGCGGGGCGCCGGCCTTGCCGAGCAAGCTCGCGGAGAAGCGCTAGCGGCCGACGTTCACGTTCCCGTCCCGCGATGGCCACGGTAGCGCCAGCGGGTATCGATTCGATCGCATCCGCGATCTCGCGGATCGCGTCCGTTTCCAGCTCGTCGTGGCTCATAGTCGGTCCGCTTTCAGATAGACGCCGGTTGGATCGATCCGGTCGCGCAGCAGGTGGAGCTCCTCCGCGCTTGGTGCCGGGGTAACGGGAATGGACTGCGGCCGGGCAAGCTCGAAACCCGTGGCGGCCGCGACCTGGTCCCAATCAACTCCTGGATGCAGCGAGACGGTGGTCATTGTCTTGGTCGCGTCATCGAAGCCGAATACGCCAAGATCCGTCACAACACCGACCGGGCCCCGTCCTCGCAGACCCGCGGCCTCTCGGGCGCCGGGTCCGGTGATGTATCCGGGAGTCGTGAGGTGGTCGACGCGTTCGACGAATGTGCGGCGAGTGTGACGAACCACGATCAGGAACTCACCGGCGGCGCTCGCGATGTCGTTCGCCCCTCCACTGCCACCCAGCCGAGTGGCGGGCCGACTGTAGCCCTCACCGCCGATAGTCGTGCTGTTGATGTTGCCGTAGCGGTCGACTTGCGCCCCGCCGAGCACCCCGAAGTCCACATTGCCGCCCTGGAGCAGCAGCAGGGCGTCGAGCATTCCACTCACCCTCCGCGCAGTGGACTGCAGTCGCGGGTCGCCGACCGCTCTGGCGATGGTGCGTGGTTCGGCGGCGAGCACACCAGACTCGAACATCAAAGTCGCATTGGGCGCGTGAGTCGCCTTCGCCAGGTACGCCGCGACCATCGGCAGGCCCGTGCCGATGAAGGCGTTCCAGCCGTCACGGATGAACCGGCTTGTTGCGACGGTCATCATCTCGTCACGCGTGAAATCGCTCACCATTCACCTCGCCCTCTCGCAAGTTTGTGTATGGGGTCGACCGTCGCCTCGCTGAGGCGTCTGCTGCCGATACGATCGAGATAGGCGTCGTGGTTCGGAACTTCGTATATCCAGGACTCGAGATACTCGGCAGTCGAATCGACCTCACGTGATGCCTCGTAGTACTCCCCCATGAGCTCAAGGTCCTCGTCGTAGAGTCCGTACATTCCACCGGGATATGCCCCGAAAGGGGTATGCACGACCTGGTCGACGAGAATGCCAGGCACAGACACCAATTGGTTGTTCCGCACGATGTCGTCGCTGGAGACCAGGCGTTCCGTGGTGAGAATGACGTGGCGCGCGGCGCGGACCTGGGCATCCAGAACGGAGATCTGGCCGTAGAGGATGCCGTTGCCTTGCTCGTCCGCTTCCGAAACGTGGATCACCGCCACATCCGGTTTCAGCGCCGATACGACACCGATACTCTCGTCGGAGAATGGTGACGGGATGCGGGTGAATTTCCGTTCGGGCCCTGTCTGTATGTGTTCGAGGTCGGAACCGGCCATCGTCCTGATCGGCAGGAACGGTACATCCCATCCTCCCGCGAGCAGCCGCAGGCTCAGGCCGAGGTGGCTATGATCGTCGGTCGTGATCTGGCCGTTCTCGGCTGCTCGGCAGATCGCGCGAACCCGTCCGAGCCCTTCGAACATGAGGTTCGACAGGTTGATGTGTCGAACGCGTCCGGCTGCTGTGAGCAATTCGGCGGGCCAGCACTCGGCGATCGCGTGAAGCGTGAAGTCGCCTGTGCCCGCCCGGAGAAGCTCATGTACGAATGCCAATGGGTGGCCGAAATGGCCGAATCCGCTGAAGGACAGAGACGCTCCCTGGTGCACCGTCGACACAGCAGTTTGAAGGTCGACGACCTTGCTGGTGACTGTCGTGCTCATTGCGCTGTCAGGCCCCCGTCTACCGGGAGGTCGACGCCAGTGACGAATGCCGACTCATCGGAGAGCAGGTAGCGAACTGCGTACGCGATGTCGATCGGCTGTCCCAGCCTGGCCATCGGCACTTGCGCGCGCAGCTTTTCCTCGAGTGCGTGAACGCCCGCAGGGTCGGCCTTCGGTCCGACGACCATCGCCATGCGGGTCTGCATCGGGCCGGGGTGTACGGCGTTCGCGCGAATATTGCGGGAGGCAAACTCGGTGGCGACGGATTTAGTTAGCAGTCGAACGCCGCCTTTTGACGCCTGGTAGGCGGCTCCGCCGCCCCGACCGACGAGTCCGTCGACCGACCCGATCGTGACGATCGACCCGCCGCCGGCACGGAGCAATGCGGGGATGACAGCGCGCACACCGAACCATGCCCCGGTGAGATTCACGTGGATGGTCTTTTCCCACACGTCGATTTCGGTGTCTGCGGCGCCGGCACGACTGAGGATCGCTGCGTAGTTGACCATGCCGTCCAGACCGCCGAACGCGTCTTCGGCGCGTCGTACCATCTCACCCCAGGACGCCGCGTCAGCCACATCTCCCGTCGCCGCTACGGCTGTCCCTCCTGCGTCGCGGATGTCCGCGGCGACGGACTCAGCCGACTCGGTCATCGCGTCGGCGACGATCAGCTTGGCACCGTGCGCGGCGAATAGTTGCGCACCAACGCTCCCTTGCGCTCCTCCCGCGCCGACCACCAGGATGCGTTTTCCTTCAAGGCTCATCATTGGATTGCGTTCCTTTCCACCCTTTGCGCGGGCATGTTGACAGTATGTTCGGTCCAGGAGCGGCGAATTGCGTCGAGTGTTTCGGCATTCTCAATCGAGTCATCTGGCGTGATCACTGGCGCGACTCCGTCGAGCAGACTTGATGCGACTGCGGCGACTTCCAGGTCGAATTGATCGGCGAACGGCACGGTCTCTCGTCGGGACTCTCCTGCGTACGGATGTACCTCGATGGTCGGGTCACCCCATTCTTCGGCTGTGCGGAAGGCGTTCGCCATCCGCAACCTGCCACGGTCACCTTGAATGTCGAGCAGAGCGCCGCCTGGGAGGTCCATGCCGACGTAGAACTGTCCGACGACTCCCGAGTCGAAGAGAATCTCGCCAGCGAAACGCGTGTCAACGTCGTGGTCGCTCGCCAGCAGGCGACCGCTGACTTCGACAGGATGCGCGCCCGCGTACGTGCGGAGGCCGCTGACAGTGTACGAACCGACATCGCCCAAGGCTCCGCCCCCGTTGCTAGCGGAATAGCGGATGTCCATTGCGGCTGCGGAGGCGTCGCCGCCATATCCTGCCGTCAGGTCATAGGTATACGCGATGCGGACGAGGCGCACCGGGCCGATCTCGTCCCGGATGAGCTGTTGGACGCGCTCGACCCGGGGGTGATAGCGCCACATGAAGCCCTCAATCAGCTGGCGATCCGCTGACTTCGCCGCGTCGAACATAGCGCGCGCATCCGCCGCGGTGAGAGCGAGAGGTTTCTCGACGAGCACGTGCTTTCCCGCTTCCAGAGCGGCGATTACCCACTCCCGATGCATCGCGTTGGGGAGGGGAACGTAAACAATATCGATGCTGTCGTCTGCGAGAAGTTCGCGATAGTCGCCGTACCCGCGCTCAGCGCCGAGACGACTAGCGAACTCACCCGCTTTCGCCGAGGAACGACTGGCGATGGCCACGAGCTCGCTTCGCGGGTCCCTGACGATGGCCGGGCCAAGCCCCGTCTCGACGATCTTGGCGGTACCGAGCACACCCCAGTGCACCGTTCCCGTTGAGTCCTGCGTCACTTGAGCCTCCTTGCTCTTCGACCACGACTGCGTGGCTGACAAAACCAGTATAGACATATAGTCCAACTCGGCCTAGCATCGGGACGAAAGCGTCGCATCGAAGCGGCGATAGAGAGTGAGCAATGATGATCACCGGGCGCACGCGCGTGCTGGCTGTTATCGGCGATCCGATCGACGCGGCTCGCGCGCCGCAGGCACTCAACGCCGCCGCCAGTGCCATAGGACTGGATGCTGTCGCGGTGCCCGTCGGTGTCTCGCCAGAAGCACTTGGGTCGTTCGTATACGCCGCGCGAGGCTGGAGCAACCTCGCCGGCCTGGTCGTAACGATGCCGCACAAGGCTGCGATCGCCGACTTGGTGGACGAACTGAGCGACCGAGCACGGGCCAGCGGCGCGGTCAACGTTGTTCGCCGGACGGAGAGCGGCAAACTCATCGGCGACCAGATCGACGGCTACGGATTCGTCGCCAGCCTGCACCGCGATGGACTAGCCGTCTCGGGGACTCGCATCACCCTCTTTGGCGCTGGCGGTGTCGCGCGCTCGATTGCGTTCTCACTTGCTGCAGAGTCACCCACCAGGATCTGCATCGTCAATCGTTCGGAGGACCGCGCATCCGCGCTGGTTCGCGATCTCACAGCCGAATTCGCCGACGTGGAGGTCGTGACCGGGACGACTGATGACGCCCGGACCGCCGACCTCGTGATCAACGCCACGAGCGTGGGCTCGGCGGTAAATCCCGGGCTGCCCGTGCGTCCGGAACTGATTGCGCCTGGCGCCGTCGTCGCCGACGTGATCGCCAACCCTGAAGAGACAGAACTGCTCGTGAGTGCGCGGCGGCGCGGTCACCGCATCCACAGCGGTGTGCGTATGCAGAAAGCCCAGATGGACCGTTTGCTCGCGCTTCTTCAGGACACACAACAGACGCTTCTTCAGGACAGATCAATACAATAGGAAAGCGAGGACAATATGACTGATCAGCGACCGACTGCTGTCGTGACCGGCGCCGCCAGCGGCATCGGTCTCGCCCTCTCTAAGGCATTCGCTGGCTCGGGCTACCGAGTGGCAATGTCAGATGTGCGCGAGGAAGCGCTCGCCGACGCGCGTGACATGGTCGCGCGCGAAACGTCGGGGAGCGAGCCGATGGCCATTCGCACCGACGTTACCGATGCTCGCGACGTCGACGCTCTAGCAGCGTCAGTTGTCGACGCGTGGGGATCGCCAGATATCCTCGTCAACAATGCGGGAATCATCGGACCAGTTGGACCGGTGTGGGAGGGCTCCCTCGACCAGTGGGAACTTGCAATGCGGATCAACTATTGGGGCGTGCTGCACGGCATGCGCGCCTTTCTCCCGCACATGATCGCCCGAGGTTCCGGCCGTCTCATCAATACTGCGTCCGTTGCCTCGTGGTCCTCCGGGCCTCGCATGGGGTCGTACGGATCCACCAAGCACGCTGTGCTTGCACTCACAGAGTCCGCGTCGCGGGAGCTGCGCGAGATCGGAAGCCCTGTTCGTGTTTCGATGATCTGCCCCACGACCGTTCGAACCTCGCTGGTGTCGCACCTGGAGCAGGCGGGAAGCGCAGACGACGTCGGCCGCGAGCGACTGCTCGCCGCACGCGAGCACGGGCTCAGCCCCGACGAGGTGGCGCGGATCGTGCTGGCGGGAATCAAGGAAGACCGTTACGTCATCACCACGGACGAGGCTTGGCTGGTCAACGCCGCTCGGCAACGCCTCGCAATTGCCGAAGGCGCTGAGCCGCCACTCGACCGGGAGCCACCGCGCCACTAAGGCCAATCGGACCCTGATCCGGCTATAGCCGGATCAGGGGCTCGGGTCGTCGAACATCCTCGGTGACCCGGGCCTTGGCCCAGCCGAGCGCCGTCCGCGCCCCTCCGTCGGAGTCGATCCAGACTTCCAGTTCCTGGATGCCGTCCGACTCGCCGACCAATACCGCGTTCACGCTGAGCTGTTCGTCACAGAAGGCCGGGTGTGTGTATCGAAGATCGAGCTCGCCACTGGTGAACCAAGTAGGCCCGAAATAGGCAACCATCGCCTCGGCGATGAGTCCGGTCTGCTGCAGAGCCTGCACTATCGTGCGGTCGACACCACTGTCCCTCGCGCGCGATATGTCCGTGTGCACGTTTCGGTATCCACGGGACAGCCACGAGAAGACGTTCATCTGATCCTGGGTGAAGTGGCGGGAGAGCCCCGCAACGGGTGAGCCGACTGTCGCTCCCGTCTTCGCCGAGCTCAATGTGGGCAGCGATAGGTCAGGCTCAGCGGCCACTCGACGCTTCGCCGGCGTCGCCCTCGATCGCCCCGACACCTCTCCGGCGCGCGTGCGCATAATCTCCGTGCCCCGATGCTCGAGGATCTGACGGCCATCAGCGGCTCGCGCATCGGCTTCCATGACGACGTAGCCGTGCCCTCTGTTCTCGTACCGCTCGACGTAGCCGCCTTCGATTCGCACCGTCTCCCCCAGCCGCAATGGAGAGCGCCAGCGCAAGCGTTCGTGAGTCTGAAGACCCTCTGCCGTGTTCCCGTTGTAGGTCTCATAGAACAGGAAGAGCAGGTCGTTGGCGAGCTGCAGCGGGTGCCCGATCGGTCCACCAAACGGCGAATCGTAGAAATACCACGAGCCGTAGTCCCCCTGGGCGAAGGCGTAGCTGCGAACCCGGTCAGCGTCGAGCGTCACATCCACACCCGGGAACGGCTCGGGGATGACGATTGCGTCGTATGCGGCGTCCTTGCCGTTCGCATGGGCCTCGGCGTGCGTGACCGTTGGGAGGGAAGTCAGGGTCATGGCAACCTTCGTCAGCGCTCGAGATGAACAATAAGGGGAAGTTCGGAGCTGGTGAAACTTTGTGCGACCTCGATCGGGTTCCCCGAGACGTCCAAGGACACCCTCCGGATGTTCATGACCGGGTCGCCGACGGCGACGGCGAGCGCCGAAGCAATCGTGAGATCTGCCGCAGCCGCCGAAACCGCTTGCTCGGCACTGCGGACTTCCAGACCGCCACGCTCTTTCATCGTCTTATAGAGCGAGCCGTCGATGAGCCCATCTCTGCCGAGGCCGGGCGCTAGGAGGTAGGGGATCCACGATTCCTGGAGCGCGATGGGCGCCCCGTGCAGTTTACGCAGTCGAATCAGATGCGATGTGGTCTGGCCCGGCCCCAGGTGCAGGTCTTCCGCCACATCCCCCGGCGGGGTCACGACGTCTTGCACAAGTAGCTCGGTTTCGATTTCTGCGGCGTCGAGGCCCATCTCTTCATGAAAGGCGCCGAGCTGATTTCCATGTCGCTGAATCGGCCGCGGACGGCTGACGAAGGTGCCGGCCCCGTGTCGACGCACGACGAGTCCTCCGGACTCGAGTTCACCGAGCGCCTGTCGAAGCGTCATGCGGCTGACGCCGTATTTCTCTGCCAGCCGGGGCTCACTTTCCAACCGGTCGCCCGGCTGAAGCGATCCCCCGCTGATCTGCTCGGTGATATCGCGCACAATGACCTGGTAGATCGGTCCATTAGCGGAGCCCACGGTGCCTCCTCGCCCTCGCTGACATTCTATGGGATAGTGGTTTGGACGTCTAGTCCACTTTGCCACTCGCGGTACACGATTTCATATGCCTCAGCCCGACCAGGGTCGGGAAGTACTCTCTCGAATTCGCGAGTTTCGACGTCGAAGCCTCCCGCTGGGGTGATGTTCGCCCCACGCAACGCCAATAGAGCCGCGCCGAGGAGGCTGACGTCAGCCTCTCCGCACAGCACCACCTCTCGATTGAGGACGTCAGCTCGCATTTGCGCAAGGAACTTCGACCGCGCAGCGCCGCCGGCGAGGGCTATGACCGAGCGCCGACCTGACCCCTCGTCGAGAAGGTCGATACCCTCACGGACGACGAAAGCTGCGCCCTCGGCGGCTGCCTGGACGAAATGCAATCGTCGATGCTCATCACCCTGTCCCCACGCCGCGCCACGTTCGTCTGGCCGCCAGCGCGGGAATCTTCCGCCCGAGAGGGTTGGAATGATCCTTAGGCCGCCGGCGCCCGGTTCGACGGAGTCGTTTCGGCCGAGCGCCTCGACCGCCTCTCGTGAATCGGCGAAGCCGAGAAGGTCCGCCCAACGGGCCATCGCCCCACCAGTCATGCCGGTCGCGCCGCCGGCACTAAACCCTCCGAGAGGGTAAGGGTTCACCATAGCCTCTCCGGGAGCGTCTTCCGGATCACCAACGAGACCTACGACAACATCTGTCGTCCCCGCCACATCAGCGATGAGGCCGGACCGCTCTCCGATTACGAAGGCTGCACCAACAGTGCCGTCGGGTCCGCCGGAGACTACCGGTATTCCCGAAGGTATACCCAAGGACTCCGCTGCAGCGCGACCGACGTTACCGACGACGTCGGTCGAGGACATCTGGCGAGGTAGGACGCGCCCATCGAGTTCGAGGATGTCGAGGATGTCTGTATTCCACTCCCGCGCTGCAACTCGACTAAGCCCTGTGTACGCGGCAGTCGTGTGGTCTGTCGCCACGACGCCGGCAAGGACTGCCACAAGATAATCCTTCGGAGACACGATGTGAGCAACTCGCGCAAAGTCGTCCGGATGTTTAGAACGGAGCCAGAGCGCGGCGGCGGCTGCCCCTCCCGTGACCGCAGGGCGTCCCGCCGAACGCAGCAGTTCCGAATTTCGCGTGCCGAGCACATTGCGCATGAGGTCGACTCCGTCCGCGTCGGCCCATCCTCGCCCGGGGCCGATGGGAGCCAGCCCACGGTCCAAAAAGACAGTGCCGATGTGAGCGGCGACGGCGAGGCTGCCTATGCTCGCCCTGACTGTTGCGTCGAGCTCCCGGCAAGCCTCGACAACTTGGTCCCACAGCAGCGTGGGATTGAACACCACTCCGGAACGAGAATCGGGGCGATCCACTCGCGCGGACGCGACGACGCGACCGTCAGGCTCGACGGCCGCGGCACGCACCCCCGACGAGCCAACGTCAATAGCGAGAACACGTGGCGGAGACATCAGATTGCTCCTTCGTGGCGGAGTCGATCAATCTCGTCGGCAGACAAGCCAAGGATCGCGCCGTACACGTAGTCATTGTCCTCACCCGCCAGCGGCGGGGCCTTCCTAACTGTGGGTGGTGTCGCGCTCATCTTGATCGGGGAGCCAGGAAGTCGCAGGGTTCCGAGCGTGGGATGGTCAATTTCTTGCACCATCCCTCTAGCGGCGATCTGCGGCGACTCGGCCACTTCCGCGATGGATGCGACGGGAGCGTAAGGCACGCCTGCACCTCGGAGCGCGTCGGCGATCTCATCGCGAGTGCGCGACAGCGCCCAATCTCCCACCGCGGCCTCCAACATCCTCTGGTCTGTCATCCTGTTCTCGGCGTGCTGGTAACGCTCATCCTGGGCAAGATCGTCACGGCCGATCACAGTGAACAATGCACGGAACAACGTCCGCGTCCCGCCCTGAATGTAGATCGGCCCGTCCGCCGCCTGATAGACGTTTACCGGCGCAGTCAGGGGATCGCGCGAACCGCTGCGAGGTATCTCCTGACCGAGCATCAACTGAGTGATAAGTCGGATGCCCATCGTCGCGAACATGGAGTCCAGAGACGCTATGTCGACTAGCTGCCCTTCCCCTGTTCTCTCTCGATGCACGATCGCTCCGAGAGCGCCGATGGCTGCGACATACCCGGTGGTGTAGTCGGCGATGTACGTTCCCGAAAGAGTGGGCATGCCATCCGGGTCTCCTGTTGCGTACATGAGCCCTGACTGGGCCTGCGAAATCGCGTCGAATAGCGCCCTCGACGAGTCCGGACCGGTCTGCCCGAATCCTGAGATGGAGACCAGGATCACCGAGGGATTAAGCTGCTGCATACGCGCCCAGCCGATTCCGATCTTCTCGAGCGTCCCTGGGCGGAAGTTCTCTATGACAACATCTGCCCAAGTGATCAGACGATCTAGAATCGCGAGCGCGCGACTGTGTCGAGTGTCCAGCGTCGCGTCGTACTTGTTGCGATGGTAAAGCATCATGTAGACGCTCTCATCGCGATAATACGGACCGTGATGCCGAGAGTCTTCGCCGCCGGGCCGCTCGATCTTGACGACCTCGGCGCCGAAGTCTCCGAGTACCTGAGCGCACAGCGGCCCGGCGATGAAACGCGAGAGATCCAGCACCTTGATACCGCTGAGCGGACCGTCACCTCGCGTCATACAGCATTACTCCTCGCTTGCCTCGAACGGCAGAAACGCGTGGTAGGTCCACGCATTGACTTCGCGATCCAGCGGCACGTCGAGGAGCACAGGGCCGATGCCGGTCGTCAGAGCTTCTTTGGCCCGGCGTGAGAGGGTCCCGAGGTCGTGGACCACCTCGCCGTCGATACCCATTCCCCTGGCGACCTCGCCGAAGTCCACCGGGCCGAAATCGACGCCGATCGTTCTTCCGTTGAAGTGCAGCTCCTGCTCCTGGCGGATGTTGCCGTAGCTGGCGTCGTTGAGAACCACGATGCAGACTCTACCGCCAACGCGAGCGAGCGTTTCGAGTTCACCCAGGCTCATCCCGAGCGAGCCGTCACCGATGAGGGCCAGCACTGGGCGGTTCGGGTCGATGGCGGCCGCTGCGATCGCCGACGGCAACGCGAACCCCATGTTCCCGAATCCCACCGGCTTTATGTAGCTGTTTGGCTCCGTGACCTCCCATAGGAAGGACCAGACTCCAGGGTTACCAGCGTCCGGGATCAGCAGCGTGTTATCGGGGGCGATCCTCCGCAGCTCACGGACGATGTCCGCGGGCGACAACGGTGCAGGGTGAGCATCCGCGGTCACGTCGGAACTCGTCCACCACAGCTCACGAGCCTGCTGCAGGTCCGCAATCCACTCTGACCTGGACGCTGAAGCAGCCTCTGCCCTGTCGCCCACAGCCACGAGCGCGGCCTCGATGAACGAGTTGATGTCCGACACAATTCCAGTGGTGATGTCGGAGTAGTAGCGTCCGATCATGGTGGGGTCCACATCCACCTGAATGACGGCAGGGAGCTGACGCTTCCATCGCGTGGTGGAGACCGCGTTAAGGCTGTTGCCGAGCGCCAAGACCAGATCGGCATCGCCGATGACCCTAGTGGAGATGGTCGTTCCCATGCGGCTCACGGCGCCGAACGCGAGCGGGTGCGTGGTGGGAATGGCGCCGATGCCGTTGAAGGTGGTGACGACCGGGATGCTTAGCGCCTCAGCGAGAGCAAGGACGGCATCGCACGCCCGGCCTCGGTTGCCGCCATTTCCGAGCCAGATCACGGGGCGCTCGGCGGCGAGAAGTCGCTCGACCGCCTCGGCGAGCGCGATTGCGTTCGGAGCCGGCCGCTGGGCAACCCATCCGCGTGACGGGTGCACCGACGGAATCTCCGGCGGGACGGCGACGGTCCCTTCGATGGTGTCACGAGCGAAATCGAGGTGGACGGGACCGGGGTTGCCCGACATGGCATTGATGTACGCCTCCTCCATCGCCTGCTTGATCGAGGAAGAGTGCGCGACCAACCGGCTCCATTTAGTCAGCGGCTTGAAGAGCTCGACATGATCGGCGTTCTGCGCGTCGTCCTTGTGGATGTTCTCGCCATTGTTGTTGCATGTAATGACGAAGCCGGGGCTCGAGTCGCGGTAGGCGCCCCCAACACCGGTCAGCAGGTTGGTCGCCCCTGGGCCGGTGGTGGAGATGCACGCCGCGAGTTCGCCGGTGAGGCGGCCGTATGCATCCATCATCACAGCGGCGGCATTCTCGTGGCGGGTGTGAATTAGTTCGATTCCTGGCGTGTCGATAATCGCGTCGGTGATGGCAAGAGTCTGTCCGCCGACGACTCCGAACACGTATCGGATTCCGAGTGATTTGAGCATATCGACGACGATCTGGCCGCCGGTCTTGGCATTAGTCATGAGTCCGTTTTCTCTTGTTGGGTAGAGGTCAGCTATTGGTGGGGAGGGCGGCTGATGCCCAGCCGACCGTGACCAGACGGCCGTCCGGCCGCCGGATCCAGACGTCGAGTTCGGCGGTGAATCCTCCGCCGTCTCTGGGCACGATGTCGGTGACAACAGCGGTGATGGTGATCGGCTCGAACACCTCCACGGGGACGAGGAACTTGATCTGCATCCAGCCGGTAGTGAAGAAGGCAGGGCCGAACGCTTCGACCAGGCGGCCAGCGATCAGACCGAACTGCTGAGCACCCTGCACGATCGGCTGGCGCAGCTTGCCGTCACGCGCTGCCTGGAGATTGTTGTGCGTGTTGATCACGTACTCACCGATGCGAGAGAACACTGCCGCCTGCTCGAAGGTGACCTCTTTCGTCACTGGCTTGAGGACATCGCCGACCGTGGTATTCCCATCAAAGACGGCCACCACCTGCGCGTCGTCAGGGACGTCCCCTGTCACCCGACGCTCCGGCGTCCCACTTCCGCGTCCGCCGAGGGTGCCCGGTACGGTTTTCAGGATCTCGACGCCCCGATGACGGATCACGCTGCGACCGTCTTCGCCAGTCACCTGAGCGTCCATGACAACGTAGCCTTCGCCGCGCCGCACGTAGGAGTCTGTGTATGTCGCAGACAGAGTGACTTCCTCGCCCAACCTGGCCGGGCTGTCGAACCACATCTGCTCCTCGGTGTGGAAGCCCACGACCTTACTTGCGGCGTACACGTTGGTGAACATCTGCACGAGATCATTGCAAAGGAGCGCGGCCTGGCCGATGCGTCCACCGAATGGACTGTTATCGAAGTACCACGGCCCGTACTCGTCCTGCGTGAACGCGTAGCGCTTGATCTTGTGGTCGTCAATCAGCTCGCGCACGGTGCCGAGGTTCTCGGGAATGTCGAGGTTCTCGAACTCGGGCTCCTTGCGCCCGGCTTCGCGGTCCTCGATGTCGTCGAGGTCGACGATCCGGCGCGGGTCCGTGAGGTCTCTCCACGATCTCGTCGTTGAGTCCTGGGTCATTTCTGTGTGTTCTCCTTCATCAGGATATGTAGTCATCTAGTAGTCTATACAACTATTGAATACGCCGCCATGTCAAGTCATTAGTCAGTGGATTCCTGCGCTCGCGAGTCGTCGACTAAAGCGCTGGCTGACAATGAACATGATCGCCATCGGGATCGCCCCGACAATCGCCGCAGCGGACAGCGGCCCGACGAGCTGAACGAAGTCTTGCGAGAAGCTCGTGACGTAGATGGGGAACGTGTACGTCTGCGGGCCGGCAAGGGGTGCCACGATGATGTAGTCGACGTAAATAAAGAGTGCAGAGAGCACTCCTGTCGCGGCAATACCTGGCGCGGCTATCGGCAGGACGACAGAGAAGAACATCCGCAGGCGTCCCGCCCCATCCACGGCTCCTGCCTCTTCGACCTCGCGCGGGATCTGGTCAAACGTGACCCGTAGCGTCCACACGCAATACGGAAGGGCGAGCGGCGCCAGCGCAATGATGATCCCTGGCAACGAGTTCAGCATGTTGACGCGCGCGAAGATCAGGTAGAAGGGCATCACGAGCGCGATCGGAGGGATGCCGCGAAGCACGAAGAACGACAGGTATGCAGCACGCCCGCTTCGTCGATGCCGCAAGTGGGACAGCGCATAGGCCGCGGGAACTGCCAGCAGGAGCGCGATTCCCGTGGAGGCGATGGTTACGACTGTGGAGTTGATCAAGGGGATCCAGATTGAGTTCGCCCCGGAGAACAGGCCAGCGTAGTTGGAAAACGTGATTGCCTTCGGCAGTTCGAGCCCGTTCAGGGTGACACCTTCGGGGACGAGCGAAGTGGCGACAAGGAAATAGATCGGCACGAGCACCCAGAGAAGGATGACAATCAGCAGGATGGTGCGCGGAACCTTTCGCGCTGCGAGCTTCAGTGCTCTCATCTCAGGCCTCTTTTCCATAGAACCGCTGCCAGCCCAGCACCGCTGCAATCGAGATCACTCCGCTGATCACGAGCATCACGATTGCCATCGCAGAGCCGTTGCCGTAATCCAGCAGGTTGAACGCCTGTTGATAGATAAACGTGCTCAGAATGTGCGTGGAATCTCCCGGTCCACCCTGCGTTAGCACCCAGACGAAGGGGAACGATAAGAACGAATCGAGGGCCTTGAAGCTAAGGGTCACAAAGATGACGGGTCGCATCAGTGGGAAAATAATCGTCCTGAGTCGCTGAAAATAGCTCGTACCATCGACCATTGACGCTTCGATGACACTGCGGTCGATCTGATCCAGCCCACTCGAGAACAGGATGAACACCCACGGTGACCATGCCCACACCACGACAACGATGATCGCCCAGAATGCAAGCTTCGGGTCGCCGAGGGGCGGATTCACGATTCCGTCGAGGCCGAGCACCTTTAGGAACTCTCCGTTATGCGGCGCGTACATGACGTTGCGCCAGAAGACGGCGCTCGCGGTGGGGATCACCAGGATCGGCAGGATGAAGACTGCCCGCCAAAACTTCGCCCAGCCTTGTTTCATGCTGAAGATGAGGAGCGCTTGCGCCATCGCGAGCACAAAGTCGAAAACGATGACCACGAACACGTAGCCGAACGTTCGCAGCGTGGCGGCGATGAAGTCGCCGTTCTGACCGGTGAAGAGCCGTATGTAATTGTCAACTCCGTTGAACTGGTCGGAACCGATCTGCAGATTGTAGTTGCGGAGGCTGTAATAGAAGGTGAAGCCGATCGGCACTGCGATAAGTGCGACCACTCCGATCATGGCAGGGACAAGAAACGGCCAGTAGCCTTGGCGACTCCGTTGCCGTTTCTGTGCCGATTGCTTGTGCTGCATCGGGATGGTCTCGTCTCGGTCTTGACGCTTGGTCAACGTTTCGTTTGGCACGTCTCGTCTCCTTTCGATCGCGTCGGGGCCGCGCGATGGGCGCGACCCCGACGTATCAGAGCAGTGGGGTCAGCCTCAGTGGGCCACACCGGCCGCATTGGCGGCATCCTGCATCTGCGTGCCCGATGTTTCTGCGTATTCCTGGGGAGTGAGCTGCTTGCCGATGAGCTTCTCAACGAGAGGAATGTCAATGGATTGGCGGAGTTGATTGGTGACCGGCGTCACCTTGTACGCCTTCGCGTGAGTCACCGAGTCCGCCACTCCCTGCGGGATCACTCCCTGGTCGACGGACCAACTCAGCAGTGACTTGTCGGTCGGGACATAGACACCAACACCCTTGGTGAGCGCGAGCTTCTGAATCTCTGGCGACATGATCCACTTTGTGAACTCCCACGACGCGTCCTTGTGCTTGCTGCACTCCGGGATGCCGCGCCCCCAGTAGAAGGAAATGCCGCCCTGGCCCTTTTCAAGGCTCGGGAACTCGAACGTGCCGATGTCGCCGAGGGTCGACTGCGCGTCCTTCATCCGGTTCCAGAACAGATAGACGTGGTCGTAGTCCATAGCGGTGTTGCCCGCGAGGAAGTTTGACGTGGTGTCGGCCGACTGCATGGCGCCGATCGAATCGGGGGTGTCACCGTCGGAGATGAAGCTGGAGAGGTAGTCCGCTGCCTCTACAACCTTCTTTTCATTGTTCGGATGCGCGGGACCCCATTGAGCGTTGCCCTTCGCGTCCTGGTACCCGTCGACGCCGTTGCGGAAGATCAAGTCGGCCAGTGTCGTTTCCGCTGGGTCGCCCGAGCCGGAGAAGACGATCCCTTTTGTGGTGGGCGTGGAGAAGAACGCCGCTACGTCCTTGACCTGCTGCGCTGTGGTCGGCGGGTCGGGCAGTTTGTAGCCGTACTTGGCTTGGAAGGCGGACTGGTTCGCAGGGTCGACGAACCAGCTCTTGCGGTAGGCCACGGCCTTCGCGCCCGAATAGAAGGGGTAGAAGGCCAGCTTGCCGTTGAATGAGTAGGCCTTCTGCGCGAAGGGCACCTGGTCCTTCAGCAGTTCGGCGGCGCTGGAACCGTCTGCCTTCAAGAACTGTCCAAGGTCAGCCATGTGCGATGCTGCGGCTGCTGTTCCTCCATCGAGCATCTCGACGTTGTCGATGGTGCACCCACCGACCGTGACGTCCCGAAGGAAGGTACTTGAGATGTCGGTGGTGTTGACCTTGTCCAGCTCCACCTTGATTCCGGTCTTCGCTTCCCATTTGGGAAGCTCGGTGTCCCACACCGGGTTGAATTGCTGATGCCCGGAACTCACCATCACCTTGATGGTCTGACCTCGGAGATCTGTTGCTTTGGGGGGCGTGCTGGGGGTTCCCGCCCCGGGACTGCATGCCGCCAGCATGGCGACGACGCTTGCGGCGACGAGAACGAGTCCTCCCCGCCGGAAATTGCGCTTGTTCACTCTTTCACCTTTCTTGTGGCGTCCTTGCCCAAGAGCCACTGCCGTGTGACTGTGCTCGGTGTTGCGCTCGTCGCTTCTTGTGGGAGGCTACGGTCGCGCCGGGTTGATCCCCATCTAGAGGACTAGACAAATCGTACGATAAACCCGTAGAAATGCCAATGGGCAATTTCCAGGTCACGGATAGGCGCACAGCCGCAACCTCACTCGAGATCGTGCGCATGCTCGACTTCGAGATACTGAAACACAACGGCCCCTCGTTCCGGGTTTAGACACACACCTCGTCTTGTGAGTACTGCAGCCCTGTTGCACCGCCCTCGCGCCAGCCGACGGCCAAATTAGCATCCTGCCGTCTCCACTCCTTGGCCGTTCCACAGATGGTTCATAAAAAGGCAAATCCATTGCAACGACGCGTTGCATAGTGTCCCCGCATGGCAGTCATCTCGAGAACTCCGCTCGTCGCGAGCACCGTGAGTCGCGATCGCAGTCAGCGCCATGCTGGTCTTTCTCCCATCGGAGACTGGCTGCTTTCACGACTCCCCCAGTTGAGGCCTCGCCGTCCTAGATTCATGCGGGGGCCACGATTGAAAGCCCCGTATCGTGCGCGAAGAATCCAAACTCATCGACTGGTACTGCGGCCTCACCGACTAGCGGACGCTGAAGCGTGGTACAGGCTCCAATCCGAGCCAACGGTGCTGGAATATCTCTCGTGGCCGACGCGAAGTCGCCGCCAGTCACGCCGCCATCTCCACGACCGGACACGTCACACCCTGTTGGCTCAGGAGGATGATTTTCTGGTGCTGGCTATCGAGCGTGATGGGGAGCTGATCGGTGACGTATCGCTTCACCTGCGCGGTATCGTGTCGGGAGATCGGCATGCCGAAATCGGGTGGGTCCTCAGCCCGGCCTGCGGCGGCCACGGGTTCGCCACAGAAGCCGCTAGCGTCATGCTGGAGATCGCCTTCACTCGACTAGATGTGCAGTACGTCAGCGCGGAGATGGCCACAGGGAACACTCGATCGATAAAGTTGGCCAGGCGCCTGGGCTTTCTTACGGTGCGCGAGTCGAACAACCGCGTGGTGATGGTACTTTCAGGCTCTTGTCGTCGAGTCTTTCACCGCGATGCAACCAGTATCGATGGAACCGTATAGTGCCCTGCGCGATTGATGCGCCTCTGCCGGAGGTGGGCGGACCTCTTTCGAGCGACTCCCGGCGAAATCCCCATTGGATGTGCGACGCCTGAAGCCATTCCGAGCAGCACCTTGGGTGCTATCCGTCCGTCAAAGGTGGCGCGAACAGTCGCTCACCCAACTCATAGTGTCGTTCGCGGACGCGCGTCATCCACGGCGCGTGTGGCTGAGGAACGGATCGGGACGCGAGTCCTCGATTCCAGGCTGGAAGGTCGCCCGACAGCGCCCACAACGCTTGTCGGGCTGCACCGAGAGCCGCATACTCACCCCGCGGCGGCCGATCGACGATGATTTGCGTGAGGTCCGCGAGGGCTTGAGCCAGGGAATCAGAACGCGCCCCGCCCCCGACTACGACGATACGCTCCGCCCGCACTCCTATCCGTTGCAGGTGACCGATGGAAGTAGCAGCCGCGGCGGCGATCCCAAGCACCGCAGCTCGCGCTATGTTCTCGCGCTTCATTGACGTTCGGGTCAGTCCAAGGAGCGCCCCTTGTGAATCGGAATAGTGAGGGTTGCGTTCGCCGTCTAGAAAGGGAAGAAAGACTAAATCATCGGCATCTTGCGTTCCGCTAGCCGCGAGATGATCCAACTCTTCGAGACCGACACCAAGCAACGCAGCAGTCGAAAGCAAAACGCGCGCGCCATTCAGAGATGCAACGATAGGCAGAAAGCGTCCGGTCGCGTCGGCCATGCTGTCGACAACCCCAAGCGGGTCTCGAACTGGCGCATCCAGCACGGTCGTGGCGGTCATGCTCGTTCCAATTGAAACGATGATCTCGCCTGGCACAGCCATCAACCCGAGCGCGGTCGCTGGGTTATCACCGCAGCCGGCACCAAGAACGATTCCGGAAGCAGTGATTCCCGCGCGAGCGGATGGGTGAAGCACGCGCGGCACTTCCAGCGTCCGCCCAAACGCAAGCTTCATGACATCCATTCGGTACGCGCCTGCTTCGATCGACAGGTAGCCAGTACCTGACGCGTCGGATCTATCTGTGGTCGCCTCTTCCGGGCACCTGAGCATTCGCCATGTGAGCCAGTCATGCGGCACCATGACCCGACTCACGCGAGCTGCGTTCTCGGGCTCATGGTCGCGAATCCAGCGAAGCTTTGAAACGGGGTGTGCACCAGCGGGCAACAGCCCTATCTCGTCCACCCAGCGCTCGACACCCCACTCTCGTTGGAGCGCTCTTCCGGATTCGCTAGAAGTGAGATCGTTCCACAAGATGGCATCTCGAACCGCCGCACCCGCTTCATCGAGGAAGATCGCTGAATGTTGCTGGGCGGTCACAGACAGCGCTGCCACGTCAGCCGTTGGTGCGCCAGCGGCTATAAAGGCGCGCCACCAATGTTCCGGGTGGATCTGGGTGCCGTCTGGGTGGGGCGCAGTTGAGGTGCGGACGACAGTGCCATCCGACGCGTCGACGACGACCAACTTGCTGTTCTGGGTCGACGAATCCACGCCGGCGACCAGGAGGGGACGCGCCATTGACTAGCCTCCGATGAGTCGCTCAGCAGTCTCGCTGTCCGTGACCAACCCAGTCAAGAGCTTTGCGTTCAACACTGCGCGGATCGCGCGGGTCTTCGAGGCGCCACCAGCCACTGCGACGATCGTCGGGATCGCACGGAGCTGCTCCTCTGTGATTGCGATGAACCGATCATTCAGATCATTGATGACATCTCCCGAATCGGTGACCAGGGTCGCCGCGATCTCCGCGACAACGCCTTTGTCGAGCAGCGACTGGCGGTCTGTGTCCGTCAAAGCATGATTCTCAATCATGAGTGAGTTCCGGGGCAACCATGATCCGATCGCTCCGATAGCCACAGTCACTCGGCTGAACTGATCGAAGGTTTGACGGACATCGGGTTGCCGACGAACTCCCTCCGCCGCCTGCGCGTCGCTCATCACAAGTGAGGAATAGATCGGCGACGGTCGCACCCCTCCGATCGTGCTCAGCCGACGCATGACCTCTAAACCGCTCTGCAAGATCGGACCGGCTGCGCCCGCTAGCTGCACGACGCGCCGACACGGAAGCGACTGAAGCGAACGTGCCATCGCGTTAATCGTGCGACCCGACGTTACGCCCAGAACATCATCCTCACCGAGAATTTCTTGTAAGAGCTCGGCTGCGGCACCACCCAGCGACTCTTGAATAGCCGTCGGGGACTCGATGGGCACATCCACGACTACCACGTGTTCCAGTCCGAAACGTTCTCGGAGCTGGACAGAGAGGTCAAGTCGGACGCCCGACGGGCTCGCGATCTCGAATCGGACGATCCCGACCTCGACTGCCTCTTCGAGCAGTCGACCCACCTTAAATCGGCTTAACCCGGTCGACTCGGCAATTTCGATTCGCGTTCGACCGTGCAGGTAGTACTCGGTCGCGATATGCGCGATCTGCACCTGCCTCGTCGGGCCCGGTGGTTGCACCATTGGATCCTCCGTCGATCATTTGAGCACACCCTCAACAACAAGTCAATTTTGCTCACATGAGCACACTGTTTGCATCTTTGAGAAATGGGGTCGTAACCTGTGTCCACCGAGCGCGCACCTTGCCTCGGGTTGAAGCAAAGGAGCTTGCCTTGCACACAGCAGTCGACGCCGATACGGAAATCGCGATGCTCACCTGCTCCAGCATCCGAATGTCGTTCGGCGGAGTTCCCGTTCTGAAAGGCGTCGATCTGACGCTGCTCCCGGGGACCGTCACCGCGCTCGCAGGCGAGAACGGCGCTGGCAAATCCACCCTGATGAAGATCGCCTCAGGCCAGTACCGCCCGGACGAGGGCCTCGTCGAGGTTCGAGGCGAAACCCTCGCCGCAGGCAATATCCGGGCAGCGAGCGATCTCGGTGTCGCGATCGTTCCGCAAGAGCTCGCATCGATCCCGGAACTCACTGTCTACGAAAATCTCTTTGTCGGCCGGGAGCTACGCACCACGCTGCGCACATTGAACAGAGGCGCGATGATTCGTCAAGCGCGTCAGAGCCTCCTGGAGTTCGGGGTCGATCTGGATCCGACTGTCCGCATGGGGAAGCTGCCGGTCGGTATCCGCCAGATCATCGAGATTGTCAAGGCCACCTCTCGCGGAGCACGCGTACTGCTTCTGGACGAGCCCACAAGCGCCATTCCGGAGCGGGAAGTGGCGCAACTCATTGAAGTCGTACGCCGATTGCGCGACCAGGGCGTCGCGATCCTCTTCACTACCCACAAGATGGAGGAGATCCGCGCAATGGCGGATCGCGTCGTCATCCTTCGAGACGGCACTCTGGTTGCCGACGCGGCTCTGACAGAGATCACCGACGACGGCATCGTTACCGCGATGATCGGCCGCGAGCTTGACATGCTCTTTCCGGAGCTGCCGCCAGCGGACGATGCGATCGTCCTAACCGTCAGGGACCTCGTCATCTCCCACGGCGACGCCCCCATCAGTTTCACGGTTAGTCGCGGAGAGATCGTTGGCTTGGCTGGACTAGTCGGCGCAGGGCGCACAGAACTCATCGAATGCATTTACGGCATCCGGAAGCCGGCTGCGGGGACTGTCACCGTCAACGGCAGGCTGCTCAGACATGGTCGGCCACGTACCTCGATCGACAACAACATCGCAATTGTTCCCGAAGATCGAAAGGGCGCTGGCGCTGTCCTCTCCATGAGTGTGCTCGACAATGCCACCCTCCCCCGCATCGGTGCGTTCTCCGCCTTCGGAATCCTCCGCGGCAAATCTCGTCGCCAAGCGATCGAAACGGCAATGCGCTCGATGCGACTCAAAAGCAATGGCCTCGGACAAAACCTTGAGAACCTGTCCGGCGGAAATCAACAGAAGGTCGTGCTTGGGCGGTGGCTTACCGGCAAGGTTGACGCCCTGCTACTCGACGAACCCACCCGCGGAGTCGACATCGGAGCGCGAAGCGAGATCTATCGGATCATCACCGAGCTGTCCGCATCTGGCATGGCAGTCCTCATGGCCTCTAGCGACATGCCTGAAATTCTCAGCCTCTCGCACAGGGCGCTAGTTCTTCGAGACCACGCCGTCGTCGCAGAGCTCGCGCGCGATCAACTGTCGGACGCGGCGGTGCAGGACACCATCTTCCGCCTCGCGTCGGGCCAAGACACCCGGGCGACTAGTCAAGCAACCCCCACCACCATTACCAAGGAGATTGACCGATGAACTCGATGAGCGCGGACGCCGCAGCGTCGCAGACCGCGCGCCCCTGGAACGCCAAGGTCGGGAACTTCTTGATCCGACACATCATGGTCGTAGTCATGCTGGTCATCGTGGGCTTCTTCGCCTACCGAAGCGCACGATTCGCCACCCCGGATAACCTAACAACGATCCTCATCGCGGCCGCACCGTTCGCACTGATCGCGCTTGGTCAGACCCTCGTGATCCTGACGGGCGGTATTGACCTGTCGGTGGGAAGTGTCATTGCCGCAAGCGCAATGGCGGCGGCGTGGGCCGCCACCAACATCGGCTCCAATCCGGTCATTCCGCTACTTGCTGCACTTGTTACCGGCATCGTTGCCGGAGCCATCAACGGCCTCGTTGTTAGCCGATTGAACGTGCCACCGTTCATTGCAACACTCGGAATGCTGACTCTTGCCTCCGGAATCGCCTACGTAATCGGAAATGGCGCACCCATCAACGGGCTTCCTGCATCGTTCGGGGTCTTCGCCAACACGCAAGTTCTCGGCGTCACTATCCCAGTCCTTCTAATGATCGTCGCAATCCTCGCGTTCGCGTTCATTATGAAGCGCACTAGCTACGGGCTCCGCATCTATGCACTCGGTGGCAACCGCCTTGCGGCAGAAATCGCCGGCGTCCGCTCACGCGGAGTGCTCTTCAGCGTCTACGCGATAAGCGGCCTGCTCGCTGGAATCTCCGGCCTGATGCTCTCCTCGCGAGTAATCACGGGCGCGCCAAACCTTGGTCAAGGATACGAACTGGACGCAATCGCGGCTGTCGTGATTGGCGGGGCCAGTCTGATGGGCGGTCGAGGGACAGTTTGGGGCACCGCCATCGGCCTCCTCCTCATCCAAACGATCAATAACGGCCTCGACCTCCTCCTCGTTCCTGCGTACTGGCAGAACGTCATCAAGGGCGTGATCATCGTCGCCGCCGTCGGAGTCGATGTTTGGGCTTCCCGCCGCAGATAAATCACTCCCCACTCAACGTCCGCAACGCATCACATCCCTCAAAGGAGAAGGAACGCATATGTTCAAACGCAAGCACAGCGTCGCAGGCGCTGCCATCATTACCGCCGTCGCACTCGGCCTAACCGGATGCGGCGCCGGAGATCCCAGCGCTGGCGGCAAACGCATCACCATCGGCGTCACGGTGTATGACATGTCGTCGTTCATTACTCAGGGCAAACAGGGCATGGAAGCCTACGCCGCCGCCAACGACATCGACCTGCAGTGGAACTCCGCCGGCGGCGACGTTGCAACACAGGCGAATCAGATGAATCAGTACGTCAGCGGAGGCGTCGACGCCATCATCATCGTCCCCGTTCAAGCCGATTCACTCCAGCCTCAGGTTGCCGCCGCGAAGGCGGCGCACATCCCTGTCGTCGATGTGAACACAGCCCTCTCGGGCGCCGCTCTGGACGCGAGTGTGCAGCCCGACGACGTCGCTGCCGGCGAACAGGAAGCGAACCAAATGGTCGATGCCCTTGGTGGTAAGGGAAACGTCGTGATCCTCGAGGGACCGCTCGGGAGCTCCCCGCAGATCAACCGCGGAAAGGGAATCGCCAACGTCCTGGCAAAGCACCCGGACATCAAGGTCCTCGCGCATGACACGGCCAACTGGAAGCGCGACGAAGCCGTCAACAAGATGAGCAACTGGGTATCCGCATTCGGCGGACAAATCAACGGAGTCATCTCACAGAACGATGACATGGCGCTAGGCGCCATCCAGGCCCTACGCGAAGGCGGGCAGAGCGGCGTCAAGGTAGTCGGCATCGATGGGATCGAAGACGGTCTGAATGCCGTCAAGTCCGGCACCATGATCGGCACTTCCTTGCAGCACGGCACCGTCGAGCTCGCAACTGGGCTCGCGGTTGCGGCGAAAATCGTCCGCAAAGAAAAGGTCGACACCAAGCCCGTCTACGTCATGCCCGCCATCACATCAGCAAACGTCGACGACGCGTTGAAGAACGTCGTCACCGACCAGAAGGCGTTCCTAAAGAACCTTCCCGCTTTGGTCAACGACAACCTCACAACCGGAAGCATCGCGTACGAGGGCCTCCCGGGCCAGAAGAAATAGGAAAGAAAATGACTACCCTCTACAACGACCCAGCCGAATTCGCTGAAGACCAGTTCGCTGGATTTCTCGACCTCTACTCGGACCGACTCCGTGGCGTGCCCGGCGGCGCAGTGGCGCACCGGGGAGCGACGCCGATTGTCGCGGTCGTTGTAGGGGGCGGTTCGGGCCACTACCCGGCATTTTGCGGTCTGGTCGGGCCCGGCTTCGCTTCCGGCGCTGTCGTCGGCAACATCTTCACTTCCCCGTCCGCTGCTCAGGTGTACTCAGTCGCGAAGGCCGCCAATCAAGGACGTGGCGTGATCCTAACCTTCGGCAACTACGCCGGAGACGTCATGAACTTCGGAATCGCCGCCGAACGCCTCCGACGCGAAGGAATCGACACCCGAATTGTTCTAGTGACCGATGATGTCGCGTCTGCTCCGGTGGAAGAAAAGAGGCGCGGTATCGCCGGCGACTTCACCGTATTCAAGGCGATGGGGGCTGCGGCGGCCGCTGGGTACACTCTGGACGACGTTGAACGAGTCGGACGTGAAGCAAACAACTCGACGCGTTCATTTGGTGTCGCCTTCTCCGGGTGCACGATGCCTGGATCCGACGAGCCACTCTTCACGGTGCCGGAAGGCCACATGGGGGTTGGGCTCGGGATTCACGGAGAACCCGGCATCCACGACGCGCCCCTCGTGCCGGCAAAAGACCTCGCCAGAATTCTGGTCGACGGAGTACTTGCCGCAGGTCCTATCTCGCCCACCTCACGGGTCGGCGTGATCGTGAACGGTCTGGGAACCACCAAGTATGAGGAGCTGTTCCTTCTCTGGAACTCGATCGGCCCTCTTCTGCGCGAGGCTGGTCTTGAGCCGGTGGATGTGGAAGTCGGCGAACTGGTCACCAGCCTGGATATGGGTGGCTGCTCACTCACGCTGATGTGGTTGAGCGACGAACTCGAAACCATGTGGCGAGCGGAAGCTTACGCACCCGGATACCGCAAAGACAACGCTAAAATCGGCCGCTTGCGCCGGGCAGACGTCGCAGCGGAGACCGGCGAGAGCGAACAGACACCTGCAACCTCTGAGGCCGGCGCCGCGGTCGGCGCTCTCATTCGTGCCGCACTGCAGACCATCTCGGAAACCATTCACGCCCATGAAGTCGAGCTCGGCCACATCGACGCCATTGCCGGGGATGGAGACCACGGCCGTGGAATGGTCAAAGGCGCCGACGCCGCGCTCCGAGCTGTTTCCGGAAGCTCCGGGGGGCCCGCGTGGTTACTCGCACGAGCTGGCCGCGCTTGGGCCGCCGAGGCAGGCGGAACCTCAGGCGTGCTCTGGGGAGCGGGTCTGGAAGCAGCCGGTGACTCGCTGACCGACACCCGCGACCATTACACGGCCGAAAGTGCCGTCGACGCCGTCGACGCGTTCGCGCTCGCGATTGTTGACCTTGGACGAGCAAGCAAAGGCGACAAAACCCTCGTCGATGCCCTCGAACCATTCGCCACGGTGCTGCGCACCGAAGTGGAGAAGGGGCGCCCGCTCGACGAAGCCTGGGCGCTGGCTTCGACCGAAGCGACACGTGCCGCCGCAGCGACTGCAGCGCTCACACCGCGGGTGGGCAGGGCGCGACCACTCGCAGAGAAAAGCATTGGCACGCCCGACGCAGGTGCAACATCGCTGGCACTGATCGTCGAGTCGCTCTCGCACATCGTCACGCCGTCCCGTGCCGGCCGCTAGCTGGAAGGAAACCTCAATATGACTATCACCCCACTACGAATCGTCGTCGGTAGCGATGACGCAGGATTCACCTACAAGGAGATTCTGAAGAAGGAGCTCGAATCGGACCCGCGGGTCGCTTCGGTTGTGGACGTAGGCGTCACGGCCGACGGCCACACTGACTACCCGCACATCGCTGTCACCGCCGCCCGCCAAGTCGCCGCAGGCGATGCAGATCGTGCCCTTCTCGTCTGCGGTACAGGTCTTGGTGTCGCGATCGCTGCCAACACGGTGCCTGGCATCCGCGCTGTGACCGCACATGACTCGTATTCCGTCGAACGCAGTGTCCTGTCAAACGACGCGCAGGTCCTGTGCATGGGCCAGCGAGTTGTCGGCATCGAGCTCGCGAAACGTCTGGCCAAGGAATGGCTCGGATATCACTTCGACACTTCGAGCCCGTCAGCCGCAAAGGTAGACGCGATCAAGAAATATGAGGAATAGAAATGGAACAGACATTCAAAGATTCAGTGGCCGTCGTGACTGGCGCTGCCAGCGGGATCGGACTCACCGTTGCCAGGCACTTCGCGGAGCGAGGAGCTCGCGTCGTCGGGGTTGACCTGGGCGAGCGAGTCATCGAGCTCATGAGCGAACTGCCCGGAAGCGGGCATCACGGAATCGTCAAGAATCTCACAGACCCAGCGGCCGCATCCGAGTCGATCGCTGAGGCTGTCGCGGTGGTTGGCACGCCCACCATTCTGGTCAACTCTGCAGGGATTGCGCTGCTTGACCCAGCTGTCGACGTGCCCGCGAGCCGTTGGCAAGCAACCATCGACGTGAATTTGAGTGGCAGCTTTTACATGGCGCAGGCGGCAGGCCGCGTGATGCTCGAAGCCGGCTATGGCAGGATCATCAACCTCGCGTCACAAGCCGCGGTCATCGGCCTTGATCAGCACGCAGCGTACTGCGCCAGCAAGGCAGCAATTGTTGGGCTGACCCACGTCCTTTCGCTGGAATGGGCACGCGGTGGGGTAACGGTCAACGCCGTGTCCCCAACCGTCGTCGAGACCCCTCTCGGCAAAGCCGCATGGGCTGGGGAGAAGGGCGAAAAAGCGAAGGCTGCGATCCCGGTTGGCCGGTTTGCGCAGCCAGAAGAAGTCGCGGCATTAATCGGATTCCTAGCCGGAAAGGACGCCGCGATGATCACCGGCGAGAACGTGCTAATCGACGGCGGTTTTACAACCGTCTGACGCCGAGCCACCCGTGTGAAAAAAAGGAGTCCACGCCCTTCCCACGCGGGTGAGGGAAGACGAGCGCTGTTCCCCCCGCTCGTCTTCCCGCAAAGCTTCGGCGCGCGAAACCTAAGTAGCGCGACCGAAACGGGGCGATTGGTAGACGCCCCACGGAGAGTAATGGACGTAGCTCTCAACCAAGGCGGGGAGTCCGTGACCTACGGGCTTCCCGCCTGCTCCTGCGGCAAAGGAACCCTTCAACCCGGTGCATAGTGCGCCTCACCCAGGCATGCCGCGAACGACTGCGACGACGAGAGCGAGAACAACTACCAACTGAATTGCGACGATACCAATGATCACGCCCCGCTGACGTTTGGTCAGCGGGGCGTGATCATTGCTTTCAGGCGTCGCCGGGCGACGATGCGGCATGTTAGGCCTTTTCCGTCACGTGAAGAAGGTCTCCGAGGCCTACCCGTTCGAGAAACTCCCCCCGAATACGGTCTGCGACGTTACTCACTTCCTCTGAACCGTCGTTCGCGGGATCGATGTGAACGCGGTATGGGCGGGTACCTTCGGGCAGCGCGATGATCCGCGCGATCTCGTCGGAGACCATTGATGCGTTCGCATCCTTCGGGGCGAGATCGGCCAGTTTTTGACCAACTTGCTCCATGAGACCCGGGTACTTCGCATCGTATTCGGTCTCGATGGCGGTGTCCGCCGGACGCCCACTGTGGGCAAAGTGGTTCGTTCCGGAGGTGAAAGAGCCGGGAACCACGATGCTGGTCTCGACACCGAATCGTGCAAGCTCGGCAGCGTAGCTGACGGCCAGCGAGTCCATCGCCGCCTTCGCGGCAAAGTACGGCGCGAGGTAGGGCGGAGTGCCTCCCTTCACGCTACTGCTCGAGACCCACACCACAAGGCCGTGGCCCTGGTTCCGAAGGATTGGAAGCGCGGCCCGGTTCACCCGCTGGGTAGAGAGCACATTGACGTCGAACAGCTGAGCGAGTTGCTCGGGCGTGAAAGCCTCGGCTGGCCCGGTGACCATATGTCCGGCGTTGTGGATGACAACATCAACTCGGCCGTGCGTGTCGAAGATACTCCGAAGCGCTGCGTCCACGGAGTCCTG
Organism: Leifsonia sp. Root227; assembly: GCF_001428745.1. GTDB lineage: Bacteria > Actinomycetota > Actinomycetes > Actinomycetales > Microbacteriaceae > Leifsonia. The sequence continues at coordinate 548,140 of NZ_LMIO01000001.1, read as the reverse complement.
GCTGTTCACATCGAGCTCGATCGCGCGTAGGTCGGCTCCGTTCTCGGCTGCAAACCGGGCGGCCGCTTCCACCTGCGGCGCATTGCGCCCTTTGGTCTCGCGCATTCCTGCGTAAACAGTGTCGCCTGCGCTTGCGAGTGCGCGCGCCGTCAGTGCTCCGAAGCCGCTGCTGGCGCCCGTGATGACGATGATGTTTGCCATGCTCAGATCACCCCGCCGTTGACATAGATGACCTGTCCGTTGACCCAACGTGCGGGCCCGGCGAGGAAGGAAACAGCCTCGGCAATGTCGGAGGGCTGACCAAGACGTTCCAGCGGTGCGGCTTTGGACGCGGCAGCGATCGTTGTCTCGTCCTTGCCTTCAAAGTAGAGGGGCGTGGCGGTCGGACCGGGTGCAACTGCGTTGACTGTAACGTCGCGCCCGCGAAGCTCCTTCGCGAGGATGAGGGTGATCGCGTCCACAGCGCCCTTGCTTGCCGCGTACGCAGCGTAGCCAGGGATTGCAAGCTTCGTGACTGTGGTGGAGAAGTTGATGATGGCGCCACCCGCGCGAACCCGTCGCGCTGCCTGCTGGTCGACAACGAACGTTCCACGAATGTTGGTGCGGTGCATGCGGTCAAGGGCGTCAAGGTCGAACTGCTGAAGCGGGCCGAGGAGCATGATTCCTGCGGTGTTCACGACGACGTCAATTCCGCCGAACTGGGCTTCGACCGTATCGAATGCTGCCTGCATCTCGTTCTCGTTAGCTACGTCGCCGCCAACGGCGAATGCGTGGCCGCCATTCGACATGATCGCGTTGACCGTCTCCTCGGCGCGCGCCTTGTTTCCCGCGTAGTGAACGGCGATTGCCAATCCATCGGCGGCGAGGCGTTCGGCTACAGTTCGACCGATTCCACCGGACGCGCCGGTGACTAGCGCGACACGAGTGTTAGTTGTTTGCGACACAACAGTGTCCCTTCCTTGTTGGTAGCAGCGCGCTTTTGGGCGCGCCAGGGCGCGTGTCGGGCGATCGCCCGACACGAGATCATGTGAGTTGGACTTCTAGCGAATCGCCAGGCGATCCAGCCATTCAGCGAGGAGCATCCGCTCAGCCTCCGTCAACGGCGCGGGTTCTTCCGATCGGAGAAGCGCGCGTAAGGTCACCGCTGCGGTTTGCAAAGTCGCGGCTTCGCCTGCCGGCAGAGAGCCGTCTACGACGATCGCTTTGATTGTTGCGTCGCGAACGCGAGCCGAAACGTCGTCCGACCCGTAGAATTCGGGTCTGGTTATCAGCGCTAACGCGACGCCGCTGTTGGCTGCCAGAACCATCTTTGCCGCCGCGCTAACGGGAACGGCAAGCTTTCCCGCTTCCGCGCACCTCTTAAGGATTTCGGTGAGAAGCTCGTGGGCTTCGGCGACCGACTTCGGCTCGGTTCCCAATCCTGGCGCGAAAATGAGTCGATAAAGGTTTGGGTGGCTCAATGCGAAGCCTGTGTGGGCGTCCCATCCCCTGGTCAGGTCCGCGACGGGATCCTCGGACGGCACCGCGGCACGCTTGCCCGCCAAATAGGACTCAAATCCAAAGTCTGCTGTCGCAGCGAGCAGGCCGTCTTTGTCTCCGAAGATGCGGTAGAGAGTGGGTTGTTGAACATGAGCTGCGTCACAGATTGCGCGAGTGGAAATGTCGCCGCTCGGCGACGCTGCCAGCAATGCAGCTGTGGCTTCGATAATGGTGGTTCTCGTGCTCATGTAATCGACGATAACACTAATCCGTTATCAACGCAAACACCATCTGGGGATTGTCCAGCTATCGCAGTTCCATGTGGGCACCAAGCAATTGAACAACCAGGTCCGGATAAGTCCGACCTGGTTGGAAGTCAAGAGATGCAATAGGTGCGACTCCCTCGGTGGTGGGGGCTCACACCGAGGGAGTCGCGGTCGGTTCTACTTCCCGACGCCGGCGGTGAGGCCGCTGATGAGCTGCCTTCTGGCGAGGATGTAGAGAACGAGGATCGGAAGGGCAGAGAGCACCACCGCGGCGAGCGTGGCAGGCACGTTGATGCTGAACTGCCCTTGGAAGTTCCAGAGCGCAAGTGGGAGCACGCGGATGTTCTCGCTCTGCGTCAACACCAGGGGAAGGAGGAAGCCGTTCCATACCTGCAGCGCGTCATAGATGACGACGGTGGCGATCGCCGGTCTCGCCATCGGGACGACGAGGCGCCGGAGGATCGTCCATTGACCAGCTCCTTCGACCCGCATCGATTCGAACAGCTCGTTGGGGATGTCGCGGAGGAAGTTCACCAGGATCAGCACGGTGATCGGGATGGCGAACGCGATCGACGGGAGAATGATCGCGAACAGGGTGTCGTACAGCTTGACCTGCCCGAGCATGAAGAACAGGGGCACGATCGTCGCCTGCAGCGGGATCGCGAGTCCGAGGAGGAACAGCGAGTATGTGGCGCGGACGAACCGGGCGCGGGAACGCACGATCGTGTACGCGGCAAGCAAGCAAATCACGGCGACCACGACCACTGTCACCACAGTGACGATCAGGCTGTTCGCGAAGTATGACAGGATGCCGCTGTTGATCACCGTTGCATAGCTGTCTAGGGTCGGATGGGCGGGAGGGAGCAGTGGGTTCTGCGTGTAGAAGGCACCCTGCTGGCTGATACTCGCGATCACGATGTAGTAGATCGGCAGGATGATGACGGCCAGCCAGATGTAGCCGGCCAGCCCGCCGATCACATTGCGCTTGGGGCGCCCGGCGGACCGGCCGCGGCGGGGCTTCTGCTGCGGCGTCACCTGGGTTGGCGCGTCCACCGGGCGTTCTTGCATCGTCGTCATGATCAGGCTCCGTCCTGCTGGCTGGACATGCGGTTGAACCCGCTGAACTTGGTGAGGCCGGCCGCGAGGAGCAGCCCGATCACTACCAGGATGACGGCGAGGACGCTCGCACCGCCGAGGTCGCTCGCTGAGAACCCGGTGAGGTACATGTCGAGCGGCAGCAGCCGCGTGGCGTAGCCTGGGCCGCCCTGCGTGAGGATGTAGACGATGTCGAAGTAGGTGAGTGAGCCGACGACCATCAGCGTGGAGGAGGCGATTATCGTGTTCTTGAGCTGCGGGATCGTGATGAAGAAGAACTGTTTCACGCGCCCGGCGCCGTCAATCTGCGCCGCCTCGTATAGGGACGCCGGGATCTGCCGCGCTCCCGCCTGGTAGAGCAGTGAGTGGAACGGGATGAACTGCCAGGCGATCACGAATATCACTACGTAGAGGACGAGCGCCGGGTTCCCCAGCCAGTCCTGCGACAGGAAGGGAATGCCGAGGGCCGCACCGATGCCGTAGTTGGGATCGAGCAGTGCCTTGTAGGCGATCGCGATTGCGGCCGACGAGAGGATCAAGGGGAGGAAGTAGAGCGCGGCCAGTACCGACCGATACTTCTGGCGGCCTGCCGTGAAGACGCCGAGCAGCAGACTGAGCGGCGTCTGCACGATCCAGGAGAACACGATCACCTGGAAGCTCAACCAGAGTGCGTTGTATGTAACTGGGTCGCTGAGCTGGTTGACCCAGTTGGCGATGCCGTTGAAGACCGGAGCGGTGAGGCCGTCCCAACTCGTGAAGCTCAGGCCGAGGGCTATGAGCAGGGGCGCGATCGCGAACACCAGGAAGAAGACCAGTGCAGGGACAACGAGCCATCCGCTCGGGGCCGAGAGGCGGGCGACGGCCCCACCGTTCCGTGTCGTACTCATTTACTTTCCGATGGTCTTGTTCATGTTGTCGGAAAACTGCTGAGGGTTCTCTGAGCCGTTGAATAGGAGGTCGAGCTGTGTCCAGAACGCCGCGGACGCAGCTGGGGAGAGTGCCAGGTCCCAGGACTGCTGGAAGTTCGGCGCATCCGCGATCATCTGGTTGAGACCCTTGGCGAAATCACCCTTGAGCTGGTCGCCGACGCCTTTCACGGGTGGGATGTTTCCCGCGTCGATGATCGACTTGGTGTAGTTGTCATTCCACACCGTGTTGGTGAGGTAGTCGAGGGCGGTCTTGGTCTGCGCATCCGATGCTTTGGACGAGATGGCCCAGTATGACGACGGGTTGCCCGCGATGTTCTTCGGGTCGCCCTTGCCTCCAGTGACTGCGGGGAATGGCCCGAAGCCGAGTTTTCCACTCGACTCGAAGGTTGGATCGATCTGCGAGATGCCGGAGTAGGCCCATGCGCCCTGCAACAGCATCGCGGCCTTGCCGGTGACCATCAGGGCGAGATCGGCATTGGTGTCCGCCGAGACAGAGGCGAAGCCGCTGGCGAAGCCGCCGGCCTTCACGAGCTCTTGGATCATGGTGTTCGCCTTGATGACGGCGGGGTCGCTCCAGGCGTTCGGCTTGTTGTCCAGGATGTTCTGGAACACCTGAGGTCCGCCGATCCGGTCGACGAGGTACTCGATCCACATCAGGTACGGCCATTTGCTTCCGCCGCCGAGGGCGATGGGCGCGAACCCGGCTGCCTTGATCTTCGGGACTGCGGCAAGTAGTTCATCCCAGGTCTTGGGCTGCTCGACTCCGGCTTTTTTGAGCACGTCGTTGTTGTAGTAGAAGACGACGGGTGAGGTCGCGGTCATCGGGACGGCGTAGGTCTTGCCACCGTTTACGCCGCCCGCAGCCACTGAGGGGACGAGCTTGTCGGTGTACGAGCTGTCCAGATCGCCGGTGATGTCTTTGATCAGACCTGCCTTGACGTACTGCGCCATCGTGCCGCCGCCCCAGGTGTAGACCAGGGTGGGTGCCTGTGGGGAGCCGATAGCCGTGCGGATCTTGTCCTTGTAGTCGTTGGTGCCGAACAGGTTGACCTTGATCTGGGAGGACGGGTTGGCGGCGTTGAACTCCTTGATCGATGGGGTAATGACGGCACTGTCGGCCGTAGAGCCCCAGGCTGTGACGGTGCCCGATGCTGCGGTGCCGGTGCCGGAGCCGCAGGCCGCGAGGCCGAGGGCGAGAGCTGTGGCGGCGGCCACCGTGGCGACGATGCGTGTGGCTCGGCGTTTGCGGCCTGTGCCGCTTGCGCCTCGTGTGAGGGGGTTCATTCGGATTCTCCTAATCTCGGTGTGCTGCGGGCGCGAAGTGAGCGCTGTGCTGGTGCACGGAGGGTGAGGGTCGCGACGGACGGAATGCGACGGCGCCACGGGGGTTCGTCGTGGCGGGGAGGTAACGCGTGACTGGCGCTGTTCGAGTGCTCATTACGTTCTTCACCTCGTTGTGTGTCGTAGCGGAAGCTCAGTGGTTACGTTTCCACTCACGAGAGTAACTCGCGATCTCGAGAGTGTCAACATTTCGCCATTACCCTTTCAAACAAAGGATTATCTGGGCCAGATTGACGAATAGGCAGCTTCGACGCGGAGGCTTTCGTGGGTGGAAATAGTGGAAGCGATTCCATACCCGCGCACCCGGTAGTGTTGAATCCTGCCGGGTGCAGCAGGCGTCACACCGCGTTCGGCGTGACAATGACCTTCATGGTGGACGGCAGACCGGCGGCCTTGAGAGCGGCCTCGACGTCGGCCAGTCCGTAGTGGCCGGTCACGAGAGCGTCCAGATCGACCTTCCCCGACGACGCGAGCTCGATGGCGAGCGGCCAGGTATTCGCGTAGCGGAACACGCCGGTCACGATCAGTTCCCGGCTCTGGATGCGCGAAACCGGGAGCACGACGTCGTCCGCCCCCATCCCGACCAGCACCACGCGCCCCGCGGGGGCAACGGCCTGGATGCCGGAGCGTATCGCCGGCTGGGCGCCGGAAGCGTCGATAAACGCGTCCACGTCGAGGCTCAGGGCGGAGATGTCGTCCGCGAGTGGATCGATGGTGCGCGTCGCGCCGAACCTCAGAGCCACCTCCCGCCGCTCCTCGACGGGATCGCTGACGATGACCTCGGCGGCGCCGAAGGCTCTGGCCACCTGTGCGACGACAATGCCGATAGGACCGGCGCCGGCGATCAGAATGCGCGAACCCGGGGCCGTCCCCGCCTTCTGGTTGCTCCAGATGCCGACCGACAGCGGCTCACAGAGTGCGGCGGCCTCGAAGCTCATGGTGTCCGGGATGGGGTACGCGTAGTCGGCCTGGATCGCGGCGAACTCGGCGAACGCGCCATCGATGGGTGGGGTCGCGTAGAACTCCATCCGTGAGCACAGGTTGTACCGACCGCGTTTGCACTGCACGCATGTTCTGCATGCCCGTTGCGGCTCGATGGACACGCGTTCGCCGACCCGGGACGCGGACACGGAGCTACCAACGGCGACGATCGTCCCTGCCGACTCATGGCCGAGGATGAGCGGACCTTCGACGACGAACGGACCGATCCGGCCCTCGTGGAAGTAGTGCACGTCCGACCCGCAGACGCCGACGGCGGCGATGCGGACGAGGACCTGGTCGTCGCCCAACGGCGTGACCGGGACCGTGTCGGTCCTGACGTCTCCTGCCGCGTGGAGGACGCTGGCCCTCATTGTGCTCGGCGGGGTCATTGTCATTGGGGTTTCCTTTCCAACCGCAACGATGCGGTCTGTCTACTTGGAACCGATTCCACTCTTGTTCATCGAATCAGGTCTGTCAACGCAGACCTCTGCGTATCCGTTGTTGATGGAATGGCAGCTATTCCGGGGGTACACGCGACATTGACAGATCAGGACGCGTGTGACTAGCCTCGACAGTGGAAACGTATCCACGATTCTTCTCCGCCGATCGACACGATGAGGTGACTTCCCAATGAGCGACGCTTACCAGGGCGCCTTCGTCAGTATCCTGCGACAAGCGGGATCAGTCGGCGTGAGTGCGTCGCGCCCAGGCGATGGAGGACGTTAGTGACAACACCGAACAGCAGATCGGACGATAGGAACTCTCGTCCGGCGACGATGAAAGACGTCGCGGCGGCCGCCGGCGTCGGCTTGGGCACGGTCTCGCGCGTCTTTTCCAACAAGGGCAAAGTCGCCGACGCCACTCGGCAGCGCATCCAGGCGGTCGCTCTGGAGCTGAATTACCGTCCCAGCGCGCTCGGCCGCGGACTCAAGCGGATGACCACGAACAACATCGGCCTAATCGTCACCGATATCTCCAACAACTTCTACGGCGAGTTCGCCCAGGGGGTGCTCGCGACCGCCAAGACCCTCGGTCGGCATGTCATCCTCTGCGCCAGCGGTGAGGATCCGGAGACGGAGCTCGAGTACATCGACCTACTGGTCGAGCAGCGCGTCGATGGAATCATTGCTTTCCCGACGGGCGAGAACCGCGACGCCTGGCGCAGCGCCATCTCCCTCGGCATCAACGTGGTCTTCGCCGACCGCACTGTCGACGAGATCGACGTGCCGTCCGTGCTCGTCGACAACCTCGCCGGCTCGCGCGCTCTGACCGAGTACCTTCTCGCGCTCGGCCACCGCAGAGTCGGCTATCTGGGCGGCCCATCCAACCTGACGAGCGGACGCCTCCGCGAGGAGGGCTACCGCCGTGCCCACGCCGACATCGGCCTAGAGGTCGACGAACAGCTTGTGGTGCGAACAAGGTTCACCCGTGACACTGCGTACGCCAGCGCACTCCGCCTCCTCGAGGCACCGGCAGCGCCGACCGCTCTCGTCGCCAGTAACAACGTCCTCGGCGAGGCAGCCCTGAACGCCGTCCGCGACCGCGGCCTGAAGGTGCCGGACGATATCTCGGTCGTGATGTTCGACGACGTCCCCTGGGCGAACCTGGTCGAGCCGCCGGTCACGGTCATCGCACAGCCGGCCTGGCAGATGGGTCAGGCGGCCACCCGGATGGTCCTCGCCCCCGACTTCTCCAGTATTCAGTCCTTGACACTTGCCACCGAGCTGATGCTCCGCAAGAGCGCTCGGCCTTGGCACGCCCGCCCCGCACAACAACGAACCCCCGCCTAGCCGGGGAGATGGAGCTCCGACACATCATGGAACGTGGCATCTACTTCGACGGATGGTATCCGAACGAGCATTGCTACCACCCGAGTATGCCGCCGCGCCGGTTGTCGATGATCGACGACCTGGAAGACATGGGCGGAACGATACTCGTCTGGGCCGGTCTCGGCGGCGGTTCCATCAGCCTCTCCTATCTTGAGGAGGAGGCGTTCGGACAGGTGCCCGCCCGTTTCCGCCAGCACGGGTACGTGAACGACTCGGAGTTCATCCACCACGCGAAAGACCGCGGCATCGATTTGTTCGCCATCGTCTTCGAGGCGCAGGCATGGGAGTTTCCCGCAGAGGTCGTCGACGGCGAGGTCCTCGCTCAGAATCAGCTTCGCGGTGCGGGCCCGGCCAGCACCGTCGGTCTGCGTGATTTCTCCGCCGACACGGGCCCCGCATCCTGGAAGCCGTTCCGTCACTATTTCCCCGACGGGCTCGTGAACAGCGACGGGGAGCAAGTCTCCGACCTCTGGGAGGAGGTGGTCTCCCGCGACCTCGACGGCGAGCCGCTCCGCGCCCACTGGGTCGAGGTCGACGGCAAAGGCCAGGTCTGCTACTTGGCCGATCGCAACAACCCCGTCTGGCGGGAGTACCTCAAAGCGATCGTGCGCATCCAGATCGACGCGGGGGCCCCTGGTATTCAGCTCGATGAGACGGACGTTCCACTTCTGGCACTCCGCTACGGTGGCTGCTTCTGCAAGGACTGCATGAAGGGGTTCCGTCGCTACCTCCTCGGCCTCGACGACACGCCAGCCGAACTCGCCGAGGTCGACCTCGCCACATTCGACTACCGCACCTGGCTGCGCGATCAGGGCTTCCAAAAAGGCGTAGCACCGCAGACCTTCCCGCTCTACGAGCACTACACACGCTTTCAGGAGTTCTCGATCGCGGAAACCTTCCGTGAAATCACCGCATACGTGCGCGAGTACGCCGCCTCGAAGAATCATCCGATCCGCATCGCCGGCAACTTCTATGACTGCGCGCCCTACTACGACGCGATGGTCGATGACGTGGATGTGCTCGTCACTGAGATGCGTGAGACGAAGTACCAGCAGCCTTGGTATTTCCGGCATGGGGTCGGTCTCTCCCGTGGCAAGCCGCTCGTCGCTGTCGAGAATCCGTACGGCGGCGTGACGGACGAACTGCTCACCAAGCTGCAGGAGGGTCGCGCCCGCGACCTGTTCCGTCTGACGATCTTCGAGGCGAGTGCGATGGGGGCGAACATGTCGCTTCCATACGGTTCCTGGCTCGGCACGGAGGTCAAGGACTCGTACTGGGTACCGCGGAAGCTAGCGGTCGAGGTCGGCCGGTTCCTGAAGTCGATCGACGCCGTGACCTCCAACGTCTCCGAGCACAGCACCGCGGTGATCTACTCGGTGGCGAGCGTCATGCGGTCGACCATCGACTCCGACCAATTCTTCGACCAGAACCGCTGGTACGAGCGCGTCGAGGCCCGGGATGCGCGACCAGCGTCCTACTGGGAGACCATCGAACTCCTCAGCCGCAGCACCAGGACGTTCGACACGGTCGTCTTTCCCGATGAGGCGCTGCGCGCGACCGACGTCGGCGCATCGGACCTCGGTCGCTACAGCACTGTCGTCTTGCCTGACGTCTGGAACGTGAGCGCCGGCCAGCACGAGTTACTCGTCGACTTCGTCGATCGAGGGGGAAACATCATCGTCAACGGCGAATACGGCACAGAGCTCGAGAGCGATGACGCCGCACGACTCCTGGAGCACCCGAACACCTCGGTGGCCAAAACCCTCGAGCAGGTGGCAACGCTGACCTCGGCGGACGTGATCGGCGACCTCGGGGAGCTTGCGGCGGCGAGCATCCACTCGCTCGCGGATGGCACGTCCGCTCTTCATCTGGTCAACTACGACTACGACGATGTGACCGACAGCATTCGGGAGCGGTTCGCCGTAGCTGTCGGGGTGCGGGTGACGCATCCCGTGTCGACGGCCGTATTGCACGCCCCGGGAGGCGAGCCCGCGGTCATACCGGTGGACGTCGTCGACGGCGTGGCGAGCGTCGTCCTCCCGCGTATCGGTACGTACGCGATCGTCCACCTCTCCTGAACGGTGCGAGTGAGACCATGACGACCATCGACACCTCGCGAGGCTCGGCGTATGCGCCGCTCATCCTCGCTCCAAACCAGCCGGACCACCGCCCATACCGCGGGGGAGCAGGCATCGCCCGCTTCCGCGGGACCGCGCAGCCGAGCCCGTACAGCCCGGAAGACTTCGTCGCCTCCACCACCGAGATCTTCGCGGGCGGCGGCATCGGGCTCACCATCCTCCCGGATGGCCGCAGCCTCAGAGATGCGGTTATCGCCGACCCGATCGGCTTCCTCGGCGAGGACCACGTCCGCCGCTACGGGGCCCGCACGATGCTGCTGGTCAAACTCCTCGACACTGCAGAGCGGCTGTTCGTGCACTACCACCCGGACGACGCGTTCGCCGCGCTCCACCTTGGCAGCCCCCTCGGCAAGACGGAGGCGTGGGTCGTAATTGACGTTGCCGAGCCTGGCAGCGGATACGCGGCATTGGGCTTCAACCGGAACGTCTCCAATACGGAAGTCCGACACTGGTTTCACGGACAAGACGCCCCCGACATGCTCGGAGCCATGAACCACGTTCAGCTCTCAGCCGGCGACACGCTCCTCGTCCCTGCCGGACTCCCCCACGCAATCGGACCGGGCCTGACGCTCGTGGAGCTCCAACAGCCGACAGACCTATCCGTACTTCTCGAATACTCCGGATACAACGGACTGACCAGCGACGATGCTTTGCTTGGACTCGACCTATCGACTGCCGTTGAAGGGCTCAATCGCTCAGCAGTCGACCATGACGCACTCAGCCAATTGATGACGGCCGGTGCAGATGGAAATGAGTCCCTTTTCCCTAGAGAAGCTGACACGTTCTTCTCCGCCGAGCGAATTCAGGTGGCTGGACGCAAGGAATTAGACGCCTGCTTCTCGATTCTCGTTGTGCTCGACGGTTGCGGAGCGATTGAATACGCGGGCGGTAGGCTCCCCGTTTCTCGAGGAACCACCGTTTTGAGCGCACACGGGGTCGGTGAACTCACCGCTCACGGAGATTTCACGCTTCTGCGATGCCGCCCGCCCCGGCCCTAGATCGAACGGACGCCCTGCCTGCCGGTACGTCCCAACCTTTCGGACGGCGTCGGGCGCGTCGCAGAGCTTGCGACCAAACCTCACGTTGCTCGCCCGGGCAGAGTCGAAGGCGGCACGCAACGCCTCGGTCTCACGTTGAGCTACACCAAGCGAGCGCGATATCACCGTGGAAGCCAAAACGTGCAAAGTCTCCGCCGCTGCTCAAGCGAATACGGGAACCGGAGTTCCTATCGAGAGAAGAAGCACAACGGCAGACCGAACACTCGACATTCTCAACATGTTCGATGAGCGACGGCTCCGAATCACCGGTGCCAACCTCACCAAAGAACTTGGGGGTTGCTCGCTCGACCGCGTACCGAACTATGCAGACACTCACGGCGGCTAAGTTCATCGAAGAAGACCCGAGCGGACGATTCCGGCTGGGGCTGAATCTATTCGGGCTCTCCCGACTCGTCAGACGATCCGATGGCCGTCGACAGAGCCGCCGGAGATGGACGTTCAAGAAACTAACGGTACTGCCAATGGTCTACTCGTGGTCGGTATGCCTCCGGTGCTCGCTCGACAGGTGAACAGGCAGCCGATGGATAGCGACCCGCCTCCGCAGCCGGCTCTAATCAGTTGTGCGCAACTAGTGGGCCCTCTTCCAATAGCCACAGAAGGTCACATCGCCTTTCGCCAGGCCGGTGCCGACCCAGTGGCGGCGCAGACTGACCGCCATCGAAGATTCGCCGACCACCCAGCCGTAGGTGCGGACGCCGCCGACGCCGAGGTCGCGGGCGCGCAGTGCGGCAGCGGCGCCCGGCACCGCGTGCGGGTCGTCGCGCACCACCCACACGAGCTCGACGCCAGAGCGCGTCGGCAGGTCGCGCACGTCGCCGGGATGCGGAACCTCCACAATCGCCGTCCCTTTGATCCGCTCGTCCAGGGAGGCGAGGATCCCGCCGACGGCGGGGAGCCCCGTCTCGTCGGCGACGAGCCGGACCGCGAAGATCCCGGGGGCGGGCGCGAACATGATGCCCTCGTCGAGCAGCGCGACCGCATCCCCTGTCGCACAGGTCTGCGCCCACGTGGCCGCCGGTCCGCTCGTCCCGTCGTCCGCCGAGCCGTGCAGGACGAAGTCGACATCCAGCTCCTGCGCCTCCGGCCGGAACGCGCTGACCGTGTAGTTGCGTAGCACGGGCCTGGACGACTTCGACATTGTCAGGTACCTGGCGTACGCGAACGTGTCGAGCTTCGCCGGGAGCCTGGTCAGCGCCAACTCGTCCGTCGTCGGGATGAAGAAACGGAACCACTGATCGAACCCGAGCGAACGGAATTTCGCGATGTCACCGCCGCCGAGGGTGATCCGGATGAACGTGGGAGAGATCCGCTCGGACCGCAGCACGTGCAGGATGATCAGCTCGGACACCTCCGGCTTTACCCGCTCGGCGTTCGTGCGCGCCATGCTCCCGCCTCAGCTCTGCTTCTTGAGGGCCGAGCGGATGTCATCGAGCAGCCCCATCGCGTCGGAGTACGAGCCGGGGAGGAAGTCGGCGGTTCCGACAACGTGGCCGGCCTTCACAGCCCGCAGGTCCTTGTACCCGGCGAGCGCGAACAGCTTGTCGATGTTGTTGGCCGGGCTGCCGTCGTTGTTCGTGTAGTAGATGAGCTGGTCAGCGTCCTGCAGGAGGTCGGTGCGCTCGTACGAGACCGACGTGTTGCCGCCCGCCTTGGTGTCCTTGGTCGCAGACGCGAACTGCGCGCCGAGCTGGGTGAGCACATCGCCCACCGGCGAGCTCGTGCTGTAGATCCAGTAGTTGCCGTCGTCGAAGCCGCCCTGGATGACGTCCCACTTCACCGAAGCGAGCTGGTCGGCGTACTCCTTCTTCGTGTCGTCGATCGCGGAGTCGTACGAGCTCTTCAGCGTCGCCAGCTTCGCGTCGGCGCCGACGAAGTCGGCGGTGTACTTCGGGTAGTCCTGCCAGGTCGCCGTCTCGCTGAACGGAGCGAACGCGGTCGGGGCGATGGCGGAGAGCTTCTTGTACGCGTCCTTGAGGTACGGCACGTCGACGCCGACGATCAGGTCCGGCTTGAGCGCTGCGATCTTCTCGTAGTCGACGGTTCCCCCTGTCACGACCTTGTCGGCCGGTTTCCACTCGTCCAGGTAGCGGGTCGGCACGTACTGCTCTCCACTGTCCTCGACCGCGACCGGCTTCACGCCGAGGTCGTAGAGCGACTCCGTGGTCCACGAGTGGATGGAGACGACGCGCTTCGGGTGCGTCGGCACGGTGACCGAGCCTTCCGCGGTCGAGACCGTGCGCGTGGCGGCGGCGGAGCTGTCGTTCCCCGCGGCGGGGGCGCTGCAGCCTGCGAGCAGCAGCGCGGCGGCGGCCGCGGCGGCGGCGAGCGCGCCGAGGCGGCGCAGGCGGGAGGAGGGAGGCGGTGTCATGGTGACGTCGGGTCCTTTCGGGCGATGGTCGGGATGGGTGGATGGGGATGGTCGGCGGGGTCGAGCCCGGTCCTGGATGCGCTCAGGCGACGGGCGAGAGCGCGCCGAGCAGCGCATCCAGCTCGGTCACGGCCTGGCCGGCCCAGCGGTAGCCGCACAGGTCGATCCAGGTGACCGGGAGGACGTTGCCCGCCTTGACGGCCGGCAGCTCCTTCCACGCGGGCAGGGCGAAGACGTCGGCCAGGCCGCTCTGCGGCGCACCGGCCGTGTCAGCGCGGAAGACGATCATCGTCGCGTCGGCCAGGTCGCTGAGACGCTCCGTCGAGATCGAGACGCCGTTCGAGTCAGTGCCGCGTGCGACGGAGGCGAACGTGAGACCGAGGTCCTGGTAGACCACGCCGGCGCTGGACGGGGCGAGGTCGACGCTGAAGTTGCCGTCCTGGGAGTAGTTCAGGGAGGCGATCGTCGTCGCGGCGATGGCGTCAGCGCGCTTCGCCTTCAGGGTGGCGACCGCGTCGCCGTACTCCTTCTTCAGTCCGTCGTGCTCGGCGAGCCGGTTGACTTCGTCGGCCGCCTGCTCATACGGCGGCCGCCAGTCGCCGGTCTTCCCGAAGTCGATGGTCGCGGTGGCCGCGACCTGAGCGAGCTTCTTCATGGCTCCCGGCGAGTTGTCGTACAAGCTGCCGGGGGTCGGCCCGAGCACAAGGTCGGGGTTCAACGCCGCGACCTTCTCGGTGTTCGTCGACGTGATCTCGCCCACCGAGTGGATGGCCTTCAGAGGCTTCACGTACGGCTCGTACATGCTCGACGCGTCCACCCAGGAGTAGTCGATGCCGCCGACCGGCTTCATCCCGAGCTCGGTGAGGAAGATGCCGGAGTAATAGTCGATGCAGACCACGCGCTCCGGGTCGGCGGGCACCTCGTACTCGCCTTGGGGCGTCTTCACGGTGCGGGTGGCCTTCGCGCTTCCGGACTGCGCCGGCGTGCAGCCGGCGAGCATGAGCGCGCCTGCGATGCCGAGTGCGCCGAGCATGGTGCGGCGGCTGATGTCGTCGACGATGAGGGGGCGGCGGGTGCTGAGGTCGGTGATCATGCGGTTTCCTGTCGGTTCTCGGGGGAGACGGGGATGAGGGTGGCCGGGCGCCGCTCGAACACGCGACCGGGCGGTCCGAGCGGGACGACGAGCGGCGTCCCGGCTACGGGGTCGGGCAGGATGTGGGCGGGAAGTCCGAAGACGTCGTGCACCAGGTCGGCCGTGATGACCTCCTCGGGCGTGCCCTGGGCCACCACGCGCCCGTCGTTCATCGCGATGATGTGGCTGGCGTACCGGCTGGCCTGATTGAGGTCGTGCAGCACGGCGACGAGCGTCCTGCCCTCCTCGTTGAGCCCGCGGAACAGCTCGAGCAGCTCGAACTGGTGCGCGATGTCGAGGAATGTGGTCGGCTCGTCGAGCAGCAGGATCCCGGTCTGCTGCGCCAGGGCGAGGGCCACCCAGGCGCGCTGGCGCTGGCCGCCGGAGAGCTCGTCTACCCGCCGGGCGGACAGCTCGGTGATGCCGGTGGCGAGCATGGCGTCCCTGACGGCGTCCTGGTCGGCGCGGGTCCACTGCTGGAACGTGCTCTGGTGCGGATGCCTCCCCCGCGCGACGAGGTCGGCGACGGTGATGCCGTCCGGCGCGAGCGACGTCTGCGGCAGGAGGCCGAGCCTGCGGGCCACCTCCTTGGTGCGCATCCCGTGGATGTCGCGGCCGTCGAGCAGCACCTGACCGGACGACGGCTTGAGCAGCCGGGCGAGACCGCGCAGCAGGGTGGACTTGCCGCCCGCGTTCGGTCCGACGATGACGGTGAAGGAGCCGGCCGGGATGGCGACGTCGATGCCGTCCGAGATGACCCGGCCGTCATAGCCGAGGGTGGCTCCCGCCGTCTGCAGGGGCGAGGTGGGGTCGCTCATGCGCGCCGTCCTTCCACGATGAGGAGCCAGAGGAAATAGCCTCCGCCGAGGACCACTGTGACCAAGCCGACCGGCTCCACGGTCGGGAGCGCGTGCTGGGCGATCCAGTCCGAGGCCATCAGCAGGACGCATCCCGTCGCCGCCGCCGCGCCGAGCGCGATGCCGGGAGACCGGGTGAGCCGCCGGGCGATCTGCGGCGCGGAGAGCGCGACGAACGCGATCGGACCGGCGAGCGCGGTCACGGTAGCGCTCAGCGCGACGCCGACGATGACCGCCGAGAGCCTGACCCGCTCGGCGCGCACTCCGAGTTGCCGCCCCGCGTCATCGCCGAGTTCGAGCAGGTGGAGACCGCGCGAGAGCAGTGCGACGCAGGGGAAGAGCACGGCGAAGGCGATAGCGGCGACCAGAAGCTGCGGGTATCCCGCGCTGTCCAGCGAGCCCGCGCCCCAGAACGCCGCGCTCACGGCCTGCTGCTCCGGGGCGTGGAGCAGCATCCAGGTGTTGACGGAGGTGAGCATCGCGGTCACGCCGATGCCGACGATGATCAGCCGGAAGCCGTGCACCCCGCGCCGGTATGCGAAGAGGTAGACCGCCGCGGCCGTCGCCAGGCCGCCGAGCAGAGCTCCGATCGTGACCGCATACGGACCGCTCGCGTGCACGACCAGCATCACGACGAGGGCTCCGGTGTACGCGCCGGTGTCGAAGCCGATGATGTCCGGGCTGCCGAGCGGGTTGCGGGTGAGCGACTGGAAGATGGCACCGGAGACTCCGAGCGCGAGGCCGAACAGCGCGGCGACGAGCACCCTCGGCAGCCGCCACTCCACCACGATCGTCGACACGATGCCGGACTCGCGGCCGGTGAGCGCTCCGACCACCTGACCGAGGTCGAGCGCGTATGAGCCGGTGGCGAGCGAGAGCAGGCCGAGGCAGACGGCGATGACGGCCAGTGCTCCGATGACGACCACCGACCGGCGGGAGAGCCGGAACGAGAAGCCGGGGCGGCGCACGACGAGCTGGGGGTCGGCGAACGCGATCTCGTCGTCAGGGCCGGCGCCGTCGCGCGTGGCGGGCGTGTCCGCATCCACGTTGCCTGCCGGGGCGGCGCTCACAGCTCGGTCGCCTTCGCCCGGCGCGCGAGCAGGATGAGCACGGGCGCGCCGACGAACGCCGTGACGAGCCCCACCGGCAGTTCGGCGGGCTGTGCGACGAGGCGGCCGAGCACGTCGGCGCAGAGCAGCAGGCACGGTCCGAGGACGAGGGTGTACGCGAAGATCCAGCGCTGATCGGGGCCGGTGATCCAGCGGGCGACGTGCGGGATCATCAGGCCGACGAACGCGATCGGCCCAGCCGCCGCGGTCACAGAACCCGCGAGCAGGGTGACGGCGATCACGGCGATGGTGCGCGTGAACGCCGCGCGGCCGCCCAGCGACGCGGCAAGGTCGTCGCCAAGAGCGAGAGCGTTCAGCTCGCGGGTGATCGCGAACGCCAGCAGGAGCCCGACGACGATGAACGGCGCGATCAGCGCGGAGGTGTCGACCGGCGGCCCGACCAGGCTGCCTGTGGACCAGCTCAGCAGGCTCTGGAAGGCGGCGGGACGCGCCAGGACGATCGCCGACCCGATGCCGCCGAGCACCGCCGCAACGCCGACACCGGCGAGCGTCATCCGCACGGGGGTAGCGCCCGTCCTCCCCGAACGCCCGATCACGGCGACGACGCCGGTCGCGATGATCGCGCCGGCAAAGGCGAGCCAGAGGTACTGGGAGATGCTCCTCATCCCGAGGAACGCGATGCCGACGGTCACGGCGAGCGCTGCTCCCGCGTTCACTCCGAGGATCCCCGGGTCGGCCAGCGGATTGCGGGTGAGCCCCTGAATGAGCGCGCCCGCCACCCCCAGGGCCGCTCCTGCGAGCAGGCCGAGGACGGTGCGCGGAACCCGGAGGCCCGTGATCACGAGATCGGCGTCGGAGGTGTCCGGATGCAGGAGGGCGGGGATGACGTCTCCAGGCGGGATCGGCTTCGCGCCGAAAGCGATGCTGGCGGCCGTCAAGGCGACGAGAAGCGCGAGCGCTGCGATCAGGCCGCCGATCCGGATGGCCGCCGGTCGTGTCGATGGCGCTCGGCGTCCGTCGGTCTGCGCGCCGATGGGCGGCGCGACGGCGGAGACGGGCATGGATTCTCTTCTGGGGGAGGAAGTTAGGTAAGGCTAACCAAAGCGGCTGCGTCGACCAGCGTATGTCAGGCACCCCGCGTGTGCATATCGCGAATCGGACACATGCTGTCGCCGAAGCGTCAGTCCTGGGCGGTGGCCCAGGCGTTCCACAACCGCGCATACTGCCCGCCGGCCGCGACCAGCTCGTCGTGCCTACCGCTCTCCACGACGTTGCCCGCATCCATCACCAGGATGCGGTCGGCGGTCTCCGCCTGACTCAGCCGGTGCGCGACCACGAGCGCCCCCCGTCCGGCGAGCACCACCTCGGCCGCCGCGTCCAGGGAGCGTGAAGCGTCGCTTCCCGCGTCGGCTGTGGCTTCGTCGAGGATCACGAACGCCGGATCGAGCAGATGCACACGAGCCAGCGCCAGGTGCTGGCCGAGCAACGGCGACAGCGCGCGGCCTCCGGCGCCGACCAGTGTCTCCATCCCGTGTGGGAGCGCCTCCACCCACGGCAGCGAACCGACGGCGGCGAGCGCATCCCGCAGTTCGTCATCGGTCGCGGCCGGGCGGGCGAGCCGGAGGTTGTCGGCCACCGTCCCCGCAAACACGTGGGTCTCCTGTGCGACGAGGGCGACGATGCGGCCGCGGGCGTCGGCGTCGAGTCCTCCGAGCGGCAGCCCGCCGTACTCGACGACTCCCCCGCGTGGATGGCGGACTCCCGCCAGCAGGCTCGCGAGGGTCGACTTTCCACTCCCGCTCGCGCCGACGACGGCGACCCTGGTGCCCGGTCGCACTGCGAGGTCGAGGTTCCGGATTAGGTCGACCCCGCCGGTGTACCCGAAGGTGAGGGCGCGGGCGGAGAGGGCGGGTGCTGCCGCTTGTTCCCGTGCCGGCTGCCGGTCCGTGGGCGACACGGCGGCGACCGCCTGACCAGCGACCGCACCCGCCTCGACCACGCCGATGAGGCGCGCGAGACCGGCCCCTGCACGCTGCAGGTCGTCGAAGACCCCGAGCACCGTGTTGATGGGGTTGAAGAGGCCTGCGAAGAACAGCGCAGCGGCCGTCGCCGCCCCCACACTCACCTCGCCAGCGCCGACGAGCGCGAACGCGACCACCAGGATCGCGCTCAGGCCGATGAGCTCAGCGAGGTTCAGGCGCCCGTAGAAACGCGTCATCATGCGCGTCGCCTTCAGCTCGTAGGCGACCGTGTCGGCCGAAGCCTCCGCGGCCAGCCGCTGCTGCCTGCCGCGCAGCCCGAACGCCCGGATGGTCGGCAACGCACTGAACGACTCGAGCAGCCGCGCGGTTCGTCGCCCGGCGGAGACCCGTCCCTCCGCGTAGAGCGGACCGGAGACGCGCAGGTACCAGCGCAGCGTGAAACCCTGGACGGGAACGGCCAGCAGCCCTGCGACCGCGAAACGCCAGTCGAGCCCTGCCAGCCCCACCAAGGTGACGGCGATCGCGATCGCCGCCGACAGCATGCTGCCCAGGGTTCCCTGCGCCACCTCCGTCACCTGTTCGACGTCGTCGGAGACCCGCGACACGAGGTCGCCCTCCCCGCCGTCCTCGACGGTGTCCAGCGGCAGCCGCACGGCGGCGGAGACCACCTCCTCGCGCAGTTCGCCGAGCGGCGGGAGCACGGCGCTGGCCAGTAGCCGCCCTGACAGCCAGGTGGATGCGGCACTCAGCACCGCGCACACGACGAGCACGACGATGGGCGCGATCAGAGCCGCGGGCGCCGCACGGTCGACCACGAGCTGCGTGATCCAGCCGATCACCGCCGGCACGCCGAGTGCGGCCGCCGCCTGCACGATCGTGGCGACGCTCGCCCCGGCGAGCGGCAGCCACCGCCGCCGCAGCATGTGCCTGGTGTGCCGGGCGACCCTGCGACCGGAGGCGACGGGGAGGCGTCGGCGCTGCGGGGTGGCCCCGGTCATCGGACGACCATCGCGCGGTAGACCGTGTCGCCGGCGAGCAGCTCGTCATGGGTGCCGCGGGTGCAGCGCGCGCTGTCCGTGCCGCTCGTGCCGTCGACCAGCACGACGGTATCGCACCGGGCGAGCAGCGCGGCGGAGGTGGTGATCACGACGGTGGTGCTACCGGAGCGCAGGTCGCGCAGGCGTTCGGCGATGACCTCCGCCGTTGCCGGGTCGACGGCGGTGGTCGGCTCCTGTAATACCAGCACGGGAGCGTCGACCGCGAGCGCGCGCGCCAGGGCGAGGCGCTGCCTCTGCCCTCCCGACAGGCGCCGGCCGAACTCGCCGGCGGCTGAGTCCCAGCCGTCGGGGAGCGACTCCGCGATCTCGTCGGCGAACGCCGCCCATGCACCACGGCGGGCGCGGTCCGTGATGCCATCGAGCCGGGCGTTGCCTGCGCCCTGCGCCTTCTGAGGCTCAAGCTCAGGCTCCGCGAGCGGGTCCAGGTTCTCCCGCAGCGTCGCGTCGAGCACGGCGGAATCATGCGGCGCGACCAGCACCTGAGAACCATAGTCGTCGATGCGGACGGTCCGCGCATCCGCTCCCCCGACGCGGACGACCAGCCCGGAGGTCACGCTCTCGAGGGCGACGGCGGCTGCGATCCTATCGGCGTCCTCATGTCGCACGCACACGACTCCGGTCAGCTCGCCTTCTGCGGCGCCGACGACGATCCCGTCACCCGTGATGCTGAGCGCGAGTTCTCTCGGCGGTGCCGTGCCACCCGCATCCAGCGCACCGGCGCGCTCGAGGGCACCCGGGCGTTCGAGGACCTCTCCGATCCGCCGAGCCGACGCGATCGCCCGCTGCGCCACCCCCGGCAGGCCGGTCAGCGTTCCCAACGGCCCGGTAAGGAACACTGCGAGACCGAGCACTGACACCAGGCTGCCAAGACCGAGCGATCCGGTGAGTGCCAGCCACCCGCCAGCGCCGGCGATGAGCGTGAGGTACACCCCGCTCAGCAGTGCGGCGATGCCGCCGATCTCCGCCTCGGCCCAGACCGCCCTCTCCGACGATCGGACCGCGCGACGGCTGATCGAGCGGTAACGTTCCGCCGACGCCGTTGCCGCGCCCAGCCCGGCGAGGGTGCGCAGCCCTCGCACGATGTCGGCCGCCGCAAGGGTCGCATCGGCCGTGGCCACTTGCTCGACGCCGGCGCGCGTGGCGACTTGCCGCGACAGGACGCTCGTGGCGATGACGACCACAAGCGCCCCGAGCACGATCATGCAGCCGAGCAGCGGGGAGGCGGCGATCAGGAAGGTGCTCGCGGCGATCAGCGCGACCACGGCCGCCACACTGGATGCGACGATTCCGACGAGTGCGCCGACCCGATCCGCGTCGCTGGATGCCCGCGAGAGCAGGTCCCCGGGTGCCAGATCCGCTCCGCCGTCCTGCCGCAGCGCCCGCTCGACGACGGCGAGCCGGACGACATGCCCCGCCTGCTGCTTCGCCCGCGCGCTCGCCCGCGCGCCCAGACGATACGACAACGACAGCACAGCGAAGTCGGCGGCGAGCACCAGCAGCCAGAGCGCGAGGGAGACGGCCGCCCCCTGCGCGACAGCCCCGGCAATGGTTGCTCCGACGAGCACGGGCACCATTGACTCCCCCAGCTGATGCGTGGTGTAGAGCAGACAGGCCAGCGCGAAGTCCTCCCGACGCGCGCTGAACGCTGCACGGATCACGGACCCACTCCGCCCTCTGCGCACGCGACTCTTCTCGACCATCGCTTTCACGCTAGCGATGGATACGTTTGACGGCTAAGCGTTAGGCTGACAAGGGATAGCGCGAATCCGCCAACCGCCGAGCCACAAGGAGCCCCGATGTCCACGCGGATGATCGAACTCGAACGGTTCACAATGCAGCGCGGCCAGGCGTTCGATCCCCACTCCCACGACGCCCACCAGCTGATCTGGACGCCCGACGGGATCCTCGCCGTAGAACTCGAGAACCGTTACTGGATGCTGCCGACCACACTCGCGCTCTGGGTGCCCGCCGGCGTCCCCCACTCCCCACTCGCGTTGCGCGACTCTGTGATGGAAGGCATCTACCTCGACGCTGGAAGTGCGACCAACGGGTGGGACCACCCGACGGCGGTGAGAATATCGCCACTCGCCCGCCAGCTCATCGCCCATCTCCGCGAACCCCTCGAAGCTCTTCAGCGCGACCGCGCTGAAGCGGTGCTTATGGACGTGCTCGTGCCGGCGGGCACCGCATCCATCATCGTGCCCCTCCCGACGGACCAACGGGCCGCGGCGGTAGCCCGCCGCATTCTCACCGACCCCGCCGACCAGCGAACGCTCGCCGACTACGGCCGTGACGTCGGCGCAAGTTCCCGCACGCTGCTCCGCACATTCTTGAGCGACACTGGTCTCCCGTTCAGCACCTGGCGGACGCACGCCAGACTCCAGGCTGCTGTCGGCATGCTCGCGGAAGGACATACGGTCTCGCAGGCGGCATACCAGGTCGGCTACAGCACGCCGAGCGCGTTCATCGCAGCGTTCCGCCGCACCACGGGACAGACGCCAGGGGCATTCGTTCGGCGATGAGGTGATCTGGAAGAGATTGCAATGACGTGACGGAAGTCTCCAGTTGTGTCCTCCGGTATGTCCGGCTACGAACCCAACGATTTGTCCGTCTGCCCCGTGAGTGCCCCGATAGCAACCACCGGTTTTTCGGCGGAGGCAGCATCAGCAGCTACCGTACCTCGACGCCCAGTGCGCACGGACCTCGACCGTTCACCAGCCAGATCGGTGCATGCGACGGACGTCGCACACGGTCTCAGTGACATCCTCATCCGGGGCTCCATAGTCAAGCGTCTCTATTTACCGCCGCGACGGCTTGACGCGTGCTGACGGGCCGTCGGCCTTCGGGGCGTAGCCGCGCTGACTGGCGCGGTTACGCCCCTCGCGTCGCCGATCGCTAGGCGTTATCGCCGAGGACGTGGCGGGCTTCGCTCGCGTCGTCCGCGACGACCTGAGCCGAGTCGGCCGCTTCGTCCTTGACGGTACCGACGGCGTCCTTGGCTGAGTCGGCGACTGCGTTCGCCGCGTCCTGGGCCGGTTCTTTGAGGTCGCTCGCGACCTGCTTGGCCGCGTCGGCCGCTTCGTGCAGGAGTGGCTGGGCTGCGTCCTTGACGCCTGCGGCGATCTCGCGTTCCTTCGTGCTCGCCGGGATGAGGGATGCGGCTAACCAGCCGACACCGAACGCGATCAGGCCGACTGCGAGTGGGTTGCCCTCCGCCTTGTCGGCGACAGCCCGTCCGGCGCCGGTCACGTTGTCGCCAATCGACGAACCGGCGGAGTTCGCGGCTGAGTCGGCGGAGCCCATCACCCGTTCGGTGGCTGAGCGGAAGGCGGATTTCACCTTTTCGGTTTGGCGGTGCGCGATCTTGGACGGGGTGACCTTGTCGGCCAGGGCGTCCACGTTGCCGCTCAATTCTCGGCGAGTGCTCTCGATGTCGGCGCGGATCGCGTCCGGGTTGTCAGTCATCGGTTCTCTCCATTTCGTTTCAGAGTCTCTGGCATTTCTTTGATCGTCTCGACGGTCTGCGGCACACCCTTGACAGCAGCCAACTGACGGCGCCCGACGAGGAACAGGACCAGGCCGATGACGGCCCAGACCACGGCGACGATGACCGCCGACCAGGCGTTGCCGACCAGGTAGCCGAGCCCCCACCACAGAGCGACGGACAGGAAGAACAAGACCATCAGCCCGGCGTATCCGGCGCCGCCGAGCATCCCCGCCCCTTTGCCTGCCCGGGTCGCGGATTGACGCAGCTCGGCCTTGGCGAGGTCGAGTTCCTGCCGCATCAGTGTGGACAGGTCACGCGTCACCTCACCGAGGAGGTCACCGAGCGAGGTTGATGCTGCCTTCGCCTCGGATGGCGTGGGCTGGTCTGTCATGGCCGACCCCCGAACCGCGGATCGTAGCCGACGTCAGTTGTCTCTGCCGGGATGATCGTCGCCGTTGGCGCGCGCATCGGGGCCCGCGGGGTGACCGGCTGCTCAGGAAGAGTGGCTCCGCTGTTGGAGTTGTCGTCTTCCGCATTGGTGCTGCTCGTGGTGTCGCTCTCGGGAGCGCCGCTGGTGAGCGAACGGGTCAGACGTCCGGCAAGCACGCCGGCGACGGCGGCCGCCGCAATGAAGGTGCCGGGGTTGCGCCTGGCGTACGACTTGATCTCGCCCAGGAGCGACCCTGGGTCTCGCTGACCGATCCAAGACGCGATCCCGCTCGCCCGATCTGCGGCCTGCTTGGCGAGCTCGCTCGCGACCCCGTGCGTCTCGGAGGCGTCCGCCATCTGCGACAGCTCGTCGCTGATCGACTGCAGACCGGTCGCGACACGTTCCTGCTGCGCCGCCGCCTGTTCCTTGAGCTCGGTCTGCGCTTGCCGGTAGAGGTCCTTCGCCTGCGACTTCGCCTCGTCGGCGACCCCGGCGGCTTCCTCCTTGACGACGTCCACGACGTGCTGACCTTCGTCGGCCGCGGTGTCTGCGACATGCGCGGCCTGCTCGCGAGCCACGTCGGCGGTGCTGCCATTGTCAGGCGTGCCAGTGTCGAGCGGTTCCCCGCCGTAATGCGTTGTGTCAGACATGTCTTCTCCGTTGAATGAGTTGAGGGGCGTGTGGGCGCAACTCAACCCTCGGCAGCGGATTGCGGTAGCCGATTGACGCGCCACCCGAAAGAGAGGATGTAGCGGTTGCGGAGGAAGGCTCGGCTGATACTCCCTTTCGGCCCTTGGCCGTCGATTGGTGTTGATGAGAGCATGGGAGTGCATTCCCAGTCCCTGAATGCGAAATAGTGGGACGCGCATCGGGGGCGAGCCTTCTCGCTGCCGCGCGTTCGGGTGATGCTGTCGAGGAGGAGATCATCATGGGGAAGTTGATGTACGGGACGCATGGGCGACCGATAGACGTCGAGGATCGGATGCTCGCGCACCTCGAGATTGCGATCCTTTCAAAACTGCGTCGCCAAGAACCTTTCGCGTTGTCTTGGATCAGCGGCGGAGAAGACGGCGAAGCCGCAGGCCGGCGCACCACGTGGATCAGCCCAGGAATGGAGTTGGAATTCGTCTATTCCACGTCCGAGTCCCCTCAGATCAACCGGGAGTGGGCCGAAATTCTGATGATGAGCGCCGATCGGGGAACGATGCACCTTCGTCCAGAACCGGATGCCGAATCTCTGGACGCTACCAAGCGGGCGCTTACGAAGGTCAACTAGGCCGAACCCTCGCTCACTTCGCAGGGTAGTAGCGCACCAGCTCCAGGCATATAGTGCTGGCACCGGTCCCCCACCGGGAGTCTCTGGAGTTGCCATCCCCCGGTCAGCCCCGCGGACGAATCCGCGCCCCGACCCTCGCTATCTGGCAGAGAGCCGGGGCGCTTTCGACGCCGCTGAAGGTCCTGCCCGTTGCGGGTGATAGCTTCGGCTAGCCATAAACCGGCTCGGTTATCAACTCACGTCACGAATACTCGTACGGTAGAAGCGCAAAAGGTCGGCAGGCGACAACCACTTGGCGGCCATGTGTCCAACATCCACCCGCCGCGACGCCATGTGATGCACGGTGCGGTGTCCTGCCTTCGATGTACTGTGCGCCGTGAAACAGCGGTTGGTTTGCGATTGTTTAGGCTGAGCGTCGCAAGGCCACCGCTCGGTATTGTGAGCTTGTGAATCGCCGCCAGGTCGACCATGCCGCTCGACGACCTCTCCGCGAGCGTCGGCGACCGTTAGTTCGTATCTGCCGACCGCTTCGGCGAGGGCACGTATCCAACGATTTCGACGCGGTCACGATGCCCAGCGTTTTATTTCCGCGGATGCGGTCGAATGGTTAGAATCCGGCCCGGTCCACGATGTCGAGATCCGCGCAAACACGTTCCGGCGGTCAAGCTCACCAGTCATCTTGATCAGTCCGAGCACTGACGGTGCCACCGACCCGGTACATGGCCGCATCGCAATCGAGTCGAACTTGTTTGACGCAACGTCATCGCCGATTGTGGATGCTCGCCTCGTGGCTGAGCTTGTTTATAGGGGTAACTGGGTGGCGGATCTGAATGCCGTTGCGGTTCGAGTGGACGGTGTCGAGCATCTCTTTGATTTTTGATTCTGGTCGCATCGAGAGCTGAGCGGGGTGTCGCTGAGTGGATGGACGCCCGCCCGTGGGCGGGGCCGTCTCGGGCATGCGATGAGCCTGCTGACGCTCCAGGCGGAAACGAGGAAACCCCGCTGTCCCGATCGTTGGGTTTCAGCCCGAAACGATACGCTCAGCGCGACGAGCCGCGGGACAAGCACCAGCGGCTGCTGGGACCTTCAGTCGGTAAGCGGGAGTTCGTCCAGCTGCAGGTCCCAGACCTTATCTAATTCGTCGTCCCACTCGTAGTCGTCTTGATCGACCAGGTTGTGCCCGTGTCGGTAGACCAGGTCGTCGATGCTTCTCCATTCCGGCAGGAGCTCGATCGGCACCGGCTGAGCTCTCTCGTCAGTGACCGCATGCAATCCGTAGCCGCGATCGTTCTCGAGGATCACGAGCGCGCGGGCGTGTGGGACGTTGGACCGAACCCAGTAGACCACGGTCGACCACACCAGCTCGCGCAGTTCCGAGTCGGCTACTGAAATCGCTCGAAGTCGCGTTTCGATCGAACCGGTTTTGTCATTTGTGTACTTGTCCATACTGAGAACATGCGGCGATTGCGCAAACGAGTTCCCGTAGCGCCCGTCCAGACCACGCGCGCAGGGCCAATAGTCCCCTGGCCGGACCTCGCGATCAGTCGCTGGCGATCGTCCCTGCCACCGCAAGCCCTCGGAGGAAGCTACGTTCAAGTCCCTGCGCAACGGCCGCTCAGATCAGGTTTTTCGCGAGGGTGAAGGCGTCAATCAAATGGGAGGGACCAAATGGGGTGATGCATCGATACGGTATCGTCGCGCAGCACGCATGTTCATGCGCAATGGCATTCCTCGCCGGCGCAGCACCCCGGCTCGACAAATAGTGTCACACGAAGCAGTTCATCCAGCGCAGGCGCAATATGCCCGTCGGCGAGCCGATACCAAGTCCGCCTGCCATCCGGGACCGCCGCAACGAGCCCGCACCCCCGCAAGCACGCGAGCTGATTCGACATAACCTGACGGGAGACTCCGAGCGCCTCGGCAAGATCGGAAGGGAATGCGGGCGCCTCACGTAAAGCGAGAAGTACGCCGACGCGGGTCGCATCTGACAGCGCGTGACCGAATCGCGCCAGAGCTGCTGTGTGGGTGACCGTGGCGGTTGATGGAGCGTACATCATACCTTGAATAGTACAGGTCATGCTGTACTAAAAGTCACGTGCGGGACGCCCGTGACTCGCGACGGATCGGTCAGCAACGCGGAATTCGTCCGCGCTAACGCTCGGGGCGTGAGCGGCTGCCTCTACGCGGGACGAAATACGACACGTTTCATGTCAACCGCGCGGCCTCTCTCCTCACACGCAATACCATGTCCACCGGAATCGTGCGCGCACATTCCCTTGTAGAAATGAGCCTTAGGGACCCGGGAAACGCGAGCTGCGCCCACCTCGCCTGTCGAACGGTGCACTCGCAGGAAGGAGGCAACCGATTGCGCTGGCTGATTACTAGCCGACAATGGCTTGGAAGCGCTTGAGCGCTCACACTGGGGGGCTCCCTGGATGGGCTAGGCACTACGTGAATTGCGCTTCGTTCGACGTGGCGATACCTAGTATCTACGTCTCGGCCAACAGTCGAAGATTGCGTCACGTTGCGGACCTCGACTCCTCCGCAACACTTCGCGGACTGCCAGCCCTACCTCAGCCTCGCCGCGAGGCGCAACGATTCAAGTCGCGGTCGCTTACGAACTGCATTGCTGCCGAGTGGGCGACTGCCGACTGTCACGCACGAGCTGGCAGGTGGCGCGCTTCCTATTGGGTTCCGGTGGCAACAAGGTGGAGCTCGCGTGCTGGGATTCTTGCCGCGTTACGCTCGCCGAAAGGACCGCGGTGGCGTCGAGCTAACCCGTTGTGCAGATAGCCAAGCGCTCAGCTGGGCGACCCGAGAGTCAGTTGTGCCGCGGGATGTGAGGAGCACGTATGACGTGCCATCCGGGATGAAACCAAGCGGCGCAACCAGACGCCCAGCGTCCAGGTCGTTCTTTACGAGCGCGTACGGGCCGATCGCAACACCTAAGCCCGCGGTGGCGGCTTCCAGACTGAGATAGAAGTGTTCAAACTGCTGCGTCGTCGCCTCGGGCAGTTCGACGTCGCTGAGTTTCGCCCAAGTGGCCCACGCGCCAGCGCGGGTGGCTGAAACAAGTCGTGGGGCATAGGCGAGATCGGTCGGCTGGTGAATCTCGGCGGCTACCTCCGGGCTGCATACCGGCCCGACCCACTCAGCGAAGAGCTCCGTCGACTCTAGAGACGGTGCAATGTCGAAGTCGGTGCGCCTGATTGCAGCGTCGATACCTGTTCGATGCAGATCAACGGGACCACCGGCGGCCGAGAGATGCAACTCAAGCTCAGGGTGGGCAACGTTCAGTGACGGTAGCCGCTGAAGAAGCCATTTCATCATCAGTGTCGGTTCGCAGGACAGCACCAGCGCTCCCCGCGCAACAACCGGTCGCGTCTGCCGCACAGCTGAGGCAATCAACGCCAGAGCATCCTGCACCTGCTTACCGAGCACGAGTGCCGCGTCCGTCGGCACGAGTTTGCGACCCTGCCGCTCAAACAGTTCTACGCCGAGGGATCCTTCCAGGGTTTGCAGTTGCCGGCTGATAGCACCGTGAGTGACGTGCAACTCTTCCGCTGCACGCATCAGTCCGCCGAGCCGGATCGTCGCCTCGAAAGGGATCAGCGTGTTCATCGGCGGCAAATCATTCCAAGCCATATGCGATTTTCTCACACGTTGGTGAGCCCTTGATCCTTGTTGCAAGGGTTTGGACGAGGGAAGGTTAGAAAACCTAGCGGAATGGAGTAGACCCCGATGTTGCAAAAAGTCGTCCTCGCCGATGCGTTCTCCCGGTTCACTGACACCTGGAGTCCCAAAGTCGCCGGCGATATCAACGACATGCAAGTGAAAGTCGCCAAGTTTGAAGGCGAATTCACCTGGCATCACCACGCCAATGAGGACGAGATGTTCCTGCTGGTCTCCGGCCGGCTGCGAGTGGACTTGGAAGACGGCCAGGTTGAGTTGCACCCTGGCGAATTCGTCATCGTTCCCAAGGGCGTCGAGCACCGACCCGTAGCGCTCCCCACTGCCGAGGTGCTGCTGTTCGAATCAGCTACCACTGTCAACACCGGCACCGCCAGCGATGACTCTCGAACCGTTCGCAACCTGGAACGCCTGGAAGACCTGTGAACAACCTCTCGGTCGGCATTGTCGCCGACGACCTCACCTCCGCTGCAGACGGCGCCGCGCCGTTCCGCAACGCGGGTCTGCCCGTCCGCATTGAACTGGATGTGGCGGAAACCACTGATCGTCCAGGCGTCGTCTCGATCGACACCGATTCGCGACGAATGGTCGCCGCCGCTGCTGCCGTTCGGACGGCGGTCGCGGTCCGATCGGTCCGTTCCGCACCGATCCTGTACAAGACGGTGGACTCCACGCTGCGTGGCAACCTCAACAGCGAGGTAACCGCCGCTCTCAGCGCGTCTGGACGCCGCACCGCGGTGATCGCTCCCGCCTTCCCCAGCGAGGGCCGGACAACCGTCGGGGCTGTTCAGCTTCTCTGGGG
The DNA here is from genome assembly GCF_001428745.1 of Leifsonia sp. Root227. Lineage (GTDB taxonomy): Bacteria > Actinomycetota > Actinomycetes > Actinomycetales > Microbacteriaceae > Leifsonia. The sequence goes on along the minus strand of NZ_LMIO01000001.1, from coordinate 518,872 downwards.
CGTGCCTGTCGACAAGACGTCATTCGCGAATGATGTGTCGCATCCAGCTCGAGAGTCTGACCTTCGTGTGATCTTTCCCACTGCGGTGGTCTGGGAGCCGGGAGCGCAGCCGATCCCTGACGGCATTGTTCTGGTGAACGCGTCGACGGATGCCGACCTTGACACTCTGGTCAGCCAGGTGGGCCTCATGGACGACGTTCTTTGGGTTGGCTCCCCGGGAATCGCGGCGGGTCTCGCGCGCGCGGTGACGGCACCCTCGACACCCCACTCGGTGTCTCTTGCCGCCTCTCGGGTCCTCACAGTAGTAGGTAGCCAAAACCCAACCAGCAGGTCACAACTCGACCGTCTTCTGGAGCCCGCTCAGATCGTCGACGCAAGGGTGGGGACGGATCACGCTATCGACGCCATCCAGCGGCAGCTAGCCGCGGACGGGATCGCGGGACTGGTCGATCGCAGCCCCGATATCACCCCCGAAGAAGCGAGCCGACGACTTGCCAGCATCGTCAACGGGGTTCACGCCGGCGAGGGATTCGACGCTCTGATCGCCACGGGAGGCGCAACGGCGCGAGCCATCCTTGACAGCCTGCGCACGCGAACTCTTGAACTTGTCGATGAACCCGAGCCCGGGATCGTCGCGCTCGTTACCTCGGACGGATCCCCGTTCCCTCTGATCGTCAAGGCGGGCGGCTTCGGCGACAACAATGCGCTCGCCCGACTTGCCACCCTCCTCCGCCCTACATCACACCCTCAGGAGCTGTCATGAAGCCAATCGCCATCACGATGGGAGATCCCGCCGGAATCGGACCGGAAATCGTCCTCAAGGTCGCCGCCGAAATCGGTGACCGTTTACCGTTGCTCGTATTCGGCGACGTGGACCTCCTCCGCCAGACTGCGGAGACGCTCAACATTCCTGTCACTGTGCAGGAGGTGTCCGGCTCGGTCGAAGCGCGTAACACGGTCGGGTCACTTCCAGTGCTCACGATCGGAAAGGTTCCTACCGACCTCCCGGTCGGCCAGGTCAGCGCCGCCGCCGGTCAGGCTGCATACGACTATGTCGCCACGGCGATCGAATACGCCATGCGCGGCGAAGTCGCCGCGATCGTCACCGCCCCGCTCAACAAAGAGGCGCTGCGTCTGGCTGGATTCCCCTACCCCGGCCACACGGAAATCCTGGCGGAGCTCAGCGGGACCGATGACTTCACCATGATGATGGCCAGCGAAGATCTGCGTGTGGTCCTAGTGACCATCCATGAGCCGCTTCGCGAGGCCATCCAAAATGTGACCGAGGAGTCGATCCTCCGTGTCACTCGGCTCGCAAACGATGCGTTGCTCCGTTCGGGGAACAAGTCTCCTCGGATCGGGGTGGCCGGCCTCAACCCGCACGCTGGCGAAAACGGCCTTCTCGGCCGGGAGGAGATCGACATCATCGGCCCGGCCGTAGAAAAGGCCCGCGCTGAGGGAATCGACGTACACGGACCGTTCCCTCCCGACACGGTGTTCCTGCGGGCACGCAAGGGAGACTTCGACGTGGTCATCGCCCAATACCACGATCAGGGGCTGATCCCGTTCAAGTACCTCGGGCTGGAGAAGGGCGTCAACGTCACGATCGGTCTTCCGTTCGTGCGCACCAGCGTCGACCACGGAACAGCATTCGAGATCGTCGGGAAGGGCATCGCGGACCACCGCAGTCTCCGCGTCGCGCTCGACCAGGCGCTCGCCATGATCGGCGAACCAGCTCTGAGTATTCACGGATAGCTCATGGAAAAGCTTCTTGCTACCCTTCATGCCGCCACCTGGGTGGACCTCACCCACGCGTTCCATGAAGGGATCCCGCACAGCCCCGCCTTCCAACCGGAATCTCGCAGCGTGGTGTCGACAATCGAACGTGGACCGGATGGGCGCCCGACCGGCTTCCTGAGCCACGAGTATCATCACGTCGGCCAGTGGGGCACACATGTCGACCCGCCCTCGCATTTCGTGCCGGGACTGCGCCATCAGGACGAGATCCCAGTCACCGAGATGATTCTGCCCCTCGCAGTCTTGGACATCACGTCCCACGTGGATGGGGATGCGGACTACGCCATCACGCTCGCCGACCTCGAGGCGTGGGAAGGCACACACGGACGAATTCCGCCCGGATCGTTCATCGCCCTTCGCACAGGATGGTCGACGCGGTGGCCGTCCCAGCAGCGCATGATGAACGCTGACTCCAGCGGCGCATTCCACTACCCAGGTTGGAGCCAAGAGGTTCTGAGCACCCTATTCGAGGACCGCGGCATTACCGCCTGCGGGCACGAGACCACAGACACAGACACAGGCGCGGCGGTCAGCCGAGGAGATTCGTCACTCGAACGTTACGTGCTGGGCACCGACCATTACCAAATCGAACTTCTCACCAACCTCGAGCTTGTCCCAGCGACCGGCGCACTGATCGTCGCCACCTGGCCCAAAGCACTCCACGGCTCCGGCTTCCCCGCCCGGGTTTTCGCCATCTACTAGAAGGAACGCTGTAATGGATTTCATTTTCATGCTGACCCGCGACGACCAGACGGTCGCTGACGCACTCCAGGTCGCCGACGAGATCGAATCGGTCCCGCTCACCCACATCGGATTCAAAGACGTGGGGGTGGACACCGCCACCCTCCAAGCACTCCACCGCAAGTTGAAAGCCCGGAATGCGACCACCTACCTGGAGGTCGTGAGCACCACCAAGCAGGCAGCTCTCGAGTCCGCACGCGTCGGCCGCGACTTAGGCGTCGATTGGCTGATGGGTGGGACCTGGGTGGAAGAGACTCTGCAGGTACTGGATGGCTCCGCCACCCAGTACCTGCCGTTCCCGGGTAACCCCGTCGGCCACCCCACCGTGCTCGGCGGCAGTCCCGAAGTCATCGCCGACCACACCCGGCAGTTCGTCAGCGCTGGCGCCGCCGGGGTCGACCTGCTCGCCTACCGCGCCAGCGAGGCCGACCCGCTTGACCTCGTCCGCGCCGCCCGCAACGCCGCACCGGAGAGTCACCTCGTCGTCGCTGGAAGCATCGTCAATCGTGAACAGATCGCCGCGCTCTCTGATGCGGGTGCGGACGGGTTCACGATCGGCCAGGCCGCATTCGCCGGCGTGTATGACCCGCGGCAGGGATCCCTACGATCCCAACTCGTCGAAATCCTCGACGCAGCCGCAACCGCCAACCGGTAACAACCCCACCGCCCCGCGCACAAGCCGGGGCCGTCACTTCGCGGCCCCGGCTTATCACCACCTTCGTTACACCGCTGTCACAAGGAAGGTCCACCCGATGCAAACCCCCACCCCCGAAAACCCTGCCCTCCGTCGAAGCCTCAACGTCTGGGAAGCGATCGCCCTCTCCGTTGCGCTCATGGCCCCTTCGATGGCGGCGAACATCAACCCGCAAGGAACAGCCAGCGTTGTTGGCCGTGCCGTCCCACTCTCGTTCGCAATCGCGACGGTATGCGCGTTCCTCATCGCCTACTCCTTCGTTCGTCTCACGCAGCGCTACAGCCACGCCGGCTCCGTCTACGGATTCGTCGGAGCCACACTCGGACCGCGCGCCGGCATCGTCAGCGGCTGGCTTCTCGCCATCGTTTACGCGTTCTACGCCATCTTCACCGCGGTCGCTGCCGGCAAATTCCTCGTCGGTGAGGTCCGCACGCTCGGCGTTTGGACCCACGCCCCGGATTGGCTTGGGTATGTGTTCGCTGCCATCGCCCTCGGAGTGGTCTGGTTCTTCGCGACCCGAACCGCCCGTCGCGCAACCCAGCTGATGCTGATCGTAGAAGCCCTCACCGTCATCCTCATCCTCATCGTTGTGGCGATCATCTTCGCCAAACTTCTCGTGGGCGACACCCCGAACGGACAGACCTTCGATCTCTCGGTCTTCATCCCGGCACCCAACTCGGATATCTCCGGCGTATTCCTCGGAGTCGTCTTCGGTCTGCTCTCCTTCGGAGGGTTCGAGGGCGCTGCGACTCTCGGCGAGGAAACAAAGTCGCCGCGACGGGACGTCCCTCGTGCGATCTGGGGAACCGTCCTTTTCGGAGGAATCTTCTATGTCATCGTCACCGCAGCTGAGGTGATGGGATTCGGGACAAGTCCGAAGGAAATCGACGCGTTCGTCGCGTCACCGTCGCTGCTGGGCGACCTGTCCGACCAGTACGTGTCCGTCTGGCTCGGACATGTCATCACCTTCGGAGCCGCAATCAGCGCCCTCTCCGGCGCGCTCGCCTGCACAGTCGGTTCCTCCCGGCTCGTCTTCGCGTTGTCCCGTGACGGGGCCGGCCCCCGATCGGTTGCGAAGGTGTCCGGCAAGCACGGCGTGCCTCACCGCGCGGTAGCGGCTGTCATCATCTTCAGCCTGATCTACCTTGCGATCGGACTAGTGACAAACATCAGCCCGTTCGATGAAGCCGTGATCGCCGGAACCGCCGGCACGCTCATGCTCATCGTGTGCTATTTCCTCGCCTGCGCCGGTTCCACACGCCTGTTCTTCACGCCGGGCTCGACCATCCGCAAGTGGGAACTGATCGTGCCCGCCCTGGCAATGATCACCCTCATTTACACCATGTTCCGTAACATCTACCCCTTCCCCGAAGGAACCGCATGGTGGGGCCCAGGGATCTTCATCGGTGCGGTCGTCCTGACCATCCTCGGCGTGCTCATCCGACCGGAGGCAGTCCGCGCCGCCGGTCGACGCTTGACCGAATCCGAAGGTCTCATACTGCCCGGCGACGAAAGCGGATCGCGCATCAGCGATCCTGCACTCGCCGAGTAGCACGGACCGCGGTGCCCGGAACCTCCCCGCTAGCGGTTCCGGGCACCGCCTCACCTGGAGGCAACACATGTCCACTCGTACAATTGATCTCTCCCTCGAAATTGCTGAGGAACTGCCTTGCTACTGGAACACCCACATGCCGTTCCAGCACAAAACCTTCAACTACTTCGCCGATATCCCGGACCAGGATGCGCCGTTGCTTTCACGCCCCGGTGTCGGTGCCTACCAGACACGCTGGATGCTGATCGATGAGCACACTGGAACGCACCTGGATGCACCCGCCCATTTCCTGCCGCAGGAGGGAAGTGGCCTGGACAACGAGTCACCCACAGGTTCCATTACCGTCGAAAAGGTACCGCTTGATCAGCTGACCGGCCCGGCAATAGTCATCGATGCAACTGCCCTTACCGACACGAGCGCCCCGGGAACCTCCCCCATCATCGACATCGACACCCTCACAAAACACGAATCGCAATACGGGCCCCTCTGCGAAGGTGACATCGTCCTTTTCCACACCGGCTGGGATCGGCATTACCTCCCCGGTGAAGCTGGACTTCGTTACAGCCATGACCCGCTCGTCACGAAGAAGCACGCCGGCTGGCCGGCGCCCGACGTTGAGACGATGACCTACTTGCTAGACCACGGCGTCAAATGCGTCGGCATCGACGCCCCCTCTATGGGCGCCTGCCAGGATGGCGCCCCCGTTCACCGCACCGCCCTCTCCCGAGGTGCTGTGTTCATCGAAGGGCTGACTCACCTCGACCAGTTGCCTCCTTTCGGGGCATCATTCACATTCGCCCCGCTCAACGTTGTCCGCGGAACCGGAGCTCCGGGACGCGCATTCGCCGTTCTCAACGATCCCAATGGAGCCCCGGAATGACATCGTTAGAGCACGCAACACCGACCCTCGACGATGTGCGACTTGCCGCCTCACGTATTGCCGGCTCGGTAAAGCGAACGCCGATCCTCACCAGCACCAGCATCGACACCTATTGCGGTCGACGGGTTTACCTCAAGGCAGAACACCTTCAGACAACGGGTGCTTACAAAATCCGAGGCGGCACCAACTTCATTCGTGCGCACGCGGAACGGGGACTAATCCCGGAGAACGGGGTCATCGCCGCTTCCAGCGGCAACCACGGGCTTGGCGTCGCCCGCGCCGCTCAACGGGCGGGGATCTCGGCGATCATCGTTCTGCCGGATAACGTCGTCAAAGCCAAGTTGGCTGCCATCCGGGGTTACGGCGCAGAAACGATCCTCACTGCACCGGAACGCACTCAAGACCTTGCCGGCGAGCTCAGCGTGGTGAACGGACTCCTCAACGTGCCGCCCTACGATCACCCGCTGATCGTCGCCGGCCAAGCAACAGCGACGATCGAGGCGCTCGAAGATGCCCCGCCAGTAGAGGCGATCGTCGTCCCGATCGGCGGCGGAGCCCTCGCATCAGGCGCGGTGATCGCCGCCAGTTCGCAACACTCTCCGCCCCTGGTCTACGGAGTGGAACCAATAGGTGCGGATGACACACGACGTTCCCTTGAAGCTCGACACCGTATCGTCCTTAACGAACCACACAGCATCGCCGACGGACTCCTCCCACCCACTCCGGGAGAATTGACGTTTGCCATCCTTCAATACGGGCTCGCTGGGGTGGCCACTGTGGGCGACGACGAGATCCTCGACGCAGCCCGGTATACCGTCCTGCGCACGAAACAACTCATCGAACCCTCGGCCGCGGTCACGCTCGCGGCTCTGCACGCCTGCCGTATCCCGGGAGACGGTCCAGTTCTGATTCTCCTCAGCGGTGGGAACGTCGATCCGCTCACCATTTTCTGACAACCGAGTCCACCGTCCCGCTCCTTGCCCTCGCTGAAAGAACGCCGATGACTGCCCCCGTACAGAATCACTACTATCTGACAGACACCTACCTGCTCGAGATCGACAGCGACGTCGTCGCCAGCGGGACATCGCCGGATGGAGCTTGGATCGCCTTCAAGAGCAACATCTTCCACCCACAAGGCGGCGGACAACCCGCCGACACCGGCTACGTCGAAGGTGTCCCGGTCATCGCGAAACGCGACCACGAAAGCGGGCTCGTCATCGTGTCCGCAAATTCCGACCACCCACTGCCGGCGCTCCAACCCGGTGCCTCCGCCCACGCCAGCGTCGACCGAACGCGACGCCTCGGGAACGCTGCACTTCACACCGCCGGCCACCTCATCGAGGCGCTCGTGCAGCCTTGGCAATGGCGCACAGTTGGCAACAACCACTTCCCTGGCCAGTCGCGGGTCGAATTCATCTCCGACGACTTCAGCAACCTCGTGACGGAAGACGGCCGCGCCCGTCTCACGGCGGAACTGCGAACGGTCATCAGGGACGCAATCGCCGCCGACCTGCCAACGTCAGCCGTCCTTATGGCCGATGGTACTCGAACTGTTTCAGTCGGAAACCTGCACACCGTTCCGTGCGGCGGCACTCACGTCGCCAGCCTCGCCGAACTGCACAATATGGCCGTCCCGGACCTGCGCGTCAAGAAGTCCAGAATCAAAGCCTCCTACACCGTCGACCATCGCGACGCGAGCTAGAAACATAACGCGGGCAACCGACCGTTCCAGGTCCGCGTGTACTGGCCAAGCGACTGCGCTAGCAGTTCGGAACACGACCCGCGGACCTGAGGAATCGTTGCGTTCCCGCGCCGCGGGACCGACAGGTTGGGCATGCAGCCTGCCCTACTCGTTTATGCGGTTTACTCATATATTCTTGAACCAGTTGTGCTTGTTGACGCAACTTAGGCACCTGCATTCTGTTAGAAACACTCACAGTTCCTAGGCGGAGAGCCATTGCATCGGTGCCATCATCAGCCACGATCGATTCCCCGCGAGAGGCACCGGCAAGCGGAGTCGCGCATGGGTCGGCGGTCCGGTTCCGGGATGAGCAGCAATCAACAGGAACACATCGCGCGACACCGCGCAGTTAGGAAAACGATGTCTCAGCACGACGTTGTGCAGGAAGCGGCGAAAGTCGATGAGCATGGCTACCGGAGGCACCTCAAGCCTCGCCAGATCGCCATGATCGGGATGGGTGGCGCGATCGGAACGGGGCTCTTCCTCGGATCCGGTGGACGCCTCCACCAAGCCGGCCCGGCGCTGGCAATCTCATACGTGGTTTGCGGCGTCTTCGCCTTCTTCGTTCTTCGTGCTCTAGGGGAGCTCGTTTCTCATCGGCCCTCTTCTGGCTCCTTCGTCTCTTACACGCGGGAGTTCTTCGGCGAGAAGTGGGCCTTCACAGTCGGTTGGACCTACTGGCTGAACTGGGTGGTCGTCACCATCATTGATTCGACGGCGGTAGCTCTCTACTTGACGTTCTTCGGGAAGTACATCCCGTGGATGGCGACCGTACCTCAATGGCTCTACGCACTCGGAACCGTCGCCGTAGTGGTCCTGCTGAATCTCATCTCGGTCAAGGTTTTCGGTGAACTCGAGTTCTGGTTCTCCATGATCAAAGTCGCCGCTCTGGTTGCGTTCATGGTTGTCGGAATCCTCGTCATCGTGTTCGGTGTGCCGGTCAACGGGCATACCCCTGGCTTCGGTCTTCTGATGAACAACGGCGGATTCCTTCCCGTGGGAATCGTTCCAGCCCTCGTCCTCATTCAAGGCGTCGTATTCGCCTTCGGATCGATTGAGCTCATCGGTACCGCCTCCGGAGAAGCTCAGAACCCTGAAAAGACCATGCCGAAAGCAGTAAACGCAGTCGTAGTCCGGATCACTGTCTTCTACATCGGTTCCATCGTTCTGCTGTCGCTACTTATGCCGTATCAGTCGTATGTGGCTCACACGTCTGCGTTTGTGTCGTTCTTCGGCGCGATCAACGTCCAGGGCGCCGACGTGATCATGAACATGGTGGTCCTCACGGCCGCGTTGTCGTCACTCAACGCCGGCCTGTACTCCACTGGGCGGATCATGCGCTCGCTCGCTGCCAGAGGATCGGCCCCGAAATTCACCGTACGGATGACCCGCTCCGGCGTGCCCTGGGGTGGGCTGTTGATGACAGCTGGGGCAGGACTTGCTGGCGCGTTCCTGAACTATCTGATCCCCTCCGAAGCCTTCGAGATTGCTTTGAACGTCGACGCCATCATCCTGCTTCTCACGTGGACCGCGATCATCGTCTGCCAAATCCGGCTTCGCTCCTTGACCAATCGCGGACTGGTCGCGCGGCCGCCTTTCCGGATGCCCGGGGCTCCCGTGACCGCCTGGGCAACCCTCATCTTCTTCGCCGTGGTGATTGCGCTGATGTTCTTCGATACCACCGGCATCGGCCGCACAACCGTGCTGTCGTCGCTGGCGCTTATCCCTGCGCTCATCATCGGCTGGCTCGTGGCGCGACGGCACGTGGCTCGCAACGCCGCCGAGAGGGAGTCGACAGGAACGGACTCGATCACCATCCCCTAACGGCGCCGCACCGCACCCCCGTCTCTGACCTTTTCACCTAAGGAGAACTATGTCCAGCACGCACAAACCAGATACTGACCGTACTGTGGCGCCGAGCAATTCAGCGCCCGCACTTCGGCCCCTACTGATCAGCGATCTTGACGGCACACTCTTCAACGCCAAGAAGGAGGTGACTCCGTTTACCGCAGAAACCATCAACCGCTTCGTTGAAGGTGGCGGGCTGTTCACAATCGCAACAGCGAGGATGGCGCATGGCTGTATCGATCGGCTCGCCGCCGTCAACCTCACCTTGCCTGGTGTCGTGATGAATGGGGCAGCTCTCTACTCCTTCACGACCAACACCTACACGCACCATTACCCGATCACGGAGGACGACGTACGCCGGGTGGCGGACCTCATCACCACCAATAGCGCCGGCGCGTTCGCGTACGCGATCACGAGCGCTGGCACGCTCAGCGTGGCGTACCTTCGTGATGAAGATCTCGACCACGCTCAGTACTACAGCGAAGCGGCTCAGGCGCATCAAATCGAGTTCACCCGGCTATCCCCCGAACGCTGGGCGGATCTGGGCACCATCATTTATGTTGCGGTTATCGGCAGCGACGCCCAGCTCGACGCCCTCGAGAAGCCGCTTGCGGAACTGGGCACAGTGCAGACGTTCCTGTTCCGGAACATCTACACAGATCGCAACTGCTTGGAGATCGCGAGTGCAGCCGCGGGTAAGGCAAGCGGTGCCGAGTATCTGAGGAAGGCCCTGCGCGCCGACGCGTTGATCGCATTCGGCGACAACCACAATGATCTGGGCATGATGGCTGCCGCCGACACTAGTTTCGCCCCCTGCAACGCGGTGCCGGAGGCCGTCGCAGCTGCCACAACCGTCATCGATACGAATGACAATGACGGCGTTGCCCGCGTGATCATGGAACGGTTCAGCGCGGTGGAAGCGCCCCAAGACCGCGCCGCAGTAGCTTCGATGGAATGACTCCGCCGGTGGTGAGTCTGCTCCGCTGTGTTCAGACGGCGCGGACTCACCGACCGATCTAGAGCATCCCGCCCGACGCTTTGATGATGTCTCCCGTGATCCACCCGGAGTCATCCGATGCGAGAAAGACCGCCGCCTTCCCGAGATCCTTGGGCGTTCCGAGCCTGCCAAGTGGGGTGAGCGCTTCAAACTCGGCGGCGTACGGGCTACCTTCGTAAACGCCAAGCCCGGCCGCCCCCTCGGTGATCGTGGCGCCGGAGGAGAGCGCGTTCACACGGATACCTCGCGGCCCCAACTCACGGGCAAGTTCTAGCGTGAGCGAGTTGATGGCGCCCTTGGTGGAAGAGTAAGCGACCGAATGCAAGGGCGGGTTGGTTGCGCCTTGCGAAGTGAGGTTGATAATGGTGCCTCCCTTGCCCTCGAAATGGATAATGGCCTGCTGAATCGTAAGCAAGTCACCGAGAACATTGACGGCATAATGTCGGAGGAACTGGTCTGGCGTGACTTGTTCGACCGGCTCGAACGTGAAGGTCGCAGCATTGTTGACCAGAACGTCGATGGGGCCGAATGCATCCTTCGCTGCATCGAAAAGCCGCTCGACGTCTTTCGGGTTGGAAACGTCCGCTTGAACGGCGATCGCGCGGCCGCCGTGAGACCTGATGTGACCGGCGACTGCTTCGGCGCCTGCTATGTCGCTACTGTAATCGACAACGACAGCGGCGCCGGCCGCGGCAAGCTCCTTAGCGATGCCGGCGCCGATGCCTTTGGATGCGCCGGTGACGATGGCGACTTTCCCTTCCAAGGTGCTCATTGAATACTCCTTACCTCGTGTACTTCGTTACTGGGTTATGTCCGCCTGACGGCGGGAGCGGCGCTGTTGCTACCGGGCAGCTGTGGTGAGAAGTTGTTCTGAGCGATCCCAGAGCTGCCTGGCGAGATCCGTGTCGAGCGCCTGTGGGTTGTTGCGTCGGGCGGGACGTCGCTTCTCGTAGTAGGTTCCCGACTGCCAGTCATTGCCGGGTTGTGTTTCGGCCAACCAGACCAACTGTTCGGCACCTTGCTCGGGCGTGCGCATGAACGCGCGACCGATCCGGCTGTTGTAGATCCGCTTCATGAAACTGTCCGAGTCGGTGGCGAAGCTGGTCGCAACCGCGCCAGGGTGGAAAGCCGCTGCCGAGATGCCCTGCGCGTTGTAACGATGGTGCAGCTCCTTGGTGAAGAGAATGTTCTCCAGCTTCACCGTGCCGTAGGCCAACTGAGGCGTGAAGTCGCGATCATGATCAAGGTCGTCGATCACGAGCTTCCCGAAAAGTCGTGCACCAGAACTCGAAGTCTGAATTACTGTTGCCTCGCTGGCGACAAGCTTGTCCATGAGCAGCCTGCTGAGCAGGAACGGGGCGAGGTGATTGATCTGAAACGTCTTCTCGAAACCGTCGGCCGTCTTGGTGCGGTCCCCGAAGATCCCACCGGCGTTGTTGGCGAGCACGTCAATTCGCGCATATGCGTGGTCAAGATCATCCGCGAGTTTGCGGACGTCGTCGAGCCTTGAGAAGTCGGCGACGAAGTGGTCGACCCCCAAATGCCGGGCGACAGACTCCGTCTTCTTCGGCGAGCGGCCCACGATCACGACACGGTGACCGTGGTTGTGAAGAATGCGGGCACCGGCTGCGCCGATACCGTCGCTCGCGCCGGTAATAATGATGGTTTTGGGCATGGTTTGATTCCTTTATCGATATGACCTTCGCTACTTGCCTTCGGCGAGCATGGAGATGTCTTGGTTGTTCTGCCACGTGCGTATTCGCTGTGCATAGAGCGGCTGGACGATCTGCAGCCCCTGCCTTCCGAAGAACACCCGCAACGGAGGCTCAGCCGCGTCCGCGACGGCAAGGATCGCTGACCCCACCGCAGAAGGGTCGTTGCTCAGCCCACCACCGTGTCCGAAAGCCGTCTGTTTGATCGCCTGGTATTCAGGCAGGGGCTTCGCCCACTTCGCGCTCGCCCCACCCCAATCGGTCGCGTAGCCTGCAGGCTGGACAAGGGTCACCTTGATCCCGAATCCGGCAACCTCCTGCGCCAAAGATTCCGTCAGCCCTTCCAGTGCCCATTTCGACGCGTGATAGCCACCGAGGATGGGGAACGCGGCAACACCGCCCACGGTGGAGATCTGGATAATGTGGCCGGCGCCTTGCTCTCGAAGGATCGGGAGGACTGCCTGTGTGACATGGAGGGGGCCGAACAGGTTGACCTCGAGCTGCCCCTGGAGTTCGTCAGGCGTCAGTTCTTCGACGGCACCGAACAAGCCGTAACCGGCGTTGTTGACAACGACGTCAATAGAACCAAAGGCGTCTTTGGTGCGGGAGACGCTCGCAAAGACAGCATCGCGATGGGTGACGTCGAGCCCGATAGGAAGGAGCCGGGGCCCGTAGATGTCGGTGAGATCCGTAAGCGATTCGAGTTGGCGGGCGGTCGCCGCGACATTGTCGCCACGTTCGAGGGCGGCCTTCGCGAACTCGTTGCCAAGGCCACGACCGGCACCGGTGATGAACCACGTTCTTGTCATCTGAATCCCTTCGACTAAGTACTGGACAGTGTATGCCTAAGTTGTCAGTCGCTGTCAAGTTTGACTGTTATTGATACAATCTGTTTCTATGAGCCAACCTCAGGCACCTGGGCTTCGGGAGATCACACGACAGGCTGTGCGAACGCAGATCACGGAAGCAGCCAATGCACTTTTCGTGGAGCGCGGATACGAGGAAACGACCATCGACGAAATCGCCCACGCTGTCGGGATTTCGCCGCGGAGCGTCTTTCGATACTTTCCGACGAAGGAAGACATCGTCGTCGGAAAGTTCGACCTGGTCGCCGAGAAGATGCTCAACCTTCTCCGCGAACGCCCGAGCGGCGAGCCGATCTGGACCTCACTCCGGCACTGCTTCGACTTGCTCGTGCCTTACGTCGATGCGCCGGGAATGCCAGAAGTTGCCGAGCCGATGCAGCGGATCGTCTTCGAAACGCCGTATCTGCTGGCCCGATACCTCGAGAAACTCCAGAAGATGCAGGACGCGGCCGTTGTGGCACTCCGTGAGCGAGCCGTCCTCGCCGGCGAGCCATACGCCGACGAGGACCCGGCACCACGCGCCATCGCTGCTGCCGCGTTCGGATGCCTCATTGCGGCTCAGCATTCCTGGCTCGCTGCCCCAAAATCCACAAGATTCGCCGCTTCCATTGACCGCGCCATGTCAGTCGTAGGACCCACCTGATGCGTGCACAACTCCTAACGAGTTGAGAAACCTAGCGGGACGTGGACACCGAGCGTCAGCGCGTCTCCCGGTCGGTTGAGGAGTCTGGGCACGAAAACAGCCGCCTGCTGCGGGCCCCGGTCGGCATTCGCATTCGGTTCGCCGGAGCTGGCTCATGAATGGGCGTGGTTCGTTAGTTAGCTGTCGATCGTTCGATGCAGTCCTCCTCCAAAGTCCGCTCCTTCGTCTCTGGCACCATCACCAGAACGAAAATGAGGGCGAGGGCGCAGACTCCGGCGAAGACGAAGAAGGTCACGGCGCTACCGACCTCCGCGACCAAAATCGGAAAGAACTGCGAGATGAGGTAGTTTCCTCCCCACAGCGCAAACGCGGCAATCGATGCCGCAGCACCGCGCACACGTGTGGGGAAGATCTCGGAGATGACTACGTAGGTGACTGTTCCGAACGAGACGGCGAAGAAGACGACATAGGCGAGAACGAAGGCCAGAGGGGCTACCCCCTTCGGATGCGCGGAGAGAAACACGGCCCCGATCGAAGCCTCCAGCACCATCATTGCCGCCGCCCCGACAATCAGCAACGTGCGTCGCCCGACCTGATCGATCAGCCACATGGAAACGAGCGTCGCCAAGACAAGCACGACTCCGATCAACATGGTGCTTGAGAGCGCGTCAGTCGTTGGTAGCCCAGCGCTCTTGAATATCTCGGGAGCGTAATAGAACACAGCGTTGATCCCTGTGGCCTGTTGGAACAAGGACACGAAGAACCCAACGGTGAGAGCTCTGCGTAGCCCCGGTGAGAGGAGTTCTTTGACTTCCGACCGGCCCTCGTCACCGGCCACAGTCGTTCGAATGTCGTCAAGTTGGTGCCGTGCGTGTCAGGCCGACCCTGTCAATTTCTCCAGCACCGTTCTGACACCCGGCGTGCATACCCTCGTCCTGACCAAACTCGACGGGACGTACACAACATTCGACGGGATTGAAGTCGATAACCCCTGACGTCGAATGCGGCTGCGGTCGGGAGCCTTAGCCCTGGCCGCAGCCGCAAGTTGCGTCTAAACCTACGTATAGACAATCTTTTCCGCGCACGCCTCAACGGTCAGAGAAGAGCGCACCGTGGGTGGCGAGAAGGTGACTGCGGAGAGCGTCGTCGAGCTCGCGCCACTGTCCATCACGAATGTGTCGTATCAGACCACGATGCTCGTCGATGATTCGACGGGCGCGATCACCGGTCGTCGACAGGCCCCGCGCAATCATGAGCGACTGACGGTCCCGCAACCGATCGTAGAACTCGAGGATGACAGGGTTGCCAGCTGCAGCGACGAGTTCACGATGAAAGTCGATGTCGAGGTCCACGAACGAATCGAGGCTCCCGTCATCCAGCCTTGCCTCCTGCTCATCGACCGTGGCATCTAACGTCGACGCCAAACTCTCGCGAACACCTTCTGACACGCGCCTCACCGCGGTGAGTTCTAAGAAGTGTCGGGCGTCGGCAATATTGTTCGCCTCATCCGCGCCAATCTCCCGCACCAGGGCGCCACGCTGCGGATACACAGTGATCCAACCCTCATCCTGCAGCCGGAGAAGGGCGGAGCGGACCGGGGTGCGGCTGACACCGATTCGGCTAGCCAGCTCGTTCTCGCTGAGCATTGTCCCCGGCCGGAACTCACCCGACGCAATCGCTTCGCGGATGGCTGTGTGCGCGCGCTCAGAAGCGCTTGCTACCTTCTCGCCCACTCGCGTCGCCCCTCACTCTTGCCAGCTAATGTACCGCGTGGACGCAACTTGTGTCCTGCTGGCGACGAGCATGGACCGCCGACCACCGCGGAGCGCTGTCATCGTGACGCTGCGTACGAGTCGAGAGCGATCGATGCTGCACTACGGAGCACCGCTGCGCTGGCTTCGAGCCCAGCGTTCTCTTCCGGCGTTAGGGCGGGAAGGAGTGTCTGAATCACGCCCGTCGCTCCCAGGATCGATGGAGACGCCAGCGTCACCCCGTACTTCTCCTGGAAGGAAGCAACTGGGAACACCGCTCGCTCGTCCCTGACGATCGCCTCCGCGAGCCGGCCAACAACGGCGCCAATCCCGTATTGGCTGGCACCGATCCCCTCGATGATCGAAAGGTTGCCGAACGTGACCGCTGCTTGGATCCGCCACTTTACTTCCTCGACGTCGTCCCCGCGGCGCGCGATGAGATCCACAACCCGTTCGCCGCCGACCCGAGCGGAAGACCACAGGTAGACACTCGACGTGCCGTGCTCGCCGACGACGTAAGCATCCACATCACATGCACGCACGCCGAGCTCCTTCGCAATCTGGTGCCGGAAGCGCAACGAATCGATGACTGTGCCCGCGGAAACAATATTCTTGGCGGGCGCGAGCGCTCGCGTAAGGTCAGCCAGCGGCTCCGGCGGGTCGGTGACCACCAGGAGGGTCGCGTCCGGCGCGGCACCCACAACCGCGGGAATGATCTCGCGGTACGCCGTCGCATTCACCGGGATGAGATTAAGCCGCCCCTTCGGGTCGTTTCGATCCGTCGCACCACCCTTCTTCTCATTTACACCAGCCGTGATAATCACCAGTTCCGCACCTGCTAGCCGGCCATACTCCCCTGCGCTCACCGTCGAAAGCGAGCTCAGCGCGGCAGCATAAGACAGATCCTCAGCGAGACCGACGGCCTTCTTCGCGTCCTTGTCAACGACGACGACGTCCGGGTCCACGCCACCTCTGCGCACGAGCGCGCTTACCGTGGCGGCTCCTACTGTTCCGGCTCCGATGACTCCGATCTTCATTTCCTTCTCCATTCCGATCCCCGCCACTTGGACACGACAAAAGTACCACTTGTATCCCAGATGCGCTAAAGTAGGCTCATCGCCCCCATTTCGAGGCGCGAGCGAAAGGAAGACCACCATGACCGCACACACCGCAAGCGTCACCGCCGAGTTCCAGCCGCAACTCGTGGCCACAATCTCCGCCGAGCAGCTCCTGACGGCTCTTCCAGCCCGAGACCTGACAGAAGATGAGTTCGTAGCCACCCTCCCCCAGCCCGGCCTCGGTTCCCCTCGCGTGCTAGTCGGAAGACTTGACGCCGGTCAGCCTTACGACCGGATTATCATGCGCTACGACTCGAACGGCCGGGGCTTCGAGCGCACCTGGTCCCGGGTCAACACTTCAAACACGCCTGCCCGCTACCTCCTCGAGTCCGACACCTCTTCAACCGGCTATGTCAGCAGCCCGAACTGAACTGGAACGTCTCTGGATAGGGCATCCTGTTCGCAGACCCGCGCACGATTCGTGCGGGCCGAAGTCGTAAGCACCCATCGCCACGGCGCTCGGTACGTTTGCCCTCGGCATCCAAGGGATAGAAGAGCACGGCGGCCAGTCCAAGGTCGGGCACGGGGACGTCGCCGTTCAGCGGATCCCCGCGATCCGACGACGACGAGTCCGTGTGCTCTGCGCGGTCGAACAGAGCGAAGACGGGGTTCTTGTGGGGGCCGGGGATGGTGACGCATGCCCAGCCGCCTGGAGCTGTCGAACACGATACTGGCAAAAGTGACGGGGCGAAACGTGGGCCGTAGTTGGCAGCACCGAGTGTGAGATCGACAACGCAGAGGCCCGACGCTTCGCCCGCGCTGGGCGATCCGGTAGGCGGCCCAAAGGTTTCGACGAGGTCGACGCGAACGAGACTTGACTCGACGACCTGGGGCCTCGCTTCTGCGCATCGTCTAA
Organism: Leifsonia sp. Root227; assembly: GCF_001428745.1. GTDB lineage: Bacteria > Actinomycetota > Actinomycetes > Actinomycetales > Microbacteriaceae > Leifsonia. The sequence goes on along the minus strand of NZ_LMIO01000001.1, from coordinate 501,676 downwards.
TCCGCGCGCGATGCGGCCGGAAGCTCCGAGCCAGTGGCCAGCACGGGAACTCCGGTGTCCTAAGTGGTCACGTCGACGCGTGATTGCGCGCACCGGCGCACTGTCAGTCGCAATCCAGGGAACTGTCTCAGGCCGGCGTAACAGTGTCCGGCGCAGCCCGGATGATGTGGCTGCGTGCGTGAGCGGTAGCGGCGTCGAGGCTGTCGAACAGGTGGTTCTGGTGGCGGAGGGCGGAGATGACGCCGACGCGCGTGGCGACGCTCACGTGGCGCGTCTGGATCCCCTTGATGAGCACGGTGATCCCGCGTCGCTCGAGGCGGGTGATCAGCTCGGTGATGACTTGTGCGCCTGTGGCGTCGAGGATCTGCAGTTGCGACATCCGCAGGATAACGACGGTGACGTTCTCGATCGCGCTCACCCGCCCGAGGATCCGGTCGGCTGCTCCGAAGAAGAGGGCTCCGTCGAGTCTGAACAGGGCGATGTGATCGTCGCCTGGTCGTACGGGACCGGGGAGTTCCTCCCTGTGGACCCCGCTGGTGGCGGCGATCGCGCGGAGGGCGAAGAATGCCGCGACCGCGATGCCGATCCCGACCGCGTAGATGAGGTCGAAGCTGACGGTGATCAGAGCGGTGATCACGAACACGAGCGCGTCGGATCTGGTCGAGCGGAGGACGGTTCGCACGGTCCCGATCGAGATCATCCGTGCTGCGGTCACCATCAGGACGCCGGCGAGTGCGGCCAGCGGGATGACCGCGACGACCGTACTGGCCACGTACACCACCAGCAGGAGGACGAGCGCGTGGATGATCGCGGCGAGCCTGGTCCGCCCGCCGGAGCGGATATTGACCGCCGTGCGGGCGATCGCACCGGTCGCGGGCATTCCGCCGAAGAACCCGGATGCGACCGAAGCGAGGCCTTGGCCGACGAGTTCCCGGTCCGCGTCGTACGGTCCGGTGTCGGAGATCGACACAGCGACCCTGGCGGAGAGGAGGGACTCGATCGCGGCCAGAGCCGCCACGGTGAAAGCGGGCCCGATCAGCGAGACGACGGTCGCCCCGTCGAGCGCCGGAACCTGCGGGGCGGGCAGAGTACTGGGAAGGACCCCGATCGTGGCGACGGGGAGGTGCGCGAGAGCGGCGGCGGCACTGACGACGACGATGGCGATGATCGACCCTGGCAGACTCTTATGGAGCAACGGCGCGCCGATCATGATCGCTGCGACCACGATCACGACCGCCAGCGACCACCAGAGGGCGCCGGTCGCCGCCGTGGCGAACGACTGGACGGCGGCGACGAAAGCATTGCTGCTCGGTCCGGGCTTCGTCCCGAGCGCAGCGGGCACCTGTTGGAGGAAGATGATCACCGCGATCCCGAGGGTGAACCCCTCGATCACCGGCCACGGGATGAACGTCACTGCCCGCCCCAATCGCAAGGCTCCGGCGACGACGACGATGAGTCCAGCCAGAAGGCACACCGCACCGAGGATACCGACACCGTGGGTCGCGATGATCGGGCCGAGCACGACGACCATCGCCCCGGTCGGCCCGGACACCTGGACATTCGATCCGCCGAAGACCGCGGCGACGACGCCCGCGATGATCGCCGTCACCAAACCCGCCTCGGCTCCGGCGCCGGAACTCACTCCGAAGGCCAACGCCAACGGCAGCGCGACGATCCCGACCGTGAGACCGGCAAGAAGGTCCGACCGCCAGGTGCGGCGAAGATCCCGGTAGTCCGCCCGCGCAGGCAACAGCGCACGAACCGCGGCCCACCCCGTCATGGCTGGACGGTCAAGGCAGGCAGCCCCACGGTCTCCACGAGCTGCTCCTGCGTGGTCGCCAGAATCTCCCCCAGCAACGACCGAGCGACCCGGAGCAGATCCGCGACCTGCGGATACGCCAACCGGTAGAACACCAGCGAGCCACGTCGTTCCGCGGTGACGAGATTGTGACGGCGCAACACGGCCAGATGCTGCGACAGATGGGATGCCTCCATCCCGGTATCGGCGAGAAGGTCGGCCACCGACACCTCGGGGGCCGCCGACACGACCTCCAGAATCCGCACCCGCACCGGATGCGACAACCCCTTGAACAGATTCGCCTTCACCTCGTACAGCGGTCGCCGTTCAGCCGTGAACTCCATCGTGGCCTTTCCATCATTTGATGAATTCACAATACCAGCATGATGCGAGATCCGCGCGTCGGTTCACCACTTTCGACGATATAATCACCATTCAGCCTGTTAGGAGCTTGCCGTGGTTGATGCGCCCCGCACGTCCGTTTCGACCCGTCAGCAGGAGATGGCGCAACTCGTCATCGCTGAGGGCCAGCTCAGCATCGCCGAGCTCGCCGAGCGGCTGAAGGTGAGTCAGATGACGGCGTACCGCGATGCCGATCGGCTCGCGGAGCTCGGGATCGTGCACCGTGTTCGGGGCGGGATCACCGCTCAACCGTCCTCGATCTTCGAGAGCAGCCTCGAATACCGCTCCCACGTCTTCCGCGCGGAGAAGGCGGCTCTCTCCGATGCTTGTCTGCGCATGGTCGAACCGGGGATGTCGCTGATCATCGACGATGGCACGACGCTCCTTCCCCTGATCTCGCGCCTCCACGAGCGCGCACCGCTGACCGTCATGACGACGTTTCTTCCCGCGATCACGGAGCTGTCGCAAGTGCGGGACATCAATCTGGTCGGGATCGGCGGGAGCTACCGGCGCCACTACGACAGCCTCGGCGGACTCCTCGCGACCGACATGATCGGTCAGCTCCGGGCAGACCTGCTCTTCCTCTGCCCCTCCGCGATCAGTGACGGTCTCGCCCTGCATCAGGAGGAGGACATGGTCGCGACCAAGCGTGCGATGATGACCTCGAGCGCTCGGAGGGTGCTGGTGGCCGACCACAGCAAGCTCGGCCGTCGCGCGACGCACCGGCTGGCACCCGTCGAGGACTTCGAACTGGTGCTGACCGACGACGGGGCGGACGACCAGGCGCTGACTCACGTGATGGACCGCGGGGTACAGGTCACGGTGGTACCGGTCCCCTGACGGGCACCTCAGAAGAGCAGAGCCCCGATCACCACTCCGACGACCACCAGCACCAGCGCAACACCCACGAGCAGCAGTGTCAGCCCGCCGGAGATGCGGGCGAGCACGGGCGGGATGTCGGACACGGTCGCCTCCACGGTCGCGGGCCACGTGCCCATGCTCCCTCGGAGCAGGATGCGGCGGCGACGGATGCGCACGGAGTCGACACTGAATGGGAAGCGCCCGACGGGCGAGTTGATGATCACGGGACGAGAACTCCTTCTGGTCGGGTTGGGGCAGCGGCTTCCTGGACGACGCGGCGGAGTGCCCTCGCGTCCAGACCGGGGTCGAGGGGTTGCACGAAGACCACGCCGTCGCTCTGGTCGCGAACCGCGCCGTCGACGTTGCGCAGCGGCAGCAGGGGGCCGGCGAGGATCACCGCGTCGCAGTAGAGCTGGACGGTGGCCGAGCCATGCCCGATGTCGAGCAGGTCGACCCTGTCCGTGCCGTGCAGCCGCAGCGGGCTGTAACCGGGCCACCAGTCGACGCGCTCACCGAGCGCGCCGGCGGGAGGCGTTCCTCCGACGACGGTCACTCGTCCGTGCTCCATCAGGTGCGGAAGGACGATCGCCGCTTCGTCCGTGCCGCCGACCACGACGGGCCTGTGCCCGAGGACGACACCCGCGTCCAGCAAGTGGTGGGCGACTGTGGAAGCGAACACCCCGGCCAGACGGCCGCCTGCGATGCCGAGCTCGGCAGCCGTGGGCGGACGGTTGCCGCCGGCGAAGACGAGGCGGTCCGCCTCGATCCACCGCACGGCGCCGGGCCCGACCACCAAGAGTCGTCGGTCGCGCCAGCGGATCGCGCTGCTGCCGAGGAGGAACTCCACGCCGAGGCGCCTGCACTCCTGCGCGGCCGCGATCACGGCCGGGTGGTCGAATCCCCACACACCGCCGACAGTGGGAAGACGTTCGACGAGGATGACCGAGTCCCCGCGGGCAGCTCGGGATGCGGCGGCGATCAGCCCGCTGAGGCCGGCCCCGACGACCACGACACGCTCACTCAACGCCGACCACCCCTGAACCGGCGCCCATCCCGACAGCCGCAGGAGCGACATCCCTGGCATTGGCGCACATGAAGATGACCCCCGCCATGCACAGTGAGCCCTGGCACCTGCCGCCCGTCGCACGAGTGCGCTTGCGCACTCCCTCGACGGAGACGGCGGGGACGCAGGCGTGCACGGCGTGATCGATCTCGGCCGCCGTCACCTGCTCGCACAGGCACACGACCAGCTCCTCGGTGATGTCGTCCCGCTCCCGGAGCTCCGGATGCGGTTGCTCGCGCAGCCGCGGCGGTATCGCGAGTCTGTCGAGCGCATCCGATCGCTCCCGCACATCGAGGCCGAGCGCCCCGAGGATGGCGGTGATCCGCCGGGCGATCGCCGGAGAGGTCGAGACGCCTGTTGACCGGTTTCCCGCGTGGACGAAGTTGCGGACCTGCCGGTCCTGCCGCACGCGGATGGGCTCGTCGGAGGCCGGCCTGTTCCCCGCGTACGACTTGATCGCGCGGTCGAGGGAGACCGTCGGGATGAGCTTCCTGGTGAGCTCGAAGACAGTGGCCAGGCCAGGACGGTCCGTCTCGGTGTCGCCTGGCGCTCCCCCCTCGACCGCATCCGGGCCGAGCAGGACGCTGCCGTTGGTCGTCGGCGCGATCTCGATGCCGCGCGTCGTGGCCGTCGGGATGGGCAGCACGATGCGCGAAACCGTCTCGCCGAAGTCGCGATCGAGGATCCAGTACTGCCCTCGCCTCGGCCACATCCGGATGCTCTCACCGCCTGCGAGTTCACTGATGGCGCCGGACTGAATCCCCGCAGCGTTGACGAAGTATCTGCCGCGGACCGCGCCGTGCGGGGTGACGGCGGCCGCGAGCGCGCCGTCGGCGTCCCTCTCGAAGTCGAGCACGGGCGCGTCGAAGACGAAGGCGGCGCCGTTCAGGCCCGCCAGCTCGGCGTACGCCCAGGTGAGCCGCATCGGGTCGATGATCCCCTCGTCCGGGTAGAACACAGCACCCACGCACGCCTCGCTGAGGAGGGGCTCGAGCTCTCGCGCCTGGTCGCCGGTGAGGCGCTCGACCCTGACTCCCGCCTCGCGCACATCGCGCTCGAGGCCGTCGAGGGCCGCGAAGCCCTCCTCATCCAGCGCGACGGTGAGGGCGCCGATCCGGTCGTACGGCACACGCAGCCGCTCGCACAGGTCCTCCCAGTCGTCGTTGGACTCGTTCAGCAGGTCGCAGTCGAGCGTGCCCTTGGCCGAGTAGTAGGAGCTGGTGATGCCGGCGTTCGCCTTGCTCGCGCCCTCGGCGACGTCCGACGCCGCCTCGAGCACACACACGGACGCGTTCGTCGCGGCGAGTGCGGACGCGATCGCCGTCCCGATGACACCCGCTCCGACGACGACGACGTCGAAGGTGTCCCCCGCCACTGCCGCGTATTCGACACGGCCCCTCCTGCTGCTCATCAGTGCTCTCCTTTCGTGAAGGCTTCAGCGATCGTGTCGAACGTCGCGAGATAGTCCTCGCGGATGCCCGCGTATTCGGCCGCCGCAACCGCATCCGGCTCCACGGCTGGCAGCGTGCGGACCATGCTCGCCGCCGCCGCGGCGGGCGTGGAAAACCAACCGATGGCGACGGCTGCGAGTACGGCACCGCCCACGGCCGCAGCCTCGGTCACCTCGGTCGCCCGGATCGGGTGGTCGAGGATGTCCGCTTTGACGGCGTTCCACGATGCACTGCCCGCCTCGCCGTCGACGATCGTGAGCGGCGCCGCCGTCTCGACGTCCTGGCCACCGACCAGCAGTTCCCAGGTGCGCGGATACAGGAACGCGATGCCCTCGATCACGGCACGCGCGAGGTGCTCGCGCCCGTGGTGGCTGGTGATGCCGAAGAACACCCCCGAGGCTTCGTCGAGGTAGTACGGCGCGCGCTGTCCTCCGTCGACGAAGGGGTAGAACCGCACGCCGGCGCTTCCACGCGGCGCGGTCATGGCCAGGTCGACGATCTCGGGATAGCCGAGTTCGGGGACGATGGTGTTCCGGAACCAGCGGAGAGCGGAACCTGCGCTGTCGATCGTCACCTCGCGCACGAACGTGCCGGGCGCGACGTGGGGCGACGTGTCGCCGATACCGCTCAGGTCCGGCGTGTACTGCTGGAGAACCAGCCGCCAGTCGCTGCAGGTGCCGGTGCCGAGGCAGATCTCCCCGGGGGCGACAGCGCCGCCGCCGAGAGTCGCCGCCTGGTCGTCGGAGCCCCCCACCGCCAGCACTGTGCCGGTGGGCACGCCGAGGAGTTCGGCGTCCCGTGCGCTCAGTTGCCCCCATTCCTCCCAGGGGCGGAGGGTGGCGCTGTCGAAGAGGGAGGCGGAGACGCCCTCCGGGCCGAGGAGCTCGTCGCTCCACTCTCCTGCGGCGATGTCGAAGGCGAGTGCTCTTGTCGGCGTCGTCAGATCGGTCTCGGTGCGCGATCCGAACGCACCGAGCACGTAGTCCTTGGGCGAGACGACCCGTCGGGTCGCGGCCCAGACGTCCGGCTCCTCGTCCTTGGTCCAGAGGAGGTTGCCGAGGCCGAGGCCGACGATCGGCCTGGCGCCTGTGATCTCCAGGAGGCGCGCGTCGCCGTGGCGTTCTCTCATTCGGCGCGTCTGCACTCGTGCGCGCTGGTCCGTCCAGCTGATGGCTCGTCGCAGCGGCCGCCCGTCCGCGTCGAGCAGGACGAACGGGTCGCGCTGGGCGACGAGCCCGATGCCCGCCACGCGCAGGCCCTGTGCCGACGCCTCTGCAGCGAGCCGGGAGACGACCTCCCTGAACGCGGCGCGCCAGTCGTCGGGGTCGTTCTCGTTCCAGCCGGAGTGAGGCGAGTGCATCCGGTACTCGGCGCGGGCTTCGCCGAGCGAACGCCCATCCGCGGTCATCAGCACGCCCTTGGTACTGCTCGTGCCGAGATCGACCCCGATCACCGCCGCTTCACCGGATGCACTCATCCCGACTCCTTTTCACAGTTTGTATGTTGAGAGTAACAGACTATTTGTTAATTTGATTCGCGCAGGCCGACACCTGTGGTGATGTAGTGCACGAGCTCCTGCGTGGAGGTGTCGGCGGTCCGCATGCCGGCCACCATGCGGCCTCCCCTCAGCACGTACACCTGGTCAGCGGTGTCGATGACCTGCTGCATGTTGTGACTGATCAGGAGCACACCGAGGCCGGAGTCCGCAAGCGCGCGCACGATCCCGAGAACCTTCGCGGTCTCCTGGACACCGAGTGCGGCCGTCGGCTCGTCCATCAGCACGGCGTGAGTGTGGCCGGTGCCCACGGCCCGCGCGATCGCGACCCCCTGACGCTGACCGCCGGAGAGGCGTCGCACGGGCGCGTTGGCGGACGGCATGTTGATCGCATACCGCTGCAGGAGCTCCTCCGATCGGCGCGCCATCTCCTTCTTCTTGAGCCGATAGAGTCCGGCCCAGCCGTGGCGCAGTTCCCTTCCAAGGAAGATGTTCGCGGACACGTCGAGGTTGTCGGCGAGGGCGAGTTCCTGGAACACCGTCTCGATACCGAACGCCCTGGCACCGAGGGGACTGCCGAAGACGGCACGATCACCGCTGACGAGGATCTCTCCTTCGTCCGGCTCGTGCACGCCGGACAGGCAGCGAACGAGCGTCGACTTCCCCGCGCCGTTGTCGCCGACCAGCGCCGTCACCTGACCACGCGGCACCGTCATGGAGACTCCGTTCAGAGCCACCACGCCGCCGAACCGCTTGACGACGTCCCGGACCTCGAGTGCGTTCCCGGTCACGGTCGCGGTGCTCACGAGACGCAGCCGCTCAGCGGGACGCCGGCCTTCTTCGCCATGTCCGTGAGGTTGTCGCGGTTGACGGGCTCGGCGGGAAACAGCACGTTCTTCGGCACGTCCTTGCCTGCTTTGATGTCCTTGGCGGTCTTGAGGACGATTTCGGCCTCCGCCTTGGGGAAGGTGGCCATCGTCTGGTACATCTGGCCCTTGCAGATGGCCTGCAGCGCCGCAGCCGTCCCGTCCACGCCGATGATGACCTTCTTGGTCGGGTCCTGGCCCGCGGAGACCATCGCCCGGATGGCTCCGAGCGCCACATCGTCATTGCCGCCGAAGACGCCGTCGACTTCACCCTTCGCCTGCAGGGTGTCCGTCATCTTCTGCTCAGCGTCGCGGAGCGTGTAGTCGGTGTTGACCTCCGCGACCACCGTGATGCCGGGGAACTTCTTGAGCGCTTCTCCACATCCCTCGGCCCGCTGCTTGGCGGCGAGGATCTGCAGCGGTCCGGTCAGGTTGATGACCTTGCCCTTCCCGTTCAGCGCCTTGCCCAGCGCGGTGCACGCGTTGAAGCCGTCCTTCACGCTGTCCAGGTAGACCAGCGAACGGTACTCGCCGGACGCAGGCTTCGCGATGAGGCTGATCACGGGGATGTTCGCCGCCTTCGCCGCGTCGAGCGCCGGAACGATCGCCTGAGGGTCGACAGCGTCGATGGCGAGGACGTCGACGCCGCGCGCGATGAGCGTATTGACGTTGTCGAGTTGGGTGGCCGGGTTGTCCGACGCCTGCGTGTCGATGATCGTCGCGCCCTGGGACTTGCCGAGCGACTTCTCAGCCGCCAGTTCGTCCGAGAAGAACTGGTTGTCGAGATTCTGATAGCTGTGGCCGATGGTCAGGCCCCCGCCGCCGGATGAGCCTGCTCCCGCCGAACAAGCGGAGAGAGCGAAGACGGCGACGACGGCGACGCTCGCCACGGCGAGCGGTCGGTGGAACGTGTTGTGGGTATTCATCGGGGTACCTTTCTGGTGAACAGGGATGTGATCGTCTTCTGGAATGACGCTTCTGGGGAGAGGAGCACGGCGACGAGAAGGGCGATGCCGAGAGCCATCGTCTGCCAGAAGCCGGAGATGCCGATCAAGTTGAGACCGGTCTGGAGCACGGTGAGGATCAGCACACCGAGGAACGTGTCGCGGAGATTGCCGCGGCCGCCGAAGAGACTCGCTCCGCCGACCACGACGGCGGCGATGACCTGCAGCTCGAGGCCTTGACCGGTGAGCGGACTGGCCGTGGCGAGGCGACCCGTATAGAGGATGGACGCGACAGCGGCGAGCACACCGGAGAGCACGTAGACGCCGATCAGCACGCGATCGATCCGGATGCCGGAGAGCTTGGCGGCCTCCGGGCCGCCGCCGACCGCGTACACGTGCCGACCGAAGCGGGTCTGGTTGAGGATCCAGTACCCGATCAGGAGCACGATGACGAGAACGACGACGGGGATCGGCACGGGACCCAGGTACCCGGAGCCGAGCCAGATGATGAAGGGATCGTGCATCGGCAACGGGCCGCCGTTGTTCCACAGCTGGGCGGCCGCGATCAGCACGTACATCATCCCGAGTGTCGTGATCAGCGGAGGCACGTGGAACTTCGCCACGAAGACGCCGTTGACGAGACCCGACAGCACGCCGATGGCCACAGCGACCAGAATGACGACGAGCGCGTTCCCCCCGAGTGCGAGCGTCGTGGCGCAGGCCATCCCCACGAAGCTGACCAGGCTACCGACGGAGAGGTCGATGCCCGCTGTCAGGATGACGAACGTCATGCCGACCGCCATGATCCCGACGGTCGACGACGCTCGGATGATGTTGATGAGATTCGCCTGCGTGAGGAACGACGGCGCGAGGATCGACCAGAGGACGATCTCGGCCAGGAGGACCGCGGGGAGGGCGAAGTCGCGACGATGTCGCGAGACGAAGGCGCGGAACCTTCTCGGGTCGGCGGCCTGTCCAACGGCTGCCGATGCGAGATGGTCGCGCATCGCTGGTGAGTGTGTAGCCATTTCCATCCTTCGATTCGGGCGGGGAACTCCAGCCTTCTGCGATGAAGGCTTGCGAGGTTGAAGGACACACAACTACCAAATGCGCTGATAAGTCAACAAGACGAATGTAAAGATTGTGTTTCGTCTCCCCCTGGAACGCGGATCGGGACCCGCCTTTCTGGGGCGTGCACCCACCGCTCCACGAGACAATTCTCTCGCTCATCGGCGGCAATTAGGCGCTTGATCTGGGTTTTAACTTCCGATACCAGAAATTAACACGCGATTCGAGATTTTCACGTACTCTTCTGTTTCAAAGACCGAGAGGACACTGGCATGGCAGACCCCCTGAACCAACAGCACGTCCGGCCCGTCGCGTTCGCGATCGCCGCCCACGCCGACGACATCGAGTTCATGATGGGCGGCACGCTCGCCCTCCTCGCCGACCGCGGCTGGGAGACCCATTACATGACCGTCGCCAACGGCTACGTTGGCAGTACGACGCACCGCATGGAGGAAATCGTCCAGCTCCGCGCCGACGAGGCGCGTGCCGGAGCGGAGTCGCTCGGCGCGGTCTGGCACCCGAGCGTCGTCAACGACATCGAGATTGTCTACTCGGTCGACCTGGTGCGCCGGATCACGGCGGTACTCCGCGAGGTGCGCCCGTCGGTCATCCTGACCCAGGCGCCCGACGACTACATGGACGACCACATCGAGACGTCCAGGGTCACTGCGAGCGCTGCGTTCAACCGCAACATGCCCAACTTCCAGTCGACGCCCCCGGTTCCCGCGTACCTGGACGACGTGACCGTCTATCACGCGCAGCCGCACGGCCTTCACGACATGCTGCGGCGCCTCGTTTATCCCGGTCTTTACGTGGACACCGCGAGCGTCCAGGATCGCAAGCGCGAAGCGCTCAGCCGCCATCGCACACAGGCCCAGTGGCTCGACGATACGCAGGGCTTCGGATCATTCACGGCCGAAATGGACGAGGTCGCACGCACCGTCGGCCGCCAGTCAAGACGATATGACGTTGCCGAAGGCTGGCGCAGGCACTCGCACATCGGATTCGGGACAGCCGGCGCTGACCCACTGGCGGAGGCGCTTTCGGATGTTTCCTTCATTGACGAGGACTACGAACGCGGCTTGACGGCACACCCGTACACACGTGAGGACAGGAGCGGACGATGAGGATCGGAATCGCAGGCTGCGGCATCCGCGGCCAACTCTTCGCGAGGGCGCTCTCCGGCGAGCCCGGCGTGGAGCTCGTCGGAATGTGTGACCCCTCTGCGGGAGCGCGCGAGCGCGCTGCGGCCGTCTTCGACGGGCCCATCCTGTCGAGTCACGGCGAACTCATCGCGAGCGGACTGGATGCGCTGATCGTCGCCACTCCGGACTTCGCGCACCGTGCCGTCGCCGTTGACGCGGCGGCGGCCGGACTCCAGCTCATGATCGAGAAGCCAATCGCCACCTCTGCGGAGGACGCGGCGGCGATCGTCTCCGCGGTCGAGTCCGCCGGCGTGAGCTGTTTCGTCGCGTTCGAGAACCGCTGGAATCCCGTCTTCCGCAAGGTCCGGCGCGCGGTCGCGGCCGGCGAGCTCGGCGACATCGTCTCCGTCACGGCCGTCCTCTCCAACACATACTTCGTGCCGACGCAGATGCTCTCGTGGGCCGCATCCAGTTCACCGGCATGGTTCCTCATGCCGCACGTGCTGGATCTGGCGATGTGGATCGCTGACGCCGCGCCGCGGTCGGTCGTGGCCCGCGGACGCCGAGGCGAGCTCGCCTCGCGTGGAGTCGACACTTGGGATGCTGTGCACGCACTGTTCGAGCTCGGCGAGTCGGCGATCGCGAATCTGCGCACGGAGTGGGTGCTGCCGGAGGGACGCCCGTCGATCGTCGACTTCCGCGTCGACGTCACCGGCACACGCGGCTCGTTCAGCATCGACAACAGCGACCAGGGAGTGCGCGTGGCCTCGCCGAAGCGCTTCTCGACCGTCGGCCTCCTCCCCGAGGAGATCGACGGTGAGGAGCAGAGCATGGCAGCCTGGATGGTTCGGTCCTGGGCACGGGGCCTCCTCTCCGGGAAGCCGGTCGGGCCCGATGCCCGGCACGGCGCCCTCATCACGCGCGCGGTGGAACTCGCCCACCGCTCAGCCGCCGACAGCACCGCCCTCGCGGTGCGCTGATCGACAGGATCGACATGACTGACCATTCCGGATTCCAATACTCCCCTGCCGCCTTCGTCGAGTTCCGTGACGTCGAGGCGTGCGAACGCGTCCGCGCCATCCGACGCGAAGACCTGACCGCACACCCGAACCCCGACTTTCAGATCGCGGTGGAAGACGACAGGACTGCCTTCTACCGCCGGTTCGCCGACGACATCGTCGACAGGATCGTCGCCGCCCGCGACGAGGGCCGACGCCACGTCGCCATCCTGCCCTGCGGACCGGTTCCCCACTACGCGATGGCCGCTGAGCGCATCAACCGCGAACGCATCTCGCTTACCCACGTGCACACGTTCAACATGGACGAGTATGCGAACGAGGACGGCGTCACGGCACCACTCACCTGGGCGGGATCCTTCCAGGCCGCGATGTTCTCGAACTTCTTCGACCTGATCGACCCCGAGCTGCGCCCGCCCATCGAGCAGATCCATTTCCCGACCACCGACACCATCGGCGGCTACAGCGACGCGATCGCCGGCCTCGGCGGAGCGGACGTCTGCTACGGCGGCATCGGGTGGGGCGGTCACATCGCGTTCTGGGAGCCACAGCTCGGACACGAGTTCGCCGGCGACCTGGATGCCTACCAGCAGGCCGGCGCACGCCTGGTGGAACTGCATCCGATGACAATCATGCAGAACGCGCTCCACTCTTTTTCCAGCGACTGGTCGTGGGTGCCGCCGAAGGCTAACACCATCGGACCCAGGGAGATTCTTGGCGCGCGGCACCGCTCGTTCTGGCTCGACGGCGACCTAGGTGCCGGCGCATCGTGGCAGCGTTTCATCGCCAGGCTCGTGGCCTTCGGCCCGGTCAGCGAGTTCGTGCCTGGCACACTGCTGCAGTTACGTCCCACCGACTACACGCTCCTCGGCTCCGTCGCGGACGATGTCGTGATCGCGATGGCCTGAAGGTGCGCGGCTCGGTAGAGGTGTTCGCAGGTAGCGCCGGTGTGGGGTTTGCCGAGGCGATGTGCGAGCGACTCGGTGTGCGTCTCGGGCGGAGCCGCCTGTCGCGGTTCGCGAACGATTGTCTCCAGGTTCAGCTCCTTGAGAACTGCCGCGAGCGGGATGTGTACCTCGTGCAGCCGCTCGTAGCGCCGGTGCAGGAGAACCTGATGGAGCTCCTCCTCATGGTCGACGCGGCCAAAGGCGCTTCCGCGGCGCGGGTCACAGCGGTGATGCCGCACTTCGCGTATGCGAGGTCCGATAAGAAGGACGCCCCGAGGATCTCGATCGGGGGTCGCCTGGTCGCCGACCTGCTGACGACCGCCGGCGTCGACAGGGTGCTCACAATGTCCCTACACGCTCCCCAGGTGCACGCGTTCTTCCGCGTGCCGACCGATCAGCTACACGCGCTCAGCGAGCTGGCCGAACATTTCCACACGCGGGATCTGAGTTCGACGACGGTCGTCTCGCCCGACCTCGGCAATGCCAAGACGGCGACGACGTTCGCCCGCATGCTCGGCACACCGGTCGCCGCAGGCGCCAAGCAGCGACTCGACGGCGACCGAGTGGAGATTACCTCGCTGATCGGCGAAGTGGACGGACGCGACGTGATCGTTCTGGACGACGAGGTCGCTAACGGCAGCACGGTGCTCGCCGTCATCGACCTGCTCGACCGCGGGGGCGCCGCGAGCATCAGGGTGGCCTGCACCCACGGGCTGTTCGCCAACGACGCGCTAGGGCGCATCCTGGCGACCGGCAGGGTGAGCGAGGTGGTGACCACGGACACCGTTCCGTCGCGGCACGGAGACGACCGACTGACGGTCATTTCCGTCGCCCCCGCCTTCGCGGAGGCCGTGCGCCGCATCCACAGCGGTGAATCCGTCAGCAGTCTGTTCCACGATTCCCTCTCGGAAAGGAGAGACCATGCCTGAACCACTCCGAATCGTCGTCGGCTCCGACGACGCAGGCTTCCGCTACAAGGAGGCCCTCAAAGCCGACCTCGCCGTCAGCGATCTGGTGGCCGAGGTCACCGACGTCGGTGTGGGCCACGACGGTCACACACCGTACCCGGACGTCGCGATCGAAGCCGCCCAACTCGTCGCCTCCGGTCAGGCTGACCGTGCCCTCCTGGTCTGCGGCACTGGCCTCGGCGTCGCCATCTCGGCGAACAAGGTGCCGGGCATTCGCGCGGTGACAGCGCACGACTCTTTCTCCGTTGAGCGCTCCGTCCTTTCCAACAATGCGCAGGTTCTTTGCGTCGGCGAACGGGTGGTCGGCCTAGAGCTCGCGCGCCGCCTCGTCCGCGAATGGCTAGACTATCGATTCGACCCGCAGAGCCCTTCCGCCGAAAAGGTCGCGGTCATCGAACGCTTCGAGCACCGCCCGACGGCGGACCTGTGATGTCCGCAGCGGCGGAACGAGGCGAGAGGCAGTTCACGATCGGAATCAGCCTAAAGCTCTACATGGGCGTGGCAGAATCTGCATCGTGGGCCGCTTCGCTGGCGCGAATCGCCCGGAACCACCCCGCCGCTGCGGCGACCGATATTTTTGTTGCGCCGTCCTTCCCCGCACTGCCCGCGGTCGCGGGCGCTCTCACGGGCAGCCGCATCCGACTCGCCGCCCAGGATGTCTTCTGGGAAGACGCGGGTGCCTTCACCGGCGAGGTCGGCGCCGGACAGCTCGTCGAGGTCGGCTGCTCCGTCGTCGAGATCGGTCACGCCGAGCGGCGACGACTGTTCGGGGAAACCGATGAGATCGTCGCCGCCAAAGCGGCGACATCTGCACGTCACGGGCTCCAACCTCTCGTGTGCGTTGGAGAGCCCGAGCACACATCAGCCCCCCTCGCCGCCCTGGAAGTCGTGACGCAGATCGACGCCGCTTTCGCCGGCGCCACGCCGGGCGAGATGCGCCCGTGGATCGTGGCTTACGAGCCGCACTGGGCGATCGGGCGCCAGCAGCCAGCTTCTACCGCGCATATCGCGCAGGTTCTCGATGCCCTAGCGCTCTGGGGAGCGGAATCCGGACACCGCCCGACACTGCTGTACGGCGGAAGCGCCCGTCCAGGAACCCTCACGGAACTGGCCGACACGACCTCCGCGGTCGATGGCGTCTTCCTCGGTCGCTACGCCCACGACCCTCGCACGCTAACGTCTGTACTCAACGAAATTGACGCTCTCGCGACTTAGCCGTTCTGACCACACTCAACTAATCTTTATTGCTACAGACTCTCAGACATGGCAATTCCGACAATTCACCGCTGGCAGCGGAAGTTCATTAGACAGTACTGCTCACCCAGCGGATCTGTACAACGATCGGACTCGTGGGGAACGGTGTTAGAGGCCCCCGAATAGTGGTTCGAGGGCATCGCCTCCGCGCCCCGCTCCGACTCGTCTGGCCATAACGCTCCCTGCGGTTATCCCAAACGCGTTCCCCAACGTGCTGAGAGGCCACCCGACTCGCGCAGCGATCTCGCCGCTGCGGATCAGGCTTTCGCTGAATGAGGCTGAGTTATCGTCGCGGCATCGACAGAAGACATTTCGACCTGACTTCACAATTTCAGGTCCGACGTCCTTACTCGACTGGCTGCCGATGGAAGAACTCACCTCGTACGTTCGCCCTTTTGTATTGCCAATGACGAAACCAAGCCGTGGGACATCATTTGGCACGGAATCTTCCGCGCGGAGTCAAATGGGATCTCAGTTTGGCGCAAAGTGGCCCGGCGTCCCATCTTGCCGCGGCGCATCGATTAGCAGCACAGCTCTTCGCAGTCCAAATTGCACGGATTTTCTCGTTGGCGCTCCCGGTCACTCTCGCGTTTGTCATCAGGATGTACACGTCGCACAGTCCTCGTTTGACCAGCGACTCAACTTTGTCCAGTTCCGACGCAATATCGGACAGGCTCAACGTCGCGCCAGGAACAGAAGTGAACTTCGCCTGAATTACGAAGTTGCCGGTTAGGCCTTCATCTTCTAGGCCATCTCGCCACCGGCCTCGGAAAGCTCCATCACGTCCCGCGTCCGCACCAGCTTCAAACTACTGGACTGACTGTCCGAATACGGTTCGAAGGACAGTTGCGCACAGGTCCTGGAACGCCCGCCATCCGAGACACTCGAACTGCCACTCCGTCGCCATGCTTGCCCATCCCTGTCTACCAGCGAGTCGCGCCGTCGGCGCAGCTCGTTCCGTCCACGGCCTTAGCAATGAACCATGTGAAACAGCTCGCGATGGACAGCCTTCGACGCGTAGGACGCGCAACGAGCGAGACTCTTCCCGAGCACGTCGAATGAGTCGGACCCTCAAGCGCTAGTGCGTGCGCAGAAGTTCGTTCGCCGAGCGGAGGACTGGTCCGCTTCTCAGTAGCCTGGAATCGATGTCCGCGACAGAACTGACCTTGAAGGTATGGGATTGTTCGGGTAGCAGGTTGATCATTGCGCTGTCGGTTTCCGCGGCGGGGTGGATTCGGTCCGGAAAAAGGCACAGGCTTCTCACGAATGACCGCGCCGTCACCATGACTGAGAAGTCCGTTCCGTCGCCGTCCCGGTCGATTCGGATGTCATATCGCGGTTCGGGTAGGGCGAGGTCTCTGTCCTCCTCGAAAAAGTGCCACGCAGTCCTTCCGGAGGCTGTCTCGGCAAACAGAACCTCGGATGTGGAGTTCCCAACTGCTACGACCTCCGGCGGCAATGGTAGGCGAACGGCTGCGAATCGGTCTGCGACGAGGCGGGCGGAGAAGGTGGCGAGCACTCGTCCGTCGAGCGTCATTCGTCGCACAGTGATCGGTTCGCGCCAGGCGTCTCCGCCATCATTGACGCCGACCACATCAATCCCGTCGTTGCCGGGCTGGATGGTCAACAACCGCGACGCGTAAGCCGATTTCAGCGCGTACCAGAGGGGCTTCTTTCGACCGTCACCGTCGATCGCCGCCCACGACGTGACCGGCCAGCAGTCGTTCAGCTGCCAGACGATCGTGCCGAAACAGCGCGGGCGAAGGGACCGGTAGTGCTCAATTCCGAAGGCGACAGCACGCGCTTGGTTGAGTTGCATCGCGAAGTGCCAGTCGTCGAATTCCTGCGGCACAACAATGTGCGGAGCCAGTCCACGCTCGAGTTTCCCGTTTCCGTCGTTCGCCTTCTGATGGTGCAGCATCCCCGGTGAAGTCGAGGTCAACGGACGGTCACTCACTGCGCGCTCGATGGTGGAGTACGTTGCGGGGCCCTGCCAGCCGAATTCCGACACGAATCGTGGCGCGTAGTCCTTGTAGACGGTGTAGTCGGCCTCGTTCCAGACATCCCAGACGTGTTTCACGCCGTGCTCGTCGGCATTCGGATGGACGTCCATCGTCCCCGAGTACGGGCTTCCCGCCCAGTACGGACGATTCGGGTCCTCGGCGGCGACGACTGCAGGAAGGTATTCGAGGTAGTAGCCGAGACCCCAGCTGCGGTCGCCGATCTGCGGCTGCCAGTCCCAATCGAACCAACCCCAGATGTTCTCGTTGTTGCCATTCCAGAGAACGAGACTGGGATGCGGGAGCAGCCGTTGGACGTTGTCGCGGGCTTCTGCCACTACTTCCTCTGCCAGGCGCTCGTCCTCGGGGTATGCCGCGCACGCGAAGAGGAAGTCTTGCCAGACGAGAATGCCGAGCTCGTCACAGATGCGGTAGAACGTTTCGCTTTCGTAAACGCCGCCGCCCCATACGCGCAAGAGATTGATGTTTGCGTCGACGGCCTGTGTGAGTCGCTCACGAAGCCGTGCTTCCGTGACTCGGGGCAGGAAACAGTCGTCGGGAATCCAGTTTGCGCCACGGATCGGAACGGTCGCCTCATTGATGATGAAGACGAATGCTGACCCGATCTCGTCGTTGGAGGTGTCTAGCCGCAGGCTGCGGAACCCGACGCGCGACTCCCACAGATCGAGGCTCCGCTGGTTGTGACGCAATTGAATGGTGGCAGTGTAGAGAGGCTGACTGCCCAATCCGACCGGCCACCACAGCTCGGGGTTGTCGACGATCGCTGCCACCTGAACGCTTCTCGCCCCCTCCTCGACGTCGACCACGGCAGTCGTCCCACCGACCTCCGCTACCACCTGGAAGCCCTTTTCGGCCGGCTCGGAGAGATTCACCTCGAAACGCGCAGTTCCGACTGGGCCCGCCACTGTCACGTGCGGACTCACCGATGCGAGCCGCGCGGACTGGGCGGAGATGAGCGTGACGTCACGCCAGATTCCGGCCGTTACGAGCGTCGGACCCCAGTCCCAGCCGAAGTTGCAGGCCATTTTGCGCAGGTGGTTGAAGGGTGCGGGGTACGCGTTCGGCAACGCTCCGATACGTTCACGCTCAGCCTCTGCGAAGTCCCAGGCGGAAGCGAAGCGAACCTCCAGAACGTCACTGCCGGAGAGTGCTCCGGTCACGTCCACCTCGTGTCGGCGGTGCATGTTCTCGGTGCGCGCGATAACGGCGCCGTTGATGCTCACTGTGGCAATCGTGTCCAGGCCGTCGAAGGCGATGGTGAGCTGCTCGCCTGAGACGGGCTCCCGCTCGATCGTCATGCGGTACACCCACTCACCGTGCCCGATCCAATCAAGCGTGAGCTCGTTCTGGTCGATGTAGGGATCAGGGATGAGTCCGGCCGCAAGCAGATCGGTGTGAACAGTGCCGGGCACGGTCGCCGGGATCGGCAACGCTTGGCGAATATGGACCGGCACGTCGGGGGTCGTTGCGGCGAGGTCGAGCGACCAACCGGTGGTGAGTGGCGTGCGAGTGATCATCGATGACCCCTTTCGGCAGTGGTGACTTCGTCACTATACCGGTAAAGTGAAGCACATGTGCCGTACTGTCCGTCCACCGACTCGATCAGCGGGGCGCGAAACCCGAGCTCTCTCGCTGTTCCAGTCGCGGCGACGAAGAGTCCTGTTCGTCGAGTATGAGTGGTTCTGCCGTCACGCCTGGCGCAAGCCCACCTTCGAGCACAGCACGCGCCGCAGCTTGCCCGAGCGCTACCACATCCCGTCGAAGGGATGTGAGACGAGGCCGAACGATATCGCACAGAATGGAGCCGTCCCACGCGACAAGCGAGACGTTGTCCGGTACCCTCAAGCCGAGTTCTCGCGCCGCGTCGAGTCCCGCGACGGCGAGCAGGTCGGTGTCGAAAACGAGCGCGGTGGGCGGGTCGGCCGAGCGAAGCGCGTGTTCAGCGGCAACTCTGCCCGACGCGAGAGTCCCATCGGTCGATTCGACCATGCCCGTCATTCCGTTGCGCTCCAGCATGACGGTGAACGCTTCACCACGGTTGACCGTGTAGCGCAGGTTCATCGGTCCGGTGACCCGGCCGATTCGCCTGTGTCCGAGAGCATGCAGGTGCGTGACGACCTGTTCGACGCTGCCCTCGTCGTCGCTGCGCAACGACGCGAAACCAGGTTCGGGACCGCCGAGGAGAACGGCGGGGAGGCCGAGCTGACGCAGCAGAGGGAGGCGCGGATCGTCCGCCAGAAGGTCCGTCACCACGACAGCGTCAACGCGGCGTTCCGCAGCGAGCGTTCTGTAGATGGAGAGTTCATGGTCGCCGTTGGAGGCGACCTGCAGCAGCAACGCGGTGGAGCTCGCCGCCAGCTGCTGCTCGATCCCGGTGATCAACTGCATGTAAAAGGTGTCCATTGCCAGCTGTTGCGTCGAACGGGCGAGCACCAGACCGATCGCACCGGCCCGGTTGCCAGAGAGCGACCTCGCGGCCGAATTCGGCCGCCAACCGAGGTCGGCCGCCGCGCGTTGGACACGGCTGCGGGTCTCTTCGGATACCCCTGGCCGCCCGTTGAGGGCGAAGGACACAGCCATCTTCGAGACACCGGCGCGCGCCGCGACGTCGGCGATGGTTGGACGGCTGCTGCGCTTGGCGGGCATCACCACAGGGTACCGGCAGTCGACCGGACGGCCGAGCCGAAACGGACCTGTAGCCTGTGAGCACTATGGATGCACCCGACACCGGCAGCGGTGCTGAGCGCCCGGAAACGCGCTCAGCCGCAGCTCAAATCCGTCACGCGGAAATCCTAGAAATCGTGCGCCGGGAAGGCCGAATCGATGTCGCACCGGGAGCTGCTCGGCTCGGAATTACACCCGAAACGCTTCGCCGCGACCTGCGGGCACTCGAACGGGCCGGACAGATCCGCCGCAGTTATGGCGCAGCGTTTCCGGTGGAGAGCAGTCGATTCGAAACTCCACTCGACTTCCGAGAGAACGCAAACAGCGAGGAAAAATCGCGAATCGCGGACGCTGCCGCCTCCCAGCTTGGTCACGCGCAGACCATCTTCATCGACGAGGGGTTCCTTCCGCAGCTGGTGGCAAGGGCGCTGCCCGACGGGAAGGCTCTGACCGTCGTGACTGCTTCGCTACCTGTTGCCAATGAACTCGCTGCGCGCCGGGAGTTCGAAGTGCTTCTTCTCGGAGGACGGGTCCGCGGAACGACGCTCGGCACCGTCGACCACTGGGCTACCACGATGCTCTCTTCCTTCGTGATCGATCTGGCCTTCATCGGAGCGAACGGGATCTCGACCGAACACGGTTTGACCACACCCGATCCTGCTGTGGCAGCCGTCAAACGAGCAGCGGTCGCTGCGTCGCGCCACCGTATTTTCATCGGCACCCACACAAAGTTCGGCGTGGCGAGTTTCTCCCGATTCGCGGAGATTGGCGAATTTGAAAAGCTTGTGACTGGTGAGCAGCTATCCCCGCACCGCGCCCAGCTCTTCGCCCAATTCGGCCCGAAGGTGTTGCGCGTCTGAGCCCGAAGACCGACGACACCGCACTTCAACCGTGGCGACGATCGACTGAAGCGTGCATTGCCGCGCGTCTCCCCCAATGCAAGCCTGTCAGAGCGCGAGTTCCGCGCCTAGCATTTTGGAGGAAGCTAACGATGTCTAGTAGTAGCGACGCAGTCGCCACCCAGTGGACGCAAGCTGGATTGGGCCTTCCGCCGTACAGGCGCGGCCCTGGCTCGGCGGGAATTGCCCACATTGGCGTGGGGAACTTCCACCGCGCCCACCAGGCGGTCGTCCTTGACTCGCTGATGCGGCAGGGCGAGGCAACCGGGTGGGGAATCCTCGGTATCGGCGTGTTGCCTGGGGACGTTGCGATGCGCGACGCACTTTCCGCTCAGGACCACCTGTACACGCTTACTCTTCGCCAGCCAGCCGGAATCCGCGAAACGAGCGTCATCGGCTCGATCGTCGACTACGTGTTCGCACCTGACGATGCCGACGCCACCATCGAAAGGCTCGCCGACCCGGCGATTCGCATTGTCTCTCTGACGATTACTGAGGGCGGCTATGTTTTCGATGCCAACGACCTGTCCGCCCTTACCGCTTTCCGGCTGATCACCTCTGCTCTTGCCCTTCGTCGAAAGCGCAGTGTTCCGCCCTTCACGGTGATGTCCTGCGACAACGTGCCCCAGAATGGCGACGTCGCTCGGTCCGTGGTGCTCGACTACGCACGTCGGGTAGATCCTAGTCTCGCCGATTGGATCGCTACCGAGGTGCGCTTCCCGAACTCGATGGTCGACCGGATCACGCCGGTGACGACAGCGGAGGACCGTGCCGCACTGAAGGAACGCCTTGGCATCGATGACGCGTGGCCAGTCAGTTGCGAACCGTTCTTCCAGTGGGTTCTCGAGGATTCCTTCAGCGCGGGCAGACCGCCGTTCGAGAACAGTGGTGTGCAGATCGTGGACGATGTCGAACCGTACGAGCTGATGAAACTGCGGATGCTCAACGCGGGCCACCAAGCGATTGCGTACTTCGGCCTATTGCTCGGCTATCGCTATGCGCACGAATCCGCAGCGGATCCTTTGGTTCGGGACTATCTGCTCGCCTACCTGTGCAGAGAGGCGATGCCGACGGTTCCGCCGGTTCCCGGCGTAGATCTGGATGAATACGCGTCCAGTCTGCTCGATCGTTTTGCGAGTGTCGAAGTGCAGGACACACTCGATCGTCTTGCCACGGACGCGTCGAATCGACTTCAGAAATTTGTCGTTCCTGTCATCCGCGCGAATCTGCAGGGCAGAGGCCCAATCGACCTGGCCGTTGCGGTCGTGGCGAGCTGGTCGTACTACACAGAGCAGACGACGGGCCCGGACTCTGTCGATGTCGTGACTGTCCTCGGCGACCTCGCCGACGATGCGCGCGTCACGGACGCGTTGGCGCGGACGGTCCGCTCGATGAGAGAGCTCGGAGCGGAGGCCACCCTCCGAGCTCTCCTTGCGCGGGACTAGCGGCGGGGCCAGTCGATCGCATCGAGGTCGATCGAGGTCGGTTCGCCTGTTGGCCAACCGATCGTGACCACGGCGTCATCCACCGTCACCACCACAGCGCTGAGGTCGGTCGGCGGAGCGCCGGCGTCAAGGGAGGCGAGCGCAACGAGCACGGTGTCGTGAAACACGCCGTCTGCCGATTGTCCGAAGAGCTCGGGCACGAGGGCGACCCGTCCGAAGGCAGTGCCGTAGGTGGCCCTGGCTGCACGGGGCTCCGTCCACCCGGTCACTGCACGCAGCTGCGAGCTGAGGGGCTCGCCCGTTGAGTTGTCCGCGTTCGCCGACACTATTGATGTTGGGGGCCGCGATCCGAGGCGCATCGAGAGCGATTCGGGGGTCTCGGCGGCGACGGCCCAACCTGCAAGCCGTACGGGAGTTCGTGGCGGCACACCGACCAACCGGTGGACGCGAACCTCGACGGCACCGCGGGCGGCCGTCACGCTCTCGATGCGACACGACGGGAGTACGGGCCCGTTCGATGCTTCAGGGCTCGCGTCGAAGGGCGAATACACTGTGAATCGCGGTGCATGCCAGGATGCGATCCAGTCGTCGCCGCCACCGACAGCGTGAATGCGCCTACGCACGCTCCAGACGCCGCGCACCTGCAACTGCACGTCGTTGTCGCTCGGGTTGTGCAGCGCGGTCGGCCCGGTGCGGGTCGAATATCCGAATCGGGCGTAGAGCGGATTGGGTGCGCCCGCGTCCGCCTCGAACGGCTTGATCTGATCGCTACCGTGGTTGTGGACGCGGACCAATCCGTCGGCCGTGGTGGCCTGGATGAGCTGACCTGCGGGAACGAGAGAGCGCACATAGTCAGCACTGTCGGCGTCGAGCTCTTCCTCGGTCGCCGTCCACAGTGGATGCTCGGCCGGCAGCAGGAGGGCAGCGAACCCCTTGGAGGTCCAGTACGGCGATCCGGGACCGGAGTATCGCTGCACGGTCGGTTCGTGTGGTCCGTGCCAGCCGAGGGTGAGGATGCCGTCGGAGGTGGCGCCGCGTTCGAGGAAATACCGCAGGTCGGCGGACAGGATGCGGCGGGACTGACCGGGGCGCAACGGGGTGTAGCCGGTCACCGCGCCCACCGCCACAGCGGCGAGCGTTGCCATCCGGTACGTCATGGATCGGCCCATGTATGTGGGGGCGCCGTTGCGATCGAATGTCCGGGAGAACGATCCGAGGAACTTCTCCAGGCGTGGGCCGAGTCGTTCCAGCAGTGCGGAGTCACCGCGAAGTCGTGCGTGCCAGACCGGGTAGAAGTGCAGTGCCCAGCCGATGTAATGGTCGAACGCCTCACCTTCTCCGTCGCTGTACCAGCCCTCTCCGCGATACCAGCCTTCGATCAAAGCGAGGCCGCGTTCGATCACGTATGCGGTCTGGTCGTCGGCACGGCCGACGCCTTCGAGGAAGCTCGCAATGGTGAACGGGAAGAGGTACCAGTTGTTCGACGACGGCTCCTGATCGATGGCATGACGGAGCCACGCGGCGATGCGGTCCTGCTCGTCTTCCTCTAGCACATCCCAGGACGCTTCGCGGGTGAGGTGCAGGCTCAACGCAATCGACGCAGCCTCGACGTGGGGTTGTCCATCGCGTCCGATGTGCCCGATGACGGGCCAGGAATCCTCGTCGTCGGCCCCCACCGTGCGCGTTCCTTCCACGACGCCGGCAACATACCGTGCGAGATGGCCATGTGGGTCCCGTCCCTCATTGCCGACGTAAAGGAACGCGGCGAGGAGGAAGGTGCGAGCGAATCCCTCGATCCCGTCGGTGCGAATACCCTGCTGCGATGGATTGCCTGGCAGGTCGAGCCGGGAACCGCGCGGCGAACGAAAACGCGCGGCGGAGAGTAATAGATCGTCGGCTGCTGCCACCCAATGTTCCCGGGTGAGCCCAGTGAACGGACTGCGTTCGCGATCCTCGTCTGGGACATGGACCCGTGTGAGTGCGGCGGCGAATCGGTCGATGGAGCCCAAGGCGTGATCTGTCACTGTGTTCTTTCTCTTTCGGGGGTGAGCAACGGCGCAGCCCAGGTGTGCGCGGCCATGAGCGCCTCGTTGAGGGAGGGGAGGGCCGGATGCCATTTTCGTTCCCATTCCAAGGCAAGCCATCCCGACCAGGACTCGGCATCCAGTGCCGCCGCGAGTTCGGCGACTGGGAACGATCCGGCTCCGAGTGCAACCGGTACCGGATCGGCCATGCTGCGTTCGTCCTTGATTTGCAAGTGTGAGAGCCACGGACGCAACTCAGCGAGCGACTCTGCGAGCGTTTCGCCATGCGACCAGCTGTGCGCGGTGTCCCAGAGCACACGCCCGGCGTGCCCGGGCACGGAACTGTCGGCGGCACGAAGGAAGCGCGCAAGCCTGCGAGCGGAGGAATGCGAGTCATGCGTCTCGATCAGCACAGATACATCGGACCCTACGACGCGGTCGAGGCGGCTGAGGGCGCGCTCCTCCCCTGCGGTGAGCTGCTCGCTGGGATCGGCATCGTCGTCTTTCATGAAGACCCGGACGCCTCCGGCGCCGAGTTGGCGCGCGAGGTCGAGATGACGCTCGAGAACGTCACTGTCGCCTTGGGCACACAGGGAGACATACGACGCGACACAGAGCACGGTGATCCCCGCATCGGCAAGCACTCGGCCGATTTCAGCAGCGACGGCCGCATCCAGGTCAATGTGGATCGCCTCATCGTCGGCCGCGCGCAGCTCTACGCCGAAGGCACGTCCCTCCAGAGCAATGCGTACGATCTGGTCGACTCCTGCACCCGAGCTGCCGAGGGTAGAGAAACCAAGGCGGCGGGTCATCCTTTGATCCCTGAGTTGGCGAGGCCCGCGATGAAATACCGCTGACCGAAGATGAACAACAGGATCATCGGCAGGACGGCGAGCGTTGAGATGGCCATAAGGAAGGGCCATTGCGGCTGGCCGGAGGTTGATTGGGCGAACGTGGCGAGGCCGAACTGCAGCGGTCTCAGCTCTTCGGAGCTGGTGGCGACGAGAGGCCAGATGAAGCCGTTCCACGCCGACTCAACGTTGAACAACGCGATCGTCACGAACGCAGGCCGGGCGAGGGGCGCCATGATCCGGAAGAAGATGGCGATCTCTCCAAGTCCGTCCATCCTGGCCGCGTCCGCCAGGTCTGCCGGCAGCGACACGAAGAACTGACGTGCGAGGAAGACGTACAGGGGCGCGGAGATGAACGGGATGATGAGCGCCCACCAGGTGTTGATCCAACCGGTACCCCCGTGGCCGAGCCAGTCGTTGCCCCCGGCGAACGGTACGGAGCGCACCACGATGAAGAGTGGCACGATCAGAACCTGGAACGGCACGCCGAGCAACAGGATGAAGTAGGTGAGTATGCCTCCCTTGAAACGGATGGGAAGCTGAGCGAGAGCGTACCCGGCCGCCGTGGAGATGAACAGCAACGGAATCGTCTGCGCTACCACCACGATCAGGCTGTTGCGGAAGTACATCAGGAACGGTGCCGCGTTGAAGGCGTCGAGGTAGTTCTGCCAATGGAACTCTTTCGGCAACCACGAGAACGAGTTCACCTCGTCGAGTGACTTCAACGACGTCAGAATCATCCAGAAGAACGGCACGACCATGAGCAGACCGCCGATGCTCAACACTATGTAGAGGACGATCCGTCCTGGCGTGATCGGTGTCTTCGTCCGGTGGCGTTCAGGGCCGCGCCGGGGTGTAGTTGGTGTGACGCGGTCAGGTGTTGCCGTGGCGGTTGTCATCAGAGCTCCTTGCGATCGCGCTGGGTGAGACGCCCGAGATAGATCATGATGCCGACGAAGACGAACATGATGACGGTCTCCGCCGAGGCGTAACCGATCTGCAGACGGGAGAATGCGTTGGTGAAGATGTCGAAGGTGAGGACATTGGTGGCATTGGCCGGGCCACCCTGCGTCATGACATATACGAGGTCGAACACCTGAAACGAACCGGCGATCGAGGTCACGAGAACGAAGAATTGCACGGGCCGCAGCGCAGGCCATGTCACGTTCCAGAAGAGCTGCCACCTGTTCGCGCCGTCGAGTCGGGCGGCTTCGATCAGTTCCTGCGAGACGCCTTGCAGCGCTGCAAGATAGATGATCATCTTTGCGCCTAGGCCTTGCCATACTCCGATGACCATCAGCGCGGGAAGGGCGATGTCGGGGTCGGTGAGCCAGCCGGAGCGACCGATGCCGAAGAATGCGAGCACCTCGTTCGCGAGGCCGCTGGACGGGTTGTAGATCCAAAGCCAGACCGTGGAGACGGCCACAGCGGAGGTCACAACGGGGATGTAGAACAGGGTGCGGAAGAGACCCCGCGCACGGATCTGAACATTCAGCCCGATCGCGATCAGCAGGGCTACAGCCATGCCTACGGGCACGACGACGAGGGTGTACGCGAACGTGTTGAGGAGCGCTGTTCGGAATGTGTCGTCTTGGAAGAGCTTGATGTAGTTTCCGAGCCACACCCAGTCGCCCCGGCCGACGACACGCGCATCGGTGAACCCGAGCACCACGACGATGACGGTCGGCACGGCCATGAAGATTACTGAGTGGATGAGCGCGGGGATCAGGAGCACCCAACCGGCCCTGGCCTTCGCGCGTGAGACGCCGGACAGTTTGTGCGGGGCTCGTGATCGCGGGCGCCCCCCTCGGCTGCCCGCCGTGAGTGACACTGTGGGTATGGTCGTCGTCACGTGATCTCTCCTTCGAGTCCGATGAGAACAGTGCCGCGGGCGGCCGGAGAACCGCGCCGCCCGCGACTAGGGTAGGGACTTAGCCTTCAGCGACCTTCTTGAGCGCTTCGAGTGTGGGCTTCGCATCAGCCTTGCCCAGGATGACCTGGTCGAGCGAAGGTCCGAACTTGGCTCGGAAGTCGAGGAACGTTGGGCCACCGTATTCGAAGACGCCCTTGTCGAGGTTCGCGAACGCGAACGATGAGGCGGGGTTCGACATCACGAAGGCGCTGTCCCCAGCATCCTTGTTGACGGGAACACCGACATCGATCTTGGAGATCTCTTCCTGGATCGTGGGGTCCTGGAACGCTTTCAGCATGGCGAGGTCGGCATCCGTGTATTTCGATCCTTCGCCGATGGCCGCGATACGACCGCCCACATATTCGACCTCCTTCTTGTCTTTGAGGTTGAAGTAGACGAGGTCCTTGCACTTGTCGCCGATGCCACCCTCGCCGGTGCCGCAGTCCACGTAGGGGCCCGCGAAGCCCATCGCTGCCTCACCCGTCGTAACCAGCGCCGTCTTCGCGGAGTTCTGGTAACCGTATGTGGAGGACTTGTCGACCGACACCATGTCGTGGATCAGCGTGAGCGCATCCTGACCCTCGCTTCCTGCGAACGTGGGCTTGCCTTTGGTGAACTCCTGAGCACCCAAGGCACCCATGAAGGCCACGAACTGCTGGCGGTAGTTGCTGGGCGGCGCCCAGAAGTCGAAGCCGGTCTGGGTGATCGCACCGGAAGCGTCGCGGATGGTGAGCTTCTTCGCATCGGAACGCAATTCGTCCAGTGTCTGCGGCGCCTTGTTGGGATCAAGGCCCGCCTTCTCGAATGCGCTCTTGCTATAAGCGAGCACGCGCGGATTGGCGACGACGGGCACTGCGTAAACGTCGTTGTCGTACAACATCGGGTCAACGAAGCTGGGGTACACCGTCTTCTTCAGGGTGTCTTCGGTGACACCGAGCTTGGTGAGGCTCTGGATGGCGCCGAGATCGGCGAGCGGTTGCACCCAACCGATGCCGGCGCTGATCACGTCGTAGTTCTGACCAGACGCGAGTGATGTGGAAATCTTCTGGTTCAGGCTGTCGTACGGCACGAAGTCCGACTCAACCTTGATCTTCGGGTACGACTTGTGAAAGATGTCAACGATCTTGCCGAACACCGACTGACCGACATTGTTCGCCGGGAAGTTCGCGACGAGTACACGAATGGTTCCGGTCTGATTCTTGTCGCCGGTCGCAGCTGGGTTACTCGAATTTCCCGAGCATCCAGCCAGAGCGAGAGCGGCGGCTACGGCGATAGCCGTGAAGCCGAGTCTCTTCTTCATGCTGTGTGACCTCCTTGTCAGCCTTCCCGCCCATGCGGGTAAGCGCTTTCTACATTCCAGCCGGACTGATTGCGTTCGGCAATGGACACTCGGATCCGGAGGATGCACGGTTGGAGTCCGTTTCGAAGCGAAGCTGTTTTTGTCATGGTTGAGTAGGTACGGATATTTCTGTCCGGACGATCAACGGAGACCGATGAGAGTATTGAATTGGTTGGACACCATCGGCAATGCACTGATACTCGAGCTGCTCTTCGTTGTCTATTCGATTCCCGTCGTAACGTCTGCGCCGGCTGCGATCGCGCTGCAGCGTCAGCTCGGCGACCTACGCAGCGGCGGAAAGACCGGTGCGCGGCAGTTCACTCGCGAGTTCGCTGCGGCATGGCGGTCGGCGTGGCCGGTGGGACTCGCGGTCCCCCTGGTCACACTGGGTCTAGCGGTCGGGATTCCGTTCTGGTACTCGACCGGCCCGTGGCTCGGCACGGTCGCGATGATCATGCTTGTCTGCCTGGCCGGGATGGGCCTTGCCTTCTGGCTGGCGTTTCTCTGGGCGGCCGACGCAGAACGCACTGTCGACCGCGCTGCGTGGCGGAAATGGGTGGGGATGGCGGCGGAGGCACTCCTGCATAGATCAGGTCGGGTGCTCTGGGGCCTCGTGCTGTTCGTGACCTGGCTCGCTCTGGCTGCCTACTTCCTACCTGCGCTCATTATCGGAGCGGGGCTCGCACCCGCCGCGATTGTCTTGTGGACGCTGTGCGAGCGCCGCGTTTCGCCGCTTCCAGGGGATCACGCCAACCGGTCATAGTTCGCTTCGTTCACTTCGAAGCGCAGGCCAATCCCCGAAGCGAACCGCTCGATCTCCTCGACCACAATGGCCCCCTGGGTTCGCCGCGAATGGGTCGTAACCGCGCCAATGTGCGGCGTCAACATAACGTTGGGCAAAGACCACAAAGGATCACCGGCAGGAAGCGGCTCGACATCGAACACATCGAGCGCCGCGCTGATGCGCCCGGAGCGCAACTCGGCCACCAGCGCCGCCGAGTCAATGATCGCTGAGCGCGCCGTATTCACGAAGACTGCTCCATCGGACAAGAGGGCGAACCGCTCGGCGGTGAGCATTCCCCGCGTCTCATGGGTGACAGGAGCGTGAAGCGCAACGACAGGGCAGGTGGCAAGCAGATCATCGAGATCGATCAGTTCCACACCCATCTCCCTCGCCTCAGACGGATGCAAATACGGATCGGAGACGACGACCTCGGCGCCTAAGGCCGTTACGAGTTCGATATATGAGCGTCCGACGCGGCTGGCTCCGATGACACCGATCCGGGTGCCTGCAACGGTTCGCCCCAGGCCATATCCGAGCGCACCTTCCCAATCGCCGCGCACCATCGCTCGATCGACCCCGTACAGCGTGCGCAGCAGTGATTGCGTGAAGAACAGGGCCAACTCGGCGACACTCGTGGCCATGCCGGCAGCGGCCTGCGTGACGCGCACGCCGTCGGCGACGAGCGTCTTCGGCACCAACCACCTGACCGTACCAGCACTGTGAGCAACGAGTTTGAGATGATCCCCTCTGTCAAGCGTTGCAGGCAGCGCCGCGGACCCCCAACCGGTTACCAGAATGTCCGCCTCGAGACGCTTCTGCTCAGGGACCCTTGAGGTCGACGCCCGCTGGACGTCAGCCACCCGATCGAGCCTGGCCAGCGTGGCCGAATCGAACAGATCGTGCTCGAGCTCTGGACTGAGATCGAGAAGCAGACTCGGACGCGTCATTGGTTCCCCTTCGCACATAGTGGCATCGTCCCGAATACAGCTGGTCAGTATTCGGAAAGCGATTCCCGCTTAGCGTATGCAGGCGTCCGGACCCGTGCAATCGGCAGCGTATTGAGCAAGGCGATCAACTGGGGTCATGAGCCGATTCTTCACTGATCACGCAAACAGTCCTGCAACCTTTGGCTACGCTTCGTGTCCGATTCGCTTGAAGCAGCGGACCGTGTGGTGCGTTCGCGCCAGACGAATCGGCCGTACCTTCGGCGCGAGGCTCAGCTCATATGCAACGCATCTCGGCGGAATTGGTCCACGAGCGCCGAGGCTTTAGCTTCGTTTCGATGGCTCGATTGCACCTTCGAGCCCAACGTAGGCCGCCCGTATTGACATAAGGCACAGTGTCGACTCGATGCGACAGTTGACGAGGCTCGGGCTACCTTGACGTCGGCCGCATTACCGCAGAGCGACCTGACAGTCGAGGCGACTGCGCGTCCGACGCGAGCTAGGTCAGGCGGCCGCGCCCGGTGGGTTCCACGGAGCCCAGACAGCTGGGAGCCATACCCACCCAATTGCACGCAGCGGGATCTGTACCCTCTAAATACAATGGACGCACCCGAACTGACAGCGGTGCCGAGCGGCCAGGCACACGTTCAGCCAGCCTTGCGGCAGAGTCAGAACCATTCACCCA
This sequence comes from Leifsonia sp. Root227, assembly GCF_001428745.1. Taxonomy (GTDB): domain Bacteria; phylum Actinomycetota; class Actinomycetes; order Actinomycetales; family Microbacteriaceae; genus Leifsonia. The sequence goes on along the minus strand of NZ_LMIO01000001.1, from coordinate 470,830 downwards.
TCTCGGCAGCGGTTGGCGGATCGCATCCCTGCCGCGACACGGTGATTGCGGCTCCACGCGCTGCGAAAGTTCCGAGATCCCTGACCATTTCAAGTGAAAGAGATCGCGATCGGAGGATCTCGATCCACCCTCGGTGAATTATCCGAGCGAGCAAAGCGGCCATGAAGGTGTCACCAGCGCCTATGGTGTCAATCACAGCTACACGAGGCGACCTGAGATCGAGATGACCCAGAGTTGAGTAGAGCGAACACCCCTGAGCCCCACGGGTGATTGCGACCAACGAAGCGCCTTCGGAGATCAGAAAGCTTGCTAGCGCCGCATGGGTCATGTCGGGGTAAAGCCAGGAAGCATCTTCATCGCTCAGTTTTACGATGTCCGCTCGCTCCACAATGTTGCTGACGATCCGGCGTGCTCTCTCGGGGTCACCCATTATGGCGGGGCGCACATTCGGATCGAGCGTCACAACAGCGTCGGGCAGGTCGCGCAACAACGACAACGCTTGGCTCGCACCAGGCTCGACGAACGCGCCGATCGAGCCCAGATGGAGTATCGCGGGCGGCGAAATCGACCGCATCGGTGGCAGTTCCGTGGAGACATCGAACTGGTAGCTCGCAGATCCGTCAGCCAGGATGCGGGCGTGAGCCGATGACGTGGGCGAAATGGTCTCTGAAGCGCCAACGAGAGAGACTCCCGCTGATTGCAGATGCTGTCGGATCAGTGTCCCGTCGTCGTCACTGCCCACACCCGACAGATACGCGTCGGTTGCGATTCGAAGTCGTGCTGCTGCCACGGCTACGTTCATGGGGGAACCGCCTGGCGACTTTCTCGTTTCGCTGGCACTCTGCACTATGTCGACTAGTGCTTCGCCGACAACGAGGAGACGATCGTCGCGGGCTGCGGTTCCCCGCTGGCTGGTCACGAGACGAATCGCAGGCAGACTGGGGTTGGCGCGTCAACTTGTCCGCTGAAGGTGAGCTGCGCGGCCTCCTCGTCGAATTCAAACGTGACGATCGTGTCGGAATCCTGGTTGCCGACGACGATAGCGCCACCGTCCGGGCTCTGCACGAAATCGCGCGGCTCTTTTCCGCGAGTCGGCTCGACGGTGCGCAGTTCCACGGCGTGCTTTCTCGGGTCGAATCTGAACACCGCGATGCTGTCGTATCCACGGTTAGAAACCAGGACTGAGCGGCCCGTCGTAGAGACGCGAACTGCGCTTGTCTGGTTGTGGTCAGTGACCCCTGCCGGAAGTGTTGAAGTGGTGTGCGTGTGGATGAAGCGTCCGCCTTCGCGGCGGAGCACGACCAGTGTGCTGTCGAGTTCGTTGAGCAAGAAGAGGTGCACTAAGTCGCGGTGAAACGCCAAGTGGCGTGGGCCAGCTCCTGGCGCGACCGTGATGCGAGCGTCTAGGCGTTCCGTGAGTTTGCCTACTTCATCAAGGCGGTAGACCAACACGGTGTCCAGCCCGAGGTCGGGCACGAATACGTCGCCGTTTAGCGGGTCGAAGAGGATCTGGTGTGCGTGCGGGCCAGTCTGGCGAATCGGGTGCACGCTTGAGCCTTCATGCTGCACGTGGTCCGTTAGTCTGCCAAGGCTACCGTCAGGATCGCGCTCGAAGACGGAGACCGAGCCGGTGCGATAGTTGGCAACGAGGACGAATCTTTCCGTAGGGTCTACCTCGATGTGGGCCGGCTCGACACCTAGTGAAGGTACAGCGTTGAGGAGGGTGAGCTCGCCGGATTCTGTGTCACGCGCGTACGCCGCTGCGCCGCCGCCTGGCTCGCCGTCGAACTCAACGGTTTCAACAACTGCGTAAACAAATCGCCCATCCGCCGTCGTTGTCAACCATGACGGGTTCCGAACTTCCGCTACCGCGCGTGGGTTTGACACTTCACCGTTGGTGAACGTCGAGGCCATGATTCCTCGGGCGTGCCCGTCAACGTGTGCGAGCTTCTCGGTGTAGGTGCCGATTAAGAGTTTTTGGGAGTGGTCCGACATGCGTTTTGCTACCTTCTTGTTGTGTGGACTGTGAAATCTGCAGAGCTAATCGATGGCCAAACCAGCGCTGATCGCGAGTTCAGTCAGATTCGCTAGCGCGATCCGGTATTCCGCCTCGAAATCCGGGCCCGCCTCGACACGAGGCTTGTACGCGCCTTGAGTGTGCGCGACGCCACGCGACACTCCGGGGACGTCTTCGAACTCGAGCGAGATGACACCGTCGAAACCGACCTCAACGAGAGCGGTGAGTAGGTCAGGCCAGGCGATCTTGCCCATCCCCGGTCGCCAGTGAGCATTGGTCTCACCGTCGTTATCGGAGAAGTGACAGTGGAAAACCCTGTTCCCGAGCCGCTGGACAGCGATGTTGGGCAGGTCACCGACCGCAAATAGATGACTCGGGTCCAGGTTTACGCCAAGCGCTGGCGAGTCAACTGCATCCAGCACCCGTAGAAGACCATCGGTCGTCGCGCCGTATCGGAACGGGTGGGGCTCCAGGCTGTATCTGATACCTGCGTCCTCGGCGATCGCAGCGCAGGCTCTAAGACCGGCAATGTATTCGTCCCAGTTGCGCTGCCAGTCCAGGCCGTCGGGGAGGCGCTTACCGAATGTCTGCACATGCGGTCGGTCTGTGAGCGCCGGCATTTCTATCGCGAAGGGGTAATGCACGACGGTGTTGATGATTCCAGTACCGAGGTCTACCGCGGTCTCGACCCCACGCTTGAAGGTTTCGATGGCCTCAGCTCGTTTGGCGTACTCGGGACTCGTTAGTTCAGCTGTCTTCACAACAAACTGCGAAAGCTGCATCCCTTCTCCGTCTAGGACGCCGCGTAGGCGGCGCACTTCCCCCGGCGTGTAGTACTCATCGAAGGCTTCGTCGTCCCAGGCGATCAACTCGACTGCGCGGAAGCCTGCCCGGCCGATTCTCCTGATCGCCTCGGCGTAGGGCGGGTCCCATTTCCAGGGCCAGATCGATGCTCCGAATCGCATTTCCGCGTACCTCTCTGTCGCGAACAAATAGTTACTTGGTTATTACAGTTTAAATGTAGCAGTGCGATTACAATTCTCCCAAGCCCTGCCCGCAAAAGAACGGAAAGCCAACGATGACATCCTCTCCGACTCCGCGCGACGCGCTGGATCACATCCAGCTCGCGCTCGACCTCGTCTCCCTCGGAGACGCCTCGGTCCTAACGACACTCGTCGCCAAGCGCGTGCGTCGGCTCGAGATAGGCACGCCCCTTGTCCTCTCCGCCGGGTTGAGTGCCGTGCGTCAATTGCGCACGATCGCTCCAGGAGCCGAGATCGTCGTCGACGTCAAAATCTGCGACGCAGGAGAACGGATCGCGCGCACAGCATTCTCGGCAGGCGCCGACATCGTGACAGCCGTCGCCGCCGCGATCGACCACACCACCTGGCGCGGGATTCTGGGAGCCGCGCGCGAGCGTGCATCCAACGGATATTCTGCCGGCGTAATCCTCGACACCATCGGACCGCGGATCGATCCGAAGTCGCTCGCAGACTTCGCGGAATTGGCCGCAACAGAAGCGCCGACGGTGCGGACCGAACTATGCATCCATCGGCCGAAGACCGGTTCGCCATCATTCGCTGATCTGATTGCTGAGCTCGGCGAAACTGCCGCCGGCTTCGCCGCCGTCGGCATCGCGGGTCGATTGTCTCCCGCCGATCAGGGCCCCGCCCTAGCCGCGGGCTTCGACGTGCTCGTCGTCGGTTCGGCCATCGCCGACGCAGTCGATCCCGACTCTGCCCTCGCCGCGTTCGCCCAACACACAAACTCAACCCCGAATGGAAAGGACCACCACCAATGACTGTCATGCGCGCCGCACTACTGAACGCCCCCAACGACATCGTCCTCGCTAACGTCCCCCGCCCCACACCCCAGGCCGACGAAGTGCTCGTACAGATCGAAGCAGTCGGGGTGTGCGGTTCGGACGTGCACTATTACCGCGAAGGTCGCATCGGACCATACGTGGTGAATGAGCCGCTCATCCTCGGCCATGAATCTGCGGGAACGATCGTCGAGGTCGGCGCTACCGTCTCGCCCGCGCGCATCGGCGAACGTGTATCGATTGAGCCGCAGCGCGTGTGTCGCATGTGCGATCAGTGTAAGCACGGCCGCTATAACCTGTGCGCAGCGATTCGTTTTTACGCAACTCCACCGGTCAATGGAGCATTCGCTGAGTTCGCCGTTATCCAGTCCGATTTCGCATTCGCGATCCCGGAGGCTATGTCAATCGAGGCAGCGGCATTATGCGAACCGCTCTCGGTCGGGATCTGGGCGAATCAGAAAGCCGGCACGGGTCCGGGCTCCCGTGTACTAATTAGCGGCGCCGGTCCGATTGGGATCGTAGCTGCGCAGGTCGCGCGGGCATTCGGGGCAACCGAGATCGTGGTCAGCGATATCGCCCCCGAACGGCTTGCTGTCGCAGCACGTTTCGGTGCCACTCGCACATTCAATCCTCTAGACGGTGAAGAATCACCTGAGGTAGACGCGTTCATCGATGCCAGTGGTGCTCCGCAAGCTGTGCGTGCTGGCATCTTGGCTCTGAGGCCGGCCGGACGCGCCGTCCTAGTAGGCATGGGCGCAGATGATTCGATGCTGCCGGTCTCGCGCATCCAGAACAACGAGTTGGTCGTCACGGGCGTGTTCCGCTATGCAAACACTTGGCCGCTCGCGATCGAGCTGGTTGCAACTGGAGCAGTTGACCTCGACGCCCTCATTACGTCCCGGCACTCACTCGCGCAGGCCGGTGAAGCGCTGCTGTCAGCCGAGCAGGCAACCACTCTCAAAGCGATCGTGCGTCCCCAACTCTGAGAGGCATAACCCGGATGACATCGGATCTGAGGGAGGGTGGGAACCGCTTGGGGGAAACGTCCCCACCCTCCGTCACATCCGACCAATCAATCAGCCCAACTATTCTGGCCAGAGCGTGGAGCGAATTGCCGCCGTGCGCTTCGACAACGCAACTAAGCGGACAGTCTCGACGAGTCGCGGGAGCGCGCTTGGGCCACTCCTGGGGGCGGGCAGGGCGCTGAGCTTGCCGCTGTCGAGTGCTGCCCAACCCACCATCGCTGCTCCGGAAGACGTCGCTGTCTCGGAGGTTGGGACTGTCGTCTGCGTGCCGATGGCGTCGGTGAGGAGCTGCCCCCAGCGCGGTTCACGTAGGAACCCGCCGGTGAAGCTAACTGTTCGCAGCGGGCCAGAAACGGCTCGCACAGCTTCGGCGAGCTCAATTGCACATACCGCCACTCCCTCGACCACTGCGCGGGATACGCTCGCTCTATCGTGGTGTGGTCCGAGACCTACGAGCGCCGCGCGTAGTTCGGTTCGCCACAGCGGCGCGCGCTCCCCGAACAACGATGGGACAAAGAGAAGTTCGGAGTCGGGCTCGACTGAGAAGGCGGCGTTGACGATCTCGCCGACCGACGATCCGAAACCGAGTTGCGCTTGAAGCCAGGTGAGGAGATTCCCACCGTTGCTCCCTGCGCCGCCGCTGACCCATAAATCGGGCTCGACTGGATAGCACCAGGTGCGCAGTGTCGGGTCGATCTTGCGCTCATCTGAGGAAGTGCGGAAGGCAATGCTCGTGCCAACGGTGCAGGAGGCAATGTCGTGCTCCCCTCCGGCCGCGCCGAGCTGGGTGAGGGGACCGTCCATTCCGCCGACGACGACGGGCGTACCTGCGGGGAGTCCGAGCTGCTCCGACGCAGCGGCAGTAAGCGGTGCCCACGCGGTCGCCGCGCGCACCTCAGGCAGCGCAGCTTCGTTGGCTGCTGTGATAGCAAGGAGTTCTTCGTCCCAACTCCATGCCGCTGAGTCGAAGACTCCGGACGAGGCGGCGCTCATCGGATCTGTCCAGGTGTGTCCGGTCAAGCCGGCAAAAATGGCGTCCTTGACACCGCCATACAAGGGTGCTGCTACACCGTTGGCTCCAAGCATGGCTAGCTTTGCGGGCCAATAGCTAACATCCGGCGGACACAGAGTTCGCGGATAGGCCTCGACAAGCTTGGGGCGCAGGGAATCAAACCAAGCAAGCGCGCGCAGGTCCGACCAGAGCATCGCCTCAGTGTGCGCCACCGGGACACCGTCGCGCAGTTCGTAGCCGACGAGGCTGGATGCGGTTCCGGAAGCCACGATGGCGGCGACCTCCGCACCGGCGGATGCTTCACGGACTACCGAGACGACGGCTGAGTACACATCGTCAAGCTCATGGAAAGATGCACCATCAGCGCGCTGGACCGGGGGCAGGTCGACTGTGACCTCGCTTGCGACTGTGAGATCTGCCCGATGACCCCTGGCGCGAACACCGCTCGAGCTGATGTCTACCGCGAGCACCACGCGAGGGGCGCTCATTTGGCAGTGAGCGGGGGGAGGGCATCGACACGACCGGTCCATCGTTCGAGTGCTCGAGCAAGCGCATCACTGAAGATGGCGACTACATCGAGTGACGGATCGATCAACCACTGCAGTTGGATGCCGTCCATCATGGCGTAGAGGGCTCGAACCTCGTGGCTGATCGTTTGGTCGTCCATCCACAAAACGTCGCCGCCGTCGCGTGCCTCCGAGAGGTGGATGACGCCGGTGTGAACCACCCGCCTATAGCGCTCCTGGATGAAAGCTCGGGCAGGGTAGGACGGGTTGGATGCCTCAGCGGACAAGGTCAGGAAGAGCTCGATCAGGCCCCGGTGCTTCGCGTTATAGCTGACGGCATCGCGGAGGAGGATGAAGTAGTCCAATCCGCGCACGTCGGCCGGATTTCGAGCTTCCGCCTCCTGGTCCCAGTTCTCCAGGACCGCAGCGAGAAGCCCTTCCTTGCTGTCGAAGTGGCGCGTGAGCGCGGCTGGGGTTACTCCCACCTCAACGGCGATCTGGCGCAGGCTCCCACCGTTGAAGCCGAGAGTGGCGAACACTCGGGTGGCCGTCTCGATGATTTCCCGACGTCGGCGAATGCCGTTCCTGTATGGGCCGCGTACGATCTTCTCGTCCCCGGCAACCGTTTCTGCGATATTTGCGTGTGCACGGGGCGTCTCCCCAATGTTCGTAGGTATCATCTCCGCCTCCCCCTCGATGGCAGCGTGGGCAGCCGCCTTCAAAAAGTTACCACCTAAGAGCTTTTCGTGCACGGATTCGCATCGAGCCGTGCGGACGGCGCAGCGCAGTGCAGCCGCCCGCACGGGTGTGCTCACTCGACGTCAAGCCCGACTTCCGTGGCAAGTCCGGTCAGGTAAGCGAGTGCGGTCTTGTACTCCCCGACGAATTCCTCCGTCGCGTCAGAGTTTCCCTTGTAGACGCCGGGAACGTCTTCCACTCCGCGCGAGACTCCGGGGACGTCTTCGAACTCGAGTGAGATGACGCCCGTGTAGTCGGTCTCCTTGAGCGCACGAAGCACGTGCCTCCAGTCGATCTTCCCCATGCCTGGACGCCAGTGGACGTTAGTCTCTCCGTCGTTGTCCGAGAAGTGACAGTGCAGCACGTGCGGCGCGAGCCGGTAGATCGCCACGTGCGGCAGATCGCCGACGGGGAACAGGTGGCTCGGGTCGAGGTTGACGCCGAGAGCCGGGGAGTCGACAGCCTCTATCAGCCGCAGCAGCCCCTCGATGTTTGCGCCGTAGCGGAACGGGTGCGGCTCGAGGCTGTACTTGAGCCCGGCAGCCTGAGCGACATCGGCGCATTCTCGAACAGTGGCGACGTACTCCTCCCAGTTGCGCTTCCAATCGAGTCCGGCCGGGATCTCGTGCGAGAACGTCTGTACATGCGGGCGATCTGTGATGAAGGGGAAGTGGATCTCGAACGGGAGATGGGTGACCGTGTTGATGATCGGCGACCCTAGTGCAGCCGCGACCTCTACGCCCGCCTTGAACATCTCGACCGCCGGGCCCTTCACGGCTGGGTCGTCGCTGGCCATGCCACGGTTGTCAACGATGAACTGGGAGAGGACCATGCCCTTGTCGTCCAGCACCGATGTCAGGGTGCGGATGGTCTCCGGCGTGTAGTAGTCGCGCAGCACGTCCTTGTTCCACGCGATGAGCTCGGTGGCGCGGAAGCCGGCGTCGCCGATGCGGGCGATGGCCTTGTCGTAGGGCGCATCCCAGCGCCACGGCCAGACGGAAGCACCAAACCTCATGAGCGAACCTTTCGATCAGACTGCGCTCCCTCATCGGAGCGCCAAAAGTGAATATCAACAAACAGTAATTATCTGTCAACAATTAGACGCTAGCAGACAGCCAGCTCGCGCGGAAGCTGTCAAGCTCAGAATGTTGTCATTTATTGACTGTTGTCACGTGTTTACTTTACGATCGAGTCATCAAACCGCTGCGGCTAGGCGGAGACGCGGTCGGACCCTACAGGAACCCGCTCCCGGGCCGCTCGATCTCTCACCGAGGAGTGAACAGAGTGCAGGACTTCACCGAGCAAGCCGACGTCGTGATCGTAGGCAGCGGGCCAACCGGCGCAACCTACGCGCGGGTCCTCAGCTCAGAGCATCCAGGAACACGCGTGCTGCTGGTCGAAGCCGGTCCGATCGTCGCGGATCCGCCCGGGCTCCACATGGCGAACATCGACGATCCGGAGGCCAGGAAGACGGCGCAGATCGCCTCCCAGGGACCGTTCCAGTACGAGTACCCCCTCCCCGCGACATCCGGGACTGCCCACAACGCGGCCGGGGTAGATAGGGAGACCGCGCTCATCACCCGACCCGGCTTGTTCTCGGTCGGCACTGGCGATATCCACGGCGACGGCTTCCCGGCCGCCCAGGAATCGAGCAACGTCGGTGGGATGGGTTCACACTGGTTCGGGGCGTGCCCGCGCCCAAGCGAGTTGGAGCGCGTGCCATACCTGCCCGAGGAGGCTCTCGACGAGGCGTACGACGTCGCCGAGGCGCTCCTCGGGGTAGCCTCCGATCAGTTCACCGGGTCTGACTTCTCCGACCACGTGCAGCGGGTGCTCGGTGCCGAGCTGAACCCAGGCCGGGCGGCGGACCGCGTCGTGCAGTACATGCCAATGGCGGTACGCCTCACTCCGGAAGGCGTGCATCGGGCGGGCCCAAACGTCATCCTCGGCGACCTGCTCGACGGCGCTGACGACGGCTTCGAACTTCGCCCCAACACCCAGTGCCAACGCGTGCTCGTCGACGACGGTCGGATCGTCGGTGTCGAACTGCGCAACCGGCTGACCGGCGCCGTGTACACCGTCGGAGCCGACTTCGTCGTGGCCGCGGGCGATGCCCTGCGCACGCCACAGCTGCTCTTCGCCTCCGGCATCCGCCCGAACGCCTTGGGCCGCTATCTGAACGAGCACCCACAGGTCTCGATCATGGCCGAAGTCGACGGCATCGGTCGCGACGAAGACCACGCCGAGACCACGGGCAATGCAACGGCCATGTCGGACTCGACCGCCGTGGCTGTCGCGGCGAGCGGGGTCACCTGGGTGCCCTACGAGGGCACCGCCTTCCCGTTCCACGGGATGCTCGCCCAGATTGACCCGGACACCGTCCCCCGGTCGGCCGTCGACGAGAGCCGCAACAAGCCGTTGATCTCCCTGCACTTCTTCGGCGCCCAGGAAGTTCGCGCCGAGAACCGTCTCGAGTTCAGCGATCGGGAGCAGGATTGGATTGGGATGCCCGCGATGCGCATCCATCACACCCTCTCCGACCGCGATCGGGAGACTCTCGAGACCGGCAAGGCGGAGCTCCTGCGCCTGAGCGCTGTGCTGGGCAAACCTGTCGACGGTGAGGAACCGTGGATCCTCCCCTCCGGCAGCTCGCTGCACTACCAGGGCACCGTGCGCATGGGACCCGTCGACGACGGCACTTCGGTCTGCGACCCGTCCTGCCGCGTCTGGGGGGTTTCTGGTTTGTACGTGGCTGGCAACGGGGTCATCCCGACCGAGACCGCCTGCAATCCAACGCTCACGAGCGTTGCCCTCTCCGTCGTCGGTGCCAGGGATATCGCCCGACGCCTCGCCGCGCGGTCGGAGTCCGCTGCCGCCTGAGCCTCCGTGAGTGAGCGGAGGAGGCCCGGAACCTCATGTTCCGGGCCTTCTCCGCTCAACCCGCCTTTGCCACGGTGTTCGGGGCGGGGGCGGGAGCGCCGAGGCCCTCCTGGCGAAGCTGTTCTGTCGGCGTGCGGACGAGGTCGGCCACAGCTTCGGAGCGGCTGTGCGGAGGCCAGGCGACGACTGTCGCTACGGTCGGCGCGTCCGACACGGGCACGACGGCGTAGTCGTCGCGAAGTTGGGCTTGAAGCGACGCGGGCACGACCGCACAAGCCCGTCCGACCGCGATCAGCGGAACAGCCGGGTGTGGTCGCGGATCTGCCGGGCAGTCTGCATAGGTCCGGTCGATTCGAGGCCAGCGCAGCAGGGCAGCTCGGTCAACGAGTTCATTTCGGACATCGACAGGTGAGGGCGCCACAGTGAGGGGATGCAGCGCTGGCAGAACAGCGGCCTGCGGCTCGGTACGGAGGTCCTCGATGTCGGATCCGCTGACCGAGTCGTATGGCCGATGGGGCAGAACGACGTCGGCACGACCGTCGCGCAGCATGTTCTCCGGCTGGCTGGCCGCACACGACCACCTCTACGGCGGTGGCGCGCGGCTCGGCGGCATAGGCGGTCAGGAGCGTCGACAACAGTTCTTTGGATGCTCCGGCGTTGGCAGCCAGCACCAGCGTAGGACAGGCGGGTGCGACGCTCGGCGGCTTGGACCGCGTCGAGGGCGAGCCTGGCATCCAGCAGCAGAACCGACCCGGCCTCCGTCAGGGCGATCAAGCGGGTGGTGCGGTGTAGCAGGACGACTCCGAGCCGCCGTTCGGCGGATCGGTGTGGCCGCGCTCGAGCGGCAATGCCGCTACGCAGCGGTGGAGGGACTGCGCGCGAGCGGGGTCGACGCGTTCGGTGTGCCGCTCGACTGACCGACGACGCGAGCGTGGCCGCGGCGGCCTGCCTGATCGCCGACCACGGTCGGTCCGGCGACCGTGCGGGCTGTTGTGGAGACCAATGTGATCGGGGTCAGTCGGGTCACCAACGCGACGCCGCCGATGCTGCGGGCCTCGAATTCGCCGCGGATCGTCAACACGCCCGCCGACACACCCACGGAAAGATCATGCTCGTGTCCTCGCAGCCAGACGCGTAAGGAGAATCGTCCTAGCCGAAGGCGACGAACGCGAACCGGTGTCCGTTTGGATGCCAGCTCGGCACGTTGATAGTGCCCTGGCCCCCGCGAAGGCGGAGCAGCTCGCGCACGCTCCCGTCTGCTTTCAGCAGGCGCAGAGCGACATCGCGATCCGCGGGGTGTCCAGCCGTCCCCGGTGGGTAGCTCAGGTAAAGCACACCGCTGCCGTCGGGGGCGGGATGAGGGAACCAGTTGACCCTGTCGTCGAAGGTAAGTTGTTCGGCGGGGCCACCGGCCGCGGGCATCCGATACAGCTGCGCCTGGCCCGGTGTGGAGCGCTCGGAGTTGAAGAGGATCCACCGGCCGTCCGGCGAGAACTCCGGACCGTCGTCCCGACCCCCGTCATCGCCGGTGAGCACCGTCTCCGGCCCTCCGTCGACGGACATCGTCGCGATCCGGGTCGAGACGCGGGAGGCCCGTTCGACCAGGAGCACGTAGACGAGGGTGCGGCCGTCGGGTGAGACTCCGTGCAGATATCGGCGCGCATCCGGTGCGGCCGCCTGCGTCACCGCCCGGGAGGAGCCCGTCTGCGCCAGATCGATTGCGTGGATGCTACCGGCCTCCGTCGAGACGTAAAGCGTCCGCCCGTCCGGCGCAATCACGTGGTCGTTGTTCACGCGCGGCACTCCGGCACGTGGCAGGTCCTCAAGTATGCCGGTGGCGATGTGCAGCAGGAGAAGCGAGCCGTCGGCGTTCAGGATGAGGCTCTCGCCGTCCATCGACCAATTCGGCGCCTCCAACTGCCGCCCGCTCTCCAGGACGACCTCGTCGCGGCCGGTGACGACATCGAGGATCCTGACTTGGCTGACCCACTCGCCTGAGCTGCTCATCCCTTGACGGCGCCGCCGAGAACACCCCGGACGAAATAGCGCTGAAGCGAGACGATAACGATGAGTGGCAGCAGGATCGAGATCACGGTCGCGGCCATGAGCTGGGCTTCGCCCTGGCCTGTCGCCGTCACGAGGCCGGCCACGTTGACCGTCAGCGGCTGGGGGACGGCCGTCCCGCCGAGAAAGATGAGCGGTGTGAGCAGATCATTCCACGCCCAGAGGAACTGGATGATCGCCAGCGACCCGAGAACGGGCGCCGCGAGCGGCAGCACTAGTGAACGGAAGATGCGCAGGTCAGCAGCCCCGTCGAGCCTCGCCGACTCAAACAGTTCGTCGGGGATCGAAGAGATGAACCCGCGCACCAGGAAGATGCCGAACGGCACCGTGAATCCGACCATGTAGACCCACATCGCCGGGATCGTCCCGTAGAGGCCCGTCACGGAGAAGAGCTTGAGCAGCGGCACCAGGGTGACCTGCGGCGGGGTGACCATGAGCGCAACGAGCACGAGGGAGAGGATCGTCTGGCCGGCGAAGTTCATCCGCGTCAGGGCAAAAGCCCCGATCGCCGAAATGACAGTGGTCAGCACGGTCGTCGGAACGGCGATCGCGAGCGACGTGCCGAGGCTTTGACCGAGACCGATGACCTGCAGCGCCTGCTGGTAGTTGTATCCGGTGAACAGGGGGGCGACGATCGCGTGCCACCAGCCGGAGTCGCCGATGTCGCCCTGGGTGCGGAACGAGTTCACGAACAATCCCAAAACGGGTGTGAACCAGACGACCATGAAGAGCACCACGATCGCGTGGAGCACCAGTCGCGGCCACCGTCGCCTGCTCCTCATTCGGGGTGCCGGCGCGCCTGCGCGGCCCGGGGCGGCGGCCTCCGGCCGCCGATTCGACGTCAGCGTCATGTCAGCTTGTCCTTTCCGAGCGGAACTGCCGGATGTTGATGATCACGATCGGAACGGCGACCACCAGCAGGATCACGGCGATGGCGCTGGCATGGCCGAGGTTCTGGCTCGAGAACAGCTCGAAGTACATCCGATTGGCGATGGTGTTCGTGTTGAAGTTGCCGTTGGTCATCACATAAACAATGTCGAAGACCTTCAGGGCGAAGATCACCTCGGTCGTGATGACAACGAGCACCGACGGAAGCATCTGCGGAAGTGTGACCGAGAAGAAGATGCGCCACTCTCCGGCGCCGTCGAGCCGGGCGGCCTCGCCCAGTTCCGGCGGCACAGCCTTGACCGCCGCGGACAGGGTCAGCGCGGCCACCCCCAACGCCGACCAGACAGCGACGAATATCAGGGCGAAGTTGTTCACCACGTCCGCCTGGAGCCAGGCGATGGGCTTGTTGCCAGGGATGAGGGTCCACAGAGCATTGAGGAGGCCCGTCTGCTGTGCGCCCGGCGCCTGGTACTCATAGATCTGCCGCCAGATGATGCTGCCGGCAGCGAACGAGATCGCCGTCGGCAGCACCACCAGAGTCATCGCGAACCGCTCGTATTTGACACGGTCGAATAGCACGGCGACGATCAGCGCCAGCAGCAGCGTCCCGATCGGGAAGACGATGATCCACAGCAGGTTGTTGCCGAGGACGTTCACCATCTCTCCGGTGAAGGCCCAGCCGAAGTTGTCGAGGCCGACCCACGACGAGCCTTGGGCGTTCTGGAACGCGGAGATGAGTGTCTCCACCATCGGGTACACGAGGATCACCCCCATGAGCGCGAGAGGGACGAGCAACCAGAACCACGGCCGGACGTGCCGGGCGAAGCGCCCGCCCACGGCGCCGAGGATCTTCTCCCCGACGCCGAGGACGAGGTAGACCAGCACGGGTATCACGATCGCCCCGATGAGGATCAGGGCGGGAACGCTCGTGAGGACGGCGTTCATCGGTTGTCCTTTCGTGTCGGGAGGATGCTCATCCCTCTCGCTTGTCCCATCTGCTACTTGCCGTCTTCCAGGTCTTGGATCTGCTGCAGCACCGAGTCCAGGCTGGAGGGATCCTGCAGGTACTGGACGACGCCCTTAGCCGCGCCGGTGATTACCGCGGTCTTGGAGAGCAGAGCCGGGCCGGCGGCAAGCTGCGTGTCAGCGCCGAAGTAAGTCTTCGAGATGCTCTGCAGGATGGGGTCGGTGTACGTGTCCGGCGAGACGTTCTTGTTCGAGACGGGCCAGTGGTTGGCCGACGCGAGAAGAGCCTGAGCCTGGTCGGAGGCGAGGTACTGCAGGAACGCACGCGTCTCGGGGCTGTCCTTGAACGCGTACGTCACCTCGGCAGAGTATGTCTCGGTGTTCGCGTACTGCGGTTCGGAGGCCGGGATCTTCATGAAGTCCAGGTTCTTGCCGGGTTCCACACCCTTGGCCGAGCCGGCGATCAGGCCGCCGGTCCAGCTTCCCCAGACCACGGCCTGGCAGGTCGGCGGTTCGGCGACGAGGCCGTTCGAGCCGGTGCCGGTGTCCTGCGAGAGCGACCCCTTGACCCCACCATTCACGTACTGGTCGTGCGTGGCGATCGCGCCGAACGTCTGGAAGGCGTCTTTGACCTGGGGTGAGGTCCACGACAGCTTGCCGGTTCCCCAGTCTTCCGTTGCCTGTGCGCCGTACTTCTTGGCGAACAACGCCTCGATGAAGAGCTCGCCCGGGTAGCCGTTCGAGGTTCCGCCGCCCTGCGCGTTGCACCAGGCGGTCTTGCCCGCAGCCCCCTCCTTCTCGGTCCAGTCCTGCACCTGCTGCCAGGTGGCGGAGTCGCCCTTGGGTCCAGTGTAAGACTCCGGGTTGTACCAGAGCTCGATGTTGTTGAACCCCTGGTAGACGCCGTAAACCTTGCCGTCGATTGAGGCTGTGTCCAGCACTGACTTGGTGTAGCTCCCGTTCAGCTCGTCGCTCATGAAGCTCGAGAGGTTCAGTAGCTTGTGCGTAGTGCTGTACTGACGCATCACCCCGGGAGCTGTGGTCACGAGGTCCGGCGGGTTGCCCGCGGCGACGCGCGACTGGACGACGTTGAGGTTGTCTCCCGAGCCGGTGTAGTTCACCTTGACACCGGTGGCGTCGGTGAATGGCTTGTAGAAGGCCTGCAGCAGCGCCCCTTCCGAGCCGCTGTTATCGCCCATGACAGAGAGCGAACCCGAGAGCTTCTTGTCGCCGACGATCGACTTGGCCTTGGCGACGGCCGCGTCGACGAGCTTCTTGTCGAATGTGACGCCGCCGCTGCTGCCGCTGCCCGCGGCCTGCTCGTCAGACGCACAACCTGCTAGGCCGAGCGCGCCGGCGAGGACGAGCGCAGTGAGTGCGGACAGATGCCGCACCGTCTTTGATGAATGTGACATGGATGATCAACTCCGATCTACATGGAATGTGAAAAGCATCGGTCGCTTTGACCGGCGAACGTTCGTCCCGTGGTGGCGGGGACCACTTGAACCGGTGCCTGCGCTCACTAATCGGCTCTTGTGTGTCATGTCCCTCCTCACTGAGGTCGCCGGGTTCTACTAGGACACTCCCGAACGATCACGATCGGCCGGGTAAGACACAGCGTAAAGTACACACATGGCAACAGTCAATACACGATAACTATTCGTTATCGTTATGCCCTCGGAGAGCCTTCGAAGGACATGGCGTTGGCATTGCGCGCGTCGCGTACGTATCCAGTCGGACTTGCCTCACCCGCTAACCGCGATAGAACATATCGAATTACGGCACGGCGCCAGCTCAATCTGGACTAGCGCTCAGTCGGCTAACTATCGCCGCGGCCGCGTGACGCAGGCGTCGCGATCGGGCGCATGACGCGAGGCCGGCACCGGCGCATTCGCCGACGCTCCCAACACTGCGTGGCACAGTGACGACCGCTGATGTGCGCGGAAGCACGTTGTCTTCGACCCGAAGCCCCCGTGCTGGAAGATTCAACCGCGGTTCGAACAAACCAGGCTGGGGTCGATCTTGCGGAGTCGGCTGCACTCGCCTGGAGTGCCGGTATTTGGATCTTGTCTGCCAGGCACCGGCAAGGCTCCGGTCCGGGTCCGCCATATTGTCGCGATGCGCATTGTGCGCAGGTTACAGCGGGCAATCCACCTAGCGCGCTGTAGGTCGACCCTGCGAGCCCTCGTGAGCGACAGTGACCCGATGCATGACCAGACTCTCTCCGCTATTGGTCTCGATCCCTTCGGGGCAGCATGACAACATCGCGCAGCGAAACGGTGCAGGTCATCGCCTTCTTTGCGCGGCCGATCGGGCACCCCAGAGCGCGACGTGCCACTGCGCAAGGCCTCGTGCTTTGAATCTTCATCTCCGAACACACCGGCTGTTAACTCGGACGTGCAGCCTTCGTTACTGGTGCTCCAGTGACCGCGTCGCCTAGCGAGCCAGACGCAACCCGAACATTCCACCGTCAACAGCGAGGGCGGTGCCTGTCGTGAACGAGGATTCAGGCGATGCCAGGTAGATGATCGCCTGGGCGACCTCGGTTGCTGTGGCGAGCCGGCCCATCGGCTGCCTGGCTTCGAGTCGTGCCTTTTCGGCGGCTGCATCGTCAGACGCGTCCAACAGTCGACCGACCCACGGCGTGTCGACCGTGCCAGGGCAGACGCAATTCACTCGGATTCGACCGGCGAAGTCGGCGGCGGTGGCAAGGGTGAGCGCGTGCACTGCCCCCTTGCTGGCGCTGTACAGCGCACGCTGCGGCAGTCCCGCCCACGCGGCGATCGAACTGACGTTGACAATGGCCGCATTCGAGGAGCGTTCGAGGTGCGGTAACGCGGCTGCCGTCACGCGGGCGATGCCGGTCACGTTGATGTCGAGGACTCTCCGCCATTCGTCGTCACCGTTGTCCGCGATGGTGCCCGATGCGCCGATCCCTGCGCAGTTCACCACGATGTCGAGCGTTGCTCCGCTGAATCTTTCGGCGATGACGGATTCGACTGCGCTGCGGTCCGTCACGTCCGCGATGAGGAAGTCGGCGTCGTCCGCGGGGTGGGTTCGGTCGAGACCGACTACGGTCGCGCCCGCTGAGCGCATTCGCCGCACGACCTCCTCGCCGATACCGCTTGCCGCTCCGGTGACGAGCGCTGACAGTCCATCGAGTTTCATTGTTTCTCCTGAGTTCTGTGTGGTCGCGTCGACGCTCATGGCGCGGGGATGAATCGCTGGCGCTGCTCGCCGAGACCGTCAATCCGTAGGACGAGTTCGTCGCCTGCGGAGAGATAGCGCGGGGGTCGCTGGCCGAGTCCCACGCCCGCCGGGGTGCCGGTGTTGATGAGATCTCCGGGGTGCAGGACGGTGAACTGGCTCACGTAGCGGACGATCTCGGCGACGTCGAAGACCATCGCGCTGGTGTTCCCGCGCTGCTGTGGCACTCCGTTGATGTCCAGTTCCAGCCCGAGGGCGTTCAGTTCGCCTGCCTCATCAAGAGTGACAAGCCACGGCCCCAGCGGGTTGAACCGTTCGAAGGATTTGCCCTTGATCCATTGGCCGACATGTTCGAGTTGCCATTCGCGTTCGGATACGTCGTGTGAGATCGTGACCCCGGCGACGTAGTCCAGCGGGTTCTCGTCCGCACCGAGGTACCGAGCGGTCTTCCCGATGACGACACCGAGCTCGACTTCCCAGTCCGTCTTCGTGCTTTCCCGAGGGATATACACGTCGTCATTCGGACCGACGACGGTGTGCGACGCCTTCCCGAAGATGAGAGGTTCACCCGGCACCGTCAGATCCGACTCCGCAGCGTGGTCTGCGTAGTTCACGCCAACGCACCAGATCTGTCCTGGTCTCGCGATGGGAGCTCCGATGCGCGTACCCGATTCGACGACGGCAAGACCGCCTGCCCCATCCGCCAGTCGGCGGCGAAGCACGTCGAGACCGCCGAACTCGAAGAACGAGGCATCGAAGTCGGCAACTATCTCCGACACGTCCAGGGTGAGTCCGTCGACGCTGACAGCCGGCTTTTCGCGGCCGGGCTCGCCTACGCGGAGCAGTTTCATTCGGGATTCCTTCCTGGTCGGGGTTGCACCCCGTAGACGGTGTTGGCGGTGCGCCAGCGCAGAGCCTCGACGCATTCGGCGGTGGGAGAGAAGGTGTCCGCCACCTGCTCCCACCGCCGCTCCCCGGTAACGGTGACCGGGAAGTCACTGCCGAGCATCGCTCGGCTGAAACCGAAGGCATCGAGTGCCTCGTGAATGAAGGGCCTCGCCTTTTCGCTGTACGACACTCCGGAGACCTTGACGTAGGCGTTGGGTTCATGGGCCACGGCGCGCATGCCCGAACGCCACGCGTCGGCATCCGCGCTCTGCCACCCTGCGTGCACCGGTGGATTACCGAGGTGATCGACCACAAGTACGGCGGACGGCGCACTGGCATGGAGGGTCGCCAACTCAGCCAGCTGATCGGCACGAACGGTCGCATCGAAGACGAGCCCGTGGGCGGCGACAACGTTCAACCCTGCGCTGTGCGCGGTGGTCGTGAACGCGTTCGGCGGCAGCTCCTGGAAAGTGTGTCGCACTCCGACTACCAAGGGCTCAGGCACAAGTTCATCGACTCGTTCGTGGAGGTCGGCGGCATCGAGCCGGACGTCGGCGACGATCCCCGAGAGCTCCGGCCAGTCGAGTCCAGCGACCCACCGAACCTCTGTGACCGCCTGTTCGGGACGGCAGCCCGCTTGGACGAAGATCATCGCCGTCGCCGCCGCGTCCCGGTCGATCGAGCCGGGCAGCACCGTGCGATCAAGGGTGGGGACACGATCGAGCCACGGGTACCGCATCAGGCGCGGATCCCATACGTGCACGTGCGTGTCCACAAGTGGACTGTTCATCGTCGTCGAGCTACTCCTTGGTTGCGCCGGCGAGCATGCCCGAAACGAGCGCGCGTTGGGAGAAGAGGAACAGAACGAGCACCGGGAGGATCGCGATGATGATCGCCAACGCGAGTTCGGGGCTCGTGATGTTGAGACCCTTGCCCGCCACCGGGTTGAACGACGGCGTCGAGGACAGCAGCTGATTGAGGCCGACCTGGATGGGGAACTGGTCACTGTTCGGCAGCACAAGGTACGGCAGGAAGAAGTTGTTCCAGTTGTTCACGAAGCTGAAGAAGGCGATTAGCCCGACCACCGGTTTCGCCAGCGGCATCGCGACCCGCCAGAACACCTGCCATTCGTTGCAGCCGTCGATGCGCGCCGCGGAGAGCAGATCGCGGGGAAGGCTCGTGGCGAAGTAGATGTACACCAGGTACACGCCGAACGGGTAGAACGAGAACGGCAGGATTATGGACCACACGGTGCCGATCAGCCCGAACAGGTTCAGTTCGAGGAAAGTCGGGAGCACAAGGGCGGCGGACGGCATGATCATCACCACGAGAGTGATCGACAGAAGGATCTTGCGGCCACGGAACCGGGTCAGAGCCAAGGCGTAGCCGGCGGGAACGCTGGTTGCGAGGGTCAGGATGAGGGAACCGACCGAATAGATCGCGGAATTCTTCAGCCAGACGAAGATCGCGCCACCTTGGAAGGCAACGAGATGCTGCCAGGCCTTGCCGACCTGATCGAACGATCCGAACGACAGCGGGAACTGGTGGATGAGGTCGCCGGCGGTCTTCGTCGGCGCGAGCAGCAGCCAGATCACCGGAAGCACGAAGAAGACGACGAGCAGGGCGAGGATCACCACCACGATCCCGACGGAGAGGAAGCGGGAGACGCGCCGACCGCTGTTCGCGGTGCGCTGGTCGAGTGTTGTGGAGGTCATTCGTCGTCTACCTTGAACAGGCCGGAGCGGGTCACCAGGACGGCGGCGACGACCAGGCCGAGAGCGAGCAGGAACAGGGAGATCGCGGCGGCGCCGTTGAAGTCGCCGTGCTGGAACGCATACACGTACGCGAGCTGGTTGGGCGACCAGGTGGGACTCACCCGGCCGAGGCTCGCCGTCTGCAGGAGCTGCGGCTCGACGAAGAGCTGGGTGCCGGCGGCGAAGGCGAGGATCGACTGGTACACGATCCACTTGCGGATCATCGGAATCTGAATGTGCCAGGCCGACTGCCAGGGGCCGGCGCCGTCCATCCGTGCCGCTTCGAGCACTTCGTCGGGGATGTTGTTGAGCGCGCCGTACATCACCACGATCCAGCCGCCGGCGCCGGTCCAGAACGCGATGAGCACGAGGATCACCGGGAGGTTCTCGGGCGCGAGGACCTGGGCGAACGAGTCGAGTCCCATCGCCCGCAGCAGTCCTGATGCGGGGCTTACCGCCGGGTCGAGCATGAACAGCCAGACGAGAACGCTCGCGACCCCGGCGAGGGCGCCTGGGATGTAGTAGAGGAAGCGGAAGACCGCGGCGGTGCGTGGGCGCATCCTGGCACGGAGGATGACAGCGACGACCGTGGTGAGCACGATGACGAGCACGAGCCACATGACCAGGTAGATGCCGATGTTGAGGAACGCCGGACCGAACCGGTAGTCCTGGACCACTTTGATGAACTGGCCGAGACCGGTGAACTGGCCCCGGTCGTTCGTGAACGCCAGGTAGATCGCATAGCCGGTTGGGATGATCCCGAAGGCGATCAGAAAGAGCGTGTATCCAGAGACGAAAAGGTACCCGGATACACCGGAGCGGCCGGCCCGCCGCCGCGGAACTCCGCGACGGCGAGCCTGCTTGGTGCTGACGAGCGCGGGGACGCGCTCGGTTTCAATGCTTGTCATTTTGTGGTGACCGTGTATCCAACCGACTTGGCTTCGTTGACGATGGCGGTCTGCCACGCGGGGAGCGTCTCGGTCAGCGTCTTACCTGCTGTGAGGGCCGGCAGCACGACGCTGGACCAGGAGGTCGCATCGCTGAACTTCGTGTTCGACCATCCGCTCCACACCTGATCGGCTGCCGTCTGGAACGGACCGGCGATGTCGTCGGCGAAGTAGGACGCGTTGTCCGGGTTCGCCAGCCAGGTCTTCGCCCCAGGAACGTAGGCCGGGTAGGTAGGCGCCGATTTGAGGTTCTCGTCCGAGGTGGTGAGCCACTCGGTCAGAGCGGTCGACGCCTTCAGGTTCTTCGAGTGCGACGACACCATCCACACGCCGCCTCCGACGTTACCGGTGTATGCGGACGACTCGCCGTCCCACTTCATCGGATTCGCGGCGGCGATCTGACCCTTTGGGGTCTTGAACGCCGAGTTGAAGAGGTACTGGCCGTACCAGGACGGGCCGTTCGCCATCAGCACCTTGCTGCCGTCGAAGCCCTGGCTGAAGAAGCCCTGCGTGCTCACAGCCTTCGCCTGAATGAGGTTATCGAGGAGCGACGCCATCCTGGTGCACTCCTTGGCCTGCAGGTCGACGCGGAGCTTGCCGTCATCCTGAAGCTGCTGGGCGGGGCACTGGCTCGACCAGAAGTAGCTCTCCTGAGAGTTTGTGTCGCCGACGGCGCCGACAATGTATCCGGGGTGCTCCTTCGCGACCTTCAGGCCGAGTGCTTCGTACTGCTCCCACGTAGTGGGGACGGTGTAGCCCCACTGGTCCATGAGCGTCTTGTTGTACCAAAGCACCACCTGGGCGATGTCGTTGCGGAGGCAGTACGTGTGACCGTCGAACTCGCAGGGGGTCAGCGACCCCTTGGCGAAGTTGTCCAGCGTTGCCTTCTTCACCAGTCCGTCGTCGAGTGGCGCGGCGAAAGGAACGGCCTTCGGACCGGTCGGCTGCGATGCCCAGGTCACGTCCGTGGGCGAACCGAACACGACATCCGGCCATCCCTTGTTCGTGCGGTCGAAGAGCTGCACCTTGGTCTGGAGGTAGGTGGACCCGTCGGCGCTGCCGTCGTAGGTGACGATGTCCATCTTCACGTCGGGGTGCGACTTCTGGTAGGCCTGCACCGCGGGCAGGCGGGTCGAGTCCGCCCAGACGGTTATCTGGGACGAGTTGTCCTGCGTCACTGGTTTGAAGGCGGCCGAGCCGCTGGTGTCGGATTGATCTGCGCTCGCACATCCGGTGAGGGCGGCGAGGACGCCTGCTGTGGCGATGGCGAGCGTTGCCGCGACGGCGCGGCGGCCGGGGCGATAAAGTCGTGGCGACTTCATTGTCTTGCCTTTCTTGATGCTGGGGTTGGGTTGGGCTTCATTGCGGTGCGGACTCAGGCGGCTGTTCCGATGAACGGGTGGAGGGCCGCCGGGTAGTCGAGACCGGCGGGTAGTGCGATGCCGGGCTCGGTGGGTGCGTGGAGAAGGCCGTTCTCATCGACGTACTTCTCGCGGACGACCGTTGTCGCCGTGACGAGAGATTCGTAGTAGGTCGTGTTGGGAATCGCCATGCACAGATGGTGGGTCGGGAGGTCCGAGCCGTGGACCTCCGCTCGGAGCCGGAAGGCGTCTGCAAGGTGGGCGGTGCGCATGGCTCCGGTGATGCCTCCGCGGAGGTTCGTGCTCGCCCGCACCCCGAAGGTGGCGGCGCCCGCGGCGATGAAGTCGGCGGAGTTCATGTGCGCGCCGTCGGACGTTTCTGCCACAAGCAGGGGCACGTCGACCGCCTTTGCGAGACCGGCGTACGCGGTGATGCTGAACTCGCGCATCGGTTCCTCGTACCAGAGGTAGCCTGCGTCGGCGAGCGCACGCCCGACGTGGATCGCGTCAGGCAGATCGAACCCTGCCGAGCCGTCGTACATCAGCGGGACATCGTCGCCGACGTGATCGCGGAGCGCGATGGCCAGTTTCGCGTCTCGACGCGCATCCCCCCAGGCATGCAGTTTGATGCCCTGGTAGCCGAGGGCGAGACACTGGTCGGCCACGTCGAGGAATTCTTCGACGCTGGCAAAAGTGGATGTGGATGCGTACGCGGGCAGGCTCGTTCGGTAGCCGCCGAGCACCTTCCACGTCGGCAGACCCTGCATCCGGCCCGCCAGATCCCACAGCGCGGTGTCGACCAGACCAAGCGTCGGCAGCGGCAACTCGTGGATGCGGTCCAACTCCCAGATCCGATGCCACAGCCACTCCCGCTGCAGAGGGTCCTGGCCGACAAGTTCCGGCCGGAACACCCGCTCAACCAGGTCATCGAGCGTCACCGCGGCGCCGGGGCGGGCGAAGAACGCGATACCTTCCGCGCCTTCGTCCGTCCCGATCCGCAGCACAGCACCGTCGCCCGCGGGGGCACTCCCGGCCAGGCCATCCCGCCATTTGAACGGGGGGTTGGCGGCGGGGACATGAACCCGGATGGATTCGACGTGCGTGATCTTCATGACTGCTTTCTTCGTTCGGTGATTCGGATCGGTGGTCTGCTGCGGCTTAGAAGCCGCCGTAGACCTGGAGCTCGTAGATGCTGCCGCCGTTCCAATTGGAGTTGGTGACGGTGAGGCGTACATAGCGGGAATCCACGGGCTGGGCGAGGAACGAGTAGTTTGCTCGGTCGGTCGTGCGGCTGGCGGTGTGATCGTCGAACGTCGACCAGTTCGTGCCGTCGGCGGAGTATTCGAGGAGGTACTCGTACCCGCTTGGCAGCTCGAACGTCGTCACCGCGCTCTTGATGCTCTTCACCGAACCGAGGTCGACCTGGATCCACGACGGGTCGGGCAGGCCGAGGCCCTGCGCCCACCGGGTGGACAGGTCGCCGTCGACAGCGAGCCCGGGGGTATTCGGTTCGGAGTACGACGAGACGGTGACCGGCTTACCCAACGCGAGGTCGGTATCCGCCGGGAGGGTGACCGCGGTTGCAGCGCTCGGAGCCGACTCGTTGCCGGCTGCGTCGCGGGCGACAACCGTGTAGCTGTGCGCCGATCCGGGGGTCAGGCCGCCGAGCCGGACTGAAGTCGATGCGGTGAGGGCGACTCGGTTCGTCCCGTCGTAGACCGCATACCCTGAGACCGCCACGTTGTCGGTGGCAGCCGGCCAAGACAGATCAAGCAGACTTGGTAGCTGCACAGTGGCCGTCGGCGCAGCGGGAGTTGAAGGAGCCTGGGTGTCTCCGCCTGGGGCGACCGGCTGACCGTAGACCTCCAACTCGTAGATGCTGCCGCCGTTTCCGCTGGTTCCGGTAATCGTAAGTCGGACATACCGACCGGTGACCGGAGCAGACGGAACCGAGTAGTTGGCTGCCTCGGTGGTGTTCGCGCCGGTGTGGTCTTCGACTGTCACCCAAGTCAGTTCGTCGTTGGATGCTTCGAGCTTGTATTTGTAGCCGGACGCCTTCTCGAACGTGGTGATCGCTCCGGTGATCGCGTATGGCTTGCCGAGGTCGACCTGGATCCACGACGGATCGGGTAGGCCGAGGCCCTGCGCCCAGCGGGTGGAGAGGTCGCCGTCGACGGCGTTCTTCGGGTAGTTCGTCTCGGAGTCGGACGACGCGGTGACCGGCTTGTTCAGGGCCAGGTCGCTGCCGGATGCGGTGGTGACTGCGAGGGCGGGGCCGGCTTTCGACTCGTTCCCGGCTGCGTCGCGTGCCGTGATCGTGAACGTGTACTTCGTCGCGGCAGTCAGACCGGTAACGCGCACGTGCGGGTCCTTGCTGGCGCTGACCAGGCTGCCGTTGGCGTACACCGAGTATCCGGTGACGCCGACATTGTCGGTGGCGGCGGGCCAGCTCAGCTCGGTGACCGTCGGGAAGCTCGTCGTCGCCGACGCCGCGCCAGGCGCGGTCGGTGCGGTCGTGTCCGTCGGGGCCGGGGTCGGGTCGAGGTACTGGTACTTCGGCTCCAGGCCTGCCTTCTTCACGATGCTGGCGGGAAGGCTGGCGCAGTCGGGCACGGTCGTGTTGTTCGCGATGGTGTCACCGATGCTGTTGAACTGTGCGCTGTACTGCGGCTTCGTCGTGTAATTGCGGTCCGCGACGATGTCCATCCCGTGGTTGAGCAGCAACCACTGGTAGGCGACGTTGCAGAACGCGTTCTGCGTGGTGTGCCAGTACCGGCTGCCTTCGTCCTGGTAGATCGCACCGTATGCGGGTTCCGGAACGTCGGTGATCAGGTTGCCGGAGACCTCGCTGTTCGGGCTGGCGCTCAGCGTGTAGATGGCGCCGCCGTCCGCCTGGTGCTTCATGATGTCGCTGATCCAGTTGTCGCGGACGATCGTGTTCGTGCTGGTCGTCGGGGTGTCGTAGATCGGCACGCCGGAGTTGCCCGGATAGTTCGTGTCACCGCCCTTATCGGTGAGGCCCCAGCCCCAGCCAACGGAGATACCGCTGTACGGGAGGTCGTAGACCCGGTTGTGCTCGATGGTGGTGTGGTCGGTGTATCCGGCGAGGATGCCGAGCGAGCCGTTGTAGACGTTCGCGACCTTGGTCACCACGTTGTTGCTGACGAGCGTGTCCTTGGTCACCGATCGCTTGTCGGTCGGGTGATGGTCGATGACATCGGTACCTCCGATCTGGATGCCGGTGGCGGCGACATCCGTGAAGATGTTGCCGACGATTTTCGTGCCCTGAGTTCCGGTGTTGAGATTGAGGCCGACGGCGCCGAGGTGCGTGAAAGTGTTGCCGCTGAACGACACGTTGTGCCCGTAGCTGACGTTCACCGCGCCTGGCGTCTTCTGCCAGTAGAGGCGCGAGGAGTCGAATGTCGGGTAGTCGCTCCCGGTGATGCGGAAGCCGCCCTGTCCTTCGACCATTCCGTCAGACGAACTGGGCGCCAGCCAGGTCGAGTACGAGAACGTGATCCCCGCGAAGGAGACGTTGCTGACGGGCTTGTCGATGGTGCCGTTCACGTCGACCAGGTCTTGCACCTTGGGCACGATGACGGTCGCCGTCGCGAGGTTCTGCCCCGGCTTCGGCATGTAGTAGAGGTCGCCGGCGGCCTTGTCGAGAAACCACTCACCCGGAGTGTCGAGCAGTTCGTATGCGTTCTCGATCCAGGTTGGGTTCTGGATCTCCTGCCCTTCGTGCAGGTTCGCGTTGTGCCAGCACGGCTGCTGCATCGTCATTGTTGTTCCGACGATCGAGTCAACTGGGCAGCGGTACATCATCCAGCCCCAGCGGCTGACAACCTCAATGTTCTTCTGGTTCTTGTACGCGTCGAGGCTGGTGTCGGTGATCGTGTAGCCGGTGGCAGTCTTGCTGAAGCCGCCGGGGTTCTCCCCACCGCGTGCACGCGTCTCGAGCTCGCCGTTCACATAGAGCTGGCGGGTGTCCACATTGCCGATGTGCGTCTTGTAGATGCCGCGCGCGGCGTCGGAGACGGCCCATCCTTTCACGGGTTGACCACCGCTGATCACCGGATGCGCGCCAGGTGCGGCCTCGTAACTGATGATGTGCCCGTTGCGGCCAGAGTCGCTGCTCGTCAGCGAGAACGTCTTGTCGATGGTGTACGTGCCGTCGGCCAGGACCACATCCACGTCGGTGAGGCCGAGCAGGTTGACCGCGCGCGCCGCGGTCTGGGCGGCGGTGAGCGATCGGAAGGGGTGTGCCTTCGTGCCGAGTTGCACCCCGCTGCCAGTGGGGGCGACGTAGATCGAGACGGCGGGGAGCTTGATGCTCGTGGCGGGGGCGGGCGCTGCGTTCGCGGCGGTAGGGATGAGCAGCGCTGTTACGCTCACGATCGCCGCGGCGGCAATGGCTCCAGCCCGGAAAATGGGATGGGGGTATCGCGGAATGTTCGACATTGAATTTCCTTTACGGTCCGAAAGGCGAGGGGGTTTATGCGCGATTGTTGAGAGTGAAGATCCTGTCGCGGATCTTGCGCTCGAATTGGTGCTGAGTCGTGTCGATGTGGTCGGTCATGAGGGTGGTCGCGAGGTCCATGTCGCCGTTGGCGATGGCGTCCGCGATGCCGATGTGCTGCTGTCCAGCGACCTCGAGCGAACCAGGGACGTCTCCGTGGAAGAGCAGCACGTCGCTCTGGGAGGCGTAGCGGCGCACGTTCGAGACGCTCGCCTGCAGGAAGACGTTCTGGGCGGCGATCGCGACCGCGTCGTGGAAGACGGCATCGGCGTGCGCGAACGCGTCGACGGAGTTGTCTGCGCCCGCCCGTGCCGACTCGGCAGCCGCATCCCGGATCGCGCGCACTTGAACCGGGTTGGCAAGCGTCGCGGCGCGCCGAGCTGTCTCTGTCTCGATCAGGCGACGGTAGTCGAGCAGCATCAGCACCTGCTCCATGTCGGTCGGCTGAAAGTGTGCGAGCTCGCTCTCCCCGAACCCGGCGGACGCCGTCGCGACGAAGATGCCTGCGCCTTTTCGGACACTGAGGCGCCCGATCGCGGCCAGGACCTTCACGGCCTCACGAGTGACATTGCGCGTCGCATCGAGAATCTCGGCCAAGCCCTGCTCGGTCGGCAGCCGATCCCCCGGCTTCAGGTTCTCCTGCGCGATGTACTGCAGGAGTCGCTCCGCGACGAGCTCGTAGCCCGGACGGTAGCGCTCTTCCGAGTTGTCAGCAGCGTTCACGGCGTTCTTGGCGATGCTCGCCACTGATGCCTCCTCGAGTCGATGGATCCGCGTTGGGAATAAGTATGACACATAGACGAATAGATGCAATCTATTCTTGAGAACTGGACGCAATTCACGCGATATTGCAGCATTGCCGAGAATAGATCTGGTTCTTGCTAGTCTTTCGGAAACGCAATGGAATCGATGGAGGATCGTGGTGGCCCAGGAAGACGGCGTCGGCGCCGAGAAATTAGAGTTCCGCACCCGGCTAAAGCCCGGTATGGCTGAGGCGTATCAGGAGTTCCATCGCGCGATCCACACCGAACTCGCTGACGTGATGCGCGAAGCGGGCGTCCTGGCCTGGCAGATCTATCGCAACGGCGACGTCCTGACACACCGCGTCGAGACACTTCAGCCGTCGCGTCTCGCGCGCGAGCTCGACCCTCACCCCGTCAACGTCTCATGGCAGCGACAGGTTGCGCCCTACCTCGCGGTCGGAGCGGAGCCGGCCGCTGTTCAGTACGCGGGAGCCCTCATCTGGGACTTCGCCTGGCCCACGCGATGAGCTCCTCCGCTCCGTTCGGCCTCGGCTGCGCTCCGCTGGGGAACCTCTACCACGCGATCACCGACGACGAAGCCGAGGCGATCCTCGAGGCCGCATGGACGGCGGGCGTTCGCTGGTTCGACACCGCTCCCCACTACGGTCTCGGACTCTCGGAGAGTCGACTCGGAGCATTCCTGGCCCGCAAGCCACGGTCGGAATTCATCGTCAGCACGAAAGTCGGACGGCGACTCGAACAACAGGCTGGTGCGGTCGGCCGGGACGACGACGGCTTCGACGTACCGGCGACGCATAGACGCGTGTGGGACTTCTCCGCGGCCGGTGTCGAGCGGACCCTGATGGACAGCCTCGAGCGGCTCCGGCTCGACACCGTCGACATCGTGCTGCTGCACGACCCCAGCGAGCATCTCAATGAGGCGGTGCAGGAGGCAGCTCCCGCGCTGGCTCGTCTGCGCTCAGACGGCATCGTCGGAAAGATCGGCGCAGGCACTCGCGATCTCGAAGCGCTCGCTCGACTAGTGCAGGAAGGCACACTCGACGTCGTCATGCCCGCCGGCCGTTACACACTCCTCGATCAGGAAGCCGATCGAGTCCTGTTCCCCCTCTGCACCGCTGCGGGTGTGCCGGTCCTCAACGTCGGAGTCTTCAACAGCGGCATTCTCGCTTCCCCGCGCCCGCACGATGACGCCCGCTTCGAGTACGGCCAAGCCGACCCCTCCCTATTGGCTGTCGCGCACGGTCTCGCTGATCTCTGCGACCGCCACAACACGACGCTTCCGGCCGCAGCCATCGCATTCGCCCAAGGAAGTCCGATCGTCCACGCGATCGCTCTCGGCGCCGCTAGCGCGGAGGAAGTGCAGCTCGACGCTGAACTCGCTCTCGCACCACCACCTCCGACCTTCTGGCAGGACGTCGCGGCATTCGGCCTGATCCCACGTCGGCACCTCCTCACTCTGCTCGGGGAAGCCCGCTGATGCATGCAGACCTGCCGGAGCCCGAACTCGCCACGTACACCTCCACGCTTCAAGAGCCCACCGACTTCGACGACTTCTGGACGAGAACGCTCGCGGAGGCGCGCATCCATCCGCTCGGCGTCGAGTGGTCGCCCGCTGCGACCGCGCTAACAACCGTTGACGTTTTCGATGTCCGATTCAACGGAGCAGGGGGACAGCCGATTGCTGCTTGGCTACGCATCCCGGCGGGGGCACGTGGGCCGCTTCCGGTCGTGGTCGAGTACGACGGCTATGGTCGCGGGCGAGGGACGTCGGAGCAGAATCTACTCTGGGCCAGTGCGGGATTCGCTCACCTCGAGATGGACACGCGGGGTCAGTCCTGGTCCGGATGGCGTAGTGCGACAGCCGATCCAGTCGGCGGAGACGCTCATATGCCCGGAATGCTCACGAAGGGCATCGCCGATCCCCACGATTACTACTACAGACGAGTGTTCACCGACGCCGTGCGCGCGATCGAGTCCCTTCGCGACCTCCCCTCCGTCGACACCGATCAGGTCTTCGTGCTCGG
This sequence comes from Leifsonia sp. Root227, assembly GCF_001428745.1. Taxonomy (GTDB): domain Bacteria; phylum Actinomycetota; class Actinomycetes; order Actinomycetales; family Microbacteriaceae; genus Leifsonia. The sequence continues at coordinate 441,448 of NZ_LMIO01000001.1, read as the reverse complement.
AACGAGCCAGGGGGGCGGGATCGCACTGGCAGCCGCCGCGCTGTCCGGTCTCGTATCCGGAGCTATCATTCGAGTACCGTTCCTGTGTGATATACCGCGCGCGATACGGATCACGGACGCGTATCCGTATCGCGAATTGGCCGACTACCTCGCCGTCTATCGCGATCGCGAGGAATCGACTTTGCGCACCCTGAGCTACTTCGACGGCGTGCAGTTCGCGCGAAGGGCCGCAGCGCCCGCCGTGTTCAGCGTGGGACTTATGGACCAGGTCTGCCCGCCGTCGACGGTCTACGCCGCCTTCAATGCATACGCGGGAGAGAAGGTAATCAACAAGTGGCGGTACAGCGGACACGAAGGCGGCGGGATTGACGACGACCTCCTCGCGATCTCCGCAATGCGCCGGTGGCGCCGTATATCTCGATGGCGAAAAGGTTCGGGGCTGTAGACGGGCGGACCGCTCCGAAGGGAGTTTTGGCCTCGCTGGATCACTTTCGGGGGGGGGGGGGAGAGATCGCGCAAGCACCACTGGTACGAATCGCTGCAGGAAATGACCGCACTGATGAACCTCGACCATCAGTACGCCCTCGAAGTCGTCAGCTCTCAACTATTCCAGCTCCGCTTCGACGACGGCAGCAAGCACACCCCAGACTTCTTCGCCGTGCACGGCGACGGCAGCCGCGTCGTCTACGACTTGAAAGCCTCCGACCGGATCAGGGTGCCGTCGCCGAGAAGTTCGACCTCACCCGCGCCGCGTGCGACCGCATCGGTTGGGGCTACGAAGTGCTGACCGAGCTGACGAGAACACAACGGCACATCCTCGAATGGATCGCCAGCTACCGGTGCCCCCAGTACCTACCCACCGCCTAAGAACGCCAGCAGATCCTCACCCTGCTGAAGCAGCCGCAGCGCTTCTCTGAACGTTCGGGAGCACACCCCCCGCATCCACCACCTGTACCGCCTCATGTGGCGACGCGAAGTTCTCTTCGACGGCAGTAGCCCGCTCACCCACTCCACCCTCCTCGAAAGGAACCGACCATGAACCGCCTAAAACTGGGCAAGACCTATTCCCTCGGGGGGCGAAATGTACGCACTCGTGGAAGTCGGCCCGCGCGCACACCGCTTCCGCAACGAGACGACCGCCGAAACGCGCGTCATTGAACTGGCCGAACTCGCCGCGCTCGTCGACGAACCAGTCCCCCGCTCCACGACACGTGCAGCCGAACTCGCATACCACCAGCGGAACGCCATCGACCCGGCACTACTCGAACGCGAAGCACACATCCTCGAGGTGACAACCGGGCGACCGCTCCGCGGCGGCACCCCACGGCCGGAATAGGGTGCCGATCAGTTCCTCAACGTCAAGATCCAACGCAAGGCCGAGGAGCTCAACCAAACGAAAGCCTCCGACAAGGAGCCAATCACCTTCCGGACCTTCGAACGATGGATCGAACGCTATGGAAAGTACGGCAAAGCCGGCCTCATCGACGGACGAACGACCAGACAGCGAAAACCAATCGAGGGCATTGACTCTCGTCTCATCGACGCCATCATCAAAACGATCAAGGAAGAGCGTCTGCAGTCGACCGGGACGAAAACACGGTTCGCCGGTCGAGTCGAAGACACACTGCTCTACCCTGGACATTGTGACTTCGCTTACCCAGACGAGACCGTAATCCTTGCCCGTCCATGCGGCAGCGGAGAGTCGCGGCAGGCTGCTGTACGTTCTCTCGGCGGATTGAAGCTTCGGGGAAATCCGATAGAGAGCCTGCGACAAGGTCCCAGATCGGCCATTCAGGCTCGCGCTCGGTCAGCCGCGCCTCGACGATCGGCCGCCAGATAATGTCAAGCATCTCTATCTGTTCGGGCGAAAGTTCAGCGAGAAGGGGATTGTCTTCCGAGTAGGTCACGGTTCATTCTCGCCGCGAGGAACTTCAACGTCACTGCAGGTAAGCGCGGACGCGACGCAGCGGCCGCCGCATTTCCTGAAATCGGCTCCCACAATGTGTGTTAGGAGCCGACAACTCGAGGCGCTGCCTGGAGCTCATTCCTGAATGGGTCTCATCGCCGAGACATGATCCTTGAGAGCCCAGCGATAGCGCTGCGTTCGCCCGGGGCGACTGTATTGGCTCCCGGATGTTTCATCTGGCGTCGGCTAACGCGGGATTCTTGCCTGCCGATAGCTACGTCGGATGAGTACCTTGCTATTCCGTTCTGCCGAATTCCCGTGTTGCGATCCCGGCACCAACTACGTCGAAGCTCAGAGACGCCCGGGTCATAATCGAGCAAATGCGACAAAGCAAATTGATATTTCAGTCCCGCGATCCGATGGGTGTATATACAAATCGCCATTGGGATGATAGAAGTCTCCATGCCTCTTCCGTTCGGGTGTCCCTCCCGAAAGCGACTCTTGCGCTATTGCGTCGAATCGAAGCAGCGCCCAGCCGCCGCCAACTCCTCCAGATAGAGAACTCGAACATGCCATCACAAAGGAAGAAGCATGCCCGGACGTAATGGACTCAGCTCCAAAGCCATCAAACCCATCAAATCCGCGACCGATCTGCTGCTTTGGCAAGACCAATCCAACAAGATCCGCCGTTCCCCTGTCGGCCCGGCGCTTGTCGCTGAGCCCCTTCACCTGGCGCTGCGTTCACGCGTGCAGAAGCCATACAGGGGCCAGAAGCACCGGAACGGGAAGTACTGGGTCTCCCAAATCGAACAGTCAATCTGGCACGACTCGATGCTGGAACGGTGGGCGCTGATGTTCCTCGACTTCACCGCAGACGTCATCGCAGTAACCGCTCAACCCTGCCTACTCCAATACACCGACGGCACCCACCACTACCCCGACTACTTCGTCGTCTACGGGGACGGCAGGCGCTCGCTCATCGATGTGCACTTCACAGGGCTGGACAACGAAGCAACGCTCAACCAGTTCCGTCGCACCCAGGACGCCTGCCATCGCATCGGGTGGTCGTACGAGATGTTTCGCACGGTCGATCCGATCGTGCTGCGCAACGTGGAACTCCTGTCCATGTACCGCCACCCAATGTATGCACCGCCTGAGAACGAACGCGACGCGCTAGCGCGCGCGTTCGACCGGTTGCCCTTCTGTGAAGCCGTCGAGGTCGACAAAGACGTACCCACGGCACTCACCACTTGCCGGATCTACCACATGATCTGGGTTGGAGATCTGACCGCAGACCTGACCGTCCCGTTGGGGGACTACACCATCCTTCGGAGCAACTAATCATGGATCGCACCTTCGACATAAATGAGCTTCTGGCACTGACAGACGGCGACTACTACGTCGTCGAAATCCAAGGCGGGCTGTATCGGCTCCGAAACGCACTCACCGACGATTACCGCATCATCGCTGCGTGGGAAATCCCCCGCCGGCTCAAGGAGCCTGTCACACGATTCGCCGCGAACCCCCGCCAGCTCGACATCATCGACGCAGGTGAAAGTGACAATGCCAAGCTGTGGGCTGAACACCTCCGTGAGCTAGACACCGGCTACAAGACCGCCGACTCTGCGTTCAATCCGACCTATGATCCGAAACGAACGCTCAACGAGCGCATCAAAGACAAGGTTGATGAGCTCGTCGCCCTTGGCGTTCCTGCATCAAAATCCACCGTGTTGAGGAAGCGGAAGAAGTTCGCGGCGGGTGGGGTCACTGCGCTCATCGACGGTCGAGAGTTACGCACTGAAACACCGATCGACGGAGCCGATGAACGTATCATCCACGCCCTACGGAAACGGGTGAACGGCGCGGCACGCAAGTCGACGAAGACCAAGCTCGGCCACATAGCCGAAGCAATCAAAGAAGTTCTCGACGACCATCCGGGAACGGCCATCCCGTCCGAGGCAACCCTTTACCGCTGGTTCAATTATCTCGCGACCGGGAAACGACTTACCGGCACAGCGGACAGCCGCAAGTCGCTCGATGCCGTACCAAAGCGCTCATTCGGTGACACTCGAAAGTACTTCCCGGGACAGTACGTCGAAATCGATTCGACTACCCTCGATGCCTTCGTCTATGACGAAGACGGTAATGTCGGGCGACCGATCCTCACGATGATGATCGACGTTTGCACCAGAAGCATCATCGCATGGAGCTTCCGGATCATCGCCGCAAAGGCCGTTGACCACGCATTCCTGGTCGCACAGGCGCTCACACCGCGTCGACTGCGCCCGAACTCCGACAAAGCGTGGCGGAACGTGCTGATGCGGTTCCCGTGGGTTGACCTCGTTGATGTGGATGACCGCGACAGCCTCGACGACACACTCCCGTTCATCCGCCCACGAAGTATCACCATCGACTGGGGCACCGATTACCACGGCACCGTGTTCGAGGCAGCTTGCGACCTCTACGGAATCGACCTTCTTTACGCCGCTCCGGGTACGCCGACAGACAAGAACCACATCGAACGAGCGTTCAACACTGCCAAAGGGTTCGTCGAACACCTCAAGACTTTCACTGGCGGATCGCCAGGCCATCGCGGCGACGTGGACGATGAACCTCTACTGGACCTTGCCGTGCTCGACCAGCTCTTCGGTGAGTGGGTCACCCGCGTCTACCAGAACTCGCCACACGACGGCCTCTTCGACCCATACCGCCCGTCCGTGACCATGACCCCAAACCAGATGTATATGGCGACATGGACCTTAGCACCTTCCCAACCCGTACCGATGGACACCATCGACTACATCGCCCTGTTGCCGGCGGACCACCGGATGATCCAGCCTCAGGGCATCCAGTTCCAGAATCGGTTCTACGACTCCGTCGAGCTCCAGGCCCTCCGTTCGGTCGCCCCGCGAATGGACGGTTCAGGAAATCCCATCAATCGCTGGGAGTTCCGCGCCAACCCGTATGACCCCCGAGCAATCTGGGTCCTCACGCCACACAACGAATGGCTCGAAGTTCCTTGGCGACACCGCGCCTCCGTTGATCAGCCGCACCAGACCAAGTTGTGGAACGAAGCCAACCGAATTCGCGCTGCATACCCTAGCAAGTTCACTCCGCTGCAGCGACGTCTCACCACTCTCGAGATTCTCGAAGGCGCTGAGAACGCGACAGTGACCATCAATAAGATCCGCGGCCAACAAAAGGCTGCCAAGAAGATGGCCGCCATCGGCGGGACACCCCTGCCCGAACCAGGAACGCTCGAACTTGAACGCGACTGGAGACCACAGATCAACCTCGACGACCTCGACGAGGTCGATGACGAACTCGAGCCGTACCAGGGAGGGAACTGGAAATGAGCAGCGAACTCTTTCGCACCAGCAAACAGCCGCGGATGACCACCTGGGAAGGGCTCGCAGCAGTCCTCGAACGCGCCTGGCAGCGACCCGAGATTCTCGGGGTCGACGAATATGTTCGCCTCGACACCACCGAACGTCGCTCATACAACTCGTCGCGTGCCGGTTACGTCTCGGGAGGGATTCGCCTCCCGACCCAGAACACCGACCGGGCCCAAAAGTTGTTCGAGAGCATGCTCCGAGCAAACGTCAACGCACCCAACCGTGAGGGCCTCATCGTCAACGCCGAACCTCACCTCGGAAAGACGACCCTCGTCACTGCTCTCATGGAATGGCTCTACGGGCGATTCCAAGCCGAGTTCCCCCTACCGGAGTATCGCGGCCACGTCCCGGTCGTTTACGTCCTCGCCAAACCCGACACTTCCGGCAAGGCGCTCGCGAAATCTCTTCTGGCGTTCTTCGGTGCCACTCCACTGCGTAACGAAACCACCGTCGACATCATCGACCGTGTCATCGGGCTCATGCAGGACTCCGGAACCCACATGGTCTGCATCGACGAGTTCCATAACATCGCATCGAACAACACCGGCAACGGTCACACCGTCGACTACATCAAGAACCTTCACAACGAAGTTGAAGCTACGTTTGTCATCTCGGGCATCGAAGTGACCAAAAGCAAAGTCCTCACCGACACCCCACGTGGCCGGCAACTACGTAGCCGATTCACCGAGCACGCCATCGAACCGTTCAATCTGGTCGACCAGGACCAAGAGAGGCAATGGCAGCAGCTCCTCCTCGGCTTCGAACGCGAGCTCCCGTTGCTGGCGCAGGAGCGCAACTCGATCCTCCAATTCCGGTCGCTGCTGATGAAACGAACCAACGGCAGTATCGGTGCGCTGCGAAAACTCCTGACCCGTATCACCGTCGACCTCATCTGGGCGGACGATCCGCAGAATGAGCGACTCACCGGCGAACTGATCGCTTCCGCAGCGACGGACATTGCGTCACGTGAGGCTGAGCTTCTTGCGGATGCAGCCGTAATCGCCCAAGCCAGCAATTCGAGAAGACGAAAGTCAGGTCAACAAACGAAGGACCTGGCCGATGCCGCAGCCTGATAGCTCCGTCAAACGGCTCTACAAGGGTGGACGACCACTCACCGGCTTTGAGACGTGGGACAAGGTCTGCCGTCCATACGCTATCCGGGTGTTCCCGCGCCATCTGGAATCCATTGGCTCCTTCTCCGAACGACTTCTCGGCGCCAACCGTGAGAGCGCCAGCCATCGCACGAGACTCTGGGATGCTGCGCGGAGACTTCGACCCGAAAAGAACAAGAACCAGGTCTGGGCGGAAGTAATCGCAGCGAAAGGGCAGGTGCCGCTCGAGGAGCTTGTCGGCCATGATGGTCCTGAAATCAGCCACCGGGACGGGACGACCTGTCTAACCTGCCGAGTCGGCACCGGCGACCAATGGATGTGCAAACAGTGCGCCGGGGTGAAACCCGTTGGTCTACGGCCCCACCTTGAATACGTGGTCTGCGTCGCGCACCGAACATGGGTCGGTTCCGGAGTGGCACCGGACATGCAGTTCGAAGTCAGCGATGAGTTCATCGAAGCAGAGATCGGGTTCCAGAAGCTACGTGAACGCGGCGTCGTGGACGCGAATACACTCTGGGAACTGCTCCACGTAATCGACCCGACCTTGCAGGATGAAGCGGAGCATCAGAGACTCCCTCACCAGCCTTTTCCAGCGACAATCCGGCTGTGGACGTTGTTAGCGGCGGAGGATTTCATGTTGAGCTTCTTTGATCCGCAGCTCACCTACGCTCAAGCACTCGAATTCTTGCGTGCTCAACTGATCGGAATCGGATTCAGCGACGACGGGCTCGCGGTGAGGGTGTGGCACTATCTTCGCTTCACGGCCCTCAACCTCAGAGAATGGCTCATCGAAAAGGCGGTCGAAGAGACAACCCGTTACAAGCCTCACTGGGATCATGACTTCCGGATTCCCGAACATGTTGCGCACAAACTCCGCCCCGCGGTCGGGCCGTTGGAGCCGTTTCGGCGATACTTGGAGGCTTCCGGGACTTCCGACATCACTGCGGCCAATTGGCGGTCGCTCTTGACCCATCGAAGCGCGGGGCACACTGCAACCTTCGTGGCAGCGAGAGCGGAGTCTCGACGTCCAGGCGTGTGCCCCGCCGGGCACCGTATCGACATAACGACGGTCCTACAAGTGGGAGAACGCAAGTCGAGTATCTGCCCCTACTGCTCCGGTTGGTGGGCTTATCCCGGCGAGACCGACATTACGATGACGCACCCGGCACGGGCGCTCATGTTCGACTTCGAACGCAACGCGCCCCTCCTTCCAACGCAGGTCAGTGCTCGATCTCGAGGGAGCCTCTGGTGGATCTGTCCGCTTGGTCACTCCTACAAGAATCAGATCAAGGGTCAATGCGAAAGGGACGCACCTTGCCCGTATTGCGACCATCGGGAACCGCTGGCCGGATTCAACACGGTTGGCGACCTTGATCCTGCTATGACTGCGGAATGGCATCCCACACTGAATGACAAGACTCCTTTCCAGCTAACCTTGCGCACTAATGAGAAGATCTGGTTTCAATGCGCGGCAGGGCACAAGCCCGTCCAATCGCAAATCAGCGTCCGTCGAAGGGGGCACGGGTGCAAGTCGTGCTCGCTTAGCGCCAGCCGCGGCGAGCCAATCGCCCCGAAGTATCCAGAGCTCAGATCGCAGTGGGACCCAGATCTGAACGGCGGGGTCAGCTTCGATGACGCTATCGGCACGGACGTCGACCACAACTGGCGCTGCGAGCGCGGTCACATCACTAGACGCGACGCCGCCAACCGGTCCCGTCAAGAATGCGGACTGTGCCGTGGAGTCATCAAGACCGAATCGGTCAACGGGCTACTCGAGAAGTACCCACTCATTACGAGCGAGTTCTGCGAAGACCGCAACACGATCGCGCGCATTCAGATGAACGCCATCTCGCGCTACTGGTACAGGTGCGCTCGCGCGGGCCACATCCGGCAATCGACGCTTCACCAACGGAGACACAACAATGGCTGCCCCGACTGCCCACAAGACGAACGCATCGCATACGGCACGGACGAACAATACGTTCAAACGCCGAAAACGATTCGCGAAGACGACTCGCAGGGAACCGGTTGGTGGTGACCTAATCGTTCCGCGGACCATGAAAAGCCACCAAAATGGTTCAGATGAGTGCAACGTCGTTTGATCTGTCGTGGCTTTCGGTTCCGGCCGGCAGCGCAGAGTTGGACACAGTCCGTCGTTGCGTCCTGGTTGTCGCATCGGCGCTTGAACGGTTGACCGGTGACCTGTCGTTAGCCAGGCCGGGAACTGGCTCCAAAGCGCAGTTGGCGCTGAGCTCGCCGGCCAACATGGAAACATCAACAGGCACCTCACATTTGGCTGATGCGCAGTCGGCGATGTTCACGGCAACCCGTGCCGGCGCCGACCACGTACGCGCGTATGGCATGAATGTCCTCGGCGGCCAGACAACGGTTTCGAACTGGACCCTCGCACGGGCAGCGTTGGAAGCGTTCGGGCGAGCATATTCCCTGCTCGGAAGCGTCGAACCCACTGACCTGCTGTCGCGGTACGTTGCGCTGACGAAGTCGGAATTCCGTTTCGCTCGCCTCACCGAGTTCGCCACACGCGACGGCAAGAAGTTGGACGTGGAATGGTACATCGCAGGGTTGGAGGCGATGGCGCGGAGTGCTGGCGCCGAATCGGCTACTGCCCCGTCGGCAACCTCAATGGCATCGACACTCATCGAGGACGCCGCTCCGGGCAACGGCGGACGGCAGCGTTACTCACAGCTCTCGTCCGCAGCGCACGGAGAGTCAGTCGGCGTCCAAATGTTCATCCCAGAGATCCACGGAGGCTTCACGCTACCGAAAGTTCTGGTGTCGCAAGCAAGCTTCATGGTCGCCGCGGGAGGCATCCTTCTCGGTGATGAACTGGTCACCTACTATGAGCCGCCTGCAACCGTTAGCGCACAGTGGAAGCGGAGACGAGACCGAGCGCTCAATGTGGTGTTCGAAGCAGCGGCGGCAGAAGATTGAAACGTGAGACGGGTCCGCTACTGGACGGCACGATGCTTCTATCGGTCAAACCACGCTACGCCGCAGGTCTACTCACCGGGGTGAAGACGACCGAGGTTCGACGCCGATTCCTTCCCGCACCGTGGTCGATCATGCTGATCTACTCGTCGACACCGGAGCGCGCCGTTGTCGGGCACGTCCGCGTGCGTTCTGTACAACGCATGACGGCTGACGCGCTCTGGTCTTCCAGGGGAGACCGCACATTACTCAGCCGCGCCGAACTTGATTCCTACGCCGGCGATCGGACCACGCTTCATGCAATAGACGTTGAAGATCCGGTCACGTGGGCAACACCTATTCCGTTGACAATGATGCGAGCGATGTTCGGATTCAATCCGCCACAAAACGTGGCACGCCTGTCAACAGAGATCGCAAAGAAGATGATTGCCATCGGAAACGGATATTAACGACGAAATGTCTCAGCCGGCGCGTACCATACGGGGCCCAGACCCGATAACATCATGTGACCGAAGTCCGAACTTTCCGCCGCATCAGTGTCTATGACGACAGCTTGACTGTTCCGACAGAAGCGAGGCACCATGACCAGCACACTTTCTGCAACCGTCCCACAAACACATGTTCGCTACGAGGAAGTTCGCGATCTTCTCGATTTTCTTCCCGTGCTTTACCCCGGTGGTGACGAGTGGCTTGTCCGTCGTGCCCGCGACGTGAATACGGGACGGGCTGTGGCCCGCATTGCCCGCGTCGATGGCGAGTTGGCGGGTGTCAGCCTTGGCGTGATGAAACCATCAGGGCGCTTCAAAATCTCGACCTTGTTCGTCGCACCCAACGCCCGCAAGCGCGGCGTGGGCAGCCAGCTGCTAATAGAGATGCTTGACGCGGGACAGAACTACGGTGCCGTGGAAACTTACATCACCGGGGCGACCACGGTGCGCGCACACCTTGTCCCGCTTCTGTGCCGCGCGGGATTCCGCCTCATCGCTACCGAACCGAACCGATACGGCGAAGGCCGTGACGAGGATGTGTTTGTTCGCCCGTAACGCGCTCTACAGTATCCGCAACTCTCCGCGAACTGGCTAATCTCTTGAGCCAAGCCAGGGAAGCACCTGGAAGAACCACTGCTCAGCGCGGACAAGCCCGCGTCGAAGCGTGGACCACAACCATCTCAGAGGTGGCACGAACGGTGAGACCGCCCCAAGGACCGCGACGATACCGACGACCGTAATTGCTCCCGCCCACGTGTTTGCAGTGTCCGCGACCCACGTGAGGAAGTCGTTCACCCATTGCCGATCGGGCACGTCGAACAGAAGGGCGAACACGGCAGCGGTGATGACCGCACTCATCAATGCTGTGATTGCGCGTGACGGCCGTTGGTCGATGGTGAGGTCACTGTAGATTCGCATCGGGTTTTGCACGGTGATGTCGGTGAGGCGTTCCGGCGAACGTGGTTCAGCCTCCTCGCCATTGGTGTTGGCTTCGGTTGCCGCTGCCGCAGATGACGTGGCGGTGCTTTCGGCGCTTGCCGCGTCCGGGATGCCCGGTGTCGGATCAGTAGCGGGATCACCGACGCGTTTCTTTGCCGAGTTCTTCCAGTAATAGACGACCAGCCGGGATCGCCTCAACCGTTCAGGTGCACGGTTGAGATATTGAGCCCAGACGCGTGCCTCGAGCAGACGGATATAACGCGGTTCCGGATGGATCGTGCGTCCGTGCAGCCAGGAAGGCGCCATGATGAACGCGGCGACCGACTGAATCGGTCTGACTCGTCGGATGAGTTCGGATCCACCTTCGAGCAGCTCCGAACTGCGCAAATCGGAGATCCGGAAGTCGAGGATGGCGGCAGTCTTCCGCAGGTGCGAGCGAGTCCATTGCCACGCCGTGCCAGTCCCTACGATGGGAAACCGGACGCGAATATACGACGTTTCGCCTGGCTCGATCGGTTCAGTCAGCGGCAGGTGGAACAACGTAAACAGACCTGGCTTCGAGTACTGCGCGTCCCGTTCCGCCTTCTTGGTGGCCACACTAGTGACATGGAGCGTCCGGTCGTCGTAGCTGATCGTGCTTTGGCTCTCACTGATGCTGTCGATGACGGTATCGAAGATGACCGCGGCAGTCGTAAGGTTGAGGACCTTCTTGGAAAGGCTCTCCACCCGGTAGGTGTCGAACGGCAACGCAACGACGAGCTTGTCTACCTTCGTCGTGCCAGCCGTGACTTCGACGCCCACATCGAAGACGAACGTACGCCGACGGAAGCCGATCGCGGCCAGGCACCACAGGTTGAGATGCAGTCGGGTGACGGTGAAGTCCGTTCGATCATCGGGCTCCACCCCGTCTAGTACGGCGAAAAACGACATCCGCTACTCCCCGCCGTCGTTCGTCCGATGTTGCGGCCGGCGCAACACGTCGGTCCCAGCCATTCTTGGAATCAGCGTGTCGTCGTCGGCGAGGACGAGAGCGCCGATGCTCCGAAGCTGACCGTTGAGCTTGTCGACATCGCCGAGCTCGAGCTGGTGAATCTTGTGCACACCGGTGGAGTATTCGAGTCCGCGGTAGTGAGACGGCGCGAGCATCTGAACACGGACGTCGGGATGGGTTTCGGTGAACAACCCAACGGCAATCGTCTGCATTTTAGAACCGAAAGGCAGGACGGTGAGTTTGAAGGCCGCACGTGACTCGTCGTAGATCCGTTCAAGATGGTTGAGAGTCTCTTTGTAGTCGAGCGTTGATGCTGTTTTCGGGTCGATCGGGTCGTCGATAGTGGAGTTGATTTTCACCATCGCGTTGAATCGCCACGCGTCTTCGGGGCGAGGCGGAACACCCGCAATGTAGGTGACTCGTCGGTGCGGGGTGTCGATGTTGAACGCTGTGTCGATCCGGTCGAGTGACGCGCGCATCCGGTCGGCGTTGAAGCCCAGGATTACGACCGCGCGATCCGGTGCGTGGTCAGTATGCTGCCCGGGTCGCTCGATGACGGAGAACACGTCCCCTGCGTCGAAGTCCAGGCCGAGTGTGGCGTCGGTGCCGGTTTCCTGGATATCCTCTTGCTGTTTGATTCGCGCGTCAGCTTCTTCTCGGGTTGGCGCGTAGGTTTCTGCCTGGGTGTAGAAGACGGTGAGATGGATGGACCGAGATTCCGCTGCGGTAAAAACAGCGTGAAGCATCCGGAGGATCATGCGGCCGCTGGCGCCGCTGATGTCGATTGCGACTCGGACTTGGCCGGTGTCGCTGAACTCGGTTAGAGCGGCCCGGAGTGCGGCCGCAGCCTCCGCTGAATGAATCTCCGGTTCAAGCCAGTGCGTCTGCCCGCCTAAGGCGGCGGTGGCTTCGGTCAGGCGGGGCCGGAGTGCGGCGTTGTCGTTCTCGTTTGTAGCGTGGGAGAACACCAGCGTGTGGGGGATGCGCGCGGCGTTCGCCACAAGCCATTCAGGTACAGCGATCGAGCGCTCTTCAAAACCGCTCGCGCACAGCAGAATGTCGATCCTGGACGTTGTGGTCCATTCGGCGTCTTGAAGTTGTGGAAGTTCCGCGATGACCTCTGCGGCGGTGACTTCAGTGATCTGCATATGGAAACTCCACCTCGTCGAAGAGAGTGGCGTCGCCGTCTTCGTTATTCGGGATTCGTGCAGCGAGACGGTCGTCAAGAAACGTCTTCGGCTCTTCGAAGAGCTGCTGGAACTGGAGAGGCCGCAGTTTGAGAGCTTCGGTTTTCCCGAGGCCAGCGCGGAAGGCTGGAAGATATATCCTGCGGAAGTCCCATCGGAGGGTGGAAACCCGGTCGTGGCGGCTTCGTCCAATGTCCAGTTCGATGAAAACGGCCCTCCTGAGAAGCTCTCTGGCGAACGCGTGCTGCTTTTCCGTGAGGATGGCAGTCGCCTGCCCGTCGTCGTCGACTTCAATACGCGGGATCTGCACCGGGATGTCGGAATGGCCGGTCGGTGCGGCACGCAATATGCGGCTAACAAAATTGCCGAACGCATTCGCCATGTGGGCCATGTCTTTGCCTCGCGGGCGATGGTGGATCACGACCCGGAGCATTGCGCGACTCACATCTGTGATCGAGCGGTCCTGGGTGGGATGGGGAACCATGTTGGTCGAATTCGCGTCGCTGCCGGCGAGAACCTTCCGGAACACGAGAAGGAGTGTCGACACGTCCCCCGAACAGAGACTCGCGATGGTTTCCATACCGTAATAGGCGGCAGCGGGTCTGCCCGGTTTGCGTAGGGTGCGGGCAAGCTGACGCAGGTCCATCGATTTCCCGATCAGCTGATCGGCCGTCCCTCTCCATCCGGCCGTTCGCAATCGGTTTTCAAGCAGTTCGGTCGCGAACCGGACATTCGCCGCCCGGTTCCGCTCATCGAGGAACTCCTTCCCGCAATCGATCTCTAGACGTTCCCGCGCCAAGTCGATCGTGAGCTCGCCGTCCTGGTAGTCGTCGACGATGCCATATTTTTCGCTGCTCACCTTGAATAGGTGGCTTGATCGACGCTCCCAAATGATTGGGAGGAGCACGCGTTGCACATCCTCTGACATTCGGTGGGTGCTGAAGTCGTCGAGCAGGAACGCGATACGGTGCTGTTCAAAGACCGGCATGGTGCGAGTTAGGAACTCGGTCAGATCGGCAAGGAACGCCAACGAGGTGGGATTGTCCGACGGTTCGCCGACATGCAATCGCATCTGGGATCGGAATATCTCCCCATCGACCGAGTCAATGGCGCGGTTCAGCGGATGGTTGGACAAGTATGCGTGGTTGGTTGGCGGAACGTATTTCCGCACGAAATCGGCGATCGATCCTTCCTGGGCGAACCCGAGCCCGAAAACCGATTCGCGGTCGGGCCGTTCGGCGATCGCGATAAGCGTTGCTAGCAGCTCCCGGAGATGGATGAGGTTGAAGTAGTGGACGATCTCGGTGCGATGCGCCTCAACCGACGCTTCGTCGCGGAACTCGGAGAACCGGTTCTGAAAGTCTGATGTGCAGGACACGTAGATTCCACTGACGGGGATCTGGTCGAATGGAACAGGCATGTCAATCCGCGACGCGTGCGCCCGGAGGCTCATCCATCTGAGAACCGTGCTCTTTCCGCATCCCCGCGGCCCAGTGATCAACATCGGGTCGGGGCTGACAACACTTTCGACCCATGCAGTTCGGGCGAACAACTGCAGGAGGAGTTCGTCGTTGCCGATCTGTTCTGCGCTGATGAACTCGAACGGTTGCCCCATCTTCGAGTCGGCGGTTCCCCCGCGTTGGGCCCGGGTGTACGCCTGCTGGAACCGTGTTGTGATCGCGTCGCCCCGAAGCGCTCGGCTGGCGTCGTCGTCGGTCATGAGCTTGAGCAGTTCCCGCATTTCGATGAGGAACCGACGGTCCGCCATTGTGAGGTCACGTTGCTGGTGGACGATGTTGTGCATCACGGCAAGGTGGCGTGCGAGGTAACGTACGTCGTCCCAGTGTTTGACAGTCTTGCTTACCGGTTTCAGGCTTCCAGTGTCAACGATTACAGCTTGGTAGGTGTCCTCGTTGCGTGAATAAGCGGCATCGCCGGGACCGCTCGGGCGGATGAGAATGTTGTTCGCGTGGAGGTCGTCGTGGGCGAGGTCCTTGTTCTCGAGCATTTCGAAAGCGAGCGCCATCTGCTCAACGAAGTCGAGGATCGTCCGCACCGACACCTGCTCGGGCCGACTGAGAAAACTGTCGAGCGTCTCGGAATCCTTCACCCATTCCTCAACCATCACGTGGAATTCGATGTCGAGGAGCGGGGTTGTCCACGTCCCGTAGTCCGTTGCACGGGTAAACAGCGGTGGTCGAAGGTCTGCTCGCAACTGAAACTCTGCGTCGATCGTGCGATCGGTGTAGTCGTCCGCTCTCGTGAACTTTGCGGCATAGAGAATGCCGTAGTCGTCTTTCACCTGCCAGACCACACCGCGGCTGCCAGCGGTTACGAACTTTACGGGCTGGTATCGCCTTCCGATGAGGATTGCGTCGCCAAGCGTGCGAGCGTCGCTCAGTATTCGCAGGACGTCGTCGTCGATGCGCGGTGACGGTTTTCGGTTGACTTCAGCCATTGATTCTCTATCTAACCGGGTTCGAAGACTGCTGTGTCCGCCTCTGACCTCCTCAACGCGAAAACCCCTCGTCTTGGGGGTAGCTGGCCGCCCCATCAGGGAAGGCTACAGCCATGTCTACTGATGAGCATGCCTCAAGTGGTTTGGCGACGTCTGGAACGCTCTTTAGCGCACAGCGCCGTCTCGCGTGGTTCTGCTCGTCATGCGGATCCGAGCGCGGACGGTCGATCGTCGCTACACTCAGCCGGGAACGGAGGTAACGGATGGCGAAGCAGGAGCAGTCTCCTCGTCCGCGAAAACGACGACGAGGCGAGCCCGACCCGGCCGAGGATGGCAATCTTCGTCGCAAGACCGCAACGGAGCGCATCGTGAAGAAGTTCCGGGAGCGTCACCGCCAGACTTCCACGAAGGACTCCGACCGTGGCTAAGTCAGCCGAGCGTGCGAAGCGTGCTCGCGAGGTCGCACGGGTGGCCATGATCGTCGAAGCGGAACTCACTGCCGTCGGCACCCACAAGACGTCCCTGGAGACGCGCGCGTTCTCCTTGATAACCGCGAATCTTGCGATCGCGACGCTCTACTTCGCGTTGCGAACCCAGCTTGGATTCACTGCGGACACCGCGGATGGACCGGTCAGAACTGTGTTGGTAATCGCACTGATCGCCGTGGCAGTGTCGGTCGTCGCGGCAGTCCTCGCAGCAGTACCGCTTCGGTATGCCACGTTCGAACGCAGCTATCCCCGTCAAAAAAGTGGGCAACCCGAACCGGAACACCAAGGGCTCGCCGCTCTCCTCGACGATGCCGAATCTGGCGCGTCACCCGACCTTGACACCGAACTTCTCCAGGCGCGCATCTACCAGCTCGACAGGGGCAACTCCTCGAACTCATTCAAGGCAGGGACAATCCTGCTGGCGTTCGTGGCAACGTCCATTGCGGTCGGTCTGTTCGTCGCCGCGATCGTGATCGCCGCCCCGCACTAGAGAGCGCCGAACCCCTCGGACACCCGGGTTGGTTTACGATCCAAGCGCGGTCTTGGCAAGCCCGGCGATCCTCTGCAACGGATAGTCAGTGAGCACTTTGTGGCTCCAACGGCCGCTGAAATACGGCTCGCTGGGCGCGACAAACCAGCTGGCTTCGTTCTGGTCTGTTTCCGCGTAGTAGCCGAAGTATGGCGGAACGGCGAGCGCTTGGCCGGGAAGATGTATGAACAACGGCCACACGTCCCGGTAGGTTTCGTTGGCGTCTTCGAAGACAACCTTTGTACTGTCGAGCACCATCGTGGCAACCACCGCCTCACGCCCTTGCCTTCGGAGATGTCGGTCCAGAATCTCAATGACCCAAACGTACTTTGGCAGCCACGTGTACCCGACTTGCCGCACGAGTTCCTCATCGGCGACTCGCTTTGCGAAGCTGTACTTGAAGTCGGTCCCGGGGCTTGCATATGTCCGCACCGTGAACTGATTGCTTCCTGGCTTCGCTAGCGCTTTCGCAAACGGCGTCAACGCGACGCGAAGGCTCTTCGCAAGTTGGTGGTCTCCCGCTACAGCGGGCCATTTGTCGATCGCTTCCAGACGGGTCTGCGCGTACACCGCGAACCGTTCGGTCGCTACCTTTTCGGCGGCGTCGCCCGTCATCCAGAGAGCACGCGGGAGCGGAATGACTATGGAGGTGGCTGCGATGGATTCGTTAAGGATTTCCGCGACCAGGTCGTCGAGGTACACGATTTCGTATGGTCCGCGGGTGTCGTCCGCGACGATGAAGGCGACCATGTCGGAGTGCGTGTCGCTCTGTCGGCTGTCCCCCAATGTCTTGTCGAGGTCTTCTTCACGAAGGTAACCGACGACAACCTGAGTGTGGTTGATGGAATCTCGGGTAAGGATTACCGGGATCGCCGAGTTGAGGTATCGGCAGATCGTGTCCGCGAGGTTCTCTCTCGTCCAAGCGCGCTTCCATTCCTTGGAGTACTTCTTCGGCTTGCTTACCTGCTTAATCAGTTCCGGACGATCCGCCCACGTCAATGCTCGGTCCTGCCTGAGCAGGTATTCGTCGACCACCTGCGGCGGCAAGTCGGCCTCGCTGAGCATTGTGCTCAATGACGGAGTGGACAAACCGTCTGACGGATATGGACGTCCGACAGAACCCTGCCCAATAGACCGCGAATGGAAGAAGCCGGTGGTTCGACGTGGAACCGCTCCTCGTAAGACAGCCGTGTAGTGGCAAATCCACGCGCTCACGTGGGCGCATCTCAGTAGAGCACCGTCCTGCTCCATGAACGGCACTCCGACCGCGAGAAGCTGCACCCCGAACAGCTGGACCACTTCCGTCACCGCCGTGCGAATTTGACGCTCCCCGATTTCGACGGGTACGCGGCCGCCAAGAGTAACCCGAGGGGTGACGATAGAGCGACCGAACCGGCCAACCCGCTCTGGACGGATTATCGAGTAGCCGAGGTAACTGTCCTTGGCTTGTTCGACAAAGTCGCGCGCCCGCACACCGGGAGTTGCCTCATCGGAGAAAAAGTGAAGGCGGCTCGGATCCTGAGATACCAGAGTGAACGCCGTCTCCTGCTGCAACGCAAGTTCGCTCCTGATGTCCAGGTCGAAGTAGAACAGTTCGATGACCAGCGTCTTCGCGGTAGCGCAGAATGCTTCGAGAAGCCCTACTCCCCCGAGCGAATCTTCGCGCGAATCGCCTAGATAGTCGAGAACATGATCGACGGCGTCGTCGCACAACGCAAGGATTTCGGCGACGCCGACCTGCTCGTCAATGGTTACCGATTCGCACACGCCGTTCAGACTAGCGGCGAACTGCGTGAGTGGTAGGGCTTATGCCGTTCGCCGGCGAACGGAGGAGACGCGGGCAGCATTAGACAGCTGTTCGCTCTTGGGACGTCCCCGCTTGGCACGTTCTGGCCGTTTAGCTTCCGATGCGGCCGTCGACGCCTCGACAGCATCCACCACGTCGGCGCCGAAGATTAGCCGCACATTGCGTTTCCGCTGCGCCGACGAGGACGCCGACGGGATAACGCGGTAGGTCGTGAACGCGCTTCGGCTCGGCTTTCCGTCCGCCTGAACAACAATGCGAGCACGCGAACGCGCACCTGGTGTTGCGGCTTCGGTCTTGTCCTTCTTCATTTCGGCCTCCCTTCGGTTAAATGCGGCAGTCGCGGACGAAGCTCACCCGCGACATGAGAATAGGCACCAGCCGTGAATAACCTGCACTGTAAGGACTCGCCAGCTTACACACCTCGTCTTCGAGGCGTCTAGGAGTCACCGTCGGCGTCACCGGGTAGTCCCGTAGCAGCCGACCGAAGTGCTGATCACGCACCCATATTGGCACCATCCGGGGACATAGTGTGGGAAGCGGCCCAATTGCTGCCGGAAAAGGCACCTGTTTAGGGGACAAGCAGCGCGGCCGGATCGCCTCATTGCGAACCAGGTCCGGGCCCCTCTGAGAATCCCGTCCCCACGCGACCAGAAGTCCGATGTGCCACACTGCTTCCGTGATCAATCCGCTTTCGTTCCAGGACGCGATAGCGGACGCGAAATCGCGTCACCGAGGGCGCCGACATTTGCTGCTCGGCAACGGGTTCAGCATCGACTACGACCACGAACGGTTCGCGTACTCCTCTCTCGCGGCCGAAGCGAAGCTGGCCACGTTGTCGGTTGACAAGGATGTCTTGTTTGACGAGTTTGAGTCTTCCAACTTTGAGGTGATCGTCGAGAAGCTTCGTGTCGCTGCGCGAGCCGCGAAATTGTACGGCCAGGGGCACGGACCTGCCGGGGCTCGACTCGCTCGGAGGATGAGAGACGACGCGGATGTCGTTCGAAATGGGCTCGCCGACGCCCTCGCGCAACGCCATCCCAGTCGAGCTTCACACCTAAGCGACGACGAGATTGAGCACGCACGGGCGTTCCTGTCGAAGTTCGCGAACGTGTTCACGCTCAACTACGATCTGCTGCTCTACTGGGTTGTCAACCACACAGATGCCTCCGATTGGCGCACTCCGCAAAGGGACGGATTCCAATGGCCGAGCACGACTGACACGACACGTCACATCTGGAAATTGAGCCAGGGACAATCCCAGCAAATCTACTTTCTCCACGGGGCACTTCACCTTTTTCGGCGGCGCAGAAGGCTCGAGAAGCTCTCCTACTGGAATCATGGCCCGCTTATCCCGGAGCTCCGTTCCCTTCTTGCTAAGGGTGAGTACCCGTTGATCGTGACCGAAGGCACGCGCGAGGAGAAGGAAGACACGATTTCCACAAGTCGGTATTTGACCTTCGCTCTAAGCGCCTTCGCCAACCTCCGAGGTGCTCTTTTCGTGCACGGCGTCTCGATGTCAGCGAACGACGATCACATCTTCTCCACAATCTCCGACAAGCACAGCCAAATCTCATCTCTCTATGTCGGAATCCACGGCGACCAGGAGAAGCGATACAACCAGTTCCTCATCGAACGAGCGCGCGACATCAGACGGCGTCGCCGAGAACACGGCGTCCCGCTGAGGCTGAGGTTCTACGATTCCGCCACGGCACACGTCTGGCGGTAACGTCCACGAGCCGACCGTGAACGGGTCAACCACCTCCGTCGGATCGTATTCGCCGGCTAAACACGGCCAGCGAGCGAGCGCATGAGCGCCCCCTTACCAGCCCCCAATAGCCGGCTAAGCACCCACACCATTAGCGGCAGAGTCTAATTGCCTAGGTGAGCGCGGGACGACGGGAGAACCGTCCGTCGCCTTATGATGCCAGATGGGCGGCTCATAGGTTCATGGTCTCCGCTGCAGCGCTTCCCTCCGTGTCCGCGCATAGGTAACAGAGGGAGGAACACATGAACGCAACCAGCACTGAACATCGAGGACGTGGACGCATCGGTCTCGGAGATACTAGAGACGTGTCGTCAACAGCAGCCGCTCAAGTTGAGGCGGGAGCTTGCCCTGCGCAGGCTGAGGCTTCGACGACACAGGAAGAGCGTCCTGCAAATAGTGCACTAAACGACAGCGAGCGCGCGGCCGGGCGCGAAGCGATCGTTGCCCATCTCGAGTCGCAGGGATTCCGGGTGACCGATGCCGGCGTCTTATCGACCGTTGAATCCGATAAGGACGTTTGGCGGTCTCTGCATGGTGAGGCTGTCGTCTCCCAGCGTGAACGCGCACGCAAGGCGCTACAACGGCATGATCGAGCTTTCACGCTCCGATTGGCCAACGGCGACGAACTCGTACCGCGACGGATTCGGCCGCGTCTGATCCACATCGAGGACTTCCGCTCGCCGAACAGCGCGCTGTGGCGTTGGTGTTCGATGCATTGGTCGATCCCCGTTTCGAGCGGGTACGGGCGCCGACTACGGTTCCTGGTCGTGGATGAAGCACACAACGACTCCGTGATCGGATTGATCGGCCTGGCCGACCCAGTCTTTTCTCTTGGCGCCCGCGACCGCGAGGTTGGGTGGACATCCGAGCAGCGGGCCGAGCGGTTGTCCCATGTGATGGAAGCTTTCGTGCTCGGCGCAGTGGCTCCCTACAACGAACTTCTGGGCGGCAAGCTCATTGCGTCGCTGTTGAGCGCCGCCGAAGTCCAAAACGCGTTCGACGCAAAGTACGCGCATCGAACGACGCTCATCGCTCAGCGCGACCCTGACGCACGATTGGCCATGATCACGACCAACTCTGCGCTCGGGCGGTCGTCGATTTACAATCGCGTTCGCCGCAGGGACGGTTCGCTCGTCCTGCGGCCAGTCGGGTTCACCAACGGCTCCGGCGACTTCCACTTCTCCGGAGCGATCTATGACCTGATGGTCGAACTAGCGCGAAAGAACCTTGGATCGGCAGAGACTCAGCGTCACTCACGGTGGGGCGGACCGACGATCTTCCGAAATCGTCGAGAAGTGATCCAGCGCGCACTCGAGGCGGTTGACCTCAATCCGAAAGCGATGCGCATTCACGGAGTACAGCGCCAGATCTACCTCGCTCCGCTCGCCACGAACACATTCTCGTGGCTTCGCGGGGAGGACTCGGAACTCCACCTTCAGACCGAGCCCGCCGCCGCTATCGGTGAGTGGTGGCGAGAACGGTGGGCTATTCCGCGATCGGAGTCGCGGAGCGGGTGGCAGTCGTTTGATCGCGAAAGCTGGCGGCTGTACCCCGAACAGGGTTGATAGTTCTCGCTCAATTATGAACCATTTTGGTTCATAATTGGCTAGATGCATGGACGTGAGCTATGCCAACACCAAGTTGGCGAAGCTGTGCACGTCGGTCCGTGAGATGCAACGTCAGCTCGGCGCCGAACGCGCACGACGTCTACAAGCCCGGCTTCAGCAGCTGAAAATCGCGGACAACCTTCACGAACTCCGCACACAAGCCGGGCGCTGCCACGAATTGACCGGCGACCTCGACGGTCTACTCGCCCTCGACCTTGACCATCCATACCGACTGCTGATCGCTCCCGACCCGTGGCAGGAACGCCCCGACGGCAGCCTCGCCTGGGAACAGGTCACCGCGGTCGTAGTCGACTCCATCGATGACTATCACTAGGAGGTGAACACCATGACGACCAAATCACGCGCCTACCCCGACCGGGTCACCGCCACACCTGACTATTCGGTCGCGCCAGGCGAATCACTCCGAATCAAACTCGAAGAGCTCGCGATGTCCCAGGCGGAGCTTGCCCGTCGCACCGGCCTCACACCCAAGCACATCAATCAAGTGATGCAGGGAACCGCGTCCATCAGCGCGGACGTTGCGCAACGGCTCGCGCTGGTCACTGGAACGTCCGCATCCTGGTGGACGCGTCTGGAAGCGGACTATCGATCTGAGCAAGCACGGCTTGCTCAAATCGGTTTCCTCAGCGACGCTGCCGACTGGGTGCGCGCGCTCCCGGTCGCAGAGCTAGTCCGCTCAGGACATCTACCCGAAACCGCAAACAGCATCGGAGAAAGAGCCCTACAGCTTCTTGCGTTCTTCAGGGTGGCGACCGTCAACGCATTCGAAAGCATGTGGGATCAGCCTCTCGCAGCTTTCCGTCAATCGCGGGCATACGACATCGACCGATACGCAGTCGCGGCGTGGCTCCGGATCGGGGAGATCGAGGCCGAGAGGATTGCCGCGACGGAGTTCTCCGCGCGGAAACTGCGTGCGTCACTTCCACGTCTTCGACGACTAACCGCAAAGGAAACATCCGACGTCGTCGCGGACATCACCGCGCTCGGCGCCGAAGCGGGATTGCGCATCGTCTTCATTCCCGAGATCAAAGGGGCGCGAGCATACGGGGTCACCCGATGGTTGAGCGCCACCGAACCAGTGATCCAATTGAGCCTCCGTGGAAAGACCCGAAATCGAATGTGGGAAACGCTGTTTCACGAGATTGGACACGTTCTCCTTCACGAGCGTAAAGCCATGTTCGTAGAAACAGACGACGATGTCACCGTAGGCGCCGAGGAGCAGGCTGAAACGTTCTCGAAGGATCAACTGATCCCGCCAACAGCAACGGACCGCCTCTGGAGCCTTCGCACAGTTGACGATGCGATCGAATTCTCCAAAGAGATCGGTGTGGGCGCCGACATTGTCATCTCCAGGGCGCAAGCCGAAGGGATTTTCACCCGGTCCCAAGGATCAACGCTGCTACGTCCACTCTTCCTTCAAGAGGACGAGAGTGAGCAACCGCGCAAGAATGGCCGGCTTCAGCGACGCACGCGAGACGACGACAATGGCTGAGGAAGACCGAAGCTATGCTCGACTCCCCGCCGACGCGCTAGCCGAGATTCTGAATAACGCGGAGCAGGTCTGCGCCGAAGTGGAAACGCTGCTGCTACCTGCGATGCAGCAACGCGAGCAGCTTCGGCAAGCTGCCCTCGATGGTGGCATCATCACCACAGCAAGCAACGCCCGGCCGACAACTCTATGCGCTGTTGATGGCGGCTTCGCCGTCGAGCGGACCGTAGCCGTCGACATCGTCATGGCGCTGGCCGTAGGGGTAGAAGGGTTCAGCGAAGATGGGTCCGGCCCGACCTGGTCGGAAAACCAATACCACCCGTTCAACCAGGTACTGCTACACAACGTAGACAACGAACGGCTCGCTCGCACGGCAATGATGGCGAACGAGCTGGCGGTCATCGCCGACGCGCCCCACAACGTTCGAATCTTCGACGGAAGCCACCTGACTGCCGTGATTCAACTCAACAGCTCGTACAGCTCTAGAAGCGATCAAGTGCGCCGCCTCGCTCTTGAGGTGTCGCGGGAGTGCGAACTCGACACCGCCCTTGAGGCATTCGTGACTGTCCCGCAGATCATCGGGATGCCCAAGTACGACTCCTCGACCGAACTGACCAAAAGACTTTCACGGAGCATCGGACAGGAGATCCCCGGCGACGACAAGTTCGTCATGTCCCTCGTCCTCGAAGAGGGCGAACACACGCGACCCGTCGCCGTCGCCGGCGGCGCATGGACACAATTGCACCTCAAGGCATTCGTCGAAGCACCCCGGCGCGAGCACCGGTATGTACAACGGCTCCACGAGATCCTCACGCCGCTACGGCAATGCCAACTTTCATACATGTACTGGAAGCCGGCCGGGAGCTCGTCCGCCTACCGGATCGAGATGAAGCCTGAACTTGCCGCCAGCGACAGCGACATCAGCGAACTCATCGCAACGCTCGAAAGGCAGATTGCCGCGCCGTTCGTCCGTGAGCCGTATCCGCAATACCTCGCTGACGTCATGGCAAAAAGCGTGGGACTAGGACTCGACGCGCTGCAGTCGGCCTCACACCTACGCCTATCCCGCACCCAACCAGACCTAGCGCCACAGCTAATCCACTCCTACCGAACGGAAGGGCTATGACCGACCAACAAGACCGCCTCGCTCCCCCCACAAGCGAAGGCGAGACAATTGGGATCATCGGTTCTCCGTCGTCGACCGCCCAAATAACCATCGATATTGTCGAGAAGGCCAGCGGCGAAAACCTTCTCGGCACTCTGGTCTATTCGACTGTTCGAATGCGTGACCACAAGTACCTCCTCGCTCTCGGGACAATCGGTGAGATCGAGACCCGCAACCGCTGGCACGAGGACCTCAACATGCGAGGGGTGCTCCGTGTGCACGGCACGCTGCCGCATCTTTCCGCCGAAGGCGACGTTCGATCGGCTGAAGTCAGCATCCAGGCGGTTTACGAGACCGACTCCAGTGAGCCTCCGTTCACCACCGCGCCCATCGAATCAGGCGGCGCGCTCGGAATGAGCCCGACTACCGGAAGCCCTGTCAAGCAAGTCCGCGACAGCCTAGTCCAAGCTCTCATCGCACCTAACCGCGAAGACGTCGTCTACCTCGGCTACATTCACGGTAACGACGTCCACCTCCCCATGTACGTCCGGGAGTTCACCGACCCGAGGTCGGACGGGGCCATCCACACAGGGGTTTTCGGCCGCACTGGTAGCGGAAAGACTGCATTCGCATGCCACCTCGTGGCCATGCAGCTTCGCCACCGATCTATGGGAGTCCTCGTCTTCGATCCGCAGGGATAGTTCACCAACGAACACAAGCTACCTTTTTCCCTCAAGCGGATGGCGACACAGTATGGCCGGAAGGTCGTGAACCTCTCGATCTCAGAGCAGATCCGGCTACCTGCAGACGGTGGGCTCCTAACCGAACTGCTCCAACGAACCAAATTCTTCACGAGCCTCACCGTGAAAGTGAGCAACATCGCAGAGCTCCTGGCCGATGAGATTCAACTGCTGCTTCCTAAGGGCTGGTACAACCAGGACGCAGCCGAAGTCCTGCGAACAGTGCTCAACGCACTCGTTGACCCGAATTCGTCGGCGCTCAAGCGTGTCTATTCCACGCCGGCGAATCGCAAGCGGGTCGAGGACGCGATCCGCAGCGCACTCGACAACGGCACCGAGTTCACTCGAACGCTAACGGCTTTCGCGGCTATTCATAACCTGTTCGCGCCGAACGCCCCATCAGGCAAGGAGAGACACCCGCTCCACACGATCATCGACGCTGTCATCGACTCGACGTCCAACGATAAGCCTTATGTAGTCATCAACCTAAGCGATACGACCGGACTTCCGGAGCTTGCCAGACGAGACATGAAAGCCCGCCTAATTCGGAAGATCTCAAGCGAGCTGAACCGCCTTGCTGAACTCCGATGGAAGGAACGAGGGAATCTAGCCAACTGCGCGGTGATCTTCGACGAGGCGCACCGATACGCTCCTGCAGACCCAGACCCAGACCCAGAGTCAGACGAAGTCGCGACGTTGGCATCGAAGCTGTCCGATTACGTGCGCGAAACACGAAAGACCGGACTCGGGTGGACATTCATCACTCAGGAGATCCGCTCGCTTCATCCCGGCATTTACGCCCAACTCGGTATCCGATGCTTCGGCTACGGGCTCATCTCAGGAACCGACTTGAACAAGCTCAAGGATGAAATCGGCGCAGGCGCGGCAATGGAGTTGTACAAGTCGTTCACCAACCCACAAGCGACATCAAAGAAGCGCTACCCATTCATGATCTCCGGGCCTGTCAGCCCACTGTCGTTCACCGCAGCGCCTGTGTTCCTCGACGTGTACACGGACGAGGAAGAGTTCCGGCAGATGAACCAAATCCCGGGACGTTAAGCGGAGCGCCGCTGCGGTAAAATCATTTCCGGGTGGCCAAATTAGTCGGTGAACTGATGCGACCGGACTAGTGTCACCTTTCCTGCAGCTGAAGCTGAGATGACCGCTGGAGAGCCGCAGCATTTGCATGGTGTCAAATGCATGATTGGTTTCATTTCGCGTGAGGGCTGTCAATTCGGCCCGCGGCGCGGCGCGCCCGACCTGCCATGATCGTCTGAACCGCATCCCGCATCCACGATGTTCGAGAGAGGCAACGAATGAGCGACCAGTACGGCAGGAAGGTCTCGATCCCGACCGCTCCGAACCTGCGCGACCTCGGTGGGCTTCCTGCGGGGAACGGGCAGGTCAGGCGCGGTCTCGTCTACCGCTCCGCGACCCTCGCCACGCTGAGCGATGCCGACCGCACGCAGTTCGCCGGGCTGGGCATCGAGACGGTGTACGACCTGCGCACCGCCGACGAGGTCGCCGCCTCTCCCGACCGGCTGCCGGAGGGGACGCGCAGCATCGAGTTGGATGTGCTGGCCGACAGCTCGCTCAGCGTCGCGGCCCGCCTTGGCGACCTCTCAGCAGACCCGCAGGGGTTCGCCGCGACGCTCGGCGACGGCAAGGCGGAGCGGTTGTTCGAGGAGACGTACCGCGACATCGTCCGGCTGCCCTCAGCGCTCGCGTCGTATCGCGAGCTGTACCTCGGGATCCTCGACGAGAACCGTGAGGGCGCGGCGCTCTTCCACTGCACCACCGGCAAAGATCGAACCGGGTGGGCGGCGGCGTCCATCCTCACCCTGCTCGGCGTGGACGAGACGACCGTCTACGAGGACTACCTGCAGACCAACACCGACCTGTTGCCAGCGCTCGAACCGGTGCTCCAGAGGGCAGAGGCGGCCGGTGTCGGCCGTGACGTGCTGCTGCCCGTGCTCGGGGTCAGGGAGAACTACCTGCACGCGGCCTTCGCCCAGCTGAACGAACAGTTCGGCACGATCGAGCGGTACGCGCAGGACGGTCTCGGGCTGACCGCATCCGACATCGAACGGTTCCGGCAGCTCTTCGCCGCCTGACCTGACCGACAAGCGGCCTGCGAGCGGCCTGCGGGCAGCGGCGAAGCGGCGGTCGACCGTCACCGCTCCCGCGGCGCGTCCCCCTCTCCGCCGCTGCCCAGCAGCCCGCGCGCCTGCTCGGCGGCGCGGGCGATGCTCTCGCCGACGAAGTCCATGAAGCGGGCCATGTTCTCGAGGCGGGCTCCCGCTGGGCTGTCCTGGCCGAGGAGGCGCACGCCGTCGCGAGCCGTCGCAGCGATCTGCGCGTTGGACCTTGCTGCGGCGATCATCGACTGGTACCAGACGTCCGCGTCGGCGATGTACCGCTCCCTGCGACCGTCGCCGCGCTCCCGGATGACCAAGCCCTGGCCCTCCAGCAGCGCGATGGCCTTCGAGATGGATGCCGGGCTCACCTCGAGCCGCCTGACCAGCTCGGCCGCGGTGAGACTTCCGGCGTCCGTCGTGTAGAGGCTGGTGAGGATGCCCGCCGCCACGCGCGGAAGGCCGGACTGCATGAAGAGGGTGGTGAACGTCTCCTCGTATTCGCGCACGGCCGGTGAGTCGCGCCCGTCCGCGCGCTGGGCGCGGGGCGCACCTGGGGCGGTCGCGCGGCGCTGGTGGGCGCGCTGCTCCGTCGCCCTCTGAGCCAGATCGGCGCGGTATCCGGCCGGGCCGCCGTTGCGCATGACCTCGCGGGTGACCGTCGACGTCGGGCGGTCGAGGCGGCGGGCGATCTCCGCGTACGCGAGGTCGTCGGCGAGTCCGAGCGCGATCTGATGGCGCTCCTGCCTGGTGAGCCTGCCTGCGGGCATCTGGTGGCCTCCGCGTGATGGATGGAACGAGTCGTGAACGGCACGAGCGTAGCGTTCAGCGCCATGTCAGTGCAACGCATTTAGTCCTCGCGATTGCGTTAGTTTCTGAATCAGTGCAACGATTAGTTCAGCTTGACCAGCTTTTTTACTTATACAACGCAACTGTGTCGTTGCTTTATATGTGAACGCAACGTAGCGTTTCCACTATCAGAAACATCCATCGCCCCATCGACCACAGGAGTTGAGCACAATGCAGACCTTCGACACCCCGAACCCCGTCACCACCGTCATCGACGTTCCGGCCGGTCACCTTCGGTTCATCGCAGCCGAACGCACGGACACCCGCGTCGAGATCCACCCCCTCGACGCTTCCAAGGCGCGCGACATCAAGGCAGCCGAACGCACGACGGTCGGATTCGCCGACGGCGTCCTTCGCATCGCGACGCCGGAGAAGAACGCGGCCTTCGGGCCGAGCGGCTCCGTCGAGGTGACGGTGCAGCTTCCGGCAGGGTCGAGCATCCGTGCGAACGGCAGCGCGGAACTGCGCGGGGCAGGCAGCCTCGGCGACGTGGCCGTCGACGGATCGTTCGGGCCGATCAAGCTCGACGAGGCGGCGACCGTTCGCATCAGCGCCATCGACGGCGACGTCGTCATCGGCCGGCTCACCGGTTCCGGCGAGATCACCACCGCTCGCGGCGACGTGCGGATCACGGAGGCCCTCCGTGGCGACGTGGTCGTCAGCACGCAGCTCGGCGACGTGTCGGTCGGCGTCCCATCCGGCATCACAGCCGGACTCGACGCCGGGACGCCGCTCGGCCGCATCAGCAACACGATCGCGAACAGCGGCGGCGCACCCGTGCTGCAGATCCACGCGACCACCGCATCCGGCGACATCGACGCACACACCGTCTGACCGCACCGGCTGCCCCCACGAGAACCCACCAGAACCCACCACGATCCAGCAGAACCAGGAGAAGATCATGACGAACAGCAGCGCCACCTCGACCAGCGCACCGTGGACCGGCATGGTGCCGGTCGATGACACCGCCCTCGCGGTCACCGACACCGGCGGCTCCGGCACTCCCATCGTCTACCTCAACGGGCAGTTCGCCACCCAGGGTTACTGGCGCAGGGTGATCGCCGACCTCGGGCCGTCCTGGCGGCACATCACCTACGACGAGCGTGCGCGCGGCAGGAAGTCCGGCACCTCCGCCGACTACTCCTTCGAGGCCGCCGTACGGGATGTGGATGCGGTGCTCGCGGCGCGCGGCGTCGACCGGGCGCTCGTGGTGGGCTGGTCGTACGGCGCGTATGTCGCCGCGCACTGGGCCAACCGCAACCCTTCCCGCACGATCGGGGCCGTCCTGGTCGACGGCGCCCAGCCGTACGACTGGCTGGACGACGCGATGGAGGAGCGCATCCGCACCCTGTTCCGCCGGATGGGCTGGTTCACGCCGCTGCTGCGCCCGACCGGGCTCACGCCCCGGATGAGCGCAGCACAGCAGGCGGAGAGCAACATCGAGCTCGGCAGGCTCGGCAGCACGAGCGAGCTCGGCCCTGTGCTGGACGGCATCGTGGTGCCGACCAGGCACGTCGTAGCCTCCGGCACGTCGCTCGGCAGCCGCGGCGACGAGCAGGAGGTCATCCGCGCCGGTCTCGACGAGGTGGTCGCCCGCAACCCCCACATCGCGATCAGCGCGAAGGTGCCGAGCAACCACGGCGCGATCCTGCGGAAAGACCACGCAGCGGTCGCGGCGGCAGTGCTCGAGGTTGCGGCACTCGGCGGCGCGGAGTGACCAGGGACCGACAGCGAAACCACCAAGAAGAAAGGCCACACCCCGCGTCGTGTCGGACGCGGGGTGCGGCCTTCGCCGTGCACATGGCCGAAGCGAAGCGTTCCCCCCTGGAACTTCCCGTGCACGTCGTTCGTAACCGGTCGACCCCCTGTCGATTCGGGCTACGAGGTTCGTGATGCGGACCACCTGAGGCTGGTCACTACAGGGGAATGTCCGGACCGGGCGATCGGGTTCCCGATTCCCGACGCAATCGCTCCCACCGGCGCCCAGCCGCCGACTCCTCAGCCGCGCACACCCCTCAGCCGTGCAGACGGGGCAGAGCGCTCAGCCGGTCTTCTCCGGGGAGAGCCCGACGGCCTGGCAGACGCCGGGCCGTCCGGGCACCACCGCCGCCGCGCCGTCGTCCATCACGCACACCTGCAGGTGGTCGGGCACGGTGCCGGTTCCCGCTGTGGCGGCGAGCGGGTCGTGGTCCGGGTTGAAAACACCCTGGCGCCACATCGTGGTGCACAGTTCGAGGGCGTTCTCGACCCGGCCACCTCCGCCGTCCGGGTTGTACATCGTCGCGCCCGACATGTCGTACTCGCCGTTCACACCGCGCTCGGCGGAGGCGAAGCAGTACACGCTGTCGTGGTTGGTGACCTGCCGCGACGACACGACGGCAGTGCCGGCGACAGCAGCGCCGCCGACCACGAGACAGCCGATGCCGCCCCAGATCGCCAATCGACGGCGGAGCGTGCGGCGCTTCCGCTCCTTCTCGGTCCTGAGCTGGGTGAGGAGCGCATCCCGGATGGCATCGGTGCGCCGCTCGGTCATGGCGGGGAAGTCGTCCGCGTCGTACAAGGGGGTCACGATTGCACTCCGTCCAGCCGGCCGGCGAGGTCTACGGCGGCGTCGGCGTCTGGCATCCGCTTGCGCATCTTCTCTTTTGCACGGTGCAGTTTCGACTTCACCGTTCCTAGGGGGATGTCCAGCACCGACGCGACGGTTGCAATCGGCAGCTCTTCGATGATGCACAGGTCGATGATCTGCCGCTCGTGTGCGCTCAACTGCGCCATCGCATCCCGGACGGCGACGAGGCGCGCGTCGCGATCCAGTCGCTCCAGCACGTCCTCCGCGTGGTCGGGCTCTCGCTCCGGCTCGGGCATCGCCGCGAGGAGACGCGTGTAGCGACGGGCGGTGCGCGACTGGTTGAGGATCACATACGAGGTGACCGTGAGCAGCCACGGCAGGATCGAGCCGTCGACGATGCGGACCTTCTGCCTGCTCCGCCACGCCTCGAGGAA
Organism: Leifsonia sp. Root227; assembly: GCF_001428745.1. Classification (GTDB taxonomy): domain Bacteria; phylum Actinomycetota; class Actinomycetes; order Actinomycetales; family Microbacteriaceae; genus Leifsonia. The sequence continues at coordinate 410,485 of NZ_LMIO01000001.1, read as the reverse complement.
GACGAGCGCCACGACGTCCTCCGCGTCGGCGACGGAGCGCACCTGCGCATACGCCTTGCGGAAGATCCTCACGCGATGCCGGTCGAACAGGGCGGCGAACGACCGTTCCATTCCGGAGGTCGCTTCCAGCCACAGAACAGAGTCGGAGACGCTCTCTCTGTCCCCCATACCGCTCCGTTCTCGAACCTGCCGAGACTAACACGGGCGGTAGACAGGGCGTGCCACTGCGGGCGCGCTGCGGCTGGAAGCGCTGCTGCTGCCTCAGGAGGCGAGCAGCTCCAGCGTGTCGACGACGCGGTTCGAGAAGCCCCACTCGTTGTCGTACCAGGCGACGACCTTGACGTGCTTCCCGCTCACCCTGGTGAGGGCGGCGTCGAAGATCGATGATGCCGGCTGGCCGGTGATGTCGGAGGACACCAGCGGCTCGTCCGCGTACTGCAGAACGCCGTTCAGCGGTCCGGCCGCCGCGTCCCGGTATGCGGAGAGCACCTCGTCGAGGGTGACCTCGCGCGACACCGTCGTGTTCAGCTCGACGATCGAGCCGACAGGCACAGGCACGCGGATGGAATCGCCGGAGAGTTTGCCGTCGAGGTTCGGAAGCACCAGGCCGATCGCCTTGGCCGCGCCGGTGGTGGTCGGCACGATGTTGACGCCGGCGGCGCGGGCGCGGCGGAGGTCGCGGTGCGGGCCGTCCTGCAGGTTCTGCTCCTGCGTGTATGCGTGCACCGTCGTCATGAAGCCGTGCTCGATTCCGGCCAGGTCGTCCAGCACGGAGGCGAGCGGAGCGAGGGCGTTGGTGGTGCACGAGGCGTTGGAGACGATGAGATGGGTCGCCGGGTCGTACGCGTCGGTGTTGACCCCGTACGCCAGGGTGACGTCGGCACCGTCGGAGGGCGCGCTGACGAGCACGCGCTTCGCACCGGCGCGGAGGTGCGCTCGTGCGGCGTCCGCCGAGGTGAAGCGCCCCGTGGATTCGAGCACGATGTCCACGCCGAGCTCCGCCCACGGCAGGTCGGCAGGCTCACGCTCGGCCAGCACCCGGATGCGGCGGCCGTCGACCACGAGATCGGTCCCGTCCACCTCGACGGTGCGGCCGAGACGGCCGAGGGTGCTGTCGTACTTCAGCAGGTGCGCGAGCGTCTCCGGTGCGGTGAGGTCGTTGACGGCGACGACCTCCAGGTCGCTTCCCCGCTCGAGGAGAGCGCGGAGGGTGTTGCGTCCGATGCGGCCGAAGCCGTTGATGGCGATGCGGGTCATGGAGAGGGATTCCTTTCGTTCCGCATCCCATGCTGCGAGCGCCACGAGGCGAGTAACAGTGGCGTGGAGGACACGGTGCGCAAGGATCTCGCCGCGTTGAATGCCACCGGTCGCAAGGATCGCGCCACGCGCATCCCCGCGCAGCCGCCCGGCCCGCGTCAGGCCGAGAACGTGTGCCGGTACTCGGTCGGCGACGTGCCAAGGATGCGCTGGAAGTGCAGCCGCAGGTTCGCTCCGCTGCCCAGCCCGACACGCGCGGCGATCTGCTCGACGCCGAGGTCGCTGCGTTCCAGCAGCTCGCGCGCCAGGTCGACCCTGGCGCGCAGCACCCACTGCATCGGCGTGTACCCCGTGTCCTCCACGAAGCGCCGAGAGAACGTCCGCGCCGAGACGTTGGCGTTGCGCGCCAGCTGCTCCAGCGTGAGCGGTTCGGCGAGGTGTTCCAGCGCCCACGCGCGCGTCCCGGCGAACAGGTCGCCAAGCGGCTCCGGCACGCTGCGCGGAACATACTGCGCCTGCCCTCCGCTGCGGTACGGCGCAGCGACCAGCCGCCTGGCGACGCGATTGGAGAGTGCGACGCCGTGATCACGGCGCACCAGGTGCAGGCACAGGTCGATCCCGGATGCGGCCCCGGCCGAGGTCAGCACGTCTCCCTCGTCGACGAACAGCACGTTCTCATCCACCCGCACCAGGGGATGACGCCGCGCGAGCGCCCTGGTGTAGTGCCAGTGCGTCGTCGCCCTCTTCCCGTCGAGGAGCCCGGCCGCGGCGAGCGCGAACGCCCCGGTGGAGATGGCGGCGAGCCGTGCGCCGCGCTGGTGGGCTGCGCGCAGGGCGGCGACCACCGCATCCGGGGGTTCGGTGGTCGCCGGCTCCCGGTAGCCGGGAACGAACACGGTGTCCGCGTCTTCGAGGGCGCGGAGCCCCCCGGCGACGTGGTACGACAGGCCGTCGCCTCCGGTGACGAGCCCGGGCGCCGCACCGCAGACCCGCACCTCGTACGGCATGCTCGGGCGGTGCGAGAACACTTGCGCAGGGATGCCGACGTCGAGCGGCTTAGCGCCGTCGAGCACGAGCACGGCGACGCGGTGGTTGCGGTCGGTCACGTCGACCTCCTGTAGCGATCGGATGCGTGGCAATCGGATGCGTGGCGGCAGGATGCCCTATCGCAAGCATCCTGCCACGGACGACACTATCCCGCAGCCAGGAACGCCTCGGCGGCCGCTGCGATCTCCGGAGACTTCGTGTGGTGCAGGTAGTGCCCGGCCTTCAGCCGCACGAGCTCGCTCCGGTCGGAGGCGGCGGCCTGCTCCTCGTGCAGGGCCAGCCAGCCAGGCACGTCCGTGTTGTCGTCCTGGACGAACAGCAGGAGCGGCAGTTCCTTCGGGAAGGACAGCCTCTGCGCATCCCGGAAGTTAGAGGCGAAGTGCTCCATCTCGTCGGCATACGTCGCCGTGAAGCCGTTGCGCAACGACAGGATGCCCATCTGCTTCTTCTGCTCGTCGCTGAACGGGAGACCGGCGTACGGATCGCCCGCCGCAGCGCTGAGCACCCTGACCAGTCCGAGCGACTTCGCCGTGCGGAGTGCGTCGATCGGGAACTCCGCATCCATTCCCGGCTGGGTGGGAACGCTGCTGTCGATGCCGACGAACGCCGTGACCTCGTCGCGGAACAGGTTCACGTACTTCAGGCCGTAGATGCCGGCGATCGAGTGGCCCATCAGCGCATACCTGTCGATCGACAGCTGCTGCAGCGCCTCGTGCACCTCCCCGGCGATGTTCGCGCTCGTCCGCGGCTTCTCGGTCTCGTCGCTCAGGCCGTAGCCGAACGGCTCGACCACGACCACCCGGTAGTGCGACTTCAGCTCGTCGACCAGCGGGGCGAAGTCGAGCACGGGGGATGCGGTACCGAACCCGGGCAGGAGCACGACCGTCTGGTCGCCTGCGCCCTGCACAGCCACGTTCATCTTCTTGCCGTCGACGTCGACCAGCCGGCCGTACCGTTCGATGTCGTCGGCCTCGGAGGCGCTGGCGATGGCATTGACGGTCGTGGTGCCGATCAGGCCGACCACCACGACGGCGAGTACGCCGGCGATGGACAGCAGGGTGACTTTCAGCCCTTTCCTCATGCGTCGTCCGGGTGGGGGCGTGCTGTCGGCTGCTGGCGTGGATGCGGTCGGGCTGTTGCTCATGCTTCGACGCTATGGGCGGCGATGGCGCGGGCGGATCGCGCGGCGGTCCCACGGGTGTCAGACCGTGGGACCATCCGTCTGCCCGGGGAGCCTGGACAGCGCGGCGTCAGACGGTTACTGTGGACTGACCACATGGTCAGACCACACACGAGGGAGTGAGATGCCGACCGAACCCCGCGCCTGGGAGGGTGTGCTCGCGTCGATCGAGGGCCGCCTCGTCGACGGTGACTTGCGGCTCGGCGACCACCTCCCGCCTGAGCGGGCGCTCGCGGCCGACCTCGGCGTCGCCCGCTCCAGTGTTCGCGAGGCGATCCGCGTCCTCGAAGCGATGGGCCTCGTCCGCACGCAGACCGGGTCCGGGCCGAGCTCCGGCGCGATCATCGTCGCCAGGCCGGTCGGCGGGATGCAGGCCCTCATGCGGCTGCAGGTCGCGGCCAGCGGGTTCCCTGTCGCCGACGTGGTGCGCACCCGCCTGCTGCTGGAGACCTCCGTGGCCGTCGACCTCGCAGAGCGGCCGGACGACGTCGACCTCGCGGAGGCGGCCCAGCTCCTCGACGCGATGGATGCGCGGAGCCTCACCCCGCAGGAGTTCCTGGCGCTCGACGCCCGCTTCCACCTGGCGCTGGCCGAAGCCTCAGGCAACACCGTTGTGGCGGCGATGATGGCCGGGCTGCGCAGCTCGATCGAGAGCTACGTGATCGGCGGAGCGGAACGCATCCCGGACTGGCCGGCGATGGCGGACCGGCTGCGGCAGGAGCACCGCGGAATCCTCACCGCGATCGGCGCAGGCGACCCGGCAGGATCGCAGGCCCTCGTCCACGACCACATCAGCGGGTACTACCGGGACGCCTCCCCCGCGGCGTCCACCATTCACCACGAGACGCGTTAGGCATCACAGTATGGTCACTCGCCAGGTTCCCAAGCCCGCCGAGCTCCTGGAGCTCATGAAGTTCAAGAAGCCGGAGCTCGACGCCAAGAAGCGCAGGCTCCAGGGCGCGCTCACCATCGACGATCTGCGCAGGATCGCCAAGCGCCGCACCCCGAAAGCGGCGTTCGACTACACGGAGGGGGCGGCGGAGGGCGAGCTCTCGCTGGCCCGCGCCAGGCAGGCGTTCGAGGACATCGAGTTCCACCCGTCGATCCTCCGCGACGTGTCGACCGTCGACACCTCGTGCTCGATCTGGGGCGGGCCGTCGGCGCTGCCGTTCGGCATCGCGCCGACCGGGTTCACCCGGCTGATGCAGACCGAGGGCGAGACCGCCGGCGCCGGCGCTGCGGCGGCTGCGGGCATCCCGTTCACGCTGTCGACGCTGGGGACCACATCCATCGAGGATGTGAAAGCCGCCAACCCCACCGGCCGCAACTGGTTCCAGCTTTACGTGATGCGCGACCGCGAGATCTCGTACGAACTGGTCCGCCGCGCTGCGGCCAACGGCTTCGACACACTGTTCTTCACCGTCGACACCCCGGTCGCCGGAGCCAGGCTCCGCGACAAGCGCAACGGCTTCTCCATCCCGCCGCAGCTCACGCTCGGCACGATCGTGAACGCGATCCCCCGCCCGTGGTGGTGGTACGACTTCCTCACCACCCCGAAGCTCGAGTTCGCGTCGCTCTCCGCGACAGGGGGCACGGTCGGCGACCTTCTCAACGCGGCGATGGACCCGTCGATCAGCTTCGACGACCTGGCCATCATCCGCGACCTGTTCCCCGGCAAGATCGTGGTGAAGGGCGTCCAGAACGTCGAGGACTCCCGCCGCCTGGTCGACCTCGGCGTCGACGGCATCGTCCTCTCCAACCACGGCGGCCGCCAGCTCGACCGCGCCCCGATCCCGTTCCACCTCCTCCCCCAGGTGGTGCGCGAGGTCGGTGCAGACACCGAGATCGCGATCGACACCGGCATCATGAACGGCGCGGACATCGTGGCCGCGTACGCGCTCGGGGCGAAGTTCACGCTGATCGGACGCGCATACCTGTACGGCCTGATGGCGGGCGGCAGGGCGGGCGTCGACCGCACGATCGAGATCCTGCGCGACCAGATCGTGCGCACCATGCAACTCCTGGAGGTCGCGAGCCTGGACGAGCTGAGCCCGAAGCACGTGACGCAGTTGCAGCGGCTGGTGCCGGTCGCCCAGGCGGAGGCGCCGTCGCGCACAGTCTGAGGAGCTGCGAGGCGGCTACCGCCGCAGCGCCGCCGGACGCGGCAGGCCGAGCTCTTCGAGCAGGTCGCCGAGCATCCGGTCGAGTTCGTAGCCCGCCTGCGTGATCTTGTTGTTCCCGAGGCTCACGAGCTGGGAGCTCGGCTGGTCGACGGTGACGATGGTGCCGCCGTTGCGCCCCGCGTGCAGTTCGATCCTGGTCGGCATGTAGAGCATCGCCGCCGGATCGTGCCGGAACACCCTGGACGCGGTCACGTAGTCGCCGATCAGATAGCTCGCGCTGGGGATGTCCGCCCCGCCCACCCGCATGATCGGCGTCGGGTAGTGCCGCCAGAATGCGACGAACCGGTGGATGCCGTTGCCCTCCGCCTCCTGCGCGAACCGCTTCCATTCCGCCCCGTCGGCGACGAGCTTCTCGAACCGGGCGGCATCCACTAGCGGCACCTCCGCCTCGAACGCGCGCCGCAGCGTCTCAAACGGCACGTGGGCCTCGATCTCGATCCGGTTCACCGTCACAGGCACGAGCCGGTCGGAGGCGTGGAAGGTCATGCGTCCATTCTCCGGCAGGCGAGCGCCGTCACCGGCGCCGCTTGCGCACGGTGCGGGCGCGGCGGAGGGCGGCGAGGTCGCGACGGAGCGCATCGAGTCGTTGCGGCTTGCCCGTGTCGTCCACCCCCACCGACTGGATGCGCACCGTCTCCTCCACCACGCCGGACAGCTCCCGCCAGGCATCCAGCCTGGACTCCTCGACGATGCCGGCGAGGTACTCGGTGTCGGCCGCGCGTTCCCGGAGGGCTGCCGCCGTCGCCTTGGCGAGGGCCTCGCGACGGCGGAGATTGAGCGTGTCCGCCGTGCGGTAGTCGTGGGTGTGCTCCGCGCGACCGTCCTGGACTTCCGCCCAGGCCTGCTCGCGCACGATACGCGCCTCCGACGCGTCCGCCTCGTCGGCCAGTCGCAGCACGACCTCGGCCGCGACCCCGGCGAAGTGGGAGGCGTCGAAGGCGCTGTCCGTGGTGAGCAGTTCGGTCATCATCCGGTTGCGCACCGCCATGCGCACGGCGTAGTCGGCGATCAGCAGGCCTTCGTCGAGCGCGTGCGCGAGCGTGGTCGGCTTCGGGGAGTCAAGCGCGCCGCCGTCGAACGGGCGCATGTCCGCCCTGCGCGACCGACGCCCGCGGCCGAAGATCCCCATCCTGGCCCCTCTCTCACCGCATCCAGTTTCGCACCGTGCGGCCGTCGGCCGGGCGACGCCGGCGAGCTCAGGCGACGCCGGGCGAGCTCAGGCGACCGGTGCGAGTTCCGTGACCGTCTCCGCCTCCGCCTCGGGGGTGAGCGCCGCCACCTCGGCCACCGCCGCCTCGCGCGGCGCCCGCATCAGCACCATCGCCGCCACCGTCACCACGAGCGCTCCAGCCGACAGCAGCCCTGCCACCACGAAGCCCTCGCTGTAGCCCGCCTCCGTCGGCAGCCCGTCCGCGGCCGTGGAGCCGGTGACGAGCGCCGTCATCACGGCCGCCCCGATCGCCGAGCCGACCGTGCGCAGGTTGGCATTCATCCCGCTGGCCACCCCGGTCCGCGTTGCAGGGACGCTCTGCACCACCACGCTGGTGATGGCCGCGTAGACCAGGCCGAGGCCGATCCCGAACACTCCGGATGCGGTGGCCACCTCCACGAGGCTGCCGTGCAGCAGCCCGAGCGAGATCGCGGCGAGCGCCATCAGCGCTGCGGCGAGCACGATCTGGCTGCGGAAGCTGATCCAGCGGGCGAGTGGTCCGCTGAGGAAGCCGGTGACGGCCATCGTGACGAGCATCGGGAGCATCAGCATCCCGGATTCGGCGACGGATGCGCCGAGCCCGTACCCGGTGGAGACCGGCGTCTGCACGAAGCGCGGGAAGAACGCGAACACCGCGAACATCGACGCTCCGACGAACACCGCCGCCGCGTTCATCGACCACACACCAGGCTCGCGCATCAGCCGCATGTCGACCAGCGGCGCGCGGGAGCGCAGCTCCACGATGATCCAGGCGGCGAGCAGCAGTGCGGAGAGCGCGAGCAGCCCGACGACGGCCGGCGACCCCCAGCCCCACTGCGCACCCGTGCTGAGCGGGAGCAGGAGGGCGACGAGCCAGCCGGAGAGGAGCACGGCCGACCACGGGTTGACCCCGCCGACGGCGCGCGTCGGCGATTCGGGGATGAAGAGCAGTGCGAGCACCGCGCCTGCGACCGTGAACACGGCGGGGACGAGGAACAGCCCGCGCCAGCTGAGCACGTCGGCGAGCGGCCCGGCGAGGACCGTGCCGAGTCCGCTGCCGATGGCGATGATGGACGCGATGGCGCCGATCGCGGACGGCAGGCGGTGCGCGGGGAACTCGTCTCGGATGATACCGAACGCGAGCGGGAACATGGCGCCGCCGAGACCCTGGATGATGCGGGCGCCGATCAGCACGCCGATGGTGGGCGCGACGGCGGCGACCACACTGCCGAGCGCGACGGCGAGGAGGGCGAGCACCAGGATGCGTCGCTTGCCGACCATGTCGCCGACGCGGCCGAGCAGCGGGGTGGCGACGGCGGCGGAGATGAGCCACGCGGTCATGGTCCAGGTGACACCGGCCGTCGTGGTGCCGAGATCGGTCTGGATGACGGGGAGGACGGGGACGACGAGGGATTGCAGAGTGGCGAAGGAGCCTGCGCTCAGCGCCAGGACGGCGAAGGTGAGGCCCGGACGGGTTCGAGACATTGAGTTCTTCCGTTCTCGAGGGGTGTGGCCGATGCAGATATCGGCTAGAATGGAGGCTGGCTCCGATCGGAGGTTGCCTCCGCTTCCACCACAGTAGCGGAGGGTGCCTCCACTTTGCAACCCCTTCCGGAGGAGAAATTGGCCAGCACCACCCCGACCGCCGTCTCGACCCGCCCGCACAGGGCGGACGCGAGACGGAACTTCGACGCGCTGCTCGCCGCGGCGCGGGAGGCGTTCGCGGCCAACGGCACCAGTGCATCCCTGGAGGACATCGCACGCCGTGCCGGAGTGGGAATCGGCACGCTCTACCGCAACTTCCCCACCCGCGACGCCCTCGTCGAAGCGGTATATGTCGACGAGGTGGATGCGGTGGTCAGGGCGGCCGAGGCGGCCGAGTCCCTCGAACCGTGGGCGGGATTCGAGACCTGGGTGCGCAGGTTCGTCAGCTACATCGGCACCAAGAAGGCGCTGGTCGACGGCCTCAACAAGGACTCTCCCGTCCTCCTCACCTGCCGCACGTCGCTCTACGACGCCGGCGAACCGCTGCTCGACAGGGCGAAGGCCGCCGGCGAGATGCGCGAGGACGCGGAGATCCAGGACGTGGTCCGCATGCTCTCCGGCATCGCCAGCGTCGCGTTCGACGACGACGACCAGCGGGACCGCGTGATCGCCATCGCGATGGACGGACTCCGCGCCCACTGACCCCGTCGAGCGACATCCCACGACCGCGCGCCACCACGTAGCCCTCTAGGATTGGATATATGGAACTCGGTTTTTACGCGGTGATCGCCATCTCGGTGATCGTCGCCGTGGCCGCGTTCTCACGAAAGCTCGGTGTCGCGGCGCCGATCATCCTGGTCCTCGTCGGGGTCGGTCTCTCCTATCTCCCCGGCGTCCCGGAGATCGAGGTCCCGCACGAGATCATCCTCGACGGCCTCCTGCCGCCCATCCTCTACGCGGCGGCCATCAGCGTCCCGCTCACCGATTTCCGTCGCAACCTGGCCCCGATCGCCGGCCTCTCGGTCATCCTCGTGATCATCACCGCGTTCGCCTCCGGCTTCCTGCTCTTCACGATCCTGCCGGACCTCAACCTGGCGGCAGCCGTCGCCCTCGGCGCGATCATCAGCCCTCCGGATGCGGTGGCCGCGACCTCGATCGGCCGCAAGCTCGGACTCCCTCCGCGCCTGCTGACCGTGCTCGAAGGAGAGGGCCTGGTCAACGACGCGACCGCCCTGGTTCTGCTGCGCACGGCCATCGCTGCGGCGGTCGGGGCACTCGCGACGCCGTGGGCAGGCGTGTTCGACTTCTTCTACGCAGTGGTGATCGCCCTCGGGATCGGACTGGCGGCCGGCATCGTCTCCGTCTGGGTGCGCTCGAAGCTGAACGACCCCGTGCTCGACACGGCTCTGTCGATCGCCGTGCCGTTCGCCGCGTTCATGCCGACAGAGGCGGCGCACGGTTCCGGCGTGCTCGCCGTCGTGATCGCCGGCCTCTACACCGGGCACGCCGCCCCGAAGCACTTCACCGCCCAGGCGAGGATCACCGACCGCATCAACTGGCGCACCATCCAGTTCCTGCTCGAGAACGGCGTCTTCCTCCTGATCGGCCTGGAGATCCGCACGCTCGTCGCCGACGTCGAGCACCCCGAGATCCTCAGCGTCTGGGATGCGGTGGGCATCGGCTTGCTGGCGACGCTCGCGCTCGTCATCATCCGGTTCGTCCTCATCGGCCCTCTCGTGCTCGCCCTCCGGCAACGCGCGCGGCTGGCGGAGAACGCCACCTTCCGGGAGTGGCTGATGATCAGCTACTTCCGCGACCATCCGGTCCGCACCAGGCGCGAGGCGTTCCGCAAGCAGCGCCTCGAGACCAGGTATGCGCGGCGTCGCGCCGACCTCGAGCAGCTCCGCCAGGAGGACATCGACTGGCGAGGCGGCGTCGTCCTCGGCTGGTCGGGGATGCGCGGCGTCGTCACGCTCGCCGCGGCCCAGTCCCTGCCGGACGACGGCAGCATCCCGTACCGTCCGCAGCTCATCCTCATCGCCTTCACGGTCGCGGTGGTCAGCCTCGTGGTGCAGGGCGGCACGCTGCCCTGGCTGATCCGCGTGCTCAAGATCGAGGGCATCGACACCAAGTCGGACAGGCAGCAGCTCGCCCACCTGCTCGACGACCTCAGCAACGACGGCCTCGCCGTGCTCGACGACCCGGAGGGCGCCGCCGGCGTCTCCGACCCCATCGACCCCGAGGTGGTCGAGCGGGTGCGCCAGTCGTCCTATCTGCGCGCGGAGTCCGCCTGGGAGCGCATCCTGCTCAACGACGTGCCGGCCGACAGCAGGCCGCATCAGCTCTACCGGACGCTGCGCCTCGCGGTGGTCAACGCGGAGCGCGACCGCCTGCTGGAGGAGCGCACGCGCGGAGCGTACCCATCGCGCATCCTGGAGGAAGCGGAGTCGATGCTCGACCTGGAGGAGACCAGGCTGCAGTCGCGCAATGTGCGGCACTGATCGTCCGCATTTTTTGAATCATTCAAAACAGACTAGGCTCGTGACATGGACACGGCACAGCTCGAAAGCGCACTGCGCGCCGCAGGGCTCAGGGTCACGGCGGGCCGCGTCGCGGTGCTCGAGACCCTTGCCACGCATCCCCACGCGAACGCCGACGCTGTCTTCCGCAGCGTGCTCGAAGCCCTGCCGGGCACCTCGATCCAGAACGTGCACAACGTCCTGGGCGATCTGACCGGCGCCGGCCTCGTGCGGCGCATCGAGCCGGCAGGCTCGCCCGCTCTGTACGAGCGGCGCATCGGCGACAACCACCACCACGTCGTCTGCACCTCGTGCGGCGCCGTGGCGGATGTGGACTGCGTCGTCGGCCACGCGCCGTGCATCACCCCGTCGGACGCGTCCGGCTTCTCGGTGAACACGGCCGAGGTGACGTTCTGGGGACTGTGCCCGTCCTGCCAGGAGCGCGCGGCGAAAGCCCCGTCGCGCGTCGAGTGACGAAGGAGACTGAATGTCGGAGAACTACACGACCACACAGACCGGTACCCCGGTCGGCAGCGACGCCCACTCGCTGACCGCAGGAGAGGACGGCGTCACCGCGCTGCACGACCGCTACCTGGTGGAGAAGCTCGCGCAGTTCAACCGCGAGCGCATCCCGGAGCGGATCGTCCACGCCAAGGGCGGCGGCGCGTTCGGCACGTTCGTCGTCACCGGCAACGTGTCGCAGTACACGAAGGCCGCGATGTTCCAGCCAGGCACCACCACCGAGACCCTGCAGCGCTTCTCGTCGGTCGCCGGCGAGCAGGGCTCCCCCGACACCTGGCGCGACGTCCGCGGCTTCTCGGTGAAGTTCTACACCTCCGAGGGCAACTACGACATCGTCGGCAACAACACCCCGGTGTTCTTCATCCGCGACGGCATCAAGTTCCCGGACTTCATCCACTCGCAGAAGCGCCTCCCCGGCTCCGGCCTGCGGGATGCGGACATGCAGTGGGACTTCTGGACCCTCTCGCCGGAGTCTGCACACCAGGTCACCTACCTGATGGGCGACCGCGGTATCCCACGATCGTGGCGGCACATGCCCGGCTACGGCTCGCACACCTACCAGTGGATCAACGGCGCAGGTGAGAAGTTCTGGGTCAAGTACCATTTCCACGCCTTCCAGGGCAACGAGGAGATGCACGGCGCGGAGGCGGAGGCCATCGCAGGCGCCGACGCCGACTACTACCGCCGCGACCTCTACGAGGCGATCGAGCGCGGCGAGTTCCCGGCGTGGAAGGTCTCCGTGCAGGTCATGCCGTACGAGGATGCGAAGACGTACCGCTTCAACCCGTTCGACCTCACCAAGGTCTGGCCGCACAGCGACTACCCGCTGATCGAGGTCGGAGTGCACACGCTGAACAAGAACCCGGAGAACTTCTTCGCGCAGATCGAGCAGGCGGCGTTCTCCCCCGCCAACACCGTCCCCGGCATCGACATCAGCCCGGACAAGATGCTGATGGCCCGCGTGTTCTCCTACCCGGACGCCCAGCGGTACCGCGTCGGCACCAACTACAACGAGCTGCCGGTCAACGCGCCGAACGCTCCGGTGCACAACTACTCGCAGGACGGCGCGGGCCGCCACGGCTTCAAGCCGGCCTCGGCCCCTGTCTACGCGCCCAACTCGAAGGGCGGGCCCGTCGCAGACGCCGCCCGCGCCGGCGAGGGCTCGTGGGAGTCGGACGGCGCCCTCGTGCGCTCGGCAGCGACCCTGCACGCAGAGGACTCCGACTTCGGCCAGGCCGGAACGCTCTACCGCGACGTCTACGACGCCGAGGCCAAGGAGCGCTTCCTCGAGACGATCACTGGAGCCGTCGGCGGCGTGAAGAACGCCGAGATCCGCGAGCGCGCCATCCAGTACTGGACCAGCGTGGATGCGACGCTCGGCGCCGCCCTCCGCGCCAACCTCGCAGACGGCACGTCCACCCCGGACGAGTCGGCGGAGTACGTCGGCGTCGCCGGCTAGTCCCAGCATCCATCGTGTGGTCCCCGGCTTCGGCCGGGGACCACACCTGGTTAAGCCGGTCAGCTCGGAGCGACCTCGGCGAGCGCGCCGGACTCCAGTGCCACCCACACCGTGCCGTCCGCCGCGACCGCGAGGCCGTGCGGCTCCGACTCCGCCGTCGGCAGATCGTGCAGGGTCAGCTCGCCATCGGCGGTCGCGTGCGCGAGCTGGTTCGCCCCCCAGAGGGTCGCCCACACGCCGCCGTCGCTGTCGGCGGCGACCGCGTGCGGCTTCGCGCCCTGCACGAGCGGCACCTCGGAGACAACCCCCCTGTGGATGTGCGCGAGCGCGTCGCCGAGGATCTGCGCCACCCACACGCCGCCGTCCGCTGCGACGGCGATGCCGACGGGGCCGGACGGGTCGCCTGGCAGCTCGGTGAACGCGATGGCGGCATCCCCTCCGCGCACGTGACCGACCAGGCCGGCCGCGTTGAGGGTGAACCAGAGGCTGTCTCCGGTGGTCGCGATCATGGAAACGAACGAACCGGCGCGGCCGACCGGGTACTCCTCCACCCTGCCGAGGATGTCGATGCGGCCGAGCGCGTCTGCGTTGAGCTCGGTGAACCAGGCGGTGCCGTCGTCGAGCGCGACGACCCCGAACGGCTGGGCGTCAGGCGTCGGGACGGCGACCTCTCCGATCAGGTCGATCGCCGCATCCCGCAGCCCGAGGTGCACGAGGCGGTTGCCTGTGCTGTCGGTCACCCACACCGTCGACTCGGTCGCGGCGGCGAGCAGCGACGGCTGCGAGCCGTCGCCGAGCGACAGGTATGCCACGGTGCCATCGGGCGACAGCCTGCCGACGCGACCGCCGTGCACGAGGGTGAACCACACCCCGCCGTCCCTGGTGACCGCGACCCCGTACGGGCCTTCGCCCGGCTCCCCGACGGGATGCTCGACGATCCGCACGGCCGCCGTCACAGGGTCGCGCTGATCGTGCGGTCGTACACCGTGCGGCCGCCGACCCCGATGCGGTCGTCGCCCTCGATGGCCGTCAGCAGCTCGGAGCCCTCTCCCTGGCTGATCCGCAGGTCGCGGCCGAGGCGCGCGGTCAGGGCGATCGCCGCTGCCCCTGTCGCCTCGTCCTCGACGATGCCCATCGCCGGGGCGAACATGCGCGAGCGCAGGTGGGCGACCGACTCGTCGATCCAGGCGTATGCGTAGTGCTGCCCCTCGGTGAACGCGAACGGGTCGAGCGCATCCACGTCGGCGGGAGACTCGAGCGGCAGCCACTGGAACGTCGGCGCCCACTCGGCCTCCGCGGTGATCCAGGTCGGCTCGTCCTCGGAGCCGTACGTCACGTCGACGACGCCGGCCTTCTCGCGCAGCATCGTGATCGGTGTGCCCTGCTCGGCCAGCCACCACGCCGTGCCGACGCTGGGGTGCCCGGCGAACGGCAGCTCTGCTGCGGGGGTGAAGATGCGGATGGTCGCGACGCGCCCGAGTTCGCCGTCCTCGCTGAGCGCGTCGAGGAAGACCGTCTCGCTGAATCCGAGCGCCGAGGCGATCGCCTGCTCCCGCCCGGCCGTCGCCGTGGAGCTGCGCACGATGCCCAGCTCGTTGCCGTTCGCGCCACGGTCGTCCGTGAAGACGCGGACCACCACTACTTCGATCGTTTCGTCCATGCTGCCAGCCTCCCACGAACCCGGCGTCCGCGGAGGCGCCTGCGTATAGTGGGGATGCTCGAAGCAGTAAGGAAGCGCATACATGGGCCGGAATCCGACCGTCTACGACGTCGCGACACACGCCGGTGTGTCGATTGCGACGGTCTCCCGCGTGTTCAGCCGCCCGGAGACCGTCAAAGAGGCGACGCGCGAACGCGTGCAGGCATCGGTGGATGCGCTCGGGTACGTCCCGAGCGGAGCAGCCCGCGGCCTCGCCGCCCGCAAGACCGGCGTGCTCGGCCTGTTCTTTCCCGGCCTCGACGCGATGGACGATATCTCCGACGTGCCGCTCGACGCCCCGGACGACGCCGCCAGTCGCACCACGATCATCCGCGACGTCGGCGGCGCAGCGGACACGCGCCAGCTGAATCTCTATTTCGACGAGGTGCTGCGCGGCAGCGAGCTGGAGGCCTGGCGCAACGGCTTCGTGCTGCTCGTCGGAGTGGGCAGGGGCGCCACGTCGACGGAGACCGTGCGGGAGATGGCGGGGCGCGTCGACGGCCTGGTGGTGCTGGCGGGGAGCGCGAGCGACGAGGAACTCTCGCAGCTCGCCCGCCGCATCCCCGTGGTCGTGATGGCCGGCGCCAGGAGCGGAGACGAACTCGACCACGTCTCTGTCAGCAACGACGAGGGGATGCGCACCCTCGCCGGGCACCTCGTCGACGACCTCGGGGTGCGCGACCTCGTCTACGTCGCAGGAAGCCTGGACTCCCCCGACGACGCAGAGCGCTGGGCCGGTTTCCGCGCCGCACTCGCCGAGCGCGGGCTGCCCGTGCCGGACGCGCCGGAGCACAGGGGCGACTTCACCCGCGACGGCGGCCGCAGGGTGGGCCGTGAGCTGCTCGCAGGCGGTGTGCTGCCGCGCGCGGTGGTGTGCGCGAACGACCAGATGGCGCTCGGCGTGATCGACGCCGCCCGCATCGGCGGCGTCGACGTGCCAGGCGACCTGATTGTGACCGGCTTCGACGGCATCGACGCCGGACGCCTGTCGACCCCGAGACTCACCACGGTGAAGCAGCCGATGGAGTTGCTCGGCCGCGCCGCGGTGCAACTCCTCGTGCGGCGCCTGGCCGACCCGGATCGCCCGGCCGGTTCGGTGCGCCTCCCGGTTGAGGTCTACCTCCGGGAGAGCTCAGAGCCCGCCTGACCCCGCTGCAGCGCGGGGTCGCGGCGTGCTTCGGCAGGTGAACCGGCACGACTCGCCGCGCGAAACTCCGTTCCGCAGGAGAACGCGCCTACGGGCGACGGAATCTCCGTCCGGCAGGAGAAGTGTGCCGCCGCCTGCTCTTCTCCGTTCGGAAGGAGAAAGCGGGCGGATGGCGCGAGAACTCTGTCGGGACGGAGCGACGCGCCGTAGCGAGCCGCGAGACTCCTGCCGAATGTGCGCGCGCGTCACGCGGCCAGCGTCACCCGCTCGCGGAGCAGGTCGACGACGGTGTGCGGCTCGCGGCCGCCGACGCAGACGAAGAAGACGAAGTCTTGCGGCGCGTCGACGGTGATCACCGCATCCACTGCGTGCCAGGCGTCGTCGGGGACGGCGGTGAGACTGAGCATCTCGAAGGTGCGGCGCTCGGCGTCCCGTGCGGTGCCCTGCACCGTGTAGAACGCGTCGATGCTGGCGTCGTCGCCTGGGTCGGCGAGCCAGCCGATGAGCGGGGTCGCCGTCGCAGCGCTGATCGGGAGCACGCCGAAGAGAGCGGCGGTCAGCCGTTCGACAGTGGCGCCGCTCGCCAGTCCGACGCTGCGGGAGGCGTCGAGCGATGAGATGGCGATCCAGCGGCCGGGGGCGACGTCGTCGACCACCGACAGAAGGGGTGCGGGCATAGGGGTGTCAGAGATTGTGGACATGGAAGTCGGGTACTTTCCATACATACACGCCCGACAACGGGTCACGGAGACGCTTCCCTAGCACGATCCCCCATGCACCGCATCGACAGGCGAAGCGGGTAAACGCTCTCGACGGTGCCGAGAGGACTCCGCCGGCTTTTCGGGAAGCCGATGGCGTACCCCGACTATACCGGTCTGTCCTCATTCCGGGGGACCCCACTTTGGGGGACACCTTGCAAAAGTGAATGTATGCGCTTACAGTGGTCCGCGTACCAAGCAAGGATGGTGGCAATGACGCACACGAAACACACCGGCACCAGACGCCGGGGACTCGCGATGCTCGCGACGCTGGCTGCGGCCGCTCTCGCCCTCTCGGGCTGCAGCATCAAGATCCAGAGCCAGCAGGACCCGTCGATCCCGGCGGACACGATGCTGCTCGCCGCAGACAAAGGCACTCCGATGATGGAGCGCAACTTCAATCCGTATCTCGTCAACAAGCGAGCAGCAGCGAGCTACATCTACGAGCCGCTCGTGGTCATCAACGTGCTCGACGGAAAGGGCACGCCCTGGCTGGCGTCGAAGATCGCGCTGCCGGACCCGCAGACGATCGACTACACCATCCGTAGCGGTGCGACGTGGTCGGACGGGAAGCCGTTCACGGTCCAGGACGTGAAGTTCACGCTCGACCTGATCAAGAAGTTCCCGACGCTCGACCTCAAGGGCGCCTGGCAGCACATCAAGACTCTCGAGGTGAAGGGCGACCACCTGATCGTCCACCTCAAGGAGGCGGACGCCCCGGCGTCCGACATCATCTCGCAGACGCTGATCGTCCCCCAGCACATCTGGAAGGACGTCAAGAACCCGGACACCTGGCGCGACCCGAACCCTGTCGGGACCGGCCCGTACACGCTCGGCAACTTCTCCTCGCAGCAGTACACGATGGACAAGAACGAGTCGTACTGGCAGGCCGACAAGGTGCAGGTCAAGCACCTGGTGCTCCCCTCGGCCACCAGCGAGCTCGACATCGCCACCAAGGGCTTCGACTGGGCGTACGCCTTCATGAGCGACGTGCAGGGCACCTGGGTCTCCGCCAACAAGAACAACAAGTACTGGTTCCCACCGGGCGGCGTCATCAGTCTCATGCCCAACCTCACGGTCAAGCCCTTCGACAACCTGGATGTGCGGCGCGGCATCTCGCTCGCGCTCGACAAGGACAAGATCGCCGACGCGGCCACGGAAGGCTACATGACCGCCGCCGGCCAGACCGGGCTCATGCTGCCGAACCAGAAGGACGAGCTCGACCCGAGCATCCCGGATCAGGGCATCATCAAGCAGAACACCGCAGCAGCCCTCGACGCGTTCGCCGCCGCAGGGTACACCAAGCAGGGCGACAAGCTGGTGGATGCGAGCGGCAAGCAGTTCTCCTTCTCCATCACCACCGCCAACGGCTACTCCGACTGGCTCCGTGCCGTGCAGGAGGTCCGCAAGGAGCTCGGCGCCATCGGCATCGATGTGTCGATCAAGCAGCCGCAGCCGCCCGGGTATCAGGCGGCCATCCAGAACGGCGACTTCCAGGTCGCGATGGGCGGCATGGGAGGCGGCATCATCTTCCAGGCGTACAACGGCCTGCTCTCCAGCGAGTTCGCCACCCCGATGGGCAAGGCGACCGCCAGCAACTTCGGCCGCTACAGCGATCCAGCCACGGACGAGCTGCTGCAGGAGTACAAGGTCACCACGGATGAGGCGAAGCGGCTCCAGCTCAGCCACGAGCTGCAGCGCGTCGTGTACGACCAGTTCCCGGTGATCGGTCTGTACTACGGCGGACTCTGGGGTCTGTACAACGACGCGAAGTTCACCGGCTGGCCAGACGCGAAGAACCCGTACGCGCCGCCGCAGACCTACGACCAGACCCCGCTGCTCGTGTTCACGCATCTCAAGCTCAGGAAGGACGGTGAGTAGGCCGATGGCGTACGCGCTCCGCAAACTCGGCCTGTTCGTCCTCACTCTGTGGGCGGCGGTCACGCTGAACTTCATCCTGCCGAGGCTCATGCCCGGCTCCCCCACCGACGCCGCCATCGCGAAGCTGTCGCAGAACGGACCCGTCACGGCCGCCACCCGAGCGGCCATCGAGGCCCAGCTCGGCGTGCCGGGCGGCAACCTGTGGGACCAGTACGTGAGCTACCTGCACCAGGTGGTCACGTTCGACTTCGGCGTCTCGTACACCTTCTATCCGCAGACCGTGTCCGAGCTGGTCGGACAGGCATTCCCGTACACGATCGTGCTGCTCGGCATCGTGACCATCGTCGCATTCGTGCTCGGAACGCTGCTCGGTGTGCTCGCCGCCTGGCGCCGCAACACCTGGCTCGACTCGCTGCCGACGCTGACCGGCACCTTCGCCAGCACGTTCCCGTACTTCTGGACGGCGCTGCTGCTGCTGTTCTTCCTCGGCTACGTGCTGCACTGGTTCCCCACCTCCGGCGCCTTCGGGCCGACGGCCACGCCGTCGTGGAGCTGGGACTTCATCGTCGACGTGGCGTATCACGCCATCCTCCCGGCCGTCACCATCCTGATCACGTCGATCGGCGGCTGGATCCTCGGGATGCGCAACGCCATGATCAACACGCTCGGCGACGACTACGTGACGTTCGCCGAGGCGAACGGCCTCAAGGGCCGCACCGTCGCCATGAAGTACGCCGCACGCAACGCGATCCTGCCGAACCTCACCGGCTTCGGCCTCGCCCTCGGCGGCGTGGTCGGCGGCTCGATCCTGGTGGAGCAGGTGTTCGGCTACCCCGGCATCGGCTTCCTGCTGTTCAACGCGGTGATCGGCCAGGACTACCCGCTGATGCAGGCGCTGTTCCTCCTCATCACCGTCAGCGTTCTCGTCGCCAACTTCCTCGTCGACATTCTGTACGGCGTACTCGACCCAAGGACCCGCCGATGACCACGACACAGAGTTTCAAGTCCATCTCCACGGATGCCTCGACCTCGGGAGGGGCGAAGCCGCCGCACAGGCTCGCATTCATCGGACGGGCAGCATCCACGCTGTGGTCGAACTGGAAGTCCAGGCTCGGCCTCATCATCCTGGCGTTCTTCGTGCTCGTCGCGATCTTCGCGCCGCTGCTCGCCCCGTACGGCGCGACGCAGGACGGCTTCCCGCGCAACGCGGACTCGAGCCCTGAGCACTGGTTCGGCACGACGGCCGCAGGCGAGGATGTGCTCAGCCAGCTCATCTACGGCGCCCGTGTGAGCGTGGCCGTCGGCTTCATCGCCGGCCTGCTCTCCACGGTCGTCGCCGTGCTGATCGGCCTGAGCTGGGGATACATCAGGGGCTTCGGCGCCGAGGTGGTCAACTTCTTCGTGAACCTCTTCCTCGTCATCCCCGGCCTGCCGCTGATGATCGTGATCGCCGCCTACCTGCAGAACGGCGGGCTGTTCATGATCGTGACGGTCATCGTGATCACCGGATGGGCGTGGGGCGCCCGCGTGCTGCGCAGCCAGACCCAGTCGTTGCGCTCGCGCGACTTCGTCACTGCCGCCCGCTTCTCCGGCGACCGGCCGTTCCGGATCGTGTTCAACGAGATCCTGCCCAACATGACCTCGCTCATCACCGGCAGCTTCTTCGGTGCGGCCACGGCCGCAATCCTCGCGGAGGCCGGTCTGGAGTTCCTCGGACTCGGCGACTCGTCAATCGTGAGCTGGGGAACCATCCTCTACTGGGCGCAGAACTCGAACGCCCTCCTCACCGGGCAGTGGATCCTGCTGTTCGCTCCCGGTCTGTGCATCGCGCTGCTGGCGATGAGCCTCACGCTCATCAACTTCGGCGTCGACGCGATCAGCAACCCGCGCCTCCGAGAAGGACGCCCTGCGAAAGAAAAGAGCGCACGATGAGCGAGCTGCTCGAGGTCCGCGACCTCTCCGTCATCTACGAATCGGCCGGCCAGACGCCGGTGCAGGCCGTCGACCACGTGTCGTTCACGGTCGGCGCAGGCGAGTTCGTCGGCCTGGTCGGCGAGTCCGGCTCCGGCAAGTCGACGCTCGGCTTCGCGCTGACCAGGCTGCAGAAGCCGCCGGCGCGCACCAACGGAGGCGAGATCCTGTTCGGCGGCCAGGACATCCGCGAACTCGGCGACGAGGAGCTGCGCCGCCAGCGCCAGGGCGGATTCGCCATGGTGCTGCAGTCCGGGATGAACGCCCTCAATCCCGTGCGGACCATCCGCAAGCACTTCGCCGACATCTTCCACGCCCACGGCCACGTCCCCAAGGGCCGCTGGGACGACAGGATGCGCGAGCTCGTCGGCAAGGTCGGCCTCACCGAGCAGGTGCTCGCCCGCTTCCCCGGCGAGCTCTCCGGTGGGATGCGCCAGCGCGTCTCGATCGCGCTCGCCCTGTCTCTCGAACCCCGCCTGATGGTGTTCGACGAGCCGACCACCGCGCTCGACGTGCTCGTGCAGCACGCGATCATGGACACGATCACCGAGCTGCAGCAGTCGGAGGGCTTCACAGCCATCCTGATCAGCCACGACCTCGGCGTCGTGCTCGAAGCGACCCAGCGCGTGCTCGTGATGCACGACGGCCGCATCGTCGAGGACGCGTCGAGCAGGCAGATCCTGGAGGCGCCGCAGCACGAGTACACGCGGATGCTGCTGAGCCACTACGCCGACCCGCGCGCCGAGGTGGTGGAGCTCCCGGGGTTCCCGGCGCGACGCGATGACGCGAGCGCGGCCCACGCGACTGCATCCGGCGCCGGCGCATCCGTGGCCGCACCCGGTGCATCCACGGCTGTTCGCCAGCGCGAAGGACGCGCAGCACAGGCGGCCATCGTCGTCGACGGCGTCTCGAAGGTGTACCCGGCCCCGCGGCGCGGCGAAAGCGAGGTGACGGCGGTCGACGCCGTCTCGTTCACGCTCGAGCCCGGCCAGTCGCTCGCGCTCGTCGGCGCCTCCGGATCGGGCAAATCGACCATCGCGAAGCTGCTGACCGGCGTCGAGAAGCCGACCTCCGGCACGGTGCGATTCGGAGACGCCGACGTGGCGAAGCTGAACAGGCGCGGCATCCGCGACCTGCACAAGAACGTCCAGATGGTGTTCCAGGACCCGTACGCCGCCCTCAACCCGCTGCACACGGTCGAGTACGCGCTCACCCGTCCCGTGGTCAATTTCACCGGCCTCCGCGGCAAGGATGCCCGTCACCGGGTGCTCGAACTGCTGGAGACCGTCGGCCTCACCCCGGTGGAGCAGTTCGCCTCCAAGCTCCCGCACCAGCTCTCCGGCGGTCAGCGCCAGCGCGTCGTCATCGCGCGCGCGCTGGCGAGCGACCCGCAGGTGCTCATCGCCGACGAGCCGGTCTCGATGCTCGACGTGACGCTGCGCGCCGGAGTGCTCGCCCTGCTGGAGGACCTGCGCGAACAGTGGGGCGTCTCGCTCCTCTACATCACGCACGACCTGCTCTCCGCGCGGCTGGTCACCGACGACATCATGGTGCTGAACTCCGGACGCGTCGTCGAACGAGGGAAGACGGCCGACGTGCTTCGGCACCCGTCCGACCCGTACACGATCGAACTGCTCGACGCCGTGCCCAACCCCGCTCGCGCGAGGGAGGCACTGGCATGACCGCGTTCGCCCCCATCGCCCCGTTCGGCGCCATGCCCATCCCGGACGGCGTCGAGGTCGTCGGCCTCCCCGCTGCTGTCGGCACACTCACCGCGCTGCACGCGCCGGCACGGGATGCGCGAACCGGCACGGATGCGCGCGGCACTGTCCTCTTCGTGCCGGGCTTCACCGGCTCCAAGGAGGATTTCCGCACCTTCCTTCCCCTGCTCGCCGCGGAGGGCTGGGATGTGTGGGCGTACAGCCAGCGCGGTCAGGCTGACTCTGCAGCGCCCTCCGGCGTCGAGCACTACCGGCTCGACGCACTCGCTGCTGACACGGTCGAGGTGTCCCGCCTGATCGGCGACGGTCGCCCCGTGCACCTCATCGGGCACAGTCTGGGCGGTGTCGTGGCGCGCGAGGCGACCATCGCGGCTCCGGATGCGTTCGCGTCGTTCACCATGCTCTGCTCCGGCCCGACCGGCTGGCCCGGCCGCCACCAGCAGACCACGGACACGGTGTCCGAGTCCGGCTCGATCGGCCTCTGGAACCGGGACAACCCGCACACGGTGGGACAGCCGGACTCCGCGCTCAGCCCGGACGAGGCGTTCCTCCGGCTCCGCGCCGAGCGCACGTCCAGCGACAACCTGCTCGCCGGGGCCGAGATCCTGCGCGCCGACCACGACACGACCGACGCGCTCCGCGCATCCGCTGTCCCAGTGCTGGTCGCGCACGGCGAGTTCGACGACGCGTGGCCCATCCCGATGCAGCAGCACATGGCCGAACGGCTCGGTGCGAGCTACGCGGTGATCGAGGGCGGCCACCACTCCCCGCAGCTCGAAGCCCCGGAGGCCACCCTCTCCGCGCTGGACGCCTTCCTCTCGACCATCACTTCCTCCCGACCGTCAACCGAAACACCACAGGAGTAACGTGCTCACCTTTCCCGATGGATTCCTCTGGGGCGCGGCCACCGCGGCGCACCAGATCGAAGGCAACAACATCAACAGCAACTGGTGGGTGCACGAGCACACGCCTGGCACCTCCATCGTCGAGCCGTCCGGGGACGCGATGGACAGCTACCACCGCTACCGCGAGGACATGAAGCTGCTGGCGGACGCCGGCCTCAACACCTACCGGTTCAGCGTCGAGTGGGCGCGCATCGAGCCGGAGCGCGGCTTCGTCTCGCGCGCCGAGATCGACCACTACCGCCGCATGGTGGACGCGGCCCACGAGTTCGGCCTCAACCCCGTCGTGACCCTGATGCACTTCACCGTGCCGCGCTGGTTCGAGCGCGACGGCTTCTGGCGGGCGCCGGATGCGGCGGACCTGTTCGCGCGGTACACCGAGCTGGCGCTTCCGATCGTCTCCGACGGCGTCGACTACGTCTGCACGATCAACGAGCCGAACATCGCGGCGATGCTCGCCGGCGGAGAGGACGCGGCCAACCTCGTCGCCTACGGCCTGCCGAACCCGGACCTCGGAGTCGCGGATGCTCTGCTCGCGTCGCACAAGCGCTCCCGCGAGGTGCTGTCGCAGGTGCCGGGGCTCAAGTCGGGCTGGACGATCGCGACGCAGGCGTTCCGCTCGAACGGCGAGCCGGGGTCGGAGGAGAAGCTGCGCGAGTACGGCTATCCGCGCGACGACTGGTACCTGGAGCAGTCCGCGGGCGACGACTTCGTCGGCGTGCAGGCGTACACGCGCACGTTCATCGGCCCGGAAGGTCCTCTTCCGGTGGCCGACGACGTCGAGACGACGCTGACCGGCTGGGAGTTCTACCCGCCCGCCGCCGCGGAGGGCGTCCGCAGCGCCTGGGAGCTCTCCGGCGGTGTGCCGGTCATGATCACCGAGAACGGGATCGCGACGAGTGACGACGAGCGCAGGATCGCGTACACGGATGCGGCTCTCCGGGAGCTGCACGCGACCATCCAGGACGGCATCCGGCTCGAGGGCTACCTGCACTGGAGCGCGCTCGACAACTACGAGTGGGCGAGCGGATACCGCCCGACCTTCGGCCTGATCGCCGTCGACCGCGAGACCTTCGTCCGCACCCCCAAGCCCTCCCTCGCCTGGCTCGGAGGGATCGCCAGCGCCAACGCCCTCTGAACCGCCTCCCCCAAACCATCGAGTCCGGACTTATGCACGCGACACGCCGTCACGAGTGTGAACAAGTCCGGACTCGATTGTTTCGCGGGGGGGGTCAGGCGGGGATGAGGGTGTATTTGGTGGAGAGGTACTCGTGGATGCCTTCCGCGCCGCCCTCGCGGCCGAGGCCGGACTGCTTGATGCCGCCGAACGGCGCGGCGGCGTTGGAGACGAGGCCGGTGTTCAGGCCCATCATGCCGGTGGCGATGCGGTCGATCATGCGCTGACCGCGCGCCAGATCCTCGGTGAAGACGTAGCCGACCAGGCCGTACTCCGTCTCGTTGGCGCGGGCGACGCCCTCGTCCTCTGTGGCGAACGTGGTGATCGCGAGCACCGGTCCGAAGATCTCCTCGGCCAGGATCGTGCTGCCCGGCTGCACATCGACGATGACTGTCGGCTCGAAGAAGAAGCCGTCGCCCTCCGGCGCGTTCCCTCCGGTGAGCACACGGGCGCCGCGGGAGACCGCATCCCCCACCAGCTCGACCATGGATGCGACAGCCTTGGCGTCGATGAGCGGGCCGATGGTCACGCCCTCCTCGGTGCCGGGGCCGAGCCGGAGCGCGTTCACCCTGGCGGTGACCTTCTCGGCGAACTCCTCCGCGACGGACTCGTGCACGATGAACCGGTTGGCCGCCGTGCACGCCTGGCCGATGTTGCGGAACTTCGCGAGCATCGCGCCCTCGACCGCCTTGTCGACGTCCGCGTCCTCGAACACGACGAACGGCGCGTTGCCGCCGAGCTCCATCGAGGTCCGAAGCACGTTCTGCGCCGCCTGGGCGATCAGCCGCTGCCCGACAGGGGTCGAGCCCGTGAAGGACAGCTTCCTGAGGCGCGGGTCCGCGATGATCGGCCCTGACACGGTGCTCGACGTGCTGGTCTGGATCACGTTGACGACACCGGCGGGAACCCCGGCGTCCTCCAGCAGCTTCGCGAAGAACAGGGTGGTGAGCGGAGTGAGCTCTGCGGGCTTGACGACCACCGTGCATCCCGCGGCCAGAGCGGGGGCGATCTTGCGGGTCGCCATCGCCAGCGGGAAGTTCCACGGCGTGATGAGGAAGCACGGGCCGACCGGGCGCTGCGAGACGACCATCGTGCCCGTGCCTTCCGGATTCTGGCCGTAGCGACCGCCGATGCGCACGGCCTCCTCGCTGAACCAGCGCAGGAACTCGCCGCCGTACGTGACCTCCCCGTTGGCCTCGGCCAGCGGCTTGCCCATCTCCAACGTCATCAGCAGCGCGAAGTCGTCTCGGCGCTCCTGCAGCAGGTCGAACGCCTTCCGCAGGATTTCCGCGCGGGTGCGGGGCGGGGTCGCCGCCCACGCTTCCGCCGCCGCGTCTGCCGCGTCGAGCGCCCGGATGCCGTCCTCAGGCGTGGCGTTGGCGATGCGCTTGATCACGCGGCCGGTGGCCGGGTCGATGACCTCGATGGGGTCGCGGGTTCCCGCTTCCCAGCGGCCGTCGATGTACAGGCCGTCCGGCACGCGGGAGAGCAGGTCGCTCTCGCGCTCTGTCAGCGTGGCGGTCGTGGTCTCTTCTGCGATGCTCATGCGTTCACCAGTGCTTCCGTAACGACGTCGAGGCCTTCGACGAGGAGGTGGTCCGGGATGCTCAGAGGCGGGAGGAACCGGATGACGTTGCCGTACGTGCCGCAGGTGAGCAGCACGACGCCCGCGGCGTGGACGGCTGCCGCGACCTTGGAGGTGAGCGCGGCATCCGGTTCGCCGTTCTCGTCGACGAGCTCGATGGCGACCATCGCGCCTAGGCCACGGACCTCTGCGACGCGGGGGTCGGCGTCGCGCAGGGCGCCGAGCTTGTCGAACAGGATCGCGCCGATCGCGCGGGCACGGGCGGCGAGGTCCTCGGTCTCGTATGTCTCGATCGCGGCGAGCGCGGCGACGCAGGCGAGCGGGTTGCCGCCGTACGTTCCGCCGAGGCCGCCGAGCTGCGGCGCATCCATGATCTCGGCACGGCCGGTGACGGCGGAGAGCGGCAGGCCGCCCGCGATGCCCTTGGCGGTGACGATGAGGTCGGGCACGATGCCGAACTGCTCGGAGGCGAACATGGTGCCGGTGCGGGCGAAGCCGGTCTGCACCTCGTCGGCGATGAAGACGACGTCGTTCGCTGCCGCCCAGTCGGCGAGCGCCGGCAGGAAGCCGTCGGCCGGGACGATGAAGCCGCCCTCGCCCTGGATCGGCTCGATGATGATCGCGGCGAGGTTGGCCGCGCCGATCTGCTTCTCGATCATGGTGATGGAGCGCTTGGCCGCCTCGGCGCCGGACAGCCCGCCGTCGCGCAGCGGGTAGCTGAGCGGGGCGCGGTAGATCTCCGGAGCGAACGGGCCGAAGCCGTTCTTGTACGGCTGGTTCTTCGCCGTGAGGCCCATCGTGAGGTTGGTGCGGCCGTGGTAGGCGTGGTCGAAGGCGACGACGGCCTGCTTGCCGGTGTAGTGCCTGGCGATCTTGACCGCGTTCTCGACGGCCTCCGCGCCGGAGTTGAACAGGGCGCTGCGCTTGGCGTGATCGCCGGGCGTCAGCCGGTTGAGCGCCTCTGCCACGTCGACGTATGAGTCGTACGGCGCGATGGTGAAGCAGGTGTGGGTGAACGCGGCCACCTGCGCGGTGACGGCCTCGACGACGCGCGGAGCCGAATTGCCGACCCCGGTGACGGCGATGCCGGAGCCGAAGTCGATGAGCGAGTTGCCGTCGACGTCGACGATCACCCCGCCGCCAGCGGCGACTGTGTACACGGGGAGGGTGGTGCCGACGCCCGCCGCGACGGCCTGCGCCTTGCGCTCTGCGCGCTTGCGCGACTCTGGGCCGGGGATGGCGGTGACGAGCCTGCGCTCCTGCGGGAGAGCCGGGCCGCCGGTGACGGTGGGAGAGGAGTCGAGGATGGTCATGGGGGAATCGTATGGAGGCCGACCCCGTCGTCAATTAACCACCGTGTACAATCTGTTCGCCAGTGCTGGACAGCCTGGCGGATCGGAGTGGATCGTGCCCGCCACCATCGCCCAGCTGCTCGCAAGGCCGGATCTCGGCCTGCGCCTCCTCACCCCGAACGTGTCTGCTGCACTGGATGCGCGCATCCACTGGGCGCACAGCTCCGACATCGACGACCCGACGCCGTTCCTCGCCCCCGGCCAGGTGCTTCTCATCACCAGAGAGCCAGGGGAGGTGGAGTCGTATGTGTCCCGCCTGGTCGAGCACGGGATCGCGGGCCTCGGCTTCGGCACCGAGGTGGTGCGCGCAGGGACCCCTGATGCGCTGGTCGAGGCGTGCACACGGCTCGGGCTTCCGCTGTTCGAGGTGCCGTACCGCACACCCTTCATCGCCATCGCGCGTTTCGTGGCCGATCGGGTGGCGGCGGACACCTACGCGCGCAACACCTGGGCGCTCCGCGCCTCGCGTGCCATTTCGCTGGCGGCGCTGCGACCGGATGCGCTCGGTGCCGTGCTCTCGGAGCTCGCCCGCCAGATCGAGCGGCCCGTCGCCCTGGTGGGGGCGGACGGAGAACTGGACAGGGCGTATCCGGCCGGTGCGCTCACGGCGGTCGAACGCGACGCGATCACGGCGGCGGCCGAGCCGCTGCTGCGGGCCCGCCGCCGTGCCGCGGGCACCGCGGGCGGCGGCAGGGGCGGCGGGGCGGGAGCCGACGGCGGCGCCGACGTCGATGGAGGAGGCAGCGCTGACGGCAGCGAGACCTTCGCGCTGCAGACCCTCGGGGCGGCCGGACGTCTGCGCGGTGTGCTCGCGGTCGGGTCTGCGGGACTCGATCAGGCGGCGCAGCAGGTGGTCACGGGCGTCGTCGCGCTGGCCGGTCTCGCGCTCGAGCAGAGCAGAGCGACCGACGCGGCCCGTGCCCGCCTGCGCACGGCGGTGTGGCGCGCGCTGCTCGCCGGCGACCGAGCGCTGGCGGAGACGGTGGCCGAGCCGGTGCTCGGTGCACTGCCGTCAGGGCCGGTGCGCGTCGCCGTGCTCGGCGGGACCGCGATCGCGGCGGCTGCCGACGTGCTGGAGACACGGCCCGGCCTGTTCTTCGCCCGCGACGGACACGACCTGGTCGTCCTCGAAGACGACGCCGCCCCGTCCGGGCTGCCGGAGCTCGCTGCCCGGTTCGACCTCCGCGGCGGCATCTCCGCCGCTGGGCCCCTCACGGAGTTGTCGTCGGCTCTCGCGCAGGCGTCGGCGGCGCGCGAGCGTGCGGACGCCGACCGGCCGCTCCGCGGCTTCGACGACATCGCGGGAGGCGGGATGCTCGCCCTGCTGGACACCCCGGACGCCCGCGCCGTCGCGACGGCCGCCATCGCCCCGCTCGCCGACGCCGACCAGGACCTCCCCAGCGCCCTGCGGGTCTGGCTCGACCACAACGGGGTCTACGACGTGGCCGCCCGCGAGCTCGGGATGCACCGGCACACGCTCCGCACACGGGTCGCCGAGGCGGAGCGCATCCTGGGCGTCGACCTGGGCAGCTTCGCGGCGCGCGCCGACCTGTACGCCGCGCTGCGCGCCGCGACGCGCTCGCGCGACTGATCCGACGAATGACAAGAGCGGGGTGGACGGCTCGACGTCGCCCGAGCTGCCGGGCCGGGAGCACAGCCGCAACGTCCAGCGCAGCGCTCGCGATCCCTGCCGCTATGCGGGGACGCATCCGGTGCAACAGAATGGACGGATGACCACCCCCATCTCCGGAACGCACTTCGGCCTGACCGCCGGCGACTACCACGCCACCATCGCGTCCGTCGGCGCGTCGCTGCGCACCCTCGAGTACAAGGGCCGGCCGCTCATCGTCCCCTTCGACGCCGACGAGGTGCGGCCCGCCTATCGCGGGGCGACGCTCGCCCCGTGGCCGAACCGCGTGGTCGACGGGAGGTACACTTTCGCCGGGATCGAGCAGCAGCTCCCCCTCACGGAGCCGGGCCGCGGCCACGCCCTGCACGGCCTGGCGAGCTGGCTCGACTTCGCCGCCGTCGCGCGCTCGGGGAGCGGTGTCACCTTCTCCGCCACCGTCGAGGCGCAGGCGGGATATCCGCACCGCGTCGACGTGGTCGTGACCTTCGAGCTCGACGAGGACGGCCTGCACACCACCGTCACGGCCACCAACACCGGGCACGATGACGCGCCGTGGGGCACCGGACCGCATCCGTACCTGGTCGCGGGCGACGGCCGCGTGGACGACTGGACTCTCACCCTGCCCGCGGCGACGGTGCTCACCGTCACAGAGGACCGCCTCATCCCCGTCGGCCTGGCCGACGTGGCGACGGAGGGCGACGGGGTGTTCGACTTCCGCGTGCCGCGCCCGATCGAAGACACGTTCATCGACCACGCGTTCACCGGGCTGCAGAGGGACGAGTCCGACACCGCGACGGTCTGGCTGCACGCCGCCGACGGCAGCGGGGTCTCGATGAGCTGGGACAGCGCGTGCCCGTGGGTGCAGGTGCACACCGCGGACACCGACGATCCGGCGACCGACCGCATCGGCCTCGCCGTCGAGCCGATGACCTGCCCGCCAGACGCTTTCAACTCCGGCACGGACCTCGTCGTCCTCTCCCCCGGCGCCTCCGCCACCGCGGGCTGGACGATCCGCGCCGTCTGATCCAATCCACCGAAGCCATCGAGTCCGAACTTCTTCACGGTGCCCTCCGGGGTGTCGCCTGAAGAAGTCCGGGCTCGTTCTTTTGGTGCGGGACGGAAAGATGCCCCCAGCTGAACCCGAAACAGCTGGGGGCACCGACGCGGCGCGCTAGGACGCTCGCGTAATCCGGGCGGCGCCTGTACCCGTTCAGGCGATCCGTCCGCACGAGATGCCGGATCACTCACGGCCTCGTGGTGCCATCCTACATGCCGAATGCCAAATTTTATGGTCCGGTCCTGTGCTATGAAAGCCTTTGCGGGCGTTGGAGCGCCGGGCTGGAATGCCCTGCGAGGCGGGCGCGCAGCGCGGAGATCAGCAGCTCGACGCCGAGGTCGAACGCTCGATCGGCACGGACGCTTCCCAGCTCCCCGCTCTCGACCAGTCGGGCGAGAGCAGTGCCGGACTGTGCCCGCCACACGTCGGGAGGGGCCGACAGGTCGAGCCCGGAACCGAGGGCGAACGCATCCAGGATGGCGACGATCACCAGCACGTCCTCGTCGGGGAACCCGGCGCGAAGCAGCGCTTCGGCGAGCGCCTCGTAGTAGCCGAGCACCAGCGCATCGGTGACGGGCTTGCCGACCAGCAGCGGCAGCACCAGTGGATGCGCGGCGAACATCGCACGCTGCTCCCGCACCACGTACTCGACCACCGCATCCCACGCCAGCCCGGCAGGAACGACGATGGCCGCACGCTCGGCGAGGCGTCCGCGCATCAGCTCGACGATCGCATCCCGGCCGTCCACGTGGTTGTAGAGCGACGACGGCGTGACGCCCAGTTGCCGCGCGAGGGCGTTGACGCCGAACGGCTTGCCGGCGTCGACCAGGTCGATGGCGGCGTCTGCGATCCGCTCGGCACTCAGGATCGGCGATGTCGGTCGCGGCATCTCGGCGCCCCTCTTCCATCATTCACGTCTCCTGTGCATAATAAACGAACACTATTCGTTTTAGCACCTGCTCCCCGAGAAACCGGATGGCCACGATGACCTTCGCCCTCGTCCGCGCGACGACCCCTCCCACCTCCCTCGCCCGCGTGCAGGGAAGCCGCGACGACGCTGCTCCCCTGCGCATCGGCGTCGTCCAGCACGCCTGGCAGCCCGACATCGCCGCGCTCGAAGCAGAGCTCGACGGTGCGGTGGCCCTGGCGGCGAAGGAGGGCGCGCAGATCGTCTTCCTCCCCGAGCTGACGCTCTCCCGCTACCCGGCCGACACGCTTCCGGACGGACGCGCCGACGTGCTCGCCGAAGACCTCGCGACCGGTCCGACCCGCACCTGGGCAGCGCGCGCCGCCGCAGCCAACGGCGTCTACGTGCACGCGTCGCTCTACCAGCGCACCGGCGACGACGACGGCCGTGGTCTCAACACCGCGATCATCGTCGCCCCGAGCGGCGAGATCGTCGCCACCACGCACAAGCTGCACATCCCGGTCACCGCCGGATACTACGAGGACAAGTACTTCCGCGCCGGTCCAGCCGACCAGCCGTACCCCGTGCACGAGGTCGCCGGCATTCCCGCCCGTCTCGGCCTGCCGACCTGCTGGGACGAGTGGTTCCCCGAGGTCGCCCGCGCGTACAGCCTGCAGGGTGCCGACGTGCTGGTCTACCCGACGGCGATCGGCTCGGAGCCCGACCATCCGGAGTTCGACACGCAGCCGCTCTGGCGCCAGGTGATCGTCGGCAACGGCATCGCCAACGGCACCTTCATGGTCGTCCCGAACCGCACAGGGTCGGAGACCAGACCGGACGGTACCCCTGGCAACACCTTCTACGGCTCGTCGTTCGTGAGCGACCCGTACGGCCGCATCCTGGCGGAGGCGCCGCGCGATGAGAAGTCGGTGCTCGTCGTCGACCTCGACCTGCCGCAGCGCGGCGACTGGCTGGAGCTGTTCCCGTTCCTCGCCACGCGCCGCCCTGACACGTACGGCGTGCTCGGAGCGGAGGCCACCCGATGAGTTGGCGGATGCCCCACGAGGGTGCGCGGCACGAGCGCACCTGGCTCGCCTTCCCGACCGCCGGCTACACCCTCGGCGACACAGAAGAGGACGCAGAGGAGGCGCGCAGCACCTGGGCGGCCGTAGCGAACGCCGCGGCAGGGTTCGAGCCGGTTTCCGTCGTGATCGACCCGCGCGACCGCGCCATCGCCCCGCGCTACCTGTCGGGGGAGATCGAGGTGCACGAGGCGCCGCTCAACGACGCGTGGATGCGCGACATGGGCCCGACCTTCGTCGTCGGCGACGGCCGTCTCGGCGCCGTCGACTGGGTGTTCAACGGCTGGGGTGCGCAGGACTGGGCCCAGTGGGACCTGGACGCGAGGATCGGCGAGGTCGTCGGCGAGCTGGCAGGAGCATCCATCGTCTCGAGCGCCCTGGTGAACGAGGGCGGCGGCATCCACGTCGACGGGGAGGGCACCGTGCTCGCGACCGAGACCGTCCAGCTGGACCCTGGACGGAACCCCGGCATCACCCGCGGCGACGTGGAGGCGGAGTTCGAGCGCACCATCGGCGCGACGACGACCATCTGGCTTCCGCGCGGCCTCACCCGCGACTCCGAGCGCTTCGGCACGCGCGGTCACGTCGACATCGTCGCCGCGTTCGCCAGGCCCGGCGTGGTGCTGCTGCACACTCAGACGGACCAGGCGCATCCCGATCACGCGGTGACGCGCGAGATCCGCGAGACGCTCGAAGCGGCACGGGACGCGGCCGGCCGGTCCCTCGAGATCATCGAGGTCCCCGCGCCGGCTACGCTCCGCGACGACGACGGCTGGACCGACTACAGCTACATCAACCACCTGCTCGTCAACGACGGCGTCATCGCCTGCAGCTTCGGCGACGAGCGCGACGACCAAGCGGCAGCGATCCTGGCCGACGCATACCCCGGCCGCCGCGTCGTGGCAGTGGATGCACGCCCGCTGTTCGCCCGCGGTGGCGGCATCCACTGCATCACGCAGCAGCAGCCCGCGGTCTGACCCGCCGGTTGCGGAGGCACCCTCCGCCGAGACTAGACTGGCCGACGCAGCATCGCGACGACCCATCTTCACTCAGCGGGAGCGACGACGAACGACACCCGATCCGCCGGCACTGACGGCACGAACGACCGCGCCAACCGAGCGCAGAACGCGAATGATCGCGCGCCAGCGCGCAGGGCGCTGGTCACCGGCGGGTCGCGCGGCATCGGCCGCCGGATCGTGGAGTCGCTCGCCGCAGACGGTGCCGACGTCGTCTTCACGTACCGCCGATCGGAAGACGAGGCCCAGGCACTCGTTTCGCGGATCGCGGCGGACGGCGGCTCCGCGCGAGCTCACCGGCTGGAGCTGGAGAGCCTGGAGGACATCGACCGTCTCTTCGACGATGAGTTCCCGCCCGGCTCCGGCCTCGATGTCCTCGTCGCCAGCGCGGCGGCGTCCGCGTTCAAACCGTTCACCGAACTGAGCGCGCAGAACCTCGAACGCTCCTGGGCGACCAATGTTCGCTCGTTCGTGCTCCTCGCCCAGCGCGCAGCAGAACGGATGCGGGACGAACGGTCCGGTGCAGGACGCGGGGGACGCATCGTCGCCGTCACCAGCTACGGCAGCCACCGCGCGTTCCCGCTCTACGGCTCGATCGGTTCCGACAAGGCGTCCGTCGAATCGTGGACGAGACACATCGCCGCCGAGCTCGGCCGGGACGGGATCACGGTGAACGCGGTGAACGGCGGGCTCGTCGACACCGACTCCCTGCACTACTTCTATGGCCACGACGGCGTGCCGGACCTCGACACGATGACCTCCCGCATCCCGCTCGGCAGGCTCGGCACAGTCGACGACATCGCCGAGGCCGTGCGCTTCCTCGCATCCCCAGGCGCCGGTTACATCACCGGCCACACGCTCGTGGTCGACGGCGGGCTCACCGTCGTCGCACCCCCGTTCTGGTCCGAGTTCGGACGGAACACGCCCCCCACAGAAGAGAAACGGGGTCGACGCCCGACGGACGCCTGAACCCACGCCACGACCCGAGGAGAGACATGACCCTCACCGACCCATCGCACCCAGCCGTCGCGGAGCCGAACACCGAGTACGACCCGAGCACGCTCCGTTCCGTGTTCGAACAGCACTTCACATACGCGTCGGCCGTGGAGCGAAACACCCACCGCTACGCGTCCCGACCGGCGCTCACCGACCCGCCCACCGGCCGGAGCTGGACATACGCGGAACTCGGGCGCGTGACGGGAAGCCTCGTCGCCGGGCTGGCCGCGCACGGCGTCGGCGTCGGCGACATCGTCGCGTACCAGCTCATGAACACCCCGGAGTTCGCCTTCCTGTACGTCGCGGCTCAAGGCCTGCGTGCGGTGAGTTCGCCGATGAACTTCCGCCTGGCACCCGGTGAGACGGCGCACATCCTGGACGACTCCCGCCCAGCGGTGTTCGTCTACGACACGGCGGCCGCCGACGACGTCGAGACGGCGCTCGCCATCGCCGCGCACCGCCCGGCCGTCCTGGCAGGGGTCGGAGACGGCCGCCTCATCGACGGCGCGATCCGGTTCGACGACCTGCTCGTGCCGGACGCTCCGTCGTTCCGCGCGCCGGAGGGCGCGACCGTGTGGGACGAGACCTCCCGCCTCTACACCAGCGGCACCACGGGGATGCCCAAGGCGGTTCCGCTGACCAGCCTCAACGAGGTGCTGACGGCGCACGACGTGATCATGCACTTCCCGCTCGCCCCGACCGACAAGACCATGAACATGTCGCCGTGGTTCCACCGAGGGGGGAACTACTGCGCCGGCCCCAACACGGCGTTCTACGTCGGCGCCGAGGTGGTCGCGCTCCCCCGCTTCGACGCCGACCTCGTGCTGGACAGCATCCAGGACCACCGCTTGACGTACGTGATCGGGGCGCCGACGAACCTGGAACGGCTCGCCGACGCTCAGGATGCGCGTCCTCGCGACCTGTCGTCCCTGCACGGCATCGTGACGATGGGAGCCCCGCTCGACCGGGCTGCGGCGCTCCGCTACCAGCGGGTGCTGACCCAGCGGATCGCCAACGGCTACGGCACGACCGAGGCGTTCTGGAACACCTACCTGCGTCCGGAGGATCTGCCGGACGCGGCAGGAGCGGCAGGGCGCGCCTGCCTCGACGACGACGTGGCGGTGGTGAAGGTCTACGGCGACGACCGGATCGCCGCCCCTGACGACCTCGCCAAGAAGGACGGCCACGAGATCGGCGAGGTCATCATGCGCACGGTCAAGAGCGGCTACGCGTACATGCACAACGACGAGGAGCAGGCCAGGAAGTTCCGCGGGGCCTGGATGTATCCGGGCGACCTCGCCAGCTGGGACGAGAACGAGATCGTCACGATCATCGGGCGCAAGGACGACATGATCATCTCGGGCGGTGAGAACGTGCATCCCGTGCAGGTGGAGGAGGTGCTTGCGGCGCATCCCGACGTGGCGGACAGCATCGTCGTCGGTCTTCCCGACGAGGAGTGGGGCGAGATCGTGGTCGCGTACGTGCAGCCGCGGACGGGCAGGCTGGAGGATCCGGAGTCGGCGGCTGCTGCCCTGGATGCGCACTGCAGGGCGAGCGTGTCGCTCGCGGACTACAAGCGGCCGCGCCGCTACGCCTTCGTGACCGAGCTGCCGTACACGGCGACGGGCAAGAAGCAGCACTTCATCCTCAAGAAGCAGTCGGCAGAGGACGCGGCGGCCGGGCGGTTCCACACGCCGTGACGGCCTGACGCCCTGGGGCGGCCGGCTTACTGCCCGGCCGCCCCCACGCCAGCGTCCACCGCATCTGCCGGCGCCACCGCATCCACCAGCGCCACTGCATCCACCACGACTTCGCCGCCGACCACCGTGAGCAGCACAGCCGTCTCGGCGAACGCATCCGGGTCGGTGTGCAGCGGGTCGTCGGCGAACACCGTGAGGTCCGCCGGCATCCCCACCGCGATGATCCCGCCCGCCTCTCCGACCGAGCGCCAGTACTCGCTGGTGTACCCCTCCAGGGATGCGCGGGCGGTGAGCGCCTGGTCGGGGACGACCGGTTCGATCTCGGGGCGACCGGCAGGACGCCGGAGCTGCGCGGCCGCCAGGATGCCGCGCGGATCGTACGGCGCGATCGGCCAGTCGGAGCCCAGCGTGACGATCGCCCCGCGCTCCCTGAGGTCACGCGTGCGCCAGGCCAATGCCGCGCGTGCGTCCCCGAGCCGTTGCGACCAGTTGTCGGTGTGGTCCGCTCGCGTGTAGTGCGTGCAGTGCGTCGGCTGCATGCTCGCCGCTGCGCCCGCGGCCATGAACTGATCCAGCACGTCGTCCGGCAGCGTCTCGATGTGCTCGATCCTGTGCTGCGTGCCGTTCGGGGTGAGCGTGCCGAGCGTCGTTGCGACGAACGAGATGCCCTTGTCGCCGATCGCGTGCGTCGTGGTCGGGATGCTCCGCTCGTGGAAGAAGCGCACCGCGCGCTGATATTCCGATGGATCGAGCCAGATCGACTCCGTCGACTCGCCGCGGGTGTCCGGCTCGAACAGCCACGCCGTTCCGTTGTCGATGGTGCCGTCGATCATCAGCTTGACGCCGCGCACGTGCCAACGGCGACCGGCCAGCGACTGGAACCCGACGTAGCGTTCCAGGTCGGCGTCCGTGAAGCCAGGGAACAGGGACGGCGAGATCCGCACGGAGATCGGCAGGTCGCCGCGACGCTCCGCCTCTGCGAACAGGTCGAAGGAATCCGGGTCCATCAGGTCGAGCATCTGCCCTGCCACGATGCCCGTCTCCGCCATCCCTCGCAGGAGACGCCGCAACTGCTCCACCCTGTCGTCGAAGGTCAGGTCGGGGATGCGCGCGAGCACGAGCTGCTGAGCGGCGAACTCGTACAGCATCCCGTTGGGGCGGCCGGCCTCGTCGAGGCCGAGCGACGACGCGTCGGGGAACACCTCGTCGCCGCGGATGCCTGCGGCCGCGACGGCCGCCGTCGATGCGAGGGCGGAATGACCGTCGAAGAGGGTGATGAACAGCAGACGGCCCCCGTCGACGCCGTCGAGCAGATCGTTGCCGAACGCGCCGCCGTCGAACACGGCGGGGTCGAGCCCCCAGGCGAGCACCCAGTCGCCGGAGGCGGCGTCGGAACCGGCGCCGTCCAAGGAGGCGACGTAATCGTCGATCGCGCTGCGCACGGCAACACGGTCGGTGATCCCGGAGAGGTCGAGACCCCTGGTGAGCCGCAGCCCCATGACCGGGTGGATGTGCGCATCCACGAAGCCTGCTGCGACCGTGGCGTCGCCGGCGTCGACCACGCGGCCGGCGAGGTCGAACCACCCGGCGTCGCGTGCCTCCCGCTCTGGGGCGACCCCGGCGATCAGGCCGTCGCGCACGGCGACGGCGAGCCTGCCGGCTTGCGCCGCGCCGTCGATGACGTCCGGGGTGAGCACCGTCTCGGCGACGATGACGAGATCGAAGCGCTCAGACATCTGCCGCCTCCGATGCTCCGCCGATGCGCTGGTAGACACCGGGGCGGGTGCGCTTCCAGACGAGTGCGAGCACCAGTCCGACCACGAACACCAGGGCGACGGACGCCAGGATGATCGCGTTGACGACGGGACCGCCCGCCGTCAGCAGGTCGAGGTTGGCGCAGAGGATGTAGAGCACGGCCAGCATTGCGAGGCCGGCGACCACGGCGCTCGGGATGACGTACCACTTCCGCGGCAGCGAGCGGTTGCGAGCGAAGAACACCACGACGGCCACGCAGGTGATGATCTGCAGGGCAATCACGCCGAGCACGCCGGGGCTGTTCACCCAGAGCAGCAACTGCAGGTACGGGTCGCCGCCGATGGCTGCGAAGAATACGATCACGACCAGCGCGATGGCCGTCTGGAGGAGCCCGGACATCCACGGAGAGCCCGCGCGGTTGGTGCGGTGCAGGATGCGCGGCAGGGCGCCGTCGCGGGCGAGCGAGAAGGTGTACCGGTTGATCGCGTTGTGGAACGCGAGCTGGCTGGCGTAGACGCTTGTGATGACGAGGAGGTACATCGTGAGTTCGGCCCACGGCCCCAGATAGTGCCCCGCCTGAGCGAACACGAGTCCGGCCGCGTCCTTCGACGCCGCCTCTTGAACGTGCGACTCTCCGACCGCGACGATGACGGCCCACACCACGAAGCCGTAGAAGATCGCCATGAACGCGACCGAGATGTACGTGGCCCTAGGGATGGTCTTCTCCGGGTTCCTCGCCTCCTCGCGGTAGAGCGTGGTGGACTCGAAACCCATGAAGGCGGCGAACCCGAAGCCGAAGATCCCCAGCAGGCCGGGATTGAGCAGCGCGTCCCAGCTGAAGGTGCCGAAGGTGATGCCCTCCGCGCCGCCCTGGACGAGCACGGCCACCGCGAAGATCACCAGGATGAGCGCCTCGCAACTGAGGAGTACACCGAGCACCTTCGCGCCGACGTCCACGCCCCGGTATGCGACGAAGAACACCGCGAGCACGCCGACGATCGCGATGGCCCACCACGGCACGTCTATGCCGAACTCGTTCTTCAGCAGGTCGTGCCCCTGGGCTCCGAGCAGCCCGTACAGGCCGATCTGCAGAGCGTTGTACGAGAACAGCGCGACGAACGAGGAGGCGAGACCGACCGCCTTGCCCAGGGCCTCGCTGATGTAGGTGTAGAAACCGCCGAGGGCCCTGACGTACTTCGTCATGGCCATGAATGCGACGGCGAAGATGCCGAGGACGATTCCTGCCACGGTGTAGACCAGGGGCGCTGCGATGCCGCCGATCAGGATCGCGAGGGGTGCGATTCCGGCGACGATGGTGAGCGGCGCCGCGGCGGAGATCACCATGAATACGATGCCGCCCGTGCCGAGCGCGTTGGTGCGCAGGCTGCCGGTGGCGGGGGCGGCGGATGCTCCGGATGCTCCGCCGACGTCGGCGGGCTCTGTCGGGGTGGTGTCGGTGAGGCCCATGGGCCCGGCTCCTTTGCTCGAGGCGTCAGTGCTGATTCTGTGATCTGAACGGCTCGGTGTCGATTCTGGGTCGATTCGGTAAGCCGACTGTATGGAGCCCGTGTTTCGAGCGCGTCACAGGTTTCGATCGATTTCGTGAAGTGAATCGATTATGCACGAAAGAATCGTTTTGCAAAACCGATTCTTCACAACTGATTCCGAAGCTGTGAGCGCACCGAATGTACGCTGTCACCCGGGTGCGATCAGGCGGTGGGGACGCCGTCTGCTGTCGAGCCGCGCTCGATGATGCTGATCGGGATCTCGACGTCCTCCCGCTCGCCGCCCTCCAGAGCGCGCACCAGCAGCTCCATGCACCGCCGTCCCATCTCCCGCGGCCGGAGATCCAACGCGGTGATCGAGGGCTGCGTAACCGCCAGGGAATCGCTGTCGACATAGCTTGCGATCAGAACGTCTCGGCCGGGCTCCAGCCCCGCCGCACGGATGGACTCGAGCGCCACGATCGCGACCCCCTCGGGTGCGGTGATCACCGCATCCGGTCGCCCCTCCCCCGCCAGGAGAGCGTCGAGCGCGTCGCGCACCTCATCCATCGTCGTGTCGAACCAGCCGAGCAGCCGCTGCGGCTCGACGCCCTTCTCCGCGCACCAGGCGTAGTAGCCGTCCGCCATCTCGCGCCCCCACGCCATGGCGGGGTCGGGCAGCATCACGGCCGGTCTGCGGCTGCCGCGCTCCCACAGGTGGTCGAGCAGCATCCTGATGCCGGCCCGGTGGTCGCCGAACACCGTCGCCCACGGCTCGCGCATCTCGTCGGAGACGTGCTCGCCTGCGACGACGGGGCTGCGCCCCGCGAGGAGCCGTTGCACGATCAGGTCGTCGTCGACCGGGTCGATGACCAGGAAGCCGTCCAGCTGCTCCGTGATCCCCGACCGCGGTGTGAACGCAGTGGGCATCAGGGTGACGAGCAGGTCGGACTCCTGGGCGCGCTCGACGGCCCCGAAGGCCACATCCATGTAGTACCGGAAGCTCAGCGTCTGGTCCGGCACATACAGTCCGACAGCGCCGGACCGCGCGGTGCGCAGGTTCCTGGCGATGATGTTGACGACGTAGTCGAGCTCGTCCGCCGCGGCGCGGACCCGCTGACGCGTGGTGTCCGACATCCTGCCCTTGCCTGCGAGGGCGAGCGACGCCGTGGAACGTGAGACTCCAGCACGGTCGGCGACATCTTGCAGCGTGACGATGACCTGACCCGTTTCCACCTGGTCAGTCTAGGTCGCGCCCCGTCCGCGGACGGACGGGACGCGACCGGGGCGGGCGCGGCACTCCACGACGGGCCGCGCCCAGCTTTGGGGCGAAGGCGAGCAGTCGCTACGCCTTCGCGATGATGGCCGCAGCGGTCTCGCGGCCGACGCGGATCGCGCCGTCGACGTGCTGGTAGCCCTTGCCTGCCATGTCGCTGCAGGAGAAGTGGATGGGGCCGACAGGAGTGCGCAGATCGGCGCCGTAGCGCGCGAGCCCGCCCATGTCGAAGCTCGCGGCGTACGCACCGCGGGTCCACTCCTCGCTGCCCCAGTCGCTCTCGTAGTAGACCACCGTGTCGAGCGCCTTGGGCCCGTAGTAGTGCGACAGCGACTCCAGGATGCGCGCCTTGCGCTCCTCTGGCGACAGGCGGAAGACCTCATCCGCCGCCTCGTCGGAGACGAAGCCGACGAGGGTGCCGCGGGGATCGCCGTCGTAGCAGTTGTCGTACGCCTCGTGCACCACTTCGTACGGGCTGAAGGCCGTTCCCGAGTATCCGTCCTCGCGCCAGAACGGCGTTTCGTAGACGGCGTGCACCTTGATGACGAAGCCCATCGACAGGTGCTGGTGCAGCTGCTGCTGGCGGCGGGGAAGCGGCGGCTCGTATGAGATGCGGCTGATCAGCACGGGAGGGAGGGCGAGGATCGCGAACCGCGCTTTCACCTCGACGCCGTCGGCGACGGCGGTCACGCCCGCATCGTCCCAGCGCAGCACGCGCACAGGCGCGTTCAGGTGCAGGTCGTCGCCGAGTCGTTCCGCGAGCAGCAGCGGCACCTGCTGCAGACCGCCCTTCACCCGCTTGTCCAGGATGAAGTCGGCGTCGACGAGGTTGGAGAAGCTTCCGGCGGATGCGGCCATCAGCAGCGCCTGCAGGGCGGAGAACGAGTGGGCAGGCTTGGTGAGCATGGCGCCGGCGATGAACATCCCGATGTTGAGGCGGGCCTCTTCGTCGTCGGTCTGGGTCTCCAGCCAGCGGCGGAACGAGATCTCGTCGAGCTCTTCCGCTCTCGGGTGCTCCCATGGCCGGTCGGGGTCGATCTCGGCCACCAGCGCGTCGAGCTTGTCGATCAGGCTGACGATCTCGTGCTCGGTCTTGGGCGGGACGGGGAAGATCTCGCCGTCGAAGGTGCGGCGCTCTCCGGTCGGGCTGATGTAGATGTTGGTGCCTTCGCGGTAGCGCTCGTACGTCTCGAGGCCGAGCTCGTCGAGGGTGCCGATGAGCGCATCCTGATCGGGGGAGACCCACTGGCCGCCGATCTCCAGGGTGACGCCGTCGACGTCGTCGGTCCAGAGCCGTCCGCCGACGCGGTCGCGCGCTTCGAGCACGGCGACGCTGAGCCCGGCCTTCTTCAGTTCGGTGGCCGCTGTCAGACCGGAGGCGCCTGCGCCCACGATCACCACGTCACGTTCGATGCTGCTCATAGTCCGTCTTCCGTCCCGTTCAGTCGGTGTTGTTCGTTCTTCGACTCACGGCGATCGTAGGTGCGGCCGAGATCACCGCGGCTATACGCACTGTACAGAGCGCCGGACTCAATTCGACACGGTGGCTCTACCGCGCCTGCCTCGCGAGGGCTGCGGCCTGGTGCCGGTGGCCGACCAGCTCGTAGCCGACGACCACCACGGCGGGCGACAGCGTGATCAGCACGAGGCTCACCCCGATCGGCCCACCGACGGCGGCGACCAGGACGGCGGCGGCGAGCATCGCGACGGTCCCGGCGAACAGTCCGAGGTGGAACGGGTCGCCCTCGTGCATCAGATACGTGTAGAGCAGGAACAGGACGATCGAGAACACCAGCACGGGAATCGCGACGCTGAGGATGGCGCCGGTCTCGCCGATCGCCGCATCGCCCTGCACCAGGTAGGCGACCACGTGCAGCCCTGCGCCGGTCGCCGCGATCGACGCGTAGAGGACGATGTGGCTGTATCCCCATCCGACAGCACGCCGTCGATGGCGGCGCAGCACCTGCGCGGACGGCACGATGAAGTACGACCACCACAGCCCGAACGTCAGCCCGACCCCCGCGACGACGACGAGCACGGCGTCGACACTCCACCCCTGCTTCGCCACCAGCGCGGCCACCGAGGTGACGGTGCCGAACAGCACCTCCCCGAGCGCGATGATCGTCAACAGTCCATACCGTTCGGCGATGTGGGATGCGTTCCACGGCGTGCCTCCGAGCCTCACCTCGGCGATGATCGGCCCGCCCAGCTCGACGATGAACAGCAGCGGCGCCAGGATGAGGACGGTGTCGAACGGCACGGCGGCGAACGCCAGCAGCACCCAGCCGATCTGCGCGAGGGTCACGAAGCCCGCGTAGGTCAGCGCGACGCTCCTCCTGCTCTCGTCCTGCGCGGCTGCCCGCAACCACTGGGCCACCATCGCGATGCGCATCACGACATACCCGGCGACCATCACACCGTTGTCGAACGCGTCGCCGTGCTCGACGGACGCGAACATCGCAGGCAGGCCGAGCGCCAGCACGACCACCCCGATCATCTGGACCATCGTGGTGACCCGGTAGAACCAGTCGTCGGTGTCGTAGGCGGACGCGAACCAGGAGAAGTTGATCCACGCCCAGCAGATCGCGAACATCGCGAACGCGAACGCGCCAAGCCCCGGCAGCACGTGCCCGCCGGCGACGAGGTGCGAGAGCTGGTCGCCCGCCTGCCCGAAGGCGACCACGAACGCGAGGTCGAAGAGCAGTTCGAGCGGCGTCGCCGCCCGATGCTGCTCCTCGGGGTCGCGGCCGCGCATCCTGACCAGCCGATGGCTGAGACCGGACGACGTGAGCTCGGACATGGGTCTATTGTTGCGCGCGAAGGCGCGACGACGTGGAGTTCGTCCGGCAGCAGACAGCAAAAAAGCCCCGAGATGGCGAGATCTCGGGGCTAGTAGCGGGAGCGGGACTCGAACCCGCGACACCACGATTATGAGCCGTGTGCTCTAACCACCTGAGCTACCCCGCCGCTGCCTCCCGCTGACGTGTGTCGGGAGGAGGGAGCCCCCTGTGGGAATCGGACCCACTACCTCTTCCTTACCAAGGAAGTGCTCTACCAATGAGCTAAGGGGGCGAAGCCTGCGAGCTTTCGCTTCGCGTTTTTGGCAACCGTAAGAGAATACCATCTGCGCGAGGGTGCTTCGTACACCCGCCGGGCCGCGGTTCGGAGCGGGGGCCGCCCCTGGCCGAGGCCCGGCGGATCGCGCGCAGGTCAGGCCGCTTCGCGCTCCTCGGAGGCGCCGGTGAGCGCGTCCAGTTCGTCGGCGGTGAGCTCGAGAGTCACCGAGGCGAGGAGGTCCGGTAGCTGGTCGATGGTGCGTGCGCTCGCGATGGGCGCCACGACGGTCGGCTGCGCGGCGAGCCAGGCGAGAGCGACCGAGGCGACGGAGGCGTCGTGTGCGGCGGCGACCTCGTCGAGCGCGTCGAGCACGGAGCGGCCACGGTCGTCGAGGTACTTCGACGCCCCGGCCGCGCGGGCGCTGTCGACCGTGACGCCGTCACGATACTTGCCGGTGAGGAACCCCGCGGCGAGCGCGAAGTATGGCACGACGCCGAGATTCTCGCGCTCGGCCAGAGCACGGTACTTCTCCTCGAAGTCGCGCTCGACCAGGTTGTAGTGCGGCTGCAGGGCGACCGCGCGGTGGAGGCCGTTCGCCTCGGTGATCGAGAACCACTCCTCGATGCGCTCCGGGGAGTAGTTGGAGATGCCGATGTAGCGCACCTTGCCCGCGTCGACCAGGCTCGACAGCGCGGCGACGGTCTCCTCCAGCGGAACCGTCTGGTCGTCGAAGTGGGCGTAGTAGAGGTCGATGTGGTCGGACCCGAGGCGCTCCAGCGATGCGTCGGCCGCGCGCAGGATGTTGTCGCCGGCGAGACCCTTGAAGTCGGGATGCTGGCTGACCTTGGTGGCGAGCACGACGTCGTCGCGGTTTCCGCGCGCCTGGAACCACTGCCCCAGGATGCGCTCGCTGTCGCCGCCCGTGTTGCCCGGCACCCAGGCGGAGTATCCGTCTGCCGTGTCGATGAAGTTTCCGCCGGCATCCAGATAGCCGTCGAGGACGGAGAACGAGGTGGCCTGGTCGGCCGTCCAGCCGAAGACGTTGCCCCCGAGCGAGAGGGGGAAGACCGAGAGGTCGGACGATCCGATGGTGCGGCGGGGTGCTGTCATTCGTGGTTCTCCTTCGATGGCGTCGATTGACCGTGCTCTCACGCTAACGCGGGTGCCTGTGCCCTATTCCGGGAACGCCTGAAGATGTGGAGAAGTTACGCGGTGTGAATAGTGTGGAGAAATGCAGACGATCGAACGGGGCGACCGCGCCGACCTCGCCGCCGATTGCGCGCGGTGCGTCGGACTCTGCTGCGTCGCG
Source organism: Leifsonia sp. Root227 (assembly GCF_001428745.1). Taxonomy (GTDB): domain Bacteria; phylum Actinomycetota; class Actinomycetes; order Actinomycetales; family Microbacteriaceae; genus Leifsonia. The sequence continues at coordinate 366,182 of NZ_LMIO01000001.1, read as the reverse complement.
CTCGCGTTCGCCCGTTCCTCCGAGTTCGCCTTCGACAAAGCGGCAGGCGAACCGTGCGTGAACCTCGACGACGACCACCGCTGCCGCATCCACCCCGAGCTGCGCGAGCGCGGCTTCAGCGGGTGCACGGTGTTCGACTGCTTCGGGGCGGGCCAGCAGGTCACCCAGCACACCTTCGGCGGCGGCGACTGGCGCGAACGCCCAGAGCTTCGCGGCGAGATGTTCGCCGTCTTCCCGATCATGCGCCAGCTTCACGAACTGCTCTGGTACATCGACGAGGCCGCGCGGATGCCGGCAGCCACCGCCCTGCGACTCCAGCTGGATGCGGCGCGCGACGAGGTGGCGCTGGTCGCTGACGCGCCGGCCGACCGCATCCTGGGCGTCGACGTCGACGACCTGCGCGCGCCCGTCGCCGAGCTGCTGCGCATCGCGAGCCGCCTCACCCGCGAGGCCAATGCGCCCGCCACAGTGCCCGATCGGCGCATCTCTCCCGGCGCCGACCTGCTCGGCGCGAAACTCGCCGGGCGCGACCTGCGCGGCGCAGAACTCCGCGGCGCGCTGCTGATCGCCGCCGACCTGTCCGGGGCGGACCTCTCGTTCGCCGAGCTCATCGGCGCCGACCTGCGCGACGCGAACATCGCCGGCGCCGACCTGCGCACCGCGATCTACCTCACGCAGGTGCAGGTCAACGCCTCCAGAGGGGATGCGCGCACGCTCCTCCCCGAGGGCCTGCTCCGGCCGTCGCACTGGCGCGACTAGACCGCATCCACTCCCGGCAGGCGGCGCACATCCAGCGCTGAGGTGGGGGCAGCTAGCATGTCGGGTGAGCGCCAACGGAGCCGCGATCCATCCCACACTTCCGAGACAGGTGATCACCATCACGTCCCCCGCATCCGCGCCCGAACAGAACGCGTCCGCTGTGCCGACCGCATCCACTGGCGCGCTGGCGCCGAGCAGCCCCGGCAGGGAGTGGTGGCGCTCCGCCGTGATCTACCAGGTGTACCCGCGCTCGTTCGCCGACGCCGACGGTGACGGCATGGGCGACCTGCCCGGCATCACCCACCGCCTGCCTGCGCTCCGCAGCTTGGGGGTGGATGCGGTCTGGCTGTCCCCGTTCTTCACCTCGCCGCAGAACGACGGCGGATACGACGTCGCCGACTACTGCGACGTCGACCCGCTGTTCGGCACGCTCGCCGACTTCGACACGATGCTGGAGCGCGCGCACAGCCTCGGCCTGCGCGTCATCATCGACATCGTCCCGAATCACAGCTCCAGCGCTCACGCCTGGTTCCAGGCCGCACTGGCCGCTGCTCCCGGCAGCGAAGAGCGCGAGCGGTACATGTTCCGCGACGGCAATGGCGAGCACGGAGAGCTGCCGCCGAACAACTGGGAGTCGATCTTCGGCGGCGCGGCCTGGACCCGCATCACCGAGCAGGACGGCACCCCCGGGCAGTGGTACCTGCACCTGTTCGACAAGTCGCAGCCCGACCTCAACTGGGAGAACCCCTGGGTGTGGGAGCAGTTCCGCAGCATTCTGCGGTTCTGGCTCGACCGCGGCGTCGACGGCTTCCGGGTGGATGTGGCGCACGGCATGGTCAAGGAGGCCGGCCTCCCCGACTACACGCCCCCTGCCAACGCGGGCAGCATGGGCGGCGTCGCCCTGGAGCCCGAGATCGGCGCGCACGCGTCGACGGAGCCGCCCACTCCTCCGTACTTCGCGCAGGACGGCGTCCACGCCATCTACCGCGACTGGCACACGGTCCTCGAGGAGTACGAGGGCGACCGCGTGCTCTGCGGCGAGGCCTGGGTCGAGCCGCTGGAGAAGCTGGCCCGCTGGGTGCGCCCGGACGAGATGCAGCAGACCTTCAACTTCGGCTACCTCGAAACGCCGTGGGACGCCGCAGCGCTTCGCACGGTGATCGACCGCTCCATCTCGGTGTTCGCGAGCGTCGGTGCTCCGAGCACCTGGGTGCTGTCCAACCACGACGTCGTCCGCCACGCCACCCGGCTCGCCCTCGAGGGCGAGAACCTGCAGGGTCACGGCATCGGCCCGAAGTCCTCGGGCATCCCCGACACGGCGTTCGCGCTCCGCAGGGCACGTGCCGCGACAGCGCTGATGCTGGCACTGCCGGGCTCTGCGTACCTGTACCAGGGCGAGGAACTCGGGCTGCCTGAGGCGATCGACCTGCCGGACTCCGCGCGCCAGGACCCGACCTGGTTCCGCACCAACGGCGAGCGGTACGGCCGCGACGGCTGCCGCGTTCCTCTGCCCTGGGAGGGCACGGAGCCCTCGTACGGCTTCGGGCCGGGAGCCGCGAGCTGGCTGCCGCAGCCCGCATCCTGGGCGTCGTACACGCGCGACACCCAGGAGGGCGTCGCGGGCTCGACCCTCACGATGTACCAGGATGCGCTGGCCGCGCGCCGCGAGCACGACCTCGCATTCGGCACGCTGGAGTGGGCGGAACTGGGACAGGATGTGCTCGCATTCCGTTCGGGGAATGTGTTCGTGATCGCGAACGTCGGCACAGAGCCGGTGGCGCTACCGGACGGTGAGGTGCTCCTCGCGAGTGCTGACCTCATCGGCCGCGAGCTTCCCCAGGACACCACGGTCTGGCTCCGCGCCTAGAATCTCCACCGACCTGGCCAGATGCCAGTGACTGCGCCGCATCCCCGAGATGCGAGCACAGTTGCTGGCATCTCGTCGTTGTCAGGACGCGTTGGCCTTCAGCCACGCATAGGGGTCGACCTGACGGGTGCCGTCGAGCAGGATCTCGAAGTGCAGGTGCGCTCCGGTCGACACACCGGTGTTGCCGACGAGCCCCACCGTCTCCGCCACCCGAACCTGCTGACCGACGCTCACCCGGACAGAGCCGGACTGCATGTGGCAATACTTGCTGCTGACGAGCTGACCGCCGATCATGTGGTCGATCGTGACGTTGACGCCGCATCCGCCGTTGTCTCCGCTGACCACCTCGCGTACGACGCCATCCGCCATGATCTGGATGGGGACGCCGGACCCCGGCGTGAAGTCGACCCCCATGTGGTTCGTGGATGCGCCCTCCGTCGGCGCGGACCGCGGTCCGAACCAGTCGGAGATCGGCACGCCGACGGGGAACGGCCACTGGACGGCGCCGCCGGGGTTGTTCGTGAACGTGTCGGCGATGCGCATCGAGCGGAGCCCGGCGACCTTCTCCCTCGGGCTGACCTGCACGCCGTCGCGGGCGATGGATGCGACGCCGACCTCCACGGGCATGGCCAGGTCTTGCACAGAGCCGGACGGCGCACTCGGAGCGACGTACTCGGCCTTGAGCGCCTGGATGCGGACGTCCTCCTCGGTGAGGAGCGCCATAGCTGGGACCGAGGTGGCGACGCCGATGGCGATGACGAAGGTCATGGCGGTGACGCTGAGGCCCGTGCGGGCGCGGGGGCGCGTGCTGGAGGGGGTCGACCGGGCCGGGGGCTGCTCGCGGCGGGATCGACGCGGGACCTTCGCGGAAGCTGCCGCCAGCTCCCGCTCCTTCTCCCTGAGCTCCCGCCGGGTCGGCTGGCCCGCATCCGGAGTCGCCGACGTCTCGCTGGAGCGCGCGGGCATCGGGGAGGTCGGGCGGTCGGGAGTCAACGGAGCGGTCGGCTTTCGATCTTTCTCAGACGTTCACAGGGGAATGCCCTTGCACTGATGCTGGGCAACCCACCCAATGTAACGAAAAGATAACCGACTTCCCAAACCGTTCCGCAAGAAATCCAGCCAGATCGGTATATCAGCGCCACTCCGAGTAGAAGGCGTCGGCGAGCGGATGCAGCTGCTCGTACAGTCCGGGAGGCGCCGCCACCAGCAGGTCCTCCCCCTCAGGTCCGGCTCCCAGCCCGCCGACCAGCGCCCCGGCCTCGCGCGCGAGGAGGGCCCCCGCCGCGTGATCCCACGGGTTGAGTCCGCGCTCGAAGTACGCATCCAGTCGCCCGGCCGCGACGCTGCACAGATCAAGCGACGCCGCCCCGATGCGCCGCACATCCCGCACCTGACCGATGAGCTGCGCCACGAACGCCGCCTGCCGTTCCCGTTTGCGGGCGTCGTAGCCGAACCCCGTGCCGACGAGGGCGAGTTCGAGAGGGACATCCCGGTTGACGTGCAGTTCCCGGCCGTTCAGCCTGGCCCCGCCCCCGGCCGAGGCCGTGAACGCCTCGCCGCTCGCCGGATTGACGACGGCGCCGGCGATGGTGCGCCAGGTGGCGGGATCGGGGTCGCCTTCGACGACCGCGATGCTCACCGCATACGCGGGGATGCCGTAGAAGTAGTTGACGGTCCCGTCGATCGGATCGACGACCCAGGTGAGCCCGCTCGTCCCCTCACCGCCGCCGGACTCCTCCCCCAGGAACCCGTCGCGCGGCCGCGATGCCGCGATGGCCTCCCGCACCAGTTGCTCCACTTCGCGGTCCGCCCGCGTCACGATGTCGGTCAGCGACGACTTGGATGCGGCGATCTCCACCCCCTCCGACCTGCGCAGGTATGCGAGGTCGGCGGCGCGACGGGCGACGGTGAGCGCGATATCCCGGAGTTCGGCATTGGAAGGCATGAAGACAGCCTGGCAGACGGGGGACGCGATGCGGGAAGGAGAACGCGAAAGCCCCGGTCGCGCTGACCGGGGCTTTCGGCTGATGTGGCGAGTGAGGGATTCGAACCCCCGAATGCTGAGCAGTCTGATTTACAGTCAGATCCCTTTGGCCGCTTGGGTAACTCGCCGTTGGCGCTCCCGACCACCAGTGTTCTCGTGATCGAAGGCGCTCGACAAGGATACTGTTCCAACGCCCGCAGCGGAAATCAGCGCTCATCCAGCCTGCTCCCTGCCTCGCGCTCGTCCCCTCTGCCGTCGGCAGATTCGCGCCGGGCAGAAACGCTGGCGCCCGCGCAGCCTCCGCTCACAGGATTGGCCCATGAGCACAATGACCGACAACACACCGGATCAGCTGATCTTCAAACGCCTCCTCGAGGAGCGGATCGTCTTCCTCGGAAGCGAGGTCACAGACGACTCGGCCAACGAGATCTGCGCCCAGCTCCTCATCCTCAACTCGATCGAGTCGGAGAGGGACATCTACCTCTACATCAACTCTCCGGGCGGCTCGATCACCGCGGCGTTCGCGATCTTCGACACGATGAACTTCGTGCAGGCGGACGTCGCGACGGTCGCCCTCGGCTTCGCGGCGTCGGCCGGACAGTTCCTGCTCTCCTCCGGCGCCGTCGGCAAACGGTATGCGCTGCCGAACGCGAGCGTCGTGATGCACCAGCCGCACGGCGGGTTCGGCGGAACATCGGCGGACATCCAGACCCAGGCGAAACAGATCCTCTACTTCAAGCGGCGCATGGCGGAGCTGACCAGTATCCAGACCGGCAAGCCGATCGAGCAGATCCTCGAGGACGGCGACCGCGACCGCTGGTTCACCGCCGACGAAGCCCTGTCATACGGCTTCGTCGACCACGTGGTCGGCTCGACGCTGGCGCTACCGAGAGGGTGACCTATGCTGCACGTCGACTCGGGCGACGAGAGGCCGCGCCCCGACGAGCGCATGGCCGAGGATGCGGGCCAGGCCGCGGACGCGAGCCCGAAGGCGGATGCGCGTCCGGTGGTGGATGCGCGCCAGGCGGGGCAGGACCGTCAGGCCGCGAGCAGGACGTCGGCTGAAGCGCCGACGGCGAGGCCGTGTTCGTCGGCGATGCGCAGCTCGTCGGCGGTGCGCAGGTCGTCGGCGATACGCAGCTCACCTGGCGCGGACGCGACCAGGTGCCCGGCAGGGGCGAGCTCGCGCACAGGCGTGGTGTGGGCGGGATGGAGACGGACGAGGTCCGCTGCGGCGAATTCGGCGGCGACTCTGGTGAGCAGTTCGCCCTCGCTGATGTCGAAGACGCGGCACAGCGTGGCGAGGATCTCGGACGACGCCTCCTTCCGGCCGCGCTCGATCTCCGACAGGTACGGGATGGAGACGCTGGCGGTCTCGGACAGCTGACGCAGGGTCTCTCCGCGTTCCAGCCGCAACCGCCGGAGCACGGCCCCGATCGCATGTCTGAGCAGCATGTCCCCTCCTCGTCTCGTCGACGTGTCCGCCAGCCTAGGCCCGCTCTCCCCGACGCGCCCGCACCTCCAGCGGATTCTGCTCACGGCAGAATCCGCGCAGCGGTCGCGGCGGCTGGCGTGCCCGACCTGGCCAGCACGATGGCGCAGGCGACCAGCGCGCAGCCGATGACCCAGCCCGCCACCGCCGACCCGGCCAGCAGCACCACCAGAACGCCTCCGGCTCCGGATGCGACGGACAGCCAGACGCGCGGCGCACCGGCCCAACGGCCATCGTCCACCAGCGCCGCCCCCCACCGCACGAGACGGCACCCGTGCCGTCCGCTGACCAGACGGCACCCGCCCAGCCTCCAGCCGTCCCGCGATAGCGACCACCGCCGTCACCGCGACGGCCACGACCGCCAGCCACAGCCCGCGCGTCGCCCACCAGTCCGCCGTGCGCGGCTGTGGCAGCGGCATCCCGGACAGCAGGAGCACTCCGGCGAGCGCGATGAGCACGAGCATGTGCCAGGAGTAGATGGTCATCGCGCGGGCATTGATCGCGCGGACGACCGTGGCGAGCATCCGGGTGCCCGCCAGGAGGCGCAGGGCAGGACGGGCGAGGTCGAAGACGCTCAGCTGGGCGACGCCGAGCAGGACCAGGGCGAACGTCGGCGGGTTGAGGTTGGCGAGGAGGTCGAAGGAGTACACGCCCGTGGCCGCGAGCACGACCAGCGTCCCGAGAGCGCCGACGGCGATCGCGCCGCGCGTCCGGCGGGAAAGCGAAGCGACCGTGCCGTCCGCCAGCCAGAAGCCCAGCTGCTGCACCAGGAGCCAGACGAACAGCAGGTTGGCGAAGCCGATCGCCGTCAGCCCCGTGGATGCGCGAACGATGTCGACGCCCACCGCGAGCGCCGCGAGCACCGCCACCGTCCGGATCGGGAACCGCAGGTGCGCGGCGACCATCAGCGGCACTGCTGCGGTGCACAGCAGGTACACCCCGAGGAACCAGAGCGGCTGACTCAGCCGGAATCCCGCCGTGGCGACCATCGACGACGGCACCCCGCACAGCGTGAGCACCGAGAGCGCGACGGCGGAGGCGGCGAGGGCGGCCACGGCCGGCAGCAGCAGCCGTCGCATCCGCCCGGCGAGGTATGCGGCCGGCGCAGTGCCTCTGTCGCGCATCCCTGACCAGTGGAGGAAGCTGGAGAACCCGCCGAGCACGAAGAACAGCGGCATGACCTGCGCCAGCCAGGTCAGCGGTGCGAGCCCTGGCCAGCCGTCGAGTGCGTTCTGCAGCACGGGGGCGCCACCGGACACGCTCACCCCGACCATCAGCGCGTGCAGCAGCACGACGACCACCAGGCACCCCGCCCTGGCGATGTCGACCGCCGCGTCCCGAGTGGATGCGGCACGCTCGATTCCAGCTTCACCACGGACCCCCACCCCGCCGGACACCCCAGCGTGCACCCCATCCGGAACCCCGCCGTGCAGAGCACGCGATTCCTCCGCCACCATCGAGCGCGACATGCCATCTCTCCCGTCCGGCCCGCGGTGGGCCGTCGGGGGAAGCGTCTCAACGGGGTTTCGGCGGGGTCGTCCGTCCGCGGAGCCAATCGCATCCCGTACCGCCGTATGGGGTGCGTGGACTCCGCGACGTGGCTACGGCGCCGGCTCGACCAGCCCGGCGTCGAACGCCAGGATCACCGCGTGCACGCGGTCGCGCAGGCCCAGCTTGCTGAAAATGCGGCTGACGTGGGTCTTCACCGTCTGCTCCGCGATGAACAGCTCGGCCGCGATCTCGCCGTTGGAGCGGCCCCTGCCGATCAGCACCAGGATCTCGCGCTCCCGTTCGGTGAGGTCGGCGAGCTGGAGCGCGTGCCGCGTCCCGGCGGGGCGCTGCGCCGCGAACCGTTCGAGCAGGCGTTTGGTCACGCGCGGCGAGAGGAGCGCATCCCCTGCCGCCACCACCCGCACCGCCTGCACGAGGTCGCCCGGTGTCGCGTCTTTGAGGAGGAACCCGCTCGCGCCGGCCGACAGCGCCTCGTGCACATAGTCGTCCGCGTCGAAAGTCGTGAGTACCAGGACGAGCGGCTGATGCGGTTCGCCCCTGGTGGTCGGGTGGACGAGCTCCCTCGTGGCGTCGATGCCGTTCATTCCGGGCATCCGGACATCCATCAGCACCAGGTCCGGCTTCAGGCGTCTGGCGAGCGCGACGGCTTCCTCGCCGTCCGCCGCCTGGCCGACGACCGTGATGTCGTCCTGCGCGTCGAGAATGGCGGCGAACCCTGCCCGCACCATCGCCTGATCGTCGGCGATGAGCACGGTGATGGTCATGCTCTTCCTTTCAACGGGACCGGGATGCTGGCCAGGACGACGAAGCCGCCGTCGTCCGTGCGTTCCGCCTCCAGCCTGCCACCCAGCAGAGCGGTGCGCTCGCGCATCCCCCTGATCCCGTGTCCACCCGAGTCCGGCGCTGGGGCGGAGGCTGGGCGTCCTGGGGCGCGCTCGTTGCGCACGGAGACGTCGAGCGTGTCGCCGGAGCCGTCCGTCTGCGTCGTCCGTTCGAGCCGCACGACGGTCGCGGCTCCCGTGGCGTGCCTGGCCACGTTGCTGAGCGCCTCCTGCACGATGCGGTACACCGTCAGTGAGACCGCGGGGTCGAGCGGTGTGTCCGGCAGGCGGTCCTCCAAGACGACGCTGCCGCCGGCACGGGATGCGCGGCTCACCAGGCCGGCGATCTCGCCGATCCCCGGCTGCGGCGCCGTCTCCACCACGGTGTCCTCGCTGCGCAGCACGCCGAGCAGTCTGCGCATCTCGGCCATCGCGGCCCTGGCCGTCGCCGCGAGGTCGTCGAACTCCTCCGCCGCCTCCTCGCTCAACGACGGGATGCGGTAACGGGCGCTCGAGGCCTGCACCTGGATGGCGGACATGCCGTGGGCGACGACGTCGTGCAGTTCCCTGGCGATCCTGGTGCGCTCCTCCGCGAGCTCGCGGCGCGACAGCTCAGCGGCAGAGATCCGCTGCTCCCTCATCAGCTCGCGGCGGACATCCTGCCATTTCGTCACGAGAACCGCGCCGAGCAGCACGGCAGCGCTGACCGAGCCGAACACGATGAGGTCGGCGATGACAGAACCGGACGTCGCAGGGGGCCGCGCCGCGATGAGCGCGACCAGGATGCCGCCGAGGGCTCCCCCTGCCCAGCCGACCAGGCCGACCCGCCAATCCGAGCGCAGCGTGGCGATCGCGAGCACGAAGCACTGCGCCACGATCGATGGGACGGCGATCGGCCATGGGCTCGCGCCGTCGGGGACGGATGCGAAGGCGGCAGCGACCAAGGCGACCACGGAGACCACGACGGCCGGTCGCGGAGCGACGATCGCGAGCACGATGGACGCCGCCTGCGCCAGGCCGAGACCGAGCGCGAGGACGACGGGGATGCCATAGACGGCGGAGCCGAGCGCGGAGGTCAGCACCAGGATCACCACCGCGGCGGTCGAGCCGACGCCCCAGAGGAGGACGAGCGGGCCGTCGAGTCTGCTGCGCAGAGGGGGCTGGTTGGTCGTCATCGTCAATCCGCTCATCGTCGTTCCGTCTGTCCTGCACGTCGCGTTGACGTCAGTTCCGCCTGCTGCCACCCCGTCGTGCGGTCCCCTGCGTGTGCGCCGGGGGGCGTTGCCGCGGGGCGGGTGCCCGGGACCGGCTCCAGTCCCGGCTCCGTCTCCGTTTCCGTTTCCGGCGCCGTCCGGCCCGCCCGCTTCGCCCGCCTGCGTGCGGCCACCCGCATCCCCACGTCGACGAGCACACCGGTCGCCATTCCCATCGCGATGCCTGCGAGCATCCCGAGTAGCGGGTTGCCGTGCAGCCAGTGCCCTGCGAGCAGTCCCACCGTAACCGAGTACGCCGCCCAGGACAGCCCGGCGAGGACGGAAAGCCCGAAGAACCGGCGCCGCGGGAAGCCGGACGCCCCCGCCACCAAGTTCACGGCGACGCGGCCCACCGGGATGTAGCGCGCGGTCAGCAGCAGCACGGCGGCGCGGCGGTCGAGACCGGCGCGCGCCCAGCCGACGGCCGCCTGCATCCTGGGCCGGCGCATCCACCCGAAGCGGGTGACCCCGACGCCCCGGCCGATCGCGAACGTGACGTTGTCGCCGACGATCGCACCGACCGCGGCGCACGCCACGATGAGCGCGATGTTCGGCTGGCCGAGCGTGATGCTCGCGGCGGCCGCCGCGATCACCACGGATTCGCTGGGCACCGGAGGGAAGAACGCGTCGACGAAGACGACGACGGCGACCACCAGATAGATCCACGGCGATGACACCGTCTGTGCGATCAGCTCGTTGACTGCGTCCATCCCGTGCTCCCCTCGGATACGGACGGAGGATTCCGCCCATATCCGAGGCTAGGAAGACGGGATGCGCGGCGCGTCACCCGGCGGTACTTCGTGCCCCCTACCGCAGGGGGATATCCCCGGTGGGTGTGGGTACGGGTGCCTGCGCCGGGGCTGCGGGGGCGGTGGCTACGGCGGGCGGGGTGGCGACGGCGGCCGCGGTGGGCGCCACGTCTGCTGCCGCCGGCCTGCCGGGGAGCAGCAGCGACAGTCCGATCGCCACCACCGTGAACCCGATCGCCCACCAGAACGCCTGGTCGAACGCGTCTGCGATCCCGGCCAGCGAGTGCGCCCCCACCGCGGCGCCCTGCAGGACGACCGCGAGGAGCGCCACCCCGAACGATCCGCCGAGCTGCGTCGCGATCCTGGTCAGGATGCTCGCGTGCGGAACGTCCGAGCGCTCCAGCCCGACGAACGCGACCGTCATCAGCGGGATGGTGACCGCCCCGAGCCCGAAGCCGCGGACGAGGAGCGCTGCCATGAGCATCCACTCGTTCGTCGTCGGTGTGGCGAATGCGAACGGCACCGTCGCGATGCCGACGATCGCGAACCCGATCACGGACACCCAGCGGGCGCCGAAGCGATCCGTGAACCGCCCTGCCGCCGCCCGGCTGAACAGCGTGCCGATTCCCTGCGGTACGAGAAGCAGGCCCGCGCCGAGCGCGTCCGTCCCCCTGACCTCCTGGAAGTAGAGAGGTAGGAGCAGCATCGCGCCGTACAGGGATGCGCCGGAGAGGAACAGCAGAGCCGACGCCGACGAGACGGGGCGGTGCCGGAACAGCCGGACGTCCACGAGCGCTGCGCCGGCACGGTGCGCCGACCAGAACGCGAACGCAGCGAGCAGGAGCGCGCCGGCGATCACGGGCACGAGCACGTCGCCGCGCGCGAAGCCGCCGTCCTTGCTCACGTTCGAGAGCCCGTAGAGCAGTCCCACGACCGCCGGTGAGAGAAGCACGAGTCCCACCCAGTCGAGCTTGGGACGCGCGCCGAGCGTGTCCCTGGGCAGCATCCGGATCGCGAGGACGATTCCGACGGCGCAGAACGGCACGTTCACCCAGAACAGCCAGCGCCAGTCGAGGAAGCTGAGGATGAGGCCGCCGAGCACCGGTCCGAGGATCGGGCCGAGCACCGCGGGGAGGCTCACCGCCGACATGATGCGGCCCAGGTTCTGGCCGTGCGCCGCCTGCATCACCAGGGTGGACATCAGCGGGAGCATGATGCCGCCGCCGATCCCCTGAACCACGCGGAACCCGATCAGGCTGGGCGCGTCCCAGGCCAGGCTGCAGAGCACGGAGCCGAGCAGGAAGATCGCGAGGGCGATGATCCAGAGCCGCTTGCCGCCGATGCGCTGCTGTGCCCAGCCGACGATGGGGATGGTGACGCCGAGGGCGAGCAGGTATCCCGTGCTGACCCACTGGATGGTGTCGACGGAGGTGTGCAGTTCCGTCGCGAGCGTGTGCAGGGCGACGCTCACGATCGTCGTGTCGAAGATCACGGCGAGCGCGCCGACGATCACCACGACCGCGATGCGGACAACCCCCGGATCGAGCTTGGTCTTCTCCGCCACCATGTCTCCTTAAGGTACGCGACTGTATCTTATGGCGATCATAGGCCGACGCGATAAGATACGCAAATGGATCTTGTCGAGCAGGAAGCACCCGCTCGCCGCCGCAGAGGCGTCGAGCTGGAGAACGCGATCCTCGACGCCGCCTGGGACCAGCTGGTGCAGAACGGCTACGCCGCGTTCACCATCGACGCCGTCGCCGCCCGCGCCGGCACCAGCCGCCCCGTGGTGTATCGTCGCTGGCCGACCAGGCAGGAACTCGTGCGGGCCGCCATCGCCCGCGCCGGCACCCGCGACCGTCCGGCCACCCCGGACACGGGCAGTCTCCGGGGCGACCTGATCGCGCTGCTGGACATCGCCAACCGGACGAGGCTCGGGTTCGCCGCAGCGCTCAGCGTGCACCTCGGGGGCTACTTCGCCGAGACGGGAACGAGCCTCGCCGACCTGCGCGAGGTCCTCCTCGGTGGCAGCACGACGGCGATGGACGTCATCCTCGAGCGGGCGATCGCCCGCGGTGAGATCGACCCTGCACGCCTCACGCCGCGCATCGCTGCGCTGCCGTTCGACCTCTTCCGGCACGACGCCATCATGACGCTGAAGCCGGTGCCGCCGGAGACGGTCGCCGAGATCATCGACACCATCTACCTGCCGCTGGTGCGCCCGATGGATGCGGGTGGAGCGTCCCCGAGCTAGGCGCGGCTCGCGCGCTCGGCCGCAGCGAGCACGTCCGGCCGCAGCACGAGGTGCGCCCCGAGCACCTCGAACCCCACGAGGAACCCGGCCGCGTCGAACTCCGCATCGATATGCGCCCCTGCTGCCGGAGCATCCGGAACGGCGGAGCGGTCTGGCAGGGACGGATCGGTCGGGACGTCGAGGCGGAAGTGCGCGACGTCGAGCTCCGGGTCGTATGTGAGTCGCATGCCCCCGAGCCTAGGAAGCGCGCGGCGGCGTGTCGTCGGACCCTCGTACCACGTGCGGTTCGACCGGAGGAGGAGATGCGCACTGCGGGCTCTGCGCCGATCCGCGACACCCCGCATCCACTGCCCGCAATGTCGGTGGTGCGGCGCAGAATCGTCGGCATGAGAACCTTGGAGATTTGCGAACGGTGCGACGGAACCGGCGCCGACCCGTTCCAGCACGACGAAGAGGTCACGGTGTGCGTGGAGTGCAGCGGAGACGGCTGCCACGTGACCTATCTGGCCGAACTGCAGCAGACCGCGTAGTCGCCCCGTATTGGCGTTCGCGGCCGACCCTGTTTGAATTGTGTGGTGCCGCACGGCACCCGTGGTTCTCTCAGGAAGGTGGCGACGAATGGCAGACTCATCGTTCGACGTGGTCAGCAAGGTCGACAAGATGGAGGCCGACAACGCCCTCAACCAGGCGCGCAAAGAGGTGGAGCAGCGCTATGACTTCAAGAACGTCGGCGCCTCCATCGAGTGGAGCGGTGAAAAGGTCCTGATGAAGGCCAACACCGAGGAGCGCGTCAAAGCCGTCCTCGAGGTGTTCGAGTCGAAACTGATCAAGCGCGGCATCTCCCTCCGGTCGCTCGACACCGGCGAGCCGTATGCGTCCGGCAAGGAGTTCCGCATCGAGGCCGGGATCAAGAACGGCATCGAGCAGGACGCCGCCAAGAAGATCAACAAGCTCATCCGCGACGAAGCACCGAAGAGCGTCAAGTCGCAGATCCAGGGCGACGAGCTCCGCGTCTCCTCCAAGAGCCGCGACGACCTGCAGGCCACGATGAACCTGCTCAAGGGCGCCGACCTCGACGTCGCCCTGCAGTTCGTCAACTTCCGCTAGCCGGTCCGGGATGCGCGGTGTCCTGCGCCGGCGGGCGCGCGCATCCCGTGCATCCCGTTCGTCCGGTGCTCAGCGCAGATAGCCGTGCAGCCAGCGGCGCAGCTCAGCGTACGCGTGCCTTCGCACCGGCTCGCGGGACAGAAAGATGTCGTGCAGGGCGCCGTCGATGCGGGAGACGGTCACGGTCGGGGCCAGCTTGAGGGCGCGCTGGGCGATCTCGTCCACCACGAGGACGATGTCCGAGCTCAGCATCTCCGGCGTCCACCTCGGCAGAATCGTGGAGCGCGCCGACACCATCGTGAGCACGGGAGCGTCGATCGCCAGACCGGACGCCACGCGCGCGTGTCCGGCCATGACCGCGGCCAGCCACACAGGGCGCACGGCGAAACCCCTGACCGGGCGCCAGTTCAGGTCGTAGTCCCACTCACCCTCCATGGTCGACGACACACTCCTGGTGTAGAAGCCGAGGTCGACGTTCGGGAGTGGGGCACGGGGATCCACGCGGGCCTGAAGGCCGATCAGCGGGGCGAGCGCCGCCCGCCCGGCCGAGTGCGCCTGGAACTCGAGCCACGGGCTGTTCAGGACCAGCGCATCCGCTCGTCCAGGGTGGCGGTCCGCCCAGAGGCTGAGCGTCAATCCGCCGGTCGAGTGGCCGAGGAGGACCAGTTTGCGGCCCTTCTGGCCGCTCTCCGCGATGATGGCGATGGCCGCATCCAACTCCTCGTCATAGGTGGCGAGATCGTCGACGAACCCGGGGGTCTGCCACGGCCGCAGACTCCTGCCGTACTTGCGCAGGTCGATGGCGAAGAACCGCGCGCCGTTCTCGTGCCAGAACGCTGCGAGCTCCTTCTGGAAGAAGTAGTCGGACCAGCCGTGGACGTACAGCACATCCGTGTCGGCGGCCACCGGCCTGTGCAGGCGCAGGTCGGCGAGGTGCGGCGGCGGGACGTAGCGCACCAGGGTCGCCACGACCTCGCCCTCCGCATCCGGCTTCAACGGCAGCGTGAGCTGTTCGAATGCATCCCCGAGCACATCCTGCGTCCACCCCTGCGCGTGCGTCATCACCCCAGCGTGGCAGGCGTGACGGGATCGCGCGAGCGTCAGTCCTGCGCCGGCGTCTCCGTGGGTGTCGCGTTCGTCGCGTTCGAGACGCGGACCATCTCGTCGCGCGGCACGACCTTGACGCGGGCGCGACCGCGCTCCGCCCCGAGCGCCTGCTCGTGGGTGTCGAGGTTGTGCCAGCCGTCGAGGTTCGTGTACTCCACACCACGCTCGCGCAGCAGGTTCTCCACAGATTCCTCGGAGGGATCGGTGGGGGCCCACCAGTTCCCCTGATCATTGATCACATGTTTGATGGTTTCCATGGCGTCCGACTTGGTATGACCGATGAGGCCGACCGGCCCGCGCTTGATCCACCCCGTGGCGTACACGCCGTACATGCGCTCGTTGTCGCCCTTGCGCAGCACCTGGCCCTCGTGGTTGGGAATCACGCCGTGCTTCTTGTCGAACGGGATGCCCGGCAGCGGCGAGCCGAAGTAGCCGACCGCGCGGTAGATCGCCTGGATCGGCACCTCACGGATCTCCCCGGTGCCGCGCACGCCGCCCTCGCCATCGGAGGCGGTGCGCTCGTACCGGAACGCCGCCACGTGGCCGTCGCCGTCGGAGACGATCTCGAGTGGCTTGGCATAGAAGTGCAGGTGCAGCCGGCGGGATGCGGTCCCCACCTCGCGTTGGCGCCACTGCTGCAGCACGCGGTCGATCACCATCACCTGCTTGTTGCTGGTGATGGCCGCCTTGGACTGCTCGTCGTAGTCGAAGTCCTCGTCGTAGAGGATCATGTCCACATCGCGCAGCTCGCCGAGCTCGCGGAGCTCCAGCGGCGTGAACTTCACCTGCGCTGGTCCGCGCCGCCCGAAGACGTGCACGTCGGTGACGGGCGAGTTCTTGAGGATCTCGTAGACGTTGTCCGGGATCTCGGTGGGGAGCAGATCGTCGGCGTGCTTCGCGAGGATGCGCGACACGTCGAGCGCCACGTTGCCGTTGCCGATCACGGCGACGGACTCGGCCTCGAGCGGCCAGGTGCGCGGCACATCCGGGTGGCCGTCGAACCAGCTCACGAAGTCGGCAGCGCCGTACGAGCCTTCGAGCTCGACGCCAGGGATGTCCAGGTCGGCGTCGTGCACGGCGCCTGTCGCGAAGATCACAGCGTTGTAGTGGCGCTTGAGGTCGTCGAGGGTGATGTCCTCGCCGTACGTCACGTTGCCGAAGATGCGGATGTCACCGCGGTCGAGCACCTCGCGCAGAGCGGTGATGATGCCCTTGATGCGCGGGTGGTCGGGAGCGACGCCGTAACGGACGAGGCCGTACGGCGCGGGAAGGGCCTCGAACAGGTCGATGGAGACGTCGAAGGCACGCTCCGCCTTCAGGAGGATGTCTGCCGCGTAAATGCCGGCGGGGCCCGCACCGACGATGGCCAGTCGCAATTTGGTCATTCGTTGTGTCTTTCTTGCTCAGCTGGAACGTTCGACGATGGTGTCCGCGAAGCGGATCAGCGCCTTCTTGACGGGCCCGGTCGGCAGCGGTTCGAGCGCTTCGACGGCCTCGCGTGCCCAGCGGTGGGCTTCCTCCAGCGTCTGCGCGGTCACCGGGTGGTCGCGCAGCGCGGCGATGGCGGCGGTCGCGGCCGGAGTGATCTCGCCGTCCTCCGCCGTGCCGATCACGTCGCGCTCGAGGCGGTCGAGCAGGGCGCGCGCGTCCGCGTCCGACTCTGCGAGCTCGCGCAGGCGCAGCACGGGGAGCGTCGCGACGCCGGCGCGGAGGTCGTTGCCCGGCGTCTTGCCCGTCTCCTTGACGCCCTGCGACGACAGGTCGATCACGTCGTCGATGATCTGGAAGGCGACGCCGATCTTCTCGCCGAACGTCACGACGGGCTGCTCGTACTCCTCCGGCGCCTTCGCGAACACGACGCCCATCTGGGCGGCGACGGCGATGAGCGAACCTGTCTTGTCCTCCAGCACGCGGATGTAGTGCTCCACGGGGTCTTCGCCGTCCTGCGGACCGATCGTCTCGTGCAGCTGCCCGAGGCAGAGCCGCTCGAACGTGTCCGCCTGCAACTGGATGGCGCGCTCGCCCAGGGTGGAGACCATCTTGCTCGCCCTCGCGAACAGCAGATCGCCGGTGAGCACGGCCACCGAATTGCCCCAGACGAACTGGGCGCTCGGCACACCACGTCGCATCTGCGAGTCGTCCATGACGTCATCGTGGTAGAGCGAGGCGAGGTGCGTGATCTCCACGGCCTCCGCTGCCTGCAGCACCTCCGGGGTGTTGCCGAGCCCGAGCTGCGCCGTGAGCAGGGTCAGCATGGGACGCACCCGTTTGCCGCCGGCCTCCAGCAGGTAGCGGGCGGTGACGTCGGCGAGATTGTCGGCGAACCGCATCTCGGCGTGCAGACCCTCTTCGACGAGCGCGAGCCCGGCGTCGACAGCGGAAGCGAGCTCCCTGTCCTGACCGGACGAGAAGATCCGCTCCGTCAGGCCGATTTGGCTGGACAGCGACGCGGTGCGTCGCACAGCGGGGACGCTTGGTGGCACTACTCCCCCTCGGGTGGGACGCCGGACGAATCCGACGACCCCGTGGCGCCCGCTGCTCGGTTGGAGCGCGCGGGCTTGGCGGTGGTGGGTTCTGCGGTGGTGCGTTTCGCGGTGGTGGGCTTTGCAGGCGCTGGCTTCTTTGCCGTGCTGGGCTTGGCGGCCGCGGGCTTTGCCGTGGCGGGCTTCGCGGCAGCGGACTTCGCAGTGGCAGGCTTCGCAGCAGCGGCAGGCTTCGCAGCAGCAGGCTTCGCACCAGCCGGCTTCGCGGCGGCGGCAGGCTTCGCGGCAGCCGCTGCCTTCACTTCAGCAGACTTCGCGTCGGCGGGCTTGGTGGCAGGGGGCGTGGGGCCGGGGGTCGACGACGTCGCGCCGGCGGCCTCCGTCGCGCGCGCTCCACCCGCATCCCGTGGCTTGTACCCGCGGTGCAGGGCGACGATTCCGTAGGTGAGGTTGCGGTACGCGACGTGCTCGAATCCGGCCTCGCGGAGCCAGTCGGCGAGCACGGGCTGAGACGGCCATGCCTCGATGGAGTCCATCAGGTATTCGTACGCGGCGGGGTTGGAGCTCGCCAGCTTGGCCAGCACGGGCATCCCGAAACGGAGGTACGCGGAGTATCCGGTGCGCACAATGGATGCGGGGGGCTGGGAGAACTCGCAGATCACGACGCGTCCACCCGGCTTCGTCACGCGGTAGAACTCAGCGAGCGCCTTCTTCGGGTCGACGATGTTGCGGAGGCCGAACGAGATGGTGACGGCGTCGAACTGGTCGTCGTCGAACGGAAGCTGCGTGGCGTCCGCCTGGACGAACCGGACGAACGGGTTGTCTGCCTGGCGGCGGCGCCCGACCTCGATCATTCCTTCCGAGAAGTCGGCGGCCACAACGGTCGCGCCGTTCTTCGCGAGGGATGCGCTCGAGGTCCCCGTGCCCGCAGCGACGTCGAGAATGGTCTCGCCCGCCCTTGGGCCGACGGCCTTGGTCGTCGCCACACGCCAGAGAGCCGCGTTGCCCATCGAGAGGACGTTGTTGGTCCTGTCGTAGTGCGTCGACACCTCATCGAACATGGCGGCGACCTGCGCGGGCTGTTTACTGAGGTCGGCCTTACTCACCCCCCTAGCTTAGGCGGCACCGCGCCGCCCTGCATTCCAGCTCCCTGAGAGGCGGTGGCATCAGCGACAGCGGCGATCACCAGGCGAGCCGCGGTCGCGATCATGTCGACGCGAGGCGCGACCGGGGCCGTGCGCTCCGCCCAGCCGAACTTGAAGCCCAGCCAGTCCACGCCGTCTGCCGCAGTGACGGCGTCCGTGAGGAGGTCCGGGGTGAGCAGCGAGGTCGGTTCGCCGTATGCGAAGTCGGGCGTCGGGGTCATCGGGTGGTGCGCATCCACCCAGGGCGCGCCGAACGGCGACTGCTGTGCAGAGGCGCCGGAGAGCATCAGGCCGCGGAGGCGTCCGGAGGTTGCGGCGATTCGGAGCTGCTCGGTGACCAGGCTTCCGTCCCTCAGCTCGATCGCGGAGCGGCCCCAATTCATACTGAGGCCGACCCACTGCGGGAGGCCGTCCATGGCGGCGAGTTCGTCTGCCAGGTCGAGGAAGCCCTTCTCCGGTTGCTGCCGAGGCAGGAACGCGTCGCAGTGCTCGACCACGATGGCTGCGCCGTCCCAAGCGTTCGCGTCGCCGGCCAGCTCGGCCAGCGACACGGCGAGCGACGCACGGTCTCCACGAAGGGCGGACGGAGCGCTGTGCAGCTCGACGGCGGTCACCGCCTGGCGTCCGACCGCGTCGTTCAGGCGGCGGACGGCGTCGCGCATGCGACGGGCCTCCGCAACAGCGTCGGCCTGGCCGTCCGGGTCGCGGGACGCGAGGCCGTAGGACGGAGCAGAGCCGAGCCGCTTCATCGTGCCGGGGATGCTCGTCAGCACCGCATCGAACCGGCGCGGGAAGGCGCGGAGCAGCCACGCGTCGTCGTGCGGGTGGAGGCCGCCGATCCACGGAAGCTCCAGTCCGCGGACCTCCGGCAGCGCGTCCAGCCCGGCGAAGAACTCCGACTCGAGTGCCGCATTCCACGTCGCGTGGGCGGGGGATGCGGCATATGCGCCGACGAACACCCCAGCAGAAACTCCGGTCACCGTGCGACCGCGTCCGCGAACCAGCGGGTGATCGTGGCCGGGTGCGTGATCGCGGTGCCGACCACGACCGCGTATGCGCCGGCATCCATCGCCGCCGCGGCCTGCGCCGGGGTGTGGATGCGGCCCTCGGCGATCACCGGCACGTCCACCGCTGCGACCACCTCCGCCAGCAGCTCGAGGTCGGGGCCGTCCGTCTTCCGGCGTTCCTCGGTGTAACCGGCCAGCGTGGTTCCGACGCAGTCCGCCCCCGCTTCCACGGCGGCGATGGCGTCGGAGAGCGAGCCGGCGTCGGCCATCACGGTGGCGCCGGTGAGATCTTTGAGCCGGTGGATCGTTTCGGCGAGCGTGAGGCCGTCCGGCCGTTCCCGGCGGGTGCCGTCGATCGCGACGACCGTCGCGCCTGCTGCGTGCACGCTGACTGCGTGCCGAAGGGTCGGCGTGATGAACACGTCGGCGTCGCCCGCCTTCCAGAGGCCGATCAGGGGGAGGTCCACCCTGTCGCGGATGAGCGCGATGTCGCCCGGACCCTGCGCGCGGATGCCGACCGCGCCGCCGATGACAGCCGACTGGGCGACCTGGGCCATGGTCTCCGGGCTGCGCATGGGCTCGCCAGGGTATGCCTGACAGGAGACGATGAGACCGCCGGCCAGGGTTTCGAGGGTGTGGGCGATTCTCAACATGGTTCTCCAGAAGCTGGTCGTTCGTTCGGCACAAGGGGAGGAATGGATGCCGACGCCAGCGCCGCCCCGACGATGGCCGCATCCCCTCCGCGTTCGGCGGCGACGACCGGGAGGCCCGTCGCTGCGGGGATCGTCTCCGCGTCGATTCCGGCGCGCAGCGGGTTCCACCAGCGGGCGCCGGTCGCCGCTAAACCGCCGCCGATGACGACGATGTCAGGGTCGATGGCGTTCACCAGTCCGCCGATCGTGCGGCCGAGGGCGGTCGCGGCCAGCGTGATCGTCGCGGCAGCGAGCTCGTCCCCGGCGTCCGCGAGAGCGAATACCGCCCGAGTGTCCGGCACAGACGATCCGCCCGCTCGCAGATAGGCCGCGAGGATCGCCGGCCCAGCCGCGATCATCTCCACATGCCCAGTCCGCCCGCAGGTGCACGGCAGGCCATGCGCCTCCACGGACGGCAGGTGGCCGTAGTGCCCAGCGACGTGGCCGGCGCCGCGCACGAGCGCACCGTCGGCGATGAGCGCTCCACCGATGCCGGTGCCGGCTGCGACCAGCAACACCGTTCCGCGGCCACGGCCGGCGCCGGAGCGCGCCTCGCCGATGGCGTGGGCGTGCACGTCGTTCTCGACGACGACAGGGACGCCGATGGCGGATTCGACAGCCTCGCCGATCGGGGTGCCTGCCCAGCCGGGCAACGTGTCGGTCGCGGACACCACCACGCGGCGGACGGGGTCGATGACGCCGGCCGCTCCGACGCCCGCCGATACGACGCGGGACAGGGACGGTGCGGAGGCGATCACCGATTCGGCGAGGCGGATCGCGGTGGCGAGCACCGCATCGGGGCCTGCGGCGGAAGGGGTGGGAGCCTCGCTCCGCACGACGACGGCGCCGGTCGCGATGTCGACCAGGCCGGCGGCCGTCTTGGTGCCGCCGATGTCGATGCCGACCGCGAACCTCCCGCCCGCCACCGGAGCGTCCGCGCCAGCGCCCGCGCCCGCGTCAGCGCCCGCACCGGCGTGCATACCAGCGCCGGCGCGCACACCGGCGCCAGCGCGCGCACCCGCGCCCACCGTGCCGCTCATCGGACGAGCAGCCCGGACTCCTCCACGATGGCGCGGATGCGGTCGACCGTCTCGCCTTCCAACGTCGGCACCGGGTGCGCCATGCGGTTGCTGTCGATGACGCCGATGGCCTGCAGTGCCGTCTTGAACGCGCCGAGCCCTGCGGCCTCTCCACTCACGCCCTGCGCCTGGAACACGATCTCGAACAGCGAGGCGAGCTGGTCCTGGATGCGCTTGGCCTCCGCCCAGTCCCCCGCCTTCGCCGCCTCGAAGAGGCGGACGTACGACGCTGGATCGACGTTTCCGAGGCCGGGGACGACACCGTCCGCCCCGGCGAGCAGCGCGCCGTCGACGACGATCTCGTGCCCGGTGAACAGCACCAGCGGGCGGCCTGCCGCCTCGTTTGCCGCGACCAGGCGGCGGAAGGCGACGTCGTCGCCGCTGGAGTCCTTCACCCCCGCGATCACGCCGTCCAGGCCCAGGCGGATGAGGAGGTCGCGTTCGAGCTTGAGGTTCACGCGGACGGGAACGTCGTATGCGAAGATCGGCAGGCTGGTCGCCGCGGCGAGCGCTCGGAAGTGCGACTCGATCTCGACGATGTTCGGGCGCACGTAGAACGGAACAGTGGCGACCACCGCATCCACACCGGCGAACTCTGCGATGCGGATCTGCTCGATGACGCGGGCGGTCGACATGTCGTTCACGCCGGCGAGCACGGGCACCCTGCCCCCCGCGATCCTGACCGCCTCCGTGAGCACGGCGGAGCGCGCGGCGTCGGTCAGGAAGCCGACCTCACCGGACGAGCCGAGCGCGAACAGCCCGTTGACGCCCGCGGTGATCTGCGACTCGATCAGGCGCTCGAAGGAGGCGACGTCGAGCGAGCCGTCCTCGGCGAACGGCGTGACGATGGGCGGGATGACTCCGGAAAAACTGGGCTTGCTCACTGTTCTCTCCAATGGTGATGCTCGTGGTGCTGATGGTGTGGTTCTCGAAGGATGGATGGTCAGAGCAGCGATGGCGCCGCGCCGAGGAGCTTCCTGGTGTAGTCGTCGCTCGGGTTGTCGAACACCGAGGCGGCTGTGCCCTCCTCGACGATCCGGCCGTAGTACATGACGACGATGCGGTCGGAGACGTAGCGGACGGTCTGGATGTCGTGCGAGATGAAGACCATCGCCAGGTCGAGGCGTTCCTTCAGGTCGCTGAGCAGGTTGAGGATCTGGGCGCGCACCGACACGTCGAGCGCGCTGGTCGGCTCGTCGGCGACCATCAGGTCGGGTTCGAGCGCGAGCGCCCTGGCGATGGCGACGCGCTGGCGCTGACCGCCCGAGACGTGGCTCGGCAGCACCTCCGCCGCCGAGCGCGGCAGCCCCACCAGGTCGAGCAGCTCCAGGATGCGGCGCTCGCGCTGCGCCCCGGTGCCCATCGCGTGCACATCCAGCGGGTCGCGCAGGATGTCGTGGATGGTCATGCGGGAGTTGAGCGCCGTGGACGGGTCCTGGAAGACGATGGAGACCGCCTTGCCGAGCGCCTTCCTGGTGGCGCGATCCTTGGTGAGGACGCTCCGCCCCTGGTAGAGCACGTCGCCGTCCGTCGGCTGCTGCAGCCCGACGAGCACGCGGGCGAGCGTGGACTTGCCGCAGCCGGACTCGCCGACGATGCCGATGGTCTCTCCTCGACGGATCGTCAGGCTCACGTCGTTGACGGCGTGCACCTTGTCCGGCTTGAACAGCTTGCCCGTCCTGGCGGTGTGCACGACGTGCACGTGGTCCAGGGTGAGGATGTCGGCTCCTGTCACAGTGCCGCTCCCTTCTGCGCGTTCGCCGTCTCCGGGAGGGAGGCGACGTAGTGGTCTGTCGTGCCGTCGACGAGCCGCAGCTCCGGCCGCACGTCGATCCCTGCCCCAGGCCGCTCCACCGATCGGGATGCGAACCGGTCGCCCTTCGCGAAGTCGCGCGGCGTCGGCACGGTGCCGGGGATCTGGTGCAGCCTGGTGGCGCCGGACTCGATGGAGAGCACGGAGCCGAGGAGGCCGCGGGTGTACTCGTGCTGCGGGTGCAGCAGCAGTTCGGCCGTCGGCGCGCTCTCGACCACCTGGCCCGCGTACATCACGGTGATGCAGTGCGCCACCTCGGCGACGAGCGCGAGGTCGTGGCTGACGAACACGAGGGCGAAGCCGAGCTTGGCGCGCAGGTCGTTGAGCAGGTCGATGATCTGCGCCTGAACCGTCACGTCCAGCGCTGTGGTCGGTTCGTCGGCGACGACCAGTTTCGGGCTGCGGGTGAGCGCCATCGCGATGAGGACGCGCTGCCGCTGACCACCCGACAGCTCGTGCGGATAGCTCTTGAGGGTGCGCACAGGGTCGAGTCCGACGAGCTCCATGAGCTCTTCCGCACTGCGTGTCCCTCCGCGCCGGATGAGCTGCTTGAGCTGCGCCCTGATGAGCATGGACGGGTTCAGAGAGCTGAGCGCATCCTGGTACACCATCGACATCTCGTGGCCGCGGAGGGCGTTGCGCTCGTGCTCGGTCATCGTGAGCAGATCGCGACCCTCGAACAGGATGCGGCCCGTCACCTCGGCGTTGGCGGGGAGCAGTCCCATCACCGCGAGGCTCGACAGGCTCTTGCCCGATCCGGACTCTCCCACGATCGCCATCGTCTCGCCCGGACGGACGGAGAAGCTGAGCCTGTCGACCACATCCACGTCTCCGTGGCGGTCGGGGAACCGGATGCTGAGGCTCTGCACCTCCAGGAGCGGGGGCACGTCGGCGTCGAAGACCAGCCGGTCGGTCCGGCGGCGCTCCGCCTCGCCGAGGTGCTGCAGGTGCAGCACGAGGGCGGGGTCGGGGGCGACAGGGTCGAGCGGGTCGGCCGCGATGCTGCTCTCCTCGTCCTCCTCCAGTGCTCCGACGTTGTCCAGCGACTCCGCGGTGACGACGGATGCGGTGCCGGCGTCGGTGGGGATGGACTCCGGCGCTGTGGCGCGGCGGCGGATGCTCGGCCTGACCATCGCATCCGTCAGCCCCTCGGCCAGCACGTTGAGGGCGAGCACTGTGATCAGGATGAGGAGGCCGGGGAACAGGGTCGCCCACCAGCCGCCGGCCAGCAGCAGGTTCTTGCCGCTGGAGATCACGTTGCCCCAGGACGGGGCGGGCTCCTGCACGCCGGCGCCGATGAACGACAGGCTCGCCTCGAACACGATCGCGTCGGCGACAAGGATGGTCGCGAAGACCAGGATGGGCGCCGCGCAGTTGCGGAAGACGTGCTTGAGCAGGATGTACGAGGTGCGCGCCCCGAGCACGCGTTCGGCCGCCACGTAGTCCTCGCCGAACTGGCTGAGGACGTTGGCGCGCACGATGCGTGCCAACTGCGGAACATAGAGGAACGCGATCGTCGCGATGAGCACAGGCAGGCTCTTGCCGAACACGGCCACGAACACGATGGCGAGCGCGATGCCGGGGAACGACATGATGACGTCGAGGATGCGCATGATGCCCTCGTTGACCCAGCGGTGCGCCGTGGCGGCGACGGCGCCGATGATGCCGCCGACGATGAGAGCGAGAGCTGTTGCGCCGAGGCCGATGGCGAGCGACGACCTTGCGCCGTAGATGAGGCGGGAGAAGATGTCGCGTCCGCTGCGGTCGGTGCCGAACCAGTTGTCGAACGACGGCGGCTGCGCTGGGACGCCCGACTTCAGCGGGTCGTGCGGAGCGACCAGCGGGGCAAAGATCGCCGCCAGCACCACGATGAGGAAGAAGACCAGCGAGATCTTCGATGACAGAGGGAGAGCCTTGAAGCGCAGTCCGGGAGCGGAGAGGCGATCGGCGAGTGTGCGACGCATCGTTTACACCGTCCTGATTCGAGGATTGACCACCAGGTAGAGGAGGTCGACGATCGTGTTGACGATCACGAAAGTGAGCGCGATCGTGATGGTGACGCCCTGCACCAGGTTGGTGTCGCCCGCCGTCACGCCGTTGAGGATGAGCTGGCCCATCCCCGGCAGGTCGAAGATCACCTCGATGACGATGGCGCCGCCGAGCAGGTAGCCGACGCGCAGTCCGAGAACCGTGATCGGGGTGATGAGGGCGTTGCGGAAGACGTTCCTGCCGATCACCACGCTGCGCGGGAGGCCGCTGCCGATCGCGGTGCGCACGTAGTCGCGGTCGAGCTCTTCGACCATCGAGGTGCGCACGACCCTGGTGAGGGATGCGGCGACCGGCACCGCGAGCGCGAGGGCGGGAAGGAACATCGACTGCAGCCAGCCGCCGAACGAGTCCTGGGGGGACGTGTATCCACCGGTCGGGAAGATCGGCCAGGTGAGGGCGAACTGCTGGATGAGCAGGATCGCCAGCCAGAACGACGGCACCGCGATCCCGGCGATCGAGACGACGCGGATCACCTGGTCGGGCCAGCGGTCGCGGTAGAGGGCGGCCGTCACGCCGAGCACGGCGGCGAGCACGATGGCGATGATGAGGCCAAGGAAGGTGAGCTGCAGGGTGAGCGGGAACGCCGTGCCGATCAGGCCGCTGACCGATTGGCTCGGCGGGACCGTGTTGCCGAGGTTGCCCTGGATGAGGTGGCCGAGGAAGGCGAGGTAGCGGACGATGAGCGGATCGTTGTATCCGTTCTCCTGCCGCCAGGTGGCTTTGGCCGCGTCGCTCGCGCTCTCACCGAGCGCGTTCGTGGCCGGGTCGGTCGGCGCGAACTGCAGCACGATGAAGACCAAGAGGGTGATCCCGAGGATCATGAACGGCAGGGCGATCAGACGCCGTCCGGCGAGGCGCACGAGTGCGACCATGCGTGACTCCTAAAGGGGGCTGGAGGGAGGCGGTGGGGCCGGGGTCGACCGGCCCCACCGTTGGGCGCTACTTCGTCGGGCCGACGCCGAGGAACGACAGGCCGGTCATCGAGATCGGCTTGAAGTCCGCGAGGGCGCTGGAGTCCCAGGCGGTCGGCAGCTTGCGGTGCAGCAGGGGGTAGAGCGGGACCTCGTCCGAGACCAGGTTGTAGATCTCGCTCCAGGTGGCGAGCTGCTGCTTGCGATCGGTCTCCTGCGCGCCCTGGTCGAGGAGCTTCTGGAGCGTGTCGAACTCGGCGCCGGAGTTCCAGCGGTAGCGCTTCTGCGACCAGATGTTGTCCGCGTAGAACCAGCGCAGCAGGAGGTCGGCGTCGTTTCCGAAGACCGAGGGGTCGCCTGGGGCGACCATCACCTCGAACTGGTTGTTGTCGACCTTCTTGTACTGCCCGGCCGACTGGCCGATGTCGAGCGTGGTGCTGACGCCCACCGCATCCAGGTCTTCCTTGATGAGCGGCGCCACGTCCTTGACCCAGCCGGTGTCGGTGGTCAGGAGCGTGATCGACAGGTTGGAGACGCCGGCGGCCTTGAGCAGCGACTTCGCCTTGGCGGGGTCGTGCTTGTAGACGGTCTTGGCTTTGACGTAGTCGGGGTGGTCGTTCTGCACGTAGCTGGATGCGGCCTCCGCGTTGCCGAGCATCCCGTTCTTGATCAGCTTGTCCATGTCGATCGCGTAGAACAGCGCCTGACGGACGCGCTTGTCGTCGAACGGCTTCACGGTGGTGTTGAACATCATGAAGAGCAGGCCGAACGACTGCACAGACTCGGTCTTCACGACGCGGGAGAGCCCGTCGACGTTGAGGTACGGCACATCCTCGATGGCGTTGACGCGCTTGGACTGCATCGCACTGACGCGCGCGGACGGGTCGGACAGCAGGTTCCAGGTCATCGCCGCGGCAAGGGCGGGGCGTGAGCCGTTGTACGCGTCGTGGCGCTCGAAGCTGAGCTTGTCGTTCGCGGTGGCCGCCGTGATCTTGTACGGGCCGGTGCCGGTGGGGAGGGCGTCGAACGCCTTCGGGTCTGCGGTGACGATGGCCTTCGGAACGACCTTCACGACCGAGATGCGCTCGGCGAACAGCGGGAAGGGGTACGCCGTCTTGAACTGCACGGTGGTGTCGTCGACCTTGGTGACGCTGTCGGCCGAGAGGAAGGGGAGGAATCCGGCGTACAGGGAGGCGTTGGCGGGGTCGAGCACGCGCTGGAAGGAGAACAGGACGTCGTCGACGGTGACCTTGCTTCCGTCGTGGAAGGTCGCACCGTCGCGGAGGGCGACGGTGTACGTGGTGCTGTCGACCTGCTTCGGCAGGGCCTTGCCGAGGGCGGCGTACGCCTTGCGGGTCACAGGGTCGAGCTCGACGAGACCTTCGAGGGTGTGCCAGTTGGCGGCCATCGTGAGCGCGCCGGTGGTGGTCATCGGGTCGAAGCCGGTGCCGAGCGCGTACGACATGCCCGCCGTGATCGTTCCGTTCTTGTCGACCGATCCCGCTGCTGCTGCGGTTCCGGCCTTTCCGGTGGTCGAGGGCGGACCGCTGCACGCCGCGAGAGCCGCGACGATTCCGGCGGCGCCGGTGGCTGCGAGGAAGGTGCGTCTGCTCGTTTGTTTCTGGAGTGAATCTCTCAACATTGAACTGCCTCTCCTGAGATCGGACGTCTGATGTCCTACGTGGGTATACTGAAAGTAGTGCACATCCCGCGGAAAGGTCAAGTCCACAATGGCGTTCGAGCCCACCACGTCCGGAATGTTCTCCTCGACCCACAGCCAACGCCGAACGTCGGTGACAGACCAGATCAAGGACTACATCCTCATCCACCGGCTTCAGCCGGGTGACCTCCTTCCCACGGAGGCGGAACTGTGCGCAGAACTCGGCGTGAGCCGGTCCAGCGTGCGTGAGGCGATGAGGACGCTCGCCGCCCTCGACATCGTTGAGGTTCGTCACGGCTACGGAACGTACGTCGGTCAATTGTCGCTTGCCCCGCTGGTGGAAGGGCTCGTCTTCCGCGGCGTCCTCGGTCCGGAGGACGACTTCGCCGCCCTGCGCGAGGTCGTCGAGGTGCGCGAAGCGCTCGACCTGGCGATGGCGGAGCAGGTCTGCGCCGCCCTGGCAGGCACGAGCAACCCCGGGCTGCACCAGGTGGTGGATGCGATGGAGGAGAAGAGCGCCAGAGGCGAGGCGTTCGCCGAGGAGGACCGCGCCTTCCACTCCGACCTGCTCGCCCACCTCGACAACGCGCTCGTCGGCCAGCTCGTCACCGCGTTCTGGGAGGTCAACACGGTCGTGTATCCGCGGCTCGGCCTTCCGCCCACGGTCGGCCTGGACGAGACGGCCCGCGCGCACGGCGACATGCTGCGCGCAGCGGAGGCCGGCGACGTCGAGGCGTACCGCGAGGCGGTCGTGAAGCACTACATCCCGCTGCGCAGGGGGCTCGGCACCGCATCCTGAGCCGCGAAGGCGTCGCGCAGCACGCGCAGTGAGAGCAGGTCGTCGTCGACACCGCCGCCCTCGTGGGCGTTGTACGGCCAGGTGTGGATGCGCTTCGGCCCCGCGTACGCGTTGTACGCGGCGTAGACGGTCGACGGCGGGCAGATCGGGTCCATCAGCGCCGCCGTGATCGTGGCGGGCGCCGTCGCCCGCTTCGCGAAGTTCACGCCGTCGAAGTACGAGAGCGTCTCGTGCACCTGCTCTGTGCGGTCGCGGAAGTGCGCCAGGTAGTCCGCGATCTCGCGGAACGGCATCCGGTCGGTGACGACGGATGCGCGCGGGAAGTCGCAGAGGAACGGCACCCTCGCCACAACGTGCGCGAGGTCGGGGACGAGCCCGGCGACGGCGAGCGCGATCCCTCCGCCCTGGCTGATGCCGAGGACAGCGACGCGGGACGCATCCACCGCTTCGAACGTGCGTGCCGCCTCGACGGCCCTCACCGCATCGGTGAACAGGCGGCGGTAGTAGTAGGTGCTCCTGTGCTCGACTCCCCTGGTGACGAAGCCGGGCATCTGCGGCGGCGGCGAGCCGCTGTCCGGCGTGACGCCGCGCGATCCACTCCAGCCCTGGCCGCGGGTGTCCATCTCGAAGTGCGCGTATCCCGCCGACGCCCAGAGCAGGTTCTCGACGGCATCGCCCCGCCCCCTGCCGTAGCCGTGGAACTGGACGACCGCGGGCAGCGGCCCGTCGGCGCCGCGCGGGAGGCGCAGCCACGCGGCGATCTCCTCGCCGTCGTAGCCGCCGAAACGCACGTCGAACACGTCGACCGTGGTGAGTCCCGCATCCACCTGTTCGACGCCGACGACCAGTGGATGCGCGCGGGCGCCGTCGATCGTGTCCGCCCAGAACGCGTCGAAGTCGTCCGGGTCGCTCTGCGCGCTGCGGTACGCGCGGAGCTCTGGCTCTGGGAGGTCGAGGAACATGCTCTCTCTTTCGCTGGTGGCTGCCTGTCGGCCGGCCTGGTCAGTCCCGTTTCGTCCCGGTGTCCTGCTCGTCGTCGAAGAGCGCGCCGCGCACGATGGCGCGGGGGTCGTACCGCCGCGGGTCGAGCTTCTGCCAGTCGATGTCCTCGCCGATCTCGTCGCTGACGCGCTCCTTGAGGCCGTCGGCCGTGCTGCGCAGTCTGCGCACCAACTCAGCGAGTTTCGCGGCGTATCCGGGCAGGCGCGTCGGGCCGACGAGGAAGGCCGCGACCACTCCCACGACGATCAGTTTGTCGAACGTCAGACCGAACATGGGTGCGACCGTATCACAATTCCGCCTAGACATCAGACGTCATATGTGCTTGAGTGACCGGGCGGCATCAGCCGCGAACCTCTACGAGAAAGGCCTCCCCCGATGTTCGCGAACCTCAACGGCTGGCACGCCCTGATCATCGTCGCCGTCATCCTTCTCCTGTTCGGCGCACCCAAGATCCCCGCCCTCGCGAAGAGCCTCGGACAGTCGATGCGGATCTTCAAGAGCGAGGTCAAGCCCGAGTTCACCGGTCGCGACAGCGAGCCGAAGACGCCGGGCAGCACGGAGGTCTGACCCGTGCGGCGGAGTACGAAGCCGCGCGCGCAGAAGGCCGAGTCCGGCCGCATGGCGATCGCCGCGCATCTCGCCGAACTCCGCCGCCGCCTCTTCCGGTCGGCCGCAGCGCTGCTCGCCGGCGTCGTGGCCGGATGGTTTCTGGCGACCCCGGTGCTGGATGCACTCCGCGCCCCGATCGAACAGGTCGCCGCCACCCAGCACCGTCTCGCCGAACTCAACTACGACACCATCACGGGCGCGTTCGACCTCAGGATGCAGGTGGCGATGACCGTCGGCGTCATCGTCTCCAGCCCGGTCTGGCTCTACCAGCTCTGGGCATTCCTCGTTCCAGCGCTCAACCGCAGGGAACGGCTGTACGGTTTCGGCTTCTTCTTCACCGCGGTCCCGCTGTTCCTCGCCGGCTGTCTGGCGGGCTGGTTCGTGCTGCCGCACATGGTCGGCGTGCTCACCGGGTTCGCCCCTCAGCAGGATGCGGCGATCGTGCAGGCGAAGACCTACTTCGACTTCGTGCTCAAGCTCATCGTCGCGATCGGTGTGGCGTTCGTGCTCCCGATCGTGGTCGTGCTGCTCAACTTCGTCGGCGTGCTGCGCGCATCCACCATCGTCCGGTCGTGGCGGGTGGCCGTGATCGCCATCGCCCTCTTCACCGCCATCGCGACCCCGGCGGCCGACGTGCTCTCGATGGTCGGCCTCGCCCTGCCGATGGTCGCGCTGTTCTTCGCGGCGGCCGGAGTCGCCGCCCTGCACGACAGGCGCGCCGATCGGAAGGCGGCGGCGATCCTCGCATCCACCGTCCGCGAACTGGGCTGACGCCGCGCTCTGCCGACATCGCTTACCCGGATACCCGACGCAGTACCTCACCTCACCCGGAACACATCGCAGTGCCAACAGGAAAGGAAGGAACGCTATGTCACGCCCATTTTCGGAGATCCGGCAGCATCCCCACCGCAGGAGAGCATGGCTCGCCGCCCTCGCCGCCTCGGCCACGGCCGCGGCCGTCGTTCTGCCGATCGCACCGGCCGTCGCAGCACCGACCGATCCGCCAGGCGCTTTCAGCACCGCTGACATCTCGGGGAGCCCTGTCTCTCCGTTCGCCGCGTATCGCATCCCCGCGCTCGCATCCGTCGGCGGCGGCGTCGTGCTCGCGGCGTGGGACGGCCGGCCAGGGAGCGCGGCGGACTCCCCCAACCCCAACTCGATCGTGATGAAGCGCAGCACGGACGGCGGTCAGACCTGGGGTCCGCTCAGCACGGTGCGCGCCGGAGTGACCACGTCGCCGAAGAGCGGATTCAGCGACCCGAGCTTCGTCTACGACGCCGTAGCTGGAAAGGTCTTCCTGTTCTCCGTCTACTCGAAGGACCAGGGCTTTGGCGGCAGCACGTTCGGCAACGACGACGCGAACCGGCAGGTCATCAGTGCCCAGGTGTCCGAGTCGGACGACGCCGGCGTCACCTGGAGCGAACCACGGCTGATCACCTCGGTGGTCAAGCCGGGGACGAGCACCACGAGTCCCGTCGCCGGCGACGTTCGCAGCATGTTCGCGAGCTCCGGAGAGGGCATCCAGCTCCACTACGGCGCGCACGCCGGCCGGCTGATCCAGCAGTTCGCCGGTGACGTGCGCCAGGCGGACGGCACCAACGCCATCCAGGCATACAGCGTGTACTCGGACGACCACGGCGCCACCTGGCAGCGCGGTCAGTTCGCCGGGACGAGGATGGACGAGAACAAGGTGGTCGAGCTCTCCGACGGCCGCGTGCTCCTCAACTCCCGCGACAACGCGGGCGGCGGATACCGCAAGGTCGCCGTCTCCACCGATGGCGGCGTCACGTACGGCCCTGTCAGCCAGGACACCGAGCTGCCGGACCCGACCAACAACGCGTCGATCACGCGGGTGTTCCCGGACGCACCCTCCGGCAGCCCCGAATCGAAGATGCTGCTCTTCACCAACACCGCATCCCAGTTGGCCCGCTCCAACCTGACGGCGCGCGTCTCCTGCGACGACGGCGCGACCTGGCCGTTCGCCAGGCAGCTCAACGCCGGATTCTCCGGATACTCGACGGCCACCAGGCTCAGTCCCGGCCAGTTCGGCGTGCTCTACGAGTCGAGCGCATCCACGGCGATGAACTTCGCCCGATTCGACGACGCCTGGCTGAACGCGGCCTGCGACGGCGTCAGCACGCTCTCTAAGCTGACGATCGCCGGCGCACGGACGGACACCGCCCGCGATCTCAGCGCGTCTCCGTACGCAGCCGGCGAAGCGCTGCCGTATGCGTTCACGGTCTCCAACCACGGTTCAGCCGCGTCCACGATCGCACCCACCAGCGGCAACTTCTCGCCCCTGGTGCCGAGCGGCGCGGGAAACTGCCGGTACATCGGCCTCGCCGGTGGCGCCTCATACACCTGCTCCTCGCCGCGGCACACCGTGACAGCGGGCGAGGTGTCGCGGGGCTATGCCGTGCCGGACACCACCTGGAGCGCGTCGGGCGACTCCTCCGGCGCCACCCGCGTCCTCGGCCTGCCGGTCGCGCTGCAGGGCGGCATCCAGGCAGGGGCGGCGACCATCGGGACGGCGGCCATCTCCGGCGAGCGCTCGGACGGCGAACGCGACGTGACCTCCTCGCCGTACGCAGCGGGCGACCAGGTGGCGTACACCTTCCGGGTCACGAACACCGGCACGGCCACCGTCTCCGTGGTCCCCACCGCCGGCGCCTTCTCCCCGTTCCTGCCGAGCGGCGCAGGCAACTGCCGGTACACGGCGCTGGCGCCCGGCGCGTCATACGTGTGCTCGACGCCGAAGCACACGGTCACCGCAGCGGAGGCGGCACAGGGCTACTTCGTGCCGGACACGTCGTGGACGGTGACAGGCCCGTCCGGCAGCGCGAGCGGCCGGGTGCTCGGCTCGCCGGTGCGACTGTCCTGATTCGACGGACGGTTCGCGGGGGCGGGATGCGCATCCCGGCCCCGCGAACCCTCAGCCCGCGCGCATCCGACCCCAGCATCCCGGGCGTAGGCTGAACGGGTGACAGCAACAGCGACCACGCCCCGGACATCGAGCGCCACGGCTCTCCTGGTCGAAACCACCCCCATCGACGACGTCCGCCAGCTCATCCCGTTCCTCGACGCCAGGCACCCGCTGCTCTGGCTCCGCAAGGGAGAAGGGATGGCCGGGATCGGCGAAGCGCTTCGGCTCGAGTTCTCCGGCAACGACAGGATGCGTTCTGCCGCCGCCGCGTGGCGCGAGGTCGTCTCGCAGGCGTCCGTCACAGACGGCATCGGCAAGCCGGGCACCGGCCTGGTCGCGTTCGGCACCTTCGCGTTCGACAACGACAGCGCTGCGACGAGTGTGCTCATCGTCCCCGAGTTCGTCATCGGGCGCCGGGATGGGCGGAGCTGGATCACCCGCATCCGCCCGGCCGACGACGCGGACGCCTCCGGTGCAGCGCCGTCCGCCCTCCCGCGCCCCACCCCCTTCGGCGACGAGTACCGCCTCTCCCTCCTTCCCGGCAAGCTCAGCAAGGACGGCTATCGCGCCGCCGTGCAGGCCGCCGTCGATCACGTCATGCGCGGCGACCTCCGCAAGGTCGTCGTCGCCAGGGACCTCACCGGGCACCTTCCGCACGAGTCCGATGTGCGCCGTGCCCTGGTGGAGCTGGCCCTCGGCTACCCGGAGTGCTGGACGTTCGCCGTCGACGGGCTGGTCGGCTCGTCACCGGAGACGCTGGTGCGCGTCGACCACGGAACCGTGAGCGCCCGCGTGCTCGCCGGCACCATCTCGCGCGGCGCCGACAGCGTCAGCGACCACGACGCCGCCGTCACGCTCGCGAGCAGCACCAAAGACCAGGACGAGCACCGCTACGCCGTGGCGAGCGTCGTCGACGCCCTGCGCGAGCACAGCGCCGACCTCGCTGCGAGCGACCTGCCGTTCACCCTCAAGCTCCCCAACCTTTGGCACCTCGCCACCGACGTCCAGGGCACCCTGAGCGACGGGTCGAGCTCGCTCGACCTGGTCGACGCCCTGCATCCGACCGCCGCTGTCGCAGGCACCCCGACACGGGATGCGATGGCCGTCATCCGCGAGCTGGAGCCGTTCGACCGTGGCCGTTATGCCGGTCCCGTCGGCTGGGTCGGCGGCGACGGCGACGGCGAGTGGGCCATCGCGCTGCGCTGCGCGCAGGTCTCCGAGTCCGGCGACATCACTGCGTATGCCGGTGCGGGCATCGTGGCCGACTCCGACCCTGAGCGAGAACTCGCCGAGACGACGATGAAGTTCCGTCCGGTGGTCGAAGCCTTCGGATAGCCGGCGCCTGCCGCCACATCAGGAGGCGGCGAGCCTGGCCTTCTCGACCTCCACGTCGTAGTCGGGGGCGGGCCAGCCCAAGTCCATGTCCTCCAGGGCATGGATGAGCAGGTGCTGCACCGCGAGCCGCGCGTACCATTTGCGGTCGGCGGGGACGACGAACCACGGGGCCTGCTTCGTGGAGGTCCTGTCGAAGACCACCTGGTACGCGGCCTGGTACTCGTCCCACAGCTCGCGCTCGTCGACATCCCCCGGGTTGTACTTCCAGTGCTTCTCCGGCCGCTCGAGGCGATCGGCGAGGCGTGCCCTCTGCTCGTCCTTGCCGAGGTGAAGCATCACCTTCACGATCGTCGTCCCGCTCTCCACCAGTTCCTCCTCGAACTGGTTGATCGCACCGTACCTGCGCTCGATCTCGTCGGCGGGCGCGAGCTGCCGCACGCGCCCGATCAGCACGTCCTCGTAGTGCGAACGGTCGAACACGCCGAGCTGGCCTGCGGCAGGGACCTCGCGGTCGATGCGCCAGAGGAAGTCGTGAGCCAGCTCCTCCGGCGTCGGCTTCTTGAAGCCCGCGTAGCGCACACCGCCCGGGTTCACCGCGCCGACGACGTGCGAGACGATGCCGCCCTTGCCTGCGGTGTCCATGGCCTGCAGCACGAGCAGCAGCCGACGCTTGTCGCCCACCGTCCCCGCCGCGTACAGGCGCTCCTGCAGGTCGGCCAGGATCGCAGCCCCCTCGGCGAGCGCGGCCACCCCCTCCGGCTTGCCTCCGTCGAATCCGGGCTTGCCGCCCGTGTCCTGCTCGTCCAGCCGGAAGCCTTCCCCGACTTCGAGCAGCTCGACCGGCTCGGTGGTCCAGTACCCTTCACGTCCCACGGTGACCTCCTCGTTCGCGTGCGGTCCATAGTACGGTCAAGGCGTGCGATACCGACACGGCGAAGCCGAACCCCGCATCCACCCGTCTGCTGTGGTCGCCGACACCGCGGTGGTCAGCGGGGAGGTGCGGATCGGCGCCGGCTGCAGGATCGCGCACGGCGCCGTGATCACTGCGGAGGGCGGCCCCGTCGACCTCGGCGAGCACGTCATCGTGATGGAGAACGCCGTGCTCCGCTCCACCAGAAGGCACCCGCTCACGATCGGCGACCACTCGCTGATCGGGCCGCTCGCCGCGATCACCGGAGCGACCGTCGATCGGGAAGTGTTCATCGCGACAGGAGCACGGATCTTCAACGGCGCCGTGATCGGCCGCGGCAGCGAGGTGCGCATCGACGCAGTGGTCCACCTGCGCACGGTACTGGAGGCCGGAAGCACGGTGCCGATCGGCTGGGTGGCCGTCGGCGACCCAGCGCAGCTCTTCCCGCCTGGCGCGCACGAGGAGATCTGGGCCGTGCAGCGAGAGCTGGATTTCGCCGGGACGGTCTTCGGCATCGACGCTACGACGACCGAGCGCCCGTTCATGGTGGAGCTGACGGAGCGCTACGCCCGCTCGCTCGGCGCGCACGCCGACGACGTGCGGCTCGACTGAGCGACCGCTGGTCCCACTCCTGCCGATTCCGCGCCGTTTCCGCGCCGTTCCGTCAGCGACGGGATGCGGTGTCCACGATCGGCTCGAACGCCGACGCGGGGTAGAACACCACGGCAGGCTCCGCTCCTCCGGGGAACGCGCGCTCGAACTCGGCCTCCGACGCCGCGTCGTCGAACGACACGTCGAGGATCTCCCTCCATCGGCCGTCCGCCATCTGCTGCACCGTGGCCTCCCAGATCACTCCCGGCGTCTCCTTCGCCTGCAACCGGAAGTGGATGCCCACCGCGCGCCGCCGCTTCAACAGCGAGAGCAGTCCGCGGTACACCGCGAACCGCTCCACGGAGGCGAACCACGGCTGCAGGCTGCGCACGAGCACGTCCGCGTTCCACAGGATCGTCGTCGCGAACCCCGCTCGCGACTGGTACACGTCCACCGCGATCACCCCGGCGATGCGCCGGAGGGTCTGCCGGAGCGTGCCCCGCGTGATGCCGTCCTGCACGGTGCTGTGCAGGTAGAACGGGACGGACGGCTGCGGGCCGAGGCCGCCGGAGCGGAGCGCGGCGTGGTCGACGATGGTCTGGCCGCCGCCGAAGTAACCGGCGAGCTCGTGCAGCAGCGAGGCGACCAGGGCATCCGGCGGGTCCGACTCGATCGCCTGAGCCGTGTCCGCGTATGCCGTCGACTGGTGCAGGGCGCCGAGCCGGAACCCGACAGGCAGCATCGGGCCGGCCTTGACGGTCACGAAGCCGTCCGTGCCTGAAACGTGC
The DNA here is from genome assembly GCF_001428745.1 of Leifsonia sp. Root227. Classification (GTDB taxonomy): domain Bacteria; phylum Actinomycetota; class Actinomycetes; order Actinomycetales; family Microbacteriaceae; genus Leifsonia. The sequence goes on along the minus strand of NZ_LMIO01000001.1, from coordinate 329,481 downwards.
CGCACCGGGTTCTCCCTGCCGTCGATCCGCGGCACGATGTCGAGCACGTGCTCGATCGCCAGCACGCGAACCTCGTCCGGGATGCGCACCCGGCCGAGCGGCGTCCCGGCGACCACGAGATGCGACACCGTGAACCCTGCCCGTGCCGCACGCACCGCCACCTGGGCCGCCACCATGCCGCCGAGGCTGAACCCGGCGAGCAGCACGGGCTCCCCTGGCTGGATGCCCGCGGCGCGCATCGTCTCGAGTGCGGCGCGGGTGACGGTCGGCTCCTCCTCCGCACCGATCACCAGGTCGGCCGTGAGATCGTTCGGGGCTGCGCCCTGTCGCGGGTGCCAGGACTTGGTGCTCGGGAACTGCACGATCCAGTGGCGCAGCCCATTCGCATCCACGCGGTGCACGACGCGGATCAAAGCGACGTCGGCGCGGTCGTCGAGGTCGGGGTCGCAGAGGTCGTCGATCTCGCGCTGGCTGAGGAAGATGTCGCGCAGGCTCCCGATGCTATGGCGGCGGAGCGCGCCCGCCGCCAGCCCCGGATAGCCGAGCGGGTCGGGATACGGTTCGAGCTCGAGCCCGAGGAGCGCTGCCGGCACGTCGACCAGGGTGGGAGACGGCGTGTAGTCATGTGGCGCGTGCGGATCGCGCCACCAGTCGAGGAAGTCCCTGATGTGCGGGAACGCCGACGCCAGGAAGTCGTCGTAGCGGAGGATGTCCGCGTCGTGCCCGTCGCGCAGCAGATTGCGGCGGCGGCCGAGGTTCACGACCTTGAGAAGCACGGCGCGCAGCGTGAACACGGCGACGTACGGTCGCGCGCGCCAGCGCGTGGAGAAGAGGCCGGCCACGCTCGCAAGCAGCAGCAGCGGCCCGAACACCACACCGGCCAGGCGCGCCGTCCCTCCGACGATGCGCGGGGCGAGCGCGAGGTAGAGCGAGCTGCCGACGAGTCGGCGCGCCCGCCTCCCAGCCGGGGGCCGGAGCGCGAACGGATACGGGATGCGCTGCACATGCTCGATCGCGAACCACACCCAGGCGACCGCCGCCCACACCAGCCAGAACACGAGCGCGACCGCCGCTGCCAGCGCACCGAGCGCGAGGAGCACCAGCCCGGCGACGACGGAGAGCGGGACCGCTACCACGAGCCAGAGGACGAACATCGCCGTCCCCGCCGCGCTCCGCCCTCGCCACGTGTGCGGGGGGATCTGCGGCAGCATGGCGTCAGCCTAACCCGCGCCCTCCGACAGCCATCCGCCCACGGCGGCGAGGTCGGTTTCCCTAGCGCAGCGCACGACCTGAGCACTAGCGTGTGCTCTGACGCCGCACGGAGCGGTGCACGGAAGGATTGTCGTCTCATGTGGAACAACTTCTGGAACGTCATCTGGCTCATCTTCTGGGCCTTCGCGTTCATTGCTTACCTGTTCGCACTCTTCGCGATCATCGGTGACCTCTTCCGCGACCGCAAGCTCAACGGCTGGTGGAAGGCGCTCTGGATCATCTTCCTGGTCTTCCTTCCGTTCCTCACCGCCCTCGTCTACCTGATCGCGCGGGGTCGCGGCATGGCGGAGCGCCAGGCGCGGGATGTGCAGCAGGCCCAGTCCCAGGCTGACGACTACATCCGCACGGTCGCGTCCGCCTCCCCGGCCGACGACATCGCCAAGGCCAAGCAGCTCCTCGACCAGGGAGTCATCACCGCAGGCGAGTTCGACGCCCTCAAGGCCAAGGCCCTCGGCAACAAGTTCTGACGAGCCGCTGGCATCGCAGAAGCGCGGCGTCCAGGCCGATGGGGACGCCGCGCTTCTGCCGATCCGATAGCTGATACCCTTTATTCACATCTGACATAACAGACTTCACAGCGCGAGCCTCTTCATCCATCACCACAGCACCCGGGATTCCTGGCGCTCCGATCCCACATCCGCGACATTCGTGTTCTCCCTAGCTTGAATTCACACTGGGCGGATGTAATATTCATGTATGCCTGTACCCATTACGGAGACCGTCAGCCCACGACGGCTCATCAGAGACGAAGTCTTCCTTCGCCTACTCGACGCGATCGTCGACGGCGATCTCACCCCTGGCGAGCAGCTCTACGACGCTGAGATCGAGAAGTGGGTCGGCGTCTCCCGCACCCCGGTGCGCGAGGCCCTGAACCAGCTCGCCTCCATGGGGCTCGTCGAGATCATGCCGCAGAAGCGGACGCGCGTCACCCCGATCGATTCCGTCCGCCTCCGCGGTCTCATCGAGACGGTCGGCACCCTCCTGCACGGCGTCGTCCGCGACTCCACCGCCCTCCTCACCGACGGCGACAAGGAGACGCTTCGCGCCTTCGCAGCGAAAGCGACCAGCGGGGACGACCTCAGCGAACTCGTCAAGGACAAGTCGTTCTCCGACGACTTCATCAACGTCTACGTACGCAGACTCGACAACAAGACGGTGGCCCGCCTGCTCAGCCGCCACCTGCCGGAGATCCGACGCGCGCTCATCGCTGCTCCGAGCACGAGCGCGTTCGAGGCCGGACTGCCGTACCTGAAGACCATCGTCGATGCGTCGACCGCCGGCAACGCCGACAAGGCCGCCGCGGCCGTCGACGACTACTGGAACAAAGCACTCTCCCAGCTCGTCGACGAGTTCGCCGCGCTCGAGAAGAAGGAGAACTGATGCCGCTCCCCGTCAAAGACACCGCACCGGTCGAGCGCCAGCTGCTCCGCGATGTCGTCTACAACCGCCTGTATGACGGCATCCTCGACGGAACCCTCGAACCGGGCGAGACTCTGCTCGACGAGAAGCTGACCGCGTGGCTCGGCGTCTCCCGCACCCCGATCCGCGAAGCCCTGATGAAGCTCGCCGAGATCGGCCTGGTCGAGATGGCGCCCAACAGGTACACCCGCGTCGCTCCGATCGACATGCGCGCGATCGACGAGGCCGTCTACATCTCCGGGCTCCTGCACGAGCAGGCAGCACGCGACGCCGTCCCGAACCTCAGCAACGCGGCGGCCACCCGCCTCGACAAGCTGGCCAAGGAGGCGAAGAAGCTCACCAAGTCCGGCGACCACCCCGCGCTCGGACACACGCTCAACGAGTTCTTCCTGGAGTTCGAGCGGAACACGGGCAACGATGTCCTCGTGAGCGTCAGCGAGGGCCTCAGCCCCCAGCTGCTGCGCTACATCGCCGTGTGGCAGCGTCCGTTCGACACCGACGACCTCCCCGCGCGCATCGCGGAGATCGCCGCCGCTGCCAAGGAACGCGACGGCGACAAGGCAGGCGACCTCGTCAAGGCGCTCTTCGCCCCGTCCCACGCCCAGTTCCTCGCCGACTACCGCCGCGCCGACGCCGAGATCGACGACACCCCCATCGTCTGACCCGCCGCGCGCATCCAACGAGTCCGGACTTGTTCACACGACACGCCGTGTCCAGGCGTGAACAAGTCCGGACTCGATTGCGTTAGACGCGGAAGTCGACCGCCGAGCGTGCTCCCACCACGGAGCGGATGTACGCGGCGACGCGCTGGTGATCCGGGTGCTCGACGTAGCGCTGAAGTGCCGCCTCGTCTGCGAAGTTGCTGATCAGCACGACGTCGAAGTTGTCGGCGCTCAGCGCATCCACTCCCACCTCCAGCGCGAGGATCTCCGGGATGGTCGCCGGCAACGACTCCAGGCCGGCCTTCACGGCGGCGCGCTGCTCTGCGCGCTCCGACTCGTCCGAGGTCGCGAGCTTCCACGACACGACATGGCGAATGGTCATCTGACCTCCAGGAGAGCGGTGCGGAGACGAGCCGGATCGACGCGCCAATAGGTGTGCACCCTGCCGTCGACGAGCACCACAGGGATGTCCTCGACATACTGCGCGTGCAGGTCAGGGTCCTCCAGGATGTTCTTCTCGTCGACCACGACGGTCGGTGCGCCATCCGGCAGGTCGCCGATCACGGCGCCGATCACCGCGCGGGCGTCATCGCAGAGATGACACCCCGGCTTGCCGATCAGAGTGAGAGAGACGCTGGACACGCATCCAACCCTAGCCGGATGCGCGGCGGCCGGCCGCGGCGCGAGCGTCAGTATCCGGGCAGCAAAAAGCGTCGGACCCGAAGGGACCGACGCTTGAGCTGCAGACTCGAGGTCTACTTCTTGTTGCGACGCTGGTGGCGCGTCTTGCGAAGAAGCTTGCGGTGCTTCTTCTTCGCCATACGCTTGCGACGCTTCTTGATAACGGAACCCACGTAGACCTCACAAAGTTAGGGGGCAGGCCGCGGAATGCGCGGCGACACAAGGCACTAGTCTACCCGACGTCACGCGGTGTCGGCGACGTGGTTGTCCAGAGCCTGGGTGACAGCCGATTCCGGAACCCGGAACGACCGCCCGAAACGGATGGCGGGCAGTTCGCCGGAGTGCACGAGACGGTACACGGTCATGCGGGAGACGCGCATCATGTCGGCCACCTCTGCGACCGTCAGGAAGCGCACATCCGAGAGATCGCGTGCCATTCTGCCTAGTCCTTCTTCTGCTGTCATGGTACTCGTGTGACACGAGTGGTGACACGAACTCTAGAACCCGGCGGGGGTCGCAGACAAGTGGACGGCGAGCGGGAGCGTCGCTCGCGTCAGTCGCGGCGCCACTTGCGCGGCGTCACCCGCTCCACCGCGGTCGTCACACGATGGCCGGTGTCGGCGAGCACCTTGCCGACCGTGCTCGCGAACTCGCGGGTCTCCTCGGCGAGCTGGTCCTCGATCGCGGCGAGGTCGACATCGGATGCCGTGAACGGAATGACCCAGTCCTCCACGGCCTCCAGCGGGGCGGCATCCAGTCGGTAGTAGCGGTGCTGGCCCTCCTCGCGCACCGAGACGAGCCCGGCCTCGCGCAGGACTTTGAGGTGCTTCGACACGGTCGGCTGGCTCAATTCCAGTGTCGACACGATCTCGGAGACGGATATCTCCCCCGAGGAATGGACATCGTCGACGTGCCGGTCGAGAAGGACTCTCAGGATGTCGCGTCGCGTCGCATCCGCGATCACGTCAAAGATGTCGGCCATGACCCCAGGCTAGTCACTCGCCCAGCGGAGTACCATGTCCCAAGCTGTCGGCGGGAGGAACGGTCATGCGAGCGACACAGATGTCCGGGCGCATCGGCCTCGGGCCGGGCGGCCGCATCCGCGACGGTGTCAACGGGTTCGCCAGCAGAAGCCCTTCGCGATTTGCGATCCTCGTCTTCACCCTCCTGATCCTCGTCTTCACCCTCCTGTTCTCGCTGCCGATTGCGACGACGGAACACTCGACCACGCCGCTCGCCGACGCCCTGTTCACCGCCGTGTCCGTGATCTGCGTCACCGGCCTCTCCACGGTCGACATGGCCACCCACTGGAGCGTCTTCGGCCACCTGCTGGTGTTCTTCGGCGTGCAGATCGGCGCCGTCGGCGTGCTGACGATGGCGAGCATCCTCGGGCTGGTCGTGTCCCGCAAACTCGGTCTCCGAGCGAAGCTGATGGCCGCGAGCGACAGCAACCCGCTGCGCATCCACGCCGGGCCGGTGGCAGAGGGCCAGGCGGTGCGGCTCGGCGAGGTGGGCAAGCTGCTCATCACGGTGGCGCTCAGCATGGTGGTGATCGAGGGCGTCGTCGCTCTGCTGCTGTTCCCGCGGATGCTGATCGCCGGTGTCCCGTTCGTCACCGCTCTATGGGAGAGCGTCTACTACTCGGCGATGGCGTTCACGAACACCGGCTTCTCGCCCAACGCGGAGGGGCTGACGCCGTATGCGGAGGACTTCTGGTTCCTCGGCGCGCTGATGATCGGCGTCTTCCTCGGAGCGATCGGCTTCCCGGTGATCCTCGCCATCGCGACGAACCTGCGCAAGAAGCGCCGCCGCTGGTCCATCCACGTCAAGCTCACCCTGCTGACCTCGGTGATCCTGCTCGTCACCGGCGCGGTGCTGTACATCGTCCTCGAAGCGGACAACCCCAAGACCTTCGGCCATCTGGATGCGGGGCATACGGTCTTCCAGTCGCTGTTCCTGTCGACCATGGCCAGATCGGGCGGGTTCTCGACCGTGCCCATCGACGACCTGCACGGGTCGAGCCTGCTGGTGACCGACATGCTGATGTTCATCGGAGGCGGGTCGGCATCCACGGCAGGCGGCATCAAGGTGACGACGCTCGCCGTGCTGTTCCTCGCGGCGTTCGCCGAGGCGCGCGGTGTGGAGTCGATGGATGCGTTCCGCCGCCGCATCCCGATCGACGTGCTGCGGCTGTCGGTGGCGGTGGCGCTGTGGGGTGCGACGATCGTGGCCGTGTCGAGCATCCTGATCCTGCAGATCACGAAGGCGCCGCTCGATCATGTGCTGTTCGACGTGATCTCCGCGTTCGCCACCTGCGGTCTGTCCACCGGACTCACTGAGAAGCTGCCGGACGCCGGCGTCTACGTGATGGCGGCCACGATGTTCTGCGGGCGCGTTGGTACAGTGACTCTCGCCGCGGCGCTCGCCCAGAGCCAGCGCAAGCAGCTGTACCAGAACCCGGAGGAGAGGCCGCTCGTTGGTTGACAGGATCAAGCACAATGCTCCCGTCCTGGTGATCGGTCTCGGTCGCTTCGGCGCCGCGACGGCCGGGGAGCTCGACCGTCTGGACCGCGAAGTGCTCGCCATCGACACGGATGCCGGGCTGGTGCAGAAGTGGGCGGACAGGGTCACGCACACTGTTCAGGCCGACGCCCGCTCGATCGAGACGCTGCGTCAGATCGGCGCAGAGGACTTCTCGATCGCGGTGGTCGCCGTCGGCTCGTCGATCGAGGCGAGCGTGCTGATCACGGCCAACCTGGTCGACCTCAAGGTGCCGCAGATCTGGGCGAAGGCGATCTCGCAGTCGCACGGCAAGATCCTGGAGCGCATCGGCGCCAACCACGTCATCTACCCGGAGGCGGAGGCCGGAGAGCGCGTCGCCCACCTGGTGTCAGGCCGGATGCTCGACTTCATCGAGTTCGACGACGACTTCGCCCTCGTGAAGATGTACCCGCCGAAGCCCATCCGCGGCCTCACCCTCACCGAGTCCGGCGTGCGCACCAAGCACAAGATCACGGTCGTCGGCGTCAAGTCCCCCGGCAAGCCCTTCACATACGCGACAGCAGACACCGTCGTCTCCAACCACGACCTCATCATCGTCTCCGGCTCCTCCTCCGACATCGAGCGCTTCGCCGCCCTCGACTCCTGACCTCTCCCCCGCCCCGCTCCCGCTCCCGCTCTCCCGGCCTCCGAAACAATCGAGTCCGAACTTGTTCAGGCGACACGCCGGCTTCGGGTGTGAACAACTTCGGAATCGATGGCTGGGCTGTGGACAACCGGACGGCGGCGTGAGCGGGGCATGACGATGTTGGGATGGAACAGCTAGCTGACGCAGGGCTCGATGCCGCGGGATTCACGTACGCCCAGGCTCGGGCGGCGGGAGTCGAGCGATGGCGCCTCTACCGAGGCGACCTCCAGCGGCCGTTTCGCGGCGTCCGAGCAGTGGATGCGGACCTCAGCGATCACATCGAAATGTGCCGCGCATATGCGGCGCAGCGCCGAGTGGGCCACTACTTCAGTCATGAAACCGCTGCCCTGATCCACCGGCTGCCGCTCCCCGTTCACCGCCACCCCAGGCTTCTCCACGTCGCCGTCTTCGCGCCGAGGAAGCCGCCTCAGATGCGGGGAGTCGCGTCGCATGAACTGCAGGCGGTCGGGCATCGGGTCGTCACGATCGACGGTCTTCCCTGCGTCGCGCCCGAGGACGTGTGGGCTCAGCTCTCGGGACGCCTCGACGTGCCCGACCTGGTCGCAATCGGTGACTTCATCATCACGGGCGACGAGCCGTATTCGGGAGAGGCCAGTCCGCTCGGACCGGCCGACCTCGAACGCGCCGTGCGTCATCACGGTCGTCGTCGCGGCGTCCGGAATCTTCGCCTCGCGCTCGACTTGGTCCGCTTCGGGTCGCTGTCCCCGCAAGAGTCACTGCTTCGGGTGGAACTTGTCGGCGCCGGGCTCCCCGAACCTGAACTGAATTTCCGTGTGAAGCACGATGGGCGGCTGATCGCGATGGTCGACCTCGCGTACCCTGAGCGCAGGCTAGCGATCGAGTACCTCGGCGACCACCACCGAACCGATTCGGACCTCTATCGCGCGGACATCCACCGACGCGAGCGTCTCGCATCCGCCGGCTGGAATACCGTCTTCCTGACCGCCGCCGACCTCGCCGGCCCTGTCCCTCGGGCCGTCCCCCTGATCCGCGCAGCCCTCAAACGATCGAGTCCGGACTTGTTCACGCCCGAGATCGGCGTGTCGCATGAATAACTTCGGGCTCGATGGGGTGGGGAGCGAGGAGGGGGGTGGGGTCAGGAGGCGCCGAGCTCGCGGGAGCGGGCGAGAGCGGCGTCGGTGGCGCGCGTGAAGAGGCCGGAGAGGTCGGCGTCGGCGAGCACGGCGATGGCGCGCTCCGTGGTGCCGCCCGGGCTCGTGACGCGGCGGCGGAGTTCGGCGGGGTCCTCGCCGGAGGAGACCAGGAGTTCGGACGCACCGAGGAAGGTGCCGTTCACCAGCGTCGCCGCCTGCTCCGGTGTGAAGCCCTTGGCGACGGCCGCCTCGGTCAGCTGCTCGATGAGGAAGAACACGTACGCGGGGCCGGAGCCGGAGATGGTGCCGAGGGCATCCAGCTGCGATTCGGGGACCTCGACCACCTCGCCGACGGTCTCGAACAGCGTGCGCACCAGCGCGAGGTCTTCCTGGCGCGCGCGGTTGCCTCCACTGATCCCCGTGACGGCCTTCCCGACGACGGCCGGCGTGTTCGGCATCGACCGCACGACAGCCACGGTCTCCGGCAGCAGCGACTCGAACGTCGCGGTCGTCACACCGGCCGCGACGCTCACGACGACGGCGCCGGGGGTGAGGGATGCGCCGATCTCGCGCAGCAGGTCGGGCACCATCGCGGGCTTCACGGCCACGATCACGATCTCAGCGCCGTCGACGGCGGTGCGGTTCGCGTCGGCCTTCTCCTCCGTGGCGTACGCGGTCACGCCGGCGGTTCCGGAGAGCTCGGCGGCGCGGGCCGCGGAACGGTTGGTCACCCGGATGCCGCCGTCGACGGTGACACCGGGCGCGAGGAGGCCGCTGAGGATGGCGCGGCCCATGGAGCCCGCTCCGAGCATGGCGATCGTCGGAAGCGTGACGTTCTGCGTGTCGGTCATGCCGCCATCCTAGGATGTTGCCATGAGCGCATCGGGTGGAACCAAGGCAATCGTCGCAGCCTTCGCGGCCAACCTCGGGATCGCCATCACGAAGTTCATCGCGTGGGCGTTCTCCGGCTCGTCCTCCATGCTCGCGGAGGGCGTGCACTCGGTCGCCGACTCCGGGAACCAGCTGCTCCTGCTCCTCGGCGGACGCCAGGCGAAGAAGAAGGCGGACAAGGAGCACCCGTTCGGTTACGGCCGCGAGCGCTACGTCTACGCCTTCGTCGTCTCGATCATCCTGTTCTCGGTCGGTGGCGTGTTCTCGCTCTACGAGGGCTTCGAGAAGCTGACGCACCCGCATCCCCTGGAGAACTGGTGGCTGCCGCTGCTCGTGCTCGTCATCGCGATCTGCCTCGAATCGTTCTCGCTGCGCACCGCCGTGCACGAGTCCCGCCCGCACAAGAAGGGCATGTCGTGGCCGCAGTTCATCCGCCGCGCCAAGGCGCCGGAGCTGCCCGTCGTGCTCCTCGAGGACGTCGCCGCCCTCACCGGACTCGTGTTCGCCCTGCTCGGCGTCGGACTCACGATCATCACCGGCAACGGGGTGTGGGATGCGATCGGCACCCTCCTGATCGGCGCGCTGCTGATCGTGGTCGCGATCGTCCTCGGCATGGAGACCAAGAGCCTCCTGGTCGGCGAGGGTGCGAGCGACGAGGATGTCGCTGCCATCGAGAAGGCGATCCTCGACGGCGACGAGGCGGAGCGCATCATCCACATGAAGACGCTGTACCTCGGGCCGGACGAGCTCCTGGTGGGCGTGAAGCTCGCGATCTACGGCGAGCGCAGACTGTCAGACGTCGCCGCGGCGATCGACTCTGTCGAGAGGCGCATCCGTGCTGCCGTGCCGGCCGCCCGCGTCATCTACATCGAGCCGGACGTCTGGATCGACCCCAACGAGAAGCACCCAGCTACCGACACCATCGTCATCAAAGGACTCGAGTGACCAGACGTGCCGTCGTGCTCCAGCACGACCCCACCATCCACCTCGGCAACATCGGACCCGTCCTGGTCGAGCACGGCTACGAGGTGCACGTGATCGACGCGACGACGGAGGACGTGTCAGCAGTGGATGCGCAGTCCGCCGACCTCCTCGTGGTCCTCGGCGGCGAGATGGGCGCGTACCAGACCGACGAGTTCCCGCACCTGGCGCACGAGCAGCGGCTGATCCGCGAGCGGCTCGACGCCGAGCGGCCGACGCTCGGCGTCTGTCTCGGCGCGCAGCTCATGGCGGGCGCGCTCGGCGAGCGCGTCTACAAGGGCGACACGATGCAGATCGGCTTCCGCAGGGTCGAGCCGACCCCGGCCGGAGCCGAGTCGCCGATCCGGCACTTCGACGGTGTGCCCGTCGTGGAGTGGCACGGCGACACGTTCGAGCTGCCGGAGCGGGCGACGCTGCTGGCGTCGTCGAGTGACTACTCGAACGAGGCTTTCGCGATCGGCGACTTCGCCCTCGCCGTGCAGTTCCACCCGGAGGTCACCGACGAGATGCACGAACGCTGGGTCTCCGACGGGTACAACGAACTCGACGAGCACGCCATCGACCCCGACGCGATGCGCCGAGACCGCGAGCAGTACTCAGGGGCGATGCAGGCCGCGTCCAGGGCAGCGTTCTCGGAGTGGGTGGCGCAGCTTCCGTAGCGGGCGCAGCGGCGCTCAGCGCTTCGCGCGGAAGAAGTCCAGCAGCAGGTCGGCGCAGTCCTCGGCCAGCACCCCGGCGAACACCTCGACGCGGTGGTTGAGTCTGCGGTCCCGCAGCACGTCGTACACCGATCCGGCTGCACCTGCCTTCTCGTCCCACGCCCCGAACACCACACGCGGCACCCTGGCAGCGAGCACAGCGCCTGCGCACATCACGCACGGTTCCAGGGTGACGACGAGCGTGCATCCCTCGAGATGCCAGTCGTCCCTGGATGCGGCCGCCTCGCGCAGCGCGAGCACCTCCGCGTGCGCCGTCGGGTCGTGGTGCAGCTCGCGCTCGTTCCGGCCGGTGCCGATGACCGTTCCGTGCTCGTCGACGACCAGCGCTGCCACCGGAACGTCCCCCGTGTCGAAGGCGAGCCTGGCGTCGAAGATGGCGCGCCGCATCCACTGCTCGTAGTCGTCGGGGACGGCCAGACTCACGGGGGCTCCTCGCGGGGTAATCGTCGGTTAGCCTTGAGCCTATGCGAGTGCACGTTGCCGACCACCCCCTCATCACCCACAAGCTGACGGTGTTGCGCAACAAGCACACCCCGTCTCCGGTGTTCCGCGCACTGACAGAGGAGCTCGTCACGCTGCTCGCCTACGAGGCCACGCGCGCCGTGAAGGTGGAGCCGGTCGAGATCGAGACGCCCGTCACCACGACCGTCGGCGTGACGCTCAGCGAGCCGCGCCCGCTCGTCGTTCCCATCCTGCGCGCCGGGCTCGGGATGCTCGAGGGCATGGTCCGCCTGATGCCGACCGCCGAGGTCGGCTTCCTCGGGATGGCCCGCAACGAGGTCACCTTCGAGCCGACCACCTATGCGGAGCGGTTGCCGGACGACCTGTCCGACCGCCAGTGCTTCGTGCTCGACCCGATGCTCGCGACGGGCGGATCGCTCGGCGCCGCCATCGAGTTCCTGTTCAAGCGCGGCGCCGTCGACGTCACCGCCATCTGCATCCTGGCCGCGCCGGAGGGCATCGCCGCCCTGGAGAAGGCGACCGAGGGCCGCGACGTCACCATCGTGCTCGGCGCCCTCGACGAGCGCCTCAACGAGAACGGCTACATCGTCCCCGGCCTCGGCGACGCAGGCGACCGCCTCTACGGCACGGTCTGATCCACCCGCTCCGACTCACCCGCTCACTGCGAGCGGCAGCGCAATATTGCGTAATGATTTGACACGGGCCGTCATCGGACGCTTTACTTCAATGCATGACTGACAACTCGCGTACCCTGACCTCCTTCGAGGCCCCTGGGGATGCCGGCATGATGATGCCCGGCCGCGACTCGGTCATGTGTTGCCGAATGTGTCGCTAATCTGACGACCCTTCGCCGAGCCAGCCAGCCGCCGACCCACTGAGTCGGGACCGCGCTGACACGCTCCCCGGATGCGCCACACGCACGCATCCGCTCACCGCCCGCTCCAGGGCCGACACAACTCGCGAATCCTCGCACCCCGCCACCTACCTGTACACGTCGAACGCATCGACGCCACCGGGGACGCCGTATCCGGCAGGGGATTCACCGCATCATCGCAAAGGACTCATCCCATGTCTCTGGCAACCATCGACACCGCTTACGCCCCCAGCCGTCACCTCGCCGCAGCCCCCGCTCCCGCCACCGCCGTCCAGGCACAGACCGCAGCACCGGCAGCGCCCGCCGCCCAGATCCGCGCCGTGCCCAACGGAACAGAGGCCCGAGGATTCGTCCTCTACGTCGGCATCGACGAGGCCAAGGCCGCCGCCGCTGGCACCGACCTCGGCCGCATCGTCGACGCGCTGAAGCGCCTCACCGCCGAGATCGCCCCGTCCGCTGAGACGTACGCCGCCGTCGCCCTCGCCCCGGAGGGAGCGGGCGGACGCGATGTGGATGTGGTCCGCCTCGCCCTGCAGGACCCTGCCGCCATCGCCAAGCACCGCCACCAGGCGACGCCGGATGAGGACGAGGACCGCGCATCCGGTGGCGTCGTCGTCGACATCTCGCGCAAGCGCCTCATCCTCGACAACCAGACCGCTGCTCTCACATACAAGGAGTTCGAGCTGCTGCAGTACCTCGTGCTCCGCGAGGGCCGCACCATCGAGCGCGCCGAACTGATCTCGTCGCTGTGGGGCTCCGCCGACGATGAGGTGCCGAACGAGCGCACCATCGACGTGCACGTCCGCCGCCTCCGCTCAAAGCTCGGTCGCTACGAGGACATCGTGCGCACCGTCCGCGGCGTCGGCTACCGCTTCGACCGTCACGCCGACGTCTCGATCCGCCACGCCTCCGCTCCCTCCCCCGACCTGTTCTAGGCCCCGACGCCATCGAGTCCGAAGTTGTTCACGGTGCCACTCGGCGTGGCGCCTGAATAACTTCGGACTCGATTGTTCGGGTCAGGCCGAGCGCTGGTAGGCGCGGAAGGCCGAGGTCGCGAGGGCGGCCATCACGACGGTGAGAGCGGCGAGCAGCCCGACATGCGCCCAGAGCGACGACCAGTCGGGATGCGCGCTGAGCGCCTGGCGGCCGACGATCACGGCCCACTCGAACGGGTTGTACGCCGCGACGTTCTGCACCCACTCCGGCGACAGCTTGGTGTTCATGATCGCCGAGCTGAGGAACATCAGCGGCAGCGTGATCAGCTGCGAGATGCCGATCAGCGCCGTCTGCTCCCGCGCCAGCAGCGCGACGGCGTTGGACAGCGAGCAGAACACCGCGGTCAGCAGCACTACGGCGAGCAGCAGCAGCACGATCCCGGAGAAGCCGCCCTCGAACCGGGCACCGGCCCAGAACGCGATCCCGAGAACGACGAGCGACTGCACCACGGCGAGGATCGACTGGTAGACGAGCGTCGAAACGATCATCGCCGGCCGGCTGGTCGGCGAGGTGAGGAACCGGTCCATCACTCCACGCTGCATGTCCTGGATGTACACCGTGCCGGACCAGGCACTGCCGAACAGCGCCATCATCATCACGATGCCCGGCGTCAGGAACTCCAGGTAGCTCTGCCCGTTGCCGAACCCGGGGATCTGTACGACCGCCTTGAAGAGCTGCCCGAACAGCAGCAGCCAGATGATCGGCTGCACCAGGTTCATCACCAGGAAGACGGGCATCCGCCACGCCGCTCGCAGCAGCCGTGCGGTCAGCACAGCGGTGTGGGTGAAGAACGACGGCCCTGACGCCGTGCGCTCCGAGTGGATACTGGTGGGTGCGATGGCGGTCATGATGCGTTCTCCAATGCTGCGTCCTGCGCGGTCTCCTGTGCTTTCGTGAGGGTGCGGCCGGTGTGCCGCAGGTAGACGTCGTCGAGGCTCGGCCTCGCGACGGTCGCCGACGCGACGGCGACGCCTGCCGCGTCGAGAGCGGCCAGCGCGTGCGGCAGCGTCGCGGCGCCGCTGTCTGCGCGGGCACGCAGGGTGCGGCCGTCCCCTCCGACCTCGCTGAGCGCATCCACCCGGCGGAGCGCTTCGAGCGCTGCGAACGGGTCGCCGTCGCTGGTGAGCTCGACGATGACCGCGTCTCCGCGGAGGTCGTTCTTGAGCTCCTCAGGGGTGCCGGCGGTCACCACCGTTCCCCTGTCGACGATGGCGAGGCGCTTGGCGAGCCTGTCCGCCTCCTCCAGGTAGTGCGTGGTGAGCAGCACGGTCATGTTCTCGAACGCGGTCATCCGCTCGATCTCCGACCACAGCTCTGCGCGGGCCTCGGGGTCGAGACCGGTGGTCGGCTCGTCGAGGAACAGCACGGCCGGCCGGTGCATGAGGCCGATCGCCACGTCCAGCTTGCGCGACATGCCGCCCGAGTACGTCTTGACCTGCCGCGTCGCGTGCTCGGTCAGCGCGAACCTGTCGAGCAGTTCCGTTGCCCTGGCACGCGCATCCCGTGCGGACAAGCCCTGCAGCCTGCCGGCGAGGACGAGGTTCTCCGCGCCCGTGTCCATCGGGTCGGCGACCGACTTCTGCGCGACGAAACCGATGGACCTGCGCACCCGGCCCGGGTGCTTGGCCACGTCGATCCCCGCCACGAACGCCCGGCCGGAATCGGCGCGAGTCAGAGTCGAGAGGATCTTGATGGTGGTTGACTTGCCTGCACCGTTCGGGCCGAGCAGCCCGAAGACGGTTCCGGTCTCCGCCGTGAAGCTGAGGCCGTCGACAGCGTGCACGGGCGGCTTGCCCCTGCCGCCCCCGTAGGACTTCCTGAGGTCGTCGGCGATGAGCGCCGACGGGTTTTCGGTTGCCACGATGGCTTCCTTTCTGAGTGAAGCCGTTCGTGAGAGACCCGCGCGATACCATTGGAGATGGACCCTCGGTGACTGTTGACGCAGGTTCCTCACGGAACGACTGGGGTTTGGATGGCCGGAGAGTTGCCGCTCTCCGGCCATCGGTTTTGTGTAATGCGGTACTACGTGCCCAGCAGGTCGGCCACCTCCTGCCCGAAGTCGCCTGCCGCCACCCTCTGCTGGATGTCGGCCATGCTGAGTCCTTGATGGAGGAGCGCGTGCAGCCCCTCCCACATCTCCAGGCCGCTGAGCGACCGATCTCGGATGCGCGCGGCGAGGCCCGCGAGGTACGCGCGTTCCGCATCCAGCACAGCCTGGCGGTAGTGGAACTCGACCATGAACAGCTCGGGGAGGTCGTCCCCGATCTCGTCGAGCTGACGACGACGGGATGCGATCTCGTCGTCGAGACGCTCGACCCGCTTGTCGAGCAGTTCCATGGCCGTCTGCGGCGGGAGCATCGGCAGCAGTGAGAGCCCTGTCTCGATCGCCGGGTATTCCTTCACCGGGGTGTCGATGAGCTCGCGCAGCCACTCGTCGGCCTCGCGGCGGCCGGACTCGGTGATCTCGTAGACGATGCGCTCCGGGCGGTTCCCCTCGCGCTCTGTCTGCGCCGCGACGATGAAGCCGTGCTTCTCCAGCGACTTGATGACCGCGTAGAGGGAGCCGAAATTCAGCCGGATGCTGTCTTCTTTGCCGCGCTCGCGCATCGAGGTGGTCATCTCGTACGGGTACATCGGCCGTTCCCACAGACAGGACAGCACCGCCAGTGCCAGCGGGTTCGAGATCGCTCGTCTACTCATACTCACCTCCGAATACTTTGTTTAGAGTATTCGCTCTGGAGTGATCTGTCCAGACGCTTTCCGACACACGAAAGCGGACCTCCCCGCGAGGTCGTCGCTGGGAGGTCCGCTGAGGAGCGCGTGGGGCTCAGGCCTTCTTGTTGCGCCTGATGAAGCCGACGATCGCCGTGATCACGAAGAAGACGAGCCCGAGGATCGCGAGCCAGAGCAGGCCCTTGATGGCGAATCCAAGAACGGCCAAGATGGCCCAGACGACGAGCAGAACGATGATGAGGGCGAGCATTGTTATTCGGCTTCCTTCTTTGTTGGTGGTTTGTGGGGCTAGCAGGCGGCGGACGCGCGGAACGTCCAGCCCGCACGTGGGGCCTGGTCCGGGGTCGACCACGTCCGGTAGACCGCGACCTGCGCCTCCGCGAGGGTGCCGAAGACGCCCAGGTCGCGACCGGTGCTGCTCGTGGCGACGAAGCCGTCGCGGCTGTGGTCGACCATCCCGAGGTATGCGGAGGGGGTCTCTGCCACCCAGAGGCCGGCGGTGGGGACGCGCCAGGTCACGCACTCGGTGCCTGTCGCCGAGATGGCGGGCTCGTCGCCGGCTCCGGCGTGCGTCGCCAGGAACGGACCGTCTGTAGCAATCGTCATGATGTGCCCTTCCGAGCTGTCGTGGATAACTAGATCTTCTAGCTAGTTTTCGTCCGAGACAAATTCGGGGAGGGGGGTTGATTCTCGGCCGAAGATACGCTAATCGCTTTCCAGATGGATATTTCCGGATGTGCGTAGCTAGACGATCTAGTAATACGCTAACCTCGATCACGTCGCCGGATCGGGCGCACGAAAGGACGGGGAGAGTCATGGGTGTGCTGGTGTACGACGGGCAGGGGTTCGAGTTCGACGACCGCGCTCTCGCGCATATTCAGGCGGTCATCACGGTGAAGCTCAGGCGGAGGGAGCCCTTCCTGCTGAGCTGGTCGACCACGCGGTCGGCTCCGGCCCGGCATTCCGTCTGGATCGACAACGCCATCCCGCTCCGTTACGAGTTCGATCGGGATGTAGGCGACCGCCTCGACGATGCGTGGCTCGGCCAGCTGATGGAGATGGCGAGCAGGTCCGCCGGAGTCTTGCTGCCGCAGGAGCTCGCAGACATCTCCCCTCTACCGCAACACAGGCGCCGCCAGACGTCAGCCAGAGCAGCAGGATCGCCTGTCGCTCGGAGCACTACCGCGGTCGCCGTCTGATGTCCATCGCTAGATTGTCTAGCTTGTAGTTGGTCTATCATCTAGGGCATGACGACGAACAAATCGGGTTCGACGCCTCACTACTGGTACGGACAGGAGGCGGAACGGCAGCGCGCCGTGACCGTCCTCGAAGCGATGCGGGCATACGGGGCGGCCGACGCGGCCATGCAGCGGCGCTCGGAGCACGCGATGCGGATGAGCGAGAACGACATTTCCGCGCTGCGCTATCTGCTTCGCGCGAACGAGCGCGGCGTGAGCGTCGGACCGAAGGAGCTCGCGGACTACCTCGGCGTTCAGAGCTCTTCCATCACGATCCTCCTCGACCGGCTCGAGAAGGCGGGACACGTCAGACGCGAGCCGAGCCCGTTCGACAGGCGCGCCCTGATCATCGTCCCCACCGTGCCGACCGATGAACTGCACAAGGCGATCCTCGGCGACATCAGGGAAGAGCTCATCGACGTGGCAGGATCGCTTTCGGAGAAGGACGCGGAGACGATCGTCGAGTTCATCGACCGCCTGCGCGACGCGGTCGATCACATCGACACGGCCGCTTCGTCGCACACCCGCGCAAAGCGTTGACCCGTGGCGATGTCACCACACGGACGCCGCCGACACGCCGGGTAAACTGGCCGTCGTATGCCCGAACAACCCTGGTATGAAACGGCGCCGGCCAGCTCCGTCCGCGTCCTCCGCTCGCTGCGCACGTATCGCGCCGCCGAGCAGGCCATGCGACGCCGCACGCGCGAGTCCATGAAGATGGGTGAGGCCGACCTCCGCGCCCTGCGCTTCCTGCTGAAGTCTGAGGCGGAGGGGAAGCCGGTGACGCCGAACGACCTGGCCGTCCTGCTCGGCATGAAATCCTCGTCGATCACGATCATGCTGGACAGGCTCACCGCCTCCGGCCACATCCGCCGCGCCCCGCACCCGAGCGACAGGCGGAGCATCGTCATCACGGCTACTCCCGGAGCGGACGAAGACGTCCGCGAGACGCTCGGCGACATGCACCGCAGACTGCTGTCCGTGGCAGCCGCTCTCGACGAGGACCAGGCCGAGGTCGTCACGGCGTTCCTCGCCAGCCTCACCGCATCCCTGGACCGGATGGGCGAGGCCGAGGGGCCGCTGCGGGGCACATAGAAAACTCGCAGCAAAAATAACGAACAGATAACTAGATCCCGTTACCTCTTCGTTATATAGTTCAAGAGCGTTAGTTGTTTGCTGTGGCAGCCAACGCGGAATGTGATTGCAGGACACTCTTGGTGCAAGGGAGAGGGCCGGCCGCTAGCCTCTGCGGCCGGCCCTCAATCTCTTAACGCGATGGCGCGCATCCCGTGCTGGCACGGATGGAACTGTCACCGGTTGGTGGAAGGATGCGAATGCATCGAGCATTCGTCACCGAGGAGGCAGCAGCATCATGCGTACGGACGAGCGAGCAGGCACCGACGAACGCGACCGCGCGACCAGACGGGCATCCGCCCGCGTCAATGCCGTCAGCGCGTGGGAGTCGCTGTTCCGCGCCCAGGTCGCCGTGATGCGCACCCTCGCCGCCGAGTTCCCGACCAGGGACATCTCGTTCAACGAGTACGACGTGCTGTTCAACCTGTCCAGGCAGCCAGACCGTTCGCTCCGGCTCCGTGACCTGAACAAGCACGTGCTGCTCACGCAGCCGAGCGTCAGTCGCCTGGTCGACCGGCTGGTCGCCCGCGGGCTTGTCGCGAAATGCCCGGAGCCGTCGGATGCGCGTGGCACGGTCATCCGCATGACAGACTCCGGCTTCGAGATGTTCAGGAGGGTGGCCGTCGAGCACATGCGGACGATCACCGAACGCGTCGGAGGACGCCTCGACGCAGACGAACTCGAGCGGCTGGCCGAGCTCTGCGACAAGCTTCGCTCGGAGTGACGACCGCCCGACGACGCTCTCCACATCCCGAGACTGTCCGCAACCTGACGAGTGTCCCGGCGAAACCGCCAACGACGCCGCGTATCATGACGCCATGAAATCTTCGGGCCGCAGCAGATGGGGATGGGCGCCCGCGCTCTTGGGATTCGTCGCACTCAGCGCCGTGGCCGGCGTGCTCGGCGCGGCAGCCGTCACGCCGGCGGTGGCCCTCACGGGATCGGCCGCCGACTCCACCATCGGCGTCTTCGACGGGCTGCCCGAATACATCAAGGTCGAGCCGCTCGCCCAGGCGTCGACCATGTACGCGAAGTCCGGAGGCAAAGACGTCCCGATCGCGACCTTCTACTCGCAGAACCGCGTCGAGGTCGGCTGGGACGATATCTCGCAGAACCTCAAAGACGCCGCGATCGCCACCGAGGACCCGCGGTTCTACGAGCACGGCGGCGTCGACGTCACCGGCACGATCCGAGGCGCCATGCTCACGGCGCTGCACAAGGACGTGCAGGGCGGCTCGTCGATCACCCAGCAGTACGTCAAGAACATCCTGGTGCAGCGCTGCGAGAACAAGCAGCCGGACGTGACGGCCACGGCGGCCGTGCAGAAGAAGCAGCTCACCGCGTACGAGTCCTGCTACAACGACGCCACAGAGGTCGACCCCGTTCGCAAGCTCAAGGAGATGCGATACGCGATCGGCCTCGAGAAGGAATACACCAAGAACCAGATCCTGCAGAGCTACCTGAACATCGCTCTGTTCGGCGGACGGACCTACGGGGTCCAGTCCGCGTCCGAATACTACTTCGGCGTCTCTGCGAAAGCTCTCAACCTGCAGCAGGCCGCAACGCTCATCGCGATTCTCAACAACCCGGACAACCTCCGCATCGACCAGCCGAACAACAAGGAGAACGGCGCGGCCGACGGATACAAAGACACCCTGGAGCGCCGCAACTACGTCCTCGACAGGATGCTCGCCAACGGCAAGATCACCAAGGCGGAGCACGACGCGGCCAAGGCGTCGAAGGTCGAGCCGAAGATCTCCCCTGTGCAGAACGGCTGCATGACAGCTCAGCAGTTCAATGCGGCGTTCTTCTGCGACTACGTCGAGCGCCAGATCGAGAACAACGCGATCTTCGGCAAGACGAGCGACGACCGCAGCAGCTTCCTCAACCGCGGCGGGCTCAAGATCTACACCACCCTCAACCTCGACCTGCAGGGCGCCGCGCAGGCGTCGATCGCCGCGTACATCCCGCCGGCCAGCCCGTACCTCGACCTCGGATCGTCGAACGTCTCCGTCGAGGTCGGAACAGGACGCGTCGTCACGATGGTGCAGAACAGACCGTACGACAACACGGCCAATCCTGCCCCCGCGACCACGGCCGTCAACTACAACACCGATTACGTCGACGGCGGCTCGGAGGGCTTCCAGACGGGATCGGCGTACAAGGCGTTCGACCTGCTCGAATGGCTGCAGGAGGGGCACTCCCTCTACGAGTCCGTCAACGGAACGCAGCATCTGTTCCCGCAGTCCGCCTTCCACTCCAGCGATCCGTGCAACGACATCGGGGGCGCACCGTGGCCGGTCTCGAACGACGAGGGCGAGTCCGTCGGCAGCACGACGGTGATGAACGCGACCGCCCAGTCGATCAACACGATCTTCGCGCAGATGGCCACCAAGCTCGACCTCTGCGGCATCAAGCAGCGTGCGCAGGACCTCCTCGTGCACGGGGCGGATGAAGAGGCCAACCGGTTCATGGCCAACCCGTCGTCGGTCCTCGGCACCAACTACATCGCGCCGCTCACCATGGCGACCGCGTACGCGGGCATCGCCAACAACGGCGTCGCCTGCAGCCCGATCGCGATCGACAAGATCCTGAACGCGGACGGCACGGAGCACGCCGTGCCCAAGACGCAGTGCTCGACCACTCCGATCGACCCGGGTGTCGCGGCCGCGGCGATCTTCGCGCTGCAGGGCGTGCTGCGAGGCGGAACGGCCACGTCGGCCAACCCGAACGACGGCATCCCGATCTTCGGCAAGACAGGCACGACGGACGACTCGCTGGAGAACTGGCTCGTCACCTCCACCACGAAGGTCGCACAGGCCACCTGGGTCGGCAACGTGGAGGGGGCGGTCGCGCTCCGCAGCCAATCGTTCAACGGCATCGGAGGCGGAAACGTCAAGTTCGCGATCGCGAAGCCGATCCTGCTCGCGCTCAATGCGGCGTACGGCGGCACCGCGTTCCCGTCGCCGGACGCGAAGTTCACGAAGGCTCCCGTCGCGCCCAAGCCGCCGACGCCCACGGCTCCCACCGCTCCTGTCAACCCGGCGCCCCCGGCTACCGGCGGCGCCGGCAATGGCGGCCAGGGGAACGGCGGACCAGGGAACGGCGGCAAGGGGAACGGGTGAGCCGCTCCTCTCGGGCGGGCGCGGCTGACGCATCCCGTCCTCGGATCGTCCCGGAGTGAGCCAGAGGAGGCGCTCCGGAACTGATATTGGAATTCCGGTCTTTATACCCTGATTCGCCTTCCGCGACCCCCAGCGCCTCACCTATGGTTATCGCGTGGGACGTACACCAGACCCCAATCGAAAGCCAGAGCTTTTGGGCCGCATCATGGAGCATGTGGCGACCGAGCCGCTTTCCCGGATGACCTTCCGCAGCCTGGCGAGCGCGCTGGGTGTGAGCACGTACTCGTTCATCTACCATTTCGGTTCCCGGCAGCAGATGGTCGACGCCATCCTGGAGGAGGCGGTCCGCCGGCAGTCGGAGCCGGCGCTCGGCGTCGACATCGCCGCGTTCGATCGCGAGCAGTTCGCCGACTGGTACCGGGCGGCCTTCCGCCGCTCCCTCAGCGAGAGCAACCGCACCAGCCTCCGCCTCGAGTTCGAGGCAGGAGCCCTCGAGCCGATCGACCCCGACCTCGGAACCCGCATCACGAGTTCGTTCCGGGACTGGCTCGCCGTCGTGCAGCGCTGGCTCACCGCGAACGGGGTCGAGAAGAAGCGCGCTGCGGTGCTCGCCCGCTGGCTCGCCGACACCGCGGCCGGGCTCCGCTTCGGCTACCTGATGACCGGTGACAGGGAGAAGACCGTGTCCGCGTTCGATCTGTTCCTCGGGGCGTACCTCCGCGAGGCGGTCGGTCCGTAGGCACGCGGCGCGCCAGCGCGCGGCCCGGCCCGACAGCGCGGTTCAGGCCTCGCGCTCCGCGACCGCCTTCACGCCGGCGAGCATCGTCGTCCAGTTCTCCCTGGCGTGCGTCGCCGCCTCCGCCGTCGGATTGTTGTCCTGATCGAGGGTGACATGCGTGCCCCGCGGCGTCTCATCCAGTTCGAACCGGAGGGTGTGATAGTTCTCCGGCACATCGTCCGCGCCGCTGAGCGGACTGAAATGGGTGAGCACGATCCTGCTGGGCTCCTGCAACTCGATCACCCGCCCGTGGTCCGCGAAGCTCTTCCCCTGCCATTCGCCGCGCCAGACGATGCGGCTGCCGATGCGCCAGTCCGACTCCACATCGGCACCGAACATGATCTCCGGATGCGCGCCGTTGGACGTGAGCACCCGCCACACCGCCGACCGCGGCGCCCGCACATCCACTTCGGCTCGCGCGACATAGCTGCCCATGACCGTCTCCTCGGCTCCACTCGGCCCGAGCGCCGACGCACCAGGGCCGTTGCGCAACATCAGACACCCGCGAGAGCCTTCTGGCAAGCCGCGCAGGGACGTGGCCGTGCCTGACCGTCCGGCTCAGGCGCCCTCGCGGGAGAGCACGAGCGCCTGCCACGGCGCGAGGGTCCCCGTGACGCCGCCCGGCGCATCCGGAAGGTTGCTCAGCACGGTCGTCGCGGCCGCCCAGCGCTGCGCATCCGGAAGCTCGAACTCCGCCTGTTCCCCCGTGAGGTTGACGAGCACGAGCAGCTGCCGCTCCCCCAGCGTCCTGGTGTACGCGAAGACCTGTGGATGCTCGGCCAGCACCAGCTCGAGCGTCCCGTCGGAGACCCGCTCGTCGTCATGCCGCAGGTCGATCAGGCTGCGGTAGTACGCGAACACCGAATCGGGGTCACGTCGCTCCGCCGCAGCGTTGATCCGGCGGAAGTTCGGGTTGACCGGGATCCACGGAGTGCCGGTGGTGAAGCCGGCGTTCGGCGCATCCGACCATTGCACCGGGGTGCGGGCGTTGTCCCTGCTGGTGGTGCGCAGCGCGGCGAGCACCTCGTCTGCTGGAGCGCCGAGCACGTCGACGGCCTCGGCGTAGTGGTTGAGCGTCTCGATGTCGCGGAAGTCGCCGATGCCGCTGAACGGCACGTTCGTCATCCCGAGCTCTTCGCCCTGGTAGACGTACGGGGTGCCGCGCTGCAGGTGCAGCACGGTCGCGAGCGCCTTCGCCGACGGGATGCGCGCCGCCCCGTCGTCGCCGAAGCGGCTGACGACGCGCGGCTGGTCGTGGTTGTTCCAGTAGAGACTGTTCCAGCCGCTCTCGGCGAGGCCGTCCTGCCACTTGGCGAACGACCGCTTCAGATCGAGCACGCTCGCCGGCCGGTGATCCCACTTGCCGCCCGGCCCGTGGTCGAGGTCGACGTGCTCGAACTGGAACACCATGTCGAGCTCGCCGCGCGCCGGATCGGTGAAGAGCTGGGCCTGGTCGATCGTCACACCTGGCATCTCCCCCACGGTGAGATACCGGTCGTCGCGCCCGGCGAACACACGCTCGTGCATCTCGTGCAAGAACTCGTGGATGCGCGGCCCCTGCCCGTAGAACGGGTATCCGTCGCCGTACAGCGCGCCGGGAGGGACGACGCCGTCCGGCAGGTCCTGCACCTTGGAGATCAGGTTGATGACGTCCATCCTGAACCCGTCGACCCCGCGGTCGAGCCACCAGTTCATCATGTCGTAGACCGCGTCCCTGACCTCTGGGTTCTCCCAGTTGAGGTCGGGTTGCTTGCGGGAGAACAAGTGCAGGTAGTACTCGCCGCTCGCCGGATCGAGCTGCCAGGCAGGACCGGAGAAGAACGAGCCCCAGTTGTTCGGCTCCGCTCCCCGCTCCCCCGGCGCCTTGCCGTCGCGCGGCGGCCGCCACCAGTACCAATCGCGCTTGGGGCTGTCCGGCCCCTCTGCGGACTCGACGAACCAGGCGTGCTCGTCCGAGGTGTGGTTGACGACGAGATCCATCACGAGCTTCATCCCGCGGGCGTGCATCTCCTGCAGAAGCTCGTCGAAGTCGGCGAAGGTGCCGAACGCCGGGTCGATCGCGCGATAGTCGCTGATGTCGTACCCGTTGTCGTCGTGCGGCGACGCGTAGATCGGGGACAGCCAGACCACATCCACGCCGAGCGCATCCAGGTGGTCGAGGTGGTCGATGATGCCCCGCAGGTCGCCGATTCCGTCGCCGTTGCTGTCAGCGAAACTCCGGGGATACACCTGGTAGACAACAGCGGACTGCCACCATTTCTCGCTCATCTGCTCACCCTAGCCGGTGGAATCGACCAGGTGAATCGGCGCGCGTTGCCGCGACTGCGCTGCACCGTTGAGTGAGAAAATGCACCCATGCACCCCACGGCCCGCGCAGGGCTCTCCGCCCTGATCACCGTCGCGGCCGCGGCAGGCGCCTGCGCGACGATGTGGTGGATCTCCGTTGCGGCGGGAGGGGGATACGGGACCGCGGTGCTCGCCACCGTGGTCGCCTTGACACTGTCGCGGCGCACGTTCGCGTCCAGGGCGGAGTTCGCCAGGTCGTCGGCGCTGCTTCCGGCGATCGGCCTGGTGGCCGCCGGGGTCGGTTGGCTGCTGGTCGCGGTTCCGCCGGTGGGCGCCGCGGCGTTCGTGGCCGGGATGAGCGTTCCGATCTGGATGCGGCGCTTCGGCGACAGAGTCGCCCGGCTGGGTGCGCTGCTCACGCTGCCGTTCACGGCCATCCTCGTGGCACCGGGCGCCGTGGTGCAGACGGGGCGGTGGTGGCTGGATCTGCTGCTGCTCGTCGGCGCGTCCGTCGTCGCGATCGTGTGGGTGGCCATGGCGAGGGAGGTGGGCGTGCTGGCGGGAGTGGTGACCGCGCCGGATGCGCTGGTCGCTCCGGCCGCGCCTGCGGCACAGGATGCGCCGGCTCCGCCTGCCACGCAGGCTCCGCCCGCCCGGCAGGCCGCTCCCGCCCGCATGCCCCGTCGCCGCCTCCCCGCCAGCACACGGATGGCGCTGCAGATGGCCGTCGCGCTCGCTGCCGCCTTCGTCGCGGGATGGCTGCTGTTCCCCGATCACGCGATGTGGACCGTGCTGACGGCGTTCATCGTCTGCTCCGGGAATCGAGGACGAGGCGACGTCCTCTACAAGAGCGCGTTGCGGGTGGCAGGGGCGCTCGCGGGGACGGCGGCGGCCGTGGCTCTCTCGTTCGTCGTGGAGCCGACCGGGTTGTTCGCCGTGGTCGTCATCTTCGTGGCCCTGTTCGCCGGAACCTGGCTGCGCACGTACAGCTACGCGTTCTGGGCCCTCGCCGTCACCCTCGCGGTCGCGCTGCTGCAGGGGCTGCTGGGCGTCACGCCGACGGGAGCGTCGCTGGGCGCGGTGCTCGGCGAGCGCATTCTTGCGATCGTGACGGGCGCCGTGCTCGGCATCGCGGCGAGCTGGTTCGTGCTTCCTGTGCGGTCGGAGGACGTGGCACGCAAGCGGTTCTCGGAGATGCTCGTCGCCCTCGGAGCGGTGCTCTCGCCCGGTGACCCTGCGCTGCCGGTGGCGATGCGGGTGGCCGCGTTCCGCGCATCCATCGGCCGGGTGGAACAGCTCGCGCCTGCCCATCGCGCCCACCGGATGGTCGCCAGGAAGCGGCCAGCGAGGGTCATCGACTGCATCGAGGCGGCGCGGGAGCTTCCCGCTGCACTGGATGCGCGGCTCGCGTCCAGGAGCACGGGCCCCGCGGACCCCGAGGCGGCCACCAGGCTGCGGGTGGCGATCGGGCAGGCCAGACGGAGCCTCGCGGCGCCGACCGACTTCGCCGTCGTGCACGCCGCGCTGCTCACCCTCTCCGCCGAACTCCGCGGATAGCGCCGTCACGACCCACGCGAGGACGCCGCCGACGGGCGCGCCCCAGACGCCGGACGGTAGCCTGAAGCCATGCTCACGCCGCCGATCACGCCGAAGAAGCCGACAGAACGCATCCACCACGGAGACGTGCACATCGACGACTACGAGTGGTTGCGCGAGAAGGACGACCCGGCGGTCGTCGCGCACCTGCACGAGGAGAACGCGTACACGAACGCGCGCACAGAACACCTGTCGCTGCTGCAGGAGCAGATCTTCGAAGAGATCAAGGGGCGCACCCGCGAGACCGACCTGAGCGTCCCGACCCGCGAAGGCGACTGGTGGTACTACACCAGGACGGTCGAGGGAAAGCAGTACGGCATCCACTGCCGGGCGCCGATCGCCGCGGCGGACGACTGGGAGCCGCCGGCGCTCGACGAGGACGCGCAGCGCAACGGGCTGCCAGGCGAGCAGATCCTGCTCGACGACAATGAGCACGCCGAAGGGCACGAGTTCTACTCGCTCGGCAGCTTCGACGTGAGCGCCGACGGCACGCGCCTGCTCTGGGCGGTCGACACAGAAGGCGACGAACGGTACACGATCCGGGTGCGCTCGCTCGTGGACGACGGCGTCGAGTTCCCCGACGAGATCGAGGACACAGCCTCCGGCGCCCTGTTCGACCAGAGCGGCGAGTACATCTTCTACACGACGGTCGACGACGCCTGGCGTCCTGACACCGTGTGGCGGCACAGGGTCGGCGACGCGCCAGGCACGGGCGACGTGCAGGTGTTCCACGAGCCGGACGAGCGCTACTGGATCGGCGTCGGGCTGACCCGGAGCCGCGACTTCCTCGTCATCGAGGCCGGCTCCAACATCACCAGCGAGGCGTGGCTTCTTCGGTCCAGCGACCCCACCGGTGAGTTCGCGGTGGTCTGGCCGCGGAAGGAGGGCGTCGAGTACGACGTGGAACACGCGGTGGTCGGCGGGCGCGACCGGCTGCTCATCGTCCACAACGACGACGCCGTCAACTTCGAGCTCTTGAGCGTCTCCGCCGACGACCCGCAGGGTGCACGCCGCGTCCTGCTCCCCCACAACCCGCAGGTGCGGCTCGAAGGGGTGGATGCGTTCCGCGACTTCGTGGCGGTGGAGTACCGGCGCGACGGGCTCACCAGGGTCGCCGTCGCGTGCGTCCCTGAGAAGGGCGGCGCTCGCGAGGACGGCGCGGGCGAGGGCGGCGCAGGCAAGGACGGCGCGGCCGACGACACCGCCGGCGACGACACCCTGCACGAACTGCACTTCGACGAAGAGCTCTTCACCGTCGGAGCGGGCGGCAACCCGGAGTGGACCCAGCCGACGCTGCGGCTCGGCTACGGCAGCTTCGTCACGCCGTCCACTGTCTACGACTACGACGTCCGCACCCGCGAACTCCGCCTGCGCAAGCAGCAGGCCGTCCTCGGCGAGTTCGACCCCGCGCTGTTCGAGCAGAAGCGCGAGTGGGCGACGGCGAAGGACGGGACGCGCATCCCGATCTCGCTGGTGTACCGGCGCGACCTGGTGACGCCCGGCGAGCCTGCGCCGCTGGTGCTGTACGGCTACGGGTCGTACGAGGCGAGCATGGACCCGTCGTTCGGCATCCCGCGCCTCAGCCTCCTCGACCGCGGCATCGTGTTCGCCATCGCGCACGTGCGCGGCGGCGGCGAGCTCGGGCGGCTCTGGTACGAGCACGGCAAGAAGCTGCACAAGAAGAACACCTTCACCGACTTCGTGGACAGCGCGCGCCACCTCATCGACACCGGATGGACGTCGCCCGACCGGCTCGCGGCGCAGGGCGGGAGCGCAGGCGGCCTGCTGATGGGCGCTGTCGCGAACCTGGCGCCGAAGTACTTCTCCGGCATCCTCGCGGAGGTGCCGTTCGTGGACCCGCTCACGAGCATCCTGGACCCGTCGCTGCCGCTGACGGTGATCGAGTGGGACGAGTGGGGCGACCCGCTGCACGACGAGGAGGTGTACGCGTACATGAAGTCGTACTCGCCGATCGAGAACGTGCACGAGACGCACTACCCGCGCATCCTGGCGGTGACCAGCCTCAACGACACCCGCGTGCTGTACGTCGAGCCTGCGAAGTGGGTGGCGAAGCTGCGCGAGGTCGGCGCTGACGCGCTGCTCAAGATCGAGATGGCTGCAGGGCACGGCGGTGTCTCCGGCCGGTACTCGGCCTGGCGCGAGCGGGCCTTCGCGTACGCCTGGCTGGTCGACGCGGTCGGAGCCCACCCCTCCGGTGAGTAGCGACGCAATCGAGTCCGAGGTTGTTCACGCCGCTATCCGGCGTGTCGCGTGAACAACTTCGGACTCGATTATGTGGGGACGGGGCGGGGCGTCAGCCGAGGTCGTCAGGGTCGCGGCCGGTGCGCTCGCCCGACTCGAGGGCGGCGATGACGGCGAGGTCGTCGGCGTCGAGGGCGAACGAGAAGACGTCGAGGTTCTGCCGGATGCGGTCGGGGGTCACCGACTTCGGGATGACGACGTTGCCGAGCTGCACCTGCCAGCGGATCACCACCTGCGCCGGCGTCACCCCGTGCTTCCCTGCGATGAGCGCCAGCGGCTCGTTGCCGAGGATGCGGCCGCGGGCGAGCGGCGACCACGCCTCCGTCACGATGCCGTTGGCCTCGTCGTACGCGCGCACGTCGGCCTGCGGCAGCCACGGGTGCAGCTCCACCTGGTTGACGGCGGGAACCGTATCGGTCTCGTGCGCCAGCCGTTCGAGGTGGTGGATGTGGAAGTTGGCGACGCCGATCGACCTGGCCCGCCCCTCATCCCGGATCGTCTCGAGCGCACGCCAGGTGTCGACGTACTTGTCGTGCTTCGGCGCCGGCCAGTGGATGAGGAACAGGTCGACCGAGTCGAAGCCGAGCCGTTCGAGGCTCTGATCGAAGGAACGCAGTGTGCTGTCGTAGCCGTTCTGGTCCCACCACACCTTCGTGGTCACGAACACCTCGTCGCGGTCGAGTCCGCTGCGGCGCACGCCGTCGCCGACGCCGCGCTCGTTCTCGTAGAACGCCGCCGTGTCGATGTGCCGGTATCCGGCGTCGAGGGCCGTGAGCACCGCATCCGCAGTCTCGGCCTCCGGGATCTTGTACACGCCGAACCCGAGCTGCGGGATGCGGTTGCCGTCGTTGAGAAGAAGGTCCGGGATGCTCGCCATGGGTTCATTCTCCCGCGTCTCAGGGGTACGAGTGGTGTCGAACGAAGGAGAGAGACATGGCAATGGACGGAAAAAGGGTCGCGTTCCTGGTGGCGTCGGAAGGCATCGAGCAGGCGGAACTGGTCGAGCCATGGAAGGCCGTCGCCGACGGCGGAGGCACGCCGACGCTGATCTCGAAGGAGGCTGGCGAGGTGCAGGCGTTCAACCACCTCACCCCCGCCGACACGTTCCCGGTGGATGTGACGCTGGCCGACGCATCGGCCGACGACTACGACGCGCTGATGCTGCCCGGCGGGGTGGCGAACGGCGACACCGTGCGCACCCAGCCGGATGCGGTGGCCCTGGTCGCTGCGTTCGCGGCGGCGGGCAAGCCGGTCGGCGTGATCTGTCACGGCGGCTGGGTGCTGATCGAGGCGGGTGTGGTCGCCGACCGCACGCTGACGAGCTGGCCGAGCCTGCAGACCGACTACCGCAACGCCGGCGCCCGCTGGGTGGACGAAGAAGTGGTGGTGGACGACGGGCCGTTCACGCTCGTGTCGTCGCGGAAGCCGGACGACCTGCCCGCGTTCAACCGGGAGTTCCTGGGGGTGGTCGGCGGGTAGGGCGCGCCCGCTGCGTCCGCTGGCAGCGCTGGCCGACTGCGCTGGCTGGCAGCGTCTAGGTGGGGTTGCCCTCCGGGCCGATGGGTGCGGCGGGACGTGTCGGGATGTCTTTCGCGGTCGGCTGGACCGGCTTCCAGGCGACCAGCCAGGTGGCGGCGATCGGGCCGAGAAGGAGCCCGAGGACGAACCAGGTCCAGCCGGAGCGGCCCCTCGACTGGGCGAGGCCGCCCGTGATGATGGCGAGCCACAACCAGACGACTGGTATCAACGATTCCATCCGGCGATGCTAGCGGACTCGCCAGGTGAGTGTTCCCTGGCAATGGCTGGAACGCCCCTTGCAGCATCGCGGAGGGTGCGGGAACGTAGGCGACTCCTGGAACCAAACGGAAGGAGAGCACATGCTCACCCTGACAGAGAACGCCAGCACGATCGTCAAGACACTCACCGAGCAGGCACCACAGGAGGAGGCTGGACTGCGCATCAGCAGCAGCAACCCGCAGCACACCGCGTTCGCGGCCGCCGTGACCCCCGCACCTGAGCCGGCCGACCAGGTGGTGGAGACCGGAGGGGCGCGTCTCTTCCTCGAGGAGGAAGCAGCCGTCGCGCTCGATGACAAGATCCTCGACGCTCAGGTGGACGACCAGGGCGCCGTCAGCTTCGCGATCGGCGCGCTCGCGTAGCGACCGCGCCCACGCGCGCGCCGCCGACCCGGCGCGCACGGAACGGCTCCCGGTGCTTATGCACCGGGAGCCGTTTCTGTGCCACGAGTCCGGGGGTGGATGCGGTGGCTCCTGCTGCCTGGCCGGGCCAGCCGTCAGGGCGACGGCGGGGTGGGAGGCGCAGGTGGAGCGGGCGGCTGCGTCGGCGGAGCAGGCGGCTGCGTCGGCGGAGCGGGCTGTGGGGCCGCTGGCGGCGCGGCGGGCTGCGGGGCCGCTGGCGGCGCGGCGGGCTGCGGGGCCGCTGGCGGCGCGGCGGGCTCCGGGGCCGACGGCGGCACGCCGGGCTCCGGGGCCGACGGCGGCACGCCGGGCGCGGGCGGTTGCGGCGCCGACGGCGACGCGTACAGCGGCTGGCCTCCCGCCGGGCCTGCGTACGGCATCGGGGACTGGGGCCAGCCGTAGTCGCGCGGCGGAAGCCCTGGTCCGGGGACGACGGGGACGTAGCCGGGGACCTCGGCGTCCGGACGGTCGAAGCGGGCGCCGGCCGGGTTGGGCGGCAGCAGCGTCATCACGAGGATCGCGATGCCGCCGAGGCTCGGGATGAGGAGCAGCAGCAGGAGCCAGCCGCTCAGGTTCACGTCGTGGAGGCGGCGAGCCGCGAGAGCTAGACCGGGGATGATCACGGCGAGACCCCACGCCACGAACAGGATGATGCCGATCGCGATACCTGGCCCTGGGACGCCGCGGCCGTTCTCGTCGATGCTTGCTCCGACCGCCGCTCCGAGGAGCAGGATCACATAGAGCACGAAGCCGATGACCGCGTTCGCGAGCGCCCACCACCAGTACTCGCTGCGACTGGCTCGCCCGTCGAAACGGACGTATTTCTTCCAGAACCGCGTAAAAGCCACACCGAACGGTGCGCCGTAATACGGGGCCCAGAGCGGAACGGTCGGATTCATGATCAAACCCCCTCCGACCGGCACCGTCACAGCGCCGGTCGGGGACAGCTTAGCTCCCGGCCGGACGGTCCTCCCCTGCGAATTCGGCAAGGTCGTCCTGGCTTCCGGCGGCATCGTCGTGCCGCTCCGCGGCGGCGTCGGCAGCAGCGGGGGCAGCGTCAACAGCGGCGGCGGCAGCAGCAGCGGCGGCGGGGGCAGCGGCATCGGCCACAGGGGCGACGCCAGGAGCACCGCCCTGCACCCCGCCCGCTTCGAGGAGTTCGGCGTCTGCCTCTGCATCCTCTCCGCGGAACTGGGTCATGTACAGGTCGTAGTACGCGCCGCGGCGAGCGAGGAGCGTCTCGTGGTTGCCCTGTTCGACGATGGCGCCGTTCTCCATGACGAGGATGGTGTGCGCATCCCGGATCGTGGAGAGTCGGTGAGCGATCACGAACGACGTGCGATCGGTGCGGAGGGCCGCCATCGCCTGCTGCACCAGCAGCTCGGTGCGGGTGTCGACCGACGACGTGGCCTCGTCGAGGATCAGCAGCGACGGGTTCGCGATGAAGGCGCGAGCGATGGTGATGAGCTGGCGCTCGCCCGCCGAGACGCTGCCGCCGTCCGCATCCAGCACCGTGTCGTAGCCCTCGGGGAGCTGGCGGACGAAACGGTCGACCATCGTGGCCTTCGCCGCGTCGATTACCTCCTCGTCCGTGGCGTCGAGCCGGCCGTACCGGATGTTGTCGCGGATCGTGCCGCCGAACAGCCAGGCGTCCTGGAGGACCATGCCCACCTGCTCGCGCAGCTCGGCCCGAGACAGCTCCGTGATGTCGATGCCGTCGAGCAGGATGCGGCCGGAGTCGAGCTCGTAGAACCGCATCACCAGGTTGACCAGCGTGGTCTTGCCCGCGCCCGTCGGACCGACGATCGCGACCGTGTGGCCGGGGTCGACGGAGAGCGACAGGTCCTCGATGAGCGGCGTGGTCGACGAGTAGCTGAACGACACACGGTCGAACTCGACGTGGCCGTCCGTGCGCTCCGGCAGTTCCGCCTTGACGTCGTCCGGCTCCTGCTCGTCGGCGTCGAGGAACTCGAACGTGCGCTCCGCGGACGCGACACCCGACTGCAGCATGTTGGCGATGCCGGCGACCTGGCTGATCGGCTGCGTGAACTCGCGCGAGTACTGGATGAACGCCGTCGCGTCTCCGAGGGTCATCTGGCCCGTTGCGACACGGAGGCCGCCGACGACCGCGATCATCACGTAGGAGAGGTAGGAGACGAACGTCATGGCGGGCATGATCGTTCCCGACACGAACTGCGCTCCGAACGAGGCGCGGTACAGCTTCTCGTTGCGGTCGTCGAACTCCGCGAGCATGACCTCGTCGCGACCGAAGGCGCGCACCAGCTCGAGCCCGGAGTACGACTCCTCGATGTGCCCGTTGAGCGT
Source organism: Leifsonia sp. Root227 (assembly GCF_001428745.1). GTDB lineage: Bacteria > Actinomycetota > Actinomycetes > Actinomycetales > Microbacteriaceae > Leifsonia. The sequence goes on along the minus strand of NZ_LMIO01000001.1, from coordinate 296,547 downwards.
TCCGGTGTTCTTCCACTGCGCTGCGAACAGCTTCTGCGACCGCGAGCCGATGACGCCCGCGATCACGCCGGACAGCGGGAGGGCGATGAGGGCGATCAGCGCAAGCTGCCACGACACGATGAACATCATGATCGTGATGCCGAGCACGGTGAGCACCGACTGCACGAGCTGCGAGAACGCCTGCTGGAGTGCCGCCTGGATGTTGTCGACGTCGTTCGTGACCCGCGACATCAGGTCGCCGCGCTGGCGGGTGTCGAAGTAGCTGAGTGGCAGCCGATTGAGCTTGGTCTCGATGTCGGCACGCAGCCGGTAGACGACGCGCATGACGAGCGCGTTGAGCACGTAGCCCTGCGCCCACATCAGGAACGAGGCGACCAGGTAGATGGCCAGCACGATGAAGATGAGCCGGCTCAGCAGCACGAAGTCGATGCCCTCACCGGGGACCGGCTTGGTGGTGGCGAGCATGTCGGCGAGCTGATCGTTGCCGGCTGCCCGGGCAGCGGCGACCTGCTGGTCCAGCGGAACGTTGGCGGGGAGGTTGGCCCCGATCGCGCCGCGGAAGATCACATCCATCGCCGATCCGAGGATCTTGGGCGCGATCACCGTGAGGATCACCGAGACCACCACGAGCGCGACCACGAACGCGAACTTGACACGCTCCGGCCGGAGCAGGCCGAGCAGGCGGCGCAGCGACGGCCAGAAGTGCTGCGCCTTCTTGGCCGGCGTTCCGCCGAACATGTCGCCGTCGGCCTCCGTCGGCGTGTATTCGAAGTCTTCGACCTCGGGGGCGGTGACATCGTCGCGTTCGAGGACGTCGTCTGCGCGCTTGTCGCGTGCCATCTCAGGCCACCTCCAGGCTCAGCTGTGATTCGACGATCTCGCGGTAGGTCTCGCTCGTTTCGAGGAGTTCGTCATGGGTTCCCCGGCCGACGATGCGGCCGTCGTCGAGCACGATGATGCTGTCCGCCTCCCGGATGGTCGACACGCGCTGCGCCACCACGATCACCGCCGACTCCTTGGTGGCGTCGGCGAGCGCCGCGCGGAGGCGGGCGTCCGTCGCGACGTCGAGCGCGGAGAACGAGTCGTCGAAGAGGTACACCTGCGGCCGGGAGACCAGGGCCCTCGCGATGCAGAGGCGCTGACGCTGCCCCCCGGAGACGTTGGTGCCGCCCTGCGAGATGCGCGCATCCAGGCCGCCCTCCTTGGCACGCACGAAGTCGTCGGCCTGCGCGACGCGCAGCGCTTCCCATAGCTCGTCGTCCGTGGCGTCCGGTCGACCGAAACGCAGGTTGGACCTGATCGTGCCGGAGAAGAGATACGGGCGCTGCGGCACGAGCCCGAGGACGCCGGCGAGCTGCGCCCTGGTGAGCGCGTCCACGCGCACGCCGCCGACCGTCACGGATCCCTGCTGCGGCGTGTAGAGGTTGGGGACGAGATTGACGAGCGTGGTCTTGCCCGCTCCCGTCGAGCCGACGATCGCGGTCATGCTGCCCTGCTCGGCGACGAAGTCGATGGCGCTCAGCACGGGCTTCTCAGCGCCGGGGTAGCCGAAGGTCACTCCGCGGAACTCGACCCGCCCGGACGACGGAAGCGGCGCGTCCCCGGTGGACCCGGCGTCGGACGGCTCGGTGGACAGCACCTCGTCGATGCGCCCGGCGCACACGACGGCACGCGGGATCATCATCACCATGAAGACGCCCATCATGACGGCGGTGAGGATCATGAGGAGGTACTGCAGGAACGCGGTGAGCGAGCCCACCTGCATCTGGCCCGCATCCACTCGTTGCCCGCCGAACCAGAGGACGGCGGCCGTGGCGAGGTGCAGGATGACCATGATGATGGGGAACATCAGGACGAAGATGTTGCCGACCTTGACGGACACCCTGGTGAGCGCGAGGTTGGCCTCTGCGTAGCGCTCTGACTCGAACGGCTCGCGGACGAATGCCCGAATGACCCGGATGCCGACGATCTGCTCGCGCAGCACGCCGTTGACCTTGTCGATGCGCTCCTGCATCTCGCGGAACAGCGGGAGCAGCATCACCACGAGAACGCCGACGACCAGGAAAAGCACAGGCACGGACACCCAGACGAGCCAGGACAGCCCGAGGTCTTCGCGCAGCGCCATGATGATGCCGCCGATGCACATGATCGGGGTGGACACCATGAAGTTGAGCGTCATCAGCACGAGCATCTGCACCTGCTGGACGTCGTTCGTGTTGCGCGTGATGAGCGTCGCCGTTCCCCAGCGTCCGACGTCGAGCGCGCTCAGCGAGTCGACCTTGCGGTACACCTCACGGCGCAGGTCGCGCCCGACCGCCATCGACACCTTGGCGCCGAAGTAGATGCCGCCGACCGCGGTGACCACCTGGGCGAGGCAGACGACCAGCATCGTCATTCCGGTGTTCCAGATGAAGTCGGTGTCGCCGGTGACGACGCCCTTGTCGACGATCTGCGCGTTGAGGCTCGGCAGGTAGAGCGCGGCGATCGTGGACAGCAATTGCAGCACGACCACCCCCACGATGCCCCAGACGTATGGGCGCGCGTGACGCAGGGTCAGACGGAGCAGGATCACAGTTCCCCCAGGTGGCTTTTTCAGTACCTGAGAAGTTTGGCAGACGCCTCCGACATTCGTGACACCGCACCTGAAATTTGCGGCGTCGCATTTTTTCGGCGCCGAAATGCAGGTAAATCGCTGAGCTGAATCGGGAGACTACGGGCGCAGCGCCTCGATCACACCCCGCACCCGCCTCGCCCTGGTGTCGTCGCTCTTCGCGCTCTCGACCGCCGTGGCGTGCGCACGCTGCTTGCTGTACGAGAGGGCATCCCACGCCTTCGCCGCATCCCGGTCGGCTGCAAACGCCGCCGCGAGCTCGGCAGGGACCTCCACGGTGCGCGGGGCGTCGTCGACCTCGAGAGTGACCTCGACCTCATCCCCTGCTCCCCTGCCGGTGGCCGCCCGCGTCTCGGCGTTGAACGAGATGAGGAACCGGCCGCCCATGGATGCGATGGTGTTCCGGTAGGTGTATCCGCCGTCGATGGTGACGACGACAGGCACGCGCTTGCCGCGATCGAAGCCGAGCACGACCTCCTCCGGCACGACGATGCCGACGTTGTTGCCGCCTGCGCCCAGCAGGGTGGTTCTGAAGCTGACCACGGCCATTCCTTTCGTTGCTCAGCTCTTTCGTTGCTCAGCATTCTCGTTGCTCAGCCGTTGCGGGAGCGATCTTCTGCGAGATTACACGCGCCCCCGGTGGCCGCGGGTCAGCGCTCGAGGAACTGCTGCAGGCTGAGCGGGGCCGTGCCCGTGACCTTCTCCACGTCGTCCGTCACCCGCTTCAGCTCGCCGGCGGCGATCGCGGTGTATGTCGACACCCACGCGTCATACTGCCACTGCGGCGCATCCCATTTTCTGCGCGAGGCGTACGCCTCGTCTACGGTCTCGTCGTGGAAGCGCACGGGCGTGCCCCGGTGCGCGGTCAGGATCGCCGCCACCTCGGCCATCGTCAGCGCCTCCGGGCCGGTCAGCTCGTAAGTGATGCCGTCGTGCTGCGCGGGGTCGCGCAGGATCGCGGCGGCGACACGGGCGACATCGAACCGCGCCACGATCGCGGCACGCCCGTCGCCTGCTGGACCGCGGATCACCCCGTCCTCCCCGACCATCGCATCCATGAAGTCGAGGTAGAGGTTGTCGCGCAGGAAGGTGAACGCCATGCCGGACTGCTTCAGGTGCTCCTCAGTGTGGAAGTGGTCGCGGGCGAGCGTGAACGTCGCATCCGGCGCCGCCCCGACGAAGGAGGTGTACACGACGTGGCGGACCCCCGCATCCCGAGCAGCGTCGATGAACGCACGATGCTCGGCCAGGCGCTCGGCGTTCTCGGCGGCAGACACCATGAACAGGGTCTCGACTCCGTTGAGCGCTCGCAGCGACGCCTCCCTGTCCGAGTACGCGAACGGCAGCACCGTGGATGCTGGCAGCTCGGGCGCCCTGGACGGGTCCCGCACCAGAAGGCGCTGCGCCACTCCCGCATCGGCGAGCATCCCGGCGACGTAGCCGCCCAGGATGCCGGTGGACCCCGTGGTAGCGAGGGCCGGGGCGGTGGCGGGCGTGCTGGTGCCGGCGCTGCTGGTGCTCATGGAGCCAGCGTACGGAGGCCGCGGCGGGCACGGAAGGGCGCACTTCGGGGTGAGTGGGTGCACGCGGCCAGAATCGGCGTATCCTCGCGGCATGGTCACCGACGACCCGATCCGCACCGACCCGGAGAACTACCGCCTGCTCTGGGAGAACGAGTTCGTGCGCGTGCTCGACTACACGGACACGCCAGGCGTTCGCACCAACGACCACGACCATCCGAACAGCGTGCTTGTCGCACTGACCGATTTCGACCGGCACCTGCGCACACCTGGCAGGGAACGCTCTGTGCATCTGGATGCGGGCGACGCGGTCTGGCTGCCCGCGCAGCGGCACTCCGGCGAGAACGTGGGTTCGACGCCGACGCACACCATCCTGATCGAGCTCAAAGGGGATGGGGCCGGCGTGGCGAGCACGGAGACCGTGGGGCCGACCGCGGCGGAGTGACGCCGCGGCGACCCCGGTCAGGTCAGGCCGCGTCCCACGCCACCGCGACGTCGAGCACCCAGGTGACGCCGAACCGGTCTTTCAGCATCCCGTATGCGGGCGAGAACACCGATGGGCCGAGGTCTTCGACGATGGTCGAGCCCTGTGCCAGCCTCCCCCACAGGGTGGCGATCTCGTCCGCGGAATCGCTGCGCACCGAGACGAAGACCGACTTCTCCCCCTGGGCGTACGAGGCGCTGGCCGGGACGTCGTACGCCATGATCTGGAAGCCGTCCGCGCCGATGACCTGGCCGAACTTGATCTGATCCGCTTCGGCCGGGGTCTCGGCGGAGTGGGCGTCGGCGTTGCTGACCAGGATGAGCCGGCCGCCGAAGACCGAGTGGTAGAACTCGAGGGCCGCCTTCGCGGCTCCGCGGAAGTTGAGATGGGGTGTGGTCGTGACGGACATGGCTGCTCCTCGCTGATGGTGTGCCCGGACCATCCGGGCGACGCCCACTCTCACAGCAGTAGAGGACAGTTACGGTCCTCTACTCGATCTACGCTGAACCCATGACAGCGACCAGCTCCCGCCTCCTCGTGCTGCTGTCCCTGCTGCAGGCAAGGAGGGACTGGCCGGGGCAGCTTCTCGCCGAGCGGCTCGACATCAGCCGGCGCACGGTGCGGCGCGACGTCGACCGCCTCCGCGAGATGGGCTACAGCATCCGCGCCACCAAGGGGCCGGACGGCGGGTACCGCCTCGCGGCTGGCTCCGACCTCCCTCCCCTTCTCTTCGACGACGACCAGGCGGTCGCGGTCGCGGTCGCCCTGCAGGCGGCGACGGTCAGCGGGGTCGGCATCGAGGAGGCAGCGGTCAGGGCGCTCACCACGGTGCGGCAGGTGATGCCGTCGCGGCTGCGACACCGGCTGGATGCGCTGCAGTTCACTGCGATGCCCAACGCGCTGAACGCCGCCGTCGAGCCGGTGTCGACGGAGGTGCTGGTGGCGGTGTCCGCGGCCCTCCGGGCGCGGGAGACGCTGCGGTTCGACTACCGGGCGGTGGATGCGGCGAGTGCGGCGGCGACGTCGGATGCGGCCCGCCGCGTCGAGCCACACCACCTCGTCGTCTCCGGCGAGCGCTGGTACCTCGTCGGATGGGATCTCGGCCGCGACGACTGGCGCATCTTCCGGGTCGACCGGATCAGTCCGCGCATCCCGAACGGTCGCAGGTTCTCGCCGCGGGAGCTGCCGGGAGGGGATGTGCGCGCGTTCGTGTCCGCCCGGTTCACGGGCTCGGAGACGGCGGACGAGTGGCCGTGCCGCGGCAGCGCGGTGCTGCAGACCTCCGCCGCCGAGGTGCTGCCGTTCGCGGGCGACGCTGTCGTGGACGACCTCGGGGACGGGCGGTGCCGCATCCACGTTGGGTCGTGGTCGTGGGTGGCGCTGGCGGCATCGCTCGGCCGGTTCGACGCGGTGTTGGAGGACGTGCAGCCCAGGGAGCTGCTGGAGGCGTTCGGGGTGCTGGCCGGGCGGTATGCGGCCGCGCAGAGCGGTCGCTGAAACGACAAAACCCCCGCCGAAGCGGGGGCCGTGTCTACTGTCTCAACCAGTGTGCGCCCGGAGGGATTCGAACCCCCAACCTTCTGATCCGTAGTCAGATGCTCTATCCGTTGAGCTACGGGCGCAATGCCTTCGAACATTCCTGCTCGCGGGCCGGATTAGAGCTTACATGACCTCGTCCAGTACCGCCAATTGGCGCTTCAGAGCCACCTGGCGGTACGACGTCTCGATCAATTCTGCGACCTCTTTCCACACCGAATCGGGCGCAGCAGGGTCGATGTCGATGCCCAGCCACCCGGATGCGCCCCAGTACTTCGGGACGAAGAATCGCGGATCCTCATGGAAGGCGCGGGCCTCGTCAGGGTCCGGTTTGAAGACGAGCGAGTACGGTCGGGCGAGTCCGCTTCCCGCGAGGGCGAAGACCTTCTTGCCGGCGCGGAACGTCGGGCGGCCCCACGCCGAGACCTCGACCGCTTCGGGGAAGCGCAGGCAGATGGCGCGCATCCGCGCGACGAACGGGTCGTCAGGTTCGAACAGCTCCGGGTGGTCCATCAGGCGAGGGTACCGCTCAGGCGAACACCTCGTCGAGGAAGCAGACCAGCGCACGCCAGCTCCGCGCATCCGCTGTCGGCCGGTAGCGGTCGGAGCCAGGGATCGTGAACGCGTGCGGGGCTCCCGAGTACGTGGTGACCTGCCAGTCGACGTGCGGGGCTCCGCGCAGTTCGTTCTCGAACGCGACGACCGCCTCCGGAGGGACGACGGGGTCGTCCCCGCCGGTGAGGACGAGGAGGGATGCTGCGATCGCCGCCGCGTCGGACGACTCGTGCGCGATCAGGCCGCCGTGGAACGACACGACTCCCCTGGCCGGCGCGCCCGTGCGCGCGAACTCGATCGCGGCCGTCCCGCCGAAGCAGTAGCCGATCACGGCAAGACGGGCAGGGTCGACGGTGGGGTGCTGCTGCAGCACGGTGAATCCGGCGGCGACCCTCGTGCGCAACAGCGCCAGGTCGCGGTAGTACTTGCCCGCCTCCTCCGACGCCGCCTCTCCCTGCGGGCGCACGCCGACGCCGTACAGATCGGCGGCGAACGCCACATAACCGAGGCGCGCGAGCATCTGGGCGCGCATCTTCACCGTGTCTCCGACGCCGTGCCAGTCGTGCAGCAGCAGGACGGCCGGACGGCGTTCGTCGGCTTGCGCATCCCTGGCCAGATAGCCCTCGAGCGCGACCCCCTCGTGCTCGTAGAGGATGGTCTCCGCCTCGATCACCGTGTGGTCCCTGATCGGCACCTGAGCGAGCAGGGCCTCGTGGGCTGGCGAGAGAGGCGACGGGGAATCGAACGTCACAGCGGGCTCCAGAGTCATTCGCTACACACGCGACGGACGTCGCCTGCGGCCTGGCCTGCTGTGGCTCGAACGCGGAACTGCGCGCGGAAGCCCGAAGGGTGCGGGTCGGGATCCCACGTCGTCAGCCTACCCCGGGTTCCCTTCGCACGCGACGGACGTACGATGGGCGCATGGCCACGGAGTTCAGCAACGAGACGGATGCGAAACGGTACGCGATGCGCATCGACGGCGAGCTGGTCGGCGTGCTCGACTACAGCATTCTGGGCGGTTCGATCTCGCTGACGCGGGCGTTCACCACGCCGGCGAAACGCGGAAACGGGTATGCGGCGCAGCTGGTCGAATACGCCGTGAACGACATCGAGGCGAACACCGAACTGAAGATCGTGCCGATGTGCTGGTACGTCGCCGACTGGTTCGAGGCGCACCAGGAGCGCTCAGGGCTGCTCGCACGCCGGGCCGGCTGAGCGCATGCAGAGCAGAACGGCCGCCAGAGTCACCAGCTTCGGCGACACCGACGGCGTCGCGCTCGTCGACGAGGAAATGCGCGCGCCCCGCGGCACGGAGGTCGCCGTGCGCATCACGCACGCCTCCCTCGGCTCGACCGACGTGCTCGCCCGCCGTGGCGGCTACGTCTTCCAGCCTCTCCCCGGCTTCGTCACCGGCTACGACTTCGTCGGCGTCCTCGAAACCGAGTCTGCCGTCTCCGCGGTGCTCGGGATGCGCGCAGGCGATCGCGTCGCAGGCGTCCTCCCCCGCATGGGAGCGCACGCAACCAGCATCGTGATCCCCGCGACGCTGCTCGCTCCCGTGCCGGACGCACTCGACTCCGCCGTGGCTGCGACGGCGCCGCTGGACCTGATCACCGCCTGGCACGCCCTGCAGCTCGCAGCAGTGGATGCGGGCGGCAGCATCCTCGTGCAGGGAGTCACAGGGCCGGTGGGCTCGTATGCGGCGCAGCTCGCCCAGCGCGACGGGCTGACCGTGTTCGGCAGCGCATCCACCCGATCGCGTGCGGCGGCGGAGGCACTCGGCGTGACCTTCGTCGACTACACCGACCCGCTCTGGGCCGCGCGCGTGAAGAACGCGAGCGGCGGAGGCGTCGACGCCGCGATCGACCACACGGGCTCGCAGGAGGTGCTCGGCGCGCTCGCGCCGCACGGCACTTGGGTGCACACGGCGTTCGTCGGCCGACCGGGGCACGAGCGCGCGGACTCGCTGCTGGGCTCGCTCTCGTCGGCGGCGCATCGCTGGGGCGTGCAGCGGCAGCGCGTGTGCTCGGTGCCCGGTCTCGTCCTGACGAGGCGCGACGACTACCGGCGCGGCCTCACGACGCTGCTCGGGATGCTCGCGGCTGGCGAGCTGACGCCGCTAGCAGTCGACGCCATCCCGTTCGACCGGGTGTGGGATGCGCACAGGGCGGCGGAGAGGGCGGAGCGCGGACGCAAAGTGGTCGTCACGATGCCGGAATGACGCACATGTCCGGGTGCGGGGTCGCACAAAGCCCCCGATGTCGTCGACCGCCCGTCGGCTGATCCCGGCGAGCGCCCCGAGCATGATCGTCAGCGAGCTGTGCTGCTAGTAGAAGTCGACCGTGTTCACCCGGTTGACGAGTGGGTCGCCGTCGAGCAGACGGGTGGCGTTGCCCGCGAAGAGCTCGACGATCCGCCTGTCCTCCTGCGGGTCGAGAGCCGCGGTGTGCGGGCTGAGGATGACGTTGGTCATGGACCACAGCGCGCTCTCCGAAGAGAGGGGCTCCGTCTCGAACACGTCGAGTGCCGCGAAGCCGATCCTGCCTTCCTCGAGGGCCTCGACGAGGGCGCTCTCGTCGACGACGGCGCCTCTGCCGACGTTCACGAATGTCGCTCCATCGCGCATCGCGGCGAATTCGGCACGGCCGATGGAGTGGAACGTGGCATCCGTTCCCGGAAGGGCGACGACGACCGCGTCCGCGCCGGGGAGCACGTCGCGGAGCTTCGCGGGCGGCACGACCGTCGTGACCCCCGGCACCTCGGTCGCGGAGCGATGAACGCCGACGACACGCATGCCGAGCGCCGATGCCTTCCGTGCGAACATCTTCCCGATGTTCCCGAGACCGACGACGATGGCTGTTCGGCCACGCACCGCGCCCATCGGCCACCGTGGTTCCCATTCCCGCCTGGCCTTCGCGGAGAGGAGACGCGGAAGATCCTTGGCCCCGGCGAGCACACCGAGGAGGGCGAACTCTGCGAGTTGATCCGCGTGAACACCTGCGGAGGTGGTGAAGACGATCGACTCGAGTTGAACCGGGGACAGCCCGGCGGCTTTGATCTGAGACCCTCCGCCTGCCGCCATCGTGTGCACCCAGCGCAGCGAAGGATTCGCATCCACCGCACGCCGGAGGGTCGAGGCGGACTCGTCCGGCACCCCGAAGAACACGTCAGCTCGCGACACCAGCGTCTCGAACCGGGACTGCTGCGCGGGACTGCGAGTGAAATCCGGGTCGCCGTGGTGGTCTCCCATCCTCCGTCGGGGCCGCAGAAGGTCCGGTTCCCAGAGCAGGTCGATCCGCGGTTCGAGCTCGGTCATCACCGCGCAGAGCGCTTCGTCGATGCGGTTGGCGATGAACACGCGCAGCCGACCGCTCCGCTCCGTGGCGCTCATGTGCCCGCCACGAGGAGCTCGTGCCGCTCTGCCCTGCGTCTGGCCTGCTCGACAGGGTCTGGGACGGGTGCCGACATCAGCAGTCGCCGAGTGTACGGGTCCGCTGGGGTGGCCGTGATGGCCTCAGCCGAGCCGTGCTCGACCAACTTGCCCCGGTAGAGGACTGCTACCCGATGGCTGATCGCCCGGATGACAGCAAGGTCGTGCGAGATGAACAGGTACGCCACCCCCGTGCTCTCCTGGATCTCCTTGAACAACTCGAGGACGCGGAGCTGCGTCGTGAGGTCGAGCGCGCTCACCGGTTCGTCGCACACGATGAGCGATGGCCGCACGGCAAGGGCGCGTGCGATCGCGATCCGCTGGCGCTGACCGCCTGAGAACTCGCGCGCGACCCGCGAGATCGACCCGGCCGGCAAGTGCACCTGGTCGAGCAACTCCACGATCCTGCGCCTGGCGTCGTTCCTCGTCGCCCCCTGCGCCCGCAACGGCTCGGCCAGGATGTCGCCGATCGACAGCATGGGATTCAGCGACGTGTACGGATCCTGGAAGACGACCTGGATCTGCCTGGCCAGGCTGCGCCGAAGCGCTCTGGTCCGCGATGTGATGTCCTGGCCCCGGAAATGCACCGTACCCGACTCCGGCGTCACCAACCCGAGCACTGCCCGGCCGAGAGTGGTCTTGCCGGAACCGGACTCACCCACCAACCCGAGCGTCTCCCCTTCGGCGATCGAGATGGACACTCCGTCCACCGCCCTGAAACGGGTCCGGCCGCGGGTGTATTCGACGACGACGTCGTCCACGGTGAGCAGTGTCATCGGGCGCCTCCTGAGATCTGCGCGGTCTCCGCGTCGCTGTCCAGTGGCTCGCGCAGGGGCGCGCCCTCCAGAGTGGAGTCGAGCAGACCGCGGGTGTACGGGTGTTGAGGCGAACCGAAAAGCCCGGCTGCGCTCTGGTGTTCCAGGATGAGTCCGTCCTTCATGACGGTGACGGTGTCGCACAGGTCGGCTACCACGCCGAAGTTGTGCGTGACGAGAAGGACGCTGAGGCCGCGCTCGATCTGGATGTCGCGCACCAGGTCGAGGATCTCCGCCTGGACCGTCACGTCGAGCGCGGTCGTCATCTCATCGGCGACGAGCAGGTCGGGATCGCATGAGATCGCCCCGGCGATGAGGACCCGCTGGGCCATCCCTCCACTCACCTGGTGCGGATAGGAACGGAAGACACGCTCGGGATCGGTGATACCGACCCTGGCCAGGAGGTCGAGCGATCGTTTGCGAGCCTCGGAGCGCGACAGCCCGGCGACGCTGCGCAACGGCTCGACCAGCTGACGTCCGATCGTGAACGCTGGATCGAGGTTGCTCATCGGCTCCTGCGGAATGTAGCCGATGCGGCGCCCCAGGATCGAACGGCGTTCGGATGCGCTGAGGCTCCTCAGGTCGGTTCCGGCCAGACGGATGCTCCCGGCTTCGACCGCGCCTCCTCTCGGAAGCAGACCGAGCACCGACAGGACGATCTGCGTCTTTCCGGATCCTGACTCTCCGACGAGTCCGAAGACCTCGCCGCGTGCGATGTCGAAGCTCACGCCGTGCACGACGGTCACGTGGTCGCCGTCGGCTGTCTGGTAGCCGACCTCCAGGTCGCGCACGCTCAGCAGCGCGTCCGTCGGATGCGGTGCGGTCTGCGCCGGCTCGACCGCAGCGCCTGCGGGGACCCGCGGCGCCCTCCTCTTCGGCGGAGCGGTGTCGTTGAGCGCGTCGCGGACGCCGTTCCCGACGAGGATGAAGGAGGCGACGGTCACGCCGATCGCGAGTCCGGGCGGCAGGAATGCGAGGGGGGCGACGAACATGTTCGTGAAGGCGTCCTGCAGCATCCCTCCCCACGTCGGCGTCGCCGGATCGCCGAGACCGATGAATTCGAGCCCGGCCTGTACGACGATGGCGATCCCGCCCACTGTGGCGAACAGAATGATGATCGGTCCACGAACGACGGAGAGGATGTGCCGTCCGATGATCCGTGCGTTCGAAAGCCCGGAGACCTTCGCCGCGTCGACATAGAGTTCGTTCTTCACGGCGATCACCTGATTGCGGGTGACCCTGAAGAAGTTGGGCGCGATCAGCACGCCGAGAACAGCCATCGACAGCAGGATGTTGGGCCCGATGATCGTGAACAGCGAAACGAGCACGAGAGTGCCGGGAAGCACGATCAGGAAGTTGGCGAGCCATCCGCTGACGTTGTCGAGGATGCCGCCGAAGTACCCGGCCAGCAGACCGAAGGTCACGCCGATCACGGCGGCGACGCAGTCCGTGATGAGAACTCCGAGAAGAGTCAGCCTTCCCGAGAAGATCAACCGGCTCACGATGTCGCGACCCGCGCCGTCTCCACCGAGCAGGAACGTGCCTCCTGGAGGCGCGTTGGTGAGTTCGAGCACGGCGCGACTGGGGTCGTGTGGCGCCAGCACAGGTGCGAACACGCTCGCGAGGATGATGAGGAGCAGGACGATACTGGCCGTCATGGCCAGCGGGTTCCTGGTGAAGCGCCAGATCGCGCCGTGGCGTCTGCGTTCGATCGCTGCGATCGGCTGCGTTGTCATCGGATTCTCGCTTTCGGGTTGATCCAGCCGATCACCAGATCGACGATGAGGTTCACGATCACCACGATGATCGACATGGTGATGAGTACTCCCATGACAACGGGACGGTCGCCCTGGATCGTCGCAGTGACCGCGAAGCTTCCGAGGCCTGGCAGCCCGAAGACCCGCTCGATCAGGACGACTCCGCCGAGGAGGCCGATGAACTGGAGCGAGATCACGGTGACCGCCGGTGACGCGGCGTTGCGGAGGACGTGCCGGAGGAGCACGGACCGTTCGGGAAGTCCACGCGCGCGGAGAGTCCTGACGTAATCCTTCTCCAGCACGTCGATCACCGCTCCGCGGATCTGCTGAGCACCTGACGCGACCCCGCCGATCACGAGGGCGATGACGGGGAGGGTGATCGTCTGCAACCAGCCGATCGGGGAGGTGGAGAACGGCACGAAGCCTGTCGCAGGGAACCAATGCAGCGAAACGGCGAAAACCGAGACGAGGAAGAGACCGATCCAGAAGTTCGGAAGCGCCTCGCCGCCGACGGCGAAGAGCTGGATGACCCTGTCGAGCCACCCGCCGCGCACGGCGGCCGTCATGCCGAGCGCGACGCTGACGATGGCGGCCAGCGCGACCGCCACCGCGACGATCGAGAGCGTCACGGCCAGTCGGCTCAGCAGCGCAGGGCCGACGGGGGCCTGGGAGAACCAGGAGACGCCGAAATCGCCGTGGATGGCGTTCCCCAGCCAGGTGGCGTACTGCACCAGGATCGGCTGGTTGAGGCCCAGCTGATCCGAGAGCCCGTCGACCTGGTCCTGGGTCGCCAGTTCGCCGAGGATGTTTCGGGCAACATTGCCGCCTCCGCTGTAGATGAGGAGGAAGGCGACGAACGTGATCGCGAAGAGGAGGACGACCGCGGCAAGCGCTCGCCTCGCGAAGAGCAGGAGCATGGTGATGACTTTCGTTCTGACGGCCGGTGGGACGAGCCGGGGCGACAGCCTGAGCCGCCGCCCCGACCGATCAGGATGCCGGGGCGAAGTCCCTGATGTACGGGACGGTGTTCTCGGCGTGCATCGTGGCCTTCACATCCTTCGAGGTGATGTACACCGCCTGCTCGACGTACCAGATGTTGAACCAGCCGCTCTTCACCAGCCACCGGTTCACGTCTTGCATCGCGGTCTGATACGCGCTGGAGGAGGTGGCCGTCTTGGCCTTGGTGATCAGCGGATCGAGGGCAGGATCCGTCGTCTTGAAGGGATTCCACGGCCCAGTGGGCAGGACCTGCTTCGTGAGGTCCCACCACGGGTCTCCGATGCTGAGCGACATCCAGAACATGCCGTACTTGCCGGACTGCACCTCGCTGACGTAGTTCGTGGCGTCGACCTTGGCCCACTTCACGCGGATGCCGATGTCACCGAGTTGCTGCGCCACGATCGGGTTCGATTTCTCCGTCGGGTTCTCCGGCATCACGACATCGAAGCCGTTCGCATAGCCGGCCTGGGCCATGAGCTTTTTGGCTTTGGCTGGGTCGAACGGATATTCGTCATTGAGCGATTTGTCGTACGCGACGCTGAGCGGGTTGAAGATCTGGGTCGACCTCGTGCCGTAACCCTGCTGGATGCTCTTGAGCAATCCCTTCGCGTCGATCGCGTAGTTGATGGCCTCCCGCACCAGCGGGTTGGCCAGAGCAGGAACGACCGTGCCCGCCCGATCGGCGATGATCAGACCGCGACGGTTCACCGGGTTGAACGAGACGTTCAATCCTGCCGCCTTCGCTGTCGCGACGCTCGTACCGTCCGCAATCGCGCCCTGCACCTGTCCAGACTGCAGCGCATTCATCCGCGCGGTGAGATCCGACATCACCTTGATGGTGACCGTTTTGAACGGGAACGACTTCTTGTCCCAATAGTCCGGATTGCGCGTGTAGACATACGTCGCGCCGAGTTCGGTCTGCTTCGTGTCGAGCACGTACGGGCCGGACCCGACCGGATTCGTGGCGATCGACGGCGACGCGAGCGCCGCAGGGCTCCCCTCGGCTCCGCCGGCCATCGTGAGGTAGGTGAGCAGCGCCGGGTCCTGCTGGCTGAGCTCGAGCTTCACCGTGTGATCGTCGACGGGGACCACGGTCTTGATCGAACCGACCATGAAGCTGTTCTGACCGTTTCCGTTCCTGAGGTGCTCCACATTCGCCTTGACGGACTCCGCATTGAACGGCGTGCCGTCGCTGAACGTCACCCCCTTCCGCAGATTCAAGGTGAGCACCGTCTTATCGGCGTTGTACTCGAATTTCTCCGCAAGCCCCGGAGCGATCGTCGCGTCGGGCTTGAGCAGCAGGAGCGTGTCGTAGACCGGTGTCCAGAATTGGGCCTGGTTGCCGTTCTGGATCAGCGCAGGATCGAATGAGCCCGCGTCGATGGATGCCGCCAGCGTGAGGGATTTGTTCTGTGCGGTCGCGCTGGTGGTGGCCGGTGAAGAGCATCCGGCGATCGCCAGCACAATGGCGACCGATGCTGCCACCACGCCGCCGATGCGGGCACGGTAGTGACCCGATCGACGAGCGACGGGATAGTGTGTCGAGTGGAAATGCATTGAAGACCTCCTTGTCTGAAAATGCTCGGGGCCGAAGCGGCCCCGCGAGACGGTACAGCTGGCGCCCAGTGACGTGGGCGACGATTGCGCCTCCTCACTTCTGTCGGTTGAAACGTCGATGGAAGATCACACTTCCGGCCGGCCGGAGGCTTTGCGACCGGCCGGAAGGTGGATCAGGCGAGCTGCAGCTCGAGCGACTTGACGAGGTCGACCATGTTCGCCAGCGGGTCGAACTCGTGCGCGCCGAGGATGTAGCTGCCTGGCATCCGGCTCACCGGCGCGATTCCGAGGTCGGTCGTGTAGCCGAGCCACTGCTTCGCCGATGTCGGGTATCCGACATTGATCATCCGTTCGGCGACGGTCAGCAGTCGCTGCACCCTCCGGGTGTCGTCGTCGTCGCGCGTTCCGTTCGCGCACAGCCAGACCGCCAACTCCGGGAACAGCGTCGACGCATAGCCGGAGTGTCCGGAACCGCCGAGGATCATGGACTCGATCACAGAGGAGATCTGACCGTTGTAGAGGCGCAGGGGCGTCCCGGCCGACGCTTCGAGCTTCGCCGCGATATCAGGGACCGAGTGGCTGACGTCTTTGTGGAAGACGAAACGTCCGGTGTCGGCGGCCCAGCCGTAGACGTTCGCGGGGAGCACGCGTTTCCACGGAGTCGGGCACTCGTAGAAACCGAGCTTGATGTCTCCGGTCCCCTCGACGATCTGCTCGAGCTTCCCCGACCACTGGGCCTCGGACGCGCCAGGCTCGCCGAGGTGGTTCGTCAGAATGACCACTGCGTCGGCTCCGACGTCGTCCATCCGCTTGATCGACTCGATCTCGTCTTCGACCGGCGCGCCGAACGTCCCCGTCGCCACGACGGCGGCGCGGCCGTTCGCGCGCTTGACGACGCGCTCTGCGAGTTGCACCCGCTCATCCGGAGTGAGGAACTCGACCTCACTCGATCGGCAGTTCGTGAACAGGCCGGTCACTCCGGCGTCGATGTACCAGTCGGTGAGCCGGTCGACTCCCTCCCAGTCGATGGTGCGATCCCAGTTCATCGGTGTCAGCATGACGGGCCAGACGGCGGCGGTGCGCAGGTGGTCGATACTCATTCGCGGTTCCTTTCGTGTGGTGGTCGTGGGTGGTCGAGCGGGTCAGTGGGTCACGGTGATGAGGTCGGAATCAGCCGTCACTGTCCTGCGGACCGGATGGTCGATGAGGCTCTCCAACGCGAGCAGTGCGGCGCCCTGAGCGCTCGAGTCGCGGCCGAGTGCGGCCGGGACGAAGTCGAATCCGGAGGCCAGCTGGGGAAGCGAGCGCTGGCGCGTCGCCCCGGTGATGGCGGCGAGGTCGAACCCGGTCAGCTTCAGGCCGACCCATCCGCCCAGAACGATTCGCTCCGGATTGAACAGATTCACGATGTTCGACAGGCCGAGCCCGAGAAGCTCGATCGTCTCTGTGAGAACGCCTGCCGCACGCTCGTCTCCTGAGCTCGCCGAGGCGATGAGGTCGTCGACGGCCGTGGACAGATCATCCGCCGGCTGCCCGCCGGCCTCGCGCCACCTGCGGGCGATTCCGCCTGCGCCGATGTACGTGCCGAGACACCCCCTGCTGCCACAGCTGCAGGTCGGTCCTCCCGTGGAGATCTTCGTGTGCCCCCATTCGCCGGCACCCATCACAGAGCCGCGGAGCAGCCGGCCGTCGCTGATGATGCCGAGCCCGAGCCCGCGACCGACGAGGGCGATGAGCACGTCGTCCAGCTCTCGAGCCGCGCCGAACCACGACTCTGCCATCGCCTGGGTCTTCGCACCGTTGTCGGCGAACGTCGGAAGGTCGGCATGTTCGTAGATCCGGCTCACGCTGGTCGGGGTGGTCGCCCAGCCGAGCCCTTGGCCGTATCCGTTGCTGGTCATCACGTAGTCGGCGGCGCCTGACCACGAGTCACCCTTCACCTGGATGAGCCCTGGCATTCCCAGACCGACACCATAGATCGCCGCAGGACGGTCGACGGCGCGGATGGCCTCATCGATCGCCTCGGTCACGGTCGCAGCCATTGCCTCCGGATCGGAGAACGCTCCAGCGACCCGATCGACTCGCGCGATCACGGACAGGCTCAAATCGAGGATCACCGCCGTGGCTCCGTCCTCGCGGACTGACGCCCCGACGAAGTATGCGCCCTCCGGGTTCGCCGAGAGCATGGCGGTCGGGCGGCCGCCATCCGACGGAAACGCGCCGGACTCTCTGACGAGACCCTCGCCGACCAGATCGGCGACCACGTTCGTCACCGTCGCGAGCGACAGGCCGAGCGCGGCGGCCAGATGCCGCCGTGAGGTCTCCCCGTCGCGAACGATCAAGCGCAGAACGCGTGATCGGTTGCGCTTCCTCAGATCACGGGTGGTGAGTTCTTTCACGGGAGTCTCCATCGACAGTGACAGGCTTATTTCATGACTTATCGTAAGTCATAAAATAAGCCTGTGCAAGGCACCCGTCCCGTGGACCGGCGCGCGTCAGCCGTGTGAGCCCGGCCTCAGGCCGACGAAGCATCTCCGATGCCATCGGCCTCGGCGTGCGTCCGATCGTGAGCAAGCCAGTCCGAGAACGTCGGTCCGACGATGGCGGCATCCTGGGAGGGCAGCAAGGCACCGTGTCGGATCGCCCTCCAGGTCGGCCCAGGCAGGAGCAGGGGGATGCGCACGACTTTCGTCGGCCTGACCCTTCTGGTCATCTCTGCGAGGGTCATGATCTCTGGGCCGGCCACCTCTCGCTGGACGACAGTCTTTGGTTCCACTGCGGCGTCTGCTACGACCGCGGCGACGGCGTCGAGAGCGACAGGCTGGATGAGCATTCGCGGCACGAGCCCCACTGGACCGAGCCCCATCCTTTCGAGTGTCTGACCTGCGAATTCGAACCACTGCGTTGTACGCACGATGGCGAGGTCACGGCTCAGGTCCCTGGCGGCCTCCTCCTGCGCTCGCTTGCCGGCGAAGTACCCGTACCCCTGCACCTCTGCACGTTCGCAGTTGACGATGGAGAGGAGCACATGCCGCGCACCCACCGCGTTCGCTGCGGCGGCCACCGCCCGAGTCGATTGCGTGAAGAACCGTGTGGCGATCGAACGGCTGGTGGTGAATCGTCCGGTCGCTTCGACGATCACGTCCGCGTCGCGCAACCGGAGCATCGCGTCATCCCGGGTCACGTCGAACCCTGTCGAGCGCGAGAACAGCACGGGAGATGCACCCCTGGCGGCGATCGCTCGAGCGATCGCGTGGCCGGAAAGCCCTCCCCCGACGACAGCAACCTTCATGCGCGACTCCTTCCTCGATCATCCTCTACAAATGTAGAGGTCTCTATGATTGTAGAGGCACGAACGGGTGAGGTACATGACGAGACGCGAACAGATCGCGGATGCTGCGGTGCGGCTCATTGCGCAGCAGGGGATCCGCGCCATGACGCATCGCGCTGTCGATGTCGAGGCCGGGCTCGCTGCCGGGTCGACGTCGTATTACGCGAGAACCCGCTACGAGCTGACGGCCCTGGTCGTCGATCGTCTCGCCGCATACACCGAGGAGGATGTGAGCGTCCTCGTCGTGCCGACCGTTCTCTCCACCGAGGAGGCGACACACGTCGCCGTGGGCTTCCTCGACCGCCTGGCCCTGCGCGAGGATGCGCAGGCCGCCCGGTTCGCGCTCCTGTTCGAACTGCGGGACGACGAAGAGCTGCGATCGAGACTCACCGTCGGCGCCCCCGTTCGGTCCCGGTTGAACGTCGCCGCCCAGGAGGTCTTGACCGCTGCCGGCATCTCGGATGCGGCAGCCCACGCCAGCGACCTGGTCGGACTGGTCGATGCCCTGCTGATGTACAGAGCAGCTCGCGCCGCCCCCGTCGATGCGCGGCAGGTGCTCGGCGCGTATCTGAGGGGACTCGAGCGCACGGATACCGCGGGCATCCGCGGCGATTCGCACTGAGACCATCCCCTCGGAGCGGGATTGGGTGGCGAGGGCCGCGGCAGAGGGTCAGGGCGACCGCGGGCGGAGGCCATCGAGGACGATGTCGAGCATCCGGGATGCCGTGGGTGATGCCGTCGACTCGTCGGACTTCCGCCGTTCTGCGCCCTGCTCTTCGATCGTCGCGATCGCGGCCGACACCCTGAGCAGGTCGGCGATCGTCAGATCGGAGCGGATGCCTCCGCTGGACTGCGCACGAGCAAGCAGCGCACCTCCGGTTCTGGCCATGTTCCGACAAAGCTCATGGAGTCGTGAGTCGTCGTCGACCATCGCCCTGACGACCAAGTCCGGAACTCCGGGGAACGCGCGCATCTCGTCGGTGAGCGCGCTCAACCACTCGATCAAAGACCCGGTGGCGTCGTCGCGCGATTCGAGCTCGGCGCGGAGAGCATTGAGCGACGCGAAACTGTCCGCGAGCAAGGCTGCCAGCACGGCCTCGCGCGATTCGAAGCGCCTGTAGAGGGTTCCGATTCCGACGCCGGCCCGTCTCGCGACGTCGCGAAGCGAGGCATTCACGCCGTCGCGCGCGAAGACCTCTGCGGCACTCTGCAGAAGTCTGTCCCGATTTCGCGCCGCGTGGGCACGGGCGGCCGACCAGCCGACATCGCCGCTCTCGGTCACTGAGTCTCAGTCCGGTCGTTCATGTCGGGATGATCTTAGTCGATGGCACTTGATCTCCGGAGCGCTGCTCCGTACTCTGATGTACGGAGCACTGCTCCGCACATCGATAATCATCAGGAAGGCCACCCAATGCCCACTCGTCACCCGGTCGCGGGTCAGCCCGTGTTCGAGCACTACTCCCTCGAGTTCGCCGACTACTTCGTCATGGACAGGCACGATGGCGTCCTGACGCTTCGCCTGCACACGGACGGTGGGCCGGCTCGATTCAACCTCGACGTGCACCGCGCATGGGGCAATGCGTGGCGAGAGATCGGCGGTGACCCGGCCAACGAGGTGATCATCATCACCGGAACGGGCGATCTCTTTCTCGACTTTCCCAATGCCGACGACCTGAGCCGACTCCAACCGGAAGGCGCCACCGACCAGTTCGCGTACAACACCTACTACGAGGGCCTGAAGCTGATCGAGAACTTCGTGCACGCGATTGACGTCCCGACCATCGCCGCGATCAATGGACCGAGCCGATTCCACACCGAGTTCGCGCTGATGGCCGATCTGACGATCGCCACCGACGATGTCGTGTTCTCCGACGGGCACTTCGCGGCCGCGACCGCGCCGGGAGACGGGCTCGGTCTGGCGCTGCAGGAGACTCTCGGCACCAAGCGTGCCGCCTATCATCTCTACACGGGCGCACCGGTGGACGCGCATACGGCGCTGGAGCTCGGTCTGGTCAACGAGATCGTGCCGCGAGACCAGATCATGGATCGTGCCCACGAGCTGGCGGCGCTCATCATGAAGCAGCCCCGCGCCGCGCGGCGCTTCACGCACGCCATCGTCTCGCGCCCGTGGAGGCGCAGGGTCTCCGAGGACTTCGGAGTGCAGCTCTCGAGCGAGATGCTGGGTATATCGGCAGACAAGATCTTCGGGTGACAGGATCGTCGGATGGTGACGTCAGACTATCGAGAGCGCGAGCTCGCCCGTCTGCAGCGATCGGGATGGATCACGGCCCCGGCGATCAGGGACCTCGTCGAGACGTCAGGTCTTCCCTCGCCGCTGGACGCCATCGCCGACCTCATGGACGACGACGCGTGGGAGGGGGCGGCGCACGTCGAAGCCCAGCTCCGTGCTCGTTTCGACGGGTTCCGCTTCGCCGGAGACGTCGAGTTCGGCATCCTTCTCGTGCCGTCGCCCCATCATCTGGACACGCGAGGACGGGTTCCCGACGCGGTTCGCGCGAGTCAACACTCCGGGTTGACATCGGACTTCGTCGATCCGTCGCTCGATCCCGGCGTCGATCTCACTGTGCCGACCCTGCCGTGGACGCCGTTCGTCTCCGTCGTGGGTTCGTATGGTCTCGCCGGCGGAAGCTACGACGACATCGCGCGGTCCCCCGGCGAGCGCTTCGAGGTCGACGGCGTCGACACTCGTGCTGCCATGACCCGGCAGCTCTGGGGTGCGCGCCTCCTTCAATCCGAACCAGGATCGATCCCCGACAGCGACGACAACGTCACGTGGACGTTCACCCTGTTTCCCGGTGAACCCCTCGTCGACGGGCAGGTGGCGTCCGGCACCGTTCTCAAAGGGAAGGTTCGGTTCCGGTTGGGCAAGGCCGACCGAGGCATCGGAAGCGCCAGGGTGGCCCCAGCGGTCCGACTCGTCTAGTCGCGCCGGCCGAAGGCTCCGATGGATGCGTGGAACAGACCCATACAGAGCGCCCCCACCGCCACGGCGACCCATCCGACGGGCTGCCCGCCCAGGTCCGCGAAGCCCAGGCTTGCTCCACCGCCGACGAGCATCACCCACCCGCCGACCAGGTTGACGACCGGAGAGCCGCCGAACGGTGTCGGAAAATGCTCCTTCGTGATGCCCTTCACGAAGTGAGGGATGCCATTCGCGACGAGCACCCCTCCGGCCAAGCCCAGGACGAGCGTCTGAATCATGGATCCTCCTCGCGAATTCCATCTTTCAGTCATCAATTGTTGATCGAGCCAAGAATAGCCGACGAAGCGCTTCAGTCAACAGCGGTAAACTCAAATGCATGGCATCCCCCGTACCGGCGAACAGGCGACGAGAGCAGCGGAGGGAGACCGACCGCCGCATCCTCGCTGAAGCTCGACGATTGTTCAGTGAGCGTGGATACGAATCGACTACGGTGCGCGACATCGCCGCCGCGGCTCGAACGGATCCAGCACTCGTCGTTCGGAACTTCGGTTCGAAAGCCGACCTCTACGAACGCGCCGTCGGCCTCGAGCCCGAACTGGACGACACGGCAGACCTCCGCGTCCTCGCGTCCAACCTGGTCGCCTCCCTCGAAGAGAAGCTCACGTCTCCGCCCGTCGAGCTCCTTGCGGCGCTGCGCTCAGTGCACTCCGATCGCGGTTCGGCATCCGACCTCGTGTCGGTGATGCGGGCGCAGCAGGCGGCTGTGGCCGAGAAGCTGACAGCACCACACCCGCGCACACGAGCAGGCCTCGTCGGCGCCCTGACCATCGGCGTGGTGGTAAGCCGCTACATCCTGGAACTGGATGGGCTCGGGCCCGAACACACCGACGCCGTGGCGGAACTGCTGCGGCCGGTCATCGCAGAGCTCATCGACCCAGCGGAGGGTGAGCCCTCGCTCGACTGAGGTGGAGGTCATCGCAGATGCTGCACCGTCAGGTTCAGGACCTCCTCGGGGGACTCATCGAGCAGGAAGTGGCCGCCGGGGACCACGCGAACAGTGACGCGGTCAGCCAGCCGCAAGGGAACAGTCAGCACCGACGGCGGCAGCAGCGCATCGCCGTCCCCACCGATGATCACGGTGGGCGTCGTGAACGGACGCCGCCGATCGACTCCCAGCAGAAGCCGGGGAATGTCACGCAGCACGAGCTGCGTGTGCAAGCGCCTCCCCGCCGAAGCGCGCGCCGGCTCCGCCGCCGGGCCTGAGTAGATCGTGCGGAGCTGGTGCGTCCAGAGCCCGCGATCCGGGGCATCGCGGGCGAGTAGCCACCCCGCCACCTCGGGACGGCGACGCAAGACCCACTCACCGACGCCCGGGATCTCGAACAACGCGGTCACCCACCATCGCCAGAGGTGAGGGATGAGATGGCGCTGCATGACCCAGGGATGCACCATCGAAACGGACACCAGTCGTCGCACCCGATCGGGGTGGTCGAGCGCCAGCCGGAACCCGAGCCACGCTCCCCAATCGTGCCCGACGATATCGGCACGGGCCACCTTCAGCGCGTCGAGGAGTGCGATGACGTCGGCCACTCGCTGCGACGTGTCGTACCCCCGTCGTGGTGCGTCCGTGGAGCCGCATCCCCGCAGATCAATGGCGATCACGTGCCTGTCGCCGGCGAGGGGAGCGATGAGGTGACGCCAGGCGTACGCGTGCTGCGGAAAGCCGTGGAGAAGGAGCACGGGCTCGGCCTGACGGCTACCGGCCTCGATCACATGGAATCGGCAGTCGTTCACGACGATGAATCGGTCGCGCATGCGGGGTCCACGGGTCGACTCAGGATGGCTCGGATTCGAGATATAGTCAGGCACATGACTAAAATGCCCGATGCTGCTGCGATAGTCAAGGACCTGACCAATCCCCTTGCCGGGCGGCCGCGCCCGATCGGCGATCTGATGAGGCAGGCGCGCCAACGACTCATGGCGTTCCTCGACGAGGGCTTGGTCGATGCCGGATACGCCGACATCAGCGCCGCACACGTATCGGTGCTCGCAGCGGTCGACCCCGGAGGTTCGCGCCTCTCGACGCTGGTGGAGCGCGGAGGACGCACGAAGCAGGCCACCGCCCAGCTCGCCGGACATCTTCTGGCTCGCGGCTACGTCGAGAACCGACCGGACCCCGCGGACGGGAGGGSGAGCCTGTATCTCCCGACGCAGCGGGGCTGGGATCTGCTGGTCGCAGCAGAAATGGTGGTCAGCGAATACGAAGCCTGGCTCGAGGGCATGCTCGGAAGCAACGCCGTCGGGCAGCTGAGGACTGCTCTCACCACGATTGCCGACAAGGGGCAGGAATCCTCGTCGTCGAGCTGACTCACCGCGCCGGCGGGCTCGCCGGAGCGACCTGTCGTGTCACAGCGCCCAGATAGGCGGAGAGGGCGTCGCGGTTCTGCGTCAGGCAGCGGATGCGTTCGTCCATCTTGTCTCGCTGCTCCTCGATCGTCGCGACCATCTCAGGGGTCGCCGACTCGAAATGGATGGCGGACGGGGAGCGCAGGCACGGGAGGATCTGCCGGATGATCTTGACGGGCAGGCCGGCATCGAGCAGGCCGCGGATCTGTGCGACTCGATCGACGAGCGCCTCCTGATAGTCGCGGTAGCCGTTCGATTCCCGCTCCGCGAAGATGAGCTCCTGTTCCTCGTAGTAGCGCAGCTGACGCCGCGACGTCGCCGTCCGCCGGGACAGCTCTCCGATGCGCATGCTGATCCTCTCCCTGCGGGACACTTGACCCTCACACTAATGTGAAGGTTTCATGATGGCGATATGACGAACAACGATCTGTACGCCCGGCGGCCGTCCGGGGCCGAACTGGCTGGAAAAGTCGCACTGGTGACCGGAGGCAGCCGCGGGATCGGCGCCGCCATCGCCGTCACGCTCGCATCGTCCGGCGCGAAAGTCGCGCTGACGTATGCGAACTCCCCCGATCGCGCCGACGCGGTGGCGAACCGCATCCGCGACGACGGCGGTATCGCATCCGCCATCCATGCGGATCTGGCGGAGCCGGATGCTGCGCGCGGCGCCGTCGAGAGGACGGTGAACGATTTCGGTCGAATCGACATCGTGGTGAACAACGCCGGCTTCCTGACATCCGGTCCTCTGCAGGACGTCTCTGTCGCCGAACTGGATCGCGTGCTCGCCGTCGACCTCCGCTCGGTGTTCCTTGCGTCCCAGGCCGCGGCGCGGCACATGAGCGAGGGAGGTCGGATCATCAGCATCGGGTCCTGCTTCAATGGCCGGGTGCCCGGTCCGGGCGCCGTACTCCAGGCGATGGCCAAATCCGCGCTGATCGGCTTGACGAACGGTCTCGCTCGCGAGCTCGGCCCCAGAGGCATCACCGCGACGATGGTGGACCCTGGGCCGATCGATACCGAGATGAACCCCGCCGACGGCGACACCGCCGACTTCCAGCGGTCGCTCACCGCGCTCGGTCGCTACGGCGAGGTCGAGGACATCGCGGCGGCCGTCGCCTATCTCGCAGGACCAGGCGGTCGGTACGTGACTGGCGCGTCCCTCGCCGTCGACGGGGGCTATACGGCCTGAGGACCCCGGCTCACGGTCTCGAGGCACCACGAGAGATCTCGTGCGGTCGAACGCGGTCCGTCCGGCCCGCATCGGTGATGTAGCTCTGCAGCGCACCGCCCATGCGGGCCGCGATCGCCTCTGCCGGAGCCGAGGCGATCGGTTCGATCTCGACGACGTAGCGCATCAGTGCCAGGCCGATCAGCTGCGACCCGATCATCTCGGCGCGCAGTTCTGCGTCGTCGCCGCCGATCGCCTCGCTCAATCGAACGACGATCTCTCGCTTCATGAACTCCACGAACATCGACGCGGATGCTGTATCCGTCGGTGCCGAGCGTATGAGCGCGAGCAACGGACCGACGCTCGCCTGCTCATCCCAGATCTCCAGGAAGTGCCGGACGATCCGTTCACCGAGTCCGTCGAGTTCTCCGTCCAGTTGCGCCGCGAGACGTTCCGGAACGTTGCGCGGAAGCTCCATCGCCACGGAGAACAGCCTCGCCTTCGTGCCGAAGAAGTAGTAGACCATCGACGGGTCCGCCTGCGCCTCTGCCGCTATCGCTCGCACGGTGGTCCGGTCGTATCCCGTGCGATTGAAGCAACGGCGCGCGGCGTCGAGGATGCGCTTCCGGCTGTCTTCTCCGGAGCGCCATCTGCCCGGTCGGCTGCTCGCATTCTCCACGTCCGCAGCATACTTCATCGGCTGTTGAACAATACCCGGGCGACGACTAGCCTGAAACTCCATCAAGTGGTGAAGAATACGGAGCGATGCGATGAGTGAGTACACGGTTCGATTGGGAGAGCACGCCGATCCGCTTCTCCTCGGCGGAAAGGGCGCCAACCTGAGCGCCCTGGTCGACGCCGGATTCCCCGTGCCGGACGGGTTCGTCGTGACCACAGCCGCCTACGTCGAGTCCGTCGAGGAGGCGGGGCTGGCGGGCGCTGAACCGGATGCACTACGAACCGGCATCCCGAACCTCTCCATGCCCGACCGCATCGTCGGGCAGATCGTGATGGCGTACAAGGAGCTGGGGTCGCCGGTCGTCGCCGTCCGGTCATCCGGCACGGCAGAAGACTTGGCAGGTGCTTCCTTCGCGGGCCAGCACGACAGCTACCTCAACGTCCACGGGGCCGACGCCGTCGTGAGCGCTATACGAGACTGCTGGGCGTCTCTCTGGACGACACGGGCCGTCGCATACCGCGATCGCTTCTCGTGGGACGAACAAGGTCTCGCACTCGCTGTCGTGGTTCAGCGCATGGTCGACGCGGAGTGGGCGGGTGTCATGTTCACTGCCGACCCGGTATCGGGGCGTCGGGACAGGATCGTGGTGGAGGCGGTTCGCGGTCTGGGAGAGGCCCTGGTCTCGGGAGAAGCAACGGGCGAGCACTTCGAGGTCGACACGATCACTGGAGCACAGGTCGCCGGCCACCCGGCGATCCCACGCGCCGCTGTGAGGCAACTCGTCGCCCTCGGCCGCGACGTCGAGCAACGGTTCGGCACACCGCAGGACATCGAGTGGACATACGCGAACGGGCGCTGCGCACTCGTTCAGGCCAGGCCGCTCACGGCTCTCCCCGAGGCTCCGCCGAGCGGCCCGGCCGAGGCAGGTCGCCCGTCGATGCGTTCCGCGAAGCGATCCGCGAAACGCGACGCGGATCGCCTGACGAACAGCCTCGGCACCTTCGCGATCACCGCGGATCACATGCCATACCCACCGTTCCCGATGGATGTGTCTCTCGTCTTCAGACCGGCGCTCGGAGCGGTTCTCGGCTCCATCGCGTCGGCGGGATTCACCTCGCCGACGCTCGACGACGTGCTGGTCGAGATCGACGACGGGGTCACGCAGATCGCGCCGCCTCGGATCCGCCCGACCTGGCGCGCCATCTGGCGTGTCCCTGCTGTGCTGCCGAAGGCATTTCGCCTGATGCGCACGAGAACGGCCGACTGGAACGCCCGTACCGATGAATCGTTCCGCCCGCTCGCGCATCGTCTCGACACAGAGGACCTGACCACCGTCGATGACTCTGCATTGATCGCTCGTGTCCACGAGCTGATCGACACGGTCGGCAGCCTGATGCCGTCTCGTTTCGGAGCGCTGATCGGCGGCATGGCGGCTGAAGCAACGGCCGCGGGTCTGTTGCGCTGGGTCGTCGGACGAGACCGGGTAGAGGCCCTTCGCGCCGATCTCATGTCAGGCGTTCCGTGCGTGATGACCTCGACGAACGCCGACCTCGAACGCATCGCTGCCATCGTGCGGGCGACGCCCGAGCTGCGCGACGTGTACCGCACAGAGGAGCCGGCTGATATCGCTGCACGGTTGCGGGAGTCGGAGGGGGGCCGCAGCCTGCTCGCCGAAGTGGACGACCATCTTCGCGCATACGGGTACCGGTCGGTGTCGATCTTCACGGTCGGCCTACCTCCCCTGCGGGATGCGCCCTGGATCGTGCACGGCTTCATCAAGAGTCTCGCCGGGCTCGAGCAGAAACCGGATCGAGCCGTCGAGGTGCGCCTCGCGCGGGCCAGAAATGAGCTGGCCGCGGAACCAGGATGGCGCGCCGGAGTCGCCCGACCGATCATCGACCGGCAGCTTCGCGCGGCTCGATCGGGTGCCGGATTCCGTGACGACAGCCAGTACGTGCTCGAGATCGCTCTGGCCGTCGCCCGGCGCATCCTGCTCGAGCTGGGCGGCCGGCTGACTGCTCGCGGCGCTCTCGCCAGCCCTGACGACATCGCGTATCTGACGATCGACGAGCTCGCCCCAGTATCGAACGAAACATCTTTGCACCTCGTCGAACAACGAAAGGCGGCCCGCATCGCGGCGCTCGATGATTACACCGTCATCCCGGCGGAGCTGTTCATACCGGCGGACGCGGATGGACGGGTGCGTGGCATGCCGGCTAGCCGCGGGCGCGTCGTCGGGCGTGTGCGCATCATTCATGACGAGGCGGAGTTCGCCACCCTTCAAGCCGGCGAGATCCTGGTCTGTCCGTTCACCAATCCGACCTGGACGCCCCTCTTCTCGATCGCGGCGGCCGTGGTCGTCGACTCAGGAGGAGCAGCGTCGCACGCCGCGATCGTCGCGCGAGAAGTGGGAATCCCGGCCATCATGGGCACCGGCAACGGCACACGCATCCTGTCGGACGGCCAGCGGGTCCTCGTCGATGCGGAACGCGGAATCGTCGTCCCGATCGGCGTTGGCGCGCTCACGGAAGCCATGGACAGTGACGATGTCGTCGTGTGACGGACGCCTTTGACCGGACCAGCAGTCCCCCTCGAACATGGTGGCCATGACCATCGCAGATGAAGAGACAACGCCTGAGACCATTGAACGCGCCCGGCGGCTCACTGAAGCCGGGACGGCGTGGGGTTCGCGGATCGACGCTGACCGAACCGCCGCTCACCTCACCTACAAGGTCCGCGGCGAAGGGTCGGGTGCCGTCGCCAGCCGAATCACGGCAGGAAAGCACACGTTCCTTGTCGATGAGCCGGCCGCGCTCGCGGGGGACGACGCCGCCGCCAGCCCCGTCGAGTACGCGCTCGGCGCACTCATCTCGTGCCAGATCGTCGTATTCCGGCTTTACGCTCACGCGCTGAACATCCCATTCGACGACATCACGGTCACCGCCGAAGGAGACCTCGACGCTGCGCGCCTCTTCGGGCTCGACGAGTCGGTCCGCGCAGGCTTCGGAGAGGTCCGCCTGATCGTCGAGCTGTCCGGTCCGGCAACCGAGGAGCGCTATCAGGAACTCCGCGCAGCCGTCGACGCCCATTGCCCTGTGCTCGACCTGTTCGCCAACGCGACACCGGTCATCACCACCGTCCGCAAAGCGTGAAAGCCGGGGCGCATCGTTCGAGATGATGACGACCCGCGCCCGATCCGGGCGCGGGTCATCACCTATCGCGGGCTGATCGTCGTCGTGAGCCCGGGTGTCGGCTCCAGCGGCAGCGTCTCATCGCCGTAACGGACGATGATCGGCTTGGCGGTGGCACCTGGCGCGACCGCAATGCGCGCCTCGTCCAGGACGCCGTCGCTCCACGACAGATCGAGCACGTACCCGCCCTTCGCCCGTAGCCCGGTGATCCTCCCGTCCTTCCATGCCGCGGGAAGCGCCGGCAGCAGTTCCACGACCTCGCCATCCGATTGCAGCAGCATCTCGGCGACTCCCGCGGTGCCGCCCGCGTTCCCGTCGAACGAGTAGATGTTCTGCGTGGCACCGGCGACGCCACCGGCCGAGTACGACATCAGGTTCACCTCGCTGGTGTCCGTGATGAGTCGTGTGTAGTGCCGGAGTGCCGCATCCCCGTCGAGGAGACGCGCGAAGTAGACGGTGAAGTTCGCCTCCACCCACTCCACCTGCTCCCACCCCGGCGCATCCATCCTCCGCTGGATCGTCACCCGAGCAGCCTCAGCGAGCTCTGGTGTCGCACGGGGACCGATCTGCCGCTCGGGGTAGAGCGCGCAGAGGTGCGAGGTGTGGCGGTGGGCGGGATCGTGCTCCTCGTAGTCCAGCAGCCACTCCTGGAGCTGGCCGTGACGACCGACCTGGAACGGCGGCAGCTTCTCCCTGGCCACCAGGATGCGCCCTTGAAGAGTCTCGTCCACGTCGAGGAGTTTCGCGGCTTCCCCCGCAATCCGGAGGATGGCTTCGGAGAAGACCCGGTCGACAGTGTTGCCCATCGCCAACGATGCCGGGCTGCCGTCTTCCGTCACGTACCAGTTCTCCGGACTGTCGGCCGGGCCGGCGACGAGCCAACCCGTCTCCGGGTCCAGCACCAGGTAGTCGAGAAGGAAACGCGCAGCATCCCGCAGCACCGGATACGCCCGCTCACCGAGGAACGCCAGGTCGCGGCTGTACTCGAAGTGCTCCCAGAGCTGGAGCGCCAGCCACGCGCCGCCGGTGACATTCATCCCCCAGCCGGCGCCCGAACCGGGGGCCGTATACCCCCAGGCGTTCGTCACGGTGTGCGCGACCCAGCCGTCCGCGCCGTACATCTCGCGAGCCGTTACCCGGCCCGTCTCGGCGAGGAGATCCAGCAGACCGAACAGCGGCTCCTGGCATTCGCCGAGGCCCGTCGGCTCCGCAGCCCAGTAGTTCTGCTGCGTGTTCATGTCCAGGTGGAAGTCGTTCGTCCACGAGGCGCTGCTGGCGAGGCCGTCATTCCATTGGCCTTGAAGAGCGAGCGGGAGAGGCGAATCCGCCCGCGACCCCGCGATCGTCAGATACCGGCCGTATTGGTAGTAGAGCGCTAGCAGGGCGTCGTCGCGCTCACCCCTGGCGAGCCTCCGGTGCCGTTCGTCTGTGGGGAGCGCGGCGATGGAGGAATCGGTCTCCCCGATGCGCAGAGTCGAGCGGGCCATGAGCGCTCCGTGGTCGGCGATATGGTCGGCGCGCACCCGTTCGTACCCGTCTGCCGCGGCCTGCGCGAGCAGCGCATCCACCCTGTCGTCCGGATGCTCGCCACGCCAGTCCGTCCCAACCGCGATGTAGAGGGTCGCGACCGTGGCGTCGGCGACCTCGAGCGCGTCGCCGGATACCGTGATCGTCCCATCCGTCGACGCGACGGTTGCTCTGATCAGGACGCGGACGCCCTGTGTGCCGTCGCTGTGCAGCGTCTCGAATGCGTGGCCGTCGAACGTCACCGTGTCCGTATCCGAGGACACGGCCCCGGGGATGACATCGGTCGCGAATCCGACGCGGAACGCCAGCGCTCCCTCGGAGCCGCTGCGGAGCTGAACGGCGATCAGTCCGTGCGGATGGGACGCGAAGACCTCGCGCGAAATGTCGGCGCCATCCACCAGATAGCGGGTGGTCACGATCGCATCGTCGAGGTCGAGTCGCCGAGAGTAGCCTTCGGCGCGATCGCCGTGGCCGAACGCGACGACCACATCCGGCAGTGGCAGGTTCGTGCCGAAACTGGTCGGGCGCCCGAGGAGGTCGCGCACTGCAAGCTCCTGCGCCTGCCTCGCCTCGCCCGCGAACAGGAGCTCACGGACCCGCCCGAGCGAGCCTGCTGCCGCCCGATTGACGTCTGTCGATGCCGGCGCTCCCGACCAGGCTGTCGATTCACTGAGGTCGATGCGTTCGGTCTCGATCCCTCCGAAGACCATCGCGGCGAGCCTGCCGTTGCCGATCGGCAACGCCTCGAACCAGTTCGAGGCCGGACGTTCGTAGTGGAGGGATCCGGAGCGCGCCGCCGGGATCTGGCCGTCGGATGCGTCGTCGGTGATGGTCAGCATGTCGGTACTGGACTCCTTCAGTGGCTGGTGAGGTGGATCAGGATCGCCTGCTGGGCGTCCAGGGTGGGCAGCGGCAGACCGGCCCCTCCGGCCACGCGGCCGCTGACGGAGAACCCGTCGCCGGCCGCCTGGACCAGCCACGCCGGCGGGTTCTCGTGCAGCGAGGTGCGGCCGATCTCGTCGCGGACCCGGATGCGGTAGCCACGGTCGGGATCGAGGCCGGGCAGCCGGACGCGGCCGGACTGCGCGGGAGCGGACGTGCCGAGCCGAGCCCAGGAAAAGACGGCCTCCGAGCGGTCGGTGGAGACCACGCCGGTGAGGACGCTCTCCTGGTCCGCCAGGTCACCACGGACGAGGTCGCCGCTGTGGAGAAGCGGGCGCAGTTCTTTGTAGAGGGCGGCGAACGCCGTGACGGTGTCGAGTTCCTCGCGCGAGAGACGGGTCAGATCGGCCTCGATCCCGGCGTGACCGAACAGCGCCGTGGCGAGGCGGAACGAGAGGGCTGTGACCCGGTGGGTCGTGTGCGACTCCTCGGCCCCGACATGACTTCCGATCAGTTCGAGCGGGATGAGCTGCGCCGTCCAGCGCTGGATGTTCTGACGCTCGACGGGGTCGTTGCAATCCGACGCCCACACGCGGTCCGTGCGCGCCAGGATCCCGAGGTCGACCCGCCCGCCGCCGGATGCACAGGACTCGATCTCCAACGCAGGGTGGCGCCGTTTCAGCTCGTCGAGCATCCGGTAGAGCGCCAGCGTCTGTTCGTGCACGCCCGCCCGGTCACGGTCGTTGCGGAGCGCGGCCTCGTGCAGCTCGCGGTTGTGATCCCACTTGATGTAGTCGATGCCGTACTCGGCGACAAGCGCGTCGATCCTGCCCAGGATGTGCTCCCAGGCATCCGGATGCGCGAGGTTCAGCACGTACTGGTGCCGGATCGCCGCGCCGACCCCGTCCGACGGGGCGAGGATCCAGTCGGGATGCTCCTGCGCCAACCGGGAGCCGAGGTTGACCATCTCCGGCTCGAACCAGAGTCCGAACTGCATCCCCTTCTCGCGTACCGCGTCCACCAGCGGCCAGAGTCCGTCCGGCCACACCTCGGTGTCGACGATCCAGTCGCCGAGGCCGTTCGTGTCGTTCCGCCGTCCGGCGAACCAGCCGTCATCGAGGACGATGCGCTCCACGCCGACGCGCGACGCGGCATCGACCAGCCGTTCGAGCGTCGCCAGGTCGTGGTCGAAGTAGACAGCCTCCCAGGTGTTCAGCGTCAACGGACGCGGCGAGCGCGGATGCGTGTCGCGCGCGCGCAGCTTCCTGTGCAACGCACCGGAGAGGCCGTCGAGGCCCGCGTTCGACCAGATGAAGGAGACTTCGGGCGCTTGGTAGCACTCACCTGGGCGGAGCCCGACTTCCCCAGGGAGGAGCAGCTCGCCTGCGCCGAGGATCGAACGGAACACTCCTGCGCCCTCCGGGAGCTGCTCGACGAGGTAGCGCTGGTTGCCCGACCAGCCCGCGTGCACCGCCCACACTTCGCCGTTGCGGAAGTCGAAGCCATGGGTGCCCGCGATGAGGAGGTACGGCGAATCAAGGCTGGACCGGCCCCTGCGACTTTCGCGCAGGCGGGTGCCGAGATCGATCGCACCGCGCTGCGGACTGCGCTCGCGCGACCATTTGCCTGTGAAGTCCAGGTATTCGGTCGCGCGATCCGGCAGCGGCAGGAGGGCGGTGACGGCGCCGACGTCGTACACCATTTCACCGTCGGACTCGTTGGCGACGGTCGTCCCGACGTCGAGTACTCCGAATCGATCGAGCCGGTAGCGGACCGTCGCGACGAGTCCGTTCCGTTCGTCCCGAAGCGTGACGTCGAGCTCTCCCGCTGCCTCGTCGAAGCGATGAGAGGCGAGCACGAACCGTGCGTACGGGCTTCCGTCCCGGACGACGCCTTCGATCGCCGGAGTGCCAGACCAGGCGTCCGCCTCAGTAGGGAGAATCGTCAGATCGCGCGGCTCGTCGGTCGAGTTGTGGGTCGCGGAGGGGTCGGCGCTCGTCACCAGCGCGTCGAGGTCGGAGGCACCCAGGTCGCCCAGGTCGGCGCCCCAATGGATGATCCGAGGGCGCGGATGAGCGAGCTCGACGATGAGCGCGGTGCCGCCGCCGCGGAGAGTGATGATCGGATTCGTCGTGTTCAATGTGTTCCTCTTCACCCTGAGGGTGCTGGTGCGTGGAACTGCGGCCGCGCGGAGGGTCAGCTGCCGCGCGGCCGCAGGCTCAGATGTTCGCTGCTACTTCTTGGCGAGCAGTTCTTTGGACTGGTCCTGCATCTTCTGGAAGATGCTCTCATCCGCCTTGTTCGTGAAGTACGCTTCGAACTGCGGGACCATCGCGTTGGTCAAAGCGGAACCGTTGTTGTAGATCGGGCTCGGGAACAGCTCGTCGTTCTTCACGTAGTCGGAGAACACGTGGAAGTCGGGGAGCTTGGCGCTCTCCTGCTTCGTCAACGCTTCCATCGACGCACCGATGGACGGGAAGAACGACGCGTTGTACGTAGCTGCCTTGGTCTGGCACGCCTCGCTCTCCTGGTACGAAACCCACTTCCAGGTCTGGTCGATGTGCTTGCCGCCTGCCCAGATGTTGTTGCCGTTCGAATTGGACATCGCATGGCGCTTGCCGTCGGTGCCAGCGGGCATCGGAGCGATTCCGACCTTGGCGTCCTTCAGCGCGGCGTATGTTGACGCTTCCCAGGTGCCGCCCAGCGTGATCGCCACGTTGCCGGACGCCAGCTGCTCGTTGCTCGCGGTGGTGAACTGGTTCAGCTGAGGCGTGAAACCGTCGTTCGCCAGGTCACGCACGAGCTTGACACCCTGGACCACCTTGGGGTCGTTGTAGTTGAAGACGGTCGCCCACTGGTTCTTGTTCGGAATGTTCACGCCATCGTTCGGCAGGATCCATCCCCACGCGTTCTGGCCGAAGGGGTCGCCGGTGGATTCGAGGTTGCTCATCCCGTACGTGGCGATGTTCTTCGAGTCGAAGCCGGGCTCGTCGCCGCGGACACCGTTCTTGTCGACCGTGAGGTGCTTGATGGCCTTCCACAGGGTGCCGCCGTCCTGCGGGTTCCACGTGAACTTCGCCGCATCCTCCGGCGTGTAGCCGGCTTTTGCGAGGAGGTCGGTGTTGAAGTAGAGCACGCCGGTCGACCAGTCCATCGGGAGGGCGTACTGCTTGCCGTCCGTGTACTTCCAGGCGTCGGCGCCGATGGCGAACTGGCTCATGTCGACCTTGTCCTGCTTGATCTTGTCGTCGAGCGCCAGAAGCTGGTGCTGGCTGGCGTACGACTGCAGGAAAGTCACACTGTTCATGAACGCGTCCGGGGCATCGCCGGAGACGAATCCGGCGGTGATCTTCGTGAAGTAGTCGCTCACTTGGTACTGCGAGATCTTGACGGTGACGTTCGGATTCTCTTTCTCGAAGCCGGGGATGCACTGCTGGTATGCGGCCGCCTGGTTCGGGTCCCACGTCCACCAGTTGACGGTGGCCTTGTCGCTGGAGCCCCCGCCTCCGGTGCAGCCGGCCAGTGCCATGAGCACTGCGGCGCCCGCGGCGACGGGGACGAACTTCTTGAGTTTCACGATGTGCCTCTTTCTGGATTGCGATGACCGAATGGCCTCAGTGCCACCCGGCTTGGAGCGCACTCGCCTGGCCGGCGTGGGTCACGTCAGCAGGTTGTGATCGAGTGTGTGGGGTCTTATTTGATTCCGGTGAAGCCGATGGAATTGACGATCCGTTTGCCGAAGATCATGAAGAGCACGAGCATCGGCAATGCCGCGACGAGCGAAGCTGCCATCAGGCCGGCGTAGTCGGGCTGGGTCTGCGGTGAAGACTGTTGGAATACGCCGAGCGCGACCGTGAGAGGGCGCACGCTCGGGTCGTTCGCAATCAGCAAGGGCCAGAAGTACTCGTTCCAGGCGTTGATGAAGGTGAGGAGCGAAAGGGTCATGATCGGCCCCGTGGTCATCGGGACCGTGATCCGGAAGAGGATCTTGAACGGGCCGAGGCCGTCGATCAGGGCCGCCTCCTCGATCTCCGAGCTCAGGCCGAGCATGAACTGCCGGAGGAAGAAGATGGCGAACGCTGAGAAGAGGGCGCTGGGAGCGATCAGGCCGGCGAACGTGTTCGTCCAGCCGAGGTCGTGGATGAGCACGAAGTTCGGGAGCAGCGTCATGATCCCGGGGATCATGAGCGCGGCGAGGAAGATCGAGAAGACGATGTTGCGACCGCGCCACTGAAGTCGTGAGAACGCGTATGCAGCGAGGAGCGAGCAGAAGACGACGATGACCGTCAGCAGTGTGGCGTAGATCAGCGAGTTGCGGACGAAGAGGGCCAGGTCGATCGAGGCGCCCGAACCGCCTTCGGCGATCGCCTCGGAGGGTGAGGCGAGTCCGAGGACCCGGAGGAAGGGGCCGAGCGTGAAGCCGACAGGGAGAAGGGAGGTCGGGTTGCTGATCAACGCATAGTTGTTCGACAGTGCGGTGCGCAGGATCCAGTAGAAGGGGAACAGAGTGATCAGAAGGAACAGGGATAGGTAGACCCAGGCGATGGCCTTGCCGATGGAGAAGCGACGGCCGGACTTGGCCCGCGCGATCGGCGCCGCCGCGACCTCGGGTTTTGGGAGAAGTGTGCTGGTCATGGGTGTCTCAGTTCGTGTCCGTGTCGTTCGCGCGCATCAGGCGCATCTGGAAGAACGTGATGATCAGGAGCATCACGAAGAGTGCCATCGACATCGTCAGCGCGTAGCCGAAGTTGAACTCGGCGAATCCCGTCTTGTAGATGTACAGCGGGAGCACGTTGGACGCGTTGGCCGGGCCTCCCTTGGTCGTGACCGCCACGAGGTCGAAGACCTGGAACGAGCTGATGATCGTCAGCACGACGACCATCGCCATGATCGGTCGCAGCAGCGGCAGAGTGAGCTTGGTGAACATCCGGATCTCGCCGGCGCCGTCAATGCGGCCTGCCTCGTAGATTTCACCCGGGATGGTCTGCAGTCCCGCGAAGATCAGGATGGCGTTGTAGCCCATCGCCTTCCAGATGCTGATGAACGCGAGCGTCGGAATCACCCAGTCCTGCGACCCGAGGAACAGGATGCTGTGGCCGCCGAACGCTTTGATGAGTGCGTTCACGATGCCGAGTCCAGGGTCCAGCATCCACTGCCAGACCAGCGCGGCGACGACACCGGAGATCAGGAACGGGAGGAGCACGATGCCGCGGATGACGCTCGACTTCGTGAGCCGATGAAGAATCACCGCTGTCACGAGGGAGATGGCGAGTCCGAAGCCGACCGAGAGGATCACGAAGTAGACCGTCACCCCGAGCGAGTTCCAGAACACGCCGTCCGACAGCAGCTGCTGGTAGTTGGCGATGCCGGACCAGACGGGAGGAGTGAGGATATGGAAGTCGGTGAAGCTGAGGTAGATGCCCCGCACCAGGGGGTAGAGCGCGAAAATGATGAAGCCCACCGTCGCGGGCAGGATCAGAATCAGGGCGAGGCGCCAGTCCCCTCTGTGAGATGGGTTGCGCCTGACCTGGCGGCTGCCTCGACCGGCAGAGACGGTCGGTTTCGCAGCTGTCATGACCACGATGTGCTCTCCTTTGAACTGCTCGCCGTGGACTTCAACGGCGGGGGTACCGGGCGTCGGCCCGAGAACGTGTCGAGAGACTAACTCGGTTTATATTTTCCTGTCAACTAATGTAATGCGGTTTCTGCCATCAGCTTGGGCGCACAGGCTTGACGCAATAAAGTAAACGCGCAGGCTTCCACCCTCGACAACTGCAGGGCCTGGACCTCGACGGTTTCAGGAATTGCGCGTGATTCCGCGGAACTGACGGGGGAATCGAGACGGTGAATGGCGCACGAAAGTTCCCGCCCGACCGCGAACCCGGTGCATCCCGCGCCGGGCGACGCGGGCTTCAATCGACAAGCGGATGTCGGTCATTCGCAATCCGGCATGGGACTCCTCCGCGCCCGTGCATAGCCTGAATCGGATAGCACCACGAGCATTGAGGACGCTGAAATGTCACGCACTCTCCCCTCCACTCCCACCCCTGTCGCTTCGGCTGTCCCGCTGATCGTCGCGCGTCCATCGACGGACAACGTCGGCATCATCGTCGACGGCGCGACCGCGGGTGAGTCGCTGGCTGGGGGCGAGACCACGATCGTCGCGGTGACGGACATACCGCCGGCGCACAAGGTCGCGCTCAAAGGCATCGCGGCAGGAGAACCGGTGATCAAGTACGGACAGGTGATCGGTGCGGCCATCGAGCCGATCCTGGCCGGCGCCCACGTACACGACCACAATGTCGGACTCCTCGACCTGTCCGCCCGCGGCGCATCGACGGTCAGTTCTGGAACTGCATACGAGCCGTCGGAGGACCTGACCGCGCGCACGTTCATGGGTTATCGACGACCTGACGGGCGCGCGGCGACCCGCAACTACATCGGAATCGTTCCGACCGTGAATTGCTCGTCGACGGTCAGCAAGCTGATCGCACAGGCCGCCTCGATACAGTTCGCAGGGGCCCCTGGCCTGGACGGCATCGTCCCGCTTCCTCACGACCAGGGTTGCGCGCTCGCGGAACACACCATCGGCGATGACATCCTCCGCCGGACACTGCACGGTTACGCCACGCACCCGAACTTCGCGGGCGTGCTCGTGGTCAGTCTCGGCTGCGAAGTCAACCAGCCGGAGAATTTCCTCCCCGACGTGATCCCAGGGCTGACACAGCTGACCATTCAGGAACTCGGCGGCACTGCCGCCACCGTCGCAGAAGGAGTCAAGCAGATCGGCTCGCTCGTCGCACAGCTGGCGGAGTTGCAGCGGGAGCCGATCCCAGTGGCCGAGCTGACCCTCGGGTTGCAGTGCGGGGGAAGCGATGCCTATTCAGGGCTCACGGCCAACCCGACGCTCGGTGTCGCCGCTGACATGCTCGTCGCCGCGGGCGGCAAGGTCATCCTCGGCGAGACTCCGGAGATCTTCGGCGCGGAGCACCTGCTGCGCGCTCGCGCGGCCACCCCGTCGATCGCGAAGCAACTCGACCAGACGATCGACTGGTGGCTGCACTACACGGAGGACAACGGGGCCGAGCTCGACAACAATCCCTCGAAGGGAAACCGGGCTGGCGGCATCACCACCATCTGGGAGAAGTCGCTCGGGGCCGTACTCAAGGGCGGCACCAGCCCGCTCAACGACATCGTCGACTATGCCGCCCCTGTGACCACTCCAGGTCTCACATTCATGGACACCCCGGGATACGACCCCGTGTCGGCGACAGGTATGGTCGCCGGAGGCGCCACCGTCCTCGCTTTCACCACCGGCCGTGGGTCGGTGTTCGGATCCCGCCCTGTTCCCTGCTTGAAGATCAGCACCACGTCCGGCCTCTACCGACGGATGGAAGGGGACATGGACTTCGACGCCGGACAGGCGTTTGGTCACGACCGGCAGCTCGAAACCGGCGCGCAACTCTTCGAGGCGATCATCGACATGGCGTCCGGGAACCCCTCCAAGTCGGAACAGCTCGGCTTCGGTACGGAAGAGATCGTCCCTTGGCGTATCGGCGCCGTCCTCTAACCCCCCATCCCCACATCGAAAGGCTTTCCATGCTCGACTTCCCCGCCACTGACGTCGGCGAACATGGCCTGACCCTCCCGAGCATTGGACTCGGCACTGCAGCTCTCGGTAACTTCCTGTCGGTCGTGCCAGAGGAGCAAGCGGCGGCGACGCTGCGCCGCGCCTGGGATGCCGGCATCCGCTACTTCGACACGGCCCCGCTCTACGGGCACGGCCTGTCCGAACAGCGGATCGCCGAGACGATCAGCACCGAACAGAGAGACTCATTCGTCGTCTCGACGAAGGTCGGCCGGTTGCTTCGCTCTGACGCTCCACGAGACGAGAGTCAGTACTTCGAAGGCGAGCCCTTCTATGTCGATGTTCCCGAGACCGGACCGGTCTGGGATTTCAGCTACGACGGCGTCATCACCTCACTCCACGAAAGCCTGGAACGACTGCACCTCGACAG
The DNA here is from genome assembly GCF_001428745.1 of Leifsonia sp. Root227. Lineage (GTDB taxonomy): Bacteria > Actinomycetota > Actinomycetes > Actinomycetales > Microbacteriaceae > Leifsonia. Next base: position 257,137 of record NZ_LMIO01000001.1, on the reverse strand, counting down.
GGTGGATGTCCTGAATCTGCACGACCCGGACGATCACTACGCGGAGGCGAGCACAACCGCATACGCCGCACTTCGGGACCTCCGCACCCAAGGCGTCGTTCGCGGGATCGGCGCCGGGATGAACCAGACCACGGTGCTCACCCAGCTCGTCTCCAACCTCGACCTGGATATGGTGCTCCTCGCAGGCCGCTACACCCTGCTCGACCAGGGATCGATGGGCGACCTGCTTCCCGCGTGCCGTGACAACGGCACGCGCGTCGTCGTCGGGGGCGTCTTCAACAGCGGCATCCTGATCGATCCGTCAGACGACGCCCGGTTCGACTACGTGCCGGCGGCCTCGGGGATCGTGGAGAAAGCCCGTCGCATCCGCGCGGTCTGCGACCGCTTCGACGTTCCACTCGCTGCAGCGGCCGTCCAGTTCCCGCTGGCGCACCCGCAAGTCGCGACCGTCCTGATCGGGGCGCGCTCCGTGGAGGAGCTTGACGAGGACCTGGAGCTGCTGTCCATTCAGATCCCCGACCAGCTGTGGTTCGAGCTTCAGCGAGAGGGTCTTCTCGCTGAAGGAGCCCCCATCCCCAGCCTCGAAAGCGCACGCCGATGAGGCCGCGGCGAATCGACGCGCACCATCATTTCTGGGACCCCGCAGATTTCGACTACCCGTGGATGGCCGGAGATGCGATGGATCCCGTCAGGCGTGCGTTCACGCCGGAGGATCTCGCGCCCGAACTCGAGGCGAACACGATCGACGGGACGGTTCTGATTCAGACGGTCTCCGACCTTGATGAGACCACACAGTTCCTTCAACTCGCCGAGACCACACCGTTTGTGCGCGGCGTCGTCGGTTGGGTCGACCTGACGGATGGGCGGACGGACGGGACTTTGGCAGCGCTCGATGAGCGTTTCCCCGGCCAGTTGGTCGGCATCCGCCATCAAGTGCACGACGAGACTGACGCCGCCTGGCTCGACCGGCCCGATGTCCGCACAGGGGTCGAAGCGGTCGGGAGTGCCGGGCTGGCCTACGACCTGCTTGTTCGCGCACGCGAACTCCCCTCCGCGATTCGTCTGGTGTCGGATCTGCCCGATCAGCGTTTCGTTCTCGATCACATCGCCAAGCCGCCCATCGCCGACGGGTGGAGTCCCGACTGGGCCCGTTTGATCGGTGAGCTCGCCGAACGACCGAACGTGGCCGTCAAGCTCTCCGGGATGGTCACCGAAGCGAACTGGGACGACTGGAACGCCGACACGCTGCGCCCATACGCGGAACACGTCCTGGAGGTCTTCGGGACCGACCGGGTCCTGTTCGGGTCGGACTGGCCGGTGTGCCTCCTCGCCGCCTCCGGATACTCGCAGGTCGTCGACACGGTGACAGAACTGCTCGCGGGCCTGAGCCAGGACGAGGAGGCAGACACCCTCGGCGGCAACGCCATCCGCTGGTACCGGCTCGAAAACGACTGATGGGTCGCTCCTTCGTCACCGGCTCCACCGACGGGATCGGTCTTGCCACTGTCCGCGCGCTCGCTGCTGCCGGGCACGATGTGGTCGCGCACGCGCGCTGACAGGCTCGAAGACACGAAAAGAGCGGGCCGCCCCACATCACGGCCCGCTCTTCTGTGCGTGAGTCAGGATCCACGCACAGCTTCCGGAACCCTCAGCGCGCCCATCCCGCCGTCGACAGTCAGCAGTGTTCCGGTCGTGGATGCGTTGCCGGGATCGGCGAGATACACGATCGCGTGCGCGACCTCGTCCGGTGAGACCAACCGGCCGAGCGGCTGGCGCCGCGTGAGCTGTTCACGGGCTGAGTCCGCATCGCCTGCGCCCTGCAGCAACCGGGAGACCCACGGTGTGTCCGCAGTCCCTGGAAGGACCCCGTTGACCCGGATCCGACCGACGAAGTCGGCAGCGGACGCGATCGTGAGGGCTTCGAGGGCTCCTTTCGACGCGGAGTACAACGCCCGCTGCGGGACTCCCACCTTGGACACGATCGAACAGGTGTTGACCACTGCGGCGTCGGTGGACTTCAGCAGGAACGGCACCGCCGCGCGCGTGACACGCACCGCCCCGAGGACATTGAGGTTCAGCACCCGGTGCCATTCGTCGTCCGAGTTCTCGGTGATATCGCCGACCGCGCCGACGCCCGCGTTGTTGATGACGATGTCGAGACGTCCGAATGTCTCGATGACCGCCGCCACAGCCGATTCGACGCTCGCCGAGTCGGTGACATCCGACGGGACGTAGAGCACGCGTGAGTCCTCGGCCGGATTCCGGTCGAGGACGGCGACCCGAGCTCCCCGCTCCAGAAGGAGCCGGGTCGTTGCCGCGCCGATTCCGCTGGAGCCACCCGTCACGATCGCGGCGAGACCGTCGAAGCCGCTCATCGTGCACCGACCACGTTCTGTCGCTGTTCCCCGAGACCGTCGATCCCGAGTGCCATCACGTCGCCGGCCTTCAGGTAGACCGGGGGCTTCGCCCCCATGCCGACTCCCGGAGGTGTCCCTGTGTCGATCAGGTCGCCTGGTTCAAGGACGAGGAACTGGCTCAGGTAGTGCACGATCGTGTACGGATCGAAGATCATCGTGGCCGTGCTGCCGGTCTGCCGGCGCACCCCGTTGACGTCCAGCCACATCGCCAGGTCGTCGACGTCGGAGATTTCGTCGGGCGTCACCAGCCACGGACCAGTCGGGTTGAAGGTCTCCGCCGATTTGCCCTTCACCCATTGGCCTCCGCGCTCCATCTGGAACGCGCGCTCGCTGACGTCGTTGACCAGGACGAAACCGGCGATCACTTCGCGCGCCTCCTCCCGGCTGTTCAGGTAGCTCGCCCGACGGCCGATGACGATGCCGAGTTCGACTTCCCAGTCGGTCTTCGCCGACCCGCGGGGGATCCGAACGTCGTCGTACGGGCCGACGACAGTGTTCGGAGCCTTGTTGAACACGATCGGTTCCGCGGGGACCGCCTGCCCGGTCTCTGCTGCATGGTCGCTGAAGTTCAAGCCGATGCACAGCACCTGGTGCGGCCGCCCGATAGGCGAGCCGATCCTCTCGTCGCCGAATCTCTCGATCCGACCGTCCGCGATCCGACGATCGACTTCGTCGCGGAGGGAGTCGAGTCCGCCGGAACGGAAGTACGCCTCGTCGAAGTCCCGAGCGACGTCCGAGACGTCCACGTACTGTGTCTCGTTCACGCGGACAATGGGACGCTCAGCGCCGGCCGGTCCGATACGCATCAATTTCATCGTTATTGCTCTCCTAGATTCGCCCCATACACCGACGACGTCGTCCCGGGTCACGAGGCAGACTGCCTCCTAAGCGTCCAGGGACGAGTTGCGGTGGTCAACGACGACTAGCGGATGGAGAGTATCCGGCAAGCGAATGTGTCGGCTCGGTCAGGCGGTGACGGGGATCTCCCACGTCCCTTCCGGGCGTGGTGAGGAGGTGACGATGTCGATGAACGCACGCGCGGCAGCATTGAGAGGGCGCTCGCTGTGCCACCATACGCCGACGTCGCGATACTGATCGATGGCGAGTTCACGGGTTTCCAGCCCGTCCTGACGGATCATCGCGAACCCCAGGTAGTTCATGATCCCTATCCCGTGCCCCGCACGGACCATCGCGCCCAGTGTCGACGGTTGGTGCGACACCGATCCTGCCGGCAATCCGCGCCGCAGCGCGCTGAACGCCGATTCGGCTTCCGATCCCACCGTCTCGTCGAGGAGTGGGTTCCCGATCGTGATGATCCGTTCACCGCCGAGCTGGCGGGGATCGACCAGGTCGTTCTCGAGCAGCGGGTGCCCGACCGGAGCCACCACGACGAACGGCTCACGCCACAGCGGCCTGACCGAGAACGACCGATCCCTTGGCTCTGGCCGCATCGGACGGAGGGCGACCGCGACGCGTCGCTCGCTCAGGGCGGTCTCGATGATCCCGACGTCTCCGTCGAGGATCGACAATTCGATGTGCGGGTGGAGTTCGTCGAGACGCGTGACCACGGCCGGAAGGAATTGCGCACTCGCGCTCGCGAAGCTCGCCACTCGCACCGTCCCCGCAATGACACCTTTCTCAGCAAGCACGCCAGAGGTCAGTTCGTCAGCGGCCGCCAGAACCGCCCTCGCGCGAGGCAGGAGCGCTTTTCCCTCGTCCGTGAGCGTCAGCGGCCGGACGCGTCGTTCGATGAGCGAGCAGCCGAGCTCCTTCTCGAGGTTGGAGATGTGGGCCGATACGCGGGGTTGCGAGAGGTGGACCAGCTCGGCTGCGCGCGCGAATCCGCCGGCATCAACCACTTCGACCCAGGTCCGCAGCCACGTCAGTTCGAGCGTCATACGAGTCCTCCCTTTGCTCGAGTCCGAGGGTGGCTCGATCCTAGTTGCGACGGACGGACGGCCATGACACGCATCTGGGATCCGGATCGACCGTATTCGGCAAACGTCGTTGACCAGTCGGGTCGGTCGTGAGGCAATGAACTGTACCGTGCACATCTGCGCTCAGCGCAGCCGAAGGAGACAACTATGACCATCGAGAGTTCGCTCGGCAGCGCCCGTGGTGTCCTGTCAGCAGACACCGGCGACCTCAACCGAGGCGACGACGGAGCCGTCATCGTTTCGATCGAGACGTATGCGCTCGCTGTGCCTCTCGCGAAGCCGATCGCCGACTCGACCGCTGCCATGTCGCACTGGACAGTGCCGGTCGTCGAGATCCGTACAGCGGACGGCCGGGTCGGAACAGGGATCTCCGGTGTGCACTGTGCGCCGGAACTGCTGGCCGATGTCATCGGGAAGTACTACTCCCCCTCCCTGCTCGGTTCCTCATCGGAAGACATCCTCGGAACCTGGAAACGGCTCTATTGGCTCCCGACCCACTGGATGGGACGCGCCGGCGTCATGCACATGGCCCTTGCGATGGTCGACATCGCACTGTGGGACCTTGCCGCGCAGCGCGCCGGCGCTCCCCTGTGGCAGCTTCTCGGCGGCACGTCCAGCGACATCGAGGCGTACAACACCGACGGCGGCTGGCTGAACTTCTCCGAGGCGGAACTCACTCGCGACCTCCTGTCGCTGATCGACAATGGCTGGCAGCGGGTCAAGATCAAAGTCGGCAAGGCCGACTGGCGCGAGGACGTTCGCAGGGTCAGCGCCGTTCGTGCCGCCATCGGCGACGACGTCACCCTGATGTGCGACGCGAACCAGCGCTGGGATCTCGCCACGGCCAGCCGTATCCTCCCGTTCCTGGAGGAGGCGCGGATGGACTGGGTGGAGGAGCCTCTGCACGCCGACGATCTCGGCGGGCATGCAAAACTGCAGCGGTCCACGGTCCTCGATATCGCGGCCGGCGAGAGCATCTACTCGTATCAGCAGTTCACCAGCTTCATCGAGGCGGACGCCTTCCGTGTCGTGCAGGTTGACGCGACCCGTGTCGGGGGCGTCACAGAGTGGCTGCAGGTCGCCGCGCACGCCGCGGCGAAGGGGCTCCGCATCGCCCCGCACGCCGGCGACATGATGCAGGTGCACCAGCACCTCGTCGGCACGGTTCTCTCCGAAGTTCCTCCGCTGATCGAGTACATCCCCTGGACTCAGGACGCCTTCCTGGAACGGAGCGTCGTGAGCGAGGGGTACCTCACGCGGCCCCAGCTTCCTGGCGCATCCACCGCAATCGACCCCGTCGCTCGCTCCCGTTGGCAGATCGCCGGCGTCGGCGGCACGGTCAGTCTCTGACCGAGACGGCCGGAATGAGTAAACCGAGCACGGTCGCGTTCGAAGCAGAGCTCACCGAGTCAGCTGTTGCCGTTTCACAACGACAGACGTTGCGGCGCGCGCTCGCACACGACGCCTCCCATTACCTCCTCGTTCCGGACGCTGTCGTGACGCCGAAGACGACGGATGAAGTGGCTCAGGTGATCGCGGCCGCACGCATGAGCCTCGCTCCGATCACCTTCCGTTCCGGAGGAACCAGTCTCTCCGGACAGGCGAGCACGCACGCCGTCCTCGCAGACACCCGCCGCCACTTCCGGCGCATCGACGTGCTCGACGAAGGCGCGCGGGTCCGGGTCCAGCCGGGAGCGACGGTACGCCAGGTGAACGTGCGGCTTGCCCGGTTCGGTCGCAAACTCGGGCCGGATCCGGCGAGTGAGATCGCCTGCACGATCGGTGGCGTCATCGCCAACAACTCCAGCGGTATGGCGTGCGGAACAGAACAGAACACGTACCGCACGCTCGAATCGCTCACCGTCGTCCTTCCGAGCGGGACCACCATCGACACGGGGGCCGCGAACGCCGATGAGACACTTCGCGCTGCGGAACCGGAGCTCGTCGCCGGGCTTCTGAAACTTCGGGACACGCTGCAACGAGACCGAACGCTGGTCGCCGAGGTGCGCAGGCAGTTCTCCATCAAGAACACGATGGGCTATTCGATCAATGCGCTCATCGACTTCGACTCCCCCGCCGAGATCCTCGCGCACCTCATCGTCGGCAGCGAAGGCACTCTCGGGTTCGTTGCGGAGGCCGTCTTCCGCACCGTGCCCGTGCAAGCTCACGCCGCGACCGGCCTCCTCGTGTTCACGGATCTCGCGGGGGCGACCGCATCACTTCCCGCCCTCGTCGATGCAGGGTTCGCGACCATCGAGCTGATGGATGCTCTGTCCCTCCGCGTAGCGCAGACCGAGGCGGACTGCCCAGAGGAAATCGCCGGCATCAACGTCGAGGGTCACGCGGCGCTGCTCGTTGAACTTCACGGGGCGACGGAGCCCGAACTCGATAGGCAGGTGGACCAAGTAGCAGAACTCCTCGAGATCCTGCCCCTCGCCGTACCGGCGAGTCTTACACGGGATGCCGACAGCAGGGCCAGCCTGTGGCATGTGCGCAAAGGCCTGTACACGGCTGTCGCGGGCGCCAGGCCGAGCGGGACCACGGCGCTGCTCGAGGACATCGCGGTCCCCGTCGCCGAGCTCCTTCCCACCTGCACAGAGCTCACGGCCCTGTTCGACGAGTTCGAATACGAAGGCTGTGTGATCTTCGGACACGCCAAAGACGGCAACATCCACTTCATGGTGAATGAGCGCTTCGACGAGCCAGGCGCCGTCGATCGCTACCGCCGGTTCACCGAACGCATGGTGGACCTCGTCCTCGCGCGCGGAGGAACTCTGAAGGCTGAGCACGGCACAGGCCGGATCATGGCGCCGTTCGTACGGCGCCAGTACGGTGACACCCTCTACGTGCTGATGGTCGAGATCAAACACCTGTTCGACCCGACCGGCATCTTCAACCCCGGCGTCCTCATCAACGACGACCCGACCTCGTACCTCAAAGACCTCAAGACGACGCCGACCGTCGAGAGCGAGGTCGACCGCTGCGTCGAATGCGGATATTGCGAGTCCGCGTGCCCATCACGCGACCTCACGCTCACCCCGCGGCAGCGCATCGTGCTGCGCCGAGAGATGGAGTCGGCCAGAGCCAATGGCGACACGGTGCTCCTGGAGTCACTCGAAGCGGACTACGAGTACGAGGGCGAAGAGACGTGCGCCGTAGACGGCATGTGCGCCGTCGCCTGCCCCGTCGACATCAACACGGGCGACCTCGTGAGGCGTCTGCGCGCAGAACGGCAGGGAACCATCCCGAACGCGGTCGCGTCAGCTGCAGCAGAGGCGTGGGGCCCGATCAGCCGCGCGGGAGCCGTCGCGCTGTCCGCTGCGAAGCCGCTGGCGGCCCTGGCGATTCCAGCAACGCACGTCGGACGGGCGGTGCTCGGCAAGGATCGCGTTCCGCTCTACGACGCGAGACTGCCAGCCGGTGGCCACGCGCGCAAGCGTCTCGCAGGAGACGCACGAGCGGACGCGGTCGCTGTCTACTTCCCCGCGTGTGTCGGCACGATGTTCGGACCAGAGACGGGCGGGATCGGCGTGCAGGACGCTCTGGTGACCCTGGCGGATCGCGCGGGCGTCCCGTTGCACGTCCCGTCGGGAATCGACAGCGTCTGCTGCGGCACACCGTGGAAGTCCAAAGGCTTCGTGGATGGGTACGCACACATGTCGCGAAAGACTGTCGACCTCCTGATCGAAGCTACCGACAATGGGCGGATCCCTGTCGTCAGTGACGCATCCTCGTGCACAGAGGGCCTGGAGCTGATGACCCGCTCCGCCGCTGAGCGTGGGATCGTGCTTCGGATCGTTGATTCGGTCGCATTCGCCGAGCAGTTCCTCGTCCCGAATCTGACGGTGACCTCGCGTCTTGGTTCGGTCGTCGTCCACCCGACATGTTCGACCACTGCTCTGGGCACTACCTCAGCACTGCACAGCGTCGCCAACGCCGTCGCGGACCGCGTCGTCACTCCAGAGGACTGGGGGTGCTGCGCCTTCGCCGGGGATCGTGGAATGCTTCACCCCGAATTGACGGCGGCCGCGACCGCGGCAGAAGCAGAAACCGTTGCGGCAGAGAAGTACGACGCGTACGTTTCCTCCAACCGAACCTGCGAGATCGGAATGACGAGGGCGACAGGAAACCCATACCGGCACGTTCTGGAGATTCTCGAGGCAGCGACCCGACCACGATCGGAATACGTGACCGCGTAAAGCAATGACGCCGATGATTGCGGAGGCGACTCTGTTGACGTAGCTTGATGGCGGAAACTATTGTGGTGAGAGGCGTTGCAGTTCTGCACTTTCGGGGGTCGCTGATGATTCCCGGCATGCATGCCAGACAGGATCGATATCGGTGAGTGATACGCAGGCATTGCACGGGTTGGCGGGATTCCCGCTCGACACCCCCGCGGTGGTCGACGTCTTCACGGAGGTCCTCAAGCGCGGCCCGATCGCCCGCATCGAGATCGCCAAGAGGACAGGCCTCTCTCAAGCGGCGGTGACAAAGGCGGTCGCGCCCCTTATCGTCCAGGGTCTTCTCTCCGCGCACGACAACATGCGCTTGACGCAGCCCGGCCGTCCGGTGCAGCCCATCAGCGTGAATGAACAGGCGCAGCTTGCGATCGGTGTGGAGGTTCGGGCAAACGAGATCTTCGCCGTCGCCACCACGATGCGGGCCAACGTCGTCCAGTCGGCGCACAGGTCGCTGCTCGGCACGACGGTGGACGCCGTAACCGATGCGATCGCTGCCGCGGTGAACACCCTCACGAAGGCGTTGGGCGCAGACGCAGAGCGCGTGATGGGGGTCGGCGTCTCCGTCTCCGGCGACGTCGACAAACAGACGGGGACCGTTCGGAGCTCGCCGAGGTTGAACTGGTCCGAGGTTCCCTTTGAACGCATCCTCCGCGACCGGCTGGCCCTGCCGGTGATCATCGACAACGATGTCCGCGCTCTCGCGATCGCTGAGGAATGGTTCGGGATCGGTGTGGACGCCGACTCGTTCGCGATCGTGACGATCGGGGCCGGCATCGGCTGCGGGCTGTACATCAACGGCGACGTAGTGGAAGGCGCATACGGAGTCGCGGGCGAACTCGGCCACCTGCCGCTCGGTCCGAGCGATTTGGTGTGCTCGTGCGGCCGAAGAGGCTGCGTGGAGACGGTAGCCTCCTCCAGCGCCATCCTGCAGGCGATCCGCACCGCCAAGAACGACTTTCTGCTCTCGATGCGCGAAGCCGTGGAACTTGCACGGTCTGGCGACCCCGACGCCGTGGCGATTTTCGAGCAGGCCGCCCGTATCATCGGGACAGCGCTTGCCACGATGGCCAATCTTGTGGGTCCGAGCATCATCTTGGTCGCTGGCGAATCCGTGACCGATTTCGACCTGTACGAGCAGCGGATCCGCGAGAGCTTCGACGAGCACACGTTCTCCTCCGCGGGCGAATGCCAGATCATCACGCAATCGCACACGTTCGAGAACTGGGCTCGGGGTGCGGCCGCTTCGCTGATCCGCGCCAGCGTTCAACACGCCTGACACATCGTTCCCAGAGCGGCCGGGATAGCCACGCACCAGTCAGGGGCCACACGGACAAGGCAGGTCTCCGGACGGTGAAGCCCTCGGGCCGTCGGGAGGGGTGACTCAGCTCTGGACGTCGACGTGAAACGGGAGTCATCGACCGAAGCGATTCAGTGCATCCGACCGTGCCCGGCGTGTGTGGGAGCGAATCGCTCCCACACACGCATTCGGGTAAGTAGCCGGCGCTTCCGAAGGGCCCCTAAATCCCCGGCGGCAGCACCAGCCGACCCGTTAAGCAAACAGCTTTCCATACCGGTCGGTCAACTCGGACCGGCGTACAGCGTCATCGAGCCCAGGGTTTCCCGCCGGATGCGGCGAGGAACCCTGGGCACGAATGCGTGAATCAGGCCGCGGGAGGCGCAGGCGGCGTCGGCGCTGCCGGGGCGGCAGCGGCCGGGGCGGCAGCGGCCGGTACGGCAGCACCGGGGTGCGCGAGCGCGCGGGCCTTGAGGTGCGCGAACTCCTCCTGCGTGATGACACCCTGGTCGAGGAGCTGCTTGGCCTTGGCGATCTCGTCGGCCGGGCTCGAGCTCGCGACCGTGCGGATGTAGTCGTCGGTCGCGCTCTGAACCTGTCGCGCCTCCTTCTGGCTACGCTCCGCCATGCCTGGCCCGCGAGCGATCAGGTAGACCAGCGCGGTGAGGAACGGCACGAAGATCAGGAAGATGATCCACAGCGCCTTCCACCACCCGTTGAGCTTGTGGTCGCGGAACAGGTCACCGATGATCGCGAACAGCGCGAACAGGTAGGCGATGAACGCGAAGCTCCAGAAGAAGAGCCAGATGATGTTCCAGAAGTTGTCCCACATGATGTTCCCCACCCTCCGTACCCCAGACCGAAGCGTGCCTGGGTATGCGCTGAGAGTAGCGCGACGCGTTCTGTGCGTCTAGACCGTATGACGCGCATGTGACGGCGGCGCCGGAGCGGCCTCGCGGTCGCGTCCTGAAGGTCAGCGCCCGGCCTCGCGGGCGTCGCGTGCAGCGCTGAGGTCGGAGTACGCTCGCTCGGTCTCGCGGCCGATGCGCTGTCCGCGGGCCTGCAGCGCCGCCGGAAGCCACTCGCTGAGCACGAACCGCCGACGACGGGGGATGCGCTCGACCGCGTTCTGGGTGCGGGCCGCCCTGGCGACCCATCCGTGTTCCATTCCCTGTGTGAAGATTCCCTGAGCCATGACGTTAACGTTACGGAGGGAAAGATTCGGCCACGAGATGGCTTTAGGTCTTCCTTCGCAAAAATTCGGCCACTATGCTTCTGACATGATCCGCTCTGTCGCAGTGCCGCTCATCGACGACTTCGCCATGTTCGAATTCGGCGTGGTCTGCGAGGTCTTCGGCCTCGACCGCAGCTACGCGGGAATCGCCCCGTTCGACTTCCGCATCTGCGCGATCGAGCCAGGCGTCCCCATCCCGAACCCGACAGGGGCGTCGATCATCGCACCCTTCGGACTCGATGCGATGGACGATGCCGACCTGATCGCGGTCCCGGCCGCCCGCATCCGGGACGACTACCCGGAGGAACTGCTGGACGGCCTGCGTCGAGCGGCCGACCGCGGCGCCATCCTGCTGAGCGTCTGCTCCGGCGCGTTCATCCTCGGTGCTGCCGGGCTGCTCGACGGGCGCAAGGTCACCACGCACTGGCGATACGCGGACGCGCTCGCCCGCCGCTTCCCCGCCGCGGACGTCGACCCCGACGTGCTGTTCGTCGACGACGGCAACCTCATCACCAGCGCAGGCACATCGGCAGGCGTGGATGCGAGCCTGCACCTCGTGCGGCGCGAGCTCGGCAGCGCGACGGCCAACACCATCGCCCGAAACATGGTCGTGCCGCCGCAGCGCGACGGCGGCCAGCGGCAGTACATCGAGCGGCCGGTGTCCGACTGCACGGACGACACCTTCACCGAACTGCTCGACCACCTCTCCGACCACCTCGACGAGAACCACACGGTGAGCGCGCTGGCCGGCCGCGTGCATATGTCGACCCGCAGCTTCTCGCGGCGCTTCGTGGCGGAGACCGGGGTGTCGCCGATGCAGTGGCTGACCACCCAGCGCATCCTGCACGCCCGGCTGCTGCTGGAGACGACCGACCTCCCGGTGGACGAGGTGGCCCGGCAGTCCGGGTTCGCGAGTGCCACCCTGCTCCGCCACCACTTCGACGCGGAGGTGGGCGTCGCCCCCACGCGCTACCGCGCCGCGTTCACCCAGCGCGAGTCCGTTCCCGCCGGCTGACCCCGAAACCATCGAGTCCGAACTTGTTCACATCCAGAGACGGCGTGTCGCCTGAACAAGTTCGGACTCGATAGTTTCGGAGGGGACGGGGAGAGAAGACGGGAGAGGCATGGCGGAGCGGGTGCAGTACGAGCGATTCGGCGGGCCGGAGGTGCTCGAGATCGTGCAGGTGGAGACGCCGACGGCGCCGGAGGGCGGCGTCCTCGTCTCGGTGAAGGCGGCGGGGGTGAACCCGATCGACGGGAAGATCCGGTCGGCGCTGCGGCCGAGCGGGCCGATCACCGGGCCGCGCGGACTCGGCAGCGACGCGGCAGGCGTCATCGTCGAGGTCGGGGAGGGAGCGAGCGGCTGGGAGGCGGGCGACGAGGTGGTGGTGCGCGGGGCGCACGGCGCGTACGCGACGCATCTCACCGCATCCACCGACCAGCTGGTGCGGAAGCCCGCCGGGGTGACCTGGGAGCAGGCTGCGGCGATCGGTGTGCCCGTGAGCACCGCGTATCAGGCGCTGCGCTCCCTCGGCGTCGAGGGCGGGATGACGCTGCTGATCCACGGCGGCTCCGGAAGCGTCGGGCGCGCGGCGATCCAGTTCGCCGTGCGCGATGGCGCCACCGTGGTGGTCACGGCGAGCGAGGGCAATCACGACGCACTGCTGGCGCTCGGCGCGGTCCCCGTGGCGTACGGGCGCGGCGTGGTCGGCCGCCTGCGCCTGGCTGCACCTCAGGGCTACGACAGGGTCCTGGACGCGATCGGCACCGACGAGGCACTGGATGCGTCGTTCGAGCTGGTCGAGGACCGCTCGCACATCGGGACCATCGTGATGGGCGCTCGCGCAGCCGAGCTCGGCATCCTGGCCTGGGCGGGCGGCAATCCCGTCCCGCTCACGCCGCAGGAGCAGGCCTGGCGGGACGAGGCGTACCCTGTCGTGCTCGGCCTGATCGAGCGCGGGGAGTTCACGGTCGAGATCGCGCGGACGTTCCCGCTCTCACAGGCCGCGGACGCGCAGCGATTGGTGGAGTCTGGACACCCGGGCGGGAAGGTCATCCTGCTGCCCTAGCGGGTGGGATGCGGCCTCACGTTCTGTATGGAGGGCCCGCACCGGAGAAGAGGCGCCGGCGGGCGCGCCATAACCCCCGTGACGGCGTCGACCCTGAAAACCGGCGCCTCGTGTGCAGAATCCTAGCATTAACCGGTCGTACGGTTTCTTGGCCCTGCCGGTGTCTGCGGGAGGTCGTCGCCTCGGTAGTGGCGGATTCTGCGCCAGTTCCGCACCGCCAGCTGGACGCAGATCGCCACGGTGAGCACACCGCACACGATCACCCCCCAGGCCCGCGGATTCTCGCCCTGAGTGGGGATGGCGACAGCGAGCGCAACGGTCGCGATCAGCGTCGCCACGGCGAGCGCGATCCCGATGCCCACTCCGCGCCACGCTCTGACGCGATCAATACGGTCGCCCATTCACCGGAATTTACTCCCGGAACGAGGTGAACGCCAGGTGAACGCGCGGTGAAGATTCTGTGCATTACGCAGCGCGGATGGGACAGGACAGACGAAACGGCCGGACCCCGCTTCCGGGTCCGGCCGTTCACCGTGCGTTCCGAGTGCTACTCCTTGAACGCGTCCTTGACCTTCTCGCCGGCGCCCTTGAGGTCCGCCTTGGTCTGGTCCGCCTTGCCCTCTGCTTCGAGGCGCTCGTTGTCGGTGGCCTTGCCTGCGGCTTCCTTGGCCTTGCCCCCGGCCTTCTCGGCAGCGTTCTGGATCTTGTCGTCGAGTCCCATGACGATCCTCCCTTTCTCACGCGTTCGCGTCGGCAGTACTGCCGACCCGCCTTCGACGCTCCCACGCCTCGGCGGCCGGTACTACCCCCTTGCCAGCATTCTCTGAGGATGCCAACCCCTTCCATGCACGGTCTGACGCGAAGAGGATGGCAGTCGTGAGCACCAGCAGCTATCGCCTTCAGATCTCCCCCGACTTCACCCTTCGCGACGCCGCCCAGATCCTGGGATACCTGAGGAGGCTCGGGGTCGGCTGGGTGTACCTCTCCCCTCTGCTCGAGGCCGAGCCTGGCTCCGCCCACGGCTACGACGTCGTCGACCACTCCCGCGTCGACGCCGCGCGCGGGGGTCCGGATGCGCTGCTCGCGTTCAGCGACGCCGCCCACCGGCGCGGCCTCCGCGTGCTCGTCGACATCGTTCCGAACCACATGGGCATCGCGACCCCCGCGCTGAACTCTTGGTGGTGGGATGTGCTCGGCAGCGGCCAGGAGTCGCCGTTCGCCGACCACTTCGACATCGACTGGGCGGCGGGAGGCGGCCGGGTGCGCATCCCGGTGCTCGGCCACGACGACGACACCGCCGAGCTGAGCGTGGAGGACGGAGAGCTGCGCTACTACGAGCACCGCTTCCCCATCGCCGCGGGCACGGAGGGCGGGACGCCGGCCGAGGTGCACGACCGGCAGCACTACGAGCTGGTCTCCTGGCGCCGCGCAGACCACGACCTCAACTACCGCCGGTTCTTCGCGGTGAACACGCTCGCCGGCATCCGCGTGGAGGACGACGGGGTGTTCGACGCGTCGCACGCCGAGATCGGCCGGTGGATGCGCGAGGGTCTGGTCGACGGGCTCAGAGTCGACCATCCGGACGGCCTCGCCCACCCTGGCCGCTACCTGGAGCGGCTGGCAGCGCTGGCGGAGGGACGGCCGGTGTGGGTGGAGAAGATCCTGGAGGGCGATGAGCGCATCCCGGACTGGCCGGTCAGCGGCACGACGGGATACGACGCGCTCGCGCTGATCGACCGTGTGTTCGTCGATCCCGCCGGCGCCGACACGCTCACCGAGCTCGCCGGGGATGCGGAGACGAACTGGGCAGCGCTCGTGCACGACAGGAAGCGAGCGGTGGCCGACGGCATCCTGAACTCGGAGGTGCGGCGGATCGCGCGCTTGCTCGATGACGCAGAGACGGGAGCGCAGGACGCCACCATCGACGCCGTCGCAGAACTCGCCGCCTGCTTCCCGGTGTACCGCAGCTACCTCCCCTTCGGCATCGACCAGCTGCACGCGGCACGGGATGCGGTTCTCGCCTCCCGCCCCGACCTCGCCGACGCGCTCGCCCGCGTCGTCCAGCGCCTGGCCGACCCGGCCGATCCCGCTGCGGTCCGCTTCCAGCAGACCAGCGGCATGATCATGGCCAAGGGCGTCGAGGACAACGCCTTCTACCGGTACACCCGCCTGATCTCGCTCACCGAGGTGGGCGCTGAGCCCGCCGAGTTCGCCGTGCCCGTGGCCGAGTTCCACGAGCGTCAGCTGGACAGGCAGGAGCGCCTGCCGGAGTCGATGACGACGCTGAGCACCCACGACACCAAGCGCGGAGAGGACACCCGCGCGCGCGTCAGCGCGCTGGCCGAGCTGCCGGATGCGTGGGCGCGGTTCCTGCGGGAGGTCGCGGCACGCGCATCCATCGGCGACGCCTCGCTGGAGGACGGACTGTGGCAGGCGGCGGTCGGCGCCTGGCCGATCTCGCGGGAGCGGCTGCGCGAGTACGCGCTGAAAGCGGCGCGCGAGGCCGGCACAGGCACGTCGTGGACGGACGGCGACCACGAGTTCGAGGAACGCCTGCTCTCGCTGGTCGATGCAGCGTACGACGACGACATCGTGCGCGGCGAGGTCGAGGCCATCTCAGCACGGGTCGACGCCGCAGGGGCGTCGAACAGCCTGGGCGCCAAGCTCGTGCAGCTCCTCTCTCCGGGGATGCCCGATGTCTACCAGGGCAGCGAGCGCTGGGAGCAGTCGCTGGTCGACCCGGACAACCGGCGGCCGGTCGGCTTCGACGCCGCCGACGCCCTGCTCGCCCGCATCGACGACGGCTGGCTGCCGGACATCGACTCGTCCGGCGCCGTCAAGGTGCTCGTCACCTCCCGCGCCCTGCGGCTGCGCCGCGACCGGCCGGAGCTGTTCACGACATACCGGCCGCTCGTGGCCACCGGAGCGCAGGCCGACCACGTGATCGCTTTCGACCGCGGCGGCGCCATCGCCATCGCCACCCGCCTGCCCATCGGCCTCGCCGCTGCGGGAGGATGGCAGGACACCACCATCGACCTCGGAGGGCAACGGATGCGGGACGAACTGACGGGTGCGGAGCACACGGGCACGACCAGGCTGGCGACGATCCTCGAGCACTACCCCGTCGCGCTGCTGGTGGAGCTGTGAACCGGCGGTTCCCGGTGTGGGCGCCGGACGCATCCACGGTCTCGCTGGTGGTCGAGGGCGCGGACGACCGGCCGCTGACCCGGGGGGACGACGGCTGGTGGTGGCTGGACCAGCCGCTGCCCGCCGCCCGCGGGGCGCTCGACTACGGATTCGTGGTCGACGGGCATGGACCGCATCCCGACCCCAGGTCGCTGCGGCAGCCGCGCGGGGTGCACGCGCTCAGCCGCGAGTTCGACCCGTCGGCGCACGTGTGGGAGGACGCGGAGTGGCGGGGCCGCGAGTTGCTCGGCGCCGTGATCTATGAGCTGCACATCGGCACCTTCACGCCGGACGGGACGCTCGACTCCGCCATCGACCGGCTCGACCACCTCGTGCAGCTGGGGGTGGATGCGGTGGAGCTGCTGCCCGTCAACGCCTTCAACGGCGAGCACGGCTGGGGCTACGACGGCGTTCTCTGGTTCGCGGTGCACGAGCCGTACGGCGGACCGGCCGCATACCAGCGCTTCGTGGACGCCTGCCACGCGCGCGGCCTGGCGGTGATCCAGGACGTCGTGTACAACCACCTCGGCCCGAGCGGCAACTATCTGCCGGTGTTCGGTCCGTACCTGGGCGACAGTCACAGCACCTGGGGCGCGTCCGTCAACCTTGACGGTCCACAGTCCGACGAGGTGCGGCGCTACATCGTCGACAACGCGCTGTACTGGCTGCGCGAGCTGCACGTCGACGGCCTGCGACTGGATGCGGTCCACGCCCTCCACGACGCGCGCGCCGTGCACATCCTGGAGGAGCTGGCGACCCAGGTGGACGAGCTGAGCGCCGAGCTCGGGCGACCGCTCGGCCTGATCGCCGAGAGCGACCTCAACGATCCGAGGGTCATCCGCGAGCGCGCGCGCACCGGCTACGGCATCACCGCGCAGTGGGACGACGACGTGCACCACGCCATCCACAGCAACCTCACCGGGGAGACGACGGGCTACTACGCCGACTTCGCCGGGCCGGGTTCGCTCGCCAAGGTGTTCGAGCGCGGGTTCTTCCACGACGGCACCTGGTCGAGCTTCCGCGAGCGGCACCACGGGCGGCCACTGGATGCGGACATCCCACGCACCAGGCTGGTCGCGTTCAGCCAGGACCACGACCAGATCGGCAACCGCGCGGTCGGCGACAGGCTCACCGCCACGCTGAATCAGGGCCAGCTCGCCGTCGCGGCCACGCTGACGCTGCTCGGGCCGTTCACGCCGATGCTGTTCATGGGGGAGGAGTGGGGCGCGACGACGCCCTGGCAGTTCTTCACGTCGCATCCGGAGAAGGAGCTCGGCGAAGCGACAGCACGCGGCAGGATCGCGGAGTTCGCGAAGATGGGCTGGGACCCGGACATCGTGCCAGATCCGCAGGACCCTGAGACGTTCGAGCGCTCCCACCTCGACTGGGCGGAGCCGGAGCGACAGGAGCATGCGCGGCTGCTCGCGTTCTACCGCGACCTGATCGCGTTGCGCCGCGGCATCCAGGTGGATGCGTCGGCGACCGACATCACGGCGGACGGCGACGTCTTCGCGTTCAGCAGGGGCGGGATGCGTGTGCGGGTCAGCCTGAGCGGCGCCGGCCTGAGCGGCACCGACCTGGAGGGCGCGGAGCCGGACGCGGTGCTGGCGTTCGACGATGCCGTGCGGGTGACGTTGACGGCTAGCTGACCGCGCCTCGCCTGTCAACGGGTGGTGAACCCGTCGATTGTCTAGATAATCTAACTATTCACCACGATGGGCGAGGCGGGCATGAGCACAACCGAACACCGAGCAGGACGCGCATGACCCAGTACACCTCGCGGCGGTACCCGCTCGGCGTCACCCTGGTCGATGGCGGCGCGAACGTCGCCGTCTACAGCGAGCACGCCGACGCTGTCACCGTCTGCGTCTTCGCCGAGGACGGCACGGAGACCAGGACAGAGCTGACGAAGCGCACGGCGCACGTCTTCCACGGCATCGTGCCGGATCTCACCCCCGGCACCAGGTACGGACTCCGCGTCTCCGGCCCGTGGGATCCGGCATCCGGCCTGCGTTTCAACGACGCCAAGGTGCTCCTCGACCCGCACGCCCGCGCCGTCACCGGTGCTTTCGACACCGGGCAGGCGGTCTTCGGGCACGACCTGAACCAGCCGGACCAGCTCGACCCGACGGACGGGGCAGGGCACGTGGCCCTCTCCGTGGTGGTCGACCCGCACTCGTTCGACTGGGGCGACGACCGGCCGCCGGCGACGCCGCTGGCAGAGACGATCGTCTACGAGACCCACGTCAAAGGCTTCACCAAGCAGCTCGACGCGGTGCCGGAAGACGTGCGGGGCACGTACGCCGGTCTCGCGCATCCGGCAGCCATCGAGAAGCTCACGTCGCTCGGGGTCACCGCCGTCGAGCTGATGCCCGTGCACCAGTTCCTCCAGGATGCGCACCTCGAAGAGAAGGGGCTGCGCAACTACTGGGGTTACAACACCATCGGGTTCTTCGCCCCGCACAACGAGTACTCGGCTTCCGGCGCCGCCGGTCAGCAGGTGGACGAGTTCAAGGGCATGGTGAAGGCGCTGCACGCCGCCGGACTCGAAGTGATCCTCGACGTCGTCTACAACCACACAGCGGAGGGCAACGACCTCGGCCCGACGCTCAGCCTCAAGGGCATCGACAACCCGTCGTACTACCGGCTGGTCGAGGACGACCCTGAGCACTACTTCGACACCACGGGCACAGGCAACAGCGTCAACGTCAGCCACCCGGCAGCACTGCAGCTCATCATGGACTCGCTGCGCTACTGGGTCACCGAGATGCACGTCGACGGCTTCCGGTTCGATCTCGCCACCACCCTCACCAGGCAGGGCGGAGACGCGAGCGTGCACAGCGCGTTCCTCGCCCTCGTGCAGCAGGACCCGACGCTCGCGCAGGTCAAGCTGATCGCCGAGCCGTGGGACACCGCCGGCTACCAGGTCGGCGGCTTCCCCGCCGGATGGTCGGAGTGGAACGGCAAGTTCCGCGACGACGTCCGCGACTTCTGGCGAGGAACCGACGGGATGCTCGCCACGCTCTCGCAGCGCGTGCTCGGCAGCCCTGACGTGTACGAGGAATCCCGCCGTTCCCCGCTGTCGAGCGTCAACTTCGTCACAGCGCACGACGGCTTCACCCTCGCCGACCTCACGAGCTACGACCAGAAGCACAACGAGGCGAACGGCGAGGACAACGCGGACGGCGAATCCGACAACCGGTCCAGCAACAACGGAGTCGAGGGACCGACGGACGACCAGGCGATCCTCGCGCGACGCACCAGGCAGCGGAAGAACTTCCTCGCCACCGTGCTGCTCTCCGCCGGTGTGCCGATGATCCTCGGTGGCGACGAGCTGGGCCGCACCCAGCAGGGCAACAACAACGCGTACTGCCAGGACGACGAGATCTCGTGGTTCGACTGGGCGGCGGAGGACACGGAGCTGCGGGAATTCACGACCAGGCTCATCCGGTTGCGCCGCGAGGAGCCTGCGCTGCGGCCGGACTGGTACCGGCAGGGTCCGGAGACGGATGCACCGGACACGGTTCACATCGTGCGCGCGGACGGCGAGCTCTTCGCCGACGAGGACTGGGACGTCGCCGACGCCAAATCCATCGCATTCCAGTTGCGGCATACGGGAGCGGACAGCTTCCTGCTCCTCCTCAACGCATCGGAGAACGGCGTCGAATTCGTGCTGCCGGAGACGAACGGCGCCGCGTGGGAGCTGGAACTGTCGAGCGACCCCGAACTGTCGCTCGAGCATCCGGAGACCCTGATCGTCGGCCACACCGCGTTCGCGCTGCTCCGCTCGAAAGCGGAGTGATGACGGAGCAGGAGATCCCGGCCCTCCTCGGCCGGTACAGACCGCACACCCTGATCGGGCGCGGCGGAGAGGCGCGGGTGTTCCGCGCGACCGACGAGATCCTCGACCGCGAGGTGGCCATCAAGGTGTACCGCGCCGGCGGCGAGGAGGAGATGCAGCAGTACCGCAGGGAACAGGGCGCGCTCGCCAGGCTCAGCCACCACGGCATCGTCTCGCTCATCGACGCCGGCATCGACTACTCGGCGCTCGACGATCCCCGGCCGTTCCTGGTGATGGAGCTCGTCTCAGGCACGGACCTGCAGACCGCCATCGCGCAGCGGCCGCTCACGGTGAGGGAGATCGCCGAGATCGCATACGACGTGTCCGAGGCGCTGGAGTACGTGCACGCGAACGGCGTGGTCCACCGCGACATCAAGCCGTCCAACATCATGCTCGTGTCGTACGGCACCACGAGCTTCCGTGCCAGGGCACGGATCACCGACTTCGGCATCGCCAGCGGGATCGCGGGACCGGAGCCGGACGAGTCGGGAGCAACGACGGGCACCGCCGCCTACCTCAGCCCAGAGCAGGCGTCCAGGGAGCACGCGACGCCGGCAAGCGACGTCTACTCGCTCGGACTCGTGCTGCTGGAGTGCTTCACGCGCACGGTGACGTTCCCCGGCACCGCGGTCGAGTCTGCGCTCGCGCGGCTGCGCGCCGATCCGCCCATCCCGAGCGGCCTGCCGGGAGACTGGACGGCGCTGCTGACCGCGATGACGGCCCGCGATCCGGCCACGCGCCCCGACTTCGCGGCGCTCACCGCCGCCTTCCGCGACGCCGTCATCTCCTCAGAGCCCGTCCCCGCGTCTGCTGCCCCCGCTACCTCCCCCATCATCGAGCCCGAAGTTGTTCAGGCCGACAGCGGCGTGTCGGCTGAATAACCTCAGGCTCGATTGCTGAGGAGGGTGCGGATGGTGTCGGGGACGGTCTCGTCCTGGAGGGACGTGGTGTCCCCGAGCGGGCGCGCGTCGAAGAGATCGACCAGCAGACGGCGCATGATCTTGCCGGAGCGCGTCTTGGGCAGGTCGGGCACGACGACGATGTGGCCCGGCTTCGCGATGGCGCCGATCTCGCGCGTCACCTGATCCCGCAGCACCTGCTCGGAGGGCGCATCCCCACTCGGCACGACGAACGCCGCGACGGCCTGCCCGGTGGTCGCGTCGTCCACGCCGACCACCGCAGCCTCGCCGACCTGTGGATGCGCGACAAGCGCCGACTCGATCTCGATCGTCGACAGGCGGTGCCCTGAGACGTTGATCACGTCGTCCAGGCGGCCGAGCAGCCAGATGTAGCCGTCCTCGTCCACGGCCGCTCCGTCACCGGCGAGGAAGTAGCCCTGCGCGGCGAACGCCCTCCAGTACGAGTCGCGGTAGCGCTCCGGGTTGCCCCACACGGTTCTGGCCATCGACGGCCAGGTGCCGTCGATCACGATCGAGCCGCCGGAACCGCGCGGCACATCCACGCCGTTCTCGTCGACCACGCGCACGGTCACCCCCGGCACAGCGTTGGTCGCCGACCCCGGCTTCAGCGTCGTGACGCCCGGCAGCGGCGCGACGATCGCCGAGCCGGATTCCGACTGCCACCAGGTGTCGACCACGGGAGCGCTGCCCGCGCCCAGCTGCTCGCGGAACCAGACCCACGCCTCCGGGTTGATGGCCTCGCCGACCGTGCCGAGCAACCGGATGCTCGACAGGTCCCAGCCGTCGCCCAGCCCGTCCGGGAACCAGGTCATGAAGGTCCGGATGAGGGTGGGCGCCGTGTAGTAGGTGGTGACGCCGTAGCGCTCGATGATCTCGAAGTGCCGCCCGGCGTGCGGAGTGTTCGGCGTGCCCTCGTAGATGACCGAGGTGGCGCCGTTGGAGAACGGGCCGTAGAGCACGTAGGTGTGCGCCGTCACCCAGGCGAGGTCGGCCGTGCACCAGTACACGTCCGACTCCTTCGCGTCGAACAGCGCCCAGTGGCTCCACGACGCCTGCGTGAGGTAGCCGCCCGTGGTGTGCACCACGCCCTTCGGCGTGCCGGTCGTGCCGGAGGTGTAGATGATGAAGAGCGGCGTCTCCGCGTCGAAGTATTCCGGCTCGTGGGTGTCCTGCGCCGCATCCACCACGTCATGCCACCAGACGTCGCGGCCGTCCTGCCACGGGATGCCTGGGGTCAGGTCGCCCGTGCGCCGCACCACCAGCACGTGCTCGATGGCGTTGTCGCCTGCGACGGCGGCGTCGGCATTCGCCTTCACCGGAACCGCGGTGCCGCGGCGGAACTGGCCGTCCGAAGTGACCAGCAGCTTCGCTCCTGTGTCCTCCACCCGGAAGCGCAGCGCCTCGGCGGAGAAGCCGCCGAACACCAGCGAGTGGATCGCCCCGACGCGAGCGATGGCGAGAGTGATGACGATGGTCTCCGGAATCACGGGGAGGTAGACGACGACGCGGTCGCCCTTCCCGATGCCGAGGGCGGTGAGTGCGTTGGCCGCCTTCGCGACGCGGCGCTGCAGGTCGGCGTATGTGATCGTCTCCGTGTCGCCGGGCTCGCCGATGAAGTCGATGGCGACGCGCTCGCCGTTGCCGGCATCCACGTGCCTGTCGACGCAGTTGACGGCAGCGTTCAGCCTGCCGCCGGCGAACCACTCGGCGCGCGGGATGCTCAGCTCGCCGTCCGCGCCGACGCTCGCGGGCTCCCAGGTGTGGGCCGTGTGCCACGGTTCCGCCCAGTCGAGGCGCGCGGCCTGCCGCTCCCAGAACGCGACGGCGTCGCTGGCGTCGTCGAAGGCGTCCGCCCCGACGTTCGCCTGCGCGGCGAAGGCTTCGGACGGCGGGTACAGCCGAGACTCCCGGCCCAGGTTCTCGATGGTGGAGGTCACCTCTCCGACGCTAGCGGGGGCGCGGCGACGGCGGCTCTGCGCGGCGTAAGGGGGCGTAACGCTTGACCGTGCAGAAGGAGTGAGTGTACAGTCACTCACATGGTGACCACCTCTCGCTCCACGCTCTCGACCGCTGAAGAACGGCGCGAGACCGTGATCGCCAGCGCCATCGAAGTCTTCGGCGCCTCCGGATACAGCAGCACGCCGATCTCGGCGGTCGCAGAGCACGCGCACATCTCCACCGCGTACGTGTTCAAGCTGTTCCCCGGCAAGGAGACGCTGTTCGTCGCGGCCCTCGACCGCTGCTTCGACCGGATCGAAGAGGCTCTGGAACTCGGAGCGGCGGCGAGCGCCGGTCCGTCGCCCGCGGAGATCCTCTACGCGATGGGCGACGCGTACGCCGACCTCATCGCCGACCGATCGCTGCTCATGCTGCAGGTGCACGCGCAGTCCGCCGCGTCCGTCCCGGAGATCGGGGCAGCGCTGCGACGCGGCCTCGCCAGGGTCACCAGGTTCGCGAAGACTCGCTCCGGCGCGCCCGACGACGACGTGCAGCGCTTCATCGCCTTCGGGCAGCTCTGCCACCTCATCGTCACCACCGGCATCGACGGCGACTCGTCCGACTGGGCGCGCATCGTCACCGCCGGGATCCGCCACCCGTAGCCGCCCCCGCCCATCCCCCGGGTTTCTTTTTCTACCTATAAGAGTGACTGATCGGTCACTCACTATCGAAAGGCACCGCTCATGTCCGTCACAACCGCATCCGCCCCCACCACGACGCGCAGCCCGCACCGCTGGTGGGCGCTCGGCGTGCTCGCGCTCGCCCAGTTCCTCGTCGTGCTCGACGCATCCATCGTGAACATCGCGCTCCCGGCGCTCGGCGCCCAGCTCCAGCTTGGCACGGCAGCGCTCGCCTGGGTCATCACCGCATACGTGCTCCCCTTCGGCGGGCTGCTCCTGCTCGGCGGACGCCTGGCCGACCGGTTCGGCCATCGCCGCATGTTCCTGGTCGGCGTCGCCGGCTTCGTCGCGGCGTCCGCCCTGGCAGGGCTCTCCGTCAGCGGCGGGATGCTCCTCACGGCCCGCGCACTCCAGGGGGCGTCCGCGGCTCTCCTCGCCCCCGCGTCGCTCGCCATCGTCACCCAGCTCTTCGTGACCGGCGCCGACCGCGTCAAGGCACTCGGCGTCTGGGGAGCCGTCGCCGGCATCGGGAGCGCGGCCGGCGTCCTGCTCGGCGGAGTCCTCACGGCGCTGCTCGGCTGGCAGGCCGTGTTCTTCGTCAACGTGCCGGTCGGCATCGTCGTGCTCGCGGTCCTGCCGTCTCTCGTCTCCCGCGACCCGTCCGGGGAGCGTCAGCGCATGGATGTCGCCGGCGCCGCCACGATCACGGCAGGGCTCACCGCCCTCGTCGCCGCCCTGAGCTTCGCCGGGCAGCTCGGCTGGGCCAGCCCGGTCACGATCGGCACCTCCGCCGCCGCCCTGGTGCTCCTCGCCGCGTTCGTGCTGGTCGAGCGCCGGGCAGCGCATCCACTCGTGCCGTTCCGGTTCTTCCGCAATCGCGACGCGGCCACCGGCAACGTCGTGATGCTCCTCGCCGGAGGCGCGACCACGGCCCTGTTCTTCGCCCTCTCCGTCTACCTGCAGGATGTGCTCGGCTACGACGCCCTCACGGCGGGGATCAGCCAGCTCCCGCTCGCCGGAGCCCTCGTGGTGGTCGCCGCCGTCGTGCCGTCCGTGGTCGCCAGGGTCGGCGTGCGGCCGACCCTGGTCACCGCCCTCGCCGTCTTCGCCGCCGGGATGCTCTGGCTCGCCGCTGCGGGACCGCACGCCGCGTTCGTCGGAGGGCTGCTCGGCCCGAGCATCCTGATCGGCGTCGGCCTCGGCGCCGGCTTCGTCACCGCGACCCAGCTCGCGGTGGACGGCGCATCCGCCGGGGACTCCGGCCTCGCCAGCGGCCTGGTCAACACCAGCCAGCAGATCGGCGGAGCACTCGGCCTTGCCGTGCTCGGCACCATCGCGGCCGGACGCACTGCCACCGGGCTCGCGGCGGGCGCCTCCACGGCGACAGCGCTGTCCGACGGCTTCTCCTGGCTGTTCGTCGGCGCAGCGGCCCTCGCCGTGATCGGAGCGGGCGCGACCGTCCTGCTCCGACGCCGCTGAACAGGAGCATGATGGGCTCCATGGATGCTGTCGACGCCCTCAACGAGATCGCCTTCTGGCTGGAGCGGGAACTCGCCCCGACCTTCAAGGTGCAGGCGTTCCGGAGGGCGGCGGGGACCATCGCTCCGCTCGGCCAGGACGAACTGCGCGAACGCGTGGCGGACGGGCGGCTGAAGCGCACCAAAGGGATCGGCGACCGCACCTTCCAGGTGATCTCGCAGGCGGTGGACGGGGTGGTGCCCGACTACCTGGCCGACCTGCGGGAGCGGAACGCGCATCCACTGGCCGAGGGAGGGGACGCACTGCGCGCCGCCCTGCGCGGCGACCTGCACGCGCACACCGACTGGTCGGACGGCACCACCCCGATCGAGGCGATGGCCGCTGCAGCTGCGACCCTCGGCCGGGAGTACCAGGCGATCACCGACCACTCCCCCACCCTCACGGTCGCCAGCGGGCTGAGCGCCGAACGCCTCACCGAGCAGCTGGATGTCATCGCGGCGCTCGACACCGGCGCCGTGACCCTGCTCACCGGGATCGAGGTGGACATCCTGGAGAGCGGGGAGCTCGACCAGACCCCCGAGCTGCTCTGGCGGCTCGACGTTGTGGTAGCGAGCGTGCACTCCAAGCTGCGCTCCGACAGGGCCACGATGACCGCCAGGATGCTCGGCGGCATCCGCGATCCGCACACCAACGTTCTCGGTCACTGCACAGGGCGGCTGGTCAGCGGGTCGCGCGGCACGCGGCCGCCGTCCGAGTTCGACGCAGAGCGGGTGTTCGCGGCCTGCGCGGAGAACGACGTGGCGGTGGAGATCAACTCCCGGCCGGAGCGGCAGGACCCGCCGGACGACCTCATCCAGGTGGCGCTGGCGGCGGGATGCCTGTTCAGCATCGACACCGACGCTCACGCCCCCGGCCAGCTCGACTTCCTCGCCTACGGCGCCGCCCGAGCCGCCGCCAACGACGTCCCGCCCGACCGCATCATCACCACCTGGCCGCTCCCCCGCCTCCGCGACTGGCTCGCCCCCGCATGATCGAGCCGGGAGGGGGACGGGAGGGGTCAGTTGCCCCAGGCGGAGGCGGGGGCCTTGACGAGCTGGACCGGGGCGGTGCTCCAGTGGGAGCCGTTGCCGTAGTGGCTGGTGGCCCACGGTGACGCCCAGATGGCCGCCGCCGTCGCGTCGGCGGACGTGCCCGCTGTCAGGCCCGCGACGATGCCGGGGTAGCCGCGCTGCAGGTTCTTCGCGGCGTACTCTGCAGCGGTGGTGAGGTCGGGGTAGCTGCCGAGGCCGGCGCCACCGCCGGAGCCGTAGCCGTTGTTGAGCGGGTTGTTGCGGTTCCACCAGTCGGGCGGACCGTTCTCCTGGCGCATCCAGCGCAGCATCACCTGCACGTTCGCGTCGGTCTGCGGCCAGCCGCCGAACATCAGCACCAGCTTGGCCCAGTCGGCGTTCGTGCCGTTGTTGCTCAGGGTCTGCACCCCGTCCGTCGCCGAGAGCTGGTCGCGGGAGACGACGGGGGCGGCGATGGTCGCATCCACGTCGATGCGCTGCGGCGGGGTGTGCGCCGGCGCGTCCCGGCCCGGGGCGAGCGTGGTGGCCGGAGCGGCCAGCGTCGCCGCGAGGGCGGCGTCCGTCGGCACGATCGAGAAGCCGGTGACCAGCGCGATGACCGCGAGAGCGACGCCGATCCTGTGGTGGACGGGCAGCCTCAGCTCGGCGGCCGGGACGGCAGCACGACGGACCGCCGAGCGGCGGCCATGACTGCGGGGGCTGGTGGATGCGGACTGCATACCCGTTCGAGGGTAGCAAAGGCGTGTGGAAAGGTCACCGGAAATCGGGATTCGCGGTGTGCGCGAGCCTGAGCGTGCGTACATTCTGGTGTGGCGGCCTGTCGAAATCACGCCACCCCGTTCGACGTGATGGTGAGTGTACGAGTGCCGAGGAGGCGACGATGAAGTATCTGCTGACGATCTACAACACCGACGAGTTCGTGACCAGGATGGAGACCGACCTCAAGGACGAGTTCGAGGCGGCACATCAGGACCTGCAGCGCGAGCTCACCGCGAGCGGCGAGCTGGTCGACACCGCCGAATTGAGCGTGACGGACGCGCGCGTGGTGCGGACGGACAGCGGCGGCAGCAGGGACGTCACCGACGGGCCGTTCACCGAGAGCAAGGAGTTCGTCGGGGGCTATTACCTGGTGGACGTCGCGTCGATCGAACGTGCGGTGGACCTGGCGTCACGCTTCGTCGAGGCGCGCTTCGCCCCGGTGGAGGTGCGCAGGCTCGGGGCGTGAGCCGTCTCGCCCCGATCGGCGGCGGCGCTCCCAGCGAGAGGGAGCGCCGCCGCCGAGTGCGGTGAGCAGTGCTGCTACTGGTGCCGCATCGCCGCCGCGAGCCATTCGTCCGGGTCGAGCAGGTGGCTGTGGTCGTCCAGCCCCAGGTCGATCTCTGCCCAGTCGATGCGTGCGCTGAAGGCGCCGTGCGGCGTGCGATATCCCTCGTACGCCGGCATCCCGGTGTCGATGCCGACGTCCAGCCCCTCGTCGAAGGAGAAGTACATCGGATGGGTGCGCTCCACCTCGGCGCTTCCCACCGCATCCCCGTCGATGTAGAGGGTGACGGTGCCGCCTCGGCCGATGCCGCCGCCCGCGTACGCGAACTCGGCGCGCACCTGGTGGGTTCCCGCTCCGATCGCCTTGTCCGACAGCGCGGTGCTGCGCAGCAGACCGCAGTAGTTGTAGTGGAAACCGAGCTTGCCGCCCTCCGCGAAGAACGCCCAGCCTCCCGTGCGGCCGCCCTGTGCGAGGATCGCGCCGTCCGCATCCCCGCTGTCCGGGATCACGAGCTGCGCCGTGGCGGACCAAGACCGGTTCTTCACATTGATCGCGACGTTCTCGTTGAGGCGCTTCATCCCCTCGTGCAGTCGCAGCTTCGTCCCGGACACCAGGGTGGGGCGACCGGCGAACTCCGGGTTCATCCGCTGCGCTGCCCTGTCGTCCATCGGGATGACGTTGTAGCGCGTCGCTTCGATGAGGAAGAGCTGCTGCAGCTCGGCCAGCTTGTCCGGGTTCGACGTCGCCAGGTTGTTCGACTGCGTCCAGTCGACTGTCGTGTCGTAGAGCTCCCAGACGTCCTCGGAGAAGTCGGGGGCGGCGCCGACCACGTCCCACGGCGTGCGGTGCTTCGTCTGCGCCGTCCAGCCGTTGTGGTAGATGCCGCGATTGCCCATGATCTCGAAGTACTGCGTGTGATGCCGCTCGTCCGCCGATGCGTCGTCGAAGCTGTACTGCATCGAGACGCCGTGCATCGGCACCTGGGTCACGCCGTTGACCGTGTGCGGCTGGGCCAGGCCCGCCAGCTCCAGGATGGTCGGGGCGATGTCGATGACGTGGTGCCACTGGTCGCGCACTTCGCCGCGGGCGGAGATCCGGTTGGGCCAGTGAACGATGGTGCCGTTCCGCGTTCCCCCGTAGTGGCTGGCGACCTGCTTGGTCCACTGGTACGGCGTGCACATGGCGTGAGCCCAGCCGACCGCGTAGTGGTTGTACGCCTCGGGGCCGCCGATCTCGTCGAGGTGCTCCTGCCAGAACTCCACCGTCTCGTACTCCGCACCGCCATTGGCCGCGGTCGACAGCATGAACGCGCCCTCGAGGCCGCCCTCCGCGGATGCGCCGTTGTCGCCGATGATGAAGATCACCAGGGTGTCGTCGAGGATGCCGAGGTTCTCGATGGCGTCGACGACCCGGCCGGTGTGGTGGTCGGCGTACTCGAGGAAGGCCGCGTAGACCTCCATCTGGTGGGCGAGGATCGGCTTGCGCTCGTCCGGCACCTCGTCCCACGCCGGGATGCCGGCGGAGCGCTCCGTGAGGACGGCATCCTCCGGGATCACGCCCAGCTCCTTCTGGCGTGCGAACGTCCTCTCGCGGAGCGCATCCCAGCCGTCGTCGAACTCGCCTTTGTGCTTGGCGATCCACTCCTTCGGCACGTGATGCGGCGCGTGCGTCGCTCCCGGCGCGAAGTAGACGAAGAACGGCTTGTCCGGGGTCAGCTCCTTCTGCTGGTTGATGTACTGGATGGTCTTGTCGGCCAGGTCCGGCATCAGGTGGTAGTCGGGGTCGTCCGGCGGCTCGATGAGGGAGACGCCGTCGACCAGGGCGGGCGTCCACTGGTTGGTCTCGCCACCGATGAAACCGTAGAATTTCTCGAAGCCGCTGAAGGCCGGCCAGTGATCGAACGGGCCGGTCGGGCCGCTCTCCCACACGGGCACCTCGTGGCACTTGCCGAACTGGGCGGTGTTGTACCCGGCCTGCCGCAGGATCTCCGGCAGCGGCACGCAGCTGTTCGGACGCGTCGACCGGTAGCCGGGAGCAGGCGTCGCCGTCTCGGTGATCTGCCCCATCCCCACCTGGTGGTGGTTGCGGCCACTCAGGAGGGCCGCCCTGGTCGGCGAGCAGATCGCGGTGGTGTGGAAGCGGCTGTAGCGCAGGCCGCCACCGGCCAACCGCTCGGCCGTCGGCATCGGCACAGGGCCGCCGAAGGCACTGGATGCGCCGAACCCGACATCGTCAAGCAGCACCATCAACACGTTGGGCGCTTGTTGCGGCGGGCGTTTCACCTCGATCGGGTCACGCTTCGCGTCGAGCTTCTTCTCGTCCATCGTGATCGGTCCGACATAGACCTGATCCGGTGTCGGGAGAACGGCACCCGGCAGTACTTCTGACATACCCCACCCTTCGTCGCAGAACGGCGCGGGTGGAGCTTCGGTGGTCCGCCCGCTCCCTGCCGACACTCTCACACGTGAGGGCGAGCGGACAATGCTTGACGTTCGGGCCGAAGACCGCTAGCGCATCGAGGCGGCGGCCGGGCAGTCGAACGGGTCGCGGGCGGACAGGCCGACGCGGTTCAGGTATTCGATGACGATGCCGTACGAGTTCAGCAGTGTGGTCTCGGTGTACGGGATGTTCTCGGTGTGGCAGTGCTCGCGGACGATGGCGGCGGCCTTGCGCAGGTGCGGCCTGGCCATGCTCGGGAACAGGTGGTGCTCGACCTGGTAGTTGAGCCCGCCGAGCAGCCCGGTCATGCCGAAGCCGACGACGTTGCGGGAGGTGAGGACCTGGCGGCTGAGGAAGTCGACCTTCACGCCGCGGCCGATCAGCGGCATGCCCTTGTGGTTCGGGGCGAAGCTCGCACCCATGTAGAGGCCGAAGACCGCGAGCTGCACGCCGATGAACGCGAACGCCATGCCGAGCGGGAGCAGCCAGAAGATGGCGCCGAAGTAGAGGCTGAACCGGATGGCGAGGAAGGTGAACTCCTTGCCGCGACCATCCACCTTGCCGCGCTGGAAGAGCGTGCCGAACGAGCGGCCGTGCAGGTTGAAGCCTTCGAGCAGCAGCAGCGGGAAGAAGAGGTAGCCCTGCTTGCGCGTGATGGCGGCGATGAGACCCTTGGCCTTGGCGGCGTCCTCCTCGACGAACGAGATGGTGTCCGTCTCGATGTCCGGGTCTTTGCCGATGGTGTTCGGGTTGGCGTGATGCCTGGTGTGCTTGGTCATCCACCACGAGTAGCTGATGCCGACGACCAGGGTTGCGAGCATCCGGCCGAGGCGGTCGTTCATCGGGCCGGAGTTGGCGATCTGGCGGTGCGACGCCTCGTGGGCGAGGAACGCGAACTGGGTGAAGATCAGACCGAGGGCCGCGGCGATGAGGAGCTGGAACCAGCTGTCGCCGAGCAGGATCATGCCGGCGACGGCGCCGCCGAGAGCCAGCACGAGACCGGAAGCGACGAGAGCGTAGAAGAGGCGGGCTCTGCGCAGCAGTCCCTGGTCGCGAACGGTATTCAGCAGGATCTTGAAGCTCTGCGTGACCGGGGGCGCCGCGTCGATGCGGGCGCCGGTGCGACGGATGGGGCCGAGCGTGGAGGCCGAGGGTGCGGACGTAGGGGCGAGCGTAACCATGGGCAGGCCGTTCGGTCGGATCGACTTCCCAGCCAATATGGTGGTGGGCTGCGCGCCCGGATGGCCTAACCATATCCCGGGCCACCTGAGAGCCGCGGTCGGCCCAGGCGAATCCTCAGGCTTCGCAGCACGGAATGCCGTCAGGCGGATTCGCGTGGCACGAGCTCCGTCGGAACGGTGATGGCGGCGAAGTCTCCTCCCTCGATCTGTTCGAGCAGCATGCGCACCATCTCCCTGCTGATCCTGCCGAACGGCTGGCGCATCGTGGTGATCGTCGGCGAGGACTGGACGGCCGCCGGCGAGTCGTCGAAGCCGGCGACGGCGATGTCCTCTGGAACGCGCCTGCCGCTCTCCTCGATGACGGCGATGGCGGCCGCGGCCATGCGGTCATTGGCCGCGAAGACCGCATCCACATCCGGCCGGCGTTCGAGCAGGGCGCGCATCGCCGCTGCCCCGCTCGCCCGGCCGTAGTCGCCCTCGACGATGAGCGACTCGTCCACGTCGTCGCCGAGCGCTGCGCGGTAGCCGGCCAGCCTGAGCTGGCCGCCGGAGGTGTCCTGCGGGCCGGCGATCGTCGCGACGACCCTTCTGCCCTTGTCGTGCAGATACTCCACCATCGTGCGCGCGCCGTGCTCGTCGTCCGCGGTGACGTAGCCCATCCTCCGCTCGAACCCGAGCGGGATGCCGCAGGCGACCGCTGGGAGGCCGAGCTTGTTGATCGCGGAGACGAACGCCTGCCCTCCGCTGTGCGACGACACCAGGAGCACCCCGTCCACCGAGCCGGCCGCGATGAAGTCGAGCGCCCTGCGCTGCTCGTCCTCCGCCGCCGCCATGATCAGCACGAGCGACACGTCGCGCTCGGCGAGCGCATCGGCCGCCCCGCGCATCAGAATGGAGAAGTTGGGGTCCTCGAACAGCAGGTCGTGCGGCTCGGTCAGCAGGAACGCGATCGAGTGCGCGCGGTTGGTGGCGAGGCTCCTGGCCGCAGCGTTGATGCGGTAGCCCGTCTTCTTGATCGCCGCGGTGACGGCGGCGTGCGCATCCGGGCTCACCCAGTGGCCGCCGTTCAGCACTCGGGAGACGGTTCCGCGCGACACCCCTGCCGCGTCTGCGACGTCGTTGATCGTCGGTCGCCTCTTGGGCGGGTCGGTGGCCATGACTGAATTCTAGGGATGCGCGAGGCCGGTCAGGCCTTCACCGCACCCGCAGCGAGGTCCACCCTCCAGAACCGCTGCAGCAGCAGGAACAGGATCACCAGCGGCACGATCGACAGCAGCGCGCCGGTGATGACCAGCGTGTACAGCGCTGGGACGGTGGCGCCCTGGTTGAGCAGCCCGGACAGACCGACCGTGATCGGGAACAGCTGGTCGTTGCCGAGCATGATGTACGGCAGCATGAAGTTGTTCCAGATGGCGACGAACTGGAACAGGAAGATCGTCACCAGCCCCGGCGCCATCATCGGCAGGGCGATCCTGGTGAAGATCCGCATCTCGCCCGCCCCCTCGGTGCGTGCGGCCTCGACCACGTCTGTCGGCACGGCCGCCGCCGCGTAGATGCGGGCGAGATAGATGCCGTACGGGCTGATGAGCTGCGGAAGCAGCACGGACCAGTACGTGTTCGTGAGCCCGATCTGCGCCAGCAGGAAGTACTGCGGGATGGCGAGGATCACGCCGGGCACGAGCACACCCATCAGGAGGATGGCGAACACCTTGCCCTTGCCGGGGAACTCGAACTTCGCCAGCACGTACCCGCTCAGCGCGGAGATGTAGCTGGAGACCAGCGCGCCGACACCGGCATAGAGAGCGGTGTTGAGCATCCAGCGCCAGAACAGCCCGTCGCGGTACTGCGTGAGGGCGACGATGTTGTCCCAGAGGTGCGTGCTTGGCGCGAAGGTGAAGGTGGAGAACAGCTCGGAGCCGTCCTTGGTGGATGCGGTGATCACCCAGAGCACCGGCAGCAGGCAGTAGACGGCGCCGAGCAGCAGCACAGCCGTGCCGAACGCGCTCGGGCGCTCCGCTGCGCTGCGGTCGCGGCCTCTGCCCCTGCCTCCTGGCGGGGCCAGCGACGGAACGGCCTGCGGTGTGATGGTGGCGGTCATGTCAGTCCTCCTGACCGAAGGCGCGCCGCTGAACGACCCGCAGGAAAAGGAACGAGAGGGCGAAGGTACCCAGCGCGATCAGCACGCTGGTCGCCGCCGCGGAGTAGATGTCGCCGCGGACGAACGCGTCGCGGTACACCTTCATCAGGGGGGTCCAGCTCGACGAGATGGAGTTGGTGAGCGGCTTGAGAGTGGTCGGCTCCGCGAACACCTGCAGTGTGGCGATGATCGAGAACAGACCGGTCATGATGAGCGACGGCAGCACGATCGGCACCTTGATGCGCCAGGCGATCTGCACCTCGGACGCCCCGTCGATCCGTGCGGCCTCGTAGATGTCGCTCGGGATGGCGCGGAGCGCGGTGTAGATGACGATCATGTTGAAGCCGACCCCGCCCCAGAGCGCGATGTTCGCGACGGCGAAGATGACGAGGCCGGAGCTCAGGATGTCCGGCGGAGCGATGCCGACGGCCTTCAGCACGTAGGCGAACGGGCTGACGGACGGGAGGTAGAGGAAACCCCAGAGCAGCGAGCTGATCACGGCAGGCACCGCGTACGGCAGGAAGATCGACACCCGGCTGAACCGCACGGCTCGGGAGCGGCGGGAGTCCAGCAGCAGGGCGAACACGAGCGCGAGGCCCAGCATCACCGGGATGAGGATGGCGCCGTAGAGGAGGACGCGGAGGACGCTGGCCAGGAACTCGGGGTCGGTGACCGCATCCACGTAGTTGTCGAGCCAGGCGAACTGCAGTTTCTTGCTGCCGGAGCCGAGCCCGAGGCCTTCGACCTTGACCGTCTGGAACGACATCACGACGGTGTAGAGGATGGGAGCGGCCATGAACAGGGCGAAGAGCACGATGGCCGGGGTGAGCATCGCGTACGGGATGGCGACGCGTTTGGCGCGGGTGATGGTGGTGGTCACGCTTGGTCCTTTGCTGTGCGAGGTCAGGCGGACGGGAGGGCGGGGAGCCCTCCCGTCCGCCGTCGGCTCATTTGACGGTGAAACCCGACTTGACCAGGTCGTTCTTCGTCGTGGACTGCATCGTGTTCAGCGCAGCATCGAACTGGGCGGGGTCCTTCGACTCCGCGGCCTTGGCGAACGCGTCCGTGTACGCGCTGTACGCGACGTTGACGTTCGGGCCGTAGGTGAACGCCGAGACGTCCTTCGACGACTGCGCTGCGATCGACCAGAAGTCGGCCTGGTCTGCGAAGAACGCCGGAGGAGTGCTGAGCGCCGCGGAGGAGTTCACGTCGGCCGGGTAGATGTTCGCGACCTGCGCGAGCGCTTTGACGGCCTCAGGGTCGGTGTTCAGCCAGGTGATGAACTCCATCGCCTGCTTAGGGTGCTTCGACTGCGCGGTGACCGCCGTCGACGATCCGCCCCAGTTGCCGTTGGACGGCTTCGACGCATCCCAGTTCGGCAGGGGCGCTGCCGCCCACTTGCCCTTCGTGTCCGCTGCGTTGCCCTCGAGCACGCCTGGACCCCAGACCGAGCTGACCCAGCCGACCTGCGTGCCGTCGTTGAGCGCGGTGTTCCACGCGGGGGTGTACATCGGGTTGTTGTCGATCACGCCCTCGTGCACGAGGCCGCCCCAGAAGTCGGCGACCTTCTTCGTCGCCGCCGAGTCGATGTCGACGCTCCAGGCTTTGCCGTCGATGCCCCACCAGGATGCGCCTGCCTGCTGCGACAGACCGGCGAACCATCCGGGGTCGCCGGAGGAGAACGTGCCGAGGAACTTGGTGGGGTCCGCCTGGTGGATGGTGCGCGCATCCTGTGCGTACTCGTCCCAGGTCTTCGGGGCGCTGAGGCCGTACTGGTCGAAGATGTCTTTGCGGTAGTAGAACATCATCGGGCCGGAGTCCTGCGGGACGGCGTAGACCGAGTCGCCGCCGAGGGTGACGGCGTTCCAGGTGCCGTCGGTGAACTCCTTCTTGAGGTCGCCTGCGCCCTGATCCTTCAGGTCGACGAGCGCGTCTGCGGAGACCAGGGTGGGGATCTTCTGGTACTCGGCCTGCATGATGTCCGGCGCTCCGCTGCCCGCCTTGATCGCGGTGAGGAGCTTGGTGACGGCGGCGTCTCCGCCGTCCTGCTTGTTGACGGTGATCTGGATGTCCGGGTGGGACTTGTTCCAGATCGCGGCCACCTTGTCCATGTTGGGCGCCCAGGCCCAGTATGTGAGCTTGACGGGTCCGGAGCTGTCGCCCCCGCTTCCGCTGGAACTGCAGGCTGCTGTGGTCAAGGCCAGGGCTGCTGCCAGGGCGACAGCGCCGACCCTCAGTGATGTTCGCAAGATCTCTCCTCGTTGAGTGCGGCTGTGAGCGGTTACAGTAACGCACATGCGTTTGTACCTTGTCAATTCATTTAGCCCATAACACGCCGGAGTATTTCGGTGTGCTATACCTGGGAGCGCACACAGTCAGGAGAAGCAATGACGCTGTCACCACAGCCCACCACCACCTCAGCCCCGCAGACCGCCCCAGCCCCGCAGCCCGCCCGCCTCGGCTGGCCGAGGGGAACAGCCGACCTCCGCTACGGCGGCGACTACAACCCGGAGCAGTGGACCAGGGAGACCTGGCTCGAAGACATCGAGCTGATGAAGCAGGCGCGGGTGAATCTGGTGAGCGTCGGCATCTTCAACTGGGGCCTGATCGAACCCCGGCAGGGCGAGTACGACTTCGCACAGCTCGACGAGATCATGGATCTCCTGGCCGGGGCGGGCATCGACGTCGACCTCGGCACGCCGACCGCATCCCCGCCCGCCTGGTTCTGGAAGGCGTACCCCGACTCCCGGCCCGTCACCCGCGACGGCGTGCCGCTCGGCTTCGGCTCCCGCGGGATGGCGTCGCCGAGCTCGCCGCACTACCGCAGAGCGGCCGCCGCCGTGACGGAGCAGCTCGCACGCCGTTACGCCGACCACCCTGCGCTGGCGATGTGGCACGTGCACAACGAGTACGGAGCTCCCGTCGGTGAGTCGTACGACGAGCACTCGGTCTCCGCGTTCCGCGGCTGGCTCGCCGCCCGCTACGGCACGGTCGACGCGCTGAACAGCGCGTGGGGCACCGCCTTCTGGGGCCAGCGCTACCAGGACTGGTCGGAGATCGACGCGCCGCGCCTGGCCGCCACCGTCACCAACCCGGCGCAGCGCCTCGACTTCGCCCGCTTCACCTCCGACGCCCTGCTCGAGTGCTTCGTCGCGGAGCGCGACATCATCAGGGCGCACACGCCGCAGCTCGCTGTCACCACGAACTTCATGGCGTCGAGCTGCCCGTCGATGGACTATTGGAAGTGGGCGCGCGAGGTCGACGTCGTCTCCAACGACCACTACCTCACCGCCGAGCGCGAGGACAACCACATCCTGCTGGCGCTGGATGCCGACCTCACCCGCTCCCTTGCAGGCGGACGCCCGTGGATGCTCATGGAGCACTCGACCTCCGCGGTCAACTGGCAGCCGCGCAACCTGGCCAAGCGGCCGGGCGAGCTGGCGCTGAACAGCCTGAGCCACTTCGCGCGCGGGGCGGACGCGATCATGTTCTTCCAGTTCCGCGCATCCAGGTCGGGGGCGGAGAAGTTCCACTCGGCGATGCTGCCGCACGCCGGCACGGACTCCCGCGTGTGGCGCGAGGTGACGGCGCTCGGCAGCGACCTCGCCGCCCTCGCCTCGATGCGGGGCAGCACCGTGGATGCGCGCGTCGCGATCCTCTGGGACTGGGAGTCGTTCTGGGCTCAGGACCTGGAGTGGCGGCCGTCGGTCGACCTCCGGCACCGCGAGCGCATCGAAGCGTACTACACCGCGCTCTGGCAGCTCGGCGTGACCGTCGACTTCGTGCATCCGGAGGGCGACCTGTCCGGCTACGACGCGCTGATCGCGCCGAGCCTGTACGCGGTCACCTCGCGCGGCGGCCGCGCGCTGACCGACTACGTGCGCGGCGGAGGCCGCCTGCTGGTGTCGTTCGGCAGCGGACTGGTTGACGAGTTCGACGCCGTGCATCCCGGTGGTTTCCCCGGCCCGCTGAGTGAACCGCTCGGGCTCACGATCGAGGAGCTGCTGCCGTTCCGCTCCGGCGAGACGGCGGCGCTCGACACCGGTGGGACCGCGACCGTGTGGGCGGACGACATCCGCCTCGACGGCGCGGAGGTCGTCACGCGCTTCGCCGATGGGCGTGCTGCGGGCGAACCGGCGGTGACCAGGAACGCGTTCGGCGCCGGTGTCGGCTGGTACGTGTCGACCCGCCCGGATGCCGAAACTCTGCGCGGGCTCGTCGCGCGCGTGCTGGGCGAAGCAGGCGTCGAGATTCCTGGCCCGCCGGAGGGGCTGGAGGTCGTCGAGCGGTCAGCGGGGAGCGCGCGCTACCGCGTGTACCTGAACCACACCGACGCCGATCTCACGGTCGCCGCGTCCGGCCGCGAGCTGCTCAGCGGCGCCGCCGTCACCGGTTCGCTCACCGTTCCGGCGCGCAGCCCGCGCATCATCGCGCTGTAACCCGCGCCAACATCATCGAGCCCAGGCTTTCCACCCTGTGACGCGCTTTCCACCCTGTGACGCTATGACGCGTTCTCCGGGTGGGAACGCCTGGGCTCGATCGCTTGGGAGTTGCGGAGGAAGAGGATGATCCAGGAGAAGATGAGGATCGCGGCGACGAGCTCGACCGCGGTGAGGTTGTAGTAGCCGGTGGCGAAGAAGACGGCGAGCACGACGACGACCCCGACGTAGACGTAGCCGAGCAGGATGAACACGCGCGGCATCGCGGGCACCCACCAGCGCAGCCCGACCACGAGAGCCGCGAACACCACGGCCATCCCGGTGGCGACGCTGTTGTGCACGACGAAGAACCGGTCGACAGGGAACACCCCGACGCAGCCGAGGAACACGCCGATCAGCACGAACGCCCAGCGCACCAGATCCCTGCCGCGTCTGCTGGCCGCATCCGGGGTCGCGATGCCCGCCGTCGCCACCCGCGCGATGATGACGACGATCGCGCCTCCGACGATCAGCGTCAGGTTGAACGCGAACGCGGACAGGTCGTCCGTCATCCCGAGTGCGGACAGGTTCTTCTGCCACCACAGCGGGTCGGACGAGCTCAGCATGCTCGTGAAGACGCCGACGACGAGGAACACGGCGAGCACCAGGGAGAGCAGCATCGAGGTGAGCTGCACGGAGGTCAGGAACACGACGTATGCGGTGAGCGCCAACGCGACGCCCGCCAGCACCGCCCCTGGCAGGGTGAACACGACGGCGCCGAGGAAACTGCGCTCGACCACGTCCGAGACCGCCGTCCAGGCGAGCAGCGCGATCAGGCCGACCGCGACGGAGAGCGCGACCACATCGAACACGGCGAGGTGCAGCGGAGGGCGGGCGCCCGCATCCCGTTGTGGGAGGACGCCGACCAGGATGCGCCCGAGCGCGAACACGACCGCTGCCGTGACCGCACCGCCGATCGCGGCGTACTCGCCGATCGATCCCCGCCCGG
The DNA here is from genome assembly GCF_001428745.1 of Leifsonia sp. Root227. Classification (GTDB taxonomy): domain Bacteria; phylum Actinomycetota; class Actinomycetes; order Actinomycetales; family Microbacteriaceae; genus Leifsonia. Next base: position 218,383 of record NZ_LMIO01000001.1, on the reverse strand, counting down.
AGATCGGCAGGTCCCTGTTCCAGAACACGAACAGGGCGACGACTCCCCCGATGACGAACACGGCGGCGCCGACGAGCAGCGCGGACGACTCGATCGACTCGACGGTGCCGATCGGCCGCCGCAGGATGCGCGAGAGGGGATGCGCGCGCTGCGGGTCGTCGTGCGTTCGCGGGGCGCGGAGAAGTGGTTCGTGGACCGACGACGGGGTGGGCAACGGGGCGGACGACGGCTCCTGGGTCGACAACGGGTCCCCTCTCGGCTCGCTCTGAACGTCTGGATTGCGAACTCAGCGCGCTGGCGACCGGAGGGGAACGCGCACGTCCGCGCCGCCCTCCTCTGTGAGCCTGTCGCGCACCTTCACGAGCATCGGCGCCGGCACGAACCCGCCGGCGAGGAGCGCTTCGCCCTGGCGGAAGCCGGGCGCGTGCGCGAGCAGCGACGGGGGCGCGAACCCGAAGATCGTGCCGAGCTCCTCCAGATCGAGCGGGGAGCTCATGCGCATCAGGGCGAGGTTGTCGCACTGGGAGATGATGTTGGGGTGCACCTTCGACGGCCGCTGCGTCGAGAGCAGCAGCCACAGACCGAACTTGCGTCCCTCTGCGGCGATCTGGATGATCCGCTCCCGCACCGCACGCTGCAGCGGCCGGTCGTCGTCGGGTGAGCAGAGGTTGTGCGCCTCGTCGATGACGATGAGCAGTGGACGCCTGGACTCGCGTTTTGCCCACAGGTCGTCGAGCACGGCGAGCGCGATCACCAGGTGCTCGTCCGGGTATGCGAACCCGCCGAGGTCGAGGACGGTCGCATCAGGTCGCTCGTCGAGGACGTCGGTGACCGCATCCCTGCCCTCGGCCCAGACGTCCCAGTCGATGAGCCGCAGGTTCTCGATGCGCCGGCCGAGTTCTTCCGCCGCCGGGTCGTTCGAGGCGAGGAGCGCCGGGACGATCCCCTCCGGCCGCTGCGCCTCGGTCTTGACGTCGAGGTGGACGAGGGCGTTGTACTCCGCGCGGTCGTCGATCGGGTCGAGCCGCAGCACGGCGGCCTTCGACCGCATCGGGAAGTCGATGAACCTCGCCAGCAGGGCGTTCTCGGCGCCTCCCGGCCGCAGCACCCTGATGTCCTTCCGCGCCAGCTCCCGCTCGTCGTCTGTGTCGACGGCGGTGCGCAGTTCGCGGAGCCGAACGAAGTCTCCGTTCGGGTCGAAGATGACCATCGGAAGCGCGGTGTCGACGAGCAGCTGCTCGAGGAGCACGCCGAGCGCGTATGTCTTGCCGGACCCGCTCTGCCCGCACCAGAAGGTGTGCCGGTTGAACCGGTGCGCGAGCAGCCGCGCACGCACATCCGCGACCCCGATCAGCGAGCCGATGTCGAGCGTCGCCTTGGCCGCGCGGAAGACGAGCTCGACGGCGTCGTCGTCCGCGGTGTCGACGCTGGCCCAGGCGAACGGATGCGTGGAGCCTGTGTCGAGGGAACCGTCCGGTCGCCGCTCCCCCAGCAGTTTGCCTGTGCCGGCGAGGGTGTCGTCTCCGTCGAAGTCGAGGTCGTCCACCTGACCGAGCTGCTCTCCGCCGGTGGAGCCGCCGGTGGAGCCGCCGGCAGCGTCGCCGCCGCGGCTGGTCGCGTCGGCGCTCGCGCCGTCCCTCAACGTCACGAACCCGCCGGGCACGAACGGCGTGCCCACCGGACTGCGGAAGCGGAACTGCCTGCCGTCGAGCGAGGTGGCGACACCTTCTGGGGCTGTGGTCACGCCCTGAGCGTACGGCCGCGCATCCCCCAGCGGCAAGACCCTGCGTCACGGTCGAGCCCAGGGCCCGCTCACCGCAGAAACGCATCCTGCAGCGGCGCCCTGGGCTCGACCGAGCGGCGGCTAGACGGTGCGGGGAGCCTTCGCGAGGTTGGCCTCGAGCTCTTCGCGGTTCTGGCGAACGACGTATGCCGGGCGGTCGCGCTCGAAGCGCCAGCTCTCCGACAGCGGCCCGACGTTGACGGCGTCGAAGCCGAACTCCTCGTAGAGGGAGGAGACGAGTGCGGCGGCATCGTCGAAGTCGCTCGCGGTGGCGAGCGCACGCCGGTTCGGGGTGCCTGCGGGCGATCCGGTGGTCTGGATGTCGCGTGCGCCGATGTGGTTGAAGCCCTTGGCGACCCTGGACTCGGGCAGGTGCGCCTGCAGCAGGCCGCTGACGGTGGCGGTGCCGTCGTCGAGCTCGGCGATGTGCCCGTCGCGCTCGAAGTAGTAGTTGTTGGTGTCGATGACGATCTTGCCGGCGAGCGGCTCGACCGGGATGTCCCCGAGCGCCCTGAGCGGCACGGTCACGACGACGAAGTCGCCTGCGGCACCTGCCTCCGCCGCGGTCGCCGCAGTCGCGGACGGCCCGAGGTCGGCGACGAGCTCCGCGAGCGTCTCCGGCCCCCGCGAGTTCGCGATGGTGACGGTGTACCCGTGCTCGATGAACGTGCGTGCGAGAGCGGTGCCGATGTGGCCCGCTCCGATGATTCCTACGTTGGTCATGCCGGGTGCAACGTGGCTGCTCCGGTGAAATTCCTCTACTTGTAAAAGACAGCAACGCCGCCGTGATGCGAGCACGCCCCCTGGTGATGTGCCGCGTACGAGTATGTGCCGTCATTGCACAGTGCGGTGGCGCCGTTGCCCGGATTGGCGGGAGGCGCCGGCGGCACAGGGGGCGCCGGCGGCGCAGGAGGCGGTGGCGGCGGTGCGCAGACCGTCCCGGAGCCGACCGCGTTGCTCAGCGCGTTCGGGCCGCCGAGCAGCACGCGTCCGACCGCGCCGTACGTCGCGATCGTGGCCGCGGTCGTCGGCGGAAGGCAGCCGGACGGTACCACGAACAACGGCGAGCCATCCCGCCCGGCCAGGGCGGCGCCCGCGAGGGCGTCTGCGAAGGTGCTGCCGGTGGCGAAGTACACCCTGGAAGCCGTCGGGAACCGGTTCGCGTTGATCGCGTTCGACGTCTCATACCGGTCACCGCCAGAGAGCCTCGTCACTGGCGCCAGCGACGACAGTGTGTTCGCGATGCCCGCGCTCACAGCGCTCGTGCCGCCCGCGATGACCACGGACCCGACCCCCATCCCGCGAAGGAGCGTCATAGTCTGCCCATCCGCGGCACCGGCAGCGCCGTCCACCAGCACGACAGGGGACCCGGATGCTCCTGCCGCAGCAGCCGCGGACAGCGCGTCGGGAAAGTTTCGTCCGGTCGCAATGAACGCCGTGGTGGCGGACGGGAAAGCCGCAGCGCTCACCGCTCGCGACGTGGCGAATCGGTCGGAGCCCGCGATGCGATCCACCTGGGTCGCGAAGCTGTGCGCCTGCCTCTCGACCGTCGACGACACCACTGAGGTTCCGCCGACGATCACGATGCGCGTCGGCTTCAGCCTGGCGAGCTCGGACGCGACCGAGGCGGGCAGTGCGCCAGGCGTCGTCAGCAGCAGCGGACCGCCCTGGGCTGCCGCTGCAGGCGCAGCGGACAGCGCGTCGGCGTAGTTCGTGCCCGTTGCCAGGTAGGCGACGGACGAGCCGGACGGGTACCCGCTCTGCGAGATCGCCACCGACGTGTCGAACCTGTCGGCTCCCGCGATGCGCTGGACCGTCGCACCGCTGGATGTCACCGCCGTGGCCGGGAGGGTGAGCTGCTGCGCACCGCATCCACCCGTCGCGAAGAGCGAAGCGAGCTTGGCCTGCTCTGCGGTATCGACCGCGAGTCCCCACTTGTACTTGACGAGCACCCAGTCCTGCGCGTATTGGCAGGCGGCCGCGGGGGACGGCGGCATCCAGGCCGCGGGATCCTTGTCGCTCTTGGACTGGTTGATGTTGTCCGTCACGGCCTGCAGCGCGTACGGGATGCTCAGATCGTTCGCGTACTCCTGACGCTGGGCGGTTGTCCATGCCCACGCGCCGGAGATCCACGCCTCCTTCAGAGGAACCAGGTGGTCGATGTCGACGTCCGAGGCGAGCTTCCAGGTCTGGGCGTCGTACCAGGAGTTCCAGTTCCCGGTCGCCACCGTGCAGCCGGTGGCCGTCGTGTATGTGACGGGCACGGTCGTTTGCGCTTGCAGCACCTCGGCGCGGGTGTTGCAGCCGTCGTGGTCTGCGTCGGCCCAGGTGGGGAACAGACTGCGGTTGTACGTGGTCGTCTGCACGGGTGCGGCGACCGGCAGCCCGGCGAGCACTGCCGTGCCGTTCGCGGTCGCGGCGATGGCGGGCTGCGCCACGACGCAGGCGGAGGCGACGACGGCGAACAGTGCCGCCGCCGCGAGGATCGAGCGTCTCACGGGAGGTCCTTCGGGTGGTGCGTCGCGAGGACGCGCTTCGGGTTGCCCACACGCTATCGGCAGGGCTCGACGGTCGCAGCACCCCAGTGCGGGGTCCATCCACCCCACCGGCTAGGCTCCGTGCTGTGATCCCCCGCACGTCCCGCACGTCCAGCACCTCCCCCTCCGTCGCCGCATGATCGACGGCGAGGTGCTGGCGATCCTGCTGCTGATCGCGCACGGGGTGCTGGTGATCCTCGCCGCGGTCGTCGTGTCGGCGAACCGGAGGCCGTCCGCCGCCATTGCGTGGCTGCTCGCCGTGGTGTTCCTGCCCGTGATCGCGCTGATCGCGTTCCTGCTGGTCGGGCGCACCAGGCTGCCAGCGCGGCGGCGCGCCGATCAGGCGTTCGTCACCGGCAGGATGCGCGAGCGGGTGCCGAGCCTGGCCGCGGTCGGCCATCGGGAGCAGTGGCCGGCGTGGCTTCCCGGGGTCGTCGCCATGACCGAGCGGCTCGGCGCGCTGCCGATGGTCGGAGGGAACACGGTCGAGTTCATCGAGGACTACGCCGGGTCGTTCGACGCGATGATCGCCGACATCGACGCGGCGGAGCGGTTCGTGCACGTCGAGTTCTACATCCTCGTCCGCGACCACGCGACAGCGCCGTTCTTCGACGCGCTCGCCCGCGCGGCAGCGCGCGGTGTCGACGTGCGCGTGCTGTCCGACCATCTGGCGGGATTCCTCAACCCCGGCAGGAAGGCGACCATGCGATTCCTCGCCGCGAACCGCATCCACTGGCACGGGATGCTCCCCCTCCGCCCGCTCCGCGGACAGTGGCAGCGCCCCGACCTCCGCAACCACCGCAAGCTGGTCGTCGTGGACGGGCGGGTCGGGTTCACGGGCTCGCAGAACCTGGTGGACGCCAGCTACAACAAGAGGAAGAACATCGCGCGCGGGCTGCACTGGCTGGAACTCATGGTGCGACTGGACGGGCCCGCCGTGCGGGAGCTCGACGCCGTCTTCGTCACCGACTGGTTCAGCGAGAGCGGGGAGTTGCTGCCGCTCGACGAGTCGCCGGTGAGCGTCGCATCCGGAGCAGACCGCTTCGACGTGCAGGTGCTGCCGAGCGGACCCAGCTTCGATGCAGAGAACAACCTCAAGCTGTTCGCCGCCCTCCTGCACAAGGCGGAGCGGCGCATCAGCATCACCAGCCCGTACTTCGTGCCCGAGGAGTCGATCATGCTCGCGCTCGCCACCGCGGTCGCGCGCGGGGTGCAGGTGGAGCTGTTCGCGTCGGAGGTCGGGGACCAGGCGCTCGTCTACCACGCGCAGCGCTCGTACTATGAGGCGCTGCTGCGCGCGGGCGTCCGGGTGTTCCTGTACCGCTCGCCCACCGTGCTGCACTCGAAGCACTTCTCCATCGACGACGACGTGGCCATCGTCGGATCGAGCAACATGGACATCCGGTCGTTCAGCCTCAACATGGAGGTGTCCCTGCTCCTCCACGGCCGGGATGCGGTGGACAGGCTGCGCGCGGTCGAAGACCACTACCGGGCGCAGAGCCGCGAGCTCACGCTGGCGGAGTGGCGGGCCAGGCCGGTGCTGGAACGCGTCGCTGACAACGCTGCGCGGCTCACCTCGGCGCTGCAGTAGCGGAGCCGGGCGCGATCGGCATGCCCCCGCATCCATTGGGCACCGGCCGACCTCGGCGTACGCTGCTTGCATGGCAACACTCGAGGACACCAGAGACGCTTTGCACCGCCTCATCTCCGGGGAGACCGGGCTGGAAGCGATGCTCGACGCACGACCGAGCTGGTACGGACGCCTGCTGACCGGTCTGACTCTCGCCATCGGCGACGACCAGATCGTCTACCTGGGTGCGGCGATGGAGCAGTCGGAGCTGGGGTTCACGTTCCGCGTCGGCGCATTCACGCCGGACACGATCGCGGTCGGCGAAGCACGCGGGGGCGCGGTCGGTGAGGCGTCGGTCACGACGAAACTGCAGCGCAGGGCAGACCTGGTGCGCCTCGAGATCGCCGGAGGCATCCCGGCGTTCGACCCGACCGAGTTCAGCGAATGGCCGGGAAAGTTCCGGCTGAAGGCGACATACGGGTCCGGCCTGGAGCTGACCATCCCGTCGAGCGTGGTCGACACCGACCAGAAGCGTGCGTCGCTCGACCACATCCTGGACGGGCTGCGCAACGACCTGAAGCACTGAGGGCGATCTCCGTGCTGAAGCGCTGACGGCCGCCGCAGCTGTCGGCGACAATGGGGTGTGCACAATCTCGGACTCCTCTTCGACGTCGACGGCCCCATCGCCAGCCCGGTCACCAGGACCATCAATATCAGGAGCATCGTCACCGACCTCGTCGCGATGACTGCGGCCGGGGTGCCGATCGCGTTCATCACGGGCCGCTCAGGCGACTTCATCCGGCACCAGGTGGTCACGCCGCTGCGCGAGGCCGGTCTCGGCGACGCGCTGGACCAGCAGGGCGCGCGGATGTTCGGCGTGTTCGAGAAGGGCGGCGCGTGGGCGCCCATCACCGGTGACGGGATGGGCGAGGTCACCGTCGACGAGACGGTGGCGTTCGGTGCGGATGCTGTCGACGGCGTCAGGAACCTGGTGCGCGAACGCTACGCGGACACCATGTTCTTCGACGAGACGAAGCGCGCAATGATCTCCGTCGAGCAGCGCACCGACGTGGATGCGGACACCTACGCCGACGCGCAGGCCCGCTTCCAGGACGACGCGTTCGAACTGCTCACCGGCCTCGGCATCGGGCTCAGCTACGGCGAGCGCACAGCACAGGATGCGCGGGGCGAGCTGCCCTTCCGCATCGACCAGACGATCATCTCCACCGACATCGAGTCGGTGCTGCTCGACAAGGACCGCGGCGCCCAGCGCGCCTTCGACTACTTCGCTGGGCTCGGCCCGCTCCCCCGCCGCTGGCGCTCGATCGGCGACTCGCGCAGCGATTACAAGATGGCCGACTACGTGCACGACGCCGGTTTCGACGTGGCCCATGTGGATGTGCGGCCGGCGGACGGCATCCTGGACCGGCCGTACGAGGTGATCACCATCGGCGACGCGATCCACGACGACGCCGGTGCGGAATTCCTGGCGCACTGGCGGCGCGAGCTGGGGCTCGGCGGCGACGCCTGAGGGCTCTTCCCTATCCCTGCGCCTGCTCCCCGTCCTGTCGCTTGCGGAAGGCGACCATGTTCATCCGGTTGCCGCAGCGCACGCTGCAGAAGCGCTTCGAGCCGTTGCGGGACAGGTCGAGCAGCAGGCCGGTGCAGTCGTCGGCGGCACAGACGCGGAGGCGGCCCGTTTCGCCGGAGCGGATGACGTCGACGAGGGCGAGCGCGACCTCCACCCGGATGCGTTCCGCGAGGGGCGCATCCTGAGCGGTGGCGTGCAGGTGCCAGTCGAAGCCGTCGTGACGCATAAGGTACGGACGCGCGTTCGCGTCGGCGAGCATGGCGTTGACCTCGACGGCTGCGTCGTCGCGGGCGAGCGACCAGGTGCGGCGGAGGCGCTCGCGGGTCTCGTGCACCTCGCGCAGTTCGGTGGCGTTCCTGTCGATGCGGCCGGAGTACTGCTGGGCGATCACGAAGTCGGCGACCTGGTCGGCCGTCGCCAGTTCGTCATCTCCGCTTCGGGATGCGGTCGGCACCGTGTTGCAGAGGGCGACGGCGAAGACCAGAGCGTCCTCGGTGTCAGGGGCAAAATGCAAGTTGACTCCTTATTCGCGACAAGACTAGCGTCAGGAGCATCATCCATCTAGACCCTGACCAGGATTCGCCATGAAGCGCAGCCGGACCTCGCTCGGACTTCTCATCGCCGTCATCTCGGCGGCCACCTTCGGCCTGTCCGGCGCGTTCGTAAAACCGCTGCTCGAGTCGGGCTGGAGCCCGGCCGCCGCCGTCACGGTGCGCGCCCTGACCGGCGGCATCGTGCTCGCCCCCGTCGCGATCCTCCTGCTGCGCGGACGCTGGTCGGCGCTCTGGCGTGGACGCTGGCGGGTGCTCGGGATGGGGCTGGTCGGCGTGGCCGCGACGCAGCTGCTCTACTTCGCCGCCATCCAGCGCATTCCGGTCAGCACGGCGATCCTGATCGAGTACATCGCCCCGCTGCTGCTGGTCGTCCTCGCCTGGGCGCGGACCAGACGGGCGCCGAAACTGGTGGTCATCATCGGCTCCGTGGTGGCGGTCAGCGGGCTCGTCATGGTGGTCTCGCCAGACGGCTCAGGCGGCATCGACCCGCTCGGCCTGGCGCTCGCCATCGCCGCGATGGTCGGCTGCGCCGCCTTCTATCTGATCGCCGCGCGCCCGAGCGACGGGCTTCCCCCGGTGGCCCTCGCGTCGTCAGGGCTGCTGATCGGCGGTGTCGCGCTCGGCGCGGTCGGCGCGACCGGGCTCGTGCCGTTCCAGGTGAGCTTCTCCCCTGTGCAGCTGTTCGGTCAGCAGACCCCGTGGTGGCTCCCCATCCTGGTGATCGGGGTCTTCGCCACGGCCATCGCGTACGCCGCCAGCATCACGGCCACCGAGATCCTCGGCTCGCGCCTCGCATCGTTCACCGGCCTGCTCGAAGTCGTGGCCGCGACGTTCTACGCCTGGCTGCTGCTCGGCGAGAGCCTGGGGCTGCTTCAGCTCATCGGCGGCGCACTGATCCTGGTGGGGATCGGGTTCGTGCGCTCGGAGAGGACGGAGGCCGAGCAGGTGGCGGTCGCGGAGGCGCCAGCCGACCCGCTCGGCCAGGTGCCTCAGGCGGCGGCCTCCAGCGCGGCATCCGCCCGCTCGGCGCTGCCTTCGGAGAGTCCGCGGTCGATCGAGCGCCGGTAGGCCAGCCAGAGCACGATCCCGACGAGGAACACGATGCCCTCTGTCACCGTCAGCGCCCAGATGATGCCAGGCAGGCCGAACCAGAGGTTGCCGAGCAGCACGATCGGGATGAACAGCACGCCCTGTGTCACGGACATGACCGTCGCGGCCAGCGCCTTGCCCGTCGCCTGGAAAAGCGACGTGATGAGGCCGGCGAAGCCGTTCGCGATCATGGCGACGAGCTGCGCCGTGAGGATGCTGACGCCGATCGCCAACACCGTCCTGTCCGGCACGAACGCCGTGAACACCTGGTCGCGGAACACGAAGACGAGCACCGAGAACAGCACCCCGACGCCGCCAACCACGATCCCGGATGCGCGCAGCGCCGAGAACAGTCGTGCCCTGTCGCCCTTGCCGTACGCATAGGCGAGCAGCGGGAGCACACCGAGCGTGACGCCCATCAGCAGGAACTCCGGTACCTGCGCGATCCGCACGGCCACGCCCATCGCCGCGAGCGGCCCGTCGCCGTACGCCGCGGCGAGGTTGTTGAGCACCAGCGACGTCACGATCAGGAACGACGCCTGCAGCAGTTCGCCGACGCCGACGCCGAAGACCGGCTTCAGCACGGATGGCGACAGCGTGAACCAGCGCGGCGCGAGGCTGACGTTCTCGCTGTTGCGCTGCAGCCAGACCACGAAGTAGATCACGACGCCGAGGTTCGACAGGCCCATCGCGAGCGCCGCGCCGGCGACGCCCCAGTGCAGCATCAGGATGAACAGCACGTCGAAGAGGAGGTTCGCGATCGTGGAACCGATCAGCCCGATCATGACCTGACGGGATGCGCCCTCCGCCCTGACCAGTTGCTCAAGACAGAACGCCGCGGCGAGCACGGGCACGAAGGCGAGCATGACGGCGACGTACGCGCTGGTCGCAGGGACCGCTGACGCATCAGCGCCGAGCAGGGTCACCAGCGGGTTGAGCAGCAACAGGCCGATCGCGCCGAGGACGACCCCGGCGATCACAGCGCCCCAGACGGCGAACGACGAGACACGCTTGATCTCGGCCGCCTTCTCCGGCTCGCGCTCCGCCGCGCCGAGCAGCCGCGAGATGAGCGCGCCGCCGCCGACGCCGAACACGCCGCCGACCGCCATGACGAGACCCAGGATGGGCGTGCCGAACGTGACGGCGGCGAGGAGCGCGTTGTCGTGAAGCGAGCCGATGAAGCCCGCGTTGATGACGTTGTAGACGGCGCCGACGATCATCGCTGCCGCCATCGGCACACACAGGTGCACGAGAGCGCGGATGATCGGTGCGGAGGAGAGATACCAGCGGTTGGTGCCGACAGCGTCGGCGGTGGTGGTTTCGGGAGTCGTGGTGCTCATGACTGCTCCTTTCCGGGCAGGGTGGAGCGCGCGCCGACGAGACGTCGGAGCGACGGTGGGAGAAGAGGGAGATGCCGCCGGGCGGCAGGCCGGGGTTACCGGGTGGGGCGGGGCAGTACGGAGGTGATCTTGGTGAGCAGGGCGAACAGCGTCTCCCGCTCGTCCTCGTCCAGCGGGGCGAGGATGGTCTCGTCGGCGGCGGCCATGGCCTCCTCGAAACCGGCGATGAGGGCGGCGCCCTCTGCCGTGGCGTAGACGCGCTTGCTGCGCTCATTGCCGTTCTCGGTGCGGCGCTCGATGAGGCCGCGCTTCTCGAGCCCCTGCAGAAGGCTCGAGACGCTTGCCGCACTCGTGCGGGTCAGCTGCGCGATGTCTCGCTGGATGGCACCGGGGTTCTGTTCGAGAAAGCCGAGTGCGAAGGCCTGCTCGTGGGTGAGCTCGCGTGCGCGAATCCACTCGTCGCCTGCCTGACGCTGCGCCCAGCCGATCCAGCGGACCAACTGGAGGCTGCTCTCGAACATGCTGTCTGGTGCTTCCATGATCAGAACTCTAACTGTTTGAATTCTAACTGTCAACCATCAAAGTGTTTGCGGTTCCGATCCCGAGTAGCGTCGTGCCATGACTGTCCCCACGGACGACGAGATCGTCGTCACCGATGGCCGGGTGTCCGCGACGAGCCGTCTCTACCACTGGTTCCTCGACCACCTCGCGAAGTTCCCCGGCCGGGTCACGGCCGTGACGTTCGCGGCGGGCGCGGTGGTGACCGTCGGCGTCGTCCTGATCGACGGAGACGGCGACGCCACCACGATCGTCTCCCTCGTCGCGACGCTGTGGGCGCTGTTCTTCGCGGTCATGATCTACCTGCTGACCGCTCGAGACACCGACAAGGTCCTCGACCAGATCGCCGACCTCCACGAGCAGCTCGCCACCGCGCTCGCCGCACCGGAGGAGGAGACGGCGGACGAAACGGGAGCGGAGACGAACGAAGCGCCCCCGACCCAGGAGTCGCCCGAGCCGGAGCGGCCGGCCGCGCCGCCCACCCGCCCGGCCACCCCGGCGACGCGCCCCGGTCGGCCTGGCCAGGGCGCGCATCCACAACCCAGGCTCCTCGACGGAGAGGCCGCCATCGTGGATGCGGTGCCCGGCGAACTCCTCGACGCCTGGACCACCGCCACCGGCAAAGCCCGCGACGCCCTCTCGCGCGCCTGGACCAGGGACCCCCGCTCCGGTCAGCAGTGGGTGCTGGAGACCGCCGACCACCAGCGCTGGGTCGTCTTCTCGCGGGGCGGGCGAGGCGCCGGCGTCATCCCTCTCGACGCGACCAGTCGCGCCCGCCTGCGCCGCTCACGCGAGGCTTGAGCTCCGCCCGCCCGATCAGCCACAGCACATCGCGCCCGAACGACTCCAGCAACAGCAGCAGGGCCACCCCGACGAGCACCACATCCACGCCGGGCAGCAGACCGGAGACGGCGAGCGCCAGCGCGATCCCCGCCACCGCCGTCACCACCTTGCGCCAGTAGCGGTACGGAAGCTGCCTGCGCATCCACGGGACCGCCCAGCCGACCAGCACGAACAGGTAGCGCATGGCGCCGATCGCGAGCACCCAGAGGCCCATGCTCCCCGCGACGTACGCGCTGAGCACCAGGAGGAGGAACGCATCCACCTCCATGTCGAACCGGGCGCCGAGCTCGCTCGCCGACCCCGTGCGGCGGGCCACCCAGCCATCGACCGCGTCGAGCGCGAGGGCGGGGACGATCAGCGCGACGAGCAGCGGGACGGGGACGGCGGCGAAGGCCGACGCGACGACGAGGCCGGTGATCGCGCCGACCACCGACGACCGGAGCGAGGTGACGATGTTCGCCTGGCCGAACCGGGAGGCGCCGCGGCGCCGGAGTCCGGCGATGAGCAGTGCGTTCGAGACGATCAGGTAGGTCGCCGTGGCGATCCAGCCCAGCGCGGGGAGCGGCGTGATCGCGTCGGCCGCCGCGCAGGCGAGCAGCGCCAGCACCGCGCCTGCCGCCGCCCATGCCGCTGCTGCCGCCCATCCCGCTGCTGCTCGTTGAACCCTTTTCACGTTCGCCTCGTGTCTTCCCTGTATGGCACCTGTTCGTTAACACGCCACGAGCGCACAGATGGTTCATCGAGGAGGGGACGTGGTGGAGGCAACCGCATTCTGGACCGAACGTCCCGGCTCCGGGTCGCTGCGGAGCGAGCCCGTCGGAGAGCCGGGCGACGGCGAGGTGCTCGTCCGCACGCTGCACACCGCGGTGAGCAAGGGCACGGAGTCGACGGTGTTCGGCGGCCACGTGCCGGTGAGCGAGCACGACAGGATGCGCGCCCCGTTCCAGGACGGCGACTTCCCGTGGCCGGTGAAGTACGGCTACCTGAACGTCGGCACCGTCGAGGGCGGACCGTCCGAGTTGCGGGGGCGTGTCGTGTTCACACTGTTCCCGCACCAGTCGGCGTTCGTGGTGCCGGGCGATGCCGTCGTTCCCGTGCCGGAAGGGGTGCCGCCCAGGAGGGCGCTGCTCGCCGGTGCCGTCGAGACCGCGGTGAACGTGCTGTGGGACGCGGCACCGCTGCTGGGCGACAGGATCACGGTGGTGGGCGCCGGCATGATCGGCTGCAGCGTCGCCAGGCTCGCGCACCGCATCCCCGGTGCCGAGGTGGTGCTGGTGGATGCCGACCCGTCGCGGCGCGCGGTCGCGGAACGGCTCGGCGTCGGCTTCGCCCTGCCGGAGGAGGCGCCGCGCGACCGCGACATCGTGGTCAACGCGAGCGGCTCGGAGGCTGGGCTGCGGCTCGCGCTGGAGACCGTCGTGGACGACGGCGAGGTGATCGAGGCGAGCTGGTACGGCGACCGCCCCGTCAGCATCATGCTCGGCGCGGACTTCCACGCCAGGCGCCTCACCATCCGGTCGAGCCAAGTGGGAGCGGTCGCCCTTCGGCGGCGAGACCGGCGGACCACCCGCGACCGGCTGACGCTCGCTCTCGACCTCCTGCACGACGCCGCATTCGACGCGCTGCTCACGTCCGCGTCGTCGTGGCGGGACCTCCCCCAAGTGCTCTCCGCGCTCGCCGGAGGTCGCACCGCCGACATCTGCCACACGATCGATTGGACGGACGCCTGATGCCTTACACCGTCACCGTGCGGGACCACATGATGGTCGCGCACAGCTTCACCGGCGAGGTGTTCGGCCCCGCCCAGCGGCTGCACGGCGCCACGTTCATCGTGGACGCAACGTTCGGCGCCGACGACGTGGATGCGGACGGCATCGTGGTCGACATCGGCCTGGTGACCGCTGTGCTCGGCGAGATCACCGGCTCGCTCACCTACCGCAACCTCGACGACGAACCGGAGTTCGCCGGGACGAACACCACCACCGAGGTGCTCTGCCGGGTCATCGCCGACCGGCTCGCCGCCCGCGCAGCCGACGGCGGGCTGGGGACGAACAGCATCGCCTCCGTCTCCGTCACCCTGCACGAGTCCCACATCGCGTGGGCGAGCTATTCGAGGCCGCTGTGAGTGCGCCCGTCTTCTTCGTGGTCCCAGACATGCTCGACGATCCGGAGCGCGTGAGTGGGGGGAACGTCTACGACAAGCGGGTCCGCGACGGCCTGCTCTCGGACGGCTGGGACGTGAGCACCCTCCTGGTCCCGGAGACCGATGGCGGCCTGGCGCACGCGCTCGCGCAGCTCCCCGACGACGCCGTCGCGCTGGTCGACGGGCTGCTCGTCGGCCGCGAACCGGCGGCGATCGTGGCGCACAGCCCCCGCCTCCGGATGCTCGTGCTCGCCCACATGGTCGCGCACGAGCTCGGCGACGACGAGCGCGACGCGCTGCGGTCGGCGGTGAGCATCATCGCGACGAGCAGGTGGACCCGCGCGGAACTCATCGCGCAGGACGCGGCCGATCCGCGGAGGATCGTGGTCGCGCATCCGGGGACAGACGCCGCCGTCGCCTCCGTGCCCTCCGCGTCCGGAGCCCGGCTGCTCTGCGTCGCCGCGGTCGCGCCGCACAAGGGGCAGGACCTGCTGGTGACGGCTCTCGCCGGAGCGGCCGACATCGGCGGCTGGTCGTGCACATTCGCCGGATCGCTCGCGACGGAGCCGGAGTTCGCGGCCGCCGTGCGGGCAGCGGCGGTGGCGGGCGGGATCGCCGACCGTGCCTCCTTCCGCGGCGTGCTCACCGGCCGCGCACTCCAGGACGCGTACGCACAGGCCGACCTGGCCGTCTTGCCGTCACGCAGCGAGAGCTACGGGATGGCGGTCGCCGACGCGCTGGCGCACGGCATCCCGGTGCTGACGACAGGGGTCGGCGGCATCTCCGAGTCCATCGGGGACGGCCGTGCCGCGATGATCGTTCCGCCGGACGACCCGTGGGCGCTGGGACTCGTGCTGCGCCAGTGGTGGGCGGACGCTGCGCGGCGACAGGACCTGCGCGCGGCGGCGATGGATGCGCGCGGATCGCTGCCGAGCTGGGCCGCCACCACGCAGGCGGTGGCGACGGCGCTCTCGGCCGCAGCGACCATCCCGACCAGGCGTGCCCAGGCGGTACGAGCCTCGACCGGAGCCGAGGTGCGATCGTGAGCGACATCCTCGACGTCAGCAGCGACTGGCTGGCGCTGCGCGAGGCCGAGGACGCGCGGGCGCGTTCCGGAGACCTCGCGCTGGCCATCCCACCCCTGCTGGGCGTCGGCCCGTACACCGTGCACGATCTCGGCAGCGGCACCGGCTCGCTGATGCGCTGGCTTGCACCCATGCTGCCCGGCGGCCAGACCTGGGTGCTCCACGACTGGAACGCCGACCTCACCGACCGCGCCCTCGACCCGCCTCCCCCGCTCGACCGCGACGACCGGCCCGTGTCCATCCGCACCAGGGTCGGCGAACTCGACCTCCTCAGTGCGGACGATCTGCGCGGGGCGTCCCTGGTGACGGCCTCTGCGCTGCTCGACGTGCTCACCGCGGCGGAGGCGCACGCCATCGTGGATGCGTGCATCCAGGTGGCAGCGCCGGCGTTCGTCTCGCTCAGTGTGACGGGCGAGGTCGAGCTGCGGCCGTGGGATGCGCTGGACAAGCGCGTCGGCGACGCCTTCAACGCGCACCAGCGCCGGGAGGTGCATGGCAGGAGGCTGCTCGGACGCTACGGCGGTCCGATCGTGCGCGGGCTGTTCGAGCAGGCGGGCTGGAACGTGCGGCAGGCCCGCACGAGCTGGCGGCTCGACGACCGCGAGCCGCGGCTCCTGCGCGAGTGGTTCGACGGCTGGGTGGACGCGGCGGAGGAGCAGTCCCCGGAACTCGGAGACGACCTCGCCGGGTATCGGGCTCTCCGGCACGACCAGCTCGACCGCGGCGACGCTTCGGCCGTGGTCTACCACCTCGATGTGCTGGCGTGGCCGCGCTGATGGCTGACACAGTGGCGCCGACGCCGACGACCGTGCGTGGCCAGGTCGTCGGCGGCCACCGGTGGCGCGCGCCCGCCCTGGCGGTCGTGCGGTCGCGGTGGTTCGGCGTGACGGCGCGGGCGGTCGTGGGCGCGGGTGTGCTCGCCGCCATCGTCGCGCGGGTCGGCACGGGGCCGTTCCTGCACGGCGTGCAGAGCCTCGACGCGGGGACAGTGGGGGCGGCGATCGTGCTCGCGGCCATCGCGACGGCCGCGGCGGCCTGGCGCTGGACCGTGATCGCGCGCCGGCTGGGTGTCGGCCTGCCGTGGTCCAGGGCCGTCGGCATGTACTACCGGTCGCAGTTCCTCAACACCGTGCTGCCCGGCGGGGTGATCGGGGACGTGCACAGGGCCGTCGACCACGGCCGCAGCGCGGAGCGTCTGGGAACGGCGGCACGCGCCGTCGCGGTGGAGCGCTCGGTCGGTCAGGTGGTGCAGGTCGCGATCACCGTGCTCGTGATCGTCGCCGGGGGCGCGGCGTTCGGCACCGCGGGCGCCACCGCGGGCGGCGTCGACGCGGGAGCGGCGGACTTCGGTGGCGTCGTGTTCCCCGCGCTCGGCATCGGGGCAGCCGTGGTCGTGCTGGCCGCGACCATCGCGGCCGTCGCGAGCGCCAGGGTGCGGAACGTGCTGAGGCGGGAGGCGGCGCAGCTGCGCGTCGGCCTCGGGTCGCCGGCGGTCGCAGCCCAGGCGATCGGCGCATCCGTCGTGGTGTGCTGCTGCCACATCGCCACGTTCGCCATCGCGACAGCAGCGGTCGGCGCCGAAGTGCCCCCTGTGCGGATGCTCGTGCTCGCGGTCGTCGTGCTGCTCGCCGCGGCCATCCCCCTCAATCTCGGTGGATGGGGTCCCCGCGAGGGCGCCGCTGGCTGGGCCTTCGCCGTCGCCGGATTCGGCACGGCGGCCGGGGTCTCCGCGGCCACCCTGTTCGGGGTGCTCGCGATCGTCTCACTGGTGCCCGGCGTGCTCGGGACCATGCTCGCCACCATCGTCCAGAGGAGGAAACGACCGTGACAGCCACCCCGTACGTCACCCTGAGCTGCGCCGTCTCGCTCGACGGCTACCTCGACACAGCGCGCCCGCCCAGGCTGGCCCTCTCCAACGCAGAGGACTTCGACAGGGTCGACCAGGTGCGGGCGGACAGCGACGCGATCCTGGTCGGCGCACGCACGATCCGCCTCGACAACCCCCGGCTGCTCGTCCGCAGTGCGGCGCGCCAGGGGCGTCGCACGCAGTCGGGGCTCGGGCGTTCGCCGTGGAAGGTGACCGTCACGGCCTCCGGCGACCTCGACCCGCGCTCTGCCTTCTTCACCGAGGGCGACACGACCAAGCTGGTCTACTGCCCGCGCGGGGAGGAACGGCGCATCCGGAGACGGCTGGGCGCTGCGGCACGCGTCATCGCCCTGGGCGACGAGGTGCGGATGGCCGACGTGCTCTGCGACCTGGGCGACCGCGGCGCGCGGCGGCTCATGGTCGAGGGCGGAGGGACGACGCTCACACAGTTCCTCGCCGGCGACCTGGCCGACGAGCTGCAGCTCGCGATCGCGCCCATCTTCGTCGGCGACAGGCGCGCGCCCCGGTTCGTCGGCGACGCCCTGTTCCCGTGGACGGGCGAGCGCAGGGCCACCCTGGCGGAGACCCGCACCATCGGGGATGTGGTGCTGCTGCGGTACGCGCTGTCCAGCCGGTTCGAGGAGGTGGCGACCGCGCGGACGACTGGTCAGGCGACGGTGCAGACCGGGCGTGCGGCCGAGGTCGTGCCGTCGGTTCCGGGGAGGCGATGATGCCCGACCGCCAGCACCCGCGCCAGCACCCCCGCCGGCACCCCGGCCAGCGCCGTCGCGCCGCAGCGACGATCAGAACGGTCCTCGCCGCCGTCACCGTGTTCGTGGCGTCCCTCGCTCCAGGGCTGATCGCATCCTGGTCGCCGCTCGCCCTGCTGCGCATCCCGCTCGACGCCCTCGTCGCTCTCGTCGTGCTCGTCCTCCTCCCCTGGCGCCCTGCCCGCCGGATCGTCGCCGTGCTCGCCGCGACGCTCATCGTGCTCTCGATCGTCGGCGCCGCCCTCGACCGCACGTTCACCGCCACGGTCGGCCGCACGTTCGACGTGGTGACCGGCTGGCCGGAACTGTCCGACGGCTACGGCGTGGTGAGCGACTCGACCGGTCCCGTCCTCGCCGTGCTCCTGGTGGTGCTGCTCGCCATCGCCGCCATCGGAGCGACCGTCGCGGTCTCGGCGTCGCTGCTGCACCTGGCCGCCGTCCTCGGGCGGCGCCGGGCGCCCAGCCTGATCGGCGCCTCCGCGGTCACGGCGGGTTGGCTCGCCCTCGCCCTTGTCGGCGCGCAGCTCGTGCCCGGCCAGCCGGTCGCCGCGGCCGACGCGCTCTCCGAGACGGTGGCCAAGGTCGACCAGGCCGCCGCCGCGGAGCGCGACCAGGCCGCGTTCGACCGGGCGGGCGCGACGGACCCGTATGCGCAACTCCCCGCATCCGATCTGCTCACCGGGCTGAAAGGGAAGGACGTCATCATCGCGTTCGTGGAGAGCTACGGACAGGTCGCCGTGCAGGGCACACCGTTCTCCTCGGGGGTGGATGCGGTGCTCCGCGACGGCGACGCCCAGCTCGCCGCCCACGGGTACTCCGAACGAAGCGCCTTCCTCACCTCATCGACGTTCGGCGGCATCAGCTGGCTCGCGCATGCGACCCTGCAGACCGGGCTCTGGGTCGACTCGCAGCAGAAGTACGACCAGGTCACCGCAGGTCACCGGCTCACCCTCAGCGACGCCTTCCGCCGCGCGGGCTGGCGCACCATCAGCGACGTCCCCTCCGACACCAAGCCGTGGCCGGTCGGCAGCTCGTTCTACCACTACGGCACGCAGCTCAACGCGACCAACGTGGGATACCAGGGACCGAAGTTCAGCTATGCCAGGGTGCCGGACCAGTACACGCTCTCCTACTTCCAGCAACACGAGCTCGCCCGTCCCCACGCCCCGCTGATGGCGGAGATCGACTTCGTCTCGTCGCACACCCCGTGGACGCCGCTCCCGCATCCCGTGCCGTGGGAAGCCATCGGCGACGGCTCGATCTACGATTCCCAGCCGGCGCAGGGCCTTCCGCCCAGCACGGTCTGGCAGAGCCGGCAGCACGTCCAGGAGCTCTACGGCCAGTCGATCCAGTACACGATGGGCTCGCTGTTCTCGTTCCTCACGACGTTCGACGACCCGAACCTCGTGATGGTCGTCCTCGGCGACCACCAGCCGGCGAGCGTCGTCAGCGGTGCAGGCGCCAACCACGACGTGCCGGTGAGCATCATCGCCAAAGACCCCGCCGTGACGCAGCGCATCGCGTCGTGGGGCTGGCAGCCGACGATGCTTCCGTCGCCGACGGCGCCGGTCTGGCGGATGGATGCGTTCCGCAACCGGTTCTTCTCGGCGTACGGAGGGTGACCTCGTGAACCTTCCACGCATCCCCTTCGTGTTCTCCCTGTGGTCCCCATCCACCAGCACTCACCGGAAGCAGGTACACCCATGAACGACAGCGGAACGGCCCTCAGGGCCCTGCGCATCATCAGCGCGATCGTGCTCCTCGTGATCGCCGCCATCCACATCTTCCTGATCTTCGACGGCGTCGGCGGTCTGCTCGGCGTTCTCTTCGTGCTGAACGGCATCGCCGGCATCGTCCTGGCACTCGGGATGCTCTTCCTCCGCGGCAGACTTCTCGCCCTCGCGACGGTGCTCAGCCTGCTCTTCGTGATCGCGAGCCTCGCCGCTCTGCTCCTCGCGCTGACCGTCGGGCTGTTCGGCATCACAGAGTCGTGGGACTTCACGCTGGTGCCGGAGACGGTGATCGTGGAGGCGATCGGGGTGGTGGTGCTCGCTGCGACGACGGTGAGCGCGCTTCGCGGTACGCGCGGCTACTCCGCGACCGCCCCGACGAGGTAAGCGGCCAGGATGCGCCGGAGCCGCGGCTCCAGGTCCACCAGAGCGTGCCCGAGCCGAGGGTCGGTGCGGTAGAGCTCGGCGATCTCCGGAGGTGGGGTGGAGATCTGCCAGAACGTGCCGGCGAGGGAGGTGGCGGTGGCGACGAGGTCGACGGCTGCGGCCGGGGTCAGGCCGGGGATCGTCTCCCTGACGGCTGCGACGATCAGCGCGAGCGACTCCCCGGTCGTCAGCTTGAAGGCGCGGACGGCCTCGACGGACACGTTGCGCTCGAGGTTCATGGGCGCCTGGGCGAGCAGGTCGCAGAACGCGCCTCGTTCGGCGAGCGACGACGCGAAGGATGCGGCGACGGCGGAGGTTCCGCTCGCCGCGCGCACCCTGGCGCACACGACAGGCGTCCACTCGCGCCACCCGTCGGCGGTCAGGCGCAGGAAGATCTCTTCCCTGGTCTCGAAGTAGCGCAGCATGGCCGACTTGTGCATCCCGACCGCGTCGGCGATGTCGGTGAGCGTGACCTCTCGGATGCCGCGCTCGGCTGCGAGGGCTCGCGCCGCATCCAGGATCGCCTGTTCCCGCGCGGCCTTCGCCTCGGGGGATCTGGCGCGCCGGAACGTGCCCGCTGCTGGTTCGGTTGTGGTCACGCCGAGAGTTTACCGCAACCGAGTTGCATTAGTTAAAGAAACGATGTTTCATTAACCCCATGACACAGAACCCCACGACCCAGACCTGGTTCATCACCGGATCCTCCCGCGGCTTCGGCCGCGCCCTCGCCGTCGCCGCCCTCGAGGCCGGTGACCGCGTGGCGGCGACGGCCCGCCGCCCGGAGCAGCTCGACGACCTCGTCGCCACCTACGGCGACCGCATCCGCCCCCTGCAGCTCGACGTCACCGACGCCGTCCAGGCCCGGGCTGCGCTCGACACCGCCAGAGACCGCTTCGGCTCTGTCGACGTCATCGTCAACAACGCCGGCTACGCGAACGTCTCCCCGATCGAGACGACGGACGACGCCGACTTCCGCACCCAGTTCGAGACGAACTTCTGGGGCGTCTACAACGTCTCCAAGGCGGCCATCCCCGTCCTGCGGGCGCAGGGCGGAGGACTGGTCATCCAGTTCTCGTCGGTCGGCGGCCGTGTCGGAGGCTCCCCCGGAATCGCCTCATACCAGGCGGCCAAGTTCGCGATCGACGGCTTCAGCCGCGTGCTCCGCGTCGAGACCGCCCCCTTCGGTGTGAAGGTGCTCGTGGTCGAGCCGAGCGGGTTCGCCACGGACTGGGCGGGCTCGTCGATGGAGGT
Organism: Leifsonia sp. Root227; assembly: GCF_001428745.1. GTDB lineage: Bacteria > Actinomycetota > Actinomycetes > Actinomycetales > Microbacteriaceae > Leifsonia. The sequence continues at coordinate 197,246 of NZ_LMIO01000001.1, read as the reverse complement.
TCGCGACGTGCCGGAACAGTACGAGAGCACGGTCGGCGCGATGAACAAGCGGATGCGGCAGACCACCTCCGGTCCGGCAGGCGACCCTGTGCGCGCCGCCGAGATCCTGGTGACCGTCGCCAAGCGCGCGAACATCCCAGACCACCTCCCCCTCGGCGTCACCGCGACCGAGATGAGCGTCGCCCACGACCGCCGCCTGCTCTCCGACGACCTCGCCTGGTCGGCGGTGAGCAGGTCGGCGGACTTCGGGGAGCCGTACCCGGCGGAGTTCCCGGTGGATGCGGTGTGATGGGCGGTACGTCCGCCGCTGCCGGGCAGCATCCACTGATCGGCGGCCAGGTCCAGCCGACCGGTTGATCCGGCGGGCGCTCCCGCTCGCGACGCTGGAGGCATGACAAACGCAAACACCGCCCCACGGTCCGCCGTCCGTCCCGAGACCGCAGCGGCCCGCCGCGCGGCCTTCCGTCCCGTTCTCGTGCTCCTGGCCGCATTCACCGCGGTCAGTCTCGCGATGATCGCCGTGCTCATCGCGCAGAGCGTGATGGGGATCGCCGTCGACACCGCCGTCTGGATCCGCTGCTCGCTGGTGTTCGCCAGCGGGGTCGTCATGCTGCTGATCGCGCGCAGCGCGTCGCGGGGGTCGCGTGCAGCCTGGGTGCGCATCCGGATCATCAGCCCGATCGTGCTGGTCGCCGTGATCGTCATCGTGTCGATCCCCGGCTTCCTGCCGGACTGGGTGCGGATCGAGCAGGCGCTGTGCGGTCTCCTCGTGCTGCCGGCGGCCATTCTGCTCAACCGGCCGCGCATGGGGCGGCACTTCCCGCAGAGCGCGTAGGGTCGGCCTATGATCGACCCGCGCTGGCGGACCGTGCTCGCGGTCGCCCCGTATCTGGTGCTCGGGATGCTCGTCGCCTTCGCACTCGGGATGCAGTGGTCCGACCCCCGGCACCTGATCCCGGAGCTCGTGCTCTGCGCCGGGTACGCAGTGCTGGTGCTGGTGCTGCGCGACCTGCCGACGCCCTGGCGCGGACGCTCGGCGGCGATCTCGCTACTGATGCCGTGCCTCATCCTGATCAACCTGGCGCTCGTGCTCTACCAGGGCTGGTTCGCGTTCCTGACGATCTCGACCTTCTCGATCGCGTACTCCCTCGTCCCGTGGCCGTGGGAGCTCGTCGCCGTCGGCGCCACCGCTGTCGTCGCCGGGCTGGCGCAGGCATCCGGTTTCAGCGACAACGCGGCCGGCACGATCGGCAGGCTGCTCGTGGTGGCGCTCAACATCGTGGCGATGTGCGGGCTCTCCTGGGGGCTGAGGCTGTCGCAGAAACAGCTCGAAGTGACGGCCACCGAGGCGGAACGGGCCAGGCTCGCGCGGGAGATCCACGACACCCTCGCGCAAGGGTTCGCCGGGATCGTCACCCAGCTGCAGGCGGCGGAGCACGCCGCGGACGACACGGCACGCGACCGCCACACCGACGCCGCCCTCTCGCTCGCCCGCGATGGCCTCGCCGAAGCGCGGCGCTCCGTCCAGGCGCTGCGGCCGGCCGCCCTGGACACGGCGGGACTGCCGGAGGCGATCCGCGAGACGGCACGACGCTGGTCGCGGCGCACGGGCATCCCGGTCGACGTCCGCACCACTGGTGCCGCCCGCCCGCTGGCAGTGGATGCGGAGGTCGCTCTGCTGCGCACCGCGCAGAAGGCCCTCGCCAACGTCGAACGCCACGCGGATGCGCACAGTGTCGCGCTCACCCTCGCGCACGACCAGCGCGGGGTGCGGCTGGAGGTGCGGGACGACGGCCGCGGGTTCGACGCGGAACCGCGGCTCGGCGGGGCCGCGGGCGCGGACGCGGCGGCCGCGGACGCCCCGCCCACCGCCGACCAAGGCGGCGGCTATGGGCTCATCGCCATGCGCGAGCGCATCACCGCCCTCGCGGGCGAACTGATCGTCGACTCCCACCCCGGCCGCGGCACCTCCATCCGGGCGGAGGTGCCGCGATGACCCCCGTGCGCCTCCTCGTGGCCGATGACCATCCCGTGGTGAGGGACGGGATCGTCGGCATGGTCTCCTCCGACCAGGACATCGAGGTGGTCGGCGAGGCGTCGGATGGCGCAGAGGCTGTCCGTCTCGCCCGCGCGCTGCAGCCGGACGTCGTGCTGATGGACCTCCGCATGCCGGGCACGGACGGGGTCAGCGCGATCCGCGAGCTCCTGCGCCTCGGCGTGCCGTGCCGGATCGTCGTGTTGACCACCTACGACTCCGATGCGGACGTCCTGCCGGCGATCGAGGCGGGCGCGACCGGCTACCTGCTCAAAGACGTGCCGCGCGACGAGCTGGTCAGAGCCGTCCACGCCGCCGCGAAGGGGCACTCAGCACTTGCGCCGTCCGTCGCATCCCGGCTGGTCGACCGCGTGCGCACCCCGGAGGCGAGCCTGCTCACCCCGCGCGAGCTGCAGGTGCTCGCCCTGGTCGCCGACGGCGCGACCAACCGCGAGGCCGGAACGCGGATGCACGTGAGCGAGGCGACCGTGAAGACCCACCTGCTCAGCGTCTACGCCAAGCTCGGCGTGGGCGACAGGGCGGCAGCCGTGGCGGAGGGGTTCAGGCGGGGGCTGCTGTAAGCCACGGCTCTGAGACCGAGTACGTAAAGCCCGCCGACGTCGAGGCTTGATCGCGTCGACAGGTTTCCATGTTCGCGACAGGAACCTTCTGCGCCACACCACCCCGCTGCCCTAAGCGTCCGCAGCGCACCTGAATCCGATGTGCGTCGTCGCCGAGTCCTCCGACTCCGGCGAGCGAGCCGCCGGCCGATAGCGGAGGCAGTAGTCGGGCGAGCACAGGTGGGAGCCGCCCTTCAGCACGCGGCGCGGGGTGGCCGACCCCGGTTCCGCGCCTGCCGGGCCGAGGAGACTGGGGCGGGCGCCCGCATCCACTGCCGCAGCCGCCGCGTCCGGGGGCAGGTGGCGGGGCGTGTAGTAGTCGGTCGTCCACTCCCAGACGTTGCCCGTCGTGTCGAAGAGGCCGTAGCCGTTCGCGGGGAAGGTCATCACCGGCGATGTGCCGACAAAACCCGATGCTCCCGTGTTGCTGTACGGGAAGCTGCCCTGCCAGCGGTTGACCATGAGCGCGCCGTCCGGCCGTTCGTCGTCGCCCCAGCTGAAGCGCGCGCCGTCGAGGCCGCCGCGGGCCGCGTACTCGAACTCGACCTCGGTCGGCAGGCGGCGGCCCGCCCATGCCGCGTACGCTGAGGCGTCCTCGAAGCTCACCTGCACCACCGGATGCGCTGGACGAGAGACGACCGCGTCGAACGCTTCCCTGCCGAACGGGAAACGCCAGTACGCCCCTGCGCCCCAGCGCCACCACTGCCGCCAGTCGCGCAGGTCGACGGGACCGGCGGTCGGCGTGAACACCATCCCGCCCGGCACGAGATCGGCCGGGTCGGCTCCAGGAAAATCGGCAGGGTCCAGCGGGCGCTCTGCCACGGTGACGTAACCGGTGTCGTCGACGAACGCGGCGAACTGCTCGTTCGTCACCGGATGCGCGTCGATCAGGAATGCATCGACCGTGCGTTCGTGCACCGGCTGCTCGTCCGGATAGAACTCGGCGGAGCCCATCCGGAACGAACCGGCAGGAATCGGCACCATCGTGGTCGGATGCGCGCCCACCGTCGGGTGCGCGCTCACCGTCGGGTCTGGCATCCGGTGGGCTCCGTCCTTCTCAGTCGCGTGCCATCGCAGCCGCGTCGTGCGACTCGACGTCGATGGATGCGTCGTCCGCGATCTCGAAGACGACTTTCGTGATGGTACCGCCCTCGAACTCGAACCGGGAGCCTCCTGCAGGGAGCGGTCGCGGAGCTCCCCGGCCTCCGTGCCCCGCGCGGTAACGGACGGTTTCGACACTCGATACCGCTGATCACCACGCTTTCAGTACCCGATTTCCTTGTTATGCGACGTAATCCGCACCTCTCGATTCGGATTTCGTCGCGGAACGGCTTACGATGACACGGCTTGTCTGCAGCAAAGGAGCTCGCGTGTCATCCACCCCCGCACCCACCGCGTTGCGACGATCCCTCGGCCTGTGGGCGATCGTCGGTCTCGGCCTCGGCTACATGACTCCGATGACGGTGTTCGACACCTTCGGCATCGTGACCGGCGAGACGAACGGCGTCGTCCCGTCCGCCTACCTGTTCGCGCTCGTGGCGATGGTGTTCACCGCCGTGAGCTACGGCCGTATGACCAGGGTGTTCCCGTCTGCGGGGTCCGCGTACACATACGCGTCGGAGACCATCCACCCGAACGTCGGCTTCCTGGTTGGCTGGTCGTCGCTGCTCGACTACCTGCTGCTGCCGCTCGTGAACGCGTTGATCGTGCGGCTCTACCTTGAGTCGTTCTTCCCGCAGGTGCCCGGCTGGATCTGGGTGGTCGGCTACGTCGCGGCCATCACGGCGATGAACCTGTTCAGCATGTCGTCCACCTCGCGGGTCAACGGCATCCTGGTCGTCTTCCAGATCGTCTTGATCGGCGTGTTCGTCGCACTGACCTGGACTGCGCTGAGCTCGGGCGCCGGCAACGGGACCGCGTTCAGCCTGACGCCGCTGTTCCACTCCGGCGTGCACTTGGCCGCGGTGATCGGCGGTGCGACGGTCGTCTGCTTCTCGTTCATCGGTTTCGACGCGATCACCATGTACACCGAGGAGGCAAAAGACAGCCGCACGGTGCCGAAGGCGATCGTGCTCGCGCTGATGATCGGCGGCGCGATCTTCTTCACGGCCGCCTGGTTCGCCCAGTCGCGCTTCCCCACCCTCGCGGGCTTCAGCTTCACCGACGACACGCTCCCCGAGATCGCACTGAAGACCGGCGGCCTGCTCTTCCAGATCCTGTTCATCTCGGCCGCGGTCGCCGCAGCGGTCGCCTCCAGCCTGGCGTCGCACGCGAGCGTGTCGCGCATGATCTACGTGATGGCCAGGAACGGCAACGGACGTCTCTCGCGGGGTCTGTCGTACATCCACCCGCGGTTCCGCACGCCGGCCACCGCCGTGCTGCTGGTCGGCGCGGTGTCGCTCCTCGCGGCGGCGTTCACGCTGGAGTTCGTGTCGTCGATGATCAACTTCGGCGCACTGATCGCCTTCACCGTGGTGAACGCGACAGTCATCATCCACTTCGCGATCCGGCGTGGAGAGCGGCACGGCGCCAAGCAGATCCTGCGCAACATCGTGCTGCCCGCGATCGGGATGGTGCTCACCGGAGTGCTCTGGGCCAACCTCCACGTGGATGCGCTGACGTACGGCCTCATCTGGCTGACGGTCGGGGTCATCACCCTGCTGGTCCTCACCCGCGCCTTCCGGAGACGCCTCGGCGTGAAGCTCGAAGAGGACGGGGAGGCGGCGATCATCACCCGCGAGGGAGCACCGCAGCCCTAGCCGCGATCCCGACGCGCCGCGCGAGGCACCCCTAGACGCGGAATGCCGGCGATGGTTAGCCTTCGAGCACACTCGCCGTGTTGCGTGCATTGGAGGGGATCGACATTTCGACACGACCACTCGCCGGGCTCACTGGACGCAACACCGTGCGTGAGCTCGTCTCGGGCGTCACCCTGCTGGCCATCGCCGTCCCGCTGAACATCGGGTACGCGCAGATCGCGGGGCTGCCGGCCACCGCAGGGTTGTATGCGCTCGTGCTCCCCGGCATCGTGTGGGCGCTGCTCGTGTCGTCCCGGCAGCTCGTCGCGTCTCCGGATGCCGCCGCCGCCGCGCTCGTCGCATCCTCGATCGGCGGCCTCGCCGTCGCAGGCAGCGCCGACTACATCACGCTCGCGCTCGCCCAGGCTCTCATCTGCGGCGTCCTGTTCCTGCTGTGCTCGTTCTTCAAGCTCGGCTTCCTCGCCGACTTCCTGTCGAAGCCGATCCTCGTCGGATTCGTCGGCGGCCTCGCGCTCGACATCCTGGTGTCGCAGGTGGCGAAGATGCTCGGGGTCAAGATCGACTCCGGTGGTGAGTTCGTCGACAAGCTGGTCGGCCTGTTCACCGGGCTCGGGAACCTCAACCCGTGGTCGCTGCTCATCTCGCTCGGCGCGCTGGTCATCCTGCTGGTCGGCCGGGTGCTGGCGCGGGCGGTGCCGTGGGCGCTGGTGGTGCTGGTGGTCGCGACCATCGTCGTCGTGCTCAGCGGCGCGGAGAAGGCGGGCGTCTCCGTGCTCGGTCCCGTCGACGCCGGACCGCCGAAGCTGACCTGGCCGGTGATCGACTGGTCGATGTGGCTGGCCCTCATCCCGTCCGCCATCGCGCTGACGGTCGTGACCATGGGCGAGGGCCTGCTGGTCTCCCGGTCGTACGGCGAGAAGCGCGGATACCCGACGAAACCGGACAGGGACCTGTTCGCGTTCGGCGCGGCCAACATCGCCGCGGGCGTGGCGGGCGGCTTCACCGTCGGGTCGTCCACCTCACGCACGGCCGCGATGGACCAGGCAGGATCGCGCACGCAGCTTCCGACCATCGTCACCGCGGTCGGCACCCTCGCCCTGCTGCTCTTCGGCACGGCCCTGCTGGAGCACATCCCGTCGCCCGCCATCGGCGCGATCGTCGCGGTCGCCGTCGTTCCGCTGCTCGGGATCGCCGACTTCGCGAAGCTGTGGCGGCAGGACAGGTTCGAGTTCGCCATCGGCGCCGTCTGCTTCCTGGTGACGTTGTTCGTCGGGTCCATCGCCGGCATCGTCGTCGCCTTCGTGCTCGCGGTGATCAACGTCACCCGCCGTGCGGCAGCCCCGGCCATCGACACGCTCGCCGCCGACGGCGACCCGCAGAGCTCCCTGCTCGACGCCGCGGAGCCCGGCACGGCGACAGCACCTGGCGTCGTCGTGGTCCGGCTGGCGGCACCGCTGTTCTTCGCCAACGCCGAGACCTTCGGAAAGGCGGTGCGGCGCGCGGTGGACTCGGTCGAGGGCGTCGAGCACGTCGTCCTCGACATGGAGGCGGTGACGGATGTGGACGTGACAGGCGCCGAGGCGTTCACCGGCCTGCACGCGTGGCTGACATCGCGCCACCTCGATCTCGGCCTCACCAGGCTCCGCCCAGGGCTCGCCGACCGGATGCGGCACCTCGGCCTGCTCGACGGCGTCACCGTCTACGACACGAACAGGGACGCCCTCGCCACGCTCCCGCCGCCCCGCGGGCACGGAGACGCCAGCCATGCAGACGCCTGACAGAAGGAGACGACCATGACCCAGGTGATCGGAGCCATCCTCCCGATGGCGATCGGAATCGCGATCAGCCCCATCCCGATCATCGCGGCCATCCTGATGCTGCTCTCGCCCAGGGCGAAGAGCACGGGCGTGGGCTTCCTGCTCGGCTGGATCGTCGGCATCCTGGTCGCCGTGACCGTGTTCGTCCTGCTCTCCGCCGTGCTGCCGGAGAAGGACCCGGACGCGTCGCAGCCGATCGTCGGCGTCATCCAGCTCATCCTCGGCGTGCTGCTGCTCCTGCTCGCCGTCCGTCAGTGGCGGTCGCGGCCGAAGCACGGCGAAGAGCCGGCCCTGCCCAAGTGGATGAGCGCCATCGACTCGATGAACACCGGCCGCGGGTTCGCGCTGGGCTTCATCCTGGCGGCCGTGAACCCGAAGAACCTGCTGCTGGCCGTCAGCGCCGGGGTCAGCATCGGCTCCGCCACCCTGTCCGTCGGCTTCACCATCCTCGCCATCGCGATCTTCACCGTGATCGCCGCCGTCTCCGTCGGCGCCCCGGTGATCGCCTACCTCGTCGCCTCCGACCGGATGCGCGGGCCCCTCGACGCCCTGCGCGGCTGGCTGGTGCACAACAACGCCACCGTCATGGCCGTTCTGCTGCTCGTCATCGGCGTCTCGGTGGTCGGCAAGGGCATCGGAAGCTTCTAGGCGCATCCCGTGACGACCACCCCGACGGGCAGATCGCGGCTGTGGCTGCTGCCGACGCTCTCCGGTTACCAGCGGTCGTGGATCGGCCGCGACGTGCTCGCCGGGATCTCGGCCGGGGCGGTCGTCGTGCCGCAGGCGATGGCGTACGCGACCATCGCGAACCTGCCGGTGCAGGCGGGCCTCTACACCTGCATCGTGCCGATGATCGTGTACGCGCTGCTCGGCGGCTCGCGCGCGATGAGCGTCTCGACCACCTCGACGATCGCCACGCTCACCGCGACCACCCTCGTGTCGGCCGGAGTTGTCTCCGGCTCGGACGACATCCCGCGCGACCTGGTCACGCTGACCCTGCTCGTCGGCGCGATCCTCGGGGTGGCCAGGCTGCTGCGGCTCGGATCGCTGGTGGAGATCATCAACAAGCCGACCCTGCTCGGTATCCAGGTGGGCGTGGGCGCGACCGTCGCGCTCGGCCAGCTTCCGAAACTGCTCGGCGTCTCCGAGACGACGACGGGCAGCGGGTTCATCCGCTCGTTCGTCGCCGTGGTCGAGGCGGTGCCGCAGGCCAACCTCGCCACCGTGCTGCTGTCCGTCGGCTCCGTCGCGACGCTGTTCATCGTCAAGCGCTTCGCCCCGCGCATCCCCGGCCCGCTGATCGTCGTGGTCGCCGGGATCCTGCTCAGCGCGTTCGCCGGGCTTCCGGACGCGGGCGTGGACCGTATCGCCCCCGTCACGCAGGGCGTCCCGCTCCCTGCGCTGCCGTCGTTCCAGCACATCCTCGCCCTCATCCCCGGCGCGTTCGCCATCGCCGTGATGGCGTTCCTCGAGACCACGGCCGTCGCCAGAGGCATCCGCGACGCGGGCGACAGGGCGATCGACAACAACCAGGAGCTCCTGGCCGACGCGGCAGCCAACCTGGTCGGCGGCTTCTTCCAGACCCTGCCGGCCGCCGGCGGCTTCTCGCAGAGCGCGGTCAACCGGGCAGCTGGGGCACGCTCGCAGATCAGCGGCCTGGTGACGGCGGCGCTCGCGCTCCTGGTCGGGCTGTGGCTCGGCCCTGTCGTGAGTCTCCTCCCGCAGGCGACGCTCGCCTCGCTGGTGTTCGTCGCGGTGTTCGGCCTGATCGACGTGCGCAGCCTCGGCTTGCTGTGGCGGATCAGCCGCCGCGACTTCGCCGTCGCCATCGTGACGATGACGGTCGGGCTGGTCGCCGGGCTGCTGCAAGCCGTGGTGGTCGGGGTGGTGCTGACCCTGATCCTGCTGCTGTCAGCGCTGAACAGGCCGCGCATCCGGGTGCTGTCGCCGACGGAGGAACAGCTCGACGTGACGCTGCTCGCCCCGCTGTACACCGGGAGCACGCTGGGCACGGAGCAGGCGATCCTACAGGCGGTGGATGCGGCCCCTGGCACGCACCGCGTGACGCTTGACTGCTCGGTGCTGCGGGAGATCTCGGTGACCGTCATCGACGGCCTCCGCGACCTCGACCGCGAACTCGCCGGCCGCGGCATCGCGCTCACGCTCACCGGCTTCGCGCCCGCGGTCCTCGCCGTCCTCGAACGCACCGACTGGTTCCAGACCCTGCGCGAAACCGGCCGCGCCGCCTGATCGGCGCTGCCACGAGGAGCCGTGACGTACGGCGTGGCCTGGGGAGAACTGTGGATGCGCACCGTCACGCCGTCGCCGTGCCGGCGATCTGCGTGTTGAACGGCAGGAAGGGCGTGTGCAGCCGGTAGCGCTCGACCTCGACGGCCGCGAACCCGGCCGCCCGAACCGTTCCCTCCAGGTCGCGCTCGCACGAGCATCCCTCGAACGTCCAGCCCCAGGGGCGCCGGAACAGCCGCTGCGCCGCCCGCGTCGGCGTGCCTTCCTCCGCGGCGACGTGCTCGACGAACCGGAACGTGCCGCCCGGCCGCAGGATGCGCCTCACCTCGGCGAGCGCCGCGTCCGGATCGTGCACAGAGCACAGCACCAGCGATGAGATCACGGTGTCGACACTTCCGTCCGCGAGGCCCGTCGACTCTGCTGTGCGCTCACGCAGGTCGAGGCGCACGCCCTGGCGACGTGCCGCATCCCGCAGCCTGCCGTGCATGGCGCGGTTCGGCTCGACAGCGACCAGGGTCGCGCCGTGCGGAAGGTATCGGAGGTTCGCGCCCACCCCGGAGCCGAGCTCGACCACCTCAGCGGGCAGGCCGGCGAAGACGCGCGACTTGTGATCGCGGAGGCTGCGCTCCAGGTACGGCCCCATGACGTGGAAGAAGGACGCGTTGAAGCGGCCTCGACCCGCGTGCTGCTCGAAGGGGGTCGGGGTGGTGGTGTTCGTTTCGGTCATGCCTCCAGCGTGCCCGGCGCGATGGAGGCGGTCAGGCGTGGAACTACCTCAGTTCGCGCGCGGTTCGCCGCGCTCAGTCCGCCGCCCGGTCGTGCGCCGCGGCGTACCAGGCCGCGATCTGCGCCCTCGACCGGAATCCGAGCCGCAACCGGATGCGCTCCACATGGCCCTCCGCCGACCGCTCGTCGATGCCCAGTCGCTCGCCGATCTCGCGGTTCGTGCAGCCGGCGCTGACCAGGGCTGCGACCTCGGCCTGCCTGGCGGTCAACCTGCCGGCGCCCGTCCGGGATGCGCGCAGCCCGAGGAAGCGCCGCACCGTCGTCACGAGCGCGTGCCTGTCTCCCGCCCAGGGCAGGTGGGACCGTCCTGGCAGGACGATGAGCTGCGCCCCGGCGATGCCGTCGGCGAGCGCCGCCGCCTGCGCGACCGGGGCCGCCCTGTCGTGCTCCCTGTGCACGACCAGCGTTGGCGCGCGCACCCCGGCGAGAACGCCGGAGACGTCGAGCCGGTAGCTGAGCTCGAGGAGGGAGCGAGCGGTCGCCGCATCGGACGACGCCCGCTGGTACCGGCCGAACGCCGCCCGGGAGCCGGCCGGCGCATCCGGCGCGAAGATGTCGGTGAGCACATCGGAGCCGAGCCCCCAGTGCGACTCGACCAGGCCGAGCACGCCGTCGCGCACCTCGGGCGACGCGATGGCCGAGCCTGTCGCCCAGCCGCCGTAGAGCACCAGCCTCCGCACGGTCTCCGGATGCGCGGCAGCCCACGCCGCCGCGACCGGCGCGCCGAGCGAGACGCCCATCAGGTCGAACGGCTCCGGTCCGAGCGCCGCCGCGAGCGTCGCGACCTGCTCCAGTTCGCACTCCAGCGACGGCGGGCGATCTGTGGGTGCGGACAGCCCGCATCCCAGCCGGTCGTAGCGGACGAGCCTGCACCCCTCGGCGAGCCCTTCGTAGAGGGCTCGCTCCTCCGGCAGCTCCCAGCTCAGTTCGAGGTGGCTGAGCCAGCCGGAGACGTACAGCAGCGGCCGCCCTGAGCCCACCGACGCGTACGCCACGATGGCGCCGTCGGCCGTCGTCAGCTTTCCGATGCGCTGCTGCATGCGTTGCTGCATGGCACCATTGTGGCCCTCGTCACATTTCCCTCGCTCGCGCGGTCTTAAGGGTATGAAGATCACCGCGTGGCTTCCCCGCCCTTTGCACCACCGCGCCGTCCGGGACTTCCGCAGCGCGGCCGTCTCCCGCGATGCCGCGAGGCTGGAGTCGATGCTCGCCCCGGATGTCGCCGTCGTTGTCGACGGGGGCGACGACGAGCAGCCTGCGCTGCGGATGGTGACCGGCACGTTCGACGCGGTCGCCCTGCTGCTGCACGGCCTCGGCCGGAAGCCGGGGCTGGACGTGGTCGAGCGCCAGGTCAACGGTCAGTCCGGTCTCCTGCTGATCGCGGACGGCGAGCCGACCGCGGCGATGACGATCGACTTCGCCGGCGCGCTCGTCAGCGTCGTCTGGATCCGGCTGCATCCGCTGGCGCTGCGGCACGGCCTCACCGTCTGAGCGCGCGGCCTCGTTCGTCCGCGTGCTCCCGCAGCGGCGCACCGTCGCCCGGGTTCACCAGCCGCCAGCGTTCGAACTCGTCGAGCTGCCGATGGATCTCGACGTACTCGCCGCCAGGCAGCCGCACGATGCGCCCGGTCTCGACGCCGTGCAGCAGGAGTCCGACGTCCTTCTTCTGCAGGCCGAGGCAGACTCTGCGCGTGATCGCGAACGCGGCGAGCGGCCCGAGCAGCACAGCTAGCTGGAACGTCAGGACGACCGTCTCGATGCCGACATGGAAGTGCGTCGCGATCAGGTCGGCGCTCGCTGCGCCCCAGAGCACGCCGTAGAACACGATCCCGGCGACCCCGATGCCGGTGCGCGTCGGGGTGTTCCTCGGGCGATCCAGGATGTGGTGCTCCCGCCTGTCCCCCGTGATCCGTTCCTCCACGAACGGGTAGAGCAGCACGGCGAGGAGATACCCGCCGATGACGCCGAGGGGCACCAGGATGGCCAACGTCCAGGTGCGGCCGAGCCAGACGAACTCCCAGCCGGGAGGAACGAGGCGCAGCGCCCCGTCCAGAAAGCCGGTGTACCAGTCCGGCTGGCTGCCCGACGACGCGTCGCCGGCCGACGACGGACCGTAGAGCCAGATCGGACTCACTGTCACCGTCGCCGCGACCAGGAACAGCAGCGCCGCGACGATCGTGAACAGCCCGCCGGCGCGGACGGCGGCGTTCGGCAGCACGGGCACCCCCACCACGTTCCGCTCGGTCGCGCCAGGCGCGGCGAACTGCGCCGGACGCTGCACGTAGCCGATCCGGATGCGCCACACCAGCAGCGCGATCAGGGCCGCTGGCACGATCAGCACGTGGATCGGGTACAGGTGCTCGATGATCTGTCCGGGGAACTCGCCACCGAACAGCAGTGTCGATGCCCACGTGCCGATCACGGGGATCCCGAGCACGATTCCCTCCACGATGCGCAGTCCGGTGCCGGAGAGCATGTCGTCCGGCAGCGCGTATCCGCTCCAGCCGCCGGCCAGGGAGACGATCAGGAGAAGGAACAGCAGCACCCAGCTCAGCCGCCGCGGCCGCCGGAACGCACCGGTGAAGAACGTGGTCAGCAGCTGCAGGATGAGCGACGCCGGCAGCAGGAGTGCCGCCCAGTGGTGCACCTGCCGCATCAGCAGGCCGCCCGGAGCCTCGAACGAGATGGCCAGGGTCGATCGCATCGCCTTCGACATCGTCGCCCCGTCGAGCGGCGTGTATGCGCCCGAATAGACGACCTGCGTGCTCGATGGCGCGTAGAAGAACATCAGGAACACCCCGCTGAGGAACACCACGACCACGCAGGCGAGCGAGACGACGCCGAACAGGTTCGTCCAGTGCAGCGCGATGTGCCGCTGCCTGAGCTCCGCGGCGAGCGCCGTGAGCCGACGGCCGAACGCGGTCCTGGTCGCGATGGCCGACGCCGCACGGTCGGTCAGCGACCCTTTCGTCCTGGCGGAAGAACCGCCACCCACACCGAGAATCCTTCGCACGACGACCTCCAGTCTCACTAGTAAGACCGTGGAGACGGCGCGAATGTGACAGTTGGCTCGAATGTGACCGTCAGGCGGAAACGGACGCGACGCGCGCGAGCTTCTGGGGGTTCATCATCCAGAGCAGTCGGTCGATTCCTTCTGCGCTGGAGGAGAGGGCCACCACGGCGAAGATCGCGCCGTCGCGGACCAGCGCGACCGCCGGCTCGCCGTTGGTCTCGACAGGACGAAGCGACACCCCGACCCAGAACCGGGGCGCGAACGCGCGGATGTACTTGGCCACGGTCTCTCTTCCCCGCACAGGGATGCGGGATGCGCGCACGATCCCGCCGCCGTCCGCGTAGCTGACGACGTCGGCGGCGAACATGCTCTCGAGCTCCGTGAGGTCGCCGGTCTGCGCCGCCGCCAGGAACGTGTCGAGCAGGCGCCGCTGCTCCGCAGGGTCGACGGGCTTCGCCTGCCGTTCCGCCGCGAGGTGCTTGCGCGCCCGGCTGGCCAGCTGGCGCGTGTTCGCCTCGCTGGTCTGGATGATCTCCGCGATCTGCGAGAACGGGTAGTCGAACGCCTCGCGCAGCACATACGCCGCACGCTCCGTGGGCGTCAGCTTCTCCATCAGCAGCATGACCGCGAAGCCGAGCGCCTCGTCACGTTCCGCGCCCAGGGTCGGGTCCGCGCTGGTGTCGACCGGTTCCGGCAGCCACGGGCCGATGTACGTCTCGCGCCTGGCGCGGGCCGACTGGGCGACGTTGATGGCGAGCCGCGTCGTCGTGGTGGCGAGGAAGGCGCGCGGGTCGTCGACGGTGGAGCGGTCGTACCTCTGCCAGCGCAGCCACGCCTCCTGCACCACGTCCTCGGCGTCCGATGCGCTGCCGAGCACGCGATACGCGATCCCGAACAGCCGGGGCCGCACCTGGAGGAACGTGTCGGCCGCCTCGTCGAGTTCGGCGCCGGCGGTCGGCTCGTCGCGCATCCACCGATGGTACTCCCGCCCGGCGACCGGCCGGGCGGGAGCGGGGTACGCCTGGATGGTCGCCGCACTCATGACGACAGGCGTCCTCCGGCCGGTCAGAGCGATCCGGATGCGCGCAGCCAGTCCTCGAACCTGGTCGGCGCGATCCGGAGCGCGGTGATCGCCTCGTCGTTCCCCGGCACCAGCGAGGTGTCTGTCACCGTGCCGCCGAAGTAGCCGGCGGACTCGTCCGCGACGACAGTGCGGGCATCGCCGCGCGCTTCCAGCACGCGCCGGCCGAGCTCGGCCAGGCGGAGCTGCTCGGGACCAGCCAGCTCGATGACGTCGTTCGTCGGCGCCTGCGTTGCGATGTCGGCGAGCGCCGCGGACACGTCCGCGGCGGCGATGGGCTGCATGAGCACAGGGGACAGCCGGATGGTGTCGCCGTCTGCTGCGCCCTCCGCCAGCCGTGGGATGAACTCGAAGAACTGCGTCGCCCGCACGATCGTGAACGGCAGGCCGCTCTCCCTGACGAGCCGCTCCTGCGCGACCTTGGCTCGCATGTAGCCGATGTCGTGCATCCGGTCGGCGCCGACGATCGACAGCACGATGTGATGCCCGACGCCCGCCTCCTTCTGCGCTTCGACCAGGTTGGCGGTCGAGCGCTGGAAGAAGTCGAGCACGGCCGCGTCCTCGAAGGAGGGCGAGTTGGGGATGTCGAGCACGACGTCCGCGCCGGCAAGCGCATCCGCGAGCCCCTCTCCCGTGACGCTGTTCACTCCTGTCGACGGCGACGCCGCGACGACGTCGTGCCCTGCCTGACGCAGCAGCTCGACGAGCGGCGTTCCGATCTGTCCTGTGCCGCCGATGACCACGAACTTCATGACTATCCTTTCGCTGGATGGTTTCAGAAGCTCAGACCGGGCAGCCAGGAGGTTTGTGACAGCGGCCGCGTCGGGATGAGTCTGGTCACCGTCCGGTCACCGGACGCGTCCGGTCACTCGGCAGCGTGCCCGGCGTCCTTCGCACGCTTCTCGCTCTTCCGCTGCTCCGCATCCGCCTTCATCAGCTGGCGGGTCTCGCCCAGATCTCCGATGGCCGCCCGCCAGATGCGGGCGCGCGGATCGGCGTCGACGAGCACGGCGCGGCCGAGCAGGGTGAGCGGGATGGCGAGGATCGCCCCGATCGGCCCGAGGACCACCGCCCAGAAGAGCACGGAGAAGAAGGTCAGCGTCTGACTCAGCGCGACCGCGTTTCCGACGACCTTCGGCTGCACGACCGACTGGACGACGGCGTTGATGACCCCGTAGATGACGATGATCGCGATCACCGTTCCCCAGCCGCCGGTGAGGTAGCCGAACAGCAGCGGCGGCACGATCGCGATGAAGTAGCCGACGTTCGGGATGTAACTGCACAGGAAGGCGAGGATCGCCCAGAGCAGGGCGGCAGGCACCCCCAGCAGCCAGAGCGCGATGCCGTTGATCACGCCCTGCACGATGCCGAGCACCGTCGTCACCACCATGTAGCGGCGGACGTTCCGCGCGAACGCCGACAGCGCGTACACGAGGTTGGGCTTCTTCGGCTGGAGCTGACGGAGCAGGGTCGGCGCGTATGCGGCGTCGGCCGGCATCAGGATGAGCATGGTCAGCACGACCACCCCGAACGACACGAGGCCGAACGCTCCGCCGAGCAGCCCGGTGAAGAAGTCGAGGAAGTGGGCGGGGTCGAACCCGGCCGTCACCGCCTTCACCTCGTCCGGCCCGATCCCGATGCTCTGCAGCCACGCGCCGATCTGGGCGCCGAACTCCGCGAGCTGGGCCTGATACGCGGGCAGCATCCCGATGAAGTCGGCGAGAGCCAGGAGCAACAGGCCCGCGAAGGCGGCGAGCAACGCGAACGTGGTCAGCGCGACCGCCCCCGTCGCGACGCCGGCGGGGGTTCCGTGCCTGGTGAGCCACACCCGCACGGGCTGCGCGCAGATCACGAGCACGAGCGCGAGCAGCGTCGGGGCGAGGATGCTGCCGATCGCGTGCATCCCGACAGCGATCACCACCGCGCAGGCCAGGCCGAGCAGGATACGCACCCCGCGTCCCGATGGGTTGTCCTGCTGATCGGCGTCGGCGTCGGCGGGCGGGGCTGCTTCCGGGGCGCGCGGACGCCGGTGGAACGGCCACCACGCGCGACGTTCGCTCATCTGACTCTCCCTCCCGGCATCGACGGTGAAGAAAGCTGCGTGCTTGGAGGCTATTGCGGTGCTGCCCGGGTGTCTAGGAGCGGACGGCCACGCCCGTTAGTAGCTGAGCAGTTCGGAGAGGCCCTTCTGCAGTTGCAGCACCGCGATCACCAGCAGGAGCGCAGCGTTGAGCACGTGCGTGTTCCCCGCGACCCAGGTGCGGACGCGGGCGAGCAGCGGCTCGACCGCCTTCCCCCGCACGAGCACGAGCACGGCGGGCACGATGATCGGCAGCGCCCCGACGACCCCGAAGATCACCAGGGTCCAGATCGACTCCGGCGCCGTCAGCGCCAGCCGGACGTCAAGCCCGGCGATGACCGCGCACGAGGCGTCGACCGGGTTCAGGACGAACAGCCCGAGACCGAGGACGAACGCACGAGGAACCGTGAAGTTCTCGACCGTGCGCAGCCAGCCGGGCAGCTGCGGGGCTGCCCTGGTCACATCGGCCGGGGTGCGCGCCGCCGCCATCGCCACGATGTGCGCCTTGCCTCTGCGGTACACCCAGATCGCGCTGACCAGCAGGATGACCGCGAGCAGGATGCGCACGACGGGAACCCAGACCGGCGGCACCGACTTCTCGTGGACTTCGAGCGCACCGAACACCAGGTAGCTGATCGCGAGCACGAGGCCGATGCCCACCGCCCAGCCCAGCGCGAACATGACGCCGTTGATCCTCGCGCGACGCGAGACGAGGATCGCGATGAGCGCCATGATCGCGAGTGGACTGAGCAGGATCCCGAAGCCGAGCGGCACGAGGGAGAGCAGAAGCTGGCCCATGTCACAGCTCCCCTGGCGGCGTCAGCGGCGTGTCCGGCAGGGCGGACGTGATCACGACCCGCCTGTCCGCGAACGCCGCCGCGAGGGCGTCGATGACCGCCGACCGCACCTGCGGCCCGTGCGACGGATGGTGCCAGAACCGTACGGCGTACACCGTCCTGGTCGGCTCGACGGCGGTGGTGAGCACCTGCACGGCCTCGCGGTGGTGCACGCCGTCCGTGTCGTGGCAGACCGACCGGATGCGCTGCGCCGTCTCGTCGTCGACGCTCTCGTTCCCATCCGCGTTGGCGATCCTGACCTGCAGTTCGCTGCGCTGCTCTCCGGTCTCCGACTCGTTGACGAACGGGCCGCTGAGCACCACGCTGTTCGGGATGTGCACGGTCCGGCCGTCGAGGGTGCGCACGGTCACCGACCGCCCGTTCAGTTCGTGGACGGTGCCGGTGTAGCCCTGGATCGTCACTCTGTCCCCGACGACGAACGGTCGGCGCGTCTGCAGGATGACCCCGGCGGCGAAGTTCTCCGACACGCCTCGCAGTGCGAGGACGGCGATCACGGCGACGATGATCGCCAGTGCGATCACCGGTTGGATGGGCGCGCCGAGGAACGCGATCGCCACCCCGACACCGAGCAGGATGATCACGAGCCTGACCGAGCGGGCGATCCTGGCCCGCACATCGTCCGTGACGCCAGGCAGCTTCCGCAGCAGGACCGTTGCACCGCGTTTGGCGACGATGCCGAGCACGACCCCTGCGACGACGGCGAGCAGCGCGAAGACGATGTCCCAGGTGTCCAGGCCGGAGAGGAAACCCGCCGCATCCGCCCCGCTCGGTGCCGCCGCCGTCATGGACACGAACCTAGCCCGCGTCCGCAGCGAGCGTCTAGTGTCCTCGAAAACCCCCACTAGAGGAGATAGAACGAGCCCTCTACCATTCAATCAAGCGCAGTAGCAGAACCCCCGAACCGATCGGACGGAGCACTGATGGCCACATTCGAGATCCCCCTCGGCAACGCGCCGAAAAAGGGCGAAGACATCCATCTCGTGCGCTGGGCTCAGACGGATGAGGGGTGGTGCCCGGAGACGGTGCTCGCGACCTACGTCGCCAGCACCCACGACGAGTGGATCGTCGACACCTCCGGTGAGCAGCGCCGGCTGCGCCGGGACCAGTGGTTGCAGTTCGCCATGTGGCGCTAGCTGCGAGTCATGGAACCGTCAGAGTCGACGCATCCCGCCGACACGATCGTCGCCATGACGATAGCGGACTACGTCAACATCGACGCGAACGGCAAGGCCAACCTCGTCGGGGCGGGCATCCGCGTGCTCAGCCACGAGTCCGGGACGTCGGCATCGTCTCCCTTCGCCGTGTGGGTGACGCTCAGCCTCGCGGACGTGCCAGCGCATCCGGTGATCGTCGAGCTGGTGCTCACCGCACCGGACGGCACCAGCGTGCGGCTCGACGACGCCTCCGGACGGCCGAGCGAGGTCCGGATCACCCAGTCGGCCACGTTCGCCACGATGACGCCCATCGACCTCCCCGACGGCCACCTGCCGCCGATGCACGTCCTCGCGGCGAACTTCCCCAACGGCCTGCACTTCCCGCCCGGCCGCCTCTACCGCTGGCAGGTGGAGGCGGACGGGGTGATCGCCGGGACGTATCCGTTCTATGTCGCCGGTGCGGAGTGACTCGACGGCACCCTCACACGGTGCGCGTGTCCCCCTGCGGCGCGACCACCACCCGCCGTCCTCCCTGCACCGCGAGGTCCAGTGTCGCGGCGTCCGCCCCCGCCGTGGTGACGACGGTGTCGAAGTCGACGATCGAGGCGATCCGGTACGAGCCGCTGCCGGGGAACTTGGATGCGGTCGCGACCAGGATCGCGCGGTCTGCGGCCTGACGCATCCTGCCCTTGATGCTCGCCTCCTGCGTGAGGTCGGTGACCACGGCCCCGTCCGGCTTGACTCCTGTGCTGCTGATCACGGCGATGTCGGCGCGGACGAGCGCGAGCGACTCCTCGGTGAGCGGCCCGACCAGCGTTCTGGGCTTCGAGCCGACCATCCCGCCGAGCAGGACGAGCGAGATGGTGTCGTCGTCTCGCAGGGCGTCGAGCACGGCCAGGCTGTTCGTGATCACGGTCACCGGCCGTCCGCGCAGGTGCCTGGCAAGGCGCAGGGTGGTGATGCCGATGTCCAGCAGCACCACGTCGCCGTCCGCGATGAGTGCGGCGGTCGCGATTGCGATCGCCTCCTTCTCGCGGGTGTCGTCGTCGAGGTCGCCGCCGGTCGCTGACTCCTCGCTGAGCGGGACGGTCGCTCCTCCATGCACGCGCCGGAGCCGCCCCGCGAGTTCCAGGCGTTCCAGGTCGCGCCGGATGGTGGTGCCGCTGACCACGAGCAGCCGTGAGAGCTCTTCGACGGTCACGCTCCCCACGGCGTGGAGCCGTTCGACGATCGCCGCCTCTCGCTGATGTGTCAGCATTCTCGACCCTTTCGCAGATGTGAACACCCACAGTCTCGCGGTGCTCATTTGCGCTCATATTAACGCCGTATGAACAGTCCCTAGCGCTCATTTGAAACCTAACGCGCAGCTATCGCCAGGAACGCGCAGCCCGGTTAGCGTGAAAACCGTTCGCCCCGATCATCGGCGCGAACGCTCCCCCGACACCCTTCCCTCCAGGAGTGCTCCGTGAAATCCCCTCGCCTGATCGCCTCCGTCGCAGCCATCGCTGCGGTCGGACTCGCCCTCACCGGCTGCGCGCAGAGCAGTTCGGCCGCGTCGTCAACGGACGGCGCAGACAAGAAGCTCACCGTCTTCCTCAGCGCAGACACCAACATCCAGGACCTCTGGCAGAAGACGCTCATCCCGGCGTTCGAGAAGGCCAACCCCGGATACAGCGTCTCCGTCGACTTCGATCTGCACGGCCTGCACGACCAGCAGACCGTCGCCAAGCTCACCGCGGCGACCATCCAGAAGAAGGACCCTGGCTACGACCTCGTCGACGCCGGCTTCGTCTCCCAGGTGGCCGCATCCGGTCTGCTCGAGAAGGTCTCCGGCACCGAGGTCCCTGGCCTCAAGGACGTGCCGAAGGACCTCGTGGCCGCCGGCGGCAACGGCGGCATCCCGTACCGCGGCTCCAGCGTCGTCCTCGCATACGACACCAAGACCGTCGCCACCCCGCCGAAGACCCTGGACGACCTGCTCGCGTGGATCAAGGCCAACCCTGGCAAGTTCACATACAACTCGCCGGACACCGGCGGCAGCGGTCAGTCGTTCGTCACGACCGTCCTCGACCAGAACGTCTCCGCCGCCGACCGCACCAAGCTGGTCACCGGCTCCGCGCCGGAGGTCGAAGGAGACTGGGACAAGGGATTCGCGACCCTCGCGAGCCTCAACCCGTACGTGTACCAGAAGGGCGTGTACCCGAACGGGAACAACCAGGTGCTCGACCTCCTCTCCAGCGGCCAGATCTCGATCGCCCCGGTCTGGAGCGACCAGTTCGTCACCGGCCACAAGAACGGCCAGATCCCCGCGAACATCGCGTACACCCAGATCTCCGACCCGTCGCTGACCGGTGGTGCGAGCTACCTCGGGATCCCCTCCGCCTCCCCGCGCAAGGCGGGAGCGGAGAAGCTGGTCTCCTGGCTGCTCACCCCCGACGCCCAGGCGCTCGTGGCCGACAGCATCTCCGGGTACCCGGTGATCGCGCTCGACAAGCTCCCCTCCTCCGTGCAGGACCTGTTCAAGGATGCCGACATCGCGAACCTGCGTCCGGCATACTTCGCCACGACCGCCGCCGACCTGAACAAGGCGTGGGCACAGAAGGTCCCAGGCAAGTAATGGCCACCGCCACCGCCGACCGGGCGGCCACCACCGCGGTTCGCAGCGCCCGCCGGGCGCCGCGGACCGCGGTGACCGGCTTCCTGCTTGCCCTCCCTCCCGTCGTCGTCATCGCCCTGTTCGTCGGCGTTCCCGTCGTGCTCGCGCTCGCGTTCAGCGTCGGCTTCACGGGCGGCCTCAACTCCGTGATCGCCGCGGTCGGCCAGAACGTGCACCACGCCGACGGCGCCGTGCCGACCTTCGCCGCGTACGGCGACGTGTTCGCCACGGAGGCGTTCTGGCAGGACCTCGGGCTGACGCTGGGGGTGACCGTCGCCAGCACAGCGATCGTGCTCGTGCTCGCCGGAGGGATCGGCCTCTATCTGCGCCTGCGCGGTGGCTGGCTGGCCAGGCTGCTGTCGGCGGTCGCGATCGTACCGCTGTTCATCCCGGTGGTCATCGCCTCCTGGGCGATCCTCACCTTCTACTCCGCCGACGGCTTCCTGCGCAGCCTGCTCGCGCAGGTCGGCATCGACGGCCCGGTCTGGGCGTACTCCGCCACGGCGATCGTGATCGGCTCGGCGTGGACCTCCCTGCCGTTCGCCGTGCTCATGATCGTGTCGGGGCTGCAGTCCGTCCCCGACGCGCTGATCGAGGCGGCACGGGATGCCGGCGCAGGCACCGTGCGGATCGTGCGCACCATCCTGCTGCCGATGAGCGCCGTGCCGATCGTCATCGCGGTCACCTTCACCGCCATCGGAGTGATCGGGTCGTACACGGTGCCGTACTTCACCGGGCCCAACGCGCCCACGATGCTCGGCGTCGCGCTCGCCAGCTACTTCACCTCGTACAACCAGCCGCAGCAGTCGCTCGTCATGGCGTTCGTGGTGTTCATCGCCGCCGCCGGCATCGGCGCGCTCTACGTCTGGGCCAACTTCCGCAGCGCCCGCCGCGAGGGGAGGATCTGATGCAGCGTCCCGTCTCCGCCGTGCTCCGCGCATCCGGTGCCTGGTTGTTCGCGATCGTCCTGCTGGTGTTCGTGCTCGGCCCGCTGGTCTGGCTGGGAGCGCACGCGTTCGCGGACACCTGGACGTACCCGCACCTGCTGCCCGACTCGTGGACGCTGCGCTGGTGGGCGACCGTGTTCGGCGATCCGTCACTCGGAGCGTCCATCCAGAACTCGCTGCTCATCACACCGATCGTCGTGCTGGTCTCCGCTGTCGTCTGCCTTCCGGCCGCGTACGCGTTCGCCCGGTTCGAGTTCCCCGGCCGCCGCCTGTTCCTGATCGGTCTCTTCGCGACCAACGCGTTCCCGCGCATGGGGCTGTTCGCCACGCTCGCCTCCCTCTATTACGCGCTCGGCCTGATGAACACGATCGCCGGGGTCGTCGTGGTGCAGTTGCTCGGCACGATCGTGTTCATGACCTGGATCCCCGCCGCTGCGTTCTCCGCCGTTCCACGGTCACTGGAGGAGGCGGCGCGCGACGCCGGTGCATCCAGGGCTCGCGTCTTCTTCACTGTGACGCTGCGGATGGCTCTGCCCGGCATCCTGGTCGGCGCTGTCATGGCGTTCCTCGCCGCGTTCGACGAGGCGCAGGGCACCTACCTCGTCGGCGCGCCGGACATCCTGACCATGCCGACCGAGATGTACAGCCTCGTCCTCAACTTCCCCAAGCAGGTCGCTGCCGTGTTCTCGATCCTGCTCGCCATCCCATCGGTGGTGCTGCTGCTCGCCGTGCGCAAGCACGTGATGGGCGGCCAGCTTGCCGAGGGCTTCCAACTCAAATGAAGGAGCACTCCGTGACCTCCCCCTCCCCCGCGACTGCGGTGGCCGATGCGCCGGCCCCCGCCGACGCTGCCGACGTTCCGGACGGCCTGCGCCTCTCCGGCCTCAGCAAGGTGCTCGGCGGCCGCACCATCATCGACAGCCTCGACCTCGCCGTGCAGCGCGGCGAGCTGGTCTCCCTGCTCGGGCCGTCCGGCTGCGGCAAGACGACGACGCTGCGGATGATCGCCGGGTTCCTCTCACCGGACGCCGGGAGCATCGCGATGGCCGGCCGCGACGTCACCCGCCTCGGGCCGGACAAGCGCCCGAGCGCGATGGTGTTCCAGAACTACGCGCTCTGGCCGCACCTGACCGTGGCCAAGAACGTCGCGTACCCACTGCGCCTGCGCCGCCTGTCGCGCGCGGAGGTCGCCGACCGGGTGGATGCGATGCTCGCCCTGGTCAACCTCCTCCACCACCGCGACTCCCGCCCGCCGCGCATCTCCGGCGGCGAGCAGCAGCGCGTCGCGCTCGCCCGCGCCCTGGTGCAGGAGCCGGACGTGCTGCTGCTGGACGAGCCCCTCAGCAATCTGGATGCGAAGCTGCGCGTGAAGGTGCGCGAGGACATCCGCGACCTGCAGCAGCGTCTCGGGATCACCACCGTGATCGTCACGCACGACCAGGAGGAGGCGCTCTCGATCTCGGACAGGGTCGCGGTGATGAACGCGGGTCGCATCGAGCAGTTCAGCACGCCGACGGAGCTGTATGCGCGCCCGGCGACGGAGTTCGTGGCGACCTTCATCGGCGCGCTCAACCGCTTCGACGGGTCGTTCGACGGGACACGGGTGGTCGACGGCACCGGCGTGGTCGGCATCCGGCCCGAGGACGTGGCGTTCTCCCAGGCGCCCCGCCCGGGAGGGATGCGCGCCGTGGTCGAGCGGGTGGTGCCGCACGGGCACTTCCACGAGCTGCGACTGCGGCGCGAGGACGTCACGCTGAACGCGTACGTGTCCGGCCCGCCTCCCCGCCTCGGGAGCGTCGGGTTCGCCACGGTCGAGGCCGCGCTGCTCTACCGCGACGGCCGGCTGGTCGAGCGCGCAGAGGCGGGCGTCGCATGATCCCGCACGCCTCCGCGCACCGCGGCGACTCCTCCGTCTTCCGCGAGAACACCCTCCCCGCCGTCCGCTCGGCCATCGCCAAGGGCGCCGACATAGTCGAGATCGACGTGAGGCTGACGGCCGACGGCGACGTGGTGGTGCTGCACGACCCGACCCTCGAGCGGCTGTGGAACGACCACCGCCCGATCGACGAGGTGCCGACGACCGTCCTCGCCTCCTTCGGCGGCGCAGACGACCGACCTCCCCTGCTAGCCGAGGTGCTGCCGCTCTTCACCGGGACGGGGAGCAGGCTGGTGATCGACATGGACGACGTCCGGTTCGCCGCTCCAGCGCACGCGGTCGTCGCCGCATCCGGCGTGCTGGTCGACTGGTGCGGCGACCTCGACGGGATGCGCGTGATCCGCTCACTCGACCGGCAGGCGCGCATCTGGCTGCCCTGGCGCGCGCTGCGGGTGCCGACGGCGGCCGAGCTCGCCGAGCTGACGCCGGTGACGGTCAACGTCCCGTTCCCCATCGCCGACGACACCTTCGTCCGCGGCGTACACGAGCTCGGCCTGCCCGTCACGGTCTGGACGCTGGACGACCCGGACGACCTCGCCCGCGCCTTCGAGCTCGGCGTCGACACCATCACCACCAACCGGCTGGACAGGCTGCAGGCCATGATCGCGGCACACGCGACGAACGCCGGGATGCCGGAGGTGCTGCGATGACGCCCGGGGAACTGCACGCGGACGAACTGCTCGCGGCTCGAACGCTGGCACTCGACCTCGGCGCCTGGGCGGCCGAGGAGACCCGTTCGCACAGGGTCACCTCGATCTCCACCAAGGCCGACCCCGCCGACCTCGTCACCGAACTGGACCGGTCCATCGAGCTCCGGGTGCGCGAACAGGTGCTCGCCCGCTTCCCCGGCCACGCGTTCGTCGGCGAGGAGTACGGCGGCGCAGCGGTGCCGGGACACCCGACCTGGTACCTCGACCCGGTGGACGGTACGACGAACCTTGCCAACGGCATCCCGTGGACGGCCTTCTCGCTCGCCCTGGCCATCGACGACCGCCCGCTGGTCGGCGTGGTCGCCGACCCGTGGCACGGCGCCGTCTTCGACGCGGTGGCCGGTCAGGGCGCACGCCGGAACGGGGACGTGCTCCGGGTGGAGGCT
Source organism: Leifsonia sp. Root227 (assembly GCF_001428745.1). Taxonomy (GTDB): domain Bacteria; phylum Actinomycetota; class Actinomycetes; order Actinomycetales; family Microbacteriaceae; genus Leifsonia. Next base: position 172,162 of record NZ_LMIO01000001.1, on the reverse strand, counting down.
GGCGCATCCACTGGCCGGTCCTCGCTCGGTGGAGGCGTGGTCGGCAGCGAGCTCGCCGGGCACAGGGCGTGGCCGGGGATGCGCGAGCTCGCGCACCGCCTGACCGACGCGTACTGCACGCTGCGCGTGATGGGCTCCGGCACCCTCACCCTGCTCGGCCCGGCCGCCGGACGCGGAACCGGGGCGATCATCCACCGGTTCAGCCCGATCGACCACCTCGCCGCGACCCTCATCGCGCACGAGGCCGGCGCCGTGGTCCTCGGACAGGACGGCCGCAGCACGCTGTTCCCGGCCGGAGGCGGCGTGCTGGTCGCGGCGCCGGCTGCGGCGGAGGAACTGTACGGGACGTGGAAGGCGGCGCTGCTGGCGGTCGAGGTGACCGCCTGACCGCCTGATCGCCTGCTCGCCCGATCGCCCGCGATCTCAATACAGCGAGCGGGTCACTCCGCCCCGACGAGCCGCCCCACCAGGTGCGCGTCGAGCGGGCGGTCGGTGCCGAGGACGACGCGGACGTGGGCTCCCGGCTGGTCCACGGGGCCGAGGCGCTGGCCGCGGAGGTCGCAGATCGTCTGGCCGCGGCCGGGGCCGTGGGTCGCATCCACCACCACGTCGACCAGCGGCGCGTTGGTGGCCGTGATGCCGCCGACCGCGATCGCGGCGGCGAGCGGGTCGTGCAGCGCGCTGCTGCGGTGGCCGTAGAGCTCGACATAGAAGTCGAAGTAGAAGTCGAGCATCTGGCCGACCGCGCGGGCGAGGGGGCGGTCGGAGTCGAGGAGCTGCGCGCGGTGCGACTCCTCCAACGTGTTCTCGACCGTGACGTCGAGCGGCACCAGCACGACGGGCCACGGCGCGGCGAGCAGCTCGGCCGCCGCCTCAGGGTCATTCCAGATGTTGGCCTCGGCGACCGGGGTGACGTTGCCGGACGCGTGCGCCGCTCCGCCCATCGCGGTCAGCTCGACCACGCGCGTCGGCAGGGTCGGGTCGAGGCGCAGAGCGAGGGCGATGTTCGTCGTCGGCCCGACCGTGATGACCTCGAGCCGGCCGTCGTACTCGTGCGAGAGGCGCACGAGCAGGTGGGCGGCGTCCTCGTCGATCGCGGTGAGGCCGGAGGCCGGCAGCTCGACGTCACCGATCCCGTTCGCGCCGTGCACGTGGGGCGCGCCGCCCTCGAACGCGCGGGTGAGGGCGTCGTGGGCGCCGACGGCGACCGGGATGTCGTGACGACCGGCGAGCGAGAGGATGCGCAGCGTGTTCTCTGCGGCTTGAGCCGCGCTCACGTTGCCGCTCACCGTGCCGATGCCGACGAGGTCGATCTCGGGCGACGCCAGAAGGTACGCCAGGGCGAGCGAGTCGTCGATGCCGGTGTCGCAGTCGAAGTAGACGGGACGGCGTCGGGTGTCGGTGGTGGTCATGCGTGGTGCTCCGTGTTTCTGGTGGTGATGCGGGGCATCCGGCCGAACCGGACGCCCCGCGAGGGTGGTGCGAGGACGACGGCTGGGCGGCTAGATGGTCTGCCCGCGGCGCGGCGCGATGAACAGGCTGGCGATCAGCGCGAGGACGGTGATCCCCACGCTGATCCAGAGCGCGATGCCGTAACCGGCGAGTGTGCCCTGGGCGACGAACGGCGCCACGATGCCGATGCCGAGGCTCGCTCCGATGCCGAACCCTGCGCCGTTCAGGCCGGGCAGCGCGGCCGGGGCGTCCGGCGGGGAGAGCAGCACGCCGAGTCCGTTGATCGTGGTGAGCACGAGGCCGTTGTATGTGAGGCCGAGCAGCGCGATCATCGCCAGGACGACGCCCTGGTTCTGCGGCAGCAGGCTGATCACGACGAGGGCCAGGATGCAGAGCACCATGCCGATGCGCAGGATGCGGATCCAGCCCTGCCTGCCCGCCAGCCAGCCGGAGAGCGGTGCGGCGAACACACCGATCAGGGCGGGCGGCGCGAGGAAGAGCAGCGCGGAGGTCGCGGCGTCGAGACCGAAGCCGACCTTCGCATCCTGGCTGAGCAGCACCACGGTGAAGTTGATCACCGCGAACACGCCGGACAGGGTCAGGATGGTTGTGGCGATCACCGGCCAGACCTGACGGGAGCGCAGGTGCTCGACGGCGATCAGCGGGGTGGTGCGCTTCTTCTCGACGAACCAGAACGCCACAAGCGAGACGATGGTGCCCGCCAGGTAGAGCAGCGTGATCGGCGCGGCCCAGCCGGCCGACGAGCCCTGCGAGACGAAGAACGTGACGCAGACCAGCGCGATCGAGAGCACGGCCGCGCCCCACCAGTCCATGCGTCCTGGCGACACCGGCTTGGAGGTCTTGGGAACGACGAGGAGCACGCAGGCCAGGGCGACCAGGCCGACGAGGAAGATCACCACGAAGATCGAGCGGAAGCCGAAGGTGTCGGCGAGCAGACCGCCGAAGTAGCCGTCGACGCCGCCGACTCCGCCGTTCACCGCGGTGATGATGCCGAGCGTCGTGCCGAAGACCTTGGCGCTCATCCGCTCGCTCAGGATCACGTAGGAGAGCTGGAACGCCGCACTCGACGCCCCCTGCAGCGCGCGGCCGATCAGCAGCACGGGAAGGCTCGGCGCGAACATGCAGAGCAGCGTTCCCGCCGCCAGCACCACGAGCACGAGCACGAGCGCCTGCTTGCGGCCGATGAAGTCGCTCCAGCGCGACAGCACGACACCGCCGATCGCTCCGGCGAGGAAGAACAGCGACGACACCTGCGACACCGCGCCGACGCTCTCGTGCAGGTCGCGGGCGATATCGGGCAGTGCGGGGGTGATCATGCTGGCGTTGAGCTGGAACGACAGCACACCGAGGATGAGCGTGGCGACGAGCGCGACGGCCTTTCCTCCGCGCAACGGCGGGGCCGATGGATGTGCGGCGGCCGTGGCGGCGCTGTCGAGCGTGGGGGAACTCACGGGGCGACTCCTTTGTCTGACTGTTCGGGGTACAGGGCCGTGTGGAGCACGGCGGGTACGATGTTATACCTCTCCGGTGCGACATGCGAACCACTGGAGATTTTCGTGATTGAATATGGGAGACCTGACGAGCGAGGGAGCCTGCGAAATGACCATGACCGTCGACCAGTTCCTGGACCGGAATCTCACCACCACGGTCGGTCAGCCGTTGCGCGTGGCCGTGTACTCGCGAATCGCCGAGGGCATCCGCGGGCACGTCTTCCCCCTCGGGTCCGCGCTTCCTCGGGAGACGGAGCTCGGCGCATCCCTCGGAGTCAGCCGCACGGTCGTCCGCGAAGCGCTCATGCTCCTGGAGGAGGACGGCCTGATCGTCACGCGCCGCGGGGTGGGGCGCTTCGTCGCCACGAGCATCCCGAGGGTCGGCCTGGAGGAGCTGCGGCCGTTCGAGCATGCACTGTCGGACGGCGACGGCCGGGTGGTCGTGCGTCCCGTCGAGTTCGCGATGCAGCCGACCACCGACTTCGTGTCCAACAAGCTGGCCATCGACCTCGCGGCCAACACCTGGTTCCGCGAGAGCGTGATCGAGCGCGACGGCGAGCCCATCGCGATCGTGCAGGAGCACTTCCCGGCCGGCCGCTACCTGAGCGACGTGAGCCCGGCGATCGCCGAACATCTGGGTGCGGCCGCCGCAGCTCCCGCGACCCTCCTCGCCGAGCTGATCGAGCGCGTTGGCCCGGTGTTCAGCTCCGGCGTGTGCCAGATCGCGGTGAACGTCGCCGGGGCATCCCGCGCGAAGCTCCTCGCCCTCGGGGCCAACGACCCCGTGCTCATCCTCACGCAGACCGCCGAGATCGACGGGACGCCCATCTACCTCGCCAAGTGCATCGTGTCGTCGCGGGTCGCCCACCTCTCCGTGGTGCAGGCCTCGCAGGCCTGACCACGCCGTCCCAGACATTCCACCGCCGTCCCCCGCAGCAGAGAGACCCACCAGCGTGCAGAAACTCACCGTCGTCGGCAGCGTCAACGTCGACCTCACCGCCATCACCAGCCGCCTGCCGGAGCCCGGCGAGACCATCGGAGGCGGCCGGCTGCGGCGCGACGCGGGCGGCAAGGGAGCCAACCAGGCCGCGGCCGCCGCACGCCTCGGCGCCGAGGTGCGCATGGTCGGAGCGGTGGGCGACGACGCCGACGGCCAGTGGATGCGCACAGCGCTCACGGACGCCGGGGTCGACACCACGCACATCGCCTCCGTGAGCGAAGCCACCGGCACCGCCCTCATCGTGGTGGACGCCGCAGGCGAGAACCAGATCGCGGTGTGCGAGGGCGCCAACGCACTGGTCACCATCGACGGCGTCGCGTTCGCCGACGACGAGACGGTGCTCGCGCAGCTCGAGATCTCGATGGAACTCATCACGCGCCTGGCCGAGACGGTTCCCGGCTATCTGGCACTGAACGCCGCGCCTGCCCAGCCGTTGCCCCGCGCCGTGCTCGACCGGGTCGACCTGTTCATCGTCAACGAGACCGAGTACGCGCTGATGCCCGAACTGCGGGATGCGCCGCTCGTCGCCGTCACGTACGGATCGAAAGGCGCTGCGCTGCTCGAGCGCGGCGAGACGATCGCCTCTGTGCCCGCCGTCGCGACGACCCCCGTCAACACGGTCGGCGCAGGCGACGCGTTCTGCGCTGCTCTGACGCTCGCGCTGCGCGAAGGGTTCAGCCCTGTCGACGCGCTCACCACCGCCTGCGCGGTCGGCGCCGCGGCGGTCGCCGACCCGTCGTCGCAACCTGACCTCGCCCCGCTGGCGGCATACGCCGCCTGAGCTAGAGATCGCTCGGCCCGCGCAGCGGCGGTGGGCTCACCCGGAAGAACCGGGTGCGCCAGAGCAGGTAGGCCAGACCGATCGCCACCCAGACCCCGCCGACGATCATCGCACTCGGCTCCAGGCTGAACCAGAGGGCGACGTTGATCGCCACCCCGAGCCCTGGGAGAACCAGGTACCCGATGGCAGCACGCCAGCCGCGCTTCTTCACGAACCGGAGGTAGGTGAAGATCACCGACAGGTTCACGAAGATGAAGGCGACGAACGCGCCGAAGTTGATGAGGGATGCCGCACGGCCGAGGTCGAGGAAGACGGCGGAGCAGGCGAGCGCGGCGATGAGGAGCACATTCGCCGCAGGAACGCCCGCGCGGTTCAGCGAGCCGAAGAAGCGCTTCGGGAGCGCGCCGTCCCGCCCCATCGCGTAGAGCAGGCGCGCTGCGCTCATCTGCTGGGTGATGCCGCAGCCGAGCACGGCGACCATGTACCCGCCGATGAAGACGGCCTGGAAGGCGGCGCCGCCGATGTACTTCGCGATCTCCGGCGACGCTCCGACGATGTTGCCGACCTTCGCCACATCGGGGAACAGCACCTGCATCGCGTAGGTGACCGAGACGAAGAAGACCCCGGCGACGGCGACGATGATGAGGATCGCCCTCGGGATGTCCCTCTTCGGCTTCTCCGCCTCCTCCGCCAGGGTGCTGACCGCGTCGAAGCCCAGGAACGACAGCGCGAGGATGGCCGCTCCCGACGCGACGGCCGGGAGGTCGAGCCCCGGCGAGAAGAAGGGCGTCATCGAGAACGAGGCGCCGTTCGCGCCATCCACGATGTTCTTGATCGTCAGCGCGACGAATACCACGGCGACCACCACCTGGATCACCACCAGGATCACGTTCACCTTCGCCGCGATCTGCACCCCGATCAGGTTCAGGACCGTGCAGATGACGATGGTGGACAGGATCCACACCCACGACGGGATGCCGGGGAACGCCGCTGACATGTAGATGGCCGACAGCAGCGCGTTGATCATCGGCAGCAGCAGATAGTCGAGGGTCGCCGCCCAGCCGACCAGGAAGCCGATGTGCGGGTTGATCGCCTCCCTGGTGTACGTGTATGCCGAGCCGGCGAACGGGAAGACCTTGACCATCCTGGAGTAGCTGAGCGCCGTGATCAGGACGGCGACGAGCACGACGAGATAGGCGAGTGGGACGTGCCCGTGGGTGACGTCCGCCACGATCCCGAACGTGTCGAAGACCGCGAGGGGCGCCATGTACGCCAGCCCGAGGAAGACGATGTGCCGGAGCTTGAGGGTTCTGCGGAGGCCGGGAGCCCCCGATGCTGGAGGTGCTTCCGCGGTGCGGGACGGTGCGATGGCCGGGTCGAGCTGGGACATGAGGGTTTCCTTCGCGACGGTGGGAGGAACGGATCAGGGGGGGGACGGATCAGTGGGGGGTGCTGACCGTCTCGGCGTGGGTCGCCGAGCAGTGCGCGAGCCCGCCGTAGACGGACGGGACAGCGGATGCGGCGGCCGCGTCGTGCACGACCGCACCGCCCACGATGGTGAGGTCCGCCCGCTGATCGAGCAGGCCGGACGGGTCGCCTTCGTGCGTGTAGAGGTCGTCGGACCAGGCGACCACGTCGGCCTTCGCGCCGACGCGGATCACCCCGAGGTCCTGCTCGGAGTGCCAGGCCCACGCACCCTCGCGGGTGTAGCCGCGGATGGTGTCGTCGAGTGAGAGACGTTCGTCGGGCGTCCACGCGTCTCGCCCGTCGAGACCGGCGCGGGTGAGCGCGGAGTAGAAGCCGACGAGCGGGTCCATCTCCCCCACCTGCCAGTCGCTCGAGAGGGCGACGTGCGCCCCGGAGGCCATCAGGGAGCGGATGCGCCACGCGCGGTCCCAGCGCTGCTCGCCCACGTTCTCCATCCAGGTGCCGGCGACGAGGTCCGGGGAGCAGTGCCGCGGCTGCATGGCGGCGGTGATGCCGAGGGCCGCGAACCGCGGGAGGTCGTCCGGGTGCAGGCACTCGACGTGCACGATGCCGTGACGCCGGTCGACCGTGCCGTTGGCTCTGCCGGCGTGCTCGATCGCATCCAGGGCCAGCCGGATGCCGCCGTCTCCTGTGGCGTGCGTGTGAGTCTGGAAGCCGAGCCGGTCGAGCTCGGTGACGATCCTGGTCAGCTCGCCGAGCGGCGCGCTTGGATGGCCGCGGTGACCTGGCCGGTCGGCGTAGTCGTCGAGCATCCACGCGGTGTGCGGTTCGATCACGTCGTCGGCGTAGAGCTTGACGGGGCCGAAGCGGAGGAGGTCGTTGTGCGGGGCGGAGTCGACCGCATCCCGGAGGTCCCGGCGGAAGGCGGCGTCGGCGTCGATGGGGTGGAACAGCGCGGCGATCACGCGCGAGCTCAGCCGGCCCTCCGCCTGCGCGCGGTGGAGGAGGTCGATCTCGGCAAGCGGCACCTGCGGCTCGACCACGGTGGTGATGCCGCTCGCGGTCGCGAGCCCGAGGCTGCCGATGAGCTTGCGGTAGCGGCGCTCCGGGGAGTACATCGGGATGTCGCGCTGCAGCCCCGCGAGCCCTGCCGTGGTCATGGCGCTGGTGTAGAAGTCGGTCACCCACCCCGTGGCCGTGCCGTCGGCGCGGCGCTCGGGGCGGCCCCACGGGATGTCGCCCCCGTCCGCGATCCCGAGGATGCGCATGGCCTTCTCGTCCAGCCACACCGAGTGCTGGTCGTAGGTGGTGACGAAGATCGGGCGGTCGGTGAGTCCGGCGAGGTCGTCGGCGTTCGGGCGGCGGCCGGAGACGATCGAGTAGACGGCGTTCTCGGCGCAGATCCAGTCGAGGTCGGGGCGGCGCTCCGCCAGCTCGTGGATGCGGCGGCGCACCTCCTCGAGCGTGTCCGCGCCTTCGAGGCTGACCGCATCCTGATCGAAGCCGAGCAGCAGGTGGTTGTGGCTGTCGATGATGCCCGGCGTGACGGACGCGCCGCCGAGGTCGCGGGTCTCGGCGGCGGCCGGTGCGTCGTCCACGGAGCCGACGTAGCTGATCCTCCCACCGGTGATCCCGACGGCCTCTGCCCAGGGACGGGCGTCGTCGAATGTGCGGACGGACGCGTTGGTGAGGAGCAGGTCGGTCACGGATATCCCTCTCGGCGGTGAACTGGATCTATTCTTTGACGCTTGTGTCAAATAATTCCGAAAGTGTGTCACGCCGATCGGATAGTGTCAAGGAATGGCCAGACCGCGCAGGCAGGAGGAACGCCGCGCCGACCTCGTGGAGGCGGCGCTCACCGCCGTCTCCGAGCACGGCCTCCGCTCCCTCTCGCTCGCGGACGTGGCCGAGAAGGCCGGCCTCACCCGCGGCGCGATCCTCTACTACTACGAAGACCTCGACGCCCTCCTGGTCGAGGCCCACCGCGCCGGTCTCGAACGCTTCTGCGACCACCGCGACGCCGTGGTCGCCGCCATCGCAGAGCCCCAGCTCCAGCTCGCCGCCGCCATCCGCGAGGGTCTCCCCAGCGGCCCGGACGACGCCCTGATGCGCCTCCTCTACGAGTTCGACGTGCTGGCGGGAACGTCGAAGCTGCACGACGACCTGGTCGAGAAGATGTACCTGCGCCAGCTCGCCACGTACACCACCATCCTGGAGCGAGGGACCGCATCCGGAGCATTCGCCCCCCGCCTCGACGTGGCGACGCTGGCGATGAACCTGGTGGCCCTCGAGGATGCGTACGGGTTGCACATCGTGGCGGGGAACAGCCTGATCACGGTGGAGTCCGCCGAGGCGGCCATGACGGCGGCGGCCGCGGGGCTCGGGGCGCCGACGCGGGTGTGAGGAGGGGCGGAATGGGCTCGGTCCGTTTCGCTCGCGACCGACCCGACCGGCTTGCGGATCGGTGCGCTCAATCGTCGACTTGTCCAGATATTCCGTGATCTCCTGCATTTCGGCCATCGCTCTCCTGCGGTCTGATGAGGTGCCTGGGTCTGCCAGGCGACAAAGAAGTCAGGAGTATTGATGTTGACGAAACGCATACTGGGGCTCGGCGTCGCGGCGCTGCTCGGCCTCTCGGCGTCGACGGCGTTGGCCTTGCCAGCGGCCGCTGCGCCTCAGCCGGCCTCGCCGCCCACGGCGGTCGCCGCCGCGCCTTCTGCCCCGCTCGCCGCGACCCCGTACGCCGGTTGGAACACGTACTTCGGTCTGGGCGGCGACTACACCGCAGCTCAGGTGCTGGACGTCGCCGACCACCTGGTCTCCAGCGGCCTCGCCAAAGCCGGGTACGACATCGTCTGGCTCGACGGCGGATGGCAAGCGGCGACCCCGCGCGGCGCCGACGGGTTGCTGCAGGGCGACCCGGCACGCTTCCCGGACGGGATGGCCGCTCTCGCCGCCGCCATCCACGCGAAGGGGCTCAAGGCCGGCATCTACACCGACGCCGGCCCGTACATCCCCGGATCGTGCGGGCTCGGCAGCTACGGCCATTACCAGACCGACGCCGACACGTTCGCGACGTGGGGGTTCGACGCCGTGAAGGTCGACTTCCTCTGCGGAATCGCTGCGAACCTCGACCCGAAGACCGTGTACACGCAGTTCGCGGACGCCCTCCGGCACAACAGCAGCGGGCGGCCGATCATCTTCAACCTCTGCAACCCCGTGACGTCGCCCGACTGGGGCAACTACCCGGAGTCGCAGCAGTCGACGAACACCTGGAGCTACGCACCGGCGATCGCCCAGTCGTGGCGCACATACACCGACGTCGGCTTCGTGAACTCGATCAAATACACCGACGTGCTCCGCAACTTCGACGCCAACGCACGGCACCCGGAGGTCGCAGGGCCGGGTCACTGGAACGACCCGGACTACCTTGGGCCGCAACTGGGGATGACGGATGAGGAGTTCCGCTCGCAGATGGCGCTGTGGTCGATGTCGGCCGCCCCCCTGGTGGTCGGCAGCGACCCGCGCACCTTCAGCCAGGCGACGATCGCCGCACTCACCAACCCCGACCTGCTCGCGATCGATCGGGATGCTCTCGGCAAGCAGGCGGTCCGCGTCGGGCCGGCCGGCACGACGGAGACCTGGACGAAGCCGCTCGCGAACGGGGCGACAGCCGTCGCGCTCGTCAACCGCGGAGACACCGCGACCGAGATCGCGACGACGCCGGCGACGATCGGCCTGAAAGCCACCCGCGTGACCGTCAAGGATGCGTGGACCCACCAGGTGAGCGAAGCCAAGGATTCGATCCGCTCCCAGGTGCCCGCCCACGGCGTGTCCGTCCTCGTCGTCAGCAAGAGCACGGGCATCCCTGACAGTCCGCGCGTGACAGCGGGGGCGCCGGCGGTCACCGCCGTGAACGGCACCGCCGTGAGTCCCAGTGTCAATCTGCTCGCCGCGGCTGGGTCGAAACTCGACGTGAGGGTGACGGTCCGGAATGACGGAACCACGCCCGTCGCTCTTCCGAAGACGACGCTCGCAACGCCGGACGGCTGGACGAGCACGACGAAGGGCCGGCAACCGGCGCTCATCCAGCCCGGCCGTTCTGTCGATGTGGCGTTCACTGTCGCCGTGCCGACGAGCGCACCCGTCGGAGCGTCGGCGGTCACCGCATCCGTCCGGTTCGTCGGCCTCCGTGGACCGGTGACCGTCACATCGCCGGCATCGACCGTGACGATCGCTCCCGCACCGCCATCCGGCGCGAACCAGCCGTTGTCGCACCAGCCCTGGGTGTCGGCGACGAGCGGCTGGATGACGCCTGCCATCGACCAGAGCGTCGGTGGCGGCAACCCGATCCGGGTCGCGGGGAGCACGTACCCCACCGGGCTCGGCGTGGCCAGTCCGTCCGACATCCGCTACTACCTGGGCGGCACGTGCACTCGGCTGACCGGGATCGCCGGCATCGACGATGTCGTCGACAACGTCGGCCCGGACGGCGGAACGGCGACCTTCTCGCTGATCGCGGACGGCACGACGGTCTGGGACAGCGGCACGGTCGCCAGGGGCACCGCCGCAGCGTTCGACGCGGACCTCACGGGTGTGCGCGAGCTCGTGCTGCACGTCGGAGACGCGGGAGACGGCGGCTACAACGACCGCGCAGACTGGGCGGCACCGCTGATCACCTGCGCCTGAGCGGGCGACGTTCGTGACGGGTGCGGGTTCCGGCGGCGCCGGGACCCGTACCGGTCACGAACGGAAGCGCCGACGGTCGATGCCCCACTCGAGCGTCCAGCGGGAGGCCGGGGGCATCCAGTGGACATCGACGCCGGAGTTGAACGCATCAGGCGGGGCCGTCATGGGCTCGAGGGCCACTGCGAGCGCGCCTGGGCCGCGGCCTGGCGGTCGATCCGTGACATAGACCTGCGCCCAGCGGAACCGCTCGTCCGCCCACAGAGTCGCCGACTCCCCGGTGCGGTCGTCGCACAGTCGCATCCGGATTCGGCCCGCTTCCGAGTGCAACCCGGTGTACGCGGCGTGCCCGGGGGCGTCCTCCAGCACCGTCGGTGTGCGCAGGTCGTACGGCGTGCCGGCGACCGGCTCGGAAGCTCGTGGCAGATTGTCGTCGCCGAGCACCAGCGTGGTTTCCGCGGCGACCTGAATCCGAAGGTCCGTCGACGGTGCATCCCCGACCCGCAGGTATGGATGCACGCCCACCGCGACCGGAGCCGGCCTGTCGCTCCGGTTGACGACGGTGATCTCGGATCGGATCCCCGTCGGAACCAGGTGATACCGAACCTCGACGTCGAGCTCGAACGGGTAGCCGGCGGGACTGTCCACGGACGCCGCCAGGCCGACGACGTCCTGGTCGTGCTCGATGACCTCGAACGGCGTGGTCGCGACGAGGCCGTGCAGGGCGTTTCCGCCGGTCGACTCCGTCACGTCGAGCGACTGCGTCGCGCCATCGAGCGTCCAGGTCGCGCGCCGGATGCGGTTGGGCCACGGGACGAGAACCGCTCCGGAATACGCGACAGGTCCTTCGCGGCCGCCGGAGACGAGGTCGAGCCCGTCGACGCTCAGAGCTTGAAGGCCGGCTCCGACCCGCGAAACAGTCGCTTCGATGCTCCGACCGTCTGACGTTCGGGAGAGGCGGACAGGGTCAGACCGCACGGACATGCAGCAGCAGGGATCGATCGGGGTCCAGTGACGGCATCTCGATGCCAACGCGGCGCAGGACGCGACCGCTTAGAACGACCTCGTCGGCGAGCCACGGCGGTTGCGCGCCGGCCGGCCGTTCCCCGGTGGGGAAAACCGCGCGGACGGCGTAGGTCTTCGCGTCGTCCAGACCGGGCAGACCCGCTCGGCCGACGGGCCAGGTGCTCGGCCGCTCGACGATCGAGAACGCGTACAGGCCCTCGTCGGCAGACGCGCTCACCACGCCCTCCAGCCGGGCGGCCGGCTCCGCGAGGTCGGCGTGGACGACGACCCCCGAGTGCAGCAGCTCCCGGTGTTCTTTGTGGAAGTCGATCCAGTCCGCCAGCTCGCGCTTGGTTTCGTCGTCGGCGGTCAGCAGGTCGATCTCGACGCCGAGGTTGCCCCAGATCGCCTTCTCTCCTCGGTACGACAACGGATGCACGCGGTGCGTCGTGTGCGACTCCTCCGCTCCGATGTGTGTGCCCTGCAGTTCGGGCGGGACGAGGAGCCCCGTCCACCGCTGGATCTCCAGCCGTTCATGCGGGTCGTTGCAGTCGCTCGGCCAGACACGCTGGGTTCGTTCGAGGACGCCGAGGTCGATGCGTCCCCCGCCGCTGGCGCACGACTCGATCTCGAGACCGGGGTGCCTGCGGTGCAATTCGTCCATCAGCCGATAGGCGGCGATGGTCTGCTCGCGCAGCCCCGGCCTCCCGGAGGGGGTGTGTCCGGCGTCGAGCAGGTAGCGATTGTGGTCCCACTTCACGTAGGCGATGCCGAGCTCGGCGATGAGGGTGCTCATCCGGTCGAGCAGGTACGCGTATGCCTCCGGGTGCCCGAGGTCGAGGACGTGCTGCTGCCGCGACGGCAGGCCGGGACCGTGGCCGGCGTCGAAGATCCACTCGGGATGCTCGACGGCGAGCCGTGAGTCGAGGTTGATCATCTCCGGCTCGAACCAGAGGCCGAAGTCCATGCCGAGCTCCCGGACGCGCTCGGCGATCGGGGCGAGGCCGTCCGGCCAGCGCTCGATGTCCACATCCCAGTCACCGAGAGAGGTGGTGTCGTCGCGGCGGCCGGTGAACCACCCGTCGTCGATCACGAAGCGTTCGGCCCCGACGGCGGCGGCCTCCTCGGCGAGCCGGGTGAGAGCCGCCGGGTCGTGGTCGAAGTAGACGGCTTCCCAGGTGTTCACCAGCACGGGACGGCGACCTGTCGGGTGAGCGCTCGACGCCCGCAGGTGCCGGTGGAACCGCGCAGCGAGCTCATCCAGCCCGTCGCCCCACGCGCCGTATTGCCACGGCGTCACATACTCGTCGCCTTCGGCGAGCTCGACCTCTGCGGCCGCGAGACCCTCGACGGCCGACAGGCGCCGCACGTTCGCGGGGGTGCGCTCTGCGGCGAGGGTCTGATTTCCGCTCCAGCCGAGATGCGTGGCCCACACCCGTCCCGAGCGGAAGCCGAAGCCGCGTTCGCCTGCCGCGAGCAGAAGCGTGTGCTCCAGCCCGGGCTTGCCGCCGCGCGACGCGCGCACCCACTCGCCGACATCGAATGCGCGCCGTTGCGGCACCCGCTCGAGCGACCAGCGCCCGGTCAGATCCAGCACCTCGTCGGCTTCTGCCGGCACAGGCAGTGCGAGTTCGAGGCTCTCCACCCGGAACACGTCCGCATTCAGGTTGCGCAGTCGCGCTCGCTGTCTGACGAGCCCGCTCTCCGCCAGCACGTCGAGTTCGATCGTGAGCGCCAAGCCGTACGCGTCATCTGTCGCTTCCGTGTGCAGGGCGACGCTCGCGTCCGTCGTGACGAGCTCGCTCCGCGCCGTGCGGAAGACCGGCGCCCAGCGGCGGCCACCGGAATCCCCGACGAGGCCGGGACGCCCCAGCCAGCCCTCGTGCAACTGGGCGAGCACGGGCACCGGCTGCGGGTACGTCACCACGCTGTCGCCGACGGCCGGGAGCGAGACCTGCGCGATCGTGCGAAGTTCCCCGGCATCGAGCTCGCCGAGGTCATCGCCCCAGTGCAGGATGCGCGGAAGCCGGTTGCCGTCGAGGAGGACGACGACGCTCGTCCCTCCCGCGCGCAGATGTACGAGGTCCGTGTCGACGAGCATGTGTTCTATTTCACCGATCCGAGGGCGAGGCCCCCGATGAAGCTGCGCTGGAAGAGCAGGAAGACGATGGTGGACGGGATGGCGGCGACCACGGTGGCTGCGGCGATGACCGACCAGCTCGAGACGTACTGGCCCTGAAGGGACAGCACGGCCGCCGTGATCGGCAGCTTCTCCGAGGTCTGCAGCAGTGTGATCGACCAGAGCAGGTCGTTGAACACCCAGGTGAAGGAGAGGGCTCCGAGCGCTGCGAGGGCAGGCCGGGTGAGCGGAAGGATCACCTGGAGGAAGATCCTGACCGTGCCGGCGCCGTCGAGCGTGGCTGCCTCCTGCAGCTCGTTCGGGATGGTGCGCATGAAGCCGTACAGGACGAACGTGTAGAAGCCGATGCCGAACGCGACCTGCACGGCGATCAACGCCCCGAGCGTGTCATAGACGTTCACCTGTTGCGTGAGGCGGGCCACCGGGATCAGCAGCATCTGCACCGGGAGCAGGTTGCCCGCGAGCATCAGGAGCAGGATCGTCCGCCGGAACGAGATGCGGAAGCGGCTGAGCCCGAACGCCGCTGCCGCAGAGAGCAGGAGGGTCAGGATGACGGTCGGGATGGTGACGATCATGCTGTTCACCAGCGCCTGGAACAGCCCGCCCTGGTTCCACGCCTGCACGTACGTGTCGATGGTGAACGTGCGCGGGAGGCTCGCGATGCCGTTGGCGGAGATGTCGTCGAACGTGCGGAACGAGGTGATAAGCACCACCAGGATGGGGGCGAACCAGGCGAGCGAGATCAGAATCCCCGTGGTGTGGAAGCCGACGGTCGCTGCTGTCCGGCGCCTGCTGCGTCTGCGCAGCGTCGTCGGGGCGTGGGAGGTGGCGGTTCTGGCCGGGGCCGTGGTCGTCGTCATGACTCCTTCTCCTCGGAGAGTGCGCGCACGAGGTAGGACACGATGACGGCGATCGCGAGGACGAAGATGACCACGGCGATGGCGGACGCGTATCCGAGAGCGTGCGAACCGAACGCGGTGGAGAACATGTAAGTGCTGAGCAGTTCGGTCGAATGGTATGGGCCGCCCCTGGTCATCGCCCAGACGATGTCGAAGGAGCGGAGCGAGTCGATGATCAGCACGGAGAGCACCACGAGGTTGACGCTGCGCAGCTGCGGCATGGTGACGTTCCAGAAGCGCTGCCAGGCCGTGGCGCCGTCGACCTTGGCGGCCTCCTGGACCGCGGGGTCGAGCGCTTTGAGGCCGGCGATGAAGAGCACCATGACGTAACCGATCTCACGCCACAGCGCAGCGACGATCACCGCGTAGAGAGCGGTGCTCGAGTCGCCCAGCCAGACGTGCGTCCAACTGTGCAGCCCGACGGCGTCGAGGATGTTGTTGAGCACGCCGTTCGGCTGGAAGAAGGCGCCCCAGATCAGCGCGGTGACGACCAGCGAGAACACGATCGGGAGGAACAGCGCGGTGCGGTAGATGCCCACCCCTCGGCGCTCCGACTGGAAGAGCATGGCGACGCCGAGCCCGGCGACGAACGAGATGCCGCCGAACAGCACGATCCAGATCGCGGTGTTCTTGAGCGCTGTGAGGAAGATCGGGTCTGAGAACAGATCGACGTAATTCTGCGCGCCGACCGGGGTGGCGGGGCCGATGCCGTTCCAGTGGAGGAACGAGAGGCTGATGCCCTGGAAGGCGGGCCAGAAGACGCCGACGGCCTCGATCAGGAACGGGATGAGGACGAGCGCGAACACGATCGGCGGCGGAATGGAGATCCGCCGCCGACCGCGAACCGAGGTGATGGTCGTCACGAAGTGGCCCTGATCTTCTGGGATGCTGCATCCCAGTCCTTGAGGATCTGATCCAGGTTCTCCGGATGCGCGATGAAGCTCGTCATCGCGGTGTCGGCCGGCGTCTGCTGGGCGTCACCGGCGTCCCGGTTGTAGAACTGGGTGATCTGCTTCGCCGACTCCAGCATGTCCTTGCCCTGCTTGGACAGCGCATCCAGGCTCAGCGTCGCCTTCGAGCTCGCCGGCAGGTATGTGCCCTGCTGGCTCTTCGCCAGGTCGGACTGCGCCTGCGCGCTCGCCACGTAGTCGAGGAACTTCTTGGTGAGGTTCGGCTTGTCCGTCTTCGCGCTGGCGATGAATCCGTCCGTCGGCCCTTCCTCCGCCACCGGCACCTTGGGGTCGATGATCGGGAATTGGAAGAACGCGAGGTCGCCCTGCTTGTCGGCGGGAACCGATGGCTGCGCCCACGCCCCGAGCAGATACATCGACACCTTGCCCTGCGAGAAGTCGCTCATCGCCTGGTTCTGCGTGGTGCCGAGCACCGCTGGATCGAAGTACGGCAGCACCTGCTTGAAGGCGGCGAACACCTTGCGCACCTCTGGGCTGTCGTATTTCTCCTTGCCTGCCAGCAGCTTGAGGTGGAAGTCCGCGCCGTTGATCCGGAGGTCGAGGTAGTCGAACCAGGCAGAGGCGAGCCACGCGTTGTCGCTGAGGCCGGCCGTGAACGGGGTGACGCCCTGGCTCTTGATCTTCTCCGACGCGGCCAGGAACTCATCCCAGGTCTTCGGCGGAGTGATCCCGAGTTTCTGGAAGTCGCTCTTGAAGTAATAGACGCCCCACCAGTAGTAGCCGGTCGGCACGAAGACGTCCTTGCCGGAGGAGTCCTGGCTCAGCGACTTCAGGGCCTCGGGGAAGTCGTTCTCGTGGTTCTTCCACACGCTCGACAGGTCGAGCAGGAGGTTCTGGTCGGCGAAGTCGCGGGTCGCCTGACCGGCGTACCAGGTGTACACGTCCGGCGGGTTCTTGGCGGTGAGGTAGGAGGGGAGCTGCTGGTTGAACGTGGTGGTCGGGATGGTGTTCACCTTGACCTGACCTTCGCCCTTGGCGTTGAAGTCCTTCACCAGCTTGTCCAGTCCTCCCTTCTCCGCGTCGGTGAAGCGCGACTGCAGGATCAGCGGGCCGGACGCATCCGGGCCGCTCTTCGTCTGCTGCGCCTCACCCGATGTGGAGACGCAGCCAACGAGCAACGCTGTCGCAGCTGCTGCGCTGCCGAGCGCCGTGAGCCATCGGGTGGTCTTACGGGTCATCTTCGACTCCATTTCGTGGTGTGATCGCGAGGGGCCGGACGAAGGAAGATCCTATGTCCGAACGACATAAACGCTATGTCGGTATCACCGGGCGCCGTAGCAGAAACCGTTGGTGTATCTGGACAATTCACTGACATTGGCACACAATCATCCCGTGCTTATCCCCGACGGATTCCCTGGCCAGCGGATGCTGGTGCTCCCCCGGCCGCGCGTTCGCGAGTTTCTGCAACAGCCGGGAACCACTCGACTTGTCGTGACGGACAGCGGGTATTTTCCGCAGGCGACCTCGCACGGTCGCCGCCGAACCACCCCGATCGCGCAGGCTGTCGTCATCGCCTGCGTCGAAGGCTCAGGCTGGTGCGAGACGGAAGCTGGACGATTCCCCGTGCAGAAGGGCCAGGTCATCGTCCTCCCTCCTCGCCAGCCGCACGCGTACGGCTCCGATACGGAGACTCCGTGGACACTGTGGTGGTTCCACGCAGCCGGGCCTGACGTCGAGGCGTACTTGGCGGCGGCAGGGATGACCGCGGAGAACCCCGTCCGCCGCCCCAGAGATCTCTATCCGGTGGTGTCCCTGATGTCGGAGGTGCTGGCTCGCATGGAGCGGGACAGCACCACCACGAGCCTCAATGCGGCAGCAGGGGCCGCCTGGCACGCGCTCACCCTCCTGGCTGCCGAGCGTTCACGCTCCGATGAGGCCGGAGACGTGATCGAGCACGCCACGGAGTACCTGCGAGCGCACCTCGCCGACCGCGTCGTCATTCCCGAGCTGGCAGCGATGGCTTCCCTGAGCACGTCGCACTTCAGCGCCCTGTTCAAACGGCACGTCGGCTATCCCGTGCTCCAGTACCAGACGATGTTGCGGATGTCGCGGGCGCGCGAGCTGCTGGACACCACCTCCGCCACCGTCGCCGCGATCGCTGCCGAGGTGGGATACCCGGACTCGTTCTACTTCGCCAGACAGTTCAGAAAGGTGCACGGCATGACCGCACGCGAGTACCGCGAGCAGCACAAGGGCTAATCGCGGTACCCACCGCGGCTACGCGACGTACAGACGCTGCGATTGCTCCAGCAGCTCGCGGACGAGCGAGGCGGCAGGATCGTGTTCTGCGAGCGCAGCGAGGATCTCCGTGGCGCGCTCTGTGTCCCCGGCGAGGAGGGCGAGTTCGGCGTCCATCACTGCGATGAGGTCGCGATGGGTCTTCTCGACGTCCTCCTGGAAGATCAGCATCGTCGGCAACGAGGTGGCGAAGTAGTCGATCGCCGGCTTCTCCCGGCGCGCGACCTCCACGTAGTTCGCAAACTCCGCCGTGAGCTTTTCCGCCCGAGAGCGGTCGTCGAGTCGTCGTGCCGCGAGGACGGAGAAGAAGGTCATCGGGGAGTGCGACACGGCGGCCATGGTGGTGAAGTCGCCTGCGCTGCTGGCCGCCGCCTGCCAGGATGCCTCCGCCGCCTCAGTGTGTCCGGCGGCCTGATTCGCATCGCCGTACGCCAGCAGCAGCTCTGAACGATTCGCCAGGGGATGCGGCGCCTCTCCGAGCGAATCCGGCACATCCACAGCGTTCGCCAGGGCGGCGACCGCCGACTCTGCGTCGCCGCGGTCGACGGCTTCGGCTGCCACCGCGCGCTTGGCCAGCGTCCACACGCGGATCGCCTCCCCCTCGCCTCCCTCCCACGGGCTGAACCGGCGCGAGGAGAGCAGCGCGACCGCATCGTGGTGGCGGCCGACGAGCACGAGCAGTTCGGCGTAGGCCAGAGCGAGGTCGTCGCGTTCGGCGATGAGGTCGCCTGCGTCGACGAGCTGCGCCAGGCGCTGCTCCGGTGATGCCCCGATCCGGCGAGCCAGCTGGTCCGCTTCATACCGGAGCTTCGCGTCGCCTGGAGCGGCCGCCACTGCGCTCCGGTACCAGCGCACGGCCTCGTCGGGGCGGCCCTGGACGTTGTACGCGGCGAGGCCGAGACCGCGCAGAGACACCGCGTCGTCCGGCTGCTCCTCGACGGCTCGCGTCAGGTGCTCGATCGCCTCGTCGTAGCGTCGGTGGAAGTAGAGCCAGTGCCCGAGGAGGGCGTGTGCGCGACCGTCCCCTGTGCGACGGATGCGTCGTTCCAGCAGGCGCGCATCGTCACGGCCGCCGGCGAAGCACCGGTCGACGGACACGGCGCGCGCCGCCTGGAGCGCGATCGCTGCCTCCGAAGCACGGCCGAGCTCCTCGAGGAGCTCCGCGCGCGCATAGTGAATGAGAGCGAGCGGGTCGCCGGCACCGGGGATGGGGCGCTCGACGGCGACCTGAGCGGCCGCGTCGAGCACGCGCAACGCCTCCACCGTCAGGCCGAGGGAGCGATACTCTCCCGCGACGTCTCGGAGGGTGCCGGCATCCCCGGACGCGTGCGCCTCCGCGAGATCGTTCAGCCACGCGTCCAGTCCGTCGAGCGCACGGGCAGCATCCAGGACCTGGAGCGCATCGGCGTCACGGCCCAGCTTCCGCAGCGCGATCACACGCACGGCCGCCGCCTGGAGCTGATCGGCATCGAAGTGCGCGGCGAGCTCGGCCTGTTCGAGCGCGTCCACCCAGCGCCCGGCTCGAGCGGCGATGCGCGCGCGTGCGAGCGAGGACGCCGCGCGCCACGCGTGCGACCAGGCCGCCTTCGCGAACGCGTCGTCCGCTTCGGTGTCGCGGCCGGTCTCCTGCAGCACCACGCCGAGGAGGTACGATGCCTCGCCGTCGGCGGGGTTCGGATTGCGTCGGGTCTGCCGGCGGAGCGCTTCGCGCAGGTGCTCCTCGGCAGAGGCCATCCGGCCCGAGCTGAGGTCGGCGGAAGCCAGGGCGATGTGCGTGCGGGAGTCGCCGGGGTCGCGCCGTAGCGCTTCCCGCCAGTACGGCTCCGGGGACCGGGTTGCGTGCCGGTACTGGGCCAGGTGCACGCCGGTGAGGTACAGCTCGTCAACAGACTCGATGTCCGCCGGGGCGGGTGGCTCGGTGGCGACCTCGAACCCGTCTGCGGCGGCGTCACGGAACCGGGTCGTCGCGCGAAGCAGTTCGACGCCGTCTTCCACGGCGACCACATCCAGGTCTCCCGCTGACGCTACGGTCACGCGCGCGACGACGGGCCGCCCTGGCGCGACGGCGCAGCGCTGCTCCCACACCACGGCACCGTCCGCGTCGAGCAGCCGGAGGTCGAGCTCGTCGTAGACGCGTGTCGCGGCGAGCCCCACGGTCACGATGCGCCCGCGGCCGTCCGTGACGACCTGATCGCTGTCGTCCTCCGCGATGCTGATGGCGAGGTCGGTGGACGCCTGACTCAGCGGACCGATGTCGTGATAGGGGAACCAGAACTGGCTGAACGTCTTGGTCTCGCCAGGAGCCAGGTAGGTGAAGTCGGGCTGGTTGTCGGTGTACACCCCGGCCATCAGCTCGACGTATGCGCTGCGGTCGTCGCTGAGGTTCGCATCCCAGGCCCAGCCGAAGGGTGCGTTGCCCCAGGTCCACTGCTTCTTGCCCGGCGCGATGTGGTGGTCGGCGACGTGGGCGAAGCCGAGTGCTGTCGAGTGGTCATAGCCTCCGAAGAAGTCGTCCTCGCTCGCGACGCACATGTACGACGTCGGCACCGGGATGTTGCGGTACCAGTCGAGCCGGTCGGCGTCGTCGGCGACGAACGCCGGATCGGACGGGTCGGCGCGGGCCGCGTAGTCGATCCCGTAGTACGGGCGGTCGGCCGCGGGAAACGCGGTCGCTGCGCGCTTGGCGTGATCGGCCACCACGTGGACGTCGGACGGGAAGAACGACTGATACTCGTCGTGCACGCGCACCGCCACGTTCGCCCACCAGAGGAAGGTCTGGGTGGTGTCCGTCCGGTTGAACAGCCGAACCCGCGCTTCGAGCACCGCACTCCCCGGGCGCAGCCGGATGCCGTGCATCCCCTTCATCCGCGCGAACGGGTCGTGGTCGGAGCACCAGACGGTGACGGAGCCGTCGTCCTCCCGTTCGATCGTCCAGTCCATCGGCAGGAAGGTCGCTGGCCTGTGGTGCTGCGGCCAGTTGAACTCGATGCCGCCGGAGATCCAGGGCCCGGCGAGTCCGACCAGTGCCGGCTTGATGACGTCATTGCGGTAGAAGAAGTCCTGCCCCGTCGTCTTGTCCACGGCGATGTGGACGCGCCCGCCGAGCTCCGGAAGGATCACCAGGCGGAGGTACTCGTTCTCCAGGTGGACAGCCTGCCAGGTGCGCATCGTCGCGTCGTGGCTGACGGACTCGATGAACGGCAGGGGGTACACCCGGCCGGAAGACCCCTGGTACACGCGGGACTCCAGAAAGGCCGGCAGACGACCGGGTTCACCCGGCTCGTACGTGCGGAGTTCGACGGGTTCACCCCACGCTGCGACCGCGAGGGCACGCTGAGAATCTGGAACGGGCGGAAGGGGGAACGAAGCCTGCAGATCGGACATAACCAGGACCCTATGGGAGTCGACGACTGCGGAGAATATGCGTTCCCACGCATCACCTGGACAATCCTACGGTCGCGTGGCGGTACTATCCGAGATCCGGAAGGATTGTCCTGCGCATCACGGTCTTGCTCTTGCCAATGTGTCGCTCGAACGTGAATCCGGCCTTCTCGAACATGGCGCGGGTGCCGTTGTGGAGGAACGAGGACGACGTCCTCTTGCCCGGTACGAGTTCGTTGGGGAAGGAGACGACCTCACCACCGCCCGCCAGCGCGATCAGGTCGAGCGCGCCATCCAGGGCCTCCCGTGCCACCCCGGACCGCCGGTGGTCGCGGTCGACGAAGAAGCAGGTGATCCGCCACGGCGCCGGCGAGGTCTCGCCGGCGTCGTACTCCTTGCGGTGGTAGATGTGCGGCAGTTCGGCCGGGCTTCCGTACTCGCACCACGCGATCGCGTCGTCGCCGTCGAAGACAAGCGCGGCGTGCGCGACCCCCTCCTCCACGAGACGCCGCTTGAACGTCGGCCCGTCGTACGCGCTCTTCACCGTCTGCTCGGTGTCGCCGTGGAACCACGAGCAGTAGCATCCGCCCCAGACGCCATTGTGCTTCTGGGCGAGCGCCAGCCACGCCGAGAAGGTCTCGGGCGTCAGCGGTTTGATCACATGGGATGTCGACACCCCATCGATACCGTCTTTCGAAGCCACCAGCGCTCCCAACAGTCAGCGAACGTGAGCCAGAGCAGTCTCGCGTCACCAGCGTATTGCTCTATCCACGCGTTCAGCAGGCTCCTAAAACCTGAGGGTCGCTCACTGCAGGGGTACACTCCCCGCCGTGGATCAGAAGACGCGACGTCACCGCCGAGTACCCGAGTTGTCCGAAGCGCGACGGCACGGCTGACGATGACGGACAACCGGCAGGGCCGCCACGCGTTCGACGCATCTGTCGCCGCATCCGAGCTCGAGCAGACGCCGCTTGTCGGTATCGGCCGTCAGGAACTGCGGAACGGGAAGCTGCTGCTCTGGCTCGGAGTGGTCATCCTGCCCGTCGGCATCGCCCTCCACTTCGCCAGATGGGATGCGGGTGCCTGGGATGACTTCGTCCGATTCTTGACCACGGCCGTCTTCGTCGGGGCGGGTGTCAGCCTCGGTCAGGGGATCCGTCTCTACCGAGAAGGCCGCGCCACGCTCCGTGATGAGGCCAGACGGCAGGCGGAGAACAAAGCCCTCTGATCGCGCAGCCGCGCGTCACCGCCGACGGTTCGCCCGTCCATCGGTCCGAGATTCAGCTCGCCGCCGGCGTCGGCTCCCCAAGAGACAGCATCAGCCGGTTCGCCCAGTTGAAGAATGCCGCGCCGTTGATTGCGTCGATGATCGCCAGGTCGTCGAGCCCGGACTCCCTCAGCTGCCGCACGTTCTCCGCGCCGAACGCGCTGGGGATCACGGTGAGGGCGACGGAGGCGTCGATGACGGCGCGCCACTGCGGGTCGTCCTGCTGCCCGGCCGGGCCCTCGTCGAGCAGACGCTGCACGTCGTCCGGTCGTTTGGACTTGTGCGTGGCGAAGCGGGAGTGGACCGACGCGCAGAAGATGCATCCGTTCGTCCGGGATGCACTGGCGGCCGAGAGTTCGCGGAGTGCGCGGGTGAGGCCGCCCTTCTCGTTGTAGAAGATGTCGTTGTCGGTTCGCGTGCGGGCGCCGAGGATGTCAGGGTCGCGGACGAGGAGTCGGAAGTACGGACTGTTCGCGCGCCCCTTGTCGACCAGGCCCTCGTAGTGGCGGTCGGTCAGCTCGTCGAGAGGCAACGGCTCCAGCCACGCCTCCCAGCCGAGTTCGGCCTGGGTGAAGGCGTTGGGTGCTACGAAGTCGTGCTGGATGACAGTGTCGCTCATGCGAGCTCTCCTTTCAGGACGGTGAGCCCCGCGACGACGCGGAGCTGGAAGCTGAGGAATGCGACGAGCTGAGACAGGGTGACGATGCCGGTGGTGGACCAGCCTGCGTCGAGCAGCGCCTGCAGGGCGTCGGCCGACGAGTCACGCGGGCGGTAGACGAGGAGGTGCGTGTGGGAGAGTGCGGCGGCGAGACGTGCGCCGGCTTCCGCGGTCAGGGTGGCGTCGGGGGCCCAGATGAGGCCGGCGACGTTCTCGACGGTCAGCGGTCCTGCCGGGTATTCGCCGTACGGTCCCTCCGTGACGGCCCCGGGCAGAGCGGCCTGCAGAGCGGCGAGGAGCCCGGCATCCTCGGCAGCGAGAAGGTCGCGATAGTGCGAGGCGGTCGGCGACTGCGAGAGCGCGACGGTCCAGAACGCGACGGCGAGCCGCTCGCGCTGGCTGACCTCCTCCCGTTCGTCGGAGTGGAAGAGTGCGTCGTAGCTGGCCTGCGCGTTGGCGCGCGCGTTCGGCCGCTGGTCGCGCAGGGTGTCGAGGGCGTCGCCTGGGGCGATGCCGACGAGCTGATCGATGACGTCGGTGGGCATGGACAGTCCTTTCAGTGGTTCGCGGGCACGGGCAGGGCGGGCGCCCAGTCGAGGAGTTCGGGCGCGACCTCCGCCGCGATGAGCTCGATGGAGCGGAGCACCGTCTCGTGCGGCGGGTCGATGGGATGCGGCTGGAAGGCGACGTCGGTCGCGCGCGCCAGGATCGTGTCCGTCCGCAAGGTCGCCAGCACCTGCTCCGGCGTGCCGATGTGGATATCGAGCCAGGCCAGCAGCTCGGTCTCGGAGACGCCGGCCGGTACCTCCAGACCTTGGGCGTCGACGAACGTCCTGCCGCGGTCGATTCCGCGACGCACCCAGCGGGCCGCCTCCTCCTCCGTGTCGACGACGAGCGCCGACCGGGATGCGAGGATGCGCGGCTCGACGCCGTCGGGGAGGGCGGCCAGGTAGGCGTCGACGACGGCCTCCTGCAGCTCAGGGGAGGTCGGGTCCGTCCAGTTCTTCCGTGGTTGGGTGCGGGAGAGCATCAGGCCGTTGCCTCTGCGGCCGATGCGTTCCGCTCCCGCCGCAGAGAAGGTCGCCTCCCACACCGACCCGAGCAGGTCGGGGGCAGCGGGATACAGGGCGCCGTCATCCGACGTCAGGGTGTCTCCACGCAGGGCCGCCACCAGGGTCTCGCGATGACGGTCGTAGATCGCCGCGCGGTCGGCGGACTCGTGGCCGAACGGCGGGAACGACGATGGCGTCCCTCCCGAGCCGATCCCGAGTTCGAGGCGGCCCCCGGAGAGCAACTGCAGCACGGCGGCATCCTCGGCGACGCGCAGCGGCTCCTCCAGCGGAAGCGTCACGATCCCCGTGCCCAGGTGGATGCGGGACGTACGCGCCGCCGCCTGCGCGAGAAGCACGAACGGCGACGGAAGTCCTCCCTCGTTCTCGTGGAAATGATGCTGAGCGACCCAGACCGAGTCGAGCCCGACCTCCTCCGCGCGGGCGAACTGGTCGAGCGCGTTGCGGTAGCGGTCGATGGCGCTCCCGTCGTCGAGCAGCCGGGTGAAGAACCCGAGCCGCTTGGCTCGCCGCGGTTGCTGAGGGGTGCCGGTCACTGTCCCGCCTTTCCGAGGTACGCCTCTTGGATCTGAGGGTCGTCGAGGAGTTCCTGCGCGGTGCCTTCGAGCACGATCGCGCCCGTCGCGAGCACGTAGCCGCGGGAGGCGATGGAGAGCGCAAGCTCCGCCTGCTGCTCGACGAACAGCACGGCCACGCCCAATTCCCGGTTGATGCGGACGATCTCGTCCAGCACCTGGTCGACGAGCTTCGGCGACAGTCCCATCGTCGGTTCGTCCATGCACACCAGGCGTGGTCGGCTCATCAGCGCTCGGGCGAATGCGAGCATCTGCTGCTCTCCTCCCGACAGCGTCCCTGCCTGCTGGCGGCGGCGCTCCGCGAGCCGGGGGAAGTGGGTGCGCATCCGGTCGAGGTCGTCGGCGACGCCCGCCTTGTCGCGCCGCGTGTATGCGCCGGCGATCAGGTTCTCGTCGACGGTCATCTCGGGGAAGACCCGCCTGGCCTCCGGCACGGACGCGATGCCGGCGGCGACGCGGCGGCGCGTGGGTGCGTTGGTGACGTCCTCTCCGGCGAACCGGACGGTGCCGGTCTTCGGCCTGACCAGCCCGAGGATGGTCTTCATCGTGGTCGACTTGCCGCTGGCGTTGCCGCCGAGAAGCGAGACGATCTCTCCCTCCCCCACCGTCAGCGAATTGCCTCGCAGCGCGTGGAACGGGCCGTAGTAGACGTTGACGTCGTCCAGCGCGAGCAGCTCGGTCACTTGAGGTCCACCCCTCCCAGTCCGCGACGGCGGCCGAGGTACGCCTCGATCACCGCGGGATTCGTCCTGACCTCGTCAGGTCGGCCTTCGGCGATGATCCGACCGCCGTCCATCACGATCACCCGGTCCGAGACCGCCATCACGAGGTCGAGCTTGTGCTCCACCAACAGGATGGCCTGCCCCGTCGTCTTGAGCTCCAGGAGTTGCTCGAGCACCTCGGCTGTCTCCGACTGGTTCATCCCGGCCGTCGGCTCGTCGAGCACGAGCAGCTTGGGTGAGAGGGCCAGCGCGCGGGCGATCTCGGTGCGCCGCCGGTTGGCGTAGCTGAGTGAGTACGCCGGGTCGTCGCGGCGGGGCCCGAGCCGTGCCTCGAACCGGTCGATCTCGGATTCGACGACCTCCGCGATCTCCGCCTGCTCCCTGCGCGAGGCCGGCGTGCCGACGATCGCGATGTACAGCTCGGCGAGCAGCGGGATCCAGCGCAGCAGGAACACGTTCGACAGGCGGCGGAACGGGCGGTTCGCGCGGAGGGTCGTGTGCAATCCGACCTCGATGTTGTCCGCCACGGAGAGGGTCGCGAAGACGCGCCCGTTCTGGAAGGTGCGGGCGATGCCGTGCTCGGCGATCCGTGCGCTGTCTGCGCGCTCGATCCGCTCCCCCTCCAGAGCGATCGTCCCGCTGTTCGGCCGGAAGGTGCCGGTCACCAGGTTGAGCGTCGTGGTCTTGCCGGAACCGTTGGGGCCGATGATGGAGACGACCTCCCCGTGTGCGACGGAGAAGGAGACACCGTCGACGGCCTTGACGCCGTCGAAGTGCCGTTCGAGGTCGTGCACGTCCAGCAGTGGTTCGCTCATGCGTTCTTCACCAGGATCCCTCCCGGCCGGAACCGCACTGCGAGGATGAGGACCAGCCCGTAGACGATGATGCGCAGCTCCGGCGTGAACCGCAGCAGCTCCATCGCCCCGATCAGCACGATGGCGCCGATCACCGCCCCGTACGGCAGGTTGATGCCGCCGAGGATCACGATGGTCACCACGAGGAGCGACATCAGCATGGTGAAGATCGTCGGGTCGATGTAGGTGTACTGGTGCGCGAGCAGGGAGCCGCCGACGCCGGCGAAGAAGCCGGAGACGGCGAAGGAGAGCGCCTTGTAGTTGCGGCCCCGGACGCCGGAGGCGAGCGCTGCGACCTCGTCCGAGCCGACGGACGAGATCACTTTCCCCAGGTGCGATCCTCTGATTCGCCACATCACCAGCAGCGTCAGCACCAGCACGCCGAAGTCGATCAGGTAGTACGCCTGCGGGGTGTTCAGCGGCGTCCCGAACCATTCGGGCACGGGGATGTTGTACAGGCCCTGCGGCAGCACCAGTTGGATCACCGCGACGATGGCGATGCCGAGACCCAGCGTCGCGATCGAGATGTAGTGGCCTTTCACGCCCCAGATCGGCGAGGCGAGGATCGAGGCGACGACGGCGGCGACGATCCCGGCGACCGGCAGCGCGACCCAGAACGGGAAGTGCAGGTAGAGGGAGAGCAGCGCAGAGGTATACGCGCCGATCGCGATCGGGCCGGCCTGGCCGAGCGCCAGCACGCCCGCCTGCCCCGCGGTCACGGTGAATCCCGCGGCGATGATCGCGTAGATCAGGACCTGGGTTCCTGTGGTCAGCACGTAATCGTTCGCGACGAGCGGGATGAGCACGCCGCCGACGATGAATGCGGCGAGCCACACCCAGCGCGGGATGCGGATGGGGCGCCCCTTGCCGAGGAAGGTGCCCGTCAACGGCTCGCTCGAGACGAGCGGCACCTTGCCGAGCAGGCCGCCCGGCCGCACGATGAGCACCACGATCAGGATGACGAACACGATGATCTCGCGCGCGGTGTCGCCGAAGAAGTGGATGCCGAACGCCTCCAGGATGCCCAGTACGAAGCCGCCGATCACCGCCCCAACGAGCGAACCAAGCCCACCGAGGGTGGCCGCGACGAAGGCGGTGAGTCCGACATCCAGGCCGGAGTTCGGGTTCGCGATTCCGACGTAGAGGGCGATGAAGACACCGGCGAGACCGCCGAGCGCAGACGCGATCACGAACGACACGTGCTGCACCTGGCCGACGGGGATTCCCATCTGCAGGGCCGCCTCCTGGTCCTGCGCCGTGGCGCGGATGGCCCGGCCGACCTTGCCGTACTTCAGGAACAGGGTCATCACGACCATGATGACCGCCGTCGTCCCCAGCATGACGACGTCCGAGGTGCCGAACCGCATGTTGCCGAGCTGCAGGTTCGAGGTCGGCAGAACGTCGGGGAAGACGCGGAACTGCGCGCTGAACGCCATCTGGGAGGCGTTGTCGAGGATCAGCGAGATGGCGTACGTGGAGAGCATGGCCGCCAGCGGCAGGTACTTCGCTAGCGGGCGGACGACGGTCACGTTGATGAGCAGTCCGAGCGCGCCGCAGATGACGAGCACGACGATCAGCGCGAGCCAGAACGGGAGCCCGATCTTCACGATGAAGAACCAGGACAGCATCGCGCCGAGCCCGAAGAACGAGAACTGGGCGAAGTTGACGACGTTCATGACGCCGAAGACGAGGGAGATGCCGACCGCTCCGAGGGCGTAGACGTTCCCTCGGAGCAGGCCGGCGATCAGAGTGTCGAGCATGGTGCGTTCGGTGGAAGCGTCAACGGATCAGCCGTTGTACGCGACCCAGCTGCCGTCCTTCAGGATGCTCGGGGTCAGCTGCGGCGACGCGACCCTGCGGGTCGACTGGTCGAAGGTGATCTTCCCGTAGACGACGCTCGGTACGTCCTTGACCTTCTTGAACCCCGCGAGGATGCCCTCCCGGCTGGTGCCGCCGATCTTCGCCGCTTCGACCGCGACGTGAAGGGCGTCGTATGCTCCTGCCTCGAATCCGGTGACCTCGGTCTCCTTCGGGTACTTCTTCTTGAACGCCTTCACGAAGTCCTGGACTTCCTTGGCCGGGTTGGATGCGAGGAACTCAGCGCCGTTGATGGCGCCTTCCGCATCCTTGGTGCCGTCGAACGACTCCTCGTCCTGGCCGCCGTAGAAGGTGCCGTCATAGCCGATCGCGCGCAGCTGCGTCACGATCTTCGCGGCGTCGGGCCCATAGCCGATGTGGACGAAGGCGTCCGGCTTGTCGGCGACGGCCTTCGTCAGCGACGGGCGGTAGTCGTCGGAGGTGTCGAGCACGCCCTCGGCGTCCGTGATCTTCAGCCCGACCTTCTTGGCCTCCGCCTTGAACGCGTTGAATGCGGGGATGCCCCAGTCGGCGGTGTTGAGGTAGGACACTCCGACGGAGTCGATGCCCTGCTTCTTGATGTAGTCGGCGGTCCAGGTGTACGTGGCGCTCGTGGTGATGGACGTCGACCACTGGTACTGCGTGCCCTTGGCCGTGAAGTCCGGGTTGGAGTTGTTGAAGCCGTACTGCACCAGCTTGCCCGCGGTGTAGATCGGCGACGCCGGGATGGATGCGGCAGACGAGTAGTCGCCGAAGACGAGACTGATGCTGTCGTCGCCCACGAACTTCTGCGCAACGGCGACGGACTGCTTCGGGTCGGACTGCGAGTCCTCGTACTTCAGCGCGACCGGGTGGCCGTTGATGCCCCCGTCGGCGTTGACCTCCTCGACCGCAAGGTCGAACGCCTCTTTGAACTGCTCGCCGTACTGCGCGTACTGGCCGGTCGTGGCGGAGGAGACGCCGAAGTAGACAGGGCTCGCGCCGGACGAGCTGTCGGACGATGCGGCGGAGCCGCTGGCGCACGCGGCGAGGCCGACGGCGGTGAGGGAGGCGACGGAGACGACGGCCACACTCCTGAGGAGACGATTCATGGGGTTCCTTCGAGTCGATGCAGGGCGGAGACGCGGATGTGGATGCATCGCCGACGTTAAGATCGCTGGAACCCGGCCGCCATCGAAGGCCGTCACAATACGACGCGGTGATTAACAAACGTCATGTTGCTTGCATCGGACAGCCCGAACGCGTATGCCGTCAGGGGGAATCTCCGAAGGGAGTGGTCGCCGCGCTTCGCGTTCGGGACCGATCGCGTGGAACGGGCTCCCTGAACTCGGGCGAGAAGTACAGTGCGGAGACGGTGGGATTTGAACCCACGGTGCCCTGTAAAGGGCACTCCACCTTAGCAGGGTGGTGCACTAGGCCGAACTATGCGACGTCTCCTGAGCGCCCGCATGACGGACGCACGACAGCCATCATAACGGACGATTCAGGCTGGGTCGGACACCGGCTTCCCAGGGTGCGGGAGGTGCATCCGGGGTCAGGCGCCGAGGTTCTGCATGTTCGGGATGCTGTGCATCATCGAGGAGACCAGGGAGATGCCCCACGCGAACGAGATGACGATGGACAGGACGTAGAGGCCGATCGTGACCCAGATCGGGACGAGGCCGCGACCGGGGGCGACGCGGCGCACGATGACGCTGCGGCCGATCACGTAGACGAGGCCGCTGAGGAACGTCCAGGCCCAGTGGAACGGGCGGACGACGCCGACGCGCTCCAGTTCGCGGTAGTCGAGCCAGGCGAACATCACGCTGAGGGCGTACGTCAGGAAGCCGACGCCGACGATGACGAAGTACATCGGGCCGAACATCGCGAGCGGGCTGCCGTTGTAGACGACGCTGCCGTCGGAGCTGGTGACGAAGTCGAAGTGCGGCTGGTAGAACGGCAGCAGCACGACGCTCAGGAACGGGAGAGCGACCACCAGCCAGATGTAGGCGTTGTAGATGCGCGCGCCGTCGGCCAGCCGCGGGCGCGCCGGCGCGTATGTCTGGCCGTATGCGGGCTGCTGCCCGTATCCCTGTGTGTACGCGGGCTGCTGCACCGGCTGCTGCGCCGGCTGCACCGGAACCTGCTGCTGCGCTGCCCCCGCCAGCGGCGCGTAGTGCGCCGTCCACTGGGCTCCGTCCCACCAGCGCAGTTGCTGTGCGCCACTCGGGTCCGGGTACCACCCGGCCGGGACGGGTGCGTTGGTGTTGCTCATGCGTGCGGCTCCGCTTCTGCGGCTCGACCGGCCGCCCGGCTCGTATGCTACCGCCGCGACCTATGGATGCGCCCACGAGTCGTGCGAAACACGCGGTCCGGCGGGCGCGGAGCGCGCGTTCCGCACGAGCCTCAATCGCGTCAGTGGATGCTCAGGTAGTCCTCGAGGGTCGCCGGCGTCGCCTGCAGCAGCGGCTCGTGCACCTGCTCCCCTGGGAACTCGCTCGCCTCGAAGAACCAGCGACGAGACGCCGGCATCCCCCAGAGCTGGGCGCGGCGCGGGTTGCTGACCTCCCAGCGCAGCGGCGGCGTCTCCAGGTCGATGAACTGGTAGTGCGTGGTGAACAGTTCGATGCGGTGCTGGTCGGGGTCGCGCAGGTAGAGGAACAGCGCGTTGCTGATGCCGTGGCGGCCAGGGCCGCGGTCGATCTCCTCGCCGAAGCCGCGGGCGCCCGCGACGTCGGCAGCGTTGAGGAGGGAGGTGGCGTCCGGCACGGTGAACGCGAAGTGGTGCAGGCGCGGGCCGCGACCGTTGGTGAACACGAGGTCGTGGGTGTTGCCTTTGACCTCCATCCAGGTGCCCCAGAGCTCGTCCGTGCCGTCCGTGGCGGTGTATTCGGACATGCGCATCCCGAGCCCCGTCCAGAAGTCGGTCGCTTTCTGCACGTCGTGGGTGACGACCTGGTAGTGGTCGAGGCGCTGGGGGAAACCGGCGCGGAACTCGTCGAAGTTCTGCATCTTGCGTTCGACGACGTCCATGGACGACGTGAGCTCGATGTGGGTGCCGACCGCGTCGCGGAACCGGATGGTCGGGCCCTGGTGGTCCTTCTCGACACGGGCGTACTCGATGCCGTTCGCCCTGAAGTGGTTCTCGGCCGCCACGATGTCGGCGTCCGTGCGCACTCTGAGGCCGATCGCGAGCGCCTTCGCCTCGTCGGCGCGCTCCAGGGTGAGGCTGTGGTGGGCGGCTTCCTCCAGCCCGCGCAGGTGGATGGCGTCGTCGGTCTCCTCCGTGACGACGAGGCCGATCGTGTCGCGGTAGAAGTCGCGGCTCTTCTCCAGGTCTGTCACGGCGAGCGCGACGTGGCTGGCGCGCGTGATGGCGAAGGGAGGGGTGGGGTTCGCGGTGGGCAACATCGTCGTCTCCTGCTCGGTCGGGCTGCGGTTCCAGACTGACAGTGGGATGCGCGCCGGGGAACTACCGATGCGCTCTACACGCCATAGCGAACGACTATGGCCAGAGCTCAGGCATACACTCGACGCATGGAGCTGCGCCAGTTGCGGTATTTCGCCGCCGTCGTCGAGGCAGGGTCGTTGACGGCCGCTGCCGTGCAGCTCAGGATGTCGCAACCTCCCCTGTCCGTCGCCATCGCCAAGCTCGAGGCCGACGTCGGCGTTCCTCTCCTGGTGCGGACGCCGCGCGGGGTCGAGCCGACGAGCGCAGGGCGCTACCTGCTCGACGCGTCGTCGCGCATCCTGAGCGAGGTGGACGAGGTGACGTCGGCGCTCGGCCGGTTCGGCGCGGGCGTCGCAGGCTCTCTGACGTTCGCCGCCGTGCCTGCCCTGATGTGGCACCGGTTGCCGCAACTGCTGAAGGCGCACATCGCAGACGCACCGGAGGTGGAGATCCGGCTGGTGGATCCTCCGCCGTGGACGGCGATCGACATGCTGCAGCAGCGCACCGTGGATCTGGCCGCCGTGATGGTCGCGCATCCGCGACGTTTCGTCAGCCGCTATCGCGGAACGCTCGACGTGGTCGACTGGGGAAGCATCCCGCTCGTCGCAGCCCTTCCGCCCACAGAGGTGGATGCGCCGGACCCGCTCCCCCTGAAAGCGTTCGACGGCCGGACCCTCCTGCTGCCGCGTCGCACCTCCGCGGTGCCCAGCCTGCCCGAGGCGGTCGAGGATGCGCTCCGGCGGCACGGGGTCGTGCCGTCCGCGATCCGGACCGTCGAGACCATCCAGACATCGCTCCCGCTCATCGAGGCGGGGGCGGCGCGCGCGATCCTGCCCGACCCCGATCACGCGAGTCTGGCCCGTTTCGACGTGGTGGTGCGCAGGATCGAGCCGGACCCCGGAACGCTGCGCGCACTCGTCCTCGCCCGCGCTGGTGCCGCAGCCGACCCTGTGGTGGGGCGGCTGCTGGAGCGGATCAGCGGATGGGCCAGGCCTCTCCCGGAGTAGCGACTACCCACCCTCCGGCAGGATCGCCACGAGGTCGCACTGCAGCAGCGCGCCGTTGTCGAGCTGTGCCGCCATCGCCTGTCGGGCCGGGCTGTCGTCCGGATCGGGGAACATCGCCAGCCACGCGCGATTGATAGCGTCCCTGTCGCGGTACTCCGCCAGCCAGAAGGTCAGCTTGACGATGTCGTCCGTGCTGCCGCCGACCGCATCCATCAGCTCACGGATGCGGTCGAACACGTTGGCGACCTGCGTTTCGAGGTCGGCGGGGAACTCCTTCGTCTGCGGGTCGCGGCCGGTGAGCACGCCGGAGTAGACGTGCTGGCCGATGCGGCTGGCGACCGGCACGGGGTTGGTGTGGGCGAACCCGGCGAGGTGGATGGCGGTGCGGCGCGACATGCTGGCGATCGTACACACGATCGCACGCGATTTCCACGGAACACTTGACTCATTCTATATGTGTGTATATATATTGCTTCATATGCGTTCATGAACCCACGGACGCCCCCACTACAGCGAAGTAGGACCATCATGGGCAAACTCCACATCCTCGTCGTCGGCGCCGGAATCGGCGGCCTCTCCGCCGCGATCGCCCTCCGGCAGCGTGGCCACCACGTGCAGGTCGTCGAGAAGTCGGCCGACCTGCACAGCTCGATCTTCGGCGTCGGCATCATCCAGCCCGGCAACGCCCTGCGCGCGCTCGACGCGATCGGATGCGCTGACGCGTGCGTCGCCGTCGGCTTCGCGGCGCAGGCCTGGGGCGAGATGATCGACGTCGACGGCAACCACCTACACGACATCCAGGGCATCCAGATCGACGGCACGACCTTCCCGCCGATGAACGGCGTGACCCGCCCGCAGCTCCACGACATCCTGTCCGAGCGGGCGAGGGAGGTGGGGGTCGTCATCCACTACTCGACAGCGTTCGAGAACCTCGAGGATCTCGGCGACCGGGTGCGGGTGACGACGGCCACCGGCGACGTCATCGAGGCGGACATCGTGGTCGGCGCCGACGGCGTCCGCTCCAGAGTGCGACCGCACGTGCTCGGAGACGACATCGAGACCAGGTACATCGGTCAATCCGCCTTCCGCCTCAACATCCCCCGGCTTCCGGAGATCGACAGGATCGTCCTCCAGGTCTCCCCCACCGGCGACATGGCGGGCTTCGTGCCGATCGGCCCCGACCTGGCCTACATGTTCTACAACGCCCACATGGAGGTTCAGGAACGCATCCCGCGCGACCAGCTGGCCGCCCGGCTGCGGGAGTACCTCGCCCCGTTCGGCGGACTCGCAGGGCGCGTGCGCGACGAGTTCGTGACCGACGACGCCGACATCGTCCTCCGCCCGGAGGAGACCATGGGCGTTCCGACGCCGTGGCACCGAGGCCGCGTCGTGCTGATGGGCGACGCCGTGCACACGATCACCCCGCACCTCGGGCAGGGAGCAGCCCAGGCCATCGAGGACGGCGTCGTGCTCGCCGACGCGCTCGCACGGCACGACGATCTGGAGAGCGCCTTCGCCGAGTACACCGACCGGCGGCTGGAGCGATGCAGGCTCGTCGTCGAGACCTCGCTCAACATCGCGGAGTGGGAGATGGGGCGCCTCCCCGGCTTCGACAACGTGGCCGCGACCAGGCACGTTCTGGACGTGATGGCGCAGCCGCTCTGAGCGTCGGTGCGGCCACTGGGTGAGAATGGTGCCATGCCAGACAACGTGAGCGCGCGTCTTCCAGTGATCCTGCGCGAGCTCGCGTGGACGATCCACAAACGCTCCCCCGACCGCGCGGGCGTCGGCCCGCTGCCGACCACGGAGGTCGCGCTGCTCAAACAGGTGGTGGATGCGCCAGGCTCGACGGTCGGGGAGCTCTCGGCAGACCTCGGCCTCCGTCAGCCGAACGCGAGCGCCGCCATCCGGGTGCTCGTCGGCAAGGGGCTGGTCGAGCGCGCTGCCGACGAGACGGACAAGCGCACCGTCCGGATCGTCCCGACCGCCTTCGGGCGTGCAGAGCACGAGGCCATCGCCGCGGACTGGGCCGGCGCCGTCGCCGAGGCCATCGCGCAGCTCGGCACACGGGAGAGGGCCGCGCTCGAAGCGGCGAGCGGGGCGATGACCGAGCTCACCAAGCTCGTGCGCGGCGTCTGAGCGACTGCGATTCGGTGCGCCGAACAGCCGGATCGCATAGGATTTCTGATATTATCGGGAGATACGGGAAGGGCGGACAGTGGCGTCGAGCAGAGCGGTGCAGGCCTACGACATCTTGAAGGCGCGCATCATGGACGGCACATACGGTGCCGGATACCGCCTCGTCATCGACCAGCTCGCCCGTGAGCACGAGATCAGCTCCGTGCCGTGGCGCGAGGCGCTGCGGCGGCTCGAAGCCGAGGGCTGGGTGGACATCGTCCAGAACGCCGGCGCCACCGTCAAGACGTTCGACACCAACTCCTGGCACCGTACGATGCGGCTGCTCGCGCGCCTCGAAGGCCTCGCCACCGCCCTCTCCGCACCCAACCTCAGCGCGGAGGACATCGCGCAGGCGCGTCAGATGAACGTCAGGATGCGCGAAGCCCTGCAGAACCTGGACACCATCCAGTTCGGCATCCTGAACCGGCAGTTCCACGAGCTGGTCTGCTCCAAGTGCGACGACCCCAGGCTCAACGAGCTCGTGATGGCCGAGTGGGTGCGCATGGACCTCATCCGCCGCTCCGCGTACTGGTACGCGCCAGGACGCGCCCTGGAGTCCATCGACGAGCACGACGGCATCCTCGACCTCATCGAGGCCGGTGCGGACCCCGACGTGATCGAGGCGACGGCGCGCGATCACGACGTGAAGACGCTCGAGGCCATCTCCAACTACGACGAGTCGCTCGGCGCTCAGCGCTCGTCCTGAGCGGCCCCGTCGGCCGACCAGGACGCGATGAACGCTTTGCCGTAGTCGTTGCCGTTCGGCATCCGCAGCGTGGTGTGCACGTGGAACCGCGCCGGGAGGCGGTTGGCCAGCCAGACACCGGCGTGATTGTCCAGCTCCGCCAGGACCACCGGGCTCTGGATGCGGAAGTACACCGGCTGCGAACCGTCGGTCGCGCCGTACCAGGAGAGCCACGTCTCGTCGAGGTGCCCGTCGAACTCGGCGAGCGTGAGGTCGCGTTGCGGCTCGCGGAGCAGCAGGAGGAAGTCGGCGACGATCGCCCTGAGCATCCCGAGCTGGTCCGGTGACAGCCGCGACGCCTGGATGCCCTCGTACGGCACCACGCGGTTGTCGCGGAAGGCTCCGCCCACGTGCCGCTCGTCGGCCGGGTGCACGCGTCCCTCCGGCATGGCGGGGTCGAGCACCGAGGCGTAGACAACCGCCTCCGCACGCTGCTCCGCCGTGAGCGAGGACGCCAGCCGGATCGCGAGCCGCTCGCGCTCGTCGAAGAGCGGGGGCCGTGCGTCCGTGAGCGCCGGCTCGCCGCCGATGAACACCGGCGCGATCACGTCTCGCCCTCCCACCGTCACGAAGTTGAGGCAGACGTGATGCCCGGACAGCTGCCAGCCCCACGGCTCGCTCGGCGACGGGGCGCCGAAGAACGCGAACCAGTAGCTGCGCTCGTTCATGATGCCGGGCAGGTCGGTCAGCTCGCCGAGGAAGCCGTTGAGCGCCATCGCCTCGCGCACCCGCGCGTAGCCGTCAGCGCTGAGGGATGCGGCGATGAGGGCGAGGATCGCCTCCGCCTGGTCGTCCGCGATGTCCTCCAGCCGCAGCCCGTTGCGGTGGAACACGAATTCCGGGTTGCTCCAGCCGCGCCAGTCCGGCGCATCCACGGGATAGCGGACCCGGCGCTGCTGGTCGGCGGAGAGCGCCGCGAGCGCCTGGTCCGCCGCGGCGACCAGCTCCGGGTCGGTCTCGCCGCCCCTCCGGAGGTCGTACAGGCCGTCGCGCACGACACCGTCCGAGGTGACGCCGACGAACGGCTCGGCGTAGAGCTCGTCCCAGTCGGCGAGGAGAGCGGCGAGGAACTCGTTCTGCTGCCTGGTCGCCGCGAACTTCTCGTACGTCATCTGCCGCCAGTCGGCGAGCTCCGGGTCGTCGTGCCCGATCAGGAAGTCCCGGTAGTCCTCGTCTCCGAGGACGACCGCCTCGTCTCGACCGCTGACGCGGGCGGTGGAGAAGAAGCCGTCGATGTCCTCGTCGTGCACGGTCACTCCGTCGCCGCCTCGCGGTCGCGGAGGCGGCCCCGCGACCCGTTCGTGTAGATCGCCGCCACGATGTCGTCCGGGGTGAACGCGCCGGTGAGCTCGCGCGCGATCACGCCGTCGTCGAAGACCAGCACGCGGTCGCAGATGAGGGCGAGCTCGTTCTCGTCCGATCCAGCGACGACGACGTACCGGCCGGACGCCGCCGCATCCCTCACGGCGGTCGCGATCGTGTGCCTGGCGCCCACATCCACCGCCTGGGTCGGCTCGTGCAGCAGGAGCAGGGTGGGGTCGGTCGCGAGCCATTTCGCGATGAACACCTTCTGCTGGTTGCCGCCGGACAGCGTGCCGACGTGCGCGGACGGCCGGGGAGGGCGGACGTCGAGTCGCTCGATCCAGTCGGCGGCGAGCGCGCGCTGGCCCTTCGCCCTGATCGGCAGCAGAGACCGCTTCGCGCGGGCGGTCTGCGGGAAGCCGATGTTCTCCTCGATCGACATGCCAGCGGCGATCCCGGCGTGCTCCCTGCCCTCCGGCACCAGCGCGATGCCGGACTCGATCGCGGTCGGGGGTGTGAGACCGGCGATGTTGACGATCTTCGACGGCAGGGCGAGGGAACCGGCCGACGCGCGGCTGACGCCGCTCAGCAGGTACGGGATGTCGTCGTAGCCGGACCCGGCGAGTCCCGTGAGTCCGACGATCTCGCCCTGGCGCACATCGAATGCGACGTCGGAGACGCCGAGGCCCGTCACCCCGGTGATCCGTACGGACGGAGCGCCGGGCGCCGGGTGGACGGGCGTTTTGGTGCCGAGCCCCTCCAGCCCTCGGCCCAGGATGAGCGCGGTCAGTTCCGTCTCCGTCATGCCGGCGACGTCCTTGCCGCTGACCACGGTCGCGCCGTCGCGGAGCACCGTGACCCTGTCGGCCGCATCGACCACTTCCTCCAGCCTGTGGGTGATCAGGAGGACGGACGTTCCCGTCGCGACGATGTCGTGCAGGATGCGGAAGAAGTGCTCGAGCGAGCGACGCCCGAGTGCGCGCGTCGACTCGTCGAAAATGATGAGCCCGCGGCCGGGCGTCGCGTCCTGCAGCGCTCTGGCGATCGCGACGGTGGCGCGGTCCTCCTCGCGGAGCGACCCGACGGGCACGTCGAGCGGCACCGTCCGGCCGATGCGGGCGAAGACCGCCTCGGCCTCCGCTCTCTCGTGCTTCCAGTCGATGCGACGGAACACCTTCGACGCCGCGAACCGGCCGACGCGGAGATTCTCGAGAACGGTGAACGAGTCGACGAGGCCGAGGCTCTGGTGCACGACCGCCATCCCGCTGGCGAGCGCGTGCGCGGGCTGCACGGGGAGGGGGAACGGTGCTCCGTCGATCGAGACCCTGCTGCCTGGGTCGGGGGTGTACAGCCCGGAGAGGATCTTCGCGACCGTGGACTTGCCGGACCCGTTCTGGCCGACCAGGGCGTGGATCTCCCCCGGCCGCACGTCGAACGCGACGTCTTTGAGGCCGCGGTTGCTGCCGAACGTCTTCGAGAGCGATTCGACGGACAGCCGCGGCGCGACGGATGGCGCGGACGTCGCCGCCCGCGCCACCGTCGAGTGCTCGTCCGTCACTCGGCGCTCCACAGCTTCTTGAAGTCGGCAGGGAACGTCGTCGGGCCGAACCACTCGCCCGACGCCTCCGCCGCGGCGGTGAGGGTGACGCTGTCGATGTTGGTCGGCGAGAAGAGCCTGGTCGGGATCGCGTAGTCCCCGACCTTGGTCTTCGTGATCAGGCGCAGGATGATGTCACCAGCCTGCCAGCCCTGGAACGACGCCGCCTGGCCGGCCGCGGCGGCGAGCTGACCCGCCTTGACCGCCTGGTAGGTTCCGAGCACCGCTGCGCCGGAGACGACCTTCACGGTGTCGGCGACGCCCGCGGACTGGATGCCGCCCTGGGTCGGCTGCAGGAACTGCGCGAAGTCGGTGAACACGTAGTCGATCGACGGGTCGGCGAGCAGCGCGGCCGAGGTCGACGGCGCCACCTGCGCGAAGTTGGCCGACGACACCTGGTTGATCGTCGTCTTGCAGTCCGGGCAGTCCTTCTTCAGCTGGGCGAGCGCCGTCTTCATGTACGCCGCGGGCCACGGGCCGTCCGCGTCCTGGTTGATCAGGATGTTGGCCTTGCCTCCCGAGTCCTTGGCGATCCACTGCAGCAGGGCGGTGTCGGTCGCGGGGGCCGGGGCCGGCAGGTAGGCGAGGGTCGCATCCGCCGGGTATTTGTCGTCGGTCGGACCCTGGTCGGACACGATCACCGGGATGCCGGCCGCGCGGGCGGCGTCAAGGCCGTTCGCGGCGAGCTCGTACGGGATGGCGTCGAGGATGATGCCGGCGGCTCCCGCACCCTGCGCCTGGCCGATGCAGGCGCCGATGTCGGTCGGCGTACCCTTGCCGTCGCAGGTCTGCACGGTGATGCCGACCGTGCCGAGCGCCTTCTTGAGCGCGGTGCCGGTTACCGTGAACTGCGGCGCCTGCTGGGTGATCGGGATGTAGTAGACCGTCTTGCCCTTGAGAGCGCTGACGCCGGAGATGGG
Organism: Leifsonia sp. Root227; assembly: GCF_001428745.1. Lineage (GTDB taxonomy): Bacteria > Actinomycetota > Actinomycetes > Actinomycetales > Microbacteriaceae > Leifsonia. Next base: position 132,488 of record NZ_LMIO01000001.1, on the reverse strand, counting down.
GTCGGCCGGGATCGGGTACGACGTGGGGAGCGCCTCCGCCGCCGCGACGGCCTTGGCGAGGTCGGAGCTTCCCGCGGCGGAGCTGGAGCTCGGCGCGGCCGCATCGTCGGCGGAGCAGCCGGCGAGCGCGAGCGCCGCGACCGCGATGCCGCTGGCGAGCATCAGACTGCGGCGCGCCCTGTGTGCTGTGGTGGTCATGGTTTCTAGCTCCTTCTTGACAACATTGGCAATGCGGATGGGGTGGTGCGTCCTCGGGCCGGCACGGCTATCTCGCGCGCCGGTTGAGGATGGTCGAGAGGGTCACGGCCGTGACGAGGACCGCGCCGTAGAAGACGTTGGCGACCCACGATGTGGCGCCGAGGAGCTGCAGGCCGAGCACGCCGGTCGCGAGGAAATAGACGGCGATGAGGGTGCCGATCGGGTTGAACCGCCCTGGCTGAAGGATCGCGGTGCCGAGGAACACGGCGGCGAACATCGGCAGCAGGTAGGTCTGGGAGACCGACGAGTCGAACCCGCCCGTCTTGGCAGCGGCGAGCACTCCGCCGAGACCGGCGATCACGCCGGCGGCGATGAACGCGCCGAGCCGGATGCGGTTGACCCTCACTCCGGCGAGGCGGCTGACCTCGCGGTTCTCGCCGACGAACCGCATGTTCCTGCCGAGCGGCGTGAACTGCAGGATGTACGCGAAGCCGAGCATCAGGACGAGGCCGATGAAGAAGCCGATCGGCAGGCCGCCCTTGATGCCGAAGTTGAACAGGGCGAGCTGCGCGAAGCTCTGCGGGAGTCCGCTGATCGGCTGCAGGTTCGTCACCCACATCGCGAGCCCGAGCAGCACCGTGCTCATCCCGAGGGTCACCACGATCGTGTTGACGCCGACGCGCACCACGAGCAGCCCGTTGATCAGGCCGACCAGCGCGGCGACCGCGACGGCGACGACGGCGGACACCCAGACATCCCAGTGGTACGTGACGTTGAGCACCGAGACGAGTACTGCGGACAGGCCGAAGTTCGACGCGACGGACATGTCGACGAACTCTCCGACGATGATGGTGCACAGCAGCCCGGCGGAGAGGAAGACGAGTTCGAGCTGGCCGCCGAAGATCACCCGGAACGCACCGGCTGTGAAGAACGTGTTCGGTTCAAGCAGACTGAACAGGATGATCAGCGCCAGCCACACGACGATGACGGCGTAGCGTGACGACCACCAGCCGAAACCGAGGCGCTGACGGTCGGGGGTCACCCGGGAAATCGCGGCGGTCGCGCTCTCATGTGTGGTCATCGGTCGTGCTCCCTGGTTCGCGTCATTGCGGGCGTGGCCGATCGGGATGCGCCTGCAACCTGATCGTGTGTGACATCGTATGCGATTTTCAGCGTGATCGACATCCTCAACGCACCTCCGCCACGATCCGGTTCTCGATCCCGCCGAGGCCGTCGATGCCGGCAGCGACGACGTCGCCGACCCGGAGGAAGTTCCCCGTCGGCGCGCCGATCCCCTGCGGCGTCCCTGTCGCGAGGATGTCGCCTGGCAGGAGCGTCATCACCTGCGTCAGATACGCGATCTGCTCGTAGATGTCGTAGATCATGTCGTCGGTGACGTGGTCTTGACGGACCTCGCCGTTGACGGTCAGCGTCATCCGGAGGGCGAGCGGGTCGGCGATCTCGTCGTCGGTGGTCAGCCACGGCCCGATGGGACCGTGCGTGTCGAACGACTTGCCGAGCGTGAACGTCGGCGAGCGCTTCTGCAGCCAGTCGCGCACCGAGACGTCGTTGAGTACGACGTACCCGGCGATCACCGAGCGCGCATCCTCGACGGCAACGTTCTTGCAGCGCCGGCCGATCACGACGCCGAGCTCCACCTCGTAGTCGAGCTGGTCGGACACGTCCGGCTTCACCACATCGTCGAACGGGCCGACGATGCACGACACCTGCTTGTTGAACCAGAGCTGACTGGTGGGCGTCGGGATGCCGGCGAGCGCCGCCTCCGCCGCGTGCTCCCGGTAGTTCATGCCGATGCCGAGGAACTTCTGCGGGTCGTCGACCGGCGGGAGGAGGGTCACCTCCGCGAGCGCGTGGGTGTCGCCCTCCGCCGCGAGGATCGCGGGTTCCAGCTCCTGCAGTGTGGGGAGGATCGCCTTCAGTGACGATCCGATCCCCCGAACGCCGGACAGGTCGGTCACGGTGTCGCCGTCTACGCGGCCGAGCCGGACGCGATCCTCTGTTCCTGCACAGTAGCGAGCCAGTCTCATGCTGCGTCATCCCCCGCAGCCGCCGCACGCTCGGACGGGAGCGCGCCCCAGATCTCCTCGCCGGTCGGCGTGAGCTGGAAGTTCACGAACCGCCACGCGCCGTCGCCGGCCAGGCGGAGCACCTGGGTGACCGTTCCGGTCTGGAGCCTGCTCGACCCGTCCGGGTTCCTCAGGTGGTTGGTGATCGGCCCGACCACGATCGCGACGTCGCCGATCCGCCGGATGCTCAGGTCTCCGCGCTCCACCGCCAGGTAGGCGCGGCGCGTTCCGACGTGCTCAAGCAGCATGGCCTTCGTGTGCACCAGCCCCGGTGCGTGGATGTGGATCAGCGCGTCGTCGAAGATCGCGTCGAGCGCATCCAGATCACCGTCGACGAGCGCGCGCCGACGGGTGTCCTCGACGGCGAGGATCGCATCCCTGGTCGCCTGGTCTACCTCCTCGACCGCGCCCATCATGCCGTCGCCTTCGGTGCGGCCCAGGTGCGGTAGCCGGTCGCCTCGCCGGCCTCGCGGCCCGGCCGGGGCGCGCCGACGAGCGCGTGGTACTTGCTGAAGATCTCGTCGGCCTCCGCCAGCGGGAGCACCTCCTCGATGTCCTCGAACGGCTGACCGTCCGTGCGCTCCGCGACCATCCGGCGGATCACCTCGTATCCCTCGCCGCGCATGTTCATGACGATGCGGTTCACCGGCTCGCGGCGGATCGCGTCGTACGCCACGAACGCCGCGTGCGGGTCGTCCGGATGCGCGAGCAGCTGGTCCGTGATGACATGCGCATCCACCAGGGCCTGGGAGATGCCGTTGCCGCCGCGCGGATACATCGCGTGCGCTGCATCGCCGAGCAGGACGACCCTGCCGTCCACCCAGTTGTCGAGCGGGTCGTGCCTGATCAGGGGGAAGAGGTAGACCTCGCGCGCATCCCGCATCAGCTGCTGCACGTCGAGGAACGGCAGCTTGACCGTGTCGTAGAGCGGGAGGATCTGGTCGACCGTGCCCTTCTGGTTCCAGTCCTCCGCCGTCTCGTCGCGCTCGTACTCGACCACCCAGTTGATGAGCTGGTTGCCCTGGCCGTCCACGTCGTCCTGGATCGGGTAGACGATCATCGAGGAGACCCGCGGGTCACCGATATGCAGGATGGTTCGGCCGTTGAGGAACGGCGGGTGCACGGTGACGCCGCGCCACATCGTGATGCCCGAGTAGTGCGGGGTCGAGCTCTCCGGATGCATCTGCTTGCGCACGGCGGAGTTGATCCCGTCTGCGGCGATCACGGCGTCATGACCGACCTGGCCGGTGGTTCCGTCGCTGTGCACGACGTCGAGGGTGACCAGGTCGCCGTCCTGGCGGTATCCGGTGACGCGGGTGTCGGACTTCACCGCCCCGGCGCCGAGCCGTTCGACGACCGTGCTGTGGAAGAGCATCTGCAGCCTCCCGCGATGCACGAATCGCTGCTCGTTCAGGTAGCCCATGTGCACACCGCACTTCTCGGCGTAGATCTCCTGGCCGTGGGCGTTGAAGAAGATCGAGTCCTCCGCATCCACCGAGATGGCGCGAAATTCGTCGAGCAGGCCGATCTCCTCGATCTCTTTGGTCCCGTAAACCTTGATGTCCACGCCGACGCCGAGCGGTTTCAGCTCTGGAACCGATTCGTAGATCGTCGGGCTGTAGCCCGCCTTGTGCAGGCGGAGCGCCGTGAGCAGCCCGGCTGGCCCTGCCCCGATGATGGCGATGTCGAGCATTCGTGTCCCTTACTGTGCGAGGAGTTCGTCGAGGAATCGGTCGGTGGACCCCAGCGCTCTGGCAGCGGCTCGCGCGTCGTACGCGGCCCCCGGCATCCCGAGGCTGTCGGCCCGTGGGTCGGTGAAAGCGTGCTTGGCACCGCTGTAGAGGTCGAGCTCCCAGTGGATGCCGCGTCCGGTGAGCGCCGCCTTGAGCGCCTGCCACTGGGCAGGGGTGGCCATCGGGTCGTCGGCGCCGGTGCAGACGAGCACGCGCGCATCCCGGTCGGACGACTCCCATCCTGGGATGAGCAGGTCGAGCCCGGCGTGGATGCTCGCGACGCCGCGCGTGCGCCCTCCGGTGCGGAGGTATTCGAGGGCCGACGAACCGCCGAAGCAGTATCCGACGGTCGCGACGGCGTCCCAGTCGAGTTCCGGCTGACCGGATGCGGCTTCGTGCGCCGCGTGGACTCTGGCCATCCAGGTGTCGCGATCGGACACCATCGAGCCGATCAGCTGCCCGATCTCGTCGCCGGTGCTCGGGCTGCGGCGTCCGCCCCAGAGGTCGGCCGCGAAGACCGCCCTTCCGGAGTGGGCGTGCCGGCGTGCCGTGGCGCGGAACGCCTGGTCGAGGCCGAAGGCGTCGTGTAGGAGGACGACGCCGGGGAGCCGGCCGGCCGTCTCCGGTACGCAGAAGTACCCGGTCATGGCAACGCCACCCGCCGTGTACTCGACGTCCCGCTCGATGAGCTCGCTCACTGCACTGCCTTTCCGCGCGGTGGTCGGCGACGTCGCTCGACCGTGAGGCGCAGTGTGATCGTACACAGGATCGCACACGATTTCCAGCACGATCCTGTCAGGATCACGTATGCTGACGTCACAACGGTGTACGAAACAAAGGAGTTCAGGCCATGACGGTCGTCGACATCAACATCCACCATCTGCCGGAGGACCTCTTCACGAACGAGAAGATCCTCAACGGCTTCCTCGATTCAGCGCCGCGCGGCTTCGGCGAGATCGCCCGGGTCATCACGATGGAGAGCGGCCAGAAGCAGCTGATCCTGGAGAAGCCGAAGGGATACCAGAACCTCAACTACGTCGAGGGCGACTACTCGGCGGAGGCCAAACTCGCAGCGATGGATGAGGCTGGCGTCGACTACGGCATCATGCGCGTCCCGGTGTGGCAGGAATGGCTCGGCCTGGAGACCTGCAAGGCGGTCAACGACAACGCCGCCGAGATCGTGAAGAAGTCGAACGGGCGCCTGTTCGCCACCGCCTGCGTTCCGCCGTGGGGCGGCAAGGAGAACATCTACGAGCTGGAGCGCTGCATCAAGGAGCTCGGCGTCGTGGGCGTGCAGCTCGCCTGCCACTACGGACAGCTCTACCTCGACGACGAGGCGTTCGACCCGTACCTCACGGTGCTCAACGACCTCGACATCCCGGTCATCGTGCACCACACCCCGCTTCCCGTCGAGTGGAAGTCGGTCATCGACTACACCAACCTCCGCCGTGAGTACGGCCGCATCGTCGACCAGGCAACCGCCGTCGGCCGGGAGCTGTTCAGCGGGATGTTCGACAAGTACCCCAACCTGCGCTTCATCCACACGATGCTCGGCGGCAACTGGTTCGCGAACGCAGCGCTGCTCACCCCGCACGCCCCCAACAAGGCCGAGGCGATGGCCCGCCTCGACCCGACAGGCGGCGAGAAGATCAAGCAGTACCTGGACGAGAACATCTTCTTCGACCTCACCCACCCGCACTCCTGGGGCAAGACGCAGGTCGAGGCGGCCATCGAGGTCAGCGGGGCAGACCACTACCTGTTCGGCTCGTCGTTCCCCGTCTTCCGCTCCTGGATGAACCAGGGCGTCGAGTTCGTCCAGAACGAGCTCGAGCTCAGCGACGCCGACCGCGAGCTGGTGCTCTCCGGCAACGCCAAGCGCCTCTTCAACCTGCCGATCTAGCGCTCGCGCGCGGCGAGCACGGCGCGCGCGAGCACGTCGTCGACGGGAGCGTCGATGTCGATCGTCGCGCCGCGCTCGTCGGCGGCGAGTGGTTCGAGCGTCGCGAGCTGCGAGTCGAGGAGCGCGGCCGGCATGAAGTGGTCGGTGCGGCCCTCCATGCGGGCCGCGAGCACGGCGCGCGACCCGGCGAGATGGATGAACACCGCGCCGGGCGCCTCGCTCGCGATCAGGTCGCGGTACGCACGCTTGAGGGCGGAGCACGCGATCACCAGTCCGCCGTCCGCCTCGGCCAGCGCGCGGCCGACGGCGCGAAGCCACGGCGCGCGGTCGGCGTCGTCCAGCGGGGTGCCCCCTGCCATCTTCCGCACGTTCTCGATCGGATGCAGGGCGTCCCCGTCTACGAACGGCACCCCCAGCTCGTGCGCGATGAGGGCACCGATCGTGCTCTTGCCAGACCCGGACACCCCCATCACGACGACCCGGATCGGCGCCGCGCCCTCGCCGGTCACCAGTCGTGCATGGAACCGTCGAGCAGACGGTTCACCGGCAGGTACGCCGCCTCGTACGGGAACGACTGCGCGATCACGTCGTCGTAGTCGACGCCGATGCCTGGCGCGTCGGACGGTTTCAGCATCCCGTTCTCGAAGCTGTACGTGGTGCGGAAGACCTCGTGGGTGGTCGGACTGTGCTTCATGTACTCCTGGATGCCGAAGTTCGGGATGGCGATGCCGAGGTGGATGGCGGCGGCCAGGCCGACCGGCGAGACGTCGGTGGGGCCGTGGACCCCTGACTTGATCTGGTACACCGAAGCGTAATCGAAGATCCGGCGCAGCCCGGTGACGCCGCCCGCGTGCGTGATGGGCGAGCGAACGTAGTCGATGAGCTGCTCCTCGAACAGTTCGCGGTAGTCCCAGATCGTGTTGAACACCTCTCCGATGGCGAGCGGCGTCGTGGTGTGCTCGCGCACCCGCCGCAGCACCGCCTGGTTCTCCGCCGGCGTCACGTCTTCGAGCCAGAACAGGTCGTACGGCTCGAGCGACTTGCCGAGCTTGGCAGCCTGGATGGGCGTGAGCCGGTGGTGCGCGTCGTGCAGCAGCGGCAGCTCAGGGCCGAACTCGTTGCGGACGGCCTCGAACACCGTCGGCGCGTGCCGCAGGTACGCGCGGGTGTCCCACGACTCCTCCACGGGCACGGCGCTGCGCCGAGCGGGCTCGTAGTCGTAGCGTGCGTCCGAGCCGGATCCGGCGCCGGCCGCCGCGTTCTTGCTCGACGCGACGCCGTACACCGACGGCAACCCTGGGATGCCCGTCTGCACGCGGACAGCGCGGTAGCCCTCCTCCAGGTGCTCGTTGATCGAGTCGAACAGCTCGGGCAGCTCAGCGCCGGATGCGTGACCGTAGACCAGCAGGCCCTCCCTGCTGCGACCGCCGAGCAGCTGGTACAGCGGAAGCCCAGCCGCCTTCGCCTTGATGTCCCAGAGCGCGGTGTCGACCGCGGCGATCGACGCCATCGTCACCGGGCCGCGACGCCAGTAAGCGCCGCGGTAGAGGTACTGCCAGGTGTCCTCGATCTGGTGCGCGTCCCTGCCGATCAGCAGCGGCACGACGTGCTCGCTCAGGTAGGCGGCGACCGCGAGCTCGCGGCCGTTGAGGGTGGCGTCGCCGAGGCCGGTGAACCCGTCGTCGGTGGTGATCCTCAGTGTCACGAAGTTGCGGCCGGGGCTCGAGACGAGAACCTCGGCGGAGGTGATGCGCATGTCAGTGTGCTCCTGTCGGTAGCGGTGGTTCGGTGGTGACGCCGGTGCGCAGGTGCGCGATCCGGCTCTGGATGAGGTCGGTGAGCGACGCGTCTCCCGCAAGGTCGGGAGCCAGCTCGGTGACGACGGCGGTGGCGAGCGCCGCGTCGTCGTCCGGGTGTGCGCGAAGCCGCTCGGCGAGCGGCGCAGCGGCAGGGTCGCGCACGTCGTCGCCGAGCAGGTGCAGTGCCCAGGCGGCGAGCACCCCTGCCTGAGCGTCGCCTGGCGCGCGCCCTGCCGCCAGCCGCGACCGAAGCGGGTCGAGGATGCGCGGCCCGAGCTTCTGCGAGCCATCGGTCGCGATCTGCGCCAGCCGGTGCTCGATGCGCGCGTTGCCGAAGCGGTCGCGGAGGGCGGCGATGGCCGCGTCCACGGTGTCTGCGTCGAACGGGAGCTCTGTTCGTGCCTCCGCCCAGAGCGCTTCGAGGTCGGCCACGATCGCGTCGTCGCCCATCGCCTCCGCGATGGTGGCGTATCCGCGCAGCAGCCCGCGGTATGCGAGCAGCGAGTGACCGGCGTTGAGCAGCCAGAGCTTGCGGCGCTCGTACGGCTCGATGTCGTCGACGAACTGCGCGCCGACCGTCTCCCAGGCGGGCCGGCCGGCGGGGAAGGCGCCGCTCAGCACCCACTCGCTGAACGGCTCCGTGACCACGGGAGCGGCATCGTCGTAGCCGGTCAGGCGCGCTGCCGTCGCGCGGTCGGCAGCGGTGGTGGCCGGGGTGATCCTGTCGACCATCGACGACACGAACGAGACCGAGCTCTCGATCCACTCGGCCAGCTCGGCGTCGACGTCTTGCGCGAGGCCGAGCACCGCGTCCCGCGCCACCCTGCCGTTGTCCGGCAGGTTGTCGCAGCTCACCACGGCGATGGCGCCGACCCCAGCGGCGCGGCGAGCGCGCAGCCCGTCCACCAGCCGGCCGGGGGCGGTGGATGCGCCATCCCCCGTGGCGAGCGACGCCCGGTCCGCGTCGAGCGCAGCCGCTGACGGCCGGTAGCCTGCCTCCGTGACGGTGAGCGTCAGCACCGCGACGGCAGGGTCGGCGACGGCCGCACGCCAGCGCGCGGTGTCGCCTCCGTCTGCCACGGTACTCAGCGCATCCACGATGATCGCCGCGTCGGTGTCGGGGCCGCGCTCGATCAGCGTGTACACCGCATCCTGTGCTGCGAGCACGCGCGCGGCCTCCGGGCTCCGCCCCGTGAACGCCGCGATCCCCCAGCCAGCCTCGCCCGCACGGTCGCCGCGCTCGTTCGCCCGCTGGGTGTACCAGGCCTGGTGGGCACGGTGGAACGCGCCGAGGCCGAGGTGCACGATGCGGACGGGGTGACGCTCGGAGCGCGGCGGCGTCGTCATGCGCGGGCCGCGGCCAGCGAACGCGTGCTGGCATCGACCTCGCGCAGGTACGCCAGGTTGTCGCGCGTGCGCTCGGCGAGCGGGAGCTCGGTGGAGAAGTCCTCCGCCGTGACCCAGCCGTCGTAGCCGAAGGCGTGCAGCGCCTCGAAGTACGCCTCCACGTCCCCGGCGCCCGTGCGCAGTGGAGCCCACTCGTGATGCCAGCGCACCGTGCCGTCCGCCTCCGGCTCGCCGGGCAGCCAGGCGACGTTCTTCACGTGCACGTGTGCCAAATACGGGCCGAGCAGCTGGAACGCGGCGAGGGTCGCCTCCTGCCCTTCGATCACCAGGTTCCCGAGGTCGTGGATCACGCCGACCGTCTGCGGGTCGATGCCGTCGACCATCCGGAACGCGGCGGACGCCGACGGCGTGATGGTCTCGTGGTGCAGCTCGATCAGCGCCTTCACGCCGAGCTCGCCGGCGCGGGCCGCTGCCCGCTCGATGTCGCGGCGGGCGGACGCGAACAGCTCGCGGTAATCGTCGCCTGAGTCGGTGCGCGGCACGGTGACGCGCACCTGCCGTGCGCCGAGAGCCGCGGTCGCTGCGAGCATCCTGTCGACGTTCTCGTGGTCGTCGCAGCGGGCGTAGCCGCCGATGCCGGAGAACTCCAGGCCGGACTCGGCGGTCAGCCGTGCGATCTCCGGCACGGACTCTTCGATCCCTGTCAGCGGCCAGGTGGCACGGTTGCCTGCCCAGAAGCCGGGCGGGGTGGCGTCGTCCTGGTCGATGACGCGCCACTCGATGCCGTCCCAGCCCTGGGCGGCGAGCGTCTGAGCCGCCTCCGCTGGGGTCCAGTCGGGGGTGGATGCGGTGAACACCGAGAACTTCATCGGTCAGGCTCCTGTCGTGACGGTGATGTCGTCGAGGGCTCCGGAGAGCACCTCGTCGAACGCGATCGGTCGGCCGAGAGTGGCCGACAGGTAGATGGCGCGGACGACGGCGAGGGACACGAACGCGTCCTCGACCGTCACCCCGGGTGCGCGGTGCTGCTGGATCGCATCCACCACGTCCTCGTACTGGCGCAGGTGGCCGACGATGAAGCGGTCCGCTCCACGCTCTCCCCCGCGCACCTCCCCCGCCTCGACGAGCTCGGCCGCGCGGTTCACGACGCTGGCGCCACTCGCGTCGAACGCCGCTGGATCCGCTGTGCCGAAGTATTCGAGCTGGTCGTCCTCGATGATCGCCGAGCCGCGGTCGCCGTGCACGTGGATGCGCACCGACCCTCCCGGGTACGCGGCGGTCGTGGCGTGCACCACGGCCAGCGCGCCGGACTCGAACCGCACGGTCGCGACCGCGATGTCCTCCACCTCGACGCGCTCGTGCGCGAGCAGCGCCGTCTGCGCGACGACCTCGACGGGCCGGCCGAGGAACCAGACGAGCAGGTCGACCGTGTGCACGCCCTGGTTCATCACGGCGCCACCGCCGTCCAGCTCCCAGGTGCCTCTCCACTGGCCGGAGTCGTAGTAGTCCTGGCTGCGCCACCAGGCGACGGAGGCGATCCCGCTGGTCACCCGGCCGAACGCGCCGCTGTGGGCTGCGTCGGCGACGACGACGGAGGCGGGGTCGAACCGGTGCTGACTGATCACGGAGACGACGAGACCGCGGCCCTCCGCCTGCGTGGACAGCTCCAGGATGCGCCTGGCTCGCGCCATCGAGACGTCGAGCGGTTTCTCGATCACCACGTGCTTGCCAGCGGCGAGCGCCTCCTCCGCGAGCTGCACGTGCAGTCCGCTCGGCGTGCAGATGACGACGATGTCGACAGCCGCGGCGGCGACCGCGGCTGGGAGGGTCTCGAACTCCGCGGGGCGCTCCCCGCCGAACTCGGACACGATCTGGTCGGCGAGGGCGCTGGCGGCGGCGGGGACCGCATCCACCAGGGCGGTGATCGCGAGGTCGGGGTGCCGGGCGATGGCCCTGGCGTGGTTGAGGCCGATGATGCCGCAGCCGACGATGGCCACGTTCAGGCGAGAGCTCATACGAGCTGCACTCCAATCTGGTCGGTGAGGCGGCGGAGCGCGCGGCCTGCGCGGCCGAACGCCTCCGGCCCGGAGAAGCCGCCCATGTTGTTCACGTCTGCGAGGTGGGGTTCCAGGGAGGCGAAGCCGGTGTATCCGTCGTCGCGGAGCGCGGTGAGGGTGGCGAGCAGCTGCCCGTCCCCCTCCCCGGCCGGGGTGACGTCGCCGGTGGCGGCGACGGCGTCCTTCACCTGCAGGTATTCCAGGTGCGGGCGGAGGGCGGCATAGCCGTCGTCGAACGGGAAGGCGACGCCGACCTGCACGAAGTTGGCGCTGTCCCAGGCGAGCCGGAGATTCGGAGAGCCGACCGTCTCGACGATGTCGAGGCAGCGCTCCGGGGTGTCTCCGTAGATGTCCTTCTCGTTCTCGTGCAGCAGCACGACGTCCGCGGCCTCCGCCGCGTCCGCGAGGGCGCGCATCCGGAGCATCACGTCGTCGCGGATGCTCTCGACCGCGACGTCGTCTCCGCGATAGAAGGAGAACAGCCGGATGTAGCGGGTGCCGAGGCGTTGCGCCGCCGCGATGGCGCGGCCGAGACGCTCGACCTCGTGCTCGACGGGGAGGGACACATCCACTTTGCCGATCGGCGATGCGATGGCCGAGACGCCCATCCCCCGCTCGGTGAGGATCCCGGCCAGCCGGGCGAGCTGTTCGTCGTCGAGGTCGACGATGTTCACGCCCCAGGCGCTGCGCACCTCGATGTGGTTCGCACCGAGGGCCTGCAGCACCGCGACCTGGACCACAGGGTCCTGGTCGATCTCGTCGCCGAAGCCCGACAGGGCCCAGCTCACCGATTCTTGAGCGTTCTGGCTCACTTCACTCCTCCAGAGGTCAGGCCACCGACGAGGTAGCGCTGGAACACGAGGTACAGAGCGACCACGGGCACGGCGCAGATGAGGGACGCCGCCATCATCTGCCCGTAGAGCGGGATCGCGCCACCCTCTTGCGTCGCCCCGAACACCTGCAGCGCCACGGCGGCGGTGCGGGTCTCGGGGTTGGTCAGCACGGATGCGAACAGCACGTCGTTCCAGCCGAGCAGGAACGCGAAGATGCCGGAGACGACGATGCCCGGCCAGCTGAGCGGCACCACGATGCGGGTCAGGATGCGCCACGACGACGCACCGTCGATGCGCGCCGCCTCCTCGAGCGCCTTGGGCAGGCCGCGCAGGTAGGTGACCATCACCCAGGTCGAGAACGGGAGCGCGAACGTGAGGTAGGTGATGAACACCGCCCAGCGCGTCCCGATGATCTGCACCCCGAGCAGGCTCGCGGTCGACGAGAACAGCACGAACACCGGAAGCAGCATGAGCGTGCCGGGGATCGACTGCAGGCCGAGCAGCCCGCGGAGGAAGGACAGGCGACCGCGGAAGTCGTAGCGGACCAGCACGTACGCCGTCGCGACAGCGAGGAACGCGCAGACGATGGCGACGGCCACGCAGACGATCACGCTGTTCATCAGCCCGGTGCCGAGGTCGACCGTCGTCCACACCTTGAGGTAGTTGTCGAGGTGCAGCTCTGTCGGGAAGAACGCGCCGCCGGCGACGGCGACGTCCGAGTTGATCGACGCGAACAGCATGTAGAGCACGGGCCCGAGCACGATCACCAGCAGCACCACGATGACCGCGACGAGCAGCGGCCGGGGCAGCAGCCGGGTGATGTCGGCCGAGGACGGCTTGACGGCGGTCATCGCTGCTCCTCCTCTCCTGAGTCGAGTTTCACGGCCCGCAAGTAGATGAACAGCGGGATGGCGATGAGCACCAGCGAGCAGATCGCCATCGCGGCGCTCAGCCCGAAGCGGAAGCTCTGGAAGCTCGTGACGTAGGTGAGCACCGGCAGCACGTCCACGTCCTGCGGAGCAGGCACCCCGAACAGCACGAACGGCAGCGTGAACGCGTTGATGTTGTGCAGGAACGCGATGATCAGCGCCAGCAGGATCGGGCCGCGCAGGTACGGCAGGATCACCGAGCGCAGCTTGATCCACCAGGTGGCGCCGTCGATGGCGGCTGCCTCGTGCACCTCGTGGTCGACGGACTGCAGACCGGCGAGGACGAGCAGGTAGAAGAACGGCCACGACGTCCAGATCTGCACGACGATGAGCGACCAGTAGCTGAGCGGGCCGTTGAGGAACAGCCCGGTGTGGATGCCCATCGCGCCGAGCGTCGAGTCGACGACACCGCCCGGCTGCAGCATGGTGCGCCAGAGCGTGCCGACCACGAACGCGGGGAGCACGTACGGGATGAGGAACAGCGAGCGCACGAGTGCCCGCCCGCGGAACTTGTTCTGCGTGGCGAGGGCGGCGGCGAGGCCGATCGGCATCGTGACGACCGCCGCGATCAGCGCGAAGGAGACGCTGATCCCGATGGAGCGCAGCAGCGACGACGAGACGATCGCCTCGACGTAGTTCTGCAGGCCGATGAACGGGGCCTGCAGCCAGCTCTGCAGCGTGTACTGGTCGAGGTCGAGCGTCGACATGATCGCCGCGACGACGAGCGGCACCACGATGATGACCAGCATGAGGATGCCGCCGGGCAGCAGCATCCAGAGCGGCCGGTTGCGCTCGTACTTCCGCTTGCGACGCGGCGTGGCGTGCTGCTCGTTCCGGCCGGGGCGGCCGCCCGCGGGGGTGTTCCCCGCGGGSGAGCCGCTCTCGTGGCCGGTCGCGCCTTCCGGCGCGGCCAGGGTGGGGTTGGACATGATCGGTTCCGGCTACTTGGCCTTGTTCAGCGAGCTCTGCGCGGTGTCCTGCGCCGTCTTGAGCTTGGCCTCGAGATCGGAGGACGACACCGACCCGTTCGACAGCGACGGGATGGACTGCACCACCACGTTCACCAGGGCGAGCTGCGTGTCACCCCACGCGCCGCTGAACGGGGTGCCGTACGCCTTCGTGCCCGCGTCGAGGATCGGAGCGATGAGCTCGTTGCCGCTCTCGATCTGCTTGGCGGCATCGGCGTTGGTCGGCAGGTCGCCGAACGTCTTGGTGTACTTCACCTGGTTGTCGGTGCTGGTGAGCATCTTGACGAGGGCGAAGGCGAGGTCCTGGTTCTTGGAGTACTTCGCCACGACCATGTTGTCGCCGGAGATGATCGTCGCGGCGGCCTTGCCGTCGCTCGGGAGCTTGGTCTCCCCCGGCGGGATGGTCGGCATCACGGCGTAGCCGTACTTGCCTGCCACGCTGGACTTGTCGAGCGAGACCTGCGACGACGAGGACACCATCGGCAGGAACGCTGCCTTGCCGTCCGCGAAGGCGGCGACGGCGTTGGCGTTCTTCCAGCCGATCGCGGCGGGGTCGACCACCTTGTCGTCGGTGAGCCAGCCGAAGTACGTCTCATACGCCTTCTTCACGGCGTCGTCGTCGATCGTGGCCTTCTTGCTCTTCAGATCCAGGATGGTGTTGCCCTGCTGCATCGCCATCGCCCAGACGAACTTCCAGGGGTCGAAGCTGTCCGCGTACGCGACGGCCATTCCGTGCACGTCTCCGGAGGTGAGCTTCTTCGCCTGGTCGGCGAGCCCATCCCAGGTGTCGGCCGGCTTGTCGATGCCTGCGGCCTTCAGCAGGTCCTTGTTGTACGCCATCACGAACGGACGGCTGAGGAAGGGGATGCCCACCTCGTTCTTCTCGTCCGGCCCGGAGATGCCGAGCGTCGCGGGTACGAACCTGTCACGGCCGCCGACCTTCTTCCAGTCGTCGTCCGTGAGCTTCACGAACGCTCCGGTGGAGTACGCGGTGGGGGTGAAGGTGGTGCCGAGGTCGTAGATGTCCGGACCCTGGCCGCTGAGCACCGAGGTTTGGATCTTGGTCAGCTCGTCGTTGGCGGATGCGAAGGTCTCGAACTTGACCGTCGCGCCCGTCTCCTTCTGGAACTGGGCGGACACATCCTTGAACCACTGCTGCTGTTCGGTGGGGTAGAGCGAGTTGGCCGCGATCATGACGTCGAGGGTCTTGCCCTTGCCGTCGACCTTCCCGGAGGTGGAGGAGCCGGTGCTCCCCGACGAGGAGCAGCCGCTCAATGCCAGGCCGATGACGGCCAGGCCGGCGACCGCGCCGAGCGCGATGCGAGATCTCATTCGTGACTCTCCTTTGAGACAGGGACGTGAGTGTCAGCACCCTCAGCTGGTGCATGGAGGATGGTTGCTGAGGACTCTAAGCAGCGCGGCAAGGATGGTGCAACCGATTGCCATAATTTGCCATCGTGTGCTGAGATGTCGTCATGCAACCTCTCGCCGGAGCGGGGTCGGATCGCCCAGCCACCCTCGCAGACGTGGCGGCGGCCAGCGGCGTCGCCACCTCGACGGTCTCGCGCGCCCTCTCGAATCCCGGCCGGGTGAACGCCATCACCCGCGAGCGCATCGAGCAGGCAGCCCGCGAACTCAACTACGTTCCCAACTCGCAGGCCAGGGCGCTCACCAGCGGAAAGACGCGCGCCATCGCCGTGCTCGTCTCCGACGTGACCAACCCGTTCTACTTCGGCATCATCCGCGGCACCCAGCAGCAGCTGAAGGCCGCCGGCTACACCCAGATCCTGGTCGACACCGAGGAGTCCGACGAGCTGGAGGACGGGATGCTGCACAAGCTCCGGCGCTCCTTCGACGGCGCCATCCTCGCCGCTTCCCGACTCACCGACCGACGGCTGACCACGCTGGCTCAGGAGATCCCGCTGGTCGCCATCAACCGGCAGACCCGCGGCGTCCCGCACATCTTCATCGACACCCCGAGCGGCATCGAGCAGGCCGTCGGCCACCTCGTCTCCCTCGGCCACACCCAGCTCTGCTACGCCTCCGGCCCGGAGACGTCGTGGTCGAACGAGGGCCGCTGGCGGGCGATGGTGCGGGCGGCGGAGCGCTACGGCGTCACGGCCACCAGACTCGGCCCGTTCTCGCCCCGTCAGTACGCTGGCGCCGCTGCTGCGGACGCCGTGCTGCACGCGGGCGTCACCGCCTGCATCGCCTTCAACGACCTCCTGGCCATCGGGATGCTCGCCCGCTTCCGCGAGCGCGGCGTCGATGTGCCGGGCGACGTGAGCATCGTCGGCTGCGACGACATCTTCGGCGCCGACTTCTGCAACCCGCCGCTCACCACCCTCACCGCTCCGATCGAGCAGGCGGGGCGCACGGCCGTGTCGATGCTGCTCGCCAGGCTCGACGACCAGAGCACGCTCGGGATGCGCCAGGGCGCCACCCTCCCCACCCACCTCACCGTGCGGTCCTCCACCGGGCCCGCGCGGAACTGAAAGGACGCCGATGACCACGCTCGCCCCGCATCCAGACCGCCTGTTCCCCGCCGACCCGGCGGAGCGCGACCTGGCCAGGCGCCTGCACGCGGCGGTCGCAGACGCTCCGATCGTGTCGCCGCACGGCCACGTGCCTGCCGCGATGCTCGCCGACGACGAGCCGTTCGGAGACCCGTCGGCGCTCCTCATCACGCCGGACCACTACGTGACGCGGATGCTGCACGCGGTCGGCGTCCCCTTGGACGAGCTGGGCCTCTCCCGCGACGGCGCGGCACCGACCGCCTCCGGCAGGGAGATCTGGCGTCGCCTGTGCGAGAACTGGGACGTCTTCCTCGGCACCCCGGTGCGCTTCTGGTTCGAATCGGAGTTCAGCGAGGTGTTCGGGCTCACCGAGCAGCCGTCCGCCGCGAGCGCGGACGCCCTCTACGACCAGCTCGCCGAGACGCTGACCCGCCCGGAGTTCCGTCCGCGCGCGCTGTTCGACCGGTTCCGCATCTCGGTGCTCGCGACCACGGACGACCCGGCGGACGACCTGTCCGCCCACCAGCGCCTCCGCGACGACCCGACCTTCACCGGCCGCGTCGTCCCCACCTTCCGCGCCGACAGGTACATGCACCCGGACGAGCCCACCTGGCGGGGCAAGCTGGACGCGCTGGCCGCCCGCGCCGACATCGACACCTCCACCTACCCCGGCCTCCTCTCCGCCCTGCGCGCGCGCCGCCAGGCGTTCATCGCCGCGGGAGGCACCGCGACGGACACTGGTGTGATCGACGCGGGAAGCGATCCGCTCTCCGAGGCGGAGGCGTCGCGCATCCACCTGGCCGCCATCGACGGCAGCCTGACCGCGGCGGAGGCCGTCGCCTACCGGCGCAACATGCTCTACCGGCTGGCAGAGATGGCGGCGGACGACGGCCTGGTGATGCAGCTGCACCCCGGGGTCATCCGCAACCACCACCGTCCGACGTTCGACGCGTTCGGGCCGGACACCGGCCACGACCTTCCGGCGGTGGGCGGTTTCACTGTGCCGCTCACGCCCATCCTGCGCGACTTCGGCACGAGCTCGACGTTCAGGATCGTGCTGTTCACGGTGGACGAGACGACGTTCTCGCGCGAGATCGCGCCGCTCGCCGGCTTCTACCCGAGCGTGTACGCGGGTGCGCCGTGGTGGTTCATCGACACCCCAGCCGCGATCCTGCGCTACCGCCAGGCGATCACGGACAGCGCCGGTTTCACGAAGACCAGCGGCTTCATCGACGACACCAGGGCGTTCTGCTCCATCCCGGCCAGGCACGACATGTCCCGCCGGGTGGATGCGTCGTTCCTCTCCTCCCTCGTCGTCACCCACCAGCTCGCGGAGGAGGACGCGTTCGCCATCGCGCACCGCCTCGTCGACGACATCCCCCGCTCCACCTTCCGGCTGGGCTAGGCGTCGAGGAGTTCCAGGAGACGGGTGGTGGTGCGCCAGGTGCGCACGGTCATCCGCTTGAAGACCGGCATCGCCATCAGGCGCTGGATGCGGGTCTTCGTCGCGAGCGCCTTGGTGCGCGAGAAGTAGAGCGCGCCTGGCCCCGGAGCCATGCGGTCGACGCCGTCGCGCAGCTCGGGGAGCTGCGCCATCACCTCGTCGGCGGCCAGTGGGTGCTTCAGGAAGAACACCTCGCTGCGGAACTCGTCGGAGCCGTGGTCGGCAGGGGCTGCTGCGACCGTCGCCGCCAGCTCGTCCCTCGACCGGGCGATCACGGTGAGCGGCGCATCCAGCCGGTGTCGCAGCATCGACTCCAGCGCGGCCTCGAGGTCGGGTGCGGTCTGCGGCTCCGCGGTGAACAGCACGTTGCCGCTCTGGCTGTGGGTGCGCACGCTCTCGTACCCCGCTGCGCGGAAGTCCTCCGCGAGCGCGTCCATCCCGATCAGGTTCGCCCCTCCCACGTTGATCCCACGCAGCAGGGCGACGTATCCGGCCATGCGCTCATGATCGCACCGGCGACCGGTTCGCCGCGAGCTGCTGTCGCAGGAACCCCTCCCACGTCCGCTCGCCCCGCAGCGCGCCATCCGCCGCCAGGTTCTCGCCTGCGCGGTACGCGCGGCCGACGCCTCCTGGGATGCGCACGGGCAGGCCCGGGCGCCGTCGCCGTCCGTTCGCCTCTGCGTACGCGGCCGCGAGCTCCCGGATGCCGAGCACCTCCGGCCCCGCGATGTCGGCGACGCGCCCCGCGGGGTCGCCGAGCGCGAGTTCGGCGAGTCTGGCAGCGACTTCGTCGCCGTGCACGGGCTCGAACCGCAGGCCGCCCGGTGTCGGCAGCAGCGGCAGCTTCGCCATCCCCGCCACGATCGGGAGCACGAAATCGTGGAGCTGAGCGGCGCGCAGCACGGTCCACGGCACACCAGAGTCCGCGATGACCCGCTCGGCCTCCGCCTTGGCGCGGAAGTACCCGATCGGCATCCGGTCCGCACCGACCACCGAGATCAGCACGAGGTGGCGCACCCCGGCGGTCCGCGCCGCCGCGGAGATGGCCCGCGCGGCGACGTCGTCCCCTTTCGCCCCTCCTGCCAGGTGCAGCACGACCTCGACCCCGTCGAGCGCTGCGGCGAGTCCGGCGCCGGTCACGGTATTCCCTTCGACATGCTGGATGCCTGGTTCGTCCTGGAGTGGGTGCCGGGAGAGGATGCGGAGGTCGCGGCCCGCCGCGCGCAGCAGCGGCACGACGCGGCTGCCGATGGTGCCTGTGCCGCCCGTCACCAGAAGTGGAGCATTCATGAGTGGTCGCCTTCCCTGTCACATTCGAGGGTGTTCCCTCGTCGACATTCCGACGATCATGAACGAGGAGATGTGACATGACCGACCAGACATTCTTGGCGAGACGCTTCGAGACGGAGCGGGACGAGCCTGTGTCCGCCGACCTCGACCCTGCCGACCTGGTGGAACGAGGCGACCGCATCAGCACCGCTCTGCTCGTCCTGCTGGAGACGCTGAGCCCTGCCGAACGCATCGCTCTCGTGCTGCACGACGTCTTCGGCCAGTCGTTCGACGAGATCGCGACCGTGCTCGACAAGACCCCGGCGGCAGCCCGCCAGCTCGCGTCGCGCGCCAGGCGCAGGGTGCGCGGAGCATCCACCCCAGTGTCGTCCGGGCACCGCAGCACCAGGCGGATCGTGGATGCGTGGCTCGCCGCCGCGCAGGACGGCGACCTGACAGCGCTCCTCTCGCTGCTGGACGATGGCGCCATGCTCCACGCCGACTACGGCGCATCCACGCAGCTCGTCGAAGGCGCGCGCTCGATCGCAGAGCAGGCCGTGCTCTCCGGCCGCCTGGCAGCGCACTCCACCCCGATCCTCATCGGCGGGCGTCCCGGCGTCGCCGCGGTCATGAACGGTGTCGTCGCGTCGATCATGGCGTTCGACATCGTCGGAGACCGCATCGTCGCCCTCGACGTGCTCGCCGACCCTGCGCGGCTGCGCGAGCTGGGGGTGGAGGCGGTGCTCGCCGACTGAGCCGAAGATGCACTATCACCATAAAAGTGCAAGAATGCACTCTATGCCCGACAGTGCAACCTCCATCCGCGAGCGCCGCAAGGCCGAGACCGCTCGGGGACTCAAGGATGCGGCCCGTCGTCTGACCATCGAGCGCGGGCTCAGCGGCTTCACCATCGAGGAGCTGTGCGAGGAGGTCGGCGTCTCGCGGCGCACCTTCTTCAACTACTTCGCATCCAAGGAGAACGCCATCATGGGCGTGCCCGTCGACGCGGACGAGTCCGGAGCGGCGGAGCGGTTCGCCGCCGCTGGTGCGCGCGGCTTCGGCCACCTGATCGACGACCTTCTCGAACTGCACCTCGACCGGTGGGCGTTCGGCGGCATCACCGCCGAGGAGGTCCACCAGCTGTTCACCGCGTTCGAGCGCGAGCCGCGTCTGCTGCATCACATGCTGGAGCTTGCGAGCAGGGGCGAGCGCGACGACATCGAGCTGGTCGAGCGCAGGGAAGGGCTGCCGGCAGGCGACCTCCGTGCCGCTGCCGCCGTGCAGCTCGTCGGCGCTGTGCTGCGCGCGAGTGCGGAGGAGTTCTTCCGCACCGATGACGGAGACGACTTCCCCACCCTCATGCGACGTCGGCTCGACGCCGTCCGCGACCTCTTCGCCTGACCGACCTCACCACCGAACGGACCACATGACCGCCATCGCCCCTGCGCCGATGCTGCTGACCAAGCGGCGCATCTGGATCATCTTCAGCGCCCTCATCGCCGGGATGCTGCTCTCCAGCCTCGACCAGACCATCGTGTCGACCGCCATGCCGACCATCGTCGGCGACCTGGGCGGCGTCGAGAACCAGGTGTGGATCACCACCGCGTACATCCTCGCCACCACCATCGTCATGCCCGTATACGGCAAGCTCGGCGACGTCATCGGGCGTCGTTGGCTGTTCATCATCGCCATCGCGGTCTTCACCGCCGCATCCATCGGCTGCGCCTTCGCGTCCGACTTCTGGATGTTCGTGGTGTTCCGCGCGATGCAGGGCCTGGGCGGCGGCGGGCTGATGATCCTCTCGCAGGCGATCATCGCCGACATCGTCCCCGCCAACGAGCGCGGCAAGTACCTCGGGCCGCTCGGCGCGATCTTCGGCCTCTCGGCCGTCGCTGGCCCGCTGCTCGGCGGCTTCTTCGTCGACCACCTCACCTGGCAGTGGGCGTTCTACATCAACATCCCCGTCGGCGTCGCCGCGTTCGTGATCGCGCTGCTCGCCCTCAAGCTGCCGAGCAAGCGGGCGACGCAGCCGATCGACATCCTCGGCATCCTGTTCCTGTCGATCGCCACGACCTGCCTGATCTTCTTCACCGACTTCGGTGGCGACAAGACGCACGGCTGGGGTTCGCTCGCGACGTGGGCCTGGGGCATCGGGATGCTGCTGGCAGCGGTCGCGTTCGTCATCACCGAGGCGAGGGCGAAGGACCCGATCATCCCGCTCAGCCTGTTCAAGAACCCGATCTTCATCAACGCGACCGCGATCGGCCTCGCGCTGGGCATCGGGATGTTCGCGGCCATCGGCTTCGTCCCCACCTTCCTGCAGATGTCGTCCGGCACGTCCGCGGCCGCATCCGGGCTGCTGATGATCCCGATGATGGTCGGCCTGATCGGCACGTCGATCCTGTCCGGCGCCGCGATCACCAAGACGGGGCGATACCGGCTCTACCCGATCCTCGGCACGATCATCACCGGCATCGCCATGGTGTGCATGACGACGCTCGCCGCATCGACGCCGATCTGGCTGATCTGCGTCTACCTGTTCGTCTTCGGAGCCGGTCTCGGCCTGATCATGCAGGTGGTCGTGCTCGTGGTGCAGAACGCGGTCCCCGCCGCGCAGATCGGCACGGCGACCTCCACGAACAACTACTTCCGCGAGGTGGGAGCCGCGCTCGGCACCGCCGTGTTCGGCACCCTGTTCACCACGCGTCTCACGGAGAACCTGACCGACGTGTTCACCAAAGCGGGCGCCTCGCCGTCCGACGCGGCCGGGGCGACGGCCACGCTCAGTCCCGAGGCGCTCAACGCGCTGCCGGATGCGGTGCACACCGGCGTCGTGAACGCGTATGCGGACGCGCTCGCCCCGGTGTTCTGGTACCTCATCCCGTTCATCGCGGCCGCCTTCCTGCTCGCTCTCTTCCTCAAGCAGATCCCGCTCTCCGACCAGGCGGGACTCGTCGCCAGAGGCGAAGCAATCTCCGGCGAGGAGGCGGAACGGCTCGAAGCGGAGCAGCGCGGCCGGGTGCAGCCGGAAACGGAGCGGCTGACTCCTTAGCGCGCGGCGCGCATCCTGTTATCGTCGGTGCATCCGGCGAAGGGCGGGCGACGTGCCACGAGTGGGGACCGAGCGGCGGTCTGGCATCCCGATCGAGCTCACGATCAGCGTGATCCTGAGCTATCTGGTCGGTGTGCTGCAGATCCTGGCCGGGATCGCGCTGATCTTCGTGCGCTACGCGGACGGGCTCACCGCTGTGGAGCGGACGGTGGTCACTATCGTCGGCGCCTGCACGATCCTGCTCGGGCTGCTGGTGTGCGCGCTCGCGTCAGGACTCACCCGCGCCAGACGGGATGCACGGCTGTTCTTGACCATCCTGATCTCGATCACCATCGCGCTCGGGATCGTCGTGCTGGTCTCCGACGGAGAGGTGACCGCCTTCCGCATCGCCGACCTGGCGATCTCGGCGGCGGTGATCATCGTGCTGTGGACAGGGCGCGTCTCTCGCTCCTTCGCACATACCGCCGATGAGCGAACCGGATGATCTCGATCAGTGCGACGCTCACCGCGGAGAAGAACAGCACCAGCGCTGCCGTCACGATCGACGGGTCCACCAGCACCAGGAAGTCCCTGGCGATCGGCACGGAGTAGACCAGGATCAGCCCGATCATCATCGAGCCGATGATGAGGACCTTCCAGCCGTCGATCGGCCGGGACAGCACCACGAGCACCCACAGCCCGACGATCGTCAGGATGAGCGTCGAGCCGGTGCGCAGCTCCGCCTCCGGGATGCCCGCCTGCGTCGCCGACCACGAGTACGCGAGCAGCATCAGCGCGATCACCGCGCCGGCCGGGGCGGCGAACGAGAGCGAACGCGCGAGGAAGCCGGGGATGTAGCGCCGCTTGTTCGGCATCAGCGCGAGGAAGAAGCTGGGCAGGCCGATCGTCAGACCGTCGATGATGGAGAGCTGGCGCGGCAGGAACGGGAACTGCAGCAGGAACACTCCGAACAGCACGGCGAGCGCCGTCGCATACGCGGTCTTGGTGAGGAACAGCATCGACACGCGCTCGATGTTCGCGATCACCTGCCGTCCCTCCGCCACCACGCTCGGCAGGTGGGAGAACCGGCCGTCGAGCAGCACGATCCGGGCGACGGCCTTGGTGGCTGCCGCACCGGACTCCATGGCGATGCCCATGTCCGCCTCCTTGATGGCGAGGGCGTCGTTGACCCCGTCCCCCGTCATCGCGACCGTGTGGCCCGCCGCTTTGAGGGCGACGACGATGGCCTTCTTCTGGTCCGGCGTGACGCGGCCGAAGACGATGTGCTGCTCGAGCACCCTGGTGAGTTCGGCCTGGTCATCAGGCAGCGAGCGGGCGTCGTAGCCGTCCGGCGCATCCAGCCCCACCTGTCTGGCGATGGCGGCGACGGTCTGCGGGTTGTCTCCGGAGATCACCCGCACGCCGACGCCCTGCTCGGCGAAGTAGCGCAGGGTCTCCGCCGCGTCCGGCCTGATGCGCTCCCGGAAGGTGAGCAGCGCCACGGGGACCAGGTAGTCCGGCAGCCGCTCGTCGTCTCCCAGCGGCTGCGCGCTGTACGCGAGCACGAGGGTGCGTCGGCCGGAGGCGGCGAGCTCGGCAGAGCGGCTCGCAAGACGGTCGTCCGGGAACACCATCTCCGGGCCGCCGAGCACCCAGCTTCCGGGGGCATCCGCCGAACCGGGGGCATCCGCCGAACCGGGGGTATCCGCAGCCGCGAACGACACGGCGCTCCACTTCCGCGCCGACGAGAACGGGATGCGCCCCGTCGGCGCCCCGTCGACCGGATGCGCGTACTCGGCGACCAGGCAGCGTGCGGTCGCGTTCGCATCCGGTTCCGTGCCGTACCAGGCGAGCACCGACCGCCAGCCGCGCGGTTGCGTCTCGGACAGCGGGTGCTCTGCGTCGAACTCGATGTCGCCCTCGGTCAGCGTGCCGGTCTTGTCGAGGCAGATCAGGTCGACGCGGGCGAGCCCCTCCACCGCCGCCAGCTCCTGCACGAGCACCTGCCGGCGCGCCAGCTTCACCGCGCCGACGGCGAACGCGATGCTCGTCATCAGCACCAGGCCGAGCGGGATCATGGCGACCACGGCCGCGATCGTGTTGACGGCCGCTTGGCGCCAGGCGCCCGTCGAGAACGTCTCGGCCGACCAGCCGCCGAGCGCGATCACCTGCGCGTTGAAGACGAGCAGCGCGATCGGGCCGACCACCCAGGTCACCCAGCGGAGCACCCTGTCGATCGACGAGCGCAGCTCGCTGGCGACGAGCGAGAACTTCTTGGCCTGCGCAGACAGCTTGTTGGCGAACGAGTCGGCGCCGACCTTGTCGACCTGCGCTCTCCCCTCCCCCGCCACGACGACGGACCCGGACAGCACCTCGTCGCCCTGCACCTTGTCGATCGGGTCGGACTCGCCGGTCAGCAGCGACTCGTCGAGCTGGAAGTGCCCGGCCTCCACCACCCGCGCATCCGCGGGAACCTGGTCTCCCGCCCGCAGCACGAGCAGATCGTCGAGCACGACATCCGCGACGGCGATCGATGCCTCCGCTCCGTCGCGCAGCACGCGCGCGTTCGGTGCGTGCAGCACGGCGAGCCGGTCGAGTGCGGCCTTGGCACGGAACTCCTGCACAGACCCGATGACCGTGTTGGCGATGGCGCTCAGGCCGAACAGCGCATCCTGCCAGCGGCCGAGCACCAGCAGCACGAGGAAGCAGGCGGCGATGATGCCGTTGAACAGGGTGAGCACGTTGGCCCTGACGATGCTGCCGACGCTGCGGCTCGCATCCTGCCGGAATGCGTTCGTGCGGCCGTCCGCAACCCGCTCCGCCACCTCGGCCGAGGTCAGGCCGAGGCGTTCGTCTGTCGCGATCCCGTCCGGCATTGCTCCCCCTCACCGAGCGAATCGGGCGCGCCCCGTGTGCAGAATGCTAACCGGTCGCCTTCCGGCCTCCAAGATCCGCCGACCGCGCGCGTCCCGACAGGTCTAGGGTGAGGCCATGAAGCGCAGTTGGCCGTTCGTCGTCCCCGGCGTGATCCTCGGTCTCGTCGGCCTGGTGTGGACCCTGCAGGGTCTCAACGTGCTGCGCGGCTCCGCCATGAGCGGGTCGTCGCTCTGGGGGACCATCGGCCCGATCCTGCTCGTGATCGGTCTCGTGCTGATCGTGGTCGGCGTCGTCCGGAGCAGACGCGCGCGGTGACCGGCTAGAGCCGTCGTCCCGTTTCCGCCACGACCCGCCGGTGCAGCACCAGGAGTCCTGCCGAGGCGACCAGGGCGAGCGCAGCGGGGACGACGAACACCAGAGGCAGCCCGATCGTGCCGGCCCCGATCCCGCCCGCGAGGCCACCCAGCGCCGAGCTGAGGGCGGGGGCCGTGATGAAGATCGCCGACGCCGTCGCGATGGCACTGGGGAGCAGCCGCTGCGCCACGATGATCCCGAGCCCGGCGAACACACCCCACACGCCACCCATCAGGATCTGGCCGGCGAAGAGCCCGACCGCCGTCGCTGTCGTTGCGAAGAGCAGGTTGGCGCCGACGCCGAAGAGCGCGCCGACGACCATGAGCGGCAGCATCCCTGTGCGCCGGGCGACGACAACGGCCACCGGCATGAGTGCGAGCTCGACCAGCGGCTGGATGCCGATGATCGCGCCGCTGAGCGCGCCGGGGAAGTGGAGCTGATCGTTCATGTAGATCGGCAGGTAGGCGTACTTGATCGGCTCTCCCGCGTAGACGAGCACATACAGGCCGGTGAAGACGAGCAGCGGCAGCATCGCCCGCACAGGGACGTGCGACCGCGCCACGGTCGCGGCGGACTCGTGCGTGTCTGTGGTGGGGACCGCATCCACTCGTTCGCGCAGCGTTCCGATGGGCAGGAGCTGTGCGATGGTGCAGACCGCCGTCGCGATCAGGGTCACCCGCAGGCTCGTCTGCGCGGCGAGGTACGACCCGGCGACGGGACCGATCACCCAGCCGAACGTCAGGGCCATCCGCACGATGGAGACCACTCCGTCGCCGACCGGGGTGGGGGCGGCGGCGAGCTCGTCGTGGATGGCGGCGAACAACTGCGATGCCGCTGCTCCCGCGAAGCCGAGGATGACGGCGCTGACGACGAACGGCATCCAGAGCTGACCGGAGAACGCGATGGCGAGCCAGCCGACGCCGCCGGCCACCGCGCACAGCCGGAACAGCCCGAGCCTCCTGCCCGTGCGGTCGGAGCGACGCCCGATCAGGTAGCCGGCGACGGGGGCGGTGAGATTGGTGAGGTAGTACAGCCCGGCGACGGTGAGCGAACTGCCGAGATCGTTGACGAGGAACTGCGCGATCTGCGGTGCGGCGGCCGACGTGCCGAGACCGGACAGGAAGAGCGCGAGCGTCGCGCCGCGATACAGGGGGCTCTGCAGCACGACCCGCAGGGCGGATGGGCTGCGGGTGAGCTGGTCGGTCATCGAGGTGCGTCTCCGTTGGCGTGGTGAAAAACCGTTAAGTGGATGGTTTTCTGCGATGCTATGCGCTCTGCCCGGTGGGCGCAAGCGCGGGCGCAAGCGCGTGCGCAAGCGCGTGCGCGCGTGCGTGCGTGACGGTCGTGGCCGCGACGGAACCGCTCAGGCGGCCAGCCTGGCTTCGGACGCCCCCACATCCACCGGCTTCTCGTCCGTCCCCGTGATCACCCAGTACACGACCGCCAGCGCGAGCAGGCCGACCACGGGGGCCAGGATGTTCGCAATTGCTGGACCAACGGAGGCATGGCCGACCGCGAAAACCGAGACGTCCCACAGGCCGTGCAACAACATCGCCCAGATCAGCGAACCGGTGACCCGCCGCACGATGTAGAACGCGGTGCCGGACGCGAACGCCATCAGCACCTGGACGAGCGTGCTGCCGATGGGCGCGCCGAGCGCTGCGTTGACCAGGTGCATCCCGCCGAACAGCACGCTGGAGATGAACCACACCCAGCCCTCCGGCAGGCGCGAACGGAACGCCGTGAGCACCAGACCCCGCGTCATGAGCTCCTCGTTGAAGCCGACCAGGATGCCCAGGGCGACCAGCGCGAAGATGAACGACGCGTCGAACTTCGACCAGTCCGTGTTGACGAGGTTCGCGAACGCGACCAGGAGCATCACGATCGGCACGAAGATGGGCCACTTGTGGTGCGAGCGCTTCCGCTCGAAGAGTGCAGGCCGCCACCAGCCGAGCAGGGAGGTGGTGATCGCGAGCAGCACAGCGGCCACGGCGAGGTCGACCACCGCACCCTTCCAGGTCTCCTCCGCCGTGGCGCCGATGCGGGTGTACGGAACGCCCATCAGCTTCGTGACCAGGAAGATCACGACGACGTATCCGGCCCAGATGACGAAACCCATCCAGAGTCGAGGGTGGATGCGCATGGAGTGGTTCCTTCCCAGGTGTGCCAGTGTCACGTGTCGCGTCGCCCCGTCCGGTACCGGAACGGATTCAGACTAGCGCGCGGGGTCGGCGCACGACCCGGGCTGACCGAGGCACGCGGTCCCGGCTCCCGGCTCCCGGCTCCCGGCTCCCGGCTCCCGGCTCCCGGCTCCCGGCTCAGCCGAAGACCAGAAACCTCCCCGGCTTCTGCGGCTCGACGAGCTCGAACTGCAGGGCGAGATCGGTGCGCCGGATGAGCTCCACCTGCTGCGCGAACAGCTCACTCACGACGATGACGACCTTCTCCGCATCCCACTCGTCCGCGAACCAGGCGCGCAGCGCAGCGAGGAGTCGATCATCCATCGCCGTGGCCATCCTGCTCCGCCGCACCCAGAAGTAGACGACGAGGTCCACCTCCACCCACGCGTCGTCGCCGACCGGGGTCACCGTGGCCTTCGTGAGGAACGACGCTCCGGTGGGGAAGACGTAGACGCAGCCGAGGCACTCTCGCCCGGCCGGGTCGAGCACCGTGTACGTGAGGGCGCGCCGGTCATTGTGGCGCGCTTCGAGTCCGGCGAGGTCGTCGCGGTTCGCCTCCACGGTGAAGTCGTCCTCCGGCCAGCTCGACTGCTCCCAGAGCCGCAGCTCGTCCCGCGTCTCCATCAGCGCGGCGTGATCGTTCGCCGCGTCGCCCGCCACGATCGGGCGGAGGACGAACTCCGTCGTCGTCAGCCCCGCGGGGACACGTCCGGTCACGTGCGCGTCCGACGCGGGGCTCTGCTCATCGTTCACCGTCGAATTGCACCACCGGACGCGGCGCAGCGCAACTCTCCTCCCCCGCGTGAGCTCACGCCGCGGAGCGCTCCGCGACCGGCCGGCGACGCAGCGAAGGGTCGCCGACCTCCGGCCCGCGGTAGACCATGTCCATCGCGCCGATGCTCTCGCCGGGCGGCACGATCGCGTCGATCCGGTCGAGCACGTCATCGGACAGCGAGACCTCCATGCCCGCGAGCGTGTCCTCCAACTGCTCCATCGTGCGCGGCCCGGCGATCGCGGAGGTGACACCCGGATGCGCGATGACGAACGCCATGGCGAGGTGCGTCAGCTTCACGCCGGACTCGTCGGCGAGTTTCACGAGCTCTTCGACGGCCGCCAGGCGGCGCTCGTCGCGGAAGTGGCGCATCCCGGTCCTGGTCGAGCGGAAGTTGTCGTTCTCCTGGCCTGCCCGGTATCTGCCCGTCAGCGTTCCGCCGGCGAGCGGACTGTAGACGAGCGTGCCCATCCCGTAGCGTTCGGCGACAGGCAGGATCTCGCGCTCGATCTCGCGGTCGAGGATCGAGTAGTTCGGCTGTTCGGTGCGGAAGCGCTCGAAACCGCGCCGTTCCGCCATCCACTGCGCCTCGACGATCTCCGATCCGCGCATCGAGGACGAGCCGATCGCGCGCACCTTCCCCTGCCGGACGAGGTCGGTGAGAGCGGAGAGCGTCTCGTCGATGTCCGTCTCCGGGTCTGGCCGGTGAAGCTGATAGAGGTCGATGTGATCGGTCTGCAGGCGTCGGAGCGAGCGTTCGACCGCCTGCACGATCCAGCGACGGGATGCGCCGCGGTGGTTGATGTCGTCGTCGACGGGGCCCCAGAACTTGGTGGCGAGCACGACATCGTCGCGGCGGCCCTTGAGCGCTTCGCCGACGACCTCCTCGGAGTCTCCGTAGCGGTCGGCGGTGTCGACGACGTTGATTCCTGCGTCGAGTGCCCTGTGGATGATGGCGATGCCCTCCTGCCGGTCGGGGTTGCCGAGGGAACCCAGCATCATCGCTCCGAGAGCGTACGGGGTCACCTTGATGCCGGTGCGGCCGAGTGTGCGGTACTGCATGGTGCCTGCTCCTTGTGTGTGCGTTCGAGTCGGGATGCCCGTGGTGCCGGAGGCGGTCGGTGCCCTAGAATCGAGCAACCGGAACATCACTCCGGATAGCTTCCGTCCGACTAAGCGGAACATTGTTCCGTTTAGCTTCACTCTACGCGGAACGGCGTTCCGACCACAAGAGGAACCCTGTATGCCGACCTCCGCCACCACTGCCGACCACGCGGCGCAGCCCGAGCGTCCAAGGATGCGCGCCGACGCCCGCCAGAACGTCGACGCCCTCGTGCTGGCGGCGAAGGCCGTGTTCGCCGAATCCGGCGTCGATGCCCCCGTGCGGTCGATCGCCGAGCGCGCCGGGGTCGGCGTCGGAACGCTCTACCGGCACTTCCCCCTCCGCTCCGACCTCATCTCCGCCGTCTTCCGGCGCGAGATGGACGCGTGCGTCGACGCGGCCACCGAGATCGAGGGGAGCTATCCGCCCGGAGAAGCGCTCGACAGGTGGATCATGCGCTACACCCAGTTCGTCGCCACGAAGCGCGGTCTCGCCGCCGCCCTGCACTCCGGCGACGCGGCGTACGAACCCCTCGCCGAGTACTTCTCCACACGCCTCACGCCGACGCTGGCGCGCCTGCTCGCCGCCGCGACCGCATCCGGGGACGTGGTGCAGAGCGTCGACCCATCCGAGTTCCTCGGCGCGGTCGCGAACCTCTGCCACGGTGGAGGTCCGGCATCCACCGAGGGGTCCGGCCAGGCCGAGCGGATGGTGCGCCTGCTGCTCGCGGGGCTGCGGACGTCGGACGGCGACTGACAGCGGCGACGGACAGCGACGACCAACCGTTGCACTGCCTCTTGCGCTCGGGAACTAACGGCGTTAGTTTAACTAACACCGTTAGTCGACGATTAGAGTGACATGCCCACCCCGCTCTCACGCACACTGATCCTTGACACAGCCCGGGCCATCCTCGACGCAGATGGCGAGACCGCCCTCTCGATGCGGACGATCGCGGCCAGGCTCGATGTCAAGGCCGCATCGCTGTACAACCACATCGGGAGCAGGCACGAGCTGCTGCAGGAGACGGTGGATGCGATCGCCGACGAGGTCATGGCGACCCTGGACCCGACAGACGACTGGCGGACGATCCTGACCACGCTCGCCGACCGGCTCCGCGAGACGCTGCGAGCGCATCCAGGATCGACGAAGGTCGTTGCGACGGTGAACATCTCACCCGCCCTCGCGCAACGGATGGCCGACGACTTCGGGCCGCCGCTGGCGCGCGAGCTGCGCACGACGGTGGAGCACGCCCTCCTCACGGTGCAGTCGCTGTACGTGCTGGTCGTCGGCCTCGCGCTCGCGGAGTTCGGCGACGTGCCGAACGCGCCGGTCGCATCCCGCGACTTCTACGACACCTGGTTCGGCATCGCCACGACGACCTTTCTCGACGGGATCGCCGCACGGCTCGCGACGGGAGGCGAGTAGCCGTGGTCATCGCCGCTGTCGTCGTCCTGCTCGCCGCCGACGTCTACTTCGTCGTCACCACCCTCGTCGATCTCGCGCCGCTGAACAATGTGCGCGCCGCCACCCGGAGGGAACGCGCGACCGAGGTCGCCATCAACGGCCCGATCATGCTCCTCCCCGCGATCCTGGTCGGCCTCGCCGGCGTGTTCGCAGCCCCCGTCCTCGCGGTCGTCGGCGGCGCGATCGAGACCATCGTCGTCGCCGGCGGTCTCCTGCTCTGGTGGCTGCCGTACCTGGCGGGCATCACCGTGCCGTGGGCGACGGCCGGGACAGCGGACACCTGGGAGCAGCTTCACGCCCGCACATACGCGCGGACGACCATCGTGCTCCCCCGCATCGGCGACCGGCCGCGGCCCAACCTCGAGCACATGATCCTGCACGCGCTCCTGCTCGCCGGGGCGACCCTGGCGTTCGTGGCGGCTGCCGCGATCGGCTGAACGGCACGCGACCGCCGCGCGTCTTCACCGCGCGACGGCCGCGTGACGGCGCCGCTACTGCCGCGTCATCGCGATCTGCATCTGGTGCTCCGGGTCGATCAGGTGATCGTGGCTGTCGTCCCCTGCGTCGAGACGGACCCAGGCGATCCTGCCGGTGAAGCCGTTGCCCGCCGGGCCGTAGTCGCTGGAGACCGGCGACGCGAGATCTTCGCCGATGTCGACCGTCTCGTCCATCGAGAAGAAGAACGGCAGAGTGCGCTCGACGGTTCCGGCCGCGAGCACGGCGTCACCGTCCGAGATCGTGACCGCGCCGCCCTTCCCGAGGCCGCCTCCCTCGTATGCGAAGTGCACGACCAGCTCGTGGTCTCCCGGTGCCAGCGCGTCGTCCGACCTGGTGAAGTCGGTCTTGATCCCCATGATGTTGTACGCGAACGCCGGCTTCCCGTCTGTGACGTACACCGACCATCCGCCGTATGCGCCGCCCTGGGCGATGATCACGCCACTCGCGCCACCATCCGGGATCGTCAGCTTCGCCGTCACGGTGAACGACTTGTTCTTGACGTTCACCACCGAGTTCTCGCTGAGGCGCTTCATTCCGGTGTAGAACGTCTGCGAGGTGCCCTGGACGAGCGTCGGCCGGCCGGCGAGCTCCGCGTTGAAACGTTCGGCAGAGCGGATGTCGAGCGGTAGGACGTTGAAGCGTGCCGCCTGGATGAGGAAGAGTCGCTGGAGCTCCGCCAGCCGCTCCGGCTCCTGCGCGGCGAGATCGTGGGACTGGGTCCAATCCTCCTCCACGTTGTAGAGCTCCCAGACGTCCTCGTCGAGTCCGTGGTCCGACGAGAGCCACGGCTTCTTGTGCATGGCGACCGCGGTCCATCCCTTGTGGAAGATGGCCCGGTTGCCCAGCATCTCGAAGTACTGCGTGGTGTGCTGCTCGTCGGCGTCTGCTGAGTCGAAGCTGTAGTTCATCGGCGTTCCCTCGTACGGGCGCTGGGTCACACCGTGCACCGTCGACGGCTCCGGGATGCGGGCAGCGGCCAGCACGGTCGGGGCAACGTCGATGACGTGGGCGAACTGGTTGCGGATCTCTCCGCGCGCGGCGATCCCCTTCGGCCAGGAGACGATCGTGCCGTTGCGGGTGCCGCCCCAGTGCGAGGCCACCTGCTTCGTCCACTGGTACGGGGTGTCCATCGCGTGCGCCCAGCCGATGGCGTAGTGGTTGTACGAGCGGGGCGTGCCGAGGTCGTCCTTGTGGGCGATCTTGTACGCGTCGTCCTCCATCTCGGTCATGTGGTTGATGGTGAACGCCTCGTTCGTGGTGCCCGTCATCGTGCCCTCTGCCGATGCGCCGTTGTCGCCGATGATCACGTAGACGAGGGTGTTGTCGAGCTCGCCGATCTCCTCGAGCGCATCCAGCAGCAGTCCGACGTGGTGGTCGGCGTACTCGAGGTACCCGGCGTAGACCTCCATCTGGCGGGCGAGGACCGGCTTCAGGTCGTCGCTCATCTCATCCCACGCGGGGATGCCATCGCTGCGAGTTGTGAGCGTCGCACCCTCTGGGACGACGCCGAGTTCCTTCTGCCGCGCGAAGGTCTCCTCGCGGATCGCATCCCAGCCCTGGTCGAACGCGCCCGCGTACTTGTCCGCCCACTCCGGCGGAACATGGTGCGGCGCGTGCGTCGCGCCTGGGGCGAAGTAGGTGAAGAACGGCTTGTCCGGTGCGAGCGACTTCTGCTGCTTCGTCCAGACGATGGCCTTCTCCGTCATGTCGGCCATGAAGTGATATCCCTGCTCCGGCGTGCCCCACGGCTCGACAGGAGTGGTCCCTTCGTAGATCGCCGGGTACCACTGGTTGGTCTCTCCGCCGATGAAGCCGTAGAAGTACTCGAAGCCGCCGCCGGGGGTCGGCCAGTGGTCGAACGGCCCGACGGCGCTCGACTCCCACACGGGCACCTCGTGGCATTTGCCGAACTGGGCGGTGTTGTAGCCGTTCAGCCGGAGCGTCTCGGCCAACGGAGCGCAGTTGTTGGGCCGCAGCGAGTTGTAGCCCGGCGCGCTGGTGGCGATCTCGGTGATGCCGCCCATCCCCACGGTGTGGTGGTTGCGGCCGGACAGCAAAGCTGCGCGGGTCGGCGAGCACAGGGCGGTGGTGTGGAAGCGGGTGTATTTGAGCCCCTGAGCGGCGACCCGCTCGAAATTGGGCGTGTGCACAGGGCCGCCGAAAGCACTCGACGCCCCGAATCCGGTGTCGTCGATGAGGACGACGAGCACGTTCGGAGCGTCTGCGGGAGGAAGACCGCGCTGGATGGGCGGATAGTGCGTATCCGGGTCGGTGGCGTCGTAGGTGACCGTCCCGGTATAGGCCAGATCCGGGATCGGGAGGGTCGAGCGCTGTACGGAATCCTGTTCTCTTGCCACGTGTCCATCTCCTCATCGCAGGGTGGTGCCATGTGCTGCCGACGCTACTCGACGGAGACGGGGCTGAGTAGGGGGAAGATTCCGGTCGGTCAGTGCGGCCAGAACCCCGCCAGCAGCAGGAGCCGTGCTGCACCGTCGAGGGGGCGCTCCTCCTCGGGGTGCTCCTGGCCTTCCGCCGGGTCGCCCCGGCGGCTCATGTGTTCGCTCATGCAGATACGTCGAACGAGCCGAGGCGGAAACGACATCCGCGTCGATGGATGCGGGACCGTGCGCCCGTCCGGCCCGCTGCGACCTTCGCGGGGTTATCGCAGTGAGGCGACGACCGCGAGAGCAGAGACCAGTGCGGCCAGGACGATGAGCACGGTGAGGGATGCCCGGTTGCGCATCGACCACGCCCGCACCCGTCCAGCGTGCGAGCGCGCGTGCGCCGGGCGACGGGACCGTCCTCGAACGAGTCCGGCCAACCGACTCCGGCGCGGTTGCTCGGTTGCCGTGCCGGTCGGGCGATCCTCTGCGCGATCGCGGCGCGTGGTCTGCAGGAATTCGACGAACCCGCATCGCGTGCAGCTGGACAGGTACTGGTGGACCGCGAGACCGACCCCGTAGTACGGGTTGACGACGACACGGGCGCGCGACCCGCACTGTCTGCACCACCTCGGTCTCGTCGGAAAACTCGGCTGATTCATCGAACACCGCTCGCCCGATGACGGCGGGGCTGGTCGCGAGGACTCATTGTCATCCTTCGGCTCGTTCGTCGCCTGCGGTGGTGCGGGCCGCGACGATAGGGGAAACGGCGGCCTTCTCCACCCGAAGGAGAAGGCCGCCGCACATCGTCGTGCAGATCTGCGTCGACACGAATCACCGTATGCTCGGGCCGGAACGACGGATATCCGCCAAGCGCGGACGTGTATCCGCTTTGCGCAGCGCTCGATTCTGGAGCCAGACGAGCGACGCATAGAATCGCGTCATGCGAGCGAACGCGGCCGAAATGTTCCGCGGCCGGCGTATCGTGTCGAGCCGGGGAATCGAGCAGACCAAAGAAGCGCTGACGAACGTGTTCCTCCCCGTGGACTTCCCCGCTGCGCGCGCATCCACGCCAGTCGCCATGGAGCTCAACGCCCTCAGGGTTGGTCGGGTCACCTGCGGGTACATGCGGTTTCAGAACGCCGTCCAGATCGAGACCGCCGAGGCAGAGCACTTCCACATCGACATCCCGACGGGCGGCCGGGCCAGGATGCGCGCAGCACACGGCACACCGATCTACGGGACGCAACAGACGGCCGGGGTCTTCATGCCGGGGAGATCGGTGGAACTCGACTGCAGCGAACGGTTCGCGCAGATCTCTCTGATGATCCCGCGCGACCAGCTCCAGCTCGAACTCGAGAACATGCTCGGCTCGACGCTCGCACGGCCCCTCCAGTTCACGGCTGAGCTCAACCTGGCGAGCCCCGGTGGTCAGCTGATGATGCAGACCCTCCAGCTGATCGACGCCGCCTCCGACGTGGCGGAGGGACCGCTCTCCCACCCGCTGGCGCTGCAACGGCTGGAGCAGGTGCTGATGCACAGCCTCCTGTTCGCGCAGCCGCACAATCACTCTGCTCTCCTGGCGCGAACGTCGCCCGCCCCTGCCGCCCGGCCGGTATCGCAGGCGGTGGAACTTCTGCGCAGCAGCCCGGCGCATCCGTGGACCGTCGGAGAACTGGCCGCAGCGGTCTCGCTGAGCGTGCGCAGCGTGCACGAGGGCTTCCGCCGGTGCCTGAACACCACCCCGATGGCCTACCTACGGCAGGTGCGTCTCGAGAAGGTGCGCGAAGAACTGCTCGCAGCATCTCCGGAAACGGTCGGTGTGACGGAGGTGGCCACCCGCTGGGGCTTCGTGCACCTGGGCAGATTCGCCGCCGCATACTGTGCTGCGTTCGGCGAGCGCCCCTCCGACACGTTGCGGTCGGCGCGCACCCGTGCGACGGGCGCCGGCAGGCCGGGCGCACAGTAGGCGGACCTGGGCCCGACGAACGGCCAGGTATCGACGAACCCGAAGGAGAGATCGTGCACGACGTTGTTCCCATCGATGAGGAGGCCGTCCTGTGGTCCGCCCCGGAGGGAGAGCGCGCCGGTCGGCCGCTCGTCGTGCTCCTGCATGGTTTCGGCCACGACGAGACCGACTGGGCACAACATTTCGACTCGATCCCACCCGGAGCCGTCGGCGCATCGCTGCGTGGGCCGGCCGCCACCGGTCGGGGATGGGCGTGGGCCGACTTCAGCGGCCAGAAACTGCGCATGGCGCAGGGGAACAGGGCCATGTCCGCGGTGGCCCGTGGTGTCGCCGGATGGATCGCACGCCAGGATGCGAGCTCCGTCTCGCTCGTCGGGTGGTCCCAGGGCGGAGCGCTGGCCTTGCATTTGCTCCGGAAGAGCCCGAGCGCATATGTGTCGTGCGCAGTCGTCGCCGGGTACGTCTGGGATCGGACGCCCCATGCCGGCGTCAAGCGAGCGCGCCCGAACGTCTGGTACGGGCTCGGCGACGGCGACGACGTGATCGCCCCTCGCCTCGCCGGCTCATCGCGACGCTGGCTGGCCGACCACACCGATGCGGTGATCGCCGACCTCGAGGGTGAGGACCACGGGCTGTCACGCGCCTTCGCGCGACGGGCACTCCTGTACACCGGCGAACAGCTCGCCCGTGAGCGAGCCGAGGCCCCAGCGTCCGGCGTGGAAGGCTGATCAGGAGGGAGCAGACGTCCCAGCGCCGTCGGCCACGATGGGATGCGGTGCGGTGCGATCATCCGGGAGCCCCCATAACGGCTGGCCCTCCCCCGCATCCAGGAGGAACTCGACCGCCGTCGTCCACAGGGGCACGACCTTCATCGGAGGGATGTCTTCCTCGCCAGGAAAATGCGTCGCGAAATGCACCTCCGGCTCGCCCTTGACCGGATCAGCCGCCGCAACCAGTCCGTAGTATCGCTCGTCGTCGACGACCCGCCAGCGTCCGGTCTTCCCGTGCTCTGGTTCAAGCCGCACCGTGTAACCGCCATAGGCGAAGTCCGGCCCGGGAGGGAGGGAAGCGCGCTCGTCGTTGTTCATACCTGTGTTGTACGGCGAGAAGTCGGCGAAGACAACTAGTTCACTTGCCTAGTGAAGTGGAGTAAGGCACGCCGGCGACCACAGGGCGGGGACCCTATCCAGCAGAACGCATGTGCCGCCCGGAGCCACCGGCGCGTGTGCGTCGACCGAAGGCCATGATCGCGATTCCTGCGCCGATGAAGCCGATGGCCGCCAGCAGCGGCAGTGTCGGATTGCTGCCGGTATCGGCGAGGAGGCCGGTGGAGGTCTGGACGGAAGGCTGCACCGCGGCCGTGCCGCCGGGGCTCGGCACCGCTGCGACGGCGGCCGGGGCTGTCACGAACGTGTAGACGGCCGATGCATCTGGGCTCTGCCCGTTCGTGGCGGTGATGGTGACCGTCGATGATCCGCTCGTGGTCGGGGTGCCGGAGATCACGCCCGTCGTCCCGTTGAGTGTGAGGCCTGCCGGGAGCGTGCCGCTCGTCACCGTGTAGGTCGGCGCAGGGGTACCGGAGGCAGTGACGGTGAACGCATACGAAGTTCCGACGGTGGATGCGGTCGGCGCTCCCGAGGTGATCGAGGGGCTGCTCGTGGTGACGGGCGTGCCCGCCGGTGCGCAGCCTGTCGGCGCCGTGATGGTGTTCGTGTCGAGCGTGACCGCGGCGTTGCTCGCCAGCAGTCTGCCGGCGATCGTGGCACCTGTCGTCGCTGTGATGGATTGATCGGCCAGGACGGTTCCGACGAACTGTGCGGCAGTTCCGATGGTCGCCGACGATCCGACGCGCCAGAACACGTTGCAGGCTGTCGCCCCGCCGGTCATGGTGATGTGCGTGGCCGAACCGATGGTGAGCGTGCTGGCTGCCTGGAACACCCACACGGCGGTGGCGCTCCCCGCGAGAGTCAACGCGCCGTTGTCGGCCAGGGAGAGGGCGCCGCCGGAGTACACGCCAGGGGTCAGCGACAGGCCGTTGAGCTCCCCGATTCCCGAGGTGGTCGGAGTGAGGCTGCTCGCCGTGTTGAAGGCGGTCGTCACATCGCTTTGAGCCTGCGCCGCGACCGCGTCGGTCTTGTGGATGGTTCCGGTGAGGCTGCCGTTCGGGGGTCCGCCGAATCCCGTGATCGACGAGTCAGGCGACACCCCGACGTCGCCGTTGACGATCGTGGGGCCCGTGTTCGTCACGGCGCTCGAGCCGAGGACGCCGAACGGCGCGGCCGTCCCGATGTTCACCGGCCCGTCGATGGTCGTGTCGGCGTACGCCGCGACAGAGCCGAAACACAGCCCGGCCATCGCGACGAGAACCGTCGCGCCCACCGTGGAGCCGATGCGTGAGAAAGGGGAGAAAGAGGATGTCGAACCGGCCACGAAGGCCCCCGCCCAGTTGGGAGGTCCTGGTGTTCTGGCGAAGCTCGCCATCCATACCCCTTAGCCGCAGTCTGACACGGAAGACGCCCCCGTGCCGGATCCGGCCGAATGGGGGGGTACGGGCCGACGGCTACCGGCCCGCGCCGCATCATCGACTCGTGAAGTCAAGGCCCTGCGTCCTGCCGCTGCCCGGCCTATCGTCCGGCGTGACCATAGAAGGCAGCGAAAGGAGCAGCGATGACTGCAGTGACCACGTCCATCGACGTGAACGTGCCGGT
This sequence comes from Leifsonia sp. Root227, assembly GCF_001428745.1. Classification (GTDB taxonomy): domain Bacteria; phylum Actinomycetota; class Actinomycetes; order Actinomycetales; family Microbacteriaceae; genus Leifsonia. The sequence goes on along the minus strand of NZ_LMIO01000001.1, from coordinate 94,072 downwards.
CTCGACCGCGTACAACCAGTGGACCCAGTTCGAGTCCTTCCCCCACTTCCTCGACGAGGTCGAGGAGATCCGCCAGGTGAACGACACGACCAACCACTGGCGCGTGAGGATCGGCGGCGTCGAGCGCGAGTTCGACACGGTCATCACCGAGCAGCTTCCGGACGAGCGCGTCGCGTGGAAGTCCGTCGCCGGCGACACCGAGCACGCGGGCGTCGTCACATTCCACCGGCTGTCCGACGCCGAGACGAAGGTGACCGTCCAGCTCGAATGGGCGCCCTCCGGCGCGCTGGAGAAGCTGGGCGCTGTGTTCGGACTGGACGACCACGCCGTCAAGAAGGATCTCGAGAACTTCAAGAAGTTCGTCGAGTCGCAGGGCACCGCGTCCGGCGCCTGGCGCGGCGAGGTCGACCGCGGGGAAACGGCCTGACCCGTTCTCCCCGTGTACCCCTGGCACCTCCCGCGAATTGGGGGTGCCAGGGGTACAATTTTGTCCTCGTTTATGAGGACAAAAGGGTGGAGCAAGCGTAGCGTCGAACGTAGATGAGAATTCCTCATCTCACCCGTTGTTTGGGCGGATACATGAGACGCTCCTCGTGGAGTGCCGGAGACGGCCATCATGATCTCGCATGCTGGACACCTTGAACCCCACTGGCACGGCCGCGCCGCGCAACCACGGCGCCGCCGGCCGGCGCTCTTCATCGCGCTGATCGCTTTCCTCAGCATCCTGGCCGTGGCGGGCGGCGCGATCGTCGGCGGCGGCCTCCTCTACGCCGGAAGCGTCGCCTCGACCTTCAGCTCGACCGTCAAGCACATCCCGAACGCCTTCCCACCGGCGGCGACGCGCCCCGTCGCCGTCTCGACCGGAGCGATGAACATCCTGCTCATCGGCTCCGATTCGCGGGGCGACCCGACGACCATCAGTGCGACCGGCACTTCCAACCAGCGTTCCGACACCCTGATGCTCGTGCACATCGACGCCGACCGCCGGAACGTCTATGTCATGTCGATCATGCGCGACCTGTGGGTCCCGATCCCCGGCAACGGAACCGCCAAGATCAACGCGGCGCTCGCCTGGGGCGGCACACCCCTGGTGGTCCAGACGGTCGAGCAATTGCTCGGCACCCCGATCGACCACGTGGCGATCATCGACTTCCAGGGGCTCGCCGGGATGACGGATGCGCTCGGTGGCGTCGACGTCGACAGCCCCGTCGGATTCACCACGGTCCTGAAACCGCACTACACGTTCGTGAAGGGCATCAACCATCTCGACGGCTCGCAAGCGCTCGCCTTCGCCAGGGAGCGCTACGCCTTCCCCACCGCCGACTACCAGCGGGTCGCCGACCAGCAGGCGCTCATCAGGGCCATCGTCAGCAAGGTCCTCAGCCGGTCGACGCTCGCCGACCCGGCAGCCATGACCGCCTTCGTGGGGGCGATGGGCAGGTACCTGAGTGTGGACGAGAAGTTCGACCTCCCGACCATCATCGGACTCGCCGCCAGCATGCGGCTCGATGGCGCATCCAGCATCCACACGTTCACAATGCCCACCGGGGGAACCGGCACCTCGGCCGACGGCCAGTCGATCGTCAACGTCGATCAGAACTCGCTCTCCGCTCTGCGGACGGCATACGCCCACGACCAGCTCGGAACACTGGCCCAGACGCGATGACCCGTCGGCGCCCGACGTCGCCCGCTGCCGTCAGCGCGGTGGTCCGCTCCGTCCCACGGCGGCGTAGAGAAGGTCCCGCACGCCCGGCTTGACCTCACGATCGGGGCGCCAGATGAGTCGAAGCGACAGGTCCGGCGCCGGCACCTGCAGCCGAACCAGGGCACCTGCTGCGAGTTCGTGCTCGATCGCGAAATCGGGCAGGAGGGCGACACCCATGCCCTGAGCGGTCCACGCCTTCGCGATGGCGAGGCTGCCGGCCTCGATGCGTTGAGCCCCTGGTCGAGCGATGCGGTTGCAGGCGAGCCAGAACGAGCAGTTCGGATTGTTGCCGATGAACGGGTGACCATCGAGGTGCGCCGACGAGGAGACCTGGGCGGATGCCAGCGCGTGCGACGGAGCGACGACGACGGACAGGGCGACGGATTCGAGATCGAGGTGGGTCAGGTCGTCCTGCGGCGGTTCGAACCCGAGGTCGCCGATCCGATCCCCCAGGTCGAGGAGCAGCCCAGCATCTACCCGACCGCTGGTGACATCGCTGAGAAGCTCCGCGCGGCTGGTGCGAGACGACGTCTGCGTCACGACGCCGGGGCGGCGATCGGCAAGTCGGCGAAGCATCTGGGGAACATGGATCGCCATCAGGGTCTCCAGCGCGGCGAGGTGGACTTCGATCGGACTCGACGTGACATCGCGTCGGGCTGCGTCCGCGTGATCCAGCAAAGTTCGCGCCCAGCCGAGCAAACGCTCCCCGGGCGCCGTGAGCCGCATCCCTCGCGACCCGCGCTCGAACAGCATCACCCCGAGCGACTCCTCGAGAGAGCGCACCTGCTCAGACACGGAGGACGGCGCGCGGTTAAGCGCGATCGCAGCCGCGCCGACGGTGCCCTCCCTGGCCACCACCTCGAAGGTCCTCAACTGCTTCAGCTCCACCGCGTCTCCGTTCGGATATTCCGAAGGCAGCATACGGGATCGGCGGTCGCCCGACCGCGCCGGAGCGAACACGATGGCACGGGTCACCGGTTGAGAGGGAGGATGACGATGGCATCGCACATCGAACGGCTGTCGGACGTCGGCACTGCAGCGAGAGTCGAGGGAAGAGTCCGTGCTCTGCTTGGCCTGTCTCTCGGGTATTTCATGGTGTTGTTGGACACCACCGTGCTCTCCGTCGCTGAGCCGGACATCGCCTCTTCGCTCCACGCGTCGATCGGCGGCCTGCAGTGGGTGGTCGACAGCTACACGATCACACTCGCCGCGTTCCTCCTCTCCGCCGGTGCGGTCGCCGATCGCATCGGACCGGCCCGGATGTTCCGGTTCAGTGTCGCCGCGTTCGGAACGCTCTCTCTCCTGACCGCCTTCGCGCCCTCGGTCGGCGCTCTGATCGCTTTGCGGGCCCTGCTGGGCGTCGTTGCGGCGGCCTGCATCCCGTCGTCGACAGCCATGATCGCGCAGCTCTACCCGCAGCAGCGCACTCGCGCTCGAGCCCTGGCAGTGTGGACGGCGATCAGCGGCGTCGGCCTCGCATCCGGACCACTCGTCGGTGGAGTCCTCGTCGGCGTCGCCGGGTGGAGAGCGGTGTTCGTCATCAATGCGCCCGTCGCCATCGTCGTGCTGCTCCTGGTTGCGCACCGTGGCTTCGCCAGCGCCCGGGCGAGGCGCCCGATCAACGTTGCCGCGCAACTCCTCGCGTGCGCGTCGCTCGCCTCACTCAGCGGCGCGCTCATCGCATTCGGCGGAGGCCGATCGTCTGTCGCAGCGCCTCTGCTCGTCGCAGCCGTCTGCTGCGTTGGGACACTGGTCGCTGTCGAACGCCGCAGCGCGCACCCGGTGTTCGTGCCCGCCATTCTCCGAGCGCGCGGCGTTGGCGCCGGCCTGCTCGCCGGAGGGGTCGTCAATTTCGCGCTCACCGGTGTGATCTTCGCCATACCGCTGGTTCTCGCTGCGCAGTTTCGGCTGGCACCGATGAGCATCGGGCTGTTCCTTCTCGCGCTCACCATCCCCTGCGCGCTGAACCCACTCCTCACGGGTTACCTCGTCGCGCGCCACGGAAGCAGGCCGCCCATCGTCGGAGGGCTGGCGCTGGTCGCCGTCGGGCCTCTGCTACTGGGCTTCTGCATTGCAGCCGGGCTTCCGCTCGTCGTATTCGCTCTCGGACTCGCCGTCACAGGGTTCGGGATCTCGTTCGCGCTGCCCGCGTTGGTGTCTGCCGTGCTCGGCGCGGTGCCGGCGGATACCGCGGGCAACGCCAGTGGTCTCCTGAACGCGGTGCGTCAGATGGGTGCGACGATGGGCGTCGCCGTCATGGGCGCCACCCTTGCGACGCCTCCCCTCGCCGTCGGCGGGGCCAGTGCGATCTTCATCGCCGCCGCTCTCGCTGCAGTCGGTTGCATCGTCTACGCCGTCCTCACTCGACCGAAGTGATCCAGCCACCACATCCCGTGGGCGGGGACTCTTACGACGCGCTCCGTCACCGGACTAGGCTGTCGCCCGTGATGACCGGATCGGCCGTAGGCCACGCACAGATCGGTGAACCGGCCGCCGGCTGAGCCGCCCTCGGGGCCGCGCGCCTCCCTCCGTCTCGTGATGCCAGATCAACGACACGAGACAAAAAGGAGACAACCATGCCCATCACACCTCGGGAGACCAACGATCTCTCGGCGCAGACCAGCAGGCTCGTCGCGTGGAGCGACGAACTCCGGCGGACGCATCAGCAGCTACGGGACGCCGTGCGGGCCACCCGCGAAGCCGCCGGAAGCGATGACTCGACCCGCGAGGCGAGCCGCGAGCTGCTGCTGCTGCTCTGTCACGGCTTCTGCGTCGCCCTGAACGCCCACCACACCGGCGAGGACCGATCCCTGTTCCCGGCCATCGAGAGGGCGCACCCGGAGCTGGCGGACACACTCCGCGCGCTCGAACAGGATCACTCCATGATCGCTCACCTCCTCGGCGAGCTGGAAGCGGCCGTCACCCGGTCGGCCTCCCGGGCCGAGCTTCACGGGCACCTGGAAGGCGTGTCCGCGATCATGGAGAACCACTTCCGCTACGAAGAGCGTCGACTACTCACCGTCCTGAACGGATTGGAGTTGAACGCTGACGTGGAGGACGTCCTCGGTCCTCTGTGACGTCCTGGCGGTGATCCCCGACATCGTCGCCCGACTCACGAGCGTCGTCAGGGCTGGACGACGGTCAGCGGGCCTTCGTCTGACGTGGGGGGTTCGAAATGATCGAAGTACTCGGCCGCCAGCTCCTCGCTGAGACCGAAGTCGTCTCCGTGCGCGAGAGCACGGGCACGAATCCGTGCCACGGCGACCTCGCGCGGGGTTGCCAGGTAGATCGTCTGGGGCTCGACGCCCAACGGCCTCAGCAGCTCGCGGTACTCCTCCCGAGCTCGCCGGGACCAGAACGAAAAGTCGAGCACGACATCCGAACCGGCCGCAACGAGCCCCAGGAGTTTGCGGCGCAGTTCGTTCTCGATCTCCTCATGGACGTCCGGCGCCAAAGGCATCGAGCGGATGCCCCTCGACCAGGCCTCTTGGTCGAATGAGAGACGCACCATGCCGTCCTCCTCAAGACGTCGGGCGACAGTCGACTTGCCTGAGCCAGCCGGCCCGCACATCAATACGACGCGACTCACTCGGTCGTTCGTCCCGTGATTCGAGTTCACAGCCCTAGGGTAACCAGCCCGCCCTCGGCGCGCCGGACGGGCTTCATGCCGGCTCCCACGCCGACAGGACGCGATCGACCATGCTGCCGCGGCGGAACCCTGGCTCGAAGTGCTCCAGGATGTCGGCGTTGATGGTGCCGTATGTCGTGCCCGGCCGGTGTTTGAGTCCCTCGTGGAACGTCGCGAGGAACCCGAGCTTGAAGTCGTCGCGCGGGTACGCCCGGAGGATCTCCTCGATCGCCTCCTGGTCCAGTTCATCGACGCCGAGTCCGACAGCGTCTGTGAGCACGCCGAGGTTGGTTGCGGCGATTTCGGGGCCCATCCTGCCCGGGATCTCTGGCGTGGTGTGCAGCGCGATCGCCTGCCAGACGGTCTCCGCGGCTGAGGCGGAGTAGCCCTCGGCAGCGAGGAACTCGCGAGCGAGGTCGGCGCCATCCACTTCGAATCGTTGTGGCGTCGGAGACGGCGGCACGAGCAGTCCGCTGTCGTGGAACAGCGACGCGAGGAAGAGCAGTTCCCGGTCGGGTTCGAGCCCGCGCGCCCTGGCGCGCAGCGATCCGAACAGGAACACGCGGAGCGAGTGGTCGAACAGCGGAGCGCTGCTCTGGCTTCGCACGAGCCGTTCCGCCGCCCGGGCGCCAGGGGTGCTCGGGATCTCTACGCCTGCGATAATTCTCGACATGTCATGCTCCTCGGGTGTGGATGCGGACCGTGCGTCCACCATCCACGGTGCCAGCGTGCGGCCTCCCGCCGCTGCCTGCGGCCGGCCATGAACCACCCGGAAACGGACCCCGTCGGCCGCACGGTCGTGATCCTGGTGTACGACGGCGCCAAACTCCTCGACGTCGCCGGCCCGGCTGACGTCTTCGGCGAGGCGAACCGACTCGGCGCCGATTACCGGATCACGCTCATCTCCCCCGACGGCGCGGATGTGATCACGTCGGTCGGCATCCGGGTCGCCGTCGACGGCGACGCCGAGCTGGCGGCCGACGCCGACACCGTCATCGTCGCCGGGGCGGACGCATACCCGAGCACTCGCGTCCCCTCTCCCCTTGCGGATGCGGTGCGGACGCTGTCGGTCAGGACGCGCCGTCTGGCCTCGATCTGCACCGGCGCGTTCATCCTGGCCGAGGCCGGCCTCCTCGACGGAAAGCGCGCGACCACGCACTGGAAGGTCGCCCAGGCGCTCGCCTCCCGCTACCCGCAGACCGCGGTGGATCTCGACGCCATCTACGTGCGCGACGGCGAGACATACACGTCGGCCGGTGTGAGCGCGGGCATCGACCTCGCGCTCGCGCTGGTCGAGGAGGACTACGGGGCGAATCTCTCACGCGACGTCGCGCGCGCCCTCGTCGTCTACCTGCAGCGGGCGGGAGGCCAGTCGCAGTTCTCGGCGCCCCTGCAGGGTGCGCCCCCACGGACGCCGGCGCTCCGGCGGATCGTGGATCTGGTCGTCGCCGATCCGACGGCGCGCCACACCCAGGCCGAGCTCGCCGAGCACCTGAACGTGAGCACGCGGCATCTCAGCCGGCTATTCCGCGACGAGCTGTCGACAACGCCGACGCGGTACGTGGAGTCGATCCGCTTCGACATCGCGCGATCGCTTCTCGACCAGGGCTACAACGCGACGCAAGCCGCCGAGCGGGCGGGCTTCCCGAGCTATGAGAGTCTGCGGAGAGTGTTCTCCCGCGAGCTCGGGATCTCTCCCGCCGCGTACCAGCGCCGATTCCGCACCTCCCAGCCGGACGATTCGGAGGATGGGCCGGCGTTCAGCCCTCGCTGACCCGCACGATCGTCTTGCCGTTGCCGCCGCTGCCGTTGAGGAACGCGCCCGCGGCGTCATCCAGCGAGACCACATCGCCGACGAAGGTGCGGAGCCGGCCGTCGCGCACCCGCCGAGCGAGTTCGTTCAGCTGCCGCCGTTCGGGCTCCACCACGAAGAACACGGCGGTGACGCCTGGACGCTGAACGGGCGGAGGCGCGGCGATCGTGACAAATGTGCCGCCGTCGCGCACCAGTCCGGCCGAACGGGCGCCGATCTCGCCGCCGATGACATCGAACACCAGGTCGGCTTCCCCCACAGCCTGCGACCAGTCTCCCGTCGTCTCGACGAATCGGTGCACGCCCGCCTCTGTCGCGCGCTGACGGTGCGCGGGTCGGCCGATGCCGACCACAAAGGCGCCCTCGCCGGCGGCCAGCTGAGCCGCCTCCGATCCGACCCCACCGGCGACGCCGTTGACGACCACGGTCTGACCGGCCTGGAGGCGCCCATGTTCGAAAAGCCCCTGCCACGCGGTGAGGCCGGAGATGGGAAGGCTGGCCGCGGTGACGAAGCCGATGTCCGCCGGCAGAGGAGCGAGGTTCCGCGCCTCCACCGCGACCTGCTCTGCTAGCGACCCGTCGCGCGCCCAGTCGGCGAACCCGAACACGCGCTGACCGACCGTGAGGCCGGTCGTCCCGTAGCCGAGCTGTGTGACGACGCCGGCGAGTTCGTGCCCGGGGATGCTGGGACTGCGGTCGCGGCCGGCGCGGTCGGCCCAGGTCGCCGGCCAGTCCAGTTCACCAGGGGTGAAGCCGGCGGCCCTCACCTCGACGATGACGTCGTTCTCGGCTGCGTGCGGCTCGGGCCGCTGCGTCAGCGTCATGCCCGCGACGCCCTGGGCCTTGTCCACCACCGTGATCGCTTTCATGAGCGTCCTTCCTGTTCGCCTTTCTCGGATGTGTGCTGTGCTCGGTGGGGATCCGAGCGCCGCATCACTCCGGCCACGCGGAGTTCTGGATGACCTCGACGAAGTCCGTCCGGCGGAAGCCTGGCACGAAGTGCTCGAGCACATCGGCGTTCACGGTGCCGAAGGTCGAATCGGGTCGCTCGGCGAAGCCGTCGGTGAAGGCAGCCAGGATGCGCTCCTTGAACTGCGGGCGGGGATGCGCCGCCACGACGGCCGCGATCTCGTCCTCGGTGAGCGCATCCAGCCGCAGGCCGAGCACGTCGGTCTCTACTCCCGCTGTGGTGGCCGCGATGACAGGTGCCATGCGCCACGGTACCTCCGGAGTCGTGTGCAGCGCGATGGCCGTCCAGACCTGCTCGGCGTCGGCGGCGCTGAACCCGTGCGAGGCGAGGAAGGCGCGCGCCTGGTCAGCGCCATCCAGTTCGAAGCGCTGCTGGTCGCCGCGATAGGGCGGGACGAGCCCGAGATCGTGGAACAGGGCGGCGACGTAGAGGAGCTCCGCATCCGGCCGCAACCCGGCACGCGCCGCCTGAAGCGACCCGAACAGGAAGACCCGCCTGGAGTGGTTGAAGATGAGTTCCGGCGTGGTGGTGCGGACCAGCTCGGTCGCGTCGGCGACCAGGCTGCTGTCGGGGACCACGACCCCGGCGATGACTTCGGTGGACACAGCTTCTCCTCCAGTGGATGCGGATGGCAGCGGACCTGCTCGCTTTCGAGTCTGCGCGTCCGGCCGCCGGCCGGCCCCTCAGCGTCGGCCACGAATACCCCGAATCCAGACGCACTCCACCGCGCGGAGAAGATGGCCGTCGATGCACTGACTCGCCGGCACCGCACTCCCGCGACTATGGCAGCCCGCTGCGGGCGGTTCGGCTGACGCGACGTCCGGAATCCGCGAGCATCGGGGTACGGACGATCGAAGGATGGAGACGTGCGGTCGAGCAACGCACACCGACCGTGCCACGTGCACCGCAACGGCTCCAAACCTGTACCCCTACCGAAGGACCTCTCCGTGACCAGCACCCACGTCGCCATCGATCCAGCCATCCTCTACTTCGGGACCCCCGTCGCCCTGATCAGCACACTCGATGCGGACGGGATCCCGAACCTCGCCCCGATCTCATCGATCTTCTGGCTCGGGCATCGGGCGGTTCTCGGGATCGCCGCTCGTTCGCAGACGGGCCGGAACCTGGCCTCCACGCGCGAATGCGTGATCAATCTTCCGGACGCCCGGCTCGTCGACGCCGTCGACCGGCTTGCTCTGACCACCGGCCGCGATCCCGTTCCACCGCGCAAAGCGGCGGTCGGCTACCGACATGTGCGGGACAAGTTCGCGCACGCCGGGCTCACGCCCACCGCATCCGAAACCGTGGCACCCCCGCGCGTCGCCGAATGTCCGGCCACGATGGAGGGTGCGGTCATGCACGTGCACGAGCTGAAACGAGACGATCCGGCAGAGGCGGGAAGCATCATCCTCGCCGAGGTGGCCGTCTCGCGCGTCCACGTGCACGAGGAGATCCGGATGCACGGGCATCCGGACCGCATCGACCCGCTGCGCTGGCAGCCGCTCCTGATGTCGTTCCAACGGTTCTTCACGACCGGCGACGAGGTGAGCCCCTCCCGCCTGGCGACGATCGATGAGGAGTGGTACCGGCCGACCGCGGCGTAGTGCCGGCAGGACTGCAGGGCACGAGACCTGGCCGTATCGGCCGCTGGGGTTGTACGAGCATCGACTCGGGCGGCGATGGCGCCTTCGACGGTGGCGGAGGGCGTGGGATTCGAACCCACGAGACATTTCTGCCCACCAGTTTTCAAGACTGGCTCCATCGGCCGCTCGGACAGCCCTCCTGGCGCCGGCGCAAACCGGCGTCGCCCGATTCTAACGGACGAGGGGATGCGCGCCTGGCACGGCCCCGCGCATACCGTGCCGCGCGCCTAGTCGGAGTACGGCTTGGAGCAGGTGTATTGGTTGGCGGTCTGACCGTGGACGTCCGACGGGAGGTCGACGGACCCGGAGGTCGACTGCGTCGGAGCGTCCGTCGACGGCGTGCCGGTCGCCGGAGCGCCCGTTGCCGGTGCGCCCGTGGCCGGGGTGCCCGTTGCCGGCGCGTTCGGGTCCGCCTCGGAGCCGACACCCGTGTCGCCGGTGAGCGTGATCGGCTGGTCGTTCTTCAGCGCGGTCATCAGCGTGTCCGCCGCGTCTGTGCTCGGCGCGACGCCGTCGCCCTCGTAGTGGTTGGGGTACTGCACGAACACCATCTGGCTGAGGTCGATGTTCTTCAGCGCCGCCGCCATCGAGGCGATCGTGGTCACGTTGTTCAGGCTCTCGGAGAGCTCGATGTTGGTGGTCGCCGCCTTCGCGAGGCCGTAGACCTTCACCGGGTTGGCGAGAGTGTCCGAGCTCTTGATGGTGCGCACGAGCGACGAAAGGAAGACCTGCTGGTTGCTGATGCGGCCGAGGTCGGAGCCGTCGCCGACGCCGTGGCGGGTGCGGAGGAAGGCGAGCGCCTGCTGGCCCTCGAGCGTGTTCTGGCCGGCCTTCACATCCAGGCCGGTGTACGGGTCGTTGATGTCGCCCGCCACGCAGACGGGAACGCCGCCGACCGCGTTGGACATCTCGATCACGCCGTCGAACTCGATGACGCCCGCGTACGGGATGTCGAGGCCGGTCAGCTTCTGCACGGTGAGAACCGTGCAGGCGAGGCCGCCGTAGCTCAGGGTGTTGTTGATCTTCTGCTTGCTCATCGCGTCGAAGCTGCCGCCCTTGGGGTCTGGGCAGGACGGGATGGACACGTACATGTCGCGGGGGAAGCTGATGACCGTCGCGGTCTTGTGGTCGGCGGAGACGTGGAGCAGCATCGTCACGTCGTTCAGGACCTCGCCGCGCTCACCGTATGCTGCGTTGCCTCCACCGCTGTCGCTGCCGGCCAGGAGCACGTTGAACGCGCCGTTCATCGCGCCGACCTGCGGCACGACCTCTTTGCCCTTCGCGTCGACCAGCTTCACCGACGGCTTGAGACCGGCTGCCACATCCCACACCGCGTATGCGGCGACGGATGCGGTGCTCACGCCGACCACGGCGACGATCGCCGCGAGCATCCCGAGCAGGAAGCGGAGCGGGTGGCGCTGCTTGAGCCGACCGTGGCGTGCGATGCTCGGACCGGCCGACACTTCTTTCGCACGCGCCTGGGCGCGGGTGGGCAACTCGCTCATTCACTTCCTTCGATGAAATCAGGGGTTTTGCGCGCTCAGAATCGGCGCGCACTACCCTCCAGATTTACAGATCACCCTGGCAAACCTCTGGACAGCCACGCCGGAAATGCTGATCAGCGCCACGACGGAACGTCGATCAGAGCCACGCGGGAACGTCGATCAGAGGGAGTCGAGCAGCTGCGCGAGGCCGTCCTCGACCACCGGCTCCGTCACCCGGTTCGCCACCGCTTTGACGTCATCGGGGGCCTGACCCATCGCGACGCCGAGGCCCTCCTGCGCCGCCCAGGTGAGCATGTCGATGTCGTTCCTGCCGTCGCCGACCGCCACCACGCGCGACAGCGGGATGCCGAGCTGCTGACGCACGCGCTCCAGCGCCGTGGCCTTGTTGACACCGTCCGGTGCGATGTCCAGCCACGCTGTCCAGCCGATCGAGTAGCTCACCTTGTGCAGGCCCATCCGCTCCACGATGTCGAGGAACTCGTCCTCGTCGTGCTGCGGCGAGACGACCACGACGCGGGTGGCGGGATGCGCAGAGAGCTCCTCGAAGGAGACCTGCACCGCGTTCACCAGCTCCCAGTCGGTCATGCCCTCCGTGTAGCGGCGGAACCCGGTCGCGTCCTCGACCATGAAGCTGCCGCTCGGCAGATATGGGCGGATGGTCTCCAGCACCTCTGTCGGGTCGAACACCTCGACGAACTCGCGGCGGTAACCCTCATCGACGGTGTCGTCGCGTTGCATCGTGAGAGCGCCGTTCGCGCAGACCACGTATTCGCTGGTCAGCCCGAACGTCGAGTGGATGCCTCTCGCGGTCTCCCAGCTGCGGCCGGTGGCGAGCATGACCTCGTGGCCGGCGTCGCGGACGCGGGCGACGGCATCCCGGACAGCGGCGCCGATCGTCTCGTCCTCGTGGATCAGAGTGCCGTCGACGTCGAGCGCGATCAGCAGGCGGCCGTCGTCGGCCTGGTCGGCGGCGCTCACCGTGCGATCGGTTCCAGGATGTCGAGGCCGCCCAGGTATGGGCGCAGCGCCTCCGGCACGACCACCGAGCCGTCGGCGCGCTGGTGCGTCTCCAGCAGGGCGACGATCCAGCGCGTCGTGGCGAGGGTGCCGTTGAGGGTGGCGACAGGGCTCGTCTTGCCGCTCTCCGTGCGATACCGGATGTCGAGGCGGCGGGCCTGGAATGTGGTGCAGTTGGAGGTGGACGTGAGCTCGCGGTACGCATCCTGCGTCGGCACCCACGCCTCCACGTCGAACTTGCGGGCGGCGCTCGACCCCAGGTCGCCTGCGGCCGTGTCGATCACGCGGTAGCTGAGCCCGAGGGCCTGCAGCATCTCCTCCTGGTACTGCAGCAGGCGAGCGTGCTCGGCCTCTGCCTCCTCCGGGAGCGTGTAGACGAACATCTCGAGCTTGTTGAACTGGTGCACCCGGATGATGCCTCGGGTGTCCTTGCCCGCCGAGCCCGCCTCTCTGCGGTAGCAGGTGGACCAGCCGGCGTAGCGCAGCGGCTCCGTCACATCCACGATCTCATCGGCGTGGTATCCGGCGAGCGCCACCTCGCTCGTTCCGGTGAGATAGAGGTCGTCGGCCGGCAGGTAGTAGATCTCGTCGGCGTGCGCGCCGAGGAAGCCGGTGCCCTGCATGATCTCGGGCTTGACCAGCGTCGGCGTGATCATCGGGATGAACCCGGCGCCGACCGCCTTGTCGAGCGCCATGTTCATGATGGCGAGTTCGAGGCGGGCGCCGACGCCGCGCAGGTAGGAGAAGCGTGCACCGGAGACCTTGGCGCCGCGGGCCATGTCGATGGCGCCGAGCAGTTCGCCGAGCTCCAGGTGATCGCGCGGCTCGAAGTCGAACGTCGGCTTCTCACCGACCGTCTTGACGAGCACGTAGTCGTCCTCGCCGCCCGATGGGACGCCGTCGATGATCGGGTTGCCGATGCGACGGAGCACGTCGTCGAAGCGCTTCTCCGCCTCGTTCGCGGCGGCCTGCGCCTCCTTCACCCGGCCGGCGAGGCTCTGCGCCTGCGCGACCAGCTCCTTCTTCTCGTCCTTGGGAGCGGCGGCCACCCTCTTGCCGAAGGCGTTCTGCTCAGCGCGTAGCTCCTCGAACGCCGAGATGGACGCGCGACGCTCCTTGTCGGCCTGCAGCGCCTCGTCGACGACCTCGACGGAATCGCCCCTGGCCTCCTGCGAACGCTTGATGACGTCGGGGTGCTCACGGAGAAGAACTGGATCGATCACGGGTTCAGCTTATCGAGGCGGCGCTGGACGTTCGGGGCGTTCGCCGTGGAAACAGGTAGCGTGAGCTTCGTGAACGATCGGGGAGCGGGGACCGCCGCGCAGGCTGCGGTCGTCTACAACCCCATCAAGGTGGACGTCGCCCGGCTGAAGTCGGCCGTCGCCGCCGCCGCTTCGGGCGCCGGCGTCCGCGACGTCCTCTGGCTCGAGACGACGGAGGCCGAGGGCGGCCAGCAGCAGACACGGGATGCGCTGGCAGCCGGAGCGACGCTCGTCCTGGCCGCGGGAGGCGACGGCACCGTGCGCGCCGTCGCGGAGGCGCTGCGCGACAGGGACGCCGACCTGGCGATCATCCCGTCCGGGACAGGCAACCTGCTTGCCCGCAACGTCGGCATCCCGTTCACGCGCCTGGAGGACGCCTGCGCTGTGGCGTTCGGGGGCGCCACGCGGCCGATCGACCTGGGGGTCGCATCCATCACGGCGAAGGACGGCGGAATCCACGAGCACGTGTTCCTCGTGATGGCGGGGCTCGGCATCGACGCGACGATGATCGCCAACACCCGCCCCCGGCTGAAACGCCGCCTCGGCTGGCTGGCATACGTGGATGCGGGCTTCCGCGCCCTCCCCAAGGCACAGAAGGTCCGCGTCGGGTACACGCTCGACGAGGGGACCACGCGCACGGCGAGAGTGAGCACGATCCTCGTCGCCAACTGCGGCAGCCTGCCTGGCAACATCGAACTCATCCCGGACGCAGCCGTCGACGACGGCGCCCTCGACATCGCGGTGCTGCAGCCGAAGTCGCTGTTCGGCTGGCTGCTGATCTGGCGCAAGGTCACCTGGGAGAACCGTGTTCTTCGCCGCAGCGCCGTCGGCCAGAAGATCATCCGCTTCACCGACCGCGCCATCCGCACGGAGCTGACCTATCTTCGCGGCGCGTCCGTGCGCCTGACCGTGGAGCGGCCTGAACCGTTCGAGCTGGACGGCGACGGGTTCGGCGACGTGGTCGCTGTCGGCCTCACCGTCGACCACCAGGCCCTCCGCGTCCGCGTGCCCGCCTGACCCGCCTCACCCGCCATCGAGTCCGGAGTTGTTCAGTCCTCCGGGCGGCGTGTCGCCGGATTTACTTCGGACTCGATTGCTGCGGGCGGGCGACGCGAGGACAGCAGCGTCAGCCCCAGCAGCACCATGAGAGTGGCGAGGCCGACCGTGATGAGGGGACCGGCGAGCATCCACCCCAGTTGGCTGAAGACGAGCCCGGACACGTCGGCACCGGACGTCGCGCTCGTATTCGTGTACGAGGTGAAGACCGACATCACATAGAGGACGATGCCGAGGGCTACCAGGCCGCCGCCGACCAGCCACAGAGTGAGCACAGCGCGATTGCGGCGCGGGGAGAAGTCGATCGTCTCGAGCATGCCGCCCCCGCGCACAGGGATCACCCCTGGCGTCGTGGGGCCGAACGCCGCGAGTTCGGCGTCGGCGCGCTCGCGTTCGACCTCCGTCTCCCAGGAGTCGGAGGCGACGACGGCACGGGATGTGGATGCCTCCGTGACCGAGGAGGCGGACGCTGCCGAGGTCGAGGGTGACGTCGCTGCCCTCGGCTGGGCGGGCGGCCAGGCCGGTGCGGGGTCGGCTGCTGTCGCCGTCGCAGCGGCGGCGCGCTCGACGGGGCGCTGGGCCGGCCGTTCGAACGGCGTCGGAGCCCGAGGAGCGACTGGCGCAGTCGCTCCCGCCGACGCATCACGCACCCTCGTGCGCGGCCGCTCGCCCGGCTTGGGCTGGTACCCCCGCTGGAACGCCGGGTCGTAGCGCGGGTCGAAGTCGCGCGCGGCGGTGTCCCGGTTCGCGTCGTCCACGGCCATCGTGTCTGCTCCTCGCTCGGAACTCACAACTCTTCTGGCTGGCAGCCTACCCCTCGGCCGGCGTGGCGTCCGTGGTCGTCGCAACGTCCGCGACCGGCGTCGTCAGCGACGCGAGCCAGTCGCGCGCCTCCGTGAACACCTCGTCGCGGTATCTGCGGTCGTAGTCGACCGAGACCTTGTCCGCGCGCGGGTACGAGCCGAGGAAGATGACGGCCGGGCTGAACCGGCGGAGGCCGAGCAGCGCATCCGCCACCCGTTCGTCGTGGATGTGGCCGTCCGCGTCGATCACGAACCGGTAGCGGCCGAGGGCGTCGCCGATCGGGCGGGACTCGATGAGGCTCAGGTTGATGCCCCTGGTGGAGAACTGCTCCAGCAGGTCGAGGAGGGAGCCTGGCCGGTCGTCCGGCAGTTCGGCGATGAGGCTGGTCTTGTCCGCCCCGGTCGGCGCGGGGACGCTCCGCTCCGTGCTGACGAGGACGAACCGGGTGACCGCGTTCGGGTTGTCGCCGATGTTCTCCGCGAGCACCGTGACGTCGTGGTGGTCGACGATGCCTGGCGGGGCGATGGCCGCGTCCGCCGTGCTGCCCTCGAACAGCGACGCGGCGGCCGCGACGTTGCTCGACGCCGGCAGGTGCCCGTGCGCCGGCAGGTGCTCATCCAGCCACAGGTGGCACTGGGCGTACGCCACGGGATGCGCGTTGATCGTCTTCACGTCGGCGAGCGTCGTGCCCGGCCTGGCCACCAGCACGAAGTTGACGGGAACGAGGTATTCGCCGACGATCCGCAGCCCGGGAACGGTGGCAAGCGCATCCTGAGCGACGGAGACACCGCCCTCGATGGAGTTCTCGATCGCGATCATCGCGGCGACGCTGCGGCCGGAGACCACGTCGGCGAGCGCTTCGCCGACGTTGTTGACCGAGCGCCAGTGCTTGCCGCGCGCCTCCGGCACCTGGGCGAGCGCCGCCTCGGTGAACGTGCCGGACGGCCCGAGGAAGCTGTAGACCTCGTCGACGGACGCTGGCAGTTCGGCGGTGGGCTCGGCGGGATCGACGGCGTCTGGCATGGCGATCAGCTTAGCCAACCCCTTTCTCCACGGAATGAAGTTCTCCACAACCTTGTGTTCCCCGCTGGCGCAACGCATCCCGAGTGGAAGGATGGGTGCCATGAACGAACGAGCTGGCACCCCCGCACAGGCCTCCGACCTGGTCGACGTCGATGCGCTCCGGCGCGCGTACTACGAGCTGAAGCCGGATGTGAGCATCCCGGAGCAGAGGGTGGTGTTCGGAACGTCCGGTCACCGCGGCAGTTCGTTGAACACGGCGTTCAACGAGAACCACATCGCCGCCACCACGCAGGCCATCGTGGAGTACCGCGCCTCCCAGGGCATCACGGGGCCGCTGTTCCTCGGTGCGGACACGCACGCGCTGAGCGAGTACGCGACGACCACGGCCCTCGCCGTGCTCGTCGGCAACGAGGTGCGCGTGCTGGTCGACGAGTTCGACGACTGGGTGCCGACGCCCGCGCTGTCGCACGCCATCCTGCGCTACAACAGGGCAGGGCACTCGGATCAGGCGGACGGCATCGTCGTCACCCCGAGCCACAACCCGCCGGCGGACGGCGGCTTCAAGTACAACCCGCCGCACGGCGGCCCTGCCGACACGGATGCGACGAGCTGGATCGCCAACCGCGCCAACGAGCTCATCGCCGACGAGCTGCGCGGCGTGCGCATGAGCGAGCCGAGCGCGGTGGAGACGTACGACTTCCGTGGAACGTATGTCGACGACCTCGAGAACATCATCGACGTGAAGGCGATCCGCGACAGCGGCATCCACATCGGCGCCGACCCGCTCGGCGGGGCGAGCGTCAACTACTGGGCGGCCATCGCAGAGCGCTACGACCTCGACCTCACGGTCGTGAACCCCACGGTGGACCCCACCTGGAGCTTCATGACCCTCGATTGGGACTCCAAGATCCGGATGGACCCGTCCAGTCCGTCCGCGATGGCGTCGGTGCTCGCGCACAAAGACGACTACGACATCCTCACCGGAAACGACGCAGACGCCGACAGGCACGGCATCGTCACGCCGGACGGCGGCCTGATGAACCCCAACCACTACCTCGCGGTGGCCATCGACTACCTCTACCGCACGCGCACGGAGTGGCGGAAGGACGCAGCGGTCGGCAAGACCCTCGTCTCCTCGTCGATCATCGACAAGGTGGCCGAGTCACTCGGACGTCGCCTGTGGGAGGTGCCGGTGGGCTTCAAGTGGTTCGTCCCCGGCCTGATCGACGGTTCGGTGGGCTTCGGAGGCGAGGAGAGCGCCGGCGCCAGTTTCCTCCGCTTCGACGGCTCGGTCTGGACGACAGACAAAGACGGCATCCTCCTCGCCCTGCTCGCCAGTGAGATCCGCGCTGTGACCGGCAAGACCCCGTCCCAGCTCTACGCGGAGCTCACCGACAAGTTCGGCGACCCCGTCTACGAGCGAGTGGATGCGCCGGCCAGCCCCGCCGAGAAGTCCGCCCTCTCCAAGCTCGACGGCGAAGCGATCACCGCCACCGAGCTCGCCGGCGAGCCGATCACCGCCAAGCTCAGCCGCGCCCCCGGCAACGACGCAGCCCTCGGCGGCGTCAAGGTCGAAACGGCGAAGGCCTGGTTCGCCGCTCGCCCGAGCGGCACCGAGAACGTCTACAAGATCTACGCCGAGTCCTTCGACGGCGCAGACAACCTGCGCGAGGTGCAGGAAGAGGCGAAGCGCATCGTGTCAGAGGCGCTGGCGGGAGCGTAGCGGGCGGGCGCGGTCAACCCCAGCGCTCGCCGCGCGGCGTCGAGACGACCGAGCCTCAGTGACCGTTCAGCGACGCCGAGGCGATCGGGCCCTCGCGATCGTCGCCCGCGTAGCGGACCTGCACGGTCCAGGTTCCGATCCCTGTCCACCAAGGGAGGCTGCTCTCCCAGCGGCCGCTGCCGTCGAGGGCGAGCGTGGACCATGAGCCGGAGGTTGTGAGGCGTCCTTCGACCCGGGCCCGTGGCACACCGGTGATCGTGAGGCTGGTTCCGTCTCCCCTGCCGTCGAGAGTGAGCGCGGGCGCGTCCAGAGCGACTGTCACGGATGCGGCTGGTGAGAGACGCCCCTGGGCGTCCGTCTGGGTGACGGAGAGCGCGCTCGTTCCGGTGGCGAGGTCACTGATCGGCGGCGATGTCCACGCACCGCCGGCGTCCGCCGTGACCGCGACCGTGCCTGCGGATGCGGTGATCGTCACCGTCGCGCCCGGCGCGGCGGTGCCGGACAGGATCGGGAAGTAGCGGCCGCCCGCCGTGTCCACGGTCGTCACGACCGGAGCAGGGGCCGTCGGCGTCGGCGTGGACGTCGGCGTCGGCGTCGGCGTCGAAGTCGGTTTCGGTGTGGGCGTCGGCTTCGGGGTGGCCGTCGGCTTCGGGGTGGTCGTCGGCTTCGGGGTGGCCGTCGGCGCCTTCTGGCTGGAGGTCGACGGCGCGGGTTGCGAACCGTCAGAGGCCGACTGGTCGGCCGGTGCCGGATCCTCGGGCACCGGAACCGTGGGCACGGGCGTCGGCGAGGCGGTCGGCGGAGCGCTCGGCGACGCGACGGGCTTCACCGCAGGCGGCGACACGGGCGACGACGAATGTGCGGACGTATTCGCTGCGACCGGCGCCTCCGCCGGAGCGTGAGAGACGGCGGCGAAAACAGCGACTCCTGCCACGACGATGGCGCCGACGACGAGGCCGGCGCCGACCAGGACGGCCGTGCCCGTCGCTGCGCCGGAGGTGCTACCGGCTGCGCCCACCCCCGCCACACCACTCGTTGCACCGCCGCTCGCAGCGCTCCCGCTCGCAGCGCTCCCGCTCGAAGCACTCCCGCTCGCAACACTCCCGCCCGCAACACCTCCCGGCGCCCCGGCACCCCCGCCGAGCATCCCGACCCCACCCAGCGTCGCCGCCGACGCCGCGCCGCCCGCGCCGCTCGTCGACAGCCACGCCGTGTACGCCACCGCGCCGCCGATGCCCGCGACAAGCGGCAGCAGGGCGAGTCCCACCTGACGGTTGGCCTCTCCCGCGTCCCTGGCCGCCATCGTGCAGTCCGCGCATCCGTCGAGGTGGCGTTCGATGCGGGCGCTGGTGCGCTTGGCGGTCTTGCCGCGGAGGTGGGCGCCCAGGTGGTCGATCGTCCACTTGCACTCCGAGTCGGCAGGGACCGACGCCAGATGAGCCTGGATCCACGCCTGCCGGAGACCTTCGCGCGCCCGGTATGCGAGGGCGGCAGCCGAGTTGGCGCTGATGCCGAGCAGCGGCGCGAGTTCGCGCGGGGCGAGCCCTTCCACCTCCGTGTACCAGAGCACTTCCTGCCACTCCGCGGAGAGGGTGCGGAAC
The DNA here is from genome assembly GCF_001428745.1 of Leifsonia sp. Root227. Taxonomy (GTDB): domain Bacteria; phylum Actinomycetota; class Actinomycetes; order Actinomycetales; family Microbacteriaceae; genus Leifsonia. Next base: position 74,323 of record NZ_LMIO01000001.1, on the reverse strand, counting down.
GCCGTCATCGCCAGCGAACCGTCGAGGGCGGCGAGTTGTGCGTCCTCGCTGAAGCGGGGGTCCTCGATGAGGTCGGCGTCGTCGACGGGAATCTCGCGGCGTGCCCTCCCCCAGCCGGCAGCGGTGTTCCTGATGGTGGTGAACAGGTAGGGCCGGAAGGCGGCCGTCGGCCCTCCGCCGGACTCGATCGCCTTGAAGATGCGGGCGAACGCCTCGGAGACCAGGTCGTCGGCGTCGAGGGACGGGCTGTGCGAGCGCGCAACGGCCAGCCCCGCCGACGCGTGGCGACGCCACAGTTCGCCGTACGCGTCGCGGTCGCCGGTGCGTGTCAGCTCAACGAGCTCTCCGTCTGAACGGCCTGCGACGTCTCGTCGCGCGCCGAAGAGCGCTCTCGCCATGTGTGTCAACCTCCGGGTACAGGTGGTGCAGCGGACCGCGCCCCTTCGGGAGGGCGAACGGTCCCAACGGAGGAGAGACGATCACATCACGCGATCATGATGCGGTCTCGGCGAATTCCCAGGGACCAACTCCCGGGATGCGCTCCGCCGCCCCTACTGCCCGCTCTCCTTGCGCACCAGCTCGTCCAGCGCCGCGAACGCCCTCGCCACTCCCGCGCATCGCTGCACGTCGCCCGACATGGCGAGTTCCGCGGCGATCAGCGAGACCCTGCTGCGCGCATCCACCAGCCCGCGCAGGTAGGCGTCACGCTCTGCCGCGGTCCGCACGTCGTCGACGAGCTCCCCGCTGCGAGCCGCGCCGGCGAGCCTGCACTCGATCGCGGGCACCAGCACGCTCAGGTCGCGCAACGACTCGGAGAGCAGCACGATGCTGTCGCAGTCGTCGACGTATCCGCCCGCCAGTCCGACGAGCACATTGCCGTCGCGAGACCAACGGACCAGTTCTCCGACAAGCGGATGATCGAGCGCGGGCACGGTCACACCGTCGCGCTGGTGAGCGCGGCCATCAGGCCCAGGAGGGCGACGACGGCGACAGCCACTCCTGCGCCGACGACGATGGATGCGCGCCAGCGCTCGACAGCGGACGCGGACGCCGGCTCGGCCGCCTCGGTGCGCGCGCTGTCGAGTTCGGCTCTGAGTTCGGCGAGCGTCTTGCGCTGCTGGCCCAGCACGTACGGAGCATCGCCGTCCGGCATGATCATCGGGTACCTTCATCGCTCGGGGGTCGTCCAGCAGCCACCGGCCGCCGTCATCCGAAGAGACGCGGAATCGTCGCGCCGATGACGCGACATCGCGAAGAAATGCCGTTACGGTCCGTAGGTCGTGCCGCCTGGCACTCCGAAGAACTCCTCCAGCGTGGTCACGCCGGTCGTGTGCAGCTGGGTGGCGAGGGGCACGCCGATGTAGCGGAAGTGCCACGGTTCGAAGGTGAATCCGGTCACCGGCACCTTGTCGGCCGGGTAGCGCAGCAGGAAGCCGAAACGCCACGCGTTCGCGGCGAGCCACTCCCCCTGCGGCGTCTGCGCGAAGCACGCGGCGAGGGAGCATTTCGCCGGGACGGCACTGATGTCCACCGCCAGGCCGGTCTGGTGCTCGCTGTGCCCAGGCCGGGCCGTATCGGTGTCGGCGAACGCCTGACCGTTTCTCGCGACGTCGTCGTTGTACACCCGCACCTGCGAGTCATAGGAACGGTATGCGCTTTGCACGGAGAAATCGAGACCGGCCTCCGCCTTGCCCGCGGCGAACATGGCCACCAGCGCCGTCGCAACCTCCTGCCGCATCGGCTGGCGGTTCACGTAGCGCACCTCGGGGTACACCAGGTCCGCAGGCACGTACTCCTGCGGTTTCAGAGCGCGAGCCTTGTTGGCGACGACCCAGGTGCTCGCCGGGTCGTCGATCGACTGCGCGGTCTTATCGAAGCCGACGACCAGCGGAGGCGGCGTCACCGTCGGCATCGGGCGTGACGGCGTCGGAGACTGCGCCTGACGCGGCGGCTTCGTGTGCGGAGCCCCGGAGCGACGTGGATGCTCGGCCGCCGTTGCCCCGCCCGTCGCGCATCCGCTGAGGGTGGCGACGACGATGAGCGCGCCGCCGAGCAGCGCGGCAGCGGTCGCACGCGCTCTGCGTGTCCGAAGGTCCCCCAGTTTCACGCGCTGAGCCTAACCCGTCGCCGGGTCGAAGAACCGGCACGAACGGCCGAATCGCAGCACCTGCCCAGCACCTGTGCAGGTGCGGCGGAGCAGCGGTGCCGCCTACTTGGAGAGGCTCCAGAAGTGACCGATTGCGCCCGGGTGCTCGACCGTGATCGTGTTGTCGAGGTCGCGGTAGTCGGTGTCCTCGTTGTGGCCGACCATCTTGATCACGATCTTGCCGTCGACGTGCTCGACCGCTGAGACGATCTGAACGTGGTCGAGGGAGTCGTTGTCGTTCCAGTCGAACATCACGATATCGCCCACCTTGATGTTCTGGCGCTGGTCGAGCGGGTACTCCGTGAGGCCGAGGGAGGCGGCGTTCGCCTGGAAGTACGCATCCATCGCCGGCACGTAGCCCCAGGCCGGGCTCCAGTCGGCCGCGGCGTTCTTGTTGTACCAGTCGTCGTTCATCTGCCAGCCGCGAGCGATCAGAGTCTGGCTGACGAAGTTGGCGCAGTCGCCGCCGACCGGGTTGAGGTCGCCCCACTCGGCGGTGTTGTAGTTCTTCCAGTAGGTCATCGCGTACGCCAGCTGCTTGTCGACCGGCGTGGCCACCTGGTAGTCGTACGCCTTGTCGCTGGATGCGATGGCCTTGCCGTCCTTGCCGGTGAGCGCCACATCCACTGCCCCGGCCTGGAAGTTGGCCGCGGGAGGAACGACGGCGACGACCTTGCTGTCACTGGTGTGCGTGACGGTGGCCTGCTGGCCGCCGATCTGGACGCTCTTCACGTCGTCGAGGTTGCTGCCGGAGATGGTGACCGTGCCGGAGCCGGAGACGCTGCCTGCGGCCGGCTTGATGGTCGAGATGCTCGTGTCCTGCGTGGTCGGGGACGCGGCTCCCGCGACGGCCTTGGTGACCGGCGACGGCTCTCCGGCGCATCCGGTGAGGACGAGCGCGGTGGCTGCGGCGAAGCCCGCCACAGTAAGGAGGCGGCGGGAGGCGGAAGAACGGGACTGGCGGCGCATGGGACCTTCAGATCGATGGGGGCGTCGGATTCGGGTCTTTATTCACCGTACGCCTCATTCTTAGGCGTGACCTGTGCGGGGGCCAGGTGTCCGCCGAATTCGGTCCATACATCCGCATGAACTGGCGGATGGGCCGCTCGCGTTCGCCCGTGGCGAACGTTTACAGATGACAAGTACTTCACGTTGCTGAAACACTCGCACTGGGTGTAACTTTGCACTCTCCGCAAATTTCTTTTTGTGCCCCACACCGGTGTGACTCCCGTGGCTCGGGCGTCCCCATTCAGACTCTCGACTCGGAGATTCATGTCAAGCCAAGCATCCGCGGCCCCGGCCGCACCGAGGAACGCGATCATGACGCACCGTCAGATCCTGTTCGTCATTTTCGGCCTCATGGCCGGAATGTTCCTGTCAGCACTCGACCAGACCGTCGTCGGAACCGCCATCCGCACGATCGGTGACGACCTGCACGGCCTCAGCCAGCAGGCCTGGGTCACCACGGCCTACCTGATCGTCTCGACGATCGCCACACCGATCTACGGCAAGCTCTCCGACATCTTCGGTCGGCGCCCGCTGTTCATCCTCGCCATCGTGATCTTCGTCGTCGGCTCGTTCGCCGCGTCGTTCTCCACCTCGATGATCGAGCTCGCGGTGTTCCGCGCCATCCAGGGCCTCGGCGCCGGTGGCCTGATGTCGATGCCGCTCGCGATCATGGGCGACATGCTCGCCCCGCGCGAGCGCGCCAAGTACCAGGGCTACTTCCTCGCCGTCTTCGGTATCTCCAGCCTCATCGGCCCGCTGGTCGGTGGCCTGTTCGCCGGTGCGAATCAGATCCTCTGGATCGCCGGATGGCGCTGGGTGTTCCTCATCAACGTGCCGATCGGCGTCGTCGCGCTCATCATCGTGCTGCGGTTCCTGCACCTGCCCAAGCGCGAACGCGGCTCCGCCCGCATCGACTGGTGGGGCGCGACCGCTGTCGTCGTCGCGCTCGTCCCGCTGCTGCTCGTGGCGGAAGAGGGCCGTGACTGGGGCTGGGGCAGCGCAGGCGCCATCGCCTGCTACGTGATCGGCGCCATCGGCATCCTGGCCTTCATCTTCATCGAGATGGCCATGAAGGACGACGCGCTCATCCCGCTCAAGCTGTTCCGTTCCTCCACGTTCTCGATGGCCACCATCATCGGTGTGTTCGTCGGTTTCGGGATGTTCGGCGCCATGCTGACCCTGCCGCTCTACCTGCAGCTCGTGCTCGGCGCGACGCCGACGGAGTCCGGCCTGCAGATGCTCCCGATGATCCTCGGTCTGATGATCTCCTCGATCGCGTCCGGCCAGATCATCTCGCGCACCGGGCACTACCGGCAGTTCCCGATCATCGGTACAGCGCTGCTGTCCGGCGGCTTCTTCTACCTGACGTTCCTCAAGTTCGACAGCTCGTACTGGTTCATCGCCGGCGCCATGCTGCTCATCGGCCTCGGCCTCGGCCAGCTCATGCAGACGCTGACCATCGCCAGCCAGAACTCGGTCGGCCTGAAGGACATGGGCGTGGCGACCAGTGCATCCACGTTCTTCCGTCAGATCGGTGGAACGCTGGGCACGGCCGTGCTGCTGTCGCTGCTGTTCACGGTGATGCCAGGCAACATCCAGACGTCGCTGACCGACAAGCCCACCCTGACGAACGCTCTGGATGCGGCCCTCACCCCTTCGGTGGCGAGCGCCCCGGAGAACAAGCAGATCATGGACACGATCTACAACAAGATCGTGACCCCGCTCGAGGCGAACGCACAGAAGGCCGCACACGATGCGGGCGTCGCGCAGCTCGTCGCCACGGGCGTTCCTGCCGATGTCGCCGCCGCTCAGGTTCCAGCTGCCCCGATCGACTTCTCGAACGCCGACCAGCGCTCGCAGGTGGTCGACAAGGCGGTGCCGACCCTGCAGACCGAGCTGAAGAAGTCGGGCGCGACGGGCAGCGCCAGCCTCGACGACACGTCGTTCCTGAACGGCGCTGACAAGCGGCTCGCGAAGCCGTTCCTCGTCGGATTCAACCAGTCGGCCATCGAGGTCTACTGGGTGGCGCTCATCGTGGTCCTGATCGCGTTCGTGCTCACCTGGTTCTTCAAGACGCCGCCGCTGCGGGCCAAGTCGGCCCTGCAGGAGGCAGCGGACAACGCGGCGGACGCCGCAGACGCCAAGGCGGACCGCGAGCGCGTGCTCGCTGGAACCGCGGCGTCGGAGGCGGACGAGGAGCTCGACACGGGCATCCTCGCCCACCGCGCGGCCGACGACTTCGGCGCACTGATCGAGCCGGGAGCCGATACGGCCTCCCTGCGCGCCCAGCGCCCGAAGACGAACCCGGCCACGGACTAGGCAACGCAGGTCTCGCGTTAGCAGCGGCCGTCGCCCTTCGGGGCGGCGGCCGCTCTGCGTTGCGGCGGCGGTGTGGCCACTGCGGGCCACGGCGCCCCGCCGCCACGGCCCGCTCGCGTCGCGCTCCGTTCGGACGGAGAACCGGCACGCCACGCCGTCGAGAACTCCGTTCGGACGGATATTCGGCCGCCTCGCCGCTGCGGACTCCGTCCGGAAGGAGACCTGGGGCGACACGCCGCTGCGAACTCCGTTCGGACGGAGATTCGGCCGCCACACGCCCGGGAACTCCGTCCGGACGGAGGGCGCGTTTGGGGGGACTCGGCGCGGCCGCTGGTAACGATTCGGTCACGACGCGGCCGCTCCGATCGCCGGCGCGAAGCGCTGCGGGGGCCACGCCCGCGCATCCGGAGCCCGCGGAATTGTTGGGCGAGACGCGGAATGCGCGCGCGAACGACCACCGCGAGTTCACTTCCGCGGAACCGCGCGGATGAGAGCGCGACCACGGTTCCGCTTGACAGCGGCCGCAATGCTTGCATATTCTCTGTGGCAACCCGTGAGAGCGCTCTCACGACACCAGGTGAGAGCGCTCTCATCGGCACCACACCAGACCACGCACACAAGGGAGTGACCGTGAAGTTCTCACGACGCACCAAGGTTGTCGCCGCCGTTGCCGGCGCAGCATCCTTCGCCCTCCTCGCCGCAGGATGTTCATCCAGCGGTGGAGACGGCGGCAGCAGCTCGAACCCGATCACGCTGACCGTCACCACGTTCGGCACGATGGGATTCGACAAGCTCTACTCGCAGTACGAGAAGGAGCACCCGAACATCAAGATCAAGGCGACCAACATCGACACCGGTGACAACGCCCTGACCGACTGGCAGACCAAGGAGGCGGCCGGAAGCGGTCTCCCCGACGTCCAGGCCGTCGAAGAAGGCTGGCTCAGCAAGGTCATGCAGGTCTCCACGGACTTCAACGATCTGAAGGACTACGGAGCCGACAAGATCAAGGACCGCTGGGTCGACTGGAAGCTCAAGCAGGCCACCGACAAGGACGGCCGCATCATCGGCTACGGCACCGACATCGGCCCGGAGGGCCTCTGCTACAACAGCAAGCTGTTCGCCGCGGCCGGGCTGCCGAGCGACCGCGACTCCGTCGCCAAGCTGTTCGGCGGGGACGACGCCACCTGGGCGGACTACTTCAAGGTCGGCCAGCAGTACAAGGCCGCAACCGGCAAGGCGTTCTACGACCAGTCCGGCTTCCTCTGGAACGCCATGGTGAACCAGCAGCCGGAGGGCTACTACACCAAGGACGGCAAGCTCAACATCGAGGACAACTCCACGCTCAAGGGCCTGTGGAGCCAGCTCGCCGGCGGCGCAGCAGCCGGTCTCTCCTCCAACCAGACCCAGTGGGACTGGGGCAAGGGCAAGGCGTTCACCGACGGCTCGTTCGCCACGTTCGTCTGCCCCGGCTGGATGCTCGGTGTCGTGCAGGGACAGGTCAAGGCCGGAGGCGGCGACGCATCCACCGGGTGGGACTTCGCCAACGTCTTCCCCGGCGGCGCAGCCAACTGGGGCGGATCGTTCCTGACGGTCCCGAAGCAGTCGAAGCACCCGAAGGAGGCCGCTGACCTCGCTGCCTGGCTGACCACGGCCAAGACGCAGGTCGCCACCTTCCAGGCGGCGGGCACCTTCCCGTCCGTGACCGCTGCGCAGTCCGACCCCGGCGTGACCGGTGAGAGCGACCTGACGAAGTTCTTCAACAACGCACCCGTCGGCCAGATCCTCGCCGAGCGCGCGAAGGGCGTCGTCGCCCAGTACAAGGGACCGGACGACTCGGTCATCCAGTCCCAGGTCTTCGGCCCGTCCGTGCAGGAGCTCGACTCCGGCAAGGCCAACGGCGACCAGGCCTGGGCCAACGCGATGACGCTGCTCAACCAGCTCGTCGTCAACAAGTAACCACCAGCACCGATCGGGCCCCTGCCGCGCAGGCGGCGGGGGCCCGCACCTGGGGAGAACCAGCGCATGACCTCCGTGACAACACCGCCGGCCGCGACAGACGGCACGAACAGGCGCGACAGCAAGACCAGCGGCAACAAGACCAGCGGCAGCCAACCCGGCGGCAGCGACCGCCGCCGCCAGGCTCGGGATGCGCGCCGCGCCCTGACCTTCGGCCAGAAGGTGAGCCGCTTCGACGTCAAGGCGTCCCCCTACCTCTACATCGCGCCGTTCTTCATCCTGTTCGGCCTGGTCGGGCTGTTCCCGCTCGTCTACACGTTCGTCGTGTCGCTGAACAAGTGGAACCTCCTCACCGGCCCAGGCGAGTGGGTCGGCTTCGGCAACTACATCGCCGAGCTGAATGACCCGTTTTTCTGGAACTCGCTGTTCAACACCATCAGCATCTTCCTGCTGTCCGCCATCCCGCAGCTGATCGGCGCCGTGCTGATCGCCGCGATCCTCGACCAGAACATCCGGGCCAAGACCTTCTGGCGGATGAGCGTCCTCATCCCGTACGTGGTCACTCCGGTCGCAGTCACCCTCATCTTCTCCAGCGCGTTCGACGAGAAGTACGGCCTGATCAACAACCTGCTGCAGTCCGTGCACCTCTCGCCGATCAACTGGAAGACCGAGACCTTCCCCGCCCACGTCGCCATCGCCTCGATGGTCAACTGGCGCTGGACCGGCTACAACGCTCTCATCCTCCTGGCCGCCATGCAGGCGGTCCCGCGCGACATCCACGAGTCCGCCGCCCTCGACGGCGCCGGCGCGTTCCGCCGCTTCTTCTCGATCACGCTGCCGAGCATCCGGCCCACGATGATCTTCGTCATCATCACGGCCACCATCGGCGGACTGCAGATCTTCACGGAGCCCAAGCTGTTCAACCCGTCGAGCGCCGTGCCAGGAGGGCCGCAGCGGCAGTACCAGACCACCGTGCTCTACCTCTGGGACATGGCGTTCAACCGGCAGAACTTCGGCAAGGCGTCCGCCATCGCCTGGCTGCTGTTCATCATCATCGTGCTGTTCGGGGTGCTGAACTTCCTCATCTCGCGGCGCATCGCATCCACCGAGTCCCGGATGCACGCCAAGCGCACCAAACGTCGGCTGGCCGCCCAGCGCGCCACGGCAGGGGCGGGTGACGCGGGCAGCGGTTACGGAGACGACTCGGCCACCGAGGGCGACCTCGCCCTGGTCGCCGCCAGCGAGGAGAAGAGATCATGACCGCCACCGTCGACCGCGACAGCTCCGCGGAGCAGCGCCCGCCCAGGGCGACCGCAGCGAAGGCGCCCGGCCCCAAGCCCCGTTCGAACAAGCGCCGTGCACTCGGCATCGACCGTCGTCCCGGCTTCCTGACATACGGTCTGCTGATCGTCGTCTTCATCGGCGGCGTCTACCCGCTCTGGTGGTCGGTCGTCGCCGGCTCCAGCCCGAGCAGCGTGCTGACCTCCACCTATCCTCCGCTGCTGCCAGGCGGCCAGTTCTGGACGAACGTCGCGCAGGTGCTCGACACCGTGCCGTTCTGGCTGGCGCTCGGGAACTCGCTCATCGTCTCGAGCATCATCACGATCTCGGTCGTCGGGTTCTCGACGCTCGCCGGGTACGCGTTCGCGAAGCTGAAGTTCCGTGGCCGCGAGGGCCTGATGGTGTTCGTCATCGCGACCCTCGCCGTGCCGACCCAGCTCGGCATCATCCCGCTGTTCATGGTCATGAAGCAGTTCGGCTGGACGGGCACCCTTGGCGCGGTCATCATCCCGACCCTGGTGACCGCGTTCGGTGTGTTCTTCATGCGGCAGTACCTGGTCGACGTGATCCCCGAGGAGCTGATCGAGGCGGCCCGTGTCGACGGCGCCAACATGATCCGCACCTTCTGGCACGTCGGCGTCCCCGCTGCGCGGCCCGCCATGGCGATCCTCGGCCTGTTCACCTTCATGACCGCGTGGACCGACTACCTCTGGCCGCTGCTCGTCGTGCCGCAGAACCCCACCCTGCAGGTGGCGCTGAGCCAGCTCCAGTCGGCCAAATACGTCGACTACTCGATCGTGCTCGCCGGCGCCGTGATGGCCACGATCCCTCTGCTCATCCTCTTCGTGCTCGCTGGCAAGCAGCTGGTCTCCGGCATCATGGCCGGCGCCGTGAAAGGCTAAGAATGACGTTCCAGACCAGCGACTGGCCTGACGGTTTCCTCTGGGGGTCTGCGACCGCCGCTGCCCAGATCGAGGGTGCGGCTCACGAGGACGGCAAAGAGGACTCCATCTGGGACCACTTCGCGCGCATCCCGAACGCGGTCGCCGGCGGAGACACCCCGGAGGTGGCCGTCGACCACTACCACCGGATGCCGGCCGACGTCGCCCTGATGAAGGAGCTCGGCCTGCAGTCGTACCGGTTCTCGATCTCGTGGGCGCGCGTGAAGCCGGGCGACCGCTTCGTGAACCAGGCAGGCCTCGACTTCTACAGCCGCCTGGTGGACGAGCTGCTGGATGCGGACATCCTGCCGTGGCTGACGCTCTACCACTGGGATCTCCCGCAGGCGCTCGAGGACGCGGGCGGCTGGGCCAACCGCGACACCGCATACCGTTTCCGCGATTACGCTGCGGCGGTGTACGACGCGCTCGGCGACAGGGTGAGCCACTGGACGACGTTCAATGAGCCGCTCTGCTCCTCGCTGATCGCGTACGCGGCCGGCGAGCACGCCCCCGGCAGGCGGGAACCGCGCGCCGCTCTGGCCGCACTGCACCACCAGCACCTCGCGCACGGGCTCGCGACGCAGACCCTGCGCGAGAAGGCCGGCGCCGCTGCTCTCCGCGTCGGCATCACGCTCAACCTCACGAATGCCGTTCCGAACGACCAGGCGGATGCGGCCGACCGCGAGGCGGCGCGCAGGATCGACGGCCTCTGGAACCGGATGTTCCTGGAGCCGCTGCTGCTCGGCAGCTACCCGGCCGACGTCCTCGACGATCTCCGCGAGCACCGCTTCGACGAGCTCGTCCAGGACGGCGACCTGGCCACCATCGCCCAGCCCATCGACTTCCTCGGCGTGAACCACTACCACGACGACAACGTCTCCGCGCATCCACTGCCGGTGGATGCTGCGCCCGGCCTCACCCCGACCGACCGGCCGAAGTCGTCGCCGTTCGTCGGCAGCGAGTACGTGACGTTCCCGTCGCGCCACCTGCCGCAGACCGCGATGGGCTGGGAGGTCAACCCGGACGGCCTGCGCACCCTGCTGGTGCGGCTCGGCCGCGAGTACCCGACGCTTCCTCCGCTGTACATCACGGAGAACGGCGCAGCGTACGACGACACCCTCGACCCGGACGGCCGCATCCGCGACACCGAGCGAGAGGCGTACATCCTCTCCCACGTGGATGCGGTGCGCGCGGCCATCGCGGAGGGTGCGGACGTGCGCGGATACTTCGTCTGGTCCTTCCTCGACAACTTCGAGTGGGCGTGGGGCTACGAGAAGCGGTTCGGAATCGTGCGGGTGGACTACGAGACGCAGGAGCGTACCGTGAAGGACTCCGGCCACGCGTTCGCCAGGCTGATCGCGGAGACCAGGGGGCGCGTCGGCTCTAGCATGGGTCTTGCGGTAGAAAGGTGACCCGATGACCTCGGAGCAGGTGGACGGCCGGCCCGTGCCCACCCTCGAAGCGGTGGCGGCGCGCGCCGGTGTCTCGCGCGCGACCGTTTCCCGTGTGGTGAACGGCTCGACCAAGGTCACGCCCGAGGTCACGGAGGCGGTCACCAAGGCCATCGCCGATCTCAACTACGTGCCCAACAGGGCCGCCCGCTCCCTCGCCTCCCGCCGCACGCAGGTGATCGCCCTGGTCGTGCCGGAGTCGACGGCCAAGGTCTTCGCCGACCCGTTCTTCGCATCCATCGTCCAGGGCGTCGCTCTGCACCTGGCGGACACCGAGTACACGCTCAACATGGTTATCTCATCGGAGCTCAACCCGGACAAGACGCGGCGCTACCTGATGGGCGGAAACGTGGACGGCGCACTCGTCGTCTCCCACCACTCCGGCGACCACTCGTACGCCCAGCTCGGCTCGACGCTCCCGATCGTCTACGGCGGTCGCCCGGTGAGCGAGACGGAGCACAACGCCTCCTTCGTCGACGTGGACAACGTGGCGGGCGCGGTGGGCGCGACGGAGCACCTCATCGGTCGGGGCCGCCGCAACATCGCCCTCATCACCGGCCCCCAGGACATGCCGGCGGGCGTCGACCGCTACACCGGCTGGCGCCGGGCGATGGATGCGCACGGCCTCGACGCCACGCTCGTCGAGTACGGCGACTTCTCCCCTGTGTCCGGCATGGAGGCGATGCGCCGTCTGCTCGCTCGCGAAGTGCCGATCGACGGACTGTTCGCCGCCAACGACCAGATGGCGGCCGGCGCGTACTCGGCGATCCACGACGCGGGGCTGAGCATCCCGGGCGACATCGCGGTGGTCGGCTACGACGACGACTACTTCGGCCTCACGGCCACGCCCCCGCTGACCACCGTGCACCAGCCCTCGATCGGCCTCGGCGAGACGATGGCGCGGGTGCTCGTGCGCCGCATCGAAGGCGAGCCGGTGGACAGGGTGACGCTGCTGCCGACAGAGCTGGTGGTGCGGCAGAGCAGCTAGGCGCGCGAGCGCAGTCGCTGAGCCGCCATACGTGATCTGCCCAACGTGATCTGCCCTAAGCCAGCGCCCTGAACACCCTGTTGCCCAGCACCGCGAGCACGAATCCGGTCGCCACGATCGCCGCCACTCCCCCTGCGTACGCCACGAACAGGTGCTGCCCCGTGCCGTCCTGCGCGGAGAAGTAGGTCACCAGAAGGGCGACGATCGCCCCGGCGGCGCAGACCACGGCGATCCAGAGCAGCGGCCACAGTTTGGTGCGAACGGGGCGCTCCGCGGTCGGCACGCGCAGCCAGGAGTACAGCAGCCCTGCGATGCAGCCCCAGAACGCGACCACGAGCATCCCGGCCACCACGTCGCTCGGCCGGTGCCACTGCTCCACCAGCGTGGATGCGCCAGCAGCGATCGTGAAGACCGAACCGATCACCGCGGCGAGCGGGCGGAAGCGCGGCGAGGCGACCAGGAAGACGACGAGAGCCGCCGACGCCGCCACGGTGGTGTGGCCGGAGGGCAGGGAGTTGGCGAGGCCGACATCCACGCCCTTCGACGGGCGGCTCAGCACGGTGTATTTGAGGAGCTGGGTGCTGCCGTTGGCGAGGGCGGCCGCCGCGACGGCGACGAAGAAGACCGCCCAATTGCGGCGGAAGGCCACGATCGCGAGCGCGGCGATGCAGCCGAGGATCACCGAGGCGGCCGGAAGGGCGTTGAGGAACGCGTGGGCGAACTCGATCAGGTCGCCCTTCCACACGTCTGCCCCCGCGAACGCCCGCTCGTCGATGACCTGACCCATGTAGCTCTGCACGAAGACGAGGTAGACGAGCGCGAACGTCACCGCTGTGCCCAGCGCGCCCCAGAGGAAGGGCAGGGGGCGGAGCGCGGTTCGCATAGTGCCCCAGCCTCCCACACCGTTCTTGGTGTTCTCCGGACGGCGGCTCCGGGGTGTCTGGAATCCGTCGTACAGCGACTCCGGTTCCGGCAGGTGAATGCGCGTCCCGCCTACGCCTCCACGAACCGAACCGCAGGCTCCGCCGCCGCGAACCGCGCCCGCATCACGCCGATCGCGTCCGGGTTGCTGTCGACCAGCAGGAAGCGGCGGCCGAGGGCCGACGCCACGGCGCCCGTCGTGCCGCTGCCCGCGAAGAAGTCGAGCACCCAGTCCCCCTCGCGGCTCGACGCCTGCACGATGCGGCGCAGGATGCCCTCCGGCTTCTGGGTCGGGTATCCGGTCTTCTCCCTGCCGGTGGGCGACACGATGGTGTGCCACCAGACGTCGGTCGGCAGTTTGCCCAGTTCCGCCTTCTCTGCGGTGACCAGGCCGGGCGCCATGTACGGCTCGCGGTCGACGGCGGAGGAATCGAAGAAGTAGCCTGCGGGGTTCTTCACGTAGACCAGGATCGTGTCGTGCTTGGTGGGCCACTTGTTCTTCGCCTTGGCGCCGTAGTCGTATGCCCAGACGATCTCGTTGAGGAACGACTCCCGGCCGAACAGCGCATCCAGGAGCACCTTGGCGTAGTGGGCCTCCCGGTAGTCGAGGTGCAGGTAGAGCGTCCCGTGGTCGGCGAGGATGCGCCACGCCTCGATCAGACGGGGCTCGAGGAACGACCAGTAGTCGTCGAACCGGTCGTCGTAGCGCAGCAGGTCGCCCTTGATCCGTTCGTAGCTGCGGCCTTTGAACCCGGTGACGCTGCCCGCGCCGCCCGCCGAACGCACCGAGGTGGTGCTCCGCCTGGCCTGCGACCTGCCGGTGTTGAACGGCGGGTCGAGGTAGATGAGAGTGAACGACGCGTCAGGGAGCGCAGCCACGATGTCGAGGTTGTCGGCGTGCACGACGGTGCTCGGCGCATCCGCGTGCCAGGCCGGGACCGCATCCGCACGGGACACATCCGCACGCACCGCATCCGCAGGGGCCGCATCCGCGGTGGAGTCGTCCAGCATTCCCCCATTCTCGCAGTCTGTGCGTCGCGACGCTGCCGGGTTAGCCTGGCGGCATGAGTCTCACTGTGGTGAATCAACCGGAATCGTCCCGCTACGCCCTCCTCAAGGACGGCGAGCAGATCGGCGTCGCCGAGTACGACCTGCGCGACGACGCGATCGTTTTCACGCACACCGTCGTCGACGAGGAGAAGCGCGAGAAGGGGATTGCCTCGACGCTCGTTCAAGAAGCCTTGGACGACGTGCGCGCCAACACCGAGCTGCGCGTGGTCGCGACGTGCCCGTACGTGCGGCACTGGCTCAGGGAGCATCCCGAGTATCAGGACCTGCAGGCCCGCTAGGCGCAACATCGATCCGGATGCGGCCGCCCTCCCAGATGCCCTTGTCGCCGTCGCCGGGCAGCGGGGCTGGGGCCGGAAGCATCGACTGGCGGTCGAGCTCGACCTGCGCCTCGTGACGGGTGGGCGCGAAGACCTCGTCGCCGATGCCGACGATGCTGCTCGACGAGCCACCCGTCTTGCGCGTCTTGTCGGAGAAGTCGATCCAGCCGAGCTTCGACGCGATGACCACGAGCACCACTGCAGCGACGATTCCGCCGACGATCCACCAGTTCACGCGGGTCAGGGTACCCGAACGCGCTGGGAATGTCCCCCTTTCGAGGGTGAACCGGGGCCGGATGCGCGCACGGGCAGCACGAGCAGCGCGCCGGTGACGGGGTGGTCGATGGTCTCCACCGGATGCCCGTAGACCGCGCTGAGGCGTTCGCCGGTGAGCACGTCCCGTGGGCTGCCGTCCGCGACCACGGCGCCATCGGCGAGCAGCACGATCCGGTCGGCGTACGCGGCAGCGAGGTTCAGGTCGTGCAGCACCGCGAGCACAGCGGCCCCGTCCGCGGCGAGGCCGGCGGCGAGCGCGAGCACCTGCTCCTGGTGGCCGATGTCGAGCGCGTCCGTCGGTTCGTCGAGGAGGACGATACTGCAGCGCTGCGCGAGCACGCGGGCGAGCGAGACGCGGGCGAGTTCTCCTCCGGAGAGGGTGGTCACGTCGCGGTCGGCGAGATGGGTGGTGTCCGTCCTGGCGAGGGCCTCGGCGACGATGGCCTCGTCGTCGCCTGCGTCGCCGGCGGTGCTGGCCCACGGCATCCGTCCCATCGCCACCACGTCGCGCACCGGGTAGGAGAACGACACCACCTTCTGCTGCAGCAGCACGCTGCGCAACCGGCCGAGCTCCTGCACCCGGATGCGCGCAACGGGTCGATCGTCGATGGTCACCGTGCCGGAGTCCGGCGTCACGTCCCCCGCCAGCACGGAGAGCGCCGTCGACTTGCCAGCGCCGTTCGGGCCGATCAGGGCGACGAGCTCTCCCGGTCGCACGGCGATGTCCACCTCGGACAGCAGCGTGCGTCCGTCGATGGTGAGGGTGACGCCGCGCAGCTCGGCGACGCCGCGTTGCCCGGCGCTCATGCCGCCCCCTCCTTCGCCGCGATCGTGCGCCGCAACAGCACGAAGAACACCGGGCCGCCGACGAGGGCGGTGAACATCCCGATCGGGAGGTCGGCGAACGGCACGACGGTGCGGGCCGCCAGATCGGCCGCGCTGATCAGCAGCGCGCCGCCGAGCGCGCTGGCCGGGATGAGCGCCGCGTGCGCCGGACCGATCAGCAGGCGCAGCAGGTGCGGGATGATCAGGCCGACGAACGCGATGATGCCCGCGAACGACACGGCTACGGCGGTGAGCAGCGCCACGAGCAGGATCGCGAGCAACCGCACCCGTTCGACGGGAACGCCGAGGTGCCTGGCGCTCCGCTCGCCCAGGGCGAGCGCATCCAGTCGCTTGGCGAGCAGCCACGCGCATCCCACGCCCACGATCAGCAGCGGGAAGGTGACGGCAACGGCCTGCCAGCTGGCGCCATTGAGGGAGCCGAGCTGCCAGAACATGATCTGCTCGCGGCTGGCCGTGTCCGCCTGGAAGACGAGGAACGCGATGACGGCGTTCGCGACGGCGTTGATCGCGATGCCGGTGAGCACCAGCATCAGCACCTGGGTGCGCCCGCGGGCGCGCGACAGCACGTAGACGATGACGGTCGTGAGCACGCCCGTCACGAAGGCGGCGGCGGGGATGCTCGCCGGGCCGAACTGCTGCAGGTCGAAGACGATCACGGCGCACGCCCCCACCGCGCAGCCGGCGGAGACGCCGACCACCGCCGGCTCGGCGAGCGGGTTGGCGAAGACGCCCTGCATCAGGGCGCCGGCGACGCCGAGGGCGGCACCGACGACGATGCCGAGCGCGACGCGGGGGAAGCGGATGTTCCAGAGGGCGCCGTCCGCATAGCTCGCGGCGCCGGTCGCGGCCGGTGCGATGCCGATGCGCCTGCCGATGGACGCGACGATCTCGGCCGGCGAGAGCGCGAACTGCCCCACGGAGGAGGAGACCAGCACGGCGAGCAGGAGCAGCACGACGAGCCCGACGATCACCGGGACGCGGCGGCGGCGTGCACGGGTGACGGCGCTGAGGCGCTGGCGGGGCTTCGCGCGGGACGCAGCCGGCGCGGCACCCTCTGCGCTCACCGTCATCTCCCGACGCTGCGCGTCCGAGCGCGGCTGCGCCTCCGCGCGCGTCACTTCGCGGCCTCCGGCCGGTAAAGCGCGTCGGCGAGCGACAGCAGCACGGCGGGCGTCGTCGGCCCGAACGACATGAGCTGCCCGTCGTTCATGTCCACGATCCTGCGGTGCTGCCCCGCCGCGGTGTCCGCGACCCCCGGCCGCTGGAGCAGCCCATCCACGCCGCCGGTGGAGGCGAGGCCGTCCGTCATCATGAGGAACACATCGGGGTTGGTCGCCAGCAGCGCTTCGCTGTTCGCGGGCTTCGCGCCCGTGATGCCCGCCTCGGTCGCCACATCGACAGCGCCGAGCGCCCCGATGAGGTCGTCGGCGCCCATCCCCTTGCCGAAGAGGAAGAACACACCGGCGCGACCGCGCACATAGAGCAGGGCGGCGCGCAGCCGGTCGTCTCCGGCCGGCGCCATCGCGGCGATCGTCTTCTTGGCCGCCGCGAGGTCGCCCGCGACCCGCTTCGCCAGACGCGCGCCGTCCGCATCGAGGCCCACCGCGTGCGCCACCGTCTCGATCTGCGAGCCGATGGTCGCAATGCTGCGCTCCGAGTCGAAGAACACCACGGTGACTCCGGATGCACGGAGCTGGTCCTGCACATCGCGCGGCCCGAGCGTGGTGTCGGTGAGAACCAGCGTCGGGTGCAGGGCGAGGATCGCCTCGCCGTTCAGCTCGTGGCCGTTCTGCGTCACCAGCGGGAGCTTCTTCATCACGCTCAGCGTGTTCGACGCCCCTCGGCCGACGAGCCGGTCGCCCAGCCCGAGGCCGACGACGGTCTCGGCGAGCGTGCCGTAGACGTCGAGGGCCAGGATGCGGCTGGCGTCGGAGACCGTGACCTTCGTGCCGGACGCATCATCGACGGTCACCGGCAGTTTCGGCTTCGGCGTCTTCGTGATCGGGACGACGTCCGCGACAGGGGCAGCGGTCGACGGACCGGTGATGGTGCGCGGGTCGGCGAGCCCGGCACGAGCATCCGCCGCCGGTGCCGTCGCCGGTGTGGACGGCGCGGGGGTCGATGCCGAGGTCGCGGCCGTCGCGCCGCATCCTGAGAGGGTCGCCACCACCGCGACGACGGCCGCGAGTCGCAGCAGCCGGGCGGAACGGGGCGGCCGCCGACACTCGTGGGCGGAGCCGACGGCCCCGCCCACGAGTGCTTCCGTGCGAGAGGTCACGCCTGTGCCACCGCCTGGCTGGATGCGCGACGCCGGACCGCGACGACAGCCGCGACGCCGACGAGCACCATCAGGCCTCCGAGCAGCGGCCAGCCGCCGGCGTCTCCCCCGCCGGTGGTGGCGAGGGTGGACGCTGTCGCACTGTCACAGGGCACGCTGGCCCCGAGCGGCAGGCTGAACGACACGGGGTCGAGTGCCGTGCCCGCCTCGTAGAAGCCGGCGAACGCGGTGGCGCCCGCCGCGGTGAGGGTGACAGGAGCATCCGTCGCCGTGACCCGCGAGCCGGACGCGCCGCCGCTCAGCGCGACGGAGGCGAACGCGATGCCGGAGTGGTCGCTGGCCGCGCCGCCCATGTCGGTCGAGTGGACGTCGGCGACGATGGTGGCCGTGTTCGGACCCGTCACCTTCACCGCGACGTTGGAGAGCACCAGGTTGAGGACGCCGTTGTGACCGGTGAACGCGACGCTGCCGGGGAAGCGTGCGATGCCCTTGTCGTCAGCCGTGTTGTAGCTGCCGGAGCCGTTGCTCCAGCCGTACTTCCCGTCGGCGTACGTCACGCCGGAGAGGTTCCACGAGCCCTTCGCGATCCCGCCGGAGATGTAGTTGCGGAAGCTCGACTTGAGCCCCCAGCTCAGCGTCGCGTCGCTGATGGAGCGGGCGACGCAGACCGGCTCGGCCGGGGCGACCGGCGTCGCGACGACCACGGGATCCGGAGCGGTCGGGACGGTCACGATCGGAGACGCTGTCACGGTGTGGGTGACCGGTGCGGCCGTCGATGCGGCGAACGCGGACGGATCGGCCGGCGTGAAGGTGGCCGTCAGCGAGCGCGCGCCCTGCTGGAGGGTGGAGATGCGGGTGGTCGCCTTTCCGTCGCGCAGCACGAGGTTGCGTGCGACGACGGTGCTGCCGTCCAGGATGCTCACGGTGCCGTCCGCCTTCGGGGAGACGGTGACCGTCACATCCACCCCGGAGCCCGCGGTCGAGCTGGCAGACGAGGTGGTGATCGAGAGGGTGGTGGCGACAGGGGTCACGGCGGGGACGGCGAACGCGATGGGCGTGTACGTGTCCTGTGTGCGGTCGGCGGAGCCGTGCGCGGCGAAGGTGTAGACGCCGCACTCCTCGGTGGAGCAGTCGACCTGGCGGCCGTTCGAGGTGAAGACCTGGGCGATGCCGGTCAGGGAGCTGGTGAACGCGCCGTCGGCGCCGATGGTGCGCACCCAGGCGACACCCTGGAAGAGCGAGGCGGTGAGGTTCCACGACGGCTCACCTGCTGCCGACTTCGGGCCGACGCCCACGTACACGCCGGGAACGGCGCCGCCCGTCGGGGCGAAGTTCTCACCGGTGACCGTGATGGACGCGCCGGACGGGTCGAGCCCTGTCGCCGGGGAGACGGTGACGGAGGCGGGGGTCGGGGCGCCGACAGCGGTCACCGTGACGGTGACGGCCGGCGAGGTGGACGCAGCGAAGGCGGTGCTGTCCGCCGGGGCGAACGACGCGGTGATCGAGTGCGCGCCGACGGCGAGGCCGCTGGTGCTGAACGTCGCGGTCGAGCCGGAGACCGTTCCCGTGCCGAGCGTTGCCGACCCTTCGCGGAAGGTGACCGTTCCCGCGGCGGCCGGGCTGACCGTCGCCGTGAGGGTGACCGCCGAGCCGTCCGTGACGCTCGCCGGGCTCGTCGCCAGCGCGAGAGCGGTGGTCGCGGGAGGAACGGGCGCATAGACGAGCGGGGTGATCGAGTTCTGGCTGGTGTCGCTCATCCCCTGGCCGTGACCCTTGGACGTGTAGACCGCATACGTCGGGGTGGATGCGCTTGCCGCAGGGACCGTGACGGTCACGGAGAACGTGCCGTCGGCGTTCATCGGCGCCGTGCGGCCGGAGGGACTGGTGCCGTCGACGTTGCCCGGTGCGATCCAGATGGTCTCGCTGGTGATGAGGCTGCTGGCGCCGAGGTAGAAGCCGGGGAGTCCCGTCGGGCCGACACCCAGGTAGATGCCCTGGGTGCTGGGGGTGAAGCCGCTGCCGGTGAGGGTGATCGTGCCGCCGGCGGCGGGGATCTCCTGAGCGGACACGGTCGGGCCTGCCGCGTGCGCCGGGGCGGCGACGGCAGTGACGCCGAGCGTCGCCAGGGCGGTCGCGACCAGCGCCGCGAGCAGACGCGCGCCGCGTCTCTTCGCCGGTGCGTGCGCAGCTGTGGACGGGGAACTCAACGATCTCATGGCGCTCCTGTGAGCGGAGCGACGCACGGTCGTTCCGCTGGATTCTGGACTGGTGTGGTTAGGTAAGGCTCAGCTAACTAAGCTTTGCCTAACCTAACAACACTCTCGCCTCAGACGCAATCGAGCCCAGGCTTTTTCACCGCAATTGCGTTGAACGATGAAGAAGGCTGGGCTCGACGGGATGCGAGGGGCGCGGTCTACGGGACGCGGTAGAGCCACTCCGTGGTGCCGAACTTCTCGGCGACGAGCTTCTCGGCGGCGGCGTACTCCTCCGGCGTGATGTCGCCGGGAGTCGCGCCGTACAGCTGGGTGAAGGTCTGCTTCATGCGGTCGATGATCTCGGCGCGGGTCATGCCGGTCTGGCTGCGCAGCGGGTCGACGCGCTTCGCCGCGCTGGTGATGCCCTTGTCGCTGATCTTCTCGCGGCCGATGCGCAGCACCTCGGTCATCTTCTGACCGTCCATGTCGTAGCTCATGGTCACGTGGTGAAGCACAGCGCCGGAGCCGAGACGCTTCTGCGCGGCGCCGCCGATCTTGCCCTTCGGGCTCGTGATGTCGTTGAGCGGCTGGTAGAACGCGTCGATGCCGAGCGACTTCAGGGCGACGATCGCCCACTCGTCGAGGAAGGCGTAGCTGTCGGCGAAGCTCATCCCCTGCACCAGATCGGCCGGGGCGTAGATCGAGTACGTGACGACCGAGCCGGCCTCCATGAACATCGCGCCGCCGCCGGAGATTCGCCGCACCACGTCGAAGCCGTACTTCTCGGCGTTCTCCGCATCCACTTCGTTCTTCACCGACTGGAAGCTGCCGATGACCACCGCAGGCTCGTCCCACTCCCAGATCCGCAGCGTCGGGCCGCGACGCCCCTCTCCGACCTCGGTGGCGAGCACCTCGTCGAGCGCCATCTGCATCACAGGAGGCACAGCCTTGGAGTGCACGATCTGCCAGTCGTAGTCGCGCCAGCTCGTCGCGCGGGCGAGCGAGCGGCGCACGGCGACGGCGACCGCTTCCGGCGAGAAGCCGAGCAGCGTCGCGCCCTCCGGCAGCGCGCCGCGGACAGCGGCGGCGATGGTCGCGGCATCCGACTCGGCCGGGAGACCGTTCACCGAGCGGTCGATCGCCTCCAGCGCCGTGTCCGGTTCGAGGAAGAAGTCGCCGGCGAGGCGGAAGTTCGCGAGCCTGCCGTCGATCACCTCCAGGTCGACGACGACGAGCTTGCCACCAGGAACCTTGTATTCACCGTGCATGGCTACAGCCTAGATCGCCAGGCGGCTCTCCGGATCGACCGGCTACTCCCGCGACGGGATGCGCGCATCCAGCCAGGCGGTCAGGTCGGCCATGACCTCGGCCTTGTTGGTCTCGTTGTAGATCTCGTGGCGCGCGCCTGGATAGACGATCGTGGTCACGTCGGTGAGCCCCGACCGCTCCCGGTACGCCTTCTCCAGCTTGCGGGCACTGGCCTCTCCGCCGAGCGGGTCGTCCCCTCCCACCTGGATGAGCAGCGGCAGGTCGCGTGCGAACGAGCGGGAGGGACGGCCGAGCAGCCTGGAGGCGTCCGCCAGACCGAACAGCTTCGCGATCGGGGTGAGCGTGGTGAGCGGATCGTCGACGAACGCCTGCGCGACGGCCGGGTCGCGGCTCAGCCACTCTGCGCCCGTCGTGCCGAGATGGGCGTGCCGCTTGTTCAGGTCGCCGCTGTTCATCGAGCCGAGCACCCGGTACGCGGTGCCGGAGAGCACGGCGGCGTCGTAGTCGCTGCTGTGCGTGTTGAGGATCATCTGGCCCATCAGCGACCCCCAGCTGTGACCGAAGAAGACCAGCGGGAGGTCGGGGTTCTCTTCGCGGATGAGCCGCGAGAAGTCGTGCAGCGCATCCACTGTCGCCCGCAGGCCGCCGACCCCGAGCCTGCCGAGCCGGGTGGCGTCCCCTTGCCACTGGGCCATGCCTGTCCGCCCGTGGCCGCGGTGGTCGTCGGCGTACACGGTGAAGCCGTTCGCGTTGAGATGCTCGGCCAGCAGCCGGTAGCGACCAGCGTGCTCGCCGACGCCGTGCGCGACCTGCACCACCGCCCGCGGGGTCTCGACCTGGTACACGTCGTAGGTGATCTCGACGCCGTGAGCATCTTCGTAGCTGGGCACGTCGTCATTCTGGCGCACGCCGGCGGCGAACGGGATTTATTTAGCAAGACTAATTTGTTAGGCTAACGATATATGGCTCAAAGACTCTCCACCCACGACCTCAGCACCGCCGTCCGCATCGCGGTGGCGCGGCTCTCCCGTCGGCTCAGGGCGGAGAAGGCGGACGACGAGCTCAGCGACACCCAGACCTCCACTCTGGCGTTCCTGGTGCGAGAAGGCCCCAGCACCATCGGGCGGCTCAGCGAGCACGAACGCGTCAAGCCGCCGTCGATGAACCGCACGATCAACTGCCTGGAAGAGGCCGGGTACGTTCGCCGCACTCCGGACGCCGACGACGGCCGCAAGGTGGTCGTCGTGCCGACCGAGCAGGGCCTCGCCCTCGTCGCCGAGACCAGGAGACGGCGCGACGCCTGGCTGCACAAGCGGCTGCGCACCCTCACCCCCGAGCAGCGGGCGACCCTGGTGGATGCGGCGGCCATCCTCCGAGAGCTGGCCGACTCGTGAGTGCGATGTTCCGTTCGCTCTCCGGGGTGAACTACCGCATCTGGGCGGCGGGAGCGATCGTCTCCAATGTCGGCACCTGGATGCAGCGCACGGCGCAGGACTGGATCGTCCTCACCCAGCTCACCCACAACAACGCGGCGGCTGTCGGCTTCGTGATGGCGCTGCAGTTCGGGCCGCAGCTGCTGCTCCTGCCCGTGACGGGATGGGCGGCCGACCACCTGGACCGCCGCAAGCTGCTCATGGCCACGCAGGGGGCGATGGGCGCGCTGGGGCTCGGGCTGGGCATCCTGACCGTCACCGGTGTCGTGCAGCTCTGGCACGTGTACGTGTTCGCGCTGCTCCTCGGCTGCGTCGCGGCGTTCGATGCCCCCGCGCGGCAGACGTTCGTCTCCGAGCTGGTGGCCGGACCGAACCTGTCGAACGCCGTCGCGCTCAACTCGGCGTCGTTTAACATGGCGCGCCTGCTCGGTCCCGCTGTGGCCGGCCTGCTGGTCGCCGTGGTCGGGGCCGGCTGGGTGTTCCTGATCAACGCGGCCACGTTCGGCGCCGTACTGCTCTCGCTCAAGTTCCTGCGGATCGAGAAACTGTACAGGTCGGAGCGGGCGAAGCGGCAGCGCGGCGGTCTGGCCGAGGGCTTCCGGTACGTGCGGCGGCGCCCCGACATCATGGTGATCCTCGTGATGGTGTTCCTGATCGGCACGTTCGGCCTCAACTTCCCGATCTTCATCTCCACGATGTCGGTGTCGGTCTTCCACGCCGGCGCAGGCGAGTACGGCCTGCTCTCGTCGATCGTGGCGATCGGCTCCGTGGTCGGCGCGCTGCTCTCCGCCCGCCGCGAGCGGCCGCGCGTCGCGCTCCTCTTCGCCGGCGCAGCGTTCTTCGGCTTCGGCTGCGCGCTGGCCGCCGTGATGCCGGACTTCTGGCTCTTCGCACTCGCGCTCATCGTGATCGGCGTCTCGTCGCAGACCCTGATGACCACCGCGAACGGCGTCGTCCAGATGACGACGGACCCGCAGCTCCGCGGGCGCGTGATGGCCATCTACATGGCGATCTTCATGGGCGGGACCCCCGTGGGTGCCCCGATCGTCGGCTGGGTGGCCGACACGTTCGGCCCGCGCTGGGCGATGGGGGTGGGTGCCGCATCCGGCTTCGCCGCGGCGATCGTGGGCGTCTTCTACCTGGTCAAGTACCGCAGCCTGCGCCTCCGCTTCACGTCCTGGCGCCCGCGCTTCACGCTCTCGCCGCGCGAGACCGCCCGCGAAGACCTCGCAGACACCGAGGCGACTGCCGCTCGCGCCTCCTGACCAGAGGTTTTCCAGAGCCGCGGAGCCGGCCGCACAACGAGACACCCGCAACTGCTGCGCATCCCGGGCGGTGTGCGACAGTTACTGGAGTCGCGAGAGCGTCGCCGAGGCCGCAGGGAGGTACTCGATCGGCGGGTGGGTGGCGAGGACCAGGGCGCGAAGCGCCTCCAGGTCACCGTGCACCAGGCCGTGCGCCCGCGCCTGCACCAGCACGTTGCCGATGGCCGTCGCCTCGACGGGCCCGGCGAGCACCGGCACGCCGCAGCGGTCGGCGACCAGCTGGCAGAGCAGCCGGTTGCGCGCACCCCCTCCCACGATGTGCACGGTGTCCACGGGCCGCCCGGACAGCGCAGACGCCGTCCGCACGGCCGTCGCGAACGCCTCGGCGAGGCTCTCCACGATGCTCCGCACGTACTCGGCAGGACCGTCCGGCGCCGCCACCCCGCGCTCCGCGCACCAGGACGCGATCCGCGACGGCATGTCGCCAGGAGCCAGGAAGCGCTGGTCGTTCGCGTCGAACACCGGCACCGGCGTCGTCAGCGACCCCGCTCGTTCCAGCAGGTCCACCAGGTCGGCGTCGATCCCCGCAGCACGCCAGCTCCGGATGCACTCGCTCAGCAACCACAGCCCCATCACGTTGTGCAGAAACCTGACCCGCCCATCCACGCCGCCCTCGTTGGTGAAGTTGGCCTCTCGAGCGGCCTCGCTCAGCACCGGCCGGTCCAGCTCGAGGCCGACCAGCCCCCAGGTTCCGCAGGAGATGTACGCCGCGTTCTCCGAGCGCAGGGGCACGGCCACCACCGCAGACGCCGTGTCGTGCGAGCCGACCGCGGTCACCACCGGCCCACCGGGAATCCCGCTTCCGGCCCGTTCAGCGACATCGGCCACCCCGCTCGGGATGCGCAGCTCGCCACGCACACTCGGCAGCAGCGGCCCGATCACGGTCCCCGAATCCACCACAGGGCGGAACAGGCCGCGCGGCAGCTCCAGTGCGTCGATCAGCGGCGCGTTCCACGTCCCGTCGACGCCGAGCAACCCCGTCGTGGATGCGTTCGTGCGCTCCGCGACGCGCTCTCCGCTCAGCCAGTACGCGATCAGATCGGGGATGAGCAGCATCGTGTCGACGCCGTCGAGTCGCCCGGCCGCGTTGTCGACCGCGAGCTGGTAGAGCGAGTTGAACGGCAGGTACTGCAGGCCGTTCTGCCGGTACAGCTCGCCGGCGGGCACCCGCTCGTGCACCAGCGGCGTCCCGGCCGCTGCCCGCTCGTCGCGGTAGTGGTACGGGATGCCCTGGAGCACCCCGCCGCGCAGCAGCCCGTAATCGACGGCCCACGCATCCACCCCGACGCTCACGATCCCCGGCTCGGCGCGCAGCGCATTCCCCAGCCCGTCGACGACGTTGCGGTACAGCTCCGCGATGTCCCAGTGCAGACCGGGGCGGTCGCCCTCCCACAGCGTGACGGGCGTGTTCGGGAACCGTACGGCCTCCGTCAGGTCGAGCGTGTCCGGCCCGACCCTCCCGATCATCACGCGCCCGCTGGTCGCCCCGAGGTCGACCGCGGCGACCGCGCCCGTCGCACTCGCGCTCATCGCAAGAACGCCGCCGCGACGCCGGCGTCGACCGGGATGTGCAGGCCTGTCGTGTGGTCGAGGTCGGACGAGCACAGCACGAACACCGCGTTCGCGACGTGTTCCGGCAGCACCTCGCGCTTGAGCAGCGTGCGCTGCGCGTAGTACTGGCCGAGCTCCTCCTCCGGAACCCCGTAGACCGCGGCGCGCTTCGCGCCCCAGCCGCCGGCGAAGATCCCGGACCCGCGCACGACGCCGTCCGGGTTGATCCCGTTGACCCGCACGCCGTGCTCGCCGAGCTCCGCCGCGAGCAGCCGCACCTGGTGCGCCTGGTCGGCCTTGGTCGCTGAGTACGCGATGTTGTTCGGACCGGCGAAGATCGAGTTCTTCGACGAGATGTAGACGATGTCTCCCCCGAGCTTCTGATCGATCAGCACCCTCGCCGCGGCGCGCGAGACCAGGAACGAGCCCTTCGCCATCACGTCGTGCTGCAGGTCCCAGTCGGCCACGGTCGTCTCCAGGAGCGATTTCGACAGCGACAGCCCTGCGTTGTTGACCACCAGGTCGAGGCCGCCGAACGCCAGCAGGGAGGCATCCACGGCCGACTGCACCGCCCGCTCGTCTGTGACGTCCGCCTGCACGCCGACGGCCACGTCCGTGCCGCCGATGGACGCAGCGGCGTCCTGCGCCTTCGCGAGGTCGAGGTCGGCGATGACGACGCACGCACCCTCGGCCGCGAGCCTGGTGGCGATGGCCTTGCCGATCCCGGACGCTGCGCCGGTCACGAGCGCCACCCGCCCCGCGAGCGGCTTGGGCTTCGGCATCCGCTGGAGCTTCGCCTCCTCCAGCGCCCAGTATTCGATGCGGAACTTCTCCGACTCGTCGATCGGCGCGTATGTCGACAGGGCCTCGGCGCCGCGCATGACGTTGATCGCGTTGATGTAGAACTCGCCCGCCACTCTCGCCGTCTGCTTGTTCGCGCCGTAGCTGAACATCCCGACGCCGGGGATGAGCACGATCGCGGGGTCCGCGCCGCGGATGGCCGGCGAATCGTCCGTCGCGTAGCGGTCGTAGTACGCCTGGTAGTCGGCGCGGTACGCCGCGTGCAGCTCCTCCAGCCTCGCCACCGAATCCTCGATGGACGCGTCGGCGGGCAGGTCGAGCACCAGCGGCTTCACCTTCGTGCGCAGGAAGTGGTCTGGGCAGGACGTGCCGAGGGCGGCCAACCGTGGATGCTCGGCCATAGCCAGGAAGTCGAGCACCTCGTCCGCGTCGCTGAAGTGACCCACCTGCACGCGATCCGTCGACGCGAGCGCCCGCAGGTGCGGGGCGAGCGCCGCCGCCTTCGCGCGCCGCTCGGCCTCGGGAAGCGGCGCGTAACCGTCCAACCCGGTTCCGAACGGCTCCGGCCGCCCGTGCGCTGCGATGTAGGCCGCTGCTGTCTCGATGATCCACAACGAGTTCGCCTCTGCGTCGTCGCTGGTGTCGCCCCACGCGGTGATGCCATGCCCGCCAAGGATGCAGCCGATCGCATCCGGGTTGGCCTCCTTCACCGCCGCGATGTCGAGGCCGAGCTGGAAGCCGGGCCGCCGCCAGGGCACCCACACCACGCGACCGCCGAACGCCTCGGCCGTCAGCCGCTCGCCGTCAGCGGCCGTCGCGAACGCGATGCCGGAGTCCGGATGCAGGTGGTCGACGTGAGCCGCATCAACCAGCCCGTGCATGGCCGTGTCGATCGACGGCGCGGCACCGCCCTTGCCGTGCAGTGTGTAGTCGAACGCCGCGACCATCTCGTCCTCGCGGTCGACTCCTGGGTACACGCCGGTCAGGGCGCGCAGCCTGTCCAGCCGCAGCACCGCCAGCCCGGCCTCGGTCAGCGTGCCGAGATCGCCGCCTGACCCCTTCACCCAGAGCAGCTCCACCGGCTCGCCGGTGACAGGGTCGGTCTCCGTGCCCTTGGCTGACGTATTGCCGCCTGCGTAGTTGGTGTTCCTCGGGTCGGCGCCGAGCCGGTTCGACCGTGCGATGAGTTCTGCTGCTGCCTCGTTCGTCATCAGGCGCCCCATCCCGCCTGCGTCCCGCCGACGCGGTCGGCCTCGATCTTCTCCTGATATCCGGACGCGGCGTACGCGGCCATCGGGTCGGCGGGGAGCCCGCGGGACTCTCGCCACTCGGCGAGCGCTGGGCGCACGTCCGTGTAGAAGGCGTCCATCAGGATGCCGTTGGCGCCGAGGACGTCGCCCGCGGCCTGGGCGGCGGAGAGCGCCTCCCTGTCGATCAGCAGCGCGCGCGCCGTCATCTCCTGCACGTTGAGCACCGACCGGATCTGCCCGGGGATCTTCTTCTCGATGTTGTGGCACTGGTCGAGCATGAACGCCACATCCGGGTTGTTGAGCCCGCCGCCGCGCACCACCTCCGCGATGATCCGGAACAGCTGGAACGGATCGGCGGCGCCGACGATCAGGTCGTCGTCCGCGTAGAACCGCGAGTTGAAGTCGAACGAGCCGAGCTTGCCGAGGCGGAGGAGCTGGGCGACGATGAACTCGATGTTCGTGCCGGGCGCGTGGTGGCCGGTGTCGAGGCAGACGTACGCCTTCTCGCCGAGCGCCACCGTGTGCGCGTAGCTGGTCCCCCAGTCGGGAACGTCCGTGTGATAGAACGCCGGCTCGAAGAACTTGTACTCGAGCACCATCCGCTGGTCGTCGCCGAGCCGCGCGTAGATCGCCGCGAGCGACTCCGCCAGCCTGTCCTGCCTGGCCCTGATGTCGTCCTGGCCCGGATAGTTGGTGCCGTCCGCCAGCCAGATCTTGAGGTCGCGCGAACCGGTCTCGTCCATCACGTCGATGCAGCGGAAATGGTGGTCGATCGCCTTCTGCCTGATCGCCGGGTCGCTGTGGGTCACCGACCCCAGCTTGTACGCGTCGTCCTGGAAGGTGTTCGAGTTGACCGTGCCCAGCCCGACCCCGTGATCCTCCGCGTGCTTGCGCAGGTCGGCGTACGAGTCCACCACATCCCACGGGATGTGCAGCGCGACCTTCGGCGCGAGGCCGGTGTGCTTGTGCACCTGCGCGGCGTCCGCGATCTTCTCGAACGGGTCGCGCGGCGTGCCAGGCGACCCGAACACCTTGAACCGGGTGCCGGAGTTGCCGAACGCCCACGAGGGCAGCTCGATCGCCTGCTGCTGCAGGATCGGAGCGATTGTGGAGAGGGAGGTCATTGTTCGTCCGCCTATCGTGCTGGTGCTGATGTCGGTTCGTCACCTGCCGAGGACGCCAGCTGGTCCTCGAGGTGGAAGATTTCGTCGAGGAGCTCGAAGCCCTCGTCAGGGGAAGCCCCGTCGAGTTCGGTGAAGAACTCGCCCATCTGCTCCTGCCAACGGGTGTTCACGTCGGTCAGTGCCATGCGAGCCTGGGCCTGGTCGATGGAGTCGCTCGCTTCGACGTAGCCGATGAGCGTTCCGTCCGGAGCGATGAACAGCGAGTAGTTATCCCAGCCGGCCTGCTTGAGCGCCTGGAGCATCTCCGGCCAGACGGCGGCGTGACGCTCCCGGTATGCGTCGATCCTGTCCTGGCGCAGGTGTAGCCGGAAACATGCGCGTTGCATGAGACGTCCTTCGGATGGGGGTGGAACCGGGCCGGTGGACGACCACCGGCCCGGTCATGATCAGAAGTTGAACTTGTCGATGTTGTCCTTGTTGAAGACGTACGGGTCACCGAGGAGGACGGTGCCGTTGTCGCCGACGGTGAACTTCCCGAGCTTGCCGGCGGTGAAGGAGTCGCCCTTCTTGCCGGTGATCGTGCCGTCGATCAGCGCCTTCGCGGTGAACGCGGCCAGGTAGCCCAGATCTTCCGGGTTCCACAGTGCGAACTCGTCGACTGTTCCGTCCTTCACGAACTCACGCATCTGGTTCGGCGTGCCGAGGCCGGTCAGCTTGACCTTGCCCTTGAACGCCGAGGTCGACAGGTAGCGTGCTGCCGCCGCGATGCCGACGGTGGTCGGCGAGACGATGCCTTTCAGGTTCGGGTGCGTCTGCAGCAGCGCGGCCGTCTTGTCGAAGGAGGTCTGGTCGTCGTCGTTCCCGTAGACCGTGTCGACGAGCTTGACGTTGGGGTGGTCGGCCGCCAGGTCCTTCTTCATCAACTCGATCCACGCGTTCTGGTTGGTCGCGTTGGCGGCGGCGGACAGGATGGCGATCTCGCCGCTGTCGCCGATCTCCTTGGTGATCGTGTCGACCTGCACCTTCGCGATGCCCTCGGCGGTCGCCTGGTTGACGAACACGTCGCGGTACTTCGGATCGGTGTCGGAGTCGAACGTGACCACCTTGACGTTGGATGACTTCGCCTGCGTCAACGCGCTGCCCAGAGCGGTCGGGTCGTTGGCGGAGAGCACGATCGCCCCGACGCCCTGCTGCGTGAGCGTGTTGATGTAGCTGACCTGGGCGTCGGCGGTCGCCGTCGACGGTCCCACCTGGTTGTATGTGCCGCCGAACGACTTGATGGCCGTCTGACCGCCCTTGTCCGAGGTGTCGAAGTACGGGTTGCCGAGGTTCTTGGGCAGGAAGGTGATCTTGTAGTTCTTGTCCCCGGAGGTGGAGCCTCCGTTGCTACCGCCGCTTGAGCATCCCGTCGCCAGCAGCGCGATGGCCACGACGCCTGCTCCGATGCTGAGCGCACGACGGAGACCTCGACTCTTGGTTGTGTGAGGCAACATCCTTGTTCCTTTCATTGGGGTTGTGTGAGTGCAGGTGTGCTGCGCGATCGACGGGAAGCGGCGCGGCGCGCCGAGAACCAGCCGAGGATGCGCGGGGAGAGAACCGAGATGACCAGCAGGGCGCCGGTGATGATGTTGATGGCGTCCGAACTGACGTTGGCGAGGCGCAGAGCGCTCTGCAGCACACCGATCAGCAACACACCGGCGACGACGCCGTGCATCGCCCCTTTGCCGCCGAAGATCGACACACCGCCGAGAAGCACTGCGGCGATCACCGAGAGTTCGAGTCCGATCGCGTTGTCGCCTCTTGCGCTGCCGTAGCGGAGCGTCCAGTAGATGCCCGCGAGCGCCGACACCGCACCGGTGAGCATGAACGCGATGAACTTCGTGCGATCGACGTCCACCCCGGAGAACGCAGCAGCGTCCTTGCTCAGGCCGAGGGCGAACAGTCCCCTGCCGAACGGCGTGAAGTGGAGCACCAGCGAGAACACGATGATCAGGGCCACCACGAGCACCATCACCACGGGGATGCCGCTCGTCCCGAATCGCATCTGCACCAGGTTCTGCCACTCGAACGGGAACTCCGTTATCGCTGTGGTGCCGAGCATCCCGACCGCAATGCCCCTGAACAGCGCGAGGGTTCCGATGGTGACCGCCAGGGAGGGCAGTCCCACCACGGTGACGAGGAAGCCGTTGACCATCCCCGCCACGATCCCCACGACGATGCAGACGACCATCGCGACCTCGATCGGCCACCCCGCCTTGGTGAGGACACCGAGCATGACGCTGCTGAGGCCGAGCGTGCTCGCGACAGACAGGTCGATCTCGCCGCTCACGATGACGAGGGTCATCGGCAGGGCGATCAGCAGGATGGGCGTGGCGTCGAGAAGGAGGAAGCCGAGCGTCGTGGTCGTGCCGAAGTTGGGCACCACGATGCTGGCCACGATGGCCACCACGATCAGGGCGACGATGACAGCCGTTTCGCGGGAGAGCAGCCAGCGCTGCCAGAGCGGCCTGGCGTAGTCCGCGATGATCCGGTCGGCGCGTGTCTGCGCATCCCGATTGCTGGGGGTGAGGCCGATGCTGGTCACTGGTCGACCTCCCGTTGTGCCACGAGCCGTCTGGACAATCGAAGGGCGAGAACCCTGTCGAGCACGATCGCTCCGATGATGAGGACGCCGACCACTGCCTGCTGCCAGAAGTCCTGGATGCCGAGGATGGGGAGCGCGCGGTTGATGGTGAGGAGCAGCACGGCGCCGATCGCCGCACCGTAGACGGTTCCGCTCCCGCCGAAGATCGCGACACCGCCGATCACGGCGGCGCCGACGGCTTGCAGTTCGAGCCCGGTTCCGGTCTGCGAGTTCGTGGTGCCGTACCTGGCAGCGAAGAGCACACCGGCGAGCCCGGCGAGCGCGCCGCAGAGCACGAAAGCGATCAGGATGCGCTGTGTCACTTTGAGGCCGTAGAGCTCTGCGGCCGCGGGGTCGGAGCCGATCGCGTACAGCTCGCGTCCACCGCGCTTGTTGCGCAGGTACCAGCCGGCGACGAGCACGACCACGAGGGCGAGGATCGTCAGGTACGGGATGCTCAGGAACGAGTTCGTGCCGAGGCTGAGGAAGCCGGACGGCAGGTCGCTCGCGTTGATCCGGTTGCTGCCGGTCCAGAGCACGTTGATGCCGCGGTATGCGTACAGGGTTCCGAGGGTGATCACAAGGGCGGGCACCTTGCCGAACGCGACGAGAGCGCCGTTGACCAGGCCGAGCAGCGCACCTGCCGCGAGGCCGATGACGAAGACCAGGATGATCGGAATGCCGGGGAAGTCGATGAACAGCCGCCCTGTGAGGTAGGCCGTGAGGCCGACGACGGAGCCGACCGACAGGTCGACGCTCCTGGTGATGATGACCATCGCCTGCCCCACGGCAACGATCACCAGGATGGACGGCGTCAGGAGCAGATCGCGCCAGCCGTCAGGGCTGAACAGGAAGGTGGGGTTGATGATCGTCGTCACCGCGATCACCACGAGCAGGGCGAGGAGGATGCCCGTCTCGCGAGCGCCGAAGAATGCCCTGACCCCGCGCGTGACCGCGGACGAGCCGGGCTCACGGGTCTGAAGGGCGGTCATCGGGTGACCTCCTCTGCGGCGTGGGTGGCGGCGTACATGACGTTCTCTGCCGTGGCTTCCGCGCGGGAGAGTTCGGCAGTGATGCGGCCTTCGCGCACGACCAGCACGCGGTCGGCCATGCCGAGCACCTCCGGAAGCTCGGACGAGATCATGAGGATTCCCATTCCGCGGCCGGCGAGCTCCGAGGTGAGCCTGTGCACTTCCGCTTTCGTTCCGACGTCGATGCCGCGAGTCGGCTCGTCGATGATGAGGACACGGGGGTTGGTGGCCAGCCACTTGCCGAGAACGACCTTCTGCTGGTTACCGCCGCTGAGCGTCCCCGCCAGCGTGTCGAGTGCTGAGGTCTTGACCTGGAGTCGCTGCGCCCATTCCCGCGCCGCACGGTTCTCGCTCGCGTTCCGGAGGAAGCCCCACTTCGCGAGCTTCGAGCGGATGGCGAGGGTGGTGTTCCTCGCGACGGACGAGTCCAGCACGAGCCCCTGCTTGCGGCGGTCCTCGGGGACGAGCGCGAGGCCGGCCGCCATCGCCGCGGCCGGCCGGCGCTTGGGCACCGGTTTGCCCGCGAGGGTGACCGTGCCGCTCTGATAGCCGTCGACGCCGAAGACGGCTCGCGCGATCTCGCTTCTGCCTGCTCCGACGAGTCCTGCCAGGGCGACGATCTCCCCTGCTCTGACGGTGAAGGAGACGTCAGAGAAGACGCCGACGGATGTGAGCGCATCCACCCGGAGCAGTTCATCACCGACCGTCGTCTCCTGCTTCGGGAACAGGTCGGTCACATCGCGGCCGACCATTCGCCGCACGATCTCGTCCTCTTCGACGTCGGCGGTCGCGTCGGTGGATATGTACCTCCCGTCCCGCATCACGGTGATGGTGTCGCAGAGCGAGAAGACCTCGTCGAAGCGGTGCGAGATGAACACGAGCCCCCGTCCCTCATCGCGCAGGCTGCGCGCGACCGCGAACAGCCGCTCGACCTCGACGCCGGAGAGGGCTGCCGTCGGCTCGTCCATGATGAGCAGGCGCGCGTCGAGCGAGATGGCCTTGGCGATCTCGATGATCTGCTGGTCGGCGATGGACAGCCCCTCCGCGATGCGGTCCGGGTCGATGCGCACGGCCAGCCTGGCGAAGATCTCGCGCGCTTCAGCCCGCATCGCCTTGCGGTCGATCCTTCCGAGCCGATCCGTGGGCTGGCGGCCCATGAAGATGTTCTCGACCACAGAGAGGTCGGGGAAAAGCGTCGGTTCCTGGTAGATGACGGCGATGCCGGCGGCTTTGGCCGCGGCGGTGGAGGTGAAGTCCACCGGCTCACCGCGGAACAGGAATTCGCCGGAGTCCTTCTGGTACAGACCGGCGACGATCTTGACGAGCGTCGACTTGCCCGCCCCGTTCTCGCCGACGAGCGCGTGGATGGAGTTGGAATGCACCGTGAGAGTGGCGGAGGTCAGCGCGACCACCGATCCGAACTTCTTGGCGACATCGCGAAGTTCGAGCACGGCTGGACCGTTGACAGTCGGGTTGGTCGGCATTGACGGAACCTGGCCTCCACAGTGAGGATCGCAACGTCTGAATGAAACGTTTTAATCGAATGAACGTGAGCACTCTATGGCCGACCGTCTTCATTCGTCAAGCACTTCCGGCCAATGAATCCGTGGTTGTTACCGGACAGCAACCGATGAACGTCGCCGCACACCGCCGGAATCCCGCGTCAGCCATAGAAACGATTCAATTCGGGATGCGTCGCGCCGCGTTCCTGCCGTACACTTCCGTCAGGGCGACAGAACAGGACAGCGATGCCGAGCGTGAGCGTGAAGGACGTTGCCGCTCTCGCCGGCGTCTCCGTCGGCACCGTCTCGAACGTGCTGAACCGCCCGGAGCGCGTGGCGGAGGCCACCGTCGTGCGCGTCCAGACGGCCATCCAGAAGCTCGGATTCGTGCGGAACGACGCCGCGCGCCAGCTTCGAGCAGGTCACAGTCGCGCGATCGGGCTGATCATCCTGGACATCGCGAACCCGTTCTTCGCGGCGATCGCCAGAGGCGCCGAGGATCACGCTGCCCATTCCTCGCTCTCGGTGCTCCTCGGAAACAGTGACGAGAAGGTCGAGCGCGAGACCACGTACCTCGACCTTTTCGAGCAGCAGCGCGTCAACGGCGTCCTCATCTCCCCTGTCGGCGATGTGATTCCGCACCTTCGACGGTTGCGCGACCACGGCATCCCGTCGGTGCTCGTGGACCGCACGAGCCCCGACACATCGTTCAGCTCCGTCTCGGTCGACGACGTCATCGGCGGCGAGCTTGCCGTCGCCCACCTGCTGGAGATCGGACGGAGGAGGATCGCGTACGTGGGAGGCCCGTTCGAGATCCGCCAGGCGAGCGACCGTCTGGAGGGCGCCCGCCGCGCTGTCGCGGCGTACCCGGACGCGTCCCTCGAGGTTCTCCCCGTCCGCGCCCTCAGCGTGCTCGAAGGGCGCGCGGCAGGCCTGGACATCGCGGCCAGAGCAGCGTCGGAACGACCGGACGCGATCTTCGCGGCCAACGATCTCCTGGCCACCGGGCTCCTTCAAGCACTGTTCATGCAGAGCACCATCGCCGTCCCGGACGAGATCGCGTTGATCGGCTACGACGACATCGACTTCGCGAGCGCGGCGGTCGTTCCCCTTTCGTCCATCCGCCAGCCCAGCTCCCAGATCGGTGAGACCGCTGTGCAGATCCTCCTGGAGGAGAGCGCGGACCCCGGCATCCAGCCTCGCCAGATCGTCTACCAGCCCGAACTCGTCGTTCGAGCGAGCACGGTCGCTTCCACCTGACGGCTCTCGCCGGAAGCATGCGTCCGCGCGTGTGTGAGACTGGTCCGGTGATCGACGAGCTGGCCGACGCGGCCGTGAACCTCACGCTCGCGTCCCCGAGCGCACGCGTGCTCGTCGGTATCGCGGGGAGTCCAGGCTCTGGCAAGACCACGCTCGCGCTGGCCGTTGTCGAACATGCGAACGCCCGGATGCCCGACCACCCGGCGTTCGCCGCATCCCTGCCGATGGACGGCTTCCATCTCGCCAACGCGACCCTGGATGCGCTCGGTCGCCACGACCGCAAGGGCGCGATCGACACGTTCGACGCTTGGGGTTTCGTCGCGCTGCTCGAACGCGTGGCGACGGAACGCGAGCACACGGTGTACGCCCCCGGCTTCGACCGCACCGTGGACGAACCCGTCGCCGCCAGCATCGCCATCGCGCCGGAGACCAGGCTGGTGGTGGTGGAGGGCAACTACCTGCTGGCCGATGCCGAGCCGTGGTCGCGCATCCCCGACCTGCTGGCGGAGAGCTGGTTCGTGTCCACTCCGGAGTCGGTGCGGCTCGGCCGCCTGATCGACAGGCACACCCGCCACGGCCGCACTCCAGAGGCGGCGGAGGCGTGGGCGCGCGAGGTCGACGGCGCGAACGCCGCGCTCATCGAAGGCCATCGGATGCACGCGACGCGCGTCGTGGACGGCTCCCGCATGGACGGCTCCCAGGCTGCTGCGCTTAGGCTCGAACCATGACTTCCGCGCAGACGTATGACAAAGTGACCGTGTTCGGCGCCGACTGGTGCCGCGACTGCATCCGCTCCAAGGCCCTCCTCGACCGCCTCGGTGCCGACTACGACTACATCGACCTCGTGGCCACCCCGGAGAAGGCCGACGTCGCCCAGGCGATCAGCGGCCGCACGAACATCCCGGTCATCGTCTTCCCCGACGGCTCCCACCTGGTCGAGCCGACCGACCCGGAGCTCGAGGCCGCGCTCAGCCGCTGAGGTGTGCGGGCCGCTGACGTGTGGGCCGCTGAGGCCGGGTTGCTGACTCGCTGACGCGCTGCCTCAGCCCCTCACCCGTCGATCCGCCCCGGCGCCCCGTGGCCTGGGCAGACCAGGCGCGGGCGGCGGGATGCGATCAGGTCGGCCGTCGCCAGCGCCTTCTGCTTGTCGCTGATGAGGAACCACGGCATCTGCACCAGGCGGCCCTTCGAAACGCGCACCGCATCCCCGGCGAAGACCACGCCGCGCGCCTCGACGACGACGTGCCCGTCCGTGTGACCAGGGGCGGGGATCGCGACGACCCCCTGCACGATCTCGGTCTCGCCCGTCCCCGGGATCTCGTGCAGATCGGCCGGCACCTCCGTGCCCGGATAGATGCGGCCGAGGAAACGTCGGAAGCGCGTCGGCGCCGGGGCCTCGCCGCGCAGGACGGCAGCATCCGCGCGCCCCATCCACACGCGCGCGCCGGTCTCCCGCTGGAGCGCTGCGGCCGCCCCGGCGTGATCGGGGTCGTAGTGCGTGAGGACGATGTCGGTCACCGGGGGCAGGTCGCGCGCATCCCGCAGCTCGGACAGCAGCTTCGTCGCGCCGCCCGGCGTTCCCGTGTCGACGATCACCGAACCGCTGCCGGTGTCGACGAGGTAGGCGTTGGCGCCCGTGGCATTCTGCAGGCGGTAGACGCCGTCGGTGAGGAGCTGCATACGCTCAGCTTCGCACCGCCGGCCTGAGTGCCGCATCCATTCATTCGCCGGCCTGCACAATGCCATCCACATCTCCTGTTGGACAGCTGACTCGCGCGGGCGGATGCTGACGGTATGGAGTACACACACCTGGGCCGGTCCGGCCTGAAAGTCTCTCGGCTCGCGCTCGGCACCATGAATTTCGGGCCGCAGACCAGCGAGGAAGACTCGTTCGCGATCATGGATGCCGCGCACGAGTACGGCATCAACTACTTCGACACGGCCAACGTCTACGGTCAGCACCGCGGCAAGGGCGCGACGGAGACCATCATCGGCGACTGGTTCTCCCAGGGCGACGGCCGCCGCGAGCGCACCGTCCTCGCCACCAAGCTGTACGGCGACATGGGCGACTGGCCCAACGACGGCAAGCTGTCGGCGCTGAACATCCGGCGTGCACTCGACGCCAGCCTCAGCAGGCTCAAGACCGACCACATCGACATCTACCAGTTCCACCACGTGGACAGGGAAACCCCGTGGGATGAGATCTGGCAGGCCATGGAGGTCGCCGTCGCGCAGGGCAAGATCCTGTACGCGGGATCGAGCAACTTCGCCGGGTGGCACATCGCCACCGCACAGGCAGAGGCGCGCAAGCGCAACTACACCGGGCTGGTCAGCGAGCAGTCGATCTACAACCTGCTCACCCGCCAGGTCGAGCTGGAGGTGCTGCCCGCCGCGCAGGCGAACGGCGTCGGCGTCATCGCGTGGTCGCCACTGCACGGCGGCCTGCTCGGCGGCGTGCTGCGCAAGCAGAACGAGGGCAAGCGCCGTCTCGAAGGGCGCGCTGCGGAAACCCTCGAGAAGCACAGGGATGCGGTGGAGGCCTACGAGGCGTTCGCCGAGGAACTCGGCCACGAGCCCGGTGACATCGCACTGGCCTGGCTGCTCGCCCAGCCGGCCGTGACCGCGCCGATCATCGGTCCGCGCACCAGCGAGCAACTGGATGCGGCCGTCCGCGCCCTCGACGTCACTCTCGACGAGGCGGCTCTCGCCCGACTGGACGAGATCTTCCCCGGCCACAAGACCGCACCGGAGGACTACGCCTGGTGAAGACACGCAGCATCGCCGACGTCCAGGTGAGCGCGATCGGCCTGGGCGGAATGCCCATGTCGATCGAGGGCCGACCGGACGAGGCCCGCTCCATCGCGACCATCCACGCCGCACTGGATGAGGGCATCACCTTCTTCGACACCGCCGACGCCTACCACCTGCACGCCGGGGAGGTCGGCCACAACGAGTCGCTGATCGCCGAAGCCGTGCGCAGTTGGGGCGGGGACGCATCCAATGTGCTCATCGCCACGAAGGGCGGTCACCTCCGCCCCGGCGACGGCAGCTGGTATGTCGACGGACGCCCCGAATACCTCAAAGAGGCGGCCAAGGCGTCGCTGGCACGGCTCGGCGGAGACGCGATCGGGCTGTACCAGTTCCACCGCCCCGACCCCGACGTGCCGTACGAGGATTCGGTCGGTGCGATCCGCGACCTCCTCGATGAGGGAGTGATCCGCCTCGCCGGGATCTCGAACGCCGACCAGGAGCAGATCCGTCAGGCGCAGGAGATCCTGGGCGGCCGGCTCGCGTCCGTGCAGAACCAGTTCTCGCCGGCCTTCCGGTCGAGCGAACCGGAGCTGGAGCTGGCCGACCAGCTCGGCATCGCGTTCCTGCCGTGGAGCCCGCTCGGCGGCATCACCTCCGCGGCCGGGCTCGGCGACCGGTTCGCGCCGTTCCAGCAGGTCGCGGATGCGCGTGGCGTGAGCCCGCAGGTGGTGGCGCTCGCCTGGCACCTCGCCAAGAGCCCGCACGTCATCCCGATCCCCGGGGCATCCCGCCCGGAGTCCATCCGCGACTCCGCGACGGCCGTCGACCTCGTCCTCACCCCCGACGAGCTCGCCGCCCTCGACGCCGCCTGACCCCGAAACAATCGAGCCCGGAGTTGTTCAGGCGACACGCCGGTGTCGCCACTGAACAACTCCGGGCTCGATTGTTTCGGTCAGGGGGTGGGGGCGATGTTTGCGGTGAGGGCGGCGACGGTGGCCGCGCGGGCGGCACGCGTGTCGATACGGCCGGGGATGCCCGGCCTGGTCTGCCAGGGCAGCGGGCCGTCGGCGCGACGGTACTCGACTCCGAGCGCGTCGAGCCGCGCGAGGTGCGCATCCAGCCGGGACGCGAACGCGTCGTAGTCGCGGTCGCCCGCCGTCCACAGCGCTTCGGCGAGCGCGCACAGCCGCGGGAACGCGAAGTAATCGAGCGTCCGCGGCGAGTCGATGTACTCGGTCCAGAGGTTGGCCTGGCCTCCCAGCACGTGCGCCCGCTCGCTCTCGGTGAGCCCGGCCGGCACTGGGTCGAACGCGTACACGTCGCGCACGGTGATCACCACCACCAATGGGATGGGCTCCTCTGGATGCTCGGACTGGCGGTAGTTGAGGTATACGGTCTCGTCCGGGCACAGCACCACGTCGTGCCCTGCGCGCGCCGCAGCGACCGCCCCTGTCGATCCGCGCCACGACGCGACGGTCGCACCGGGAGCGAGCCCGCCCTCCAGAATCTCGTCCCAGCCGAACAGTCGTCGCCCGCGCGCGGTGAGGTGCTCGTCGAGCTGCCGCACGAACCAGCTCTGCAGCTCGTCCTCGCTCCCCACGCCGAGCTCGCGCATCCGCTCCTGCGTCCGCGCATCCGCCCGCCACTGGTCTTTGACGCACTCGTCGCCGCCCACGCCGATGAACGCGGACGGGAACACCTCGAGCACTTCGTCGAGCACATATCGGAAGAACGCGACCGTGCTGTCCTCCGCGTTGAGCACGTTCGGGATGATCCCCCACCGCGTCCCGACCTCCAGCGGCTCGCCCGTCACGCCCAGCTCCGGGTATGCGGCGATGGCCGCCTGCACGTGCCCCGGCGATTCGATCTCCGGCACGATCGTGATGCCGCGCGCCGAGGCGTACGCCACGATCTCGCGCAGGTCGTCCTGCGTGTAGTAACCGCCGTGCGGGCGGCCGTCCCCCGGCGCATCCGCCCCGTAGCCGACCTGCGACTCGCGCCGCCACGCCCCCACCTCGGTGAGCCGCGGATACCGGTTGATCTGGATGCGCCAGCCCTGGTCGTCCGTGAGGTGCAGGTGCAGCACGTTGAGGCGGTGCATCGCCATCAGGTCCACGAACCGGAGCACGTCGTGCTTCGGCAGGAAGTGCCTGGCCACGTCGAGCATGACGCCGCGCCAGCGGAAGGCCGGCTCGTCTGCGACCTCGCAAGCGGGGGCGACCCAGCGCACCCAGGGCACGGTGGCACGCCGGTAGACCTGCGGCGGCAGCAGTTGCAGAAACGCCTGCACACCGTTGCCCACCCCGGATGCGCTGCCCCCTGCGATGCGGACGCCCTCCGCCGCGACGGACAGCCGGTAACCCTCGGCCGCGAGCGATGGGTCGACGGAGAGGGCGATCTCCCGGCCTCCTCGACCGTCGAACCCCCACCCCGTGGATGCGCTCAGCGCGGCACGCAGCAACGCCGCC
This sequence comes from Leifsonia sp. Root227, assembly GCF_001428745.1. Lineage (GTDB taxonomy): Bacteria > Actinomycetota > Actinomycetes > Actinomycetales > Microbacteriaceae > Leifsonia. Next base: position 33,941 of record NZ_LMIO01000001.1, on the reverse strand, counting down.
TGCTCCGCGGCGGCCTCGTCAGCGGCGATGCTCGTCGTGGCGTCGAGCACGAACTCTCCCGAGCGGTCCTCGACGTGTAGCGGGCGGGGAAGGAGTCGGTCTGCAGCGCTCACGGACGCCAGCCTAACGGTGGCAGGTGCCGGTGGGCGGGCGGGCGCGTGGCGGCAGGGCGGCCGACGAGGGCGTGCGGGCGCGAGGGCGCCAGGGCGCCAGGGCGCGAGGTCGGCAGGGCGCGCTACGCCGCCGTCGCCACCGGCTGAAGTTGACGCAGGAACGCGCCGGCAGCGGGACTCGGCTCCTCAGCGACGGCGACCGCGACGTTCCACGCGGGAACATCGCCGCGCAGCTCCACGGCCCTCAGCTGGTCCGGCCGCTTGCGCGCGAAGCTCGTCGGCACGATGGCGACGCCGAGGTTGTATCCGACCAGGTCGAGCAGCGGATGCACGTCGTTGACCTCCATCGCCGCCCGGTAGTCGAATCCGGCCGCCGCGAAAGCCCGACGCGCGAGTGCCTGCGCACCCCAGCCCTCCTGGAAGCCGATCAGCGCTTCGCCGCGCAGGCTCTCCAACGGGATGCTCGTCTCGGCCGCGAACCGGTGGTCGGGGTGGCAGAGCATCAGCATCTGCTGCGTGCTCAGCCGCCGCAGTTGCACTCCGGCGGGCGTGTGGCCGGTGTCGACCACGAGGGCGACGTCCACGCGTCCGCCCGCGACCGCATCCACGAGCTCGACGGAGCCGGAGTAGCGCAGCCGCACCTCGACGCCGGGGTTCGCCGTGCGGAACGACGCCAGCTCGGCGGGCAGGTCGACCGAGCCGAGGCACGGCTCCGCTCCGATCGTGAGGCGCCCGCGCACCAGGCCTCGCACGGCAGCCACGGCGTTCCTGGCAGCGGCGGCGCTGGCGAGCGTGCGGACGGAGTCGGCGAGCAGGGCCTGACCGGCCGTCGTCAGCTCGACCCGCCGTGTGCTGCGGATGAACAGCGAGGTGCCGAGCTCCTGCTCGAGCGAGCGAATGGATGCGGAGAGACCCGACTGCGAGATCTGCAACAGTTCTGCCGCGCGGGTGAAGTGTCGCTCCTCCGCCACGGTGACGAAGTGCTCGAGCTGCCGGAGTTCCATTCAGCAATGGTACGACTGAATGGAGGGCGGCTTGACCGCATCCACTGATGGTTGCGTGTTGTTCACCGCTGGGCATCCCGATCGGCTAGGAAGGACTCATGCTTACAGGCAGCACCGTCGGGCTGAGGGCCAGGCACGAAGAGGACGTCCCTATCCTGCTGACCGAGTTGTGGGACGACGTAGTCAACTCCTCGCGGGCAGAGGGCAGCCCGTGGCGCCCTGTCTCCCCTGGCTCGGACGACCCGCGACTCAAGGCGGACACGACAGAGGACGACGTCGTCCGGTTCTCGATCGTCGAGCTGGCAGGCGGCTCGTTGATCGGGGTGGCGACGCTGTGGGGCATCGACACCCACAACCGGTTCGCGCACATCGGCCTCGGCCTCCTTCCCGCCGCGCGCGGCCACGGCTACGGCACCGATGTGGTCGCGGTGCTGAGCCACTACGGTTTCGTCGTGCGCGGCCTGAACCGGCTGCAGATCGAGACGCTGGCCGATAACGCAGCGATGCTCGCCGCGGCCGAGCGCAACGGTTTCGTGCGCGAGGGAGTGACCCGTTCCTCCGCCTGGGTCATGGGAGAGTTTCTCGACGAGGTGATCCTCGGCCGGCTCGCGGCCGACTACCAGCCGCGCGCGTAGGGTCGCAAGGCGCGGCCCCCGGTCGGTCAGGGATGCGCGGCGTGCACGCGGGCAGCGAACGCGGAGATATCGTCGGCGCGGGCGGAGTCGTAGAAGAAGCTGAGGCGTGCGCCGCTGGTCGGCTTGATCGTCACCAGCTTCGAGCCGACCGTGATCGTCGGACGGAACGCGATGTGCATCCGCTGCGCGTCCGTCAAGCCGAACACCTCCAGGATGCGACCGTCGAAGGCGATCAGGGTGGACTCGCTCGCCCAGACCTCGTCCACGCCGCTACCCACGCCACTACCCCCGCCGCTCACACGCTCACCCTCGCCGCGATCTTGCGCATCGCGTGCGCGAGTTCCGGCACGATCGCCACCGAGCCCGCACGTTCAGCGGTTTCCAGCGCATCCACTTGCCTGGCGTCGGCCGACGTGAACCACGACGCGACGGTGACGCCGTGCCCTGGCCGCGACACCACCTCGATGCTGTCCCCCGCCGCGATGGTGCCCGCCTTGACGATCCCGAGGTATGCGCCGGGCAGCCCGGCCTCGGTGAAGCGCTTGACCCACTGCCGCTCCCCCATCCGCCGCTGGAAGGTCGCGCACGGCTCGCGCGGACAGGTGACCTCGACCACCAGCTCGTCGCCGATCCGCCACCGCTCACCGATCTCCGCGCCGTTGACGTCGAGCCCCGCCGTGCGCAGATTCTCCCCGAACAACCCGGCCGGGATGTCGCGCCCGAGCGCAGCGGCCCAGAACTCGGCGTCCTCCTGCGCGTACGCGTAAAGCGCCTTACTCAGGCCGCCGTGATGTTTGCGGTCGGCCTGCACGTCCCCGTACAGCCCATACGGCCGCACCCGCAACGGCTCGCCGACGGGCCGCTTGTCGATCGCGGTCACCCCCACGCTCCCCGCATCCGGAATCAGCTTGTCGACGCGGCACAGCTCCAGCAACTCAGCCATGCGACCAGTCTGCCTCACCCTGCCATCACTCGTCCGACCATCACGCGCCCGGCCATCACGAACCCCGCCATCACCGCACCCCGCGCATCAGCTTCAGCACCCACGGGCTCAGCAGCGCCAGCACGACGCCGATGGCGATCGCGACCCCGCCGATCACCCCGAAGTAGATGCCCTCCGTCGCCAGCGCGTACAGCTTCGCGAGCTGACCGGCCATCGCGGTGCCGAGCGCCACCGAGAGGAAGTACAAGGCCACCATCTGCGCGCCGAACGCGTGCGGCGCGAGCTTGGTGGAGGCGGACAGCCCGACAGGCGAGATCAGCAGTTCAGCGATCGTGAACACCAGCAGGATGCCCACCACCGCCAGCAGCGGCGTGCTGTTCTCACCTCCGCCGGCCCAGAACAGGAACATCAGGAAGGCGAGCCCCATCACCACCGTGCCCGCCGCGAACTTGAGAGGGGTGGACGGCTGCTTCGCTCCCCACTTCGTCCAGATCGCGGCGAAGACACCGGACAGGATGATGATGAAGATCGGGTTGATCGACTGCACCCAGGAGACCGGGAACTCCCAGCCGAAGAGGTCGCGGTCGAGGCGCTTGTCCGAGTAGATCGTGACCACCGTGAACTGTTGCTGGTAGAGCGACCAGAACGCCGCGTTGGTGATGAACAGTGGGATGAACGCCAGGATTCTGCTGCGCTCGTCCGCGCTCAGCAGCTTCGACCTCAGGATGACCACGAAGTAGGCGATCGCCGCCACGATCACCAGGCCGATCACGATGAGCGCGAGGTTCTGCGCCGTGATCACCCCCGTGAACACCAGCACGACCACCACGATCACTCCGGCGACGGCGATGCCGATCACCAGGGGGCGCCGGGATGCGGGCAGCGGGTTCGGGATCTCATGCGACGCCTCCGGAAGACGCTTGCGTCCGAACGAGTACTGGATGAGGCCGATCGCCATACCCACCGCCGCCAGCCCGAAGCCCCAGTGGAACCCGAGCGTCGTCTGCAGCAGGCCGGTGAGCAGCGGACCGAAGAACGCGCCGAGGTTGATGCCGAGATAGAAGATCGAGAATCCGGCGTCGCGCCGCGGGTCCTTCTCCGAGTACAGGGTGCCGACGATGCGGGTCGCGTTCGCCTTCAGCCCGCCGCTGCCGAGCGCGACCAGGAGCAGACCGGCGATCACGCCGGAGACACCAGGCAGGATCGCCAGGCAGATGTGCCCGGCCATGATGACGACGGCGCTCCAGAACAGCACGCGTTCCGACCCGAACATCCGATCGGCCAGCCACGCGCCGAGGATCGTCGACAGGTACACCGCCCCGCCGTACGCCCCGACGATGCCGGCGGCGGTCGCCTGGTCGATGCCCAGACCACCGTCTGCCGCGGAGTAGTAGAGGTAGATGAGGAGGATGCCCTGCATCCCGTAGAAGGAGAAGCGCTCCCACATCTCCACACCGAAGATGTTGGCGAGCGACCGCGGTTGCCCGAAGAACGTCTTGCCGCCGTCGCGCCGTTCAGGCGCCGTTGCCTGTGTGCTCGGATCACTCATGGCGCCCATGCTTCCACTCGGAGGCATCCAGCGCGACGATAATCCGGAAGCTGTGGAAACTACGGCTGTCCACAGCCGCGCCCATCCTCGGCGGAACGCCCTACCGCCCGGACAGCTCCCGCAGCACAGCCTCCAGCTGATCGACCGCCCAGTCCAGGTCGGCAGGGTCGACAACGATCGGCGGAGCCAGCCGGATGGTCGACCCGTGCGTGTCCTTCGCCAGCAGTCCCCGCTCCATCAGCAGCTCGCACACCTCGCGCCCGGTCGCCAGCGCGGGGTCGATGTCGATCCCCGCCCAGAGCCCGGCCCCGCGCACCGCGAGCACGCCGTGGCCGATCAGCCGGGTGAGTCCGGTGTGCAGCCGCGCGCCGAGCAGGGCGGCGCGTTCCTGGGGCTCGCCCGTCGCGAGCATCCCGACCACCGCCCGCCCGACGGCGGCAGCGAGCGGGTTCCCACCGAAAGTCGACCCGTGTTCGCCGGGGTTCAGCACCCCGAGCACATCACGGTTGCCGACCACGGCAGAGACCGGCACGATGCCGCCGCCGAGCGCCTTGCCCAGCAGGTAGAGGTCGGGTACCACTCCCACCAGGTCGCACGCGAACGTCGCTCCGGTGCGGCCGAGGCCGGACTGGATCTCGTCCGCGATCAGGAGCACACGTCGCTCGTCGCAGAGCGCGCGCAGTTCGGGCAGGAAGCCGGCAGGCGGCACGACGATGCCCGCCTCTCCCTGGATGGGTTCGACGAGCACGGCCACCGTGTCGTCGTCGATGGCCGCCGCGACCGCATCCGCGTCGCCGTACGGGACCGTGCGGAAGCCCGGCGTGTACGGACCGAAGCCGTCGCGCGCATCCGGGTCGTCGGAGAAGCTGATGATCGTGGTGGTGCGGCCGTGGAAGTTCCCGGCCATCACGATGATGTTCGCGCGCCCGTCCGGCACGCCCTTCACGCGGTATCCCCACGCGCGCGCCACCTTGATTCCGGACTCGACCGCCTCGGCCCCGGTGTTCATCGGCAGCACCATGTCTTTGCCAGCGAGCGCGGCGAGCGCCTCCACGAACGGGCCGAGCTGGTCGTTGTGGAACGCGCGGCTCGTCAGGGTGATGCGGTCGAGCTGCGCACGTGCCGCGTCCAGCAGCACGGGGTTGGAGTGGCCGAAGTTGACTGCGGAGTACGCGGCGAGGCAGTCAAGGTAGCGCCTGCCGTCCACATCCGTGACCCAGGCGCCGTCCCCTTCGGCGACCACGACGGGCAGCGGATGGTAGTTGTGCGCCGTGTGCTCCTCTTCGCGCTCGATCGCCTCGGCCTGCCGCTCGGTCGGCGCGGCCGTACTGGGGTGGATGCGGTGGGCCGCGGTGTCGGCGCCCGCCCGGTCGACCGTGTCGGTGTCGTTCGTCATGCGCTGTCCTTTCAGCGTCGCAGTTCGAGGGTGCAGCACTTCACGCCGCCGCCGCCGAGCAGCAGCTCGGAGAGGTCGACGCCGATCGGGTTGTAGCCGTGCGCGCGCAGCTGCCGCTCGAAGTCGACGGCACGGGATGCGATGACCACGTTGTACCCGTCCGAGAACGAGTTGAGGCCCAGCACAGAGGCGTCCTCGTCGTTGACGACGATCGCATCCGGGTACCGCTCGGCGATGACGGCCCTGCTGGCGTCGTCGAACGCGGACGGCAGATAGGCGACGTGCTCCTGCCCCGGCGTCCCGTCGAGCACGGCGAGCGCGGTGTCGAGGTGGTAGAAGTTCGGGTCGACCAGCCGCAGCGAGATGACTTCGCGGCCGTAGATGGCGGCCAGCTCCTCATGGCTCTCTCCCGTGCTGCGGAAGCCGGAGCCCGCGAGGATGGTCTCGCCGACCAGCAGGAAGTCGCCCTCGCCCTCGTTCACGTGCTGGGGCTCTGCCACCTCGTAGCCGTTGCTGCGGAACCACTCCATGTACGCGGGGCCTTCCGGCTGGCGTTCCGGGTATGTGAAGCTCGCGCCGTATGCGATGTTGTCGATCACGAATCCGCCGTTGGCCGCGTAGACCATGTCCGGCAGCCCGTCGATCGGGTCGATGAGCTGCACGTCGTACCCGAGGTCGACGTAGGTGCGGTGCAGGGTGTCCCACTGCTGCACCGCGAGGGAGGTGTCGGTCGGCAGAGCAGGGTCCATCCACGGATTGATCCGGTAGACCACCACGAAATGCTCCGGCCTGCACATGAGCACCGAGCGGCGCGTCGGGGTGCGCGCCGGCCGGTCTGTCCGTGGCTCGGCGTCTTCGTGCGTGATCGACATGGGGATAGTGTCACACACGATTGTCGGCGAATGGATGCGTCCTGGCGCACGTAATCGCCGTTCCGTCCTGCACTCACGCAGTATCCGTGCATTCGCTCCGAGCGAGAGCGAATCGTTACACACCCCGCGCAACTTTTCCGCGTAATACCCGGCGACGACGCAACGATCCACCGTATGCTTGCGCTCGTGGACAACCTCGATCGCAGCATCCTCGACCTGCTCCGCCAGAATGCCCGCGCAGGGTACGGGGACATCGGCTCGGTCGTCGGCCTGTCCGCGTCCGCCGTGAAGCGCCGGGTGGACCGCCTCGTCTCGGACGGCGTCATCCGCGGTTTCACGATCCAGGTCGACCCGGCCATCGACGGCATGAGCACGGAGGCGTACGTCGAGCTGTTCTGCCGCGGGACGGTCGCGCCAGACGAGCTGTTGCGCATCCTGTCCGCCGTGCCGGAGGTGGTGGATGCCGGGACGGTCACGGGCAGCGCCGACGCGATCGTGCACATCCGGTCGCGGGACATCCCGAGCCTGGAGGCCGCGTTGGAGAAGGTGCGTCTCGCGCCGAACGTCGACCACACCCGCTCCGCCATCGTGCTCTCCCGCCTCATCAGCCGCGGCAACGCCTGAGCAAGGCCGGCGCCGCCCGTCGCATTTCTTCAAGCCTGCGCCGCCGATCGCGCGCAGGATGGTGAGATGACAGAGATAGCAGAGGCCTCCATCCTCGTCGACGCCGACACGTACGCCGTCTGGCGTGCCATCACCGACCCGGAGATCATCGCGCGGTACCTCTACGGCACCCGCGTCGAGTCGGAGTGGCGGGTCGGCAGCCCCATCGTCTACCGCGGCGAGTGGGAGGGGAAACCATACGAGGATCACGGCACGATCCTCGAGTTCGTGCCAGGCGAGCGCCTGGTGAGCAGCTACTACAGCCCGCTCAGCGGCAAGCCGGACGTGCCGGAGAGCTACCAGGACGTCGCGTACGTGCTCCGCCAGGAGGACGGCGGCACCCGCGTCACCGTCACCCAGAGCGGATGCGCCGACCGTGCAGAAGCCGACCGGATGAGCAGCAACTGGGCCACGACGCTGGAGGGCCTGCGCAGCACGGTCGATGCCTGAAAACCCAGGATGATCTGCGAGAACCTACAGGAAACGCCCTGCCGGATCAAAGCCGATCCGAGCGCGGCCACGGGAATCGGTGGCACGATGTTGCCATGAAGCTCCTCGTTGTCGAAGACGATCCCGACATGGGAGGCCTCGTCGAGCGCGGCCTCACGGCCGAAGGCTACGACGTGACCCTGGTCACCAACGGCGTCGACGCGCTCATCGCGCTGCGCACGGACACGTACTCCGCCGCCGCGATCGACGTCATGCTGCCGGGGATGAGTGGCTTCGAACTGTGCCGCCACATCCGCGAGGCGGCCAACCCGATGCCCATCCTGCTGCTCACCGCGCGCGACGCGATCGAGGACCGCGTCCACGGCCTCGACTCCGGTGCGGACGACTACCTCACCAAGCCGTTCGCGTTCGCCGAGCTGGCCGCGCGCGTCCGGGCTCTGCTGCGCCGCGAGCCGTCCGGGATGCGCCCCCAGGTCACGGTCGGCCGTCTCACCATCGACTCGCACGAGCACCGCGCCCTCGTCTCCGGCCACGAGATGCCGCTGAGCCGCCGCGAGTTCACGCTGCTGCGCCTGTTCGCCACGAACCCGGACAAGACGCTCGCCCGCTCCGACATCCTGGAGACGGTGTGGGGAACCACGGAGAACATCGGCACGAACGTCATCGACCAGTACGTGTCGTACCTGCGCAAGAAGCTGGAGCTGGCGGGCGCCGGGCTCGCCATCGTCACCGAGCGTGGCCGCGGCTACCGGCTGGACGCCAAGAACGCCGAGGTCGCGACCTCGTGAGTCACCCAGCGGTCGCCGACGTTCCTCCCTGCTGCCCGGGATGCGCGGAACCCGCGTGACGCGACCGTGAACCGTCTCCGGCGCCTGTCGATCACCGCCCGCATCACGATCGGCAGTCTGATCGTCGCCACCCTGTTCGGCCTGGTCGCCGTCGAGGTGGTGCGCTTCGGCGTCGCGGCGATCCTGCACAACGCCACGGTGACGCTGCTCGACAACGACGTGGCGGCGCCGGCCGCCGCTCTGGGCAACAACCCGGACGGACCGTTCGATCTGCCGGGCGGCGGCCAGGAGCTCGCGATCGTGGATGCGTCCGGCTCGGTGCTCGCATCCACTCTGCCTGGCTCGCTGGAGGAGGACATCAGCAGTCTGCTGAAGCTGGGCGACCAGGCCACGAGCGTGAAGGTCGGCGACGACCAGTACCTCGTGCTGGTGCGCGAGGTGGTGACGCCGAACGGTGTGATGCACGTGATCGCCGCGCGCAACAACGAGACGACGGACCTCATCCTGGACCGGCTGACCGGTGCTCTCGCGATCGGTGCGGTGCTGCTGGTGATCGGGTTCGGAGCCGCGTCGTGGCTGCTGACCCGCGCCGCCCTGCGCCCGGTGAGCAGGATGCGCGAGCAGGCGGAGCGCATCGCCGACGTGCAGTCGACGGGACTGCTGACCGTCAATCCGGCGCGCGACGAACTCGCGGAGCTCGCCGGGACCCTCAACGACCTGATCCGGCGGCTGCGGGCGTCGGCGGAGCGCGAACGGCAGATGGTGTCGGATGCGAGTCACGAGCTGCGCACGCCGCTGGCCGTCCTCCGCGGCCAGCTCGAACTCGCGGAACTGGACGCCGGCGACGCGAACGCGCTGCTCGCGGACATCCGTTCGTCTCGCAGCACCGCCCTCCGGCTCGGCCAGCTCGCGAACAACCTGCTGGAGCTGTCCCGTATCGAGGCCGGCCCGGCGAGCGGCCGCACGGACTGGCGAACGCTGACCGACGAGCTGGCCGACGCCATCGACCGCGCTCGCCTCCTGGCCGCGAGCCCGGAGGAGAGCACTCCGCCGATCTCGATCGACTTCGACTACAACCCGCGCAAGATGCCATCTGGCGAGCGCCTGGTCGGTCTCTCGCCCACCGATTTCGGCCGCATCCTGGACAACCTCATCGGCAACGCGATCACGGCGATCGCGGCAGCGGCGACTGCGACTGAGGGCGCGCCGGGCACGGGAACGGCGGGCGCAGGAACGCCGGGCGCAGGAGCCGGCACGAGCACGGAGACCAGCGTTGACACCGAGACAAACGCAGACACAGACTCAGACTCAGACTCAGACTCAGACTCAGACTCAGACGCAGACTCAGACGCAGGCGCGCCCGACGACCTCGAACTCCGGGATGCGACGGTCACCGCCGAGCTCACGGCCACCGACGCCGAGGTCATCCTGACCGTGAGGGACAGCGGCCCGGGAATGCCGGACGCGTTCATCCCCGTGGCGCTCGACAGGTTCACTCGGGCGGACGGCGCCCGCACGGCGCATTCCGGCGGCGGGCTCGGTCTCGCGATCGTCGGAGCGCTGGCCGGGTCCGCAGGCGGTAGCGTCGTCTTGGCGAACGCGCCGGGCGGCGGTCTCGTCGTCACCGTGGTGCTTCCGCTCGTCGACAGCGCACCGATCCCAGGGAAGGCGGACCAGCCGTGACCGACTCCAGCACGCCGGGCTTTCTCGCCGGCGCGATCGACCCGTCCGCGACCACGCCGCCGTTCGAGCAGTTGAAGTCGCACATCCTCTCCGCCGTGGCGTCGGGCGACGCCGCCGTCGGAACACGCCTCCCGCCTGTCCGCGCCCTGGCCGATGCGCTCGGACTCGCTCCCAACACGATCGCGCGCGCCTATCGCGAGCTGGAGCACGTCGGCGTCCTGGAGACGCGCGGCCGCGCCGGCACGTTCGTCGCGGCCTCGGACGCCGTCCAGCGCGAGGCCGCCGCAGCAGCAGCGGCCTTCGCCGACCGCGCCGCAGATCTGGGCCTGACAGTGGACGCGGCCCTGACCCTCGCCCGCGCCGCCCTGGAGTCGCGCCTCCGCGCCTGACACCGGCGCCGTTGTCAGTGCCCGCTGCGGTCCGAGTCCACTCCGGCGTCCGGTCCTTCGTCGAGCGTGTCGATCGCGGCCAGGTCCGCTGCGTCCAGCTCGAACCCGAACACGTCGAAGTTCTCCGCGAGCCGCTGGGCGTTGCTGGATTTCGGGATGACGACGAGCCCGTTCTGGATGTGCCAGCGGAGCACGACCTGCCCCGGCGTCTTCTCGTGCTTCTCTGCGATCTCGGCCAGCACCGGCGAGCGCAGAAGCTCGCCTCCGGCGCCGAGCGGGCTCCACGACTCCGTGACGATCCCGTGCTCGGTGTCGTATGCGCGCTGCTCACGTCGCTGAATAGCCGGGCTGAGCTGGATCTGGTTCACCGCCGGGGTCACGCCGGTCTCCGCGATCAGCTTTTCGATGTGCGCGGGCTTGAAGTTGGAGACGCCGATCGCGCGCGCCTTGCCCGCCTCCCGCAGCCGGATGAAGGTCTCCCAGGTGGACACGTACTCGTCCCGAGCGGGCAGCGGCCAGTGGATGAGCAGCAGGTCGACGTAGTCGAGCCCCAGCCTGGCAAGCGAGCCGTCCAGCCCGTCGACAGCGCGGTCGTCTCCCTGGTACGTGCCGTCGAGCTTCGTGGTGACGAACAGCGCCTCCCTGGCGACGCCGCTGTTCTTCACCCCGGCTCCGACGCCGACCTCGTTGCCGTACTTCACCGCCGTGTCGATGTGGCGGTATCCGATGGCCGCCGCTTCGACGATCGCGCGCTCGACCTCGCGGTCGTCGAGTGGCCAGGTGCCGAGACCGAGCTGCGGGATGGACGTTCCTGAGTTGAGGGGAAGGCTGGGTGTCGTCATGTTTTCAGGCTACGCGGGCCCGTCTCCGATCAGATGACTGTGTCGGAAAGCTGCGTCGGATTTCCGAACCGGTGGTTGGTGATCGAGATCGCCTGCTCGTGGAGGAAGGGCAGCACCTCGATGCGCCCGGACGGCGTGACCTGGTTGGCGTACACAGCCACGTCCGGGGTCCCCCCGAGTGCGGCTGCCAGCTCGGACGCGTCTCCCCCGATGAGCCGGATGCGGTGGGGCCGTGCCGCGTGCGACCGGATGCGCGACAGCCAGTGCCCGTCCGACTCCACGACCACCTCGAGCTCGCGTTCGCGCAGGAGCTGGTGCATCGCCCGCGGCAGCTTGACCGCCGTGCTCACCGCGAACGGCGAGTTCGCGACGGTCCCCGCCGCCATCACCCGCAGCAGCTCGGGAAGCCCCGCCCCCTCGGAGAGCCGGATGGTCACCGGCACCGGCCGGTAGCGGAACAGGTTACGCTCCACCCCGATGGCGGACACGTCTTTGACGGCGTGGTATTCCGTCGCCGCGGCGATGGCGTCGCTGAGCGCCGACCGTCGCACGACGTCGAACGCCGCGTAGTCCATCGACGACTGACCGGACTCGATGAGGTCGGACACCCGCTTGTCGAGCCCGCGCAGGTGCAGGCTGGCGCTGGAGCTGCCAGCGTCCGGCACCCACGATCCGAGCCCGATCAGATAGTTCGGTCCACCGGCCTTCGTGCCGGCGCCGACGGACGAGCGCTTCCACCCTCCGAACGGCTGACGCTGCACGATGGCGCCCGTGATCCCGCGGTTGACGTAGAGGTTTCCCGCTTCCACCGACTCGAGCCAGAGCGCCAGCTCCTCGGAGTCAAGCGAGTGCAGTCCGGCGGTGAGCCCGTATTCGATAGCGTTCTGATAGCGGATCGCTTCGTCCAGGTTCTTCGCCGTCATGATCCCGAGCACAGGACCGAAGAACTCGGTGAGGTGGAAGTACGAGCCTGCCTGCACTCCCGCACGGATGCCGGGCGACCACAGCCTGCCCGTGCCGTCCAGCTGCTTCGGCTTCACCAGCCACTCCTCGGATGCGCCGAGCGTGGTGAGCGCGTGCAGCAGCTTGCCGGATGCCGGCTCGATCAGCGGCCCCATCTGACTCGTCGGGTCCTGCGGGTATCCGACGCGCATACTCGTGGCCGCGTCGATGAGCTGGTTGCGGAACCGATCAGAGGTGGCGACGGAACCGACCAGGATGACGAGGCTCGCGGCCGAGCACTTCTGGCCGGCGTGGCCGAATGCGCTCTTCACGATGTCCGAGACGGCCAGGTCGTAGTCGGCGCTCGGCGTCACGATGATGGCGTTCTTGCCGCTCGTCTCGGCCAGCAGCGGCAGGTCGGGACGCCACGACCGGAACAGCTTGGCCGTCTCGTACGCGCCGGTCAGGATCACCCTGTCCACGCGCGGGTCCGAGACGAGCGCCTGTCCGAGGTCGTTCTCCGCCACGTCGACGAGAGCCAGCAGTTCGCGCGGGATGCCCGCCTCCCAGAGCGCCTCGACCATCACAGCGCCGGAGCGCTTGGCCTGAGGAGCCGGCTTGATGACGACCCCGCTACCCGCGGCGAGCGCGGAGAGGACGGAGCCGGCGGGGATGGCCACGGGGAAGTTCCATGGAGGCGTGACGACGGTGATCTTCGACGGCACGAAGCGGGCGCCCTGGACCGCATCCAATTCTCGCGCTCTGCTGGCGTAGTAGTGGGCGAAGTCGATCGCCTCGCTGACCTCTGGGTCGGCCTCCGCGATGGTCTTGCCCGTCTCGGATGCCATCACCTCGATGAGCCTGTCGCGGTTCGCGGCGAGTGCGATCCCGGCACGGTCGAGCACGGCAGCGCGGTCGAAGCCGCTGCGCGCACCCCACGCCTCGCCGTTGATCCTCACGGTCTGGAGGAGCGCATCGAGCTGACCGGCGTCGGTGAGCGCGGCAGACGCGATGGTCTCGACTCCCAGCTCCGACGCGGCCGACCTGGCGAGGATCTTCCTGCCCCAGCTCCGGTTCGCCGCGAGTGACGGGTCCGTGTCTGCGGCGTTGTGGAAGCCGCGCATCACGTCGACGGTCATCGGCTCTCCGACGACCCCGTCGCCGCTCGACCCGCGGCGCAGCCCGAGCACGACGCTCGTCAGCCCTTCGTCGCCATCAGCGGCAGGCTCCGGCGCGGCCGGCCGGGTGAACGCCTCTGCGCTCGCCTCGTCCCACTCCCGTGAGCGGTCCTGCTGCCGGTTGGGCAGCGGCGCGACACCCCACGGCTGCGTGTCTGCTTCCAGCTCGGCGATCGAGGCGAGGAACCGTTGCTTCTCCCGCTCGAACAGGCCGGCATCCGAGTCGAGCTCGAACACCGCGGACATGAAGTTCTCCTGGCTCGCGTTCTCTTCAAGCCTGCGGATCAGGTACGAGATCGCCACGTCGAACTCTGCGGGGTTGACGACCGGCGTGTAGAGCAGCAGGCTGCCGACCGTCTTCTTGACCGCCTCCGCCTGGGCCGTCGCCATCCCGAGCAGCATCTCGAAGTCGATGCTGTCCGTCACCCCGCGACGCGAGGCCAGCAGCCAGGCGTACGCCACGTCGAACAGGTTGTGCCCTGCGACGCCGATCTTCACCGCGTCCGTGTACTCCGGTGTGAGCGCCCAATCGAGCACGCGCTTGTAGTTGGTGTCGGTGGCCTGCTTGCTGCCGTAGGTGGCGAGCGGCCAATCGTGGATGGCCGCATCCACCCGCTCCATCGCCAGGTTCGCGCCCTTGACCACGCGCACCTTGATCGGGGCGCCGCCCGCGACCCGCCGGGTGCTGGACCACTCCGTGAGGGTCTGCAGCGCATCCAGGGCGTCCGGCAGGTAGGCCTGCAGCACGATCCCCGCCTCGAGCTTCGCGAACTCCGGCTTGCTCAGGATGCCGGTGAAGACCGCCATCGTCAGGTTGAGGTCGCGGTACTCCTCCATGTCGAGGTTGATGAACTTCGGCTTCGGAGACGACGCGGCCAGCTGGTACAGCGGCGTCAGCCGTTCCACCACGCGCTCGACCGTCTCGTCGAACGACCACATCGAGAGCTGCGACGCGATCGAGGACACCTTGATCGAGACGTAGTCGACGTCGTCGCGCGCGAGCAGCTCTCTCGTGCCTTCCAGGCGCCGCGCCGCCTCCTTCTCTCCGAGCACGGCCTCCCCGAGCAGGTTGAGGTTCAGCCGCGCTCCGTGTCCGTGCGGATCGTTGGGCGTGCGCAGGTGGGCGATGGCCGGTCCGAGCTTCTGCGGGGTGGCGTCGACGACCAGGTGGCCGACCATCCCGCGCAGCACGCGGCGCGCGATCGGAATGACGATCCACGGGAGCACCGGCCCGAACACGCCGCCCAGCCAGATGGCGAACCGCATGTACCAGGGCAGGAACGACGGGATGCGCTTGGCCACCTTCTGCAGGTTGTAGCCGGCCACGAACAGGTCCTGCGGGCGGGCGACGCCATCCACGAATCCGACAGCGAAGTCGAGTCCGTGCGGGTCTTTCAGCACGCCGGCGAGACGCTCGGCCGCCGGGTCTTGCGCAGCAGAGGCACCCTCGGCGGTCGCGGAGCTCTGAGCGAGCCAGGTGCGCACGAGTTCGACCGCCTCGTCCGCGATCTGCGACGGGCGCGTCTCGTTGCCATCCGTGTGATTGACCATGTCCACGACTGTATTCCTCGCTGCTCGGGGGATCGCTGAGGCCCGCGAAATCTGTGCAGAACCGACCCCTGTGGAAACAGTGTGCAGCCTCAGTATCATCAGGAAAAGCGAATGTTTGCGAACGATATCGTTCGCTCTGACCGAATGAAGGCAACGGATGCTCGACGTGCGCAAACTTCGCCTCCTGCGCGAACTCAAGGTGCGCGGCACCGTCACCGGCGTCGCGGAGGCGCTGTCGTACTCTCCGTCTTCCGTCTCCCAGCAACTCTCGGCGCTGGAGAAGGAGTCCGGCGTCGTCCTGCTCGAGAAGGTCGGCCGCCGCGTGCAGCTCACCGCCCAGGCCGAGATCCTGGTCAGGCACACCGGCGACATCCTCGACATGCTCGACAGGGCGGAGGCCGAGCTGACCGCATCCAGCACCACAGTCGCCGGCGTGGTGCGGATCGCGGTCTTCCAGTCCGCGGCGCACGCCATCATCCCGCGCGCGCTCTCCACGCTCGCCGCCGAATACCCGGAGCTTCGCGTCGAAGTCACGGAGCGAGAGCCGGAGCAGGGCCTGTTCGAGGTCTCTGCGCGCGACTTCGACCTGGTGATCGCTGAGCAGTACCCAGCCAGCACGCGCGGGCTCCGCACCGACCTCGACAGGGTCCAGCTCGCCTCGGACGCCATCCATCTGGCGAGCAGCTCCAGCGCGGATGCGCGGGTGACGACCACGAGCCTGGCCGGCGCCGCCACCCTCCCCTGGGTGATGGAGCCCCAGGGCACGGCCGCGCGCACCTGGGCTGTCCAGCTGTGCCGTGCCGCCGGGTTCGAGCCGGACGTCCGCTACGAGACCGCCGACTTGATCGCGCACATCCGCCTGATCCGTTCCGGCAACGCAGTCGGCATCCTGCCCGACCTCGTCTGGGCAGGCGAGACGCCGAGCGTTCGCCTGATCGACCTGCCTGGATCGCCGCACCGCACCGTTTTCACGTCGGCGAGGCGCTCCTCTGCCGAGCGCCCAGGCGTGGTCGCGTGCCGCGACGCGCTCGCACGAGCTGTGCCGTCCTGACGCGGTGCCGTCCTGACGCGTCGGCTGCCATCGCGTTGATGCACGATCGTCGCTCCGCATAGGCTCTGACGCATGACCGCCACTTCCGCTTCCTCCCCTGAACTCGAGCAGGCTGCGACCCCGGCACCGGCCCCAGCAACGACCCCGGCACCGACTCACGATGTGGTGATCGTCGGCGGCGGCCACAACGGCCTCACCGCCGCCGCGTATCTCGCACGCGCCGGAAAGAGCGTCATCCTGCTCGAACGTCTCGAATCCGTGGGAGGCGCTGCGGTCAGCGCGCAGGCGTTCTCCGGTGTCGACGCCTGGCTGTCGCGGTACTCCTACCTGGTGAGCCTGCTCCCGCAGCGCATCGTCGATGACCTCGGGCTGCGCATCCGGCTGGCGCGTCGCCGGTACTCCTCGTACACGCCCGTCCCCGGCGACGAGTCCGGAGCCGCGCTCCTCATCGACAATACGGATGCGGACGCCACGTCCTCCTCGTTCGCCCGCATCGGAGCCGCGGACGACGCCCTCGCGTTCCACGACTTCTACGAGACGACCGGTGCCCTCGCGCAGTCCCTGTGGCCCACGGTCACCGAACCGCTCCTGACCCGCAGCGAGGCCAAGGCACTCGTCGGCGACGACGAGCTCTGGTCGTCGATCTTCGAGCGCCCGATCGGCGAGCTCATCGAGTCGCGCATCTCCAACGACCTCGTCCGCGGCGTGGTGGCGACGGATGCCCTGATCGGCACCTTCGCCAGCGTCTCCGACGCCTCCCTCGCCCAGAACCGCTGCTTCCTCTATCACGTCATCGGTCAGGGCACCGGTCAGTGGGACGTCCCGGTCGGCGGCATGGGGACGGTGACAGGCGAGCTCGCCAGGGCCGCCCGTGAGGCCGGCGCCCGCATCGTGACGGATGCGGAGGTCACCTCGATCAGCCCGGAGGGCGTCGTCGGGTACGACCGCCATGGCCACGACCGCCGCGTGGTCGGCAGGCACGTGCTCGTCAACGTCGCACCGGATGTGCTCGACCAGCTGCTCGTCGGACAGGGCGACGGCGAGACCCCGAGTGACGCCACCCCGTCCCGACCCCGCGCCGAGGGAGCGCAGGTCAAGGTCAACCTCCTGCTCGAACGCCTCCCCCGGCTGCGCGACGAAGCCGTCGACCCCGCTGCGGCCTTCGGCGGCACCTTCCACATCAACGAGACATACACGCAGCTCGAAGACGCCTTCGCCGGGGCGGTCCGCGGCGTCATGCCGGACCTCATTCCGTGCGAGATCTACTGCCACTCGCTCACCGACCCGAGCATCCTGGACCCGGAGCTCGCCGCATCCGGAGCCCAGACCATCACGGTGTTCGGCCTGCACACCCCCGACCGCTGGCTCACCGACGACAACAACGACGCCACCAGGCAACGACTCCAGGATGCGGTCATCGCATCCCTGAACTCCGTCCTGGCCGAGCCGATCGAGAGCCTCTTGCTCACCGACGCGGACGGAAATCCCTGCATCGAGACGAAGACCACCCGCGACATCGAGCACGCCCTCAACATGCCGGGCGGCAACATCTTCCACGGCCCGCTCTCCTGGCCGTTCGCCGAGGACGACGACCCGCTCGACACCCCTGCGCAGCGGTGGGGCGTGGCGACCGAGCACCCGCGCATCCTGCTGTGCGGGTCCGGGGCGCGGCGCGGAGGCGCGGTCAGCGGGCTCGGAGGGCACAACGCGGCGATGGCGGTGCTGGAGGGCTGAGCCGGGCAGACCGTGTGAGGACTCACACCGCATCCACTGCCGGAAACCGCGCAACGTGGCTAGTGTGATGGTTTAGCGGGAGGTGCACCATGATGCCGCAACCAACGGGTCGACTCGTACGCAAAGACGACGGGGTCTACGTGGTCCTGGACAGGATCTTCAAGGCGCCGATCGAGGACGTCTGGTCCTATTTCTCACGATCGCCGCGCCTCGCCGAGTGGATCGGCGAGCTTACGGGAACCCCATCCACCGGCGCCGCCCGCTTCCGGATGAACGCGGAGGGCAACGAGGCGGAGTGGGAGAATGTCACCATTCTGGAGTGCGACTCGCCGCACCGGTTCGCCGCGGACATCGGGCCGTCCGGAACCTCGCGGCGCGTTTACGTCCACCTCACGGAGGCCAGCGGGCACACGACGGTGACGCTCGGCCAACGCCTCCGCTCTCTGACGGACGAAGCCGTGATCGGCGTCGGCTGGGACTATTACTTCGACCGCCTGATCGCCGCGCGCAGCGGCAAGCCGATGCCGGCCTGGAGCGACTACTACCCGCTGTTCCTCGAGCACTACGAGAACCTGTGCCGCGAGCTCAACCAGGACATCAAGGCGGAGAACGCCACACTGCACGCGGTCGGCAGGGCCAACGGCACCACCGGCTGACGCAGCGACGGCCACGTGGATGCGGTCACCGCCTGCTCAGTGCCAGCGGTGGTCCTGCAGCGTGATGCGCGGCCCGCGCCGCTCGAACCTGTGCCCGCTGGCGAGGATCAGCCGGATGACCCGTTGCCGGTGCCCTGCCCACGGCGACAGCAGTTCGAGCATCCCGTCGTCGTCGACGCGCTGACCGGTGAGCGCCTCGCCGACGTAGTGCGCCAGGTGGTAGTCGCCGACGCTCACGATGTCCGGGTCGCCCGTGGCCCGCTGCAGCGTCTCCGCCGCGGTCCACGGCCCGATGCCGGGGATCGTCTGCAGCGCCCTGGCTGCCGCATCCCGAGGGTCCGGCTGTCCGGCCGCGCGCTCGACAGCGCGCTCGAGCGACGCCGCGACGGCGAGCGCCGCCTGCGCGGTGCGCGCCCTGCCAGGGTCGACGCCGGCGCGATGCCAGTCCCACGACGGGATGCCGCGCCACTGTGCGACGGTCGGCACCACGCGCATCCCCTCGGGTGCTGGCCCTGGTGCCTGCTCGCCGAACCAGCGCAGCAGCCGCGCCCACGAACGGTAGGCCTCCAGGCTGGTCACCCGCTGCTCGATCACGGCGGGCAGCAGAGCCTCGAGCAGACGATTGGTGCTCGACAGCTTCAGCCCGGCGTTGCGGCGACGGCTGTCGTGCAGCAGCGGCGTTCCGCTCACGTCGAGCCCGTCCCAGTCGTCGTCGCGCCCGAGCAGAGCGGGCACCGCGTCGATCGCCCACTCGGCTCCTGGCCCCCACGCCGTAGCGCGGACGCTGCCGTCCGCCCCCGGATAGCGGATGCGCAGGGTCGCCGCGCCCGCCGGCGTGCGGAACGTGCGCCACACGCCTCCCGCATCCCACCTGGTGGTCGGGTCGTGCGGGCCGCGGCCGAGCACGGAGAGCGTGCTCCGCACATCCACGGGCGATGCTGGACGGTAGACCGTCTCGACCGCGCCGCCAGCCGGGGCCGGCGCTGCGGGAAGGACGGTGCTCATGCAGGGAATGGTACGTCAGAGCCCTGACACCATACCGGCTGTGATTCCCAGTGTCGGCCGTCTCCTCTACATTCTCCCCATGGGAATCGAAATCAACGACGATGCCGTCGCGCGCCTGCGCGACGCCATCGCAGGAACTGTCTACCTCCGGGGGGAGGAGGGGCTCGCGGCCGAGGTCGCCTGCTTCAACCCGGTCATCGTCCACGATCCGGACATCGTGGTCGCCGTCACAGACGAGAACGATGTCGCGGAAGCTCTCCGCTTCGCTCGCGACCAGGGCATCCCCGTGCGGATTCAGGCGACCGGCCACGGCTCGGAGACGCCCATCGTCGGCGGCATGATCATCGCAACGCAGGCGCTCGACACCATCGCCATCGACCAGGATGCGCGGCTCGCCACCCTCGGCGCCGGCGTGCGCTGGGCGCCGGTCATCGTCGCGACCGCCGAGTTCGGCCTCATGCCGGTCACCGGTTCGTCCACCAGCGTCGGAGCGGTCGGGTACTCGCTCGGCGGCGGTGTCGGCCCGCTGGCGAGAAGCCACGGCTTCACATCGGACTGGGCGCGCGGGTTCCGCGTCGTCACCGCGGACGGCGAGGTCGTCACGGCGGACGCCGACACCAACCCCGACCTGTTCTGGGCGCTGCGCGGGGGCAAGGGCGGGCTGGGCGTGGTCACCGAGATGACGCTCGAACTCGTGCCGCTGCGCACGCTGTACGCCGGAAGCGTGTTCTTCGAAGGCGACGCCATCGCAGACGCGTTCGGAGCATGGGCGGACTGGTCGGCGCAGCTGTCGGAGGAGGCGACCACGTCGGTCGTCTTCCTGCAGATCCCGGACATGGAGGGGCCGCCGCCTCCACTGCGCGGCCGTTCGCTGCTCAGTGTGCGCTTCGCGTTCCCCGGCGACGCGGCCGATGGCGAGCGGCTGTTCGCTCCGATGCGCGCGGCGGCGCCGGTGTACCTCGACATGGTCGGCGAGATGCCCACCACGGCCGTCGCGACCATCCACAACGACCCTGAGCAGGGCGCGCCGAGCTGGATCCGCGGTCTGATGCTCGACTCGTTCGACAGGCAGACGAGCGAAGCCCTGCTCGACGTGGCCGGACCGGGAACCGGGTCGCCGTTCCTCGCACTCGAGATCCGTCAGCTCGGCGGCGCGACGGCGCGCGACGTCCCGGAGGGCTCGTCCGTCGGAGGCCGCGACAGCAGGTACACGGTGTCGACGCTCGCGGCCGACCCGTCGACGTTCGCCGAACTCGCGCCGGCTCGCGCTGCCGCCGTGGCCGACGTGCTCGCCGACCGCATCTCCGAGATCACGAACGTCAACTGGTCAGCCGGTCTCAGCGACCCAGAGGCGTTCGAGCACACCTGGCCGCCGGCGATCTTCGACCGCCTGGCCGCGGTCCGCGCCACCTGGGACCCCGACGGCGTCTTCGCGTTCGGCCCGGCTCCCGTCCCGCGCTAGCCATCCCCCAGCAATCGAGTCCGGACTTGTTCAGGCGACACGCCGATCCTGAACGTGAACAAGTTCGGACTCGATGCTGTCCTACTCCGCCCAGACGCTCGGCGCGGCCGCCTTGGTGGACGGCAGGGCGGCATCCGCGCCCCACTGCAGCAGCCACTCGGGAACCGAGACGTCGGAGGGTGCGACGCCCACCGCATCCAGCAGCTCCTCATTGGTCACGATGCCGCCGCCCCGTTTGAGGAAGCGGCCGCGGATGAACGCCTGCGTGTAGATCTCGCCGTCCACCGTGAACCGCTGCTCCACATACACGGCCCGCTCGTCGAAGCCCAGGATGCGCGACTCGACCACGAACGGCTGCCACAGTTCCAGCGACTTCCGGAACGAGATCGTCTCCGACGCGACCACCGGATACCACCCGCGCTTCTTGAAGATCGCCCACACGCCGTTCCGGCTGAGCAGGTCGAACCGCCCGATGTCGGCGATCGACAGGTACACGCCGTTGTTCATGTGCTTCAGGATGTCGAGATCGGTGGGCAGCACCCGGAATCTCGTGCGCGCCACATCCCAGTGCCCCAGCCGCGGCCCGAAGCGCGAGATCAGGAAGTGAAGCATCGTCCGAAAGATCATGTGCACCCGGTCATGCTAGCCAGCCGCCAACGATCTCTCACTTCCGTTGTCGACGGCCTCCAAACGGCGCCGCACCGTCCGGGCCGCCGGTTGTGCGATCCGCGAGAGCCTGCCGAGCATCGACCGCCCCGCTTGCCTTCCTGCCTGCCTGGCTGGCGTCAGATCTCGACGTCGCTCCCCATCGTGACGGTGCGCAGCGCTGGGAGACCGAAGCGCGCGGCGGGATCAGCGGCATTATGGGCGAGCGCGATGAACAGCGACCGGCGCCACCTGACCATCTTCGTCGTCCGGGTGGTCCGGATCGCCCCGCGGGAGATGAAGTACGAGGCGTCTTTGAAGTCGCGCGCGTGGAGCGGCAGCACTCCCGCGTAGCACGCGGCACGCAACGCCCGCGGGATGTCCGGTTCGTCCGAGAAGCCGAAGCGGATGGTCAGGTGCTCGATGCCGTCGTCGGTGTAGCCGAGTTCGTCATACGAGAACGCCTCCATGCGCGGCACGTGCGGAACCTGCGCCGTGCTCACCGACACGATGATCACGTTCTCGTGCAGCACGTGGTTGTGCTCCACATTCGCCCGCAAGGCGAGCGGAGTGCTGTCCTTGTTCGGGTGCGGGAAGATCGCGATCCCTGGAACGCGCGGGAGGTTCTTCTTGCGCACGTCCTCGATGAACTCGGCGAGAGAGCCCTCCTTGACCTGCCTGTCCTCCTTCACCAGCAGTCGTCCACGGCGCCACGTGGTCATGACGAGGATGACGGCCGCAGCGATGAGCAGGGGAACCCAGCCGCCGTTCACGATCTTGGAGAGGTTTCCTGCGAGGAAGGCCAGTTCGAGGCCGCCGAAGACGATGGCGGCCGCAGCCATCTTCCACGGCCCCCAGCCCCAGAGCGGGCGGGCGACCAGTACGAGCAGGAGGGTGTCGACGACCAGCGCCCCTGTGACAGAGATCCCGTATGCGGTGGACAGCCGATCGGAGGAGCCGAAGGAGAGCATCACGGCCATCACGCCGACGAACAGGAGAGCGTTGATGGCGGGCATGTAGATCTGGCCGCCCTCGCGTTTCGAGGTCTGGCGCACGGTGAGCGGCGGCAGCAAGCCCAGTTGCACGGCCTGCCTGGAGAGCGAGAACGCTCCGGAGATGACCGCCTGGCTGGCGATCACGGTCGCCGCCGTCGCCAGGATGACGACGGGGAGCCGCCCCCAGTCCGGGATCAGCAGGAAGAACGGGTTGGCCTTCGCCGCCGGGTGGTGCAGGATCAGCGCGGCCTGACCGAGATAGTTGATCGTGAGCGCTGGGAACACCAGAAAGAACCAGGCCCGGCGGATCGGCGAGCGGCCGAAGTGCCCCATGTCGGCGTACAGAGCCTCAGCGCCGGTGATCACGAGGACCACCGCGCCAAGCGCGATGAACGAGATCGAGGGATGCGCGATGATGAAGACCACCGCGTAGCTGGGCGACAGCCCGAGCAGCACGGACGGATACTGGATCACCATTCCGAGTCCTGCCACGGCGAGCACGACGAACCAGAGCACCATGATCGGGCCGAACAGCACGCCGACCTTCCCCGTTCCGAAACGCTGCACGACGAACAGGCCGACCAGGATCACGGCCGCGATCGGGATGACGAGGTGCGAGATCGCCGGGATCGTGACGTGCAGGCCTTCGACGGCCGACAGGACGCTGATCGCGGGCGTGATGATCGAGTCTCCGTAGAACAGCGAGACGCCGACGATGCCGATCACCAGCAGAATCCCGGCCTTGCCCGCGCGCTTCGCGTAGAGGCGCTGCGCGAGTGCTGCCAGCGCCATCACGCCGCCCTCGCCGTCGTTGTCGGCGCGCATCAGGATGCCGAGGTACTTGATCGAGACCACGATCGTGATGCTCCAGAACATCAGCGAGATGACGCCGAAGACGTCGCTCTCGTTGGCGCGCACGGCGCCGCCGTCGAGGAGGAACACCGTCTTCAGCGCGTAGAGCGGGCTCGTCCCGATGTCACCGAAGACGACCCCAAGGGCGGCGACCGCGACCGCGACCAGCGGCCCCCGGTGGTGACCGTGGGCACGGGCCGGAGCAGGTCGATTCGCGCGTCCGGCGGCGGCTTTACCCTGCCGAGGCGTGACTGACCGAGTCATTCGGCTCCACGACGCCGTGAGCGCCGAAACCAGCTACCTTGCATTTTCGTCACGTTACCCCTCTGCGGGCACGGCGCGGCCCGACCCGCGCAACTACACGGCGAGTTGGCGGGATGCAGCGCCGGTCAGCGCCCGAGCGGAACCTCGACGATGCTCACGCCCGCAGGTGGAGCGGACAGCGCCTGGTCGAGTTCGCCCTTCGTGCGAACGACGCGGTGCGCCCATCCGTATGCCTGCGCGAGCACCGCGAGCTCGACCCTCTGCGGCGTGTAAAGCACCCGGTCGAACGCGCTGGCAGGCGCGCTCGTCGCCACCTCCAGCCCGTCGAAGATCGTTCCCCCTCCGTCGTTTCCGACGATCACCTGCAGGTGCGGCCGACGCTCCCCTTCGCCGAACAGCAGCGAACCGACGTCGTGCAGCATCGCGATGTCTCCGAGCAGCAGCCGCGTCACGCCGGTCGGCGCACCTGCCGCCTCCGCGGCGGCCTGACTCTCCAGTGCGATGCCGATGGCCGTGGCGATCGTGCCGTCGATTCCGGCGAGGCCGCGGTTCGCGTGCACCCTGAGCTTCTTCCCTGACACGATCCTGTCCGCATCCCGCACCAGCCGGGAGGCGCCGAACAGCAGACGGTCGTGCGGCCAGGTGTACCGCCACAGCGCCTCGGCGAGCAACGGTCGCGTGATCGGGGCGCGCACGGCGGCGAGCTCCGCCCTGGCGAAGGCGAGAGCATCGGCCGGGTCGTACGAACGAGCCTTGTCGACGTCCGGGGCCGTGGCTGCAGGGTCTGCCGCGAGTTCCGCCTGCTCGATGAGGCGGCGGCTGCCGAACACCCAGCTGCCCACCCACGCGCGCACGTCCGGGGACCGCAGGTCGATGGATGCGGGCGGGAGCACCCCTCCGACGATCCGCGCCCGGTGCCCGGGGTTGTACGCCTGCGCGCCTCTGGGCGCGACGACGACGACCTCCACGTCCTCCCTGGTGAGCAGGACGGGCACCTCCCGGCTGAGCGTCGGGTGTCCGAAGACGATGGCACGCTCGACACGTCCGCCGAAGTCGTCCTCGTGCAGCAGCTCCCGGTATGCGACGACCAGGTTCGGCCCGAACCGGGACCCGCTCGACACCTCAGCCAGCAACGGTGCTCCGGATGCGCGGGCGAACTCCTCAGCCTCCGGTCCGGCGTCCGCTCCCGCGATCACCACGGTGCGCTTGCCGTCTGCGAGTTCGATCGTCTCCCGTCCGAGTGCTTCCGGACCCGCTGTCGCCGGCCGTTCGCCTGCCTCGATGCGTCCGAGCTCCGGGACGGCGACGGACAGCGGCTCGCGGAAAGCGATGTTGAGGTGGACGGGGCCAGGGTCCCCTGTGTCCGCTCCGACGGCCGCGCGCACGGCGGCGAGCGCGAGCGCCGTCGCCTCACTCTGTTCGCCGTCTGCGCCGGTCGGCGCCGCGACATCGCGAGTGGAACGCACGGCGACGCCGTAGAGGCCGTCCTGGTGGGTGGTCTGATTGGCGCGGATGCCGCGGAGCTCATCCGGGCGGTCGGCGGTGAGGACGATCATCGGGATGCCGGACTCGTGCGCTTCGAGCACGGCGGGGTGCAGGTTGGCGGTGGCCGTGCCGCTGGTGGTGATGACCACGGCGGGCGCGCCACCTTCGCGTGCGAGGCCGAGCGCGAGGAATCCGGAGACCCGCTCGTCGATGCGCACGTGGAGCCGGGCCGAGCCGGAGCGTTCCAGCTCGGCGGCGACGAGGGCGAGTGCCTGCGAGCGCGAGCCAGGGCTGACGATCAGGTCGTGCACCCCCGCGCGCACGAGCGCGGTGAGGAGTGCGATGGAGTAGTCGGTGGCTGGGTTTCCCGTAGGAGCGGGCTGTGCGGCTTGTTCACCCATCCCGGCGGCCGGTTTGGTCGTTGTCTGGTCCGTTGTCATCGAGTTCGGCGAGTTCCTTCTCCAGTTGCCGGATGCGCTCTTCCTGGTCGTGGTCGACGCGGAGGCGCTTCAGGAATTCGGGGTCGTCGTCCGGGGCGACTGTGCGCCGGCCGATGCCGTTCTTGCGTCGACCGCGTCCGATGAGGAACCAGAGCACCCCGCCGATGACCGGGAACAGGATGATGACGAGAAGCCACACGGGCTTGGGAAGGCCGCGCACCCTGGAACGGTCGAAGAAGGCGCAGTCTGCCACGGAATAGATGTAAAAAACCGCGGCAGCGACGCCGAGGACTATCCAGAGGCGAACCATGCGTCAATCGTAACTCTCAGAGAGTGTCTCTAAGCTGGGAGGGTGAAACGCATTCCCTCCTGGGTCACTTATTCTGTGCTCCGCCTCCTGTTGTTCGCGATCCCGCTCGCGATCCTGCTGGTGTTGCGCATCGACTGGTGGATCGCGGTCATCGCGGCGGCGCTCATCGGGCTCTGCCTTTCCTACATCTTCCTCAGCAAGCCGCGCAACGCCGTGTCGACGGACCTGTACGCCGCCCGCCACCGCGACAAGCCGGCCACGACCGTCGACGACGACGCGGAAGATGCGGTCGTCGACGCCGCCGAGCGCCCGGAGCACACCGAGCACCCAGAGCACGCCGAGCACCCGGTGCACACCGAGCACACCGACAAAGCCTCCTGAGTCGGCTCAGGCCTCAGCGTCTCCGGCTATTCGTTACGCCGCTGATCCGTTCTCCGATCAGAACGCGTATGCGGCACCGAGCGCCAGCGCCACCAGCAGCCCGGTGAAGCTGGTCAGCTGCAGCGCAGTGACCAGTTCGCGCGGCGTCTTGGCGAACAGCGTGATGACGCAGGCGGGCAGAGCGGCCAGCAGCGCGAACATCCCGAACCAGGCGAACGGGTAGAGCAGGGCCAGAACGGCCAGGATGCCGAACGGCACCAGGAGCAGCACGCAGAAGACGATCCGGGATGCGACGTTCCCGAGCAGCACGGCGAGCGTCCGCTTGCCCGCCTGCTTGTCCGGCCCGATGTCACGGATGTTGTTCACCATCAGCACCGCGCACGCGATGAGCCCTGCGATGACGGCGCCGAACCAGGCCTCCTGGTTGACGATGCCCGCCAGCATGTATGTGGTCCCGGCCGTGGCGACCAGCCCGAAGAACAGGAACACGAACACTTCGCCGAGCCCGAAGTACCCGTACGGCCGCTTGCCTCCCGTGTAGAACCAGGCGGCGACGATGGCCGCGGCCCCGACGATGAGCACCCACCAATGCTGGGTGAGCAGCACGAGCACCAGCCCGGCGACCGCGCCGAGCGCGAAGAACACGAGCGCGACGGTGAGGACCCGCTTCGGCGCGGCCCTGCCGGACCCGGTCAGCCTGCTCGGCCCGACCCGGAACTGGTCCGTCCCGCGGATTCCGTCTGAGTAGTCGTTCGCGTAGTTGACGCCGATCTGCAGGAAAACCGCCACGGCGAGGCACAGCAGCGCGCGCACCGGGTGCCAGATCCCGGCTCCGTCCGCCACCTTGGCAGCGCCGACGCCGATGATGACCGGAGCGATCGCCAGCGGCAGGGTGCGCAGTCGTGCGCCGGCGATCCAGTCGGATGCGGTTGCCGGCTTGACCTTGACCTTCGCTGCCCCGGGACGTCCAGGCCTGCCGCCGTTGCGGCGCTGAGCGGGCGTCATCCGTTGCATTCGTGGCTTGTTCTGACTCATCACAGTGCGAATCGTAACAACAACGGCTATGCCGTTTCGTCCGCCGCGACCTGCCGCGCCGCCACCCGGTCCGGCTTGCCGCTGCTGAGGTGCGGCAGCGCATCCACCTGCACGATGGCGGCGGGGGCTGCCGCCCGGCCTGCCCTCTCGGCGACATGCGCGCGCACCGCGGCGAGCGTGGTCGACGACGCGGAACTATTGCGTTCGACGACCACGACGGGCACCTGGCCCCATTCCTCATCGTCCACGGCCACCACCACCGCCCCGCCGAATCCGTCCAGCGCCCGCACCGCGCCCTCGACCGCGTCGAGCAGCACCTTCTCCCCGCCCGAGATGATGACGTTGTCGGCCCGGCCGAGCACGCTCACCGTGCCTTCGCTGTCCACGCGCCCGAGGTCGCCCGTGCGATACCATCGCTGTCCGTCCGCCTCGTGGAACATCGCCGCTGTCCGCTCCTGATCGCCCAAGTAGCCCTCCGCGAGCACCGGCCCGGCGATCTCGAGCAGTCCGTCGACCGCCCGAACGTTCGTCGTCCCGATCGGTCGCCCGTCGTACACGCACCCGCCCGCCGTCTCGCTCGACCCGTATGTGCTCAGGATGCGCGCGCCCGCCGCCAGCGCACGCTCCCGCAGTTCAGGCGTGAGCGCCTGCCCACCGACGAGGATGCCGTCGAACCGTCGCAGCGCGTCGCCCACCGCCCTGTCACCGGACTCGGACGCCGCGACCAGCCTCGCCAGCTGCACCGGAACCACGGAGACGAACCGCAGGTCGTGCTCCAGCCGGCCGGCCGCCTCCGCGAACCGCGTCGGATCGAAGTGCCCGTCGCCGTAGTACACCGGCTCCGTCTCCGCGGCGATCGACCGCACAAGCACCTGCGCCCCCGCCACATAGTGGGCGGGCAGCGCGAGCATCCACTGTCCCTGTCCGCCCATTGCCCCCGCCGACGCGGCGGCACTCGCAAGCAGGGCGTCCGCCGACAACGCCACGCGTTTCGGCACTCCCGTCGATCCCGACGTCTCGATCACCAGCGCGACGTTCTGCGCCACCCGCTCGTCCTGACCCGGCCACGCCCCAGACGCCACATCGACGCCAGACGCGACATCGACGCCAGACGCGACATCGACGCCAGACGCAACATCGACGCCAGACGCGACATCGACGCCAGCGCCGACACCGGGCCCCGTGCCACCGTCGCGCGGCACTACAGCGCCACCGCCACCGCCGAGCGCTTCCCGCAGCGCTTCATACACCTCCGCCGGGCGCCCGGAATCCACCACCCGCAGCGCCCGCGTCACCGCTTCCTCCCGATAGCCGTCGTCATCCGCGCCACGCCCGCTCAGAACTGCCAGGGGAACGGCGACCAGTCCGGCTCCCGCTTCTCCAGGAACGAGTCGCGCCCCTCGACCGCTTCGTCCGTGCCGTACGCCAGTCGCGTCGCCTCTCCGGCGAACACCTGCTGCCCGACCAGCCCGTCGTCCACCGCGTTGAACGCGAATTTCAGCATCCGAATGGCTGTCGGCGACTTGGTCAGGATCTCGTTCGCCCATTCCAGCGCCGTGGTCTCCAGCTCGGCATGCGGCACGACTGCGTTCACCGCGCCCATTTCGTATGCTCGCTGTGCCGAGTACTCCCTGGCCAGGAAGAACACCTCCCGAGCGTTCTTCTGCCCGATCTGCCTGGCGAAGTATGCGCTGCCGTACCCGGCGTCGAACGAGCCGACGTCCGCATCGGTCTGCTTGAACCGCCCGTGCTCAGCACTCGCGATGCTCAGGTCGCAGACCACGTGCAGGGAGTGGCCGCCGCCGGCCGCCCAGCCGGGGACGACCGCGATCACGACCTTCGGCATGAACCGGATGAGTCGTTGCACCTCGAGGATGTGCAGTCGCCCGCTGCGCGCAGCGTCGATGCCTGACGCCGTCTCACCCTCCGCGTACTTGTACCCGTCGCGTCCCCGGATGCGCTGGTCGCCTCCCGAACAGAACGCCCACCCGCCGTCTTTCGGGCTCGGACCATTGCCCGTCAGCAGCACGACGCCGATCCGCGGGTTGGTGCGTGCATCCTCCAGCGCCGCATAGAGTTCGTCGACCGTGTGCGGCCGGAACGCGTTGCGCACCTCCGGCCTGTTGAACGCCACGCGCGCCACGCGCCTGGCGACATCGTGGTGGTACGTGATGTCGGTCAGCTCCTCGAAGCCGGCGACCTCGCTCCACGCGCTCGTGTCGAAGATCTCTGAGACTGCTTTTGCCATGCCACCAGCCTACGGTTCACGGTCGCGGCGCGGACCGGTCGTGCGACACTTGTGGAATGTTGCCCGAGCTCGCCGACCTGTTGAAAACCGCCCGTGTCGTCGCGCTGCCGATGACCTCGAAATTCCGCGGCATCACGGTCCGCGAGGCGGTGCTGTTCGAGGGCCAGGAGGGCTGGACCGAGTTCTCCCCGTTCGTCGAGTACGACGACGCGGAATCCGCCCGCTGGCTGCACGCCGCCATCGACTTCGGCTGGCGCGCCGTCCCCACCCCGCTCCGCGACCGCATCCCGGTCAACGCGACCGTTCCCGCCGTCGCAGCAGACGCGGTCGCGGCGATCCTCGACCGCTACCCCGGCGCGCGCACGGCAAAGGTGAAGGTCGCCGAGCCGGGGCAGACGCTCGCTGACGACATCGCACGCGTGCGCGCCGTCCGCGACCACCTCGGCCCGGAGGGACGCATCCGCATCGACGCGAACACGTTCTGGAACGTCGATGAGGCCGAGCACGCCATCCACGCTCTCGCACCCTTCGATCTCGAGTATGTGGAGCAGCCGTGCGCCTCCATCGAGGAGTTGGCCGAGATCCGCCGCCGCACCGCATACATGGATGTTCCGATCGCCGCAGACGAGAGCGTGCGCAAGGCCAGCGATCCTCTCGCCGTCGCCCGCGCGGACGCTGCCGACCTGCTGATCGTCAAGGCGCAACCGCTCGGCGGCATCCACTCGGCTCTGCGCATCGTCGCGGAGGCCGGCCTCCCTGTCGTCGTCTCCAGCGCGATCGACACCTCCGTCGGCATCGCGATGGGCGCGCACCTTGCGGCCGCTGTCCCCCGGCTCGACTTCGACTGCGGGCTGGGCACTGCCGCAATGTTCGTCAACGACGTCACCGACGAACCGCTCCGCCCGGTCGACGGGAGCATCCCCGTGCTGCGCCCGTCCGTCTCCTCCGCGCGTCTCGACGCGCTCGCGGCCGACGGCGACCGTCGCGACTGGTGGCTCGACCGCATCCGCCGCTGCTACCGCCTCGTGGAGCGGGCGACGGCGCTCTGACGGCTCAGCTGTACAGTCGCTCCGGAACCTCGAGCCCGTAGATCGCACGACCGGAGCCCCAGATGACTGCGCACGCAGCGCGCAGCAGGTTCAGCTCGTCGTCGCCCTCACTCAGGATGCGCACGTCGTTGCCGTCGATCGACACGGATGCGTCCCCCACGGTGGCGGTGCGTCCGTCCTTGCTGAAGCCGGTGGCCGGGTACGGCTCGCTCAGTCCGCGCAGGTCGCCGAGGATGTACGTCGGTCGCGAGTTCGCGTCCGCCGCGATCAGCTGCTTGGCGCGGTCGACCCCCGTCAGCACGAGCACAGAGTCGATCCCGGCGCGGTTGGCGCCGAGGATGTCGGTGTCGAGCCGGTCTCCGATGAACAATGCTTTGGACGCACCGAAGCGCGTGACCGCCTCTTCGAAGATGGCGACCTCCGGCTTGCCCGCCACGATCGGGAGGCGTCCGGCTGCCGTGTGCACGGCGGAGACGAGCGTGCCGTTGCCCGGTGCGATCCCGCGAGCGACCGGAATGGTCCAGTCGGTGTTCGTAGCGACCCACGGCCGCTCCTCGTCCGACCTGCCCTGCAGCGCGAACGCCGCCTCGGCGAGTTGCGTCCAGCCGACTTCGGGTGCGAAGCCCTGGATCACGGCGGCCGGATCGTCGTCGGCGGAACGCGTGACGGCGAACCCGCCCTTCTGCACCTCGTCGACCAGGCCGTCGCCGCCGATGACCAGGATGGTCGCCCCGGGCGGCACGTGCTGGGCGAGCAGCCGCACGGCCGCCTGCGGCGAGGTCACCACATCCGCCGGCTGCACGTGCAAGCCGAGATCGGTGAGGTGCCCGGCGACGGATGCGTCTGTGCGGGATGCGTTGTTGGTGATGTAACCGACTCGCACGGTTTCAGCGGCCAGGTTGAGGCTGTCTACGGCGTGGGGAATCGCGTCAGGGCCTTTGTACACGACTCCGTCGAGGTCGGCCAGCACCAGATCGACTCCGTCGAGGGGGGTCACGGCCTTAGCGCTCCGGCGAAACAGGGCCATCGGTCGCGTCTTCCTCCACGTCGTCCTGGTCGGTGTCCTTGTGCTGGTCGTCGAGGGCCTCGGCGTCGTCAGCGTCGCCGTCGTCATCAGAGTCGTCGTCAGCGTCGTCAGCGTCGTCAACGTCGTCGCCGGCATCAGCGACCTCGTCAGCCTCGGCGTCGTCGAGCTCCACGTCGTCTTCGAGCTCGAGCACGATGTCCGCATCCTCATCCACGGAACCAGCGTCGCCGATCGCGATGCTGTCCTCCCCGTCGATGTCGAACTCGTACTCTTCCTCGACGACGTCGACGGTCTCGTGCTCATCCATCGACAGTGCGTCGCCGATCGCTTCCTCCGCACGGGTGGCGCGCTCGCGCCACGCCTCGGAGTCTTCCGTGCGCCCGAGTTCGCCGAGCACATCCGCGTACGCGTGGAACAGGTCGGGACTCCAGCTGAACGCCCTGTTCGGGTCGAGCTGGGGAATCTCGAGCTCGGCCAGGGCCGCTTCCGGCTGCTCGAGGTCGAGACGCGCTCCGGACATCGCGATGGCCAGCGACACCTGCACGTCGTTCGGCAGCGTCGACCGGTCGACGCTCCGCCCGAGTTCGAGCGCCCGATCCGGACGGCCGACCCCGCGCTCGCTGTCCACCATCAGCGGAAGCTGGTCGTTGGAACCGGAGATGCGCCGATAGGTGCGCAGTTCCCGCAGAGCGAGGGCGAAGTCGCCTGTACCGTACGCGGTGATCGCGAGCGTCTCGCGAACGACCGCGATGCGCCCTGCCCTACGGGCGGCGGAGAGCGCGTGCTTGTGGGCGAGCTCCGGGTCTTCCTCGATTAGCTGAGCTGCCATCACCAGGTGACGTGCCACCCAGTCGGCGTTGTCCTTGCTGAGCGTCTTCAGCTCGACACGAGCCCCCTTGTCGAGGTCGCGCGCCTGCACGCTCTCGGGGATCTCCGGGTCGTCGTGCCGTGGACGAACCGACCGCAGCTCTCGCGCCATGCGCTCTTCTTCGGTGAGCTCGCGCTCGTAGTCCCTGGCGTCGCGGTCGCCGCGCGCCGGACGCCCGTCCCTGGTCCACAGCTTGTCGCCGCGGCCCCCATCGCGTCCTCCGTCACGTCCATCGCGTCCGTCACGTCCGGCGCCGCGTCCGCCACCGTCCCTGTCATAGCCACGGGATGCGCCCCCACGACCACCCGACGGCGCGCCACTGCGCTGCCCGTCCCGCGAGCTCGCGCCCCGGTAGCCATCGCGCGGAGCACCATCACGCGGAGCACGATCACCGCGGTACCCGTCACGCGGAGCACCATCACGCGGAGCACGATCACCACGGTAACCGTCGCGCGGCGCACCATCACGCGGAGCACGATCACCACGGTAACCGTCGCGAGAACCACCAGTGCGGGGAGCCCCGGTACCACCGTTGCCGCGGTAACCTCCGGAACGTTCGCCGTCACGGGGTGCGCGCTCACCGCGGTACCCGTCACGCGGCGCACCATCACGCGGAGCACGATCACCACGATAGCCATCACGCGAGCCGCCATCACGAGGAGCACGGTCACCCCGATACCCATCACGCGGAGCGCCATCACGCGAAGCCCGATCGCCCCGATACCCATCACGCGGAGCGCCATCACGCGAAGCCCGGTCACCCCGGTACCCATCACGCGGACCGGCATCCCTGCCGCCGCGGTCAGCACCGCTGGAGCCGCCGTCCCGACCGCGAAATCCGTCGCGCGGCGCAGAGTCGCGGTTGCCCCGATACCCATCGCGCTGTGCCCCGTCGCGCGGAGCCCCGTTGCCACGGTACCCACCAGAGCGCTCACCGTCTCGGCCACGGTACCCACCAGAACGCTCACCGTCTCGGCCACCGTCACGCGGTGCGCGGTCGCTGCGGTATCCGCCGCTCGATCGCTGTCCGTCCCGCGAACTGGAACCGCGGTAACCATCGGAGCCTCCGCGGCCGCCCTGATTCGGACGCCCGCTCCCGTTGTCCGATCGGCGCGGTCCGTCGCCTCGCGACCCACCGGAGCGTGCACCGGAAGCGCCGCCTCGATCGTCGGCGCTGCGCGCGTCTCGCTGGTCGTCTGCCGGTGTATCGCTCACGACTTCTCCTGTTGGGTGGCGGGAACGTTGCCCAGCCTACGTCGTTCCCGACGCCCTGTTGTGTTGTGATGTTGGTTGTTAAATGCGAAATGGCCACCCGGTGGGTGGCCATTTCGTGAAAAGAAGTCCGGCGGTGTCCTACTCTCCCACAGGGTCCCCCCTGCAGTACCATCGGCGCAGAGAGTCTTAGCTAGATTGAGGTCTCGCGCGGCATCCTGCCG